>NZ_BOVL01000016.1:169203-206280 GCF_019972155.1 Bradyrhizobium sp. RD5-C2 | reverse complement strand
TTTTGGCGGGTACGGTCAGACCAACGCTAGAGGTCGTCCTCACTGATACGCCGGTCCATCTGCGACGAAAGAAAAAGCCCGACATCGGCATTGCGCTGATCGACCTCGATAACGCCTAGTCGCCGGACGTTTTTGAAAGCGCATCACGAGAACGTCTCTCGATAATTGGTCCCTAGGACCAAGGTTGGTCGATTTCAAGGAGATCGGAGTAGTCGAGCGTGAAGCTCTTGGGTTTATTTCGTCAGACCCCAGACGTGAGGGTGGCCTGGTCGGCGCTCGACCCGATATGGCAAGTAGCTGTATTCATGCAGTCAGGCGGTCGCGAACCGGGCGCTGTCGAAGAGCAGCGTCGCGTCTGCAGCGTCGCGTCTACTGGTACGCTGCGGGCGGCGTGTCCGAGTGGCAGATCCTGCTCGTCGAGGCTTTGGCGACAGCGAACGCTCTAGTCGGCGGAATACGTTTCGGCGGGGTCACCCCATGCCAATGCATTGGCACGGTATGCGTCGAAGTCGGCAGCGAACCGGGACCGGGAAGGAAATGGCGGCCTTTAGGATAGGAGTCATCTCCGGCATCCATGGGCCGCTGCGTCCGAAGGCAGAGCGTCTTCTGGCATGCGTCGACCATATCATTCACCGCGGCGACACCGGCACCCCAACATTGTGCCTGCCCTCAGCACGATCGCGCCCGTCACCTCAATCCAGGAATACGCTGATCGCCGCCGATTCAGGCTATCGATCAAGCTCGCAACGATCGACGTCGGGCCGCTCGGTCTACGGCGGGTCATTCGAGACCTCGGTGAGCTAATTCGGTTGCACGCCTCTGCTAGGTTCAAAGCGGAGGCAGGTCCATATGCGGAGGTGGAGGGAGAATCGCCCGGATTTTATCCCCGGGCACGACCGCGCCTCCTTGCGACACGATCGCCATCACGCCAGCCTTGAAGCGCGGTCCGGCGGATCCGCCGAGCAGGCGCGCTTTCAACCCGGCCTTGAAGCGGTCGATGAGCACGCAGGGCGTGCGCAGGCCGGTGAGTTCGAGGGTCGCTGAGGTACCCAATCTGAGCCTAGTTCCAAAAGGCAGACGTTCGAGGTCGAGCCCGACGGTCGCGACGTTCTCTCCCAGGTCCCCAGGGTTGACTTCGATGCCGGCCGTCTTCAGCGCCTCGAGCAGTTCGCTTGGGATCAGATGAACCTGACGAAGGTTGGCTGCTTTTGGATTGCGGCGCGCCAAATAGCGGTGCCGAACGAACAGCCCGTGATGCGCGTCGCCCTCGATGCCGTGTCCGGCCGTGAGGGTAATCGACGGCCGGGCCGTCTTGCTGAAGCGATGTTTGCCGTCGGTAGACACGGCGAAGACTTCGCCCTCCAGTGAGAGACGCTTCTTTTGGGGCGGCTGAAGTTCCGCCTCAGGCACGTTCGCCGAACGGCCGGTTCAGCCTGACGATTTTGAAGTTGAGAAACGCCGCGTAAGTCACCCATAGCAGGTAGGGCAACAGAAGCCAGACGGCCAATAAGGAATACCGTCCGACCGCGAGCATAAGCGCCGCGATCGAGAGCCAAAGAAGCGGGACCTCGGCCAAAGCCCAATCCGGTCTCTTCAAGGCGAAGAAGAGCGGGCTCCACAGCATATGCAGGATGATGTTCAAGGCGAAGAGCGACAGAATGAGGATTCGACCCGGCTCATCCTTGATGGCGTTCGTCCAGGCCGAGACACCCGACCAGCCGGCGAGAGCAAGTATGGCGGTCCATGCCGGTCCGAAGACCCAATCCGGCGGATTCCAGGATGGCTTGTTTAGGCCCCGGTACCATGTGCCCACCGTCGTCGTCCACGCGCCTACGGCCAGGACGAAGATGACGGTGACGCTCGCTGCGATGATGGGAACAGCCAATCGGACTCTCTAGAATGCGAATTCTGCCATGTTTTAATTAATCATCATCGCGTCCAAAAGATCCTCAATCGGTAGGGCTTTGACAGAAACGATGCATTTCGGATGCAAACGGGAACGATCTGGCACCACGACGGCACTGAAGAGAGCGTAAAGTTGTGTTCTGAAGCGGCTCGCTGCGAGTGCGCCTTGGCGGTCGTCAACGGACACTCTATTCCAGCCCCTCGACAATCCCGCACGTCGCGTTCGGCGCCGTCGCCTACGACCTTGACCGCGGCCTGACAGGCTGGGCTGTCAAGCGCGGCAATGGCCTTGCCACGTTGCCGAACACGCTGATTACCACACGCTGCCTAGTCTCGGCTTCGGACACAGCGACGGCGTCGCCACGCACGATATATGTGTCGCCGAAGACGGTCGAAGAGCGGGCGAACGGGCGATATTTGTCGTGAAGCGAAAGCACTGGCGCCTGATCAATTTCAACATCGAACCGCGCGAGAGGGCGGCGATTTTCGTCCGGCGGTGCAATTCGCGATAGTGGCACATCGTCACCGGCGGTAGTGAAATCGAGGCTGCAACGCTCGCCGCGCGTCCCGTGGCTCGCGTTCTCGCGTGACGCTAGCGGGTTGCCCGCGGCGCTTTGATGTGGCGGAACAACCTGAAAGGACCTCATATTCCTGGCTTGCCGATTGCATTGAAGATGCCCGCAGAAAGACGGCGACTACACGCTTATCGCTCATTTTCGCTTTCGATCGCGCCGCACCTTCTGAAATTCCCCAGGTCCTTTGATGAGCCTGCGCTTACGACTGGCTTGATCGTCGGGGCTGGCTGCGGGGTCGGTCACCTTGTCGATTGCATTGCTGGCCAGTTCGCGGGCGCGTTGCTTTGGGTGTTCGCGGCGTTGCTGGTCTTCGCGCTCATCAGTCAGAGGGTTGGTCCGCACGGTCAAACCGAGCTCGACCAACCGACGGATGGCTTCGGACAGAGACGGCGTGCCCGGTTGATATTCAGCCCATCTGACCGCGCTTGCGCGCATTTCAGGAGATGCGCGAAACCCCATTAGAGGATCCTTGCCCGTATCGGGCCGGCCCCGCTTTTTAGGTTGAACCTTCATTGTCTTCTTCATTTTTTGGGTTGTCCCTTGAAACAGAGCCGAGCGGAAGATGATGCTTCCGTTCTCGGCCGTCAGAATCTCGTCGGCGTCTTGCGGGTCGAAACGTGACCGTGTCAGATGCAAAAAGGCCCCAGCTAGGAGGTGATGCTGGGGTCGAGTTGCGCGTCCGACGAACGATTCTACGCGTGGTTTACTTCTTCGTGTGCTCCTTGGACATCGCGCCGTCCTTGGACGTGGTGCCGCCGCTCTTGCCCGTCGTGCCTTCTCTCTCTTTCGGATCATTCTGCGTCGCGCCTGGATTTGCCGCGCTCGGACTGCTGGACGCGCCCTGACCAGAGGTCGCGGCCGGGGAGTCTCCGCCACCGCCGCCGCCTTGGGCGGATGCCGTCGCAATCGAGCCAACTAAGAATGCGGTCGCCAAGGCGATCTTTGCAATTTTCATCGGCCGTTTCCTTCCTGTTTCTAATAGAACAGACTAGAAAACTAGGGCTATTTGAGATCGTTCGCTGAAGCGATTGCAATGATGCATCGGAGGAGCGAACTTGCGCTCGCCGCCTGCGGAAATCTCGACGAGAGGCTTTTTGGGAATTCGCGCTCGCGATTCATCGGCGCCTATTGCGGCAGTCGAACATGTTGCGAAACCCGCGCGGCAGCTCTGGCACTTCTTCATCAGCCGGCTTGTTGCAGGCCGGGCAGGGGTGTGCCGGTCCAAGGTTGATCCGGGTGGCTCTCGCAGACCCAAAGGGCGTCATCGCAAAGATGCAGCGGCTCTCGTTCACAGATCTTCCCGCACGCCACGAAAGAACGGATGTCGCACTTTTCCGTCCGCGGATTTGGCGCGGTATTCAATCTCGGCCAGTACATCCGGCTCCACCCAGACCGCCTTGTGGGTAATGCGCTTCGTGTAGGGTTGCGTTTTCCGGATCAGCGGCGTCAGGCGCTTCCGGAGATCGGCAGCCGAGGCCTTATCGAAGCCATGATCGACCTTGCCGGCGTAGATCAGCTCATCGCCTTTGCGGCGACCGACATAGATGCCGTCCCATTTGTTACCGTCGAGCGCGAAGCCTGCGATCGTCAGCGTCTCGCGCTGCGCGCAGGTTTTCTTGACCCAGTCGCGGCTGCGCGCGCCGGTAGGATACACGCTGTCCCTGACCTTCGACACGACGCCTTCGAGGCCCAACTTGCAGGCGTGGGCAAACATCTCCGGGCCCTCGACTTCGAAGCTCTCGCTGAACTGGATGTCAGTGCTCGCGACCAGCGTTTTCAAGACGGCCTTTCGCTCGATCAGCGGTAGCTTTCGCAGGTCGCGCCCGTTGAAAAACAGAAGATCGAAGGCGACCAACACGATCTTGGTCGAACTGCCCCGAAGTTCGTTCTGCAAGACCGAGAAGTCGGTAGCGCCACTTGCTGAGGGCACTACAACTTCGCCATCGATGATCGCTGACGCTGCCGAGATGTGCCAAGCGTCGTGGGTGATTTTCTTAAATCGTTTCGTCCAATCGTGGCCACGGCGGGTGTAGATCTTCACCTCTTCATGGGCGAGGTGGACCTGGACGCGATAGCCATCGAATTTGATCTCATGAATCCATCGCGAGCCACCCGGCACTTTCTCGATCGGCGAAGCCAATGCCGGCGCAATGAAGCCGGGAAAGAGCGCCTTGACCCCAATCGTCTCAGGCTTCCTACGTTGAAACGCCACAAAGCAACTCCACAAACAATGAGCTGATTCAAACAGTCGCAGTCGCAATCGTTCCGCCCGCGGGTCGGTTGGAACTGGCGATCTTAGCCAACGTTGGTCTTCACCAGAAGGGAGATCAGAATGGCAAAGAAAGCGAAGAAGCAGACCGCGCGCGGTCGCAAACAGGACAGGGCGCGCGTCGCCGGCGGGCAAGACTATGAGGTGCGCTACGAGTCGAAGAAGACGGGCAAGTCGGCCGCGTCGGTGAAAAAGGCGGTCAAGAAGGTCGACAACAACCGCAAGCAGGTTGAGCGCCGGCTCGGACCAGCTATGAAGAAGTCGCTCGGAGCGGCCCCTTCGAAGCATCGCTAGCAATGGGCCACTGCTCGGCAAAGACGATGACGGTATCCCGGCTATTGTCCCGGAGGCCAGGGGCGCATTGCACAGTTGGTCATCACCAATCGGTTCGCAGTTCATACCGATGTTTCAATCTGAACTCCGTGGCTCGCGCCGCGTGCTGGATTCGGTCGAGTTCGGCGCCGTCCCTGACCGTCGTGTGAAGTTTCCAATCCGGGCTCGCCTGAACGACTTCCACATGGCAAACATATTCGCCGCCGGGAAAGCTGCGGATCTCGCGTAAAGCGACCCGCTCCAGATCCGTTGCCGATATTGGCGTTCTCATAATCTAAGCTTCATCCACGTTAGCGTCGGACTATAACCGTTCAGGCCGCTTGCGCTGGCCGAGCGAATTCGACGAGCAGGCGTTTCAGGTTGCGATTCTCCTTCCGTAAACTGCTTCCGCTCCCGCTCCGTTCTTGCTGTGTCGAGCAAAAACAGATAGTGGGCGACTATCTTCTGGTTTCCCTGTATCAGAAATTGCGTCGTGCTCATGGCGAGGCACTTTCCGATTCGGTCCCGGCGTCGAGCAGAGGCTGCTCACGAACGAGAGGCGGAATGTCAGCTATCAGTGTTTCTATCGCTGAGGTTTCTTCGGAGAGACGTCGTTCGATGTAGTTGCGCTCAAGGTCGTTCAGCTTTGTGTTGAGCAGCCACCGATAGCGCCGGACGTTGTTGCGACGTACCCGCAGCTGTTCGAGTTGCCGATCGACGATCTCGCGCCTTTCTTTTGTCGCCAGCCGCCGAGCGCACCAGCGGGCTTCGATTCTGTCCACGATGTGTTTAGGAAGGTTGATGTCGTCCATGTCACCCTCCTAAGCCGCCAGCGGGCGGACTGTTGACCGAAGACGATAAGGCTTGCCTCCCGGCGGATGCTGAGGATCGTTGTCAAGACGGCAAAGGGCGTCGAGAATGATGTCAATCTTGACCGGTGATCGCAAACCAGCGGGTGCCCGTAAGCTGGGACAGGATGGGACCGCAGCTGCGTCAGATGCCCAAGACGCCAAGAGTGCTCGCTTTTCCTCTTTGGTCAGAGACAGCTCCGTCAAAACATCCAAGGGATGATTGAACCGTGCCTGGCGAGGTACATTTAGTGAAAAGACATTTGCGGTCGTCGGCCGCATGTTTGCCTCCGTTCCAAGACGAGAAATGGTGAAGCCGCGCGCGGCAAATCCGAACGCGGCTTCACGCGCGTCAGGCCGCAGCGGATTCGAGCTGTTGCGCCCGACTCGGTTGCGTTGCGTTGATTGCGATCCGACGCGCCTTCATGGCTTCGGGAATTTCGCGCGCCAGCTCGATCTTGAGCAGGCCGTTGTCGAACGCGGCATTCTTCACCAGTACATGATCGGCCAAGCTGAATTGTCGCCGGAATCGACGGGTTGAGATGCCTTGATAGAGGTAATCGCGCTCCGCTTTTTCGACCTTGTTACCCTCTATCGTCAACACGTTCTGCTCTGCCACAACCGAGATTTCGTCCGGCGAGAAGCCTACGACCGCGAGCGCGATCTGGTAGCGGACTTCGGAAAGTCGCTCGATGTTGTACGGGGGGTAATTATCTTCGGTGGCCCGCTGAGCCGTTTCGGCGAGGTCGAAAAGACGATCGAATCCGATTGTCGATCGGAACAGGGGAGAGAAATCGTACGTGCGCATAGCCAAATCCTCAAAAGAGCAAGATGGGTATGAGAAGCACCGGACACGACCGGTGCCCGTTTGCCTGGACCCGTTCGGCGTCCAGGATTTCGGCCCCACTGGGGACCGACGAGCCACGAGATAAATCAAGATTTGAGACTGTCAAGAGGGCTCGCAAGAAAAAACGAGAGCTTGGGAGAGCACTCAAGCTTCGTCGGAGCGCTGGGACTAACTGGCCACTCCGCAAATTGGGCATGCGAAACAACTCAGAGTTGGCATTTACACCGGCCTGATCCGGTTTTTTAGCTTGCGATTGATGAGCATCTCAGCGCGGCGCCTTGCCAATTCGGGCAACCGGGTTCGAACAGTGCTCTGTATCGACTGGCTATCTAGTTCAATGACTATTTCAAATTGATCGTCATAGCGTCGCGTCACAGTGAAGTTGATTCCTCTATGCGTGAAGGTGCTGGGCATCTGAATAGCCTATCAAATCCCCCGCGCCCGTTGCACTGGGAAGCTACGGGAAACCGTCCGGCTCGGGGATGGAGCTATGCATGGTCTAGTCATCCCAGGTTCGTTCACCACAACCACTGCACTCGAACATGCTTGCCGGTGCGAATGTTCAGCATGGTCCGGACCAAATCCAGCGGCTTGCCACATCGACAGGTTTTGGTCGGCTAATTTTCAATCTCTTGGATTTTCTGGCCAATCGCGCTCATGGACTTCGCCCTCCAGCGCGGCGAGTAGTCCCTTAAGTTACACAGTGAACACTTGTTCCTATGGCGGGGCCTGTATCCCAAAAGGGCATGAAACGTTTGCCCGGAAGGTGTCGTGGGCTCGCATTCGAACCGTGCGACGTTCCGGCAAACTACGCGTGCCTAGCTATGCGAAGGCCGCCAAACAGGCTTACTCTTGCGTGGGGGGGACCTGGTTCAGTAGTTGAGCAATCGCCGTCACGACTTGCGCGAGCGCGAAAGGCTTTTGCAAGATGAGGCTGTTCGGCACGCCCTGCGAGGACCACTCATCGGCACCGTCTGCGGTCATGTAGACCACTGGCATTTGCGGATTGAGCTCTCTTGCGCGCCTGGCGACATCCCAACCGGAGAAAGCACCAGGCAAACGAATGTCAGTGATGAGGGCTCGGTATTCCTGCTCGCCCTTTTCGAGGAGAGCGATCGCCTTCTCTCCCGATGAAACAGATTCTGTTTTGAAACCTCCGTCTGCCAAGGCTTCCTTGACCAGCTCTTGAATAAGGACCTCGTCCTCAACCACGAGGATCAGCACTGCGGGTTGCTCTAGCATGCCCCATCCTTCTGCCGCGCCAACGCGGCAGTGACTAAGTTACAAAGTGAACACTTGTTCCTGAAAAGGGCCGCAATACCCCAAAATGGCATGGAACGTTTCCAGCCGCGCCTCCGCCGTTGGGTGTCAACTGAGGGGCCTTAATGTTTCGCGCCGTTTTAGCGAGAGATCAGGGACGCGCAAAACAGCCGCTCGGTTGCGGAGCGAACCTCGATCGCCATATCGGGCCGTTCGTTTGAATGTTGCTCGATCAAACGAGCAATGCCCTCCAAAGCCTTCTGATCTGTGATCCGCATGCGGAGTGAACGGTAGTGCGCGGTTCGTTCGTCAATTGGAGCACATCTTTCGCACATCAAACGCTCCCGTCCCTAAGGCGGGAGCGCTCAGTGTCTCTCAGTCACCGGTAGTCGCCGAGCCACGGCCGATGATGACGGTTCAATAGCACAGTCAGCTGACCTTTCCTATGCGCCGATCCCAAGCCAATTGACTCCCTAAAGTTAGGCCGCCGCCCGCACGATTATTTAAGTCGGCCCGCCGTGGCGCGCTCGCGGAATAATGAGCCGCGCATTTTAACTGACACCCCTTATACCAGACGGCGAAAGCCACTCCGCCGTGTGAGAGGCGGCCTCATCCTGTCTGACTTTGCGAAGCAGGGCTTCGCGTTCAGGACACGGCGGAAACGCTTTCGCGGCCTCGCGCAGACCGCGCGCCTCTTGGGCAAGGCGCTGCTGAAGTGATAGGGTTTGCTGCACGCAGCGCCGTTTCGACATCGCGCCGCTCTCTTGCTACGCAGGCGGGAGCGCAACCGATCTCTCAGCCGCCGGCGCCTACGACTGAGCCTTGATTGTTGATGCAAAGCGAACGGCCGAGTCGGGAGAAAGGTTGCTATAAGTCCAGAATTTCAGACTTAGCGGAGACCGCCAACGGAGGCCGCCTCGTTGTCAAGGATCTGGGTCGGTCGGCTGAAACGTTGCGATCTTACGCACGCCGTCCCATAGCTCTACCGCCCGCCCGATAGCGAGCTTTCTTGCCTGGTGCCTCGCGGCCTCATCGTCATCGCAGAATAGGTCCACGCGGTCGATGATGTGGTCATCATCGCCAAGGATGTAAGCCTTGTAGTTTCGCATTTTCCGCAGAGCGCTCCCAAACGCCCCGACAAACCCGAGACTTCTGGCGTAAAGCTTACGATGCCTCTAGGCGTCTGGTCTACGAATTTCGGAGGGCTGAGCGTTTCCCGTAGCTGTTGAAGGCCTACGTGACGGAGGCAAATTGCTGGGGCCTTCTACCGGCTCGACGCGCCGGAGAGCTGGGTAGCAGTTACTTTACATATAGCGCGATGCCAATGATGATCAGCGGGCTTAGCCCGAAAAGTACGATCCAAACGCCTTCAAGTAGGTCTTTGCCCATGGCACAACCTCTGCGTTGAGACTGGGGCCTACGGTCATGCAAATCGCTACGACAGTACAATTCGCGCCAGAGCGAAAGTCGCCATCGCTCATATAGTCAAAACAAATCAGCATCAGCGCACTAAGTGCGATTGTAGCGCAACCAACTAAGGTGATGGCATCCCATTTAATCTGAGCGGTCCCAAGCGCTATCTGAGAAAGAGCCCAGTGCGCTGGCGATCAGCGCAACAAACGATACCGCCGCTGTGCAGACCGAGGCAGTCTCGGCGCCATCGAATTCATATGGCCTTGTTAACCCGTCGTGCTCCCAAATTGGAGCGCGTGGTCCGGGGGACATCCGCCACTCGGCTAAGTGAGCGGTGGTCTCGTTGTACCGCGCCCTTCTCAGCAATGCTTCCCGCTCTGGGCATGGCGGAAGTTTTCTAGCTCGCTGGCGCAGCTCTCTGGCTTCCTGGGAGAGACATTGTTCTAGCGGGATAGTCTGAATAACCCGGCGTCGCCTTCGCTTCATGACACCTACCTCGTCTCCGGGTCCTATATGCCTGTCGTTGGCGTACAGTTCTTGCGGGTTGCGATTATAGAAACTTTGCACCCACGCGAAGAAATCCCCATGTGTATTCGGTGGATCAGGAACGTGGGGTCCAGTCCGAACCTATGTGCCCCAGAACAGTGAAAGGAAGTGGGCCGCTAGGGATGGAAAGAGACCAGGCACCTGAACCTCCGATGAACAAAAACAGGAACAAGGTGTTCTCCGCCCCCGTTGCTTCCCAATTGGGAGGCGCGGATGACTCGCTACTTCTTCGATATCCGGGACCATACAGGCACGTACCCCGACGACGAAGGTCTAGAGCTCCGAGATGTGCGCGCCGCCAAGGTTGAAGCTGCGCACGCATTGACCGATATCGCCAGGGACGCAATTCAATCGGACAACGGCCACGATGTAACGATCGACGTTCGCACGAAAGACGGGCCGTTGTTTCAGGCCGCCTACCACCTCCAAATCACCAACGCGAAGTACCCATTCAAATGACGCGCCGCACGATAGCCAGCTTGCCGAACCGACTCGCGATCGCCTGACAGTTTCCACCGAACGGTTTCGAGTCCCGCACAGACCAATGGCGCCCGGCGTAGCAATTTGCGGAAGTTCTCTGCACGCAGCGGTGCACGCTACCCGCACGTAACTACAGCACCAGCGCCAGCTAGGGCGCTGGTTGCGAACAGGTCTTTCCCCAACTGCCGCGGTCAGGGTCGGCAGCGACAGTTGCCATTCGACCTCGAACGCCGCGCGCGCCTGCTCAAAGGTCGCGGTCGGTCCGCCGGTCAAACGGTCGCAACCAGGATAGAATCCGCACTTTCATTCCCATTGATCGGCGTGGTTCGGCACGCCGGCTCGTAGTCCGATCGAGCCGATGCACATCGTCGTAAAAGATGTTCCAATTTTCCCCGAGCCGACTCCTGTCGCGCCGGCGCGTCACGTCCCCTCTCCCAATCGGCGAGCGTTGCCATAACTGCAGGAGGTCGGCGGCCGGGCGCTTGCCCGCCTTCCGACAATTCCGGCACCGCAGCCAGCCACCTAGGTCGTGAACGAACGTCGTGGCGACGCAAGGCAGGGCAGCGAGGCCCGCAGCGCGCGACGTCTTGCACCGCGAGCACTTGATCTCGAGCCACGGATAGCCGCCGTTGACAGCCTGGTTGACCGAGGGCGACGGGAATCCAACCATTGCGGGTCTCTTTAGACGCTCCGGCTGTCAGCGATGCGCGGGCTCCGGAGGATGCCGGCTACTACTTCATGCAGCCGGCGTTCGCATCGGCGAGCATCAGGCGGCGCGTTGGTTCACGCTTTTAATGGCCATGTCGTTGAGCTTCTTGTCTGTCGCCTTCTCCTCGTCGAGGTTTTCCTGGAGGACGGAGGCGCAGTCGTCGCGTCCGAGCTTCTTCGCCCAGGCGATCAGCGAGCCATAACGCGTGATCTCGTAGTGCTCGACGGCTTGCGCTGCCGCTATGAGAGCCGCGTCGAGGACCGTCTTGTCGTCGACGTCGCCGGCTACGTCGCTCGCTTCCTCGAGTATGCCGTCGATGGCAGGGCAGTTCACGCCCTTGGCCTCGACACCGTGCATCTTGAAGACCTTCTCCAGCCGATTAATTTGATTTTTCGTCTCCGCGAGGTGGGTCTCAAATCCGTTCTTTAGGGATTGGTCGCTGGCCTTGTCGATGATGTCTGGCAGGTTCTTCGCAATCTGCTGCTCGGCGTAATAGATATCCCGCAGGGTGTGCACGAAGAGGTCATTCAGTGTCTTGATGTCTTTGGTGAAGAATCCCATGGATGCCTCCTATTATGGAATGGTCGCACGGCAAACGACGATGAATAGGAAGCGTTCCTAAATGGCCGGCAAGTTTACGCGGCCACGCAGAAGAGCGTTTCCGTCGTTCCGGAAGGGGCTTGCGCATCCTTCGTCGCCGTCGGCTCTGTGCAGATCCGCGGACGAGAGCATCCTTCGTCGCCGTCGGCTCTGTGCAGATCCGCGGACGAGAAATGACGCCATTACGGTCTACCGAAACCGGTTCGGCGAGCAGGTCGGGGCGCGCTGCTGCCATAGGAACCGTCGCGTCTTCGGTCGGTTGTCGGCGGCCGCAATCGAATGGAGCCGGGATGGAGAACACCCTCAGAGCCGCGCAGCCGACTGGCTCCGACAACACTGCCAGCACACGTCCGGCCAATGACGATGGAGCGGTCGCATGCTGGAGTTGGGGTGGGCGGCAAGCCTGAAGAGTCCGTCGACTTCCAGGGGAAGCAGGTGACCCACGTGCTCAGATCCGCCGGCGCGAAGGCCGTGCGCATGAGGTGAGATGAGACCATGCCCGACTATCCCAAGCCGCCATATCCCACCCAGCGACAGCCGATGCCTGGCTCGACCGCGAAGATGGATCCGCGGCCAGACCACGGCGAGACCAGTTACAAGGGCTCGGGACGGCTTCAAGGAAAGCGCGCCATCGTCACCGGCGGCGACAGCGGCATCGGACGCGCGGTCGCCATCGCCTTTGCTCGCGAGGGGGCGGATCTCCTCATCGCCTACCTCGACGAACACGAAGATGCCAAGGAGGTGGCGGCATTTGTCGAAGCTGAAGGGCGCAAGGTCGTTCTGGTCGACGGCGACATCCGGTCCGCGGACCACTGCAGGAAGATCGTCGACCGGGCGGTTCGCGAACTCGGCGGCGTCGATATCCTCGTCAACAATGCCGCGCATCAGGCGACCTTCAAGGATCTGAGCGATATCAGCGACGAGGAATGGCGGCTGACGTTCGACGTGAACATCCACGCCATGGTTTTCCTCGCAAAGGCTGCCGTGCCGCACATGAAGCCGGGCAGCGCGATCATCAACGCTGCTTCAGTGAACGCCGACATGCCCAATCCGACCCTACTGGCCTATGCGACGACCAAGGGTGCCATCCAGAATTTCACCGGGGGCCTTGCTCAGATGCTGGCGGAGAAGGACACCGCGTGAACGCCGTCGCTCCGGGACCGATCTGGACGCCGCTTATTCCGTCCATCATGCCAGAGGAGGCCGTGAAGAACTTCGGCAAGCAGGTTCCGATGAAGCGCGCTGGGCAGCCAGCGGAACTGGCGACCGCCTACGTTATGCTCGCCGATCCGCTGTCGAGTTACACCTCTGGCACGACTATCGCAGTGACCGGAGGAAAGCCCTTCATCTGAATGGCAGGCCTCAAACATCCCGTGACCCCGGACGGCCGCTACTTCGTCGTGCGCGGAAAGCTTTGGCGGATGAGTGATCCGAGGCTCACTGCCGACGAGAAATCACGGCTGGTCAAGCAACTGATGGATGCGCGCCGCGCAGTGAAGGCGGCCAAAGTATCCGAAAGCCCGGAGGCCGAGACCCTCGCGCGCCGCCAAATCGACGAAGCGAAGCGGGGTTTAGGGGAGCGGGGGCCGGTCTGGTGGAGTGATGGCGCGCCGGACTTTAACCGCCATGCGGTCAGGAGTAGTCCATACGCCGACTGGTATGCTCAGACTAAGCGGCGATCTTCAGGTGGCGGAACCGCTTGCGGAGCAGCGCTTTTAAGATCTCTGGGTGCACGTAGCATTTGCAGCAGATAAGCGGCGATGCCGGGCTGCTTCAGGACGTTTCTCGATCGAAGCGCCGACGTTGCCAAGCGGCCTAAGGCGCATAGCGACAAAAAGCCGCCCCGGTCATCGAGTGTCGGGAGCGGCTTTGGTTTTTGGAGCTGCTACATTGCAGTTCTTAGCGCTTCGCAGGCGGCCCGCTCTTGTTGCCGGGCAACCCTTGTACGTTCGACGGGTCCTGGTGCTGTACGTGCTCGTTCTGAGGATTCGACCCTACCGTGCTTTGGCCCGGCGCAGGCCCGTTCTTGTTTCCGGGCGCGCCGGATATTCCGGTGCCGGAACTTTGCGCGCTCGGTGCGTTACTGACTCCCCCCGAATTGCTTGCTGAGCCTGGACGTCCCGGGGGCGTTGCGGACGCCCCAGGATTAGTCTGATCTCCTACGTACCCGGACTCACCGGAATTGCGCGTCTTTACACCCTTGTCAGCTTCACTCTGCTGGTTCTGGGCGATGGCCCGTTCAGCCGTCATCGGACCCGTTGCCGCAATGCCCGCAACGAGCAGCGCAATGGTACATGTTCTCATGAGCTTCCTCCTAAAGGTTACCCCATCTCCACAACTCGCGTCGGCGTGATCATTTCCAATGCCGCAGACGAACTAGTCGTTGGCGCCAGTCACTCGGAAGCCATGTTCGTTCCCTCCTAATATCCCTGGCGCCGGACGCCGTCGTTTCTTTACTGACGCCGCATTGCAAACCTTTGCGCCTATCATCTGGCGAGCTGTGAGAAACAGTCAGCTTCGTCACAGCGCTTCTCTTCAGTGTTGGCCGCTTATCAGTATCGTCTCGGACGGGCGGTGCCGACGCTATCGGCGCGTTGCGCGCATCATTTGATGTCTCTGCTATTCCGCCCGGTTTCACGTCACCGAGCCGCCAAGCTATCGATGTTAGGTGCCCGGCGGCAAACTGGCGCCTCCCGCAGGAACGATTCAAGAAAGCGTGAGTTCGCTTTAAAACAAGAACGATAAATCGGTGATAGCGATGACACAATCCGTTGAGGAATTAAGGCGCGAGTCCGAGCGGAGCCGCGCGCAGCTCGCGACGACCGTCGACCGGTTGAGAGAGCAAATCACCGACACCGCGGAAGACCTACGCCACAAGGTCTCTCCGCAAGGGCTTAAGTCAGAAGTCTCTGAGTTCGTAGGCCGAAAGGCCCAAGGATGGCTCGACTCGCTGAAGCAGCAAGCCATGGAAAACCCAATGCAGGCAATCGCCGCGGGGACTGCGGTTGCGGTGCCTATCTTGCGGCTGGCGCGGGTGTTTCCACTTCCCCTTTTGATGATCGGTGCCGGCCTTGCCTTGACGTCGAAGACCGTTCGCAGCCGCGCCACTGAGATGGCGGCGCCCACGATAGAGAAGGCCAAGGAAATAGGGGGTGAGGCCGCCGAACGCGCTCAATCCTTCGGAAAAGATATGGCGGATGGGATATCAGCAACCGGGCGAAAGGCCGCCGATCTGGCGAGCGATGCCCAAGCCACGGCGACCGGGCTTGCTGGCGACTTGAAAGACCGGGTAACCCAGACCGTCGATCGAGTGAAGGCAGGCATCGATACCGCCGCGGACGGGGCGAAAGATAGCATCGATCGAGCACGATCCACCGCGCGTGAAACGGCGACCGCGACGCCGGAAGCCGCGCGTCAGGTCTTTTACGACCACGCAGCCTTGATCGCCGGGGTGGGGGTCGCGATCGGAGCAATTTTTGCGGCCTCTCTTCCCAACACAAGGGCTGAAGCTTCTGCAATCGGCGAGGCGAGTGATGGTGTTAAACGTGCGGCAGGCAAGGCAGCTCAATCGGGATTCGAGACGGCCAAGGACGCGGTACTGTCGGCTGCCGATGCCGCTGCCAAGAGCGTGTCAGATGCGGATCTCGGCAAACACGCCAGCCGAATGTCCCGGGATTTGTCCGAAAAACTGAAGGAAGCAGCCGACGACATGGTGAATGCGGCATTCAATCCCTCTCGAACCGAAGAGAAATCGTCATGAGCGAATTTGATCGACAAGCCGCTTCTTCTCAAGCACAGGACTCGACCTCCTCGAACACTCTGAAGGACCAAATCGCCGAAGCGGGCGCTGACGTCAAACAACGCGCGGGCGATGCGCTGCGAGCCTCCACCGAGGCGGCGCGCGACAAGTTCAAGGAGGCGGCTGACGCGGCGCGAGACGTGGCGGAAGGGGCCGCAGATCGCTTCCAGGACAAGGCCGAGGAGCAACAGCGCTCCGGGGCGGATTTCGTAACCCGGCTAGCCGGAAACATTCGGCAAGCCGGCCATGCTTTCGAAAGCGACGCACCATTCGCCGCGCGCGGCATCAGTTCCGCGGCTGACTACGTCGAAGACGCTGCCGAGAAGATCCGCAATGGAACTTTTCGTGATCTCGTGGACGGGGCGTCCGACTTCGCGAAGCGGCAGCCGGCTGCCTTTCTCGGATTGTCGGTGCTCGCTGGCTTTGCCGCAATACGCTTCTTCAAGGCGTCAGGAAGCCAGACATCCTCGGGCGGCGAGGACGCATCATGAACACTCAATCGGATCTTCGGGCCATTTCGACCCTCCTTGGCGAGGCGCTGTCGCAGTTCGCCAAGCTCTTCCAGAATGAGGTTGATCTGGCCAAGGCCGAAGCGATCGAGAAGGCGCAGCAGATCGGCAGCGCTGCAGGCTTTTTCGCCGCGGGCGCCCTTCTAGTCATTCCCGCGCTCGTGATGGCGCTTTTTGCGCTGTCAGCAGCCTTGATCTCGGCCGGCTGGTCGCAGCCGAGTTCATACCTTGTCTCAGCCATCATTGCGGGAGCAATTGCCGGAGTTTTGTTCGCCGTCGGTATGAACCGCCTAGACGCGCGCAGTTTGGCTCCTCGCGAAACGATGCGTCAGTTAGAGAAGGACAAGATTAGTGTGAAGGAAATGGTGAGATGAGCGGCTCGCAATCAGGTTTTCTGGACAATCTGAGGGACGCGGCTCGGGAAAACCCCTTTGCCGCCGCGCTGATCGGCGGAGGTGCGGTATGGCTCTTGTTGGGTAACGAGACGCTGAAGAACCTGGCAAAATCGGGCAGGAGGGCAACGCAACCGCTCGCCGATACTGGACCCAATCTGCGGCCGAGCACGCCAAAATTCACGCGCAGTCCGCCGACCGCTCCGGAAACGGAAAATGGATTGTCACAACGCCTGGACGACGCCGTACACGATGCGAAAAGCACGGCGTCGGATGCCATGTCGAGCGCCGCGGGTGCGGTCAAGCAGGGGTTGGATGAAGGCATTACCTATGCGCAGGAAAATTTGAGCAAGCTCGGCGATGCGCTGCCTGGAAAGGAGACCATCGCACAGGTTCAGTCGTCCTTCTCGGCGCTGCTCGACAGACAACCCCTTTTGATCGGCGCGATAGGTTTGACGGTTGGAGCCGCGGTTGCCGGCGCGTTCCTTGGGTCGGAATTCGAAAACAAATGGGCCGGAGAGCTCAGCGACAGTGTCAAAGGGGATCTGAATGCTCGGGCGGAAGCGGTAGCCCAAAGCGTGCGCGAAGCCTCCGACACGCTTCGGGCTGAAGTTGACGACATCGGCACCGAAGCGCTTGAGCGGCTGGAAGAAACTGGCCGAACTGGGGCAAACGTGGTGCGGGAGCGTCTAAAGACACGTTAGGCCGCGGGCGGGCGCTATCCTAATTCGGAAACTCGCTCTGCGGACTAGTCACTCATGCCCGGGAAAAAGCGGCAGTTTATTTACGTTTGATTCACATAGGTGATTTCTGGAACCACACGCCGATAGGATCCTTTCAGAACTGGGTAGGGCGTTTCATTAAGATCAGGATATAGCCCAGAGGTGCCGTCTATTTTCGAACAGCGGCGGTTCGGCGTGAGAAATGGAAATAAGGACGCGGCTCCAGCTGATGCCTCGCTGGGGCCGCTTCTATTAGGAACGAGCAGGATGCGCGCCGGGTTAACCGCGTGTCCGGTGCCGAACGCATTGGGCGGTGCCGGATGATGACCGAGTGAAAACCGGCCCCAGTTCGCCCCCTCGCTGGGGCCGTTTCTTTCGAGCAGGGGACGGAGAGCGTCCATGCATGACGATTACGAGATGTTTCCCGATGGGGAGCTCTGGCTAGCTGCTTTGGTCGGCTGCGGGCCAGCGTTTTTGATAGCCGCCATGATGATCGCGTCGCAGATCCAACCGCAATTCGCGGGCTGAGACCGAATCGAAAGGCGGCCCGCGTGCGATTTCTTGCCATTTGAATCGAGCGATGAGGCAAAACGCTTCCATCGGGTTGTCATCATCGGATTGGCTCGCCATCGCAGTCAACGATTTATGGGGATTTTGCCACGCGTTGCCAGTCAGAGAAATAATAGAGTCCGCTCCAATGATGAACGGGTTTCCCGCAAACCAGACAGCTGAAGAGGCCTGAGCGGATCGCGGGGGCGACGCTCCGCTCTTGAGCAGCAGAATAAACTGCGCGACAGCCGTGGCATGAAAAGTAAACAATCAACGTCGGAGCCGCTTCTTAGTCTGATGGCCTAGGTGGCGGACGAGAACGAACAGTGCCCCGATCAAGACGGCACCGGCTGCGATTGCATCGATGATCAAAAGCACCGGTGTTTCGCGCAACAACTAGTTACCCCTGATGGTGAACAGGCCGAAGTGCGCAGTTCACTGCGGGCTGTCCGGGAAAATTGATGTTGGTGCAATGATAATACCCTAGCCCGGCTTGAGATCGAGGCTGCCGTAAGGATATGGAGCAGTAAAGTACAAACTTCTGTTCCAACAGACGGAACATCCCCGCATGTTGTGAGGCCGTGACAGGAATGCGAGGCGTAACCTTCTTGGAGCAAGCTGCAGGCGGCCATAACCGCCCTGGATGATTTGCTTGCCAGCAGCCGGCGCCATCGTGACCGAGAGGCAGCCAATGACCCGGCCGTCATGGCGTTTCTGAATCCGCCTGCGCCAGGGGCCTCCTGCACCAAGCTCGGCCTGAAACGCGCCTCTGACGAAATCGGCACATGGACGACGGTGAAGGCCGAGATCGCGGCGGTCGCAAATGTCCAGGAGGAGTGGGGTCTCGAGACCCAGATCCGGGCGCAGATCCTCTGGTGCAGCATGATTACGATCGTCGGCCTCACCGATGCACAGGACGACCTTCGCATTCGCGCCAGCGTCCTGGTCCGAGAGGGGCCACCGGGTCAAACACAACACAGATACCGAGCGATTTCCTGAGCCTGTCTCTCCAGATCTATTGATTTCGGATCGGTGGCCAGGAGTTGGAAGAAGGCCCGATCTCCCGCGTATTTCGCGGCTCGTCGGGGCTTTTCCCGCTCGGCTAGCAATATCTTGCCGGAAAGATCGCAAACCTCCCACGCATAGCCGCGTCTATGACGGTCGGTCAAAACGACTTCCAACATTGTCGTAACCGCCTAGGCCGCGGCTGGCGGCGATCGTCGCGAGACGGTGCCCAGCTCGAGAGGTAATATCGACCTCGATAGCATTTCTATCGCGGTCTCCTCCTCCGCAAGGCGCCTTTACAAATATTGACGCTCGAGTGCGGAGAGCTGGGTTTCGAGCAATCTGCCGTATCGATGAATGTTGTCGCGATGGGTCCGCAATAGCGCAAAATCTTCGTCGTTCATCGTCGTCATCCTTTGACGGTCGTATAATTTTCCTTGAAATGGGAGGGCCTGCCCGGTCGAAAACTTAAATCACATGCGCGGACTGTCAAGCGCGGGTTGCGCGGATGGAGACTTCTCTGTCGCGGTGGTTGGTATCTCTGATGTGCAACTCGACCAGCCGATTTTCAGCCCCGCTTGTCTTTTAACTTTGGTGACTTCTCGAAGGCCTCCTCACTCTCTGCCAAGACCTCGTAGCTGTGCTCCATCGCCGCTAGATAGCGGCGCGTAAAGTGGTCTTCGGCCATCGCTTTGGCTTGCCGGTAGTGCTCGGCACGCTCCCTATACTCTTCAGGCGTCATCGTTCGGCGCTCTCCGCCGAATTAACAGCAGCCGTGAATACCTGTTCCTGGCCCCGTTTCAACTTCATAAAAGGACTGTAACGATGACCAACTCAGTCATTTCTGCGAGCGCTAACGCTGCATGAAATCTTCCGCGCGACCTTTCCAGCGCGGCCTGGTATCAGAGCATCTGCGCTGGCCGATCTGGCCTGAAGAACCGTCCGGCGTGACCATCGGCTGCGGCTATGACGTCGCCCAGAAGACGCGACAGCAGTTGCTTGCGGATTGGGTGGGGCCCGCGTCGATTGGGATCGGCATTGATGATCCTTCCCGGTTTCGTAGCGACAGGACGTAAATTCGCCGAAACTAGGCGAAAGCTGTCTCGCGTTTGGGGGAAGCAGGATTGCGCATTTGGTGCCCCTGCTGCGGCGCACATTCTTCTGTGATGACAGAAAAGCTCGTTAGCTGTGCGGGACCGAATGTCGTGGAGATGGCGACATCGGCAGCGTCGCGACCCCGAGCAATAACAATACGACCTATGCGCGGATGATTGTGTCGAGCATCGAACGTGAACCAGCGGCCGCCGACATAGGCTTCAAACCAGGCACTGAAATCCATCGGGGCTGGGTCTCTTGGTACGCCAATATCCCCGAGGTACCCCGTGCAATATCGCGCAGGAATGTTCAAGCAACGACATAGTGTGATTGCCAGATGAGCGAAATCTCGGCATACGCCTCGTTGCTCCTTGTGACCTTCCGCCGCCGTCCGATCGCAACGAGCATGATGATACCCGAACTGCAGCCGATTATGGACATAGTCACAGACGGCTTGGACCCGTTGCCAACCGCCAGGAACGTCGCCGAACTGCGACCAGGCAAGATCGCCCAGCTTTTCCGTATCGCAGTAGCGACTGCCCAGCAGATACACCAATGCGTCGTCTGGAAGTTGTCCGATCTCGAATTGCCGAGCGCCAGGCACGACGTCATCCGGCAGTCCGGTATCGGAGACAATGAAGCGGCAGCGAATCTCAATCCGTCCAGCCGGCGCAGTCAAACGGGTGCAGATATTATCGAACGCATCGCGATAATCGCGGTACGCAACCCTGGGAGAGAATCTGATTTCGTGTTTGGTCAGCAAATCATCGTGCCGCGACGGGTGGAGGGTAAGCATGAGCACCATCGGCACGTCTTGGAGGCAGTTAAAAGCTATGTCGTAGCCGGCTTCGATTTCCATTGGCATGTCTCTTTTATCGGCGCAGGCAACAAGACGGACAGAGGCTCCCGGTTCCTAGCTTAAGGTGATGAAAATAAAGGCAAACACCTGACCGCGGGGCTGCAAAGAGGAGCTTCCCGCGAGCTTAACCTAAGTTAGGTTCAGTTAAGCGGCGCGCTCAAAGATGGCCATATTCAGCGTCCGACATACACCACGAGATAGTATATCTAAACCCTGTTCGGCCAGGTCGGCATCAACTCTTGTTTCGACCCCGCAACAGCTTCGACCACGATTGCTCAGTTATGCTCGCCCTTTGTCCCAGGCGGCTGACACACGTTGGATCCACGTTGCGTTTGGAAATTGCCTGACGCTCCTCGACATTAATAATACGCAACTCTGCTGCGGTTGGAGGCGGAAATCGGCGTCGATCATACGCCTGAAAAAGCGCCAGACTTTCGCGAGAGGATTACGCAAAAGCAAATCCCTTTAATCATGACAAAGAAGAGCTGCTCGATCTTCTCCCTTACATAAGCCGACATCACGCGGACGCAGCAATCGAAGCATCGCTCAACAAGTTTGTAACTCGACCGGCGCCGATCCCCGCGTAGCAGCTCCCGATGACTTTGAAGGAAGCGGTGGCGCAGCGCTTTCCATACAGACGCCTCTCGCGGATACGCAGATGTCGACGGAGACCCTCTCACGACAGCAGGGCAACCTATCGTGTGACTTCGCCCCTCTCATGATGGAAGCGGCGCATAGTCTCGGGTTCGCGGCCGCTTCGTGATCGGTTATGGCTATGTGCCGGACCGGGACGGCCTCTCGCGGCATGGACGTGGTTCGACCCATGCCTAGTGTCAGATTTACGTGCCAGGATCGGGTTGGGTCGAATTGATCCCACCAGAGCATCTCGATAATCGCGATCTTATTAGGGTTGGCGCATCCCGCATGCCTTCGCAATCCGGTCCACTATCAGGAAGCTATTTGGGTTCCGCCGAGGACGAATTGGGGATGAACGGACGTCGCGGTGAATGTCAAAGCCGCCTGATCCCTGAAACGAGCACGAGCTCACGACTCAACTCCTTGTCGGGTCGGGCAGCCCGCCGCTGCGAAGGCTGCGGGCGAGGTCTTGCAATGGCGCCCGATCAACTTGCGGCCTGAGGGAATGCATCGGCTTGAGCCGAGTCATCTTTGAGAAATAGGCTTTTTCACTCATGATCGTCTTGGAACGCCCGCAAATCTGAGCCGTTCTCAAGTTGATTCTATTTTGAGAGCGGCTGACCATCTCATTGCGGCGCGACGATAGGGAGAGAGCACGTGAGGGTACTCATTACTGCTGGCATGATCTTTCAATTGGCTGCGTTGGAACCAGCGTTGGCTCAAGCGACGGGTGGAGCAAACGCTGGCGGTGGAGCGCTCGGCACCAGCGCCACATCGCCAGGGACGAACTCGGCGGGTACAGCGGCCCCGTCTGGCCGTTTAGGGACCGGCTCTAGCGTCGCAACGGGTACTGGCGATCCGAAAACGGACAAGCAAGAGAGAGAGGTCAATAGAAAAGTCAAAAGCATTTGCAAGGGTTGTTGAGCAGCGGATTTTTCAGTTTCGATGATTGCTTATCATTAGAATCGAGACAACGCGGCCTGGAGCGACCATCAGAGCGCCGGGCAGCTTTGAAGCTTTCCTTTCACTTCTGCTTAAGTTTTCGCGCAGACCGCCCACCAATTCTTCGCGCAGACGTACTTGAATGAGAGACATCGTGCTTAGGAGGGTAGCAGCTCTCCGTCCATTGCAGGATCGGCATCAACGCGTTTCTCCGCGACCCGGTCCGGATCGTCGGACGGACCGTCCGACAGGCGTGAAAATCGACTAAGCGTTTAGGCAGTCCGGACGTCCCACTCATCGAGCGAACTTCTCACGAAGTGAGGTCTACCGCCTTCCCAAACTTCTAGTCTGGCCACGTATACCACCTATTTCAGAGGCGCCTCAGCAACGTCGAGCAGGGCTCCAAGCCCTTGCCGCAGCCGGCGCGTCGCGACCTGTTCGGTAGCTAAACCGAACACCACGAGGGATCGTCCAGTTACTGCATAAACGTGCCCGAATTTAAACTCAGGCATCTGTGCTTCCGGCTCATTGGTGTCGACCAGTCCAAACCAGCTGCTCCCATCGGGGACGGCTGGCAAGGTAAAGTTTACGATGTCGTAGTGGGCATTATAGACCAGGAGCATGGTCGCGTCCGAGCCCCGGCGCGTAATGCCAGTTTCCTGAGCTCGCCCGTCAAGCAGCATTCCGAAACACTTGGCGTTGCCGTCTCGCCATTGATCGAGGGTCATCTCTTCGCCGGATGGGGACAGCCATGCGACATCCTTCACGTCCAGCTCGTCGTTGTGAGAGCCGACCAGGAATCGGCTGCGATAAAGGATCGGGAATGACTTACGTGTGGCAATTAGCTTGCGGGCGAATTCACGCAGGCTGCGGCCGTTTGCGCTAATGCCCATCCAATCGAGCCATGTTGTCTCGTTGTCCTGAGCATATGCATTGTTGTTGCCCTTCTGAGTGTGTCCAAATTCATCGCCGGCGAACAGCATTGGCGTGCCATGAGACAGCAGCATCGTCGCCAGCATATTTCGTTTTTGACGCTCGCGGAGCGCTGTGATCTCTCGATCGTCCGTGCGACCTTCAGCACCGCAATTCCACGAATGATTATTGCCATGGCCGTCTCGATTGTCTTCGCCGTTCGACTCATTATGCTTCTCATTGTACGAGACGAGATCGTTGAGATTGAAGCCGTCGTGTGCGGTGACGAAGTTGACGCTGGCCCAGGGCCGGCGCCCGCGCTTATTGAAGAGATCGCCCGATCCTGACACTCGCTTGGCAAAATCGGCGAGGGAGCCTGGATCGCCCTTCCAGAACGCGCGCACAGTATCCCTGAACTTGTCGTTCCACTCGGCCCATCCGGGCGGGAACTGGCCAACCTGGTAACCGCCTGGGCCGATGTCCCAGGGCTCGGCGATCAGCTTTACGCCGGAGAGCACGGGATCCTGCCGGCAGGCATCAAGGAACCCGCCGCCTTCGTCGAAGCCGTATGGTTCTCGGGCCAAGATGGTCGCAAGGTCGAAACGATAACCGTCGACGCGCATCTCGGTTGCCCAGTAGCGAAGAGAGTCTGCAACCAGCTGGAGCACGCGCGGGTGCGACAGGTTTACCGTGTTGCCGGTGCCGGTGTCGTTGATGTAATAGCGCTTCCTATCCGGTAGCAGACGGTAGTAGCTGGCGTTATCGATGCCCTTGAACGACAGGGTAGGGCCGAGTTCGTTGCCTTCTGCAGTGTGATTGTAGACGACATCAAGAATGACCTCGATGTCGTGCGCATGGAACTGGTTGACCATAGCCTTGAATTCATTTGCGAACGGCGTCTTGAGGTAACGCGGCTCTGGCGCGAAGAAGGCAAGGGAATTGTAGCCCCAGTAGTTGCGCAGGCCTTTCTCGATCAAATAGCTGTCGTCGACAAACGCATGGATCGGCAACAACTCCGCGCTGGTGATGCCGAGCGAGCGCAGGTAGGCGGGGACCTCCGAATGGGCCAGGCCCGAAAACGTACCGCGGTCTGCCTGAGGCACGAGCGGATGAAGCTGGGTGAAACCCTTGACGTGCATCTCGTAGATGATCGTCCGTTCCCAGGGCGTTTCAGGTTTGCGCCCAGCGCCCCACGTGAAAGCCGGGTCGATGACGCGGCATTTTTGCATGAGGTGCGCGCTGTCACGCTCATTGTAGGACCGATCCTTATCGGCGTGATCAAGCTGATAGCCAAACAAGGCCGGCCCCCATCTCAACTGCCCGACCAGCTGCTTGGCGTAAGGATCAAGCACGAGTTTGTTGGGATTGAATCGGTGGCCCGCATCGGGCTCATAAGGACCGTGGACACGATAGCCATAGACGGTGCCAGGACGGGCCGAAGGCAGATAGCCGTGCCAGACTTCGTCAGTGTACTCAGGTAGCTCAATCCGCTCGAGCTCAGTTTCGCCGGTGTCGTCAAACAGGCAGAGCTCCACCTTGGTCGCATGGGCGGAGAAAAGGGCAAAGTTGACGCCGAGCCCGTCCCAGGTGGCGCCAAGCGGAAATGGTTTACCCTCCGTGATTCGAGAGCGGCGCAGGCTAGAGGCCACCCGCGTCAGGGAGTTATCGGACCGTGATTGTCGCTTCATTTTGCCCCCGAAAGAACGCAGTTAAGAAGCCGGCGCGGCCGCTGTGACTTCGGTTGTCGTCTGCTCGCCGCCGGTGACGGTTGCGGTCACGGCGGCAGAAGGCGCCTCAGCCGGCTGTAGCGCAGTGGTTCCCTGTAGTGCCGCCTGCTTGTTGATTGCGGAAAGCGAATCGCCGATCCGATTGACAATTGTCATCAACTCTCTGTCGGACAGCCTCAGGCGCTTTTTAACGCGGCGCACCTGAGTACGGTCGGTCAGGTCGAGCTTGTTGCGGATCGGTTGGGCCTTCGAGCGGCGCACGGCTGCGACTCCCGTTGATAAAGTCGTAACCGTCCCTCGATGATTCAGTTCCCTGCGCTTGGCAGAAAGCATCAGCCCGCGACCGACGCGTTGATTTCTAGGCTGGAGTAAGCATGTCGGCATCCGAACCGCGCCTTTTGCGGAGGTCGGAATGACGTCGAGATCCTGCCTTTGCCGCAACGCAGGCAGCCGATTATAGGCGGCCAAGTAATTTCTCGCCATCCGCTCTGCCGTGAAACAGCGCTCAAAATGATTTCGGATTGCCCGCCGTTCTAACGTGCCAGCTGTTTTTGCGGCCGCCACGGCTTCGTCGATCGAATTGACCACGAAACCGCTTTTGCCGTGATCGATAACTTCCAGCACGGACCCGTGAGCGAGGGCGATTACGGGTGTGCCGCAAGCCATTGCTTCGATCATGACAAGGCCAAACGGCTCTGGCCAGCTGATCGGAAAGAGCAAAGCTCGCGCGTTGCCGAGGAAATCGGCTTTCTGGAATTCGTCAATCTCGCCGATGAACTCGACATTCGGGTGTCGGGCAACCATCGGCGCGATGATTTGTTCCCAATAGCGCTGATCGGCGTCATCGATCTTAGCCGCTATCTTAAGTGGTAATCCGGCTCGCGCGGCAATCTCGATTGCTTTGTCCGGTCCCTTTTCTGGAGAAATGCGGCCGAGAAATGCAAGATAATCGCCTGAAGAAGCCTCGCGGAATGGCAGGAGGTCGGCAGGCAATCCGTGTAGGATCGTCGCAAGCCAGTTGACTGGCGGCATCGGAAGGCGCTGGGCGTTCGAAATCGACACAACCGGGGGCTCAGGGAAGGTCAAATAGAACGGCAATAGGTCGGGAAGATCGAGCCGTCCATGAAGAGTTGTCACGATCCGATCAAAGTAAGGACGCATCAAGGGATAATGCAGATGGTCGATGTGAAAATGTAGAACGTCGAACTCGTCGGCCCGCCTTGCGACCTGGTCCAGCATCCTAATGTGGTGGGGCGTCATGTCCTTAACCGAGTGATCGAGACGCAGAGCCATCTTAGAGCACGGCACCAGTTCGGCCGACGTAACTGAATCTCCGCTCGCGAACAGCGTGACTTGGTGTCCTTGGCGCACCAGTTCTTCCGTCAAATACGAGACCATGCGCTCAGTACCCCCGTAGAGCCGTGGTGGGCAGCTTTCTGCAAGTGGTGCGATTTGCGCGATCTTCATGATCTTGATCCCAAATATTTTTTAGGTCGATGAATTGTATAGTCAGCGCATGACGTAGCCGATGGTTCCAAGGCGTTGGTCATCGCCGGGGCGGCGCAGGCGTTTAAAAAGCTTTCGCACGAACGTCGAGAAGGCCGGCAGAGATTTTCGACGGAGCCCGGTGCGCACGCGCGGTCGAACAGGATGCCAGTCTCTCCGTCGACACCCATTACGATTTCCGACCGCCGCTTGATGCAGCCGGGATGCGGCAGGCCAGGTGGCCATAGCCCCGATCTTCAGCTCTTCACGACCACGGCGCCTCGCCTGTCTTCCAGCCGACCACGAACGGCCTGGTTCGTTGTGGCTCGATCACGACTTCCTGGCGCTGCGCAGTCCTCACCTTCAGCCATCGGCGGTCCGGCCGCCGGATGCGTTCGGACTGCCGGCGCGTTTTGCCATGATACCTCGAGGCGCTAGCGTTCGGCCTCTGCGAAGAACATCTTTCCGCTGCCTTTGCGGTGGTTGCTGAGCGCAATCAGCTTATTGGGCGAAAGGATCGCCTTTAGCTGCTTCTTGCGTTCGAGCAGCGGCAACTTGCGTAAGTCCTCGCCATCCAAAAACATCAGATCGAACGCGCAATACAGAAGCTTTGCTTCGTTACCCAATGCGTTCTGCAGCAGTTTGAAGTGCGAAGCGCCGTTCTCGCCCACAGCGACCAGCTCGCCGTCGATGACCGCGTCGCCTTAACGTCTTCGAGCGCCTTCGTCGGGTGTATGAGTGGCTGCTGAGATCTTGCCGTTGCGGCGGTAGAGCGCTCCGTGTCGCCGCGGATCTCCGAAGCCATCCGGTAGATGTCGTATTTGTCCTCGAACAGCCAATCGGGGTCGTTGAACGGGGGTGTCGGTCAGCGTTGCGAGCATTGGCTGCAGGCGTTTCGGCAGTGTGAACTTGCGATTCATCTGCGCGCGGACTTGGGGGCAAGGACCGGCTTGGCGGCCGGAGCTGCGCGCTTCCATAAGGAAGACGCGAACGGCTTTCGATTACTGCGAAAACCGATCGCTGTTTTGATGATGCGCCATGCGCGCGCTCGGACGAAAACGAACTCTTCCCAGAGCTTAGCGAACCAAGTAATCGTCAGAAGCTTCGGCTTCACGATCACGAAAAGCTGCTCGACGACCAGGAGACTGAACGCGTAGCACGCGACAATCATTGCCGTCCCCGCGATCCAGTGACCTTTTCCGGCTACGGCTACGGCAGCGAGCTTCAGCGGCTCGACGATGGCGATCGGGACCGCCAGCAGGAGCAGGGATGGATAGGGTCTCAGACCTTCGATCGTTCGCCTCAGCCTCATGCGAAAGGTCTCCATTCCTGTTAACCGCAGCATCATCCTTATGTTCCGCAGAAGGAACGTCCGACCTCTCAGCCGGTTTTAAGCGCGCCAAGAGTTAGTTTGAGAGGAGACGAGATGCGCGGGACGACCGGTTGGAGGGGGCTGAGAGTGACCCCATCCTCAGATCTGGAGGCCGAGGTCGAGGCCTGTCGGCGCAAACGCACCCGGCGACCGATTTCCATGACCTGTGACGTCACCGTCATCCGCGTCTGTCGGCGCTTGCGGCCGGCGTCGTTGTCTGGACTGACCGCGCGCTCTCAGGCACAGTGGGTTGGCGGCCCCAACGCAAGCGTCGGCAAATGTCAAACAATGTAAAAGCAGGCGCAAAAAAAGCTAATCCGGAGAAGTCGCACGTGGCGGTTCATCGCGCGAGCGAGCAGAAGCCGCTGCCGCTGGGACCGGGCGCCCGCATGAATGCTAGGGTGATATTTGCCCTCGTCCTCGTCGCCCTCGCGTTGTGGACTGCCTCAAGCTTCCTGCCGCCTCTCATCTGGGCAACCATTCTGGCCATTGCGCTATGGCCCCTCTATCTGAAGTTTGCTACGCGGTTTATGGCCGGTCCATCGGCATCGGCGGCGTTCGTTTTTACGGTCGTCATCGCGCTGATTCTGGTTACGCCGATCTCGCTCGCCGTCTTTACAATCGCCCAGCAGAGCGACATGCTCATCGATTGGCTGAAGAGGGCTCGGGAGGGCGGGGTCGAAGTTCCGGACTGGGTTGCGCGTTTGCCCATCGCGGCGGAAAGCATGGACCAATGGTGGCGCGCCAATCTTTCCGATCCGAAGGCGGCCACGGCCTGGATGAAGACGCTTAATGCCGACAACGTGTCTGATCTATTCACTACTTTTGGCACCCAACTAATCCACCGCTTGTTCCTGCTGTTCTTCTCGCTGCTTGCCTTGTACGCCTTGCTGCGCAGCGGTCGAGCGGTTGCCGGCCGCGTACTCGAGACGTGTGATCGCCTGTTTGGCGAAGCGGGCGAGGGCCTCGTAGAGAAGATGGTCGACGCAACGCGCGCGACGGTGAACGGAACAGTGCTGGTTGCCGTGGGCGAGGGACTCGCGATTGGTGTCGCCTATTTTGTGGCCGGCGTCCCAAATGCACTGACGTTCCTGATCTTCACGACCGCTTTCGCGATGATCCCGTTCGGCGCGTGGTTGGCTTTCACCGCAGCGTCGATTGTGACGATCTCCGAAGGCGGAAGCGGGGTCGCGGCGGCCGGCGTGTTTCTATGGGGCTCCATCGTCATGCTAGCGGGCGACCATTTCGTTTGGCCTTGGCTTGTCAGCGGCTCGGCGAGGCTTCCTTTCCTCCTCGCGTTCGTGGGGATCTTTGGCGGGCTGACCGCGTTCGGCCTCGTTGGACTGTTCGTCGGCCCGGTCATCATGGCGGCGCTTCTCGCGATGTGGCGCGAATGGATATTCCGTCCGGTGCATACAGCGTGAGGCCGCGAAGCTTATGTCCAGATAGCTGAAGACCTTCATGCGTCGCTCAGATTCATCGACTGAGGCATCCTGGCGCCGCCGATGACGGCGATTAAAGGCGCGAGACGCCGACAGCAACCTAGTCCATCGAGGCGCGGCTCCGGTAGGGTGCGAAAATTGCGACAGTATCTGGCGTCATTACTGACCGGTTTTGTTACCGAGTCTACTGGCCAGCCGGGACGTCGGAGTGCCGCGCAGCGTAGACGTCGTCGTCGTGACGGGGGGAGTTGGGTTGAGTTAATCGGCCTCGCGGGACGCACGCCCCGATAAATTCGGTTTCGCCGTCGCGTACGCAGCACGTGCTGGGGAACCTCGGCAACCTCGTAGCGTTTCCACATAAGGAAAGAAAGGGGGTGCGGAGTGACTAGTTCGGCCGATGATCCAACGCGCATCCGAACCGGCATAAGCGGGCTTGATGATATTCTTGGCGGTGGTCTTACAAACCAGCGGGTTTACCTCGTCGAGGGAACCCCAGGCACTGGCAAGACAACACTCTCACTTCAGTTCCTTCTGGCGGGTGCCCGCCGGGGCGAAACAGGTCTCTACATAACGCTTTCGGAAACAGCGGAGGAACTTAGTGCGGTAGCCGAAACTCACGGCTGGTCCCTCGAACCGCTCTCGCTATTCGAGCTCGTTAACCAGGGAGACCTGGACCCGGAGCGAGAACAGACAATCCTCCATCCATCAGAGGTAGAATTAGGGGAAACCGCGCGAGAAGTAATGAAGCGTGTTGAGGAGCTTCGGCCGTCCCGCGTCGTCTTCGATAGCCTATCCGAGATGAGACTTTTGGCCCAGAACCCGCTGCGCTACCGTCGGCAGATTTTGACCCTAAAGCAATTCTTCGCAAGCCGCGATTGCACGGTTCTCATGCTCGACGATCGAACCTCGGATCCCAACGACCTACAGTTGCATAGCATTGCGCATGGCGTAATTTCGCTCGAACAGGTTGCGCGAGACTTTGGCGCGGAGCGGCGACGGCTTCGGATCGTCAAAATGCGCGGAATCAAATTTCGCGGCGGCTATCACGATTTCATTCTGGATCGCGGCGGCCTCACGGTTTTTCCACGGCTCGTCGCAGCCGAGCACGGCGTTGAATTTTCACCGAAGGCGGCTTCCACTGGCAACCTCGAGCTTGATGATTTGCTCGGCGGTGGTTTGATGCCAGGGACCAACACACTCTTGAGCGGACCTTCGGGCGTTGGCAAAACGACGACGGCGATGTTCTGTATTCGAGCGGCGCTCGACCGCGGCGGGAAGGCAACGTACTTTTTATTCGACGAAGGAATCAAAACTTTACTTGTCCGAAGCAAGGCCCTCGGAATGGATCTAACTTCGTACATCGAGCGCGGAGTTCTCGACATCCAGCAGATAGATCCAGCTGAGCTTTCGCCCGGCGAATTTACCAGTCGAGCGAGAGTTGCGGTAGAAAAGAGTGGCTCGTCTTTCGTATGTATCGACAGTCTGAATGCCTATCTGCAGGCGATGCCCGGCGAGCAATTCCTGCTGTTGCAGATGCATGAACTGCTCAACTATCTCAATCAGTCCGGCATCACCACCATGCTGATCCTGGGCCAGCATGGCCTGGTTGGGGATATGCGCAGTGATGTAGACCTGAGCTACTTGAGCGATACGATCTTGCTATTCCGATTCTTTGAGGCGAAGGCAGAGGTTCGCACTGCTATTTCGGTCGTTAAAAGCCGTACGAGTTCTCACGAACGCTCGATTAGGGAATTTAAGCTTGGCCCTAGTGGTCTCGAGGTCGGGGAAGCGCTCCGAGACTTCGAAGGTGTATTGTCGGGCTTGCCCTCCTACAAGGGCAAGACAGCGTTACTGGAACCGTCGACATAATAGTCAATGGACCTTTTCGTGCACGAAACCCTGTTCATATTGGCGCCTCGTGGAAGAGACGCTGAAGTCATCCGTTACACTCTCGATCGAAACGGGGTGAAATCGACCATCTGCACATCCCTGCGAGGCCTGCAGGCCCGACTATCAACCGAATCCGCCGGCGGGGTCATTTTGACCGAGGAGTCTTTGGCGGGGGCCGGCCTCGACGACCTGCTCGAGGGATTGGCTCGCCAACCGCCCTGGTCCGATCTTCCAATCATAACGCTGGCCACCAAGCAGGCGGGTCACCGTTCAAAAAATTCGTCCGACCTCCTCCGCCGGCTAGGAAACGTCGTACTTCTCGAGCGGCCTATCAATGGCGAAACGCTCGCAAGCGCCGCTCAATCCGCGTTGCGTGCGCGCCGGCGACAATATCAAGTTGAGAGCCTCCTGGCTGAGCAAAAGCGCTCCTCGACAGAACTAAGCGCACTCAACGATACGCTCGAACAGCGTGTAGAAGAACGCACCGGCGAGTTGACCGAGGCGCGAGAAACGTTGGCGTTCGCGTTGGAGTCCGCAGGTATGGGATCCTGGGATTTCGATTTGGTTCACGATTTGGCTCGTCGCGGCGGAAGGCACGACCAGATTTTCGGATATGCGGCTCCGGTTTCATCGTGGAGCACAGGAAAGTTCCTCTCGCACGTGATTGATGAAGATCGGTCAATGGTCGAAACCGCGCTCAGCAGGGCCGCGAAAAGCGGCGGCCTCGAAATCGAATGCCGCATCAATCGATGCGACGGCAAGGTGCGATGGATTGCAGCCAAGGGCCGCGTGGGTTATGGCGCAGACAGTCGTCCGGTCCGTTTGGCAGGAATTCTGATGGATGTTACAGAGCGCAAGCAAACGGAAGCGGCGCTTCATCAGGCGCAGCGGATGGAAGCCATCGGTCAACTCACCGGAGGCGTTGCTCATGATTTCAACAATCTATTGACGGTCATCGTCGGCGGACTCGATATGATCGGCCGTCGTCCAGACCCGCCTGAACGCGTGGCACGACTGGCCCAAGCAGCCATGACTGCTGCTCGCCGCGGCGAGCAGCTCACGCAACAGCTTCTCGCATTCTCCCGGCGCCAGATGTTGCGCCCCGAGACGTTGAATCCAAATCGCCTGCTCCTCGATTTCAAAGGACTAGCTGAGCGCGCGGTCGGAGATTCCATCACACTGAAGTTTGACTTCGATCCGGGCGCTCATCCCGTCCGCGTCGACGCGGCCCAACTGGAATCTGCGATCTTGAATCTTGTCGTGAACGCGCGCGATGCAATGAGCCAAGGGGGGGTCATCACGATCGGCAGCAAGAACGTGCACTGTGGGTCGGCGGAGGTAGCCGGCAAGGGAGCGAGCCCCGGCGCCTACGTCAAAATCAGCGTCACGGACGAAGGTACGGGCATAGATCGGGAAACATTGGTTCACGTGTTCGAGCCGTTTTTCACGACCAAGGAAGTAGGCAAAGGATCGGGACTTGGGTTGGCTCAGGTTTATGGATTTACCCGGAGCGCGGGTGGATACGTTGCGATAGAATCGGAAGCAGGACGAGGCACGACGGTCCAGCTTTTCCTTCCTCGATCAGAAGAGCGGCTCCCGCATCACCGAGCGTCGTCATCGGCGCAGTTTCCCCTGAGACGGGCCACAACCGGCGAAACTGTGCTGTTGGTGGAGGACGACGAGCAAGTGCTTGCCATGGCCGTGGAAAGCCTCGAAGAGCTTCATTACAGAGTGATCGTTGCGCGTGACGCGCGCGAGGCCCTCAAACATCTACATGGGCCCGAACGAATCGATCTCATGTTTTCGGATGTAGTGATGCCGGGTAGGATGAATGGCGCGCAATTGGCGACACAAGCGAGAGCGCTGAGGCCTGAACTCAAAGTGCTACTTACCTCAGGATACGTCGGCGAGGCCGGTGGCAGCCAGGTGGTGGAAAAAAATCTGCCACTGTTGACTAAGCCCTATCGCAGGGATGAACTCGCAGAAAAGCTTCGCGTGGTTCTGGGATCGCGGTGATCCAAGTGATCAGCGGTTCCGGAAATAACGCATGTGAATCTTTGCCACTTTTCCCGTCCACCGGACGGTCCCAAATGCGTCGGCGCGGTGATTTACTGCGACGGATGGAGCGCTTTCTTTCGAGCTTCCGTCTCCTCAATCAAATCGTGGGCCGCTTGTGCTGCACGTGCGTCTTGAATCCGTATCGCGGCTATCCTCATCCGCTACATGTGCCAGATCTCGGCGTAGATATTGTTGCACTTCTCCCACATGCTCACACTCAGGATCAGGCGGGAGCTCGCGGCACTGTCGGTCACCGATAGTTGCCAGTTTGTTCGATGATGATCGTCTAACAATTGGTGATCTGGCCGTTCCTACTCGGGGCTATTTCACTGGATAGAAGTAGCTGCAAGGACACGTCGGCCTCAGCACCTCTGGGGCCAAGGGGCCGGTGCTGGGGCCGGGACCCGGTTTCCTGCGGTTAGGGTGGGGTAGCGAAGCTCACTGCAAAAAACCAGAGCCAGAATTCGCTATGTCGAGAATACCGCGAAGGCGGCCAGAGCAATAGGTGCCAAGCCATCCGGTAACAGAAGTTCTCCGATCACGGCGTAACTCCTCGTGCTGCTGAAGCATGTTCTAGGTCGGGTGTTTCTGCGCTTCCAGTGCAGTTAGTGTCAGAGGTCGTGGGAATTCAGGAACTATACAAACGGCGGCTTACAGTCACTCGGCGCACTTTCAAAGGTCAGGGGTCAGCTGAAACGTTCGTATCGCGAGGAACTCCTGTAAGGCCACGCATTTGCTTCCCATTGACAGGCGCAAATATGAAAGGCGTTGTCGGCCTTCCCATCATGGCTAACCGCCATTCCCCGCCGCGGCCGATGATCACGCTCTCTCTCTAATGGGTGTTGGTTCGGTGACATTTTCGAGGCCGATATCGGAATCGTTCCGTTGCTCCTTTTCCGGATTGCCCTACCATGGTTTGTCCGTCTGTTTCGATCATGACGCCGACTAGGCCAATGACCATCAGCAGCGCGCCTGCCGCGATCAGCAAGGACGCGTACTCATAAATCCGCCATGTCTTCTTTCACCCTAAACCCAGACATCAGCGGGTAACCACGACATGTCGGTTTTGGGCCAAAGCTGACTCAGATGCCGACCGGCTCTCTGCTACAAGCAGAAGCAGTCGTGTTCAATTGCCAACAGATAACGTCGCGAGAATATTACCCCTCGGCTACGAATACGTACCTGACGCCATCCTTGGCCAGCGTGCCGACGTTCGGCATCAACCAGTGAGTACCCGAAATGGTGAGCTTGTCAGCGACCGCGCGATCGAAGATCTTCCTTCGCGTTTCGACAGCCATTTGCGGGTCCTGGTCGATAGCCAGCTGCCACTCGGGATTTGTTGAAATGTGTGGCGCGAGATTGACCACGTCAGCGCTGATCAGGAACTGTTCGCTGCCGGAAGTGACCAGATGCGCGACCATTCCCGGGCTATGGCCCGGCGCCTGAACGGCATGCACACCGGGCAGGAGTTCTGGTTCTCCCTCAAAGGTCCTGACGTTTTTCCAAGTCGCCACCGTGGCCTGAATTCGCCGAGCCAAGCCTTTGCGCGTCGGTCCGAGATCGATCGACTCGACGCCCGGGCGCGTCCACCATTTCAATTCCGCGGCGGGCACCACGATGTCGGCATCCGGGAAGACCTGCGCATCGCTCTCGTTGTTCATGAGGCCATAAATGTGGTCGCCGTGGAGATGGGAGATGAGGATCGTCTTGACTGCCTTTGGGTCAAGGCCCGCCGCCGCCATACTCTCGAATAACCGGCCGTTCCCCTCACCATAAATCGGATGACCGCCCGTACCCGAGTCGATCAGGACCACTTGATCGCGCAGCTTGAGCGCCATGACAATAAATCTCAGGGGCGCCTGATTGTCGGGAAAACCGGCACCACGCAACACGGTCTTGACCTGTTCGATGCTGACATTCCTGACCGTGCCCTCCCGCAGCGGAACGTCACGCATGCCATCGATCAGAGAGAAGATTTCAATGTCACCGACCTTGTATTTGCGGAAAGGTTGAGTGACGGACTGTTGAGCGTGAGCTGCGTCGACAAACGTGATCGCCTGGTCAAGTCCAAACGCGGCATAAGCACCGGCTGCGCCAAATGTCACGTCCCGACGCGAGATATCGGACATCGTTCCGGACTCCCCGCTGACTGAATGGATCGAGCATATCAATGGGGATGTGCACTGTACAAGGTCGGCTTTGGGTCATTTTGACCGATTCAATGTGACTTCGCGATGTCCGCTTACTCTTCTGAAGCGCACATCGGCCGCTAGCACGCCTTTGAAAGATCGGGCATTCCGGGTCCTCCTATATATTTGGGGCACCGTTTAAAACTGTCTGCGTGCGTCTAGGATGCAGACTCATTGAGGCGCAGCCATAGCCTGATCACGCGCGTTGGACGAAGGCGAGGTAGTTCGCGGCCAGCCTGTCGTAGCGCGTCGCCACCCGACGACATTGTTTGATTCTGTTGGAAAACCGCTCGACCCGGTTGCGGACGCGGTAGAGATACGGGCTGAAACAGATCGGAGCGCTCCGATTGCTTTTCGGCGGAATGTTGGCCCACGCGCCTTTCTTTACGGCAAGCTCCCTGATCCAGTCCGCGTCATACCACGGTCGGCAAGCAGCATTGACCCGGGTTTCAGACCAGACAGCAGTTTTCCGGCAAGTCGAACGTCATGGGCCTCGCCGGGGCTCAGCGCCAGCTGTACCGGCAGACCATTGCTATCGACCCCTTGCTGGTCAACCCGCCACGTGACCTGCCCATCGATTCGCGTTGGTTCCTTGTGATGCAGAATCCATGTTGATGCACGCGGACAATGGAGGTGTCGATCATCTGGACACCGGCATCATGGGCAGCGGCAAGTGCGTTTATCATGCTGCCCCGGACACCAACTCGGCGCCATCGGACGAACCGGTTGTAGCAAGTGGTGGATGGGCCAAACGCCGCCGGCAGGTCACGCCAGGGTGCTCCTGATCGGAGGACCCAGAAGATGCCATTGAGGACGCGCCGGTCGTTCACCCGAGGGACGCCACGCGGCTTGTTCGGCAGCATCGGTCTTATGGCAGTCCATTCATAGTCGGCCAGTTCGTGGCGCATGATTCGAGTCCCGAGTTTGGGAGTTTGAATCACGGGACTCCGGCCAAACGCAGTGCTTCTGGCTCGGACCCGGACATTGCGAGAGCTTGCTACGGCCGGATGATGTCATCGAATAGCACGCCCCACTCGTTGCGGCGTGTTCATCCGCCTTTGGCGCATCGCCGCGGCCGGCTTCCAAGTCTCAACAAACCAGCGACTCGGTCAGATTAAAGCGGCCGGCGCGGAAAACCGCGGCGGGACGGAAGCCACTCTCGGTCAGGAGCCGATGATATTCCCTTTCGGTCCGTTCCCGTCCACCTGGACCGCGCAGCATGTTTAAATCGCTCATCGCGCACGACCTGGCCGCATCATCGGCACCGGGCAATTCTGGCATCGCACGTTCGACTAATAGCAATCTGCCTTGTCGGGGAAGCGCTTTGCGGCAGTTTCCCAAAATGATGCGGCTGCGCGCATCATCCCAGTCGTGAATAATGCTTTTCAAGATGATCGCATCGGCCGCTGCGGGCACTGAGTGAAAGAAATCGCCTGCAACAAAGTCAACGCGGTCGGAGATTCCGAGCTGCCCGAAGTTCTGGTTGGCGGCGTCGGCGCACCTCGACAGATCGAAAACCGTTCCTTTGATATTAGAGTATTCTCTCGCCACGGCGCCCATGAGTTCCCCGGAGCCGCCTCCAACATCCATCAAGTGGGAGATCGTGCCAAAGTCGTAGGCCTGCAGGAGATTGTGTGTGACCAGCCGTGTCAGGTCTGTCATCGCTTCATTGAATATCCGCACATGCTCTGGCGTGCGCGCCATCAGATCGAAACTGTCGTTGACGTCCT
>NZ_BOVL01000016.1:61624-169122 GCF_019972155.1 Bradyrhizobium sp. RD5-C2 | reverse complement strand
CTTCCCCGACATGATCGAATCCAGAAGACCATCCCACCTCCTGACCAGCATGGAGCCTTCAAAGATGACCCAGTTCTTGAACGACCGCTCAGCAGCACTGTCGAGCCCGGCCCCGAGTTCGTTTAGCAGGTAGCGGTCTTCACCGACGCGAGAGCAAATGCCGACGGTCGAGAGAGCGACGAGCAAGCGGGCCAGAGCGTCCCGGTCCGCGTGGGTTCTGCTCGCAAGTTCATCGACCGTTCGCGGTCCGTCGCGCAGCAATTCGGCAAGGCCTAGCCTGGCAGCGACATAGATCACAGCCGTCACACGGTGCGATTGCACAAGGTCTAACAAATGTTCGGGGGGATTGGTGGTCATGTGCCGCCCTAGTCTTCGATCGGGAATCCTGATGCCCTCACGATCAGCCCCCAGCGGTCTAAGTCGGCGCGCTGGATATGTCTAAGTTCGTCCGATGTCGTTCCTGTTGGCTCGCACCCCATGGCACGAATCTTTGCGCGCATTTCGGGATCGCTCCCGACTGCAATGATCTCCTTTCCCAGGCGATCAACGAACTGACGCGAGAAATGGGCCGGCGCATAGAATGCGAACCACCCTGCCGCGTCGATATCGATCCCGCTCTCCTTCAGAGTTGCGGTTTGGGGCAGGAAGGAAGATCGCGCAGCGGCCGCGGTGGCGATGATGCGTATGCCACCATCCCGGTGTTGCGCCAGGAGTTCGGAAAGAAACGCCATATACATCGGGACCCGGCTGGCCAGCACATCCGGGAGGGCAGCGGGCGTTCCCCTATAGGGCGTGTGGCGCAAGTTCAGGCCTGCGATCCGGCCAAACTCGCCGCAGATGAAATGAGGTGCCGTACCTGCTCCGGGCGAGCCGTACACCGTCTGTTCGGGATTGGCCCTCATCCAGTCGATGAGTTCGTGCACCGAATGGATGGGCAGCTTTCCGCTGACCGCCAGAGCCAGATCGACCGTCATCACCTGCGAAAGGGGCACAAAGTCGCGCTCTGCATCGTATCCCAGGCTCCTGAAGAGATGCGGCTGAAGTGTGAATTGCGAAGCGGAAGCAAACAGCACTGCCTCCTCTCCCAGTGCGGCATTCTTGACCGCCTGAGTGCCGATGCGCCCGCCAGCGCCAGCAAGGTTCTCCACAATCGCCACTTTGCCGAGCCTGGTATGGAGCTGCTCGGCAAACAGCCGGGCGATCGCATCTCCCGACCCTCCAGGCGCGAATGGAAACACGATCTTCAGCGGCTGGTCGGCAGCAATAACGGGTAGCGGAAGAGCCAGAGCCGAAAACCCGGCCAGTATGGCGCGACGCGAGTAAGGCTGCATGACGTTCTCCACGTGCAACGCAATGATCCGTCCGGCTTTCCATCTCGCTATCCTGACGCAATATCGCTATAACCCAAAATCGCAATATTCTATCGGGCTATAACGTGGGGTGATGCAGATGGAGTGGCACGATCGCATCGGCCGCCGGCTGCGGCTAAAGGATCTTCACACGCTCCAGACGGTCGCAGAGGTCGGCAGCATGGCCAAGGCGTCTCACCGTCTTGGATTGTCGCAGCCTGCGATCTCCAAGGCCATCACCGACATGGAGCACGCCGTCGGGGCTGCGCTGCTGGATCGCACCTCGCGCGGGGTTGAGCTCACTGATTGCGGTCGCCTTCTTGTCGATCGCACGCGCGTCGTTTTCGACGAAATAAAGCTAGGTGTTACCGACATTGTGCAAAGGTCAGACCCAGCGCAAGGGCTCGTTGCGATCGGTACAACCGAGCCGGTGACCGCCATCGTTACAGAAATTATTGGACATCTCGTCCGCAGATATCCAGGCATCAGGTATCGTATCACGATAGGTGATCGGGATGCGCTGGAGCATGCTCTGCGCCAGAGAATGCTTGATCTAGCCATAACGCGCTGGGCGCCGTTGCCGGTCGCCGATGATTTGTCCGCGGAGGTGCTGTTTAGATCCTCACTTGCGGTGATGGCGGAGCGACGGCATCCGCTCCTGCGATCGAGGAAGAAGTTGAAGCTCGCAGAACTTATGCAAGAGCAATGGACGCTCTCGCCGCCCGATTCTTTTTTGGGACGTACCGGCGTCGAGCTATTTCGGCGACATAACCTGCCGCTTCCGCCAGCGACCGTCACCACGATTTCAATCTACATGCGGTTGAATCTGTTGGCGAGCAGCCGGTTTATAACCCTGTTGCCCATGCAGATACTCAGAATGCGATCGAGTAGCGCATGGCTGCGCGCGCTGAACGTCGATCTTGGCGATACTTCCGCCCCGATAGCCTCAATCACCTTGAAGGGACGACGGGCCGGCGGTGCCGTCAAATTATTCCAAGAGGCCAGCCGGGAGGTCTGTAAGGCGCTAGTTGGAGTGACCTGATGAGTCCGAGCGGACTGTTCATAAGCGGACCTGACGAGTTTATGAGTTCGCGCCCTAGTGGCAGCTGCAAAGTTCTATGGTAGTTTGACCACATCAATCTGTTTCCTCGCTTCTACGCTCTGGTATTGCTTGCCCTATCGTCCTCTCACGCAAAACATCTCTAGAACGCCAACCTCCAAGCCCAATAGACTCCGATCGCCATTTGTGCGGCGAATGCAGAAAATCGAAGACTTACGGCGATCGAGCTGGTCGAGACAAGATGGATAATCGATTGCGCGAGCCGTGCCGCGAGAAACCAAAGCGCCAGCGCGTCAGTGATCGTTTCTTTGTTCAGCAAGATTGCAAAAGCTAATAGCCCTCCGAAAACAGGCAGCCCTTCGATGCAATTTGCATGAGCGCGCGCAAGGCGTCGCATGAATGGCGACAGATTTGCGTTGTCGGGGGCGAAACCATTTGCCTGAACCCTGCCGGTGACCACCAGGCAAGTCCGGATGGTCTCCATTAGCAGTAACAGAAAAAGCGCCCACGAGATGAAACCGATTAGCGAGAAAGCTGTGCTGGACATTCTCCCTCCCTTGTCTGTGCCCGCGATAAGTGTTTTCAGCGCCGCCTTCCGCCCGATTAGCGGCAGGCTTTTGCACGTAGCGCCTGTTGAGAAACAGAAGGTCGAAGGACACCGTCGATCGTCCCCAACGGAGGCGCGACATTAACTGCTCGTGCTACTATTCAATTCTATTCCGCCTTCTAGTCGCGCTTGATTTTCTTGGTCAGCGACCATTTGTGCACTTCGGTTGGCCCATCATAGATGGCGCGCCTTGGCGCGCAACTCCTGCACCAGTTCGTCGCTTGGGCCAGACCGGTCCGCGGGTCCTTCTCATAGGGGATCACATCGGCGCGGATGAAAGCCTCGAGTTTCGCGGCGATGATATCGGCTCGATCAGTCATAAATGCGGACTCCGGTCGATGCTTCGAGTCGCGCGCGGTCGCGGCAGTCTCAGGAGATGACGCCGTCGTTTGCGAAGGCAGAGGTAGGCGAAAGGATAGGATGCGGGGAACAGTCACTGTCTCCAGTCATTCTCGGGCAGGTACGGATCGCATATTCGCCGACTTTGTGAAGCGCCCACTTATGCGCCGCATCGCAATCTGTAGGAACCTATCGTCTGCTCTGTACTTGTTTACTCACCAATCCCCACTTTAGGAGTTTTCATGATTTGCCGTTTCGCTGCTGCCGCCGCTTTTGCTGTGGCTGTCTTATTTCCCCTTGCAACCCAGGCCCAAGGCGTCCCGGGAGGCGTCGAGCGGGGTGCGCGGGATGGTGAGCGAGCGGCAGGGCCGGTCGGTGCGGTCGTTGGTGGAGCAGTCGGCGGGGTCGTAGGCGGCGTAGCGGGAATCCTTGGTGTTGATCAGCGTCCTCGCTTTCATTCCTACGTTGTCGAACAGAGACGCCCCTCGTACCAGTATCGCGAAGGTCTAAGAGTTGGGGCGGTTCTTCCAGAAGAGGGCGTGACCTACTACGATGTGCCGCCCGAGTACGGCGCCCGTGAGTATCGCTATACGGTGGTGAATGGTCGGACTGTATTGGTCGAACCGCGAACACGCCGGATCGTCGAGATTGTCGAATAACAACTATGGGCCGTCTTTCGAGACGGCCTTTTCGTTGGTCGACAATAAGGACCGCCGGGCTCGCTGCTGATGTCCGTAGGCCATGCGAATGCCGCGCTCGAACGCGCATTCGTTAGATCAGTCCGTGACAACCGAAGCTAGGCCAGCAGATGATGCCTGTGATCAGGCAGCCGTTCAAAGCACGTACAACTGAAGAGCTTGTGGACTTGCTCGGCACGGTGGCCACTGCGATCCTGACTGAGCGATGCTCTATTTTGGGCGCGTACTCTTCGTCCAATCGCATTGGCAATTCTTCTCAGCTTTGTCTTGGCACGAGCGGTCTTGATATTGCAGCGCATCCACGTGCCGCGCGGATTGGCAGTCGTGAGTGTGGCTCTGCTTGCCTTCGCACTCATTTTTGCGATGGGGAGCCTTCATACGACGTTGCGGGGTCTCAAGCTGTGGCCGAAGCCCGGGCGATCAAATACGATTACGCGGTAGTGCCTGGCGGCAAGATCGATGAGGCCGCTTGTTTCAAAATCCTAGATCATGCTGCCGTTGCCATGAAGCAGGACCAGTAACCGGCCGGAGCCGCGTTCGACGTAGTGCAGTCGGACACCATCGATGTCGATGAAGCGTCCTTGAGGCGGATGATCGCGTTGGGCTTTGTCGGCAAGTCGTTGATTGACGACCACAGCGGCAACCATCAAGCCGACCGCCGCGACAGTGGCGGACGCCACCGGATATTCCCTCAGAGCACAACGGTGCTAGCCGCCAGCGATGGCGAGGGTTTTTTCAGTATGCGCATGTGACACTTGACGAAACCAGCTGCAGGTGACGAGTTGCTTGAGGAGCTGTTCTGATCCGATGACGATCTTAATGACATCGGCTTCTTGGTCGGGAAATTCCTTGCATCGCTCAGGCTGAGACCGACCGCAATTGCTGGGATCGATCCGGCCATCGATGATCTTCGGCTATCGAAAACGGCTCTCGCGCCGCCGTGCCGGTGATGTCGTGCAGACGCAACAGGAGGTGCAACGATAGGTTCCTAACATCCGGAGGGAATTCGACGCAGCGCTCCCCTCATTCCTGTTCGCGCAAGCTAACGGTCAAACCGATCCTCTTGAAGTCGGGAACAAATGCAAGCGATTGAAAGGAGCGGATGTATTGCTACGACTTCATGCAAAGCGCGTCGAGGCGAGTTCGGTCCCGGCGCATTGATACCACTGCACGTGAACGGGCCACTTGCAGCTCGTGTCATGGCGGGCGTGTGACTGATATTTCCGGACCTTGGATCGCAAGCGGTACGGCAATAGAGGAACTAACGCCCCAACGGCGGCTTGGCTCACTCCTCAGAACCTCTGGAGAAAATTATGAAACGCCTGTCGCTCTTCGTTTGCATTTCTATCTTTGCGGCTGCCACGGCGTGGCCGGTGTCGGCGCAAAACCCGCCGGCGCAGTCCGGACCGAACAACAATGCGGTTAACAGTGCCGGCCAGAACAACTCCGACGCTCCCGTCGTGGGTCGCAACAGTTTCACCGAAGGACAAGCCAAGTCGAAGATCGAGGATGCTGGCTTCGCCAACGTCACCGAGCTGAAGAAAGACGACAACGGCGTCTGGCGCGGTCAAGCCAGCAAAGGCGGGTCTGCTATGGCCGTCAGCGTCGACTTTCAAGGCAACGTCAATTCGGCCAAGTAACAAATATGAAGGGATACAAAATGACCGTCACGATTTCTCGTCTTTACGACCAGTACAATGACGCCCAGCAGGCTGTTCGACGGCTTGAGGCTGCCGGGGTGCCGCATTCGGACATCAGCATCATTGCCAACAATTCGGACAGCTGGTTCAGTTCCGACAAGGAGGTGGATCGTGACCGCGATGGTGTCGACGATCGCGCCGAAGGTGCCGGCAAGGGCGCCGGCATCGGTGCGGGGTTGGGTGGCGCCGCCGGCCTACTTGCCGGTCTCGGCTTGCTGGCTATCCCTGGCCTTGGGCCCGTTGTCGCAGCAGGCTGGCTGGCCGCGACTGCGGTTGGTGCTGCCGCGGGAGCCGCTACGGGCGGAATTGTCGGAGCGCTCACGGAGGCCGGGGTTTCAAGGGAGGACGCTGGCACCTACGCGGAAGGGGTTCGTCGCGGAGGTACGCTCGTATCGGCGCGCGTAGCAGCCCCGGAGAAGTCTCGACTTGAAACAATTCTCGACGAGTCGTCCGTCAACATGCGTGATCGTAGTGCGGCTTGGCAGAAGGCCGGCTGGAAATCATTCGATCCGGCCAGCCAGCCTTTTGGTGCAGAAGAGATTCGCGAGGAGCGGCGGCGTTACGGTGGGGCAATTCGCTAAGAGAGCAATGCGGCGGCTTGCAACCAAAGCAGGCCGCTGCGTTCGTGGCCGGGTCGCGAGGCCAAATAAACACCCTTAGTCACAACGAAGGACCGCATCATATGATGGACGAAAGTAACAAAAGCCCAAAGGAGAAGCAGGCCGGTGAAAATCCGGATGGCAAGTATCATTTCAATCCCGGTAACATGGCAGGGAAGAAGCCTGGAAATAAGGAGCAGACGGCCCAGAACCGAGGCGAGCCGAAAGGTCAGGAAAGGCCCGCCGATTAGGCGGGCGTTCTTGCCTGGGACGACCGGCATAGATGTCGTCCCATTTGTTGCCGTCGAGCGCGAAGCCGGCGATCGCCAAGGTCTCGCGCTGGGCGCAGGGCTTCTTGACCCAGTCGCGGCTGCGCGTGCCGGTCGGATACTCGCTGTACCTGACCTTCGACACGACGCTTTCGCGGCCCAACTTGCAGGCGAACATCTCCGGGCCATCGACTTCGAAGCTCTCGCTGAACTGGATGTTGGTGCCGGCAACAAGAGTCTTCAGGGCAGCCTTTCGTTCGATCAGTGGCAGCTTTCGAAGGTGCGCCCGTTGAGAAACAGAATGTAGAGAGCGAAACACGATCTCGGTCGAACGGCCGCGAAGCTCGTTATTCAGGGAGAAGTCGGCGCCGCCGCTGGCTGATGGGATCACAACCTCGCCATCGATGATCGCCGATGCTGCCGAGATGTGCCAGGCATCGTTGGCGATCTTCTTGAAGCGTTAATCGTGGCCGCGGCGAGTATTGAGCTTCACCGCTTCATGGGCGAGGTGGAGCTGCACACGATAGCCGTCGAACCTTGATCTCGCGAATCCATCGTGAGCCGCCGGTACGTTCTCGATCGGCGACGGCAATGCCGGCGAAATGAAGGCCGGGAAAGAGCGCCTTGGTCTCAGTCGTCTCAGGCTTCCTACGCTGAAACGCCACAATGCAACTCCACAAACAATGAGCTGATTCAAACAGTCGCAATCGCAATCGTCCAGCCCGGGGGCGCGGTTGGAACTAGCGATCTTAGCCATCGTTGGGCTTCACCAAAAGAAAGATCAGAATGGCAAAGAAAACGTAGAAGCAGACCCCGGGCGGTCGCAAACATGACCGGGCGCGCGTCGCCGGCGGGCAGGACTATGAGGTGCGCTACGAGCCGAGGAAAAACCGGGAAGTCGGTGGCCTAAAGAAGGCCGTCACGAAGGTCGGTAACAGCCGCACGCGGGTGGAGCACCGGTTCGGGCCAGCGATGATGAAGTCTTTGGGAAAGAGCTTTCGAAGGGAGGTTAGCCTGCGTTGAGGCCGCCAACAGAGGCGGCGCTCACTCCGCTGCTCTAAGGTTTGCGGCTCGCTCGACTTCATCAGCCAGACCGGTGAAGTGCTTGTGCAGCTTGTCGTAAAGTTCGCGCTTGACTCCATCCGTCGCAAGATCGCGGATCAAGGCAGCCTGGCTGCGTCCCGGCGAAGTTTTTCGATTGAACGAGATAGTCTTTCACAACGCCAGCTCCAGTTCTTTTAGTTCGGCGGTGGACGTTCTGAAGATTGCAGCCACTCGTTCGCATGCCACCTGTCTCGGCCCGTCGGGCCTTCTTCAGGGCAGCTTTGCGATCAATGTCAGGTGGGTGAACGTTGGCATTGTAGCGAAGGCGTTGCGCCTTATCAGACAAACGTTCATTTAAGGACTGCATAGGATTGAAATGACGCCTTTGCAAGCGCTGCTTCCTTTTAGTTGGCGGGAGCGCAAACCGGGCGTTCTCATCACCGACAGAGGCCACCGGCGGGATGGCGACGAAACGACAACAGGTCGTAGCTCTATGGTTCCTAGTTGCTTCGGAAGCGGAACTGGCCGATCAAGTCGTGACGGCAGTATCGGAGCTAAGTGGGCCCGCGCAACTGCCCTCGAACCCAGCGGCTTGTCGTTGAAGATTTCATCGGGTCAGCGAGATCGGCTACAACCTGGTGGATGTCGTCGCACACCGGGCACTCATAGGTGTGATTTGAAGACCCCAGCGGCCGGGCGTGATGCGTGCCAGCGATTTAGACATGTTGGGCATCGCTTGAAACGATAGGCCATGTTTGCGCGCCTTAGGCGGGAGCACGGACGGCACCCTTTGCCTTTGCTGCCGAATTAGGCCACTCACCAAATAAGAAACAGGCCATTAGGAACACACTGCGGGCTGTCGCCTTGACACACTTCAAGCAACCCGGGCGGACGCAGCCAATGGCTCAGTACTATTTCGATCTGAGAGACAGCAGGGGCACGACCATTGACGAGGAGGGTTTGGCACTACCGGATTTGCAAGCGGTGCAGAATGAAGCTGCGCAAGCCTTAGGTGTCATGGCTAGGGATGCTGCGCTCACCGCACTTGATGGCGTGGAGCAAATGGAGATCGAGGTGCGCGATGAGGAAGGTCCCGTGATGCTCGTTCGCTTTTCCTTCGAGATAACCCGTAATAAGCAGAGCTAGCATCCCTCGCGACTTCCCCGGAGCGCTGGCAAACCAGCTGCGTCAAGCCTTCTCCGTCACGCCCAGCGCCTATCGCCGGCGCGCATGGGCTTCGAGAGTCTCTGAGGTAGTGGCAGACGTAGAGCGCTAGGGCTCAGGCGGCTTTTACCTATTGTCGCTCAAGTTTCCGCTGCGACGAAAATATCGAACGCCTCGTAAGCCTGCTGCGGCGTTCTGAGGAGGTAGTTCGCTGATCGTTGTTTCTAGGAACGAATAGATACGGACTGAGTCGGCTTTTAAGCTCTCCTCTGCTCCTCAGCCGCTGGGAGCCGCGATCCCTGGCAACGACATTCGTTTGGCTAAATCGCACTTTACGTGCTCATCTTGATTGTCAACTTCGCGACATAGGCTCCCGGCATCGCCACCGAAGTCCCCCGGAACCAAATTACGTAGGTTGGTTTGATGGATCGGGTTACCTTGGATCGCTACGCACTTCTCCTGCGGCGATACGAGAACGAGAAGAAGGCTCATGCACCCCGGACCAAAGAGATTAAGGCCGCCCTCCTACGTAGAATCCCGTAGTGTCGTGATGAGCACGCAATGATGCACATAAGAACCATGGAGAAGCTCATCATTTTCCGCTGCCCGGCGACTGGCTTGGATGTGCAAACGCTACTGCCATTGGGGCGCCGCGGCGATAAAGGTCAGCGAGCGGCCTATGAGAGCTTGAATTGTCCGGTCTGCACGCGACTTCACTTCGTCAACCTAGAGACCGGTAAGACTCTTGGCCAGCAAAGCTGAGGCCGTCTCGGTATTTTGTTAGTAAGCCGTCGCGCTGGAAGGCTAAGCCCGCTGCAAGCGCCGCGCCGAATTTGACCTTTAAGTGACCTTCCCAGCCTCGCCACGAGTTTGCCTCACCGCTGAATACATATGTTAATCGCGTGTCGGCTGTGGCACGATGGAACTCGGCAATCGGATGACTAGCAGCAAGCATGGCTGACTTCATCTTTCGAGCGAACATCGCTCACTACAAAGGGCTTTTGGAAAGGGAAACCGACGTTCGGAAGATCGAGACGTTGCGCAGGCTGTTGGCGGAGGAAGAAGCCAGCTGGCGCAATGGCTGGCCCGAAAAAGGAAAGCCGCCTGTTAAGAAATAAAGGCGACCTCCCGGTGCCACTTGGCTATCGAACGTCCGGTGTCGGGGGCAAAAGCGGACTTCACGGTTGCGCATTCCGACTTTCCGAGTTGGACCGATGCGGACAACCGTCCCCGGTTGACGCAGATCAAAATTTGCACAGACTGCTCGGTCCATTGTGCGCGTGTGTCTTCCTGACATGGCGACAGATGATCATCCATGGTGCGGTCGAATGGGCTATAATCTTGCCGACGAGCGCCGCCTAAGTGAGGCTGTGCACGTATGGAGATAGTCAACGACTTCTTGGCGGGGGGCGGCGAGATGGGCGCTCTGACGAGGGGATTTGACTGGTCAAAAACGTCGCTCGGGTCTCCGGAAACATGGCCGCAAAGTCTACGGGTTACTGTGCGGCTCGTTCTTACCTCGCGCCACCCGATGTTCATTTGGTGGGGACCTGAACTCATCCAGTTTTACAACGACGCCTACCGCGAGACGATGGGGCCGGAAAGGCATCCGAGCGCTTTGGGGGCACGGGGCCGTGAATGCTGGGACGAGATATGGGATATCATTGGTCCCCAGATCGACCACGTTATGGCGGGTAGGGGTGCCACCTGGCATGAGGACGAACTGGTACCGGTAACGCGTCACGGTCGTCGCGAGGATGTTTGGTGGACGTATAGCTTTGGTCCAATCGATTTTGAAAGCAAAGTCGGCGGCGTGCTGGTCGTCTGCAGAGATGTCACGTCCGAACACATGGCGAGGGAAGCGCTGAACCTCATCAATGAGGAGCTAAAGCACCGCGTCAAGAATACTCTGACCGTACTTGGTGCCGTGGCCACTCAGACATTTCGCGACGTATCGAGCAAAGCCGATCTCGAAAAGTATCAAGGACGACTTGCCGCGTTCGCAAGAGCGCACGACTTACTCACCGCAGCAAATTGGGCTGCAGCACCCCTGCAGGACGTGATCAGCACCGCCCTGACCCCTTATCGAACAGGCGACGGCCGGTTTGCGGTCTCGGGTCCTCCACTTATTGTTAAATCTCGCCAAGCTCTCGCTCTGTCCTTGGCGATCAACGAGCTTGCGACAAACGCTCTAAAATATGGCTCTCTGACCGTGGCGAGCGGCCGCGTCTCAATTACATGGACATCCGAAGATCAGGAAGGTGAGCCAAAATTCGTTTTCGTCTGGCGGGAGTTTGGTGGCCCACCTGCGTCGGAACCCTCCGGTGTGGGCTTTGGTTCGCGCCTCATCTCTCGGGTACTCCAAGACGATTTTAGAGGCTCCGTTGAAGTGTCGTTTGGATCAACCGGGCTCGTTTGCCGTCTGACGGCTCCGCTCGAAAATCTAGCAACTTCCCCGAATAACGAGTGAAGGCTCCTTTACCGGAGCCCCGGTGTTGCCAGCCGACTTGCGAGGTTTGACGGGATGCGATCATCGACCGTCGTGCGTGATTAGACAAATCGAATGGTGATTTTTTCGAGGGGAGTGCCAACCACCGTGGTGGTCTAGCATTCGCCTGGCTTGACCGGCATCGCCAGCGTCAAGGTGCCCGTCGAAAACCTCGCCCGCGCACAGTGGCGGGTTGTGTGGATCATGTGCCAGCAATTCGACCAGATGGCGCAGCGCCCTTAATGGACTATCGAGCACGAGCGAGCCACCGCCGCGCTGCACCCATTTGCGATCGCAATAGAGTTTAACCTCAAATGTGGTTAGTTCACGTTGCCGCGCTGTCTTGCGCGGCGCGATTGCGTGGCGTGTTCCAATCAAAAGCGCTCCATTGACGCTGTTCGCGGCGATCGTGTCTGCAGCCGAAAAGATCCAGTTAGGAAAGATCGATTGCAATCGACTTCTTCTTTGATAGTCAGCGTGACTAACGTGTCCCGATTGTGCGCGGTCCTGATTTGTCAACCATGCGGCCGGGCGGACTGGATCGTGATGTCCGCCCGGCCGTCGGAAGTCCGGAACCGTTGCCCTTTTACGCAAACACGGATGTCGGATTGGTGAAGGTCAAGTCCGGGAATCCTCCATCTTCGAGGCCTCAGCCAGCGCTTGCGTGTCGATGTATTCCCGGATGTGCGTGAGTTTCCGGTCTCGAACGGTTATCGCGAAGACCCAATAATCTTCGAACGGCTTCTTCGTAGACATGACCATTTCCTCTGCGAATCCGATGACGAGAACACGGTCTCCCTGCGCCACGAACTCCGGAGGCGCCGGGGAGGAAATCTGCGTCGCTTCGGAGGCCTTCTGGAGCAGACCCGACAGTCCGGCGTGTCCGCGGTGCGTGCCGGCAAGCGTCCAGTCCTTGCCCGGTATGATCCACTCGATGTCGTCGGCGGACAACGCGAGCAGCGCTTGCCGATCGCCGCGCCCAAGTGCGGCGAAGAAGTCCTTCACGATTTGGGTGTTCTCTTCGATGCTCATGATTTGTCTCCTTTCGCATTCGGATCGTCGACCTTCCACGTCGACCGCGGCCGCTCAACCCTTAGGCTTCACGAACCGATAGGCGAAACGATCGGTCTCGCCCTTGACCGATGGGTCGAACACCTTGGCGGAGTGGGAATCGTATGTGTTCGCGAGCATGCTGCTGCTTTCCGCGTCCAGCACGAAGCCGGACGCTTCCACCTCCGCCCGGACCGAGGAAGGGTCGATCCGATGCAGCGATTGGGCATCACTTGTGCCCGTGCCCGCGGCGGCGGCGTGATCGACGATCACGTAGGAGCCGCCCGGCTTCAGACGATCGAAGACGGCTCGATTGAAGTCGACCGCCGTTGCGCCCCTCGCTCGCATCAACTCGGTGTGGAGATCGTGGTAGAAGAGGTGCAGCCACAAGACGTCCGCCGATCCGGTGACGCCGGGCAACGCCACGAGGTCCGCGGAAGCCGCCTCAACGTTCTCACGGCCCGGCTCCTTCGCCAGTGCCTGGATGCGCCCCAGCGGATCGTTCTTGAAGTGCGCGACTTCCGCTGGAACGAAGCTGTAGACGCGCCCTTCGGGCCCTACGATGTCGGAGAAGAGGCGGGTCCAATCGCCATCGCCCGGATAGACGTCGATGACGGTGGAGCCCGCACCGACGCGCGAGAAACGGATCAGTTCTGATTGTTTCGATGAAGGGTACATTGATGACCTCCGATGCAGTACGGCGCGAATTCAGATGGCCGAGAAGCCGCCGTCCACTGATAACTCCAGCCCGTTCACGAAACTCGAATCGTCCGAAGCCAGAAATAGCGCGGCCGCCGCGATCTCCTCGGGACGCCCCATCGTTCCGCGCGGGATCAGCGACTCGAACATCTTCTTCGCTTCCTCCGTGAGCACCTGGTCCTGCATCGGCGTGGCGATCGGCCCCGGATGCAACACGTTCACCCGGATGTTCCTGGCCTTCAGTTCGTTGAGCCACCCGCGGGCGAAAGCGTGCAAAGCCGCCTTGCTCGCCGCGTAAACGCTGTAGCCGGGGAAGCCTTTCAGCGAAGCGACCGATCCGGTCATGAAGATCGATGCGCCATCGCTCAACAGCGGCAGTGCTTTTTGCACGGTGAAAAGAGTTCCACGCGTATTCAACCCGAAGGTCGCATCGAAATGCTTCGCGGTGATCTCGCCCAGCGGGACGGCTTCGCCGATGCCGGCGCTCGCATACAGGACGTCGATCTTTCCCTTTTCCCGCTTGACCGTGTCGATCAGTCGGTCGAGGTCGTCGAGATTGGCCGCGTCGCCGCGCACCCCTGTCACGTTACGGCCGATCGACCTGACGGCCTCGTCGAGCGCTTCCTGCCTTCGGCCCGTGATGAAGACGTAGGCGCCTTCCTCGACGAACCGCTTGGCGCTCGCCAGCGCCATGCCGCTCGATCCGCCAGTGATGACTGCAACCTTGTTGTCCAGCTTTCCCATGAGATCTTCCTTCAGACTTTGCTTTTGATGGTTCGGGGGCGTTCCCGCGATCTCGTCGAAATGGGCCTGGCGAGGTCCGGCCGTGAGTGCGCAAGCGCGCACATCGCTGGTGCGAAATTGAACCGCTTGGGAGGCCGGGGCTCAGTATGGACTTTGGGGCGTCGGGCCGTCCGAAATTGGCTTATTTGCACGTCAAGCCTTCTAAATCGCCTATTTGTCGTCGTCCTATGTGCTACACGGATATTCGGAGAAGGCACGAACCGGTGCCGGATTGCACCATGATCGACTGGGACGACGTTCGCTATTTTCTCGCTGTCGCGCGCGGAGGCTCGGTAAGGGCAGCCGCCGAACGCGTCGGCGTGAATCATGCGACCGTGCTGCGGCGCGTCGCCCAACTGGAAGAACGTCTCGGGGCGCAGATGTTCGAGAAGTTGCCTTCAGGCTACCTCATCACGGCGGCGGGGGAGGAGGTTCTCGAGCTCGCGGAGCAGATGGAGGCATCGTCGTTCCAGTTGGAAACGCGCGTTTTCGGCCGCGACCAAAGCGTACGCGGACGTCTGCGGGTGACGCTGGCTCCGCCCCTTTCGACGCATCTGCTCATGCCTGACTTCGCCGAGTTCGCGCGACTACATCCCGACATCGAGATGGAGATCCTGTCGTCCGGCGAGCTGGCCAATCTGACCAACAGGGAAGCCGACGTAGCTATCCGCGTGGTCTACGACCGCAAGACTCTGCCGCTCAATCTTCATGGTCTGAAGGGCCCGGAAGTGTTCGGAGGCGTCTACATGTCCCGCGACAGACTCGCCAAAACGCGTGCTGGCGCGCCGGATCCCGTCCGGTGGATCGTCATCAGCATACATGGAATTCCGGACTGGGCCGGTGCGGGCGAGCTCCGCACCACGCAGGTTCCGTTCAGGGTAACCGACGCCGACGGTCAGATCGCAGCCGTGCGGCAAGGGCTCGGAATCACGACCCTACCGTGCTTCGTCGGAGATGCCGACCCTCTGCTGACCAGAGTGCCTGGCAGCGACCTCCACATGTACGGCACGCTTTGGCTGCTCACGCAGGGTGAGACCCGCAAGACCAAGCGCGTTCGACTCTTCACTGAGTTCATAGCCGACAGGCTCGCCGCCCATGCTCCGCTTCTTACGGGTCAAAGAAAGTCGCGTCCGCGGACCAAGCCTTGAAGCTGCTGTGATCGCTGCAGGACGAAGTGCTTGGTCGGAACGTCGGCCTAGTTCGAATCTCTTCGATCTAGGCGAGCCAGCAGCCGTTCAAGGGCCGTTCGGCCCCGGGGCCCGTAACCGTCGTCTGCGAGCGCGCCGGTCCGCGCCAGGCCGAACCGAGCATATTGCTCCGCCGCCTCCGCATCCCCGAGCCGGCGAAGGGCGTCGTCGACGTTCAGAAGCAGAGATGGCATTAGAGCGCGTACTCATTAATTTCGACCTGTCTGCTTCGCTCCAAAAGCGGCCGAGATCATGAGGTGGCGCAGTATATCGGACTTGGTATGCGCAGACATTAACTGCAAGTAGCGAGTTCGCTCCACACCTGTGCCATTGGATCGAAAACGGCAGGGTTTTTTCGTACGGTGACTGACCATACTGGCATCGTGAACGTCGGGTCTAGGTTCAAGACACGTTCGGCGACCGATCTCGCCTCTTCGATTCGACCAAGCCGGACTAGGGCGATCGTCTGAAGGACGTGCGGCACGCTGAATGAAGGATTGGCCTCGACTGCGCGAGCCGCTGCCTTCAAAGCTTCATCAAACCGATTGGCATAAAGCTCAGTCACCGCGATCGCCATATGAGCAATCAGTGTATCGAAAGGACTTACCTCGAGGGCGTGTTGCGCCAGTTTAAGCGCACTTTGGCGGTCGCCCATGAACGCATGCGCGAATGCACTGTTCCCCAAGGCAACGATATTTGAAGGACTGATCGACAGGGCCCGGCCAAACACCTCGAACGCGTCACTGAAGTCAGGATCAGCGAACCAGATCACCAGACCGGCAGCACCGAGCGCGGTCGCGTCATCACTTCTCGTCGCAGCGCGAGCATAGCGGACGGCGGTGGCACGATCGGCCTCGCTCAGTCCACCGCGGCTGAATCTGATCTGAAAGCATCGCGCCAGCTGTGCCTGAGCAGCCGAATAATCGGGCTCCAGCTCCAATGCCCTCTGCAAAAGCGGAATAGCTTCCCCAGCGCCCGTCGGCATGGTCGTGCGCATCGATGAGATCGCCCGCAAGACAAGATCATAAGCATCGAGACTGTTGGGACGCTCCCGTCGGACGCGGCTGATTTCGACCTTGCGCAGATTCGGTTCAAGTGCCCCGATCAGGCTCATCGCAATGGCGTCCTGAACTTCGAAAATATCGTCAAACCGGCGATCGTACCGCTCGGCCCACAATGCAGCACCCGTGTCGGACTCAACGAGCCTCGCCGTGATCCTTATGCGATTGTCGGCCTTGCGCACGCTCCCCTGCACGAGATAGCGGCACCCCAGCTTCCGCCCTATACTTTCCAGGTCGCCGGTGCCGGCTTCGAACAGCAAGCTCGACGTGCTGCCGACCACCGATAGACCGGTGATACGGGATAGTCCCGTGATGATGTCCTCTACGATACCATCGGCGAAGTAATCCTGGCTGGAATCCCCACTGAGATTGGCGAACCGCAGCACGGCGACCGTGGTCCCGCGCGCCGGGATGTATCCAGAACCCGAATACGCCAGCATATCCGGACCATTCTTGACTCCCACGAGGCGATAGCCTCGTCCCGGAACGGTAACGACGTAGCTCTGGCCGTCACTTCCGAGTTCGAGTGCCTTGCGCAAGGCGGACACGTGCACCTGGATCGCGTTCTCCTCCACCACGCGACCCGTCCAGATTTTTTCCATCAGGCGATCCTTACTCACAACCTCGCCTGGCACCGAAGCCAATTCGCAGAGGATATCGAGCGCCCGGCTTGGGAGCTTGACGGGCTGTCCCGAAAAGGTCAGCCGCCGCTCGACAAGATCCAGCACAAACTTTCCAAATCGAACAGTGTCTCGATCCGGTTTCGGATTGACCGCCATGCCTGTTCAGAACTCTTCAGACCCTGAAACAAGGACCTTAAGGGTATCGCTCCGTAGTGTCCATCGAGCCCGACAAACCGCCGTGCCGGCGATCGGGACGAGGAGGTTCCGTCATGCGGACCACGCATTTGGCTTTGGGACTGCTCACAACAATCGCTCTGTCGTTTACCGCGCTTCCGGGCAACGCCCAGTCGTGGCCAACCCAAGTCGTGAAGATCATCACGCCGTTTCCGCCTGGCAGCGGTGGCGACGTCACGGCGCGTCCGTTCGCCGAAAAGCTCGCGGAGCGGTGGGGAAAGCCGGTCATCGTCGAAAATCGTCCAGGCGCCGACGGCATCATCGCCGCGACCGCGGTGCTCAACTCGAACGATGGTCATACTCTCCTCTATACGAACGGAGGACCGCTCACGAGCAACCTGGTCGCGCACGCGGGCAGCCTTCCGTACAATCCCGATGATCTGCTGCCGGTTGCGGCTGCCGCTGAAGTCTACGTAGCGATAGGGGTGCCTGCTTCCCTGGCGACAAGCTCGTTGTCCGAATTTGTGGCTCAGGCACGCCTCAAGCGGGGGCAGTTCAATTGGAGCGGAACTCCGGGCAGTCTGGACTATCTGGTGCCGGGGTTTTTGAAGAACGCCGGCATCGATCTCCCGCGTGTCCCCTACCGAGAGGTGAGCATGGCGATGCAGGACCTCTCGCAAGATCGACTCCAATTTTATGCTGCTGCCCTCGCGACCCAGTTGCCGATGGCGCAAACCGGCAAGATCAAGATAATCGCGATCACGAATAGTCAACGATCACCCTTCTTGCCCGACGTTCCCACGGCGCGCGAGTCGGGTTTCCCGGAGCTCGAGTATGAAGCGTTCCTCGGCTTTTTCGCGCCCCGCGGGATGTCGGCGGAACTACGTGAACGAATTGGTGTCGACCTGCAAGCGATCGGCCCGGACGCTGACTTGGCACAACGCTTCAATGCAATCGGCATGCGGGTACGCGTGACCTCTCCGGCAGAACTGCAAAAGATTGTCATGAACGAGCGCGCGGCGCTTGCCCGTTACACCCAGGCGGCGCCGCGATAAGGACGCGCAAGGCTCCGAGACAGGAGAAATATCCCCATGACCTGCGAGCATCCGCGCACCGATCGGCTTTTCGAGATCGGCAGCGCCTATCGACAGGCGAAAGTTCTATTGAGCGCGGTCGAACTCGGAGTTTTTTCGGAACTCGCAGCCGGCCCACTCGATGCGAGGGGGCTCGCCAGCCGCATTCAGGTCCACGGCCGCGCGGCTCGCGACTTCTTCGATGCACTCGTCACGACTGGTCTTCTGACGCGAGACGACAAAGGGCGATATCGCAATACCGAGGAGAGCGATTTTTATCTAGACCGAGCGAAGCCGACTTATCTCGGCGCCAGCTTCGATCAGTACAACCGCCGCGAATACGCCTTATGGGGATCGCTGACGCAGTCGCTGCAGACCGGCAACCCGGCGGCCGAAACGCACGGCCAGGATCACTTCGGGTCTTTGTACAACGACGCAGTGAGATTCCGGAGCTTCGTTAGCGCGATGACGTCCGGCAGCTTGCTCGCCGCTCAAAATATCGCTCACCAGTTCCCCTGGGAGAATTATCAGACACTTTGCGACGTAGGTACCGCTCAAGGTTGCCTACCGGTCCAAGTTGCTTTGGCACATCCTCACGTCCGCGCGATCGGGTTCGATCTCCCGATGCTGTGCTCGGCATTCGAGGAGTACGCGGTCGAACGCAACGTCGCTGATAGGGTGAGTTTCGCGGGAGGCGATTTCTTCAAGGATCCATTGCCTCAGGCCGATGTCATCGTCTTGGGTCGCGTTCTCCACAATTGGGACCTTGAAGCCAAGAAGATGTTGCTGGACAAGGCGTATCGATCGATTCGGACAGGTGGGGCTGTCATCGTCTATGATATGCTGATCGATGACGACCGGCGCACTAGCACAACTGGCTTGCTCTCCTCTCTCAACATGCTCCTTTGGACGGCGGGTGGGTTTGGATATACGGCAACGGATTGCACCGGTTGGATGCGTTCGGCCGGGTTCACAAAGACGATGGTTCGCCACCTTCCAGGTGGTAACTCCATGATCATCGGCGAAAAATAGGGGGCGCCATATCTTCAGGTGCGGGCTCAGGATCATTTTGACTGATCCAGTTGGATGGTCCCTTGGGTGATGTCCGCTGCGCTCCAAAAGCAGCAGTAACGGAGGGGAAATTAGGCGCGTTGTGTTTGGTCCGATGCCTGTGATTCAAGCTGTCAAACTGGAGCTTCGAATCATGCGCTATGAACTTGCCGATTTTGAATGGGCCGCCCTCAAGCTGATGTTGCCGAACGAGCCGCGTGGCGTTCCTCGGGTGAACGATCGCCGTGTCCTAAACGGCATCTTTTGGGTTTTGAGATCGGGAGCACCCTGGCGCGATCTGCCTGAGGCGTTCGGCCCGTACATCAATTGCTATAACCGCTTCGTTCGCTGGCGGAGGGCCGGCGTGTGAGGCCGCATCATCGACGCGCTTGCTGCTGCCCATGACACCTCCATTGTCCGCGTGCAGCAGCATGGAACCTGCATCACAAGGAACCAGCACCGATTGATGGGACGGTCCCGCGGTGGCTTGACGAGCAAAATTCATGCTGCGGTCGATCGCAATAGTCTGCCGGTACGGCTGGCGTTGAGTTCCGGCGAGTCCCACGACGTTCGACTTGCGAGAAAACTGCTGTCTCGTCTGAAGTCCGGGTCAATGCTGCTTGCCGACCGTGGCTATGACGCCGACTGGATCAGAGCGCTTGCCATGAAGAAAGGCGCGTGGGCTAACGTCCCGCCGAAAAGCAAATCGCAGCGATCCTATCTGCTTCAGTCCCTATCTCTGCAGCTCGTAACCGGGTCGAGCGGTTCTTCTACAGGATCAAACAATGTCGCCGGGTGGCGACGCGCTACGACAGGTTGGCCGCCAACTACCTTGCCTTCTTTCAACTCGCGTCAATCAGGCTATGGCTGCGCCTTTAATGAGTCCGCGTCCTAGCATCAGCGGAGTCAGGTCCGATTGCGACCAGCCGCGTTGCATCGCCTGAAAGCTGGACCAACTTCTACAAGCAGAAGGTTTACGATACCAAGAAATCCGAGGTCGGCATGGTCGACGACATTCTGGTCGATAAGTCGGCAAGGTGACCGGGCTTATCGTCGAGGTCGGTGGCCTTTTGGGTGCCGGCGAAATGATTTTGCCATTCATTGCGCTTAAGACCGAATAGAAGGACGACAAGTGGTGACTCACGTTTGACGAAACCATGGATGGTCGAAAGCCGCACCGGACTTCAAACGCGATAAGGCCAGCACGACCTGGCTTCCCAAAAATAAACGAGCCCGCGGCCGAATCGAGCACGGGTCCGCCTGATCGGTTTGTCTGTGACTCTGTGAGCGGTACGACGAGAGGTATCCATGTTAGTCGCCTTGGTCAATGCTTCGCAAAAAGACCCGCTCAAGAAGCCGAGCGGGCCTTTCGCATAGAGCCTGATTGCTCAGTGCATGTGGATCAAGCGGTAGCCGGTGCCGCCGACGACGGCAGGGACGACCCACAGCAGCAGTACGGGCATGCTCTTCTCCAATTGCTAGGGTTCGGAGGCTTACGCTGTCTCCGCAAAGCCCTACTGTTCGGTGCAAACCTTGGTGGTTTTCACCGCCGACTCGGCTTCGGTTCTGGTCTTGTAGACCCCGTCGCCGACGATCGTGGTGGTGGTCGTCGTCGGCTTGGTGTCGACCACGGTGCACTTCTTAGTGGATGCGTCGCGCACAACGTAGAACTCGGCGGCGCTGGCGGCCTGGGTGCCGAGAGCAAAGGCGGCGAGAGCGCCGCATACGATCAGTTTCTTCATGATGTCTTCCTCCTCCAGTAGATGATTCGTAGTGCGTCACAACGGCGGATTTTGGAGGAAGTTCCAGTTTTTCCCGAAGCGATGCTTCCTGCGGGCACCGGCTTCACCATCAACGCGCGGTAAGTTTCTTCGGATGAACAAGGGAGCAATTGCTGAAATGTCCCGCTCAGGAACCAGGCCCGCCCCGCGATGTTGTTGGGCACCACATTCGGGAGTTTCAGATGAACAGGCGTCTATTGTTGACCACCGCTGCCGGGCTCGCGATCGCGACATCGGCCTTCGCGCAGTCCTCTCCGAGTTCTTCGAGCTCAAATCCTGCGGCCGCGCAGCATCAGCAGGATTCCAGCACCACGACAACACCCCCGTCCCCGAGCACGGCGCCGGCGTCGTCTACCTCGACGCCTTCGGGGGCCGCCCAGAATAACACCAGCTTGACTAATTCGGCTCAGACGCAGCCGCCGGCGTCGACAGACCAAAGCGCCGCCGGCCAATCGACCAATTCCGGCACTGGCGCCAATACCGCGCAGGCGCCGGCCTCGGGCAACTCGCCCAGCCAGGCGCAGACCAGTCAGCCGTCCAACCAGGCCAACCCGCCGTCAAACCAGGCGCAGACCAACGCGCCTTCGACCGGTCAGACCCAGAGCGCAAATCCGCCGGCCTCTAACAACAGCAATCAGGCTCAGTCGCCGGCCGGCAGCGACTCGACCAATACGGCCCAAAAGCCGAACGACCGGCCGGACACGGCCGAGCATTCGTCGAACACCGACGTGACCGCGGCGGTCAACATCAACGACCAACAGCGTGCCCACATCAGCACGTCGATCTCGCACCTCAACGTCCAGCCGCTGACAAACGTGAACCTCTCGCTGTCGGTCGGCACGGCCGTGCCTCGGGACGTGCGCCTGCAGCCGCTGCCGGCTGATGTCGTCGAGATTGTCCCGCAATATCGCGGCTACAACTTCGTCCTGGTGAAGGACGAGATCGTGATTGTCGAGCCGTCCAGCTACAAGATCGTTGCGGTCATGCCGTATTCGGGCCGGGCGACCGCGGCGGCGCCAGCGCGCTCCGAGCAACGCAAGACGACCTTCAGCGATCGTGATCGCGAAGTGATCCGAAAGCACGCCAAGGCGCGCCCCGTCGAGCGCGAGCGGCGGACCACCGGCAGCACGGTTCGCACCGAAATTCGTACCGGCGAACGCGTGCCGGAAGACGTGGAGATCGAGGCATTCCCCGACGCGGTCTACCGGGATGCCCCGACGTTGCGCGAGTATCGGTACATCAATCGCGACAGCCACACCTACATTGTCGAGCCACGCGAACGTCGTGTCATCGAAGAGATCGACTGAGATTGTCAGGGAAGGAGAGACCACGATGAAGGCCATTGCACTGGGACTACTTGCCGCCGCCCTGGTCGGATCGGCTGCGACCGCCGCTCCGCTCAGCCCTGCCGCCGTCGGCTCGCCTGAACTCCCCGGCGTCGACCAGGTCCGACTGGTCTGTAACGAGTATGGCCGCTGCGTCCGCACTCGCGGTCCCCGCTACGTTCAGCGTTACTACGGCGCTGACGATGGCTATGAGGAGCGTCGGAGCTACGGCTATTTTGGCGGTCCTGGTTATTACGATCGCGGTGATGGTTACTACGGCGGGGGGCCGGGCATCGGCTTCAGCTTCGGCACGCGCGGCTGGTAGGCGCCTACGAAACATGGTGAGGCCGCTTCTTCGGGAAGCGGCCTTGGCATGTCAGGCGCGTCGCTCGAAGCCGCCGCAAGCTCGCCTTGCGTGCGGGCTCCGCCATTGGCGGAGTTATTCCATAATTTTCGGTACGCGAAGGCTGACGACGGGAACTGATCTGTCGCGGCACTTCGGTCGAATAGTCGTTTCTGGTTCGCACACAATCATTCGAAGACGGGGGATGGCGCTCCGCGCCTTTGAGCGATCCAGGCTGGCACCCGGCGCGCCCCCGCTCCAGGGCAGGCCGCGGTTTCGAAAAATTTTTTGGATCCCCCTTGAAACCAAAATCCGCTTTGCTAATTTTTTTATCGCCATCGAGGATGGCGGCCGGGTGCCAATCGGACCTGGTCAGTTGAGACGGGCACCGGTTGTGTCCGGTGCCGCTCGTAACCATCTTGCTCTTTGGAGGATTTGGCTATGCGCAGTTACGACTTTTCGCCCCTCTGGCGTTCGACCGTCGGTTTCGATCGCCTATTCGACCTCGCGGAAATGGCCCAGCGGGCCGGCGAGGACAATTACCCGCCCTATAACATCGAGCGGCTGGGTGACGACCGCTACCAGATTTCGCTGGCGGTGGCGGGCTTCGCGCCTGAAGACATCTCGATCACGGCCGAGCAGAACGTGGTGACCATCGAGGGAGGCAAGCCTGAAAGAGGCGAGCGCCAGTTCCTTCATCGTGGCATTTCAACCCGGAATTTCAAGCGCCAATTCAGCCTTGCGGACTATGTGCAGGTCAAGCACGCAGCCTTCGACAACGGGCTCCTGATCATCGAGCTGGTGCGGGAGATTCCGGAGGCCATGAAGCCGCGGCGCATCGCGATCAACGGCGCGCCTCTGGACAGCGTGCAGAAGCTTGAGGCCAAGGCGGCTTAAGCACGCGCCAGCACCGGGCCGCGCGGATAAGCGCGCGGCTCCTACATTCGTCAAATGTCAGGAGGATACCATGCGGCCGACGACCGCCGACGATAATGTTTTCGAATTCAACGCGCTCTTGCATCCTGGCACCGTCTTCGAACACCCAAGAGACGTTGTCGAGCACGCCGGCCTGACACTCGCGGAAAAACGGGCCATTCTCGCATCTTGGGCGTCGGACGCATCAGCCATTGCGTCCTGCCCTTCGATGCGATCGCCGCCTGGACTGAAGCAGCCGGTTTCGATCCACGAAATCCTTGAAGCTTTGCGCGAACTGGATGGCGGTCCTCGGCACCCGCCGGGTGGCAGGCCGTACCGGTTGTGTGCGACCTCGCGCGCCATCGCGGCGTGATGCACCGGGAGAATGGCATGCTTGACCAGACCCAAGCGTGGCTGTGGGCTCATCACAGCAACATCGAGCGGTACCTTCGATTGCTTTCAAGCCCACTTTCGGATCTTGGGCGCGCTTTCATAGCGCGCCGCTTGAACGAAGAGAGCGCCTCTCTGGAGGCGCTCTCACAAGAGGCCTTTCCTATCGCGCCATCGGTGCCGAAAGCATTCAGTCGGAACGGCCACCATGTCTGACATCGATGCATTTGTGGTGCGTGGGCACGAGAAGGTCATCGCTACTATCGGTGGCTGCGCGACACCGCCCAGAACGCATCGGAGCGCGCGCGCTTTCAGGCGCGCATGGAGGCTGACGCCCTCCGCCGCCATTTGGCGCGCCAGTCGCGCGCCGCACCCCTGGCGGCCTAGTGCGGCAGAAAGCCCGATGGCAATCGCCTGCTTGCGGCTCTTCACTTTCCCGCCCTTGCCGCAGCGTCCGCTTTTCGCGGCTCAATTCTTATAGCGGCGCATTTCGATTTTTACATCGTTGCCGGAGCTCTCTGAGTAGCGGCGCTTCTTCACTTTCTTTGCTTTTCTTGTCTTCTTCGCCATGGGCGTTCCTTCCGATAGCCGAGGTCTTTTCGCCTCGGCTGGGCAGGTTGAGAGTTGGTTGGGTAATTAAGGCGTTCGTCTCAAGAGGCTGAAGCCGCGTCTTGAAGAAGGCCGTCTCGGCACGAGGTAGTTTGGCCGCGATGCGTAGAGGCATTCGCGCACCGCGCGCAATACGGATGGCCGCCTCAGGTCTCTTCTCGGCGGTTAGTCGACCGAGAAACGCAAGGTAAGATCCCTGTTTGTGAGATGGGCGAAATAGATCGACTGGTAGCCCGTGTTGGATCGTGCCGAGCCATTTCGCATCCGGCAGCGGGAGGCGCCGGTGGTCCGAGATCGACACGAATCCGGCATCGGAAAATCTTCCCACCAGAGCCGCGAGACCGGACAAATCGAGCCGTCCATGCATGGTCGTCAAAAAGCGGGACGCGCAGCCTGCTCAAAAGCGTAAGAGGGAGCCAGTCGATGTGGGCATGAATGACGTCAAATTCGCTCGCCTGCTTTGCAATAGCTTCGAGCAGCATGGCGAACGCGGCGCTGGGATCGTTGTTCTTCCCCCCGAGGCGCAACGCCGGCGGAAACCGCCTCGAGCCGAGCTTTGTTTTGGAATTGCCGATCGCAAACAAGGTCACGTCGTGGCCGAGATCGACGAGTTCATCTACAAGCCAAGCCACGATCCGCTCAGTCCCGCCGTAAAGTTTGGGTGGGACGCTCTCGGGAAGAGGAGCAAGCTGGGCTATCCGCACCGGATATCGTCCCTACACAGCCCAAAAACAAACAAGTACGGCGGTCGCAGAGAGTAACTCGGCAATCGCCAACAGCGTCCAATTCGGCCTAGCGCTCATCATGGCCAGCTGAGAAATGAGAACTTCCAGCAGCGTCAACATTCGTACTTCGAAAGTCCTTCAAGGTAAGCAATCCCATGGCCTGTGAGTTCCTCGGAATCGCGCTCGCAAACCTTTTGCCCTCGCAGATGACGTTCGAGCAGGCACCGGCGACGATCGGATTCGTCGATTCCACGGTGCGTCGTACGATAGATGGTCCACGCCGCATCTGTCGCCATTTTCAGTGCGGTCTCTCCTGGCATCGTTTTGCTCCGAGAAACACCCGTGCCAAGTCAACGCTTCGTTACGAAGAAGGTTGCCGCTTTTTCCCGGCTGGCATCGGGTCCGATCGTTGCAAGGCGTCCTTTTTGGGGCGTGGCGCGTGTTAGATCTCACAACGGGCGATCACGACTTGTGGCAGGAAGCAACCGCGGCGTGCCTCGCTCGCGGTGAAGGGAAAACTTCAGCCGAATGGCTGGGGGATCAGGCTTGGGCTGATATCGCGCCGCTCCTTGACCGAACTAATTCGGCCAGCGGCCGAGTTATTCCATGACCTGTGATACGCGAAGTCCGTCGGTCCTTATGCCGAGCAGGGCATGAGATCCGCGGAACGGCCTGCTTCCTCCTCCATTTTGCCTGGATCGCAATGGAGGAGCCGAGCCCGATGCAACGGCACCTGTTTCCACGTCCTGCACGACGACATCGACTTTTCGATCCAGGAACTGCTAACGAAGATAGGCTAATCCAATTGCCACGATCATTGAGACAAAAGCCAAAACGGCAGCTCCGATGATCCAAGGCATGTCGCGGCGTTCTTGGGGAGTCATCCCAATTACCCTATGGATGCAAAAGCGAAAGCAGGCGTTGGCGGTTCTGCTCCTGGTCAAGCTGGTTCTTGCGCATCACTTCGAGCTCGGCCCGGGCCGTGGAAATGTCTTGGTTCGACCGCTGCAATTCGACCAGCAATGCCTCTTGTTCAGCGAGCCACCGTTCTCCTTCGACAACGGCGAGTTCGATCTGCCTCAGTTCGTCGATGATCGCGTCTTTGTACATCGTGTTTCCACAATGCTGGACCTAGCGCATTGCACGTTGCGCGTACCCTCCAACCAATTGAAGTAGACGTCGGTTCCTAGCGGACGGTATGCAGGCCAAGGCGAGCCCGTGCGCGACATCACATCAGATGCGTAGCAGCCCACGTCAGATAGGTGAAGTTGAGCGGCGGGAAAAACATCGCCGAGCTCTTCACAGCGACCGCACTACAGGTAACGGCTCCGCTGCGGTCGCTCCAATTGTTCAACAAGCAAGCGCCCGCCGCAAAAAGTCCTAGCCCGAATGACGCCGACTTCCGTTGCGGTCGCCACCGAGTCGATCGCGTCGATCAGCCGCCGAAGCGTCATTGATGATCGGCCACCAGATCGGCCGGGCGACCGCGGAGATCAGCTGCTTTGGGCCGACGCGGACTTGCTGGTCGCGAGAGAGGAGGCCGAACGTAAAAATAAAGCCGATGGCGTAGAGCACAAGAAGCCGGCGATAGTGTTTTAACTAGCTCCATCGCGGTCCCCGAAAACGCAATAACCAAACAACTCGGGGCAGCGACCACAAAACTATGACCGTGCGTTAACCTATGTAATCTTCCCGTACTCCGACGGAATCACTGCTCGGGACGCTTAGCGGACAGCAGCCGGTGCCATGCGAGGTCGAGATTGATCCGGCATCACGTCCTCATCTTTCTGGTCATCATCAGAACGGCGATGCCGTTTCTTCACGACCAAGCCGACAGCCACGAGCAGGCAACCGGAAGCGATCATGAGAACTGGGACTATTTTTCCCCAATCGAAGACCAACGCACTCACTCGAAACTCCGGGACATGACTGGATGGCGTCTGTTCTTGATTTTGATCCAGTGCGGGTACCGGCCGCCGCGATACGGTCGATCCGAGCGCTTGGAAATCAGTCCCTCAAAGCCGAACTCGCAGGCCTGTCGGAAAAGATCGGGGCCGATCTCACCTTGCTCAAAGTTGGATAGGAAGATGGCTCCCGGACGGCCGCCCAGGAGCCGTTGAAGGCCAATCTTGCGCATCGAGAGGGGAAGATCCCGCAGGTCGGCGCCCTCCAGCGCCAGGATGTCAAAGGCTAGCATCTCGACCTCGGCATTGTGCTTGCCCGAGTGCAGGGCGTTGAAGTCCGAATAGCCATCGACGCCGCGCACGAGGGCCTCGCCATCGATCACAAACTGGGTCTAGCGGTTCTTCAGCGCGGCTCCGACGATCCACGGGAAGCGCTTCGTCCAGTCGTGTCCACCCTTGGTGATCAGACGGACGCGATCTCCGTCGCGCTCAAGCCGCAGGCGGTAGCCGTCGTACTTGATCTCGTGAAACCACTTGGGGCCTGCCGGGACGGTTCTTGCCGACCGTGGGCAGGCAGAACTCGAATTTGGGCATACTCCGGAGATGGGGATCATGAGAAGGATTTGTGAATCCAAACGAAGCGGCCTCAGCAACCCTTGGAGGCCTAGGGGGCGATTGCTGAGGCCGTATGGCCAGTCCCGCGTCAGTCGAGATTGGTCAACTTGATCGCACACCGGATCCGTATGAGAGACAAGCGCTAACGGAGAGCTGCGTCGCGATGCCGGGAAACAGTGGCAGTATTGCCACCGAGGTTCACATAGGTTATTTTCGGTCGATGCACCCAGTTAGTTCGGATTTGAGGGCGACTCAACGCCGCCCGCTTAAAATGCACGCGAGCGGCGTTGGCTCTAGCCCCAGGAATGCAAAATCCTGACGAGGATATGACTCATCGGATGCGCGATGGTCTCATAGCCCTGAAGGGGTAACCCCCGCTCTTGGGAGCTGGGTCACCCACGGGCAACACCGGCTCAACCAGGAGCGGCCAATAAAGGCTGAGGTCGCCAACTGAGGCGGCCTCTTTGCAATTCTCGCCTGGCGGAGCAGGATGGCTGCGCCACAGCGGCCCCAGCGCTGGCCTTCAGGCCACAGAAGTGCTGAGGTCGTTTCGTTTGACGAGAGTTAGTGAGCCGGCAACCGAGGCTGCCCTACTTTTCTTGTGGCTCTGCACTATGTTCTGCGGCGAGTAATTGCAACGCCCGCATCATTTCCGGGGTCCGGTAGCCACCGAGAAGCATCAGCCCTTGCGTGAGCTCCTCTCGTGTGCGCTGGCGCAGGCCACGCAACAATTCCTCCACGAGTTGATTGTCCAAAGCCGGCTTAGTCATGGGCAGCGACTACGGGTCCTAATCCGCAAGGTTACAAAAAACGACTCTATATGCGGAGACAGCCGGGTTGGTTCCCGCACAGAGCAGATAAGACCCACTGGACTTCATCCGCCGGTTCTGAAACGAGCAACCTTGGGTCCCCAGCAGTGACCCCTCGCGCTGGCGCCTTGATTTGGTCCCGCGGCCTTCGCTGAACGTACTAGGACAATCCGGCGGTGTAATTCACAGGGGTTATTTCCGGAACTAGTGATGGTCCCGATGATCTGCGGAACAGGGCAGGTAATTTTCATTTCGTATTTTTTCAGCCCTAGTAACGACGGCCGCTGCTTCTCGGCGGACAGCGGTTCGGCGATCCGGCTTAGCCCCAGCATGATCCGGATGCTGGGGCTGTTTTTCTTGGTGCTGAAGGAGCCCGTGCGGCTACGAGTCGGGAATAAATGGCAATTCCCGGGAGGCACATGCTAACGAGGTGTGGGGGTCACGCCCCCGACATCAAAGGATACTTTGGCCCCGGCTTCGAGCCGGGGCCTTTTTTGTGCGGCGTGGAACGATGCGAAGCAGCCTGATTGACCAGCTGTCTCTTGCCTAAAACGGGCGGCACTTTGGACCCGGCCTCAGCGCTTTCCCCGGCGCTGGGCTGTTTCCTCATTGGGCAAACGTGTCCTTGCCGGGGCTGGAGCATCCCGCCGAAGGTCAGTTGGGCTCGCCTTTGGGCTTCGGTAGTCTGGCGAGCTCATAATAAGCCTGCGCCTGTCGTTCAATTCGGCCTTGAGCTTGGGATCAATTTCGTGCGTCGCCATTCGCTCAAACTCGTGCGCGCGCTCGAGATACTCGGCAACCGTTTTCATCGCACGCCAACCCGAAGCAAGCCCGTCCGTTTGAATTGCGGTTCAAAGACCAATCAAAAACCAGATGGCGAATTATGCGCCGATACCGACAGAAGCCGCCTGCCCAATTGAGAATAAGACGCGCCAGGGGTAGGCCTGTTTAGGTTCGAAAGCCAGTTCATCCGCCCGAGCCACGGCTTATCCATTATTGGAAAGCAAGAGTGCTTAGCCGACGTTCTCGATAGGACTATCGAGTTGCGCGACGGATGTTCTACCCATAACAATCGCTATGGTCCGCCTACGATGAACGACGGAACCTCTGGGGTTGGCGCAAGCCTGATGTCAATGCTTATGAGCATATCCGGAGTTCTCCGGTGATAACGGTCAATAGTTCCTTAAATCTGAACTCACTATCATTGATCGCATGGATCGAGACGAACCACGGGAATGGTTCATACCGGCGCTGAGGCGTCACTACGCTCGACTTGCGGGCTGGATGGTACGCGACAACCAAACGCCGGAAGCGAGCCGAATGCCGGAGCCAACGCGGACAGAAGTCCCCAATCGAGTGCCGGAATCGTCGCGCCATCCAGAGCCGCCACGACCTCACAGATCGCGATGAAGGGGCCGCTGATAGCGATAGGCATTCTTGGCGCCCCTTACATGGGCGACCAGCACTTCAATCACGGTCGATAACGCCGTTCAGCGCATGGCGAGCCAGATGAGGCGCTCCTTCGGAGTGTAATGCCGCCTCAGTTGGCGGCCCCTTTTATTGCAGAGAAGCGAACAGATTAGCCCGCGAACCGGGTACCGGCTCCGGGGCTGGCTCTGGCTTCTGCGCTGCAGCGGCGCGCGTGGCTCGCCAACGCGACGTCCCGGGCTCAACGAAATGCTGTGCAGATTTTCGGTCACGTCGAGGTAGGCCTTGTCCAGCGACAGCGGCTCGATGATCGGGGTGTGCTCGGCAAAGATTTCGCGGATTTGCTGGGAGACCGCCTTGTACACCTCGAAGCGCGGCTTCACGAAGATCAAGTCTGGGCATTGCTGCTTCGCGGTAACCGATGGCATTGCCGACTTGACGCCGAACTTGCGCGCTTCGTAGCTGGCCGCCGCCACGACGCCGCGCTCCCGGGATCCGCCGACGGCGACCGGCTTGCCGCGCAGATCAGGATTGTCCCTCTGCTCGACGGACGCATAGAAGGCGTCCATGTCGATGTGGATGATCTTGCGTTGGCGGCCCGGGATAGCTGGCTGGTCGTTATTGTCCTCGATGGTCACGTCGCTAGCCCGGCCGTATCTTTCTTGACGCCGCGGGCGACGATACGGAGTGTGCCGTCGGCAAGCGGCTGCTGCAACTTCAAGGCCTCATCTGGAGGGGCGGTCATCCAGGTCTCGACTTCTTCCGGCGTCGTCAGGATCACGGGCATCGCCTTCGGGTGGATGGCGCCGACCTCGGCGTTCGGTTCCGTCGTTAGGAACGCGTAGAGGTCGATGGTCGTCTCACCTTCCTTTACCTTCCGGACAGACGTCCAGTTGGTCCAGATGCCGGCGAAGCAGGCGAGGGGACGGGTCTCATCGAGCGCGAACCAGATGTCGCCGCCCTCGGCCTTGTTGAACTCGCTGAACGAGTTGAACGGCACCACGCAGCGGTTTTCGGTTCCCAGCCATTTCGTCCAGTGCTTGCTCTTCACGTTGCGGATGTTCGTCGTGCCGCCGTCCGGCTCCATCCGTAGCAGCTCCTTGAAATCGACGGTCTTGCCCTTGGCCTGAAGCTTTTCGGCTCGTTTCTTGGTGGCGTCCATCAGCGCTTTCGACGACGACGGCATTCCCCAGCGCCCCGTAGCGAGTTCGCGGCCCTCGGCCCCGTTGCGCACGATCGGTGCCTTGTAATCGGGAAAAACCCCGGGCATCGGCGCCAGATTGCCGACGTATCGGTTTGCGACGCGGAACAACGCGCTGATCGCGGCTTGGTTGGTCGTGATCGAGTAGAGATTGCACATCGGTCAGGCTTCGGTGCGAGGGTGGCGCGGCTGCCAGGCTAGTTGTAGCAGAGTCGCGGAAGGACGCCGGCCCGCCTTGGCGCATTTGCGGCAGCGCAGCCGGCTGGCGAGATCGTGCACGAAGGTGGTCGGCGGATGCTTCATCGCCGCGAGGTCAACGTCGCTCGGCGTCTTGCAGCGCGCGCACTGGATCTCCAGCCACGGGAAGCCACCATTCACCGCTTGGTCGATCGTCGGGGACGGATCAATCGGTTCTCCGTCTGACCACATGCGTTCGTTCCAACTCTCGCATAGCAGCTTGTCGGCCTGCTGGATGAGCGCTTCCCCCTTCGCTCGCGTCTCCGCCGATCGGGTTGCCAGGATGTTGGCCATTGCGCGCGCCTTGCCGAGCTCTTTCGCCAGAGCCTTGCGGTCGCCGCCCGACAGGGGCGTAGGGTGATACTTCGGGGCCATCCGGACATCCAGGCGCAAAGAGATCGGATCGGCAATCCAGAGCGGGCTACGGCGTCTCGAACGCCGGCCAGCACCCGTCTTCTTCATGCCTGCCGGTGCGCTGCTGGCAGGTGTTGTCGAGCAGCCGCTGCGCGACGTCCTTCCAGACCGCGTTGCCGCCATATAATCGGACTGCATCGGCGGTCTGGATTTCCACGGTTCGGTCGCAGCGGCGGCAGGAGATGCGCAGGACGTGGCGTTGAATTTCCGAAAGACGACGCTGCCGCATCTCGGCCCCGGTCGCGCCGGCGCGAGGATCTTTGAGGACCGATTCCCAGTATTCGGCCGGGAGCGGCGCATCTGGAGCCGCAGCGGGGAGAGCTGGCCTGCGGGCGGCTTCAGCGACCAGTTTTTCCATCTGCTTCGGGGTCGGCATGCGCCAGCTCGCGGGTCGGTCGGTCATTCCGAATTAGAACATAAAGTGAACAAAAGTCGAGTCCGCTTGGGCAGGCACCCGAGAAAAAATCACCCTGTTGGGAAGGCCGCGATGTCGGAACCAAGCCGGGACCATTCGTCTTGAATCCAGCGTCAGTTTTGGAGTTCCCCCGTCATGGCCCCCCGCGCTAACTGGAAAGGCTTCCTGCGTCTTTCCCTCGTCACCTGTCCGGTCGCGCTGTATCCGGCGACGTCCGAATCCGAGAAGGTCTCGTTCAACCAGCTCAACCGCAAGACAGGCCACCGGATCAAATACGCCAAGGTCGATGCCGACACTGGCGAGGAGGTTGCCAACGAGGACATCGTCAAGGGCTACAAGGTCGACGACGACACCTTCATCGAGGTGACCAAGGAGGAGCTCGAGAACGTCGCGCTGGAATCGACGCGAACCATCGAGATCGATGAGTTCGTCGACCGCAGCGAGATCGATCCGCGATATCTGATCCGGCCCTATTACCTGTGCCCTGACGGCAAGGTCGGGCACGATGCGTTCGCCGTGATCCGCGAAACCATCCGCGAAATGAACAAGGTCGCGATCGCGCGCGTCGTGCTGACAAACCGTGAGCACATCATCGCGCTCGAGCCGTTCGACAAGGGGGTGATGGGAACGCTGCTGCGCTATCCCTATGAGGTGCGTTCCGCGGGCGAGTATTTCGACGACATCCAGGATGTCAAAGTCACCAAGGACATGCTCGATCTCGCCAGGCATATCGTCAATCAAAAGACGGCTCACTTCGAGCCGGACAGGTTCGAGGACCAGTACGAAACCGCCCTGATCGACCTCATCAACAAGAAGCGCGCCGGCAAACCCATCACCGCGAAAGAGCGACCGCGTGGCGAGAATGTCGTTGATTTGATGGACGCGCTGCGCAAGAGCATTGGCGGCGAAAAGGCGGCAGCGACAGAGGCACCGAAGAAGCCAGCCAAGAAGGCGCGCAAGGCGGCGGCCGGGCAGAAGGAAATGCTGATGCCGATTGCGGGCAAGAAACCGGCCAAGGAGGCTGTGGCAAGGAAGCCGGCGGCCAAACCGCAGCGGAAGTCCGCTTAAGATATCTTTGTTGGGTTCACGGAAAGCTCGTTCCGACACGCCGGATGCATCGAGATATTGCCCGGGCCGGCCGCTGTGTTCGCCCGCTTTGGAAGTTTGCTGCCCGCGAGGCAAACAACACCGCTGATCGCATGGCAGCGGTCAGTGGGCGGTGCGGGGAAGCGTCTCATGGCGAGAACATTGAAGACCTACCAGACCTCGCTCGGCTTCTTCGATCTGGCGATTGCCGCTCCCTCAATGAAAGCGGCTCTGGAAGCGTGGGGCGCAGACAGCAATCTCTTCCACCAGGGCGCGGCCAGGGAAAGTGACGATACGGACGTTATCGGGCCGGCCATGGCAAAGCCCGGCGTCGTTCTTAGGCGCCCAGTCGGAACAAACCGACCTTTCAGCGAACATGCCGAGCTGCCCACCGATCTTGGCGGCGGCGGACCAACGAAAGCCGCCAGCAAGTTGAAAGGCCCAAAGGCGAAGAAACTTTCCTCTCGCCCCGTCGACAAGGCTGCCGAACGAAAGGCCGCTCTCGCCTTCGAAAAGGAGCAGAAGCGGCGCCAGCTTGAACAGGCGAAGGAAGAGACTGCCAGGCAGAAGGACCGTGAACGCCGTCAGCAGGCGGTCGACAAGGCGCAGGCTGCGCTGGACAAGGCTGAGCAAGAGCACGCGAAGCGGGCCGCCACCATCCAGGCCGAGGTCGAGGCTCTCGAGAAGAGATCGCAAGCCGAACAAGCCCGCTGGGATAGGGAGAGGGAGCGATTGGAAGCTACGCTGCGGCGCGCGCGGGGTTAGTGTTCGTCATGCTCGGCGCGGATCCTCTTCATTAGGAGGGCATTCTGGGCAGGTATCACCGATCGAGTTCAGCACGTCGCGAACCTCGGCCGCCGCTGCATCAGGGGAGACGCCTGCGGGCGGGTCTACGCGGGCGATATCGAAGGCCCGCTCCCTTGCATGCGGATCGGCGCGATCCTGCATCCAACCGTGCTCCTCGCACTCGCGGATGGCGCCAGCTTCCTGGAGCACCCCAATCGCCCATCCGCGCATCGTCCGTATCGCCGGTCTTCGTTCACGTGTCATCAGCATAGGAATAGCTCCTGACAGGACGAATCGTTGCGTCCGCCATTCGTTCCCCTCCTATCACCAGGCTGGGCTTTGTCGAGAAACACTAGGGAATGGTAGCGGGTGGGCGTGTCCGATGACGCCACCCTCGGCTGTCGTTTCTGACCGATCGGATGTGCAGGCTCAGAAAGGGGGTGGCGATTTGATGGTAGCGTATTCCGCCACTGCCATGTTGACGGGCGGCGGCGCATATTTCCGGCCATGACGCAGCCATGGGAATCGGGAGAGGACTACGCGTGTCCGCACTGCGGTGCGATGTACGCGGTGACGCTCACCCAATCACTTTCAATCGACGATGACGGCAAGCCTTGCACGGAATGCGGGGACGCATTGGCATGGTGGCGCAGCACGACGGTGCCGCACTTCAAGCTAAAGGTGCGTAAGAATGGGGATCCGGCATGATCCCGAAGCGCCACCGCAACAAGCAAATTGCTGAACTGTGGTCCTCAGTTCGAGCAAAGACGCAAAGACTAGCTGGGCGCGTGCGGCCAGAGCCGCACCGGGCTCTCGTGAACCGAGCCGCGCAGCGTCTCGGCCTTGCGGCTTCGTTCCCTCGCGCTAGAGCTTTGGTGCTCCTCGCCGGGGGCACTCGGGAAAGGGGCTCGCCTGCGGCGATCGCTATCACTGCCCCGTTCCCGGGTGCCGCTATTGAACCGGTCTCGTCGCTGCACTCGGACCCGCGTGTCCCTTCGGGTCGCTATGCTCACGCTCTCCGGGTGCCATTTTCCGTTGAGGCGATGCGCCCCTGGCGCACGCCTGATCGGGCCTGCGGTCCCAGGTAGATGGTGCTGAGAGCCGAGAGTAAGAGTGCGGGCTGGGTTTTCCATGACGGGTTACAAGCTGCGAGAGAGGCTCGCGGCGCCCGTCGCGGAGACCCGCGATGTCAAACCGTACTGTTGGTGCGCGCGCCGGCCAGGACCGGGCGAACCTCTATAGCGAAATTACCGACAAGATCATTGCCGAGCTTGAGGCCGGACGTGTGCCCTGGGTTCAGCCTTGGGGTACGGCCGCGGCGAAAGCGCCGCTGGCCATGCCGAAAAATGCGTCGACCAACCGGCAATACAGTGGCGTCAACATCCTCATCCTCTGGGGAGCCGTGATCGAACGCGGATTTGCCGGTCAAAGTTGGCTCACCTTCCGCCAGGCGCTCTCGCTCGGCGGCCACGTTCGTAAGGGAGAGCGCGGCAACACTGTTGTCTACGCGGATCGTTTCGTCCCGAATGACGAAAAGCGACGCGCCGCTGAGACCGGCGAAGACGCGCAAGCAATTTCATTCCTCAAACGATTTACCGTTTTCAACACCGATCAGTGCGAAGATCTGCCCGACGGCATTGCCACCGCTGCGCCGCCACCGCCGGCTGGCCTCATCGAACCCACGGTCGACGCCCTGATCAAGGCCAGCGGAATTCCATTTCGGATCGGCGGGGATCGCGCATTCTATGCCACAGCCGAAGACTATGTTCAGGTCCCGCCGCCACAGGCCTATTTCGAACCCATCAATTGGCACCGCACCGCGTTGCATGAACTCGGTCATGCGACCGGGCATCCCTCGCGCCTCAATCGCGACCAGAGCGGATCCTTCGGTACGAAGAAATATGCCTTCGAAGAACTGGTCGCTGAGTTAAGTTCCGCGTTCAGCTGCGCGACGCTCGGGATCGTGCCGACCGTGCGCCATGCCGACTATATCGGCTCCTGGCTTGACGTCCTGCGCGAAGACAATCGCGCCATCGTGCGTGCCGCATCGCAGGCGAGCAAGGCCGCGGACTATTTGCTCGGCTTCGTTCCCGGGTCCATTGAGCCCGCGTCGCTGGATTCGGTTGTCGCCGATCACGAGGCGGCGTGATGCTTGGCCTCGTGGCCGCGCGAGAGTGAGAGGAGGGGAGGCTGTTCGCGACGGGTTGGAAGCCGAGAGAGAGTCTCACGGCCGCCCGTCGTGGAGAGCCAAAATGACGAAAGCAGTACAAAAGATCACGCTGTCGCCTTCCCGGGATATTCCGTTCAACAAGCTCGTGCTCAGCCAGTCGAACGTTCGCCGCGTCAAGGCCGGTGTCTCGATCGAACAGCTAGCCGAGAGCATCGCGCAGCGTACGCTTCTGCAAAGTCTAAGTGTCAGGGCCGTCGTTGATGCAGATGACAACGAGACCGGCATGTTCGAGGTGCCGGCGGGCGGCCGGCGCTATCGTGCCCTCGAGCTTCTGGTGAAACAGAAACGCATGTCAAAGACACAGGCGGTGCCGTGCGTTGTGCGTGAAGGGGGCATTGCCGCGGACGATTCGGTGGCGGAGAACGATGAGCGGGTCGGTCTGCACCCGCTCGATCAGTTTCGGGCCTTCCAGACTCTCCGCGATCTCGGCATGACCGAGGAAGACATCGCCGCCCGGCACTTCGTGAACCCTGCGATCGTGAAGCAGCGGTTGCGGCTGGCGTCGGTGTCGCCGAAGCTGCATGAGGTCTACGCCGAAGACGGCATGACGCTCGAGCAGCTCATGGCGTTCTCGGTCTCAGCCGATCACGCCCGCCAGGAGCAAGTCTGGGAGAACGGCAGCCGTTCCGGTTATGACGAGCCTTACCAGATCCGCCGGCTGCTCACTGAGAACACCGTGCGCGGGTCCGATCGCCGGGCGCAGTTTGTGGGCGTCGATAAATATCAGCACGCGGGTGGCGGCGTTCTGCGGGATTTGTTCGAGCACGACGATGGCGGCTGGCTTCAGGACGTCGTGTTGCTCGACCGCCTCGTAACCGAAAAGCTCAAAGCCGAAGCTGAGACGATTGCTGCCGAAGGCTGGAAGTGGATCTCAGTCGCCTTAGACTTCTCCTACGGTCACACTCAAGGTCTACGAGAAATCGAAGGCAGACCTGTCGATCTCTCGCCTGAGGAGCAGGCCACCATCGATGCGCTAAACGCCGAGCAGGCCAGGCTGGAAACCGACTACCAGGATGCCGACGAATTGCCCGAAGAGGTCGATCAGCGTCTCGGCGAAATCGAGTCGGCACTGGCGGCATTTGAAGACCGGCCGATGCTTTACGAACCGACCGAGATCGCCCGAGCTGGTGTCTTCATCAGCATCGATTCCGAAGGACGCCTCTCCGTGGACCGGGGTTACGTCCGGCCGGAGGACGATGTGCAGGAAACTGATCCTGATGTCGGGCAGAACGCCGACGCGTCGTCGACTGAAGGGCAGGAGCCTGGCACTTCAGTTCAGCGCACGATCATCGCAGTCGCAGGTGGCGCTCCTGATGCCGAAGAGGATGATGAGGACACGGCCAAACCTCTGCCGGATCGGCTGATCACCGAGCTGACGGCGCATCGTACGCTGGCATTGCGGGATGCGCTGGCAGAAAATCCTGCGACCGCGTTTCAGGCGGTGTTGCATAACTTCGTGCTGACGGCCTTTTATCGGTTCGCATCGTCCGGGAGCTGTCTGGAGATCGGCCTTCGTACACCGACCTTTCCTGCCCAAGCTCCCGGGCTGAGGGAAAGCGCGTCTGCGAAGGCTGTCGAGGCGCGGCATGAGTCCTGGAAGGCACGGTTGCCGAAGAACGAAAACGATCTCTGGGATGCGCTCACGGCTCTTGACGGTGGTGCACAGGCATCATTGTTCTCCCACTGTGCATCATTTGCGGTCAACGCCGTCTACGAGCCGGCCAACCGCTACAATCAGAGCCGTGTCTCCGCTCACGGTGTCCGCACGCGTCTCGACCAGGCTGATGTGCTTGCGCGCGCGGTCGGACTCGACATGGTGCAGGTTGGCTGGCGACCGACCGTCGACAACTATCTCGGCCGGGTCACCAAGCCGCGAATTCTAGAGGCGGTGCGCGAAGCCAAGGGCGAGTCGTCGGCGCAACTAATCGACCATCTGAAGAAGGCTGAGATGGCAAAGGAGGCCGAGCGTCTACTCGATGGCTCGGGCTGGCTGCCGGAGCCGCTGCGCCTCATCGATTCCGATGCGGCGCCAGTGGCGCAGGAGGGCGAAGCGGGCCCGCTGCCCGAATTCCTCGCCGACGAGGAGGATTCGGAAAACGTCAGCGATGATGATCCGCGACAACTCGATGCGGCTGAGTGACATCATGTGGCGGGACGGCTGAGGCTGTCCTGCAGTTGCTTGGGGACCGGTGAGTAGCGCCGGTCCCCATTTTTATTGAGTGAGCGCTGAGAGGGAGAGCCGGGCCGGGAAGGGTTTGAGCCGTTGGGTCAAAGGAGAGCGCCTGATGGTTCGACCCGTTCCCGCTCTCCCGAGAAACCCTGTCATGACCGAATCTCTTGCCGGCGGCGCTGCCGCCGCGTCGCTCTCGATGAATGCCGCTGCCACTCTCACCTCTGCCGCTCTCAAGGCCGCCCGACAGATCTTGACTGATCTCGAACGCGGACATCGCATCGATGCCGCCATCCTGCGTGGTGCCATGGAGGCTGCATTCGGTGCCTCGGACGCAACCGGCGCCTGGAATTGGAAGACCGCCTATGACGTTTGCGAGGCGGCAACCGTTCTCTTCCTGCGCAAGTTCGGTCCGGCCATGCGCGCCAAGGCTGGCTCGACGGCTGCCATGTTGCCTATGCTCGCGAGAATCGCGAGCTGTCTGCCGACCCATACGCGGCGTTCCGAGTACAGTCAGGCGCTCCAGCAATACTCGACGCCGATCCCGCTTGGGCTGACCGCATGCACCGCGGCCGGCATTACGCCTGCCGACCGCGTTCTGGAGCCATCCGCGGGGACCGGCTTGCTCGCCATCCTTGCCGAACTCGCGGGTGGTTCTCTGATGTTGAACGAGTTGGCCGATAGCCGAGCGGCGTTGCTAGACCATTTGTTTGCCAACATTGAGGTTACGCGGTTCGACGGCGCGCAGATCGATGATCATCTCGACGCGAGGGTAGTACCGAGCGTCGTTCTGATGAACCCGCCGTTCTCCGCGGTGGCGAATGTCGATCGACGGATGGCGGACGCTGCCTTCCGACACATCGCTTCGGCGCTCGCGCGTCTCTGCAACGGTGGACGCCTCGTCGCCATCGCTGGCGCGGGCCTTGCGCCGGATAACCCGGCGTGGACCGACTCGTTTGTTCGCCTCCAGGAGAGCGGACGGGTCGTGTTTTCTGCTGCGATCGACGGCGCCGTCTACGCCAAGCACGGCACTCAGACGGACACGCGGCTGCTTGTGATCGATAAGTTGCCCGCCGCCGATCCGAAGGCTTTTCCCGCCTCGCAAGGCATGGCCGGCGACGTCGCCACCTTGCTCAATTGGGTAACCCTGCATGTGCCTCCTCGGCTGCCCGTCGCTGCGCCGGTCGTGGCCGACGCCACTAGGCGCCCCGCGATATCCCGATCGGCCGGCGCCATTGCACCAAACCCCTCATCGACTTCGGGGAACGCGCCAGAAGGCGTGGAACTTGCGTACGAGACCGTCGAATGGTCGCCGCCGGAAGGCGCCCGCCTCACCGATGCGCTCTATGAGGAGTACGGATTGCAGTCGATCCGTATTCCAGGATCGTGCGCACATCCGACCAAGCTCGTGCAGTCCGCGGCGATGGCCTCCGTTGCGCCACCGAAGCCGTCCTACCGTCCGCATCTGCCCTCAAGTCTGGTGGCAGATGGAGTTCTGTCGGACGCCCAGCTCGAGAGCGTCATTTATGCCGGCGAGGCGCATTCGGAATTCCTGGCGGGCTCTTGGACCGTCGACGCGACGTTTGATGTTGTAGCTGCCGCGCGCGATGACGCAGAGAATGTCGTCCGCTTTCGTCGCGGCTGGTTCTTGGGCGATGGCACTGGCGCTGGCAAGGGGCGGCAGGTCGCAGGGATCCTGCTCGACAATTGGCTCAAGGGCCGCCGCCGTGCGGTCTGGGTCAGCAAATCCGACAAGCTCATCGAAGATGCCCAGCGCGACTGGTCCGCGCTCGGCATGGAGCGGCTGCTCGTTACGCCTTTATCCCGGTTTCGCCAGGGCACCCCGGTCCGGCTTTCGGAAGGCATCCTATTTACCACCTACGCTACGCTGCGCACCGACGAGCGTGGCGAAAAGCTTTCGCGTGTCAGGCAGATCGTTGAATGGTTGGGCTCCGACTTCGACGGAGTGATCGTCTTCGACGAGAGCCATGCCATGCAGAATGCGGTCGGCGGCAAGGGCGAGCGCGGCGACCAAGCCGCCTCTCAGCAAGGGCACGCGGGCCTGAGGCTCCAGCACGCCTTGCCCAATGCTCGCGTGGTATATGTGTCGGCGACGGGCGCTACCACCGTCCACAACCTCGCTTATGCGCAACGCCTCGGCCTTTGGGGCGGCGCCGATTTCCCATTCGCCACACGTGCCGAGTTCGTCGAGGCAATCGAGGAGGGTGGAGTCGCAGCGATGGAGGTGCTGGCGCGCGACCTCAAAGCGCTCGGTCTCTACGCCGCCCGCTCATTGTCCTATGAGGGCGTCGCGTACGAACTCGTTGAACACCAGCTCACGCCGGAGCAGGTTCGCATCTACGACGCCTATGCAGATGCGTTCAGCATCATCCATAACAACCTCGACGCGGCGATGCGGGCCGCCAACATCACCGGCGAAACCGGAACGCTGAACGGCCAGGCAAAATCCGCGGCCCGATCCGCCTTCGAGAGCGCCAAACAGCGCTTCTTCGGTCATCTGTTGACCTCGATGAAGACGCCGTCGCTCATCCGATCGATCGACCGCGATCTCGACGCTGGTCATGCCGCTGTCATCCAGATTGTCTCAACGGGCGAGGCGCTGATGGAACGCCGGCTCGCCGAGATCCCGACCGAAGACTGGGGCGACGTTCAGGTCGACATTACTCCGCGCGAGTATGTGCTCGACTATCTCGCCCATTCCTTCCCGGTCCAGCTCTACGAGCCGTTTACCGACTCGGAGGGCAACCTCTGCTCCCGGCCTGTCTATCGCGACGGCCAGCCGGTCGAGAGCCGGGAAGCCGTCGCACGACGCGACCGCCTCATCGAGAAGCTTGCATCACTACCGCCGGTACCTGGGGCACTGGATCAGGTCATCCAGCGCTTCGGCACCGAGCTGGTCGCCGAGGTGACGGGCCGCTCGCGCCGCATCGTTCGCAAGGGCGACCGGCTGGTGGTCGAAAATCGAGCCGGTTCAGCCAACCTCGCCGAGACCTCGGCTTTCATGGACGACGTCAAGCGCATCCTCGTGTTCTCCGACGCCGGGGGCACGGGGAGGAGCTATCACGCCGAACTGTCGGCCCGGAATCGCCGTTTGCGGGTTCATTACCTGCTCGAGCCCGGGTGGAAGGCGGATGCCGCGATCCAGGGGCTCGGCCGGACAAACCGGACCAACCAGGCGCAGCCACCGCTGTTTCGTCCCATTGCGACCGATGTGAAGGCGGAAAAGCGCTTCCTCAGCACCATCGCGCGCCGGCTCGATACGTTGGGGGCCATTACGCGCGGCCAGCGCCAGACCGGAGGGCAGGGGCTGTTTCGGCCCGAGGACAATCTCGAAAGCCAGTATGGACGCGACGCGTTGCGTCAACTCTACACGTTGCTCGTCCGAGGCAAGGTCGACGGCTGCTCGCTCGAGAGGTTTGAGGATGCCACTGGCCTGAAGCTGACAGATGCCAATGGGCTCAGAGATGACCTGCCGCCGATCACGACATTCCTGAACAGGTTGTTGGCGCTCACCATCGACCTGCAGAATGTCCTGTTCACTGCCTTCGAACAGCTCTTGACCGCTCGGATCGAGGGCGCGGTCGCATCTGGCACCTATGACCTCGGGCTGGAAACGCTCCGCGCCGATAGTTTTGTCGTCACCAACCGGCGGACGATCTATGCCCATCCAGGGAACGGCGCCGAGACTCGGCTGCTCACGATCAACCAGCGCCAACGCAATCATCCTGTGAACCTGGACGACGCCCTTGCTCGTCTTTCCAATCATGCTGTCCTGCTGATCAACGAGCGCTCGGGACGGGCCGCCGTGCAGGTTCCGGCCCCGAGCGTCATGCTCGACGACGGCGAGATCGAGCGTCACGTCCGGCTGATCCGGCCAATGGAGCAGCACCAGGTTCCCTTGAACATGATGGTGGAGAGCCATTGGCTTGAAGCGGATCGCGAACGTTTTGCCGCGGCTTGGCTGGCGGAGCTTGCCGAGGTCCCTGAGTTCACGGAAAGCACGGTCCACGTCGTGGCCGGATTGCTGTTACCCATCTGGAAACGATTGCCGAATGAATCGACCCGTGTCTATCGGCTCCAGACCGATGCGGGCGAACGTATCATCGGCCGCAAGGTTTCTGCCGCGTGGGTCGCAAACGTGGTCTCGGCGGACGCGCCCACGCTGGCGCCGGACGCTGCCTTTGCCGCGGTGATGGAGGGACATACCGTCCTCGACCTCGCAGAGGGGCTCCAACTTCGCCGCGTCCGGGTGATGGGCGCATGCCGCATCGAGTTGTCGGGATTCAACGACACGATGCGCGATCGCCTCCGCGCTTACGGCCTATTTGGAGAGATCATCTCCTGGAAGCTGCGGATGTTCGTGCCCCCGGACGCAAGCGGCGTCGGGATCCTGACAAAGGTGCTCGACACCTATCCGGTCGCGCGCATCAGTGAGCGGGAGGCCGCGTGATGGCCCCCGACGCGTCCGAACTGGCACGCCGCCTCGCGCGCGAGGCCGAGGCCGTGTGCCGATATTATCTCTCCAATGGCAAGCGGGTGGGGCGGTACTGGGTGGTCGGCGACGTCCACAACACGCCGGGCCGCTCGATGTTCGTGCGGCTCCAGGAATCACCTAAGGGCCCCGCCGGCAAGTGGACTGACGCTGCGACCGGCGAGCATGGCGACCTCCTCGACATCATCCGCGAATGCCGGGGTTTGCGAGACTTCAGCGAGGTCACCGAGGAAGCGAGGCGGTTTCTGAAGCTGCCTCGCCCCGAGCCGCTGCTGGCCTCGAAACCCGTTCGTTCGGTGGCGCCAGCCGGATCGCAGGAAGCCGCCCGCCGGCTCTTTGCGATCTCTAGCCCGATCGAAGGCACGGTGGTCGAGACGTATTTGCAGCGCCGCGGAATAGCTCGCATCCACCATGGAGGCAGCCTGCGCTTCCACCCACGTTGCTACTATCGGCCGGATGAGCATTCTCCGACCGAAACCTGGCCGGCGATGATAGGCTCTGTCACGGACCTCGAGGGACGGATCACGGGCGTGCATCGCACCTGGCTAGATCCACACGGCTTTGATCGCGTGCGGCTCGGCAAGGCCCCGATCGATACGCCACGACGGGCGATGGGCGACCTGCTCGGCAACGCCGTTCGCTTCGGCGTGGTGGACGACGTGCTCGCTGCGGGCGAGGGGATCGAAACCATGCTGTCGCTGCGTTATGTACTGCCGACCTTGCCCATGACCGCTGCTCTCTCGGCCAATCACCTCTCAGCCATGTTGCTGCCGTCTGGCCTACGCCGACTCTATATCGCCCGTGACGCAGATGCCGCCGGAGATGCCGTACAGGCTATTCTCACCCAGCGCGCAGAAGCCGCCGGCATTGAAGCGATCGCATTGTCGCCCCGGCTGGGCGACTTCAACGAAGATCTGCACATCTTCGACCTCGAGGCCCTCCGGGCAGCGTTGCTACTGCAACTCGTACCGGAGGACGTCGTCCGTTTCCTGCATTCGTCGATGGCAACCGCGGAATAGCCCCCGGCAATTCGATGGGCGTCGATAGGTCGGTCGCGGTGCGGCCACTGCCGGAAGAGGACGCGACCACGGCCTTCTAGAGGGCGATCGGACGGCAAGCGGCTCGGGCCGGCAATGGCTGCGTCCGGCTATTTTCCGCCGCCGCCGGCGACGAGAAGAAACATTAGCAATCTGGCGAGCGCGCTTTGCATCGCGAAGCAAAATAGCCGGCCTCCGCCATCCTCCGCTGCGCTTCAGCCCTGCGCTCCGCTCCGGGTTCTGGCCCGTTCCGTCTGCCGTCTGAGTGATCGCCACGAAGGCCGCGATGGTCGCGGCCGATCCGGCAAAGGATCACCTCCATGACCGATCACGATGACATCGAACCGCCGCACGCCGCATCTCCGACCGAACACGTTCTTACCGAATTGCAGCTCTTCGGTTACCGCCCCTTCGACGACCAGCCCGATCCACGGCCGCTTCCCGAGGGCAAGAGCATCACCGGTGCCGTCGCTGACATCTTCGATGCTCTGGTCGCGACGTTGAGTGATACTCGGCTCGAGCCGGACCTTGACGATCTGCTCTGGTCGACCGTCAACCTGTTTCACCGAGCCGTCGACCGCGTCGGTCGTCAGCTCGACGATAACGAGCAGGCGCAGCAGAAGAGCCAACGCGAGCAGGACGGCTCCGAAATTCGATCGGTCGAACTCGAGCGCGTGACGGCGGAAGGCATCACATTGATCGAGCGGCGCGACTGCCTGGAGCTCTTCCGCGACCAGGCCATCGAGCGCTTTGAGACACACACCGGCTCATTCTGGCGCCCTCGATCGGGATCGCTGGTCAACCACCGCACGCTGACCGCAGCGATGATCGATTCCCGCGACTTCATCGCCGCCAAGCGCCGCGCCGAGACCGAAGTCATGTTGCCGCCAGGACCGAAGATCGCACTCACCGGAGGGCTCGACTTCAACGACCATCATCTGATCTGGGATCGCCTCGACAAGGTTCACGCCAAGCATCCCGACATGGTCCTGCTCCACGGCGGCTCACCCAAGGGGGCCGAATTGATCGCCTCCAAATGGGCGACCACCCGCAAGGTGCCCCAGATCGCCTTCAAGCCCGACTGGACGAAACATGCCAAGGCAGCACCTTTCAAGCGCAACGATGCCATACTCGAAATCCTACCGATCGGCGTCATGCACTTCCCGGGCACTGGAATCCAGGACAACCTGGCCGATAAGGCGAAGCGGCTCGGCATCCCGGTCTGGATGTTCGGCGGCGCGTGAGCGCTGTCTGCTCGACTGAAGTCTTTGAGGCGAAATTGCTCACGCCGCAACTCCGCCTCGTTTCGGTCTCATATCTAAAGTTGCGCCGTGGTGGTTGGTGGAAGGCGCAACTGGTACATCAATGCACATGGAGCCACCACCATGCTCGCTATTGGGCTTGTTCTCAACACACTCGGCATCGGCCTGTTCTGCTGGGCGATTTTCGCGCTCGCAGTGTATGCCCTGCCGTTTTTCGTCGCGCTGAGTATTGGGATGACTGCGTTGCAGACCGGCACTGGTGTCGTCGCCGCGCTTCTTATCGGTACGGCCGGCGGCGCGCTGACGCTCGTCCTCGGCCAGATCGCCGTCGCTGTTACTCGGTCCTTGGCCTTGCGCATCGCGATCGCGACAACATTTGCTGTTCCCGCCGCGGTCGCCGGCTATCATGTGGTCTTCGCCCTGTCCCCGATCGGGGTGCCTTCGCTGGCTTGGCGAGAGGTCTTTGCTTGCCTGGGCGCGGTTTGCATTGGCCTCACGTCGTGGATGCGCTTGTTCGTTTTGGCGGAGACCCGCCCCTTCGAGCCGGGTGGTGTGGTGGAGAGTCCGACCTAATCAGTTCTTACGGCCGAAAGGCCGAGAGCTGACCGTCTACCGCCTTCATCGTCGAACAGGTTCGCATAGTTCGGCGCGCTGAATGGGCGATAATCGAGACCTGAGCGCGGGAGAGCCAGTCCTGCTCGGAACTCCTCAATCAAGCTGCCGGCATTCGGTCTGGCCCACGCAGCCGCGGCAGAGCGATCTTACCTCGATCGGTTCTTTGGAGACGATGCCGCCCTTTGCAGGAGATTGTTTCTCTTTCCGCGCTGAATCGTTCCGACCTCTTGTTCGCCAAAACCGAGATCGCCACGCTTCTCCGGAGATTGTGGTTCAGCACGCGGACGCACGTGGCCTCGTTGATGGCTTGATCTGGCCGAAGACCGGCTTCGCCTCGATCGTCTGAGCCGCAACGCCGTTGATGCGACTTTCTTCCCCTGGGCTGCGCCCATTCCTCGCGAGGCAAGAAAGTCGCAACAACGGCGTCCTCCGCTGCGCTTCGGCCCGCGAGCGGGTGCGTCGCCGATCGTCTTCGGCCTGCAGATCGCCATCGAGGCCGCGGTGGTCGCGGGCTCGAAACACAACAGGAGAAGTGACATGGCTAACATCGGTTCCTTCAAGAAGGTCGGCAACGATTTCCAGGGCGAGATCGTCACCCTGAGCCTGCAAGCCAAGGGCGTTCGCATCGTCGCCGAGACGAACCGCTCCAACGACAACGCCCCCAGCCACCGCATCTACGTGGGCCGGGCTGAGATCGGGGCCGCCTGGTCGAAGCGCTCCGAGGAGGGCCGCGACTACCTCTCGCTCAAGCTCGACGATCCCTCGTTCAATGCGCCGATCTACGCCAACCTGTTCGATGACGAGGGCGGTGAAGGCTACACCCTCCTGTGGTCGCGGCCGCGCAAGAACGGCGAGTAAGAGCCCCACCAAGCCCCGCCCGGTCCGCCGGGCGGGCGCTTCGCGGCAGGCCTGAGGCGGCTTACGATTTGCTAACCCGCGCAGCCTTCTTGAGCAGGTCTCCCGGTTCGACCCCCAATGCTTCAGCAATTTGCCCGAGCACGGTGACGCTTGCTGATACGTCGCCGCGCTCGATGGCGCCGACGTAACGGGCGCTTAAACCCGCGCGCTCGGCCAATTCCTCCTGCGTCATTTGTAGATCGTGGCGTTTCCGACGCAGGTTCACAGCCATGACCTCTTTGAGATCCATGGCGATATGGGAACTGAGCCGGAACGATCGTTCTAGGAACGATCGTTCCTATTCGTGTCCGAACATGCTATCGACTGTGGCGACGGGACGTGCGCGACCGAGTTCGGCCGCCGATCTACCGAACGACTATCCAGGATTCCAACGAGCAACGGAGTCTGGATTGCGACCAAACCATGGCGTAGCTTATAGGCGTTCTAAAAGCGGGTATGATGCAGAAGCCATCCCTAGATCCAAACGTAGCTGACAGTGCGCCGAACGAGCCGTCGTTGACGCCCTATGACGAACAGCATGTCGTCACGTACATTCGCCTTCTGCAGGCCGAGGGCGAGGGGGCGGACTGGCGAGAGGTGGCTCGATTGGTCTTGCATATGGACCCCGAGCGAGAGCCGGACCGTGCGCGGAGCGCATATCAGAGTCATCTTGCGCGCGCCAAATGGGTGACGGAGCAGGGCCGCCTATTACGTGGCACTGGCTCCAAATAGAAGAAAATAGCCGGCTGCCGACTTGCAGGCAGAACTATTTTCTTTTGCTGACGGGTGGTCATTCCGGGGCACCACGTGGTGCCAAACTAGGGGCTTCCTACAACCGCCTCGTTCATACCTATTGCGCCGCAATCGTTGTTAGCTGCGTGCAATGGGGCGGAAGCAATGCCTGAATTCGACTGGCGGTCGCCGGAATCCTACAAGGGCCTACAAGACGCGGAAATCACCGACATCGCCTGGGAATGTCTTCGCCGCAACGCGGACTATCGACGCGAATATGAGGCGATGATCGCCAGTAGCCCAGATGGCGAAGTGACCGCAGAATTCAGGAGGAGGTGGGGCCTCTGCTTTCGCCCATGACCCGCAGAAGTCCTTCGGCGAACAGACGATCTTTTGGGCGCCTGAGGTTCTAGCGGCGGTCGTACCGGTCAAGGTCGCAGTGGTCGACGCCGGCGGGGCGCCGTCTCGGCCACTGCTCGACCTAACGGCTGGCGAGGTGCGCCGCGCTGGTGACGGCTGGCATGCCGTGCTCCGCATCGGTGCGGTAGATCACCGTGTTTGGTCTAAAGAGCCACCGGTGCTCGGCGCATCATATGCGGCCGAACTGCCATTCGACGGCGATTTGGAAGCGCGCGCCTATGCAGCCCGGCGGCTGTGGCGCGCGATGAATGGACGCGCGCCAGGTCCTGCCTTTTATCAACTGTCGAAACAGCGACGCGAGCGCCTGAGCGCCGCAATCCGTGCGCTCGACGCACACGGCGCGGGCGTAAGCTATCGCGTTATCGCCGAAGCGCTCTTCGGCAAAAGGCGAATCCCCGATCGTGCCTGGAAGACTCATGATCTGCGCAATCGAACAATCCGCTTGGTGCAAGGCGGCCTCGCGTTGATGCGCGGTGGTTACCGCAAACTCCTGCGGCCTGGGCGCAGGGACCAGTAGCGTAGTCCCCGAGGGGTGCCGAAAATCGTCCCCTCCATATTCGGCATCCCCCTCCGATATCGCGCTTCTCCATGATGACCGCACACACGCCGGCCTAGCCAGGCGTGGTGCGCTGTCCTCCTGGAGTTCTCAAATGCCCGATCCGATGGCCGGTCTTCCCCCGCGGTTCCTGCGTACACCTGAGGCTGCGCGCTATCTTGGCCTGTCCGGCCGCACGCTCGAGAAGCACCGCACGTACGGTACTGGACCGACGTATCGGAAGATCGGCGGACGTGTTGTCTACGCCGTCGATGACCTGAAAGCGTGGGCCGACCGCGGCGCCAAGACGTCAACGTCAGATCCCGGGAAGGGGACCGTGCTGCCCGCCAAGAAGCATCCGGGCCTGCGTCGCTATGCAGGTCAGGAACGTCGCTGATGTCAGCGTGAGAGCAGTGACTATGCGGCGCAAACACCATTCCGAGCGCGACCAGCTTGAGCTGTTTCGGGCGCTGCCCGGTGATCTCGCGCCGCGCGATGCGCAGGATCTGATGGCCTATCCGTTCTTCTCGCTCGCGAAAACGAAGCGAACGGTGCCCATCGATTTCCGTGCCGGTGAGGTCGCAATCCGTGTCGAAGCCGTGCCGGAACACGGCATGGCGACCATCTGGGATGCAGACGTTCTGATCTGGGCCGCGTCCCAGATCGTCGAAGCTCGTGATGCCGGCCTGAAGACGTCACGCCTGATGGCTGCAACGCCTTATGAGATCCTGACGTTTGTCGGCCGCGGGACTAGCGCGCGAGACTATGACCGGTTGAAGGCTGGTCTCGACAGACTTCAGTCGACGACGGTGGTGACTTCGATCCGCCAGCCGACAGAGCGGCGACGGCATCGCTTCTCCTGGATCAACGAGTGGAAGGAGACGGCCGATGCAAACGGTCGTCCATTTGGACTCGAACTGATCCTGCCTGATTGGTTCTATGCCGGCGTCATCGACGACGCGCTCGTGCTGACGATCGATCGCGCTTATTTCGAGCTGACGGGCGGACTTGAACGATGGCTCTACCGGCTCGTGCGCAAGCACGGTGGACGCCAGGACGGCGGCTGGAGCTTTGACCTTGTGCACCTCCATGCCAAGTCCGGCATCCTCTCCCCGCTCAAGCACTTTGCTTACGACATACGCCAGATCGTTCAGCGCCAGACATTGCCCGGCTATCAGCTCGCGCTGACGCGCGATCCGAACGGTACCGAGCGGCTGAACTTCGCCCCTCAGCCTGTTCATCCCTAAACGGCACGCCTGCGCCGGCGCGGTCTCGTTCCAAATTCGGAGGACAACCTGTGAATCAACTCGTGCTATCGGGGACCGCAACCCTCGTGCTTTCGGGGACCCGATCCTCGTGCTATCGGGGACCGGAATCGAGCTTAAGAGCTTGCTTCTGCGAGCTTTCCAGCCGCTCTAACTTTACTAACGTACTGACACTAACTTCTTGTTGTGAATCAGTGCGTTGTGAACAAGTCGGCCGTGCGTGCAGCGAGGATGCCTCATGCGCTTACTCTGTCACGCGCAGATCCTTCCTGCAATGCGATTGTTGTCGCCAATGCACGCGCGCGGACGCGATCGCGCGCAAATCTGCGCGATCATCAGCATCGCCATCTCCGCATCACGCTCGTTGCTTTCCCTTGCGGCAGCTCGCTCGTCGAGGAGAACTCGCTAACGTCCGTGGTTGGCACGACGGCCACCACATGCCGGAATCTGGAGAATGGGCGGTCAGGCTAACCAGCGCCGTGCTTGATGGCTTCAAAGATGTGCATGAAGCCGCCGGCAAGAAAAGTTGCGATCTCACCCAAAACCCCGTCTCCCCGGGAGACGCCGCTCCGTCGTGGCGGAAGGAAAAGGCGCGCGTGGAAGCGACCGGGTCGCGGAGGCCCTTAAACCGCCGCAGCGACCCGGCCGCGCTTGCCGCCGGCGCCAAACCGGAACGTCGTGCCATCGGTCCAGATCTTGTGCAGCAGCACGGCGAGCGCGCGCGCCACCGCGGTCGCGGCGCGCTTCAGACCCTTCTTCCTGGCCAGCCGCAGGCCCCACAGCCGCAGCTTAAAGTTTTTCGGGATCCGGGTGAGGATCGCGATCGCCGCCTCGTACAGCATCGCCCGCGTCAGTTCATCACCGCATTTGGAGATGCTGCCGATCCGGTCGGTCTGGCCGGATTGATAGCGCCGCGGCGTCAACCCAAAATGCGCGCCGACATTGGTCGACTTCTTGAATCGCGTGGGATCGTCGACGGTGGCGCGGAACGTCAGCGCCACCAGCGCGCCGACACCGGGCACGGTCATCATCCGCCGCACCGCATTGTCGCCGCGCGCCGCCGCCAGCGCCAGGCGGTGCAGTTTTGCCAGCTGCAGCCGCATCGCATTGCGGGCGTCCAGCAACGGCGTGACGATGGGCTCCAGATCCTTCTTCCCGGCCATGATCTCGCGCACCCGCGTGTCAAAACGACCGACCGAGATTTCGCCGACCTTGAGGCCGAACGGCCGCAACAGGCCGCGGATCATGTTCTCCATGTCCAGCACCTTGCCAAGCAGCGCCTTGCGCCCGACCAGCAGCGCGCGCAGCGTTTGCGCGGCTTCCGACTTGACATGGACGGCGCGGAACCAACCGGTCCGCATCATCTGCGCGATGCCTTTTGCGTCGTTGCGGTCGGTCTTGTTCAGCATGGCGTTCAGCGCCGCCTTGGCATGCCGGGTCTCGATGCAGATCACCGGGAGGCCCTTTTCGGCGAGCGCCGTGAACAGCCAGGCGCTGTACGAGAACGCCTCCAGGCCGACGCGCTTGAGGTGGATTCCCCATTCCGCCAAAAGCAGCTCGATCGCGTCGGGATCGGTCTCGAGTTTCGCCTCCCGGACGACCTTGCCGTCGCCATCCACCACGCAAACGTTCGTCGCCTCCAGCGACACGTCGAGCCCTGCATAGAAGTCCATCATGCGCCTCCTCAGTCGATCGCCGGGACGCACCGCGCGTTCCGTTCGCGAATCGTTGTGAGGCATCTTCGCCGCAGTTCGGCCGGTGAGGGGGCACCGGTCAGTACCCCGGCTAACCAGAAATCCTTCGGATTTCTTCTAACGGACCAGGCCGCAAAGCGCGTGGGAGGAGGCCGGCAAAGCCGGCCCGTCCGTCCTGCTGGCCTTCGCAAGCCGTACACGCACTTCCCCGCCACCAAAGCGAACGGCTCCCAGTTCGAGCGTAGAGGAGCCGCGGCATGAGCGATTTCACGGAAGTGGAAGTTCTGTGGCTCGAGAAGCGTATCGAAAATCGCATTCGGTTCGGTCGTATTGTCAAAGAACGGAAGCTTGATCGCCACCGGCGCGTCCTGTCATTTGCGCCCGGCAACATCTTTGCCTTCGTCCGATGGACCTCCAACGACTTTGGCACGATCATTTCGCGGATTGACATCTTGCGCGCGGTTGCACCGGGCCAGCGCTGTTCGACTGTTCCCTATGTGACGCCCGGCGGTGAGATTCTGCTTCGCCTGTCCGGCTGGCTGAAGATCGAACGGGTCCTGCAGATGATCGACGCCATTGAGGCCCTCGACATTGATCCGGCTGACGTCGCTCCTGATCACTGGCATCATGTTCACAACCGTCTGTCCGTCAATGAAAACCCGCGCCCGTACACGAAAGCGCGCCATCAGGCTTGGCTTCACCGGCAGAGGGTCATGCGATGACGGGCCGCCTGATGGTGCTGGCCGTGACGATTGGACTCGCTGCTGCGCTAGTCGCGACGATTATGCTGGAGCCGCTTCCGCTTTACATCTGGAATGCATCCGCGAGCGTGCCGATCGGTCTCTACCGTGTGCGACCGGCTGACCAATTCCAGGTCACTGAATTGGTCGCCGTGCATCCGCCGGAACCGCTCGCGACCTTCCTCGACCTTAACGGCTATTTGCCCATTGGCGTCCCGATGCTGAAGCGCGTACTCGCCCTTCCCGGGCAGAGTGTTTGCAGAGCCGGCCTCACGATTTCGGTCGACGAGATTGCAATGGGCGAGGCGCGAGACCGCGACGGACGCGGCCGGCCGCTGCCGAAATGGCAGGGCTGCCGCGTCGTCGGCGACGGCGAGCTGTTTCTGATGAACTGGCAGTCGGACGACTCTCTTGATGGCCGGTATTTTGGATTTCTTCCGGCATCTAGCGTGATCGGCCGTGCGATGCCGGTGTGGACGTGGGAGGAGTGATCGTGCGTATTCGACGTGTTCTCCTCGCCATTCCCTTGTTCGATCGATTGCCGGATCATTCCTCCGTCTCGATCGATGTCTGCAAGGCTGGCGCGAGCCCGACCGCGTGCTTGGGGCGGTGGGGCACGCGCGTTTGTGCTGTCGCGCCCCTGATGCTTCTTCTGACCGCGTTCGACCGTGCTGCTTTGGCCCAGAGCGCATCAGCCGCTCAGCCGGCGATCAGTCAGACCGCTCACTCCTTTGACGGCTTTATCAATGAAGCTTCACAACGCTTTGCGATTGCGCCGAACTGGATCCGATCAGTCCAAAGCATCGAGAGTGCTGGTGACGTGCATGCCAGATCGCCAAAAGGCGCACTCGGCCTGATGCAAATCATGCCGGCGACCTGGGCGGAACTGCGCGAGCGCTACAATCTCGGAAACGACCCCTACGACCCGCACGACAACATTCTGGCCGGCACGGCCTATCTGCGCGAACTGCTCGATCGGTACGGCTCGCCTGGCGTGTTTGCTGCGTACAACGCGGGACCATCTCGGTATGAAGAGCATCTCATAGGCGGCTCTCTGCCTGACGAGACGCGAGCATACGTCGCAAAGCTTGCAAATCTGCTTGCCTTCGAACTGCCGTCGCGGTGGACGTCCAGCGGACAGTCATCAGTAGTTGCGACGCTATTTGTCACGCGATCCGATCTCATGAAAACGCGCGATCGGTTGCTGGCACTCGTGCCGTCGAGCGGTGTCACGGCCGCAATCTCGGCGCCCGATGTTTCGCCGATGGTCCCCCGGCCCATTGGCGTGTTCGTCCCTCGATCGGATTCGAAAGTATCGCAATGACCAAGTGTGCGGGTTCGCGAGCCTTGGCGTGCTTCATCGAGCAAGTGGCACGTGCTGAGGGCGTACGGGCGATGCCTTCGGCCCGCGCTCTACTCGTCGCTTCGCTCCTCACCGAGCCACCCTACGGGTGTCTCGGCCCTTCGGGTAACGATCGCTATCGCAAGCGCTCGGAAACAGTGGGGGCTTCGCAAGTCACCTGCAAGTCGCGGCGGCTCTTTCGCACCGCATTTTGTCGCAAATCGCCGCGAGTACCGAGGGTCTATTGGCTTGTAAGTTGGGGAACCAGCGACTGGGAGACTACGACGGCAGGACGGCGAGATAAAAGGGGCTCGCCGGTCGAACCGCAAGCCATTGGCATGGCTTGGGTTCTGGCGTGCCGGTCGGTCGGGGCGCGTGCCGCGCCTTGCGCTTTTGGTATTGCGATCAAGGACATTTTCAGCACTGTAGACGCGTTTGCGCTCTTCGAGGTCCGGCCATGACCGTTGGCGACAGCGATCTGCGCATTCGACCCGGGCGTATTCGCAGCACCCGCGCGCCTAAGGCGAAGAGCTTCATCAACCAGGTGCTACGTGCTGCGAAGAGAGCTGGCCATACCGCGGGTCAGCCCGCGGCCGGCAAGCGTTCCACATCCTATGGGCGCTCGACGTTTGGCCGCGGCAGGCTCGCGTTTAGCCGCAGCCGATTGTTCAAATCGACGCGGCGCGCCGTGGTGAAAGCGCGCGTCGTTCGTCACAAGGGGCGAGCATTCCGCTCGGCGCCGCTGACTGCCCATCTTTCGTACCTGAAGCGCGACGGGGTCACCCGGAGCGGTGAGAGAGCCGAGATGTTCGACGCCGGCAGCGACCGCGCCGATGGCGCGGCCTTCGCGGAACGGTGTCAGGGCGATCGGCATCATTTTCGGTTCATCGTCTCGCCCGAGGACGCCGGCGACATGACCGATCTCAGGGCTTTCACCCGCGATCTCGCTCGGCAGATGGAGGTCGATCTCGGCACGCGGCTCGATTGGGTGGCCGTCGATCACTGGAACACAGACAATCCTCACATCCACCTTCTCGTTCGGGGAGTCGACGAGAAGGGGGCCGATCTCGTGATCTCCCGCGACTATATTAGCCGGGGTCTGCGCTCACGCGCCGAGGAATTGGTCGCGATCGAACTGGGTCCAAAGCCGGAGCACGAGATCCGCAATTCGCTGGAGAGGGAAGTCACGGCAGAGCGATGGAGCCGACTTGATCGGGAGATCCGGCTGGGGGCCGACGAAACCGGCCACATCGATTTGCGTCCCGAAAACCCTGGCAGCTCCGACCCAGAGATCCGGCGCCTGATGATCGGCCGCCTTCAGCACCTGGAGAAGATGGGCCTTGCCGCGCCCGCGGCGCCGGGGGAGTGGATGGTTGGACTCGAGGCCGAGCGTAATCTGCGCGACCTCGGCACGCGCGGCGACATCATCAAGACGATGCATCGCGCCTTCACTGAGCGTGGTGAGGCGCGCGGTGTCGCCGACTACGTCATCGAAGGTGGACCGCAGACATCCCAGATCGTCGGGCGTTTGATTGATCGAGGACTTCATGACGAACTGACCGGCGAGGCCTATGCCGTGATCGACGGAACCGACGGACGTGTGCATCACGTCCGCTTCCACGGGATCGAGGCCTTCGAACATGCACCGCCGGTCGGCGGAATTGTCGAAGTCCGACGCTTCGGTCAAAACGGCGATCCGCAACCCACCGTGGTGCTCGCGCCCCGTTCCGATCTCGATCTTGGTGAGCAGGTCACCGCGAGAGGAGCAACCTGGCTTGACCACCGGCTGGTCGAACGCGATCCGATGCCGCTCGCCATGAGTGGATTCGGCCGCGAGGCCCGTGACGCTTTGGAAGCCCGGACCGAGCATCTGATTGAGGGGGGTCTGGCACGGCGGCAGGGCCAGCGCATCATTCTGCAGCGCGACCTATTGAATACATTGCGCCGACGCGAACTGGACGAGGTGGGAGCAAAGGTCTCGGCCGACACCGGCCTGCCTCACGTGAAGGCGCCTTCTGGAGAGCATGTGGCAGGCACGTATCGCCAGCGCCTGACGCTCGCCTCGGGACGCTTTGCCATGATCGACAATGGGCTTGGCTTCCAGCTCGTGCCGTGGTCGCGCGAACTCGAAAAGAGGCTCGGCCAGCACGTCACCGGCGTCATCAAGGACGGCGGCGGTATCGAATGGGGCATCGGCCGCAAGCGCGACCTGGGCCTCTAGCTATCTCGCCAATTCAATTGGGAGGGACCTTCGGGATGTCCGGAACCAAGATCCTCTGGGGACAGGTAATTGTTGTCGGCTTGATCGTTTTGATGGCCATCTGGGGAGCGACCCAATGGACGGCCTGGCGGCTCTCCTACCAGCATGAACTTGGACGGCCCTGGTTCGAGTTGTCGGGCTTCAAAATCTATTACCCGCCCATCTTCTTCTGGTGGTGGTTCGTCTACGACGCCTATGCGCCTCAGGTCTTTGTCGAGGGTGCCTTCATCGCGGCGTCGGGGACCTTCGTTTCGATCGCGGCGGCGATCGGCATGTCGGTCTGGCGGGCGCGCGAGGCCAAAAATGTCGAGACCTATGGATCGGCGCGCTGGGCCGATGCGCGGGACGTTAGAGCAGCCGGACTGCTCAGTGCGGATGGTGTGGTTTTGGGCAAGCTTGACGATGACTACCTTCGCCATGACGGACCGGAGCATGTGTTGTGTTTCGCGCCCACTCGGTCCGGCAAGGGTGTCGGTCTCGTCGTTCCCTCGCTGCTGACTTGGCCCGGCTCGGCCATCGTTCACGACATCAAGGGCGAGAACTGGCAGCTGACCGCCGGGTTCCGGTCCTGTCATGGCCGCGTCCTGTTATTCGACCCGACCAACCCAAAGTCCTCCGCCTATAATCCGTTGCTCGAGGTCCGGCGCGGAGAGTGGGAAGTTCGCGACGTCCAGAACGTCGCCGACGTCCTGGTCGACCCCGAAGGCTCGCTCGATAAGCGGAACCATTGGGAGAAGACCAGTCATTCACTCCTGGTCGGCGCCATCCTCCACGTCCTCTACGCCGAGGCAGACAAGACCTTGGCCGGCGTGGCCGCCTTCCTGTCCGATCCAAAGCGGCCAATCGACGCGACCTTGAAGGCCATGATGACCACGCCGCATCTTGGCGAGCAGGGCGCTCATCCGGTGGTCGCTTCGACCGCGAGAGAGCTTCTCAACAAATCCGACAACGAACGTTCCGGGGTCCTGTCTACCGCGATGTCGTTCCTTGGACTTTACCGTGATCCCGTCGTGGCCCAGGTGACCCGCCGCTGCGACTGGCGAATTGCAGACCTAATCTCCGATCCCCGGCCAGCGTCGCTTTACCTCGTGGTGCCGCCTTCCGACATCTCGCGGACCAAGCCGTTGATCCGCCTGGTGCTGAACCAGATCGGCCGGCGCCTGACCGAGGACTTGCACGCCAGCAACCGCCGGCACCGTGTCTTGATGATGCTCGACGAGTTCCCGGCACTCGGGCGTCTCGATTTCTTCGAGTCCGCGCTCGCATTCATGGCGGGCTATGGGATCAAGAGCTTTCTGATCGCACAATCGCTCAATCAGATTGAGAAGGCCTATGGGCCCAACAATGCGATCCTCGACAACTGCCACGTCCGCGTCAGCTTCGCGACCAATGACGAGCGGACCGCCAAGCGCGTTTCCGATGCGCTCGGTACGGCGACCGAGATGCGAGCGATGAAGAACTACGCGGGACACAGGTTGAACCCCTGGCTGGGGCACCTCATGGTCTCGCGGCAGGAAACCGCGAGGCCGCTGCTCACTCCAGGTGAAGTGATGCAGCTTCCGCCCGGAGATGAAATCGTCATGGTGGCGGGCACGCCGCCGATCAGGGCGAAGAAGGCGCGCTATTACGAGGATCGACGGTTTACCGAGCGGGTCTTGCAGCGGCCCGATCCAGCGGAGTCTGGTAGATCATCGCGAACGGACGGATGGTCGACGCTTGGTACGCTCATGCCGGTAACGCTTGCAGCAGACGGGGCGCAGCAGGCTGACGAAGACACGGCGAACAGTGGTCTTCGTCGAGAGCCCGAACTCCCTGATCACGTTGCGATTGTTAAGGAGACAACCGAGCCGACGCCGGCCGAAGAATTTGCCGCCGTTCTTGACGACGACGAGGACGCGGTGCGCCAGTCTCGGCTTCTGCGTCAGCAGATGCGAGGCGTCGCCCGCCAAGTCGAGCTTGATCCAAACGACGGCATGGAGCTCTAAGGCGTTATGCGCGACCGCATGAATGTGTACTTTCCGCCGGAGCTTCTGAAGCAGATCGCGGATATTGCCGATCGCAAGAATCTTTCCAGGTCCGCGATTGTGGAGGCGGCAGTTGCGTCCTTTCTGTCACCAGACGGGGCGGACAGGCGAGAGGCGGCGTTCACCCGTCGCCTGGACCGTCTATCGCGTCAGATGCAAAGGCTGGAGCGTGACGTCGGCCTGACGGCCGAAACCCTGGCCCTCTTCATCCGCTTCTGGCTGACGATCACGCCGCCATTGCCCAATGACGCACAGGCGGCCGCACAGCTCAAGGGGCGAGAGCGTTTTGAAGGATTTGTCGAAGCGCTCGGTCGTCGCCTGCAGAAAGGGCAGAACTTCCTGCGCGAGATCCCCGAAGATATCGTTCGTCAGGAGCCGGGCAGCGAAACCTGATTGAACCACATCGGCGAGCTATTTCGCCGGCCATTCTTTTTCTACGCCACCCTACGACGCAGGAATTTAGCCAAGCCAACAAAAAGCTGGACGCGCTATCGGCTCGAATGAGCTGAAGAGCAAAGGGGCCAGCATGCAAATTTCAGTGGCGTGGCGTGTCATCGCGCGCGTTTTTCTCCCGTTTGCTGCTGGATACTATCTTTCATACCTGTTCCGAACGATCAACGCTCTGATCTCCGGCCATCTCATCTCGGAAACTGGGCTCGGGACTACTGACCTCGGGTTGCTCACGTCAGTCTATTTCCTGGTGTTCGCGGCGGCTCAGATCCCCATCGGTATATTGCTGGACCGCTTTGGCCCGCGTCGCGTCCAAAGCGCGTTGCTTTTGGTCGCCGCCACGGGTGCCGGGCTATTCGCGATGTCGACGGAGTTGCCGTCGCTGTTGATTTCGCGAGCAATGATCGGCCTTGGAGTGGCAGCCGCGCTGACGGCCGGGTTGAAGTCCATCGTTCTCTGGTTCCCCAGGGAACAAGTGGCCTTGCTGAACGGATACATGATCATGCTGGGTTCGCTCGGAGCGATGACTGCCACGACCCCCGCCGAACACCTGATCGCCTGGATCGGCTGGCGACAGCTCTTCGAAATCCTGGCCGCCGTGACCGGCGTCACGGCCGTGCTCATCTACATCGTGGTCCCTGAGCGAGTCATCATCCTATCAACGGGATCAACTCCCGCCACCCTTAGTTCCGTTTTTAGTGACAGGCGCTTCTGGCGAATTGCCCCGTTGTCGGCGACTTGCGTGGGGTCAGCCTGGTCTCTGCAGGGATTGTGGGCGGCACCGTGGCTGACGGATGTCGAGGGACTTGGTCGTGAAAGTCTCGTCGGACAGCTATTCATCATGTCGATCGTACTTTGTGGCGGTGCCTGGTTGTTCGGCACAACGGTCCATTGCATCCGACGAAGAGGAGTTGGAGCGGAAATAATATTGGCGATTGTCGCAGTGCTGTTCATCGCCGCCGAGCTCGCCTTGATCCTGCGTGCGCCGTTGCCCTCCATACTGCCGTGGTCTGTTGTCGCGATTGTTGGAACGGCGACCGTGGTCAGTTTTGCGGTAGTAGCTGATTACTTTCCGCCAGAGCTTGCCGGTCGGGCCAACGGTGCTCTGAACGTGTTGCACTTCGGTTGGGCATTCCTTGCACAATGTGGGACGGGCCTGATTCTAGAACAATGGTCCACGGAGGGTGGCCGTAGGACCGTCCTGGCCTATCAGGTCGCGTTTGGTGTCAGCGTAGCACTGCAGATCGTGGCGCTCGCCTGGTTCGCGGTGCCGTCCTTCCGATCCTTCACTGAGTGGATGGGTTCAATTGTCTTCTTCGCGCCGGTTGACGTTTCCGACGCAGTCGAACCGGTTATTCTGTACGAGCAAACGGTCGTACTAATGCCGGCGGATGTAGATGCGGAATGGTGAGCACTTGCATCGTTACGAGGCCGTCCCGACGAGCACTGATCAAAATTCATCGCGATCTAGCTGGTTCGAGCAGGCGTCAATTATCTGTTCTTAGTCTTTCTTTTTCTACGCCAGCCTACGATCACGCATAAGCGTTTGTTGCCCCAAATCGATCCGTGGCTTTTCTAATCAACCCATCTGAGGGCGCCTTCTAAGCGTCTTCATTCGGCGGGGGCGGCGGTGGCAATCCATTCCTTTCAATCGGAGGCGAATTCGCGTGGTGCGCGAATGCTGCGCAGCGCGCTTGGTGCCGCGATTGCGGGTTACCTGGAAGATGACGCTATCATCGAGGTCATGCTCAATCCGGATGGACGGTTGTGGATCGACCGGCTGTCGAGTGGGTTGGTTGACACTGGCGAAACTTTGTCTGCGGCCGACGGCGAGCGCATCGTTCGTCTGGTGGCTCACCATGTAGGCGCGGAGGTGCATGCTGGCTCGCCACGCGTCTCTGCCGAGCTACCTGGGACCGGCGAGCGGTTCGAAGGGTTGTTACCCCCAGTCGTTGCGGCTCCTGCCTTCGCTATCCGTAAGCCAGCGGTCGCGGTGTTCACGCTCGACGACTATGTCGCCGCCGGAACGATGACATCGGATCAGGCCAGCGCCTTGAAGGCTGCGGTCGATACCCGCAAGAACATTCTCGTCGCCGGCGGCACATCGACCGGCAAGACCACGTTGACCAACGCGCTTCTGGCCGAGGTAGCCAAGACCTCCGATCGGGTCGTGCTGATTGAAGATACACGCGAACTCCAATGCAAGGCGCCCAACCTTGTGGCGCTGCGGACCAAGGACGGCGTAGCCACCTTATCTGACCTTGTCCGCTCCTCGCTTCGATTGCGTCCTGACCGTATCCCGATCGGCGAGGTCCGGGGCGCCGAAGCGCTCGACTTGCTCAAGGCCTGGGGCACCGGTCACCCCGGAGGCATCGGCACCATCCATGCTGGAACGGCCCTCGGCGCGCTACGGCGGCTCGAGCAACTCATCCAAGAAGCTGTCATCACGGTTCCGCGTGCCCTGATCGCCGAGACCATCAACCTCGTCGCCGTGCTTACGGGACGCGGCTCGGACCGACGCCTCGCCGAACTCGCGCTCGTCACAGGGCTTGGGACTGCCGGCGACTACAGCCTTTCATCAGCAGGAGACTGACATGCGTCCGCAATTTCGCTTTCTTCAAGAAGCCGCTTCACTGGCAGCTTCCGGTACGGTTCTTCTGACGACGGTGCCGGCATGGGCGGCTGGCTCGAACATGCCATGGGAGCAGCCGCTCAATCAAATCCTGCAATCGGTCGAAGGTCCGGTCGCGAAGATCATCGCCGTCATCATCATCGTCGTGACCGGGTTGACGCTTGCGTTCGGCGATTCGTCGGGTGGTTTCCGGCGGCTGATCCAGATCGTCTTCGGTCTGTCGATCGCCTTTGCGGCCTCGAGTTTCTTCCTGTCGTTCTTCTCCTTCGGCGGCGGCGTGGTGATCTGATGGATGAGCCCGTCGCAGGCTTTGTCGTACCCGTTCACCGCGCGCTCACCGAGCCAATCCTGATGGGCGGCGCGCCGCGGTCGGTCGCGATCGTCAACGGCACGCTTGCCGCAGCGCTTGGACTTGGACTGCGGTTGTGGATCGCGGGTCTCGTTCTCTGGTTCATCGGTCATATGGCCGCCGTCTGGGCTGCCAAGCGCGATCCCGCCTTTGTCGACGTGGTGCGCCGACATCTGCGCATTCCCGGTCATCTCAACCTCTGAGTTCCTTATCATGATGAACCTTGCCGAATATCGCCATTCTGATGCCCGTCTTGCCGACTTCCTGCCTTGGGCAGCCTTGGTCGATGAGGGAATCGTCCTCAATAAGGACGGTTCGTTCCAACGGACGGCAAAGTTTCGGGGACCTGACCTAGACAGCGCAGTGCCGGCTGAACTTGTCGGCGTCGCCGGCCGTCTGAACAACGCCTTGCGCCGTCTGGGATCCGGCTGGGCCGTGTTCGTTGAGGCGCAGCGCCATTTTGCAGGTGTTTACCCGCCGAACACCTTTCCGGATGTCGCGTCTGCACTGGTCGACGCCGAACGCAGAGCACAATTCGAGGAGGCAGGCGCCCACTATGAGTCGAGCTATTTCCTGACATTCCTCTATCTGCCGCCGGAGGAGGGAGCCGCCAGGGCAGAGCGACTGCTCTACGAGGGGCGCGATCGGACTGTGGGAGCAGACGCTCGCGAGGTACTTCGCGGGTTTGCCGATCAAACCGCCCGCGTGCTTCAGCTTCTTGAAGGGTTCATGCCGGAATGCGGCTGGCTCGACGATCAGGACACGTTGACCTACCTGCACTCAACGATCTCGACCAAGCGTCATCGCGTTCGCGTGCCCGAAATTCCCATGTATATCGATGCGTTGTTGGCCGACCAGCCGCTGACCGGTGGGCTCGAGCCGATGTTGGGCTCAGCCAACGTGCGGGTTCTCACGATCGTCGGCTTCCCGGGCACAACGACGCCGGGAATTCTGGATGACTTGAATCGCCTGCCGTTTTCGTATCGCTGGTCGACGCGCGCGATCATGCTCGACAAGACCGATGCCACCAAGCTGCTGACCAAGATTCGCCGCCAGTGGTTCGCCAAGAGAAAATCCATTGGCGCCATTCTCAAGGAGGTCATGACCAACGAGGCATCGACGCTCCTCGATACCGACGCCCACAACAAAGCGATCGACGCCGACGCGGCCCTACAGGAACTGGGGGCGGACCAGATCGGACAAGCCTTTGTCACGGCGACCATCACCGTCTGGGATGGCGACCCCGGTGCTGCCGACGAAAAGCTGCGGCTGGTCGAGAAGGTCATTCAGGGCCGCGATTTCACCTGCATGATCGAGACGGTGAACGCCGTCGAAGCCTGGCTCGGCAGCCTGCCGGGACATGTCTATGCCAATGTACGACAGCCGCCAGTTTCGACCCTCAATCTAGCTCACATGATTCCGATGTCGGCTGTGTGGGCGGGCGAGGCCAGGGATCTGCACCTCAAAGGCCCGCCACTCCTGTTCGGCAAGACCGAGGGATCGACTCCATTCCGATTCTCTCTCCATGTCGGCGACGTCGGCCATACCCTCGTGGTGGGACCGACGGGCGCTGGCAAGTCCGTCCTTCTTGCTCTGATGGCGCTGCAGTTCCGCCGTTACCCGAACTCTCAGGTCTTTGCGTTCGATTTCGGTGGTTCGATCCGGGCCGCCGCGCTCGCCATGGGGGGCGACTGGCATGATCTCGGCGGTGCATTGTCCGATGGGGACGAAAGCCCCGTCGCTCTGCAACCGCTGGCGTGGATCGATGACCCTTCGGAGCGCGGATGGGCCACCGAATGGATCGGCGCGATCCTGGCACGAGAAAAGATCGAGATCACCCCGGAGGTCAAGGATCACCTGTGGTCGGCGCTGACGTCTCTCGCTTCGGCGCCGAGGGAGGAACGGACGCTCACAGGCTTGTCAGTCTTGCTGCAATCGAACTCCCTGAAACGTGCCTTGCAGCCCTATTGCCTGGGCGGTCCCTCCGGGCGCCTGCTCGATGCCGAATTCGAGCGCCTCGGCGAAGCCGCAGTCCAGGCGTTTGAGACCGAAGGATTGATCGGAACGAGCGCGGCCCCGGCCGTCCTGGCCTACCTCTTTCATCGGATCGGAGACCGTCTCGATGGTCGGCCCACACTTCTCATTGTCGACGAGGGTTGGCTTGCCCTCGACGACGAGGATTTTGCCGGTCAACTTCGAGAGTGGCTGAAGACGCTTCGCAAGAAGAATGCGTCCGTCATCTTCGCTACTCAGTCGCTTTCGGACATCGACGGCTCCGCGATAGCGCCGGCGATCATCGAAAGCTGTCCGACGCGCTTGTTGCTGCCGAACGAGCGGGCGATCGAACCGCAAATCACCGCGATCTACCGCCGCTTCGGCCTCAATGACCGCCAGATCGAACTTCTGAGCCGGGCAACGCCGAAGCGCGACTATTACTGCCAGTCTCGCCGCGGCAACCGGATGTTCGAACTAGGGCTTGGGGAAGTTGCGCTCGCCTTTACGGCAGCCTCGTCCAAGACGGACCAGACTGCCATTGAGCGGCTCCTCGCCGAACATGGACGTGACGGCTTCGTGCCCGCCTGGCTCCAGCACCGTGGCGTCGCTTGGGCCACGGACCTGATCCCAAATCTCAGCAATCTGGAGAGATCGCTATGAGCCGACTTACCACTTTGTTGGCCGCTGGCACCATTGCGCTCACGCTTGGCGTCACAGCGCCTACGCGGGCGCTGATCGTCTTCGACCCCAACAATTACGTCCAGAACGTCCTGACCGCCGCGCGGGAATTGCAGCAGATCAACAACCAGATCACCTCGTTGCAGAACGAGGCGCAGATGCTGATCAATCAGGCAAAGAATCTGGCAAACCTGCCGTATTCGTCGCTGCAGCAACTACAGTCTTCAATCCAGCGGACGCAGCAGTTGCTGGCCCAAGCGCAGCGCATTGCCTACGACGTTCAGCAGATCGATCGCGCGTTCTCGACCAGCTACGGGCCGGCCTCGGGTAACCAGTCGAACCAGGTATTGATGGCCAACGCTCAATCGCGGTGGCAGAACTCCGTCGCCGCCTTGCAGGATTCACTGCGGGTTCAGGCCGGCGTCGTTGGTAATCTCGACACCAACCGCATTCAGACATCGACGCTCGTGACGTCGAGCCAGGGTGCAAGTGGTGCCCTGCAGGCAACCCAAGCCGGCAATCAGATCCTCGCGCTTCAGGCGCAACAACTCGCCGATCTCACCGCCACCGTGGCGGCACAGGGCAGGGCGCAGAGCCTTGAAGCAGCGCAGCGTGCGACCGCGCAAGACCAGGGCCGAGAACAGCTCCGTCGGTTTCTGACGCCGGGACAGGGCTATCAATCCCAAGACGTGCGGATGTTCCACTGATGACCGGTACGGGCCCATTCAAGGCGCTGTCGCTACTCACGACAGTCGGGATACTGCTCGTCGGAGCCTGCACGATCCAGCTTCGTGGCGGAGGAGAGACGCCGGCGCCGCCACCGGCAGAGCGGACCTCAGTCGTCGACGGTTCCGATCTCGCCAGCTGCCGCACCGTCACTTCGGTGGATGCGGCAGGTTATCAGCATTGCCAGAAGATTTGGGCTGAAAACCGACGTCGCTTCTTTGGCAGGAAGGACGGTGCTGCCGCGTCGAGGGGGCCCGATCCAGTCGCAGGCCTGACGCCCGCACCAAAAGATGAGAGCAGGATGCCGCAAGGGTATCCATCCGTGGTGCTACCTGGAGCGAGTAAGCCATGACGGGTACCGGCATCATTGATCAATTCCTGGAGACGTTTACCCGCTATATCGATAATGGCTTCGGGCTTTTGGGTGGCGACGTCGGATATCTCGCAACTACGCTTGCCGCGATGGACATCACGCTTGCCGCTTTGTTTTGGAGTTGGGGGCCGGACGAGGACATCATTGCGCGCCTCGTCAAGAAGACACTATTCGTCGGCGTCTTTGCCTATCTGATCAGCAATTGGAATAGCCTGGCGCGCATCGTCTTCGAAAGCTTCGCGGGTCTCGGGCTGAAAGCGTCCGCCACCAGCCTTTCCGCGGCCGATTTCTTGCGACCAGGAAAGATCGCTCAAGTCGGTCTCGATGCCGGCCGACCGCTGCTCGACTCGATCCCTGGCCTGATGGGGTACATCAGTTTCTTCGAAAATTTCGTTCAGATCGTCGTTCTCTTGTTCGCGTGGGTCGTTGTGCTGCTCGCCTTCTTCATTCTGGCAATCCAGCTCTTCGTCACCCTAGTTGAGTTCAAACTGACGACTCTGGCTGGCTTCGTGCTCATTCCGTTTGGTCTGTTTGGCAAGACCGCATTCGCGGCCGAGCGTGTTCTGGGCAACGTCATATCCTCCGGCATCAAGGTCCTGGTCCTGGCCGTCATCGTCGGTATCGGCTCTACCCTGTTCTCGCAGTTCACCGCTGGCTTTGGTGGTAATCAGCCGACCATCGAAGACGCGATGACGCTGGTGCTGGCGGCGCTCTCCTTACTAGGGCTCGGCATCTTTGGTCCGGGTATCGCAAACGGCCTTGTGTCAGGTGGACCGCAACTCGGCGGCGGCGCCGCTATTGGAACAGGCGTTGCTGCCGGCGGCATTGTTGCGGCGGGCGCGGGTCTTGCCGCCGGCGGTGCTGGTCTCGCTGGCGGCGCGATCGCTGGCGCCGCGCGTAGTGGCGGCGCTGCGATGAGCGGAGCATCAGCGGCCTACCGGAGCGGCGGCCTTGCCGGTGTCGCGGAGTCCGGCGCTTCCGCTGCGATGAGCCCGTTGCGTCGTGCGGCGGCTGCGCTCGGCGGAGGTGGGGAAGCCGGCGCGCAGGGCGCGAGCACTTCGGCCGAAGGACAGCCAGAGTGGGCGCGTCGCATGAAGCGTGCCGAGACTGTTCGGCACGGTGCGTCGGCAGTCAGCCACGCGGTTCGCTCAGGTGATCACGGTGGCGGTGGCTCTTCCGTCGATTTGTCTGAAGGAGAGCGCTGATACTTAGCCACTGCGCCTTCGCCAGCCGCTGCGCAGCCGACTGAAACCCGAACACCGCACGACTCAAAACCGATCACTTGATCTCAGGGGCAACTATCCATGTTCAAACGACCTTCCGTGCACTACGGGCGCATGCCCGAGCCGATCACGCCTTACCAAAAGGTAGCGCAGGTTTGGGACGAACGCATTGGATCTGCCCGCGTACAGGCCAAGAACTGGCGCTTGATGGCGTTCGGCTGCTTGATGTTATCAGCCGGTCTCGCAGGTAGCCTGGTTTGGCAATCGAGCCAAGGCTCGATCACGCCCTGGGTTGTCGAAGTGGACCATCTCGGCCAGGCCCAAAGGGTCGCGCCCGCCAACATCGACTATCAACCCAATGATGCGCAGATCGCCTACCATCTGGCTCGCTTTATCGAGGATGTCAGAGGTCTGCCCGCGGACGGCATCGTTCTGCGCCAAAACTGGCTCCGGGCCTATGATTTCACGACCGATCGTGGTGCTGCTGCGCTCAACGACTATGCGCGCAACAATGACCCCTTTGCCAAGTTGGGCAAGGCCCAAATCTCCGTGGACGTCTCGAGCGTCATTCGCGCGTCGTCCGAAAGCTTTCGGGTCGCGTGGACCCAACGCGTCTACGACAATGGCTCGCTGAACTCGACGGAGCGCTGGACTGCGATTCTCTCGATCGTGATCGAGACACCCCGCGATGCTGAACGCCTTCGCAAGAATCCTCTTGGCGTCTATGTCCGCGCCATCAACTGGTCAAAGGAGTTGAGCCAGTGACCAACACGACGCATGACGTTTATTCGAATCGTCCTTTCCAGCAGATCAGGCTCAACTCGGCTTGGTCCCGATTCGTGACCTCAAGGCGAGCACTTCTGTCAGCGCTCTTGCTTTGCTCGTCGGCGCTCGGTGGGTGCTCGACCTATATTCCTCCGGAGATCAGCTATGACGCTGAAGTCCCGCCGCTACCGGCGGCTCCAGCGGCGTTGGACGACAGGTCGCAGCCGCTTCACGTTCCGCCGCTCTGGAAGCCGGTTCTCGGCGGCAAATCGGGAGGGAAGGAAGACGCCGAGCCAGTGAGCCGGGTTGAGACGGCAAACAGTGCGGCCCGGGTCGAACCGCGCAAACGCGGGTATTTCAACGCGGCGCAGATTTACGCGTACAGTCCTGGAGCCCTCTATCAGGTTTACGCCGCACCGGGGGAGATCACGGATATCGCCCTCGAGGAGGGTGAGCAGTTGGCGGGATCAGGACCCATCGCGGCCGGGGATACGGTGCGTTGGGTCGTGGGCGACACCGAGAGCGGGAACGGCGACACGCGCCGCGTCCATATCCTTGTCAAGCCGACCCGTGCATCGATCGAGACTAACCTCGTCGTCAATACCGACCGCCGCACCTATCTTATCGAACTCCGATCCCGCGAGCGGCCGTACATGCCGTCCGTTTCCTGGTACTATCCGGAAGCAGCGCGCGAACGATCCCGTTCAGTCGCTCTGAAGCCCGTTCTTCCGGATCCGGCGCAGCGTATCTCCCGCTACGCCATCGAAGGGGACAGTCCTCCGTGGCGGCCGCTCGCCGCATATGACGATGGCCGTAAGGTCTATGTCGAATTCCCGCTCGGCATTGTGCAGGGCGAAATGCCTCCGCTCTTTGTCATTGGACCGGACGGCAAGACTGAACTCGTCAACTACCGCGCCTACGGCAACGTGCTGATCGTGGATCGGCTCTTTGCAGCCGCCGAACTCCGGCTCGGCGGCGAGCACCAGCAGAAGGTCAGGATTGTCAGGACCGACGGGAGGCCGTCGTCATGAACACTCCGAATGGAAGCGATCACGAAAAAATAATTCCGCCGGAGACACAAGGGGAGCAGTCCGAAAGCTTCCGCTTGAGAGCGGAGAATCCGCGTGTCACACGATTGTCCCGGAGGGTCCTGGCCGGCGGGAGCGCCGTTGCATTGCTCGTCATCGGCGGGACTGTGTTGTGGTCGCTGCAGACCAATCGTCCCCGAAACTCGGCGGCCGACGAGCTTTACAGTACTGATCATCACAGTATTGCTGACGGCATTACGACGCTGCCGAAGGATTACGCTGGCGTTTCGCGGCAGCCAATCCCGCAACTCGGTCCGCCACTCCCTGGGGACCTCGGTCGACCGATCCTTGCCGCCCAAGGCCAGTCGCCGACGATCGGCGGTGATCCGGAACAGCAGCGTCGAGACCAAGAGACCGAGGCAGCCCGCATCAGCCATTTGTTCGCTGCGACCAATGGAGGAGTGCGTCCGCCCACTGCTGCCGCGGTTGGAAGCGACCGCGTTGTGCCACCGAACGCAACGAACTCTGGCGACGATGGATCTGCGCAGAATGGCCAGGACCGCAAGCTTGCCTTCGTCAATGCCTCCGTGGACCGTCGCACGGTAAGCCCTGACCGTGTCACCAGACCCGCTTCACCATACATCGTTCAGGCCGGGACGGTGATTCCGGGAGCACTGATCACTGGGATCCGATCGGACCCGCCAGGCCAAATTACCGCTCAGGTCACCGAGAATGTTTTCGATACACCGACCGGTCGCTTTCTGCTTGTGCCTCAGGGTGCGCGCCTGATCGGTATTTACGATAGTCAGGTCACTTTCGGCCAGTCCCGCGTCCTGCTCGTTTGGACCCGGCTGATCATGCCGAATGGACGTTCAATCGTTCTCGAGCGGCAGCCTGGCGCTGACACCGCGGGATATGCAGGTCTCGAAGACCAGGTCGACAACCACTGGGGCGAACTCTTCAAGGCTGCGGCATTATCGACGTTTCTGGCGATCGGGACCGAACTGGGGGCTGGCTCGGACACCAATAGCAACGACAGCGCCATCATCCAGGCATTGCGGCATGGCGCCTCCGACTCGCTGAATCAAACCGGACAACAGGTGGTTCGGCGCAGTCTCAACATCCAACCCACTCTCACCGTGCGACCTGGCTTTCCAGTTCGCGTTCTCGTCAATCGCGACCTCATACTGGTGCCATACGGAGGGTAACGGCATGCCCAAGCTCAAAATAGCAGCACTGCCGGACGACAAGCCGGTCAAGGTCGCCGCCGAACTTCCGGCATCAGTGCATCGGGATCTCGTCGCCTATGCAGAGGCCTTGGCAAGCGAAAGTGGGCAGCGCATCGATCCGGCGAAATTGATCGCACCGATGCTAGCGCGCTTTATGGCCACGGACCGCGGATTTGCAAAGGCAAGACGAGCCGGTCACCCCTCGAGAGCCGGCGGAAGCGAGGGATAGCGCTCTGCCAATAGATTGAGGAAACGGTTTAGAGCCGGATTTTCATTGTCGTCGCGCCAATGCGCAAAGAAGTCTACACGGCTAGGTCCTGTCCCGTCGTGCAATTCCCGGTACGCAAGCCCAGCGAAACTTGCGCCGATATCCGATTCCATCACCAGACTGAGCCCCATGCCCATACTCGTCAGATTTTTGATAATGCCGCGGCTTACGTCGTGGCGCTCTACTGCGGGCCGGTCGTCAGGTGAGGCGAGCTTCGAAATCAGGAGATCCTCGAGCTCTCGTCCAGGATCAATCTTGCTTAGAAGTATCTTTTCGTTACGCAAATCTGCCCAATAGATGGTCTTGCGCGCCGCTAGGCAGTGATCCTGAGGCAACGAGATCAATATGCGCTCGCTCCACAGCAGTAGTGATTTGACGTCTATTGAAGCCAGACGTCCAGGGCTAACGACGACGTCGACGGTCCCGTTACGCAGCGCGGTCATCAGATGAAAGCGAGAGCGTTCCATCGTTGCCAATTCGATCTGCGGGAGCCGCTTCCTAAATTCACCTATCGTCGTCCGCAAATTGCCGGTAGACACGGACGTGTAAAAGCCAATAACGAGATGGCCAGTATCGCCGCGACCACCGGACCTCCCAGTTTCAACGAGTATGTCGACCTGTTCCAGGATCAGCCGCGCAATTCGCAAAACCGCTTGCCCAGCGATAGTGGGCTTGATTCCTCCGCTGGAGCGCTCGAATAGTGAAGTTCCAACCAGATATTCAAGCTGACCGATGGATCGACTCAGGACAGTGTGCTTGATCGAAAGGACATCAGCGGCTCGTCGAAAGCTCCCGTAGTCGCTGGCTACAACGGCGAATCGAAGCTGTTGCAGGTCAAGCGAGTTCGCTGCGTACCGCCGATTGTGTCGGATCCCGGGTTCTGTCATTTTCGAAGCTCGGTAACAAACCACAAGACAGGAAGTCCCCGATCCACGCGAGGACCTCCAATCTCGTTCATTGGCAGGGATCGTTCTGGGCGGCAGCAAAGATTACTGGCGTCCAGAGAGTCGGTGTCGAAAGACCCCCAGCCTTGCGGAGATTCCGGAGAACTTCGCTCGAAATCGCAAGGTAACCCGCCAAAGCTACGGTTTTGCCGATTGTGGCCGGATTGCCAATGCGTCGCAGCGGCCAACCGGCCCGTCGAAGAATTCGCTCCATTCGGAGATCTGTGACAGTAACGATATCAGTGAGTTGTCGTGAGAGCCCGAACTCGACCATTCCGGCAAACAGCTCATATGCGGCGCGAGTTATGCCGTGATTTCCTTTGGGGGCGCCGGCTGCAATGTCGATAGCGAACCTGCTGCTTTCCCATACTAGCGGAGTTGACGGCGCGGGTTGATCTTCAAGAAGCGCGGGAAAGGTGTCGCGAAGCATGGTTGGGCCAAGCGTGGGGAGCAGTCGTACGGAACCTTGCACTTGGCCATTTTCACCTACCTGGATTAGATAGTCAGGATGCAGCGCGTCGAATTCGTCGATCTCCATGTCGTCGCTGGTCTCGACTTCCCATGCCATGCGCAGTTTGAAGACACGATGCCGCAACCGATGCATCTCAACGAGAGTGTCGGAAAGCTCTCCGTACGAAGGTGGTGTGATCAACTGGATCATAATCCCTCCAGAAGTGTTCAATAGCCTTCGTTGAAGCGCGATCATCGCTTCAAATCATCACCTGTAGTTGTAGGGGGAGGGCACCCTAATTTTGCTTTTTTCTATTTGCAGCCGCCAAGTGTATTACGGCCTGCGCGATCGTGCGTACGCCGAGCTTTTCCTTCGCATTCTCTAAGTAATACGCAACTGTGTTGCGCGAGATGCCGAGAATGCAGCCGATTTCCCAAGAGCTCTTTCCTCGAGCCGCCCACTCCAAACATTCTACTTCGCGGCGCGATAGCCGAATTCCGTCGAGACCACGTTCGTTTCCGAGCTTGCGACGAACGTGAGCATGAAAATACATCGCCATGAGTTGAAGGACACGCGTGTACGAATCAATGCATTTCTCGAATTGTGGCCGGCTCTCGTCAGTAGCGAAAGTCAATGCGGAGATTGGCCCATGCCCATCGTGAATAGGCACCGTGAAGCCGAACCGGATTCCGCATTGCGCGGCTTCATCGAATAGTCGCCGCTGTTCTTTTGAACTGGTTTGTGATCGAAAATCGATTCCCCATCGAAAGGGCTCGGGGCTCTGAAGGGCTTTTCGAATGACGGGATCAATGACTTGGTATTTCTTATCTAGATAATGGGTCGTCCATTGCGTTGGATATGTTGAGATGAGTCGGGGCTTCCTGTCTTCTTCGCTCTGGAGAGCGAGATAAGCGAAACACGAGAGGTCCAAAGCGGATGCTGTTTTCGTCAGCGCGTTGGAGAAGCCTGCGGCGTCTTCGGCGCCAATTATTGCATCAATGAATTCTTGGAATGCCCGATGCATATTTTCTCCCCCAGATCAGTATGTGCAGAGGCCTTGTAGGCGACCCATCGCAGCGTCGTCGCGGTACGGCGCTTGAGGATGCGTTGCCCGTCGGGCTAACGGACGGCCTGCTAACGTCAAAAACAACACGTCTCCGCAGCGGGGCTCGTCCGTCACATTACGATCTCTCATGTGCAGCAATGGCGATACGCGGGATTCTGCGGACGCAAGGACCGTCTCATTGATAGGGTTTGCGCAGGCAGGCCAGACGTAGGTTAGAGGTCGCCGCGGCCGAGCAGCGCGTGTAGCGCAGCCTGCCGCATGATGGAGACGATTGACGCCTCGTCTAGGCCCTTCTTGAGTGTCGCCGCCGTGTTGAGCATGGAGAACACGCCCTGCGTTAGCAGTCGCGCCTCCGGTTCGGACAGGTCGGGCCGAAGCGGCATTACGACGGAAACCCACTCTTCGGCGTACAACGCCATCTCGCGCCGGATCCTTCTGTGGTCGTGTTCAGGAAGAGCGTGCTCGTTCTTTGTGAAGATGAGCGTGCTGGGTGGCCCCTTGAGAATCAACCGGATGTGCGACTCGACCATCGCCACGATGGCCGCCTTAGGTTCCGTCGTCGTTTCCGCGATCCGCTTTGCGATCCCGTGCACGATCTGCGTCGGCTCCTCCAGAACCGCGATCAGAAGTGCCTGCTTGTTCTGAAAGTGGCGATAAAGTCCGGGGCCGGTGATGCCCGCGCGTGCAGCGATCATCTCGACAGTGACCGCGTCGTAGGAGTGCTGCAGGAAGAGCTCGGCGGCGACCGCGATCAACTGTGCGCGCCGCCCGCTGCTGTATGCCCGCTTGATCGGTAATGGCTGGATGCTCATCGGGACGAACCGTACCACGCAGCGCACACGAAGCACCTTGCCATCCCTCGCGCCCGCGTCGTCTGTCCCAAGCTGAATGAACGGATCACGTAAACATCTCGTTTCATCGGAATGTAAATCATGACTAACTTTTTTTGCGACATCGCCTGGTCTCAGGTAAGGGCCTTGCACCTTGTTGTACGCGCTTTGCTTTACGGAGTTTCATATTTTTTCGGGAAATCTAGAAATATTCTATTCAAGGACCCGGCTGACTGAAGGCTGTTGACAGGGCGATTCACTGAGTTCAATGTTAGTACAGATTAACATCTTGGACTCAATGGAGGCGCGACGCATGCGGTTTGTCTTCTTTAGCGAGGGGGAGACCCCACCGGGACATACCCACGCGCAGCGCTACCGCGAGCTCATTGACGAGGTTCTGCTGGCGGAAAAAGTGGGCTTCGATGCGTTCGGGTGCTCGGAACAACATGTCGCGATTGGCACGGCCTCGACCTCAGCCCCCGAAGTGATTTTTCCGTACTTGATGGCGCTGACCAGCAGGATCCAATTCATCCACCTGATCACGCCGCTGCCCAAGAAGATCAACCACGCGCTGCGCGTTGCGGAGCGGCTGGCGACCGAGGATATCCTGTCCAACGGCCGCGTCGCGCTTGGCGTCGGACGCGGCAACACCACCCTCGCACTGCGCGCCTTCGAGGTTTCCCCCGACGAGACGCGGGGCCAGCAAATCGAAGGCATCGAGATCATTCGCCGAGCCCTCGCGAACGACGTCTTCTCTTTCGTCGGAGAGCACTACAAGATTCCGCCGCGCAGCCTAGTTCCTAAGCACGTTCAGCAGCCCTATCCGCCGATCCTGATGGCGACCGGAAGCCCGGAGTCGGTCACTGCTGCGGCCCGGATGGGCATCGGCGCCATGATGGGTGGCGGCTATAGCGGATTCGGCTCCGTGCAGAGGATGGCCGACCTCTACGACAAGGAGCTGGCGAGCGCCGAGCATGTGTACCCGGTGCAGGCGCAGAAGGTAGCGGTCGTGTCCGGCGGAATGCACTGCGCTGAGACGAGTGAGAAGGCGGAGCGGTGGGCGGCCACTCTGGCCGAGAGCGTCGCTCTGTCCATCGACGCCTACGAGCGGCTCTCGAAGCTGTCCAGCGACTATGCGAGCCTCGGAAAGATCAAGAACGTCGACTTCAGAAACCAGCGCTACCTGTTCGATGAGTCGGCCAGCTTCATCGTCGGAGATCCGAAGACCTGCATCGCCCAGGTCCAGCGGTTCGTCGACATAGGCATCGACGCGATCGCGATGCGCGTCGACGGCCTCCCGCACCGGGAGTTGATGAAGTCCATCGAGCTGTTCGGCAATTACGTCATCCCTGTTTTCAAGAACCTCAGGTCGGTGGTGCGCAGGCCAGAGGAGATCCTTGCCGACATTCGAACCGCTCGCCCCGCTCACTACGCCGAGGTCGAGGCCTACCAGCGCGCCGCCGCAACGGCCGACGCGACTGCTCCCAAGAAGGCCGACACCGTCGGCGCCGCCATGCTGGGAGAGAGCCGATGACCAACTTGCTCCGCGACGACATCTTGGCCGAGGCTCGGCAGGCCTTCCGCGAAAGGCAACACCCGCGCTTCCCCTCGGCTCGCGATGAAGACCGCTCGATCATGGTCACGCGCGAGCAAGTAGAGGAAAGGCGCATTCGATGACGGCTCCATCCACGCGAAACGAACGCGAGGCGGCTACCGGGCTGCTGACGGGTGACCACGACGGCGTCGTGGTCGCAACGCTCGACAGGCCGCCGGCCAATGCCTTGAACCGTCCGCTGCTGCTCGCCATGACGGCGCTGTTCCGAGATCGTGGCGAGAGCGATCCGCCGCCGCTGGTGATCACTGGCGCCGGGAAGCGGTTCTTCTGCGTCGGCGGCGACATCAAGGAGGCGGATGGGCTCGCCGCCGATCCGATCGCGGACCGGATGCGGGCGTTCCACAACCTGCTCGTTGCGATGGAGCGATACCCGGCTCCGGTGATCGCCGCCGTCAACGGCGACTGTGTCGGCGGCGGCGTGGAATACGCGCTCTTCGCGGACGCTGTGCTCGCGGTGCCTCACGCCCGGTTCGGATTTCCGGAGATCAGGCACGGCCTTCTGCCTGCGGACAAGGGCATCCAGCGCCTCGTCCGGCTGATCGGGGCGCGGGCCGCGCGTGACCTGCTGCTGAGCGGTGAGCTCATCGGCGCTGATCAGGCGGCGCGGTTGGGTCTCGTGGACGCCATCGTCGAGCCGGACCGATTGGTGGCGGAGGCGCTCGGCCGGGCCCGCGAGGCCGGGCGACGAGCGCCTGTCCTCTATGCGGCACTCAAGCATGCCGTCAACGATTACGACGACATCGAGGATCAACAGCGAGCCGAAATGACGCTCGCCAAAGCTGCCTCCTGGTTCAATGACCCCGGGGCCCGGAGCCTCCGTGAAGGATGGAGGCAGGGCCGTACGTTGTCGCGGCCCTCCGACGGAAGGCCACCAGCACTGAACACCACACCACACGCAGGCCCGATAAGCCTGCTTCACGAACCGGAGCGATGACCATGGTCACAAATCCCGCAGCCGCTGCCCGCGCACGGCAGGTGCCAGTGCTGAGCGGCGTCGTCGACAGCGGCGTCGCCAACTTCGAGGCCGTCGAGCGAACCTTCGCCCAGATGGTGCAGGACCGAGCCGGGGTCGAGCCCGAGGAGGTCGCGTTCTGTCAATGGGACGGGACGCGCGCGATCCCGACCACGTGGGCGCAGTATGCCTCGGCCATGCGCGAGGTGGCGCTTGGCCTGGCGGCCCTCGGCGTCACGCGCGGGGACAGGGTCGCCATCATGGCGCCAGGCCGGGGCGAGTGGGTGATAACGGCGCTCGCCATCCTCTCGGCCGGGGCGATCCCGGTGGGCGTCTACCCCACGAGCGCCGCCGCGGAGGTGAGGCAGCTCGTCGGGCATAGCGAGGCTGTCGCCATGGTCGTCGGGGACCACGCCGACGTCGCAAAGGTCGCCGCGGTCGTCCCGGAGCTTCCCGCGCTGCGGGTCGTGATCAGCTTCGACGGCGCTCCGTCGGGGCTGCCCGAGACAATCGTCAGCAAGACTTGGGCCGACCTGCGCGAGGCCGGCCGGGCCCTCGACGAAACCAACCCGGCTCTGTTCGACTTCCTCCTCGACGGCGGGCACATCGACCAAACGGCGGCCTTGTTCTACACCTCCGGCTCCACCGGAGCCCCCAAGGGGGTCATCCATACCCACCGCACCCTGCAGTACTCGATACTCGGCTCCGCCGTTCTCAACCCGGAGCTGACCAAGACTCGCCGAGACTCGGTCAGCTTCCTGGGCCTGTCCCACGTCTCTCCGGCCTTGTCCGGCGTCTTCTCACCGATCATGACCCGGGCGGTGGTGACCTTCTGCCGCCTGGACCAGAGCTCCGAGGCCCTCCGCGGCGCACGTCCTACCGGGATCGTTTGGCCGCCGCGGCTGCATGAGAAGCTGCTCAGCGGCGCACTGTCCGCGATCAAAGCGGCGCCGGCATCGTTCCAGAAATCCTACGAGGACGCGATGGCGGTGGCCCGAGAGGTCGCCGCCACGCGCCGAAGCGGCGAAGCCGTGCCTGTCGCGCTGCAAGCCCGCTACGACCAGGTCCAGGAGAAGGTGTTCCTGCCCCTGCGCGCGCAATTGGGCGTGGACCGCGTCGGCGTCGCCTGGACTGCGTCGGGCGCGATGACCCCCGAGGTGCATGCACTCTGGCAGATGTGGGGCGTGGATTTGCGCGAGCTCTACGGCACCACCGAGACCTGCGGCTGGGTGCTCGCACAATGGGACCGCGCCTTCCCGCCCCCTGGAACCGTGGGCAAGGCGATGCCCGACCCGCGCTTCGCGATCAAGACCAGCAGCGAGGGCGAGCTCTTGGTAAAGGGACCGCTGCTGTTCCGCGGCTACTGGAACGACCCGGAAGCGACCGCGGAGGTGATGGACGGGGAATGGTACCGCACCGGCGACCTCGTCGAGATTGATGCTTCCGGCGAGGTCAAGCTCATCGGTCGGGCCAAGGACATCATCGTCACCAACGGCGGCAAGACCATCAGCCCGCAACCCATCGAGGTGCGCCTCAAGGCCTGTCCCCTCGTCGAGGAGGCCGTGGTCGTCGGCGACGGCCGCAGATACCTCACCGCCCTTATCTGGCCAAGCGAGAATGGCGGCAGGCTCGAGAAGGCAGTGCTGCAAGACGGTCTGCGCACTTGGATCGAAGACCTCAACGCCGAACACGCGCGCCCCCTTCAGCTCAAGGACTTCCGTATCGCGCCACGTGCGCTTTCGCTTGGCGCGGGTGAGCTCACTTCCAAGGGCACGATCCGTCGGGCTGCGGTGCTGACTTCGTTCAGCGCACTCGTGGATGAGATGTACAGCGCCGCGGAGCACAACGAGTTCGCTGGCCAGGCGCGGCTCCAGGGCTGAGGAGGAACGTGAGATGAAGTATCCCGGGCGACCGCGGGAGCTGCGGATCGAGCATCTGACCAGCGCCGAGATCGGTGAGGCGATCGCTGCCGGCGCCCGCACGGCGATCCTTCCGCTGGGTGCGATAGAGCAGCACGGACCGCATCTCCCGCTGTCGATGGACAGCGATCACGCCGACGCGCTCGCGCTCCGCATCGCTTACGGGCTCGGCACCGCACTGGTCCTGCCCACGGTCAGGGTTGGGTACTCACCCCACCACCTTGGCTTCTCCGGCACCCTCTCGGTGCGTCCTTCCACCTTGGAGGCGATCTGTATGGACTACTGCAGCAGCCTGGCTGCGCATGGGTTCACCCGCGTCGTCCTCTTCTCCGGCCACATCGGTAACTATCCGATCATGCGGGACTTCGAGCCGCGGCTGGCTGCGGCGCTCGCCCCGGCGCTTCAGGTCATAGTCTATCGAGACAGTGCCGCGATCCTCGACGCGTGGCGGAAGTCCGCGCAGTCGGTCGCTGGCCTGGGAAGCCACGTCGGTGGTCACGCAGATGTGGCCGAGACCTCGGTCATGCTCGTCCTGCACCCCGGGAAGGTTCGGGCCGACCGGGCGGCGGCGGGATACCTCGGCACGGTCGACGAGGAATTCCTGCATCGGGCGTTCGTCGACGGCATCGACGCGGTCGCGCCCAACGGTGTCCTCGGCGACCCCAAAGGGAGTTCGACGGCGATCGGCCACGCCGCATTGGACGCCGTGACCGATCTCGTCGTCGAGTACGCCACGGCGCACGGAGCGTGAGTCGCATGCCATCCATGAGCCAGCAGATGGACCGCAGGATGCTGCGCGACGCCTTCGGCGCGTTCCCGACGGGCGTGGTGGCCGTGGCGGCGCAGGTCGACGGGAGGCTGGTGGGTCTCGCGGCCTCTTCGTTCACCTCGGTCTCTCTCGAACCCCCACTGGTGTCATTCGCTGTCGCAAAAGGCTCGACCACGTGGCCCGAGCTGCGCCGAGCCAAGCAGCTCGGCGTCACCGTGCTCGCCGAGGACCATGGCGCATTATGCCGCCAGCTCGCTGGTCCGTCCCAGGAGCGATTCACCGGCGTTGCCTTCGAGATCACCGACAGCGGTGCGGTGATGCTCACTGAGGGGATCGCCCAGTATGACTGCACTGTCCGCGAGGAGTTGGAGGCGGGCGATCACATCATCGTGCTGCTCCAACTCCATGCCGTCGTCGTCCGTAGCCGCGGGCAGCCCCTCATCTTCCACCGCAGCGAGTTCGGAAGGCTGCGGCCGCAGAAGTAAACCGACAGGGAAGCAAAAGGAAAAGATCAATGACACAGCATGACTACAAGTATCTTATCATCGAGAAGCGCGACAGAGCCGTCGCCGTTGTGACGATGAACCGGCCGGAGATTCTGAACGCGATCAACTGGGAAATGCACGAGGAACTGGAGCAGGTCTTTGTGGATCTCGACAAGGACGAGTCCGTCCGTGCGATCGTTCTGACCGGTGCGGGCCGCGGCTTCTGCTCGGGGGGCGATCAGAAGTCGCTCGACACGGGGCTCGGCAAGGGCAAGGGTCCGTCGCCGACGAGGGGCGGACGCCACCTCATCCGCAATATGCTTGAGGTTGAGGTGCCAATTATCGGCGCCGTCAACGGCGTTGCTGTCGGTCTAGGCGCAACACTTGCATTGTTCTGCGACGTCATCTTCGCAAGTCCGACCGCGCGATTTGCCGATACCCATGTGACGGCCGGCGTGGTGGCCGGAGATGGTGGTGCCGTGATCTGGCCGCTGCTGATGGGACCGGTGCGAGCGAAACACTATCTCATGACGGGCGAGTTCATTTCCGCGGAGAAGGCGGCGTCCATGGGGATGATCAACGAAGTCATTTCTGACCGGGACGTCAAGGACGCAGCCATCGAGTATGCCGAGATGCTCGCCGGCGGCCCGCAGAAGTCAATCATCTGGACCAAATACAGCGTCAACAAGATCATCAAGCAGTATGCGCATCTGCTGCTCGATACGTCTGTCGCACTGGAGGCGCTGACTTTCACGTCGCCAGAGCGACGCGAAGCTGTGGCCGCATTTGCAGAGAAGCGGAAACGATTCGCGGAGCGAGGATGAATGTCGAATCCTTTGATGCACGAGAGGAGACATTGCATGAAGAATTGCATCGGAAAAGAAATGGGAATGAGGAATGGGCTTTTGCACCTGGCCATCGCAATGGTGCTAACGATTGCGCTGTCGGTCTCACCGGCGAAAGCTCAGAAAAAATACGACCCCGGCGCCAGCGATGCGGAGATCAAGGTCGGTCAGACCATGCCATTCTCGGGGCCGGCATCGGCCTATGCCTCGATCGGCAAGACAGAGGCCGCCTATTTCAAGATGATCAATGATCAGGGCGGCATCAACGGCCGCAAGATCAACCTGATTCAGTATGACGACGCCTATTCGCCGCCGAAGGCGGTGGAGCAGGTGCGCAAGCTCATTGAGAGCGACGAGGTGCTCCTGACTTTCCAGATCCTCGGCACGCCTTCGAACGCAGCCGTGCAGAAATATCTCAATTCCAGGAAGGTGCCACAGCTGTTCGCGGCCGCCAGCGCCTCGAGGTTCTCCGATCCGAAAGACTTTCCGTGGACCATGGGCTATGACCCGAACAACTTCGTCGAGGGGCGCATCTACGGCCAGTACATCCTGAAGGAGCATCCGGACGCCAGGATCGGCGTGCTTTATCAGAATGACGACTTCGGCAAGGATTATCTGAACGGCATCAAGGTGGGGCTCGGAGACAAGGCCGCCAAGATGGTGGTCGCGGAAGCTGCCTACGAGGTGACCGATCCGGCCGTCGACTCGCAAGTCCTCAGGATCAAGGATGCCGGCGCCGACCTGTTCTTCATCGCTGCCACCCCGAAGCAGACGGCGCAGGCAATCAAGAAGACCGCTGAGATCGGGTGGCATCCGGTCCAGATCGTCGACATGAAGGCTAGCTCGGTCGGCAGCGTCCTGAAACCGGCCGGGCTTGAAAACGCCAAGGGTCTCATCAGCACCAATTACGGCAAGGAGCCGCTCGATCCGCAATGGAAGGACGATCCGGGCATAAAGCGCTATCTGGCTTTCATGGAGAAGTACGATCCGGGCGGGGACAAGAGCTCGAACTTCAACACCTATGCCTACAGCGCGGCACAGCTTCTGGTCCACGTGCTGCAGCAGTGCGGCGACGACCTGACGCGCGAGAACGTCATGAAGCAGGCGGCCTCGCTCAAGAATGTCACGGGCGACCTCGCGCTGCCCGGGATCACGATCGACACCTCGTCGACCGACTACCGTCTCCACAAACGGTTGCAGATGATGCGGTTCAACGGCGAGCGCTGGGAGCTGTTCGGCCCAATCCTGGAGGTCGCGGGGCCTGCGGGCTAGTTGCTGAGTTCTGCGATCCAATCGGCGGCCTATGGGCCGCCGATTTTTTTCGGAGCGGCATCGCGTGCCGGATCAGGCGCAAATCCTCGACCCCGGACGGGAACGGGCTCAGCGGCGTATGATCTTCTTGAGGATTTCGGTAAGTGTTCGAAATTCTTCCCGGGTCAAGGGAGCGAACGTCTCGCTTGAAATCTCACCGACCGTTTCGATTGCGGCGTCCGCCACCCGTCTGCCCTTGTCGGTCAAATCGACCTCCCGCCGTCGCGGATCCAAAGGATCCTCGGAACTCGTTATAAGGCCGCGTAATTTGAGACGGTTAATAACGCCGGTAATGGTAGCTGAGTCGTAGTGTATCAGGCGTCCCAAATGGTTTTGCGAACAAGGTCCGACCTGCCTCAATTTCGCCAGCGTTGAGAATTGAGGCGCCGTCAATTCTTCAATCATCTTCGCGGCAAAGATGGCTGTGTGAGTACGGAGCGCGACGCGCAGCAAGAAGCCCGGTGCGTCATCCAGCCTGTATGACTGTGCAGCTTCTTTTTTCTTTTCCACCGAGCGCCGCTTCGTTTTCGTTTGCACGACTTTCGTTCCCTTGCGGTTGCCGCATCTCGCCGAGAGAGCTTTGGCTGATCGACTCCGAAGTCCTCGGCGCCGATCATTGGTCTACATTCGTTGAACTCAGGAATCCATCTTTGTTGGCCGGAGACCGACTTTATCGTCCCACCGCCGTGTTGAGGTGATCCGGCACGAGCTGCCCGTTTCTCGGCTCCTCGGTCGTCCGGGTGGCGGACATCTGTAGCTTTAAGGACTGAAGTCGTGCGGCGCTCAACATTCGGCCGCGAGTTGTTGGACGGGCTCCCCTCATTCGCGCTGCGGTGCATCATAGATTGTGTGTACAAGTGCAGCACTTGCATACGAGTGATAAATGACGTAGTGTCCTCAGATCGCCTCAGCGGGGCACCAAGGCACCATCGGCTTCACGAATGTCGGCAACTGACCAAATGAGCTCCGTTCGACCAGACCTGATCGAGAAGGTCACCGGGCGCGCCGAATACATTACCGACCTGATGGTCCCGGGGATGCTGCACGGATTTGTGGTTCGCTCGCCGGCCGTTCATGCCCGCATCGTTTCGATCGACACGAGCGCCGCCCGTTCGATGGACGGCGTTGTGGACGTACTTGTCGGCGAGGATGTTGTCTCGTTCGGGCGCTGGGGCATTGTGCTCAAGGACCGGCCGATCATTGCCACCGACCGCGTGCGATATGTAGGCGAACCCGTCGCCGTGGTAATCGCTGAAACCATCGAGATCGCGGAAAACGCCGCAGAACTCATTGATGTCAGTTACGAGGAGCTTCCGCGGGCAACGAGCATACAGGAGTCCATGGCGGACGGCGCGCCGCTGATCCACGAGCGCCACGAAAATCTTCAGGACTTCTATTTCAAAGGTGGAGCCAAGCCGACGCAAGGCAGCAACATCTTCCACACCTACCGCAGCAATGTCGGGGACGTCGACGCCGCCGAGGCGGCCGCTGCCTACGTTCACGAGGATCACTTCACGTTCCCGGCCATCTCTCACTTCGCGATGGAGCCGCACGCGGTCATCGCGGACTTCAACGGCGATTCCCTCACGGTCTGGACCGGTGCGCAGACGCCGACCGCTGTTCAAAAGGTGCTGTCGCGCCTGTTCGGTCTGCAGTTGGCCAAGGTCCGCGTGATCGTCCCTTTCGTCGGCGGCGGCTTCGGCGGCAAGGCGTCGGTGAAGATCGAGCCGCTGGTGGCGGCCGCGTCGTGGAAAGTGCAGCGCGCTATCCGCGTGGCCCAATCCATTTCCGATTCAATGCTGACCTGCCGAAGGCTGGGGGCCGAAATCGCGATTCGCACGGCCGTGGACGCAAAGGGGCGAATCCTCGCCAAGAGCGCCAAACTGCTGCTCGATGGCGGCGCCTATTCCGACACGGGCTCCGCTGTCGCCACCAAATCGGCCAATCGCATCATCGGTCCCTATGCGGTGCCGAACCTGCGCCTCGAGGCTTCGGCCGTTTACACCAACACCGTGCCCGGCGCTGCCTTCCGTTCTATCGGCGGGCCGCAGGCTGTCTGGGCCAAAGAATCCCACATGGACAATGTCGCTGCGGCCATCGGCATGGATCCGGCCGAGTTCCGGTTGAAGAACCTCGCGGCCCGTGGCGAGCGCACGCGACCCGATCTGCGTGCGCTCGACATGGACATGAGTGAGCTGATGGGCCGTGTGACCCAGTCGTTCGCATCGGGCTCGCAGGCTTCGAATCGGCGGTCTCGCGGAATGGCGGTCGCCGCGACCGATCCGGCGAACACGCCGATCGCCAACGCGATCGTCCGTCTCAAGATCGATGGATCGATCCTGGTTTCGGTCTCCAGCGTCGAAGTCGGCCAGGGCGCGCATGCAACCATGGCCCGGATCGCCGCGCAAACGCTGAAGCAGCCGTTCTCCGCAGTCAGCACCTTGCGCGCAGATACGGCCGTCGCCCCATACGACTGGGGCACGGGCGCGAGCCGATCGACCGTCGTGGTCGGCCTGTCGGTCGAGAATGCTGCGCTCGATGCCGCCGATCAGATCCTCGACATGGTCATGGATGTCTGGGAGCTTCCCAAGGAGAGTCTGTCGCTCGTCGAGGGGGGGGTCTCTACCGGGTCGGAGGTTCTGACCTTCCATCAGATCTTCCACCGCACGCTCGGCGTCGACTCCGGGGAGGTCGTCGGGCGTGGCGCGATCACGCCGCGTTCGAAGAAAGGCGGGCTGGCCGAGTCACCGCTGTTCTGGGAAACATCCGCGGGCCTTGCCGAAATCGTCGTCGATGAGGACACCGGCGAGATTCGCGTGCCACGTTACGCGAGCGCCGCCGACGTCGGGCGCGTGATCGATCGCGTCGCCGCGGAAGGCCAGGACGAGGGCGCCGCCACCATGGGCTTCGGACACGCGCTCTACGAACAGCTAGAATTCGAGGACGGTCAGCCCGTCAATGCGACGCCGATCGACTACACGATCCCGCGCATTTCGGACGTGCCGCCGGTGTTCGATACCATCCTGATCGAGAATGGCGACGGGCCGGGTCCGAGCGGCGCCAAAGGAATGGGCGAAGGAGCGATCCTGCCCGTCGCGCCGGCAATCGCCAACGCGCTGTTCTCGGCCTACGGCGTCCGGATTACCGATCTCCCGATGACGCCTGAAAAGGTATGGCGCGCCCTGCAGAAGAGGAAGTGAGTTCATGGAATTCAATATGTCGATGCTGGTGCCGGCGACGCCAGAGGATCTCTGGAAGACGTTGATTGACGTGCCCAGCATCTCGTCCTGCATCCCCGGATGCGAGGACGTCGAAGAGATCGCGCGGCTGGAATCCTACAAGGCGACGGTCAAGCAGAAGATCGGGCCTTTCAAGCTCGAAGTGCCGGCCGAGATCCTTGTCGAGTCGGTGACGGAGCCGTCTCACGTCCGCACTCGTGCCACGGGCCGCGACAAAATCACCGGGACCAGGCTCGCGGTCATCCTCGACGTCAGCGTGATTCCGGAAGACTCGGGCTCCAAGCTGGCCGTCGACGCGAAGGTCGACATCCAGGGGCGCCTGGCGACCATGGGACTCGGGATCATCAGACGCCGCGTTGACCAGAATTTCGAGGAATTCGAGACGCGACTCAAAAACCTGCTAGGCGCGGCCTGATCATGCTGCCGACTCCTTTCGAATTTGAGAGGGCATCCACCATCGCCGACGCCATCAGGGCGGTCGGGCAGGAGGGCGACGGCATGTTTTATTCCGGCGGCACCGAATTGCTGCTGGCGATGAAGATGCGCGTCATCCATACCGAGCGGCTTATCGACATCAAGGGAATCCCCGGCCTCGATCGCATCGTTCTGAACGACGCGAACGAGCTGGAAATCGGTTCGCGCTGCACGCACGCAAAGATCGCGGGCGATCCCGTCATTCGCGAACATGTGCCGGCGCTGGCCTCGCTCTGTGCCGATGTGGCGAACGTCCGGGTCCGCAGCGTCGGAACAATCGGCGGCAATCTGTGCTTCGGCGAGCCGCATGCGGATCCGCCAACGATGCTCGGGGCGTTGGATGCGCGGCTGGTGCTTCAAGGTCCAAGCGGCACCCGCTTGGTCCACGCCGACGATTTTATCCGGAGCGAGCTGGAAACGGTGCGGGAGCCCGACGAGTTGCTGACGCGCGTGGTGGTTCCGCGCGCCACCGGGCCCGTGACCTATCGGCGGTTCAAGCACGGCGAGAGGCCCTCGGTGAACGTCGCCATGGCTTGGTCGCTGGACGCCAACGGAAGGAGGATCAGAAGCGCCCGCGTGCGGGTTGGAGCGCTCGGTTCGCGACCTCAGCCCTTGAAGGCCGTTGAAGATGCCCTCCAGGGCATATCCGTCGCCGAGGTCCGTCCGGCGATCGAGGCGGTGCTCCCGACGGCACTGGATGAACTCGACGTCAGCGAGGACCGGCACGGCAGTGCGGACTACAAGCGGCATCTCGCGGGCGTTCTGCTGCTGCGAAACGCCGAAGAGGCGGTTGCGATGCGAGGGCACGCCAAATGACGAATGTGCAGCCCATTTCGTTCTCGTTGAACGGAAAGCCGGTCACGATGGGGATTCCCGCCCATACGCTGTTGATTGATCTCATCCGGGATCGCATCGGCCTGAAGGGCACCAAGCGGTCCTGCGACATGGAAGTGTGCGGCGCCTGCACTGTGCTCCTCGATGGCGATCCGATTTCGAGCTGCACGACGCTCGCTGTCGATGTCGATGGGAAGGAGATCACCACCATCGAGGGCGTCACGCCACCCAATGGTCTCTCGAGGATCCAGAAAGCGTTCGTGCTCCACGGCGGCCTTCAATGCGGCTTCTGCACGCCCGGCTTCATCATGGCGATCACCGCGCTGCTGAAGGCGAATCCGCATCCGACCGATGAGGAAATTCGCCACTACCTGCACGGCAATCTCTGCCGTTGTACCGGATACACCAAGATTTTCGACGCCGTTAGGAGTCTTGCCGTCGAGCAGGTTTCCGAGGACGCCGCCTTACCCGCTGCAGGGTAGCGCAATCTTTAGTTTGGAGACATCATGAGCATCCACCAGATCAGTAAATCAAGCGTCATCATTGCCGGCGCGGGCATTGGTGGCTTGGCGATGGCGCTGTCGTTGCTTCGTCGCGGCTTCGATTGCGACGTGTTCGAGCAAGCGCCCGAGCTACGCGAGGTGGGAGCTGGTCTCTGGGTCTCCATGAACGGAGTGCGTGTTCTCAGGGATCTCGGCCTCACCGAGCAGGTAGAGCAGAACTGCATTGCCGCAGAGCGACGCTCGATCCGACTCTGGAATACCGGAGACCGGTGGCCCCTCTACGATCGCAGCTCCGACGCGGCGCGCAACCAACCTTATTTGCTGCTACGCGCTCACTTGCTGAAGATCCTTGTTGACGGCGTGCGCGAGCTGAAGCCGGGCGCCATCCACTTGAACGCTCGCGTTGTCGGGTTCAGTCAGGACGACGAAAGGGTTCAGGCCAAGCTCGCCGACGGCTCCGAAGTCGAAGGTCGCGCGCTTATCGGCGCCGACGGTGCTCACTCAAAGGTCCGCCTTGGCCTCATCGGCAACATCGAGAGCCAGTACACGAAGGCTATCGCGTGGCGAGGCCTTGTGCCGGTCGACCGCCTTGCGCCGCATCAGCGCGAACCCGAGGTGGCAACATGGATTGGGCCCACCGCGCATGTCACGGCCTACCCGGTCCGCTGGCAGAACACGGTGATGATGACCTTTTCGGGCCAGGTCGACCATGACGATTGGCTTCTCGAATCTTGGTCGGAGAGCGGTTCGGTCGAGGAATGCCTAAAGGACTTTGAGGGTTGGCATCCGGACATCGTCGACTTGGTCAAGAACGTCGATACCCTGAACAAATGGGGCCTATTCGTGCGGCCGTCGCTGGCTACCTGGTCGAAGGGGCGCGTTACCCTGCTTGGCGACGCCTGCCATTCAATGCTGCCGTACCTCGGGCAGGGCGTGAACATGGCGCTGGAGGATGCATCAGTCCTCGCCCGTTGCCTCGATGAGAATCCCAACGACGTCGCGGCGGTATTCGAGGCATATCAATATCTACGGCTCGATCGCACCAACAAGGTCGTGAAGTCGGCGGCCGGCATGCTGCCGATCTTCCATAACAAAGCATTGTGCAAGCCGGAGACGGCAGGTGATTACATCAAGACGCAGTGGTCATCGGAAGCAACATCCGCACGCTACGACTGGATCTACCGGTACGACGCGACGACCATTCCTCTTCACTCCGCCGACGAACATAACTGGAGCGAGCAATGACTGCCGTAAAGCAGCCGTGGGATGATGTGCTGCCGCTCGAAGAGCGCGAGACGTATGTGCTCGCAGGGCTAGGTGGCGCGGCTGGATTTGGCAAACGACCTGCGCTTCTGGTCATCGATGTGCAGTACCGCTCGGTCGGCGACAGGCCGATGCCGATCCGCGAGGCAATCAAGCAATATCCCACCAGCTGCGGCGAAGCAGGTTGGCATGCCATCGCACATATCGCTGAATTGGTGCGGCTGTTTCGCGAGAGAAAATGGCCGGTGATTTTCCCGCATGTCGCGCGGAAGGTGGGCCAGGACCGAGGCGCGTTCTCCGCGAAGATCCCCGGTATCATGCGGATCCCGCCCGAGGGCTATGAGTTCGTCCGTGAAGTGGCCCCGGAGCCCGGCGAGTTACTGCTGCCGAAGACGCAGGCAAGCGCATTCTTCGGCACTCCGCTTGCGACGTATCTGATCGGGGCCGCCATCGACTCGCTTGTGGTAACCGGCTGCACGACCAGCGGCTGCGTGCGGGCCTCGGTCGTGGATGCGTGCGCGTTGAACTTCAAATCAATCGTGCCGAGCGATGCGGTCTATGACCGCTCGCCCACGTCGCACGCCGTCAACCTGTTCGATATCGCCAGCAAGTACGCAGACGTGGTGCCGACGGACGTCGCAATCGAGCGCCTTCGTTCACTGTCGGACTTCCGTGCAGAGGATCAGCTGACGTGAGCCGCGCCCCAGCATCCGGGCTTCTATACGGGACACACGTGCGCGCCAACGGCGTCCGTCAGCACTATCTGCGTTTCGGCGGAACTGGACCTGCTATCGTGATTGTGCCGGGCATATCGACGACTGCGGCGCAATGGGCTTTCATCGCGGAGCGATTGTGCATCGGACACGACGTATATGTGCTCGATGTCCGCGGCCGCGGCCTGTCCGAAAGTGGCCCGCATCTCAATTACTCTCTTGACGCGTGCGCATCCGATCTCGTCTCGTTCGCTGAAGCGCTCGGACTGGGTCCGTACATACTGATGGGCCACTCAATGGGTGGCCGCATCGGAATACGTGCTGCGCGCTGGCGGCCATCATCTGTTGAACAGCTGATATTGATCGATCCACCGGTCTCTGGTCCGGGACGCCGGGCCTACCCGATTCCGCTCGAACCTCTCCTCAAACTACTTCATAGCGCAAAGCTTGGCGAGATCGACGCAGCTCTGCGCAGCCCTTCCGCGCCTCGGTGGCCTGAGCAGCACATCCGCGCCAGGGCGGAGTGGATGCATACTTGCGACGAGCGCGCGCTCATCGAAGGTCACAGGGGCTTTCATCACGATGACATTCATAGCGACCTCGCCCACCTCAGCGTTCCGACCGCATTAATCGTTGCGGGGCGGGGAGGGGTTATTCGGCCCGAAGATGAAACAGAAATTCGCAGATTGCTGCCGTCACTTGTGATCAGGACGCTGGAGAGCGCGGGGCACCAAATGCAGATCGACGATACCGAAGGCTTTCTTTCGATCGTCGAAGAGCTTCTAGCGCGACCGCGCGATCGGTTCGGCGACGGCGTTTCTATGTTCGGCAAACAGGAGATCAATAAAGATGTCCCGACAAATCGTTGATGTTGAAATGCTCGAGCTGTTCAAGGCCGAGTTGACACTCTGCAAGGTAAAGAAGGGCGAAGTCGTTGCGGTCCTGAGCGGCGGCGAGGATCAGCAGGAATACGCCCAAGCCTTCATGTTGGCCGCGCAGGGCCTGGGCGCAACGACCTTTCATCTCAACGTGCCCAAATACGGCCAAGGTAAGGTCGCGGGCTTGCAGGGCCGGCATGCGCTCGCGGGCAACCAGCCGGCGATCGATACACTCAAGCGCGTGGATATGGTGATCGATCTTCTGGGGTTGCTGTTCTCCCGTGAGCAACTCGAAATTCAGGAGGCAGGCACGCGCATCCTGCGTGTGATGGAGCCGTTCCACATCCTCAAGAAGATGTTCCCGACCGAAGATTTGCGCCGGCGAACAGAGCTCTCGCGAGCCCTGCTGCAGTCGGCCAGCAAAATGCGGATCACGTCACCGGGCGGAACGGACGTCATCTATGGCCTGAAGCAATACCCGGTCATTTCCGAATACGGATACACGGATGAGCCCGGGCGCTGGGATCACTTCCCGTCAGGTTTTGCCTTTACCCAGGCGACCGACAGCGAGGTCAACGGCACCGTGGTGCTGATGCCCGGTGACATCCTCTGCGCGTTTAAACGTTACATCCAATCGCCGGTCACGCTGACCATCAAGGATGGCTACATCGTCGACCTCAAGGGCGAAGGCACCGATGCATTGCTCATCAAGAATTATATCGACAGCTTCGGCGATACGCGCGGCTGGGCGGTCTCGCATATCGGCTGGGGGGCGAACGAGCGTGCCACTTGGCATCACATCGCCGCTTCCCAGGAACTCTCGTCGGAGCACATCATGAATGCGCTCTCCTTCTACGGGAACGTGCTGTTCTCGACGGGTCCGAACACGGAGCTCGGCGGTACGAATGACACGCCGTGTCATTTGGATATTCCGCTTCGCGGATGCAGCCTGTGGCTCGACGATATCCACATCCTCGACAAGGGCGATTTTGCTTATCCGGAGTTGAAGGCACCGGGCCGGTAGGCCCTGCGTGTCACGCGCGCAAGTCCGGAGTCGCGAATGCGGTCCGAATGATACCGGGTCGCGTTTGTGACCCCAATAAATGCCGAAGTCGCCGTTCGACCCTCAAAGACGCAGCAAGCGTCTCGGCACGTCTATCAATCTCAATCCTCCAACAGGAACGCGTCACATGTCGGCAGCCACCTCGAGTTCGGAAGACTACACCCCGGGGCAACGGTATTCGATCATGGTATCGGCAATGCTGGGCTACATACTCGATTTCTATGACGTTCTGATATTCCCGTTCCTCTTGCCTGCGATCCAGCGATCGATGTCGCTATCGCTCACCGAGGTCGGCTCGCTGCAAGCGCTTACATTGTTCGGATCGGCCATCGGTGGAGCGCTATTCGGCGTTATCGGGGATCGATTTGGCCGAAAGACCTCACTTCAGCTCACAATCGCACTGTTTTCCGTCGCCGCGATCGTTTCGGCGTTCGCATGGAATTACTGGTCTCTTGCCGCGCTGCGCCTGATCACCGGCATCGGTCTCGGCGGCGAGTACGGCGTCGGCATGGTGCTCTTCAACGAGGCCTGGAAAAAAGGCAGCCGAGGTTTGGGGGCGGCCGCGCTCCAAGGTTGCGCCGTGATCGCGTCGTCCACGGCTTCAATCGTTGGCATCTGGCTGATTGCAACGTTCAGTGACGAGTGGAGCTGGCGCATCGGCTTGCTGAGTGGCGGCGTGCCCATTCTGCTGATCATCTTTATTCGCTTCTTCATGCCTGAATCCAAGATCTGGCTAGAGTATGAGGCGCAACGCAAGGCCAGCCGGGCCACGGCAGAAGCTCGCACACTTCCGCTCGCTGATCTCTTCCGGAACGGGCTGGCACGGCAAACCGTCATCGGCTTCGTATGGTTGATGAGCTATATGCTCTGCTACTACAGCGTCGTGTCTTTTATTCCGACGCTGCTGCTGCGTGATATGCATACGCCGGGTGATGTCGTCCGTACGACGGCCGTCCTGCTCTCCGTAGTCAGCGGCATTTGCTACCTCGCGAACGGTTTTTTCAACGACAGAGCTGGCCGCCGCTTCGGAGCTCTCGTGCCCGCGCTGTTTTGGGTCGGGTCTCTGGTTGGTATGGCCGTCTGGGGCAGTCAGCTCTACGCCGGATCGAAGGCCGAATGGCCGATGTTCTGGCTCTACATCGGTTTCGGCATTGGCAACGTGGCGCTGGGTGTGACCGGCGTCTGGATTTCCGAACTCTATCCGGTCAACCTGCGTGCGACGGCGGTGTCTACATTCTATATGGGAGGTCGAGGGCTTGGCAGCATAGCCCCCGTGATTGTACCGCTCGCGGCCGGGCATCTAGGCGGAAGCCTGCTGAACGGCATGGTCGCCGTGGCCCTTCCCGCTGCGACTATCTTCATTCTCTCCTCACTTCTGCTTCCCGAGACCCTGGGTCGTGATTTATCCGCAAGGGGTTTTAAGGTCGACACGGAGACGGAAGGCAACTTGAAGGCAGCTTCGGTCTCGGGTGTCTGACGGGCGAACGAGCAGATGACGGCGGGTGCATTATGCGCATGCGGCATGAAAAGATATGCCATCGGGGACCTTACAAAAATGGACCTGGCGCGCTTGATGCGGGGCCACAGGTTGCATCGTATGCTCTGGGACGACGCAGGCGAACGCTCCTGTTGGTCACAGGGCACTTTTGGCGATCGCGAACAGGGCCAGCGAAGAGCGCAGTCACGGCCCGGCCGGGTGGGCCACCCGGGACGGTCTGTTCGGGCGGTGAGGCGTTCAGATCTGTTCCCCGAGGCAGCGCGCCGGTGTCAGCCGGCGCGCTCTTCGCTTTTGCTGGGGAACGAAAGTAGGGTTTGAGCGGTAGGCTTGTCGAGGGCTGGTAACCGGAGCGCCCAAATGAACGAGATACCCAGCCAAACTGCCGAGCCGCCCATCATCACCGTCGGCGAATTGAAGGCCGAGTTGAGCCGACTGCCGGATCACGCCGCGGTCACGTTTCGATGTCCGCTTCAGGAGCAGGAGTTTAGATTTTATCGCCTTCAAAGTCCGTCGCCGCATGTTGTTGAAATGGAGCTCAACCAGTATCCAGAAACGCCACCAGTCGTGCCAACGTGATCGGAGCCAGATATGTCCAGACTTTCTGCTCTATCCGCTAGACACAGGACCCTCCATGTCCGTTCTGCGGCCAGCTCATGGTGCTCGCGTCTGGAGAGAGGCGGGCCCAACCTTCTGACCTTCTGACGTGGTCGATGTGGCCGGTCGGAAAAGTTCATTTGTGAGGAATGAACGCAGCCGAGTCTCTCGCGATCAAGCCCAGCGACAACGACTTCATAGGCTGTTACTTACAGAACTTGCCGGCAGGCTGCGCAATGACAGCCGTCAGATCGCCGGATAGAGCGCAGTACCTCGCTGGGTGCCGGGCTTCTGTCCCGCGTTTTGCGACTAGGACCACGGCGGCTCTTCGTTCGCCCCGGCTGTCTCGTGGTGGATCGTGACGCCTGCCGAGCGCAACCCGGTCAGCAACACAGTTCTTACAGAGGCAGGCTCGAATCCAATATCCTTCGCGTTGGGTGGATGTGCCTCGCTGTCCTTCAGTCGGAGCGCCAAGTGCAATTGCTCGCAAAGGTGCTGAACGACAAGATTGACCTGATCGTCAGTCATGAACTGCCTACCATTTTGCTACCCAGCTAAGTTAGCACACATGAAAATAGGGCGGTACGCGATTGGACCGCCCCAAGGATCAACCCCACGCGATTGCGCACGGAAGGGTTCCGCCGGGGCAGGCGGAAGCGACTACCGGGCGACTAGGACGGCGCTTGGCACAGATTTCTCCTGCCAGCGCTCAAGATTCTCCGTGGTGTGTTCAGGGAGGACGTGTCGGATATCCCGGCGACTGCATGTACCAGACGCGCGCACAGTGCCTCGCGTCAGCATCTGGAAGGAACGTGACTTGCGGCATCAATCCCCGTGCGGCGTTCGGTCAGAGGCGGCGGGGATACCGCGATCGATTGATGCTCCGGTATCCACGAGGCTCGACACGCTGATCAACCAGGGCAATCGACAGGCAGTGAGCGAAATCGATCGAGCGGGATGCTCGATCACACTTCGCTCTACGATCTCAGGCTGACTACTTGCTGTCGGGGACCCAGGTCGTGCTTGCCTTGTCGTACTTGAATCCGGGCGCCGACTTCAAGCCGTCCTTCGTCTCATTAAGGGTGAGCCACCACTTGTTGTCCTTCTTGGTGGTCTTTACCGCGGTAAAAGGAACGATGACGTCCTTCTCGCCCGCTCCGAGAAACCCGCCGACGCCGATCACGAGGCCATTAACCTTCCCGGATTTGTCAACGAGCACATCGTCAACGTCGCCGATCTTGCTTTCCTTCGGATCGTAGACCGACTGCTTATAGTAGTTCGTCACGGTCCAGCTCTCGGCCGGCGCTGTCGACATGGTCTCGGCGGCATGCGCCGCAGTGATCACCGCCGCGGCGGCGATAGATCCGATAATTAGGGTCTTCATGGGTGTCCTCCTCTGTGTGACGCACGTGTAACCTAGCCTATCCAGAGAAGTTCCTGCATGGTCGGTTCAGAGCGCCCAGCGGTGCGGTGCTGAAGGCCGCGCTTAGGCAGCAAAATGTCTCGCCAATCTGTCTTCGAGCAAAACGAGATCGGCCTGAGCTGTTCAAAGCAGCCTGCCATATTGGCTCGACGGTCTGGTCTCAAAGCGCCAGGAGCGACGGTACCGACGACAGGCCCACGACTGGGGCAAGTTGATGAACCGGCAGAGCGTTCAGCCGCTTGGCGGACCCTACCGGCGGCAACACGGGAGGAATAAACACGTGGGGAGCTGGGGCTTTTGGCGCTTGGAGGCGTAACCCGAACCTCGATAGCTTCATGTGAGCGGCACTCGTCGCGTGTTGACTGACGTTTGTCGGCTCAAGGGCCACGATGACGATGACTATCACCAAAACGCCTGTTTCAACATCCGCTCACAACATAGGTTAGTTCACCGGCGTTTTGGCGGCTTCGCTTTCTGAACAGCGCTTCGGCAGGCAGGTTAGAGCTCGGGCAGGACACCAAGCCGAGTGGGAATATGAAACGAAGACGAGTGAAACAGCTGTACCCCACGTGAGGTGCGACTGGCCGACGAAGCCAGAGAGCTGCGCGAACAGGGCGAAGCAACTTCCCCCAGGTCCCTAGAGAGAATATCTGCTCGGTAGGGCTCGTTTCGACGAAACCGCCGCTAACATGACAGAGTGGCTGACGTCGCCTGGGTTACCGTCGCCAAAGTAGGTCGGCGGCACCGCAACGGGCCCACCGCACGCGAGTTGGCAGGAGTGGCAATCGACGAGGGCACAGGACGACCCGGAATGGCAGCGCGGCGGATCAAGCAGCCCCAAGCGGAAGCTTATCAAAAGGCCTGAGGTATCCAGAAGGTGCGTCGCGACCGAAACCAGCCTTAAAGTTCGGCGCTCCTTATTCGGATAGGATCGAAAGTGAGCTCTGCGCGTTAATGGTCAAGCCCAAAATGGAGGTCAACAATGATCAGTGACCGAGAACGGCGGGCCCCCACGGCAGCGGAACGCGAAGCCCGCAAAATATTCAGGCAGGCCGAAGCGAAGGAAACTTTGAGCGATTACGCCAAAGCGCAGAAAGCGCTCCACGATAATCGAGAGCGCCTAAAGGCAGAACGGCTGGCGCGGGAGACTGAAACGGCCAACCGCACAAAAGCATGTTAAGCGTCCCTCTGGATAAGCGCAGAGGGACTTCTCGGTGGAGGGCGAAATGGCCCTGCACTTCCGCCGCGCGACAGCCGATATCGAGATCTGGAGCGCGAGCGCTCAAAGCTATTCGTTCGTGATCAGCAACGAGAGCCGCATTGGTCTTGGTCTCCATGGGCCACCCGGCGTTGTTGCCTCATGGAGTTCCCTTGATTTGCGCAGGCCCGCCATGAGGGTGGGCGGCAGGCCCGCCATGAGGGTGGGCGGATCGCCGTTCAAGACATTCGCTGAGGCGGAGAAGGCCTACGAAGCCTTGCTGAAACACCTAATTCAGCAAGGGTGACACTCGTCCGGTCTTTCTTCACCATAAAAACGGACTTCGACCAAGACCTGGCCTTCCTGCCCGTCTGGACTGCGTTGGGCATTTCAATGAACCGCTCAGTATGGGCAATCGCTGCCTTATCCTGCATTGCCGGCGCGCCTCGGTCGTCATGGCAGATTTTTTCGGCAGGTCAAAGCGCAGCCGTCGGGTGGTGTGCCGGACAACCAAGAAGTCCGCCATGAACCCGCTGTCGCTATGGTGGCCAGGGGAGAGCGATAAACCGGACCGCGCTTCCTAATCAGCCGGGGAACTGCGGCTGGATCAGCGATGCGATCATCAAGGCGGCGATGAGAAGTGACGGCCCGCAGCCGACCGCAGCAGCTAACCAAATCTCCGCATCGCGAAAGTAGTCGTCCTCCATGGCAATTCTCCAATGTTCAAATTATCAACGGAAGAATTTGGCCCGCGTTCCCAACATTGGCGGGATTGATGAGTCCGCATCGGGTGCTCGATGAACTCATGAGGGGCGCGAGTTACTCGGGTTGAGTCCCTGGAGAAGAGTGAACTGGGAATGGCGTTGGCGCTCTCCTTTGCAATTCAATGAAGCAAAGCGAGGAGGCCGCTGACGCAGGACGGCGGCCTCTTGGACCCGATCTCAAATGAACGTAATAAGATCGCCGCCGCACGCCCGCTCATCAGCTCCCCCGCAAGCGCTAAATTTCCTGTGTCACGCGACGGACATATCGCAGGTGAATCCGGGCGCAGGGGCCAAGTGGTAATATTGCCACTGTTCCTGGCATCGTGGCGCAGAATTAAGGATCGCGCTTGTCTCTTATCCGGATCCGGTGTGCGATCAGGTTGACCAATCTCGACCGACGCGGGACTGGCCATGTGGCCTCAGCAATCGCCCCCAGGGCCTCCAAGGGTTGCTGGGGCCACCTCGATTTGGATTCACCAGACCGACCCTGGATTTACGTAACTGACTTCATAGTCCTGGCTGGCCCACCAGCGACGCGCCCAATAAACTCATTTCACTCCAGCTCGGTACCGGCTCTAAGCGCCCTGTCATCAGCTACGCTTGAGACGAGCAATGCGTGTGTAGTCGCCCCAAAGCTCGATAATGTCATGCGCGTTCAGATAACGTTCGGCTCGCTGCTATGCCTCCTCGTCATCGATGCAAAGAAGCTCGTAGGTCGCGCGCGCGACGCCAGCGGTATCGACGGCGAAAGCCACGTAAGATTTGAGTTCGTGCATCGTCTTGTCCCATCCCCGGCGCGTGTCGTGCCCTGGATCGCTCGGGGGCTGAGCTGGGGCTAACGTGGCTTCGGAGGCTGTAGCGGCCATCCTCCTCCCATGACGTTACGCCTCTTTGCCGAGTGTCACCCATCAGGCTTCGCAGTTGCTGCGGCGCGCTACCACCTTTGCGCCAGGACTTGGCCTTCGCCCTATATCCACTGGCTAATTCGGAATGGCAATTGCCGCGCGGGCATTTGTCGATTTACGATTTACCCAATCGTGCGGGTTGGCAGACCAACCCCACATCCCGACCATGCATATCGCGCGATGAGGGATCGGCGCTCCAGCCCACGGAGCGACGGACCCGCCCAATCTCGGGGAGCGGCCGCCAGGCCATCTTTAGATGGTGTCCATCAAGCGAAAGCCGATCGAGATTCCGCCGGAAGTCGCGCGCCAGTTCACGGCCGACATGAAGGCCTATCACGCCGAGCAGGATGACATCCGACGCGACCGAATAGCGGTCGGCACCAGGCATGTGTTGTTGTTGCACAGGCGGGCCGGCACCAAGCTGCGGTTGAGCGAGGTCAAAGAATTGTTCGAGGAAAACGACCCGGAAGGCGTGGCGCGTTCGCATACGAGCTCCTGGAGTGAAATACGCGAAAACGGTAGACGCATCTAATGACCAAGGACGTTCTGCTATCATTGCAATTGCCGCACTGGCTGATGCTCGCGGGAGCATCGTTAGTGATCATTGGCTGCATTGGACTTGCGATTCGCAGGAAGAATTCGACGGAATCTGCAATCGATCCGGAGCAAAGCCCGGAGCCTCATTCGAAGATGCCTCCGCTGCCGACCCTCCTTAAATCTCGCCCGAAGACCACAGGTAAGCCGCGTGATCAATAGGGCGGTGCCTAGCACTCGAGCTGTATCTTCTGCAACTATGCCGAATGGGTCTGGTAGAAGCTACTTGAGACCAGCCCTGGAGCGGTCCGCGTGCCTGCAATGGTCGTCGGGAACTTTCGATCTGCTAAATGTATATCGTTTCGGGGAGCTCCCGTGGCAGCGTGAACCGCGATGTATAGAGAAGGCATTTTAGATCAATTGAGGGAAATCGAACGTCAGGTAGTTGAAGGAGAGCGTCAGTTGGCCGAATGCGAGGCGCATCTCGTTGAACTGAAGCGACAAAGTCAGGACACAACCGCCGCCAAAGCCCGGTTTGAGATGTTGTGCGACAACCAGCGCCAGCGTGAGCAAGAGCGGCAACATCTCCTGTTCCTTCTTCAGCCCTAATGCGGACCTGTCGATCGAGGTGATCAGGTGCTTCACAGGCCCGCAATCGAATGACGCGACTTAGGCCCACTCGAGGTAGCAGACGCGTCTGCAGTTAAGGCCGCTCTCAGGCTGTCGTGCCTTCACCACGGCTTTGTCAACGTTGTTGATCGCTGAGAGCAACCCGTTTGGTATGCAGGCAACGCCGAATCCGGAAGGAGCCCGAGCGCAGATTGGTTGCAGAAGATCGCGGATTTTTCGGCGCATGGTGAATGAAACGAACGTGGAAGGCGGGCGAACCCGGCCCCGCATCGACGTCGTTGTGATCGGGACAGGCGAAACGAACTGAGGAGAGAAATATGAAAGCAATCGAAATGACTGCGGCTGTTGTGCTGAGTGCGATGGTGACGTTTGCGGGGCCAGCGTCGGCAAGGTTGGGAATGGCGCCATCATCGCCCGCAGGACGAAGCGTAATCCAAGTCCGCGGTGGCGGCCACGGCCACGGGCACCATGGCTGGCATAGCGGACGCGGTCATCATTACGGCTGGTTCAGGGGCCGCGGCAACCCGCATCGCTATCGTTGACGGACCGTGACCGAGGCGCCGCGCCGCGTGCGCCTCGGTCACGGGCTTTTGGAAAAAAGCGAAGAAGCATGGATCAGAAGAAACCGCTTAACCAGGCACTTTCCGATATTCGAGCGACCGGCGCGCAAAATCCACCCGCAGCCACTTCGTCAGCGAACTTCGAGCATCTGAGCGACCAGAGCGTACTACGACTGTACGAAAGCATACGCCATCAGGTCGAGGCCGATAGGGCGATGGTTGGCAGGTATCGCCTGGTCGGAGAGGCGGCCAAGACGAGAGCGCAGCTGCTGCAGACGAATTACTGCAGCGTGGACTGCAATTCAAGGAAATTCAATGGTAGCACCGACCCGAGAAGTCCGCCCGCTCTTCACGATCCGTGAAGGTTGATTTCTACGGCGATCCGAACGAGATCCGAGTGATTTCTGACGCCGAGTTTGGTTTGAGCTTGGACGTCGAATTGGCCGCCGTCTTGTAGGAAATGCCAAGTTCTGATGCGACTTTCGCGATCCGGCGACCTCGCTCGAAAAGATGCAGAATCTTGAGCTCTCGGGCGCTCATCGAGGCCACCGGGACCGAAATCAGGAAAGCAACGGTCTGCTCCCAAAAGAAGAGATGAAGCGCTCTCCCGCGGCCGCATGGCATCCGCCAACAGCTGAGGGTGCTCGCTTTTGAGACACATCCTAGCATGCCCGCCTCGACGGCGCCGGCCACGAAAGGGAGGCGTAGTTCGTGCCTAGGATGACAAGCCTGGCAGCAGAATCCTTCTTGAATATCCGCTGCGCCAGTTCGAGTCCGGATCGATCGGGAAGACCAGTGTCGATCACGGTCACCTCGGGATGCTTCCTGCAAAACGCAAGATTGCCCGTGTTTGCGTCGGACGTCTCCGAGATTTGGATGGAAGCGTCCGCAGCAAACAGGGATCGGCAGCCCCATATGACCACTCGATGATCATCGACGATCAATACTCGCACGATCGTATCGTCCTACGCGGCAAGAAGGGGCTTCGGAGGGAGAACGTCGAACTCGATTGGAGTTTCCTGGCAACGGCAGCCAATCTTTGAGCGGTCCAGGACGCATTCTTCTTCGAGAGGCGTCCCCTCAACTGGAGCGATCGCAGCTTCTGAGCCGCGCGTCATCCTTAAGCTTCGGCGACGAGGGCGACTGCCACCACCGAACCTGGCTTCTACGCAATCTCTTCTCGCCCACTAGTTTTTCGGGAAAAAGTGGAAACCTTGGCCGTGGCAAGCGTTGCCGTCGACCAGTGTTTGACGGAGCCGGAACATGGTCGACGACATCCCGCTGAGAAAAGCCGTGGATACGGTTTGGTCGCTTTATCGAGCGAGCCATCGCGACATCGATGCCGCTGATAGCCGTCGTTGTTTGTTGGAACGTCATCTGAAAGGGAGGTGGGAAGCGGGCGTGAACGAGGTCGACGAACTCACCGGGTTCGGCCTTGCGTACCTCGACCGTCTCCCAGAGAACGAATGTTGAGGCTCATGGAGACTTTCGCTAGGCGAATTGTTGAGGGCACCGCCCGACCAGAGTGGACGCTCCTGGCAATTTCCGAACTCGCATCGATTGCCATCGTGCTGCTGCTCCGATCGTTGTTTCTGTTTTAGGGGCATTCATGCGCATAGCTCAGCTGGCCCCCCTTGCCGAGAGCGTTCCTCCCAAGCTCTACGGAGGCACCGAGCGGGTCGCGGCCTGGTTGGTGGACGAACTGGTCGAGCTCGGACACGACGTTACGCTCTTTGCGAGCGGCGATTCCAGGACGAGAGGCCAGCTCCATCCGGTATGGCCGCGCGCTCTCCGCCTGGGGCGTCAGGGCGTCGATCCCAACGCGGCTTGCGCGGTGCTGCTGGAAGCCATCGCCAAGCATGCGAGAGATTTCGACGTGATCCACGCGCATATCGATTGGCTTCCGCTTCCGCTGCTTAGCCGTCTCGGTGTCCCCTTTCTGACAACGATGCATGGGCGGCTGGACCTTCCGGGCCTGGTCGACGTTGTAAAGCGGTTTCCGGAGGCCGGTTTCGTCTCGATATCGGACAATCAACGCGTGCCGCTCCCAGAAGCGAACTGGATTGCCACCATTAGGCATGGCCTACCGTCCAACCTGTTCAAGCCGTCTTTCAACCCTGGATCCTATCTCGCCTTCCTCGGCCGCCTCACCAAGGAGAAAGGCCCTGAGGATGCGATCCGGATCGCGCGGGCGGCCGGGCGCCCGCTGCGGATTGCCGCCAAGATCCCACGTGGCGAGACCGGATACTTCAAAAAGAGCCTCGAACCGCACATCGACGGCCGCGCGGTCCAACTTGTGGGAGAAGTGAACGACGCCAAAAAGCAGCCGTTCCTCGCCGACGCCGCGGCCCTCCTGTTTCCGATCGATTGGCCAGAGCCTTTCGGTCTCGTCATGATCGAGGCGATGGCCTGCGGAACTCCCGTGATCGCCTACCGATCCGGATCTGTGCCCGAAGTCGTCGAGGACGGCGTGACGGGTTTCATCGTCGAAAACGAGGACCAGGCGGTAAAGGCGGTTGGTGAGCTTGGCCGCCTGGACCGGCGCACGGTGCGCGCCCGCTTCGAAGCGCGGTTCTCGGCCGGCCGAATGGCGCGGGATTATGAACGCGCATACCGCTCTTTGATCGCCGCATCGAGCGCCAAGGAAGCCGGCTTTCGCGCAGATCCGCAGCCATCGGCGACTTGAAAGGAGACCGCCATGTGGTTCAAAAAAGCAAGGCAGGTCGTACTGTTGCTGGTGGCCTTCGCCAATCCGGCGTGGAGTGCCGAGATAGGGGCCGCCGCCATCGATGCTGCCGAACCGACGAACAAGACCTTATCGAACACAAGGCCGACGCCGGCGGGGGTCCGCCTGCAGGTGCTGCTCGACCGGGCCAAATTTTCGCCTGGCGAAATCGACGGAAGGTTCGGCGAAAACGCCAAGAAGGCGCTGAGGGCCTTCGCGGAAGCGCGCCAGCTGCCAAGCTCGAACATTCCGACTGTTGACCTCTGGAACGCACTCCGCGCCGACGATCGGCGGGTCACGGCAAATTACACCATCACGCAGCCGGATATCGCCGAGCCGTTTTTGAACAAACTCCCATCAAAGATGGAAGAAATGAAGGACCTGCCCAATCTTGGCTTCGCCAGCCCGCGAGAAGCATTGGCCGAGAAATTCCACATGAGCGAAGAACTGCTGTCGGCGCTTAATCCTGGACACCGCTTCGACCGCGTCGGAGAGACCATTGTCGTGGTAGATGTCGGCGCTGAAGGTGCCGAAACGTCCTCGAAAGCGGACAGGGTCGAAGTCGACAAAAGCCGTCAGACGGTGAAGCTATTCGACAGGTCGAATGCGCTGATCGGCTTCTATCCGGCAACGGTCGGAAGCGAAGAGAAGCCCTCGCCGACCGGGACCTTGAAGGTCACCGAGATCGATAAGAACCCGACCTACCGGTACAATCCGGACTATCATTTCAAAGGCGTCCGCTCCCGAAAACCTTTCACCATCAAGCCACGTCCAAACAATCCGGTGGGCACAATGTGGATCAACCTTTCCGCCGAAGGATACGGGATCCACGGCACACCGACGCCGGGCAAGGTCTCGAAGGCGGCATCCCATGGATGCGTCCGCTTGACGAACTGGGATGCGGAGCGGGTCGCTGCACGCGTGGCGAAAGGTACAGTGGTCGCTTTCATAGAGAGTTCCGATCGAAAACAGAGACCTTGAGCTATGCCGGGGACATGGGAGCCTTCCTCACATTAAGAGGCAACTGCCACAATTTCCCGAATGGAACATCTCGACTTTCAGAACGTTCGCCCCGGTCGTTTTTCGACCGGACGACAGCATAAGCCCGATGGCCGCGGTGGAGAGCAACAGATTCGCGACAGAACCGATGTAACCAGCCAAAATACTCTTCCTGTGCCGCATGGATACTTTTCTGTCCCGGGATGCCCCGGAGAGCCTTCCAACTGGTCCGCTCGAAAGCGACACGCCGGTCGGGGGCGTTTTCTGCAATGTTGCCGAGCGCGTCGGATGCGAGCTCGGCCGAAAGGAACGAGCATTCCAGATCTTCTGCAATTTGCGGCTTCTTCGGTCGGCTCGCCAGAAGTCCGTTCAGATACTTAAACATTACAGTGTTCGCGACGTTCTCCACAGTTGAGGCAGTAACAACGTGCTAATACAGACCAGATCGACATGCGGGTACTGATCGTCGACGACCATCCCGTTGTCGTGATCGGCTGCCGAGCCTTGTTCAAGTCGGACCCCTCCGTTGAGATCCTGGAGGCTTCCGATGCAAAGGACGGCCATCGTACGTACTTGCAGAAGCATCCCGATGTCACCGTGGTTGACGCGAGGCTTCCAGACGTTACCGGCTTCGAGTTGGCCCGGCGAATCCGCAGGGATGATCCGGCCGCCAAAATAGTCATGCTCAGCGTGAGCGAAGATCCGGCGTTTGTGGTGCGCGCTATTGAGATGGGCATTCAAGGATATGTTTCAAAAAGTGATGATCCCCGGCTTTTGGCCAAGGCCATTCGGAAGGTTGCAGCCGGTGAGCGCTTCGTCTCACCGCGTCTGGCGGAGACGACGACCTTCGCAGGAGCGGCGGTCAAGGCCAGTCCCTTGACACAGATGAGCCCACGCGAACTCGAGATCCTGAGGCTTTTGGGTCGCGGCGACCGCATCTCAGAAGTCGCGTCCGAACTCGGCATTTCATATAAAACCGTTGCCAACACGACCTCCGTGCTGAAGTCGAAGCTCGGCGCCAAGAATCACTCCGATCTCGTCAGGATTGCAGTCGAGATCGATTTGCACCGCTGACGGGTTGGGCCCATTTTTTCGGCCAGCAGCGCAATAGGCATTCTACGAAACTCGCTTCCATCCCTGATCGCAAATGTGGGCTTACAGAGATCGCCTCAAGTTGCATCTCCGCGGAGCGGTAACCTCTGACGGACGGCTAAGAGGCAATCCATCTGGAGCCGTCACTAACTGAATGACCTCATCGTCAAACCGTCCGTAAGAATCCATCACAATTAGGAACGCAATCTGTCGAGCGGACTTAATTTGCTTGTCATGCTTTGTGCGAGGCCGAGCGAAAGAAGCCCATGCGTCGCGTTCGACTTGTGATAGCAGATCGGCGTCCTATTGTTCTCCAGGGTTTTGCGTCGCTTCTGGGAGCCCAGCCCGATTTCGAAGTAGTTGCATGCTGTCTTGATGGAGCAAGTTGTCTTGCGGCCATACGCAGTGTGACCCCAGATGTGGTGTTGCTGGAGGACGGATTCACCGATGTAACCGCCTCCGACATCCTTGCCATCGCGGACGTCGAAGGTCTCTCCTCCCGACTGGTGTTTTTCACTGCTGCCGTCGCCTGCGGCGATCTTGCCAGTGCGCTTGCGACCGGTGTTTGCAGCGCGATTCCGATGAACGTCAAACCAGAGGCGCTGGTGCAGTCCCTAAGGCTAGAAAAGACGGGGTCAGACCTGGCGAGGGTTGGTAACGAAGCTAATGGAATCGAATCGTTCGGCGATAACGTTCAGGCGGTTTTGACCGTCAACGAGCGGACGATCATGGATCTCGTCGCCGAAGGTTTGTCGGACAGTGAAATTGCTCGGGTCCTGGGTGTCTCTCTAGAGATCGTCAGGATTCACATCGACCACGCGCGACAGAAGCTCGGAATTAACAACCGGACGGAGCTCGCCGCGCTGGCGCTGTCGCGCCGTTATGGCGCGATGAGTATCTTGGCAGCTGCGCTCCTGGCAGCGTTGGACGATTCGCCCGGTCATGCCGCAACCGAAAGTTTCACGGTCATGTCCGAAGACGGCCGCGCGGAGATCGTAACCTTTAAAATCGGCCGCAAGCAAGCAGTATCAGGTGGCACCCCAAACAGAAGCGCGAGCAAGGACCGCGCCGGCGCCGCAACTGGGACCTCATCGCCGACTGGCAAGCTCGTCGACCCCGTGGCCGAGATTGCTGCGAGCGTATTTGCACAAGCAGCACTCAACGCGCCGAGGCCGAGTTCGAGCAGCTACAGCAACTTCATGGTTGCGGCTTTCGCCGCCTTGATCTACGAGCTCGATGGTGCCAACCATGCCGTGCAGGCGTTCGATTTCGGCGATCGCATCGTAAATTCATCTACCGAAAGCGTCGTCAACGGACCGGCATCCGTGCTTCCTTGCTTCGCAAATTTTGGCAGTATGGCGGTGTACGGTGAGGCGTTTGCATTCGAGTTCGCCCAAGGCGATATAACCGCCACAGACCACAGCGAGCTTTATGTCGGCAACGCCCATGTGGAAGATGGCGGCAGTGGCCGAGAAAACGCTATTCATCTAGGTTCCGGGGCTATTGATTTTATTGCGGTAGCGGCGCACGAAGCCGCGGAACGTGACGCCACGCAGACAGGCCGGGAAATCGTGTTAGATCAGGGTCGCTCGCAATCCGATTTGCGCGCTCCCGACAACAACTCGGAAGCCGCGAAGCTTGAGGCCCCGGGAGACGATTTAAATCACGGTCAATCGCAGAAAGCCCTGCATGAGGCCGACCACACCTCCGGCGCTGTCAAGGGGCACGCCAAGAACGAGGCCGCTGGAGAAAGTTTAAATCACGGTCATTCGCAGAAAGCCGTGCATGAGTCCGACCATACCTCCGGAGCCGCCAAGGGGCACGCCAAGAATGAGGCCGCTGCAGACAGTTTGAATCACGATCAATCGCAGAAAGCCGCGCATGAATCCGGCCACACATCCGCAGCCGCCAAGGGGCACGCTAAGAATGAGATCCCGGTAGATTCCAATCACGGACCGGCGCACGGCGATTTTCAGAATTTCGAAGATCGCTCCGCGGCCGGCAAGCAACACGGACAGCATCCACAGGCAGGTGATTTCAATAGTGGCAAACCGCAACACGATATGCCAATGACGCCCGAAAATTCTGCCAACGACGCACATTCGGGATTAAAGAACGAGGGCGGGCCTTCTTCCGACAAGGCAGAGCGGGCCACATCAGCGATCGCCACTAAACTTGACAATTCCTTTCATTTTAAAATTGGCGCCGATAATACCCTCGGAAATGGAAAAGCTCATGGAGATGGTCAGCATGCTATTGCGCCCGAGGGGCCGCCAGATCGGGATGCTGACGGGATCGATATTTCAAGTACGCACCATGACCACTCCTGGCACGTCGATCTTCATGCGGCTCACGATCTGATTGTGTAGCAAATACTGAACGGCCGGGCCTGGTTCATGCTTTCTACGCTGCTGATATTGCAACGTGTTTGAGCGATCATCTCCACGATGCGCGGCAGGCGCACGGCTATCCCTGAAAGTCAGCGTCCAAGCCGCAGCAAATGCGTGCCTTCATCGTGCCGAACGGATGCTCGACAGTCTCGCGACGAAGGCGCATGGCAAGCGCGTTCTCATCGAGCCGATGTAGGGCGCGTACTTATAAACTCGAACTCATAAACTTGTCAGGTCCGCTTATCAACAGTCTGCTCGGACCAATCAGCTCACTCCAACCAACGCCTTACAGACCTCCCGGCTGGCCTCTTGGAATAACTTGACGGCACCTCCGGCCCGCCGTCCCTTCAAGGTGATTGAGGCTATCGGGGCGGAGGTATCGCCAAGATCGACGTTCAGCGCGCGCAGCCATGCGCTACTCGATCGCATTCTGAGTATCTGCATGGGCAATAGGGTTATAAACCGGCTGCTCGCCAACAGATTCAACCGCATGTAGATTGAAATCGTGGTGACGGTCGTTGGCGGAAGCGGCAGGTTATGTCGCCGAAATAGCTCGACGCCGGTACGCCCCAAAAAGGAATCGGGCGGCGAGAGCGTCCATTGCTCTTGCATAAGGTCTGCGAGCTTCAACTTCTTCGTCGATCGCAGCAGCGGATGCCGTCGCTCCGCCATCACCGCAAGGGAGGATTTAAACAGCACCTCCGCGGACAAATCATCGGCGACCGGCAACGGCGCCCAGCGCGTTATGGCCAGATCAAGCATTCTCTGGCGCAGAGCATGCTCCAGCGCATCCCGATCACCTATCATGATATGATACCTGATACCTGGATATCGGCGGACGAGATGTCCGATGATTTCTGTAACGATGGCTGTAACCGGCTCGGTTGTACCGATCGCAACGAGCCCTTGCGCCGGATCTGACCTTTGCACAATGTCGGTAACACCTAGCTTTATTTCGTCGAAAACGACCCGCGTCCGATCGACAAGAAGGCGTCCGCACTCAGTGAGTTCAACTCCGCGCGAAGTGCGATCCAGCAGCGCAGCCCCGACGGCGTGCTCCATGTCGGTGATGGCCTTGGAGATCGCAGGCTGCGACAATCCAAGACGGTGAGACGCTTTGGCCATGCTGCCGACCTCTGCGACCGTCTGGAGCGTATGGAGATCCTTTAGCCGCAGCCGGCGGCCGATGCGGTCATGCCACTCCATCTGCATCACCCCACGTTATAGCCCGCTAGGACATTGCGATTTCTGGTTATAGCGATGTTGCCTCAGGATAGCGAGATGGAGGCCGGCCGGATCATTGCGTTGCTGTCCCAAGCACATGGAGAACGCCATGCAGCTCTACTCGCGTCGCGCCATGCTGGCCGGGCTTTCGGCTCTGGCTCTTCCGCTACCTGTTATTGCTGCCGACCGGCCGCTGAAGATCGTGTTTCCATTCGCGCCTGGCGGGTCGGGAGATTCGATCGCCCCGCTGTTTGCCGAGCAGCTTCATACCAGGCTCGGCAAGGTGGCGATTGTGGAGAACCTTGCTGGCGCTGGCGGGCGCATCGGCGCTCAGACGGTCAAGAATGCCGCACCGGGAGAGGAGGTAGTGCTGTTTGCTTCCGCTTCGCAATTCACACTTCAGCCGCATCTCTTCAGGAGCCTGGGATATGATGCAGAGCGCGACTTTGTGCCACTTTCGCAGGTGATGATGGTCGATCTGGCTCTGGCGGTCAGCGCGAAGCTGCCCATCCATTCAGTGCACGAACTCATCGACTGGATGAAGGCCAATCCCGAACAAGCGGTGTACGGCTCGCCGGGAGCAGGTACCGCACCTCGTTTCATCTGCGGCGAGTTTGGCCGGATCACAGGCCTGAACCTACGCCACACGGCCTACAAGGGTACTCCCGCTGCCCTCCCGGATGTGCTGGCCGGCAGGGTCCCGATGTATATGGCGTTTCTTTCCGAACTCCTGGAGCAACATGGGAGCGGTGGCATACGCATCATCGCCACCGCAGCCGCTGCGCGATCTTCCTTCCTGCCCCAGACCGCGACTCTCAAGGAGAGCGGGATCGATATCGACGCGGCCGGGTGGTTCGCATTCTATGCGCCTGCCCATTCCTCGCGTCAGTTCGTTGAGCACCTGGGAAAGGAGATCATTGCAATCGGGAGCGATTCTGAAATGCGCGCAAAGATTCATGCCATGGGCTGTGAGCCGACAGGAACGACTTCGGACGAACTTAAACATATCCAGCGCGCCGACTTAGAGCGCTGGGGGCCGATCGTGAGGGCATCAGGATTCCCGATCGAAGACTAGGGCGGCACATGACCACCAATCCCCCCGAACATTTGTTGGACCTTGTTCAATCGCACCGTGTGACGGCTGTGATCTATGTCGCTGCCAGGCTGGGCCTTGCCGAATTGCTGCGCGACGGACCGCGAACGGTCGAAGAACTCGCGGGTCGAACCCACGCGGACCGGGACGCCCTGGCCCGCTTGCTCGTCGCTCTCTCGACCATCGGCATTTGCTCTCGCGTCGGCGAAGGCCGCTACTTGCTAAACGAACTGGGGGCCGGGCTCGACGGTACTGCTGAACGA
>NZ_BOVL01000016.1:0-61537 GCF_019972155.1 Bradyrhizobium sp. RD5-C2 | reverse complement strand
TCATCTTTGAAGGCTCCATGCTGGTCAGGAGGTGGGATGGTCTTCTGGATTCGATCATGTCGGGGAAGACGGCTGCCCAACTCCTGGACGTCAACGATAATTTCGACCTAATGGCGCGCACGCCAGAGCATGTGCGGATATTCAATGAAGCGATGACAGACCTGACACGGCTGGTCACACACAATCTCCTGCAGGCCTACGACTTTGGCACGATCTCCCACTTGATGGATGTCGGAGGCGGCTCCGGGGAACTCATGGGCGCCGTGGCGAGAGAATACTCGAATATCAAAGGAACGGTTTTCGATCTGCCGAGGTGCGCCGACGCCGCCAACCAGCACTTCGGGCAACTGGGAATCTCCACCGCGTCGACTTCGTTGCAGGCGATTTCTTTCACGCGGTGCCTGCGGCAGCCGATGCGATCATCTTGAAGAGCATTATTCACGACTGGGATGACGAGCGCAGCCGCATCATTTTGGGAAACTGCCGCAAAGCACTTCCCCAAAAAGGCAGACTGCTATTGGTCGAACGCGCGATGCCGGAATTGCCCGGTACTGATGACGCGGGCAGGTCGTGCGCGATGAGCGATTTAAACATGCTGCGCGGTCTGGGTGGACGAGAACGGACCGAAAGGGAATATCATCGGCTCCTGACCGAGAATGGCTTCCGTCCCTTCGCCATTCTCCGCGCCGGCCGCTTTAATCTGATCGAGTCGCGGCCTTGTTGAGACTGGGAGGCCGGTCGCGGCTCTGCGCCAGAGACGACCAACACGCTGCAATGAATGGTAATTTCTAAGGAACGATACCTCTGACGGCCCACGCCGTCGCGGCGAACGAACGGAAACCGTCGGCTTCCCCATCAGATAGGCTGACCGGACTACAACTCGGAGCCGTGCTTTGGCGCCCAAGTCGAGCGTTCCCACGTATGCCGCTATCGGTCCATCGTCCCCTTCGCACGGCGCCCAAAATTCCTCGAAGCAGCTATATTCCATCCGAATGGTCAGCATGTCCTCGGTCACGTCTCGCAGACCTTGCTCGTTCCACGCGCGTACTAGCTCGCCGGGGCGGCTCATCGGCGCTCTGTAGGAGCGCGCCCTGAATTCGCGACCTTTACCGTCCAGGGGTGCCGCGGCGTCCACGATCATACGATAGGCAACGAATCCTCCCCGCGTGTCCCATGTCGCCGCGGCGACTACGCCCCCCGGACGCGTGACGCGGCGCATTTCGCGGATAGCTAACTCTGGAGTTGGAACGAACTGCAACGCCAGCATGACGGAGCGGCAACGACGAAGGATCGAAACCACGCTGTCGTCGCTCTCGTCCATCAGGACGGACTTGATGACATAAGCGTCCCCGCCCACAGGGACGCTCTCGAACACATCTCCGCCGACGATTCCGCAGCGGTCGTCAACCTTCGCAGCCGACAGAAGCTCCGGCGCCTCAGTCCGACCGAGGTGGACTCGTGGCACATGTTCGAACTGTCCGGGAGGTTGTTGCACCCTACATCCGGGCAAAAAGAGCATACATGTAGGAGGTCTCGAGCGAAGCTCGTCCGGACGCGTAAAAGATCACGGACTTTGGATCCAGTTGCTTGAGTTCGCGGCCGATCTCGGCGAAAGCGTCCTCCCAATGGCAGGGGACGTACTTGTCCGTCACCGGATCGTAGCGCAGCGGCGAGGTGAGGCGACCCTGATGCTCGAGATCGAAGTCGGGCCAGGTACGAAGTTCGGTCAGCGTGTGTTCGGAAAAGAATTCCGGAGTGCATCGGTGTCACGTAAGGTCCCACGCGGTCGCCTTGGCGCCGTTCTCGCAGAATTCGGCGGCGTGGGGTCTTTCCGGCTTGCCCCATGCGCAGCTCACGCACATGAAGCCGCCGTGCTTGTTCTGCCGAAGCAGTTCCTCGCCCAATTCAACGGGACCCGGCTTCTCCCGCAGCACGACCGCGCTGAGGCCCTTCAGCGAGCCCCAGCCTCCCACGGCCCCGTCGTATTGATGGGTCTCCATCTCGGAAGCGCGAGGAGCGTCGTCAGCGTCGATTTTGGTCATGGGCATATCCCGAAGAGCAACAGCCGGCCGCCATTACGAGCGGGCTGTTCGAAAACGCCTGCCGACGCGGTTGGTTCTTCGGGTCGACCGGACCGGGCTCATCAGGAAGCGCCCACGCTGGCTCTCTTCAATTGCGAACGGAATAGGCGAAAAGCTGGTCATTGCGCTTTAGCCGTTTTCAAAAAGGTTCCTCGCCCGACGTTCGCTAAGACTAGGGGAACACGAAGCGAGCCTGGTCGTTTCCCCCATATCGACGGAGAAGCACATGCTCAGAAAAGCACTTGCCAAACTCGCGAAGCAGATGGCTGGCGATCGACATCGCCATCCGATCGACGCACGGAGGGCGGTAGGATCGCCAATAGGCCGATGAGCAACCACATCACATACGATGGCACATCGTACTACTTCACTTACGAACAGGCTTGCGACGGCCGCGAAATGGCTGTGGCCCTCCACTAGGCTTTGCTGGTCTGGCATTAAACGCCGCGGTGACTGGTGGTGTTCTCATCTGGGCGGCCGACGAAAATATTTCGCGGCGTCAATCCTTGGCGACGTTACCTAGGGGTGGCCTTAGCGTCCTACGAATTTGCCCGTCTCTTATGTAAGGTAGGGTCCAGACGTCGGGCAAGCGGAAGCAATTTTGACGCCTCAAAGCCGCCGGGGTGCCAGACGCCTCAATGTCGGAAATAGATGAGATAGAGAACCGCGAAGGCTGCGACGGCGAGGCAAAGACTGACCATCAAAACATTGCGAACCGTCGGGCCGCGTTCGGCCCCACGGGCTTCTACGGCGGTCTCCACGATCTTTCCATTCTGTACTTTAGCCATTTTCCGTCTTTCGAAACGTTTTCGGATCCCAATCTTCGAAACCCATTTGTTCCAAATGGCGATCGACTGATTGTGTCGGATCGTGCGCGTCTCCGGATGAAGCGTTGGCCCGGCGAGCGGGCTACTGCAGAGCTTTCCGGCAGCAAGACGACGATCTCAACTTTGTGCCTCGATTTCCGCCTAGCGACGTCAGCGACCCCGCGCCGATGAAGTCAAGGCCCGGAAACAAAGCGACACAAGCAACTACGCGATCCGATACTTGGTCGCGATGTTTCGCGATCTGATCGCCCCAGAAGCGTTGCTGGGCTGTGGGAGCCGCGCCTTCTGCTGCGGACGAATTCTTAATTCTACGAGCTCGGAATTACCGATGTCTCAAAGGCGCCGGCCTGCACGCCCGGCACCAAGATATTTTCATCGTGGTCATGGGTCCGCGTAGGAACGATGTGAATGATATGTGCTTGTCCGAGCAACAGAACGGAAAGGAGGATCCGAAATATGGACATCACGGGAAAGAACATCGCGATCTTGGCAACCAACGGCTTCGAGCAGGCGGAGCTCGAGGTGCCGCGGGACCGATTGACGGAAGCGGGCGCGACCGTCCACGTCGTGTCGATGGCCGCCGGCGAAATCAAGGGCTGGGACAAGAAGGATTGGGGCCGCACCGTCAAGGTCGACAAGACGCTCGACGAGGTCTCGGCCAGCGATTACGACGCTATCGTGCTGCCGGGCGGGCAGATCAACCCCGACCTGTTGCGCGTCGAACCCAAGGCACTCAAGTTCATCAAGGATATCTTCGACGCGAAAAAAGTCGTTGCTGCTGTCTGCCACGCTCCATGGCTTCTGATCGAAACGGGTATCGCCAAAGGCCGCAGGATGACATCGTTCAAGTCGATCAAGACCGATGTTTCGAACGCCGGCGCCAAGTGGGAGGACTCGGCAGTCGTTGTCGACCAGGGAGTGATCACATCCCGCAATCCGGGTGACCTTGAAGCATTCAGCGACAAGATCATCGAAGAGGTCAAGGAAGGCCGTCACAGCCAGCGCAGCGCGGCGTGACCCATGAAAAGCCAAAAAATAGCAAACAACGCGGGATCGGAAAGCGGCGTCCTCATTCTCGACCCGGGCGAGGAAGCCTTCGCCGCGCTCACAAATTTCGCGAACGAATTGCGCATCACAGCAGCTTCGCTGACCGCCATCGGTGCTTTCGAGAAGGCGATCATCGGTTGGTTCGACTTCGGCAAGCAGACATACAAGAAAATCGAAGTTGGAGAGCAGTGCGACTTGAGCGCCATCGGCGATATCGCCATTGGCGACGATGGCAAGGCGAGCCTGCACGTTCACGTCGGGCTTAGCTTGTCCGATGGCACGACGCGAGGCGTGCATCTCTTGGCGGGCACGGTAAGGCCTACCCTCGAAGTGATCATGATCGATGCTCCGGCGCATCTGCGCCGGAAGAAAAAGCCAGACATCGGCATCGCGCTGATCGACCTCGAATCGGCCTCAAGGCTTGCTTCCTGATGCCCCGAAAATACCACGTCTCGCGTCGTCAGATGGTCGGAGGCCTCGGCGCTGGCTTGGCCGTCGGCTTTCAGAATCCAGCATTTTCGCAATCATCTTTATCCGCTCCGCAACCGGTTCAAAAAATGCAAGATCCAATCAGCAAATATCCGAAGCCGCCGTTCAAGCGCCAAATTCAGCCATGGCCCGGGCTTGCCGGTAAGATGGATCCCAAGCCCGACCACGGCGAAACAAGCTATAAGGGCAGCGGGCGACTGGCAGGCCGCAAGGCCCTCATCACCGGCGGAGACAGCGGCATGGGCCGCGCGGCCGCGATCGCCTACGCGCGTGAGGGCGCCGACGTCGCCATCAACTATTATCCGGAAGAAGAGCCGGACGCGCAAGAAGTAATCAAGCTCGTGAAGGATGCCGGCCGCAACGCCGTGGCTCTACCTGGCGACCTTCGCGATGAGGCATTCTGCAACAAGCTCGTTAGTGATGCCATACAAGGGCTCGGCGGCCTTGACATCCTCGTCAGCAATGCAGGCCACCAGCAGGCTCATGACTCCATTCTCGACATCACGACCGAACAGTTCGACTGGACCATGAAGACCAATATCTATGCGCCGTTCTGGATCATCAAGGCGGCGCTTCCGCATTTGGAGCCAGGGTCCGTCATCATCGGGACAACGTCAGAACAGGCTTACGATCCCTCTCCCGATCTGTACGACTACGCACAGACGAAGGCGGCGACAATGAACTACGTCAAGTCGCTGGCAAAACAACTGGCGCCCAAGGGCATCCGCGTCTGCGGCGTGGCGCCGGGTCCGATCTGGACGCCCTTGCAGGTTTCCGGCGGCGCCAGCATGGAAAAGCTGGAGAAATTCGGCAGCATGAGCAGCATGGGGCGCCCAGGTCAGCCGGCCGAACTTGCTTCGATCTATGTGCAATTGGCGGCAAGTGACGCAAGCTTCACGACCGGAGCGGTTTACGGTGCGGCCGGCGGGACCGGGCAACCGTGATTCGGAGGCCGCCGCGCGCAGCTGCTCATAGGAGGTTTGTCGATCAAAGAACAAGAAGCCGCCCGTTGGGCGGCTTCCGATGTTACTTTCGGTTTCTGTCCATTTCCTGCGCCATCTCGAGATGATGCTGCAGCGCAGGCAGCGTTTTGCCTGCCCAATCCTTCAGTTTCGGATCGTCGCCGCCCTTGGCGTAGCGCTCGAAAAGGGATGTCGCGTCCTTGTGTGCGCTAACCTGCATCGGATCGTATTCCGATGCGAAGTCCTCGGGCTTGGAATCCTTCAGCTTGTCGAGCTTCTTCTGCGAGGAATCGTCGAGAGCGGTCGGAATGGCCGACTTCATCTCGCCGGAAACCATGCTCTTAAGCTCCGAGCTCGTCTTGGTGTGATCGGTGATCATCTGCTCGGCGAAGGTCTTCTCGGTGGGGTTGCCCTTCTGCTGCGCGATCTTGGCGGCCTCGATTTCGAGCATGTCGCTCATCGCGGCTTCCTTGATAAAGTCCTCGGTCTTGGGCGCGATGCCGAGCATGGAGTTGACGCCGGTCTTCTCGCCGGCGGATTGGGCGAACGCGGCCGTCGACAGGAAGACGGCGCCAAGGGCAATGATGGCAAGCGAAAGTTTCATCGTCTATCCTTTCAGGCGGCTTCGGCGTTGACGGCCGTGTCGGCAAGTTTGGTCAGGGCATCGTCGGTCTTCTTCTCCTCGCCCAACGTCTGGTCGAGCAGCTTGACCGCATCCTTCATGCCCAGCTTCGATGCCCACGTCTTCAGCGTACCGTAACGCGAGATTTCGTAGTGCTCGACGGCCTGCGCCGCGGCCAGCAGGCCGGCATCGAGCGCCGGTTCGTTCTTGTACTCGTCCATGATCTCGGTGCCCTCATCGAGGATGCCTTCGATGGCGTCGCACTTCTTGCCACGCGCGGGCTTGCCGAGCAGTTCGAATATCTGTTCCAGGCGCTCGATCTGCCCTTCGGTTTCGTCATGATGTTTTTCGAACGCCGCTCGTAGCTGGTCGGAGTTTGCAGCCTTCGCCATCTTGGGAAGCGACTTGTAGATCTGCTTCTCCGCGTAATAGATGTCCTTCAGCGTATCGAGGAATAATGCGTTCAAATCCTTGTCGGCCATCACACTCTCCACGTTCATGGTTTGGATAGCGCGACAATCGGGGCCGGTGAACATTGTTCCTCGCGCCGAGAGACGTGCGAAGGAGCAGCGACAGCTCTTGGATCGAGCCGGGCCAACAAAGTTTATTTTGACTATCTCCACCGCAGAGAAGATGAGGCTCGGTCTGCCGCTAACGTCTGCTATTAGGGTCGTGCCGCCGTCACCGAAAATCGCGGATCTTGCGGCCGAGGGCGACGTTGGCGCGAGGCCAGGAACGAATCCGCGCTTTTTTCCTTTTAAACCCCGGAGACGGAATCCGGAGCGGGACAGTCGCCAGCGTGGCCATGCGGCATAATGCCCGTGTGGTCGCGCCGCTCGTTTTGAATCGGCGAGGACGCTGTGCCTAACCCTACGGAAGAATAACCCTACGGAAGATCAGATACGCACTCGAGCGCACCAACTTCGGGAGATCGTTGGAAAGCCCGAAGGACGAGACAACGAGTTTTGGCACGAAGCCGAGCGCGAACTCAAGGACGGCCCTACAAACAACCCTGTCGAGAAGTTTCACCGAGTAGTCCATGCCCGATATGCGCATTCCGGGGCAGGCGGAGCCCGAAGAAAGACCGCCGTTCGTCGCGGCGAACGAGAAACGGGCGCTACCCAAAGCGCCGCCGCTTGCCCCGAACAAACGTGTCGGTTTTGCGGTCGTAGGTCTAGGGCGGTTGAGTCTCGAGGAGATCATTCCGGCGTTCGGAACGTGCAAGCTTGCCAAGCTCACCGCTCTGATGACGGGCGATCTTTCGAAGGGCAGGCGCGTCGCAGAGCAATATGGCATTCCTTCAGAAGCGGTCTTTGCATACGACGACTGGAAGGGGCTGGCGGCACGGGACGACGTGCAGGTGGTCTACGTCGTCACGCCGAACGGCCTGCATGTCGAGCAGGTGAAACGGGCCGCGGCCGCCGGGAAGCAGGTGCTCTGCGAGAAGCCGATGGCGGCAAATTCGGCGGAAGCGCAGGAGATGATCGACGCCTGCAAGAAGGCCGGCGTGCCCTTGATGATCGCGTACCGATGCCAGTACGAGCCGCACAACGCCGAAGTGACGCGGATGGTGTGCTCGGGCGAGTTCGGCGCCCTTAAGCTCATCGAGGCGCACAACGGACAGGTGCAGGACACCGCCATGCAGTGGCGCCACAACCGGACACTGGCGGGCGGAGGTGCGCTGCCGGACATCGGCATCTACTGCCTGAGTTTCGCGCGCTTCGTGACCGGCGAAGAGCCCGAGGATATTTTTGCTTGGTCGTGGAGCACGCCGGGCGACGCGCGCTTCAAGGACGTCGAGGAAAATGTCGCCTGGCAGATGCGCTTTCCGTCCGACGTCGTCGCGTATGGCTTGCTCCTATGGTGTGCACGAAGCACGCCCGGCGAGGCTTTACTTCGAGAGGGCCGTCGTGCAACTGGAGCCCGCATTCGCCTACAAGGGGCTACGTCTCAAGGTCATCCGTCGGTCTCCGGATCGCGAGGATGTCGAGCTCACCGAAGAGCGAGTTATGGGGGAGACCAACCAGTTTGCCACCGAAATCGATCACATGGCCGGGTGCTTCATCACCGGCCGCCGCCCGCGCACTCCCGGCGAGGAGGGGTTACAGGATCACAAGCTGATGGAAGCGATCTACATTTCGGCCGCCGACAATCGTCCCGTCAGACTCGAACGATTCGCCGGTCTTGACAAATTTCGCAATCCCTAGAGAGCCGGCGAATGCTCGTCGGCATAGACGCGTCAAGATCGCTTGAACGGTGCAGATGGTCCCGCGGAACAAGTCGGATATCGACAGACGACCGTCCCCTGCCAACGAGACGGCCCTTGCGGCGCCACTCAAAGGCCGGCCGCGACGCCGAAACGTCCGATGCCAGGTAGCTTGAGCGCGGGGCGCCGGATATCGAAGCCGAGGACGGCACCGAAGAGGTTAAGTTCGAAGCCTTCGATCCAGCCGATCGTTAGTCCGACGTATCCCGCGAACGTAACGAAAACACCCGTGCTCGACGGCGTGACGCCGACCCAGCGGCCGTCATATGGGAAGTCCTTGCCGATGGCGGTCGGCGGCAGGATCGCCCGAGGCTCCGGGACGGCGTCCAGCGCAGCCTGCACGAAGGTGTTCGAGTTGGGACCCGGCCAGGCGCTGTAGTCACCGTATGCCTTGAACTTGTAGTTCTCGATCACATAACGGATTTTCGGGATGAGCGGCTCGGCCGCCTCGCCGTCGACCGCTACAATCGTCTGGGGCAGGGCACCGAACCATCGTCCGTCCGGAGCGAATCCGTTCGTGCGGATCGGCTCGCCCCAGGCCGTGTAGTCGTAGCGGCTATAGGTCGTCGCGCCCTTTTCCTTCACGACGATCCAAGTATGGACCGCGAAGATGCTGCGCCATCGGGCGGTCCGCGCAGCGAAGACCCGGATCACGGCTCCCGGATGAGTTGTCGCCGGCGGCAGCAGGCCGGCACTCGACCTGTCGGCCGTCTGCCAGTTGCCGCGGCCGTCGCCGACCCACAAATAGCGGGCCGCCGACGCGGCGATCGGCGCAAAAACGAGAAACAGAAAAATGACCAAGGGCTTCTTCAAGGGAGTGCTGCGGGGGATATTCAATGGAATATAGGCAGGATCGTCGCTTGCGCCATGTTTGGCCGGTCGGCCGTGGTTCCGACTAAGAACTCCCGATGCTGTACCGTAAGAAGCGGGGGAGCCGGCTCAAGAACGGTTTCCGCGAAACAGTCCCGGTCTTCTTGCCGCAAGAGTTCTTCGTTGGACGGCTGTAAGGATTCGAGAGTCTGGTCGGCGGTCTGCACACGAGAGCCAGCATAAGGGCGACCGGAACGCTCGACAGCGAAACCGGATCAGTCTCGTTTTGTCGAAGTTTGTTGCGAGGAATCTCGCGAAGCTCCGGCAGCCGAGCGAAGCGCATGACGAGAAGGGAAGATCGCGGTGCATAGAAGAGCCGCTGCCGGCTCTGAGGGAGTTTCGGCGGTTCAAGCGCAGCGGTCAGCTTCGATCTGCAGTGGCAGGCCTGCGGAGTCGATAACCTACATCTCGATCTTTAACTGAACCATGTCGGCATATTACTTGACGTATCCTGGGAACGGGTTCGCTTTCAGCAATTTTGCCAAATGGGCGGCGTTAGCAGCTGCCATGGCAGATGCCAGAGCAACTTTTTCCGGGGGCTCCCGAAACTCGTTGTATTCTTTGCCTGTCATGGCTTCGCCGACCCAATAGGTAACCGAGGTCGGCGCCAAAGAAAAGCCGAGGTCATTCATCGCTTGATAAATTTCAGCAGCGACATGATGGGCACCGTCTTCATTGCCAACGACCGCGACTAGTCCGACTTTCCCGAAAGTCATCATACGGTTCTTCTCGTCTAGATCTTCAATAAATGCGTCGATCCTTTCCAAAACGCGTTTCGCAACACTCGAGGGCTGACCCAGCCAAATCGGAGTTGCCATCACAACAAGATCGGATTCCATGAGCTTGGCTCGCAAAGCGGGCCACGCGTCTCCGTCGCCCATGTCATGATCTGTGCCGGGCTTTATGTCATGATCGACCGCCCGGATGATTTCGGTCTCGACGTCAAAGCGGCGTAACTCGGAGATCAGCTGAGAAAGCAGCTTTTCTGTTGACGACGTATCATCAGCGCTAGACGACTTCAGCGAACAGTTGAACGCGAGAGCTTTCAGCATCGACAATCTTTCTAGCAAACGGCTAACAACCCTTGCAGATGCTTTTGACCTTCTTGTCGACCTGCCTGTCTTGTCTGTCGGTCGCCGGGTCCCCGGTCCCCGTGGCGACGCCGGCGCCGTTCGCGGATCGACCAGAAGGGGCTGCCGTGCCAGCCGAATTAGTGCCCGGCGATGCTGCGCTCGAGCCCAGGGAGCCGCCAGTCGCAGCTCCACCGCCGGATGTCGCTTGAGCCAATACGGGGCTGGAATAGGCTGATTGTACGATGATGCAGGCGATGACTAAAAATTTCACGTGCAGCCTCCTTCGGACGGTGTGCAAAGATGCTGCCACCGTTAGGCTCTTGAGAACTTGACCTTTGTCGTTACACGAAGGCCCACCCAAAATGGCTGCAATTAACACCTCGAAAAGCCGGCTTGTTCCTATCGCTGAGCGTGGCCGACCGCCCCTTGGAACAGGTGGTGAAATCGGCGGTTCTTTCTCAAAGTTCTCAGGCCCCGAGATATGATACGCCATGTCGCAGACGGTCGGAGAGTTTGTTGTCAAGCGCCTCCATGACGGGGGTGTACGGCACATGTTCGGCTGTCCTGGCGAACGCAAAAAGGGCGTTTTCGGTGCGCTTAACCGTGGCGATGGCAAAATCGAATTTTGTCCAGACGCGGCACGAGGAAATTTGCCACGCGCCCATGATGCCGACCCCGCCCGCGCGGCTCAGATCCGACAACTGCTTCGAATTTGATAAATAAATTCGCTCAAGCAGGTCAATGGGATCAGGCAGGCGCGTTCGGCAGAAAGCATTAGCCCGCGCTCGCCGCGCTTGCTTCCACGCCAGCGTAAGCCATCGGCATCCGAATCGCGCCTTTATTTGCCGGGATTGCAATTAAGGACTGCCTTTGCCGTAAGGCTGGCAGCCGATGATAAGCGGCCAAGTAATTTCTCGCCATCTGCTCTGCTGTGAAACGGTGCTCAAACCGCTTTCGGATCGCCTGCCGTTCTAACATGCCAACTGATCTTGCGGCCGCGACGGCTTCGTCGATCGAATTGACGACAAAGCCGCTTTGGCCGTGATCGATGACTTCCGGCACGGACCCGTGCGCAAGCGCGATTACAGGCGTGCCGCAAGCCATGGCTTCGATCATGACAAGACCGAACGGTTCTGGCCAGCAAATCGGAAAGAGTAACGCGCGCGCGTTGCCGAGGAAGTCGGCTTTTTGGAACTCGTTGATCTCGCCGATGAACTCGACATTTGGATGGGCGGCAATCATCGGCGCGATGATCTGCTCCCAATAGCGTTGATCGGCGTCATCGATCTTAGCCGCTATCTTAAGCGACAGTCCGGCTTGTGCCGCAATCTCGATCGCTCTGTCAGGTCCCTTTTCTGGAGAAATGCGGCCGAGAAATGCAAGATAATCGCCTGAAGAATCCTTTCGGAATGGCAGGAGGTCGGCAGGCAATCCGTGTAGGATCGTCCCAAGCCAGTTGACTGGTGGCATAGGAGATCGTTGGGCATCTGAAATCGACACAACCGGAGGCTCAGGGAAGGCCGAGTAGAACGGCATTAGGTCGGGAAGATCGAGCCGCCCATGCAGCGTTGTCACGATCCGATCAAAATAAGGACGCATCAAGGGATAATGCAGATGGTCGATGTGAAAATGAAGAACGTCGAACTCGTCGGCCCGCCTTGCGACCTGATCCAGCATCACGACGTGATGGGGCGTCATGTCCTTAACCGAGTGATCGAGACGCAAAGCCATCTTCGAGCATGGCACCAGTTCGGCCGACGTAATTGAATCTCCGCTCGCGAACAGCGTAACTTGGTGTCCTTGGCGCACCAGTTCTTCCGTCAAGTACGAGACGATGCGCTCGGTGCCCCCGTAGAGCCGTGGGGGGCAGCTCTCCGCAAGTGGTGCGATTTGCGCGATCTTCATGGTCTTGACCCCAAATACACTTAGGTTGATGAATTGCATATTCAGCGCATGACGTAGCCGATGGTTCCAAGCTTTAGCCACCGCCGGACGGCGAAGGCCCTTCAAGACCATTTTTCATCCGAAGGTCGGGAAGGCCCGGCAGCGACGCGACCGCTCGCGTCCGTGAGGGCAGCGCGTATTCCGTGACTCGGCATCGGAGGATATTGACCGTGAAGGCGCCGCCTGCCTGCACCGGCTCGCGCCCGCGCAACGGAATTGGGATTGAAGCCCTCGACATCAGATTCCCGATCCGCTCCCGAGCTTCAAAGAGTATTTGGCGAGACTTCCGCGATGCCGCAGTGGACTTCAAACAATCCATCATTCTTCGCCAGTATCCGTAACCCCAAGCGAAGAGAGGGATCGACAGCAGTTTCGTCTTGTTTAGCTGAAAAAATCTTCGACGACAGTCAGCTGGACGTCTGCAGCAATGAAGACAATTGATCCCGGGATCCTCCTGCTTGACGAAACCCGCGCTGTGCTCGGATAGAGACCGCGCAACGATGACGACGAGTGTGCTTCTTTAGGTCGTGTCCAGGAGATTAGATAAGCGACAACGGGAATGTCGATGCTGCGAACACATCGCAACATTACGACGGATTCACATAGGTTATCTTAACTAGAAAGCAGCAGCGCGGTGGGAAACGCACCTGGCCACGAACGATTAACACGATGGGCTATCAAAGGTGGACTGCTGAAGAGACCGAACAACTGAAAGCGATGGTCGGTGCGCGAGCGAGTGCAAACCGCATCGTGGTCGCACTGAGGCGCTCGATTCACTCCGTATACGGGCCCACATGGTTTACCTCTTCCGACCCGCATGGAGGAGCGCAGACGAGCGAGGAACTTGCTCAGCTCCAGCACAAGCTCGGAATGAACGCCGCGCGTGCAAACGATAGCCTAGCCGGAGACGGCTCTCGCAAAATTTATGACTTCGCCCCCGTCCAGCCGGGTATGACGCCGCAGGCGTAGCGCTCGGCGCCAGCGAGCCCGCGGAGAAGCAATGATCGTTATCGCCGTTTACACCGATCGAGAAGAAACTGGCGTGATGCCAGAGGTCTTAATCACGGTCCACAAGGCGCCCCCGCCTTATTGGGCTCAGCGGAACCTTCGGCAGTCCGGAGCATTTCCTCAGCATTGAACAACTGGAGGCTATCAGATGAAATATGCTTTGGCCGTTGCTGCCGTTGTTGCCCTCGCCACCCCCGCTTTCGCTGATGAAGTTGGTGTCCATGTTGGACCCGTTGGCGCTGGCGTGACGACGGGGGAATCCCACATCGATCGCGACCGTGACCGCACCACAGTCATCAAGGAGCGTGAGCCAGCCGATCGCACGACCGTCATCAAGAAGGAACACGACGAACCGCGCGAAAAGACGATCATCAAAGAGCGTGATTAATTTGCATTGGCCCCCGTACCAGCGGGGGCCTTTTCAATTGCATGCAGCCGTGTCGCCACATACCTGATTTGACCTATGATACCTGGTAGGAGCAGCGACCCCTACCGGCTTCTCTCCGCGCTTTTGGCGCGATTATTGGTGCATGCCCTGGCGCGCGCCGAAAGCGCCCATTTCTTCCAGTATTGGACCCCGGCCCCGTCGATCGAAACACCGGCTACTAGATCGTGCTCGTCTTCTGCCTCTGATGCCAGCACTACATCGGCCCGCTGAAGCTCACGATCTTCCCGATTGGAGGATCTCGTGCCAACTAGCTTGCATTGGCGTCAGTGCCTTATCACTTCCGCTTTCAGTTCAGCGCTACCAGGCGCCGGATCGCGTGAGCGCGGGTAAGGGTCTTTTCGGTCGACGCTGCTGGCGACAATTCCGACCGCCGGGGGTGGGCGCCGCCGCCAGTCGGCCCGCTGGGCGCGTCTGCCGCCAGTCCTGAGCTACGCGATGCCGCGCTCCGCCAGCGGCTCGGGCACCGGCTCGCCATCGAAACGTCTGTCGTCGCTATAGTGGCCGCGTCGAAATCTTATCGTTCCTGGGACGCGACGGAGCTTGCGCTGTATCGGCTCGGGTGGTCCCGCGCGCCGCGCCGCTCAGACACCGCGGGTTCGGCACACGCATTCTGGAAAACATGAGTGGCCAGCTCAAGGGCGAGGTGGGTTTTGATTGGCGCGAGTAGCGGCTAGCCCGCGAGATCGCTTTGCCGCTTGCATTGGAAGCCAAGCGAACATCTGTACATTATCCAGCCGGCGGAGGGGATTCGTCATGCGGCCGCTCGGCCAGAGCGTCTGGCAAAGAAAAGGCCGCCCGAAGGCGGCCGATTCTTGGTCATCCCTACCGCTCATTTCTTAACGGCGTCAGCAGCGTTCCGCGCTGCATCCTTCACGTCTCCCGCGGCATTGTGGATAGAGCCCTTGGCTTTATCGATCTTGCCTTCGGTTTCCAAGTCCTTGTCGCCAGTGAGCTTGCCGGCACCTTCCTTGATGGCGCCCTTTGCCTTGTCAGCTGCGTCCTTCACATGTTCGCGATCCATCATAGTACTCCGTTCTGTATGGGATGTGGTCCAATAAAGGAGCTGCGCAGTAGTTCCTGCGAGAACCTTTGACCGGAGCTGACCGTCCGCTCTGTTGATCGCCCGCTTGTCCAGCCACCCCGATCCAGCGACGCGTTGGCCACTTGCGGCGTGTGATCGAGGACGCCCTCGGACGGCCAGATCGGGCAACTGCTAATTGGCGCGAAGCTGGTCTGACCGAGCCGCGCTCCTCCACAAAGAACTAGCACGATGAACCTCCGCAGTGGTTTCTGCGAGCGCTTTGCACGGGACCTCCCGCGCGGCCTTTTCGTCGCTGGCATGGCTAACAAAGCAATGCGCAGCGCGGACGTCTCGTTTCGAATTTCAAGGCGGACATTTCGCGTGGGAATACGCGGTGCCACCCGGCGCAATCATTCTGCAGTTGCTATATGAGGATGGCCGAGTGGACCGAAAGCAGTTTGTACCGAAATCAGGCAAGCGCTATCTCGCGTTCAGTGAAATCACCTTTGCGAGTTCGCTCTCCTTGTGGCGTTGAACATTCTTTAGTGATGACAGAGAATTTTGCTAATTGGGCGGGGCCAAATGCTGTGGAGATAGCGACATCAGCAGCATCACGACCTCGAGCAACGACTATACGACCGATGCGCGGATGATTGTGTCGAGCATCAAACGTGTACCAGCGGCCGCCAAGATAAGCCTCAAACCAAGCGCTGAAGTCCATAGGGGCAGGGTCTCGCGGAACGCCAATGTCCCCAAGATACCCCGTGCAATATCGCGCGGGAATGTTCATGCAGCGACAAAGTGTGATCGCCAGATGAGCGAAATCTCGACATACGCCTCGTTGTTCGTCATGGCCTTCCGCCGCTGTCCGGTCGCAACGAGCATATTGATAGCCGAACTCTAGCCGGTTATGGACATAGTCACAGATGGCTTGGACCCGTTGCCAACCGCCGGTGATGCCGCCGAACTGCGCCCAGGCGAGATCGCCCAGCTTCTCGGAATCACAGTAGCGGCTGCCAAGCAGGTGCACCAATGCGTCGTCTGGAAGTTGTTCGATCTCGAATTGCCGAGCGCCAGGCACGACTTCATCCGGTCGTCCGCTATCGGAGACGATGAAGCGGTTGCGGATCTCAATCAGTCCAGTCGGCGCGATCAAACGGGTACATATATTACCGAACACATCGTGATAGTCGCGATGCGCAACGCTGGGAGAGAAGCTGATCTCGTGTCTGGTCAACAAGTCACCGTGCCGCGACGGGTGGACGGTAAGCATGAGCATCATGGGCACGTCTTGAAGGCAGTTGAAAGCTATGTCGTAGCCGGCTTGGATTTCCATGGTCATGCCTCGTTGCATTGGTGCAGGCAATAAATCGGTCACGGGCTCCAGGTTCCTAATCTAAGTTGATGAAAATGCGGGCAAATGCTCGAAAAAAGTTAGTCGCACGTGCTTTCCGCGAACTGAACCTGAGTTAGAGTTCGATCAGGCGGTTCTCTCAGAAATGTCGATATTCACTTTCCACCACGACGTGCCAATTCAGAATCCTGTTCGGCCGGCCGGGGGATGAAGAATAGCGACGCGAACCCGATGCGAATGGCTTAGCACGGTCTCTTGCCGGCAACTTGCCGCAGGACGCGCGAAACCCGGTGCGCATGGCCCTCGCGCTATGGCCCCTGTACTTGAAATCTCGACGCGGTTCATGGCTCGTCAATCGGCGTTCGCCTTCACGGTGCTCGTCGCGCTAGTTTTGGTCACGCCGATCTTGCTCGCCGTCTATGCGATAGCCCAGCAGAGCGACACGCTCATGGGTTGGCTGAAAAGAGCGCGTGAGGGCGGGACAGAGGTGCCGGACTGGGTCGCGCGCCTGCCCATCGCTGCCGAAAGCATGGAGTAGTGGTGCCGCGCCGGTCTTTCCGATCCGAAGGCCGCCACGCAAGTTGAAGACGCTGAATGCCGACCACGTGTCCGACCTCCTTACGACTTTTGGCGGTCAACTGATACATCGGCTGTTCCTGTTGTTCTTCTCGCTGCGGGCCTTGTATGCCTTGATGCGTAGCGGTTCTTCGGCGTTCTGGCTGGGTTCGGTCTGATCGGATTGTTCGTCGGGCCGGTTATCATGGCAGCGATTCTAACGATCTGGAGCGAATGGATATTCCGACCAGCGACACAGGTAGCAAGGGCTGCCACGAGTTTCGAGCGCTGCCGTGCAAGTCCAGTTTCGCCGTGAACGCCATCGCCGAGCGGACGCTGAATCTCTGAACTCACAGCTCGTTGCCGCCAGCCCACCTCAGCGGAGTCCCGACAGTTAGTCTGAAGCGCAGCTCCGGCTATCCAGCGCATGGTCGTGTCAGGGGTGGTGTTTAGCTTCCGGCCGGTGAATCCATTTGAGCTTAACGCTCAAGGTATCAAAAAACGGGGATACCGGGAAAACAAGGGCTGCTCCCGGGCCAAACCAGCACTTGTCAGCGCAATCGGCCGCGAATGAGCAAAACTTCGTCCTTCGCCGATCCCTATCTGGCGAGATTATAGTCATCGTTTGCTGAACGGCCATGTTTTGACTCTCCTCAAGGAGGTCCGGAAATTTGCACGTTGTGCTCGACGACAACCTGTCGTGCTCTCCCGAACGGCGGAGACACGACCCGCAAGTTCGTCGCCATGCGGCTGTTTCGCACAGCAAAGCGCGGGAAGACGACCCTCGGAGCGCCTGAAGCCGTGGCGCGGCGGGACATGCATAAACTTAGGCGAACCACGCCGCGTAGCTATTCCCCACGTTTGTGACGTTTACGTCACCACGCATTCGACCGGTCCCCCTATACTCGACGGTCCGGGAGAGTCTGATGTTTGATGTCTATGTGAACGAAAGAAACGGTCTTTTAATCGTCGCGCGGGGCTGCGCCGTTCCCGAAAAGGAAACCGGCCGGTGGCGAAAGAAGCGCTCGGTGCGAACCGTAAGCGATCGGATCCGGGCTGACATACGCGTCGCCGGATTTCATCGCCGAAACCTGGCAACTCGCCCAAAGTCACATCGTGAAATCCTCCGGCAGTCGCCCCAGTCCGCGCGCGGGTACGGCCGATAGGGCGAGATGCGCGGAGCAAGGATCTTTGATCTGTGAAGCTTGGTGACGATGTCGGCTATGGCGTCGTCCACCCATTTGTCCATCGTGCGATCCATTCGCGCAGGGCAGGCTAAAAGACCTCGCCGCGAACTTCGACAACGCCACGATCCATAATTCCCAGGCTGCGCGCGGCGCCGCGCGAAAGGTCGAGCACGCGACCCCTGATGTTTGGTCCGCGGTCGGTGATGCGGACGACAACTGATTTATCCGTCGCAAGATCAGTTACGCGAACTTTCGTGCCGAACGGAAGGCTGCGATGTGCGGCTGTTGGCAGCTCGCGGTCGAATGCAATGCCGCTCGCTGTCTTCCCCGTCCGATACGAGTAAAACGATGCCTTGCCAGAGAAGGTGCGGCTGGGGGTCTGCGTGGGGGGGCTATCTTCCGCACCGTCCCGTACCTTTTCAGCGTTTATTGGCTGTTTTTTTTGATATTCCTTCGACTGATCAGGTGCCGCGGGAGCGGGGTCCGCGTGCGCCTTCGGGATGATAGACCATCTCTCGTCGAACGTTTGCGCTGCAGCAGGATAAGCGAAGGTGGCCGCCGAGATCGATACAGCCGCCAGTGTAATAATCTTCGGAAACGCACGCATGGCACGCCACCTCACCAAACAATAAGAACAATGCGGACGTGCTAGGCAGCGTTCCCATGCATCGAAATAGGTGCATTGCGCTGCGTACATATCCGCTCAGGAACAAGAGAGGATCTAGAGCGAAGTCACGAGATCGACCCGATCACTGACCTCTTTTTTGAGCCCGCTTCTTAGCTGCCGCGCGCATATGATCGACCAGACTAGGAGAGGGCTGGCCCGCTGCTTTTGCCGATCGTTTCGCTGCCGCCGTCCTTGCAGGTGAGAGCCTTTTCGACTTCTTTCGCGGGTTAGTTTCCTTCGAGGGTGGCACCGTGCCATGCCTAGCCGGTTCGTTCGGGGCGTCCGGCAAGTCGTTGCAACCCGAGTTGAAGGGCGCCGCAGCGCTGCGGCCTAGGGGTGGAAAAAGATCGTCTCCAAATAACGACCATCGTTACCGCGGCAAGTCCGAGACCCGCGATTAGCATTGCCAGGACGCTTGGGCTTGGCCTTGCCTGCCGAGTTTCCCGCCTCGGCGCTTGAGGCGTCTAGGCCTTTGGTGCCCTCGACGCTCTCCAGCATGCGAAAACTTACCGTTTCCCAAGGCTCCGGAAAGGGAACTACGCCCGTTGACGCGCCGTTAAGTCGCGGAGGCCGCTAATATGACAAGCCCGCATGCCGTGAAGCCTGTCACGCACTGGACGACCAGAGTCGGCCAAGCTACCGCGCACCCGGCGGCCTTCGCGGTCGTCGTGCTTTATGCGGTTGTATGGACTGTCTTTGAGCGCCGCACGTTCGACTTCAACGCTATTGCGACGCTGGCGGTCTGGATGATGACGCTTTTCATCCAGCGATCCAGCCGCCGCGATACGCTCGCCATTCACGCGAAGCTCGATGAGCTCTTACGCACCGATGAAAAGGCGCGATCCGAACTTAGTACGCTTGATGAAAAGGAGCCCGAGGCCATCGCAATCCATCGTGATGCCGAAGTGCGAGCGTCGCGCCGTGACCAATAGCTTCCTTACACATTGGAGATGAGAATTGTCTGCTGATGTACGCAAGGGTATGCCGCCCACCAGGATTGATCGCGCCAGTTTCGAACGGCGCTATCGCGCGCGGCTTTCGGATCCGGCATTTGAGCCGCTGCAGGGCTCGCGCTAGGCAGCTTTGGGAAGAGGCGGGCCGGCCGGCGGGTCGAGACCTGGATTTCTGGTTGCGAGCCGAGCGTGAATTGGCGAAAGGGGAAGCTAGCCATCAGCTACGCGCTGACTGAGGCCAAATCCGCTTGCACGAGCCTCCTGCAGCCCGCCCGATCGCAATCTGATTGATCTCTACGCGGACGCCGGCATCGAGTTGATCGGCCTGATGGACGCGCGATCGCATGATAAAGTTGGCCTCGCCGCGGCCTTCGCACACGTATCTCCGAGTGCTCAAGCGATGGACCGTGACTTCCAATCGATCTACGGGCTGTTCTGGCCGGTCAGAACGTCCGAGACGCTCCTCACAGCGGTCTGTCAGTACGAGGTCCGCTCGGGCACCGAACGTTCAGGTCCCCCTCCGTCCAGGGGGCGGCGCGACCAGCCCGATCGGGACGACACGAGGGGTGTCCCTAAGGATGCCGTGTGCTTGGCATGCGGACCGTTGTGAAGTTCTAGCTAGCAACGGCCCGGGCGACGGTGAATGGGAACGACTTCGCGTTGGTTCGAATGTATCAAGGGAGACGGAATCCAAAGCAGGACAGTCGCCAACGTGGCCATTCGGTGTAACGCCCGCGTGACCACGTTTTCCATCGATGAGTAGCTATCGATGAGTAGCTTAGGAACCCCGTTTCAAGCGAACCGTTGAGGCCTCATTCCGGAGGCGCCGAATGCCAGAAGTCACAACAGCCAACACCAACACGCGCGTGGGTGCAACGGCGCGCATTGCTTTGCATCCGATTCATCCTATGCTGGTGCCGTTTCCGATCGTATGCTTCATCGGCGCGCTACTCACCGACATCGCCTATTGGCGAACGACGGAGATGATGTGGGCGGATTTCTCGGCCTGGCTGTTGTTTGCAGGCCTCCTGATGGGCGGCCTCGCGGCAATCGCCGGGTTGATAGATTTCATTGGTCGCCGCCGCATCCGCCAGATCGCGGCGGCCTGGTGGCACATGATTGGGAATATCGTTGTTATGCTGCTCGCGCTCGCTAATTCGTTCGTTCACAGCCGCGATGCCTGGACCTCGGTGATACCCGAAGGGCTGGTGTTGTCGGTGCTAACCGTGCTCGTGATGCTGGTCACGGCTTGGTTGGGCGGAGAGATGGTTTACCGGCGTCGCGTAGGAGTTGTGGATTGATACGCGTGATCAGCAAGCTCGTCGCGAGGCGCGAACTCCAGCTTACGCTCGCCCTTTCGGCATTGCTCTGCCTTGCGGGGTGCAACGAGGCCGCACCTGATCCCAAGACTCAAATTGGAGCGCACCCAGATCTACCGGGGCAGGAGCAGTACTTGATTCCGCCGATGCACATCGCGCCGGCCGCGGGCTGGCAGCAGGGGGAGAAGCCTGCGGTCACCGACGGCCTGCAGATCAACGCGCTCGCGACCGGCCTGCAGCATCCGCGGTCGCTCTATGTACTCCCGAATAATGACGTTCTGGTTGTCGAATCCAAGGCGCCGGGCACAGAGCCGATCAAGCGTCCAAAGGACTTCATCATGAAATGGGTGGAGTCCTGGGCGACGTCCGGGGGCGACACCGGGGAGAGCAACCGGATCACGCTGCTGCGTGACGCGAACGGCGACGGCAATCCCGAGGTGCAAAGTGTGTTCCTCGATCATCTCAACTCGCCGTTCGGCGTCGCATTAGTCGGCGAGGACCTCTATGTCGCCAACACCGATGCAATCGTCCGCTACACCTACCATACCGGCGATACCAAGATCACATCACCGGGCGAAACCTTGACGCCATTGCCAGGCGGTCCGATTGATCATCACTGGACCAAAAGCATTGTTGCGAGCCCCGACGGCAAGCTGCTTTATGTCGGCGTCGGCTCGAACAGCAACATTACCGAAAACGGCATTGAGGCGGAGAAGAACCGCGCCGCAATCTGGGAGGTCGAGCGCGCCACCGGTCGGTGGCGGATCTTCGCAAGCGGATTGCGTAACCCAAACGGACTCTCCTTCGAACCGCAGAGCCGCGCGCTCTGGGCCGTCGTAAACGAGCGCGACGAGATCGGTCCTAATCTCGTCCCGGACTATCTGACTTCGGTGAAGGACGGCGCGTTCTACGGCTGGCCTTACAGCTACTATGGCCAGCATGTCGATCCGCGAGTGCAACCGCAGCGCCCCGATCTTGTGGCGAAGGCGATCGCGCCTGACTACGCCCTGAGTTCGCATGTCGCGCCGCTCGGCCTTGCTTTCTACAACGGCAATGCGCTGCCGCCGTCCTATCGTGGCGGCGCGTTCATTGGCGAGCATGGCAGCTGGAATCGGCCGCAGCTCAATGGCTACAAGGTGGTGTTCGTGCCCTTCGCCGACGGCCAACCGAATGGGCCGGCGCAGGATGTCGTCACAGGCTTCCTGAGCAAAGACGCGAAATCGCGCGGCCGCCCAGTCGGACTGGCGATTGACAAATCCGGCGCTCTGTTGATTGCTGACGATGTCGGCAACACGGTGTGGCGCGTGACGGGCGCTGGAGATCAGCAAACCCACGCGTTGATGCAGCAATGAGATGAGTTTGTGCGTAGGGCCGGCGCTCAGCGCTATGCAGGAGAGAGCTATTGGACCGCCGCAATATCGGGTGATCCCCGTTCGTGACGAATGGGGCGTGTTGCATGACCGCAATCTTATGCGGCGAACATGCCACGAAGGAGGCGGCTCGAGTCCGCCGCCGCGCCGCTCGCGATGGGGCAGGGTTATGAAGTTCATGTCAGCGTGCCGACACGAACCGTAGCCGAGGCTGCCCTCAAGCATTCACTAAATAGCGGGAACCGATTGGTTCCGACGGCGTTAAGGGGCTGGACCCGGCTCCAGGTGACTTCAGCGCACCCATGAACATTCTTGATCCCCAAGGCCCGGTTGCTGCGGCGGAGCGGACGATCCTGGTGGATTCGGTCACCATCATGCTTGCGATCGTGTTGCCGACGATCGTGGCCATACTCGGATTTGCCTGGTGATACCGGAGCTCAAATCCAAAGGCGCAGTATCGGCCGGACTGGGCATATTCCGGCCGGATCGAGCTGGTTGTCTGGGCCATCCCCGCGCTCACCATCATCCTACTCGGCGGCGTCGCCTGGATCGGCGCACATCAACTGGATCCAGCCCGTCCTGTGGCGGGCACCGGACAGCCGCTCAAGATCCAGGTCGTTTCGCTCGATTGGAAATGGTTGTTCATCTATCCCGATCAGCGGATCGCCAGCGTGAACACTGTAACGGTGCCGGTCGGCGCGCCGCTGCAATTCGAGCTGACGTCCTCGAGTGTAATGAACGCGTTCTTCATCCCGCAGCTTGGCAGCATGATCTATACCATGAATGGCATGGTGACCCGCCTCCAGTTACGGGCGGACAACGAAGGTGCCTATCGGGGGCTCTCGACGCATTTTAGCGGCGACGGCTTTCCCGGCATGCTGTTTGACGTCAACGTGGTTTCGCAGTTGGCGTTCGCTGACTGGGCGAAGCGGGGGGCCGCAAGCAATCAACTGCTCAACATCGACAGCTACGCCAAGCTCGCACGCCAATCGGTCGGCGATGCAAGGACCACCTATCGGCTGGAAGACCCCTTACTGTTCCAGGCGGTGGCGACCCAGCATATTCCGGCCGCGCCCGGTCCATCGCTGGACCGGGAGGCTGAAGTCTCGCCACGGAGCCGTTGATGTTCGGTAAGCTAAGCTGGTCTGCGATCCCGATCGATCAGCCGATCCCCATGGCAGCCTCCGGCGTGGTGGCACTCGTCATTCTAGGCGTGTTGACCTGGGTCGTTGTCTCAGGCCGTCTGCCTTATCTCTGGCATGAATGGATCACGAGCGTCGATCACAAACGGATCGGCGTGATGTACACGCTGCTCGCCATGGTGATGCTGTTGCGGGGCTTCGCGGACGCGTTGATGATGCGTGGCCAGCAGGCAGTTGCCCTGCAGTCGCAGGGCTATCTCCCTCCCGAGCACTACAACCAGATCTTTTCGGCACACGGCACGATCATGATCTTCTTCGTCGCGATGCCGTTCGTGATCGGGCTCATGAACCTGGTCGTACCGCTTCAGCTCGGCGTGCGCGACGTCGCGTTTCCGACGCTCAACTCGGTCGGCTTCTGGCTGACCGCAACCGGCGCGCTGCTGGTCAACATTTCGCTTGTGATCGGCGAGTTCGCTCGGACCGGATGGTTGCCCTATCCGCCGCTGTCAGAGATGACATATTCGCCGGGTGTGGGCGTCGACTATTATTTGTGGTCGCTGCAGATATCGGGCGTCGGAACGCTGGTGGCCGGAATCAACCTGGTCACGACGGTGCTCAAGTTGCGTACCAAAGGTATGACCTATCTGCGTATGCCGATGTTCTGCTGGACTGCCCTGGCATCAAATCTCTTGATCGTCGCGGCATTTCCGATCCTGACTGCGACGCTCGCGATGCTGATCCTCGACCGCTATCTCGGCTTTCACTTCTTCACCAATGAAGCCGGTGGCAATGTCATGATGTTCATGAACCTGATCTGGGCGTGGGGACATCCCGAGGTCTACATCCTCGTGCTGCCCGCATTCGGGATATTCTCCGAGGTCGTCTCGACGTTTTCCGGCAAGCCGCTTTTCGGCTACCGGTCGATGGTAGTCGCGACCATGGCGATCTGCGTTATCTCGTTCATGGTATGGCTGCACCATTTCTTCACGATGGGCGCGGGTCCCAACGTCAATGCGATCTTCGGCATCGCCAGCATGATCATCGCGGTGCCGACCGGCGTGAAGATCTACAACTGGCTTTTCACAATGTATGGCGGGCGCATCAGGTTCGCGACACCGATGCTGTGGTCGATCGGCTTCATGGTGACGTTCCTGATCGGCGGCCTGACGGGCGTCCTGGTCGCAGTGCCGCCCGCCGACTTCCTGCTGCACAACAGTCTCTTCCTTGTGGCGCACTTCCACAATGTCGTCATCGGCGGCGTGCTGTTTGGCGCGTTTGCCGGTTACACTTACTGGTTTCCCAAGGCGTTCGGCTTTCGGTTGCACGAAGGACTAGGCAAAGCCGCATTCTGGTTCTGGCTGATCGGATTCTATGTCGCGTTCATGCCGCTATATGTCCTCGGTCTGCTCGGCATGACGCGGCGGATGCAACATTACGACGTGCCGGAATGGCGTCCGTGGCTGCTGGTTGCTTCGGTGGGCGCGCTCATCATTTTAATGGGAATCGCGTGCCAGATCGCACAGCTCGTAGTCAGCATCCGGCACCGTGTCACCTTACGCGACCACACCGGCGATCCTTGGGATGGCAGGTCGCTCGAATGGGCAACGGCATCGCCGCCACCGGTGTTCAATTTTGCAGTCATGCCCGACGTCAGCGGGGAGGATGCTTATTGGCTGATGGAGCAGCGAGCGAAACGGCAGGCCAGTGACACGATGCCCGACTACCGGGACATCGAGATGCCGAGGAATTCGCCGACCGGGTTCATCTGTGCGTTCTTCGCGACCGTGATGGGCTTCGCGTTGATCTGGCACATCTGGTGGTTGGTGGTTGTCGGCGCGATCGGCGCGTTTGCAACCTTTGTGGTGTTCGCCTGGCGCGACCACGACGAGTACGTCATTGCGGCCGCCGATCTCGCGCGGATCGACCAGGCCATTCTAGCCGAGCGGCTGGCCTCGACGAGAGGAGTGGGCTGATGGCGATAGCAGCGATTGCGCAGGAAGATCCACATCGTCTGCGGCGCCTGGATGCCTCCAGGGCCGTGCATTCCGGACCAGCGTCGAAGCGGATCGTCACCGGCTACGGCTTCTGGATATTCCTGCTCAGCGACATGGTGATGTTCGCCTGCTTCTTCGCAACCTACGCAGTGCTGTCGGGACAGACTGCCGATGGCCCGAAGGGTGCCGAGCTGTTCGATCTGCGCTCGGTCGCCGCCGAGACCGGATGCTTGCTGTTATCGAGCTTTACCTGCGGATTGGCCAGCATTGCCGCCGACGAGCGCGAGCCGATTCTGTTTCAATTAGCGATGGCGCTGACCTGTGCGCTCGGCCTGGCATTCCTCTCGCTCGAGCTGCGGGAATTCATCGGACTTGTCGACCGCGGCGCTGGGCCTACCCGTAGCGCCTTCCTCACTGCATTCTTCACCCTTGTCGGGTGTCACGGCCTGCACGTCTCGGCGGGCGTGCTGTGGCTGCTGACGATGATGGCGCAGGTGATAGCTAAGGGATTCCGGGCCGACATCTTGCGCCGCGTCATGTGCTTTGCGTTGTTCTGGCACGCGCTTGACATCATTTGGGTAGCAGTGTTCTCGGTGATTTATCTGATCGGGGCCGGCAAATGAGCGATCATTCGCTTGAACCGCATGCAACCGACGTCGCGCCCGGCGATCAAGGCGACGGCCGCGTCCGCACCCGCATCCTCGGCTATGTCGTCGGCCTCGGGCTTGCTGTCGTTCTGACCGCCACTTCGTTCTTCATTGCCGGCACCGACCTGGTCTGGCAGCCGAGCATTGCGCTTGCGATCATCGTTCTCGCGATCGCACAGATGGGCGTGCATCTGGTATTTTTCCTGCACATCACGACCGGCCCCGACAATACCAACAATTTGATGGCGCTGGCCTTTGGCGTCTTGATCGTCGTGCTCGTGATCGGCGGCTCGCTCTGGATCATGGCAAATCTGAATGAGAATATGATGCCGATGGATCAGATCATTCAGATGCAACGTTAGCTCGGCTCGTGAGGAGCGGTGCGCTTGCCTTACTGCGAACTCGAGAGGGGATTATTCGGATTGCTGCCCCCAACGCGCATCCCACCCGAGTCGGACGGTATGCGTTCTTGTTCGGCATGTCTCCGTGGTTGCGACCGTGATCTTGGTCGGCAGACTTATTGAAGCCGGCAGCGCTCATAGCCCTGTCATGAAGGCCTTGATGTCGGGTTCATGTCCCGAGCGCATTCCCCACACTATCGCGGGCTGCGCGCACAACGGCATCAACGGTAACATCGAACTTCCTGTAGACGTCCGCAGTTTTTCCAGAACCACCGAAACTATGCTTGCAACAAAACGTTCCTGGAGGTTTCTAGATAACGATCCTAGCTCATCTGCACTGCCGCTTCGACGGCCGCTGGCGCGGGATTGTCTCCGAGCACGGTCCGTCGATAGGCCGCATGCTGCTGGTCAAAGATCAGCGTACAGGGCATGGAGATTACGGGGTCCGGATACCATCCGCTGCAAATCGACCTGGCCTTGACAGCGAGTCGCAATTCTGAACCCGTGCCTATCAGGGTCACTCAACGTGTCCCCTCAGCCTCCAGCATCACGTACCCCACGGGCGGATCGATTTGCCGCATTTCCTCCCGGCGTGGAAGCGGCACGGCTGACGAGACAGGGTTAGCAATGCTGTCCGGCGCGGAGCGTCCAGGATGATCTCCCAGCACTCGGCTGTTTCAACTGCGTAAACAGCCAGGTGCGGGATCGGCCCGCAGCGCCGGAGAAAACATCGGGATCACGTCACCCAGGACGTTACGGGACTGCGAGGTTCATCAGAAGTAAGAACCAAGAAAGTAGCGGATCGAACCCCGGTAGTTCGGGCCGATGCCAGCACCTGCGAAAAGTGTCAGCGTGGTCTAAAGGCAATCGCTACCTTGGTTTCGCTGCGATTTCGGTTGCCGCGAACTATTTGGTCACCCCAACGCGAAAGACAATCCCTTGGCGACCACGACCGAGATTATGACAGAGAGATGAACCCGGCGACGATTGGCGCGTTGGTCGGTTCCATGACTCAATTTGGCCAAGCCCATGAGTAGAGTACGCCGCATCCAATCAGGCCGTGGGCCCCATTTCCCGGTCACCATCCGCCCCACCAAGGTTGACGTCGTAGCGGCACGTGAAATTGCCAGGGATACGGCGCCTGCACCGGAAAGGGTCGCCCGCGCTTTGACCTGGGGCGCCGACGAGAAGATCCTCCTCGTTCTGGCAGGAGCCGGCTGGCTCGCTTCCCGCGGCCGGGAAGAGTGGCTCAGACGCGCCGGCAATCATGCTTTGCTGGTAGCGGTTGCGGCCGCACTATTGCCGCACGGAATGAAACGCCTGTTCGACCAGACCCGGCCGGACCACACGACTGTGCTAGGCCACATCCACGGCATCTCCTTTTCGGGAAAACGCGAGGACGCTTTTCCCTCAGGCCACGCGTTACATATGGGAGCGCTGGCCTCGGCCGCCGGCACATTGCCCGCTGGACCCCGCCGGGCAGTCCGGGCGTTCGCGATTGGGCTGTCCCTGACGCGCGTAGTGATCCTTGCGCATTGGGTGACCGACGTCGTAGCGGGATTCGCGCTCGGAGCCATGCTTGAACGATTCCTTCGACTGTGGACCGGTTATCCGCGTCCTTCTCAAGAGGACAATACTCTTGCCGACGCTTGAGGATCTGAAGGAATGCACCGAACGCAGGGCCGCCTTATGGCTGCAGGGCAAGGGGAATGCCCAGGGATTCAAGGACTGTCCTTTCGCCCTTAAAGCCATTCCAAGGGTCGGATGTTCGTGCACGGACCCGTTCCACCGGATTCACGATCCGCGATCGCAACTCTCGGAGAAGGCGGAATGACCGAATATGTCCTGCGCTTTCTGATCGGCGGCGTCGTAGTGTCGGCGTTTTCGATGCTGGGAGACATTCTGCGCCCCAAAAGTTTTGCCGGTCTTTTCGGCGCTGCACCCTCCGTAGCGCTGGCTACACTTGGTATCGCCATTTACCAACATGGAGCCGCCTATGCGGGTCAGCAAAGCTCGGCGATGACAGCCGGCGCGATCGCGCTCGCCGTCTACAGCGTCTTCGTCTGCCAACTACTCATTCGCGCGCGGCTGAGGGCCGCATCGGCGGCGGTACTGTCATTTGTCATTTGGCTGATCGTTGCGTTCAGCCTGCTGCCTCTTACCGTCGGCCAGACATGAACCCTCTCCGCCTTTCGCCCTCGTCCCTGAAGGAAGGCCGTTGGTATGAATATGCGGTTCGCTTCATACTCGGGGGCGCCGCGACTATCTTTACCGGCATGATCAGCCATGCCTTTGGCCCAGCTGTCGGCGGTCTTTTCCTCGCCCTCCCGGCCATCTTCTGCGCCAGCGCAACCTTGGTCGAGAAGCACGAAATCCGCCGCAAGCGAGAAGCTGGCCTCGACGGAAGGCGACGCGGGCGGGAGGCGGCGGCGTTGGATTCGGCCGGCGCCGCGCTTGGAGCCCTCGGGATGCTATCCTTTGCGATCGTATTCTCCCTAGTCGTCGAGCGCAGCAGCCTGGCCGCCTTTACCAGTGCTTCATTCGCCTGGCTGGTTGTCTCGGTTGGGAGCTGGTACGTGCGCCGAAAAATGCGGCCAGCGCCCTCCGCGGGCTTGCGGGCCGCCAAGTGCATGAAAGCTCGAATTGAAACCTCTGACGAAGCGGGAGGTTGAGGAGACGGGACGGTCGATCGAGCGGAAAGAAAACCCTCGGCTGGGATCGCCGCGACTTCTTCCAAGTCGCCGCTGCGGCCGGTCTCGCCGCCGCCGCACCTCGACCTCTATCTGCCGCGCAGCTTTCGGAAACCGCTTACAAGAAAGCTAGCCATGCCAGAAAATCCGGATCTACGCTTGCCAGCCCGAAGGGCGGGACGACGAGTTTCAGCAAGAAGCCGGTGTCCAACTAACGCGTAATTCTCTGCAATGACTCCGCGTCGAGTGGATCGTCTGGCTGTTGTAACGACTGGCCTGACGAAGGATAGCGCTCAGCTTCGGCTTTCTCCGAGGGGAATGAAGCAGCGGCCGCCGGGCGTCACCAACGATCTCGGCCATGTGAGAAAACTTGACCCTTGTCGCTACACGAAGGTCCCCAAAATGGCTGCAATCAACGCCTCGAAAAGCCCGCTTGTTCCAGTCCCTGAGCGTAGCAGAGCCAACCCGTGGAACAGGTGGTGAAATCGGTGGTTCTTCTCAAAGCTCTCAAGCCCCGAGATACGCCATGTCGCAGACGGTCGGAGATTTCGTTGTGCAGCGCCTCCATGACTGGGGTGTACGTCACATGTTCGGCTATCCTGGCGACGGCATAAACGGCGTTTTCGGTGCGCTTAACCGAGGCAACGGCAAAATTGATTTTGTCCAGGCGCGGCACGAGGAAATGGCAGCTTTCATGGCGTCGGCCTATGCCAAATTTTCCGGCCGCCTCGGCGTTTGCATCGCGACCTCTGGTCCCGGAGCGTCGCATCTTACGACAGGCCTTTACGACGCGTTGATGGATCATCAGCCGGTGCTGGCCATCGTCGGCCAGCAGGCGCGCAATGCGCTTGGCGGACAGTATCAGCAAGAACTCGACCTTGTCTCGATGTTCAAGGATGTGGCGAGCGCTTACGTCGTGCAGGCCTCAATGCCAGGGCAGGTGCGTCATTTGGTCGATCGTGCCGTCCGGATCGCTTTATCGAGGCGGACGGTCACCGCCATTATTTTGCCTAACGATCTGCAAGATGAGGTCTTTGAAGATCCGCCACGCGCCCATGGCACGTTGCGATCAGGTATTGGATATTCCGCGCCCAAGGTCACACCGCATGATGCCGATCTCGACCGTGCGGCTGAGATCCTGAACTCCGGCGAAAAAGTTGCGCTGCTGGTGGGCGCTGGCGCGCTCGGTGCCAGCGAGGAGATCATCGCCGTCGCCGATAGACTTTCTGCCGGGTGTGCCAAGGCGCTTCTCGGCAAGGCGGCGTTACCGGATAATCTTCCCTGGGTGACTGGCTCGATCGGTCTACTCGGCACTGAGCCCAGCTACAAGATGATGATGGAGTGCGATACGCTTTTGATGGTCGGATCAGCCTTTCCTTATTCGGAGTTTTTGCCAAAGGAGGGAAGGGCGCGCGGCGTCCAGATCGACATCGATGCAAGCATGCTTTCCATGCGTTTCCCGATGGAAGTCGGTCTCGTCGGCGACGCCAAGGAGACGCTGCAGGCACTTCTGCCTCATCTTCAGCAGAAGCCAGCCGCAACCTGGCGACAGACAATCGAAGATAATGTTCGGGCCTGGTGGAAAACGCTCGAAGAGCGGGCGAAGCAGCCGGCCAAACCTGTCAACCCGCAGCGTGTCGCGTGGGATATGTCGCCGCTTTTGCCGGATCGTGCGATCATTACCAGCGATTCCGGATCCTGCGCAAACTGGTTTGCTCGCGACGTAAAAATCCGCGACGGCATGAAGGCCTCTCTCTCCGGTGGTCTCGCCTCAATGGGTGCCGCAGTGCCTTACGCGATTGCTGCCAAATATGCGCAGCCCGACCGTCCCGTCATCGCCCTTGTCGGAGATGGCGCGATGCAAATGAACAATATGGCCGAACTCATCACGGTTGCGAAATATTGGCGAGATTGGTCCGATCACCGATGGATCGTCTGCGTGTTCAACAATGAGGATCTAAATCAGGTGACGTGGGAACAGCGCGTCATCAATGGCGATCCCAAATTCAACGCCTCACAGCAAGTGCCCAATGTATCTTACTCCCGCTTTGCCGAGTTGATCGGACTTCGCGGTGTCTACGTTGACGACCCCGACCTTCTTGAGTCTGCTTGGCAGCAGGCGCTTGCGAGCGACGTTCCGGTCGTTCTTGAAGTCAAGACCGATCCGGAAGTTCCGCCGCTTCCGCCGCACATCACCTTGCAGCAAGCAAAGAATTTCGCAACCGCCCTCGCGAAGGGCGATCCGAACGAGACCGGCGTCATCAGGGGGGCTGCACGGCAAGTACTCGAAACCATTTTGCCAGGCCGCGGCTGAATACGGTACTTCCCGCCGGGTAGGCACAGCGCGGCGAAACGATCCTTCGGCGCTCGCCTGCCCGCTACGCGCCCCGCGCGCCCCGAGTCATGACCAGCATAAGGCATCCAGTGACGCCGGACGGCGATATTTGTCGTGAAGCGAAAGCACTGACGCCTAATCAATTTCAACATGAGAGGGCGGCGATTCTCGCTTGATGCTGCGACTCGCGCTAGTGGCACATCGTCACCGGCGGTGGTGGAATCGAGGCTGCAGCGCTCGCCGCGCGTCCCATGGCTCGCCTTCTCGGCTGGCGGTAGCGGGATTCCCTGAACTGCTCTTCGATGTGACGGGATAGCCTGAAGGGACCTCGTGTTCCTGGCTTGCCGATTGCATTACATCGCTCATTTCCGTTTTCGATCGCGCCGCACCGTCTGAAATTCCTCAGGCCCTTTAATGAGCCTGCGCTGACGACTGGCCTGATCGTCAGGGCTGGCCGCGGGGCCGGTCACCTTGTCGATACGGCCAGTTCGCGGGCGCGTTGCTTTGGGTCTTCACGGCCTTGCTGGCTTTCGTGCTCAGTCAGGGGCTTGGTCGGTACGGTCAAACCGAGTTCGACCAGCCGGCTTCGGACAGAGACGGCATGCCCGGTTGATATTCAGCCCAGTTGGCGACGGTTGCGCGCATTTCAGGCGATCCGCGAAACCCCTTTAGAGGATCCTCGCTCGTAGCGGGCCGACCCGCCTTTTAGGGTGAACCCTCATTGCCTTCTTCATGTCTTATGTTGTCCCTCAAAACGGAGTCGAGCGGGAGATGGTGATTCCGGTCTCTGCCGTTAGAATAGTCTCGTCGGCATTTGCAGGTCGAAACGTAACCGTATCAGATGCAAAGAGAACCCAGCGAGAAGGCCATGCTGGGGCCTAGTTGCGCGGAGCAAGTCCGACGAACGATCCAACGCGTGCTTACTTCTTCGTGTGCTCCTAGCGCGCCGTCCTTGGACATGGTGCTGTTGCTCTTGCCTGCCGTGCCTTCCCTCTCTTCGGATCATTCTGCGTCGCGCCTGGATTTGCCGCGCTCGGACTGCTGGACGCGCCCTGACCCGAGGTCGCAGCCGGGGAGTCTCCGCCGCCTTGTGCGGATGTCGTCGCAACTGAGCCAACTATGAATGCGGTCGCCAAGGCGATCTTTGCGATTTTCATTTGGTCGTTTACTATGCGGCTTTCCCGTATGGGGCATTCAATGTTCGACCCCGCTACCACCGCGCTTTTGCGCGCGATCCTGGACGAAGTTTGCGAGAGCGGTTTGGCACGCGAAACCGGAGCGCGCACGCACGTCGCTTCAAAAATCTTGGAAGCAGCGACCCGCGGCGAGGTCTCGCCCGCTGGCCTCAGCCAGGTGGGATGCGAGGCCCTCTCCGGGCTGCCGACCATGTGGCGCTGAAAGCGAGACGCGGCGGGTGAACTTCCAGGTCACAGTGTTGAAGATCTTAGTGTCCTATCCGGGCGGATTCGCCGTGATGGACGACATCAAACGCGACATGGCGATACTGGCGACGAGCGGTCGGGACTGGGCCGACCGGACCAAGCGGCTGGCTGCACGAGTGCCGGACCTCGACATGTTTTCGCAAGGTCTGGTCGATCGCGAAAGCGGTGGCTGGAAAATCACTGCTCGGGGGCGGGCCGTGCTCGAGATCATGGAGGCGCGCGCCGGCATCGACCCGCCGCTCGAGACCGTACCGCCCGAGACAGTCGATGCAGCCGTACCGCCGCTACCGCCGCTCGTTGAGCGCGCGAAACGAAGGCGCGAACGGCGCGAGCGTCGTCGCGAAGGTCGCGAACCAGCTCGAGCGACCGCGTCCTGAAGGCGGCGGCGTAGAAAGCGCGAAATTCAAATCGTAGCTCACGACGACTACAGAAGTGTCTTTCTCGTCAAACACCCCTTGTTCGGCGAATTTCGCCTTCCATATACCATCCATGCAGATGGTATATGGAAGGCTTAGTGATGCCCTCGGATGTCCAGGAACTGAGGCCGAAGCCTCCGGAAAGTGAAAAGATCACCATCAATCTCGGCTTCGTTGACCTAGGCCACATCGATCTGATGGTGAAGGACGGGTTCTATTCGAACCGCACGGATTTCATTCGGACGGCGATCCGCAATCAGCTCGAGCGTCACGCCGACGTGGTCAAACAATCTACCATCCGTAAAGGCCTGGATCTCGGCCTTCGAAATTACACGCGCGCGGACCTCGAAGCAGCGCGGCAAGCCCGCGAGATGCTGCACATCAATGTGCTCGGCCTTGCCAGCATCGCGCAGGACGTCACGGCCGATCTCGCCCGCGCCACCATCGGCTCGGTCTCGGTGCTCGGCGCCCTCCATGCCACCCCCGCGGTCAAGGCCGCTCTCGCCGACAGAACAGGGTGAACACGATGTTTAATCAAGAAACGCTGCGAGAAGCCACGCGGTTGACCCGAGCGGGGCAACTGACCGAAGCCACGGCGCTGCTGCAGCGCATGCTCCGAGGAGAGCACGCGCCCGCTGCGGCATCTCTCGTCCCGCAGATCGTCGGTCTTCCGGGCGGCGTTGCGCCCGCCATCGACCTCAATTCTAACCGCATCGGCGGGGCCGACCTCAAAGCTCTGGATACCACGGCACATCGCCACCGGCCCCTGTTCGATCAGGCCAAGGACGGCACCTGGCTCGGCCTGCGGGGTACCAAGCACGCGCCTGCTTCGAAGGCCGACATCATGCCGGAAAGAACGAAGTTCATCGACGGCAAGTACAGCAACAACGCTGGAAGTCGATCCTACAAGCTGTTCATCCCCAGCGGCTACCAACGAGGTCAGCCCCACCCGCTGGTCGTCATGCTGCACGGCTGCACGCAGTCGCCAGACGATTTTGCGGCTGGCACCAAAATGAACTTCATCGCGGAAGAACAGAACTGCCTCGTCGTCTATCCAGCACAGCCTTGCGCCGCCAATCCGTCCAAGTGCTGGAACTGGTTTCGCGCGGCCGACCAGCGCCGCGACGAAGGCGAGCCCTCGCTGATCGCGGGTATCACTCGCCAAGTCATGCGTGACTACTCGATCGATCCAAATTGCATCTTCGTTGCCGGCCTCTCGGCCGGAGGCGCCGCCGCAGCAATCATGGGAGCCACCTATAGCGATCTATACGCGGCGGTCGGGATCCATTCCGGCCTCGCTTATGGAGCCGCTACCGATATGCCGTCGGCCTTCACCGTTATGCGGCAAGGAGGCAAGGGCGGTCGCCCTGCGTCGACCGGCCCGGTGATCCCGACCATTGTTTTTCACGGCGATCGCGACGCCACCGTGCATCCCGACAATGGCGTCCAGGTCGTCGAACAGGCTATCGGAGCGACCAAGACGCACAAGAAAGTGCATCGCGGGCAAATTCCGGGAGGTCATGAATATACGCGAACGACCTACCTCGACGGTCAGCGCGAGATCCTGGAGCACTGGAACATCCATGGCGCCAGCCACGCCTGGTCGGGAGGGAGCCCCGCCGGATCTTATACGGACGGAGAGGGGCCGGATGCCACGAAGGAAATGCTGCGTTTCTTTTTGGAGCATCCGCACGCCGGATGAATTCGGAAGCTGAGCTACTCCGACGGCATCGTGAATGTGAAGCGCGTCTCCTTCGCAAGTACCGCGGTCCTTGTCCCGGTCTACGAAGTAGCCCCGTGCTCGGTCGTGTAGGTCGGATCGGCGGGGATCTCTGCTTCGTACTGTTTAGCCTTCTCGAGTAGTGCGCCGCTTGCCAGTTTCTCCGTCTCGCGATTCATCGCCGTCGCTCCACTCGATTCCGAGTTCTTTACGCACGGAAACCGCTGAATTGCCGACCTTATCAATGGCCTTTCGAAGCTCTTCCTTGGATACACCGAGGGCGCGCGCCCAGAGTTTGACTTCAACGGCCTGGTGCATGTCGATATGAAGGCGATTCGGTTGTTCCCTGGTGGTCAGATTGCTCATGCCGGCGCCTCCTATCGCAAGAACAGCGGCAATCTAACGAAGTTCCTATTGCCGCACGCTTTGTCCTAACACGCCGGTACAGCCCTGCTTGTTTTACCCTTCTCCGCAGTCTGAGGGGCCGCAGCTAAGTTTCCTGATTTGCCCAACTCCACTAAGCGTTAGAACCGCATTGACCAGGCCGGAGCCCGTAAAACAGGAGATTCTGATTTCGTTGCTGGAAGGCTGGAGGTCGTCCATCTCGAAAGCCGGGTCACGTCTCAGGCGATCAACCCAATAGGCGTGAAGCGCCTTCCGACCCATCAAGACTTTCGTGCCGCCGCAATCACAGCAGATCACTGCGTCATCGGCAAACATGTCGAGGATGGTTTCAACATCGCCAGCGCGGTAGGCGTCGAGCCAGTCAACCGCAGTGGCCATAGGGTCAAAGGACATATTCTTCACGTACATGCCATTGTCATTGAGTAGCATAACTGAGGGTGCGAAAGTCAGCTACAAAGCGGGACAATCGCGGAAAACATCGGCCGAAAATTTGGTGGTGGGCTGACAGGTCGGGAACAAGGGGCAACGCCAGTAGTCTCTATTTGCTCCTAGAAGTCACTCTTGCCCCCCACTGTTGGGAGTTTGAAATGACGGCCTCGGGGTTGCGCGCATGCTTCGCTGCAGGCGAAAATGATTTGGGCCACGATGCTGGAAGCGGTCGTGTCGTTGATGGGAACAGGCGTTTGCGGGGGACTTACGGGAGCATGCTCGCTCCTGTCTAGCACGATTCAAGAGACGCATAGAGAGCGCCTTTACATCTCCACCTTGGTGCCTAGCTCCACGACCCTCGCGGGCGGAATCAGAAAGTAATCGGGGGCGCGCACTGCGTTACGCGTCATGAAAGCGTAAAGCGTCTCCTGCCAAAGGGGTACATCGGGGTGAAGAGACGGTACTGGGACTTCCCTGCCCAAGAAGAACGATGCTTGGGCCACGCTCGGTCCGAGTTCTCGAGAATGTGCGGCGAGGGCTGCAGGGACATCTGGCTTTTGGGCGAACCCAAATCTCATCTCGACTTGCTCTAGCCCAGGTGCGAGCTCGGTGGCGGAAATTCGATCTGAATCGGTTACTTTGGGAACACGCGCGGTCGTGATCTTCAAGAACATCAAATTTTGATGCACGACGCTGTTGTGTTTCAGATTCAGCGAAAGTGCGGCCGGCACGACATCATTCCGCGTAGTGAAATAGATCGCTTTACCCGGGACCCGCACCGGCGCGTGCGGACCTGACAATTCTTCGATAAATGCTTGGAGGGGAATCGCGTCGGCCTCGCGCCGCGCTAGGGCAACCTCGCGGCCGCGCCGCCAGCTTAGCATGAGCGTCAGTGCGGCGCTTCCGACTAACAGTGGAAACCAGCCGCCCTGCGGAATTTTGTGGGCGTTCGACACCACGAACGTTGCGTCAAGCATAAAGAAAAATGCCGCGATCGGCCCGATGAGTAGCAGGGGCCACTGCCATACGACCAGGGCGGCCGTCGTAACCAAAACAGTCGTCACCAGCATATCGCCGGCGACAGCGATCCCATAAGCATTGGCAAGAGCCTCCGAGCTCCGAAATCCGAAAACGAGGCCCAGCACGGCGATAGCAAGTAGCCAATTCACCTGAGGCACATACACCTGCCCGACGGCCTCGTCAGAAGTCTGCCTGACGTCTAGCCGCGGCAGCGCTCCCAACTGGATTGCTTGTTGAACAAGCGCGAACGCGCCCGAAATAACTGCTTGGCTCGCGATCACGGTCGCACATGTCGTCAGGACGACGATCGGAACGGTCAGTGAGGTCGGAAACATCAGAAAGAATGGATTGATCGACGTGTCGGGATTGGAAAGCACGAGCGCGCCTTGCCCGAAGTAATTGAGCACCAGCGCCGGCATGACGAAAGCGAACCAATCTAGGCGGATCGACTTGCGGCCAAAGTGTCCCATATCTGCGTAGAGAGCCTCGCCGCCGGTGAGGGCGAGAAAGACAGAACCGAGCACAGTGAAGGCGATCCAGCCATCCGCGTGAACGAGAAAAGAGATGGCATAGCTCGGATTCAAGGCTGCCAGAACCTGAGGATGTTTGATCAGGTTCCATCCGCCTGCGGCGCCGAGGACAAAGAACCAAAGCGCCATGACCGGGCCGAAGAAGCGTCCGACGCTGGCGCTGCCACGGCTTTGGATCAGGAATAGCCCGACCAGGATGGTGGCCGCCAGCGGAACGACATACGGCTTGAGGAGCGGGGTAACGATTTCCACGCCCTCGACGGCGCTTAGGACTGAGATGGCCGGGGTGATCATTGCGTCACCAAAAAACAGTGACGCGCCCACGAGCCCGATAGTCAAAAGGGCCCTTCGCATATTGCGCAATTTGGGCAGCACAAGCGACAGCAGCGCCATTGTGCCCCCTTCGCCGTCGTTGTCCGCGCGCATGACGATCAAGACGTATTTAACCGCTACCACGAGGATGACCGCCCAAAACACCAGCGACAACACGCCAAAGATGACGTTCATATTCCCCGAAGTGCCGGAAGCCTTAATGGACTCGCGAAATGCGTAGATGGGGCTCGTACCGATGTCGCCAAATACGACCCCTAACGCCCCGAGCACGAGCGCGGCGCGCACGGGATCCGAAGCCTTTGCTTCAGTCGAGGCAACAGGCGCGGCGCCGTCTCCGGCAGCACCGTCGTTCACGTCGTTCCTCTTGCGGCCCCTAGAGCGTTGCGTCTAGCAGCCCGAAATCGATCGATTGCAGAGGTGCGCCTAAGAGCCGGATCGGCGCCGGCGTCTTTTCTATTGGACGGCGATGGCCCCGAAGCCGATTCCATCAAGCCGCCAACCGCGGTGGCTCTGCAGAAGGCGCCAATTGTTACGACTAGGATAATGGCCAACGCTAAATGTCCGGAAGCTTATACCTGCAGTGCCAATCGCGGACTATAGGGGTTTGTTCCAACTCGCGTCGCGAGCCGGGCTGCCTAGTGCCATGTCGGCTAAGATAGCGAGCACTTGCCTTCCGGCTCCCGAGGCCGAACGCGACACCCAACTGTGACCTGAATCATCGCTCAAACCGGCATTCTCGTGGCGAGGTGCAGCTCGCCATCTCGGCGCGCGCCAACAAACGGGTCGCGGGGCCGGGCTGGTTCGCGACGCCGTGAACGACCGCGACTTAAGAGCGGCAGGGATGATCGGGTCGGCGGGGCCGGTCCAACTGTCAAGCCTACCGCTGTCCAAAATGCAAGAACGGTTCGCAACCAGCGATATTTCATTGCCGAGGAGCGGTCGCAAGGAGGCGAGCGGTGGGCAGATAACGCTTCCTCAGATCGAGAGTTGCAGTAGACCAATTCGATGCTGGTCGGAGTGACGTTGTCGTGCAGCGCAGCATCTGCAAAACGGAGGCCCAACCGACAAGCAATGGTCGAAGTCGATCTGCAACGGAAACGCGCCCACGGACATTATGTCTCAAGCTGAATAAGGCCGGGATCAACTAAATGCCGATCGAACCCGAACTGAAATTCCAGATCGCCGAGGCGAAAATCGGATCAGTCGCCGATATGCGCATTCGAGGGGCCCGGTCGGATATCGGTACAGTCCGCAAGCTTGTCTCCGTTTACTACGACACCCCCAAGCAGCGGTTACGCCGAAGCGGCCTAACCATCCGTGTAAGAGAATCCGACGGTGAGTTTTGTCAAACCGTAAAATCTTCCGCTGTTGGCGGCTTCGCGCGGGGTGAGTGGGAAGCAAATGTGACAGGGGCTCACCGAGCCTCGGCGACTTGAAGCAGACGCCGCTGGCTGGAATGGCGAAGAAGCTGAAGCGAAAGCTCGGACCGGTCTTCCGAACTTCAGTCGACCGAACGACCCGCGTCCTGCGCATCGGAGCAAGCGAAGTCGAACTGGCCGTCGACAGCGGTACCATCGTGGCGGGCCGGCACATGCGCCCCATCTCGGAATTCGAACTTGAATTGAAGCAGGGACGGACCTCGGATCTCATTCGCTTGGCCCGAACGTTCGAACGGAAAACGGGAGCCGAACTCGATCTGAGATCAAAGTCCGAACGCGGCTACGCGGTGATCGATAATAATGAGAGTGCCGCAGTCCGCGCCGAGGAAATCGTTCTGACAAAGAACATGACCGTGAACGAGTCGTTCGACGTCATCGCCTTTTCAGCGCTACGGCATTTTACGTCCAACGCCGGAGCGGTGCGGGAGCTCGATGCCGAAGGAATCCACCAAATGCGGGTTGGCTTGCGGCGTTTGCGGGCCGCGATCTCTCTGTTCGGCGCAATCCTGCCGATTGCCGGCGTCGAACGCATTAAGGCCGAGTTGAAGTGGCTGACCGGAGAGCTCGCCGCCGCCCGCGAGATTGACGTGTTCTTGACGGAGAAAATCGAACCGTTGGAAGCCGCAGACGCGCCCAAACGGGGCGTGCGCGCGATCGAGAGACAGTTCGCTAGGCGCCGCGGCGCGGCCTTCGAACGCGCGAGGCATGCGCTTGCCACGTCTCGGTACCGTCGGCTTCCCATCGACGTCCTCGAATGGCTTGAAGCGAAAGAATCTCGATCCCAAAAGATCGCAAACGCCTTAACCAAGGAATTCGCTGAAGAAATCATGCTCCGCCGCCTGAAGAAACTCCGCAACGAGGCGCGAAGCCTAGAGGAGCTAGCTCCGCCACAACGACACAGGCTTCGAATTAAAATCAAGAAGGTACGCTACGCGGTCGATTTCTTTCGTAGCCTTTATTCGGACAGCGCGCAGAGCTCGCTCGATGACCTGTCAGACAAGCTGAAGGAGGCGCAGGGCGCTCTAGGCGCCCTGAACGACTTCGTCGCGCATCGCGCCATGGCGACGGATACCGCGCTCAGAGCGATGTGATCGGAATTTGGCCAGCACTATGTCTGGTTGCATGCGATGTCGTGATTTCCACCAAGCCCAGATCACTGTTCCCGGCCGCAATGATTCTGCTGGTTGGCCTTAGCCTGCTCGTGCTCGCGCACGAGGTCGGTGCTCTCATCGCGCAATAGCCAGTGCTCCGCGCTCTAATGTCATGGTGGCCGCCGGAAGGGGATCACGTCGCCGTCCGCCGCCCGGACGACCACCCGCGCCAGCTCCATGACGTCGAAGCCGTGATCGGCGACCATGTCGGCGATGCCTTGCCGGTTCATCTCGTGGACGATTGCCTCGGCGACCTCGTCAGTCGGGCGGTTTCGGCGGCCTGGTCGGTCACTAGATCGGAGGATTAGGCCCAACTTTGGGATCCGCCGCGGGCGAAGAGTTCTAGCATTCGCATTTGAACGACGGGTTCCCTGTGCAATGATCCCCCGACGTTGCCGGGAGACAGATCAATGAAGGACATGCAGGCGCACTTGGAAAAGCTTCGTATCGAGGCGGAAGAGTGCGAGCTAATCAGCAAGCTAGCGACCAATCCCACCAAGAAAGAACTGTTCGCTAGGCTGGCGACGCATCATCGGACGCTGGCTGATGAGGTCGAGCGCGCCATAAAGAAATCCCAGTAGGAGCTTTGAAATTCCTTTGCGGGTTTAAAGCTCTTCGCTTCCTCGTCGTCATCGACCAGGATGACAACCCGATCTTGGATGTAACGGTCGGAAAAATAGGCGTAATAGCTAGTTGGCATGAAAGTCTAGGCTAGCGATTTTAATCCCGGAGACTTCAACCAGTCATCCATGCGTGAAGCGGTTTCCGTCTGACGGGCCCGACGCAAAAGCAGTTCGCGAGCCGTCCCTGGCGGAAGTTTGAGGGCTTCATCGCGGAAGTATTGAGCCTCTTCCGCTAGGTGTTCACGGGAGCTCTTTTCATGTTTGATGCGACGTCGCTGTAGCTGCTCCACTGGTAAGCTCCGTTGAAATGGAAAGCGGTCCGCCTCCAGGCGACCTCATCTCGACGGCAACGTTGGCGCTGAGACCTCCATAGTTCTACGCAACGCCAAGGCTGGCCAGATCTATATTTTGTTCGCGTCTGGGAACTTATCGGAAAAGGCTCAAAAGGAGGAAAATTATGAGTGAGCGCCCGCAAGGACTTCGCATCTGCAATAAGATGAAGGATGAGGACTACTGCGCCAAATTCGGTCAGCAAGTTTTATTTCAGCCCAGGTGACGCTTGGATCGCTGTTCAGGAACGCAAGGCGATAAGTGGTGTTAAAGTCTTGCTAACTGGCAACGATTGGCTGGCTCGCTCCGAAGGGCGCTGGGCCAATTACCTTTGCCCCTAAAGCGAGCTTTCCTTCACAGCCCGCGGGAATGGCTGCTTTGAAAGGATTTGTATGGAAAGCTCTGATCGCTTCGCAGCGGCACAATCTAACGAGGGCCGCTTTCGGCTTCTTATCGAGTCGATCACCGACTACGCGATTTACATGCTGGATCGCGAGGGGCATGTAACCAGCTGGAACCCAGGCGCGAAGCGCTTCAAGGGCTACGCAGCTGATGAGATCATCGGACATCATTTCTCAACCTTCTACACGGACGCTGAGCGGGCTCAGAACGTGCCCGGCCTGGCGTTGGAGGAGGCGGCTCGCACCGGCCGCTTCGAGCGCGAGGGCTGGCGGGTGCGCAAGGATGGTAGTCAGTTCTGGGCTCATGTGGTGATCGACGCGATCCGCTCGCCCGAAGGCGAGCTCGTCGGCTTCGCCAAAATCACCAGCGACTTGACCGAGCGAAGGGCCGCCGAGGCAAAATTGCGAGAAAGCGAAGAGCAATTCCGGATGCTTGTGCAGGGCGTGACCGACTACGCCATCTACATGTTGGATCCGAACGGCCGCGTGGCCAGTTGGAATGCGGGCGCCCAGCGCATCAAAGGTTATGCCCCCGAAGAAATCATTGGTCGTCACTTCTCCAACTTTTACACCGTAGCGGATCGCGCCGCGGGTCTTCCTCGCACTGGACTGGAAACCGCACTTCGGGAGGGACGGTGGGAGAACGAAGGCCAAAGGCTCCGCAAGGACGGTACTGCCTTCTGGGCGCACGTCGTGATCGACGCGATCCGGGATGAAGAGGGCAAGCTCATCGGCTTCGCCAAGGTGACGCGGGATATCACTGAACGTCGCGAGGCGGAAGCAGCCCTTCAGAACGCGCAAGCGACGATGATCCGTTCTCAAAAGCTGGAGGCGATCGGGCAGCTCACTGGCGGCGTAGCTCATGATTTCAACAACCTGCTGCAGGTGATTAGCGGAAACCTGCAATTGCTCAACAAAGACATCGCCGGCAATCCGCGAGCCGAGATGCGGGTTCAGAACGCCCTCGCGAGCGTCGCACGCGGGTCAAAGCTTGCTTCGCAGTTGCTTGCGTTCGCAAGACGCCAGCCCCTGGAACCGAGGGTGGTGAACGTCGGCCGTCTGATCAAGGGCATGGATGAACTGCTGCGTCGCGCACTTGGCGGAGAAATCGAGATCGAGACGATGGTCGCCGGCGGACTGTGGAACAGTCTGATCGACCCCGATCAGCTCGAAAATGCCATCCTCAACCTCGCGATTAACGCCCGCGACGCTATGAATGGCGAAGGCCGGCTGACCATCGAGGCGAGCAACGCCTTTTTCGACGACGAGTATGCCCGTCGGCACGACGAGGTCGTGCCGGGCCAATACGTGATGATCGCGGTGACGGACACCGGGGCTGGGATACCGCCAGAGTTGCTAGACCGTGTCTTTGAGCCATTCTTCACGACCAAGGCGGAGGACAAGGGCACGGGCCTCGGGCTTGCCATGGTCTATGGTTTCCTCAAGCAATCAGGTGGACACGTCAAAATCTATAGCGAGCTGGGTGCCGGAACCACGGTGAAGTTGTACTTTCCGCGCGAGGTGGCGAGCGAGGACAATCTGGTTTCTGCTCCGTCCGAGGAATTGAAAGGTGGGCAGGAAACTATCCTTGTCGTCGAGGATGACGACGAGGTTCGCGAGGTCGCCGAGTCCATGCTCACAGAGCTTGGTTACCGCGTCGTCAGGGCGAAGGATGCGGCGGCCGCGCTCGCCATCGTCGATAGCGGCATGCCAATAGATCTGATCTTTACCGACGTGATGATGCCTGGCGCGATGCGCAGTCCAGAGTTGGCGCGAAAAGCCAAGGATCGGTTGCCCAGCGTTGCTGTCCTTTTCACCTCCGGCTACACACAGAATGCCATTGTGCACGGCGGGCGGCTCGATCCGGGGCTGGAGCTCCTGCCTAAGCCCTACACGCGCGAAGCACTCGCACGAAAAATTAGGCATGTGTTGGCCAATCACGGTCAAAGACGCGTCACCTCTCAAGGATCGCAGCAGTCGACGAACAAGCACGCTCTTAAGGGAACGACGGTGTTGCTCGTCGAAGACGACGAACTGATCCGCCCTGTGACGACGGAGATGCTAGACGATCTCGGATGTGAGGTAAGACAGGCCAGCACCGCCCAGGAAGCTTACAAGATCCTGACTGAAGATCTCGTAGACATCCTTCTCACGGACGTAGGCTTGCCGGGGGTCTCCGGTCTGCAGCTCGCGAGCGATGCCCGCGCGCACCGTGCCGATCTCCGCCTGGTTCTCGCGACGGGTGATGGTGGGCTCCAATCCGAAGCCGAACATTTGGGCGCGGTGCTACTCGTGAAGCCTTACTCGCCTGAAGCGCTTCGCGAAGCCCTGACAACGGCGTTGGAAGTTAAGGCTGTCTCTCGACAGTGCTGAAGGGCCAGCTGCTTGACAGCGCATGGCCATGAAGATGGCGATGCCGTCGAGGCTCATTACATGCGCCCGAAGCGTCGGCGAAGCGCTTTACGTCCTGCGGTCCACCTCCAGGTTACCGGGAAAACTGGAACTTCTCAGACCCGCATATGTTGTGACGTGCAACTAATGGAGGACAATGTGAACAAGAAATTTCTTATGCTGCTGGCGGCTGCTTCGCTTCTGGCCGGTCCGTCATTTGCGCAGAATCCACCGGCGACCGATCGGCCCAACAACAACGCGGTCAACAGTTCCGGCCAAAACAATTCTAACAAGCCGGTTGAAGGCGCCAATAGCTTCACCGAGGGCCAGGCCAAATCGAAGATTGAGGAGGCGGGCTATACCAACGTCACATCCCTGAAGAAGGATGATAACGGCGTTTGGCGCGGAAAAGCCAGTAAAGGCGGCGCGTCGACCGACGTCAGTCTGGATTTCCAGGGCAACGTGAACGCGGCCAAATAACGCAGCGCGCAACAGCCAAAAATTGAGAGGGATTCACTATGACCGTTACCATTTCACGCCTCTACGATAACTATTCCGATGCGCAGCGCGCGGTGAGCAGCTTGGAGGCGGCGGGCCTGCCGCATTCGGATTTGAGCATCGTCGCGAACAATTCCGACAACTGGTACAGTTCCGACAAGAAGGTCGATCGCGATCGCGACGGTGTTGACGACCGGGCCGAAGGTGCGGCTACGGGAGCGGGGGTCGGCGCAGGTCTCGGTGGCGCGGCCGGCTTGCTCGCGGGCCTTGGTTTGTTGGCGATCCCCGGCCTGGGTCCCGTCGTGGCAGCCGGCTGGCTCGCATCAACTGCCCTAGGTGCCGTTGCTGGCGGCGCTACGGGCGGGGTGGTCGGGGCGTTGACGCAGGCCGGTGTATCCGATGAGGAAGCTCCACTCTACGCCGAGGGTGTGAGGCGCGGCGGCACGCTGGTTTCGGCTCGCGTGCCGGATGCGGACCGGGCGCGATACGAAGCGATCCTGGATCAGTCCGCCGTCAACCTGCGCGACCGGAGCGCAGCCTGGCAGAAGGCAGGGTGGAAGAGCTATGATCCATCCGCTGCGCCTTATGGCGCTGAGGAGGTCCGGAGAGAACGCCAGCTCTATGGCACCGGAGTGCGATGAATTACCGGCGGCCCGCCTAGGCGGGCCGCCCTTCCTTACGGAGATCGCTACCCACTAGTAGGATTAATTGCTTCACTTCCATGCCACGATACTTTTTCCACGTCTACCACGACACGACAGAACTCGACCACGAAGGCGAGGAGCTGCCGAACAAGCATGCAGCTTGGAAAGAGGCGACAGTTACGGCTGGACAGATGTTGGCGAGCTTGGACGGCCGGTTGCGGCCAGGGCACGACTGGCGCATGGAGGTAACAGACGAATTTCAGAACACTTTGTTCGTTTTAAACATCAATGCCGAGAACCCAAATCGTCGCTGAAGTAAGCGCAATGGCCACGGGGTCGGTAACCATCATGTCGCATGACTATCTACTTTTCTCAGTCTCGGCTTCGCTGGTCATCATTTTAATGGCATCGCTCGTCTATTCATTATCCTAAGACTCCCTCAAAGCTCGCATCGGCCTTCTAGAAGCACTGCCGATGGCCTCAAAATGTGTCGACGGACCCGCGAAATGGTCGAGGTGTCTATTCGATAGCAATCACCTGCTACTGTTCTAACAAGCGCGGCTTAATCATTCGATCGCAGAGGTAGCGTCTAGTGGGCATCGGCTAAGATAACGTTCCCTTCATAAGTTCGTTGATCTTCCGACCTAGTGCTTCAATGGTGAAAGGCTTCTCGATAGCAGGAAAACCGGCAAAGTCTGGCGGAATGCCGTTCGCGCCGTAGCCGGTTGACAAGATGAAGGGGAGCTTGCGTGCCTTGATGACCTCCGCCACCGGTAAACTTGATCTGCCGGCGAGGTTTATATCTAGGATCGCAAAGTTGAACTGACTACTGACTGCCAGATCAAGCGCTTGTTCGAAGTGAGCGGCTTCGGCTGCGACGGTATGACCGAGCTCCTCTAGCATTTCCACGATCAGCATCCTGATCATCGGCTCGTCTTCGACCACGAAGACAGAGTAGGTCGCTGGTGCCGTCACTGGAGTGCCTGGTTTAGAGCGAGCAAAAATCTGGCCTTGTGAGCGGCCCCAGCAACCCTTGAAGGCCCAGGGGCGATTGCTGGGGTTCAGTCGAGATTGGTCAATCTGATCGCATACTGAATCCGTAAATGAGACAAGCGAGAACGGGTGTCTCTTGTCGCGACGCTGCGATAACGTGGCAATATTACCATGCTGATTCACATAGGCTAATTTCATAGAAGAGAGCATCGGTGGGGAACGCGCCTGTCCACGAACGATTAAAACGAGATGCGCTATCGAAAGTGGACGGACGAAGAAATCGAACGGCTGAAAGCTATGATCGCTGCGGGAGCGAGTGCTACCCGCATTGCCGTGGCACTGAGGCGCCCGATCGAGTCCGTTTACGACCGGGCCCGCAGGCTTGGTTTGCGCCTTCCAACCCGCACCGAGGAGCGCAGACGAGCAAGAAACTTGCTAGCTCCAGCATAAGCTCGGATTGAACGCCGCGGGTCTTAGCCAGAAACGCCCTTTCGCGCAGTCGATGGCTGTCGACCCAGTCCGACCTTGCCGCATAGGGAGCACTTGAGGTGCACCGAGATGTCCGACCAATCCATCCCAGTCCGGAAGGTCGGCGAGTTTTAGCCGGCCAGCGAGTTCCGTTGCGGGTGGCGCTCTTTACTATAGTACTATAGTGGGTGATTCAACGCACAGTTGATTCCGGGCTATGAAGCATTCGCTGAGTTAGAGCTGCAGCAAAGGAAACTGTGGAAGCTCGGTGGCCGGCCACCGGGCTTTTTTCGATGCTTATTGCGAGGCCGCAGCCGAAAAGCAGGGATGGACGCCCTTCAATGTGCTGACGCATACAGCGCCTGCCCGAGTAAGGGTGAGTGGCACACAAGCGGACAGTTCGGTCGCACTATTCAGGGTGTAAAGCGCCGGTGAAGCAGGTCGATCCATAGCCGCCACTCGACCAATGGCGCATTGTCCTGCGCAGGTCAGTTTGAGGAAACTCTGAGCACGCAGCGGCGACGCTACAACGCTTGCGGAACTACAGCACCAGCGCCGGGTAGGGGCGCTGGTGCTTTTTCACCGGGCTTCAATGTCCGATGATGAAGCGGATAGCAAAATACGCGCCGGATACGACGGCTGCCGTTAGGCCAAGCGAAAGCACAACGCGCCAAAACCCCGGAAACTTAAATTCGAAAGTTGGTTCGTCTCGCACAGTGTCACGCCGAAGAACGAATTTTATTATCAATAATCAGAATGGCCCCAGCAACCCTTGGAGGCCCGGGGGCAATTGCTGGGGCCATATGGCCAGTCCCGCGTCAGTCGAGATTGGTAATCCAGATCGCACTCTGGATTCGGAGTCGATGCAAGTCGGAATAGATACTCCAACACTCGACGCAGGGAAGCAGTGGCATTACTGCCACAAGACCACGCTATCGCGGTAGTTCGAGGCTCCGCGTTGTCACAAGCTCGCGCGCTTCGGCGAACTGACAAAGGCGGAACGACAGCGAAGTGGTTTGCTTAGGTGTTAAGACCCGTTGGGGCCGTTTCTTGTCAAGCGAACAGGTCTTTCCGGCCTGTTTCATTCGCACAAACGTCCCGCTCTCGTGGTACTCGAGCCAGCTTTGGCCGACGCATGCTGCAGGCCGGCCCAATATTCTGCCGGTGTCGCCTTGCCTCATCGATCATCGGACGGTTAATCTTTTCAATGCTGCCGTCCTGCACCGGCACGAATGCCGCGCTGGTCACCGGCATTACGAATGACGGGAGCAGGGTAATCAGGAAATACCGCCTGGCACGGGCGCCAGGGCGCGCGCGCCTGCCGACGTACCGGTTGACGACCTTAAAGAGATTTAGGATCGCAGCTTGGTTGGTGGTGATGCTATGTGGGTTGCACATTGCGCGGCCGGCGCTTCAAGATTTGTCGTCGGGGGCCTTGTCAGACTCCCACCGTCTTGATCCGATCGTTCGGACTTAGACCGCGCATCTTGGGGGAACACCGCCGCAAAGGGCTCGGCCTTTGCAAAGTCGGCCCTGGTCCGTTCGGGATTATCGCGCTAACTGCTTCCTGGTCCTTCTTTGTGAAGCCCTTCTTAGTGGCGGGTTTCTTCATAGAGTTTCCTTTCCGCCGGGGCTGGGAGCGGTGATCGGCAAGATATTGATCTTGCTAGCTGCACTTCTCTCCGGTTGAGTTTTGGTCTGCTCGCACATTGCTCAAACATGCGGCTTTTCCGCTTTGTCGTCGAGTGCTTTGTTGACTGCGCGGCCTTCGAATATTGCTTCCACGGGTTCGACATTTCTTCGACACGCCGCCCTATCCTCCCCTGCCAGTTGGCTGGCGGCCTACCTGTTGCAACAACACATCAGCTGTCGAGCGATGTATTGATGCCGAGGAAATCCCTTTGACTGATCGCCGACGGCTCGTTTTTCTGTGCGGATTATGTTTGACTCACTGATTGCACTACTTCTCATTTTGAGCGTTGGCGTGATTGTCGCTCACGCGATCGATGCATTGAGATCGCGGCATCGGGGGTGACCGTGTGTGCACTCGCAACGGGGCATGAACGCCTGCTGCGAACATATCCCGGCTTCGCCGTCTGAGGCACAACCGCAGACGGAAATCCGCGCTGTTGAGTGGACGAATAAGTTGCGTCGCAATACCGGCCTGCAAAATACACCCCGGTCGATGAGGGCGCGGTCGTTGTATGCCCGCACCAGGGCTATCGGATCGATCGCGCTGACGCGTACGTATTGCCCCAACACGAATGCAAGGCCCCGGCTCAAAATGAGCCGGAGCCAAATTCTGCCGATAAGGATCACTAAATTGTTCGCTTGTGGCGCTTATGGCGTTTGTGAGAACTGCTCTTCATTCCCATTCCGCTTTTCATGCCGCCCTTTTCGGCAGTGTCATTGGCCGTCGCGCCGGGATTTGCCGACGACGGGCTGCTTGAAGCACCCTGACCGCTCTTCTGCGCTGGCGAGTTGCCTCCGCCGCCGCCGCCTCCACCACCGCCGCCACCTTGGGCGGACGCGGCTGCAATCGATCCAAAGAGAAACGCCGCAGCCAAAATCACTTTTGCAATTCTCATGTGTATTCCTCCGATTGCTGGCCGAGTGGCAAACCAGAAGGGTTCCGAGTTGTTCCAAGGGCTCGCCGAACAAGGACGCCTGCCCCATCGCCGCGCCATCCGCTGACGCCGCGTGCGAGCTCGTCCCGCATTACAAACCATCCGTTGGACGATGAGCATTCAGAAATAGGCCACTCGCCATTTCATTGTGCAGGAACGTTGTCCTCTGCCAATGCATAACTGTTCATGAGTGCGGACGACTATCTTGAAATGGCTAAGCGCTACCAGCGTGCCACTCGTTGTCCGATGCCCCCGTGGTGTTCTCCCGCACTGCCTCGTTCGCGGCAGTATCCGGTATCTGCGCTTCAACGGCTCCAGATAGCGGAGGGTGAATTCGTCCGCGTCCTCTCCTGTAGTCCGTCGCGCGCCAAATCAAAGCCGTCCACAGGAACGATTTGAGCCCCACCATATTGGGAACGTTGGTGGTGCACGATCCAAGTCGTCGTTTCATTCACCCAGAAGTCCCAGCGCTCGACGCAATGACCGGCGTTCCGCGTGTCATCGCCTCGATCATGACAAAGCCAGAAGGCTCCGGCCAAGTGATCGGAAACAGCATCGCCGGTGTGCTGCACGTTCTTGCCATCGAACCGGGTCTTAAGAAGACCGTCTCGGCACGAGGTAGTTTGGCCGCGTAGGCACCGGCGACGATCCAATTCGTTGATTCCATGATGCGTCGCGCGATAGATGGTCCACGCCGTATCTGTCGCCATTTTTAGTGCTGTCTCTCCTGGCATAGTTTTGCTTCCGAGAAACATCCGTCTGAAGACAACGCTTCAATCACTGAGACAAAAGACAAAACGGCGGCCGATAATCCAGGGCATGTCACAGCGTCCTTGGGGCGTCATCTCAATTTTCCTTCCGCTAGGGATGCAAGAGCGAAAGTAAGCGTTGGCGATTCTGCTCCCGGTCAAGCTGGTTATTGCGCATCACTTCGAGCTGGGCTCGGGCTGTGGAGGACCGGTCGGGGCAGCGTCTCGGTCTGGTTGGCGTGTGCGGAAGATAAATACGCGAGCGAGGCTCGCTCGCGCCCTATCGACCGCTGTAGTTATTGGGTCGGTGTCTGACCAACCTTCGAGAAACCTTGATTCGGCAACCATTGTTGGCTGTTAGGGACGGTCATCCCGTTTCCGTCGATCTCATACACGTACTGACCGGTCCCGTTCGAGTTAGTCTGGTTCACCGTGCCTGCAAAACCGACTTGCTGCTTTTGATCGGTGAAATTGTTGGTCCGGTACCACTTCCCTCCCTCTTGCGTATAGGTGTCGACGCTGCCGTTCCGATTCGGAACCTGCGTCCCTTCGGTGATTGTGATTGCGTAACCGGATTGAGCTGTTCCATTCGGATCGGTCACGCGATTTCCGTTGGAATCAACGACCGGAGCGCGCGGCGAATCTTGGAGATTGCCTCTCTCGTTGCAGGGATTAGGCAGGCAGCCGCCATTGGTCCCGGCTACACTGGTCGGGACAGCTGGTTGTGAGATGCTGTTCGAGGTGGCGACATTGGCGTTCGTTTGCGGAGCAAGTTCGGCGGCCTGCGTAGGGGGAGTGCTGGAAACCGTTGAGGACGAGGGATCGCTCCGAGACCTCGAGGACAGACCGACGTTTGAGCTCGATGTGTCGCCGGTGAGATTTCCACTCTTGTCGACTGTCAGGACGGAGCCATCAGCTTTCTGGAACGATGTGCTTCCATCCGAATTCTGTCTCACCGTTGCCATCTGCCCATCGGGAAGCTGCACCAGCCCTTGCTGCGGTAGCTGTTGGGCGGCGTTGCGTGAGCCTGCGGTCTGAGCATTGTCTGCGCTATGCTGACCGGAGTTGGCAACTCCCGATGGATTGCCGGTCGGCAGAGAATTCCTCGCGGCGTCTGCAGGATTGCTGGAATAGACCGAGGCAGAATGATCACCGACGCGATCCACGTAGATGGTGGCATCGTAGTCAGATTTTCCGCCGCCGATGGAATACTGGGAAGGCACGGTTGAAGTCGGCGGTTGTTGATTAGTCGCTTGTGGGGTGATGTTAGGTGTAACGGCCGTGGTTGGAGCGGATACAGGTATCCAACATGCGGCGCCAGACGTAGAACATCCTGGCGCGTTGACGTTGAACTTGTAGAGGCAAGTCGGACAAGTTCCGGAAAGGTTATTGTAGACTTGGTCCGGTTTGCATGCCGGACACTGACCTTGGCCTACACCGCCTTTTGCAAGGGCACCACCATCAAGCACGGTCGTGGCCGACGGATTCTTCGGCGCTGCAATCGTGCCGCCGTTGAGGCTCTGTGGCTGCGTCGGGTGCGATGTTTGTGTAGGCGATCCATAATTTCCTTCAACGACCGCGGTCCCTGCCGGCTGCATTGAGGAACCGGAATTCTTCAGAGTGGATTGATTTCGCTCAGAGAGCGCTTCCGGTAGCTGTCCGCTTACCTTCTTTAGTGGTTCTGAGGTGGGCTTCGTTTGGGTAACTGCGGCCGCCGCGGGGGTCGTGCCGTTCGCGGCCGGCGTGGATGCCGGGTTTGTCTTTGCCTGACGAGCGCCGGAAATCGGCGCCGGGCCGGGCGGCGGGAGTGCGTTCAACTGCTCGGTTGACGTGATTGGGCGAGGAGACGCGTCGGTCGTTTTGGGTGAGGTACTGCCAAGTAGGATCCCCGTCTTTGGAGCGTCAGTCGTTGGTTTCGGCAGGTCAACCCGACGGGATCGTGAATCGGCCTTCGGAGTGAAAACCGCTGCCTTTGGCGTTTCGATCTTCGGAGAAGGAAGAGCCGCGCGAGGCACTGGCGCAACCTCGTTTAGCCCGGGTTTCGAAAGGGTTGTAGTGATGACGGGGCGCGTGTGTAGCCCAGGCCTTGGCACTTGAGGTGCGGTAATGTTTGGCCGCGGTATGTGAGGGACGGCAACAGTCACCGTTGGCTTCGGCGCGACGACGGTGGGTCTTGGGACATTGACCGTCGGCCTTGGGACATTGACTGTGACGTTAGGCTTCGGCACGACCACATTTGGGCGCGGAATGTTCGGTCTCGGAATATTGATAACGGGCTTCGGAATTTCGACAGCTCGGGCCGGCGTGACAAATGACAGAATTACGAGGCCGAGAGCCGCTCTGGATACGCCCATCGCAAATCTCCGAAATCAATGAGAGGCGCGCGAGCGCCGAGAATGCGGAAATTCTAGGTCTAAGTCGACCGGTAGTCTTGACCCGTTTGGGGTAACAAGCTGCGGCAATGAGGTTGGGATTAAAGACCGTCGTCGGCGCGGAGGAGGGTGGAAAGCATCGCCACCAACTCGGCCTGCCGATGAGCGCCCGTCTTCGAAAAAATGCTTTTGAGCTGGCTCCGCGAGGTCTCCTTGGCGATGTCCAAGAGATCTGCTGCTGTCTCGAGGGAGTCGCCGCAGGCGAGTTGTGCGGCCAGGCGGGCTTCGGCCTCGGTGAGGCGAAATGCAGTTTGCAAAGTAGAAGCAGGTGGGCCCCGGATCTCTTCGGTGTCCACGAAGATGATCATGGCCTGGCAGTCGGCGAGAGCGTTACGCGCCATGCTGGCGAGCCGCGTCGGGTAGGCGAGAAGTGGATGGCGCCCCTTGCGGGAAAATGCGATCGGCGGCCGAGAGGCGGCTCCCCTGCTGTTAATCAGCTCTCCTACCGCTCTTTCAAGCGTGGCGATCGACGTGGTGTCGGTCGCTGCGAGCCGCCCTTTAACGAGCCAAAGATCCTCTCGAAGGAGTTTTTCAGCGATCTGGTTAAGCTTGAAAAATCGGCCTTCGCGATTGATCAGCGCGGCTCCGCGTCCGCTCATTTCGAATGCTTCGAGCGCGCCGGCGGCCGTTGCATCGCCGAGTGCGCCTGCGATGGCTGCCGTTCCTGAAAGTCGTGTCGATAAGGGGGCCAACTGGCTTTTGTCCGCTTCTGAGAAAGGACCTTGCGTGATGGTGCGTTGGATCGAAAGACACCAATGGTCCTTGCCGCATTGGATCGAGATTCCGGCGAACCATCGAAGTCCGTGCGGGGCGAGGAATTCCTGGTAGTAGGGGTGTCTTTTGATCACATCGATCGAGTGGACATCGAGGTCGTCGACGACGCCGCGACGCTTCATAAGGTCGAGACCGCGATGGCGTTCGTCGCGGTCAAACCAGCCGCCACGAACGTAAGCCTCGAATGAGCTAGACACTGAATCAGTGTGAGGGACCGACTGGAGCATTCTTCCGCTGATAGGTAGCAGCAATGCGCCGCAACTCTCCGTCACGGTTGTCACGACATCCAGGGCATCTTCCCATTTCGACGGGTCAGTCGCCGCCTCGATAAAACTCTCGGCGATCAAATCGAGATTTCCGAGCGGCATGTGTCCCTCCATGGCCGGCCCGCAATTCGCAATGACAAAGTGTCGCGGTCTACGCAGGGTTGTCCAGTGGATTCAGGCCAGTGTAACTACGGAGAAACACGGGAAACTCTGTGATATTTTTGCATCGGCTGGTTAAATTTGCCAATCGGGCGGGAAACGTACCTCAAACGGGTGAAGACGGTAGATTTGGTCCTCACTAGCGTTGAACGTGGTTCATGCGGGCGCGGTCCACTAAGTCAGGGCTCGCGGGGAGCCAGGCGGGTTATTAGGGGACGAGAAGATGAATTTCAAAGCAATCAAAGGTTTTAAGTGCGCAAAAGTTGCATTGCTGCCCGCGTCGATTCCGGCGCTCCTTGTCGTCACCGGCCCTGCAAAAGCAGATTCCGTCGCTGACCGCGTTATTCAGAATGTGATCCAAAACGTCCTGCAGAACGTGCGTGATCAGATCCAGAGCAGACGGCTGTCCATCTCGACACCAGGGCGACTGCAGTTCAACGGCGAGGATGAACCGGCTTATCAAGGCAACGATCCGTTCGCGGCGCTCGGTTATGCAAAGGCCCCCATCTATACCAAGGCTCCGCCTCCAGCGCCGGCATTGCCTACATGGCTCTATGGTGTCAACTTGACCGGATCGGCAGATTGGAGCCGGTCGGCCGGTATCACCACGAGCACCTACGGTGTCACGGGTGCAATCGATATCACCAAGATCGGAATTTCCAGCCAGTACGACGCTCTCACCGTGATCTTCACGGGTGGTGGCGTCTGGAGCAACGCACCTGGGACCAGTTCAGACACGGGTGTTGGTGCTGGAACGATCGCTTACACCAACGGCGGCTTCTCGATTGATTTCACGGTCGACGGAACGTGGACAACCTCGCGCCTGGCGGCCGCGGGCATCGTCACCAACACCGACAGTACCGGCGTGAGCTACGCGCCAAACGTCCAGTACAAATTCGACCTTGCCGATGGCTGGTTTATCGAGCCGACTGTCGGCGCCGCCTATACTCAAACGTTCACCGCCAGTTTTGGTAGCCAGACAGGCGACAGCACTGAGGTGCACGGTGGTGCTCGTTTCGGCACCGAGACCACTTGGAACGGAACGCGTGTTCAGCCGTCGCTCAAGCTCGAAGCCTTCTCGATCGTTGCGCAAAGCGGCATCAGCACAGTGTTGGTGGGTGGTGTGGCTCAGCCGGTGGCCACCGGAAGCGGCATCGCGACAGGTCAGGTGGGCGGTCGCGCATCCGGCAAGCTGAATGTCCTTTGGACGCCGACCTTCTCCAGCTTCATTGAAGCTCACGGCAGCGGGATTTCTGGGTTGACCGCTTATGGGACGACCGCGGGACTTCGGTGGACATTCTAGAAGACAACATAAAGTCTTCAAGTTCGCTTGTGCCCCGCCTCATGGCGGGGCCTTTTTTTCGGAGACACTTGATGGATAGCGGCTCGGGTTCGTCTGTCGTAGAGAACGCCACTCATTGGCGCGTAGCCAAGCTGGTTAAGGCATCCGATTTTGATTCCGACATCGGCAGCTTAAGTCCTGACCGCGTCAGGCATCATCATCGCTAGGGCTGGGACTTCACGGCAGTAACGTCTCTTGCGGGTCTCGATCTCGAGAAGAGAGCCGGTTCGCAGATGCGAAATAATTGATGGTCCTATGCCTCCAGCCCGTACTGCTGAAAAAGTGACGACCGCCAGTCGAACCACTCAGGTATTAACCCCGACAAATCTTTTTGATGGAGTTCCCTAAAAGGTGATAAGGTTGCCTTTTAAGCTTTATCTCGGGAGGAGGGCGCGATGCGCATTTTGTCCCGCTTTGCCATCAATTTTAAAACCACATTGGTTTTGACCAGCGAGTTAGCTTCACCGGTTTGCGCGGCTTTGTGCTTGTGTCTTCTGACCCTACCTTCTAAAGCGCAAGGTCTGAGGATCCCTTCGACGGTCACAAATCAAATTGGGCCATCGAACGCTTCGAGCACGGGAAGCGCGGAGATGCCAATTGCGGTCCCACCAGGCGGCGCCAGCGGACCGACGAGCGTGCCTCAATCTAATGCGGGAGCCGGTGTCTCATCTGTTAGCGGCACGACAGGGCCCAGTGGCAATGCCGCTCCCGGACCGCCTGTTAGGTTCAGAAATCCTAACGACTTTCCGACTGGTCCCACATTGAACCTGCCAGAGCCTTCGGCAAAGGACCTGCTCAACTCTACCCCCCCCGGTCCAACGCTCAGCAATGCGCCGTCATCTTCCAAGGAGGAATTCAGTGGCGAAAAGCCAGAACTTCCTGAAGATCCTTGGGACCCGAAGAACGTTGGCGCGGATATCGGCAAGAAGGGAGCGCAGGAGATTGTAGACAAAATCATCGAGCACGCGACCGACATCGAAAAGCCGCTACCGTTGAAGGCTCTAGATATCGCCATTGATGCTTTGAAGCCTGTCCAGACGGCGCCTAAATATTACGATGAACTGCCCAATCTGCGTCCGACGGGACCCAACTGGGTCTGGATGCCCGGCATCGCAACCGTGAACAGTGAGGGCTATATTACCCGTGTTGGCCCCGGGGGGTGGTTATGTCAGTCCCAGTGTGATGGCTCTCCCCCCCCGCCGCCACGACCCGATCCCCGTCACGCCGGTGACTATGTAGGGCAACCTGGTTCAGGTACCGGAGGAGGCACTTCCTCAGGGGCATCCAACAATGCGCCTTCGAGTAATTCAGGTAATAACAGTGGTGGGCCTCCGCCCTGTCCTGCAGGCCAGACTTGCGTAACTCGAGAGGCTGTAAGAGGCGGCGGTTCCGGCGGCAACTCAGGGTCAAATCCCGCACCCGGCCACGGAAATGTTGGCTTCCTCCCACCTTCTAGCAACAGCGGCTCGGGTAGTGGCAGCAGTGGCGGTGGCGGTGGTGGCATCAACTGCAACCAACCGGGTTGTGCGGTTCGTGATGACTCAAAAGCGCGATTACCGGGGGGCAATGGGAGCAGTTCCGACCAAGCAAAGAAATCGACGGAGGCTACAAGCCCCGCAGAGGGCAAGAAGACGGTTAAAGAGCCAACTAATGCTAAGCCAACGCTCTCTAAGCCTAACAATACCGTTAACTCAGGAGGAATGCAGCCGACGTCGGTGACCCCGACGAGCAACGCGGAAGTGACGACAAGCTCTCCGGAAAACAAGAATGTTACCAAGGACGCTAATTCGCCTAAAGCGGCGCGATCCGAGGGTACCACCAGCGCCAAATCGGTAGGCTCGACAAGCAGGGCCGCAGCTACCACGACCTCCCCAAAGATACCTGCGACCGCTGGGGCGCTGCCGTCAACGACCTCAGTTGCTAACGGAGCCGTGTCCTCAACGGCCTCTCCTGCCGCAAACAGAGCGGGATCATCAGCGGTCTCGTCTGCTGTTAATAGGGCAGCCTCGTCTGCAGCTAACAGGGCGGCTTCGTCAGCTGCATCATCGGCCGCGAACCGGGCGGCTTCGTCGGCTGCGACGAGGGCCGCGTCGAACGCAGCTTCCTCAGCTGCGAGCAGGGCTGCGTCGAATGCAGCTTCCTCAGCTGCGACGAGGGCCGCCTCGAATGCGGCTTCGTCAGCTGCGAGCAGGGCCGCGTCGAACGCGGCTTCGTCAGCTGCGAGTAGAGCTGCCTCGAATGCAGCTTCTGCGGCGGCAAGCAGGGCTGCGGAGGTGGCCAGTCGCATCAGAATACCCGGCCATTAATCGGGCAATGCTCGAAATCGAAACCTTTGAATCGGTGTTGCTTTCGGATGCACGGACGACGTCGAGCGCGACATGATAGGTATCGCAACCGGGGTGCCGGAGTTCGCGATAGAGGCTACCGCCCGTAAATAGCGGCTAGTAAAACGCCGTTCGTTCGCGCTGCGTTTGGACATCGTTCTGACCTCCGCAAGCGCAAGCATTCAATTATTCAACCGCGTGACCCGAGCGCCGTGGCGGTGGGGGAAGGGCGCGTATTGTTTCTCCCAGGTGCGAAGCTTCTTCGCCCACCGGTGCTGCTCCTCGCAGTCGAACGGATAGAAGGCTAATTCGACCGGCGTCTAAGTCTGGGCGCAGGATCCCTTCTGACCGGCGTCGGGACTTTTACTTCGTTCAGTGGAAAGCAAACATCTGCGCCCGGGATCGGGGCGCTTCCTCTTCCTCTTCCTCTTGCTCCGCCTCAAATCGCTTTTGCCGCGACCTAACTATCAGGCTGACCAACGCAAGCACGAAGCCTACAATAATCATCGCATGAGGCGCGACTACCGTAAGCGTCGTTCTCAGGCCACAGCTTTGAGGTCTTGACGGCAATAGGCCCACGGAAGCAGCTGATCGATGTCGCTGTTTGGATGGCCGTTGACGATCCTGGTGAGGACGTCGGTCAGGTAGGCGAGCGGGTCGACGTCGTTCAGCTTACAGGTTTCGATCAAGGAGGCGATGATGGCCCAATGCTGGGCGCCGCCGTCGGAGCCTGCGAACAGTGCATTTTTCCGATTCAGCGTGATCGGGCGGATCGAGCGCCCGACGGCGTTGTTGTCGAGCTCGATACGGCCATCATCGATGAAGCGCGTCAGGCCCTCCCAGCGTGAGAGCGCATAACGGATAGCGTCGGCCAACTTGCCCTTTTGGCTGATCAACGCGAGCTTTGCGCGGAGCCATCGCTCGAAGGCTTCCGCCAACGGCCGGATTTTCTCCTGCCGAGCGAGACGGCGCTCCTCGGCGCCGCGGCCACGGATGTCCTTTTCGATGGCGTAGAACTCGGCGATGTGCTTGAGCGCCTCGCTCGCAATGGGCGCGGGACCGGGTGTGGCAAGTTCGTAGAAGTTACGTCGCATGTGCGACCAGCAGAATGCAAGTTGGACGTCGCCACGCTCGGCGAGCTTGCCATAGCCGGCATAGCCATCGACCTGCAGGATCCCCTTGAAGCCTGCGAGATGGGCGATCGGCCGATCGGCTTTGCGATCGGGGGCATAGACATAGGCAAGGCCCGGCGGATCGGCACCGCCCCACGGCCGGTCGTCCGCTGCATAGGCCCAGAGCTGACCGGTCTTCGTGCGACCGCGGCCAGGATCGAGCACCGGCATCGTCGTCTCGTCGGCGAACAGCTTCGGCCGTTGCCTGAGCTTGCCGAGGAGACGGTCATGCAGCGGACGCAGGTGGAAGGCAGCTTGTCCTACCCAGTCCGCCAGCGTCGAACGATCGAGCTCAATGCCCTGGCGGGCGTAAATCTGCGCCTGCCGGTAGAGCGGCAGGTGATCGGCATATTTGGAGACCAGGACCTGGGCGACGGTGGCCTCGGTCGGCAGGCCGCCCTCGATCAGCCTAATGGGAGCCGGCGCCTGCCTGACGCCGTCCTCGCAAGCCCGGCAGGCGTATTTGGGACGCCGGGTCACGAGGATCCGGAACTGCGCCGGGACCAGGTCCAGCCGCTCGCTTCTACCCTCGCCGATCCGGTGTAACTCGCCTTGGCAGCAGGGACAGGTCTTGTCCTCGATGTCGACGACGACCTCGATCCGGGGCAGGTGCCTCGGCAAGGCACCGCGATTGCGGCGGCGCTTGCGGGCCCGCGCCTCACGGCCTTCAGGTGCGCTCACGTCCTGTGCCGTCTCGTTGTATGCGGCGACCTGCTCGACGTCTTCAAGACCCAGCAGCATCTGATCTTCAGGCAGCGTCTCTGCCCGCCGGCCAAACCGATGTCGCTGCAATTCCTTGATGATCTGACGCAGCCGTTCGCTCTCGCATCGCTCGGCAAGCAGCATCGCTTTCAGCGTCTCGGGATCGTCAGGCAGGGCGTCGCTCACACCCAATTCAGAGCATATTCGCCGCCATCTGGCGACGCGTCCGACTCTCCTGATTCACTTCGCCGCAGCGCCGCCAACAGCTATCCGGCTTGCGTTGGCGTCGACGTCTCCCGCGCCTCATGCACAAGCCGCCAGTCGAGCCCTTCCAGCAGCGCCGACAATTGCGCCGCCGACAGACGCATCACGCCGTCCTCGATCTTCGGCCAACGGAAGATCCCATCCTCGAGCCTCTTGGCGAACAGGCACAGACCCGTTCCGTCCCAGAACACCAGCTTGATCCGATCCGCCCTCTTGCCCCGGAACACATAGACAGCTCCCGAGAATGGGTCTGCCCGCATGCTCTCACGCGCCAGGTCGCGAGCCCTTCCATCCCCTCGCGGAAGTCCACCGGTTTGGTCGCCACCATCACCCGGACCGCCCCCGACGGACCAATCACCGGCTCGCCTTCAGCGCCTGGACGATCGACGCAACCATCGTCGGGTCTGCACCACGACCGGCCCGGATCGTGATGCCGTCGACTTCGATCTCGATGACCCCGGCATCGCAATGGCGAGCCCGGGTATTCTCCTTGGCCTTGCAGCGCACCGCTTTGCGCTCCCGGCCAACAGCGGGCGCCGGTACCGCGGCATCCACCACCGCCGGCACAAACTGTACTTCTTCTATTTCGGAATGACCGCCTGCTGCCTCTCGCAACTGACGTCGCCAGCCAAACAACTGCTGCGGCGACAATCCATGCCGTCGGGCTACCGAACAGACCGAGTCGCCGCTCGCCACGATCTCCGCAACGATCCGCGCCTTGTCCTCATCGCTCCACTTCCGCCGACGGCCGGCTCCGGTGAAGACCTCAAGCCGCCGCACCGGCTCCGTGATAGCACTATGCACTGTGTCCATTCTAAGCCTAACGGTCCAAACCGAACTGCAGACTCGCAGATCACCCCGTCAGCCGGAAGGTGGCCGCTGAACAGCGCTTACCGACTACCTTGAGGCCGCCCGAGACCAATTCGTTCATTCGAAACTCCGCGACATGGCCGGATGACTCCGGTTCTTGACTCGATCCAGTGGAGGCATCGGCCGCCACGATAGGGATGGTCTGATCGTTTCGACACTAAGCCCTCAAATCCGAACTCACCGGCCATTCAGGGGAAGCGCTGGGACCAGTCGTGGCCGCCCTTGGTGATCCGCCGCACGCGATTACCCTCGCGCTCGAGGCGCAGGCGGTAGCCGTTGTATTGATCTCGTGCAACCACCCCGGGCCAGCCGGTACGGTCTTCTCGACCGTTGAGAGGTAGAATTCGAATATTGGCATGCCCGGAAAATAAGTATCTGAGGCCGATTTGGCGAGTTCCAAGTAGACGAATTGCGCAGTGCCCTAAAGGGCAAGGTTGCGGAGAATTCGAGTATGGGACGAGCACGCGCAGCTGCCGGTGTCACGGTGGCGGACCCGAAAGCGGTCGAAGTCGCGCGCGTCGAACACCGGTCCCTTCAAACGTGTTCGCAAGGTTTGAGCAAACGCCGGCTATCCGCGGTTCGAACGACGCTAAACGTTCGACGAAGCCCGTGGCTCGGTTAGACAATCCAATGAAATTCGTGCCATTGGCTCCATTGCGTGCCGTCGCTGGCACGGACCCAGAGATCGTCGGAAACCGTGCCGCCCTGAAATACAGTGCTTGCAAGCCGCGATGCGCTAACGTCGATAGTTGCATTTGCGCCTTGAACGATGCCGTCCACGCTCCAATGCCCGCTTGTGGCTTCCGTCGTGGAATCCCAGAACTGGTATTTCGTGATACTGTCGCCGTCCGCGTCGTTGACCAAGAAGAGTGGGGAGGCAGAAATACTCTGACCTGGCGAAGCCACAAAATTGCCGCCGGTTACAACGGGCGCATTGTCGACGGGAGCATTGACGTGGAACTCCTTCCAATTGCTCCAAAGCAGGCCATCGCTCGCTCGCATCCATAAGTCATCCGTGCCCGAGCGGCTCTGGAATGCTGTGATGCCTAATTGCGCCATTGACACATCGATGGCTTGATCGGCCCCCTGGGCTACACCTCCCACGGTCCAATTTCCACTTGCTGGGTCGCTCGTAGAATCCCAGAGCTGATATTTTATGATCGCATCGCCGTCGAGATCATTCACCGAAAAAAGGCTTGAGATGGCAATATTGGCATCGTGCGATGCGTCGAAATCTGACGCAGCGACGACCGGCGCATGATCGACCGGCGCGTTGACATGAAACTCCTTCCAAGCACTCCATGCCATACCATCGAACGCCTGAACCCAAACATCATCCGAACCCGAACCA
>NZ_BOVL01000015.1 GCF_019972155.1 Bradyrhizobium sp. RD5-C2 | reverse complement strand
GAACCCAAGTTCTTTGCCGACGTCGAGTACCGCGACATCACGTCCGAAGGTCTACTTCGAGCCAGCTCGTTCAAGGGGCTGTCCCGGAAGTAGCTTGGGGCTTTCAACCCACATCGGGGTATCAGCCTTTGGGTCCAGTCCATCGCAGGAAATACAACGTAAGTCGGTCCGCTGATCGAGTGACATGACGGCCTTGAGCGGTTTGCCGCAGCGCTGGCATCTGGTGAGGTCCATGGTCTTTTCTCGTTTCCCCCATAACCAGCCGAAGGAACAAAAAGTTCCTGCGCGGCGTTGTGGGATTTTCTAGGGAGGATTTGAATGGAGACTGTGGTTGAGCGGGTTGTTCGTACCTACGGCATGATGGTCACGCTGGCACCGAACGAAGAGGAAGAAGTCAGGCAGCGAGTTATGAAATTCGTCGAGGGACAGGCGGGCGATGACAACACGATCGCGGTCGAGGCAATCAAATTCCTCAGAGGGTCGAAGCCGTCCCGCAGGCGCCGGCCGAAGTGATCAATCCGAACTGTCCGATTTGCGACGGCCTCGGCTGGGTGTGTGAAAACCATCCTCATCTCGCCTGGACGGATGAGGTCAGAGGGTGTCAGTGCGGCGCAGGGATGCCGTGTGAGTGCCAGCGGTCGGGCGATGTTGATGCCGGGATTGAAGAGCCGAAAACCAGCTCAATAATCGACGTCGTCGAACGCATATAGTGGCTCGACAGTTCGGACTTGGAAGTAGCGTGGCGGTCGCCGCGGGGCGAACTCGCAGTCTAATCGTTGTGGACCTGAGGCGATGTTTTTCATCTCGAAAGTGCTGTGCTAGTTGCGCTAAGCGATCCCTAGATCTCTACTCGGTCCAAGTACGGTCTCCACACTGCTCGCATTCAAACGTATGAATGACAATTCCGCTCTCAGATTCCATGATTGTTAGCGTAGCTCCGCAAAAGCGGCAGTCATGATGTGATCGGTCCTGGACAGTAGCGATCTTCTCAGCTCGAAATAGATCCACGCCGGCCGCGCCATTGGTTTTGGAAGTGTCAGCTGCTCTTGAAGTCGCGATGCGTTACAATCGCCTTGCAAAATGCTCGCTCAGCGTCAGCCGCCCACAGAAATGCATCTGAACCGGCAAATCGGTTCAAGTGGGACAAACACGCACGAACGTTACGGCGATTCCCGCCCTCGCGGTGTGGCGCGATCCCCACTGTGGACAACAATCGCCTCGAATGCTCGAGCCCGCTCCATGAGCGAGGTTCGGGAAAGCCCCGACGTGATGACAGAAAAAGCTTTCTGGTTGAGTTAATGGCCTAAGGTCAAAGTTGCCCAATCATAGATGTCCACTTCGGGCCAAAAGTCGTCGATCGCGACCGAACCTGGGACTTCCGGTTCACTCTGGCTGGCCGACGTTCTCAAGTCACTGAGATCGTCAGGTAGCAACCGCGGCCGTCACCGCCTTGGTCCACGAAGGATTGGTCCAGGCGTGGAACTAAACGCCATCATGCGGCGGCATCGACGGTCGCAATGACACTGCGCATGTCGCAGGCCAGCTGGCGGTAGTGCGCCCCCAGGCGCAAGTAGAGCTCCCGCTTGCTTCCATCCGCCTGCCGGCCAGCGATCAAGTCGCACTCCGTAGCGAGATCCTCAAATCGTTCCAGCTTGGCCAAAAAAGCAATCATAGCGGTTCCCTTGAACGCTTACTAAGGGACCGACCACGCTACTATTTGGATTAGTTCTTGCTAAACATCGTTATCGGGCAGAACTATTTTTGTTGTCGCGACTGCATTTTCCGACCTCAATCGCCCGGCGGCTCTGCTGGCGTTCTACGCCGCTTCGGTCGTCGCTGGGAATCAAGAAGATCCGGGAGCGGTGACAATTGGGGACGCGGCTCGGGACTTCGCTCGGTGGCTGGTTGGTCTTGGATATTGGTCCGACGCTTGCGGCTGATTGCAGGGCCAATTAGGCCGATCAATACTAGCGCGACTCCTACGATGATGAGCCAGTGCGGCAAATCTAGCCATCCCATCGCGGTCTTGATCATATCTGTCTACTTCGTCGCCATGACGCGTTTGCTTGGAAACCGAGCGATGAGCTGCGCACGAAAATTCGCGATATCTCGAAGTAGATCGTCGCAACCTTTCCCCTGCGGAAGCTTGCGAGCGGTCGCTTCTAGCCTTGCCGCCATTTCTTGCAGCTCCTGCAAGTCGTTCACTCTGGGGCCTAGGGGCCGGGTGCTGAGGCCTTCACTTGAACCGCCGATTTTATCTCTTGGAGGTCGGCAGCTTCGATGCTGCGCCCTCCCAGATGCTCCCGCTATAGCCTGCCTGCAACAGTGACCCTAGTTTCCCGCTGCGAGTGGTCGCGCTGCGTTGCCGACGCGCGCCAAACTTACCTCTTTGGAGGTATTAAACTTTTGTGCGTTTTCGTGCAGACTTACGCCCATCAGGATTTTGCACATCCTTCCTGGGGCTAGAGCTAACGCCGCTCCGCGTGTATTTTAAGCGGGCGGCGTTTGTGCGTTTGGCAGCGCTGCATAAATGGCAAAGGCCCCAACGGGGGCTAGCGCGTCAGGGCCTCTGCAATCATCGATCCGGAGAGCCATATTCAACTCTCGTTCTGGACGTGATCGCTGTTCACTGTACCGAAAAGCGGGAGCGGGAAATGGACCCCTCCCGGGTTACCTCATTTGACAAGCTTCCTAATCGAATGGTGCGACCCCCGGGCTGCCGCCCATCCAGGGCGGACGGCCTTCAATGTGCTTTTTGCCACAATTCTGGGAGCGCCCGCCGATTCAGGCCGGCGGTTTCTTGCCAGCGTAATTGTGCGCAGCAAGTCATTGGGCCGCGCCATTTCACATCCTCTTCAACCACTGTGGATATGCTGCAGACACTTGCGGATGAATGGCGATCTCCCCGGTGCGCGATCAGACCTGACGAGGCGATTGCGAAAAAGTACGCCGCCGGGCTCAAAACACGTTGTCCCGGCGGCATCATGATTTTCCAGCGCTGGGCCCTGAATTCCCGGTGGGCTGTAGCTTAGCAAATGCGAGGGCAATTGACCGTTGCCCGACCCACACAAGATTAAGAAAGAGGAGCCGGCAAGCTATGGGGCAGGGCGCCGGCTCCTCCCAAATGGTGACCGTAAGACGTCCCCAAACCGGTCCCGTCCCGTCGGGAGCGTGCGCCGATCTGATTGCTTATTTGCTAGCGGAGCTAAGCCGAGACTGCGCCGTGAGCTCGCTGCGTCCGACGACTGACGGCAATAACGAGATCCGGCCGACCGAGCACCTCAACGAGCCGAACTAAACATTCGCCATCGCTTTTCGGCGGGAGCAGGTGGCAATGCAGGTCAGGTCGCTATCCGCTTACAACCGCCACTGGTACCTGATCTCACGGCACCTCGCGAAGGGCGTCGCGCCTGAAGCGAGGCGCTATTCGCAGCGCGAGTTTAGCCTGATCGACGCCGCCAGCCCTCACCAACCTCGGCTGCTAAGAGCTCACCGAAACGATCGGACTCGATGCTCCTCACGTCTTCCCATTGGGTGAACGCCTGAGCCAGCTAGGCGCGCGAGCCGATCCTAGTCATCGCGCGTTTCGATACTTTCTTCGACTTTGCCCGCGCCCCGGTCACGGTCGAAGATGCTGCAACTCGTGTGTGCCGCTTGCCGCTAAGCTTAGCGTGTTTGGATCCTGTACGGTGGGATGCGTATTCCTGACCATCGATCGGTGCGAGATGCGGTGGGTCCATGCTCAGATATGGTCGGCCCACTCCGAACTGCTTTCCGTGCTCGTCGATCCATTTCCATAGTCTCTGGCTCTCGATGACACGCTCCTCCTTGGTGCGACCATTCACGCTGATCACATCTGCTGCGAGCCCATGACTATAGCCGCCACGCGAGCTACCACCGTGATATGACTTGTCATCCTCAGCCTTCAGTCCGCTTGCAATCGATTGGCGATAGTCGTCTCGGAATCCGCTCGTGATCCCAGGCGCTAATCCGGCCTGTTCTGCTGCATTGAGAATATAGAATAGCTTGAGCTTAAACGCTCGATCCATTCCGCCGATTACGTAGTCCATCAAAGGCACGCCAGCTTTTTCTGCTGCTTTGGGATCCTTCCACCCGAAATCACTTTCAACTCGCTTTGGAATGTTGCGAGTGATTGTGACTAGCTTGCCCTTCCGCTTGATCGTTACATTCTTCCTTTCGTACGCAACAATCCAGTCGATCTTGGGCGCTCGCACGTAGAGTGCTTCAAGGAAGCGATCGATGCATGCCTCTACAACAAAGCATTCATCGAGAACCAGGACAGTGTCGATGCCGCCCGGAACTGCCGTGGACGGACTGGTTACTAGAGGATTGGATGGCGCCTCGCTCGATGTGGTTGGGATGGGATCGAGTGAGGCGTGGTCGCTGGTAGGGAGCACTGCGCTGCCATCCGCCTGACCCCCCAGCTCCGATGCGATCGCTTGCTGGCTCTGACCCTCGGTAAGGGATGTTGCGTTCGCCGTCTGAATAGCTGCCCCGCAAGCCAGGAACGTCAAAAATGCCGCACATAGCCAGCTAGCTATGTAACCGTACCAGCCTTGCCCAACGCCACTAACCAGCTTGCCAGATGACATAGGTGATCAAAATTAGCATAGGTTACATCAAAGACCACAGCGTGCCATCCTGCTGGCGGCTTGGCAACCGGCTCACTCTGCCAAACTGTCGAGTTTGGGCAAGAGCCCAATCTTTCAGGGATGTGCGCCTCAGAATAAGGCGAGGGCAATTGCGGGGCTTTGGCCAGGCTAAATTGGCAGATTGTCCGTCATACCCGGTGGTGGTTCACCAAGGTCGGAATCTTGCCTGAGCAACTCGTTCTCAGCTTGATGCCAGAACGTGTCCGCCAGACCTTCCGGTGCGCCGGCCTCCTGCCAAAGTTGATAGGCCCTCGTGCGAATTTCTTCTTCGGTTGGCCCCGACATCAAATGCTCCGCAATAATCTTAGATCTAAAAGCGAAGGGCCCTGCCTTACGCAGAGCCCTTTGAGGATTACCACTTCTGACGACCGTACCAGTCGTTCACTTCCTTCTGCGCTTGATCTTTCGCGTAACCGTAACGCTCCTGCAATCGACCCTCGAGTTGATCCTGCTTGCCGGCTATGACGTCAAGATCGTCATCGGTCAGCTTGCCCCACTGCTCCTTGACCTTACCCTTCATCTGCTTCCAATTACCTTCGACCCGATTCCAATCCATCGTTGGTCTCCTTCGAAATTGGGATAGTTGGTAACTTAGCTCGGTTTCGATCGTTCCTACCGGTGCAACGGGTGCGCTAAGTTACAAAGTGAACATTAGGATTGGTTCAGTCCACTGGCTACTTCGCGAAGAGCGTTTGACGCTAAACAGATCTCTGCCCTGACGTTTGGTGTTCCAGTTTGATTTCTACCCCTCTCGGGCCGCTGGAATCGATCGTCCATAGTTAGATTTTGCGATCGATTAGCGAGGAGAGTGACGACGCGTGGCGATGGGTGCGGTGAAGTGGTTTAATCCGATAAAGGGCTATGGCTTCATTCAGCCGGATGGCGGCGGCAAGGACGTGTTCGTCCACATTTCCGCGGTGGAGCAGGCCGGCTTCAGTAACCTCGTCGAAGGGGCGAAGGTGAGCTACGAGCAGGTCGCCAACTGAGGGAAGACTCCGGCCGAAAATTTCAGAATGATCACATCTTACTAGACGAAGTGCACTCCGTCGCCGAAGTCAATTGACGGTCTTCAGGAGCCGCAACCGCACGAAGGGCGGCGGGTTTGCTGCCTTTCGGGCTGGGGGCATCCACGACCAGGCTGTCAAATTCCATTCCGGGAGCGGTTTTGATCACCGGATCCTGAGGAACGCCGTCGGCGGGCTCGTACCATGGCGCCTTCTCGATCGCTCCGCCCTCGAGGGCGTGAGCCATCAGCTGCCCGATTTCGGGCCCGGTCAAAGGGACGAGGCTACCGTTCTCATTCTTAAATAGCTGCGGACAGAAATAGAGCGCATGTATCCGCGGATCGTACCCGTCCAGAACGAGGAAGTGCTCCGGCTTACGGAAGAGCCGACGCTTCGTAACGAGCTTCCTGTCCTGAGTTGTGAGGGCGACCCGCAGCTTGTCGCGTTCATGACCGACGATGGTGGCCGCCTCTAGCAACACCAGCCAATCCTTGGTGTGCGCGTTGTCTTCGTGGATGGGAACTAGAGTTCCCTGGTTTCTGTTAAAAATGCCCATACGGGCACGGTAACAATTCGGAACACAGCGCACAACCAGTCCAATGCGGCTAGGGCCGGTCCGACAAACGGATCACGCCACTTGCCCGGGTATCGGCGATCTGGCGATTATTCTCGGCTGCTGGATCTCGTCGTCCGTCTCGATCGATCCGGAAACGTCGATGGAGTAATAGATGCCGAGATGGCGCTTGTTATTCCGCTGTCCGGAGGGTTGCGGGAACCATCGTCGTGACCAGGCTGCGATATGAAGTTAACGCCGCAGCGCCTCGTGTCTTCCTGCACCATAAGCTCGTGAATCTGAAGCGAGAACGGCGCCGTTAGTGCCGGAAATAGATAAAGTAAATCACCGCAAAAGCTACGACCACAAGGCAAAGGCTGACGACCAGTACGTTGCGCACCGTCGGGCCACGCTCGGCTCCGCGTGCTTCCACGGCGGTCTCCACAATTCTCTCGTCTTGCAGCTTGGCCATTTCTATCTTTCACTCGATTATGTCGAGCCAAGCGTTTGAAGAGGCGATTTGTTCCCGTCGATCGCGGGGGCATTGGGTCGCTCGAGCGAGCCGCGCTGCTATCGGGGTCGGCAGCAAGACGACCACCTCCATTTCTGCCTCTCTTATATTGAGGAACCGTCCCCGATCACCTTCGTCCGCCTCGCATGCGTTCGACAGCCTCCTCCCGACGGAACTGGCGTCAGGTCGTAAGGTTCTATTTGAGGCGAGATCACAACGCTCGCGAAAGGAGTTTGATGGACGCACGGGCGGAGGGCTCCAGCAATGCGGAATTCGAAGTCGATAGCGGCTTCGTCCGGGTGCGAGGTGCCCGCGAGCATAATCTTAAGGACGTGTCGCTGGTCATTCCCCGAAACGCGCTGGTCGTGTTTACGGGAGTCTCCGGATCCGGCAAGTCGTCGCTCGCCTTCGGAACGCTCTATGCGGAGGCGCAGCGCCGTTATCTCGAGTCCGTCTCGCCTTATGCCCGGCGGCTGTTCCACCAGATGGCTGTTCCCGAAGTGGATTCGATCGACGGGCTGCCCCCTGCGGTGGCCCTTCAGCAGCAACGAGGCTCGCCAACCACCAGATCGTCAGTCGGAAGCGTCACCACGTTATCCAATCTGTTGCGGATGCTTTATTCGCGCGCTGGTGATTACCCGAAAAATCAGCCTCTGCTTTACGCCGAATCGTTCTCTCCGAACACGCCGGAAGGCGCCTGTCCGACGTGCCATGGCATCGGACGCGTCCATTCCGTCGATGAACGTTCACTGGTGCCGGACGACACGCTAACCATCCGGGAGAGGGCGGTAGCGGCCTGGCCGAGCGCTTGGCAGGGTCAGAACCTCAGGGACATCCTGGTGACCCTTGGATACGACGTGGACAAACCTTGGCGGGAGCTTTCCAAGAGGGACAGGGACTGGATCCTGTTCACTGAACAGCAGCCGACGGTTCCGGTTTACGCGGGGTACACTCCGGCCGAGACCAGGCGGGCGCTAAAGCGGAAAGAGGAACCCAGCTATCAGGGCACCTTCACCGGCGCGCGCAGATACGTTCTTCAGACGTATGCGACCACGCAAAGTGCTATGATGAAGCGTAGGGTCGCTCAATTTCTTTCGAGCTCCGACTGTCCGGTCTGCAAGGGAAAGCGTCTCAAGCCCGAGCCGCTTTCGGTCACTTTCGCCGGAATGGACATCGCGGACATCTCGCGTTTGCCGCTGAAGCAGCTTCGATCCTTGATCGATCGTCATCTGAGCCAGAAGAAAGTATCCGCCGATCGTCCCGAAAAGGCGCTCGTCGTGCAGCGCATCACCGAAGACATGTCCGCTCGCCTCGATGTGCTGCTCGACCTCGGTCTCGGTTATCTGACGCCCGATCGCAGTACGCCGACGCTGTCGCCAGGAGAGCTCCAACGGCTCCGGCTGGCGACCCAGGTGCGCTCTAACTTGTTCGGCGTCGTCTACGTCCTTGACGAGCCTTCGGCCGGGCTCCATCCGGCGGACACGGAGGCGCTACTACGCGCCCTGGACCGCCTGAAGTCTTCAGGCAACTCGCTGTTCGTCGTCGAGCACCAACTGGACGTGGTGCGGCACGCCGATTGGATCGTCGACGTTGGTCCCGACGCCGGCACCCATGGAGGGCATATCATGTACAGCGGTCCGTTGGCCGCCCTCGCGGACGTGGGGGCGTCCCGAACACGACCATTCCTGTTCGACACGAACGACCAAGCCGAAAAGAATCCTCGAACCGCTCAAGGCTGGCTCAAGCTCCGAGGCGTCACGCGCAACAACCTCAAGCGACTGGATGCCGAGATTCCGTTAGGCGTATTCACGAGCATCACGGGGATTTCAGGCTCGGGCAAGTCGAGCCTGATCAGCCAGTTTCTCGTCGATGCTGTCGGGGACGAACTGGGGCAACGAGTTGAAAATGCGGACGATGATGATGCGCTGGAGGCGCCGGTCAAGACCCTGGGCGGCGAAATCGTGGAAGGGCTCGACGTCATCAAGCGTTTGGTCGTCGTGGACCAGAAGCCGATCGGTCGGACGCCACGATCGAACTTGGCGACCTACACCGGCTTACTTGACCACGTCCGCAAGCTTTTCGCCGCAACCAAGCAGGCGCGCGCTCGGCGGTACGATGCCGGCAGGTTTTCCTTTAATGTTGCCAAGGGACGTTGCGAAACTTGCGAGGGTGAGGGGTTCGTGTCCGTCGAGCTGCTGTTCCTTCCGAGCGTGTACGCGCCCTGTCCCACCTGTAAAGGCGCGCGCTACAACGCCAAGACGCTCGAGATCAGGATCCGGGATCGGTCCATTGCCGACGTACTTGCAATGACCGTAGACGATGCGTTCGATTTTTTTGCAGACGACCAACCGCTGCGTCGATCACTGGGTGTACTTCGGGAGGTCGGTCTCGGATACATCCGATTGGGGCAGTCGGCTACCGAACTGTCCGGAGGCGAGGCCCAGCGCGTCAAGCTCGCCACGGAGCTGCAAAGAGCTCAGCGCGGGCATGCTCTCTACGTGCTGGACGAGCCCACGACCGGTCTGCATCCATCGGACGTAGCGAAACTGATGAAGCAACTACACGGTCTCGTCGAAGCCGGGAACACGGCCGTCGTAGTCGAGCACGACATGACCGTGGCGGCTGCGAGCGATTGGATCATCGATATCGGTCCCGGCGCGGGCGATGAGGGCGGCCGCATCGTGGCTGCGGGAACGCCAGCACAGGTATCGAGCGAACCGCGAAGCCGCACGGCTCGTTATCTTGCGGCCCGTCTATCCGCGTCTGCTTGATCGTTTGGCAGCGCCTGGTCCCCGTTCTTCTGGGCGGATCTGTTCTTCCATTCCGGCTTGCCGACCGTGATCCGCCTTTGGCCGCTTAAAATGCAAGACGGGTCGCGCCAAAGATTTTAAACGATGGAAGGATCGCGTGCCCGTCCGAATCAATGGCTGTGAGCCCGAAATTTCCGAAGACGACATTCAGCGCGAGGAACTCGGGTCGCGCGGAGTGCGCGTAAGCTTGATCCCGCCAACATGACGCGCCGCGCGAAAAAACCTAAGAACGTGGATCCGGGCCGTACCGCCTAAACGTCGGAGTAGCGCGGGATCCACGTTGCCGTTCAGGCGGCGCGCCTCTTGCGAGTCCGTGCGGCCTTCTTCGCCGATGCCGAACGCGCCGCCGCCGGCCTGCTGGCGGCCGCTTTCCCGCCGAGGCGGCCACCCTTCCGCTCCGGGGAATGATCTTCGGCCTTGCCTCTGCCCGAGCCGCTCTTCTTGCCGCCGTGGGTTGTCTTGTTCACGGTAGCCCAGGCGCGCCGCTCCGCTTCGCTTTCCGTCAATCCGCGCTGCTCGTAGCCTTCCTCAATATGCCGAGCCATCCTCTTTTGCTTGCCGGTGTAACTCGATTTATCGCCGCGGGGCATGGAACCCTCCTCTACGTGAAGTACGATAAATCCGAAATCCGGAGCGATGTTCCACATCGGCGCGATCGGCCTTTCTTTCCGGAGGCGCCAGAGCCGTGGTGATCCCAGGCAGGCGCTGCAGACTTCGGCCGGGCAGGAACAGACCCAGCGCGGTCCGCATAGTAGGCAAAACGCCATGATAAGGATTCGACCATGGATTTGAACGGAAAAAAGATCGCAATTTTGGCCGCCAACGGCTTCGAGCAGGCCGAGCTCAAGGTGCCGCGGGATCGCCTGACGAAAGTTGGCGCGACCGTCCACGTTGTTTCGCTCGCAGCCGGCGAGATAAAGGGGTGGGACAAGAAGGATTGGGGCCGATCCGTGAAGGTCGACAAGACACTCGACGAAGTGGCGGTCGACGACTACGACGCGGTCGTCCTGCCGGGCGGCCAGATCAATCCGGACCTGCTGCGGGTCGAGCCCAAGGCACTGAAGTTCATCAAGGACATCTTCGATGCGAAGAAGGTCGTCGCCGCCGGCGCCAAGTGGGAGGATTCGGAAGTCGTGGTCGATCAGGGAGTGATCACGTCGCGAAATCCAGGAGACTTGGAAGCCTTCAGCGCCAAGGTCATCGAAGAGGTCAAGGAAGGCCGTCACTCCCAGCGCAGCGCGGCCTGACCGATGAAGAGCCAAAAAATAGCCGACGACGCGG
>NZ_BOVL01000014.1:121466-173447 GCF_019972155.1 Bradyrhizobium sp. RD5-C2 | reverse complement strand
CCTGCCACAGGATCCGCTCGGCGTCGGTCGGGTTGCGGCGGAGCAGCCGGGCAAGGCCGCGCACCGTGCTGGAGTTGTCGGCGGCAGCGCCGCCCTGCCCCTGCTCGGCGAGCAGCGCCCGCAGACGCGTCGCCTGCGCGCCGTCGAGCACGCCGCCCTTGGCCGGACCCTTGCGGCCCTCGGCGATCGCCATCACCACGCCGTGCAGCGTGTGCATGTCCTGCTTGGTCGGGTCCATCCGGGTGAAGATGTTGCGCAGGTTCACCAGCATGGTGTCGCGCTTCTCTGCCGGCCGCAGGAACTCGACCTTGTCGAGCTCGGCGACGAGGTTGTCGAAGAACGCTTGCATCTGGTGCTGGGAGGCCGGTTCGGACCGCTCCGGCATCGCGAAGGGCAGCGCGCCCGCGGTCGAGAGCTTGAACCATTCGTACCCCATCAGCAGCACCGCCTGCGCGAGGTTGAGCGAGGCGAAGCCCGGGTTGACCGGGAAGGTGATGATGCGGTTGGCGAGCGCGACCTCGTCATTGGTCAGGCCGGAGCGCTCCCGCCCGAACAGGATGCCGGCTCCGCCGCCGGATGCGACATGGCCGACGATCTCGTTCGCCGCGCCTTCGGGCCCGACCACCGGCTTGGCCTGATCGTGGGCGCGCGCGGTGGTCGCAAACACCAGCGTGAGATCGGCGATCGCCTGCTCGACCGTGTCGAACAACTCGACGGAACCGATGATGTGGTCGGCGCCGGCGGCGGCGCGTTGCGCGGCGACGTTCGGCCAGCCGTCACGCGGATTGACGATGCGCATCCGGGTCAGCGCGAAGTTGCCCATCGCGCGCGCGGCCATGCCGATGTTCTCGCCAAGCTGCGGCTCGACCAGGATGACAACGGGACCGGCAAGGTCGTGCCCTGCCTTGGTCTTGTCGGTGCCGGACATCTCACTTCACTTTCTGATTCAACGTCTGAAGATTTTGAATCAGCTTCCGAAGCAGCTGATTCAAACTCTCATGCGGAGCGCCGCAACCGGTTTTGCGCGGGACCATTTTCTCCAAGGAGATAACAGGGTTAGCAGCGTTTGCGAATCCTCAATCGGAGTCCCAATCGCACGGAGCGAAGACTGCCGCTTGCGCGCGCTTGGCCTTCGGATAGGCTATCAACCACAACCAAAGCGAAGCTGTAAAGGCACGCTTGAGACGCCGCTTGAACGGCGAGGCACTTGGGTCGAAGCAGTGGGGGGACGACGATGCGGGGCAGATGGACGCTGGCGATTGTCGGCGTGGTCTTGATCGTGGCGGGGGGCCTGCTCGCCCACCTCACGCAGACCGCAGGCGGCATCCGGATCGAGGATGTCAGATTCAAGGGCGCCAAGGGCAACACCATGAGCGCCCTGCTCTACGTCCCGCCGAACGCGACGCCGCAAATCCCGGCCCCCGGCATCCTCGCGGTGCACGGCTACATCAATTCGCGCGAGACCCAGGACGGCTTCGCCATCGAGTTCGCGCGCCGCGGCTATGTGGTGCTGGCGCTCGACCAGACCGGCCACGGCTATAGCGACCCGCCCTCCTTCGCCAACGGTTTTGGCGGACCTGACGGCCTTGCCTATCTGCGCAGCCTGCCATTCGTCGACAAGGACAACATCGGGCTCGAGGGCCATTCGATGGGTGGCTGGACCGTGCTGGCGGCCGCCACCGCGATGCCCAATGACTACAAATCGATGGTGCTGGAGGGCTCGTCGACCGGCAAGCCGTTCGCCGCCGAGGGCACCGCGACATGGCCGCGCAACACTGCGCTGGTGTTCGCCCAGTACGAGGAATTCCCCGAGCTGATGTGGGGCGTCGACCTCGCCCGCGACGTCACCAAGAGCCCGAAACTCTGGGCGCTGTTCGGCACGCAAGGCGCGGTCGAGCCGGGCAAGGTCTATGGCGATCCGGCCAACGGCACCGCGCGAGTGCTGCACACCCCCGCGATGACCCATCCGGCCGAGCACCTCTCGCATGAGGCGATCGGCTACAGCCTCGACTGGTTCGCCAAGACATTGAAGGGCGGCACCCCGCGTCCAGCCGACGACCAGATCTGGTTCCGCAAGGAGATCGGCACCCTGATCGCGCTGATCGGCTTCGTGGCGCTGGTGATCGGGACATTCGACGGGTTGCTGGAGGCGCCGATGTTCTCCCGCCTGCGGCTGCCGGCGGTTGCCGACGGCACCATGCCGCCGCACGAGGCCGCCAAAGGCCGGCGCTGGACCACGGCGTTCATCCTGTCCGCCTTCATCCCGGCGCTGACTTACTACCCGGCCTTTGCGCTGGGCGGCACTGTTGTCACCCCGAGCGCGTTCCTGCCGCAGGGCATCACCAACCAGATCCTGGTCTGGGCCATCATCAACGGCCTGATCACGCTGGCCCTGATGTGGTTCGCCCCTAAGCGCGCCAGTCGGGCCGGCCTCGTCGGTCAATCCGTCGTGATCGCGGTGACCTCGGTTGTGGTGGGCTACGCTGCGCTCTGGCTCGCCGACCTCGCCTTCAAGATCGACTTCAGATTCTGGATCGTCGCACTCAAATTGATGAGCGCGAAGCAATTCCTCATCTTCCTGATCTATCTGATTCCGTTCACGGCGTTTTTCGTGGTGGCGCTGCACGTGCTGCACCGAAATTTCTCGACCATGGGCGCGCCGCGCGGCGCGCTCTATCTGACCAACATCCTGGCGCTGACGCTCGGTTTCATCGTGTTGCTGGTGCTGCAATACGGCACGCTGTGGCTGACCGGTAAGCTGTTCAACCCGATCCCGGACCCTGGATTCGTGCCGCTCTCGACCATCGTCGCGATCCAGTTCGTGCCGCTGCTGGCGATCGTCGGCGTGATCGCGACCTTCACCTGGCGGCGGACCGGATCGAGCTTGCCGGGGGCTCTGATCGCGGGCCTGTTCGTGACCTGGTACATCGTGGCCGGGACCGCGACGCAGGTCCCGTTTTAGAGGGGTTCAGGCGAGGAAAACTCGCCCAGGACAAGGAGCGAGAGCCGCCCTTCAGAATGGCGGTTCTCGGTCAAAAGATGGGCTGAAAGTGCATAACCGGTGCGCTTCCGCCCGTCCGCGGGCGGTGCTATAGCGCAGGCGTATTTTCCACCCCCCGCCGTCAAAAGCGCGCCGTTCCCAAGAGGGCCTCCCCGTCATGGCTAAAATCAAGGTATCCAACCCCGTCGTCGAGCTCGATGGCGACGAGATGACCCGGATCATCTGGCAGTACATCAAGGACAAGCTGATCAACCCGTTCCTGGATGTCGAACTGCTCTATTTCGATCTGGGCATGGAATACCGCGATGAGACCAATGACCAGGTGACCATCGACGCCGCCGAAGCCATCAAGAAGGTCGGCGTCGGCGTCAAATGCGCCACCATCACCCCCGATGAGGCCCGGGTGAAGGAGTTCGGCCTGAAGCAGATGTGGAAGTCGCCGAACGGCACCATCCGCAACATCCTCGGCGGCGTGATCTTCCGCGAGCCGATCATCTGCAAGAACGTGCCGCGCCTGGTTCCCGGCTGGACCAAGCCGATCATCATCGGCCGCCACGCCTATGGTGACCAGTACCGCGCCACCGACATCAAGTTCCCGGGCAAGGGCACGCTGTCGATGAAGTTCGTCGGCGAGGACGGCACCGTGATCGAGCGGGAAGTGTTCAAGGCGCCCGGCGCCGGCGTCGCGATGGAGATGTACAATCTCGACGACTCCATCATCGATTTCGCCCGCGCCTCGCTCAATTACGGCCTGCTGCGCAACTACCCGGTCTACCTCTCGACCAAGAACACGATTCTGAAGGTCTATGACGGCCGCTTCAAGGACATCTTCCAGGACATCTACGACCGCGAGTTCAAGAAGGAATTCGAGGCCAAGGGCCTGACCTACGAGCACCGCCTGATCGACGACATGGTGGCCTCGGCGCTGAAATGGTCCGGCGGCTATGTCTGGGCCTGCAAGAACTATGACGGCGACGTGCAGTCCGACACCGTGGCCCAGGGCTACGGCTCGCTCGGCCTGATGACCTCGGTGCTGCTCACCCCGGACGGCAAGACGGTGGAAGCCGAAGCCGCCCACGGCACCGTGACCCGCCACTACCGCGAGCACCAGAAGGGCAAGGAGACCTCGACCAACTCGATCGCGTCGATCTTCGCCTGGACCCGTGGCCTCGCCCATCGCGCCAAGCTCGACAACAACGAGGCGCTGGCGAAGTTCGCCACCACGCTGGAGAAGGTCTGCGTCGCGACCGTCGAAGAGGGCTACATGACCAAGGACCTCGCGCTCCTGGTCGGCGCCGACCAGCGCTGGCTCTCGACCACCGGCTTCCTCGACAAGGTCGCCGACAATCTCGGGAAGGCGATGGCGGCCTGACGGCCGCTGTTTCCAGACACAATAGCGAGCGTGACCATGACCCTTCTCGGCCGGGTGACGCTCGCGTCCTTGTTGCTGACCGGATCGGCGGCACTCGCTGCCGATCCCCTGCCGGACGCCGTCGCGGCGCCCGACGAGACCGCGGTCCTCACCGTCCATGCCGAGGGCGTGCAGGTCTATGAGTGCAAGCCGGTCACCGACGGCAAGCTTGCCTGGTCGTTCCGCGAACCGGTCGCCACCCTGATTGCCGGTGGCCGCACCGTCGGCCGGCACTATGCGGGGCCGAACTGGGAGCATGTCGACGGCAGCGCCGTGACCGCCCGCACCGCGGGCAGCGCGCCCGGCGCAACGTCAGCTGACATTCCCTGGCTGAAGCTCGAGGTGATCGCCCATCGCGGCAACGGCCTGCTGTCGAGCGTCGCCACCGTGCAGCGGATCAACACCTCGGGCGGTGAACTCAACGGCGCCTGCGACAAATCAGGCGCGTTGAAGAGCGCGGCGTATTCGGCGGACTACGTGTTCCTGCGCCGCGACTAGAGCGTTTTCAAGCGAAGTGGGTACCGGTTCGCGTGAAGAAAACGCGTCAAAAGAGGAATCTAAAGCCTCGTTCCGATTTGATCGGAACGAGGCTTTAGTCGCGGATGCCGCCGTCGGTCTCGTGCGGCGCCTGGGCGATCTCGCTGGCGGCAAGGTCACCACCGGCGGTGAGCGGATCGGCGAGCCGCGCCTCCGCCGTCTCCCTGACATGGGCGGCGAGCGCCGGCATCCGCTCGATCAGGGCATGGAAGTCCTGCGCATCGAGCAGCAGCAGCTTGGTCTTCCGCATCGCCGTCACCGTGCCGGAACGGTTGGTCCGCCGGAGCAGCGCGATCTCGCCGAAGAACGCGCCGTCGGCAAGCCGCACCCGCTGGCTCGGCAGGTCGATCTCGACCTCGCCGGCGGTGATGAAATACATCGACGACGCCGCATCGCCGCGCCGCACCAGCACCTCGCCTGCCTCGATGGTCTGTGACCGCAACAGCCGCATGATGTCGGCGATGTCGGCGGCGTTGAGGTGCGAGAACAGCGGCACCCGCGCCAGCATGCCCCAGGTGACGACGAAGTCGCGGCGCCGCACCTCGTCGGCGAACGCAGTCGAGACGATCGCGACCGGCAGCGCGATCATCGCAAAGCCGACCACGATCGCAACCACCGTGACGATACGGCCGAGCGGCGTCACCGGCACGACGTCGCCGTAACCGACGGTGCCGAGCGTCACGATTGCCCACCACATCGCCTGCGGCATGGTGCCGAACTTGTCCGGCTGCACCTTGTGCTCGATGGCATAGAGCAGCGCGGCGAACAGCAGCACCGCGCCGGTCAGGATCACGACGCAGCCGAACAGCGTGCGTCGCTCGGCATGCAGGGCCGCAAGCAGCGAGCGCATCGCGGTCGAATACCGCACGAGCTTCAGGAACGGCAGCATGCCGAACAACACCAGCGCGGTCTTGTCACCGATCGCAAGCGCGATGGCCGATGGCAGGAAGGCGAGCAGGTCGATGACGCCGAGCGCCGAGAAGGCGTATTCCAGCCGCGCCTGCAACGGTGTCATGTCGCGCAGCGAGCGGCCGACCACACTCCAGAGCCGCGCGGCATATTCCAGCGCGAAGGCGATCACGGCGGCGATCTCGATCGCTGTGAACAGCCACCCGAACTGCGCATCGATCTCCGGCACCGACGCCAGGATCGCCGCCAGCACATCGACGGTGATGATCGCGACAACAAGCCGGACGAAGCGCAAGCCGACCGAATATGGCAGGTGGTCCTGCTCAAGCAGCTCGTAGAGACGCTCGCGCAGCCCGGGATCGCTGATCGTGGGCTTGAGCGGAGCCGTCGCCACGATCAGCCTCTCCGTCAGGCGCCGGCCATCGCTTGTTCAATTGCCGACAGCGCGGCGTCCGCCTTGGCGCCGTCGGGGCCGCCGGCCTGCGCCATGTCGGGCCGGCCGCCGCCGCCCTTGCCGCCGAGCACCTCGGAGCCCTTGCGCACCAGCTCGACCGCGTTGAAGCGCGAGGTGAGGTCGGCGGTGACGCCGACCACGATGCCGGCCTTGCCGTCCTCGGTGACGCCGACGATCGCGACCACCCCCGAGCCGATCTGCTTCTTGCCGTCGTCGACCAGGCTCTTCAGGTCCTTGGTCTCGACGCCCTCGACCGCGCGAGCGAGCAGCTTGACGTTGCCGACCTCGCGCACGCCGGAGGCGGCACCGTTCGACGACGAACCGCCGCCCATCGCGAGCTTCTTGCGGGCGTCCGACAGGTCGCGCTCGAGCTTCTTGCGCTCCTCCATCAGGGCTGCGATGCGCGCCGGCACGTCCTCGATCGAGGTGCGCAGCTCGGCCGCCGCGGTCTTCGCCAGCGTCATCGTGTCATTGGCGTGCTTGCGCGCATGATGCCCGGTCAGCGCCTCGATGCGGCGGACGCCGGAGGCGACCGCGCTCTCGCCGGTCACCGAAATCAGGCCGATGTCGCCGGTGCGGCGAACATGGGTGCCGCCACAGAGCTCGACCGACCAGCCAAGCGCGTTCTGGCCATGCTCGCGGGCGCTCTTGCCCATCGAGACGACCCGAACCTCGTCACCGTATTTCTCGCCGAACAGCGCGCGCGCACCGGCCTCGCGGGCATCGTCGACACCCATGATGCGGGTCGTGACCTCGTCATTCTCGAGCACGACATCGTTGGCGATGTCCTCGACCCGGGCGAGTTCTTCAGGCGTGATCGGCTTCGGATGCACGAAATCGAAGCGAAGGCGATCGGGCGCGACCAGTGAACCGCGCTGCGCGATGTGATCGCCGAGCACCTGGCGCAGCGCCTCGTGCAGCAGATGCGTCGCCGAGTGGTTGGCGCGGATCGACGAACGCCTGTTGTGGTCGACTTCGAGCTGCAGCGCGGTTCCGACACTCAGCGTGCCCTGCTCCACCGTGCCGACATGTACGAACAGGTCGCCGGCCTTCTTCTGCATGTCGGTGACGCGGAATTTGACGCCCTCGCCCGTGAGGATGCCGACGTCGCCGACCTGACCACCGGACTCCGCATAGAACGGCGTCTGGTTCAGCACGATCGCGCCGCTCTCACCAGCCTTGAGGCCATCGGCCTCGGCGCCGTCCTTGACCAGCGCCGTTACCACGCCTTCCGCGCTCTCGGTCTCATAGCCGAGGAATTCGGTCGCGCCGAGCTTCTCGCGCAGCGGGAACCAGATCGTCTCGGTCGCCGCCTCGCCGGAGCCTGCCCAGGAGGCGCGCGCCTTCTCGCGCTGGCGGTTCATCGCGTCGGTGAACGATGCCTGGTCGACGCTGATGCCGCGCGACTTCAGTGCGTCCTGCGTCAGGTCCAGCGGGAAGCCATAAGTGTCGTACAGCGTGAACGCGGTGTCGCCGTCGAACATGTCGCCCTTCTTGAGGCCGGCGCTCTTCTCGTCGAGGATCGACAAGCCGCGCACCAGCGTCTTGCGGAAGCGGGTCTCTTCCAGCTGCAGTGTCTCCTCGATCAGCTTCTCCGCGCGGACCAGGTCCGGATAGGCCTGGCCCATCTCGCGGACCAGCGCCCAGACCAGGCGATGCATCAGCGGCTCGCTCGCGCCCAAGAGCTGCGCGTGGCGCATCGCGCGGCGCATGATCCGGCGCAGCACATAGCCGCGGCCCTCGTTCGACGGCAGCACACCATCGGCGATCAGGAACGCCGAGGAGCGCAGATGGTCGGCCATCACCCGGTACGACGCCACGTTCTGCTCGTTCGGCCCATGGCCGAGGGCCGAAGCGGCCGCATCGATCAGATGGCGGAACAGGTCGGTCTCGAACACGCTCTCGACGCCCTGCAGGATGCAGGCCATGCGCTCCAGCCCCATGCCGGTGTCGATCGAGGGACGCGGCAGCGCCACGCGCTCCTCCTTCGTCACCTGCTCGTACTGCATGAACACCAGGTTCCAGAACTCGAGAAAGCGATCGCCATCCTCCTCCGGGCTGCCGGGAGGTCCGCCCCAGATATGCTCGCCGCGATCGATAAATATCTCCGAGCAAGGACCGCACGGGCCGGTATCGCCCATCGCCCAGAAATTGTCCGAGGTCGGGATGCGGATGATGCGATCGTCCGAGAAGCCCGCGATCTTCTTCCAAAAGCCGGCCGCCTCGTCGTCGGTGTGGTAGACGGTGACGAGCAGCTTGTCCTTCTTCAGTCCGAAATCCTTGGTGATCAGATTCCAGGCGAGCTCGATCGCGCGCTCCTTGAAGTAGTCGCCGAACGAGAAGTTGCCGAGCATCTCGAAGAAGGTGAGATGGCGCGCGGTATAGCCGACATTGTCGAGGTCGTTATGCTTGCCGCCGGCGCGGACGCACTTCTGCGACGTCGTGGCGCGCTGATAGCCGCGCTTCTCGACGCCGGTGAAGACGTTCTTGAACTGCACCATGCCGGCATTGGTGAACATCAGGGTCGGGTCGTTGCGCGGAACCAGCGGCGACGACGCCACGATCTCGTGGCCGTTCTCCTTGAAGAAGTTCAGAAATGTCGACCTGATGTCGTTGACGCTGCTCATGTTCATCCAATCGGAAAAAGGGGCCGGCCAGCCGCAAAAAGGCGTCATTTTCCGGCCGAACGCTTTTAGACATTGCCAGCTGCGGTGTCCAGAAACTGTGCAGGCAGATCATGGGCTTGCCGCGGCAGCACAAAGCCCATTGGATAGTTGTTGCAGCTGCGTTGACAGTCTTGGTGGCGCCGTGTTTTCTACCTACCTGTTACCCCGTCACGTCGGGAGAGACCGGCCTTACCGCCGGCGCCGAAGGAGCAACCGCCCCGGAAACTCTCAGGCAAAAGGACCGCGTGACGTCTGACATCTGGAAAGAGGCGCTGGGGTTCTCCCCGACGCGCCCGCCGACGGGATAATACTCTCAGGCACAGCGACAGATGGGGCTTTCTGCAGGTTTCTCAAGGGGAAATAGGTCCCCGCGGGAACCGCGAGGGCCCTGTGATGGTTGCGCGCGAAACCTCCCCGCTGAAACAGACCCCGCTGCACGCGTTGCATCTGGCGCGCGGCGCCAAGATGGTGCCCTTCGCCGGCTACGACATGCCGGTGCAATACACCGCCGGCGTGCTGAAGGAGCATCTGCACACCCGCAGCAATGTGGGCCTGTTCGACGTGTCTCACATGGGCCAGCTGGTGCTCAAGGCCAAATCCGGCAAGGTCGGTGACGCGGCGCTCGCGCTGGAAAGACTGGTGCCGCAGGACATCGTCGGCATCGCGCCGGGACGGCAGCGCTACGCGCAATTCACCAACGACGACGGCGGCCTGCTCGACGACCTGATGGTCGCGAATTTCGGCGATCATTTGTTCCTGGTCGTCAACGCCGCCTGCAAGGCCGAGGACGAGGCGCATCTGCGCGCGCATCTCTCCGAAGCTTGCGAGATCGTGCCGCTGGCCGACCGCGCGCTGATCGCGCTGCAGGGGCCGAAAGCCGAATCGGCGCTGGCGAAACTTTGCCCAGATGTCAGTTCGATGAAATTCATGGACGCCGGACCGCGCCGCGTCGCCGACATCGACTGCTTCGTCTCGCGCTCCGGCTATACCGGCGAGGACGGCTTTGAGATTTCCGTGCCCGCAGACAAGGCGGAAGCCCTGGTCACCGCGCTGCTGGACAATCCCGACGTGCTGCCGATCGGGCTCGGCGCGCGCGACAGCCTGCGCCTCGAGGCCGGGCTTTGCCTCTATGGCCACGATATCGACACCACGACGACGCCAGTCGAAGGCGCGCTGGAATGGTCGGTGCAAAAGGTACGCCGGAGCGGCGGCGCCCGCGCCGGCGGTTTTCCGGGCGCCGACAAGATTCTCGGCCAGTTCGCACAAGGCGCTGCCCGCCGCCGCGTCGGGTTGAAGCCCGACGGCCGCGCGCCGGTGCGCGAAGGCGCCATGCTGTTTGCCGATCCGACCTCGACCGAGCCAATCGGCAAGGTGACCTCGGGCGGCTTCGGCCCGAGCCTCAATGCACCGGTTGCGATGGGCTACCTGCCGACATCGCTTTCCGCACTCGACACCACCGTTTTCGCCGAAGTGCGCGGCCAACGGCTACCGCTGAAGGTCGCCGCCACGCCCTTCGTTCCCAATACCTACAAACGCTAAACGCCAAAGGATCGATCCCCATGACGACGCTGTACACGTCCGACCACGAATGGCTCCGCATCGAGGGCGACGTCGCCACGATCGGGATCACCGATTACGCGCAATCGCAGCTCGGCGACGTCGTGTTCGTCGAACTGCCCAAGGTCGGCCGCAGCCTGAAGAAGGCCGAGGCCGCCGCCGTCGTCGAATCCGTCAAGGCCGCCTCGGACGTCTACGCGCCGATCACCGGCGACGTGGTCGAGGTCAACGAGGCGCTCGCCGCCGAGCCCGCGCTGGTCAATTCGGATGCCGGCGGCAAGGCCTGGTTCTTCAAGCTGAAGATTGCCGACAAGAGCGAACTCGGCGGCCTGATGGATGAGGCCGCCTACGCCGCGCACACCGCCTGAGGATCAAGCCGAGGACCACGTCATGAACGCGCCCTTCAAGCCGATCAACGAAGCTGCCACCGATTTCGCCCGCCGCCACATCGGACCATCACCGCGCGACGTCAACGCGATGCTGGAAACGGTCGGCGCCGCGAGCCTGCAGGCGCTGATGAATGAGACGTTGCCAGCGTCGATCCTTCAGAAGGCGCCGCTCGATCTCGGCCGGGCGCTGAGCGAGACCGAAGCGCTCGCGCATATGAGCGAACTCGCCGCGCAGAACCAGGTGTTCACCTCGCTGATCGGCCAGGGCTATTCCGGCACCATCCTGCCCGCGGTGATCCAGCGCAACATCCTGGAGAACCCGGCCTGGTACACCGCCTATACGCCGTATCAGCCGGAGATCAGCCAGGGCCGGCTCGAAGCCCTGTTCAACTTCCAGACCATGATCTGCGATCTCACCGGTCTCGACGTCGCCAACGCCTCGCTGCTCGACGAGGCGACCGCGGCGGCCGAAGCGATGGCGCTCGCCGAGCGCCACTCGCAGGTGAAAGCGAAGGTGTTCTTCGTCGACAAGGAAGTTCATCCGCAGACGCTGGCGGTGATGCGCACGCGCGCCGCACCGCTGGGCTGGGCACTGGTGGTCGGCGATCCCCTGACCGAGCTCGACAAGGCCGACGTGCTCGGCGCGCTGCTGCAATATCCGGGCACGACGGGCGCGGTGCGCGACCTGCGGCCGGCGATCGCATCGCTGCGCGCCAAGGGTGCGCTTGCGATCGTGGCCGCGGACCTGCTGTCGCTGGCCCTGCTGACCTCGCCCGGCGAGCTCGGCGCCGACATTGCAATCGGCTCGGCGCAGCGGTTCGGCGTGCCGATGGGTTACGGCGGACCGCACGCCGCCTACATGGCGGTGCGCGACACGCTGAAACGCTCGCTGCCCGGCCGCATCGTCGGGCTTTCGGTGGATTCGCGCGGTGCACCGGCCTATCGGCTGGCGCTGCAGACCCGCGAGCAGCATATCCGCCGCGAGAAGGCGACCTCCAACATCTGCACCGCGCAGGTGCTGCTCGCCGTGATCGCCTCGATGTATGCGGTGTATCATGGACCCGAAGGCCTGACCCATATCGCACGCAGCGTGCATCGCCGCGCCACCGTGCTCGCCGCAGGCCTGCGCAAGCTCGGCTTTGCGCCGACCAGCGAAGCGTTCTTCGACACCGTGACGGTCGAGGCCGGAGCGAAGCAGATCGAGATCGTCTCCCGCGCGCAGGCGGAGCGGATCAATCTGCGCATCGGTGCGACCACGCTCGGCATCGCGCTCGACGAGACCACGACGCCGGAGACCGTCGAGGCGGTATGGCGCGTGTTCGGCGGCAAGCTCAGCTTTGCCGAGATCGAGGCGGCCGCGCGCGAGGCGCTGCCGAAGGAGCTGCGGCGCACCAGCGCCTTCCTCACCCACCCGGTGTTCAACACCCACCGCTCGGAGACCGAGCTGCTGCGCTACATGCGCAAGCTCAGCGATCGCGACCTCGCGCTCGACCGCGCGATGATCCCGCTCGGCTCTTGCACGATGAAGCTCAACGCCACCACCGAGATGATACCGCTGACCTGGCCGGCGTTCGGCAATCTGCATCCGTTCGCCCCCTCAGATCAGGCCAAGGGCTATCACGCGCTGTTCAAGCGGCTGGAGCAGTGGCTTTGCGACATCACCGGCTATGACGCGATCTCGCTGCAGCCGAACTCCGGCGCGCAGGGCGAATATGCCGGGCTTCTGGCGATCCGTGGCTATCACCTCGCTCGCGGCGAGCCGCACCGCAAGGTCTGCCTGATCCCCTCCTCCGCGCACGGCACCAATCCGGCCTCGGCCGCGATGGTCGGCATGGACGTCGTGGTTGTCGCCTGCGACACGCGCGGCGACGTCGACGTCAACGATCTCCGCGCCAAGGCCGAGAAGCATTCGGCCAATCTCGCCGCCGTGATGATCACCTATCCGTCGACCCACGGCGTGTTCGAGGAGCATATCAGCGAGATCTGCGACATCGTGCATGCGCATGGCGGACAGGTCTATCTCGACGGCGCCAACATGAACGCGCAGGTCGGGCTGTCGCGGCCCGGCGATTATGGCGCCGATGTCAGCCATCTCAATCTGCACAAGACCTTCTGCATCCCGCATGGCGGCGGCGGCCCCGGCATGGGCCCGATCGGTGTGAAGGCGCATCTTGCGCCTTATCTGCCGGGTCATCCCGCAACTGACGGCGCGACAGCACACGCCATCGGCCCGGTGTCGGCCGCGCCGTTCGGCTCGGCGTCGATCCTGACCATCTCCTACATCTACATCCTGATGATGGGTGGTGAAGGCCTCACGCGCGCCACCGAGATCGCGATCCTCAATGCCAACTACATCGCCGCGCGGCTACAGCCGCACTTCCCGGTGCTGTACCGCAATGCCCGGGATCGCGTCGCGCATGAATGCATCGTCGACCCGCGCGCGCTGAAGACGACCAGCGGCGTCACCGTGGACGACATCGCCAAGCGGCTGATCGACTACGGCTTCCACGCGCCCACCATGAGCTTCCCGGTGGCGGGCACGCTAATGATCGAGCCGACGGAATCCGAATCGAAGTTCGAGATCGACCGCTTCTGCGATGCCATGATTGCGATCCGGGGCGAGATCGCGGAGATCGAGAAGGGCCGCTGGAAGATCGAGGCGTCGCCGTTGCGCCACGCGCCGCACACCGTCCACGACATCGCCGACGACGCCTGGAGCCGGGCCTACACCCGCGCCGAGGGCTGCTTCCCGGCGGGCGTGTCGCGGTCCGACAAATACTGGAGCCCGGTCGGCCGCGTCGACAATGTCTACGGCGACCGCAATCTGGTGTGTTCGTGCCCGCCGATCGAGGATTACGCGCAGGCGGCGGAGTAGTCGGGCGACGTGTCTCGGGAGGCGCTCGCGTCGCCCGGATATCAAAGCGCAGGTTGAGCCCTCCGGCTCAACCTGGCATCTACAACGATAAGAATTCGGCGTTTCGCTCGTCCTCGACCTGCACCGGTCGAAGCGGACGCGAGACCAACGATGGCAAGGGCCGCCTGCGGCAGGAGGAAACATGCGCGAGGAATTCTGGTTTCATTTCCCGTTTCGCGTCCGCTACTCCGAAGTCGACGCCCAGGCCGTGGTGTTCAACGCCCACTACCTGACCTATTTCGACACCGCGATAACGGAATATTTCCGTGCACTCGGCTACGACTATCTCGGCGAGGTGACGCGGACCGGCATCGACTTTCACACCGTGAAATCAGTCGTCGAGTACAAGGCGCCGATCCGGTTCGACGAAGACATCGAGGTTTGCGTCCGCGTGGCACGGATCGGCCGTTCCTCGATCGTGCTTAACCTCGCGATCTTCGCCAAGGGCTCCGAGGACCTGCGCGCGACCGGAGAAATCATCTGGGTCGCGACCGACCAGAAGACCCATCAATCGGTCGCCGTGACCGAGGACCTGCGCGCGCTGATCGCGAGCCGGGAAAAAGCGCTGTCGTAGGCTGATCTGCGCACACCCGCTGTCAGGCCTACGGGGCAACCAGGGCGCGGCCTTCGGAGTCCCAGCGCCACAGCCGGTCATTGGTCAATTCAGTGCCGCCCCACCAGCGATGGATCGGGTTGTCCTGACTGAAGTCGCGCGCGCGATCCGACACTTCCTGGCCGAAATCGGTGAGCGACAGCCGGCTGTACAGCAGCCGTTCTCGCCGGGCCTCCAAATCGTCTGGCCCCTCGATCTCGGCAGGGAAGCCGGTCAGGACCGGCGATGGACAATAAGCGAGCCGGTCCAGGATCAGCTCCGCCTCCTGAAAATCGAACACGCCGCGTTGCCTGTTCAACTCGCTTGAAAGGACCTGTGGCTTCGCCTCGCCGTCGGCGACGAGATCCAGCAACCGCAGTTCGGACGCGCCGAGGCCGGTGTCACGCCCGGGAAGCTCCTCAAGCAGCGCGATGAGAGCCGCCCGGAGCTGCGGTATCGCCGACAGATCCTGCATGAGAAGCTCGAAACAGGGCTCGGCAGTCGGAGCGCAAAAGGCGCTCCAGGCGCGACTGGCCAATTCCGACCGATCATCGGTCGCCGCAAGTGCCGGCAATCGCCATTTCGCCGAGCTTTCGCCTCGGTAGCTGCCGATCTCGACATCGGTCTGGACCAGACGGAGCTTCGCGACGATGTGCCGGTGCGGACGGAGCACGTCGAGCAGCCAGACCAGCACCAGCTGGTCATTCGGCCGAGGATCAGCCCAAAGCTCGACACTGTCGCAACGCTCGCAGAGCTCGACGAGACCGACGTCCTTGCCTACAGAGCCAGTCCATCTTGAACTGACGAAGTCGAGCCAGTGCGTGTCGAAATCGACATGCTTTGCGGAGCGCGCCTCCAGGAGGGTCGCGAGGTCATCTGACGAGGGCATTTTCCCCCAAACGAAGCGCGGCCTCAAGCCGACGACGATGTCCGCCCTTCCCGCCTGTCTCAGGCGGTAGCTCGCAAGGTCGTTTGTCGCTAGGATCAGACTCGTCACGGTGCGCGCGGCTCCCGCTACGTGCGATGGCCAGTCAATGCCGGATTCCAGCGCCAGAGGTTGTCGTTGGTGAGATGCGTGCCGCCCCACCAGCGATTGATCGGATTGTGATCGGTGAAGTCTGCCTCGTGGGCGAGGACTGCCTTGCCAAACTCGGTGATCGACAAGCGGCTTCGCTGGTAGGCCTCAAGACGCACCCGTGCATTCCCGGGTTCGATGACACGCAAGTCATCGTCGAGCCCAGCGATCACCGGCTGCGGTCCATGCGCAAGGCCTTCGAGCAGCCCGCCAATTTCCATGTCGTTGAAGACGCCACGCTGGCGAAAGCCGCGAAGATAGAGCAGCGCGTTCGTGCCCATGAAACCCGCAGCGATCAGCTCAAGCAGCCGTATCTCGGTCGCACCAAGTCCCGATCCGCTCCACGGCAGTTCGCAGAGCAGATCAAGCAGAGCCGGCCTCAGCAACGGAAACGCACTCAGATCGCGGTGCACCGCATCGAAGCACACCTCCGGAGTTGTTGCCCGGTACGCTTGCCAGCACATGCTAGCCGTCTCGATATCCGCGGGTCGGATGTTAGCCAGCGGGACCTCGTTCCAACCGCGCCATGCCGGGTCCATCGTTAGCAGGCTGAAGCCGACGAGACGCAATTTCAGCTTCGCTAACATGTCCGGCCCAGCATGAAAGTGGTCGAGCATCCAGATCAACTGTAGCTGGTCGTTTGGATCAGGGTCAAACCACAATTCGATGATGTCGAACGACTGGCAATAATCGTTGAACGCGAGGTCCTTCAAAGTCGCGCGCTTCGCAGACGGGGAAATCCAATCCGACCAATGTTTCCCCGGCTTCTGGCGCGTTCGCAGGCTGAAATAGGCCGCCAGCTCTTGTGGCGAAGGCAACACGCCCCAGGCGAAGCGAAATGAAAGCGGAAGCACCGCGTCGCCCAGACCTGCGCGTTTCAGGTCGAGCCCGGATGGATTACCCAAGATCAGGCGCTTCACCGCTTCAACTCACTGAACACCGGCTACAAAACCAAACAGGCGCCGAAGACGTCGGCAACTCAACGTCCTCAGCGCCCGCTTGCAGCGAAATGATTTGATCGTTTGAGCATGATCTTTCGGAAAACCGCTTCGCACTTTTCCGGATCATGCTTGCGGCTTACTCCTCGGCGGGCTCTTCGCCTTCGGCATCGCGCTCGGGCGTACCGGCGAGGATCTGCTCGGCGATCAGGCCGGAGTTCTGGCGGATCGCAGTTTCGATCTTGGCGGTGATGTCGGGATTCGCCTTCAGGAACGCCTTGGAGTTCTCGCGTCCCTGGCCGAGCCGCTGGCTGTCATAGGAGAACCAGGCGCCCGACTTCTCGACGATGCCGGCCTTGACGCCGAGGTCGAGGATTTCGCCCATCTTGGAGACGCCCTCACCGTACATGATGTCGAACTCGACCTGCTTGAAGGGCGGCGCCAGCTTGTTCTTCACCACCTTGACGCGGGTGGTGTTGCCGACCACCTCGTCGCGCTCCTTGATCGCGCCGATGCGGCGGATGTCGAGACGGACCGAGGCATAGAACTTCAGCGCGTTGCCGCCGGTGGTGGTCTCCGGCGAGCCGTACATCACGCCGATCTTCATGCGGATCTGGTTGATAAAGATCACCATGGTGTGAGACTTGTTGATCGAGGCGGTGAGCTTGCGCAGCGCCTGGCTCATCAGGCGCGCCTGCAGGCCCGGCAGCGCATCGCCCATCTCGCCCTCGAGCTCGGCCTTCGGCACCAGCGCCGCAACCGAATCGATCACCAGCACGTCGACCGCACCAGAGCGCACCAGCGTGTCGCAAATCTCCAGCGCCTGCTCGCCAGTGTCCGGCTGCGAGATCAGGAGCTCGTCGATGTTGACGCCGAGCTTGCGCGCATAGACCGGATCGAGCGCGTGTTCGGCGTCGATGAAGGCGCAGATGCCGCCCTTCTTCTGGCCTTCCGCCACGGTGTGCAGCGCCAGCGTGGTCTTGCCCGACGATTCCGGCCCGTAGATCTCGACGACACGTCCCTTCGGCAGGCCGCCGACGCCGAGCGCAATGTCGAGCCCCAGCGATCCCGAGGACACCGTCTCGACATCCATCGAACGGTCGTTCTTGCCGAGCTTCATCACCGAGCCCTTGCCGAACTGACGCTCGATCTGGGAGAGCGCGGCTGAGAGGGCCTTGGACTTGTCCATGGAGGATCCTTCGACGATACGCAGTGCAGTAGCGGACATTTGGGATGTGCTCCTTATGGCGGGGATTCGCTAGCGGGAAAAACGGGCGATGGGATCGGGCGGAACGCGTTTGTTGATAGGAACCTCGTACCACGTTTGTTCTATGTTCGCAATATGTTCTTTCCGACGTGTCAGCACTAACCGCGTTTAAGCCCCGGAGTTCTGGTTTGATTTCGGATTCATAGTTGCGCGGATTAAACGAACAGAAACCATGACTTAGCTGATGTTCTCAGTAGGACTACCGAGACGGCATAGTAAATGTTCTAGCCCCATCATTTTCCATGGGACGCTATCTGTTCTTCCCTGCTTTACAGCCGGAACAACATCCACCCGCTTTAAAACGCCATTCGTTCCACGCGTTGCGACAAAAGGCCTGAAACAGATAGCTCGCTATTCCTTCCAGACAGGTACACAGTAGGTCCATCACCGCCCCGCTCGTGGCTGTCATCGGTGATGAGATCGCCCGGTAGCGCTCCCGCCTTCCTCCAACGGAACGGAGCGCGCCATGGTCATGAAGCGACCGCGTCTCACGCACGCAGAATCACTTGAAGAGCGTCTCAACATCGAGGCGCAGCGACTCCGGAAGGAGGCGTGGGGAACTCCCCCGGGCGTCGAGCGCTCCCGCCTTATCCGCAAGGCGCGTCTTGCCGAAACCGCCTCACAGTTAAGCGACTGGCTGCGGTCGCCGGGTTTGCGAGCGCCGATATGAGGAGCCGATACCGTTAGAGGATAGGCTCCGCAGGTAAAGAGGCCATCGCACTCTAAACGTGGAATATCCGGGATTTTGTTCGTACCCTCTCGGGCTGGAAGGCCTATGCCGCCTGTAAGATTTTCAAACGGGCGGCATGGCTTTGTTTAGGCGGTCTCAACTGGCTCCCGAGGGCGCCTCAATCGGCGGTCTTTGTTCAAGTTATCCGGCGCGCCTTTGCGTGACGTCTGCGCCAACGGCGACGGCAACGCGGTGAAGCGCCGAGGCCGCGCGGTCCGGATTGATCGCCGTGATAGCCAATTTGGGACATGTCCTGTGGCACAAATTGTATAGGCTTCCAGCTATCAGGATTTTGCACACCTTCCTGGGGCTAGGGCCAGCGCCGTCCGCAAGCATTTCAAGCGGGCGGCGCCGGGGCGGATCCGAGCGCGCTGACGGAGCCATTATCGAAGCGTCTGGGCCGCGGCGCGGCGCGATCCGTAGTTCTCCGGGGCAGAACAAAGTTCCGCGAGCAGGCGGCACTGCCCTCGTCCCGACTGCAGCGCATAATCAACGAGTTACCGAAGGATTTGGCGAGGCCGGATCACGATTGGCACAATCTGCATACTACCTTGGTACCCCTCCTGACGCCTCCAAAAACTACGTAGCCTTCACGGGAAGACTCGGGTTCCGCCAGTGTTCGTAACATTGGCTAGTCCGGCCCAGCGCACCGATAGCGTGTCGCGAGGCAAAGCGGCGCCGCCGCCGAACGGATCCCCTTCGGGATCCACAACGACGTCCGAACGGGCGCGACAGTTCACTTCATCCTTGGACGGGTGTTAATCATTGCTACAACCTTTGATTTAAATATCGACGACCGCCATCCATTCGCGGAACCGTTCCAGATGATCCACAAGGGCGTCGAATTCAGCGTCACGCAGCTCATGCCCGGCGTCTGGAAATGGCGTTTCCAGATCGGCGATCGGGTCTTCACGGGCAAGACCGAAGCAAAACTCGACCTGTTGGCGATCCGCCGCGTGCAGCTGCGGATCGACCGCGAGCTGAACAATCTCGGGCTCGGACGGAGTCGCGGGCACCGCGATCAGGACTGAGGCGCAGTCCGTCCGGCAAGCCTCAGTCCGCGCTTGCCAGCCGCCGCATCGTGAACTCGATGTCGCCGCCGGGCAGCTCGCGCCAGCTCTCGACCGCGCTCATATAGGCGGCCTTCGGGTAGCGCTTGAGAAAGTCGCGCGCCCGCAGGCGGGCCTGATCGCGCGGCAGGCTGAAGGTCTCGCGCAGATAGCCGTCATCCGGCTTGCGCCGTGCGGCCATCCGGCTGGCGAGATCGCGCGGACGCAACACCATTGCCGCAACTCCAGACCAACTGACGACGCCCCCAATATAGGGGCGGCGCCACAAGAATCCGAGTCTGCGGGAAGCCGGCGAGGCCGGCAGGAACGGGGCTTACTGGCTGCGCTGCGCGGAGCTTCCGGGCTGCGCCGAGCTTCCGGTCTTGGTCTTCGGCTTGGCGGGAGGATGGGCTGCCGCCTTCGGCGGCGCATCGCTGCGCACCGCGCCCCAGGGATCGGAGGATCCCTTGGCGTCCGGAATCTTGCTCAGCGAGTCCTTGTAGGCCCGGTCGTTGACCGCGTCCCGATCCTTCTCGTCCTGGGTCTTGGTCTTGACCTCAGGCATCAGATTGACATTCGGCATTTGCGCATAGGCCGGCGCCGACAGCAGCACCGCAACCGCAACTGCGCTCAAAACTCTCATAAGAACGCTCCTTGCATTTTCGTCAGCGGTATATCACCCCAAGAAAGCCGCCGCCAAGCGCCCGTCCCTGCCCTAGAGGTGGTCTGACTTGCAGGATTTCGGCGACTGCATCCAGTCGTCCCAGATCGGACCGCATCGCGTGCAGCTACCGAGCGCAAGCCCGATCGCGATCACGCCGCTCAGCAATACCAACCTGCGGAACATGGACGCCCCCACCACTGACGAGGGGCGATTGGGGGCCAAAACTGGGGCATTTTCAAGCCGGGCACGGCGCTTGCAACGCCGCGCAAGCGCGTCGGACAGCAGCGCCCGCGCTCCCGTGTGCAACGCCCGCGCGATGGGTTTGACCGGGCAGCCCCCCAAACTACACTGCGCAACAAAGCAGAAAAGGAATCGAAATGACTTTGGCGATGAGCTGGGACGAATGGACGCGTCATGACGGGACGGCGCTCGCCGAGCGGGTCCGGAATGGCGAGCTGACGCCGCGGGAGCTCGCGGCACAGGCTGCCGCCGCCACAGCCAAGGTCGATCCCGCGCTCTCCGGCATGGTCGAGCTGTTCGACGACGTGATCGCCGATCCCGCGCGCGACGGCGCCGATCTCAACGGCCCGTTCGCCGGCCTGCCCTCCCTGATGAAGGATCTCGGCCCCACGCTGAAGGGCCGACTGCAGGAGATGGGCTCGCTGATGATGCGCGGCAACCGCGCCGCAGCCGACACCTTCCTGACCACGAAGCTGCGCAAGGCCGGCCTCAACCTGATCGGCCGCACCACCACGCCGGAGTTCGGGGTCTGCAGCTCGGCCGAGAACCCCGCAGTCTATGTCACGCGCAATCCCTGGAACACCGACTACACCACCTGCGGCTCGTCAGCCGGCAGCGCAGCGATGGTTGCCGCCGGCGCCGTCCCGATCGCGCATGCGACCGACGGCGGCGGCTCGATCCGGATTCCCGCCGGCGTCAACGGCAATATCGGGCTGAAAGTGTCGCGCGGCGTGTTCTCGCTCGCGCCGCATCTGTCCGATCTCACCGGCCTCGTCTCGATCCAGGGCTGCCAGTCGCGCTCGGTGCGCGACACCGCAGCCTTCGTCGATGCCTGCCGTGGCCCGGCGCCTGGCGAGTTCATGCCGTTCTGGACACCGCCGGAGCCTTATACCGCGATGATCGCGCGCGACCCCGGCCGGCTCAGAATCGCGCTGTCGCACACCTGGGGCGACTATCGCGCGACACCGCACATCGCAGCCGAGCTCGAGCGGGTCGGCCGCTTCCTCGAGGGCCTCGGCCATCAGGTCGACTACGCCCTGCCGTCGATCGACTACGCGGAAGCCTTCGCGGCGCAGACCACCTGCTACATCAGCAATTTCGCCGTCGTGATCGGCAACATGCTCGCGGCGCGCGGACTGACGCGGCCGCCGGCGGACCTGATCGAGCCGATCAACATCCGCATCTGGGAGCACGGCCGCGACTTTAGCTTCGCCGACCGCGCCCGCATGCAGGCCGTCTTCAACACCACAGCGCGCGGCTTCGGCGCCTTCTTCGCGGATTGGGACATCATCCTGACGCCGATCACCGCGCTACCGACGCCGAAGATCGGCACCACGGAATATCTCACCATCAGCGACAACCCGTCGGTGCTGGACTGGTTCGGCAATCTCTGGCGCAACTTCGCCTTCACGCCGCTCGCCAATCTCTGCGGCATTCCGGCGATCTCGCTGCCGCTCGCGACCAACGAGCACGGCCTGCCGCTCGGCATCCAGGCGATCGGCAAGCAGGCCGATGACGGCCTGCTGCTGCAGCTCGCCGCCCAGATCGAACGGGCGATCGGCGGCAAATGGAATGACGGCAAGACGCCGCGCGTGCACGTCACGCGCAACTAGGCAATAAACAGCAAACAAAAGACATCAGCGGAGGGAACGGAACGTCATGCAGCAGGCCGGTGAATTCGGGATCGACGACGCCAAACGCGTGCTCGGCGACGTCTTTGCGCCATGGGTGCAGGACCTCAATCTGTCGATCGAGCAGTTCGACATCGCGCCGCCCGCGGGCGGCGATGCCGACTGGCAGCCCGGCGCCATCCTGCGCTTGCCGTTTTCCGAGCGGCTGTGCCGCCAGGGCGGCATCGTCTGCGGCCAGGCGCTGATGGCGTTCGCCGACACCGCGATGGTGCTGGCCAATCTCGCCGCCAACAAGGGCTATCGTCCGATGACGACGGTCGACCAGACCACGCATTTCATGCGCGCGGCGACCGCCTCCGACGTGCTCGCCGACGCGCGCGTGGTCCGGCTCGGCCGCACCATGAGCTTCGGCCGCGTCACGCTATCCTCCGCCACCGACAACAAGCCGGTGGCGATGGTGTCGAGCGCATTCGCGATGCTGCCGGGATAGAGCATGATCCGGAAAAGTGCGTAGCGGTTTTCCGAAAAGTTCATGCTCAAACAAGAGGCTTACTTGCCGAGCACGGCCTCGGCGGCGTTGACGATGCTGATGGTCGGGTTCTTCCCGCAATAGGTGCCGAACTTCTTGGCGTTCTCGACGAACACGTCGGTGTCGATGATCGCCTCGTCGGAATCGCCCTTGTACCAGCCGTCCATCCAGACCAGCACCATCTTGATGGTGTCGTCGCCGCCTTCGACGAACTGCTTGCAGGTCATGGTCGAGAGATCGAGGACGGTGGCATTGGCCGGCGCGGACGACAGCGCGAGTGCGGCGGCAAGCATGATCGAGGCAGTGATCTTCATCGCAATCTCCATGGGCAATGATCTGAAGTGAACAGGCGCTGGAAGCCCAATTCGTCCGCTCGCGACCTCGTAAGCGAAGCGTCGCGGCGAACGCAAGCACGACATCGTGCGCGCATGCCCGCACGTCGTTTCGGTGCACGGATTGAGAATTCGCGTTTCTGATTTGTGACGGCGCCGCGCTAAAGCGCGATGAGAACAGGGCGTGTACTCAAAATCCAGTGTATGCGAGCGGAGATAGCGAAGTCCGTGTCGCTCTCAAAAGCCGACATCGGCGATGCTTTGGGGAATGTCCGCCCAGGGCCAGAAGGCGACATTGCGCGGTAATCGATCCTTAAATGTTGGGCTGGACGGTAAGTCGATGAGAGACCAATCGCTCGCGTTAGTTCTAAAGGGTTGGCTGGTGAGTTGCTTAGCGGCGGCCGCGTCCCTTTTCGTGGTCGGGCTTGCAAACCAAATCTATCATCCTGATGGACTCACCGCCGCCAGTTTGACCGCTGGCTTCGTGCTAAGCCTGTTACACTTAGCGTTCATAGCCCTGATTTCAGCTATTCCGGCCGCCCTTGTCATTTGGATAACGGAAGGTCTTCGGATCCGGTTTGTTGGGGTATTCGTCATGGCCGGCGCGGCGATCGGTTGGCTGGGGCAAGGCTTGATGACGCCATGGCCCGATCGCATACTTTGGCCGTTCGTTTGCGCCGGGCTAATCTCAGGCGCCACCTACTGGTATGTTGCGGTCCGTGGGCGTGCTGAAACCGACGTTCTGTAACTTCGGCTATGGGTCGAACTCGGAAATCGGACCGCGCAGCTGTGAGGTCCGCTTCACTCCCCGACACCGGACTTTCGGTAGCCAGCGCGGCGCTTCCGAGGCCGCGAGCTGACATTTCCGGCGGCAAGCTCCGTTGTTAGATGTGCCGCGGTGCAAAATACGCTAGTTTCTACCGCTCGGAGCTTTCCAAAACCGGGAGTGATGCATGATGCGACAGTGTCTTGTGTTGCTGGTGGCTGCCGGAGTGGCGGCCTGGTCGGCGGCGGCGGAGGCCCAGTCCTATCCGGCGCGCTCCATCACCATGGTGGTACCCTACGCGGCCGGTGGCGTATTCGATACCATCGCACGTATTATTGGAGCGCGGATGAGCGAACTGCTCGGCCAATCGGTAATCGTCGAGAACGTAACTGGCGCAGGGGGCATCATCGGCGTCCAACGCGTGATCAATGGCAAGCCGGACGGCTATACGGTACTGCTCGGGACTGTCGGCACCCACGCCTATAACCAATCGATATACCGGAAACGCCGCTATGATGCGGTGAGCGACTTCACCCCTGTCACTCTCTTTTCTGACCAGCCGATGGTACTCGAAGGCCGCAAGGATCTGCCTGCCAACAACCTCACAGAGTTTATCGCGCTGCTTAAACAGAACGGCACGAAGATGCAGTACGGCTCGGCAGGCGTCGGATCGACCACGCATCTTGCTTGTGCGCTGCTCAACGCGAGGATCGGCGTCGAGGTAACTCACGTTCCCTATCGTGGCGGCGGCCCAGTCGCCAACGACCTAATCGGCGGCCAGATCGATTACATGTGCGGCAACATGGGGACTTCTGTTGTGCGTGCGGCCGCAAAGCAATCGAAGCCTCTCGCGCTGTTGTCTCGCGAGCGCACGCCGCTGATGCCCGAACTTGCGACGGCGCACGAGCAGGGTATCAATGTCGATGTCGTGACTTGGACGGCTTTCTTCCTGCCAAAAGGCGCGCCGAAGGACATTGTGGTCAAGCTCAACGAGGCAACCCATGCGGCAATGGATACGCCTGCGATCAGGGCACGATTTAACGACATCGGCGTAGTCGGCGTTGCCCCCGAGCGGCGTGGGCCGGAATACCTCGCCAACTACGTGGTTGAGGAGATCACACGCTGGGAAGGTCCAATCAAGGATGCCGGTTTGCAGGTAGACTGATCCTGCTCACTGCGGTGCCCGTCACCCACGCGGGATGTCAGCTTTGGGTCAAAAGCTGAAGTCTATCCGCGCCGGTCTCAGGTCTGCTTGGGGCCAAAATCGGACGTGGCAAGGTCTCCGGTGGCCAAGTTCGGGATTTTCGGCTAGTTGTGAGTGCGTGGTGATGCAATGGGACGGAATGTCCGTCCCGAAAGGACGTGGTCATGAGATCGTCGTCAAGCTTTGTCGCGCCCTCAGCCGTCGCTATCCTGTCAATTGTCTTGCTGTGCGACCCGGCAGCGTCGCAAACCGAAACTGGCGCCGCTGCCCCGCTCCCCTCCATCACGGTCGAAGCGCCGAAGCAGGTGGCGAGATCGAGCAAGCCCGAGCGGGTCGCTCACACGGTGGTGTCTCGTCGCAGATCGTCAGCCCGTCAAACGTCGTCGGACGACGCTAACACGCCCACGGGTGGGTCAGGTCCACCATTGGCCAGAATTGCCGCGCTGGAGAAGGTCGCCAGCAATTGCAACGGTGGTTGCGAGTCAAGCCGCCCACACGGCAACCTACCTTGGGTTGGGTGTAGCGAGTCGGCTGGAGGGTCACTTGGACTTGGACCCTTCTCGATAACGTGCAGAGACAACCTCACCTACAAATCTTACGTGGACTGCGTCGAGACCAAAGTGTTCTTGGGCGAGTACCAAAATAAAGCCCGCTGGACTTGCAGCAGCCTGCAAATCGCCGGGAAGTTTAAAGTCGCCGAACTCAAGCGATCAAGACGGGCGCACTAGTTCCGTCGGGCGCAGAGTGCGTGCGGCTGGCGGCCACGTCTCCACCGCCGCGCTCTATCCGGCGTGATGAAGCCGCGCCGGCATGCGAGCGCCGCCGTCCGCTTTGGGTCAGAAGCGGAAGTTCACACAAGGCATTTCCTCAATGCTTGCGTCGACCGAAATTCGGGCGGCGGCGGCAGGGAGATAACTTGATAACTAACCGTGATTATCAGGGATTTCGCCTCGAGAACGAGATGGCATAAGCGCCGCTGCGAATATCGATCATCGGATCGTCGGACTGCTCGATCCCGTCGGTGAGTTGGCTCGGCAGGAACAGGAGCTTCTTCTGCGCCTCATCACTGTTCGTTACGGCCTTGTCGATCGTCAGCACGCCAAGTTCGACCACCTTGCGATCATCAGGCCAGGGCTTTGATGGATCTTTGGTGGAGTCGCCGGCAGCAGCAATTTGCGCCTTTAAACGGAAAGTCACCGGACCCTGCTTCAATCGTACGGGCAGTTCCTCCATCAGGAAGTCAGGCGTCTTTTTCGCAGCCTCCGCCATGTCCAGGTGCACGACCTTTTCCGGGATCATCTGGTAGCGGACGGCTTGTCGCTCACCCCCTTTGTTAACGAACACGAACGCGTTGATGCCGAAATAGGCTTCGTTGGCAAAGCTGTCCGGCGTGGCAACGGTAGCAAGGGCAGCTGGGACAGTGGGGTGACTTGCCACGAACTGCTCCACCTTCGTCGGCTTCGCGGCGTCCGGCGGGCTCTGCGCGATCGCGATGAGCAGGTCGCGAAACTCCTCGCTGGTCGAGACGGGGAAGAATTTCAACGAATTGATCACGATGTCCATGTCACTACCGTCAGGCAGGTGAAATTTCACCGCCATGCCATGCGGATTGGCATCATTGGATCCGTCGGGCAGATTCGGCACTCCCGTAGAGTCCGAGAACCGCACCGTCACCGGAACCTCAGTGCCGCCGAAAAGCACTGCCTTGCTCAAACCGGCGGCTTCCGGAGAGGCCTTGAACTTTCCCTCGGCCACGACACCCTTGGCGTGATTGGCACGGAATCCGGGGTGGACACCAAACACCTTGTTCATCTGATTAACGATCTGCTCCTCGACCGGTGCGTCCTGCGCCCTGGTGACGGCGGGCAAGGCCAGACCGAACGCGAACAGCGCGGCGACGAGTTTGCAATTCATCATCAGCGGCTTCTCCCCTTTTGGTCATCGCAGCATAGCATCATAAATTGACGCATGAGCGATTTCCTGACCGTTGCGACCGGGGCGGTAGGTCTACAAGGTCAAGCGACTTTCTGAGGCACGTCCGCTTCGGGCCAATAGCCGAAGTCGCGGTCGCGGCCCACGCCATCAAGTCCCTGTTACCGCGAGACGGGATGGCGCGTCATGCCGGAAGCCCAGCTTTGCGGAGACCGTCGATAAACATCTGATCGTCGTGCCGTCGGCCGCTACGGGCTACCCATTCAGAAATACGAAAATCGGGTTCGAGTTCGAGCAGACGGGCTGCCGCCTCCCTCGCTTCTGCTTCGCGTCCCAGATGAGCCAGGGCCGTCGTGAGACAGCGATAGGCCGCCGCAAAAGTCCGATTCTGACTGAGAGCCTTCTTGGCCGCGGCAACCGCGTCGTCGAAACGACCGAGACCGACGAATGCGACGCCCATTCCTGTAAGCCTCACGAATAGCAATGGGTCAAACGGACTTAGTCGAACTGCGCGCTCAAAGCTCCGGATCGCCTCTTCTGGCTTCCCGGCTACTCGGTACGCCCAACCTCGCAGGCCCCATGCGAAAGCTGCATTAGGATTAGAGGCGACTGCACGGTCCACCATCTCTATTGCAGTATCGAAATCGCCAGACCAGCCGGCTGCGTAGCCAAGCATGCTCAGTGCCAAGTGGTCGTTTCCGTCAATACTAAGTGCCAACTGGAGAAGCCGTAGTCCTTCTGCAAATTCCGACTTTGGATCAGCCGCCCATCCTTGAGTTACATTTTGCAAGTGGCAGCTCCCCGCAAGGGTAGCAGCGAAGGCATACCGAGGATCGCTCTCCAACGCTCGAGAGACAAGCCGAAGGGCCTCCGCCGATTCGCCCCGGGTAAATGAATGAAGGTGCGGTGTCGCTCGAAGACAAAGGTCATAGGCATTTGCGTTGTTCGTCCGATGCCTAGCCAAATCGATTTCGGTTTGAAACACTTTTGGTTCAATGGCAGAGACAACGCTCTCGGTCATCCGGTCCTGTAGAGTGAAGACATCGCCCAAGTCACCTTCAAATCGATCCGCCCAAAGGTGCACCCCAGTCCCGGCATCTATCAATTGGCCGATGATGCGAACTTTTCCGGCTACCTTGCGCACACTGCCTTCAAGCACGTAGCGGACGCCGAGTTCGCGTCCGATCTGCTTGATATCGACCGCTTTGCCCTTGTAAGTAAAACTGGAATTGCGCGCGATCACGAATAAAGATTTGAACCGCGACAACGCGGTGGTAATTTCGTCCACGATGCCATCAGCGAAGTAATCTTGATTGGGATCACCGCTCATGTTTTGGAACGGCAACACAGCTATGGAGGGTTTGTCGGGCAGCGTGAGGGCTGAGTTCGGCGGTTCTGCGCCGTTGCCGGCGACTGCCGTGTATTCCCGCTCCTGTACTTCCACCACTGTTCCGACGAAACGGAATCCCTTACGCGGTAGCGTCTTGATCAGTCGCTGTTCCTCCCCGGAATCGCCAATTGTGGTTCGGACGACATTCAGCCGGGTCGTCAGTGCTGCATCCGAAACGCTCCGCCCATTCCAAACGGCATTGATGAGGTCGTCTTTACTGACGACGCGCTCCCTGTTGCGGATCAGGTAATCGAGCAGATCGAAGACCTGCGGTGCGATGGGGACGACCTCCGCCCCGCGATACAATTCGCGCCGGTCAGGATCGAATGCGTAGTCCTCGAAGAGATAGCGCAAGATGCGAATCCCCTAGGATGAGAGCCCCCGATAACCGGGTAGCGCTTTGGCCTGGCTGGAAGTTGCAAGAATAAGCTGCAGGGGAGAAAAATGTAAGCTGCCCGTTAAGCGCCCAGCGCGTGTCCTGACACCATTGCGTGGTGAAACAGTTGAGCCAGGACACATGCAAATGAGCACGATCCATGGGACCACTGAGCTGCGACGGGTAACCGCAAGGCGGCAAGTCTTCAGCCCGCTCGAGATATATTGGGCAGCATTTCAAGAGTGGCGCAAACGCGCGAGGCTACAAGCCGATTTGACCGACCTAAGCGACCGCGAGTTAATGGATATCGGTATTTCGCGAGGCGAAATCGATTACGTCGCCTCGCACCGAGATAGTGACCCGTGAGGCATCCGATCCAGCGAATGGCTGCGATACCTGCCAACAGTGGACGGCCAAATTGGACCACCGACTTCCGCTAGGGGTCAAATGCGGCGGTCGAGGATCGTTGATGAGAAGTCCGGACTGCACACAATACCGGACCAGTCAGAGGCGGCGAAGAACCTGAATTCATCGCGCCTTGACGCAGCGAGGCGGCGCTCGCACAATTTCGGAATATTAGAAAATGCCCTTGAGTTGCCCGACGTGTCAAGTTGCTTTTCGAACGCCCGCAGCCGCCGGCTACTTTGCATGGGGTTGTTTTCGATATTTTGGCGGCGCGCACCTGCGGCAGGGAGCACCTAAGCGGATCGCGAGCGACGGCTGTGCCGCCAGCGCCACAACAGCGCAATGAGGGCCATGAGCACCACACCGGCCGCGAGCGCCTTCGCAGCAAACCGTCCGCCGGGACGATCGATCAGGCGCGTGAGAAGCGACACGCCCTCGCCCTGGCGCGGCAGGCGAAATGCCACCACGCTGTCGCCGATCGAGGTGCCGCCTTCGGAATGGCCGCCGGCGCCGATCACGACATACTGCTCGCCCTTCCAGAGATAGGTCATCGGATTGGCGACGCCCGGCACCGGAAGCCGGCCGAGCCACAACTGCCGGCCCGACTTGACATCGAACGCGCGCAGATAGGCGTCCATCGCACCGGTAAACACCAGTCCGCCCGCGGTGATCGCGACGCCACTGAGCAGCGGCGTGCCGGTATTGAGCGCGATGCCGAGCGGTGCGAGATCCTCGCTGGTGCCGACCGGCGCATGCCAGAGGATCTTGCCGGCCTTGAGATCGACCGCCACCGTCTCGCCCCATGGCGGCTTGTTGCACGGCGACCCAACCTCCGTACTCGCCAGCGCCCGCGACATCGCAAATGGCGCGCCCTGCTGCTGGCCGAAATCGTGGCCGGGCGGCGGATTGAAGCCCTTGGCCTGATCGCGCGGAATCAGCGTGATGACATGCGCCGCGTGACTGACATTGGCGAACAGGATCTGGTTGACGGGATCAAAGGCCGCGCTGCCCCAGTTCACACCGCCGCCGGTCATCGGATAGATGATCGTGCCCTGCGTCGACGGCGGCGTGTAAAGCCCCTCATTGCGGGATTGCGCGAGCAGCTTGTCGCACGCCGCGCTCCCGATGCCCGGCAGGAGGCCGCCGACATCATCGGCCGTCATCCGCTGCGTCAGCAGCGGCGGCACATGGGTCGGGAACGGCTGCGTCGGCGACAGTTGCTCGCCCTCGGCGCCGTTCTGCGGCACCGCGCGCTCTTCGACCGGCCACACCGGCTTGCCGGTGTCGCGATCGAGCACGAACACGAAGCCCTGCTTGGTCGGCTGGATCACGACGTCGCGCATGCCGTTGCCGGTGTCGATCCGCGCCAGCGTCGGCTGTGCCGGCAGGTCGTAGTCCCAGACGTCGTGATGGACGGTCTGGAATGCCCATGCGAGCTCACCGCTCTCGATGCGCAGCGCGACGACGGAATTGGCGTGCTCGTCATTGCCGGGACGCTTGCCGCCCCAGAAATCCGGACTGGGCGACGTCGTCGGCAGGAACACCAGGCCACGCTCCTCGTCGACCGACATCGGCGCCCAGACATTGCTGTGGCCGGCCTCGACGCCGGCATGCACCAGCGGGTCGAAGGTCCAGCGCGGTTGGCCGGTCCGCGCATCGAAGGCGCGCACCGCCCCAACCGGCGCGTCGACCCGCCGGTTGTCGCCGATCGCGGACCCGACCACGACCACGCCGCGTCCGGTCACCGGCGCCGACGTGATCTGAAACTCGCCGGGCCATTCCAGCTTCATGCCGGCGTCGATCTTGATCTCGCCGTTGTTGCCGAAATCGGCGCAGGGCTTGCCGGTCCTGGCATCGAGCGCGATCAGGCGCGTGTCGTTGGTGCCGGTGAAGATGCGCGACTTGCAGGTCGCACCTTCAGCCGCGCGATCATCGGTCCAGTGCGCGACGCCGCGGCAGACAAACCGGTTGGCCGGCCGCTGCGCCATGCTGATCTTCGGATCGAACCGCCATTTCTGCGCACCGGTGCCGGGATCGAGCGCGATCACCTCGTTGAACGGCGTGCAGAAGATCAGGCTGTCCTCGATGAACAGCGGCGTCACCTCGAACTTGGTGCGCTTCATCACCTCGGGCGGACGCGCGTCGAGATCGCCGGTGCGGAATTCCCAGCCTCGCACCAGCGTGCCGACATTGTCTGTCGTGATTTCTGTCAGCGGTGAGAAGCGCGTGCCCCCACGGTCGCCGCCCCAATACTCCCAGGCGAGCCCCGGCTGCACGTAAAGCACAAGCGCGGCAAGCAGGCGAAACAGCGACCGCATTGCGTCCTCCCGCGAGATGCGATCATCGGATGCCGCATCTCATGCGGGGAAAGCCTTTACGCGATTGGCACGTCAGTATCCACCCCTGCGATAACCGCCGCCATAGTTGCCGCGATAGCCGCCGCCGATGCCAATCCCGATTCCGATCGGCGGTCCGACCGGCTCGTAGACCACGGCCGGAGGCGGCCGACGCACCACCACGACGTCGTCCTCGACCACGACGCGCGGCGGGCGCTTGCCGGCGCGGCGCGGCGGCGGATCGGGATCGGCACGCTTCTTCACAGGCGCGGCCGCCTTCTGCTCCTGCTGCGGCGGCGCGGTGTTGCAGGGACAGGTCGGCGCCGCCAGCGCGACGTTGGTCGCGGGCACGCTGAGCGCGGCGGCCGGCGTCAGATCGGGACGGTAGCGCAACCGTTCGATCATCTTGCGCGCCGTCGCCGTCAGATCGCTGTCGGGGTACAGCACGAGGAAGCTGCGATAGGCCGCCGCCGTGTTGGCAAGAATGGCGTCGTTCCAGGCCACCATGCGGCGATGCCGGTCGAGCCAGTCGCGCGCCTGCAGGCCGCGCGGCGTGCCGGCGAAGATCGCGGCGAAGGCTTCATAGGCTTCATCGGTGCCGGCGACCACCATCAGTTCGTTGGCAACCTCGATCGGCTTGCCCTGCAATTCGCGCTTCCATTCGTCGACGCTGCGTTTGGTCGCGGCCGGCGCCGGCATGGCCGCGGTCGACGCTGACGTACCTGCCATAAAGCGGAAATCGTCGGTGAGCGACGAGGAATCCCACGGCGTCTGGCGGCCGTCGGTCGCCTTGTTGACCGCGAGACGAACGCGCTTGAAGGTATCCTCGATCGGAATCCCCGGCTCCTTCGCCGAAGCCAGCAACGCGGTCGTATAGGGGCTGTTGGCGCCGCTGCCGTCCTCGGCCTCGGCGCCCGGTGACGTCGAGAATGAGACAAAAGTGCCGGGCGCGCCGATCCTGGCATCGACGATGGCAAGCCCATGCCCGGCGGTCTTGCTGAGCTCCGGGAACGGATTGTTGCGGCAGGCGTCGAGCAGCAAGATGCGCATCCGGCTCGGCACCGAGGTCAGCGTGTTCAGGATGTCGTTGAGGCGAACCGCCTGGATCGGGATGTCGGCCTCGCGCTTCGGGTCGACATCGACCGGCACCAGATAGTTCTCGCCATCGATCTGCAGGCCATGCCCGGCATAGAACACCAGCGCCACGGTGTCGGCGCCCTTCGCCGCCACCTGGCCGGCGAAATCGCTGATCCTTGCGCGCATCTCATCCTGGGACAGATCCGATGCCGTTGTCACCGCAAAGCCGGCATCGGTCAGCATCTGTGACATCGCCCTGGCGTCGTTGGCCGGATTGGGCAGCGCGGGCACCGACTTGTAGGCGGACTGCCCGATCACCAGCGCCAGACGGCTTTCCGCCAGTGCCGGCACGGCGCCGAACAGGATCGCAGCCGGAACGATCAAGCTGAGGAGGGAACGGCGAAGCATGGCGGCCTCCGACAATGACATCGGAGATGGGTCGATAGCCGTCAGGTGTAGGTTCATGCCGTGCGGCAATCTGCTGCCGCCGGCGCCGGTTGTTGGGCCTGAATTGTCGCAGGGATCAGATGGGCCCGGCTATTTCGGCTTCTTCGCTGGATCCGCGGCCGGCTTGGTGACGCCCCAGGGATCGTATTTCTCCTTGGGCTCGGGGATACGATCGAGTGCGGCCTTGTAGGCCTTCTCGTCGATCTGAGGCTTCTTCTCCGTCTTCCTGTCGTCGCCCCCGCCGCCGCGCCGGCCCTGAGCCAGGGTCGGTGTCGCGATCAGCGCCAGAATGACGGCAGCAACCGTGAAGCTTTTCATGTCAGTCTCTCTCCCCGCAGCCGTAGAAACATCCGGCAACACCTCTACCGCGAACATAGCTTGTCGCTCGACATTTGTTGATCGACAAAGCGCCGCGCGATGCGGATTCAGCCCCACCAGGGGGGCGCAATGTGGGCGGCGGCGCATTAAATTAGTTGGATGGGACAGGGACAGGTACAAGTGGCGGCGCTGCTGGCCGGCGCCGCCTTGATGTTGAGCGGCTGCGGGCTGGCGGACAGCCACGCGGTATGGCCTGACATGCTGAAGGTCAAGGCCACCGAGCCGGCGCCGCTCGAGACGCCTCCGGATGTCAAGCGGCTGGTGGCCGGCAAGCTGGATTCGGTGTTCACCGCCGGCTCGCAGCCGGCCCATGTGCGGGTCTCCGCCCCGCTGCACGACCCGCGCGGCACCGGCTGGATCGCCTGCGTGCGCGCCGAACTGACGTCGGTGATCGGCAAGCCGCTCGGGACGCAGACCTATCGCGTCTTCATCAATGACGGCGCGATCTTCGATCGCCGGCAGGTGGAGGCTGACGACAATTGCGTGACCGAGACCTACGAGCCGGTCGACAGCGCCGTTCAGCTCGAAGCGCAGCGAAGTCCCAAGCCGTAGCAGCCGGCAACACCGGCCGCAGCACCGTCACCGTATTGTTATGCGCCCTCGCGATCTCCGCAGCTACGTTGTCGCGGCGACGAGAGGATCATAGCGGTCATGAGCGTATTGCCATCCATCTTGAGGCCCAAGGGAATCCGCGCCGCGTTGGCGGTGATCGTCGGTTTGATGGCAGTTGGACTGATCGGTCTTCGCGACGCGCAGAGTGAGACGATCAAGCAGAGGCCCTGCGACATCTACGCCGCGGCGCATACGCCATGCGTCGCCGCGCACAGCACGGTGAGATCGCTCTACGCCAAATATGCCGGCGCGCTCTATCAGGTGAAGCGAGCGTCAGACGACACCGCCGAGAACATCGGCCTGCGTGCGGACGGCTACGCGAACGCTGCAACGCAGGATACTTTCTGCGCCAACACCACCTGCATCATCACAAAGATCTACGATCAGTCGCCCCGGCACAACGACCTCGTCATCGCCGCCGGCGGACATTACAAGGGACCCGGCCCCGGCGGATCCGACCTTGGCGCCGCGGCAGACGCGCTACCGGTCACGGCCGGCGGTCATCAGGTCTATGGCGTCTCGATTTCGCCCGGAATGGGATATCACAACACCAGGACGACTGGCGTTGCGGTCAAGGGCGAGCCGGAGGGAATGTACATGGTTTCCTCCGCAACCCATTTCAATTCGGGCTGCTGTTTCGACTATGGCAACGCCGAGACGAGCAGCACCGACACCGGCGCCGGCCACATGGATGCGCTCAACGTCAGTCGCGATCTGGAATGGCCGAACTGCCGAGGTGAAACAGGGCCCGGGGTGCACGCGGACCTGGAGAACGGAATCTTCCACTGGGACAAGCGAAGCTGCAATCCTGCTGCAATAATCGCCGGCGGACCGCGTCCGTTCATCTCGGCCTGGTTGAAGAACAACGGCCAGACGCGATTTGCGCTGAAGTGGGGCGACGCGCAATCGGGCGGGCTCAGGACGATCTATTCCGGCGCCCTGCCGAGCGGATATGCGCCGATGCGCCAGGAAGGCGCGATCATCCTCGGCATCGGAGGCGATAACAGCCACGCCTCCGCGGGCTCCTTCTTCGAAGGCGTGATGACATCGGGCTTTCCAACCGACGCCGCCGACAACGCGGTCCAGTCCAACATTGTCGCCGCGGGCTATGGCGCGCCCACGGGTCTGTCCGGAACGCTGGTGCCGGGATCAGAAATCTCGTTGCAGGCGACCACGGCATGCTGCACCGGGGACTATGTCCGCAACGAGAACGGCGCCGCGGTCATCGCACCGATCACATCGGGCAGCGCGGTGCAGGACAGGCGCGACGCGACATGGATCGTCCGGCGCGGCCTCGCCGGCAGCTCCTGCGTCTCCTTCGAGTCGAAAAGCAATCCGGGCGACTTCCTCCGGCATCAGAATTCTGCGCTGCATCTGCAGCCGTTCGACGGCACGGCTCTCAATCGCTCCGACGCAACCTTCTGCGCGCAGCCGGGCAAGAACGGAAAAGGAAATTCATTCCACGCGCTGAACTGCCCAACGAAATACATCCGCCACTATTTCGGTAAGGTCTATGTCGCAGGCGACGGGGACGGCACCAATCCCTGGGACACCAAGGCGATTTGGACCGACGACGTCAGCTTCATCGTCGGTCCACCGTGGTCGCCATAGCGTACGTCCCTAGCCGGTATGCTGGTCGCGTCGGACTGCGCGCACCAACACCACCGGCATATGCTGAACGCCCCGTTAACATTACCGCTTAAATTGCCGGATGGCCTCAACGGCATTTTCCATCTCTCTCCGCTAGCGTCGCCCGCGATGAACGCAAGGCCGATCAGCCTCGCAAACCGGGGAAACATGGGACGTGGCCGATATTGCTGACCAGGCAATGATCCGCCGTGCATCGCGCAAGGATGCCACGGACGATCGCGCGTTGCCGCCGCTGTCGGCGGTGTCGGTCGGCGCATGGCGGGCACTTGCCGAGCGCGCGATCGAGGCCAATGGCTACTACCAGCCCGACTGGGAATTGGCAGTCGATGCCACCGCGCGCGGCCGCACCGGTGCATTGCTGCTCAGCGCCACCAGCGATACCGGGCAATTGATCGGGCTGGTGCCGGTCGTGCCGTTGCGGCGAATCTACCGGATCCCCCTGCCCGCGCTGGTCGGCGCCGAACCCTACGGCACGCTGTGCACACCGCTGCTCGACCGCGATGCCGCCGAGCAGGCCGCCGGCAAGATGCTGCAGCAGGCGCGCAATGCGGGCGCACATGCGCTGATCCTGCGCACCATGTCGCTAGAGGGCCCGGCCATGGCGGCGATCCGCGCGGTGCTCGCGCGCGACGGTTTGCAACCACGCCTGCTGAGCACCTATCAGCGCGCACAGCTCGATGCGACGCGCGATGCCGATGAATTGCTGCGCGACGCGCTCGGGCCCAAGAAGCTGAAGGAGCTGCGCCGGCAGCGCCATCGCCTGTCCGACCACGGCGCGGTGCGCTTCGACGTCGCGCGCACGCCGCGCGAGGTTGCGGCGGCGCTCGAGACTTTCCTTACGCTCGAAGCCGGTGGCTGGAAGGGCCAGCGCGGCACCGCGCTCAGCCAGCATGCCGGCGACGCAACCTTCATCCGCCGCGCGACCTCGGCGCTGGCCGAGACCGGCCGCTGCGAGATCGTCATGCTGCATGCGGGCGGCACGGCGGTTGCAGGCGGCATCGTGGTGCGGCACCAGGACCGCGCCTTCTTCTTCAAGATCGGCATCGACGAGCGCTTTGCGAAGCATTCGCCGGGCGCACAATTGACGCTGGAGCTGACGCGCCATCTCTGCGCCGATCCCACGATCAATTCGGCCGATTCCACCGCGGCGCCCGGCCACCCCATGATCGACCCGATCTGGCGCGGCCGCTTCGCGATCGGCGACGTGCTGCTGCCGCTGCGGCGGCGCGATCCGCTGGTCACCGCCGTTCATGCCGCGCTGACCCTGAACAATCTCGCCTACGAGACCGCGCGCGGCGCGGTCCGGTTCATCCGCAACCGGCGCGGCAAGCTCGGACGACACGGTCCCCTTTACGCGAGCCCGCGCGGATCGATAGGCTGCGCATGACGGCTTCGAGCCGGTAACGTCATGATCGGGCTGGGACGTGACGATCCAGGAATGCTACGTCCGGCAGGACGCGTTGACCGACCCCGGCGAGCTGGCCGGTGCGTATGACGATTTGCCCGAGACGGTCTCCGGACTGTGCGAGGTCATCTCGGGACTGATCATTCACGTTGCGCTGGCTGAGCGGTACGGCATTCCCCCTGACGTCTCGATGGTCCGGCAAACCCAGCCCGTCGCAGATCGGTTGAAGCTGATCCAGGCGTCGTTCGCCGGATCGCTCACCGCGGCACGCCCGCCACGCAGCCGTACGTTCGGCACATGTCGCGACTACGCGCTCCTGCTGTGCAGCATGCTCCGAAGCCGATCGATCCCGGCGCGGGTCCGCTGCGGCTTTGCGACCTACATCGGCGACGACATCTATCATGATCATTGGATCTGCGAATATTGGTCACCGGGCGACCGGCGCTGGCTGCAGGCCGACGCGCAGCTCGATGCGCTCCAGATTGAACAGTTGCAGATCAGGTTCGACGGCGCGAACCTGCCACGCGATGCGTTTCTGACGGCATCGCAGGCGTGGCGGATAACGAGAAGCAACGCGGTGGCTGCCGGAGCGTTCGGACACGGCGCGGCCAGAGGTCTTTGGTTTCTTCACGTCAACGTCTACCGCGACCTGCTGTCGCTCACGAACCGGCAAATGTCGGCCTGGGATAGCTGGCGCGACGCGGCGCCGGCGAGCAAGGTCTTGAAGGTCGACGCCCTTGCCGAGCTCGACCGGCTCGCGGACGTCGTCACGGCGTTCGAGGCTGGCTCGGACCGGTTCTCCGCGCTGGACGAAGCGGCATCACGCAACTTGGTGCCGCCCTGGTCTCGGTAGTGCGGCGGGCGGCCCGGCACAACGGCACGCCGAGCTTGCCTCGTTCATCGTGGCCTATGGTTTACCTTTTTGTAGCCATGCAGACATATCGGGAAACAACAAGTTTCCGCCGTCAGGTTGGTGTCAGCTAGCCCTTCTAGCGTTGCGGCGCGCTGTTTCTCAGGCAGTGCATGCCCTTGCTTGGAAAGCCTCGTCCGATGGAAACATCGGGTGAGGCTTTCTGCCGGCGTTCTCGGCGAGTCTCGCCTTACTGCAGTGGCGAGTGCGGGGCCGGCAGCATGATGGTCGAGTGCATCTCCTCGAGCAGCTGCGTGCCCTTGCCGAGGAATTCCAGCCAGGCCGGATCCTTCATCGCACCACCGCGCGCCGCGGCGCGGGCGTTGAGATCGGGATAGGCCCAGATGTGGCAGACCTCGTTGGGCTGCCCGGCATCGGTGTGCCAGAGGCCGACGATCTTGGAATATTTCTCGCGCTCCGGCAGCACGCCGGTGATCAGGTCGAGCCATTGCTTGACGCCGCCGAGTGGCTTGGCGCGATAGTTGCGGAATTCGTAGATGTTGCCGGTCGTGGCCGGCGCCACCGGCGGAATGATCGCATTCAGCAGCCGGACCTCCTGGCGCACCAGGAGCGGACGGATCGCCGGAATGTACTCGCCGGTCCAGCGCGGATTCTTCGCAAGCTCGGCGCGCAGCCGGGCCCGCTCGTTGAGGTCGGCGTAGCTCCACATGTGCATGACCTGATTAAGCGGCCCGATCTCGGTGATCCAGTAGCCTTCCAGCTTGCCGAAATTGTCGGCGCGGATGTCGCGCGAGATCGTGCTCGCCGCCTTGACCATCTCGCCGACGGTCCCTGGACGTACCGTGTAGGTGCGCAGCTCATAGATCATGATTGTCTCCCTGGTTGTTTCCGATGGATCGTGTGGGCAAACGAAAAAGCCCGGCATGTGCCGGGCTTTCGTGAAGGACTTCGGACTACTCGGCCGCCTGCGCGTTGATCTCGGCCGAGACCTCGCGGATGGCGCGGGCGAGCTGCTCGGCCGGCTGGGCGCCGGACACCGCATATTTCTGCGCGAACACGAAGGTCGGCACGCCGGAGATGCCCTTTTCGGAGGCTTCCTGCGCTTGCGCGGAGACCAGCGCCACATCCTCGTCGGTGGCAAGACGCTTGCGCGTGTCGGCGGCGTCGAGCCCGACATCGGCTGCCGCCTGCACCAGTACGTTGGTGTCGGTGAGATCGCCGCCGTCGCGGAAATACAGCTCCATCAGCCGCTGCTTCATCTCGGCCGCCTTGCCCTTGGCCTCGGCCCAGTGAATCAGGCGATGGCAGTCGATGGTGTTGGGCTGCCGCTTGACGAGCTCGGGATGGTAGGTCAGCCCCTCCTCATTGGCGGCGGCGACCACGCGGCCGGCGATGCCCTTGTAGGCGTCGACCGAGCCGAATTTGGCGGTGAGATATTCGTCGCGGCTGATGCCCTCGCGCGGCACCCAATTGTTGAGGAAGAACGGCCGCCAGTGCACTTCGACCGGCACGTCGGGCACCAGCTTGAGCGCATCCTCGATGCGATGCTTGCCGATGTAGCACCAGGGGCAAACGACGTCGGAGACGATATCGAGGCGAAGCGGCTTCAGATCGCTCATGGCAGGGTTCCCGGCGGAATTGGAACCCCAAAATTAGGCCGAAAGCGCCCCGAGACAAGCCGCTATTTCATACTGGCTGCCATCTGCCGCATCCGCTCGGCGGTCAGCTCGTCGGCCGGAAAGAACGTCTCCAGCGCCAGTTCCTGCAACGTGATGTCGACCGGGGTGCCGAACACCATTGTGGTCGAGATGAAGCTCAGGATCTCGCCATTGAGGCGGAGCTTGAACGGCAACGCGACGTTGTTGTCGGGGGTGATCGGGGCCGACCGCGCCGGGATCGGATAGGACTTCAGGTCCTGATAGAGCTTGAGCAGCTCCGGATCAGCCGTTGCCTCGCACTGCCGATGCAGCCGCTCCAGGAGATGCGCTGCCCATTCCGCCAGGTTCACGGTCCGCGGCGCGAGGCCCTCCGGGTGGAAGGCCAGCCGCAGGATGTTGAAGGGCTGGCCGAGCAGCCGCTGCGGCACGCCCTCAAGCAGCGGCGCCACCATGCGGTTGGCGGAGACCAGATTCCAGTGCCGGTCATAGGCCAGCGCCGGATTGGGCTCATGCGCCTTCAACACCAAATTGATCGCCTCGCGCGCCGATTTCAGCGCGGGATCCTCCAGCGAGCGTTGCGGGAATGCGGGTGCGAAACCCGCGGCGACCAGGAGCACGTTGCGTTCGCGTAAGGGCACGTCGAGGCGCTCCGCCAGTTTGAGGACCATGTCGCGCGACGGCGCCGAGCGGCCGGTCTCGACGAAGCTCAAATGCCGCGCCGAGATCTCGGCATCGACAGCAAGGTCGAGCTGGCTGAGGTGGCGGCGCTGCCGCCATTCGCGCAGGTGCTCGCCGATCAGGACGGGTTTCGCGGGCTCGGCCCGCGCCAGGGATGCATGTGCGTTCATGGTGCAAAACCTACCATGCGAAATTCGCCCGTTCCATTACGCCTGAGGTAATCGAATTGGCGCGCGAGCCGGCTCATCTTCCACGGCACAGGAGATGACCATGCTGATGCTGTCCCTTATCCGCGCCTTCGCCGTCCTGATCCCGTGGCTGGTCCATCTGGCCACCTGGCTGGTCGCGCGCTCGCTCAACATGCCCCAGCCGATCGTGCACGACACCGGCATGTTCGTGTTCGCGCAGGTCTATGCGGTCGAGATGAGGGTCGGCAAGGCGCTGTGCCCGTTCCGGCTGTGGCGCGAGCTGCAGTCCCTGTTCCGCTAACCACCCCAACCCGAGGAGACCCTGCCATGATCCACTCGTCCCAGCTGCTGCGCCGCGCCTTGCTTGCCGATGCGGTCTTCAGCGGCGTATCCGCCATCGCGATGGTGCTCGACAGCGCAGCCCTGGCCTCGCTGCTCGGCCGGCCGGAAGCGCTGCTGCGCGAGACCGGGCTGTTCCTGATCGCCTACACCGCGCTGGTCGGTTGGCTCGCCGCGCGAACCTCGCTGCCGAAAGGACCTGTGATCCTCGTGGTCGCCGGCAACGCGGCCTGGACGCTTGCCAGCATCGCGCTGCTACTCTCGGGCGCCGTATCGCCGAACCTGCTCGGGACTATCGTGATCCTCGCCCAGGCGATCGCCACCGGCGTGTTCGCCGAGCTGCAATATGTCGGGTTGCGCCGCAGCGGCGAGACGGTCGCGGCGTAGGGCGAATGCGGAACGTTGCGAGCGGCCGTCGCGGCAAACGCGGCGGCCGTTCTCTTCTGTCAGCTCAGAACCACCGCGACTATCATGCCCGCGAAGGTCAGCGCGAGGCCAATGATCAGCATCGGCACCAGGCTGCTGCCGGAAAACGGATCGGCCTGATCCTGTTGAAACCACGCACCGTCGATTGCACGCGCGATCGCTTTCGCCCTGTTCCTCATTGCACTGCTCCTGCTTCGCTTCGCCTGTAACGTTCCCCAACCCCAAGCATCACGCCTTGCCCGCTGGCGACGCCCATCTCAAGACTCGCCGCGATGCGCCGCGCGCGCTCGATGAAATGAAGCGCCGCGACCGGCGGGCACAGCTCATGCGCCGTCGCCTCGAACAGTTCGAGCCAGCGGTCGAAGTGCGCGGCATCGACCGGCAGCTTCATGTGCTTGACCATCGGCGTGCCGTGATAGCGCCCGGTCATCAGCGCGACCGACGACCAGAACGCGCACATCTGGGCCAGATGCGGCTCCCACTTGCTGATCCTGACCTCGAACACCGGCCCGATCATTGGGTCGTTGCGGACCTTGGCGTAGAAGGCGTGCACCAACTGCTCGATCATGGCCTCGGTGATCCCGGTTCGCGCAACGATCTCGGCGGTGATCTGCTCGCGGCGCTCTGCTCCTGTCATGCCTCACATCCTAAATAGGTATTTCAAATACCTATTTAGACTGCTATAGCGGATCCGCCAAGTGCTGATTTCGAAGGGCTTCCATGCGCCTGACATCATTCACGGATTTTGCGCTGCGCGCGCTGATGCGGCTGGCCGGCGAGCCGGACCGCTCATTTGCGACCAGCGAGATCGCGGCTGAGTTCGGCATTTCCCGCAATCACCTCGCCAAGGTGGTGCGCGACCTGGCCGAGGCCGGCTTCATCGCGACCCAGCGCGGCGCCGGCGGCGGATTTTCGCTGGCGCGCGCCCCGCAGGCAATCACGCTCGGCGAGGTGGTGCGCGCGCTCGAAGGCGGCAGCGCGCTGGTCGAATGTTTCAGGGACGATGGCGGCGATTGCGTGCTGCTGCCGCGCTGCCGGCTGAAGGCGAGGCTTGCGGCGGCCCGCGAGGCCTTCATGCGCGAGCTCGACGGAACCACGCTCGCCGAATGCGCCTATCTGCCGCGTCCCGCGCGCCATCCGGCACGCGCATCATGACGATCGCCGCGAGCAGGATTAGTTTCGGAACTCAGGCCTGCAGCACGCGTGCGGCGCCGCGCTTTGACGGGGCCGCCCGCTTGCCGGGCGCGGCCATCAGGTTGTGGCCGTTGAGGTGCTTGCCGTTCAGAGCTTTGCCGTTCAGGGTCTTGCCATTCAGCGCGGTGCCATTCAGCGTCGTGCCGTTGCCGAGCTTGCCGTTGGCTTTGGCAGCTTTCTTCGCGCCGGCCTTCCTCTGCCTGGCCCGCGCCTCGGCGAGCTTCTCGGCCTCGCGCTTGGCTTTCCGCTCGGCCTTTTCCTTCAGCCGCAGCCGCTCCGCCCTCGCCTCCGCGCGCTTCTTCTTGCGCTTCTTCTCGCAGGCATCGCACTTGCAGCCGATCGGCTTCAGATAGGCTTTGAAATAGTCGGTTCCGTAGTCGTAGTTGATTTCGTCGCCCGGCTCGATGTCCTTGATGGCGCGGATGAACACCTTGCGCTTGCGCGGCTTGACGTCGGATTCTGCATTCGGCCGGCAGGCGTGGTTGATGTAGCGGGCGACATTCTCGCGGATCGAGCCGTCGATGGTCCAGCGGTTGGTGAGCTCGAACAGATACTTGTTCTCGATCGCGTCCTCATCCTTCTTCTTCGAGTCGAGCAGCGGCCCGAAATAGCGGATGATCTTGGTCCCCTTCTTGATCGGCTTGGTGGCGAAAAGGCCAAGGCCAGTACGGGAACGGCCGACGCGATAGGGCTTGTGCGAGAATGATGTGGTCATGACGATCGAGATTACGGCACGCAAGGTGCACACGACAGAAATTGCGAAGCCGCCCTTCTAGGACGATTCCGCGCGCCTGTCAGGTGTTTCCCGCGTGTCTGTTGAACCTTCCCCAGATTGCATATGTCAGACACAAAGTAACGTCCGGATCGCAGGTTTCCCCCGATGAAATACCCTGCTTTTGCAACAATCGTTGTGGCGCTCGCCAGCGCAAATCCTGGTCAGGCTGGCGCCCAAACGATCAGCAGCTTCCATACGTCGACCGCGCCGAAGGCCTGCCGGATGATCGGCAAGCCCAACGAGGACGACGGCAGCGCTACGCGGGTCTGCCCGGGGAGATCCGGCCTGGTGGTGCTGATCAACGAGGGCGATCTGCGCGAAGTGGTGTCGGTGGGCCGAAACCGCGCGGCGGCAGCCAGGGAACCGGCGGCGCAGGCCTGGTTCGGCCCGTTCAGCTCGACCGGCGATACGGTCGAATGGCGTGCCGCCGGCGGCAAGCCCTTCGCGATCATCCAGCGCTGGCAGATCGCCGACAACAGCGAGCAGGACAAGAAAGGCGGCCCCGTCTCACGGGCGATGCTCGCCGTGACGCGGCTGCCGCCGGGCGAAGTCTGCCATGTCGCCTATGTCGACGTCGCCGCCAACCCCAACGCCAATGAGCTGGCGCGGCAGGCCGCCGACGATTTCGCCCGCGATTTCAAATGCGGCGCGGACCAAGTGAAGACGATCGGGCAGAGCGGCCGGACCACGTCGCTGACGAAACGCTAGAGCGCCGCTCCAGGCGCAATATCGGTTACGGCCGTGCTGAGCGGCCCGCGGACAAACGCAGCATCGCGGTCAACAACGCTTCCACGGATGTGCCCTCGGGCGATCGATCCAGAATCGTCTTGAGGCGGCCGTCGAGCAGCAGCATGGTGAAGCCATGCACCAGCGACCAGGCGGACGCGATCGCGGCTGCCTGGTCCAACGTGAGCTGCTCCTTGGAAATCTGCTCATGTCGGCTGGCGCCGACACCGCGGGTCAGCCCGGCGAACGACGCCTCGGACGCCTCGTGCAGCGACGGCCGCGCATGATCGAGCCGCTCGCTGCGGAACATCAACCCATACATGCCGGGATGCGCCTGCGCATAGGCGACATAAGCCTTGGCGCTCGCCGCTCCCTTTTCGGGCGGTGTCGCCGCTGAAGCGTCCGCCGCTGCCATCGCCTGGCCGAATTGCCGGAATCCGATTGCCGCGAGCTCACTGAGCAATCCGGTGAGATCGCCGAAATGATGCGTGGGAGCGGCATGCGATACCCCGGCGTCGCGCGCCACCGCACGCAGTGTCAGTCCGGCCAGTCCATCACGCTCGAGCACACGCTCCGCGGCCTTCAATAGCGCTTCATGCAGATCGCCATGATGATACGGCGTGTCATTGGTCCGGCGCCGCGGTGCCGGACGATCGGCTGCACGCGCAACCCGACGGGTCGGAGGCCGTGTTGGCCGAGTCGCCTTGTTTTCTTTGGATAATCTTGCCATGCCGCCGTTATAGGTCGCAATTTTTACACTGTAAAGATTTTGCTTGACGATCGATGACGTCATCCCTACTGATATCTTTACGATGTAAAGATTATAATGCAGGGAGATGCGGAATGCTCGACCAGGTCACATCCAACACGGCGCGGACCAATCTGGCGCCGATCCCGTTTGAAGCCGATGCGCCGTTCCTCAAGATTACAGGCGAATTGCCGCGCGAGCTGAATGGCACGCTGTACCGCAACGGTCCCAATCCGCAGTTCGAAGCGCCGGGCGCGCACTGGTTCGTAGGCGACGGGATGCTGCACGCCTTCCATCTCGAGAACGGCCGCGCTAGCTACCGCAACCGCTGGGTCCGCACCGCAAAATGGCAGGCCGAGCATGACGCCGGCCGCGCGCTGTTCGGCGGCTTCGGCCGCAAGCTGCCGGACGCCCCCGCCGACATCACGACGGACGGCTGTGTCGCCAACACCAACATCATCTTCCACGGCGGCAAGCTGCTGGCGCTCGTCGAGAGCCATCTGCCGACCGAGATCGAGCCCGGCACGCTCAATCGCCTCGGCTATTGCGACTACAAGGGCGCGATCTCAGGTCCCGTCACCGCGCATCCCAAGATCGATCCGGTCACCGGCGAGATGGTGTTCTTCGGCTATAACGCCGCGGGTCCGCTGACGCCGGCGCTGTCGTACGGAGCTGTAAGCTCATCGGGCGTGGTGACCCGGTTCGAACGCTTCGAGGCGCCCTACGCCAGCATGGTGCACGACTTCATCGTCACCGAGAACCATGTGCTGTTTCCGATCCTGCCGATCACCGGCAGCATGCAGCGCGCGATGCGCGGACAGGCGCCCTACGCCTGGGAGCCCGAGAAGGGCGCCTATGTCGGCGTGATGAAGCGCAGCGGCGCCTCGAAGGACATCGTCTGGTTCCGCGCCGAGACCTGCTACGTCTTCCATGTCATGAACGCGTGGGAAGACGGCAACCGCATCATCGCCGACGTAATGCAGTTCGAGGAAGCGCCGCTGTTCAACCATCCCGACGGCTCGCAGACCGATCCGAAGAAGAACCGCGCGCGCTATTGCCGCTGGACGTTCGATCTCTCCGGCAATACCGACCGCTTCACGCAAACCTATCTCGACGATCTCACCGGCGAATTCCCCCGCGTCGACGATCGCCGCGCAGGATTTGCGAGCAATCACGGCTGGTACGCCTGCGCCAACCCCGACCTGCCGATGTTCGGTGCGCTGTCGGGCATCGTGCATGTCGACGGCCGCGGCAAGCGGCTCGGCCACTATCTGCTGCCTGCCGGCGACACCATCTCCGAGCCCGTGTTCGTCGAGCGTAGTGCTGACGCGGCCGAGGGCGACGGCTGGCTGCTCGCGGTGGTCTGGCGCGCCCGCGAAAACCGCAGCGACCTCGCCGTCTTCAACGCCACCGACGTCGAAGCGGGCCCGACGGCGCTGGTTCATCTCGGCCACCGCGTGCCGGATGGATTCCATGGCAATTGGGTGGGAGCGGAGTAGCGTCCCACCTCCGTCATTCCGGGGCAGCCCGCAGAGTTGAACCCGGAAGCCGGAGATTGTCGGTCAAGAGATCCCGGGTTCATCGCTGTGCGATGCCCCGGAATGACGTTGTGGGGGACATGTAGACGACGCACCGAGGAGGTTCGCATGCACATGCCTTCGATCACGGCAGGCTACCTTGCAATCCTCGCCCTGCTCTACGCGGTCCTCGCCTTGCAGGTGATCCGGCTGCGGCGAAGCAGCCGAGCGCCGTTCAGCGACGGCGGCAACCTCGCGCTGCATAACGCGATCCGTGTCCATGCCAATTTCATGGAGTATGTTCCGATCATCACGCTGATGGTCGCATTCCTCGAGATGGCGGGAGCATCGCCGTCGCGCGTGCACCTCCTGATGGCGGCGCTGCTGCTGTCGCGGCTTATTCATCCGCTCGGGATGTCTGCGGCGGCCGGCTCGCTGCGGTTCTCGATCGGGCGGGCCGGCGGCATCTTCATCACCATCGGCCTGCTCATCACCTGTGCCGTGACGACGCTGTCGCGGATCAGTTCGGGCGGCATGAATTGATTGCTCGCGAGCAACTCATTGATAAGTCTTATTTTTCCTTCTATCCATCACGATTTTGACACTGTAAAGATTTCACTTGACGCTTACCCTGCCCACCCCTAGCTTATCTTTACAGTGTAAAGATCAGCCTTCGAGGCTCCTAATGACGATCTTCCTGATCCTCGCTCCCTACGGCGCCTTCGCCACACTGATGCTGGTGACCTCGGCCACGGTCAGCCTGCTCGCTGCCGCACTGATTTGCCTTGCCGTCATCGCGTTCGATATCGCGCGCGGCCGCAGCATCAAGATCCTCGGCGTCGGCTCGGTGATCGTGTTCACCGCAGTCGGCAGCTACCTCACCTTCATCGATGCGACGCCAAGCACCATCGCGGTGAAGATCGCTGTCGATGCCGGCATCCTGCTGGTGTCGTTCGCCTCGATCCTGATCGGCCATCCCTTCACGCGGCAATATGCGCTCGAACAGGTCGACGCCGAGATCGCGAAGCAGCCGGGCTTCCTCTATGCCAACTACCTGATCACCGGAGCCTGGACCGCTGCGACGCTGTTGATGTTGATCGGCAACATCACGGTGCTCTATGTGCCCGCCCTGCCGCTGTGGACCGGCCTCTTGATCGCCTTCGCCGCGCGCAATGCCGCGGTGTACTTCACCCGCTGGTATCCGCAATATCGCGCGGCCAAGTACGGGACGCCGCCTACGGGCGCACTGCCGTCACGCTAGACGCTGCAATAGCAACATCACAACGATCATCCTGCCCGACGAAACGGAAACCACGACGATGAAGAGCGTATTTGCCAGGCTCGCGAGCGACTTCCTCTCCACCATCGTGTTCCTGGTGGTCTATCTCGCCACCGACAATGTCCTGATCGCCACCGCTGTTGCGATCGTGGGTGCGATTGCCCAAGTGGTCTATGCGCGCGTGAAGGGACAGGCGCTCGGCTACATGACCTGGGCGAGCCTTGGGCTGGTGATCGTGCTCGGCGGCGCGACGCTGCTCACCAACGATCCGCGCTTCGTGCTGGCGAAACCCGCGATCGGCCACATCGCGATCGGCGCGATCATGCTCAAACGCGGCTGGATGCTGCGCTATCTGCCGCCGATCGTGACCGAGACCATTCCGGAATACGCCACCCTCGCCGGCTACGCCTGGGCCGGGCTGATGTTCATCCTCGCCGCCGGCACCATCGCGATCGCAGCAACCGGCGACATGAAGCTGTGGGCGTTCTACGTGTCGGTGGTGCTGGTCGGCGCCAAGATCGCCGCTTTCGCGATCCAGTATGTCGCTTTCCGCTTCCTGGTCGGCAACCGGCTGCGCGCCGCCGCCCGCGCCTGATCGCCGCAGCCGCGAACTAGGCGCGCGCGGCAAGATGGGCTATACCCGCGCACGCTCTGGTTTGACGCGTTTTCTTCACGCGAACCGGTAGCCACTTCGCTTGAAAACGCTTTCACCTGGAGGGGAGACATCAATGGCGGTGGACGGAAACTGGAATCTCACGATGACGACGCCGATGGGCGAGCGCAAGGCGACGCTGTCGCTGGCAAGCTCCGGCGGGACGCTCACCGGCACGCAGGGTGCCGAGGGCAACTCCACCGAAATCTTCGACGGCACCGTGAACGGCGACAGCGTCGCCTGGAAGGTCTCCATCACCAATCCGATGCCGCTGACGCTCGAATTCTCCGGCAAGGTCGCAGGCGACGGCATCTCCGGCGAGATGGGCATCGGCCCGATGGGCAGCTTCCCCTTCACCGGCACGCGGGCGTAAGCGTCCCCGTCTAGAACCAGATCTGCATCGGCAGATCATGCGCATCGAGCGGCTGCGGTCCCCCGGGAACGCAGCCGCTTGGTTCATGAGCAGCCAGCGCCACGGCGCAGGCATCCAGCACATCGTCGCGCTTCGCGCCGGTGCCGATCCGCGCTTCGGTCAGCCAGCGATCGATCTCGCTGAAGCCGGCACGCTTCAAGAGCTTGCGGCGAAGCGCGTCGCCCTCCTCCGACTTCTTGCGCGGCAAGGGCTCGCCGCCGTTCAGCCGCAGGAACACCAGTTCGGGATGCACCTCGCGGATATCGCGTGCGGCGTTCGCGCGGACGAACGCGTCGACCTCCATGATCTTGTTGCCGAGATGCCAGAGCTGGCGCGAGACGCGGGTTTGGCCGCGGCGCAGCGCTTCACGGTTCGCCGCATCGGGATCGTCGAACTCTTGCCACAGCCAGCGCCGCGCACCTGTGAAGACGCGCGAGGTGTGCGGGCGCAGCCACGCGCGGGCAAGCAGGTCGCAATCGCGCCTGCCGTCCTCGGTCATGCCGATCGGGATATCGATCCCGGCGCGATCGAACGGATGCGCCAGCACGTCGGCAATATTGCTGTGAAAGGAAAGCGTGCGCCGGTCGCCGTCGATGCTGACGGCGACCCAGCCTTTGGAGAATCCGTCGAGGCCGACCGCAATCAACCCAGATTCAATTCCTTGAAGAAGTCGTTGCCCTTGTCATCGATGATGATGAAGGCCGGGAAGTCGACCACCTCGATGCGCCAGATCGCTTCCATGCCGAGTTCGGGATACTCGACCACCTCGACCTTCTTGATGCAGTGCTCGGCAAGATTCGCCGCAGCACCACCGATCGAGCCGAGATAGAAGCCGCCGTGCTTCTTGCAGGCCTCGCGCACCGCGACCGCGCGGTTGCCCTTGGCGACCATCACCATCGATCCACCCGCGGCCTGGAACTGGTCGACGAAGGAATCCATGCGGCCGGCCGTGGTCGGGCCGAACGCGCCGGAGGCGTAGCCATCGGGCGTCTTGGCCGGGCCGGCATAGTAGACCGGATGGTTCTTGAAATAATCCGGCAGCGGCTCGCCCTTCTCCAGCCGCTCGCGCAGCTTGGCGTGGGCGGAATCGCGCGCCACGATCATGGTGCCGGTCATCGAGACGCGGGTCTTGATCGGATATTGCGAGAGCGTCGCGAGGATTTCCTTCATCGGCTTGTTGAGGTCGATCTTGACGACCTCACCGCCGAGCGACTGCTCGATCGCGGGCAGATACTGCGCCGGGTTATGCTCGAGCTCCTCGAGATAAACGCCGTCCTTGGTGATCTTGCCGAGCACCTGGCGGTCCGCCGAGCACGAGACGCCGAGCCCGATCGGCAGCGAGGCGCCGTGGCGCGGCATGCGGATCACGCGCACGTCGTGGCAGAAATACTTGCCGCCGAACTGCGCGCCGACCCCCAGGCTTTGCGTCATCTTGAGGATTTCCTGCTCCATCTCGAGATCGCGGAACGCGTTGCCGTCAGCCGAGCCGTGGGTCGGCAGCGCATCGAGATAGCGCGCGGAAGCAAGCTTCACGGTCTTCATGCAGAGCTCAGCCGAAGTGCCGCCGATCACGATCGCGAGGTGGTACGGCGGACATGCGGCGGTGCCGAGCGTCAGCACCTTCTCCTTCAGGAACGCCAGCAGCCGGTCCTTGGTCAGCACCGAGGGCGTCGCCTGGAACAGAAAACTCTTGTTGGCGGAGCCGCCGCCCTTGGCCATGAACATGAACTTGTAGGCGTCGTCGCCCTCGGCGTAGATCTCGCACTGCGCCGGCATGTTGTTGGCGGTGTTCTTCTCCTCATACATCGACAAGGGAGCGACCTGCGAATAGCGGAGATTGCGGCGCAGATAGGCGTCGCGCGCTCCTTCGGAGAGCGCGGCCTCGTCGTCGCCGTCGGTGATGACGTTGCAGCCCTTCTTGCCCATGATGATCGCGGTGCCGGTGTCCTGGCACATCGGCAGCACGCCGCCGGCGGCGATGTTGGCGTTCTTCAGGAAGTCGAAGGCGACGAACTTGTCGTTGTCGCTGGCTTCCTTGTCCTCGAGGATCGAGCGCAGCTGTTTCAAATGGCCCGGCCGCAGATAGTGGTTGATGTCGCCGAAGGCGGCCTCTGACAGCGCCCGCAGCGCCTCGCGCGACACCACCAGCATGTCCTTGCCCAACACCTTCTCGACCCGGACGCCCTCGCTCGTCACTTTCTTGTAGGGCGTGGTATCGGCCCCCAGCGGGAACAGCGGGGTGTGCTTGTAGGGCGGAACGGGCTTCTGGTCGGGGAAGGCTGAGGGGGCGTTCATGAGCTGCTCTTTGGGCTTGCAGGTCGGGTTCGTGGGGCCGGTCCGGCCGTGCGGCCGCCGGAATGTAGAGCCGTTCTAAGCCTTTTTCGGCCAAAGGAAAGGGAAGCCGGCCGCCTTCCAGCCATGCACGGGACCGGCAATCCATGTGTTACCTTTCATCCGTCGGTAATCTCTGGTTGCCACAACGCTTCAGCGATCCGCGAAGCGGTCAAGAAAGTCATCGGGAGACCATCATGAAGACAGCGCTTTTCGTCTGGTTTGCGGCGCTGGCCTTGTTGATCGCGGTCCCGACCGGCGCCGACGCGGCCCGCCTCGGCAAGTCGTGCGGCGGCCTTGCCGGCGTTCAATGCAGCCGTAGCGGCCAGTTCTGCCAGTTCAAGCCGGGACAATGCGGCCGTGCCGACCAGACCGGCAGCTGCGCGTTCCGGCCGACGATCTGCAACAAGATCTTCAAGCCGGTGTGCGGCTGCGACGGCAAGACCTATGGCAATGATTGCGAACGCCGCGCTGCCGGCGCCTCCAAGGCGCAGGACGGCAAGTGCGCATCCTGACGGACCGGCCGTATTGACGCGCTGCGCGGGAGCCTGCATGTAACTTCGCGTATTTTCATACCGCGGGGGTATTTCGTGACAGCACCGTTGCGCCGACGCTTTCCCTTGAGCATCCGCTCCATCATGCCGGCCGCGCTGATCGCGCTGGCGACAGCCTTCACTGCCGCGCCGGCGCATGCCGATCCCTGCGAGGACATCGCCAAGCAGCTCGCCGGCCAGATCGACGGGCTGAAGGTCAATTTCAGCGCCGCCAACATCACATACCTCACACATCCGGCGGCGAAGGAATTGTCGCTCGGCTGCCGCGGCAAGGATTATTCGATCGAGCTCTTTGCCAAGACCGATCGCAAAATGAAGCCCGAGTTCTTCAACCTGGTCGGCTCCGCCACCGCACTGGTCTTCACCGTGCCGAAGGACGACGCCGCCACCGGCACCTCGCGCTGCCTGAAGCGCATGGGCATCCTGCGCGGCAACACCATCACGATGCGCTATCGCCGCCTCAACCTCGAATGTACGCGCAACCGGACCGATGCCTCGATCACGGTGCGTCGCGGCAAGAACGAGTGACCAGCCGCATCACGGCACGCCAATGTTGCCTATATAATTGTCAACGCAGGGGCCGCACCGGAACGTTCCTCCCGCTCCGAAAGTTGATAATTGCGGTCGCATGTTTGCCGGAAAACGGTGCGATAATCGTGGCTGGAATCACGGAGCCCGCCCATGATCGCAAAGCTCCTCCTGCAGAATACTTTCTTCGTCGTCGCAATGGCCGCGCTGCTGTTTGCCTTCGCCGGCACGCTGCACTGGCC
>NZ_BOVL01000014.1:0-121329 GCF_019972155.1 Bradyrhizobium sp. RD5-C2 | reverse complement strand
GGAGGCCCCCCCCGCCGAGGACAAGCGCTTCATGCTGGTGTTCCTCGTCATTGCCGTGCTGTGGTTCGTCGCGATGGGCCTCGACCGTCGGTTTGGCGGCGCCAATGCCGGCGTGGCGCTGATCGTGCTCGGCCTCGTGCTGTATCTGATCTCGACCGCGCTGATCCTGTGGGTGTTCCGCACCAATTCGTTCGCCGCCCCAGTCGTGAAGGTGCAGACCGAACGCGATCATCACGTGATCTCGACCGGACCCTACGCGCTGGTCCGCCATCCGATGTATGCGAGCGTGATGCTGTTCTTCATCGGCGTGCCGCTGACGCTCGGCTCCTGGTGGGGCCTTGCCTTCGTGCCGTTGTTCTTTGCGATGTTCGCGTTCCGCACCGGGATCGAGGAACGCACGCTGGTGGCGGGATTGTCAGGCTATGCCGACTATGCGGCACGGGTGCGCTATCGCCTCGTGCCCGGATTGTGGTGAGGGACCATCATGGCAGAGAGCAAGACCTACACCGGCGGCTGCCATTGCGGCCAGGTGCGCTTCGAATGCACCACCGACATGGCCATGGTGACCGCCTGCAACTGCTCGATCTGCACCAAGAAGGGCCTGCACTTCGTGTTCATGCCGCCGTCGAGCTTCCAGCTTCGCGCCGGCGCCGAGAACCTGAAGGAGTATCTGTTCAACCGCCATGCGATCCGCCACCAGCTCTGTGTCGATTGCGGCGTCGACGTGTTCGCGCGCGGCAAGAAGCCCGACGGCGCCGACATCGTGGCGCTCAATGTCAACTGCATCGACGGCATCGACCTGTCGAAGATCGCGATGACGCCGGTGGATGGGAAGAGCCGGTAGTTTCCTATCCACCCTTCGTCATTCCGGGATGCGCCGAAGGCGCAGGCCCGGAATCCATACTCACGATCGTGGTTATGGATTCCGGGCTCGCGCTTAGCGCGCCCCGGAATTACGGTCGTCACAAATCCAGCGCCTTGTAGCGCCGGAAGATCCCCTCCTCGTTGAACGGAATCCGCCGCTCGCTCGCCAGATACGCCTTGATGTTCGGCCGCTCCGCGACGCGATCGCGCAGTGCGATCAGGCGCGGGACCTTCTTCTCGAACGCGGCCATCCGCTTCGGAAAGGCGTAGCGCAGGCCTTCGACGATCTGGAACAGCGACAGGTCGACGTAGGTCAGCCGGCGCCCGGTGACGAAGCCGCCGCCATTCACCTGCACGAGATCCTCGAAATAACCGAGATATTTCGGCACCCGCGATTTCCAGAACTCTTCCGTGCGTTTCTTCGCCGGCGCCTTCTGGTCCTCGTAATACAGCGACGGCCCGAGCGGGTGATGGGTGTCGTGGATCTCCAGCACGAAGTCCGCGATCGTCAGCTGCAACTCGTGCACCCAGAGCTTTCCCGCCTCCGCCTTCGGCGCGAGACCATGGTGCGCGCCGAGATAGAGCAGGATGTTGGCAGTCTGCCCGATCACGAGTTGGCCGGCCTTGAGGAACGGCGGCGCAAAGGGCGGCGTGCCCTTGTGCGCGTCCATCATCTTCATCATGGCGCCGGTACCGCCCTTGCCGCGCGCGACGTCGGTATACTCAGCGCCCGCATCCTCGAGCGCGAGGCGAACATATTCGCCGCGGCCCTGGATCATCGGCCAGTAGTAAAGCTGATAGTGCATGCACTTATCTCCACAAACTTCACCGCATCGCTCTGCTTCACGGTGATCGTAGCCGTGGTGCGGTCAGATCGTCCACTGCGCAGGAGCCGCCTGTCCGAACCACGCGCGGACTGCTAAGATTACAACATCGAGTCTTCGATGAGGGATCAACTTATGGCGGACAACAAGAAGAAGCGGGGCGCACAGGATCGCGCTTTGATCGCGTTGAGCGAGTCCTACGAAGTTGCGTACTGGTCCAAGAAGTTCAAGGTCACGCCGGCAAAGCTCAAGGCTGCCGTCAAGAAGGTCGGGCATTCCGCCAAGAAGGTGGAAGCTCACTTCAAGGAGCAGCGGCACATGGCCGCCGACCGCGCGCGGATCGCGGTCAGCGAGCCCTACGAGGTCCGCTACTGGTCGAAGAAGTTCAAGGTGACCCCTGCCCGCCTCAAAGCCGCGGTGGCCGAGGTCGGACATTCCTCGAAGAAGGTTGCGGCCCATTTCGCGAAGAAGAAGAAAATCGCGAATAAAAAGAAGGCTGCCAAGAAGACAGTCAAGAAGACCGGCAAGCGCAAGAAGAGCTGAGCGGTCGAGGGTACGCCGCTCTCGCCTCGTCATTGCGAGCCAACGGGTCGGCGCGCAGCGCCACCCGATGACAGGCTCCGCGAAGCAATCCACCGCACCGCATTTGCGGAAAGATGGATTGCTTCGTTGCTATCGCTCCTCGCAATGACGGGGACGGGCTCCGCCCCGTTCGCCGCTCCCCTCAATTCGCCGCGAAGCAGTACAGCAGGCCGTCGCCGCCGGTGCTCTTCAGATCGGCCTGCGAGCAGCCGCCGTCAGGACCGCGCGAGGGATGCGACATGTTCCAGGATTTTGACGGCTCGTCATCGCGCAAGCCCTTGCGGTCGAAATGCCCGACCATGGCGGCGCCCTGCGTGCTGCTTGTCCAGTTCTTGCAGGTGCGGTCCTCACCGGCCGCAAACGCCGTACCATCGGCCTGCGACCCCGTCAGCACGTCGTGGCGGTTCGGCGTATCGCCGGCACCGTTGATGACGTCGCCCTTCTCGGACAGGGCGGTCTGCTTGGTGAGATTGTTGCCGGCGCTGTGCAGGTCGGCGACGTCCTTGGCGACCACGACGCCCTTCACGTTCTTCCACGGGCCCTTGCCGATGCGATCGCGCGCGTTCACCGCTGCCTTGCCATCGGCCGCCTGGGTCGAGAGATAGGCGCGCCATGTCTTCGGCGCTCCGAAGCCCGCGGCCTGCGCCAGGGTCTGGCAATGATTGTCGGCGCCGGCGAGGCCGCCGAGATTGCCACCATTGCCGATGCCGTTACTGGTGACGAAGAAGCTGGTGTCGGCGGTCTGCGCCACTGCCGGCGGCGCGGCCATGACAACGAACGCAAGACAGGCAGGAACCGCGATATGCGCAATGAACTTCATTTCGATCTCCCGATGGTTATTCTGGCCCGCTGACACCAACCCGCAGCCTGTCCGGATATTCCGGCGTCGCGACACGCAAATGAAGCCCACAAAACAAAAGCGCCGCGGACGATGCCGCGGCGCTTTGTATTGTCATGTCAGGCAATCGATCAGTTGGTCTGCTGGATCGCCGAGAGCTCCCAGTTGCCGCCGCGCTGGCGCACGAAGGTCCAGACCTCGGTGATCTCCTCCGGCTGCCCGCCACTGACTTGACGGCCGGTGCCGCGCTCCAGCATAGTGTCGACCAGCGAGTAGCGCATCGCGACCGTCGCATATTCGCTGTCGCCTTCGCGCCAGGCTTCCGCCAGATCGCCCTGCAGCAGCTTCACATTGGACGTCTTGTTAGTGACGTTGCGCGCCTTGTTCTCCTCGAGATCCTTCGAGAAGTACGACACCATTTCCGGCGTCGCGAGCGTGTGCAGCTTGGCGATGTCTTCGTTCGACCACGCGGCCTGGATGTCGCCGAGCAGCCGCTCGAACGTCTCGTAGTCACCAGGCGTGATCTCGACCGGCGCGTTCGATCCGCCCCCGAGGCCGAAGCCGAAGCCCGAACGGGCGTTCGCCTGCGGACCGGGGCCGACGTCGGGTCCGCCCGCGTAAGCGGCGGCCGGCGCATTGCGCCGCTGCCACCACGACATCGCGAGCCGGACCACGAGCACGATCAGACCGATCTGCAGCAGCAGGCCGAACATCGACGACAGGCCGCCGAGACCCGAGAACAGGCCGCCGCCGAACAGCATGCCGAACAGGCCGGCGCCAAGGAAGCCCGCGGCCAGGCCGCCGAGCAGGCCGCGACCCATTCCGCCGCGACCAAACAGGCCGCCGGAATTCGCCGCCGCCGGCGAGCCCATGCCGGGGCTACCAGGCTGGCTGAAGGTACGGTTCATCGGAGCAACCGAGCCCGGCGCTGTGCTGGTCGAGGGCGGCGCGGAGAATGTCCGCGAGCCGCGCGAGCCGCCGCCGCCGACGCGGGCGTCGGCCGCCGAAACGGTCATCATCACGGGCAGCGCCAGCGCCATCGCGACGGCGATCGCCCGGACAATTCCACGCGTGCGTTGCGAGAAATTCATGTTGGTTTCCTCAAAGGATTCCCCGGCATGGGGAAACGCCCCTAACATGGGCAGAGCCGGTTAAAAGTGAAGCGGGAAACGGGAACCGCGGCTGCGGCCCTCGGTCGCGGCGATGTGACACTATGGGCCTTGTGGATGCGACAGTGCGTCCTAGCCCGAGATGGGGCTCAGGTTCAACCGCGACCGCATTGCAACATTGGCTCTGCTCCGCGGGAAAGCGAAGGGATATCGGGGCCCATCGCCCGGGCCTAGTTCGCCGTCATGGTTTCCTTCACCGCAGCGACCAGCTGCGTCAGCGTGAACGGCTTCGGCAGGAATGCGAACTGCTGGTTCTCCGGCAGGCTCTTCTCGAAGGCGTCTTCGGCATAGCCGGAGACAAAGATGATCTTCAGCTCCGCATTGCGGCTGCGCATCTCCTTCAGCAGCGTCGGCCCGTCCATCTCCGGCATCACGACGTCGGACACGACGAGATCGACCTTGCCGTTGTTCTCCTCGAACGCCTCCAGCGCCTCGACGCCGTTCGCCGCCTCGATCACGCTGTAGCCGCGCGAGCGCAGGCCACGCGCATTGAGCGAGCGCAGGCCGTCCTCGTCCTCGACCAGCAGGATGGTGCCCTGCCCGGTGAGATCCGGCTTCGGCTTGGCGGCATCCGTGGCGGCGGCTTCCTTGGCCGCGCCGTTGCCGGCATGCGCCTCCGGCGCAACCTCCTGCTCCTGATGATGCCGCGGCAGATAGATCCGGAACGTGGTGCCGCCGCCCGGCACGGAATCGACATAGACGAAGCCGCCGGTCTGCTTGACGATGCCGTAGACCGTCGACAGGCCGAGGCCGGTGCCCTTGCCGACTTCCTTGGTCGAGAAGAACGGCTCGAAGATCTTGTCGATGATCTCGTGCGGAATGCCGGTGCCGGTGTCCGAAATCTCGATCTTCACGTAGTCGGCCGCCGGCATGCCCTTGTTGGCAAGCTGGGCGGCTTCCTCGGTCGGCACATTGACGGTGCGGATGATCAGCTTGCCGCCGTCGGGCATCGCGTCGCGCGCGTTCACCGCGAGATTGACCACCACCTGCTCGAATTGCGAGACGTCGACCTTGACCGGCCACAGATCGCGGCCATGCACGAGGTCGAGCTTGACCTTTTCGCCGATCAGCCGGCGCAGCAGCATGGTGAGGTCGCTCAATGCGTCGCCGAGATCGAGCACCTGCGGCCGCAGCGTCTGGCGGCGCGAGAACGCAAGCAGCTGCCGCACCAGCGTCGCGGCGCGGGTGGCGTTCTGCTTGATCTGCATGATGTCCTGGAACGACGGGTCGGTCGGCTTGTGCGCGTTCAGCAGGAAGTCGTTCGCCATCATGATGGCCGACAGCACATTGTTGAAGTCGTGCGCGATGCCGCCGGCGAGCTGGCCTACCATCTCCATCTTCTGCGACTGGTTGATCTGGTTCTCCAGCGCACGCCGCTCCGTGGTCTCGAGCATGTAGACGATCGCGGTCTCGGCGTCGCGCTCGTCCTTCTCCACGGTGGTGACGAAGAACTGGGCGGAGCGCTCCTTGGGCCCGTCGAGCATCGCCTCGACCGGCGCGATGTCGCCCTGGCCTTCGGCAGCCTGGTTGATCGCGGCGATCAACAGGCCGCGGTCGCGCGGATTGACCGCGCGGAAGATCGACTTGGCCGCGCCGCCGTCACTGTTCAGCCCCTGCGCCAGCTTGGCATAGCGCGCATTGGCGCCGACCACATTGCCGCCGCGATCCACGGTCGCGATCGCCATCGGCGTATGGTCGAAGAAGCGCATGAAGCGCACCTCGGCGGCGCGCTCCGGATCGGAATGCTCGTCGCGGGCGCGGCTGATCACCAGCGTGCGCGAGGCACCTGCCGCGCCGTCGGCGCCGAAGGCGAGCTTGTGATAGAGCCGCACCGGCACGGTCTTGCCGCCGCGCATCCGCAGGTCGATGTCGAACACCTCGGTCTTGACCTCGCCGGGCACCGCCGCGATCGAGGTCAGCAGCGCCGCGCCGTCGCCCGAGACGATGTCGGTCAGCTTCAGGCCGCCCGAGCCGATCTCGGCGAGATCGTAGTCCAGCCAGTTGGCCAGCGTGGCGTTGACGTAGGCGATCTCGCCAGCCGGATTGACCGAGAAGAAGCCGCACGGCGCATGATCGAGATATTCGATCGCGTGCCGCAGCTCCTGGAACACGTCTTCCTGGCGCTCGCGGTCGCGGGTGACGTCGGCGATCGACCACACCGCATATTTCGCGTCGCGCTTGCCCTCGCCGAGCGGGCGAACCCTGAGCCGCAGCCAGCGGCCTTGTCCACCACCTTGCCCGGCCTCGTGCCCGGCGACGCGGACCTCCTCCTGCTGCCGCTTGCCCTCGCGCGCCGCCTTCAGGAGGCGGAACACCGCCTCGGAGACGTCTGGGTTGCCGATGAAGACGCGTTCGACGGGGCGAACGTCCTGCGGGCCGGCCGCGCCGGTCAGCGTGAGATAGGCGGCGTTGGAATAGACCACATGGCCGCGGGAGTCGGTGACGACGAGCCCTTCATGGGCGTGGTCGGCAATCCGCCCCATCACCGGGTCGTCGCTCGTGCGGTCGGAGAAGCGGATGATGCCGGCGGCAAGGGCAAACAGGTTGAACAGCCCGACGGTGGCGAGCAGCGCCAGCACAAAGAGGATATAGGGCTGCGCCTGGGTACGGCCGATGGTCATGAGCCAGACGGCCACCGCGACGATGCCGGTGGCGATCAGGAGCACCAGCAGGATACTGCCGCTCCGCCGCGCTGGCCCGTGAGCCACGAACGGCTCGGTCGCGGGAGGATCGTTGCTATCGGCGGTCATCTGGAGAGACATGGCTCGTCTGCATCACGAAGGCGACCGGCCGGCCACCTCGCCCCTGAGTGCCTGAATCGGACCCGAAAACGCAAGTCCATCAGGCGGCTATTTCGCAAGTTACGCGCATTTCAAGCGGTTTTCCGCCCCTTACTGGCGCAGACCGGACAGGCCGCGCCTCAGCCGCATCACGTAGCCGATGATTTCGGCAACCGCATGGTAGTGCTCGACCGGGATTTCCTTGTCGATTTCGACGGTCGCATAGAGCGCCCGGGCCAGCGGCACGTTCTCCACGATCGGAATGTCGTGCTCCTTGGCGATCTCCCGGATCTTGAAGGCGAGGTTGTCGACGCCCTTGGCGACGCAGATCGGCGCCGACATGCTGCGGTCGTAGGCCAGCGCCACCGAATAGTGGGTCGGGTTGGTGATGATCACCGAGGCCTTCGGAACCTGGGCCATCATGCGCTTCTTGGCGCGCTGCACCCGCAACTGCTTGATCCTGCCCTTGACGTGCGGGTCGCCTTCCGACTGCTTGAACTCCTCCTTCATCTCCTGCAGCGACATCTTGTGACGCTCGTACCAGGTCCGGTACTGGAAGAAGTAGTCGGCGATCGCGACCGCAGCCAGGATGGCGACCACCGCCGCCAGCAGGTGCACCGTCATGCCGGTGATGGCGGGCAGCAGCTCGGCCGGATCGACCCGCAGGAACGATTCCATCCGCATCCGATCGGGCCACAGCACCATGACCATCACGACGCCGAGCGCGATCAGCTTGAACAGGCCTTTCAGGAAATTCGCCACCGCCTGCTTGCCGAACAGCCGCTTGAAGCCGGCGGCCGGCGAGATCTTGGAGAATTTCGGCTTGAGCTGCTCGCCCGACCAGACCAGCTGATGCTGGATCATGTTGCCCGCGATCGCAGCCAGCGCCAGCATCAGGAACGGCACGCCGATCGCGGCGACCACCGCGTAGCCAAGCGTCTGGGTCAGTTGCAGCAGGCCGGCACCGTCGGTGCGGATCATCCATGAATTGGCGATCAGATTGCGCAGCGGCATCAAGATGCCGCCGCCAACCGAGCCCGAGAAGGTCGACAACACCAGCGTGGCGCCGGCGATGACGAACCAGGTGTTGACCTCCTGGCTCTTGACGACGTCGCCTTTCTCAAGGGCGTCGTCGAGACGTTTTTGCGTAGGGTCTTCTGTCTTGTCTTCGGTATCGTCGGCCATCTCTTCTCCTGATTAATTCATCGGAGCGAGTTGGCGCATGACGCCGTTGAAGTAGTCGAAATAGGTATTCATCATCGCGGCGAGCACGACGGCGAAGATCAGGAAGCCGACCATGATCGAGAGCGGCACGCCGACGAAGTAGACCTGCATCTGCGGCATCAGCCGCGCCAGCACGCCGAGCCCGATGTTGAAGACGAGGCCGAACACCAGGAACGGCGCCGACAGCTGCAGGCCGATCTTGAAGGCCGCGGAGAACGCAGACGTCGCAAGCGCGGCGACGTCGCCGGTCGGCATGATCTCGCCCGGCGAGAAGATGCGGTAGCTCTCGCTCAGCGCCGCGATGACGAGATAGTGGCTGTCGGTGGCGAACAGCAGCGTCAGGCCGAGGATGGTGAGGAAGTTGCCGATGATCTGGCCCTGCTGCCCCTGGGTCGGGTCGACCGCGGTGACGAAGCCGAGGCCGAGCTGCTGGGCGATCACGGAGCCCGCGACGTTGAGCGCCGACAGCGTCACCCGCGCGGTCGCGCCGAGCACGATGCCGATGATCAGCTCATGCACCATCAGGACGCCGAGCGAGGAGATCGACGTCAGGTCGACATGATAGGCGTTGCGATGCAGGGGGAGGATGATCAGCGTCAGCAGCAGCGCGATCGACAGCTTGACCCGTGCCGGGATGTTGCTCTCGCCGAAACCGGGCAGCAGCATCACCATCGCGCCCACGCGCGCAAAGACCAGCACGAAGATTGCGGCCAGCGCCGGAAGCAGGGAGACATCGATGCGCATGACCGCGGCATTAGTGCATCAACCGCCGATGATTCGCGATGAAATCCGCATCATGTGGCTACTGAGCGCGTCCGCCATGAAGGGCAGCGCCAGCAGCAATGTGACGAAGATCGCGAGAATCTTCGGCACGAAGACCAGCGTCTGTTCCTGGATCTGGGTCAGCGCCTGGAACAGCGACACCACGACGCCGACCACGAGGCCGACCACCATCAAGGGCGACGACACCAGCACGATGGTCCAGATCGCATCGCGCGCCACGTCGAGAGTTTCAGGGCCGGTCATTGTTGTGTTCTCGCTGTCTGCTGCTTGTTTCGTCATTCCGGGGCTCGCGAAGCGAGAGCCCGAAATCCATACTCCCAATCGTGGTTATGGATTCCGGGCCTGGTCCTTCGGACCATCCCGGAATGACGCCTAGATCGGCATCTTCATGATGTCTTCATAGGCCTGGATCACGCGGTCGCGCACCGAGACCAGCGTCGATACCGCAACGTCGGTGTCGGCGACCGCCGTCACCACGTCCATCACATTCGCCTTGCCGGAGGCCATCGCCATGGTCTGCGCGTCGGACTTCTTGCCCGCTTCCAGCACGCTGCCGACGGTGTCCTTCAGCAGCGCGCTGAAGGACGGGCCGGCGACGGCCTGACCGGCTTTCTCGACACCACCGCGCTCCATCATTTTCGCGAGGTTGGCGTAAGCGTTGGCGGCGACTGTCGGTGTAGCCATGATTTACGTTCCCTGTTCTTGTTGCGTCAGGATTTGAGGATGTCGAGCGTGCGCTGGATCATCCGCCGCGTCGCACTGATGATGTTGAGGTTCGCCTCGTAGGAGCGCTGGGCGTCGCGCATGTCGGTCATCTCGACCATCGGATTGACGTTCGGATATTTGACGTTGCCGGAGGCGTCCGCTGCCGGATTGCCCGGCTCCTGCTTGATGCGGAATGACGACTGGTCGGGGCGGATCCGGCCGAGTGTCACGACCTGGGCATCGAGTGAACGATCAAGCGCGGAGGAGAAGGTCGGCACCTTGCGGCGGTAGGGATCGCCGCCCGCGGTCTGCGCCGTCGAATCGGCGTTAGCGATATTTTCCGAGATCACCCGCATCCGCCCCGCCTGCGCGCGCAGGCCCGAGGTCGCGATGCTCATCGAGCGGGCAAAATCGCTTGTTCCATCTGCCATGGGATCCTCCTTGCGCCGTCAGGCGGCCTAGCCCTTGCCGATCGCGGTTTTCAGCAGATGCAGGCTTTTGCTGTAGAGCGAGGTGGCGGCCGCGAAGTCCATCTGGTTGGCGGACACTTTCAGCATCTGCTCTTCGAGATTGACCGCGTTGCCGGCCGGGCGGGTCTGGAATCCGCTCCTGCCGCGATCATTGTCGAATGTGTCCGGCGCGCCGGACGCCGCCATGTGGGTGGCGCTGGTCTGCATCATCGGCAGCGTCCCCATGCCGCCGCCGACCGTGGCGCCGGCCCGGTCGAACTTCGGCTCGACCAGGTCGCGCGGCCGGAAGTTCGGCGTGTCGGAATTGGAGATATTCTCGGCGAGCACCCGCTGGCGCTCCTGGTGCCACTGCATCTTGCTGCGCAACGCCGACAGGATCGGCAGATCGTTCATGGACATCGCCGCGGCTCCGTTAACCTCTTGGGCGCCTCTTGGGCCTTCCGAGGTAGGCAGAATTTGCCCGGTGTATGGTTAACGGGTGGTTAAAATGTCGGACGGAGCCGTGGAGAACGCCTCAACTGCGGCCGGCGAGCGCATTTTCGCCACGAATGCTGCGTTAACCAGCACAAACCAAGACAGCGTGGGGCGCTGAGAAGTCGTTTTGGGACAAGCGATTCTTGGTTTATTAATAGAACAGTCGGCTGCAAGCCGCTGGGAATTAAGAAATAAGGCGAATCTCGGGCGCGATTCGCTGCGCAAACCGCACCTATCAATCCGCGCTCGTTGATGGCGGAAGCTGAGGAAGGCCACGATGGCCGGGGACTCCAATATGCAGGTCATTACATTCGTCATGGCATTCGTTGTCGTGCTGGCGCTGATCGGCGTCACCGCATGGCTCGTCCGCCGCTTCGCCGGGAACCGCCTCGGGGCTAACGCCAACCGCGGACGGATGCCGCGACTGGCGGTCATCGACGCCGCTGCCGTCGACGGCCGCCGCCGGCTGGTGCTGGTCCGCCGCGACAACATCGAGCATCTCCTGATGATCGGTGGCCCCACCGACATCGTCGTCGAGCCGAATATCGTCCGCGCGATGCCGGGGCGCGACCAGATGTCGACCCGCCCTGCCGTTGCGGCCGATGCCGCGCCGCCGCGCGTGGCACCGCTTCCGGATGCCGCCTGGAACGAGAGCGAAGCCGCCCGTTCCGACAATTTCGACCTTCCCGAACCGGAGCTGCCGCCGCGTCAGGCACGCCCCTCCTTTGCCGACGAACTGCGCCGGCCTCCGCCGCCGATTGCCGAGCGTCGCAACGATCCGCTGACGAGCTTCACGGCCGAGCGCAGCGAACCGCGGCCCGATCCGATGCCGCCGCGCCTGCCGTCGCGTTCCGAACCCGTGATCCCGCGTCCGCCGCGCGCTGCCGAGCCGCCGAAGGCGCCGCCGCGGGCGCCCGAGCGCGCCGTCACGCCGCCACCACCGCCCCCTGCTCCGCCGCCGGTCGCAACCCAGGCGCCTCCGCCGGTGCCGCCGGCATCGAATGCCGATGCAAATCTCGCCGAGATGGCGCAGCGGCTCGAGGCGGCGCTGCGCCGCCCGACCGGCGCCAACGAGACCGTCGCACCGCCGGTTGCGCCCGAGGCGCCGCCGGTTCGCGCGCCGCGTAGCGAGCCGCCTGCCCCGCCCGCCGGCGGACAGAAGAGCGGCTTCGAGAATCTCGAGGACGAGATGGCATCGCTGCTCGGCCGACCGAAGAATCCTTCGTGAGGTTCGGGTCGGTCCCGCGTAGAGTTTTTTTCATCGCTGTCCTGATCGCCGCCGGATCCTTCGCCGATCCGGCGATGGCGCAGGATATCAGCATCAATCTCGGCGGCGGCAATGGCGGCGTGACCGAGCGCGCGATCCAGCTGATCGCGCTGCTCACGGTGCTGTCGATCGCGCCGTCGATCCTGGTCATGATGACGTCGTTCACGCGCATCGTGGTCGTGCTCTCGCTGCTGCGCACCGCGCTCGGCACCGCGACCGCGCCGCCGAACTCGGTGATGATCGCGCTTGCGATGTTCCTCACCGCCTTCGTGATGGGGCCGGTGCTGCAGAAATCCTATGACGACGGCATCAAGCCGCTGGTGGCCAACCAGATCGGCGTCGAGGAAGCGCTGCAGCGCGCTTCGGTCCCCCTGCGCGGCTTCATGCAGAAGAACGTCCGCGAGAAGGATTTGAAGCTGTTCATGGATCTCTCCGGCGAGCCGCCGCCGGCGACGCCGGATGAGATGTCGCTACGCATCCTGGTGCCGGCCTTCATGATCTCCGAGCTGAAGCGGGCTTTCGAAATCGGATTTCTCCTATTCCTGCCGTTCCTGATCATCGACCTCGTGGTCGCCTCGGTCTTGATGTCGATGGGCATGATGATGCTGCCGCCGGTGGTGGTCTCGCTGCCGTTCAAGCTGATCTTCTTCGTGCTGGTCGACGGCTGGGCGCTGGTCGCCGGCAGCCTGGTGCAGAGTTACGGGGGGTAGCCCCGCGAAACATTCATGGCCTCATCGCTGGATCGGCCGTGCCGTTGCACTATCATGCGCGGCACCGCATCCAGGGAGCCGCGCCGTGCAGCAGCCATTCGACCGCGCCGCAGAAGACCTCGGCAACGCCATCCATCTCGAGCATGTCAACGTGCAGGTGCCCGACCAGCGCCTCGCCACGCTGTTCTACGTCGCCGGCATCGGCTTGACCCGCGATCCCTATTTGATGGTCTCCGACAGCAACATGTGGGTGAATGCCGGCCGCAGCCAGTTTCATCTGCCGAGCGGACGGCCGCAGGTGCTGCGCGGCCACACGGCGATCGTGATCGCCGGACGGCAGGCCCTGCTCGCGCGGCTTGCCGCGGTCGCGCCCAAGCTCGAGGGCACCGCGTTCAGCTATCGCGAGCACAACGATCACGTCGAGGCCATTTGCCCATGGGGCAACCGGCTGCGCTGCTACGAGCCAGATACTGAGCGGTTCGGCCGCATCGCGCTCGGCATACCCTATGTCGAGTTCGAGGTGCCGCGCGGCACCGCCGAGGCGATCAGCCGGTTCTATCCCGAAATCATGGGCATCCCCGCCAGCGTCATGAACGGCGACGGTGTCGTTGCGCGCGCCAAGGTCGGCAAGGACCAGTATCTGCAGTTCCGCGAGACCGACCACGCGCAGGGCGAGTTCGACGGCCATCACGTCCAGATCTACATCACGGACTTCTCCGGCCCCTACAAACGGCTGCGCGAGCGCAACCTGGTGTCCCGCGAGGACAATCAGTACCAGTACCGCTTCTGCGACATCATCGATCCCGCCAATGGCCGGCACCTGTTCACCGTCGAGCACGAGGTGCGCAGCGCCACCCACCCGATGTATCTGCGACCGCTGGTCAACCGCAATCCGGCGCAGACCAACCGCACCTTCGCCAACGGCTACGACCAGGCGCCGTGGGCGATGGGGCCGGACCAGTACGACGGATAAGCGCGCGCACGTCCGCGTCACGACATCATCATCAGTATCCCCAGCCACGAGACGACATGCTTCCCTGCCAGCGCCATCTGTTCGAGATCCCACGCGAGGTCTGCTACCTGAATTCCGCGTCGTACAGTCCGCTGCCGTTGAAGACGCTCGACGCCGGCCGCGCCGCGGTTGGACGGAAGGGCCAGCCCTGGACGATCGATGCCGGTTTTGCAGGCCGCCAGCATGAACGCGCCCGCACCGCGGCCGCACGCCTGATCAATGCCGACCCTGATGACGTCGCACTGATTCCTGCGATCAGCTACGGCATAGCGACGGTGGCGAAGGCCTTGACCATTCCGCGCGGCACCCGCGTCATCGTGCTGGAGAACGATCACTCCTCGCCGGTGCTGGAATGGCATGCCCGCGCCGAGGCGCAGGGTTTTGTCGTCGACACCGTGCGCCAACCCGCTGACGGCGACTGGACGTCGGCGGTGCTTGCAACGATCGAGCGGCCAGGCGCGCCGCCGGTCGGCCTTGCTTCGATCTCGTCGGTGCATTGGTCGGACGGCGGCATCATCGACGTCGACAAGGTGCAAGCCGCACTGCTGCGGCATGGCGCGATGTTCGTGATCGACGCGACGCAGAGCGCCGGTGTCGTGGCGATGGACGTGACAACGCTCGACCCTGACGCCGTGATCTTCCCGACCTACAAATGGCTGATCGGTCCCTACGGCCGCGCTTTCCTCTATGTTGCAAAACGTCACCAGAACGGTGTGCCGCTGGAGCAGACCTCCGCCGGCCGCCGCGACGTCAATTCCGAGAAGCCGGTCTATTTCGGCGACCTCGCCTATGTCGACAATGCCCGGCGCTATGATATGGGCGAGCGCGATCATTTCATCACGCTCGAGATGGCGTCGATCGGCATGGAGATGATGGCGGAATGGGGCGCTGCCGCCGTCAGCGCACGGCTCGCGATGCTCACCGAGCGGATCGCCGACGGTGTCCGCGATCTCGGGCTCAATCAGCCGGCGCGCGGCCTGCGCGCGCCGCATATTCTGAGCCTCGGCATGGCCGGCGGCATTCCGAAGGAGCTGATCGCGCGGCTCGCCGCCGAAAACATCCATGTCGCGCTGCGGCTCGGCCGGATGCGGATCTCGCCGCACGTCTTCAACGACGAGGCCGATGTCGACCGCCTCGTCGCTGTCTTGATCAAAGCGCTACGCGGTTAACTTCGCTTGCGTCCCAACGCCACGACGCTGAACAATTCAATCGCCAGCGCGACAGCGACTCCGGCCGCGCCGATCACGAACAGCACCGCATAGTCGCCGCCGCTCCGCGCGAACAGATAGGACAGGCCGTAGGCGCCCGCCGCCTGGAACAGCGCGAAGGTCGTGGTCGCCTGCGCCCAGGCCGAGCGCTGGCTCGCGGCGGAATGCGGGATCAACTCGTGGATGCGGCCGATCACCAGCGGCACGATGCCGGGCGTGAAGCCGCCGACGATGAGGCTCGACACGATCAGCGCGGCAGGCGATGTGGTCACGGCAGGCAGCGCGACCGCAACCGCCTCGATCAGGAACGCCGCGCGCAGTGCCGCAGCGAAGCCGGCGCGATCGGCGAGATGTCCAGATAGCAGCGGGCCGATCACGGCGCCGATGCCGTACAGCACCCAGTAATACGATCCTGCCGCGATCCCCTGCCCGAGGCCGCGGGCAACGAAATCGACCAGGAATACCATGTGCGGCACCAGCGCCAGGGCATTGAGGCCATATTCCACGCACAGCGCAATCACCAGCGGCGAACGCACGCCATGCGCCGCAACGGGCTGCTCCGTCACAGCATGTGCGGCAGGCACCTCCGCCGGCCACGCCTTCCAGCTGATCAATGTCAGCACTGCCGACAGCACACCAAGGCCGTACCAGGCCTGCTTGACGCCCTGCTGCAGCAACAGCGGCACCAGCGTGCCCGACGCGGCGACACCCAGTCCGACACCGGCGAAGATCACGCCGCCGATCAGGCCGCGCTTGCTCGGCGCGACGTGCGGCAGGATCGCGGTCGCCGCCAGCACCATGATCACGCCACCGCTGATTCCGGCCAGGAAGCGAAAACCGAAGAACCAGATGAACGAGATCGGCACCGCGCAGGCAAAGCACGTGGCGGCGGCCAGAAGCATCATGCCGCGCAGCGCCCACACCGAGCCGATGCGTGCGCCGAGATCGCGGGCGATCAGCGCGCCGGCGAGATACCCGGCAAGGTTGGCGGCACCGAGATAGACCGCTTCCGCCGGCGTGAACCATTTTGCCGCGATCAGCGCCGGGATCAGCGGTGTGTAGGCAAAGCGCGCCAGCCCGAGCCCGACCAGCGAGGCGCACAGTCCCGCGGCCGCCGACAGCCACAACGGCCCGCCTGCATCGCGATGCGGCGCGGCGTGATGACGTCTATCATGATCGACATTGGCTGACATGGACATCGCAGTAGGCCCTCCGGCCGTTCGTGAAAAATGATTAGTTGCGATCGCAGCAATCGCTCGCAGCGATCACACCTCACCTCTCCCGGTCGGGAGAGGCGCAAAGTTCGATGCGGCAAAGGCCGTCAGCGGGAAGATTTGGACGCCGCATCGGCAGCGAGCTTCTTGCGATAGTCCAGCGCGGGCAGTCCGCCCCAGCCCCAATTGTCGGTGTCGACTTCCTCGATGATCACGAAGGTCGACTCCATTGGCTTGCCCAGCACGTCGCGCAGCAATTCGCTGGCGCCCTTGATCAACGCCGCCTTCTGCTCTGGCGTGGTGGACGACGCACCCGGCGTCGTCCCCTCACGCGTCACCTGGATGGTGACAACAGGCATCACACGCTCCCGATCGTCGTCAGTGGCCGGCGCTCTGGCCGCCGTCGACGTGCAGGATCTCGCCGGTGACGAAGCCCGCGCCTTCCAGGAACAGCACGGCGTCGACGATGTCCTTCATCTCGCCCATGCGGCCGACCGGATGCAGCTTGGCGAGGAAGTCGTGGGTCTCGGGAGCGTGCATCGGCGTCTTGATCACCCCGGGCGCCACTGCGTTCACGCGGATCCCCTTGGCGGCGTATTCGATCGCGAGCGACTTGGTCGCCGCGCTGAGCCCCCCCTTGGTCAGCGACGCCAGCACCGAAGGCACGTTGCTGTTGGCGTGGTCAACCAGGCTCGTCGTGATCTGCACGATATGTCCGGATCCCTGCTTCACCATCTCCTTGGCAACGCGGCGGGTGATGTAAAAGAAGCCGTTGAGGTTGGTGGCGAGCACCGACGCGTAGTCCTGGTCGGTGTGATCGGTGAACGGCTTGGCGACAAAGATGCCGGCATTGTTGACCAGCGTGTCGACGCGGCCGAAGCGCGCCAGCGCCTGCTTGACGATGCGATCGGCGACCTCGGGATCGCCGATATCGCCCGCGACCGCCAGCACATCGGCATCGGTCGACGGCTTGATGCTGCGGGAATTGGCGACGACGCGATAGTTGCGATCACGATAGCCCCTGACGAGCGCCTCGCCGATCCCCTGCGACGCACCGGTGATGATGGCAACCTTCTGCTCTGCACCCATGATCTCTCTCCATCTGTTGGTGAGGCTGCAACAGCGCCGCCTCGATGGAGAGCAAGCTAGATACATCCGCATTGCGCGCGAATGCCCGCTATTCGGCAGACACTCTTCCGCGGCGCGAACGACTGGCCCGGCTGGCCTCGCGTGACAGCCGCTCGAAATAGCGTTTCAGCCGCGGCGTCGCGAAATCGACGAAGGCGCGCACCTTGGGCACGTCGAAGCGCCCCTGCGGCGCCAGCAGATGCACCGGCAACGGCGGAGGCTCGTCGCCGGCGAGCAGGATCCGCAGCCGTCCGTCACGGATTTCCTCGGCGATATGATACGAGAACAGCCGGGTGACGCCGTGCCCCTCGCTGGCCGAGGCGACCGCCGCCCGCACCGTGTTGACGACCAGCCGCGGCGCGAACTGGACCGCGCGCGCGACCTTCGACTTCGCGGCCGGGGGGAAGCTCCAGGAGTCGAGCCCGAAATGCGTCATCGCGATGATCTGGTGCTTGGCGAGATCGGCCGGCTCGCCGATCATGGGATGCTGCGCAAGATAACCGGGCGATGCCGCGACCACGCGGCGGACCTCGCCGAGCTTGATCGCGATGAAATTGGAATCGGCAAGATGGGCGATGCGCAGCGCAACGTCGATGCCCTCATCGATCAGATTGACGGTGCGATCAAGCATCGCGAGCCGCACCGACACCGCCGGATGTTCGGCCACGAAGGCATCGAGCAGCGGCCGCAGCACGTCCTCGCCGACAACGACCGGCGCGGTAATGGTCAGCGTGCCGCGCGGCGCCGACCGCTCGCCGCCGGCCGAGATGTCGGCCTCCTCGAGCTCGCTGAGGATGCGCCGGCACGCCGCCCCATAACGCTGGCCGGCTTCGCTCAGCTTCAGCGATCGCGTGGTGCGATGAAGCAGCTCGGCGCCGACATGATGCTCGAGGAACGCGATCGCCCGGCTGACCGCCGCCGGCGAGCGCCGCAGTTTCCGCCCCGCGCCGGCAAGGCTGCCCTCGTCGACCGCCGCGACGAAGACCTTCATGGCGTCGATGCGGTCCATCGCTGTCCCCGGTTCGCTGCCGTGGCTAACCCTCTACGTCATACTGCTTGCTGAGGTGATCGCCGATCTGCACCAGCATCGCGACGCATTCGGGGTATCCGGGCCGCGCCACCGTGGCCTCGTTGGCGCTGGCGCGGAATTCCCAGCTGTCGCCATCGCGCAGCACGGAGATGTCGATGCCGTCGGGGCAGTCGGCATGGACTTTCAATTCGGCCCGCGCCATCGCGATGAGTTCGGCTTCGGTCTTGATCGGCTTGCTCATGTGACGACGTCCTCCCGGCTGGCGACATTAGCTATGGTTGCCGATTTGGCAGCAGAATGTCGAGAGGACGCACCCGATCACGGGCTGTTGCAATTGACAAATTGCAGGTCCCCGGCGAACATCGGATCGGGTCGATACCACCCGCCGCTTGCACCCCGCCCGGGGACGGTAAACGTATCAAGCCAGGTTTCAGGCTTCCTTTGCCCGCACGAACGGGTCAGCAACGCAAGCCCCTGACGCTTTCCGTTCGTTGATGCAAAGGTTGATCCCATGCGCGACTTTCGTGATGCCAAGGCCATGGCGCAGACGCTGCGCGAAGCGCTCGCCGCCAAATCGATGCCCCTGACCCACAGCGACAGCCTGGAGCTTGTCGCCAAGCTGTTCGGCCAGCGCGACTGGAATACGCTGGCGGCGCGGATACAGTCGGCCGGACCGCCGAGCACGCCGGCCCAGGCTGCAGACTTCACTGCAGAATCACCGCCGATCGCCGCGCGGCAGGAGATCACGGTGGATTCAGCCGTGCTCGCCAATTATGCCGGCTTCTACAGGCTCAACGACCGCGCCGTGTTCACGGTGACACCCGACGAACATCATCTGGTGATGCAACTGACCGGACAGCGCTCGGTGCGGTTCTTTGCGGAGAGCGTGACCGAATTCTTCGCCAGGATTGTCGACGCCCAGGTCAGCTTCGTCGTCGGACCGGACGGACGAGCCACCTCGCTGATTCTGCATCAGAACGGCAGCGATATTGCGATGACGCGTATCGATGCCGCGGCGGCACGGAAGATCGCCGATCAGACGGCGGAGCGCGTCAAGAACCAGTCGGCCAGTCCCGGAACCGAGGCTGCGCTGCACCGCCTGATCGATGGGATCGCCTCGGGGAATCCCAACTACGATGAGATGAGCCCGGCGCTGGCGGCGGCGACCCGCAAGCAGATGACGTGGCTTCAGCCCCTCGCGGACCTCGGGACGATCCAGGCGATCCGCTTTCTCGGTGTCGGCGAGCAAGGTGAAGACGTCTATAGCGTCAGACAGGCGAACGGCGCCGCGCACTGGCGCATCGCGCTCGACGACAAGGGCATCATTTCGACCGCATGGGTGACTCCCGGCCCGTAACAGCCCGTGCCGCCAGAGCGTTTTCGAGCGAAGTGGACACCGGTTCGCGTGAAGAAAACGCCTCAAGACTAGAATCTAGAGTTTCGGTTCTGATTCAATCAGAACCGAAACTCGACGGCGTCGCGCCGGCGCGGCGCTCGCCCTTGATGACCGGGAGCGTGCTGACCGGCGCGGCCTTTGGCCCGTCGGGCAGCGATCCGGTCGTGACCGGATCGGGCAGCGGCGCGCGGGCGGTGGCGTCGGGGAAGCGGGTCTTCATCTCGCGGATGAAGCCGTCGAGCGTGTCGACGCTGGCGGCCATCCGCGCGATCTGGGCGAATTCTGCGCTCGAGGTCGCGACCGGCTTGCTGGCCGCGTCGAACGCCAGTCTGTCGGCATCGCCGGACATCAGCGGCGCGTACTTTTCGCGGAACCGGGACAGCCCGATGGCATCCTCAGCGAGCGCGTAGCCGACCACCGCGCGGATGATGTCGGCCTTCTCGCTCGGGTTGAGCGGGGTGAAATCGCGCCAGCGGTCGCCGTAATAGAGCTCGATCTGCTCGGACGCCTCGCGCCAGTGCCGCGACGCCCAATAGATGTCCGAGCGCAGCCGGATCGCCTCGCGGCCGGTGATGTTCGAGATGATGTCGAGCGCGAGGTCGTGCCGGCCGACGTCGCTCTGCGCGCGCGCCTCGAGCAGCAACCGCTGCTGACGCAGTTCTCCGGAGAGGTCCGCGATCCGGGTCGAGCGCAGCGCGCCGATGGCGCGGTCGGGCTTGCGGTTCATCAGATAGACCATCGCAAGCCGCGCGGCGACCTGGGCGCGCGCGGCGCCTTCGAGCCGCTTGTCGACCTGGTACTGCAGGAGGTCAGCGGCCTGGTCGAGCAGATCGACGCCGACGAGACGGTCGGCGAGACGGCGGATCATCTCGTCGCCGCGGCGGCCGATCGGCGTCAGCTCGCGATAGTCGTAGAAGGTGCCGAGCGCATCGATCGGCGCCATCTCGTCACCCTTAGGGCCGAGATAGAGCTGCACGAACAACGCCGACGCGGCATCCTGCGCCTGACGCGATTCCGGCGCGTTCGGCTGCAGCCGGGTCGCCGCACGGGTGACCGCGAAGGCATCGGCATAGCGCGCGGTCTCGGCATAGATCTTCGACAGCACGTACAGCGTCTTCAGCTCGATATTGTCGCCGCGCCACAGCATCGACAACAGCTCGAACTCCTTCAGCACATCGTCGCGGCCGATCTCGCCGCGCTTCTGACGCAACAGCGTTTCCAGCAGTCTGCCTTCGGCGGCGGCTTGACGGTCGGGCGAATTGGCGGCGAAGCGGTAGGCGTCGAGCGCATCCTTCTCCTGGCCGAGCGCTTCGGCGAGCCGGCCGCGCAGCACCGCAACCGCGGGCTTGAGTGCGTCGGGAACGCCGACCACGTCGAGATCGCTCTTGCGCCGCGCAGCGCCGGCATAGTCCTTGACCTCGAGCGAGGCCTTCATCGAGTCGATCGTGACGATGCGCTGCAGATCGGGCGGCAACGTCGCGACCGCGAATTCGGCGTTCTTGAACTTTTCGCGCGCCTCGGGCCATTTGCCCTCGCGAGCGAAAGCCAGCCCCTTCCACAATTGCGAATCGTAGCCATTGCCGATCACGGGATTGGCGAGCTCCTTGAGACCCTGCGCCGGGTGCCCGATCAGGATGCTGGCAACCGCGTGCACCATCACGACGGAGGCCGCCTCGCTGCCGCGCTTGCTTTCGGACAGCATCAGATTGGCGACACCATGGGCTTCCTGGTACATGGCGCGCGCCATGTAGAAATCGGCGAGATCGAGCCGCGCCTGCGGCAGCTGCTCGGCATTGGCCGTCGAAGCCGCCGCAATCAGGCCGTCGAGCTGCTTGAGGAAATTCTCCGACTGGTTCTTGCGCCACTCGTCCGGATCGAACAGCGGCTTCACCGCCGCGGTCGCGCGCTCGGCGGCGACGTCGGCCGATGACAGCGTCAGGCCGCCGGGCCGGCCCAGCGTCACCTTGTCGGCGCCGACCTCCGCCTTGACGTCGTCGGCATTCGGATGAACCACGACGCCGTGAATCGATTCCAGCAATGAGAGCTCGACGAAATCCTGCCGCTTGATGATGCCGCGGGTCGGCGGCGGTGCGGTCACGACCCAGAGCGTATCGCCCGCGTCGGGATCGATCAGCCTGTGGAGCTGGCCGGGATTGGCGAGCGGCACGCTGACGTTGGCGAGCGAGGGCTCGCTGATATTGCGTACCACGCTGAGCGGCAGCGGCGGCTTCTGCACCCGGTCGGCGAAGGTCAGCGTCCAGCTCACGCCGCGCGAGCGATCGTCGCTCTCGAGTGACGGCATCTGCGGCCGGTTGAGGCGGAAGCGCACCGCCTGCCCCTTCTCCAGCGTGATCCGGCTGACGTCTGATATCAGCGAGCCGGCCTTGGCGCGGATCGGATCGACGTCGATCGCCTCAGGCGTGTCGAACACCATCCATACTGTGTCGGCACGACGGAACAGCGCCGCAGGCGTCGCGCCGGGGAATGAGAACGTCACCCGCAACCCGTCGCTGTCGCGCTGGGCTTCGACCACGGAACTGGCAGCGGACTTGGCGCCGGCGCGGGCCTCGGCAGGCGGCGATGGCGCCGCCGCAGGCTTCGGCGCCTCCATCGCCGGCGCGGCCGCGGCGGCAGGCGCAGGCTTTGGCGCGTCGCCCGGTTCGGTCGGAGTGCCGCCCTCGCGCGGCGCGGCCGGTATAGCGGCTTTCTCGACCTCGGCCGGCGGCGCAGCGGCGATCTTCGGCAGCTCCGAATTGGGCAGCTCGGACCTTGGCTGTTCCGATTTGGCGGGCGCGGGCGCCGGTTGTTCGGTCGTGGCCTGTTCGGGCTTGGCCGGCTCGGACTTTACCTGTTCCGACTTTGGCTGTTCGGACTTAGCCGGCTCCGCCTTTGATTGCTCAGATTTGGGTTGCTCGGCCTTGATCTCGATCTTGGCCTGCTGCGCGATGCTCTCCGATGTCACCGGCGCGATCGCAGCCGCACCTTTCGATTTGCTGCGCGGCGTCGGCAACAACGAGCTCAGCGAGGGCTTCGCCGCCTGCTGCTGCTCGGCCTGCTGGAAGGCGACATCGACGATGTAGTTCTTCTCGTCGCGGAACGAATGCACGTCGACATCGCCAATCAGCGTCACGTCGACCGCTGAGGTATCCGTATCGGCGCGCGAGCTGATCGATGCGACGTTCGGGGGAGCGGCGACCTTGGCATCGGCCAGGTCGAAGGCCAGGACGGAGTTGAAGGACAGCGTCAGTTTCTGCTCGTTCAGCACCGAGGAAACGCTGACCCCGTCGGGCACTTCGAACACGAATCGCACGAAGGTGGGCTGCACCAGCGCGCGGACACGGATCGGCGGCTTCTTCTTGGCGACATCGGCCGCGCGCTGGATGCGCAACAGGCGCTCGGCGGCACGGGCGCGCTCCGCCAGCTCGCGGATCACCTCCTGCGGCAGCGACGGCGGCGGGCCGGTCCAGCTGTCGGGCAGGAAGTCGACGAAGATGCGCTCGCCGGCGGTCATGGTGTTGATGGTGACGCGCCGCGCCAGCGACAGGCGGATCGCCGAACCGTCCGGATCGCGGCGCGCGGCGCCGACATAGTCGGGCACCGCTTCGGAGAGTTTCTCGACGGGGATATCGACCGGACGCCTGAAGCGGATCACGATGATCGAGCCGGCGGTCGTGACCTCCGACTCGACATCCTCCTTCAGCTTCAGCACCAGCCGGGCATAGCCGTTCGCGGCCGAGAACGTCGCCTCGCCCGGCACCGGCGGCGGGTCTTGGGCCCGCACCGTGGCTGGATATGTGAGGGTTGTAAGGGCAAGGCCGGTGGCAAGCAGGCACAGACGCGCGGTCCGCGCCCAGGCGCGGCCTAGCGACCATGTTTCAGCGGCAGCCGTTCGCGCCATCTCGAAACGTCTTCTCGGACCTCAGCCATACCAGCGCGAAGCGCCCTCGCCCACGCGTCCCGATCTTGGATCGGGCGGCGTTAAGGAGCTGTTAACGTCAATAGATTGTTTAGGGGGCTGCGAAGGAACCAGGCCCCTGCGCTACCGGCGATGGTTGTTTCAGACCACAGTCGAACGTGTTCGTGGTATGGTTAAGAAATACTTGCCATCACATTGGAACGGCTCGCGGAAACTGGGTGGTTCAAGCTGCGGCTCAATACGAAGAGATTCGACATCCAGGATCATCGGAAAGCACTTGAGCAGCAAACCGCTTGTATTGCAGCGGCGCTGGATGAGGCCGATCCATCTCTCGTCGCGACGGCCGTCGCCGACGTTGCGAAGGCGCGTCGCCCGGCTCGCGGGCGCAAACCCGCCGAAAGTTAGCCTCTGAGGCTAACGCGCTCCGTCAATTCGTCTTCGGCGCGAGCATCTTGCCTTCGATCTTGGGAAGATCGTCTGTCGATGCCGACTTATCGCCGCCGGCGCGGCGGGCGAGCTCGACCGTGAGCCGTTCGGCAGCCTCGGGCTGCATCAGGCCGAGGATGTCCGACATCTTGCGCGGCTGGATCTGCGAGGCGATCTGGTAGAGCACGGTCATCTCCAGCCTATCGAACACCTTGGCGGCGTCCTTCGGCTTCATGTTCTCGTACATCGTGACGATGCCCTTGAAGCGGGCGGCGTCGGTTTCGACCTTGGCTGCTGCATCGGCATTCGCCTTGGCATCGTTGGCCTTGGCCTCCTCGACCTTGGCCTCGATGCGCTTCTCGGCGGCCTTCAACAGGCTTTCGCGAATCTCGACCTCGCGGGCGCGCGTCTCGAGCTCCTGGCGGCGCGACTGCAACCGCTCCAGGATCGCGCGTTCGGAAGCCGACACCGGCGGCGGCGCATCCAGATTGACCACCACGCCGTCGGGCTTGGGCGCCTCCGCGGCCGGTGCGGCCGGCTTCGGTGCCTCGTCCTTCTTCGCGTCCTTGCCCTCGACCGATCCGGTGATGTCGCCGGGATCGGCCTTGATCTTGCTGTCGGCAACCGCCTTGGGAGCGCCGGGGAAGTTGAAATTCTGCTGCGCCCAAGAGGGACCGGCCGGCGGCGCGTCCTCGGCAAACACGTAACCGCCATCGAGCACCAGGCCCGCGACCTTCAGCACCATCAGGCCGAAGATCGCGACCAGCACCACAGGCATCACTCTGATGTCACGAAGCAACTTCATGCAGCGAGACCGCCGGCCCTCCTGCGCTCGGTGAAGGCTTCGGCCGCCGCGGCAACCGCGCGCGCCGCCGAAACCCTGGGCGCCTGCGCCACCGGCGCGGCGGGCGCAGCTGCTGGTGCCGGCGCATACGCGGGCTCAGCCGGTCGCGCGGCCAGCGCGATCTTGGACAGACGGCGCACCACGTGGTCGCCTTCCGCCAGCTGGTTCTTCAGCTGCGCCGACATCTGCACCGCCGCATCGAGTTGGTTGCCGAGGTTCTCGTTGACGTCCCGCACCGCGTGCTTCAACCCGCCGATCGCCCGCTCGGCGATCTCGGTCGCGGTGATCAATTCGGCAATCGTCGCCTTCAGCGAATGCTCATCGGCCTTCAGCCGCTGCAGGCGCTTGTTGAGCAGCCAGCAATAGCCGATCGTCAGCATCAGCAGCACGGCCACCAGACTCTCGATTGCTAGTCCAAGCACATGACTCATGGTGCCTCCATCATCTTGGTCCGCTCATCCGCCTTCTCGAACATCGCGAAGGTGGTTTGGGGTTTGCGCAAATTCTTGGTGACGCGGATCGCGACGCGGTCGCCGACGCGGCCCATGCGGCCTTCCGTCAGGGTGACGTTGCCGCAACGGACCGAGACCAGCGCGTCGGAGCGGATATCCAGCGGCAGCGTGTCGCCGACCTTGAGCTTCATCAGCTCCTTGAGCGGGATATCGGCCTCGTACAGCACTGCATCGACCGCAATCTCGGCCTGCGCCACCTCGGTGGCGAAATGGCCTTCCCAGATCGGATCGCGGCCGAACTTCTCGCCCATGAACATCTGCAACAGCACGTTGCGGATCGGTTCGATGGTGGCATAGGGCAGCAGCAATTCGACATTGCCGCCGCGGTCTTCCATGTCGATGCGCAGGCGCACCAGGATCGCGGCATTGGCCGGGCGGCTGATCGCGGCAAAGCGCGGGTTGGTCTCAAGCCGGTCGATCGAGAAGGTCACCGGCGACAGCGGCCGGAACGCCTGCTCGGCATCCGACAGCACCACCTCGACCAGCCGCTTCACGAGGTTGGTCTCGATCGTGGTATAGGGCCGGCCCTCGATCTTGAGCTGGGTCTGGCCGCGGCGGCCGCCGAGCAGCACGTCGATCATCGAATAGATCAGGTTGGAGTCGACCATGGCGAGGCCGAAATTCTCCCACTCCTCCGCCTTGAACACCGAGAGCACCGCCGGCAGCGGGATCGAGTTCATGTAGTCGCCGAAGCGCACCGAGGTGATGCGGTCGAGCGAGACTTCGACGTTGTCGGAGGTGAAATTGCGTAACGATGTCGTCATCAACCGCACCAGGCGGTCGAACACGATTTCGAGCATCGGCAGACGCTCGTAGGACACCATCGCGGAATCGATGATGGCGCGGATGCCGGAATGATCGTCGAGGCTGACGTCGCCGACCGTGAAGCCGAGGAGATTGTCGATCTCCTCCTGCGACAGCACGCGCTCGCCGTTAGTCTTGCCGCCGAAGTCGCGGCTGCCGTCCTCGACCATGGCGGCCCATTGCAGCGCCATGTTCTCGGTGAGCTCGTTCTTGGCAGCTTCCGCCGCGGCCGCCGCGGGATCCTCGGAATCGAGCGAGGCTTCCCATTGGGCCGCAATGGCGTCCTGGTCCATCTGGTCGTTGCCGGCCATGGCTTTACATCCGCCCCGTCACTGGATCACGACTTCCTTGAACAGGACCGCGTTCACCTGGTTGGGCGCCAGCGCGAGATTGACGCGCTTGGTCAGCTCTTCCTTGAGGCGGAACAGGCCGGCCGAGCCGTTGAGATCGCTCGGGCGCAACTCGCGCATATAGGTCTGGAACAGGTCGGTGACGCGCGGCAGCGCCGGCTTGATCGCCTCGACCTGCTTCTCTTCCTTGATCTCGAGCACGAGCTTCAGCTTGAGATATTGCACCCGCTCGCCGGGCGCGCCGACCAGATTGACCAGCATGTCGGGCACGTCGACGAAGCTCGGCGGCTTCGGCGGCGGCGCTTCGGCGTGCTGCTCCTCGCCGTGACCGCGCATGAAGAAGAACCATCCGCCCGCGCCCGCGCCGAGCACGACGAGGAAGCCGACGACGGCAATGATCAGCTTGAGCTTGCCCTTCTTCGGAGCGGCCGCGCCCTCGCCGCCTTCCGTCTTTTCCTCATCCGCCATCGTCCGCTCGCTTCAACCCGAAGGATGCGAACGCGATTTGCCCCAGCTTTGGCTTGAAGACGCGATACAAAGGCCGCCGGCGCACACGCGCCCCAATGCCGGCAACACTGGGGCCATAATGGTTAACGGAAGCTTAGGATTTACCTTCCACTAGGAAAAAACTGCCGGGCAAACATGGTCAACAAGACCTTTCTGCCGCCCGGCACGGCGCCCTGCAAAACACCTAACCCATTCAAATATCTCATTATTTAAAGTTGGCACGGGTTTCGCTGAGAGGACGACGTAACTGGCGGGTTTGGGAGAACCCAATGGTTACCGACGGTCCGGCGTGAAGGTTTGGGAGAACCTTTCGCATCGGATCACCTCACAGGGGAGAACCACCGATGCAGAATACGCTTCTGGTCGGACTATCGAAGCAGATGGTGCTGGAACGGCAGTTGGATGTCGTTTCCAACAACATCGCGAACATGAACACCAACGGCTACAAGGCCGACCGGTCGCTGTTCCAGGAATACCTGTCCTCGAACGCGCATGAGGACAATTTCGCGTCCTCCGACCGCCGCGTCTCCTTCGTGCAGGACCGCGCGACCTTCCACGACTTCTCGCAGGGCCCGACCGAAGAGACCAAGAACCCGCTCGACGTCGCGATCGACGGCAACGCCTTCCTGGTGGTGCAGACCCCGGGCGGCGAGCGCTACACCCGCGACGGCAACCTCGCGATCAACAATCGCGGCCAGCTCGTCACCGCCTCGGGTTACCAGGTGCTCGGCACCGCCGGCCCGATCACGTTCCAGCAGACCGATCACGACGTCAACATCGCCCCCGACGGCAACGTCAGCGTGCTCGAGGGCACGTCCCGCCTCGACTCGATCCGCGGCAAGCTGCGGCTGGTCTCGTTCGCGCAGGCCCAGCGCCTGCTCAAGGAGGGCTCCAACCTCTATGTGCCGGGCGAAGGCGCGCAGCCGTTGCCGGATACCAAGGCGCAGATCCGTCAGGGCTTCATCGAGAAGTCGAACGTCAATTCCGTCGTCGAGATGAGCCGCATGATCGAGATCACGCGGACCTACACCCAAATCGCCTCGCTGCTCCAGCAGCAGAGCGACCTGCACAAATCGGCGATCGAGAAGCTCGCCGACGTGCCGAACTGATCCGGGGGATTGAACGATGCGCGCACTTTATACCGCGGCGACCGGAATGGCGGCACAGGAACTCAGCGTTCAGGTGATCTCCAACAACATCGCGAACCTGCGTACCACCGGCTACAAGAAGCAGCGCGCCGCGTTCCAGGACCTGATCTACGACCATGTGCGCCGGGTCGGCGCGCAGGCCTCCGACCAGAACACCATCATGCCGATGGGCATCGACCTCGGCGGCGGCGTCAAGACCGTCGGCACGCCGCGGATGATGACCCAGGGCACGCTGTCGCCGACCGGCAACGATCTCGACATCGCGATCCGCGGCGAAGGCTTCTTCAAGATCCTGATGCCGGACGGCACCTTCACCTACACCCGCGACGGCTCGTTCCAGATGGACAACCAGGGCCGCATCGTCAACGCACAGGGCAATCTGGTGCAGCCGACGATCACGATCCCGCAGAACGCCTCCGGCCTTACCATCAATGCGCAAGGCCAGGTCTCGGTGACGCTGCCGGGCCAGACCGCGTCGACCACGATCGGCCAGATCGGCCTGACCCGCTTCATCAACAAGGCCGGCCTGATGCCGATCGGCGACAACCTGTTCCAGGAAACGCCGGCCTCCGGCCAGCCGCAGGACGGCATCGCCAACACCGACGGCTATGGCGACATGCAGCAGAGCAACCTCGAACAGGCCAACGTCGAGGTGGTCTCGGAAATCTCCGACCTGATCGCCGCGCAGCGCGCCTATGAGATGAACTCCAAGGTGGTCTCCGCCGCCGACCAGATGATGCAGTCGACCTCCAACCTGTTCCGCTGAGGATGATGTCGATGATCGCCCGCTCATTCCTGATCGCAGCCGCACTCCTCGCGGTGACCGCGCTACTGGCCACGGCGCAAGTCCGCGGCGAGACCATCGCGGTGCCGACGCTGCGCGCCAGCGTCACGGTCGCGGACGACATCGTGCGGGTCGGCGACCTCATCGACAACGCCGGCAGCGCCGGCAGCGTCGCGATCTACCGCGCGCCCGATCTCGGCACCACAGGCACGCTGCCGGTCGCACAGGTGCTGAACCTGCTGCGCACCCATCAGGTGATCGGCGTCGACACCCGCGAGCTGAAGGAGATCACCGTCACGCGGCTGGCGCGCACCATCGACGGCAAGGAGATCGAGCAGCAGCTGTCACGCGCGCTGGAAGGCCGCCACGGGCTCGGCAGGGCCGGCAATATCGCGTTGACCCTCGACCGCGATCCCGGCGATATCAGACTCGAGGCAACCAACACCGGCGCGATGCAGCCCGTCGCCGTGCGCTACGACCCGCGCTCGACGCGTTTCGACGTCACCTTCGAGGTCAGCAACGAAGCCGGCACGGCTCCGTACAAGCTGCGCCTCACCGGCACCGCGATCGAAACCATCGAGGCCGCCGTGCTGACGCGCAATGTCGAACGCGGCGACGTGCTGAAAGCCTCCGACGTTGCGGTCGAGCGCCGTCCGAAAGCCGAAATCGGCAACGACGCGGCGGCGCGCGACGGCGCCGTCGGCATGCAGATGCGCCGCCAGATCCGCGCCGGCCAGGCGCTGCGCACCGCCGACATGGCAAAGCCCGATCTCGTCACCCGCGACCAGAACGTCACGCTGGTCTACCGCACCTCCGGTCTCTACCTCACGATCCGCGGCAAGGCGATGGATGGCGGCGCCGAGGGCGATGTCGTCAACGTAATGAATTTGCAGTCCAAGCGCGCCGTCACCGGCGTCGTCACCGGCCGCGGCGAGGTTTCGATCTCGGTCGCGTCCCCACGCGCCGCGCCGGCCGCCGACGCCGCCTCTTCAGATTCCGCTCCCGTCAAGCTGAGTTCAGTCGCACCAAACGCCGAGTAAAGTTCATGTCCCAGTACCGCATCAACCGCCTCATCCTGACCGGTGCGCTGCTCGCACTCGGAACGATCGCCAGCGGTTGCTCGTCGATCGACCGTCTCTCCCAGATCGGTGAAAAGCCGAAGCTGACGGAGATCGAGAACCCGACAGCGCAGCCCGGCTACAAGCCGGTGCAGATGCCGATGCCGAAGCCCGAGGTCGCCTCCTACAGCCCCAACTCGCTGTGGCGCAGCGGCTCACGCGCCTTCTTCAAGGACCAGCGCGCCGCGCGTGTCGGCGATATCCTGACCGTCATGGTGAACATCACCGACAAGGCCGCGATCGCCAACGAAACCCAGCGCAGCCGCACCAATTCCGAAGATTCCGGGGTGACCAACTTCCTGGGCTCGCAGACCATCACGCAGGCGAACAAGATCCTGCCCGGCCGCATCCTGACCGCCGACTCCACGGCTTCGAGCGACGGCAAGGGTTCGGTCAACCGGCAGGAAGCATTGCAGACCAACGTCGCCGCCGTCGTCACCCAGATTCTCCCGAACGGCAATCTTGTGGTCGAAGGCAAGCAGGAGATCCGCGTCAACTACGAAATCCGCGAGCTGGTCGTGGCCGGTATCGTGCGCCCGGAAGACATCCAGAGCGACAACACCATCGACTCCTCGAAGATCGCCCAGGCCCGCATCGCCTATGGCGGCCGCGGCCAGATCACCGACGTGCAACAGCCGCGCTACGGCCAGCAGGTTCTCGACGTGCTCTTGCCCTTCTAGCTTCTCGAGCTCCCACATCTCGTCGCGAACCTAGGCGCGGCGCGGTGTACCAACACGGCCCTCGCTAGCTCCCCTGGCGAGGGCCGTGGCGTTCTTGTGACCGGTCGCATGCACTCGCGCGATCGTCGCGCACCAGTCCGATACTGCTTCGCGCAAGTCGCGCGATCGCTTTCTCGGTTCGTTAACCGTTGCAGCAACCCGCAGTAGCAGTCCCGACGCTTGCAACGTAGCTAGACGACAACGCAGGGTTTGCAGTTCGTGACAGTCATGCAAAGAGACGGTCGATATGCGGCGTGGTTTCGCACGCCGCGCGGCGAAGGCACCGGAATAGTCCAGCTCGCAAACGGCAGGATCTCAGGCGGCGACGCCATGTTCACCTATGGCGGCTCCTATCAGCTCGATGAGGACCGCTTCACGGCGGTCCTGACGACGCACAGATATGCCGACGGCCCGTTCACCACCGTGTTCGGATGCGACGAGGTCGAGGCGCAGCTGACCGGCACCTTCAGCGGCAATCGCGCGGTGTGCTCGGGCAGCGCCAAGCAAGCCCCCGGCGTACTGTTCGAGGCCACGCTGTTTCTGCAGCAACAGGAGCAGGCGCCCGCCGGTGGCCCAAAGACCACGACGACCCGCGCGGATGTGACGAGGCTGCCGAAGCTCCCCGACCGCCGCACGACCGTCGTGACAAGGCGTTTCAGCTGATCCGTCCGCAATCGCGATGGCATCTCCGCGCCTTCAGGCGTACCATCGGCCATGCGCGAAGCGCAGCCCGATCGATGCAGCCGGAAGGAGGAACGCATGTATGCCGCCATCCGTCACGCCAAGGCGAAGACTGGTAGCGCCGAAGAACTCGCGCGCCGGATCAAGGAAGGCGCAATTCCGATCATCAGCGACGTCGAAGGCTTCATGGCCTATTACGTGGTCTATGCCGGCGACGACACGGTCACCGCGATCAGCGTCTTCAACAATCATGCCGGCGCCGAGGAAGCCAACCGCCGCGCATTGGCCTGGATCGATGACAATCTCGGCCCATTGCTGGTCGGGCAAGTCACGGCGATTGCGGGTCCAGTGATCGTGCACACCAAGGCATGAGGGCCGCAACCGGATTGCCCGGTCCGGTGATCGTGCACACCAAGGCGTGACGGCCGCTTCCCCGGCAAGGTTCGCCCGGCAGAACTTTCCTGCGGCACGGTTGGCGTGTGCCGCTTCGTCGCGATCTCCTTGAAATTGCTGATGCGCCGGATGGCACACCAATTGCTCCGCGGCTGCAGCATTGCAACGGGGACAGCGCGCGCAGATGACGTCGATCTCGGCCTTTGGACCAGTCACAGCCAGCATGACGACTGGCACACTGAAGAAGCCGCTGACGGCCGACGCTAGCGGATCCACGCAAGCCGCCAGCGGCAGCCCATCCGACGGCACCGTCGAGCAGGAATTTCTCAAATACGCGCAGATGAGCCCGATGGACCGCATGCGCGCGAACATCCTCAAGAGCATGGGTCTGTCGGAGCAGAACCTGAAGGCCATGACGCCGGATCAACTCGCCGCGGTCGAGCAGAAGATCAAGCAATTGATCGAGCAGTCGTTTCAGAAGAACGCCGGCAAGGCCGGCCAGGCAGTCGACATCTCGGCGTAGCGACGTCGCGCGGCGGGGGCCCGGACGGAGCTATCGGAGCTCCGATCCACGCGACAATCGCCGGGGTTCGCGGTATGATGGCGCAAACGCCACATGGGCCGAACGATCACGGACACGACCGCCATGGGCACCAGGCCGAGCACGGTCATGAAGCTCGTCGCACATGCGTCCTGCGGCGCCGTCGGCGCCTTCGTGTTCGGCTTGTGCCTCGCAGCCGCGATCAGGCGCTTCGATGGCCTCTATCTCGCTGTCACGGTTCTATTCGCGATCCCTGTCGTCTCCGACTGGTTCTGGACGCGCCGTGAGGTTCGCCAGCTCGCTGCCGGCGATGCCGCCAATCAGCAGGCGACTCAATTCCTCTGGTCATATCTCTTCATCACCATGCTCTCGTCGGGCTTTGGCATCGCGGTGATGGCCGTGGTCTTGCAGTCGGCAGACTTCACGCGAACATTCGGCGCAATCGTGTTCGGCGTGCTTACGTGCATCGGAATCTACCCGCTGGTCCGCGACGCAAAACGCCTTGCCGATACAGTGGAGCCGCGAACGATCCCTTGATCGTTCATCCGCTCCACGCTCGCGCGCTAGGCGGACACGGCTTCCGGCATCGGCATTTCGCGCAAGGTCATGAACGATCTGCCGAGCATCGCCTCGATCTTCGTCGCCGCCAGCCACAGCAGCGCACCGCAGGTCAGGTCGATGACGTAATGGCCGCCGATCGGAAGCGTCGAGACGAGGACGAGGAGATTCCAGATCAGCGTGATGCCGAACAGCCACCGTGTGCCGATCGTCGCGAAAATCGTCATCAAGGCAAGACAGGTGTGGAACGACGGAAAGGTCACCACGCCCTGCAGATTGCTCAACGACAATTCCAGAGACGCCCCGTTGCGGAAGTACTCGAACTTCGCGAGATGATAAATCCCCGCGTGCTCGGGCAGCGCATCGAGGATCGCGACGGGATGGTCGAAATAGACAAAGGCCCCCTTGGCCGGCCAGAACACCGAAAACATCGTCGATGCAACGATCGTCAGGGCAAACACGAACGCCAGTTGCCAAAGCTTGTCGAAGCGCTTTGTCGCCGCCAGCAGCACGAACAGCGCGGCCACCTGGACGAAGGAGCTGCAATAGGCGGCGGCGAGCAACTCGGTCAGCAAGGGATGGTTTGCAAACCACAGGATGATGGACGGCAAATCGATCCCGATGACGCGATCGGCGTCGGCGAGACTGTCATCGATCAGGGGAAACTTGTATCTCAGGCCAACCAGGCTGATCGTTGCTGCCGCTGCAGCCGACCAGAAGAACACGGCAACCGCTCCTGCCAGGTTGGACAGAACCGGCGCGGACCGCCATCTGCCATAGACGATATCGACGGCAAGGAGAAACCCCATCGGGCCCAAGAACAGCGCCAGACTTTCGGGCTCGACGGCGATCTCGAATCTCCAGAGCAAGAAGCCGGCGAAACCGCTCGCCGCGATGCCGATCAACCACGCGCCGCGCTCGACCCGCTGATGGGGTTGCGGGATGCGAGTTTCCTCGCTCGTGGCTGCTGTTCTCGGAGAGGCCTGCTGTGCGATATCGGTGTCGGCCGATGTCGCGGTCCGTGACGGACCAACCAACTGACTGAACATTGCGACTGCCATTCCAACGGGCGACTCGACGCGAGGCCCGCTCAATCTACAGCCACAGGTTTAGCAGCCACGCCTTCGATTGCATTGGTAAGCCGATACAACCGGTGGCAGGCCACCGGTCTTTCGTATCCGACGGTGAATGACCTATTTCCATATGTTGCTGACAACGGGACTGGAGTTCCCGTGCGCAGAACTCAGGTTCCCGGCGGGTCCGGGCTATTTGGGGCGGGCCCGTCGCTCAGGACCACGAAAACTTTGCCGCCGAAGTCGTATCGCGCGACCTCGCGCATGCCGAGCCGCAGATGCGCCTTGAGCGAGCGCGGATTGTCTTCCCTGATGAACAGGATCGCTTCGCGGGCGGGAAAAATTGCCTGAAGCCTTGCATAGAGCGCGTCGAGAACGCCGAGGCCGCGCGCGTCAGGGGAGACGCACACAGGGCCATACACATACGCACCGGGGCCGCCCGGCCAGGCCTTCAGCATGGCTTGCACCGGCGCGGCCTCGCCGAATCCTTTCTCCGACGTCAGGAGCGCGCCGAGCAACCTGCCCTCATCGCCGGTCGCGATGACGATCGATTGCCCGCTTGCGATGCGCGTTGCAATCACCTCGCGCGGCCATTGCCCGAGCAGCATGCCGCCGCGATCGCCGGCGTTGGCTGTCAGCAGCGCCGAGATCGCTTCCGCATCCGACGATGTAGCGAGCCTGGTCTCGATCATCTCGGACGGACCGAAACAGCGGGCCACATGCCGGCGCAGTTCATGCCTTCTTCTTCGCGGTTGCGCGAGCGCCCGCGGCCGCTTTCTTCGCCGGCTTCTTCGCAGTTTTGCTGGATTTGGCCTGGTTGAGTTCGATCGCAGCCCGGATCAGGGCCTTCAGCGCGCGATCATTGATCTTGTCGCCCTCGAACAGGTCGATCGCGCGCCGCACATTGCCTTCGAAGCCGGTGTTGAACAGCCTGTCGGGGTCCGGAAGTTGCGCGCCGTACATGAAGGTCAGCTTCACCTTGCCCTTGTGGGCGTTGCCGACCGCGATGATGCCGTCGCGCGACCACACTGGGCTGCCCATCCACTTCCATTCCTCGATGATTTCGGAGTCGGCGGCGAGGATGCTCTTGCGCAGACCGGCGAGCGTCTTGCCGCGCCAGTCGGTGAGATCCTCGATCATCTGGTCGATACGTTCCGATGCCGTCATTGCTGCCTCGCGTTCCCAGCCTGTCCCATGCAATCACACTTGTGATGCGGAGGTCGATCCTCCCTGCATCCGCCGCGGCGCCAGATAGGGCAACGCGAACAGATACAGGCCGCTCAGCAGCATCAAGATCAGCGGGAACAGCGCCAGCAGGCCGATCCAGACGGCTCGCTGTTGCAGGACCATCGCGACGATGTTGATGATGACGGCAACCGTAAAGGCGATCGAGAGCCAGCGGTGAAATTGCCAGATCCAGTTGTTCCAGTTCAATGTGACCTCCTGTTGGATGATGTGTGTAAAATCGTCATTGCGAGGAGCGAAGCGACGAAGCAATCCATCTATCCGTACATGCGGCACGATGGATTGCTTCGCGGAGCCTGTCATCGGGCGGCGCAGCGCGCCGACCCGTTGGCTCGCAATGACGAGAGACGATCAGCCTTCCCGCACCAGCAGCTGATCGAGATTCTCCAGGAACTGTTTCCACCCGGCATGGGCGCCGCCATAAGCCTGCTTCTGATGCGGCTGGAAGCCGGACTGCTCGACGCGCAGGTGGGTGCCCTTCGCCGTCGGCGTCAGCGTGAAGACCACCACGCTCTCGAGATTGTAGGCGGCATCGTCATGGGCGAAATTCCAGGTGTAGGACAGCGTCTTGTGCGGCTCGACGGCCAGCACCTTGCAGTCCAGCACGCCGCCCCACTCGCCGCGCAGATTGAAGCTGTGCCCGACCTCGGGCTTGAAGTCGTTCTTCATCAGCCACTCCTCCATCAGATGCGGTTGCGTCAGCGCGCGCCAGAGCTTTTCCGGCGGATGGGGAAATTCGCGCTCCACGATTGCGGAGCGCGTTTCACGGGTGGTCTTGTTCATTGGTCCATCCTTTTGAGAAGATCTTCGAGGTGGTCGAACCGGTTCTGCCAGAAGCCCGCCATCTGGCTGGTCCAGTCGATCAGCGGCGCCAGCGCGCCGAGTTGTGCGCTGTAATGCGTCTGCCTTCCTTCATGGCGATCGCGCACCAGCCCGGCCAGCTTCAGCACGCCGAGATGCTTTGACACCGCCGGCTGCGAGATTTTTGCCCGCGCCGTCAGCGCACCGACGGTCTGCTCGCCCTCGCGGCACAGGCGCTCGAAGATCGCCCGGCGGGTCGGGTCTGCGAGGGTTCGAAACAGCACGTCGTGAGCGTCCGGCATTTTGCGATCAATAACCCATTGGCTATGGATTAACGTATAACTGAGCAGCTATGGATTGGTCAAGTGAAAGTTGGGGAAAATCCACCGGCGCTCTGACTGTCTATTCTAGGCTAGTTTGGCGCAATTCAGCCGCGCCGACGCACTCATAACTGACTGGCTATATCCTGGCCGCTGAGTTGCCCGTCGGGCAACGATGCAAGACTCGGACAATCCTTGTCGCGAGAACGCGGTGGCTCACGGATCGCCCCACACATTCACCGTCGTCCCGGCGAAGGCCGGGAGAGGATGTTGTTGAGCGCCGCCGGAACGACGAGTCCCGTCAACTACAATTGCTGCGGCGTATGGGTCCCGGCCTTCGCCGGGACGACGATTGTGGATACGGCCGACGCCAGCCTACGCATGCACCTCGTTGCGACAGCGCTGCGCATGACCTACACATATCGCGCTGATGCGGTCCTTGTTCACGGAGAACCTTGATGTGCCAGCTCTGCGAGATCACGCCTCCCAGCCGAACCTCCCGGCGCGTCTTCCTCGCTGCTGCGGCGTGCACCGCGGCCAGCCTCGCCCTGCCACCGGCTGTGACGGCCAAGGAAACAAAACCGTCGCCGAAGCCGCAGAACGTGCTGCCGCCGGACGCCGCGCTCGACCGGCTGGTGAAGGGCAATCTCCGCTATGTCGAAGGCGTCTCGCGGCGGCATGATTTCAAGCACGAGCGCGAGGCGCTTGCCGGCGGACAGAACCCGTTCGCCGGCATCCTGAGTTGCGCAGACTCCCGCATCGCGCCGGAATACGCCTTCGACACCGGCCGCGGCGACCTGTTCGTCTGCCGCGTCGCCGGCAATTTCGCCAGCGACGAGATGATCGCGAGTCTGGAATATGCGCAGTCCGTGCTCGGCGTGCCGCTGTTCATGGTGCTGGGCCACGACAGCTGCGGGGCGGTCGACGCCGCGATCAAGTCGCTGAAGGACAACACCACCCTGCCCGGCCATCTGCCCGAGCTGGTCACCGCGATCGCGCCTGCGGTAAAGGCGACCGAGGGCAAGCCGGGCGACCGGCTCGCCAACGCCGTCAGGCAAAACGTCATCGGCAACGTCGCGAAGCTCAAGACGGCAACGCCGATCCTTAGCGCTGCGGTCGATCAGGGCAAGCTCAGGATCGTCGGCGCGGTCTATCGGCTGACCGACGGCAAGGTCGAGCTCGTCACGGACGCCAAGCGACCGGCGACTTGAACCTCGGCGCCACCTGCGACCACTGAAGCCAAGAACGACATCGCGTGAGCGACATGGAGAAGGCGGATGTGGCGCCGGCGCGGGTGGATTGCTGGAGTGCTGCTTCTAGCCGTGGCCTCGTTGCCGGCGCGCGCCGGCGTCGAGCCCTGCAACACGGCGCAGAAGCGGATCGAAATGACCGCGTTGCTCCGCCATGCCGCGGAGGATCGGCCGGTCAACATCACCTTCGCAACCCGGGCCGATGGCGTGAAGCTGCCCGCCGCCGTGATCGAGCAATATCCCGAGGAGATCACGATCATCCTGCAGCACGAATTCGATCGCCTCGTGGTGAGGGATAACGGCTTCGAGGTCGGCGTCTGGTTCAATCGCAAATATGCCAGGCTGGCCGTGCCGTTCGACGCGATCAGGAGCCTGTGGGACGGCAAGGTTCTGATGTGCACGAACAATCAACTGTAGGAAACAGTGACGTCGCGGCGCAGAAAGCATGCAAAGTCAGATGAACGCCGCTTCCGCCTTGCCCAGCCCATCGAGCTCCATCACGACGGTATCGCCGGCCTTCAGCCACAGCGTCTTGACCAGGCTACCGGTCAGCACGATCTGGCCGGCATGCAGGCCACGGCCTTCGGCGGCGAGATGATTGGCGAGCCAGGCGAGCGCGTTGTGGGGATGGCCGAGCACGTCGGCGCCGGTGCCGCGCCCCTCCTCCTTGCCGTTGACCAGCGCGCGTCCGGTGACCTTGCGCAGATCGGGCACGGTGATGCGCGGCACGGCTTCGCCGAGCACGCAGCCGGCGGCGAAGAAGTCGTCGGCGATCAGCGTCGGCGCGCCGAGCGTCTCCCATTTGACGTAGCGGTCGTCGACGATCTCGATCGCCGGATGGTAGGCCTCGATCGCCTCCGCGACCCATTCGGCGGTGAACGGCGCTTCGCCGGGAGCGAGGCTGCGCGCTAGCCGCACCGCGATCTCGCATTCGACGCCGACATGGACGAAATCGGCCGCCGGCAGCCGCACGCCGCTTTCATGCACGACCTTCTCGAACACGCCGCCGCCGCAGGGGTGCGGGATGTTGATGTATTCCTGCATCACCGCGCTGGTGCAGCCGATCTTGTAGCCGACCAGGCTGCCGACCTGTGGCTGCAGCAGATCGTGCAGCGCGTACTGCACCTGATAGCCTTCGGCCTCGTCGCGCGGCACGATGTCTTTGGCGAGCGCCTTGAGCGGCGCGCGGCTGCGGCGCGCGCTGGCAATCGCCTTTGCGGCCGCGAGGATCCGTTCCATCTGCGCAGCCTCCCTGAAATTCTCCAGCGGCGCGGTGGCGCCTCCGTCTGCTCACGGCAATTCAGCACTCGCCGACCCGTCTGGCAAGCACGCCGGACGGAAGCGGCCGTCAGGCCTTGACCAGGCCGAGCCTGATCAGGCTCTCGGCGGTCGCGACGATCATCTCCTCATTGCCGCGCGGACGCCAGCCGAGCAGGTTCTGCGCCTTGGCGCTGGTCGAGCGGCGCACCTTGCCGAGCAGCGGCAGGGTGGCGCGGGCCAACGGGTTGCGCCGCGCGGCGAGCCGGATCATCCAGTCCGGCGCCTGGAACCGGGGCACGCGCCGCGCCTTTCTGCCGAGTTTCCTGCGCAGCACCCGGGCCACCTGCAGCACCGACAGGGTCTCGCCGCCGACCGCGAGGAACCGCTCGCCGCCGGCCTTGGGCGATGTCATGGCGCGCAGATGCAGGTCGGCGACGTCGCGCACGTCGACAAGGCCGAAATGGATCCGTGGCACCGCCGGCATCGCGCCGTCGAGCAGCGCCTTGATGATGCCGATCGACTCGGAGAAATCGGGCCCGAGCGCCGGGCCGAACACCGCGGTCGGGTTGACCACGGCAAGCTCGAGGCCATTGCCTTCGCGCGCGATGAAATCCCAGGCGGCGCGCTCGGCCAGCGTCTTGGATTTCGGATAGGCCTGCACATCGGGGCCATCGAGATTGGACCAGGTGGTCTCATCGAACGGCTTGGCTTGCGGCGGATGGCCATAGCCGATCGCCGCGAACGACGACGTCACGACGACACGCTTGACGCCGGCGTCGCGCGCCGCGCGCAACACCCGCAGCGTGCCTTCGCGCGCCGGAACGATCAGCTCGTTCTCGTCCTCCGGCACATGCGCGCCGAGCGGCGATGCGACATGCAGCACGTAATCGCATCCCGCGGCCGCCTCGCGCCAGCCGGCATCGCGCGTGAGGTCGGCAGTGACGAAGCCGACCTGGTCGGCCGCAAGCGCACCGCCCTCGCGCAGCATCGCGATCACGTCCTTGCTGCGATCCGGGTTGCGCAGCGTGGTTCGCACCGCATACCCGTCGGCAAGCAGCTGCAGGATGGTATGCACGCCAATGAAACCGGATCCGCCCGTGACCAAAACCGTGCTCATGTCGCTGCCTCTTCATGGTTTGGCAGATGGGGCACACATTGGGCCGCCCACCCTGCACAGGCCGCATCTGGTCACTATCTGACGTTGGACAAGTAGAATGAAATTCGAGACCGGTATGGAAAAAAATAACAGCGAACTGTGTGACGGCGGTGAATGCGAGAGCTGCCCGACCGACCCCAATCTGCTGATCGAGTTCAAGGGCGCGATCCACGCGCTCGGCGGCAAATGGAAGCTCGAGATCCTGTTCACGCTGATGAACGGCGGCGTGCGGTTCGGCGCGCTGCGCCGCGCGCTGCTGCCGATCACCCAGCACATGCTGACCGCGCAACTGCGCGAGCTCGAGCACGACGGGCTGGTGGCGCGCAAGGTGCTCGCCGAGAAGCCGTTGCAGGTCGCATACGAGCTGACGGATTCGGCCTGGGGCCTGACGCCGGCCTTCCGCGAATTGCTGGCATGGTCGAAGGCCTACGGCCCGCGCCGCCACACGGAGGCAAGCGAGACGACACTCGGGGCCGGACTGGCCTGAACGTCGTCTCGCCTTCAGAGCGGCACGCGGTCAACCCATGCCGAGCGCGCGCCGGATCGCGATCTCGACCGGCGAGTAGGCGCCGTCGTCACGCTCGAGCCGGTAGGGCTCGGCGGGACTGAGCGACGGTTGGGCCATGAAGCGCGGCCTGGTGCCCCGGTGCTTCTGCGCGGCATGCACCAGGAAGGGATGGCACAGATAGACCGTGCCCGCTTCACCCGTCGCCAGCGCTAGCTCGCAGTCGGCACCCATTTGCGCGAGGTTCATCCGCGCTCGTCCGGCCTCGCCCGCCGGCGCCAGATGACGCGCCATCGGAAAGTGCGAGCCGACCCTGATCCGGGTCGGCGCGTCGTCATCGCCGACGTCGGAGAACAGGAACAGCATCAGCAGCGCCCGGCCGCGCGAGTTGACGTTCACTCGCCATGCCGAGAAGTCACTCCGTTCGTTCGGATCGCAATCGTCGCCGGGAAAGCTGACATCGATATGCCAGCCGGCGTCACCGGGATCGTCCGAATGCGGGAACCGCACCGGGAAGGTTCCGATGTCGTGACGCGGCGACCAGCGGCCGGGACCTGCGATCTGGTCGAACGCCCGATGCAGCAGCGGCGAGTTGATCGCCAACCGGAACGGCTCTTCGCCATAGCCGGGCAGCCGCACCACCGGTCGCGTCCAGGTCGAGGGATCATGCTCGCTGCACGGCAGGTCGCGCCACATGATGGCACGTCCCGCATCGGCGAGTTCGCGGGGAAAGGCATTGTCGATCCGGACAAAGCCCTGTTCGATGAATTGCTCGATTTGCGCGTCGCTGAGCGCACGCGTGTCGTCTCGATCGGTCATGATTGTCTCTCAAATCGTCGCCAGCCGTCGATGCTCCGCTGTGCGCGAAGTTGGCCGGCTCATTCGGTTCACTGGAATCCCGCGAGCCCGAGCGCGCGGGGACGATCAGCGCTTCTGTGCGGAAGCGTGTTTCCGTGCGGAAACGGGATCAGCCCAGAAAGAAGACCGATGCGATGTTGAGAGTGCATGTCATCATGGCGGCGCGAACCTACAACCGGTGCGCGCCGGAATCAATCAGTGGGGGCGATCCGCCACCACTACTCGTCGCGATAGACCTTCTCGCGCTTCTCGTGGCGTTCCTGCGCCTCCACCGACAGCGTCGCGATCGGGCGGGCTTCGAGCCGCTTCAGCGAGATCGGGTCACCGGTCTCTTCGCAATAGCCGTAGGTGTTGTCTTCGATGCGCTGGAGCGCCGCGTCGATCTTGGAGATCAGCTTGCGCTGACGATCGCGGGCTCGAAGTTCGATCGCGCGGTCGGTTTCCGAGGAAGCTCGGTCCGCGAGGTCGGGGTGGTTGACGTTCTCTTCCTGCAACGTCTGCAGCGTGACCTTCGATTCGCGGAGGATCTCATCCTTCCAGGCCAGCAGCTTGGCGCGGAAATAATCACGCTGCCGCTCATTCATGAAAGGCTCTTTTTCAGTCGGCCGGTAGTTCTTCAGCTTTTCCAAAGGCAGCCATGTCCCTGTCTGGCGGAGGGAACAAAACCCCTCCGCGCGGCGCCTTATATAGCCACGTCATGTGACAGACAATATCTGCCACCGCGAAAGGCGGGCTGCCCCCAAGGCCTTGCACAGGCAAACTTATCCGCCCTGCCTGGAGCCAGCCCTTCCCCCTCTCCTCGCCCGTCAGTAGCCGACCGTAAAGCGCTGCCGGATATGGGCCGGGCGCTCGATTTCGTCGGCGAGTGCAACTGCGAAGTCCTCGAACGAGATCGAGCTTTTGCCGTCGGCCGCGGTCAGAAGCTGGTCGGTCCCGAGCCGGAACTTGCCGGTCCGCTCGCCCGCCACGAACAGCGCCGAGGGCGACAAAAAGGTCCAGTTCAGGTCCTTTTCCTGGCGCAGCAGGTCAAGGAACTCGGCCCCCTTCGAGGCCTCGGCCTTGTACTGGGCCGGGAAGTTCGGCGTGGTCACCAGGCGGACGCCCGGGGCCACCTCGAGGCTGCCGGCGCCGCCGACCACGAGATAGCGGCCGACGCCGGACGCCTTGGCAGCCCCGATCAGCTTGACCGGGTCGCTGACGCTGAAATGGACGGAACTGATCGCGGCATCGTGGCCGGCCCACAGTGCGGTCAGGGCGGCCTGGTCGTTCACATCCCCCTTCACGGCGGTGACGCCCGGCAGGGTTGCGATCTTCTCCGGGTTGCGGGCGATGGCGGTGACGGCATGGCCGCGGCGGGCGAGTTCCGCGGTGAGGCGCGAGCCGGCCTGGCCGGACGCGCCGGCAATGGCGATCTTCATCAAAGTCTCCGATTGTTGGTTTCCAATGGTGACTAGATAGCGAAATGCATGTAGGTGTGAAGAAGGCACTCTTGTCTCACCTGATTACGCCGGAGTAACCCGATGAACGCCGCCAGCCTGAAACCGGACGCCTATGCCGCCAATTGCCCGACGCGCCAGATCCTCGACCGGGTCGGCGACAAATGGGCGGTGCTGATCTTGCTGCTGCTGCGCAACGAGCCGATGCGCTTCAACCAGCTACGCCGCGCCATCGAAGGCATTTCGCAGAAGATGCTGTCGCAGGTGTTGAAGAGCCTGGAGCGCGACGGGCTGCTGCGCCGCCGTGCGATCGCAACCGTTCCGGTCACCGTGGAGTATTCGATCACGCCGCTCGGATCGACGCTCGCCGAAGCGGTCGATCCGCTGCGCGACTGGGCCGAGCAGAATCTGAAGGAGGTGCTGGCCGCGCAGCGCCGCTACGACACGCAGCGCAAGGCACTGGCGGCTTGATGTAGGTTAATTGATCGAGAGGAGTCTAATACTGCCCAGCCTTGGCGAGCTCGACTTCGACGCGCAGCTCGATCTCGCCCAGCACGGCATCGAGGCCGGGATCGCCGGAGGATTCCTTCAGGCTCGCCGCGGCATCGCGCAGCCGGTTCACGGTCGAGGAATCGAAATTGCCGGACAGCAATCCGAGCTTCAGCGCGTCGAGCACGTCGAGGGCGCCCTTGCCGCGCGCCACCGAGCGCTTGCGGCGTTCGGTCGGATCTTCGACGCCCTGCAGCGCGAGCAGTGCATCGAGGCTGGTGGCGACCTTCGGCGCAGCGGTGGAGCGAACCTCCTCCTGCGCGCTGGTCGCATCCGGCAGCGAGAAGCCGCTCGACGAGGTGCGCCGCGTCGAGCTGGTCGACGTGCCAAGCGTGGTGCCGTTCGGTCCGTAGATGCGCATCGTCATGATCCCGCAGGCCTGAATGCCCCAGAGCATCGCCGTTTTATGGTTAACGGTGTGTAAACGACCCGGCAATTTCTGCCGCCGCACGGCAGTTTCGCGCTCCCTGGCGAACCGGAACCGAACGGCGGCCCGACATTTTCGATAAACATATCAATGCATTGCCCCGGCGAAACGAAGTGGCACGCGGCTCGCATGGTTAATGGCGGATCGCCGTCATGGGAGTGTCGCGTGATCCGCGAGTTGCAGTTCGAGGGGAGCATTGGATGCCCGGCATCCGCATCGTAAGCATATTCGGGTTGGCCTGCGCCGCGCTGCTGGCGCTGGCGGCCTCCGTCATGCCGGCGGCCGCGACGTCGCGGATCAAGGATCTCGCCAATATCGAGGGCGTGCGCCAGAACCAGTTGATCGGCTACGGCCTCGTGGTCGGCCTCAACGGCACCGGCGACACGCTGAACAACATCCCCTTCACCAAGCAATCGCTGCAGGCGATGCTCGAGCGCATGGGCGTCAACATCCGCGGCGCCACCATCCGCACCGGCAACGTCGCCGCCGTGATGGTCACCGGCAATCTGCCGGCGTTCGGCACCCAGGGCACGCGGATGGACGTCACCGTCTCCGCGCTCGGCGACGCCAAGGATCTGCGCGGCGGCACCCTGCTCGTCACCCCCCTGCTCGGCGCCGACGGCAACGTCTACGCGGTCGCGCAGGGCACGCTGGCGATCTCCGGATTCAACGCCGAGGGCGAGGCCGCCAAGGTGGTGCGCGGCGTGCCGACGGTCGGCCGCATCGCCAACGGCGCGATCATCGAGCGTGAGATCGAGTTCGCGCTCAATCGCTTGCCCAATGTCCGCCTCGCGCTGCGCAACGCCGACTTCACCACCGCCAAGCGGATCGCCGCCGCGGTCAACGACTATCTCGGCGTCAAGACCGCGGAGCCGCTCGATCCCTCCACGGTGCAGCTCTCGATCCCGCCGGAGTTCAAGGGCAACGTCGTCGCCTTCCTGACCGAGATCGAGCAATTGCAGGTCGAACCCGACCTCGCCGCGAGGATCGTGATCGACGAGCGCTCCGGCATCATCGTGATGGGCCGCGACGTTCGCGTCGCCACCGTCGCGGTGGCGCAAGGCAACCTCACCGTCACGATCTCGGAGAGCCCGCAGGTCAGCCAGCCCAATCCGCTGTCGCGCGGCCGCACCGTGGTGACGCCGCGCAGCAATGTGCAGGTCACCGAGGACGGCAAGAAGTTCGCCGTCGTCAAGGACGGCGTCTCGCTGCAGCAGCTCGTCGACGGCCTCAACGGCCTCGGCATCGGACCGCGCGATCTCATCAGCATCCTGCAGGCGATCAAGGCCGCCGGCGCGATCGAAGCCGACATCGAGGTGATGTGATGGGAAGCCTGATCAACAGCACCACCGGCAGCATGCCGAACAAGGCGCTGATGCCGATGTTCAATGGCCGTCCCGATCCCGTGCTGCAGGATGCGATGAAGAAGGTCTCGCCGCAGCAGATCACCAAGGCGAAGGCGACCGCGACCGATTTCGAATCGATGTTCCTCAATACGATGTTCTCGCAGATGACCACCGGCCTGAAGGGTGAAGGCCCCTACGGCGACACGGTCGGCACCGGCGCGTGGCGCTCGATGCTGACCGACGAATATTCGAAGAACTTCGCCAAGGCGGGCGGCGTCGGCATTTCCAACGAAGTGTTTCGCTCGCTGATCCTGCAGCAGGCCAACAAAAGCTAATTCGGTTTTCAAGGAGCAGCGCGATGAATCAGCGTCCACAGCAGCATCGGCCGGCCGCCCCCGCCGCGCGGCCCGCGACGTCGACGCCTCCCGACGTCGCACGTCTCGCCAACGAGCTGACCGAAGTGATGAGCGCACTGCTCGCCGTCGTCGAGCAGGAGACCGAGTTCGTCCGCGTCGGCAAGATCCGCGAGGGCATGCAGCTCGAGGCACAGAAGTCGGAGCTGTCGCGGCGCTACATGCTCGCGGTCGAGCACCTGAAATCGATGCAGAAGATGCTGTCGCAGACCGAACCCGAACTGCTCGCCACGCTGCGGCGTCATCACGAGACATTACGCGCCATGCTGCAGGTCAACCTGACCGTGCTCGCGACCGCACACGCGGTCTCCGAAGGCATCGTGCGCGGCGTCAATGCCGAGGTCCAGCGCCGCAACATCCCGAACACCTATACCGCGAACGGACAGCGCGCCACGCCGGGTCCGCGCAACACGACGCCGATCGCCGTCAGCCGCACGCTCTGACGCGCGCACGTCGACAATTTAGTTCAATTCGGCGCGCTTGCGGCAGCGCGGCATTCAGCGTGTTCCCTAACAGCCTGTTGAGAGGTTCCCCGTAGAGTTGCGGATCGTGAGGGGTTGGGATTTGACTCAAGCAAACTAGTGCATGTGCACTACGAGGCTGCCATGAGTACAGATTTCAACATCAAGCCGGTGGGGGCACCGGTTGCAGCGCCGATAATCACTCCTGTGAGCGATACGGCGCAGAAGGCGGTGAAGACCGAATTGCCCGCGAGCCAGAGCGTCACTGCTCCGGAGCCGAGCGTGCGCGTCACGATCGATCCCAACGCCGTCAATGCGTCGCTCTCAAATCAGGCGCCATCGGTCACCGACCAGGTCATCATCGACCGCGACGCGCGTGCCGTGGTCTACCAGGTGGTCGACAATCGCACGAACCTGGTGGTGAGGCAGTTTCCGGAAGAAGCCGTATTGCGCCGCCGCGCCTATTTCCACGCGCTCGATCTCAGCAAGGACGCGCCGACGCGGGCGCGCGCGACCGACCGCCGCGCGTAACGCAAGCGATCGGAACCCTCACTTCTGTGTGGCGTAGGCCTTGTCGAGATAGGTCGATCCGGTGGCCGGATCGGTCACGACATTGGCGATCAATGCCGTCCCCTGCTGCACCAGCGAAAACTTGGTATCGCCGACCCGGAACGAGCTGTCCTTGATCAGCACGTCCTGATATTTGCTGGTGCCGTCGCTCTGATAGTGGACCTTGGCGCGGAAGCCATCGACGTTCGACACCGAGAGGTTGAACGACTTGTTGTTGGCGTACTTCCCGCTCCAGCTGCCCTCATAGAGCTTCGGATCGACAGCCACATACGGCGTCTTTGACGGAACCGTCAGGCCGGCGGCCTTGTAGTTGGCCGACAAGATGCTCAATACGTCCGCCATGCCGAGGGCTCCGTCGTGAACCGGTCGATCAGGCGCGGCCCGAGAGGCCAGCGGCGATATTGCAGTTGATGTCGATCAGCGACTTCAGCTTCGCCGGGTCCGGATTCATCTGGATGTCGATGGTCTGCTTCATCACGAACACGCTGATGTTCGCGATCTTCTGACGCACCTCGAGCGGTTGCGGATTGTCGGCACCCTCTGCGGCGCTAAGAAAGATCGACCAGAGGCGGCGATTGAACAGCAATGCATGATCGAGCGCCTTGTCGAGGCCGTTCCAGTTCGCCTGGACTTCCTGCAGCTGCCGCGCGGCCTTCAACAACGCCTGCGCTTCGATTTCACGGGGGGAGGCCGTCGTCGTTGACGTACGGGCGTAGGCCTGGGCTGCATTCGACATTAATGACCTCGATGGGATGCGGATTTCTCGGGCCGCGGAGACGCAATTCTAGCGCTCGATATTTATGCATCCGGCGCCTTTAAATATGGTTAGCAGGCGTTACGAAATGCGCCGTTCTGACGGCAGGGAAAGACACCGTAATATCCCGGAGACAAAGAAAAACGGCGGGGTTTCCCCCGCCGTTGTCGAAGTGCTTGTCGGTGCGTTTAGCGGAGCAGCTGCAGCACGCTCTGCTGCGACTGGTTGGCCAGAGCAAGCGCGGACACCGCGATCGACTGGCGGGTCGACAGCGCCTGGCTGTTGGCCGCTTCCTCGTTGGTGTCGGCCAGTGTCAGGTTCGACGAACCGGTCTGCAGCACGTTGATCAGGTTCTTCGAGAAGTCCTGACGGATCTGCACGATCGACAGGTTCGAACCCAGCGTCGAGGCTTCGCTGCGCAACGAGGAACTCGCCGAGCTCAGCGACGCAATGACGCTGTTCGCCGAGTTGTTGTCGAGGAAGTCGGTGCCGGCGGCCAGCGATTTCAGGCCGAGGCCGGTGGCATTGAAGGTGACGCCGCTGATCGCGAGCGTCGACTTGCCGGTCTCGTTGAAGGTCAGCTTCAGGTTGTCGCCGTTCAACAGGTTGATACCATTGAACGAGGCGTCCTGCGCCGTGGTCGTGATCTGCGCGATGGTGTTGTTGTACTGCGTCACCAAGGCGGCGCGCGCCGACTGCGAGGCCGGATCGGCAACCGGAGCCGTGCCGGCTGCGCTGAACGTCGCAGTGCCGCCGCCGGTGTTGGTGAAGGTCACCGCACCGATCGTCGAGGACGCCGCATCGTTGGTCGTGGTGATCACGAGCTTGTTGGAGCTGTCGAGGCTCGCAGTCAGGTTGCTGGCCGCGAGCGACGCATTCAGCTGCGTCAGCGAACTGCTGGCCCCGAAGGTGAAGCTGAAGGCGGGCTGACCGGCCGAGGCCGCGATCGCCAGCACGTCGCCGCTCTTGATCGTGGTGCCGTCGACGAGGTTGGCGGACGTGCCGCCGAGCGCCGCGGTGGAGGTGACCTGCGACCTGGTGGTGTAGCCGGTCGGGCTCTGCAGCACCTGGTTGGCGATCGACTTTGCGGTATCGACCAGCTTCTGCAGCGAGGTGATGCCGGTGTTGGCAGCCTGCAGCACCTGCACACCATTGCCGATGCCATCGAGCAGGTTGTTGATGTCGCTGGCGCGGTTGTCGAGCGACTGTGCGGTGAAGAAGTTGGTCGGGTTGTCGAGCGCCGTGTTGACCTTCTTGCCGGTGGCGAGACGGTTCTGCGTGGTGGAGAGCAGATCGGCGGTGGACTGGAGGGAGAGGAGGTTCTGACGAACGGAGGAGGAGAGAATGATACCGGACATTTTCATACCTTTCTGGTGTGAAACTGAGGAAAAAGCCGCGCCAATCCTTTCTGATCGGGCGGATGGCCGATCCTGCCGGTCAAGCCTCGAAGGAAAAAGAAATCTCCAACGCGGCATTTAAGGCAAATGCCGAAGAATAAAATTGTCGCCATTGGGCGAAGTTCGCCGCGAAAACTACTGAGACGATTGCCGATTTCGGCCGAGGGCTGCTCCTCGCGCGGCCCCGCCGTTCACCAAGCGTTAACCATCATGGGAAAGGATCGCTGTCGCATCGGCCCCGGGCCGCAACGGCGGCTGCTAAGCAGCGCCGAACATGTTCCGCTAGCGGCGATATCGCGCGACTGCCGGCAAAGGAGAACGGTCATGGCCCTGAAGGTCGAACTCAAACCGAACGAGCGCATCATCGTCGGCAATTGCGTGATCACCAACACCGATCAGCGCGCCCGCCTGTTGATCGACGGCGACCGCATCCCGATCCTGCGCGAGAAGGATATCCTGACGCCGGAGACCGCGGACACGCCGGCGAAGCTGATCTATCTCGCGGTGCAGCTGATGTATCTGTCGCCGGACCCGATGGCGCACCACCCGACCTATTTCAGCCTGGTGCGCGACATCATCACCGCGACGCCCAGCGCCTGGCCGTTCATCGAAAGCGTCAACAACTTCATCCTCAACGGCGATCTCTATCACGCGCTGAAGGAATCCAAGAAGCTGATCGCGCACGAGGAGAAGCTGTTGGAAACCGCGCGCGGCCGGCAAAACGGCAATCAGGACGATACCCGCAAGAGCGCCTAGAGCTTCTCGTTCCGGCGCGTTTTCTTCACGCAAACCGGCATCCACTTCGCTTGAAATCGCTCTAGCCCTCGCCCGAACGAAAAAGGCCTCCGCGAGGAGGCCTTTTTCCTGGCTGGAGATGAGAGCGTGCGTTCAACCGGGCGGCAGATATTTCAGCAGCGTGGTCTGATACAGCATCGACGTGGTCTGGTACGACGCCTGCAGGCTGGTCTGCAGCGCCAGGATCTTGGTCGCGACCTCGTCCTGATTGACGCCCTCGACCGAGTCGAGCATCGTTTCCGCCATGGCCTTGAGCTGGGTCTGACGATCGGTGGCCGCCTTGGTCGCCGTCTGCGCGCCGGCGAACTCGGCCTGCACGTCCTGGATCTGCTGCTGGCCGTTCTGCGGCGCGAGGTTCGCGCCGACGCGCTGCGCGAGCGCCGTCACCTGCGCGCTTGCATTTGGGTTGCTGGCGTTGGTGGTCACCGCCGCATACACCGCAACATTCTGCAGCAGGTAGCGGAACGCCTGTTCGTTGGCGCGCGCGCCATACTGCACGGTGATCGACTGATCGACCTGCGCGACGGCGGTGCCGCGCGCCGATCCCGGGCCGTTCTCGCCGGTGTACCAGTACACGGTGTTGTCGGGCGTGCCCGCGACCAGGTTGGTCGCCGTGTCGAACGGCGGTCCCCCTACCCTGAGCGGCGCCGGGGTCGCGGTCGTGTTGTTGGCGATGCCGAGCGCGCCGAGTGCGGCGGTGTTGGAGCTCGAGATAGAGAGGTTCGCGCCGTCGGCGCCATGGAGCGTGATCGCACCGTTGCTGATGGTCGACGGGTTCTTGGTGCCGCTGACCTGGTCGATCTTCGCCATCAGCGTCTGGACGCTGTCGGTGATGTTGAGCTGGTTGCCGGTGGCGCCCGAGGCAACGAAGGTGATCGGGGTGCCGTTGACCGTGATGGTGTCGCCGGCCGCGAAGCTCGTCGACAGCGAGTTGGTGCCCGCGGCGCCCGAAAGGGCCGTGGCGCCGCTGATCGGCGCCGGTGGCGCGTTCTGGTTGTTGACGGCGGCGCCCGCGACGGTCGCGACCGGATTGAAGAAGTTGTTGGACGCCGCGACCGCGGAGGCCGCCACCAGCGACGTGTCGCTCAGCGTCTTGATGGACGACGTCAGCGTCGACTGAAGGTTGGCGGTCGTCGCCGTGGTGTCGGCGCCGATCAGGAACGAGCCCGCCGGCGGCGGGTTCGTGGTCGTCGCCGTGAGCTCGATCGCATCGGTGGTGCCGTCGGGCAGCGTGAAGTTGAACTTGATCTTGTCGCCATCTTTCGGATTGACGGCGCCGAGATCGACCGAGGTGGACTTCGGCGTACCGGCCGGCTGGGTCACGGTGGCGCCCGTCAGTGACGACTGCACCGACAGCAGCTTGAGGCCGAACGGCGAGCCGTCCTCGGCGACGCTGGTCACTGTCGTGGTCGCCGGCGGCGACGAGACGCTCAGGCGTCCCATCAGGCTGGTGCCCTGATCGGCCTGCTTGCGCTCGTTGATGAGCTGGGTGAGGCCGGCCTGGGTTGCCGTGCCCTTCAACATGGTGTCGGCGGACACCGTGGCCGGCGTATCCATGGCGCGGCCGGAGAACAGATAGCGGTCGCCCGACTGGCTGTTCAGCATCGCAACCGCATTGGAGAACGCGGCCTGCGCCGTGATCTGGCCCGACGTCTGCCCGCTGTTGTTGAGCGTCAGCGTCGCGGTCGTCGCGGCGTTCTTCACCTGGCTCCCGACGTCGGACAGCCCCTGCAGTGTGAGGTTGGCGACACCCAGCCGCGTGTTGAGGTTGGTCGCAGTATCCGAGAACGCGTTGATGCCGCTGATCTGGGCGCGCAGGCTGAGCGCGAAGCCGCGATCGAGCCCCTGCCCCGCATAGGTCGTCGATACCTTGCCGGTCGCAAGCTGCGTCGTCAGGTCATTGAGCTGACTGCGCAGGTTGAGAATCGTGGTGCCGATATAGGAAGTTCTGCCGCTTACGCCGTCGATCGACATGTTACCCTCACGTGAGCTGCAGCAGCGCGTCGTACATCTGCTTGATCGACGACATCACGCGCGCGTTGGCGGAATAGGCATTCTGCAGCGACAGCAGATGCGCCATCTCCTCGTCCATGTTGACGCCGGAGGTCGAGTCCATCTTGGTTTGCAGCGTATTCAGCACGACGTCCTGACCGTCGGCCAACTGCTTGGCCGCCGTCGCCGATTCGCCCTGCTGGCTGATGAACTGCTTGGCAAAGTTCAACAGCGTACCGGTGAACGGCGCGCCTGACGTACCGAGGCCGGTCTTCGGCGAATAACTGTACGACGCGTTCGACAGCTGGTTCAGAATCAGGTTGGCGCGCGTGGTGTCGCCGGCCGGCGTCTGCGGATTGGTCGAGTACACGACCATGCGCGAGGGATCGCCGACCAGAGCGGTGTTGACGCTGATGCGCGCGGCAAGGCCGGTCGACTGCGAGCCGTTCGCGGTGATCGCGCCGGTGTAGAGCCCGCCATTGTCGGTGAACAACGGAAGCTGCGGATCGCCCGACGTCAGGGACGAAACAGTCGACGTGACCGACGCCGCGGTCACATCGGCCTTGTTGGCGGCGCCGTCGTCGAGCACGCGCAGGGTCGACCCGGAGGGATTGGAGAATTGCAGACCGGTTCCGCCGAGCGCGCCGTTAAGCTGCGACAGCACCGAGCTCATGCCGCCGGAGAAATCCACACCCAGCACCTCGTCGTTCGGATCGACGGTTGCGTTGTTGCTGAGCGGCAGCACGCTCGGATCGTCGACGCGGACGAGCGACAGATTGTGCGTGATGCCGGTGGTGTTGTCCTTGTAGGAGACGTGAATGGTGTTGCCGCTCTGCAGCCCCGAGAGATCGAGGTCGAAGCCGGACTGCGCTCCCGCCGTCGCCGCGGTGCCCGCCGTCGTCTTGTCCGACACCGCGCTCGACATCGCGGCGGCGAACTGGTCGATCTGCGTCTGGGCCTGCGCCAGCGTGTTGTCGCGCAGCTCGAGGTAGGCGGCGATCTTGCCTGACCGGATCGAGTTGGTCGACACCATGTCATAGGTGCCGCCATGCGGGAAATTGATGGTAATGGTGCCGACGGTGCTCTTGGTCGGGTCGGTATTGTATTGCGTGTTGGGCGTCATCGTGCCCTGGGCGTTGAAGCTGAGCGTCGCCGCCTCGGTGCCGACCAGCTGCACGCCGGAATTGGTGAACACGGTCACCTGATTCTGGCTGTTGGTGACAGTGCGGATGTCCATCAGCTGCGAAAGCTGAGTGACGTAGCGATCGCGCTGATCGAGCAATGCCGCGGTCGAGGCGTCCTGCGTGCCGCCAGTGGCCTGCAGCTGGACATTGAGGCGCGCGATCTGCTGCATCGCATTGTTGGCCGTGGTGACGGAGTCGCTGATGCCCGCCTCGGCGTTGGCGCGCAGCGACTGGATTCCCTGCGAGGTTGCGTTGAGCTGCTGCGCCATGGATTGCGCGGCATTGACGACGCCGATCCGGGCCGACTGCGAGTCCGGGCTGGTCGACAAACCCTGCAGCGCAGTCAGGAACTTGTTGTAGGCGTCCTCGATCGTGCCCGTGGAGTCGGGATTGCCGTAGACACCCTGCAGATTGGCAAGGAAGCTGGAACGGACGTCAGCGTAGGACGCGCCCGACGTCTCGGTGCGAAGCTGGGTCTGCAGGAATTCGTCGAGCTGGCGGTTGACGCCGGTGATGAGAACGCTCGACCCGAACTGGCCGGTGGTGCCGGTATCCTGGTTCAGCGTCTTCCTGACGTAGCCGGGCGTCTCCGCGTTGGCGACGTTCGACGAGACGAGCGAGAGCGAGGCCTGCGTGGCGCGCAGGCCGGACATCGCGGTGGAAAGGGCTTGGCTCAAACCCATGATGTGTACTCGCCTTTACTGCTTCACACGTGCATGACAGCTGCGATCAGCGCACGACGTTCAGGAGATCCTGCACCATCGAATTCGTTGTCGTGATCACCTTGGTGTTGGCCGAATAGGCCTGCTGGGTCACGATCAGCTTGGTGAACTCGTCGGCGATATCGGTGTTCGAGCTCTCGAGCGATGAACCGACGATGGTGCTACCGCCCTTGCCGAACAGCGCGCCACCGGACTCGTCGGTCGCCTCGAACGCGCCACCGTCGATGCGCTTCAGGAAGTTGGTGCCGTTGAATGTCGCCACTGAGATCTCGGCAAGGTCGATGTTGCGGCCGTTGGTGTAGTTGCCGACGATGCGGCCGTTGGTGGAAACGCTGACCGACTGCAGCTGGCCGGCCGGGAAACCGTCCTGCTGGATCTGGTTGACCTGGACGTTGCCGTTGGCGTCCGCGAACTGGGTCACGCCGCCGGAGCCGAAATTGATCACGGGGCTGCCGAGCGACACGCCGTTGACGACGGCATTGTTGAGCGCCACCGAGGAGATCGCCGGCGACATCTGGCCGTTCGACGCGAAGGTGAAGTTGATGTTGGCGTTCTGCCAGGAGACTTGCGTGCCGGTTGCATTGGGATTGACCTGATAGAACAGGTTCCAGCTATCGGTATGTCCGGTGCCCAGCGAGGAGCTGTCGGACTTGGCCCAGCGGAATTGCAGGTTCACCGGCGCACCGGACACGTCGTAAGCCGTGACGGCGCCGCCCGAGACGGATTGGTTCAGGAAGGTCGAGTTGTCGTTGCCGACCACCTGACCGGTGCCGACCGTGCCGCCGCCGCCGCGGGTCGCAACCGCCGAGCCGGTGAAGCCGAGCGCCGCGAGCGCGGTCGAGTTCGAGCTGGTCACGTTGAGGTCGGCCGACGTGCCCGAATGCAGCGTGATCTTGCCGCCGCTGATGGTCGATGGCGTCGCGGTGCCGGTAATCGCGTCGATCTTGGCGAGCATCGTTCCGATGCTGTCGGTGACGTTGAGCTGGTTGCCGGTCGCCCCCGACGCCACGAAGGTGATGACGGTGCCGTTGACCGTGATCGTATCGGCGGGCACGACCGGCGGGCCGGCGGAGCCGGCGCTGAAGCTGGCATTGATCGAATCGCTGCCCGCAGCGCCCGAAAGCAGGGTCGCGGCGGTATTGGCGACCGACGGCGTCGCCTTGTTGTTTTGCGCGGTGCCGGTGACGGAGGAATCGGTATACGGCGCGGCCGGCGTGCCCAGCACCAGCGGGTTATGTCCGGCGCTGAATGCGCCCGGCCGGATCAGCTCGGAGCCCGGAACCGAGGTGTCGTGCGCGGTGGTCAAGGGATAGGACGCGAGGTTGGCGCGATAATCGATCTTGGTGGTCTGCTGCGCCGGCAGGAAGTCGTTCTTGAACCGCAGCGTTTGCGGCGACGAGCCCGAGGGGTTGCCGGTGGTCGGATCGATCGGGACGCCCTCGAGATAATAGCCGGCGCCGTTGACGAGGTAGCCGTCTTTGTTGAGCTGGAAATCGCCGCGGCGGGTGTAGCGGTCGACGCCGTCGAACACCGGCGAGCCGTCGGTGAAGCCGCCCGGCTTTTGCACCGCGAAGAAGCCGTTGCCGTTGATCGCCATGAAGGTCGCGACCGACGCCGACTGCACGTCGCCCTGCACCGAGTTGGTCGAGCGCGACTGCGCCGTGACGCCGCCGGCGAGCTGCGCGGTCAGCGCGGTCTGCGGAACGAGGTCGAGAAACGAGGTATCGATGCGCTTGAAGGCCGTGGTCTGCGAGTTGGCGATGTTGCCGGAGATGTTTTCGAGCGCGTACGACCCTGCGCGCAAACCACCGACCGCCGTCGTGAGAGCGCCGAAGATACCCATGACATGTTCTCCAATTCGATTCCCGGCGGCTGGCAATCACAGGAATGGCCGCATCGGCGGAGCATGTCGCAAAGGTCGTGCCACGAAACGAAACGTAACAAAATCATGCGCTTGAAAAAAAAGCCCCGGCCGTTTAACCGGGGCACAATTGCCGGGCAGGCAACAATTGCCGGGGCGGAGCGCAGTTCTGGCCGCGCTCCTTCCCTTCTGTTTTAACGCGTTTTCCTAGCGCGAACTGGTAGCCGTCTCGCTCGAAAACGCCTCCTTGCTGACGCGTTTTCTTGACGCGAACCGGTACCCACCTCGCTCGAAAACGCTGGGGGCGTCAGGTCGCCGAGGGTGCGGCCGGGTGGAACACCAGCGCAAAGCCGTCCATGCAGTAGCGCAGCCCGGTCGGCTTCGGGCCGTCGTCGAAGACATGGCCGAGATGGCCGCCGCAGCGGCGGCAATGCACCTCGGTGCGCAGCATGCCGAAGGTGCGGTCCGACGTGGTGCCGATCGCATTGTCCAGCGGCTTCCAGAAGCTCGGCCAGCCGGTGCCGCTCTCATACTTGGTCTCGGAAGAGAACAGCGGCAGGTCGCAGCCGGCGCAGGCGAAGGTGCCCTTCCGGTGCTCCTTGAGCAGCGGGCTCGATCCCGGCCGCTCGGTGCCCTCCTTGCGCAGGATCTCGTATTGCTGCGGCGTCAGCTGGGCGCGCCATTCGGCGTCGGTCTTCTCGATCTCGAATTTCTCGGCGGCCTGCGCCGGCGAGGCGCGCAGCCAGCGGAAGGCGGCGAGGCCGAACAGGCTGGCGACGGAAGCAAGCAGGATGCGGCGATCGATCATCAATCATCTCCGATGCGGGCGGCCAAAGCTGGCGAACAAGACTGGCTTGCCACCAAATACGAACCCCGCCGCCAGACGTTACATCCGCCCGTCGGAGATCCGCTCACTTTCTTGCGAGGGATGAGCAGACGGCTGCTCGCCGTCCTCAACCTGGCGAGGCGCGGGTCGCACCGGCCGCACCGCGGACGGCGGCGGACGGCGGGGCGCCGGTCCCCGGGTTCCCGCCTTCAGATTGGCCTCGGCCAGCCGCGCCTCGCGGCGGCGCTCCTTCGCACGTGCACCCTCGCGGTAACGCGCCAGCACGCCCGCCGCGGACGCGGCGCCCCTCGCCCACAGGCCGATGAAATGACCGGCGACCCGACCGGTGGTGCCGCCAGCCCAGACCAGCTCGAACGGCGAAAACAGCCGCCAGCGGTCGTCGCCCCACAGGATGCTGCGGGCGATCAACTGCCCGGCGAGCGCCGAGGTGTTGAGCCCCTGCCGGCCGAAGCCGCTCGCCACCCACAGGCCTCGGCGCAACTGCCCGATCTGCGGCATGCCATGCACGGTGATGCCGACTGCGCCACCGAACGTGTCGGCGATCGGAACCTTGCCGAGTTGAGGAAACACCGTGGCGATGCGACGCTGCACCGCCGCACCGAGCCGCTTCGGCCGCGCGTTCCAAGTGGTTTCGGGGCTGGCCCACAACAGGCGATCGCCATCGACGACGCGGAAGTGATCGATGCCGTCGCTGTCGATGACCGAGCCGGAAAAGGCGATCGCCTCCGCCAACCGTTCGCCGAGCGGTTCGGTCAACGCCGCGTAGCGCCACACCGGCAGCAGCGTATCGGACAGACGCTTCAGCGGCGCGCCGAGATGGATATTGCCGGCGAGGACGATATGGTTGGCACGCAGTCGCGCCGTCGGCGTCACGATGCGTTTGCGGATGCCGGAAAAATCGATGCTGACGACCGGCGTCTCCTCGAAGATCCGCACCCCCGCCCGCGTCGCCAGCGCGGCGAGACCGTGCACATATTTGCGGCCGTCGATCTGGAACGCTTTCGGATAATAGATGCCGTGGAAATAGCGACCGGTCCTGAGCACGCTGCGCACGCGATCGACCTGCCAGCCTTCGACTTCGGTGGCAAATTCCTCGCCCAGCGTCTGCAAGCGGCTGATCAGCGCTTCGCCGACATCGACATTAGAGACTTCCAGCGCGCCGTCGCTCGCCCTGATGCCCGGGATCAGATCCTCGGTGGCGGTGGCGCGAACATAATCGGCGCCCTCCTTCGACAGCGCCCATAATTCGCGGGCATCATCGAGGCCGACGCGCTCGATCACATCCGATATCGGCAGCCCGAAGCCCGGCATCACGGTGCCGAGATGGTGGCCGGAGGCGTTCCAGCCGACCTGACGGCCCTCGAGCACGGCGACGCTGGCGCCAAGCCGCGCCGCCTCGCGTGCCACGGTCAGGCCGGCCAGCCCCGCCCCGACCACGCAAATGTCGACGTCGAGGTCGAATGCCAGACGGTCGCGGGACGGCGAGGCCGCCTCGTCGGGGCCGTCCGCCGCACTTGTGGAAGTCTCGCTCATGTCGTTTCTTACGAACCGCTGCGGCGCTTGTCACCTTGTCCAGGGCATGCGCCTGTAGAATTAATTCGACCAGACCGAATCGAGATGGAAGTCCATGCGCCGTTTGCTGCTGCTGCGTCACGCCAAGACCGAAACCGACGCGCCTTCGGGGCAGGACCAGGACCGTCGTCTCGACGAGCGCGGCCACCGCGATGCGGCGGAGATCGGGGGCTGGATCGCCCGCCACCCGCCCCTGCCCAATCTGGCGCTGGTGTCGCCGGCAGCCCGCACCACGCAGACCTGGGAGATCGTGCGCGAGGCGCTGAAGGGCGCCGGACCCGCGCCGAAAGTCGAATTCGTGCCGGAACTCTACGGCGCCGATCCGGCGCAGCTGCTGACCGCGATCCGGATGGCCTCCGTCACCGACCCGAAGCGGCTGATGCTGATCGGCCATAATCCCGGCATGCACGAGCTCGCGCTGACGCTGACCGGCAGCGGCGACGAGGCCGCCAAGCGCGCGCTCGGCGACAATTTGCCGACCTCGGGGCTCGCCGTGTTCGACTTCGCGACCGACGACTGGAACGAGGTCTCCTTCCGGCGCGGCAAGCTCGTGCTGTTCGTTAGCCCTAAACTGTTGAAGCAGGCCTCGCGCGGCTGACGCAAGCGGACAACGCAGCTCTGCCATGCTATATTGATGTCGGCGCGACAGGGGGACCGGTTCGCGGCGACACGACGAGCTACTTCAAGAAAAAGAAGGCGCGCGTCCCGGCACAGGGACCAAACGGCTCCAGACCAATCGCGGACAGGAGGCGCAGATGTACAAGTCAATTCTCGTGCCGATCGACCTCGCCGATACCGATCTGGCGAAGCCTGCGATCGCAACCGCTGCGACGCTGTCGCAAACCTGGAACGGGGCGGTGCGGCTGCTCAACGTATTGCCGATGACGCCGGTGATGCTCGCCGAGTATGTCCCGGCGGATTTCGACAGCCAGCAGCGTGAAACATCGGAGGAAGCGCTCGCGATCGTCGCGCGCGAATCCGGCATCGCGCCCGGGCGCATCTCGGGCGTGGTTCGCCAGGGCGGCATCTATCACGAGATCCTCGAAGAGGCGGCGACCATGAAGGCCGACCTGATCGTGATGACCTCGCACCGCCCGGCGATGCGCACCTACTTCCTCGGCTCCAATGCCGGACACGTCGTGCGCTACGCCAAATGCTCGGTGCTGGTGGTGCGGCACTAAAGCGGACGAGTTACGGGGCCGTCGCAGGCGGCGCCGCCAAAATATCGAAAACAACCCCATGCAAAGTAGCGGGCGGCCGCCGGCGTTCGACCAGGCGACTTGACACGTCGGGCAACTCAGGGATATTCTTCTAATATTCCGAAATTGCGTAGAGGTCCCCTCCCCCACACGTCGCAGGTGGGAGTATCGACGCCAGACCACTTGGCAAAAAGCAACGCCGCCCGGGCATCCGGACGACGTTTCGTCTGCGGATCGCGGCGAAGGCATCCGGTCAGGAAACCACGATCGAGATGATCCCGATCGCGGTGATCGCGATGAAGAGTGCGGCCGGGATCAGCAGGATTTGAACGATCGCTTCGTGGCCGTCAACGTGGCCGGTCCACGTGTTCAGCCCGTCCTTCAGGAAGCGGTGCAGGTCGACATCGCCACTGCGTCCCTCGGTACGGAAGATCACGGCCGGCACCCCGAGATAGACCGTGAAGTACACGCCGCTGATCGCCACCATCAGGCCGGCTTCCATATCGCGTGCAAAAAACACCAGAAAGGACGCCATGATCAACGCGTAGGCGCCGAGGATCATCCAGCCGACGGCGGCGGGCACATCCGGTACGGCGGCTTCTCCCATGATGGCGGCGCGAGCCGGCAAATCGCGAGGACGCACGATCGGCGTGATTTCGCTGTCAAAACCCTTGTGCAGAGCGAACATGGACGTTCTCCTTTGGTGGCCGCGGCACTGGCGGCGCGATGAAATGGATGATTCCTCACCCCGGGGTCCTCTGCAGGGACCGTCGATGTCCCTTGCAGTTGATGGCTCACGCTAGTTCGGGATCAGTCGATCGATAATCCGGGAGCGCGGCACCTCACTGATGCCGGAAATGCGTCAATCCGGGTCGCTGACCGACACCGGTGCCGCGTCGACCGGGGGACCAATCTTCAGAGCTCGAAAACGCATGTGGGGCGAGCACCGATCGAAGTGCCCGCCCCGCATGATGGCTCGAACGATCAGATGCGCTTGTCGATCCAGGCGATAATGTCCGCTGCCACCTCGTCTCCGTCGACGTCGTTCAGTAGATCGTGGAACGCGCCATCGTAGAGCTTGAGGGTCTTGTCCTTCGAACCGGCGGTGTCGCGGAAGAGCCGACTGCCTTCCGGCAGCGCCGCGCGATCCTTGGTGCCGTGGAGGATCAACAGGGGAAGCTCGATGAGCGGAAAACTCATCTTGAGCTTCTCGTCGGCCCGGACCAGCGCCGCGACGGTCTTAGCCGTCTCGTTCTCACCGGCGATCAACGGGTCGCGGTTCATGGACTCGACGACTTCTGGATCTCGTGAGAAGTCCGCATTCTTCAGCTTCAGCACACGTAGATGCGGGGCCAACCAACCGAGGCCCTTGAGCGCGGACAGCGCGAACGCCGGCGCCGGCAGCTTGTAGGCGAAACTCTCAGAGACGAGACCCGCGAGTTCAGACTGATGATCGACGGCGTAGATCGACGCGATCACGCCACCCGCGCTATGACCCAGCAGAAAGACCGGAAGCCCGGGCTCGCGGGTTTTGACCTGCCGGATGAAAGTCGCGAGGTCATCCACATAATCGGCAAAGGATTCGACGTGGAAGCGTTCGCCTCCGGACTTGCCTCGTCCGCGGTGATCGAGCGCGTAGACGGCAAGCCCTGCCGCGACGAACTGCTCTGCCGAGCGAACGTACTGTCCGCTGTGCGAGTTGAAGCCGTGCGAGATCGCGATGACACCGCGCGGCGTGCTCACCGGGTGCCATGATCGTGTGAAGATGGCGACCCCGCCGACGCCGGTGAAGGTTTCTTCCTCGGTCTCGGAAGCGGTGGAGGGATTGGAAGCGATCTTGAGAGCGGTTTTCATGGTCGTAGTTCCTGTGTTGGATGAGATGAGGTTCCGGCTAAGGGCTATTTGGCGAGGAACGAGGTGATGAGGGCGACGGCCTGGTCGGGCTGCTCCTCCATGATCCAGTGGCCGGAGTCCTTGACGATGCCGGACGAAATATTGGCCGCGGCAGGCTGGAGTTCGACGACGAGTCGGGCGCCGTAGGAATGGTCGCCGCCGATCGCAAGCACCGGCATCGTCAGCGTGCCCTTTTCGACCAGCTTCCGATTGTCGACGGCATCGTCGGCGAAGGCCGCAAACTGGCCGCTGAAGGCGTCGTGGATCGCCAGCGGTCGTGCGTAGAGCGCCGCATAGTGTTCGCGCGTTGCTTCGTCGATGCGGGCGGGATCGGCCGACATTTCGTTGTAGAAGCGATCGAGCAGGATCCGCTCTCGGCCGGCGACGAGACGCTCGACGTCCGGGCCGCGGAAATTCCAGTGCCAGACCTTCGGATTCTTGTACTGGTCGTCCCAATGTCCGAGACCCGGCAGAGGCGCATCCATGGCGACCCACTTCGTCGTCCGCGACGGGTACTGCGCGGCGAAGGCGTAGCCGACCATGTTGCCAATGTCGTGGGTGACGAGCGTGACGTCCTTGACGCCGATGCGATCCAGGATGCCGGCGAGATCGCGGGCCTGTTCGACCTTGCGGTAACCGCCCTCCGGGTGGGACGACAGTCCCATGCCGCGAAGGTCGGGCACGATCACGGTGTGGTCCTTCACCAACACTTCGGCGAGCGGTACCCACATGTCGCCGGTGTCACCGAAGCCGTGCAGCAGCACGACGGCGGGTCCGGAGCCGCCGACGCGGACGTACTGCGTGCCGTTGCTCACCGGCACCTGCTCGGCGTGGAAGGTCGCAGGCCAGCTCTTGACCTGCGCCCGCGCCGGGGGCGCGGCGAGGAGGTTGATGGCCGACATCAGCGTGACGGCGCCGCGGATCCAGAGCGATTTTGCGAAAGAGGAAAACATGGGACTTCTCCGTTTCCGATGCTTCAGGCAGCGATCGGCTGCGGAGGAGGAATCAGGTTTTCGATCTCGGCCTCGGCCTTCGCGACGATCTCCGGACGGGCATCAGGTGCGAGCGCAAGGCCCTGGGCGTGGACGAAGGTCACATCGTCGATGCCGAGGAAGCGGAAGACGCTACGCAGGTACGGCTCCTGGTGATCGTAGCCGTCGTAACGGGCGTCGAGCATCGAACTGCCGCGGCCGGTGACGACGATGATGCGCTTGCCGCCGGCCAGTCCTTTTGGGCCTTGGGCGGTGTAGGCGAACGTCTCGCCGGCGACGGCGACCCGATCGATCCAGGCCTTGAGCTGGCTCGAGATCGTCCAGTTGTACATCGGCGAACCGATGACGATGACATCGGCAGCCTTGAACTGCTGGAGAACGGGATCGACCGTCTTGCCGCGAGCGGCGAACTGCTCGCCGCTCAGGTGATCGATCGGGTCGGCGCCAAGATCGAGATGCTGGACGTGGGCGCCGGGATTCTCGGCGACCAGGCGTCGTACCGCCAAGGCGGAAAGCGGGCGGGTGACCGAGTTGACGCCGAGGATGCTTGAATCGATGTGCAGGATGTTCATTGCCGTTGCTCCTTGTTTGTTGGTGACGAACAAGTAGCTCGGCGATGCCAGCGAGATTATCCGCCAGCGCGGCACATCATTGTTGCCGATTCGAACCCAATTCCGGCCGGCCGGGGGTGATTTCGCCAGCCACCTCCCCTAGATTGACTGGGTAGGGGTTGGGGAGTCTTTCATGCCGCATATGCCGGATTTCGAAGCCTGGGCGATCTTCGCCAAGGTCGCCGAGCGGGGTTCGTTCAGCGACGCGGCGCAGGAGCTCGGGCTCGCGAAGACGACCGTTTCCAAGGCGGTGACCCGGCTCGAGGAGCGCCTGCAGACAACCCTGCTGCACAGAACCACGCGGTCGCTGTCGCTGACCGAAAGCGGCCGGCAATCGCTCGACCGCGCCACCAGAATTCTGGCGGACGGAGCCGCCGTCGAAGCGGAAATCCTGGAAGAGGCGGCGATTCCACGCGGCATGATCCGTCTCGCTTCCACGACCGCCTTCGGGATGGCGCAGCTGGCGCCGCTCCTGCCGGAATTCGTTAAGCTGTATCCGGAGATCGAGATCGACTTCGAAATCACCGACAGGCGTATCGACCTGGTCGGAGAGGGCGTCGATTTGGTGCTGCGGGTCGGGCCGGAGCCGGATTCTTCCCTCCGGATCACCAAGCTGTTCGGCTTTCGGGTGCCGGTGGTCGGCTCGCCGGCCTATTTCGAGAAGCACGGCAAACCTGAACATCCGAACGATCTCGTCCGCTTTCCGGCACTGGTCTTCACGCACATGGTCGGCGCGGAAACCTGGCACTTCAAGCACCCCACGAAGGGGGATCTGAGTGTTCACGTCGACGGGCCGTTCCACGTCAACAACGGAATGGCCGCAGTGCCGGCACTCGTCGCCGGGCTCGGCATGACCGCGTTGCCCGAGGCTTATGTCTCGAACGAGTTGAAGGAAGGCCGCCTTGTGGAAGTTCTCAGCGACTGGCCGATCACGCCTGCGGTCGTTCACGTCATCACGCCGCCCGGCAGGGCTCGCCCCGCCCGGGTGCGGGCGCTGGTCGAGTTTCTGCGGCGGCACTTCGCGGCCCAGCCGTGGGCCCAGGGCATCGAGACTTGAAGCCGATCAATTAGGGTCAGGCGATCCTAACCCGCACATCGACGTTGCCGCGCGTGGCGTAAGTGTAGGGGCAGTTGTCCTGGGCGGCCGCGACGATGCGCTCTGCCGTCCTGCGATCCACGCCCGGCAGATCGACGCCGAGCGCCACCCGCAGCGCGAGACCCGCACCGTCCTGGCGGGTGTCGAGCGCGACCGTCGCCGTAACGTTAGCGTCATCCGTGATGGTCGCGTTCTCTTCGGCAGCAGCAGACCGGATCGCCGACAGGAAGCACGCCGCATACCCCGCCGCAAAAAGCTGCTCCGGGTTCGTGCCTTCGCCGCCCTGGCCTCCGAGAGACACCGGCGCGTCGAGCTTCACCCGCAGGTGACCGTCCGAACTAGCGGCCAGACCCGTGCGGCCTCCGATCGAGGTCGCTTCCGCTTGATAGATGTTGCTCATGTAGATCTCTTTGTGTCTTTGGGTTGGTCATGGAGGCGCATCGGCGGCCGTCAGTGCCCGCCGCCCGCCTCCACGTGATCCGGACGTTTGAGAAGAAGCGTGGCGACCAGGGCGACGATCAACGCAGCACCGAGCAGGTAGAAGGTGTCGCTGAAGGCCATGATGAACGCCTGCTTCTGGACGATCTTGCCGATCGCCACGTAGGCACGATGCGCGGCGTCGACGCGGTCGAGCACGCCGTGATTCATGAAATACTGGGTGAGCTGGTCGATCCGGGTGCGCGTCGCCTGTTCGAACAGCGAGACGGATTGCGACAGTACGTTGGAGTGGAATTGTTCCCGCTTGGTCAGCACGGTCTGCAACGCGGCGATGCCGATGGCGCCTCCGAGGTTACGCATCATGTTGAACAGTCCCGACGCGGATCCGGCGTTCTCCGCCTCGACGCCGGCTGTCGCGACCGCCGACAGCGGCGTCAGCACAAGCGCCTGGCCGAGCGCACGAACCACGTTGGGCCAGAACAGCTGGTCGCTCGCGTAGTTGCCGGTCATGTAGATGTTCATGAAATTTGAGGCGGCGAACAGCACGAAGCCGGCTCCGATCACGATACGCGGATCGAAGCGCTTCATCAGCCGCGGCACCAGCGGGATCAGGATCAGCTGCGGCAGGCCGGTCCAGGCCAGCACAAGACCGATCTGTTCCGAGTTGTAGCCCTGGATGCGCGACAAATAGACCGGCAGCACGAAGACCGAACCGTAGAGCGCGACGCCGAGCAGGAAGTTTGCGAGCACGCCGAACCCGAAATTGCGGCGGAGCAGGATGCGGAGGTTCAACAGTGGCTTCTTGGCGGTCAGTTCGACCACGACGAAGAGCGTCAACGCGATCGCGGCGATGATTGCGAGGCGGACGATGAAGGGGGAACCGAACCAGTCGTCCTTATTGCCCTCCTCCAGCACTGTCTGCAGAGCGGACAGGCCGATGGCCATGGTGATGATGCCGGCCCAATCACCCTCGCGCAGCAGTTCGAGCTTCATAGGCTTGGCTTCCAGCGAGAAGAACAGCATGGCGATCATGATCGCGCCGGGCACGACGTTGACGTAGAAGATGTACTGCCAGCCCCAGTTCTCGGTCAGATAGCCGCCGATGGTCGGACCGATCGCCGGCGCGAAGGTCGCCGAGATCGCGAACATCGCGAGCCCGATCGGCTGCTTCGCCTTCGGGAGCAGCGTGATGATCAGCGTGAACGCCATGGGGATCAGCACGCCGCCGGTGAACCCCTGCACGGCCCGCAGTGCGATCATCTGCGGCAGGTCTTGAGCGAAGGCGCAAGCGGCCGAGAACAACAGGAACAACACGGCGTTGACCAGCAGATAAACGCGGACGGAGAAGACCTGGGCGAGCCAGCCGGAGAGCGGGATCACCACGATCTCGGCGATCAGGTAGGAGGTGGAGATCCACCCGCCGTCGTCGATGCCGGCGCCGATCGCCCCCTGGATGTCGGCCAGCGAGGCGTTGACGATCTGGATGTTCAGAACTGCCATGAAGGCGCCCAATGTCGCACCGATGACGGCAAGCCAAGTCTTGACGGAGACCACGGGGCTTGCGGTCGGAATTTCTTTGTGGGTGTTCGAGGTGGGACTCGGCGCGGCTTGGCCAAGAGCTGCCTGGAGCGTGATCATGACCGCCTAGCCTCCGTTCGAGTGCTCGGAACCGGGAGCGGCGTTCTGCTGCGCGCGGCGTTCGTCCTTCACGGTGGCCTTGGTGTTGATCGTCGGGCTCGCCGACATGCCCGGCCGCAACAGGCCGTTCAGTCTTCGGTCGTCGAGCATGATCTTGACCGGGACGCGCTGCACGATCTTGGTAAAGTTGCCGGTAGCGTTGTCCGGCGGCAGTAGAGCGAACTCAAGGCCGCTGGCGGGTGAGAGACTGTCGACGTGGCCCTTAAGCGTCGTCGAATGGAAACTGTCGACTTTGAGCTCGACCGGTTGGCCGTCGCGGACGTGGGTCAGCTGCGTTTCTTTGAAGTTGGCCACGACGTAGACCGCATCGAGCGGCACCACCGCCATCAACTGCGTTCCGGCCTGCACGAATTGGCCGACCCGCAGCGAGCGTGCGCCTACCGTGCCGTCAACCGGCGCGACAATCCGGGTGTAGGAGAGATTGAGTTCGGCCAGCTGTTCGACCGCACGCGCCCGATCGGCCTGAGCCACGGCTTGAGCGCGCTGCGTCGACAGCACTTCGACCTTCTTGTTCGCCGCGATCAGTCCGGCCTTGCTTTGGAGCAATTGTGCAGTCTGGGCCCGCAGCGCGGCGTCGGTCTGTTGAGCACGTTGGATGGTGCCGGAGCCCGACCTCATCAGGTCGTCGTACCGGCTGCGCTCTTCCTGTGCGAACTTGAGATTGGCCTCGGCTGCATCGACATCGGCGGCTTGCTGCTGGATCAGGGGCTGCTGCAGTTCGATCTGCGAGTCGAGGTTTCGGATGGCGGCCTCTGCGGCCGCAACGTCGGCTTTGGTCTGGTTCAGGGCGGTACGGAAGTCCCGGTCGTCGATCCGGGCGAGCGGCTGCCCCGCCTTGACGCTTTCGTTGTCGGAGACGAGCACCTCAGCGATGTATCCAGAGACCTTCGGCGCCACGATGGTCGAGTCCGCCTTCACGTAGGCGTCGTCGGTGGTTTCGAGATAGCGGCCAACGGTCAGGTAGTCGTAGGCGAGGTCGGCGACGGAAACTGTCGTCGCCCCGACAGCGAGCGCCAGCGCAACGCGCTTGAGTGCCTGCCGCCGGCTGGTGTCGGACTTCGTGGACCTATCGGATGCGTAGCAGAGTGTCGACATGATGCCCTCCCGTTTGCCAGGCGGCCCCGGAGGAAGCCGCCGCGTCACGGGTCTAGATGCACCAGGGCGGCGGTCCCGATAATCGACCAAAACGGAACATGATTGTTTCCGCGGAGCGACCAATCGAACGCGCCTATTGGTCGGTCATTAAAGGGGGCCGTGACTCAAGCGATCAGGTGGGGATCCGCTGCTTGGCGGGCGCTGCTACGCTCGCCCCGGCATCATCGAGGCAAAGCTACGGCAAAAGAATGCCGCCAAAGCGGTCTTCGCCTGGCGGCGATTCCGTTTTGGCTCGATCCGGCACGCCGCGCGGCTTGTTGGGCAGCATCGGCCCGATGGCAGTCCATTCATCGTCGGAGAGTTCCTGGCGCATGACTCAGCCTCTTCGGTCAGGCGCTGGAACCACGGCTCGTCAGTCAGGCTCAACGAGGCGTTGACCGACGGCGATTGGTCGCTATGGACCGCAAGAGCGGACGCGTTGTGCTCACGTTGAGTTCTTCACCTTTTGACCCAGAACGGACATGAATGCTGGACTAACACGCCTGAGGCGCGTCGCCGATTCGGTGCAAAGCGCAAATCTTGTGGCCGTCGAGATCACGCAAGTAGGCGACATAGAGCTTGCCTGCGGAGTTTACACGCACGCCAGGTGGGTCCTCGATCGACTGGCCACCGGCGGCGATGCCAGCACTATGCCATGCGTTGGCCTGTTCGGGTGATGAAGCTCGGAAGCCGATGGTCTCGCCGTTTCCCTACGATGCGGGCCTGCAGTCCAGCGGCTGCGTGAGAGCGAACACACCACCGGACGCTCGATAGAGGACACGCAACCGACCGTCCTGAAGAGCCTCAAGGGGCCCCGGGCGAATGTCGAGCGTGGCAAGCACCGAGTCATAAAATGCCTTGGCTTTTTCGATATCGTTGGTGCCGATCATGACGTGTGAAAACATCGCTTACCTCCCTAATTGCCCGGAAAGATCGGTCGCGAAGTGGCCCTGAAGAGCCCGAGGCGCTAGATTGCCGCGAAGTTGCGCTGAGGTCCAGACTACCGACGGCCGGGCAAGATGAACGACTATCGTCCGTTTCTCGCTAGGCAGGTTGCATCAACGATATGAGGGCGGCTTATGGCCCTTCGCGTCAATTGGCGCAGTGCTGCGACATACCCGAAGTTGAGGTTAGACCGGAAGTAGCTGGCCGACTGTAAAAAACGACGCGATTGACCCTGAACGGACGTCGCGAGCCGATTGCTGCATGCAGATCACTGAGGCAGCGCCACCCCGGCGATCTGCATGACGCCAAGCTCGTCGAACAACTCAATCTGTTCACCGTTCAGCACTGGAATGTAGCAACGACGTCTGGCACCCAAGATGCAGAGCTTATCCTCCGCGACCGTCCATGTCCCGGCTGCAGGTCCAAGGGCCTCGTTCCAGTGCGGATAGGTCATCCGGCCGTCGGGCTCGAATCGCATTGTGAACGGACCATCCTTGAGCTTGGTACCGAAGCTGATCGTCTTGCCCTGGAATTTTGCGGCCAGGGTCTCACCTGTCGGTCGTTCTCCAGTCGCTGCGGTGAGCGAGGCATCGGGCCCCGGATCATAGCCCTCGGCCTTCAGGATCAGCCAGAAGAGCCTGCCAATACTGCGCATAGAAGGTTCGGTGAAGGGCGTGTCCTGGTCGACACGATGCACCACGACGAGGTCGAGCGCAGGCACGACCAAGGCGTATTGGCCGCCAAACCCTTCGGCCAAAAAGCTGCCCTCGGGCAAAGTCACCGTAGGCGCAACGGCGCCGCCCAGAAAACCGATCCACCAGAGATAGCCATAGCCCATCCCGGACGCCGCTCTCGAATAGCCACGCGTGCTCTCTTCCACCCACTCCCGCGGCACGATCCGGTGTCCGGCCCAATTGCCTTTGTGCAGATAGAGAAGTGCAAAACGCGCCAAGTCACGTGCGCTCATGCGGATCGCATAGGCGGGGTGGATAGACGCTTCGCCGCGGACGTAGCTGCCATCCTGTTGCCGGTAGTCCTGCATGCCGATCGGCTTTGCGATCTTTTGGTCGAGCGCCTCGAAGATGCCGCTGCCGGTTGCGTGCTCGTAGATCGTGCCCAGCGCGTTGAAGTCCCAATTGTTGTAATACCAGAAGGTGCCGGGCGGGTGGGTGCCGCGCGGCGGTCTCATCTTGGCCATGTCCGGTGTTTCATAGAGCGCCGCGTGGTAGACCCCGGAACGCGCTTTGAGGAGTTCGCGTACCGTCGAGCCCTTCTCGATCCCGGTCAAGCCAGGCGGATTATCGTCGATGCCGAGTTCGCCAAGCGTGCTGTCGAGGTTGATCAGGTGATCCGACACTGCGATGCCGATCAGGGCGCTGAGCAGGCTCTTGCGGATTGAAGCGAGTTCCGTTGGCTTCGTCGTATTGCCCCACTCGGCCACCACCTTTCCGTGCTGAACGATCACAACCGCGCTCGAGCGAATCTGATCCGAAAAGGATCGCGCTTGGGCCAATTCGGTCTCTGACCAACCCAACTCTGCAGGGGTGACGCGCTCCCACTCCGCTGCTGGGAAGCCATCTTCAGCTGCGGCAGCCCCGAACCGAACCAAAGCGCCGAGCAGCACGACGGCGAAAGCAACCTGGCGAATATACATTGGATCCCACGTGCTGCGAGCTTGGCCTGATCGCAGCACAATACTCATTAACGAAGCTAGAACGGAGCCAGGCAGAACGCCTGTTGAAGTATTTTCATTGGATTCCCGTCAACGCGTTCTCATAGCGACATCTCTTGTTGGCTCGCCGCCGAAGTCCACTCGCTTGTCAGCACGTCAGCTCGTTTGGGCAGAGCGGACGTTGCTCGGTTTGGCCGCAACAGGCGGCTTTTGACCCACAGCAGACGTTCAGAGAACTGCGCGCAAACCAGGCGTTCGCCGGGCCACAAAGCCGACAATGAGAAAGCTAGCCAAGATGCCGCCCAGACTGGCGAGCGCGAACTTGAGGGCAATTGAAGCGGATAGAAAGTGCAGCAAACGCGTAATCGCGACCAGGATCGGCGCGTGCAAGACGTAGACGCCAAACGCATTGCGCGTGAGGAAGCGAGCGATGGGTCCTTGGCCGTCAAAGCGGTCTCGGTAGAGGACGATTGCCCCGAGCGAGAGAGCAAGACAGGTGAATGAGCGCCAGGCGTCGATGCCGGCAGCCTGCCAGTGCCAGCCCCCGCCATAGGGGGACACGTCGCCGCGCATGGCACCGCCCGCAGCGACGAGGATGATCCACAGCGCACCACCGATCCAAATGCCATTCCACAACCAACGCCTGCCGACGCGTGATGGTATCTGGCGCAACCAGTCACCTTTCCATGCGGCAATACCGGCAACGTACATGAAGGGGTATTGCGGAAAGTCGTGTACGTCGATGTTGAGAACAGTCGTCGCGTTCGGAAAAGCAGCGCCGACGACAAAGGTCACGATGGCAATCAGGGCCGCGTAACCTAACACGGCCCCTGCCGAAGGCGGATCACGCGGAGCGAACCGTATCGGGCGTGCCTGGCACACGACTGCGTAGGCGGCGGAGAACAGGAGAAGGACCAGGCAGAACCATAGGGGTCCCGAGCCGTCGAGCAGCTCCCCGGAACGAAGGTGCAGCCACCAGTCCTGGATGAACGTTCGCGGCGGGTTCGACCGCCACGACCCTGCGACGAAATATTCGGTCAGCGGACCGATCAAGATCACATAGAGCAGCAATGGCAGGCCAAGCCTTTGTAGCCGCTCGCAGACGAAGCTGCGGACGCCATTGCGTGCAACGGCACCGGCTGAAAAGAAGCCTGCAAGGCCGAAGAGTAAACCCATTGCCACCGCGTGCTGGAACGATTGATAGGCAGCGAAGGCAATCTTCGCTCCGATACCCAGCTCCGGATGCTCACGGTAGTACCACTCGCCAAACGGCGAGTAGGTCACGGCCGCGTGCATGACGACAACCATGCTGATCGCTGACCAACGCAGGTTGTCGATATATAAAAGGCGATGGCTCGGCCTCTCTCCAGGCATGACCTGTCCTCCGGTTTGCGCCGGGATCAGGCCTTAAGCCGAGGTCGGGGTCTTGCCAGAAGTCGCGTCGGACCTGGCTGATACTGGCAAAACATGGCCGATTGCGAAATCGGCCAGCGCGCGACGGCGAAACTCAGTGGGGGTCTGCCCGGTTTGACCCTTGAAGGCGCGATTAAACGGGCCGATCGATCCCCAACCGGCATCGAGGGCGATGGTGAGGACCGGGACGCGCGATTGCGAGGGGTCAGACAACGCCTCCCGCGCCTCTCTCAACCTGTGCTCGTTGACGAAATCAGTGAAGTTCCGATAGCCGAGGCGCTGGTTGATCGTTCGCCGGAGACGATATTCAGGCACTCCCAACTGCTCGGCCAGTCGATCCACCGAGAGGTCCGGGTCGCGGTAGGCACGGTCTTGCTCCATCGCCCGTCGCAGCCGCTCCGCCAGTTGGCGCTCCTCAGCGTTCATTTCCGTTGCCGCGATGGGGATCGTAAGGCCCGCTCGCGCAGCCGGCGCCGGTTCAAGCGTTGGCTCAGGCAAGACAGCACGCAGACGTGTCATGGCGGCGACTATGGCCAAGCCCAGCACGGCCGAAAGCCCAGGGAGCCAGCGGACACCGGCTGCGTCGAGCACCGTTGTTGCCAGAATGACCAGACCCACAGCACAGGCGAAAATAATCCGAAAGCGCCGTCGCCCCTCAACCAGGTCTGCTTTACGTCCTGCAAGGACCCGGGCGGTTTCGATGACGACCACGATCAGCGTCACAGCATGCGTCGCATTCCACGCCAGGCTCGAGCCGGATAAGGTTGCCACGGCTGCGAGCGGCAAAACGACAACGAAGACCGCCCACCGCCATCGCGTCGCCGCGGATGCATCACCGAACACTGTCTCGGCCCACACAACGAAGATGCCTGCGATCGAGTTGCTGAGAATCCGCAGTGGAATGATCCACCAGACGAGCTCTTCGTGTATTCCGGGAGCTGTTTCGATGAGGAACGCGATGACGCACAGGTCGAATAGCAGTGTGGCGCGACCGATCGACGATCGAAGCGTGCCAGGAAGACCAATGATCGCAAGTAAGCCGAGCAGCGCCAGTGCGGCGCCTCGGAGCCCCGTTTCGAGCAGCATTGGCGAACCTTCAAAGCCTATCGGACTTGAACAATAACCGGATGCAAGGCCTCAAGACACTGCGAAAGCCTGATCGTTGCATCGATGTGCTCATCACCGTCCGGTTGCCATGGCGCCTCTTGGCCCTTCTCGAACCTCCGGCGAGATCCGCCTTCTCGCCGCTGTCAGGGTGAGAGCGGACGTCGCCCCTCATCCAAATTCCGAGTTGTGAGTACATGGCCTAGCTAATCGGTCAGCGGCCGCCATCGAGGCAAAGCCACGGGCAAAAGAATGCTGCCAAAGCGGCCTTCGCCTAGAGGCGATTCCGTTTTGGCTCGATCCGGCACGCCTCGCGCTCGATGCCGGCGGCCACCAGCGGCGCCTTGTCGGCGGCGACGGGCGGGGAAAACACGAAGCCCTGCACCAGGTCGCAATCGAGCCCGCCGAGCACGTCCAGTTCGGCCGCCAGTTCGGCGCCCTCCGCCACGACGGTCATGCCGAGCCCGTGCGACAGCGCGATGATGCCGCCGAGCAGCTTGCGCTTCTCCGGCGCGGTGGAAATGCCATCGACGAAGGCGCGGTCAACTTTCAACCAGTGGAACGGCAGGCGCGTCAGATAGCCGAGCGAGGAATAGCCCGAACCGAAATCGTCCAGCGCCAGCCGGACCCCGAGACCGGAGAGCGCCGTCAGCGTGCGGCTGATCCGCTGCTCGGTATGATCGACGAACAGGCTTTCGGTCAGCTCCAGGCAGAGCAGCTTCGCCGGAAAGCCGGTCTCAGCCAACACCGCCGAGACCGCCGCATCGAAATCCACGTTCCATATCTGCGCCGGCGAGACGTTGACCGAGACGGAGCGCGGCGGCAACCCGGCATCGAGCCAGGCGCGGCCCTGCCGGCAGGCCTCGCGCAGCACCCACAGGCCGAGATCGACGATGAGCCCGGTGCTTTCGGCGATCGGGATGAACTCGGCCGGCGAGATTGGTCCGCGCTCGGGATGGGTCCAGCGCAGCAGCGCCTCGAAGCTGGTGACGCGGCCGGTCCTCAGGTCCACCTGCGGCTGGTAATGGGCCTCGAGGGTGCCGGCCTCAACCGCGTGGCGCAGATGCCGGCCGAGATCGAGCCTTTGATCGACGGCCTGGGCATAGACCGGCTCGAACAGTTGCGCGCGGCCGCGCCCGGCCTCCTTGGCCATATAGAGCGCGAGGTCCGCATTGCGCACGGCGGTCTCCGCCGTCGCCCCATGCTCCGGCAGGCGGGCGATGCCGATGGTGGCGCCGACGAAGGCCTCGCCCTCGGCGAGATCGACCGGGACCGACAGCTTGCCGATGAGCCGATCAGCAAGCCTGGTGAGCGCTGTGTCGGACGTGCCGCATCCCTCCGCCAGCACCGCGAATTCGTCACCGCCGAGCCGGGCGATGAAGGCGCGCGGCCCCAACTCCTGCCGCAGCGCAGCCGCCACCTGGATCAGCAATTTGTCGCCGGCGGCATGGCCGAGGGAATCATTGACCTCCTTGAAGCGATCGAGATCGATGAGCAGCAGCGCGGCGCGTCGGTCTTGCCGGGTGCAGCCCTCGATCGATGCTGCGAGCTGGCGCGTGAACAGCGCACGATTGGCGAGGCCGGTCAAAGGGTCGGTATAGGCGAGCTGCTCGAGCTGGCGTTCGGCCTCCTTGCGCTCGGTCACGTCCTGCACGGTGCCGATGATGCCGATGACCTTGTCGTGGGCGACCTCCGCCTTGCAGATGACGGCCAGATCGCGGGCTGTGCCGTCCGCGTGCAGGATGCGCAGGTCGGTGGCCTCGGTCCTTCGGGTGCGGACGACCCTCCGCTGCAGGTCCTTGAAGCGGTCGGCGTCGCCGTCCAGGAAATAGGGGCCCATGCTCTCATCGGTCGGCTCGAACGTGTCGGGGTCGAAGCCGAGCAGCTGGTAGAGCTCGGGCGCCCAGGTCGTGCGGCCGGTGTCCAGGCGGTAGCCCCAGGTGCCGATCTTGCCGAGCCGGTGGGCTTCCTCCAGCGCCCGCGTACGCTGGTCGAGCAATGCCTTGGCCGCCCTGAGCTGGGTGATGTCGCTGGACGTGCCGCGATAGCCGAGAAAGCTGCCATCATCGGCGTAGATCGGCTTGCCGCTGGTGCAGATACCGACGCGCGAGCCGTCCTGGCCGATCAGCGTATAGATGAAGTCGCGAAAAGGGCGATGGGCCTCCATGTCGGCCCGGTGCCGCGCCATGGCCTCGCCGTCCTCGGGCGCGTAAGCCAGTTCCCAGCGCGCCTTGCCGCCGGACGCCACCGTCTGGAAGGCCGCGTTGCCGGCCAGCGATTTGGGATAGGGCAGCAGCCGGTGGGCGGCGTCGCTCTCCCAGCACCAGTCCGAGGCGGTCGAGACAAAATCGGCCAGCCGTTGCTCGCTCTCCGTCAGGCGCCGCAGCGCGGACGTCTCTTCCGTGACGTCGCGGACGATGCCGGACACGCGCCGGACCTGACCGCGCGCGTCGAATTCCGGCTCGCCCTGCACCACGCAGTCGAGCACGCTGCCATCGGAACTGCGCAGCCTCGTCCGCACCGCATAGGGCTGCCCCTCCGCCCAGCACGCCGCGTAATGCGCCTCCAGAACCTTGCGGCTCTCGGGCAAGTAGCGCGCGCGCACCGTGGCGATGGGGATGTAGCCGTCGACCGTCTCGAATTCGTAGAAGGCAGCAAGCTCGGGCGATATCCAGAGATCGGTCGCGGCGGCGCTCTGCGATTCCCAGTAGCCCATGCGGGCCAATCTGATGGCGCACCGCAGCGACCGCTCCTCGTGCCAGCGGCGGCGCGCTTCCCGGGTCGGGGCCTGCCCTTGCGACAATTTGCGAGCGGCCATCGGTCCCCAACTACAACGCTAGCGTACGCAACCAATACGTTAGCATGGAGCGTCACAACCTTGCAGCGACGCCGATCACATACCGGGGCTCTTCCGCATCTTTGGTGTAGTTTCGGTGAATTCTGCAACCGGCCTGGTGTCCGGGGCGCGGCCCAATCTGAACAGTCCTTCGCCGCGCTCGAACACTGGACCATCGCGGCCGTCTGCGATGCGACCGCTCCGATCACGCGAAGCCGTCGCACCACGCCGCTGCTCAGCGGATCCGCACCAGCTCCATATCGAAATCGCCGGTGACGGCGGGCTCGATCTGGCAGCGCGAGATTCCGATATCGCGCAGCGTCCGGTCATCGAGCTGCCGCAGCGTCTTGATCGCCTCGCGGCGCACCCAATAGGTCGCGAGTGCATCGCCCCACGATCGGAGCAATCGGAGCAATCCGCCCATCATACTGGACCGCACGGGCGATGCGGCGGCTGAGGATATCATCGTCATTGTCATCTCCTTCGGTGCCCAAATGGCAAAGCTATGCCGTTGACGCAAATGTCGTTTCGACACCTGCGCCGTCATAACCTCGGATCGCTTGCGCGATCTTCGGTGCAATCATGGGCTTGTTCCCTCTTAAATGATCCGGTACATTACTCGGAGCAAGTAAAACATTGCTCTCGGTGCAATAATGTCGCGGTTCGAATATCTGAAACTGGCGGATGCGGTGGCCGCCGAGATCGCCAGCGGCGCGCTGAAGGCGGGCGACCGCCTGCCGCCGCAACGCCATTTCGCCTATGACCGCAACATCGCGGTCTCGACTGCGAGCCGGGTCTACACCGAGCTGTTGCGGCGCGGGCTGGTGGTCGGTGAAGTCGGCCGCGGCACCTTCGTGTCCGGCGAAGCGCGTCGCGGCATCGCCGCTCCGCCCGAACCGCGCGGCGCCCGCATCGACCTCGAATTCAACTATCCGCTGCTGCCGCATCAGGCGACGATGATCGCCAAGAGCCTCGAAGGGCTGGAGCGGCCCGAGGTGCTCGAAGGCGCGCTGCGGCCCGCGACCAGTTTCGGCACGCGGGCGGCGCGAACCATTTCCGCGGAATTCCTGACGCGCAAGAGCTGGGCGCCGAATCCCGACCAGATCGTGTTCACCGCCAATGGCCGGCAATGCATCGCCTCTGCGCTCGCCGCGGTCGTCCCGCCGGGCGGACGCTGCGGCGTCGAGGCGCTGACCTATCCGTTCGTCAAAGGCATTGCAGCACGGCTCGGCATCGCGCTGGTGCCGCTCGCGATGGACGAGCACGGCGTGCGCCCTGACGCAGTGCAGAAGGCGCACCGCGAGGCGCATCTGTCCGCGCTCTACATCCAGCCCACGATCCAGAACCCGCTCAGCATCACGATGCCGGCCGAGCGCCGCGCCGAGCTGTTGCGCGTGGTGGAGAAGCTCGGCCTCGTCGTCATCGAGGATGGCGTCTACGGATTCCTCGACGATGAGGTGCCGCTGGCCGCGCTTGCGCCGGACAGCTGCATCGTGCTCGACAGTTTGTCGAAGAAGGTCGCACCCGGTCTCGCGCTCGGCTTCATCGTCCCACCGCCGCGGCTGCGCGAGAACATCATGGCCGCGGTGCGCTCGGGCGGCTGGACCGCATCGGGCTACGCCTTCGCCGCGGGGCAGCGGCTGATGGCCGACGGCACCGCCGCCGAACTGTCACGGCTGAAGCGGATCGACGCCGGCCGCCGGCAGCAGATCGCGGCCAAGCATCTGGCCGATTTCGAGATCCAGACCAACCCGAAATCCTATCATCTGTGGCTGACCTTGCCGCCGCACTGGCGCTCGCAGACCCTGGTCGCGGCCGCGGCGCGGCGCGACATCGCGCTGACGCCGTCGACGACCTTCGCCGCCACGCCGGGGCACGCGCCCAATGCGGTGCGGCTCGCGCTTGCCGCGCCGCCGATGGAGCAACTCGACCTCGGCCTGCGGACCCTGGCGGGAATGCTGAGCGCGACGGAGGAGGATTTTGATTCGACGGAATGACGTCGCATCTACACTGCGAGGCAGCGGCCTTCTTCCGTCCACAATAGCAGTCCGGTGAACACTCTCACCTCCGCAATTCTTGTCGAGCACGACCTCGGCCCGATACGTCGTCAGCGCCCCGTAAGTCCCCGGTCAGCGGCGGAAGGTAGCGTCGCGCAAGGGGGCTCTGATGGGCGATTGGCTCGTAAGCGGCGCAACAGTTCAGAACTGGATACTGGTCGCGCTCGCGATCACAGCTGTTGCAGCGGCCTATTCGTGGTGGTCGGAGCGCTAGGCTTCAAAAGCCACAGGCCGCATAGGTCTTTCTGGCGAGACGAAAATGCCCGCCCTCGGCGACGAAGTCGACATCCAGGCATTGGTTGCCTCTGCGATATTCCCCGATCACGCCGCACTGCAGATATTCGAGGTTGATCCGCCAGCGCTTTTCTTGCGGCGAGTAGGTCGCGAAGTCGTGCTGTGCGACAGGCGTGCCCTTGCAAATTCCGGCAACGTACTGCCGCACATCGAGGGGCAGGTTGTCGACGTGATTGTGGTCAAGCGGATCATGTTTGTTGCCTACACTGCCCTTGGAAAGAGCCGGGGCGATGCTCGGGAGCACGAGGCATAGAGCCAAGAATGGAGTCCGGATTGTCATCTGACACTCCAGCCAAAAGCAGATCAGGCGCCGAGTTTACAGCGCGTTGCTTACAGCCTGCTTACAGTCCGCTCGCGAGCGGTGCCTTCAGGCAACCGGCCATTCCGCGATGAACCCCCTCGCCTTGTACGGCTCGATCTTGTCCCATTCGCTGAGGACCCGGCGGCGAAACTCGGGAATGGTGTGCCAATGCGTACGCGGCACCGCAAAATGATCTACCGTCACCAGCATCTTGTCGACCTCCGGCCAGTGCCGGTGCAGCGTCATCGGATAGCGCCGCGCGGTCCAGCTGTTGCCGAGGCAGATCACGCTCCTGATATTGGCGAGCCCCAGCGCCGCGTCGATCACCGGCAGCGAGAAGATCACGTTCTCGCCGGTGTTCTGCGCGCGATGCTCCTCGAGGATCCGCTCGGCGGGCACGCCGCCCGCCACCATCGCAGCCTTGATGATCTCGCATTCCGAGCGGTCGTCGCCCGGCGTCACGCCACCGCTCACGATCGACCAGCGCGCAAAGCCGTCGCGCCAGAGCCGGACCGCCGCGTCGACCCGACCGGCAACATCGCCGCGTGTGCCGAACACGAACAGCAGATCGGCGGGCTTGAGCGGCGTCTCGATCAGGTGCCGGGCATTGATCGCGGCGATCTCCGCGCGTGACGGCATCCGCAAACTTCGATCGTCCATCCCGATGCTCGCTCCGCCGGCCACACCATGCGCCGACGATGCCGCGCACGGACGACCGCACGAAGTCACATTTCATTGCGCTTGATTGCGATCAGCCTTCGGCAAGAGCGCATCGGGCAACTGATCGAAGCTGTAGCGCCGCGGGCGGTTGCGGGTGACGAAGCCGCCGACCTGCCAGGTGAACAGCGCGGCAAAGCCGACCAGGAACAGCGCGCCCATCCAGTTCGCAGCCAGCAGCGCCATCACCAGCAACCCGGTCATTGCCACCGCAAGACACGCCAATAGCACCAGCGCGGCGGTGTATGTCTTCGGCCCGAGGCCTCCGACCAGCCTCGCCGTGCTGCCCGCCGTCTGCATCCGGCGATGCAGCTCGACAATGAAGTCGCGGTAGAGATGTCCTTGCGGCGCGACCAGCGTCGCGGTCTGCCAGGTGGTCGACAGGATCGCGATCCGCCCGCCTTTGGCGTTGTCGATATCGGCGCGAAACCGCTGCTGCTGCATCGAGACCGGACGGTAGGACAGTTTGACGACGGAGATGTCTTTGTAATCCCACACGCCCGACCTGCCGGCGATCCGCCACGACAGCCCGGCCCCGGTCAGCTCGAACTGGTGCGCCGAGCCGACCAATGAGGCCTTGTAGGCGTAGCGCACCGCTGTGCCCTCGCCTGCCTCCGACCGGTCCTGCAACGTTGTTGGCAATCCGCCGTTCCACCTGTTCAGACACATCCGCACGCTTGCATGGGATGTCACGCCTATCCTACAAGCGAGCCATGCCCGAGACGACCTATTTTCCGCGTTACCTCATCCTCGGCGGCGCGATGATATCCGGCGTGCTGCTGGCGCTTGCCGTGCACATGCTGGGCGCGCGCTACGGGCTCGATCTCGGCGGCCTGTGGCGCTCCGATACCCACGAGTTCATGCCGGCAGGCGCGGCGATCGCCTGGTGGCTGATCGCGAGCGTCGGGTTTTCGGGCGGCTACTTCACCGCCAATCTGATGCACAGTGCGGCGGCCGGCCAGATCCCGCAGCGGATGCGGCAGTTCCTGATCGTCGTCGGCGTGCTGATGCTGGCCGGCGCCGGCCAGGCCGCGGCGGCGCCGAGCACGGTCTCGACCATTTCCGCCGTGCTCGCCGGTCTCGCCGCCCTGTGCCTCGGCGCGGTGATGGCGTTTTGCGGCGCCTATTTTGCCCAGCGCAGGAGCTAGGCGACCGATCGTTCCGGCGCCCGGCGCAACATCTTGGCGACGTCAGCCGCCGGCCGGGGCGGGCTGAACAGGTAGCCCTGCGCCTGCGTGCAGCCTTCCTGACGCAGCAGGTCGAACTGGGTATCGGTCTCGACTCCCTCGGCGGTGGTGACGATGCCGAGGCTTTTGCCGAGACCGGTGACGGCGCGCACGATCGCCATCGAGTCCTCGCGCGTCGCAAGGTCCGTCACGAAGGAACGGTCGATCTTGATCTTGTCGAACGGGAAGCTGCGCAGATAGCTCAGGGAGGAATAGCCGGTGCCGAAATCGTCCAGCGAGATCCGGACGCCGAAACCACGCAGCTCGTGCAGAACCGCGAGCGTCGCCTCGCTGTTCTGCAGCAGCACCGATTCGGTGATCTCGAGCTCGAGCCGGTCCGCCGACAGGCCCGACGCCTCCAGCGCCGCCTTCACCGACGACACCAGGTTCGGATTCTTGAACTGCACCGGAGACAGGTTGACGGCGACCGCGATGTCCGCAGGCCATCTCACGGCCTCCGCGCAGGCCTTGCGCAGCACGATCTCGCCCAGCGGAACGATCAGCCCGGTTTCCTCGGCGACCGGAATGAAATTGTTCGGCGCGATCAGGCCACGCAGCGAATGATTCCAACGCGCCAGCGCCTCGAAGGCGACGACCCGGTCGCCCACGACATCACGGATCGGCTGATAATAGACCTCGAACTCGTCGCGCTGCAGCGCAAGCCGCAGGTCGCGCTCGAGCAGACGGCGCGCCTGTGCCCGCGCATCCATCCCGGTCTCGAAGAACCGATAGGTGCCGCGACCGTCGGCTTTGGCGCGGTAGAGCGCGAGATCAGCCTTTTGCAGCAGTTCGTCGGGATCCTTGCCGTCCTCGGGCGCGAGCGAGATGCCGATGCTGACGCCGATCACGAGCTGATGGCCCCCGATCTCATAGGGTGCGGCGATCCGCTCGACCACCGCGCTTGCCAGCGACGACACCACCGACGGCTCGCAGTTGCTACAGAACTGCACGATGGCGAATTCGTCGCCGCCGAGCCGCGCCACGGTGTCGTGCTCGGTCACGCATTCGCCCAGCCGCCGCGCAACCTCGCGCAGCAGCGCGTCGCCGATCGGATGTCCGAGCGTGTCGTTGATCTCCTTGAAGTGATCGAGATCGAGGCAGAGCACCGCGAGCTGGTCGGAGCGCTTGGCCAGTCTTGAGGCCTTCTCGAGCTGCTCGCGGAACAGCGTCCGGTTCGGCAGGTTGGTCAGCGCGTCATGCCGCGCCATGTGTGAAATCTGTTCCTGGGCCTGCTGCCATTCGGTGATGTCTTCGAAGGTCGCGACCCAGCCGCCACCCTTCATCGGCTGATCGACGACACGAATCGCGCGCTCGTTGCGGCTGACGACCCGCGTCGCGCCATGGCCGGCCTTTGCCTCGGCGACGAGCGCGTTGCAGAATTCCTCGGGATCACCGTCCCACTCACCGATCGAATGCAGGTCCTGCAACACGTCGATCAACAGGCGTCCCTGCAGCGGCACGCGATTGCGCCCCATGATCTCGCTGTAGCGCTCGTTGAACAGCATGATGCGGCCGTCGGCATCGAACATGCACAGTCCCTGCGACATGTTCTCGAGCGCGGTATCCAGCACCAGTTTCTGCTTGTGAAGCTCGGTCTTGGCGCGACGATCGAGGATGGAGGCGATCAGCGAGAGGCCGAGGATCGCGAAGGCCGCAACCGCGGTCATGAAGGAGAGCACGCGCGGCGAGACCGCAAGTCCGTCGGGAGCGATGGTCGGATCCGGCACCAGCGTCACCGCACCCATCCCGGTGAAATGATGCGAGACGATCGCAACGGTCAGAAGACCGATCGCAGCCGCCGTGGTGCCAAGGCGTTCGCCGCGCGTGGCGACGACCAGCGCAATCGCGCCGAACAGGCTTCCGAATACGATCGATGCGATGACGATGCCCGGCGACCAGATAATGCGCGCGGGCAACTCCAGCCCCAGCATGCCGGTGTAATGCATCGCCGCGACACCGACGCCGACGATCGCGCCACCGGCCGCAACCGTCTGCCAGCGTTCGTTGAGCGTTGCGACCGCCAGGCCGACGGCCAGGATCGCAACCGCGAGCACCAGCGACAGCAGCGTGATCGGAATGTTGTATCCGGCCTCGATGCCGGGGTCGTACGCGAGCATGGCGACGAAATGGGTGGCCCAGATGCCGCAACCGCCAACCGCCGCATCGAGACCGATCCAGATCTCGCGGGCCCGGCCCTCTGCCGCGCGAGCCCGGTGAAACAGGCTGATCGCGACGGCGCTGGCGAGCAGACAGATCACACCACCGAGGACGACCAACCGCCAGTCATGTTCCAGGGTGAGACAGGTAAAAACGCGATACATTATAGGCCCCATTTATGGACCCATAAAAACAGGCGCATTCGTGTACGAACGGTAACCGCACCGCAACAAGGCTCCACGCATGGTGAAGAAGCCTTGAATGCACGCGAGACGACCTGCGAAAACCGCAATCCGCCGATGTAATTGGCCCTAACCGCGCAGCCCGGGCACCAGTTCAGCCCCCGTCTCGACCTTGAGCGATGAGCCGGTGAAATCGTTTCCGATCGGCTGGCAATTGCCGCCGAGATGTTTGGCGAGGAACGCTTCGGTGACGCCATAGAAGGCAAGCCGATTTTCCGGCCGCACGAAACCGTGCCCCTCGTCTGCAAATGTGATGTAGGTCACGGGGACGCCGCGCTGCCTGAGCGCATTGACCATCTGTTCGGACTCGGCCGCCACGACCCTCACGTCACGCATGCCCTGCGCGATCAGGATCGGCTTCACGGCACGCTCGATGTGGGTCAGCGGCGAACGTTCGACCAGGAACGCGCGACCGGTCTCGGTGCCGGGATCGCCGAGCCGATTTTTCCAGACGCTGATCCACGGGCCCCAATAGGGCGGGATCGTCGCCATGAAGGTGACGAGATTGGAGATGCCGAACAGATCGACGATGCAGGCGAAGACATCGGGCGTCTTGGTTGCGGCGACCAGCGCCGAATAGCCGCCATAGCTGCCGCCGAAGAAGCCGACGCGCTTCGGATCGGCGATGCCTTGCGCGACCGCCCAATCGACCGCGTCGATCAGGTCGTCATGCATCTTGCCGCCCCATTCGTGGTCGGCGGCCGTGATGAAGGCTTTGCCGAAGCCGGTCGAGCCCCGGTAGTTGACGGCAAGCACCGCATAGCCCCGATTGGCGAGCCATTGATGGACCGGGCTGAACCCCCAGGTGTCGCGGTAATACGGCCCGCCATGGATCACCAGCACCAGCGGCACCGCCCCGGCCGCGGCTTCGACCGGCCGAGTCAGGTAGCCGTTGAGGCGCAGACCATCGCGCGAGGGGATCACGACCGGCTCGAGCTTGCGCAGCGCAAGGCCGTCGAGCGTGTGGCGCTGGGTGAAGAGCTTGCGCACCTCGCGCGTCTTGCGGTCGAGCAGCGCGAATTCACCGCTCTCGGTGTCGCGCTCGAAATGGACCGTGCCGAGCCGACGATCGTCGCTGTTGCTGACAAAATTGATGTCGCCCGCGCCATAGCGGCTGAGATCGGCGAGGTCGTTGGCGACGCTCTGATCGACGGCGTGCCAGCGCATCCGGTCCGTGATCGCCAGCGCCGCCAATGGCCGGCGATTCTCGTCGAACATCGCCCGCACGATGTCGGCATCGTCATCGGCGGCAAGCAGCGTGGTCTGGCGCGTCGCCATGTCGAGGGCGAACAACGCCGCCTTGTCGCGGCCGCGTGAATCGATCAGGTACAGCGTCTTGCCGTCCTCGTTGAAATCCAGCAGCTGGGTCGTATCGGTCTCGGCGATCGGCACCGTCATGAACGGCGCCCAGCTGCCGTCCGGACCGCGCTCGAACACCTCGGCGGAGCCGTCTGCGATCAGGCGCGACGCCAGCCGCAACTGGAATGTGCTGTCGGTGATCAGCGCGATATAGTCGTGGTTCTCGTAGACGAGCGCGCTCGCGCCGGTCACGATGTTGACGCGGTACATGTCGAAGTAGCGCTTGTCGCGCTGGTTGTGCCGCAGCAGCATCTCCTCGGGGAATCTGCGATCGGACTCCTGCAGGAAGGCTTTGACCCCGGTTTCCGGCGTCAACGGCACAATCTTGCCGTCGGTGATGTCGACGCTGGCGGCACGCCAGTTCTCGTCGCCGTCGCGCTCGCGGAAGAACACCACATGGCGGTTGGTATGCGCCCAGCGATAGCCGGCCGAGATGTTGCGATCGGTGACGCGGGTCACCGGCCGCGCCGCCTTGGGATCGGACAGCGGGGCGACCCAGAGATTGTTCACACCGTCGAGCGGCGCGACATAGGACAGCTGCGTCCCGTCCGGGCTGAGGCGGACATTGATGTAATCGGGATTGTCGAAGAACACCCTGCGCGCGATCAGAGCGGACGCCTCTCCGCGCGCCGGAGCTATCAGGTTGGCAAACGGCAGCGAGGCGGCGCGGCGCAGCAGCACACGACGGTCGATCGGCGCAGGCATCTGGTCAGCCCCCTCGGCGACAGTCCCCGACGCCGCAAGGTTAGATGCCGCGCCGTGACCGCGCAACGACGGCCTCGCTCATTGCCGCGGTTGTGATGATGCACCGATCCAGATCAGCGCGGCGGCGGCAAGCAGCACGCCGGCGGAGATCACGAGTGCCGCATGCAGGCCGGCGATGAAGGCCGCGGACCGGCCGACCATCGAGCCGAACAGAGCGACACCGAGCACGCTGCCGGTCTGCCGGGTGGCGTTCAGCACCCCGGCCGCGATCCCGGCGTGCTGCGGCTCGGCACTGCCGAGCAGCGCCGATGTCAGGGGCGGCACCAGCAGGCCGAGGCCGCCGCTGATCGCCAGCAGTTGCAGGCAGATCGCGAGATAGCTGGTAGCGGGACCGATGAACAGCATCGCCAGGCATCCGGCGGCCGAGAGCGCGGCGCCGAGCGCGATCGTCCGCGGCGCGCCGATCCGCTCCGCGACATGCGGCGCGATCAAATTGGCGGGCAGCACGGCGCCGAGCATCGGCACGAATGCGAGGCCGGTGGCGAATGCCGACAGCCCGTTGACCTGCTGGAAGTAGAGGCTGAGCAGGAAGATCAGCCCGTAGAACGCAACGTTCACCAGCAGGCCGACCAGCGAGGTCAGAGCAAACATCCTGTGGCTGAACAGCGAGAGTGGCAGCATCGGCTGCGCGGCGCGCGCCTCACGCCAGACGAACAGCGCAGAGCAGACGGCCGCCAGCGCGAAGCCTGCGACCACGAACGGACTGTCCCAGCCGAGCGCGCCGCCCTCGATGAGCGCGCCGGCCAGCGTGCCGAGCGCGGCGATCGCCGCAATTTGTCCCGGCAGATCGAGCCGGTGCTGGTGACGGCGCGTGGTTTCGCCGGCAAAGCGCCAGGCAAGCCACAGCCCGGCCAGACCGATCGGCAGATTGACCAGGAAGATCGCGCGCCAGCCGACCAGCGTGATCAGCGCGCCGCCGACGAACGGGCCTGCGGTCAGCGCAAGGCTCGCGCCTGCGGCCCAGATGCCGACCGCGCGTCCCCGCGCCTTCTCGTCCGTATAGGCGTGGCGGAGCAGCGCGAGCGAGTTCGGCACCAGGATGGCCGCGGCCAGCCCCTGCACGCAGCGCGCGGCGATCAGCGTCACGGCATCAGGCGCGACGGCGCAGCCAACCGACGCCGCGGTGAAGATGGCAAAGCCGGCCATGAAAATGCGCTTGGCGCCGATCCGGTCGCCGAGCGCGCCCGCGGTCAGGATGAAGGCGGCGAACGCGATGGTGTAGGCGCTGACCACCCATTGCAGCTCGGCGACGCCGCCGCCGAGCGAACCGCCGATGGCGTTGAGCGCCGTGTTGACGATGGTGACGTCGAGCTGCACGACGCCGTAGCCGAGACTCATCGCGGCGAGCGTCAACGTCGCCGCAAGCCCGGTCGGCGACTGATGCGACGCCGCGCGCTGGTCCGGCACGCGCCGGAGGTTCAGGGATGTCTGTTGCATGGTCTTGACCTCGCTTCTCGGCAACCAATGCGAGAGATAGGTCTTCGTTTCTCAATGATCCTTCGCTGCGTATCGAAGTATGGTATCGTCAGGCCGGCCGGGGCCATATAGCCGCGGCGATGTTGCGCGGCGTTTTGCCTCAATAGACCTACGGACCGCCCCGCGGGCGCCTCATTGCGGCCCGAACCGCGGCCCACAGCCCGATCACGCAGTTGCGCACAGCGACTTCACACTTTGGTAAACGCCGCAGCCGGCCCGGACCTCCCCCACGCTGATGCATATCGTCTATTCGCTCCGCTCCGACGGCTCCGCAGCGCCGCTGCGACAGCGGCAAAATTGGCAAAAATACCGACGAAATCGCCTGGAACGGCTGAGGGACGGTGGAACATGCAGTGGTCTCGTCACGGACCACGACATGGCAGCGACTCACATTCCGCAGAGCGAGAACATATGTAGCCAGTATGACAACAGCGCTGGACGGGAGCCGAAGGTTGGATTGTCAAGGGCTGCACAACGCATCGGTTTTGCCTTATGGGTCATCGCGTACGGTGCGTTTGCCCGTCACCCGTCGCTGTTCGTGACCGGGTCCCACTGAAATTGTCCCTGCCGGGAGGATGAATGCTTCGGCTGCTGACCACGCTTGGGCGTGGCTTCAAGGAAAAGATCGGCTGGAAACGGCTCGGGATCGCTGCGAGCGTGCTCATCATCGTGTTCGCGGTCACGACGCTGGTCCACACCCTGAAGGGCGTCGACACCGGTATCATCCTCACCGCGCTGACTGACATCGCGCCGCACCGGATCGCGCTCGCGGCGCTCTGCGTGGTCGGCGCGTTCTGCACCCTGACCTTCTATGACTTCTTCGCGCTGCGCACGATCGGCAAGACCCACGTCCCTTACCGCATCGCAGCGCTGTCGAGCTTCACCAGCTACACGATCGGCCACAATATCGGCGCCACCGTCTTTACCGGCGGCGCGATCCGATTCCGGATTTATTCCGATTACGGCCTCTCCGCGATCGACGTCGCCAAGATCTGCTTTCTCTCGGGCCTGACGTTCTGGCTCGGCAATCTGTTCGTGCTCGGCTTCGGCATGGCCTGGCACCCCGCGGCGGCATCGGCGATGGACCTGCTGCCGCCGGCGATGAACCGGCTGATCGCGCTCGGCTGCCTTGCCGGCATCGGCGCCTATTTCGTCTGGCTCCTGACCGGCGAGAAGCGCCGCGAGCTCGGCCAGAACGGCTGGAAGGTGGTGCTGCCTTCGGCCAAGCTGACGCTGCTGCAGATCATCATCGGCGTGGTCGATCTCGGCTTCTGCGCGCTTGCGATGTATCTTCTGATGCCGACTGAGCCGCATATCGACTTCGTCTCGCTGGCGGTGGTGTTCATCCTGGCGACGCTGCTCGGCTTTGCGAGCCACGCCCCCGGCTCGATCGGCGTGTTCGACGCTGCGATGCTGGTGGCGCTGCCGGAGTTCAGCAAGGAGCAATTGCTGGCGACGCTGGTCGTGTTCCGTATCCTCTATTTCCTGATCCCGTTCGGGATCTCGATCTCGATCATGGGCATGCGCGAGCTGTGGCTCAACGTGGTGCGGCCGTGGCAAGAACGAAAAAGACTCAGCCAAGCCTGCACGGCTTCGGCGACCGTGCGGCAACCGATCGAAAGCCGGCAGCAGCAGATCAGGCGGCTGAGACGGTAACAGCGAACGTTATCGGTCCCTCGCCCCGGTGTCTCGGTCCCGGATTTTGGTCTCTGCAGCCGCTTCTCTTATTTTCGCCGTACCACTCGCGTCAAACCGCGCCATGATTGGCTCTTTGGTTCGATTTTCGTTTCGTGCAACGGTCTGCAGCGTGCTGCTCGGCAGCGCGCTCGCGGCGGTATTGGCTTCAGCCGCGGACGCGCAGGATAGCCAGCTCTCGATCTCATGGGAGGTCCGCAACCGCTTCCGGCTGTTCCGCGAGGAACGCGACTTCCGCTTGCATGTCGAAAGCGGGCTCGGCCGCAGCGTGCTGGCCTCGGAACAGGCGCTGGAGCTGCAGAGCGACGGCCGCGGCTGGGCGCGCAACACGGTCAACCGGCTCTGCATCGACCTGCAGGGCCGCGTCAGCGAGCTCTGCACCCGCGACAACGTCAAGGAAAGCTATCTGACGCCGATCGACCACCCGATCGTGGTGCGGCTCACGGGCCCGGTTCCGGTCGGCGCGACCTGCGCCTGGTCGTTCGACGACGGCGACGGGCCGCAATCCTCGATATTCGATTGCGCCGAGCCGGTCAATCTGCGGGTCCGCTACGGCCGTACCACGGTCGCGACCGTCGACGTCGCCAGCGGCTCGGATGCCAACCAGCGCGTGACGACCCAGATCGCGGTGCGCGATTTGCTGATCGCCGGCCTCGGCGACAGCATCGCATCCGGCGAAGGCAATCCCGATCGCGCCATCGCCCTCTCCGACGAGGGGTTCTGCTTCCGCTCCTATCTCGGCGGCGCGCAATATTACCGGCCGAGCCGCGCCGGCTTCAAAGGCGGCCGCGCCTGCGAAGCGCCGGACACCCTGACCAACTGGCAGCGCCAGAGCGCGCTGTGGCTCAACTCGGCCTGTCACCGTTCGCTGTACAGCTACCAGACCCGCACCGCGCTTGCGCTCGCCGTGCAATATCCGCACATCGCGGTGACCTATCTGCCGCTGGCCTGCACTGGCGCCACCATCGCCGACGGCCTGCTCGGCTCGCAGCAGGCGCGGGAATGTCTGCCGACGAAAACCGCCAACACCTGCTCGGGCACCGTCAACGGCCAGATCGCGGAGCTGCGCACGGCGCTCGCAGCCGCCAAGCGCCGGCAGCCCGACCGCACGCTCGATCTCGTGCTGCTGTCGGTCGGCGCCAACGACATCTACTTCTCCGGCCTCGTCGCCAACGTGATCGTCGACACACCGACCGAACGCGCACTGTTCAGCCAGGGCGGCTCGATGGCCAGCGTCGACGATGCCCGCTCAGCCTTGGCGCGCGACCTGCCGGCCGATTTCGCCAAGCTGCGCGATGCGCTGAAGCCGTTGGTCGGCGGCGACCTCTCGCACGTGGTCTACACGGCCTACGCCAATCCGGCGCTGGCCAATGGCGGCGCGCCCTGCCCCGGCGGCCGCGCCGGCTTCGAGATCCATCCCTCGTTCAACGCCGATCCCAAGCGGCTCGCCGCGGTCTCGGGCTTCGTGCAAAACGAGTTCCTGCCGCAGCTCAAGGCGATCGCGCAGTGCCAGTCCGGCATCATCTGCCGCAATCCGCAGGCCGACCGCATGACCTTCGTCGATGCGCATCAGGATGCGTTTGCAAGCCACGGCTTCTGCGCACGCGCGTCGACCGATCCGGAGTTCGACCGCGACTGCTTCGCCGCCAACGGCGACAGCTTCGTCTCGGACATCGTCGCCGCAGCCAGCCAGCCGCTCAAATGCGGCCGCAGCGCCGGCGAATACCGCGCCTACCTGCCGCGTGCGCGCTGGATCCGCGACGCCAATGACAGCTATTTCGCGGCGATGACCTACCCGCAGGGGCTGCCGTCCTCGATGCAGCCAACCGACATCCACGATGCGACATGGGGCATCCTGTCGGCGGTGTATGGCGGCGCGGTGCATCCAAGCGCCGAAGGTCATGCGGCGATGGCCGATGCCGCGGTCCCCGCAGCCGCCACCGTGCTGCGCTTGAACACCACGGTGCCTGAGGTGATCTCCGAACCGGTCGCGCCGTTGCCGACCGCACCGGAGCAACGCTGAACGCTGCACGCTCGCGAGACCGCGCGCGTGCGGCCGCGAACGAACCTGATCCCAATGAGGGTCCTAGTGCCGCTTCGTCGCGGGCAGAGGCGCCGGCGGCGGCGGCGGCTTCATTGCCGCGGCTTGCGCCGGCAGATATTTGGCGACGATTGTAGGATCGAGCTGCGCCATCGCCGTGTCCGGCAGCCGGGTCCAGACCTCGTCCTTGCCGAACAGCGAGATGCCGAGATAGCCGCGCATGGTCAGCGTCTGTCCATCGGCGCTCAGTGTCATCTTGGCCTTGTAGATCTTGCCGTTGCGCGGATCGAGCACGTTGCCGCCTTCATAGGCGAGCCCGTTGCGCTTCATGTCGCGGATCAGGGGAATGCCAAGCCACGGCATGTCCTTGCGATCGTCGGTGCATTTCGAGCAGACCGGGTTGGGCGGATCGCCGGGCGCCGAGAACATCTTTGCGATCATGCCCTCGAACAGGCCGTTGCGCTCGATCACCAGGAACCAGCCCTCGGGCTTGCCGTCTTCGATCTTCTGCCAGAGTCCGGCCGCCGATAGCTCGGCCGCGGAAGCTGCAAGCGGAGCAGCTAGCGCAAAGGCCGAGGCGATCGCCAGGATCAGCCGAAGTCTGGATAGCGTGTTCCGCATCATCATCACCTGATCAATCGACAAACCCGACTACGAGCAGACTACGGCCATTTCGCGGAGTGTTCCAGTACCCGCGCCGCACGGGCAATGGCCCATGCCCCTGGCATTGGTCGCTGCTGAAGTGGAATCAGTTCACTCCAAGCTTCTTCTGCAAACTTGATGACGAGGTTGTGTACTGGAACACCAGGCGCTTGTCCGGATACACGTAGCGATGCGCCTTCTGCGCCATCAGCGCGCCCTCATGGAAGCCGGAGAGAATGAGCTTCAGCTTGCCCGGATAGGTGTTGATGTCGCCGATCGCGAAGATGCCTGAAACGTTGGTCTCGAACGCTGCGGTGTCGACCGGCACCAGATTGTTCTCCAGCGCCACGCCCCAGTTCGCGACCGGACCGAGCTTCATGGTGAGCCCGAAGAACGGCAGCATGGTATCGCAGGCGATCGTCGACATCGCATTGTCGTTGGCTTTCAGCGCGGCGCCCGAGAGTTGACCGTTGGCGCCTTCGAGCCCGGTGACCTGGCCGATCTTCAGATCCATCTTGCCGTCGGCAACCAGCGAGCGCATCTGCTCGACGCTGTGCGGCGCTGCGCGGAAATCGTCGCGCCGATGCAGCAGCGTGATGCGCTTGGCGATCGGATGCAGATTGAGCGTCCAGTCGAGCGCAGAGTCGCCGCCGCCGACGATCAGGATGTTCTTGTCGCGGAATTGCTCCATCTTGCGCACGGCATAGAACACCGACGTGCCTTCATAGGCCTCGATGCCCGGCACCGGCGGACGCTTCGGCTGGAACGAACCGCCGCCCGCGGAGATCACGACGACCTTGACCTCGAACTCCTTGCCGGCATCGGTCTTCACGCGGAACAGCGGATCGCCGATCTTCTCGATGCTCTCCACCATCTCGTTGAGATGGAAGGTCGGGCCGAACGGCTTGATCTGCTCCAGCAGCTGCTCGGTCAGGCCCTGGCCGGTGACAAAGGGAATGCCGGGAATGTCGTAGATCGGCTTCTCGGGATAGAGCTCGGCGCACTGCCCGCCGATCTTGTCGAGGATGTCGACCAGATGCACCTTCATGTCGAGCAGGCCCAGTTCGAACACGGCAAACAGACCGCAGGGGCCCGCGCCAATAATCAGCACATCGGTCTTGATCGCTTCGCTCATGTCCGCTTCTTTTCAGTTGAGATCGACTGGACGGCTCTCGCCTGCCCAGCCAAATGGGCCGGATCGGGACATGCATAATAGGGACAGTGGCTGGCGCGGCAACCCCTTGCCGAGCCTGCGTAACTCGGCTGTATGGGCGGGAAACCGATGGAGATCCCCCTCGTGAATGCCCCTGTCCGCGCCGACGAGGCGCTGCGCCTGGAAGACTTTCCCTATCGCCTGTCCGACAATGTGCGCTTTGCCGATCTCGACCCGAACGGGCACGTCAACAATGCCGTCTATGCGAGCTATTTTGAAACCGGCCGTGTCACGCTGGTGAAGGACCTCAGCATGGGGCTGATGCCGGCCGGGCTTGGCTGGATCATGGTACGGCTCGACATCCATTTCCGCGCCGAGCTGCACTGGCCGGGCCAGATCGAGCTCGGGCTCGGTCTCGTCAAGTTCGGACGGACGTCGACCACTTTCGATCAGGTGGTATTTTCGGAAGGGAGATGCGTGGCGTCGGCGAAGGCGGTAACCGTGATGATCGATGAGACCACGCGCAGACCGACGCCGCTGCCGGCGGAGGTCAAGGAGAACTTCCGCCGCTGGGTCCGTCGCGGTGTGAACCCGGACGGCGAATAGAGACGACAGAGCGTTTTCGAGCGAAGTGGATACCGGTTCGCGTGAAGAAAACGCGTCAAAACAAGATCTAGAGCCTCGTTCCGATTCAATCGGAACGAAAGGCTCTAGGCTTGGCGCTCGGGCGTCGACACGACCAGTCCGTCGAGATCGTCGGTCACCTTGATCTGGCAGGACAGCCGGGAATTCGGACGCACGTCGAAGCCGAAATCGAGCATGTCTTCTTCCATCGGCGACGGCGCGCCGACCTTCTCGCGCCACGCGTCATCGACATAGACATGGCAGGTCGCACAGGCGCAGGCGCCACCGCATTCGGCTTCAATGCCGGGAATGGCGTTGCGGATCGCGCCTTCCATCACCGTCGCGCCGTTCTCGATATCAATGGAGCGTTTCTCTCCGGAATGGTCGATAAAGTGGATTTTGGCCATGATTGCTCGTGCTGCCGGAATGCGCCGGACGATGGTTGGAAAGGTCCCGGGCAGTCGTATAACGGGTCGATCTTCACAGCGCTAGCGCGGAGACCGAAAACCTGCCGGCCGGCCGGGACGGCGCCCAGACCATTGCCGCAGGCCGTGGAGTTGCTGGAAAGCCTAGGAGCGGCCCAGAATCAGCTCGATCGCCGTACGCGCCTCGGCGATCGCGGCCCCGAGCGCGGCGAGCGGCTGGGCCGGGTCGGAACCGGCGGTCAGCGCGGTTTCCAGGTTGGCGGCAGCCTCGGCGACACCGAAGGCGCCAATCGCCCGCGCCGATCCCTTCAGGGTGTGGGCGTGGGTCGGAGCCTCGGGCGGCAAGGCAGCCAGCTCGCCAAGGATCCGGGCCGACTGGGTCGAGAACATCGCCAGCACTTCCCGCTCCAGGCCCGGGTCGCCCAGCGTCATCCGTCGAAGGTGATCGACGTCGATCGGCCCGTCGCCCGGCGCGAGCGGCGGCGATTGCGTCCATTCAACCCGTTCGAGATGAAGCGGCATGGCCTGTCCCTGTCGTCTCTGCCGGGCTTCACCGGCGGACCGTTCGCCAAGCCAATCACGAAACTGGTTAACGAATTGTTGTCGGGATGATCGGCAAAACCGCCCGATTCTGGACAATTTCCGGACACAATCGGCCCTCTCCAGCGGGAATTTCGAGCACCCATAAGGCCTTATGGCGCAAAGCTGTTAACGATGATTAAGAAAGTATTAATCGCAAGCATTTCATTCGCATCGCTCTCCCAATAGGATGTTTGCGGATGTAGCGGACAAGCCGCCGAGGGGGCGCTTGCGCTCCGCTTGTGGGCACCGGCTTCGAGCTTGCGCGGGGACGTTTCGCAGGCTCGCCGACGCGTAAAATAGTGAGAGGGCTCAGACTGAACATGGCGAACACTCCCAAGAAGGTCAAAGATCCCACCGAGGTCGCGCTTTCTGCCATCCAGGAAGCCCTCAACATCGGCGAGCAAGGCGCTGAGAGCCGCAGCCCCCTCAACGACGGCGCCGCGCCGCCGAACCTGCCGCCGTCAGCTCCGGATTTTTCAGCCGCATCGTTCGAGTCCCGCTCGAATAGCGATCGTTCGGTGTTCGAGCCGAGCGAGGAACCGCGCGCGCCGCGCCGCGCCGCCAATGATGATCGCGAGACCATCGGCCAGATGCTGCAGACGCTGCAGGGAGGCCGCGCCCGCAACGCCTTCACGCTGTTCTTCGTCTGCTCCGGCGCCTGGCTGCTCGGCGGCGTCATCCTCACCATCGCGTTCTGGCCGGCCCTGCAGGCTTCGATGGCCCAGGGCACCGGCGTGCTGGTGCTCGCCGGCCTCGCCGCGCTGTTCGCCGTTCCGGTGCTGCTGTTCTATTACCTCGCCAGCCTCGCCTCGCACGGCCAGCGCATGCAGATGATCGCGCAATCGATGGCGCAGGTCGCGATGCGATTCTCCGAGCCGGAAAACGCCGCCGCCGATTCCATGGTGACGGTCGGCCAGGCGATCCGCCGCGAGGTCGCGGCGATGGGCGACGGCGTCGAGCGCGCGATCGCGCGCGCCGGCGAACTCGAGACTTTGGTTGCCAACGAGGTGGCGGCGCTGGAGCGCGCCTATTCCGACAATGAAGTGCGCATCCGCGCGCTGCTGCAGGACATCGCCCACCAGCGCGACAATCTGGTCGGCCAGGCCGAGCAGGTGCGCAGCGCGATCTCCGGCGTGCAGATCGACCTGCGCCACGACATCGCGCTGATCTCGGACGCGATTGCCTCGCGCGTCGACGAGGTCGCCAAGAGCATCACCGGCGCACTGGAAGAGCGCGGTCAGCACATCACGACCGCGCTGAGCCATGCCGGCGACAACATGATCCTCGCGCTCGGTGAACGCGGCGGCGACCTGCTGGACCGCCTCGAGGAAGCCAGCGCCGAGACCACGCGCGCGGTGATGGACGCCTCCGAGCGGCTCACCACCAGCCTCAACTTCAAGACCGGTCACGTCCATGACGAGTTCGTCGATCTGGCCGATCGCGTCCACGAGATGCTGAACGAGCGCATCGACCGCATCACCGGCGAGTTCGAGCAGCGTTCGTCCGCGATCGTCGACGGCATCTCCGACCGCACCGAAGAGGTCCACGACTCCCTGAAGAACTCCGCGGACTCGCTGCTGCTCGAGCTCGAGCTGCGCAGCAACGACCTCGTCAGCAAGATCGACGACGCCGGCAACCGCCTCGCCGGCCAGATCATGACCTCTGGCGACAGGGCGAGCGAAGCGCTCGACGTCACCGTCAACTCGCTGGTCGCCAAGGTGGTGGGCCAGACCGAGACCGCGCACGACTCGCTGTCGCTGCAGATGAGCGCGTTCGACGACCTGGTGAAGAACCACGGCAGCGAGCTCGCCGAGAAATTCGCCCGCGACTCCGGCACGCTCGGCGCGCTGATCACCCGCCACATCTCGGAATTCGACCGCACCGTGAAAACATTCGGCGGCGACATCGTCGAGCGCATGGGCCAGCGGACCCAGGACATCGCCGACAGCCTGAAGACCTATGTCGACACCTTCGACAATCGCGTCACCTCGAATAGCGGTGAGATCACCGCTTCGCTCGACCAGCGCCTGCTGCAGTTCGAGACCACGCTCGGCAGCCGCGTCACCAATCTCGACGCCTCGCTGACCGACAAGCTGTCGTCGTTCGATTCATCGCTCGCCACCAAGATCGGCTCGTTCGACGGCCGCCTGCAGTCGCTGGATGACGCGATCGACGGTCGCATGAGGTCGCTCGAAGTCACCTTCGAGAGCCGCGCCAAGTCGGTCACCGACACCATCGACGGCCATCTCGGCACGCTCGCGACCCAGCTGACCGAAGGCGCCACCCAGGCGATCCACTCGATCGACTCGCGCCTCGGCCTGCTGACCACGACCCTGACCGAGGGCACCGTGCAGGCGATCGCCGCGGTCGACCATCGCATCAACGGCGTCACCGAGACCATCGACGGCCACAGCAACCGCCTGGTCGACACCATCAACGGCCACAGCACGCGCCTCGCCGAGACCATCGACGGTCACAGCACCCGCCTCGCCGATACCATCAACGGTCACAACACCCGCCTCGTCGAGACCATCAGTGGCCATAGCTCGAACGTGACCGACACCATCTCGGCGCGCTTCGCCGACATCCAGCAGGGCATCGAGAGCCGCGTCGGCGCCATCGCCGGCGACATCGACACCCGCGTCGCGCAGTTCGAGGACCTGCTGGGCTCGCGCGTCGAGGCCGTCGCCGGCCGCATCGAGAGCAGCGGCCGCCAGGCGAGCGAGGACATGATGTCCCGCGCCGAGCTGCTGTCGTCGAGCATCAAGTCCCATGTTGAGGACGCCGAGCGCTCGCTGACCAACCTCGTGGTCAACACCAGCGAAACCATCCAGACCGGCGCGCGCACCGCGCAGCAGGCGCTGCTCACCGTGTCCGCGGATGTCGGCAACCAGCTCAAGCTGAGCTCGGCCGAGGTCGAGGGCGTGCTGACCGCCGTCGGCACCAGCGCCGCCAACTCGATCCTCACCAGTGCCCGCGACGCCCAGGTGTCGCTGGTCTCCGCATCCGGCGACGTCGCCTCGCAGATCAAGGCGCTGTCGGAGGACGTCGAGCGCACGCTGCAGGCGGCCGGTAGCGCCACCGCGGCCTCCGTGCTGTCCGGCGCCCGCGACGCGCAGACCACGCTGGTCTCGGCCTCGATCGAAGCCGCAAGCCAGGTCAAGTTGCTTGCCGCCGACGTCGAGCAATCGCTGTCGATGTCCGGCTCTGCCGCTGCCGAAGCGATCATGACCGGTGCCCGCGAGGCCCAGACCACGCTGATCGCGACGTCGAACGACGTCACCGGCCAGGTCAAGTCGCTCGCCAGCGACGTCGAGCGCTCGCTGTCGATGGCCGGGTCCGCTACCGCGGAAGCCGTCGTCGCCTCCGCTCGCGAAGCTCAGAGCACGCTGGCCGGCGCGTCGACCGAAGCCACCAACCTCGCCCGCACGCTCGCGGCCGACATCCAGCACTCGCTCTCGACCGCCGGCACCGCGACCGCGGAAGCAGTCGTCGCCTCCGCCCGCGAGGCCCAGAACACGCTGGCCGGTGCGTCCACCGACGCCACCAATCTGGTCCGCACCCTGTCGGCCGATATCGAGCGCTCGCTGTCGATGGCGGGCTCCGCCACCGCGGAAGCCATCGTCGCCTCGGCGCGCGAGGCCCAGAGCACGCTGGCGAGCACATCCACCGAGGCCACCGATCTGGTCCGCACCCTGGCCGCCGACATGGAGCGTTCGCTGTCGATGGCCGGCTCCGCCACCGCGGAATCGATCACATCAGGCGCGCGTGAAGCCCAGAGCATGCTGGTCAACGCATCGACCGAGTCTGCGACAAAGGTGTCGGCGCTTGCCGCCGATATCCAGCGCGCGCTGTCGATGGCCGGTTCCGGCACCATCGAGGCGCTGACGGCCGGCGCTCGCGAGGCGCAGAACACCCTCGTCACCGCGTCGACCGAAGCAGCCAACCACGTCAAGTCGCTGGCAGCCGATGTCGAGCGCACCCTGACGTCGGTCGGCACCAACACCGCCCAGACGATCGTCGGCAGTGCCCGCGATGCCCAGAACTCGTTCGTGGCAACATCGAGCGAGGCCGCAAGCCAGATGCGCGCGATCTCGGTCGAGATCGAGCGCTCGCTGACCGCGGCCAGCGCCGAGACCGCACAGACCATCCTGGGCAGCGCCCGCGAGGCCCAGAGCTCGTTTGCGGCGACCTCCGCCGATGCCGCCGCCCAGATCCGCACGCTCTCGACCGATATCGAGCGCGCGCTGGGTTCGGTCACGGCCAAGACCACCGACAACATCCAGACCTCTGCGCAGAACGCACAGGCCGCGCTGATCACGATGTCCAACGAGGTCTCGACCAAGGTCAAGACGACCTCCGCCGACATCGAACGTTCGGTGCTGTCGGCCTCCAGCGCATTCGGCTCGGCGATGACCGGCAAGACCGACGAGATCGTCACCTATGTGCAGCAGCAGACCGAGCGGCTGTCGCAGATGGTCGACGGCCGCCGCGGCTCGCTGGTCGAGGCGCTGACCGCCAAGACCACGCAGCTGTCGAACGACATGGATCGCGCCACCGCGGACGCGCTGAAGGCGATCGAAACCCGCGGCCTCGCCTTCTCGCAGTCGATGGCGGCGCACGGCGGCGATGTCGCGCGCAACATCACCTCGGCCGGCGATCAGGCGACCGGTGCGGTGGCGAAGTCGCTCAAGGAGCTCGAGCATGCCTCGCGCGCGGCAATCGACCAGTCGCGCCAGGTCTCGATCTCCGCCGTCACGGAGATGCAGGAGACCAGCAAGATCCTGCGCACCGACACGGTGGCGCTATTCGAGCGGCTGCGCGAGGGCAACATCCTGCTGCAGGAAGTGTTGACCGGCGCCCACGACAACCTCAACTCGCTGGAGCGCGCGCTGGTGACCCGCGTGGCCGACTTCGTGTCCGCCATGAACGACGTCACCTCGCGCAACGGCGTGGCGACCCAGACGCTGGAAGACCAGCTCACGGTGTTCAACAGCAAGACCGGCAAGGCGCTGGAAGATCTCGGTGCGCTGTCGAGCCAGTTCGAGACCCATGGCAAGGCGCTGATCGATGCGGCTGCCGTGGTCGAGCAGGCCAACCGTTCGACGACGACCTCCGTCAGCGAGCGCAAGTCGGCGCTGGAATCGCTGGTCACGACCATCGACCTGCGCACCACCGATCTCGACCAGCGGCTGTCGCGCTTCACCGGACTGCTCGATGAATCACTCGGCGCGGCCGAGGAACGCGCTCGCGACATCGCGCGCGTGGTGGCGGAGACCGCAGGCGCAGGTTCGGCTGCGATCAGCAAGCAGTTCGAGGCGGTGCGCATGGCCGCCGAGAACGAGCGTCAGCAGACCGTCGACGCCATGAACGACCTCTACCAGCAGAGCAATGCCGAGACCGATGCGATGTTCAGGGAATCGACGGAGAAGTTCTCCGCGATGGTCACGGCGATGAAGCAGATGGCGAGCGAGATGCACAACGAGCTCGAGGCCACCCGCAACGAGCTGCGCCGCGGCGTGCTGGAAATGCCGCAGGAGGCCGCCGAAAACACTGCGCAGATGCGCAAGGTGATCGTCGACCAGATCGAGGCCCTGGCCGAATTGAACCGCATCGTCGCCCATCACGGCCGCGGCCTCGACGTGGTCTCGACCAACCGCGCCAGCGTCCGCCACGAGGAGCCGGCGGTGATGGCTGCCGCCGGCGGCCGCGCCGACGTGCGCATGCGGGACAGCGTGCGCGACAATGGCAACAGCGCCTCGACGCTGCCGCCGCCTGATCTCGGCATGGCGACCTCGCGCCGCACCGAGGCCCCGTCGGTGAGCCCGGCCGGTCCCAACAACAACGGCGACGGCTGGCTGTCCGACCTGCTCAACCGCAGCGACGCGCCGCCGCCTGCCCCGCAGGGCCGCGACGCCCAGCAGCGCCCGCGTCCGCCGCAGCCGCAGCCGGCCGCCAATCCGCTGGAATCGCTGTCGCTCGACATCGGCCGGCTGATGGACCGCACGCTCGCCGCCGAGATGTGGGATCGCTACCAGCGCGGCGAGAACAAGGCGTTCTCCAAGCGCCTCTACACGCCGGCCGGCCAGAAGGCCTTCGATGAAGTGGCCCGCAAGTACCGCGCCGACCGCGGCTTCAAGCAGACGGTCGACCGCTACATCGCGGAGTTCGAGCGCCTGCTCGACGAAGTCGCCCGCGAAGGTCGCGGCCAGCAGGAGCTGAGCAGCCACCTGACCTCGGAGACCGGGCTGGTCTACACCCTGCTCGCCCACGCGGCAGGACGGCTGGGGTAAGCTGCGAATAGCGACTAGCGAATGGAAAACGGAGACCTAAAGGTCTCCGTTTTTGTTTTGGCTAAGGCGTGCGGCTCGCGGAGACGCGATGGAGAACAACCGTCATTGCGAGCGGAGCGAAGCAATCCACCTCTCAACTCGGCGCACGATGGATTGCTTCGTCGCTTCGCTCCTCGCAATGACGGGCCTGGCAGCGGGGAAAAGCTACTCGCGCAACCTACTACCGCCGCCGCGGCCCGGTCGGCGCTGCGGCGGGAGCCGGCGCGGGCTCGGGTGCGGCGTTGTTGCTGCCGCCGAAGATCACCCGGCTCGGGTTGCGGTCGAAATTGTTCACGGCGCGGCTGATGTCGGACAGTGTGCGGCGGCCGTCGTTGATCAGCAGATTGGACCGCTTGTCGACGTTGTCGGCGAGCTCGCGGATCGACTTCACCATCAGGTTCAGCTCGCTGCCATTGTTGCCGCCCGCGATCGCATTGAGGCCCAGCATCAGATTGTCGGCCTTGCCCATCACGCCGTCGACCTTGAGCATGACGTTGTCGATTTTCTCGGAATTGCGCGCTAAGGCTTGGGTGAAGACCTCGAGATTCTTCAGCGAATTCTTCACCGACTGCTGGTTGTCGGCGACGATGCGGTTGACGTTTTGCAGCGTGGCGCGGATCGCCTCGGTGACGTCCTGCAACGCGTTCGGATCGGCGGTCAGAACCGGGATGCCGTCCTCATCCAGCGGCACCGGCGGGGCGGCCTCCTCGCCACCTTTCAGCGAGATCGCGGCGACGCCGGTCAGGCCCTGGAATTCGAGGCCGACCAGGGTGTCCTTGCGCAGCGGTGCGTTGTTCTCGATCATCGCCAGCGCGACCACGCGCCGGGGGTTGTCGAGCTTGACCGAGACCACCTCCCCTATCCGAATACCGTTAAAGTTGACATTGCCGCCATTGCGCAGGCCCGACGCCGGCCCCTCGAAGATCACCCGCAACGGGCTGCGCTGCTTGGTGGTGTGCAGGCTCTGGAACCACAGCACGAAGCCGAACGCCGCGGCGATTACCGCCAGCGTGAAAGCCCCGATCAAGACGTAGTTCGCCCGCGTTTCCATCAATTGCTCGCGTTCATCACTCTTGGGCGCTCACGCAGTCGGCCTGCGTTCGAGCCCGTCGAATTCCCTGTTGGCGCATGATCTCGTCCGAAAACCGGTCTTTTCGTTTCGGGATCATGGGCTAAGCCACAACGGCGCGGGCGCGCTTGCCGTTGAAATATTGCTGCAGCCACGGATGCTGCGATGCCTTCATGTCGGCGATCGATCCTGCAGCAATGATCTTGCCGTTCCCTAAAACGGCGATACGGTCGCACGCCGTGTAAAGACTGTCGAGATCGTGGGTTACCATGAAAACGGTCAGCCCCAAAGTGCGCTGCAGGGTGCGCACCAGCTCGTCGAAATCGCCGGCGCCGATCGGATCGAGGCCCGACGTCGGCTCGTCGAGAAACACGAGCTCGGGATCGAGCGCGAGTGCGCGCGCCAGCGCGACGCGCTTGATCATGCCGCCGGACAGTTCCGACGGATAGCGATCGGCGACCTCGGGCTTCAGCCCGACCATTACGAGCTTCGCCACCACGATCTCGTCGAGCAGCCGCTGCGAGACGCGCAAGTATTCGCGCGCCGGAAACTGGATGTTCTGGCGCACCGTGAGCGAGGAGAACAGCGCGCCCTGCTGGAACAAGACGCCCCAGCGCCGCTCGACGCCGCGGCGCTGCGCCGAGTTCGCGGCATCGAGATCGACGCCGAACACCTCGATGCGGCCGGAGACCTTCGGCACAAGGCCGATGATGGTTCGCGTCAGCACCGACTTGCCGGCGCCCGACGGCCCGACGAAGCCGAGGATCTCGCCGCGCTTGACGTCGAGGTCGAGGCCGTCGAGCACGCGCGTGCTGCCGAATTGAACCGTGATGTCGCGGACCCGGATGATGGCGTCGATGTCCTGCTCGGCCATGATCACATCCCGATCGAGGCGAAGAAGATCGCGAACACGCCGTCCATCACGATCACGAAGAAGATCCCCTTCACCACCGACGCGGTGGTGTGCTGACCGAGCGACTCCGCCGAGCCCTGCACCGCAAGCCCCTCGACACAGGCGACGATGCCGATCACCGCGGCCATGACAGGCGCCTTGACCATGCCGACGATGAAATGGTCGATCGATATGGCATCACGAAGGCGGAGCAGGAAGGCCTCCGGATCGACGCCGCCGTAGAGCCAGGCTACCAGCCCGCCGCCGTAGAGCGCGGCCATCGCGCCGAGAAAGGCCAGGATCGGCAGCGCCAGCACCAGTGCCAGCATGCGCGGCAGGATCAAGACCTCGATCGGATCGAAGCCCATGGTGCGCAGCGCGTCGATCTCCTCGCGCATCTTCATCGAGCCGAGCTCGGCGGTATAGGCCGAGCCGGAGCGGCCCGCGACCATGATCGCGACCAGCAGCACGCCGATCTCGCGCAGCACCAGCACGCCCAGCATGTCGACCACGAAGATGTCGGCGCCGAACCTTCGGAAATGGAAGATGCCCTGCTGCGAGATGATGCAGCCGATCAGGAAGGTGATCAGGACCACGATCGGCACCGCGCGCAAACAGACCTGCTCGAGGTGATGCACCGTCGAGGTCAGGCGGAAGCTGCGCGGATGGATCAGCACCTTGCCGGCGGCGGCCAGCACCGCGCCGAGCATATCCACCAGGCCGATGATGGTGCCGCTGATCCCGGCCACGGTGCGCCCGATCTGCTCCAGCATGCCTACTATCAAGAGCTGGTTGCTCGCGGTCTTGGGCGCAGGGCCGACGCGGCGCACCTCGTCGACCAGGCTGGAATAATTGGCGGAGAGGCCCGCGATCTCCGCTTCGGCGCTGGCATCGCTCAGGCTGCGGCGCAGCCGCTCGATCAGCCACGCGCCGAACGTGTCGAGGCTCGCGACCTGCGACACGTCGATGAAGATGTGGGAACGGCTGCCGCGCAGTTTCTCAGCGTCGGAGACGATCCGCTCGAGCGCTGGAGCAAAGCGGGCTGTCCAGTTACCCGCCGCGCACAACGCGAGTCCTTCGCCTTGGGCTATCCGCTCCAGTGTCGGGTCGCCGCTCACCTTTTGCCTACCCCTCAAGCCGGCTGGCCGTTGATCTCCGGCGGCTTGCCGGATCGGCTTGTCGAATCTGCCGCTAACCAGCCATAGTTGGTTGCGCGTCGCAAGCTACGGTTCAGGAAATAGTAGACTTTAAAATGACTTCCACCCCTCCCGGAGCGATTTCCCTGACCACGCGGATCGAGCGCTGGCCGATCGCCGGAACCTTCACGATCAGCCGTGGCGCCAAGACGGAGGCTGTCGTCGTGGTGGTCGAGGTGAGCCGGGGTGGCCTCACCGGCCGCGGCGAATGCGTGCCCTACCCGCGCTACGGCGAAACGCCCGAGGCGACGCTGCGGGCGATCCAGGCGATGCAGGAGCCATTCGCCAATGGCATGGACCGCATCGCCTTGCAAGCCAGCATGCCCGCCGGCGCCGCCCGCAATGCGCTGGATTGCGCGCTGGCGGACCTCGAGGCCAAGCGCGCCGGTCAGCGGATCTGGAATGTGCTCGGCCGGCCTGCGCCCGAGCCGCGCACCACCGCTTATACGATTTCGCTCGGGACGCCCGAGGTAATGGCGGAGGCCACCGCGAAGGCCGCACATCGCGCGCTGCTCAAGATCAAGCTCGGCGGCACTGGCGACGCCGCGCGGATCGTCGCCGTGCGCAAGGCGGCGCCCACCTCCGAACTCATCGTCGATGCCAATGAAGCCTGGACCGAGGACAATCTCGCCGCCAATTTCGCGGCCTGTGCCGATGCCGGTGTCACGCTGATCGAGCAGCCGCTGCCGGCGGGCAAGGACGAGGCGCTGCTGCGGATCAAGCGCCCGGTTGCGGTCTGCGCCGACGAGAGCGTGCATGACCGCGCCTCGCTCGAGGGCCTTCGCGGCCGCTATGACGCCGTCAACATCAAGCTCGACAAGACCGGCGGACTGACCGAAGCGCTGGCGATGGCGGATGCCGCCCGCGCGCTCGGCTTCGAGATCATGATCGGCTGCATGGTCGCGACCTCGCTCGCGATGGCGCCGGCGATGCTGATCGCGCAAGCCGCGCGCTTCGTCGATCTCGACGGCCCGCTGCTGCTGGCCAGGGACCGCGACAACGGCCTGCGCTATGAAGGCAGCCTGGTCTATCCGCCCGACGCCGCACTCTGGGGCTAGCGGGTTAGTCGTTTGCGCGCGAACCACATCACCAGCCCGCCCGTCGCCGCCATCGCCGCCATCATGTCGTAGACGCCAAGCCCGAAGCGCGCATAGACCAAGCCGCTGACGATCGCCGTGGTGCTGGCGACGATGCCGCCGCAGGCGGTGAGATAGCCCTGCGCGCGCGCCATCACATGAACCGGCACGTGATGCACCATCAGCCCCATGATGCCGACCTGGGTCAGGCCGAAGCTCAGCCCGTGTCCGAGCTGGACCACGGCCAGCACCGCAAGCGACGGATCCTGCGCGGTGATCGCCCAGCGCGCCATAGCGCTGGCGGCCGCGATCATCACCAGCACAGCCGACGGCAGCGTGAAGCGCGGCGACGCTGCAAACAGCACGATCTCGGCGATCACGCCGAGCACCCAAAGGGCCGCGATGGTCAGGCCGCTGAAGCCGGCCTGCTGCCAGGCGATCGATGCGAAGATGTAATAGGCGCCGTGGCTGCCCTGGATCAGCGCCGAGGACACGATGATCGCGAGGAACGTCGGATTACGCAGCAGCCTCGGCACGCCGGCCGCGTGCGCGACTGTAGCCACCGGGCGGCCCAGCGGCCGCAGCGTCAGCCCGACCAGCGCGCCGAGCACGGTCACGGCGGTGATGATCCAGATCAGATCGACCTCGGCGACATAGCGGAGCAAGAACCCGCTGATCAGCGCGCAGACCGCGAAGGCGGCCGAGCCCCACAGCCGCAGCGGTCCGTAGCTCAGGCCGAATTGCCTGACGCCGCGCAGCGCGTAGGCGTCGGTGAGCGGCACCATCGGCGTCCAGACGCAGCAGGTCAGCGCATAGACCGCGAGCAACACCAACGGCTGGTGCTGGGTGCCGATCACGGCAAAGCCCACCGCGGTGGCGAATCCCGTGGCGATCATCGCGCCGCGCAGCATCTGGCGCCGCTCCGCAGCCGCGGTGACCAGCGGCAACACGGTGAAGCGCGTCACCGGCGGCACCGCCGTGATGAGGCCGATCCAGGTGGCATCGATCCCGATCGCCTTCAGCCACACCGTGAAGAACGGCAGGTGGACCCCGGTCATCCCGAACGTCGTGGCATAGAATGCCGCGAGGCTGCGCGCGAATCGCCGCGGCGCAACTTTGGCTGCGATGGGGATTTGTGATTCGGAAGACATCAATTCAATTGCGATTCGCGCGATATCGTGGTGATCGTTAGCGTAACGCGCAGTGATTTGCGCGGAGAGATTGTGATGGCCGAAGAAGCATTCGCCCTGTCTCCGATATCCGCCCGCGCGGCCCTGCCGAGCGAGGAGGACTATGCTGCGATCAGCGCGGCTTTCATGGAGACCTCGCGGGGCCGCTGGTTCCTCGGCGAATACGCCAAGCGCAACCGCAATGCGGATACCCGCATGGTGCTCGATGCCGTGGCGCGGATCGAGGACAGCCTCAGCGCGCAGCGGCAAGCCGCCGCAGCGGCCATCAGGGACGAGCAGCTGGCGCAGGCGCTGGCCGCCCTGCGCGGCGCGATCGAGGCCGCCCAGGCCTCCGCCATCGCGGCGCTCGACGGCATCAGCTTCGAGCCGAACCTCGCGCCGGTGCGCAAGGGCGTGCGGGTGATTCGGGAAATCTCCTGGCGGCTGCGCGAGATCGGCAATGACGGCCGGATCTGCGACATCATCGATTCGCAGGCCAGCGCGATCGAGGCCGGTGCGACCGAGGTTTCGATGGACGACGCCAAGGCGGTGCTGGATGCTGCCTTCGCGGCACTCGCCCGCCGGCTCAGCGAATTCGATCCGGATAAGGCGGAAACGCCCGTGGCTGAGCCGGCGGCCGTAACCGAAGCACCGGTTGCGGAACCGCTCGTTGCTGCGCCCTCGCCGCAACCGGTAGCCGAAGGCACTGCCGCCGAGAGCGCCGCGCCCGAAGCCACGATCGCCGCCACGCCACCGGCGCCGCCTCAGGAAGCCGTTGCAACGCCGCCCGCCGAAGCCACGATGCCTGCCTCAACGCCGAGCATTGAGGCTGCCGCCACGCCGGAGCCGAACGAAGCCTGGATCAAGGCGGAGGCCGCGCTGGCCGACGCCGAAGCCGCAGAGCTCGCCCGCGTCACCGAGGCCGCCGCTGACGCCCAGGACGAAGCGATGCTCGATCTCATCGCGATGGAGATGGGCGCGCCCGATCCGATCGACGAAGAAGCAATCGCCGAAGAGATGCGCGCTGCCGAGGAGATGCGCGTCGCCGAGGCAATGGCTGACGAGCCCGAGATGGATGCACCGGCGATTCAGCCCGAGCCCGCACCGGCGCCTGAGCCGATCGAGGTCAAGGTCGAGCCGCCGCTGATGGCCGCAGCGCCAATTGCTGCAGCGCCAGTTGCTGCAGCACCGGTTGCCGCGACTCCGGCCGCCGTGCCGCCGCCCCTCCGGCCCGCCGTCGAGGCTGCCGCGGCTCCCGCGGCAGAAATCTCACTCGGCTCGACCATCATCGCGAGTGGGCTTTTGAAAAAGCCGAGCGTCGCAGCCAACGATCCGCTCGCGCCGATCCGCCGTATGAGCCAGGTCGAGAGAATCGCGTTCTTCTCGTAAGCGCGGTCCGATGCCCGACGAAACCGACGCGATCACTCTTTGGCGGCCGGTGGGCCCCCAGGAGCTCGCGCTGATCGAGCAGGGTGGCATGCGTGCCTTTCCGCCGCGGCTTCCCGATCAACCGATCTTCTATCCGGTCCTGACGGAAGAGTACGCCGCAAAGATTGCGCGCGACTGGAACGTGCCCGCGAGCGGCGCCGGATTCGTCACACGGTTTCAGGTCAAACGAAGCTTCATCGATCGCTATGGCGGCTTCAGGCATTGATCAGCGGCGTCGCACAACGAAACGGGGCAGAGCGACTACCGCCCTGCCCCGTTTCTCTTCAAGATGCTGTTCTCAGGCGACGAGCTTCGCGAACAGGTCGGCGTCGACATTGCCGCCCGAGAGCACGATGACGACGTTCTTGCCCTTGGCGTCGATCCGTCCCGCCAGCAGCGCCGCGAGGCCGACTGCGCCGCCGGGCTCGACCACGAGCTTCAACTCGCGATAGGCAAAAGCGACGGCAGCACCGACCTCGTCGTCGGAGACGCTGACGCCGTTTGCGAGCAGCTTGCTGTTGATGGCGAAGGTGAGCTCGCCCGGCATCATCGCCATCAGCGCATCGCAGATGGTGCGCGGCGCGACCGCATGCGCCTCGCGATGGCCGACCTTGAGCGACAGAGCATGATCGTCATAGCCCGCGGGCTCGGCCACGATCACCTGGGACTGCGGGAATTTCGCCTTCACCGCGGTGGCAACACCCGCGATCAGGCCGCCGCCGGAAGCCGGCGCGACCACGATATCGGGCACGAGCCCGAGCGCGGCCATGTCCTCGGCGATCTCGCGGCCGGCGGTGCCCTGGCCTGCGATCACGAAGGGATCGTCATAGGGACGCACCAACGTCGCGCCGCGCTTGCTGGCGATGCCATTGGCGATCGCCTCGCGGTCGTCGCGATCGCGATCGTACAGAACGACCTCGGCGCCATAGGACTTGGTCCGCTCGCGCTTGGTGATCGGAGAGTCCGCAGGCATCACGATGGTCGCCTGCATGTTGAGAATCTTTGCCGCCGCGGCAACGCCCTGGGCGTGGTTGCCCGAGGAGAACGCGACCACGCCCCCGCTCCGCTTGTCCTGCGGTATCGAGGCGAGCTTGTTGAAGGCGCCGCGGAACTTGAACGATCCGGTCCTTTGCAGCATCTCGGGCTTGAGGAAGACCTGGGTGCCGACGCGTTCGTTGAGAACGGGGAAAGTCAGGAGCGGCGTGCGCACCGCGAACGGCGCGACCACCCGTGCGGCGGCATCGATGTCCGCGGCAGCGACGGGTGGATTGAGAGTGATGTCCGTCATCCACGATTTGTATCGCGGCGGCGGCCCGGCGGGCAAGACGCTTTAGCGTGAGTTTGGCTGTGGCGCCGGCAATGCCGCAAAATGGTGCTCTTCGGCGCCGAATTCGAACGCCTCCCCCTCGCTGTCGGGCGCGACGGGGCGGACGTTCATGCAGCGGTCGATGAACACCCGGGCCGACGCCTGCCAAGTGTGGAGCGCGGCAAAATCGACGCAAGCCTGCCGCGAGATGCCGAGCGCCTCCAGGCAGGCGTGGTGCAGATCCTCGTCGAGCACCCCGACCGGCGCGGCGCCGATCACGTCGCGGGGGCCGGTGACTGGAAAAGCGGCAACCGGCAGGCCACTGGCCAGCGCCTCGAGCAGCACCAAACCGAACGTATCGGTGCGGCTGGGGAAAACGAACACATCGGCCGCGGCATAGATTTCAGCCAATTCTTCCCCATGGCGGGCGCCGAGGAAGACGGCCTCCGGATATCTCCGCTCCAGCGCCGCCCGCGCCGGGCCATCGCCGACCACGATTTTGGTGCCGGGCAGATCGAGATCGAGGAACGCCTCGAGGTTCTTCTCCACCGCCACCCGGCCGACGCTGAGATAGACCGGCTGCGGCAGGCAGAGATCGACATCGCGCGGATGGAACAACGCGGTGTCGACGCCGCGCGACCACAGCACCACGTTGCGGAAGCCGCGCTGGCGCAATTCGGCGGCCAGCGCCGGGGTCGCGGCCATCACCGCCCGGCTCGGCCGGTGGAACCAGCGCAGCGCGCGCCACACCCAGGCCTCGGGGACCGGCGTCCGTGCCGAGACGTATTCGGGAAAGCGGGTGTGAAAGCTTGTCGTGAACGGCAGGCCGTGCTTGCGGCAATAGCGGCGGACCGACAGCCCGATCGGACCTTCGGTCGCAATATGGATGCTGTCGGGCTTGGCCGCCTCGATCAGGCTTGCGACCTTGGCCTGGTACGGCAGCGCAAGCCGGAGATCGCGATAGCTCGGCATCGCGAAGGTGCGGAACTCGTCCGGCGTCAGGAAGCTCACCTCGACGCCGAGCGATTTCGCCGCCTGTGCCATCATGGTCAGCGTGCGGACAACCCCGTTGACCTGGGGATGCCATGCATCGGTCGCGACCAGGATATGCGTCATGCAGCGCGTGCCGTCACTCGCGGAACCGGCGCGATCCGGCGCACCGGGTCGGTCCAGGTGATGATTTCGAAGCTGCCGTCCTCATGCTCGGCGAGCGCCGTGCAGCTCTCGACCCAGTCTCCGCAATTCATGTAGCGGATGCCGTGCTCGTCATGAATCGTCGCGTAATGGATGTGGCCGCAGATCACGCCGTCGCAGCCGTGACGCCGCGCTTCGCCGGCCAGCGTCGCCTCGAACGCGCCGATATAGTTCACCGCCTTCTTGACCTTCAGCTTGGCCCATTGCGACAGCGACCAGTACGGCACGCCGAACATCTTGCGGAAGAAGTTGACGAAGCGATTCATCTGAATCGCGAAGTCGTAGGCCTTGTCGCCGAGATGGGCGAGCCAGCGCGCGTTCTGCACCACGAGATCGAAGATGTCGCCGTGGATCACGAGGTAGCGCTTGCCGTCGGCGCCGGTGTGAACGGTGTTCTCCACCACGTCGATGCCGCCGAAATGCGTGCCGTAATATTTGCGCAGGAACTCGTCGTGGTTGCCCGGGACGTAGATCACCTTGGCGCCCTTGCGCGCCTTGCGCAGCATCTTCTGCACGAAATCATTATGGGTCTGCGGCCAGTGCCAGTTCGACTTCAGCGCCCAGCCGTCGACGATATCACCAACGAGGTAGATCGTGTCGGCATCGTGGGAGCGGAGGAAGTCCAGCAGGCGGTCGGCTTGCGAACCGCGGGCTCCGAGATGGACATCGGAGATAAACAAAGTGCGAAAGCGCCGCTCGGGGCTCTCTTCACTCAAGGAGTCACTTCCCATGCCTGTGCACCTAACAGATTCCTGTGACAAGGCGATGACGACCCTCGCGCCCCAAGGCCTCACTAACAGTTAACGAGAATCAGCCGCACGCCCCCTTCCCTGCGGATAACAGCGGCGTGCGACAATCTGGCGACATGGGTGGGCGAAGCTGTGCGGAACAGGCGTTGTGTTGCCTGCATATCGCAGCGGAACAACGGAGCGGCGAATGCGTGGCGGTTGAATACGTAGCCCGGATGAAGCGCAGCGGTCAGTAAAATTTGTGGAAGTGATGCACCGGCCCGTGGCCATGTCCGACGGCGAAGCGATCGGCGGCGGCGATCGCTTCCGTGATCCAGGCCTTGGCGTTGCGCACGGCGGTCTCCAGGCCTTCGCCTTTCGCGAGTCCGGCTGCGATCGCCGATGACAGCGAGCAGCCGGTGCCGTGCGTGTTGGCAGTTTCAATGCGCGGCGCCGCGAGCGCGATGCTGCGCTCGCGATCGATCAGATAGTCGATGCTCTCGGCGCCGTGCCCATGGCCGCCCTTGACCAGCACCGCGCGACATCCCATCGCCAGCAATTGCCTGCCCTGTCGCGCGACGTCGGCCTCGCTCGCAGCGACCGGCTCGTTCAGCAGCGCCGCCGTTTCCGGCAGGTTCGGCGTGATCAGCGAGGCCAGCGGAAACAGCATGGTCTTCAGCGCATCGATCGCCTCGGCAGCCAGCAGCCGATCGCCCGAAGTTGCCACCATCACCGGGTCGAGCACGATGTGGCGCGGCGCCCAGCGTTTCAGCCCGTCGGCGATCGCCACGATCGTCTCGGCCTGCGCCACCATGCCGATCTTCACCGCGCCGACGTCGAGGTCGGAGAACACCGCATCGATCTGGGCCGTGACGAACGAAGCGGGCACCGGATGGATGCCGCTGACGCCGGTGGTGTTCTGCGCGGTCAGCGCCGTGATCGCGGAGGCGCCGTACACCCCGAACGCGGCAAAGCTCTTGAGGTCGGCCTGGATGCCCGCCCCGCCCGAGGAATCCGAGCCGGCGATGGTGAGCGCGACCGGCGTCATTGTGCGGCACCGGCGGTTGAGACGAATGAGACCGTTGCGAACAGGATCATGACCTGTCCTAGCCCGGCCGCCCATCGGCAGCAAGTTCGCCTGATTTTACCGCGAGTTGGCCTTGTTGCCCCGTTGCCTTGCCCCCTTGCCTTGACCGCCCGTTTTGGGCCTATAGTCGCCGAAATCCCCGGAGACGACTTCGATGGTTCCTTTCTTCGTCCAGATCAAATGCAAGCTCGGCCAGTCCTACACCGTCGCCAACGCGCTGGCGGAAGCCGAGATTGCGTCCGAGATCTATTCCACCGCGGGCAATTACGATCTGCTGGTCAAGTTCTACGTCGACCACGACACCGACATCGGCCATTTCATCAACGAGAAGGTTCAGGTGATCCCGGGCATCCAGGACACCCTCACCATCATCACCTTCAAGGCGTTCGGCGCGAAGTAGCGCATCGATCTTCACACATGTCCGATTGGCGAGGCGCGCGCCGCTAGGCGGCCGGCGCCGAGTCGATCAGCGCCTTCAGGAACGTGACGACGATCCGGCCGCTGCGACTGACCTCGCCGCCCCTCGACAACAGCGCCATGCCGCGGCCCAATGCGATGAAGCCGGTAGCGATCTCCACAGGATCGGCGGGCGCCTGCTTGCCAAGCACCTCGAACAGGCGCGTCACCAGCACGCCCAGCGCGCGGCGGTGCTTGCGGTTGAGTTCGTTATAGCCTTGCGCGAAAGTCGGGCTGCGCAGCGCCTGCAATTGCAGCTCGATCGCCAGCACGGCAAACCCCGGATCCGAATTGGCGGTGGCGGCCCATTTTTCGAGGCCCGCCATCACCTTCGCTGGCTCGCCCGGCGTCTGCCCCAGCACGCTTTCGATTTTTGCACGCTCCTCGGATTGGTGCTGTTGCACCAACTCCAGGAGGATCGCCTCCTTGTCGGGAAAATTCGAATAGAACGCGCCCTGCGAAAATCCGGCCGCGTCGGCGATGTCGCGCACGGACGCCTGCGCAAACCCCTTCTTGATGATCTCCTCGCGCGCCGCCTCGATCAGGAGACTCTTGGTACGGGCCTGACTTTCCTCGCGATTTAGCCTGGGCAACGGATTGGGCTCCCGAACTTACAAATACCAATTGATTTTCAGATATCATCTGATATCTATTTTCAGATAGCAGCTGATATTTGTAACTCGACGAGTCGGCTTTACGGACACGGAGTAGCTATATCATGCAGATCAGCCGATTGGACCGCACGCTCGCGATTCTGGCGACGCTCGCGGCGTCGACCGTCGCGGCCATGGTGATCGGTATCCTCACCACCAAGGGTTCGCAGGATTTCTTCCAGACCGCACGCTCCGTCGAAGCCTATGGCGCGTATCTCGGGACCCCGCTGGTGCCGTTCGGCCTGCGGCTCAATCTCGGGCTCGATAATCTCTTCATGATCTTCTACGGGGCGTTTTTCACCGTACTGGCCGCCCGGCTGCGCACCATCATGGACCCGTATCTGCTGGGCATCGCGCTCGCCTCCATGATGCTCACGGTGATCCTCGATTGCGTCGAGAACCACCACATCATGACCATGGCGCACGCGATCCAGAACGGATTGCCGCTGTCGCCGGCCGATGGGGAGCTGCAGATGATCGCTTCCCAGGTCAAGTTTCACGCCAGCTATCTCGCAGTCTTGCTGTTCTCGTTCGGCTTCCTGCAGCTCGGCAGGCTCGGCAAGACCATCGCGGTTGTGCTGTGGTGCTACATCCCGTTCGGGGTGCTGATTTCGGTCACGCCGGTGGAGCAGGCGAAGGCGCTGGTCCTGGGACGGACGATCTTCTTCGTCTTTGCCTTCATCCTGTCCGCCGTCCTGTTCGCTTCACAGGCCAGAAGCCACGGTCAAAACAGCCAATAACAAACCCGGAGGATCCCCCGATGCCGATCACGATGGTCACGATTGCCGGACGAAGCCTGCTCGCATTGCTGTTCATCCTTGCCGGCGGAGCCAAGATCGCCGGCCCGAAGCCGTTCCTCGACCACATGGCGGCACACCATATTCCCGGCATGCTGCTGCCGTTGGTCATCGCACTCGAGCTTGGTGCCGGCCTGGCGTTGCTGATCGGCTGGCAGTCGTCATTCGCCGCCGGCGCGCTGGCGCTGTTTTGCCTCGCGACCGCGTTCGGGTTTCATCTCGACCTCGCCAACAAGGTGGAACGAACGCTATTCTTCAAGGACCTCGCGATTGCCGGCGGCTTGATGGTCATTGCCGCCAGTGCTTGGCGCGGATAGCAGGCCAAGCATCGCCCGGCGCAATCAGGAAGGATCAGTCTTGTCCGTCTTGCGCGTCGGCTTCGGCGGCCCGTCGACCGGCGGCAGCGACTTGATGTATTCGGCGATTGCATCGCGATCGCTTGTTGAGAGCTGCGAGGTGTTGCGGATCACGCGCACCATCGATCCGCCGGCGCTATCGCCGTCCGGCGTCTGTCCGCTCTCGAGGAAGTAGGCGACGTCCTTCGCGCTCCAGTCCGAGAGCCCCCGCGGCGTGATGTTGGGCACCCAGCCTTCGCCTTCCGGATTAGGGCCCCCGGCGAAGCGCTGCGAAGTGATGATGCCGCCGAGCAAATTGCGCGGGCTGTGACACTCGGCGCAATGGCCGAAGCTGTTGACGAGATAGGCGCCGCGATACCAATGCGCCGAGCGGCTCGCATCCGCGACGAACGGCTTGCCGTCCATGAACAGGAATTTCCAGACCCCGACATTGCGCCTGATGTTGAAGGGAAAAGGCACGTCGTGGTCGCGCACCTTGCCGGCGACCGACGGCAGGGTCTTCAGATAGGCGAACAGGTCGCGCACGTCGTTGACCCTGGCGTGCTGATAGGACGTGTAGGGAAACGCCGGAAAATAGTGCGTCCCCGCCGGCGAGGTGCCCTTCATGACCGCGGTGACGAAATCCGCCTCGCTCCAGCGGCCGATGCCGTCGTTCGGGTCCGGCGAGATGTTCGGCGCATAGAAGGTCCCGAACGGCGACGGTATCGCGAGGCCGCCGCCGAGCCTGGTGCGGTCGTCCTGCTTCGGCACCGCGTGGCAGGAGGAACATCCTCCCGCATTGAACGTTGTGAGCCCGTTGGCCAGGTTGGGCTGGTAGGCGGGCAGCGCGCTCGCGGCGACGGTCGCGGGGATCGTCAGCCACCAGAACACACCGAAGCCGATCAAGCCGGCCAAACCGGCCAGGAGGAGAATTCGTCGCAACATTCACCGATCCGTCATTGGTCGCGTCAGTTCATCAACCAGTATGATGGCAACCGTTCGCACAAGCTCGCATCAAATTTGCCGCACTCACGATCATTTTGGGAATAAATCCGGAGAGCCGCGGTTTGAAGATTTGCAACCATCGTGTGACGTCAAAGGGGAGAGAACCATGCCAAACAAGACCTTGCTTGCCACGCTGACATTGGGCGCAGCAATCGCCCTCGCCGGTCCGGCCTTCGCCGAGAAGCTGACGGCGAAGCTGGACGGCAAGTCCGAAGTGCCTGCCAACGCCAGCGCCGGCACCGGTACCGCCGACATCGACTACGACGCGGCCTCCAAGAAGCTGAGCTGGAAGCTGACCTATTCCGGCCTGTCGGGCCCTGCGACCGCCGCCCATTTCCACGGCCCCGCCGAGGCCGGCAAGAATTCCGGTGTCGCGGTTGCCATCCCGAACGCGACGTCGAGCCCGGCCGAGGGCAGCGCGACGTTGACCGACGCGCAAGCCGCCGATCTCCTCGCCGGCAAGTACTACGTCAACGTCCACACCGCGGCCAACCCGGGCGGCGAAATCCGCGGCCAGGTCACCAAGTAGAGGCACACCAGCAAGAAACGGCCGGCACAAAAAAGGGCGGATGCCTCGCAGCGTCCGCCCTTCTCGTTGACCGAATGGCGATCAGCCCTTCTTCAGGCGATAGGTCTCGTGGCAGCCGCCGCACTGCTTGCCGATCACGGTCAGCTCGGCCTTCAGCGTGTCGACATCCTTGATCTTGCCCTTGGCGTCGGTGACGGATTTGGCAAAGCTCGCGATGTGCTGCTCGAAGCCGGCCTTGTCTTCCCAGATCTTCGGCCCGGCGGAGTAATCGCCCTCCGTCTTGAGCCCCTTGCTGCTATCAGGGAAGAGCGTCGGCAGCTTCTTGGCGGTGTCCTCGAACTTCGCCAGCGCGGCGTCGACCGTTGCCTGGTCGTAGGGCTTCTCCCCCTTGATGATGGCGCCGAGCGCACCGGCGTTCTTGCCGGTTTCCTTCATCTGGGCCTGGGTCACCTTGACCTGCTCCTGGTCGGCCACCACCGCCCCCGCACTCAACGCAAGCATCGCTGCAACGATGACAATCCGCTTCATCGGTAAAACCCCTCAATCCTGCTCTGTCCCGGTCCGCAGGACGCGGCCGGCCTGGTTTGCAAACACCGCAGGCGGAATCTTCATTCCGCCTGCGACAATTCATCAGAGATTATGGCGGCGCTGCGCCTCGCGGATCGCGATCCAGACCCGCTCCGGCGTGGCCGGCATGTCGATGTGGTCGATCCCGAACTCGCGATGCAGCCCCTCGACGATCGCGTTGACGACCGCCGGACATGAGCCGATCGCGCCGGCCTCGCCCGCACCCTTCACGCCGAGCGGGTTGGTCGTGCACGGCACGTTGTTGGTCTCGAACACGAAGGACGGCCCGTCGGCGGCGCGCGGCATCGCATAGTCCATGAAGGTGCCGGTGACGAGCTGACCGTCGGTCGGGCTGTAGACCGCCTGCTCCATCAGCGCCTGCCCGATGCCCTGCATCGCACCGCCATGCACCTGGCCCGCGAGCATCAGCGGATTGAGCGTGACGCCGAAATCGTCGACGATGACGTAGCTGACGATCTTGATGATGCCGGTGGCGGGATCGATCTCGACCTCGGCGAGGTGCGTGCCGTTCGGATAGGTGCCGTCGGCGCTGGCAAAGGTCGCGCTCGAATTCATCTTCGACGTATCGCCGCCGGGACGCTTGGCGAGATCGGCAAAGCTGACCGAGCGGTCGGTGCCGGCGATGCGGATGCGGCCATCGGCGATCTCGAGGTCGCCGGCGCCGGCTTCCAGCGCCTGCGCCGCAAGCTCCTTCAGCTTGTTGCCGAGCTCGTGCGTCGCCCGCTGCACGCTGACGCCGCCGGACGGGATCGAGGCCGAGCCGCCGGTGCCGAGGCCGGTCGCGATCTTGTCGGTGTCGCCCTGCAGCACATGGACGCGCTCCGGCGGCACGCCGAACTGCTCGGCGACGATCTGCGCATAAGCGGTCTGGTGGCCCTGTCCGCTCGACTGCGTACCGATCAGGATCGAGATGTCGCCATTGGGATCGAGCGCCACATTGGCGGTCTCCTCGCCCATGGTGCCGCAAACCTCGACATAGCTCGCCATGCCGATGCCCCGCACCAGGCCGTCCTTCTTGGCGGCCTTGGCGCGCTTCGGAAACTCCTTCCAATTGGCGATCTCCATCGCGCGCTTCATATGCGCGACGAAGTCGCCGGAGTCGTAAACCTTGCCGGTCGCCGTCGTATAGGGCAGCGACTTCGGCGGGATGAAGTTCTTCCGCCGGATGGCATCCGGCGTCATGCCGAGCTTTCGCGCGGCGGCATCGACAAGCCGCTCGATCACGTAGGCGGCCTCCGGGCGGCCGGCGCCGCGATAGGCATCGACCGGCACCGTGTTGGTGAACACGGTGCGGACGCGGCAGTGGAAGGCCTTGATGTCATAGAGGCCCGGCAGCATGCCGGCGCCACCATGCGGGATGTATGGCGCGAACGTCGAGAGATAGGCGCCCATGTCGCCCATCAGGTCGACATCCATGCCGAGGAATTTGCCGTCCTCGGCGAGCGCCATCTTCGCAGTGGTGAGATTGTCGCGGCCCTGCGCGTCGCCCATGAAATGGTCGGAGCGCTCGGCCGTCCATTTGACCGACTTCTTGAGCTTGCGCGCCGCGACCGAGATCAGCGCATACTCGCGATAGGGAAACAGCTTGGTGCCGAAGCCGCCGCCGACATCCGGGCAGATCACCCGCATGTTCTCCTTCGGCATCTTCAGGATCATGTCACAGAGGATCTCGCGCAGGCGGTGGCTGCCCTGGCTGCCGATCGTCAGCGTCAGATGATCCTTCTTGGCGTCGTATTCGGCGACCGCGGCGCGGGTCTCCATGAAGTTGGTGATGACGCGTGGATTGACGATGGTGATCTCGGCCACCGCATGCGCCTTGGCGAAGGCGGCCTCGGCCGCGCCCTTGTCGCCGATCGAGACGTCGAACAGCAGATTGCCGGGCTTGTCCGGCCACACCTGCGGCGCGCCCTTCTTCACCGCATTGATCAGGCCGGCCACCGCCGGCAGCGGCGTCCATTTGACTTCGATCGCCTCGATTGCGTCGCGAGCATGATCGAGGGTATCGGCGACCACAAAGGCGATCGCGTCGCCGACATGGCGCACCTCATCCTTGGCGAGGATCGGATAAGGCGGTGCAGTGAACGGATCGGTTTCGAGATTGAACAGACAAGGCAGGCCGCCGAGCTCGGCGACATCGGCCGCGGTCAGGATAAGCGCCACGCCGGGCATGCCGCGGGCCTTGCCGGCATCGATCGTGTAGGTCGCGTGCGCATGCGGCGAACGCAGCATCAGCGCGTGCAATGCGGGAGACGGGGCGACGTCGTCGGTATAGCGGCCCTTGCCGCGAATCAGAGCGTCATCCTCCTTGCGCCGCACACTTTGTCCGACGCCGAACTTGATGGGAGCTGCCATCGTCTCTCCAATTGCCTTGGTTGTTTGCGCGCATATTGGCGTGGTTGTCAGCGAAGCGCAAACCGCTTTCCGCCGCACGCGGCGCTATCCCACGGCCAACTCCTATGCATTTGATTTGACAGGTAAAACTATACGCGCCGCAGCGCGAACAACCAGCCGCGGCCGAACAGCGTGAGGATCAGCAGCGCGTAGACGAAGGCGCCGACCGTGATCAGCAACAGCAGGATCATCTCATCGCGAAAGATCTGCATCGGCGCGAACCACACATAGGCGAAATGCGAGGTCAGCCACAGCGCAAGCGCGAGCAGCACGCCGCACAGCGCAAAAGTGCCGAACGAGCGGATCAGCGCGCGATCGAACACGAGATAGCCGCGGCGCACCGCGAACAGCAGCACCAGCAGGAGATTGACCCAGGCCCCGACCGCGGTCGCCAGCGCGAGCCCGACCTGCGCCAGTGAGCCGACCAGCGCGATCTTCAGCGCGACATTGACCGCGACCCCCGTCAGCGCCGCCTTGACAGGGGTTGCGGTGTCCTTGCGGGCGTAGAAGGTCGCGACCGCGCTGCGGATCATCACGAAGGGAATCAGCCCGACCGCATAGGCCGCGAGCGTGGCGCCGGCGCTGGCGGCATCGGCCTTCGAGAACGCGCCGCGGGCAAACATCGCGCGCATGATCGGATCGGCAACGGTCAGGAACGCCGCCACGAACGGCACCGAGAACAGCAGCGTGAAATCGAAGGCGCGGCGCTGCGCGGCCATGGCGCCTGTGTGATCGTCGGCGGACAGGCGCCGCGACATCTCCGGCAGCAGCACGGTGCCGATCGCGATCCCGATCACGCCGATCGGCAACTGATTCAGACGGTCGGCATAATACAGCGCAGACAGCGCGCCTGCGGGGAGGAAGGTCGCGATGATGGTATCGGCGAACAGCGCGACCTGCGTTCCCATTGAGCCCAAGGTCGCCGGCCCCAGCGCACGGAAGAAGGCGCGGACATCCTCGTCCAGCTTGAGCGGCGCGAATCGCGGCAGGCCGCCGTGGCGCCCGAGGTCGCCGGCGAGCAGGAAGAACTGCAGGAAGCCCGAGATCAGGACGCCCCAGGCCGCGGCGTGGCCGGCGCTGGGGAAGAACGCCGCGAGCGCCAGCGTCATCATCATGGCGAGGTTGAGGAAGATCGGCGCCGCGGCGGCGCTGGCGAAGCGATGCATCACGTTGAGCATGCCGCCATAGAGCGTCACCAGCGTGATCAGCAGCAGATAGGGGAAGGTGATCCGCGTCAGCTCGATCGCGAGCTTGCGCTGGGCTGCGTCCTCGGTGAAGCCCGGCGCGAGAATGCTCATCGCCTGCGGCATGAACGCCATCGCCACGACAAGCAGGACCACTTGCGAGGCGAACAGCAGCGTGAAGATGCGGTCGGCGAACAGCCGCGCCGACGCCTCGCCGCGCTCGCCATGAACATGGGCATAGGCCGGCACGAAGGCGGCGTTGAACGCGCCTTCGGCAAAGATCGCGCGGAAATGATTGGGCAGCCGCAGCGCCACGAAGAAGGCGTCGGCGACCGGCCCGGCACCGAGGATCGCCGCGAGCATGATGTCGCGCGCGAACCCGGTGACCCGCGATAGCAGGGTATAGCCGCCGACGGTGAAGATGCGCCCAAGCATGGCTGCTTCTAGCGCATCATCACCCTACGTCAAAATGACGTATCAGGAAGAAAGCGCGCTACGCACAGCCGCGATGACGCGGTCCTGCGCCGCCTCGTCGAGATAGGGGTGCATCGGCAGGGCGATGACGTCCTTCGACAGGCGCTCGCTGACCGGCAGGCCGCCGTCGGCAACCGGATAGTGGCTGTAGGCGGTCTGCTGGTGGACCGACTTCGGATAGTAGATCATGGTCGGCACGCCCTGCGCCTTCAAGGCGGCCGCGAAGGCGTCACGATCGATGCCGTTGGTCAGACGGATGGTGTACTGCGCCCACACCGAGGTGCAGCCGGGAGCAACGCGCGGCACCGCGACCAGGTTGCCGAGCGCCCGCGAATAGCGTTCCGCCACCTTGTTGCGCGCCGCGATCTCGTCATCGAAGATCTTCAGCTTCTCGAGCAGGATCGCCGCCTGCATGGTGTCGAGCCGCGCCGTGAGGCCGAGCCGCACGTTGTCGTATTTGTCCGAGCCCTGGCCATGGACGCGGATGCTGCGCAGCGTGCGCGCCAGTTCCTCGTCGTCGGTGAAGATCGCGCCGCCGTCGCCGAAACAGCCGAGCGGCTTGGCCGGGAAGAAGCTGGTTCCGGTCGCGAGCCCGAAGGTGCCGAGCTTGCGGTTCTTGTAGGTTGCGCCAAAGCCCTGCGCGGCGTCGTCGAGCACGAACAGGCCCTCGGCCTCGGCGACCGCGCCGATCGCGTCGTGATCGGCGCTCTGGCCGAACAGATCGACCGGGATCACGGCAACCGGCTTCAGCCCGCGTGCCCGCGCCGTCGCAATGCCGCGCTTCAGCGAATTGACGTCGATGTTGAAGGTCTCCTCATCGACATCGACGAAAACCGGCGTCGCACCGGTCAGCGTCACGACTTCACCGGTCGCGCAGAAGGTGAAGGTCGGGCACAGCACCGCATCGCCCGGCCCGACATTCTTCGCCATCAGGACCATCAGCAGCGCGTCGGTGCCGCTGGCGCAGCTCACCACATGCTTGGCGCCGCTATAGTCCGCCAGCGCCTTCTCCAGCGCGATGACTTCCGGACCGTTGATGAACTGGCAATGGTCGAGCACGCGCGCGACCGCGTCATCGATCGACTTGCCGAGCCGCCGGCGCTGCGCGACGATATCGATGAAGGGAATGGGCTCAAGCTGCATATGCTGGTTCATGGAAGCTCTTTGCACGTGTTGAATGAATGACAATCAGCCAGTGAAGGCAATCAGCCGGCGATGCGGCGCGGTCCCTTGCGCATCGTCGAGGCGGCGGGCCGCGCCGGCGATTCCAGGCAGCGGATCGCGATCTCGAGGCTCGCCACGCCCTCGTCGCCGGACACCGCCGGCACCTTGCCGCTGCGGACGGCTTCGAGGAAGGCGATCAGCTCGGCGCGCAGCGGCTCGTCGTGACCGACCGGCAGATGACGCATCGAATAGCTGCCGTCCGGCTTGAAGCCGAAGCATTCGGTAACCTGACGGGTGAGCAGGTCGCCCATCACGTATTTGCCGCGGGTTGCGACCGTCACGTTGCGCGCCTTGAACGGCGTCAGCCAGTTGGTGTTGATGTGGGCGAGCACGCCGGACGCCGTGCGGAACTGCAGCAGCGCGATGTCCTCGCGCTCGGCGACCGCGCTCGAGAGCTGCGGCTGCACCTCGACGATGTCGGACTCGGTGAACCAGCGGATCAGGTCGATATCGTGCACGGCAAGATCGATCACGACGCCGACATTGGACATCCGCGGCGGGAACGGGCCGACCCGGGTGATGCCGATCGACAGGATATCCTCGCCCGAGATCGCCTGCTTGATCGCGGCGACCGCAGGATTGAAACGCTCGACGTGACCGACCATCAACGTGACGCCAGCCCGCTCGGCGGCCGCGACGATCTCGCGGCCCTCTTCGACCGTGGATGCGACCGGCTTCTCGACCAGGATGTGGATGTTGCGCGCGATGCAGGCGAGCGCGATCTCGTGATGCAGGTGGGTGGGGGCTGCGATCGTCACCGCATCGACGCCCTCGGCAAGCAGCTGATCGAGGCTCTCGAAGGCGCGGCAACCGACCAGGTCGACAGCGCGCGTGCGGTGCTCCGGCAGCGGGTCGACGATGCCGATCAGCACGACGCCGGGCAGTCCGGCCAGCACGCGGGCATGGTTGCTGCCCATTACGCCGGCGCCGATCACGCCGACGCGCAATGCGCGGCCGATATCGGCCCTCGCGCCGGCTGCGGACACTTTTGCATTCATATCGTAGACCCCAAGTAGCGTTCTGGCGGTTGTCCCGGCTCCTCAGGGAGCCATCCCGGCTCCGAGGGAGTAAGACCAAGGCCCCTCGTCCCGATCTGCGCCTCTGGCGCAAATCACCCCGCTTCGTTGGCAGCCGCTATAGCACGGCGTCACAAATGTGGCGAATGCCAAGGACGAAATCCGGACACGTTTTGATTCAAAGAGTTACATCGTCCCGCGTCCGGCGATCGGCGCGGGAACCGGCTCGCCTCAGCTGCGCCGGTAGTCGTCCTCGATGCGGATGATGTCGTCCTCGCCGAAATAGCTGCCGGTCTGCACCTCGATCAGCTCGAGCTGAATCTTGCCGGGATTCTCCAGCCGGTGCACCGCGCCGATCGGGATGTAGATCGACTCGTTCTCATGCACCGTCTTGACCAGCTCGTTGACGGTGACCTGCGCGGTGCCACGCACCACGATCCAGTGCTCGGAGCGGTGATGGTGCTTCTGCAAGGACAGCCGCCCGCCCGGCTTGACGATGATGCGCTTGACCTGGTGGCGATCGCCATTGTCGACCGACTGATAGGAGCCCCAGGGCCGATGCACCTTGATGTGGTTCTCGGTCACCCCGGGCGCCGCCACTTTCAATTTCGCGACCAGCCGCTTCAGCCCGTTGGCGTCC
>NZ_BOVL01000013.1:251660-282801 GCF_019972155.1 Bradyrhizobium sp. RD5-C2 | reverse complement strand
ATGATCTCGAAATCAAAGAACTTGACCTTTAGCGTCACTGTGCGCCCCCGGACGCCGGTGCTTTCGCAATGCCGCCAGATCTTGCCGATGAGCGGCTGTAGCTCCGCCGCCGGCGTCGCCGCGGCAAGGGCCGATCAAATCGGCAGACGGCGTAAGGCGTGCGAATGCTCAATCTCGTCACGCCACTGCGGTCGCAGACTCTCGCTTGACCGGAAAGCAGTCTTTGGAGCTCGATCATCCGTACTTCGTCGCCCGCGCTAAAGCCGACGATCGGCCGCCAATCGAAGCCGTTCAAGGTTCTGACCGCATCGTGGCGTTGAAAGCATAAGCCATTCGAACTAGCGCGGACGACGCCCCAAGAGCGCTCCGATCAGAAAGGCCGTAGCTAACATCTCAAGGGGTGCTTCACGAGTTGCCGCGCTGACACGATCGATCCAAGTCGGAGGCGCTCGACCCTCAGCGAGCCCTTGAGAAAATTCACGTAGCGTCTCCCTGACGCCAATTTCTGTATCTTCTATCGACAACTTATAGATCTCCAAACCATCCGAAACGCCTAGCGAAATCGCGGCTCGCGCGCACATCAATTCGTGTACGCCAGCGTAGCTATCAATTGAATGAGCGCCTGCTGCTCCGGTCCGGCCTTGCCATCCGAGAGGAAATCCGACAGTTCGATCTGTTTAAAGGCACCGCCCGAAGGCAGATTAGCTTCATGCAGGACGAATACGCGGCCGTCATCTTCGCTGCAGAGCGTCCAGCGATCTCCATTAGAGCTCCGATATAGTTCTCGCTGACCGGGCATATCAGACGCACCGCGGCGCACGCTGGCGAGCGCGCCATTAAGTCGTTGATGCAGCTAGAACGGGACGCCGTAATATTCATTCACAGATCGACCGACTGTTGGGTCATTCCAATTCCAGCCAGTCTCTTCACGATACTTCGGTGCGCCCTGCAACTGGCTCTCCGTGATGCCCGTGACATAGCCTGCTAGATGGGTATCGTATTTCAATGACGGCCACGGAAGGGGATAATGGTCGTCGCCGATGCCGAGAAAGCCGCCAAAACTGAGCACCGCGTAAGACACTTTGCCGCTTGTCTTATCGATCATCAGTCGCTCGATGCTGCCGATCTTCTGGCTATCCGCTCCATAGACCGCGGTGCCTTCGACCTTGTCGCTCCCGATCAGGTTGCCGGCCTCGTTTGCTTCCAATGCCATGATAGTCCTCCTCGGAATAGTTTGGGGAGGCAATCGTCGCGCTCGCCGAACGTTCCTATCGAGAGCCGGTTCAATCCGTCACGCGGCCGGCACTCAATAGCCAGCCATGAATAACTTGCCACTTGTCTTCGACGGAGCCGAAATCGAGTAAGGCCGAATTCGACGATCGAAGATCCAGGAAGAACTTGAAGGCGTCCCGACCGGTCGGATTAGCCAGACCTGGCTGCGTCCCAATCCAACGATCCCATTCCTTGAGGATCTCTATTTTCGCTTCTGTCGGGGTCATCGATGCTCGAGAAAATGGCCTCGTCCATCCAAAGCCAAGGCCGCACAGTCTCAACGATCCAAGGTTCTCTAGCCAGGCAGCGAGAGCTTTTGGGCTTCGCGGACTAGAAACAAAACGACGCGCGGCAAGCTTGCAAGTTCCTGGCCTGCTGAGTTTCATGGTCTTGGAACCGTCCCATTGCTGGCAGCGTTTCGTATCGACTGAGCCGATCGTGCTCATCTGGGTGGGCATCGACCGATGGTACTGCACCGCAACGAGGACGATCGCCGGCGCCCTGGCTTTGACTATCACTTGAAGGTCCACTCGTTTCGAGCGGTCACCGTGGTACTCGCGTGGGTGCTGATCTTCGCCGCGTTCTACCAGAAGCCGGAATTGCTTACCGGCGCCCAACGGGCCCTTCAACGTGGGATCGAGGCCGTTGGCGATGCTATCCCTTCTCCGTGGGGGCCACGGATCGAGTTTGTCTTTCGGGAAATCGGCGGTCTCATCTGGCTCCAAATCGCGCTGCTTATCTCTGCGCTGCGCCTAGGCCTCTCTACCTTTGCATTTATCGCGAGGATCTCCTTTCGCAATGACCGAAGGCCGTAAAGGGCGCCATTCGCTGGAAATCGGCACAGCACCTGCATGCCGCTCGAGACTATCTCGTCTCCAACAGGATTGATCCAATGGAACTTGCAACGTTGCCTGCTACAGCCTTCAAGTCGCCGGCGATCAGCCTTTCTGGCGTCGTGGACTACAACATGTACACTGCCTTCAGATCGCAGTTCGACAAAGCTTCGGATCAAGAACTGGTTGTCATTGAGTTATCGACCCTCGGCGGCGATCCCGAGGTCGCCCGCATGATGGGAGAAGACGTTCGGTTCGCGAGCGAGACGGAGCCGCAACGGCGCTTCGTATTCCTCGGCAAGGCTGTGATTTATTCGGCTGGCGTTACATTCATGAGCTTCTTCGCGCGGCCGAACCGATACCTCGCGCGCGGCACGCGTCTGATGATTCACGAACGCAAGCTTTCGAAGAGCTTGGTGATCGATGGCCCCTTAACGACGTGCATCGCAGTCGTAAGGGCGACGCTCAACGAAATCGAATGCTCGATCGCTATGCAGAACGAGGGCTTTCAGAATCTCATCCTGGGATCGAACGTGACGATCGATGAGGTCATGCTGAAAGCACCGTCAAACTGGTATTTGGAGGCGCAGGAGGCGAAGATGTTGGGCCTGATCGAGACAGTCCTGTAATCCTCTCGAAAGCGACTGCGACGATAGTAGTCATCACCCCGATAGTCAGACCACGTTATTTGGTCGCGGGGAGGCGCGGGATGTCGAACGTCAAGGTTAGCTTACATTCGAGCCGGATCATCATGCAGGACGGATCGAATGCGCACGCCAGCGGCATCATAGTTTTTCTAGGCGGTCGCATCATGGGCGGCGACAGTAACTTCTGTTGCTCTGGGGTCTCGCGGCGGATGCCGGAGATCCTTACCCTCGATCCGCTCGTCGATACGCCGGTTCACATCCTGGTCGCGCAGCGTGTCGTCGCGCCGGCCGGCCCGCGCTGCCGACACGGCGAAGCCGGCGCCGATCGACGCGATCGCGATACCGACCTAAAGCCACCATGCATCTGAAATCTCAGGCAAGCCGCAACGTTAGCTGCCGGCGATCGCCGATGTGACGGTCGATGAACACTCGCAGGGCGGGCGGCACCTCGGTCTGCTGTAGATCGCAGCGGCGCTGGATCTCGCGGGCGATGTCCTCGGAAACGTCTTCGGACCAGTGCTCGGCCGTGTTGAAGCCGATCATCCGGATCGGGCTTGAATATTCGCTGGCCAGCAGATCCTGGATCACGGTCTCGAGGTCGGTCGTCACGAGATCGGCTTCGCGCCAGGGCGGCCGATCGGGCCGAAATCGTCGGCGACCAGGTAGACGGCTGATCCGTCGAGGGGACGATCGAGGCTGTCCAATTAGCCCTACGCATAAATCAACTCCGCGCAACGCAATCGGGGCAATACGATACCAGCCACGGTTCATTGAGAAGCGGCGGTCAAGGCCGTGGTGAATGCCCCAGCGTCGTAGGGCTGGGCCGCGGCGGGTCCAATCTGGCAACCAGGCGAGCGCCAAGCCAAACCCTGGGGCCCTTTCTTTGGGGCGGCGACCCCAGGCTCCAATGCTGGGGCCAATCCGGATCGCAGAACCGCTGTCCGCCGAGAAGCAGCGGTCGTCGTTACTGGGGCTGAAAAACACGAAATGAAAATCAGGTGCCCCGTGGCTCGGATCATCCAAGTGATCTGCGGTTTCGGAAATAACTCATGTGAATCTTTGCCGCTGTTTCCCGTCCACCGGACGTCACAAATGCCTCGCCGCGGTGATTTTCTGCGTCGGTTGGAGCGCTTTCTTTCGAGCTTCCATCTCATCAATCAGATCATGGGCCGCACGCGCGTCTTGCATCCGTATCGCGGCTATCCTCATCCGCTGCATGTGCCAGATCTCGGCGTCGATATTGTCGCACTTCTCACACATGCTCACCGCCCAAGATCAGGTGGGAGCATGCAGCACTCTCGAGCACCGATAGTTGCCGAGGTTCGTTCGATGATGACCGCCTAACAATTTTGGTGATCTGGCCGTTCCTACTCGGGGCTATTTCACTAGATGGCGGGCCTGCTAGGCCACGTCGGCCACGAGGAACCCCTGCGAGGCTAACGCTTTTGCTTCCCATTGACAGGAGCGAACATGAGCAAGGAAACACCCAAGGACGATCCCCGGCAGCGGCCGGACAAGGCTTCACACAAACAGACCGACAAACCATGGGAGGGCAATCCGGAAAAGGAGCAACGGAACGAGTCCGATATCGACCTCGAAAAATGGCACCGAACCAATACTCATTAGGGAGAGCGCGATGTCACTTGCATGCTACGAGATCATTGGCCGCGACGGGGAATGGCGGGTTAGCCATGATGGGAAGGCCGACAACGCCTACGAGACGATTGAAGCAGCGTTTGGGGCTGCGGTTGCCGCGGCTTCTCTGGCGCTTCGTCAGGGCCACGCCGTGTCTGTCACAGCCCCGAACAGGAGCACCGCGACGGGCGCGGCGAACGTTGAGTATTGCGGGACTTGACCTTAAGCCGGCGACTTCAATTCTGGAGCTTTAAGCCATGCATTCATGTGCAGGGCAGTCTCGAGCTGGCCAATTTTTCTTGCGAGCGCGGCCCTCTCTGGGCCCACTTGCAAAGCGTTGGGCTGGGCTTTGATCGCGCCTGCTCAGGTTCAATCTGATCTTGAATTGTGTAGGGAGTAGTCGCTTGCACCTCGCATGGAACGTCCCTCATGCGTCAGGGGTCATGTGGGGCTGTAGGTTCCAGGTGCAGGTAAACTGGAACCGGAAAATGAGCGGTGCCAGCTGGGGCCATCGACCGGCCCGATGTGACGAGCCAAGCGCAGAATTATTGCACATACATTGCCACCCCAATGATGACGAGCGGGCTTAACCCGAATAATGCGATCCAAACGCTTTCAAGTAGGTCTTTGCCCATAGCACAACCTCTGCGTTGGGCTGAAGCCTACGCTCGCGGATCTCTGTGGGACAGTGCAGTTTGTGACAAACAATCGAGCGAAATAAAAATGCGCCGAAGCTGCCGGAACTCCGTTCCCTTCGAGAATCCCGGCCTTATGTCGCAAACACGACAATCAGGATGAGCGCGGTAAGCCCGATTGAGTGGCAGCCAGCTATCGTGATGACGTCCCATTTCATGGCTTGAGCCTGAAATGACCCACGCTCCGGCCTTTGATTTGGGTGGTCATGGCCGAAATAGGCCTTGGGAGGCACGAGTTCCGGAGCTTATTGAGCTCTCACCCATGACTTGGATCAAAGGGTCTAGTCCCGGCGTCCTCCGTGGCCGAGCAAAGGTCCGTATCGGGAAAAAGTGGCAACTCAGGAACCTAACCACTCCATATGGGTTTACAGCCCGTTCCCGTAAGGAACTGAGCGAGGAAAAAGGTCACATGGGCCTAATTCGACAGCGGGTCGTCCACACGAATTCACTTGAAGAGCGGCTCGTAGAGCGAGCTAGGGAGCTGCGCAAACAGGCCGCAGCGCTCGCCCCAGGAATCGAGAAAGAGGCCCTGTTGAAGCTGGCCCAGCAATCTGAAGCTGGTGCAAGCATGACTGAATGGCTACGCGCTCCCGCGCTTCAGCCCTCAACATGAACCGATCGGCGAAGCCAAGTGCCGCGCTAAAGCTTGCAGCCGGTGCGTCTGTTTTGCTCGCTCTGCTGCTCATGGGCTTTATTTTTACGGCGTTCTAGTATTGAGGCCGCCTCAGCTGGCGGCTTCTTTCTCGTCGTCATCGTCTTCAAAGGACCAAGTCCCGCTTCCATGCAGAGTGGCCTATTTCGTATCCACTTGGCCGTCCGCTAGTCACCGCTCGCTAATGGGTGATATACTGCGATCTTGCGTGCGCCCTGCCAAAGTTCGACCACTCGATCCGTCGCCAGATTCTTTGCGTGTAGTTTGGCCGCCTCGTCATCCTCGCAGAATAGATCGACACGCTTCGCAATCTTCCCGTCCGCCCTAAGCAGATAGGCCTTGTACTCTTTCATAACGACGCATCCCCGAGCGCGGCTTACGGTCGGCGCTCGCCGTATTTAGAACGTGTCTAAACGGGAGTCATCGGGAAAAAGCGGCATGGCGCTATGTGGATTCGCAGTGGCTCCCACCATGAACCTCCGAGGAACAGAAACAGCAAAAGCCTTCTCCGCCCCCGTTGCTTCCCAGTTGGGGGCGCGGATGACTCGCTACCATGTTCGATATCCGGGACGATACAGGCAGGTACCCGAGGACAAAGGTCTAGAGCTTCGAGATGCGCGCGCCGCCAAAGTTGAAGCTGCACGCGCATTGGCCGATATCGCCAGGGACGCAGTTCAATCGGACAACGGCAACGATGTAACGATCGACGTTCGCACGAAAGAGGGGCCCGTTGTTTCAGGCCGCCTATCATCTCCAAATCACCAACGCGAAGTACCGCTTCAAATGACGCGCCGCACGATAGGGCACTAGCTTGCCGAATCGAATCGTGATCGACAGCTTCCACCGATGACGGTTTCGTGAGTTCCGCATAGACCAATGGCGCATTGTCCAGCGCAGGGCAATTTGCGGAAATTCTCCGCACGCAGCGGTGCACGCTACACGCATGCGGAACTACAGCACCAGCGCCTGGTAGGGGCGCTGGTGCTTTTTATGCGAACAGGTCTTTCCCGGGACTGAAGCGTTCGCACAAGCGTTCCGCTCTCGTGGTACTCCAGCCGGCCTTGGCCGATCGCATGCTGTAACCCGGCCCAATATTCAGCCGGCGTCGCCTTGTCCTCCGATCATCGGTCGGTTGATCTTCTCGATGTAGATCCGGTCATCCTGGATCGGTTCAAACGCCCGGGGCGAGCTCCATTATCCTGTGGGCAGCTTTCTCAGGATCGGAGTAGCGGCGGTCGCCCTTCATCTTCAGCGTGAAATCCCGTCGCGTTTTTGCGCGGCATAGTTGCGCTCGCGGTGTGCGTAGCTTTCGGCCGGGTGTGGCTATCAAAGGTCGCCGCAGGGACAGCACATCAGCGACGACGGCTGTTGAGAAAGCAGTTTCTCCCCGCGTTCCCACATCGCCTGCTTGCGCTTGGTCCAGTCGCGCTGGTCTCGCCAGGCCTGGAAATCGGGTCGGCAGTAGCAACCGCCATTCGGCCTCGAACGCCGCGCGCGCCTGCTCAAAGGGGCCTGCCGGTCCGCTGTTCAATCGGTCGCAACCGGGATGGAAGCCGCACTTCCATTCCCATTGATCGGCATGGTTCGGTACCCGAGCTCGCAGCCTGATCGAACCGATGCAGACGTCGTCGTAGAAAATGTTCCATTCCTCCCGAGCCGACTCATTGTCGCGCCGGCGCGTCAGCTCGGTCACGTCTCATCGCCAGTCGGCGAGCGTTACCACAGCTGCAGCAGATCGGGCGGCCGGCCGCTTGCCGGCCTTGCGGCACTTCTGACGCCGCGGCCGACTGGCGAGGTCCTTAACGATCGTCGTGGCGACGTGGGGCAGGCAGCGAGGTCGACGGCGCGCGGCGTCTTGCACCGCGAGCACTTGATCTCGAGCCACGGGTAGCCCGCGTTGATGGCTTGGTCGATCGAGGGCGATGGGTCGACCGGACCGCCGTCCGCCCACATCCTCTCGTTCCAGCTCTGAGCAAGGAAGGTCATTGGCCTTGCGGATCAAGGCCTCGCCAGCGGCGCGCTTCTCGGCCGAGCGGGTGGCGAGGATGGTGGTCACTGCCCGGACGTGCGCGAGCTCCCTGGTCAACGCCTTGCGGTCGCCGCCTGAGAGAGGAGGGGGTGGTGTTTGGGTGCCATGGAATTCTTATTTGTTTTCCCGCCGAATCAGGCGGGCAGGAAGTCGCTAGAGGTTGTCGGTTGGCCTCGGTGCCGCGCGCAAAGTTGGTCAACCAGGCGCCTGCTTTGATTTGGGATGTCCGCTTCCGAGGGGAAATGCGGACACGCTGCCCTACTCTTGGGGATGTCGCCTTGTGTCCCAAAGCGGACTCCGGTTATTTCGCGGTGTCCCTGCCGCGAATTGATCATTTGTGACCGGCCTTCGCGTCGGCGAAAGATTTATCCGGCCGTCTTGCAGCTTCCGGAGGAACCCGGAAGAGTTGCCTCCGTTTCAATCGGGCCGTTGCCCAGAGAGGTGCACCAAACCAGATGCCGTAGCGCACGACAGATCTTGGCGCCCAGCCTTGCGGGTTATGGCCAGAAGGATTCGATCATGTTGCCCGTCAGAAGGACAAGCGTCTGCGTCGGACTGCTACTCGCGTTGAGCGTTGATACGGCGATCGGGGCCGGGCTGAACGCCAACGCAATCAACGTAGCGGAGCGGTCGGAAAAGGACATTTCCGACACCAAACCGACAGCTCTGGGTGTGCGGCTTCAGGTGCTACTCGATCGTGTGCACTTCTCGCCCGGCGAGATCGACGGCAAATTTGGAGAGAATGCGAAGAAGGCGTTGCGCGCATTTGCCGAGGACCGGCAACTGCCGAGCTCCTCAGGTTTGTCCGACGCGGTCTGGAGAAAGCTCCGGACGGACGAGCGGCCGGTGATCGTCAACTACACGATCACCGAAAAGGACGTCGCGGGACCGTTCCTCGAGAAGTTGCCCAGCAAGATCGAGGATATGAAAGACATACCAAATCTAAATTACGTTAGCCCGCGCGAGGAATTGGCCGAACGGTTTCACATGGGCGAAGAGTTGCTCGCGATGCTTAACCCCGGACAGCACTTCAACCACGCCGGCGATAGCATCGTGGTTGTCGACACGGGCAGCGATGACACGCCGAATGCAGCCAAGGCCGCCCGGGTCGAGGTCGACAAGGTCAGGCAGACGGTGAAGTTATTCGACAAATCGAACGGGCTGATCGGATTCTATCCCGCCACCGTCGGCAGCAGCGAGAAGCCATCGCCAACCGGAACGCTGAAGGTAACCGAAATCGATCCCAATCCGAACTACCGGTACAATCCTGACTACCACTTCAGGGGTGTCCACTCACGCAAGCCTTTCAACATCAAGCCCGGCCCGAACAATCCGGTGGGCACAATGTGGATCAACCTGTCGGCGGAAAGCTACGGCATCCATGGAACGCCTTCGCCTGGCAAGGTGTCGAAGGCAGAGTCCCACGGCTGTGTCCGGCTCACCAATTGGGACGCTGAACGCGTCGCGCAGCGCGTTGTTAAGGGCACGCCGGTGGCATTTGCAGAAGCTCCACATTGACGCCCGGACCCTGCAGAATTGGGCGCAGCAGAGGCTATCGAATAGCGTCCAGTGCGCGCCTCTCATGGGTCGGCACCCTTCTGGAGTGGGCTTTTCTCCCATAGGACCTATTTTGCAATGCTGGCAGCTAACGCAACGCCAAACGGTCGAAAAAGCCCGGGTTGCGATCGACGAGGCCTGGTGGCGGAGATGACGAGCGGGGTTTCGGCCTTTGAAGAGCCCCCACAGCCGATACGATCGCTCATTCCGCGAATGCCTGGCTTAGGAACTTTGCCTTCTCGGCCAAATTGTCAGCTAAAGCGGAGGAGGCGTGCATGAACCAGTTGATCTATCTGGTCGGGCTAATTGTGGTCATTCTTGCGGTACTATCGTTCTTTGGATTGCGGTAGGTGCATCATGGACACCGGCCGAAGTGCTGCTGATGTCGTCGACGATAGGGGCGGCCTGCGACTGCAGTGGAGTCCGATTTTTGCGGGCGCGCTCATGGCTTCGGCCCTGTCGCTGATCCTGCTCAGCTTCGGAGCAGCAGTTGGATTAGGTGTGAGTTCGAGTTCGCCATCATGGCGTGATGCATCGGCCGCACTCGCGCTGCTATCCGGGCTGTTCCTGATCCTTCAGGCTTTGGTGAGCTTTGGCGTCGGCGGCTACGTCGCTGGCCGCACGCAACGCGTAATCGGCGCGACGCCGGTCGACGTGGTCGAAAGCAACGACGGACTTCATGGCCTGACCACTTGGGCTCTCGCAGTTATCGTGGGCGGGACAATCATCGCGTTGGTGGGCTTGTCGACCGCTCGCGCAGTGGTGCAGAGCCGGCCTGCTGCGACAGCCGCGGAGCCGTTGCTGAGCGCTGAAATCGACCGCCTTTACCGATCGCCGCGGCGTCCGGCCAATCTCGACATCGGATATGAGCGGGCCGAGGCGGGCCGCATCCTGCTGACCAGCTCCGGCCATACCGGCGTCAGCACAGAGGACCGCAGCTATCTGATCCAGCAGGTGGCGGTCGCGACAGGTCTGCCTGCAGTCGAGGCCGAGAAACGCGTCGACAGCGTCATTGGTGATGCCAGAAGCGCCATCCAGCGGTCGCGGCGGAGCGCGGTAATCCTCGCATTTTCGGTCGCGGCGGCGCTGCTGCTCGGCGCGGTCGCAGCCTGGGCCGCAGCCTGTGCAGGCGGCCGGCACCGCGACGGCGCGACCTTGCCGGAGTGGATGGGCGGCAGGCCAACGACCCCTGTGCCGGTGGTCTGATGAATGGTCTGATGCAACGGCCAATGTGCTACGATGGGAGACGATGATGGCAATGATCTTGGTCATGGACCACAGCGGCGACACAAGACAATCTTTCGATTGCGAGGATAGCGAACAACTGGCTTGGGCGAATGCGCGCTTCGCGGAGCTGACGTCGGACGGCTACACCGCCGTAGTGCGGAGATCCTCCGGCGAAGCGGTCGTCGTCCGCGCGCTGGATCCGACCGCCGAGGAAACATTGTTCTATCCCAGGCTGGTGGGCGGCTGACGCCGTGATCGGCCGTCTGCGCGCCAGGTTTCTGCTGTCCGTGCTGCAGCACGCTGCCGGCACGCTGCGCGCCACGCTGGTCGCGATCCGGGAGCGCTGGCAGGCTTATGAGCGAAAGGAGGCGCGTGGGCTGGCGCTGCTGTCCGCATGGCTCTCGCCGGAGCAGCGATCGCAATTTGAAAAGTACAATCGCTTCGACGTCATCGGCTCGGAGTCCGGCAAACGTTATCGGATTTGCTACGGTACATCGACCAATGTCTATGAGATGGACGGCCGCGGCCGCGTTGTCCTCGGTTGGTGCTTCCGGCCTATCGGTTCGCTGGTGGCGGGCGACGTGATGCTTGCCCAAAAGATCGCATTGGAAACCGATGAGCGCGCGACGCTGACGGTGGCGCGGCCATTTCCGAGTTCCCTTCCGCCACGCGCGATACGTCCTCCAACCCGATAAATTATCGGACCGGTCGACCTGCTCGCTATCGGGAACGCCACTTTCCCTGGCGCGTTTGGCTTGCAGCGGGCGGCCCTGTTGGCCGGCTTCGCTGTAGGGGGACCCATGGCGCTCAATTTCGAAACTCTCAAGGCGACGCTGGTCCTCTATGGACTTAACGCGACCTCTGCCGTCCTGTTGCTGGTTCTTGGATGGTACGCTTCAGCCATCGCTCAGCGATTTGTCCTGCGCGTGCTCACGGCTACGCATCGTGTCGATGCCCTGGTCACGGTGTTCCTCTCCAGCCTTGCGCGCTATGCCGTGCTCGCCGTGGTCGGCATCGCCGTGCTGCAGCTTTTCGGCATTCAGACGGCGAGCCTGGTTGCGGTGCTCGGCGCTACGTCGCTCGCCATCGGGCTGGCCTTGCAAGGGACGTTGTCCAACCTGGCCGCTGGCGTGATGCTACTGTTGTTCAGGCCGTTTCGGATCAACGACGACGTCGAGGTCGCTGGCAAGGCTGGTAAAGTGCAGACCTTATCGCTGTTCATGACGGAGCTGATCACATCCGACAACACCCAGATCCTGCTGCCCAATGGTTCGGTATGGGGCAGCGCCATCATCAATCACAGCACTTATCCCGGCACTGGTGAGGTGAAGGTGTCCTTCCCGGTCCGCGCGGGCGGGCCGATCGAGCGCATCGGCGAGCAGAGTCTGAAGCATGTGCGCGAGGACTCGCGTATCGAGGCGCGACCCGCGCCCGAAGTGCACGTCTCGAAAGTGGTGGACATCTCCGATGCCGTGCGTCCGATCGTCGAACTGACGGTCAGTGCAAAGGCGAAGCCGGCCGATGCAGACGCCGTCAAGCATAGGCTCATGGACCTCGTCACCACAATGCTCACCGACACGGGCTCCGCGCGGCGGGAGCGGTCACGCGTCGCGGGGTAGGGAACGTCGATCACCCTGCCGGGTTGTCCGATGCCGACTAGCAGTGGACACCGCCATGCGCGCCGACGCCCGACCGTCACTCAGCCTGATCGCCCTATCTTACCTCGCCGACTTACGACAATGGATCGGGCGTCTGGTGACCGGCTACGCGCTGGCATGCGGCTCCGTGCTCTTTGGCGCGGTGTCGCTTCTGGTGGCGATCGGCATCGGGGTCGCCGCAGCCTTCCATGCTCTTGAGCTACGTTACGGCATTTGGATCGCGTATGCCGCGCTCGCGGGCGTCTTTCTCCTTCTCGGGCTGCTGGGGCTGGGGACGGGCCGCGTGATGCTCGGGCGGCCAGCGCCGGCCGCTCCGCGGCCCAGCCGGCAAGTCGATATGCTCAAGCGTGCGATCGCAGTGCCCGTGGCGGCGCGCCTGATCGCCACCTCCCGAGCAGGGATAAACGCCGATCCCACCACTCAGGTACTGGCCGCCGCGGCGGTTGTGATGCTTGTCGGCTGGCTTGCCGCTTCGCGTTCCAACCGTCCGCGCGACGTCATTTAGGACTAGCGATGCCTCTGCGCTCGAATTGGCCGAACGACCTGATGCTCGCTGGCGCAACTGCGCTGGCGACCTTGGCGATCTATCGCCACGTATCACGATCTGAGACACGATCCGTCCTAGGGCGGGCCCCGGAACCCGAGCTCGCCGACGCGCAAGATCGTGGACGGCTGGCTCATACGCCGCTTCTGATTCCGGGCGCCGGCTGGAAAGACATTTTGCTGCGTACTTATAGGCAGATCGACGAGGACCGGCTGTTGGCGACCGCCGCCGGCGTCGTGTTCTACGGGTTGCTCGCGATCTTTCCAGCTATCACGGCGCTGGTCTCGAGTTATGGCCTGTTCGCCGATCCGTCTACGATCTCATCCAATCTGCAAAGCCTGGCGTTGCTGCTGCCGGAAGGTTCATTTGCGATCGTTCAAGATCAGATCGCCCGCGTGCTCGCGAAGGGGACCTCGACGCTCGGTTTTACCTTTGCTGTCGGCCTGCTGGTCGCGATCTGGAGCGCGAACGCTGGAATGAAGGCGATCTTCGATGCGCTCAACGTCGTCTATGAAGAGAGAGAAAAGCGCGGCTTCGTCAAACTCAACCTGATGTCCCTCTCTTTCACGATCGCAGCCCTCGTTTCGGTCATGTTGATGGTGGGGGCCGTAGTGGTCGTGCCGCTTCTGCTCCAGCAAGTCGGACTGGGCACACGGGCCGAACTCATCATCCGGTTCGGACGGTGGCCCATTCTGGTCCTCCTGCTCCTCGTCGCGCTCGCGGTGCTCTATCGATACGGTCCGAGCCGGAACACGCCGCGCTGGCAGTGGTTGAGCGTCGGCGCCGTCGCGGCAACTATGCTGTGGTTAATCGGTTCGGCGCTGCTGTCCTGGTACCTTGCGAATTTCGGCGATTACAACGCGACCTACGGTTCGCTTGGCGCCGCCATCGGCCTGATGACCTGGATGTGGATGTCCGCCATTATCGTGCTGTGCGGAGCCGAACTGAACTCCGAGATCGAGCATCAGGCCGTCATCGATTCGAGCGAGGGTCGCCGCGAGCCCCTGGGAGCGAGTGGCGCAATGATTGCCGATACGGTCGGCAAGATTCCTTAGCACGCTATCCCGCAAAAATAACCACCGGCTGGCCCCCGTCCGCCGCGCCCGTCGGGGCCGCAAGGTCAGCCCTTGCCTTCTGCTCCGCTGCATCGAGCGCGGTTGCGAAGGTCTCCGTCGTTGCAAACAGGCCGGGCACCTTGTCCAACTCTCCCGCCGCAGGCCCGAGAAACAAGGCCATAACGGAGGCTGATTTTGTCCTTTTGGTCAACCTACGAACCGCATAGTGAAGCTTGGCGTTCGACGGTCGATCAGCATAGCAAATGCACACGAGCTCCGTCCCGGTGAGATCCAGCGAGAAGAACTTGGATACCGACATCGCATCGTATTGCTCAGCAAATGCGCCGTAGCCCCGACGCTTAAGTAGCTGCGCAAGAACGATCGCTGCCGCTTCATCGAGCTTGCTGAATCCCGGAATGCAAAGGATCGATCGCGGGGCGCGCCACACGCGACCAAGTCTTGTCTCATCCTTACCCGATTCGACGGCCTCGAGCGTTGCAAGGGGAAAGTTGACGTTGGAGGAAGCTTGTTCGGCGACCAATGCGTCTTCGTGTCCTTCAAGGTCGTCAACCAATTCACGCACCGTATCCGTTATCCGATCGAGCCGTTCAGCATCAAGATGCCCGAGCCGATTGTCTGCTGCAGCCAGTCCGAGCCCGCCTGTCACCACGGAATCGTAGTATTCCTTGAGAGGGGCGGTCTTTAGGTATTCACGGGCTTGTTCGGCAGCCTCGATCGGGTCCCCGGCCAGCATGCGTTGATAGATCAGTTGCGACGGCGTCAACGCGGGCTGATCGCCCAGCATGATGTCGAGAAACTGCAACCGGTCGACATGACGACCGACGACCACGAGACAGATAGTAAGGGGCGTCGCGAGCACCAATCCGACAGGACCCCACAGCCAGGTCCAGAACGACGCCGCCACGATTATCGCGACCGGCGACAGGCCAGAGCTATGTCCGAAGATCACGGGTTCAAGAACTTGTCCCGCCAAAAGCTCCAGGATGACGAACAGGACCGCGGTCAGCAGCAGCATTTCCCAGTCGGATCCTGCCGCAGCTGCGAGAATAAGTGGAAAGACCGCCGAGATGAACGCGCCGACATATGGCACGAAGCGCAGGATCATGGCGACGAGTCCCCACAAAGGAGCCGAGGGCACGCCGATGAGCTGCAGGCCTACGCCGATCGCTACGCCGAAGGCGGCGTTGAACGCAATCTGCGTCAGGAAGAGCCGGCTTAGTCTCTCCCCAGCCTCGTCCAGCGCCGCAGTGGTCCGTTGGATGTCGTCCGACCCCGCCAGGCGGACGAAACGATTCCTTAGATCCTGACGCTGGAGCAAGATGAAGATCACGAAGACGACCACGATGCCAGTCGTCGTAAGCGGCGATACCAGAGGTGCGATTATGGCTACCAGCGTGTTCAAGGCGCCCGGATCCGGCTGCCTGACCTCGACAGGAATCGGTTTGCTGTCTGATGGCTGCTGAAGGACAGTGGTGCTCGGTGGGCTACTCGCTTTCGTATTCTGAAGCTCCGTCTTGAGATCATTCAGGACCTCTGATGCTCGCTGCAGCGTACTCGTGCCCCCGCCGGTTATTCCTCGCAAGGTTTCAATCTTGTTTCGAAGCGTCTGCTCATAGCCCGGCAGCGCTTCCGCAAGTCTGCTCGCTTGCGTGACCATCAGGCCCCCGAGGCTAAAGATGATCGCGAACCCGAAGACAACAACCGCAAACACGGCGACAACGCGCGGCAGCCTCAGCGACTGCAAGCGACTGACGAAGGGGGCGAGCACGAAGCTAAGAAGGACAGCCAAGGCAACGGGAACGAAGATTTCGCGGCCAAAGTAGAGCCCCGCGACGATGAGCGCGGCCACACTCATATTGATCAAGGCCGTGCCCCGCGGCTGTGTCAGCTTGATCTGGGCTGGCGTTTCCATTTGTTGCTTCCGGCGCAGGCCAAAGCCGCGGTTCACCCTACGCGCGCTGTCTCTGGACTACTTGGTTTTTCGGACATCAACTGACTTGAACCTCTCAGAACTCGCGATGTTCCGGCCGAACGGATAGAGGAAGCCGCGAATCTAGGCCGGCACCTGCGTCGCATACCTGCGGCAGTGGTCGAGATAAGCCTTTCTTGGCTGCCAATCAGCAAAACCCCGGAAGACTAGGAAAGAGCTTCCAATGTCGCAGTGGGTTTGCGTTTCAATTCCCTTTACCAACCTTTACAGGTGACGTCGTCCCGGTTTCGCTTCGGCGCGCTGGTCACGGTTAGCGAGCACTTGCGCTAGCCGCACTGATCCACCACGCTGCGGATGTCTTTGGAGACGACCCTTCTAGCTCCATGCCGCAGGCAGCATCGAACAGCTGCAAATGTACCGAACCGGCGCTCTTGACTTCGTTATCGTCGGACGCATTCGATTACCGGGGCGCGGCGGCGGCCAGCGACTCTCGGGCGGCGCGCACGACCGCCTCGGCAGTAATGTCGAACTTCATATAGACGTCGTGGATCTTTCCGGAGGCGCCGAACGAGTGCATACCGACGAAACGGCCATCGAGGCCGGTGTAACGCTCCCAACCGAGCTCCACCGCGGCTTCGACCGCAACGCGCGCCCGTGTCCTGCCGAGCACGGCGTCCCTGTACGCTGCATCCTGTTGTTCGAACAGCAGGCGGCACGGCATGGAGACGACGGCGGTCGGAATGCCTTCGTTTTGAAGAAGTTCGCGCGCTTGAACGGCGAGATGAACTTCCGAGCCGGTGCCTAGGATGGTCAGCTTGCGCTCGCCTCCCTCGGCCTCCTTCAGAACGTAGCCGCCTCTGGCAGACTTGTTCTCGCTGCCGGGCTCGTGCCGCAGCAGGGGCATCGGCTGACGGGACAGGGCGAGCAGGGCGGTCTGGCGGGGCGTGCTCAGGATCGCCTCCCAGCATTCCGCGGTCTCGATGGGGTCGCCTGGTCGGTAGACCGCCAAATGTGGAATGGCGCGAAGCGCTGCCAGCTGTTCGACCGGCTGGTGGGTCGGACCGTCCTCGCCAAGGCCGATGGAGTCGTGCGTCATGACGAAGATCGTCCGGATACGCATCAGGGCGGCGAGGCGGATCGAGGGACGGCAGTAGTCCGAAAAGCAGAGGAACGTGCCGCCATATGGGATCAGGCCACCATGAAGCGCGATGCCGTTCATGGCGGCGGCCATGCCGTGTTCGCGGACGCCATAATGCACGTACGTGCCGCCGTACTCGCCGGGCTCGATCTCGACCATGGACTGGGCCTTGGTGACGTTCGAGGTCGTGAGGTCCGCCGAGCCTCCCAGCAATTCGGGTATCATCGGTGCCAGATGGTTGAGAACGGCGCCGCTTGCGGCGCGCGTCGCCACGTCTTTGCCGCTGACGATGAATTCGGCGCGGGCCACTGCAATCGCCTTCGGCCAGTCGACTGGCAGCTTACCGTCGTTGCGGCGCTCGAACTCCACGCGCAGTTCAGCCGGAGCGGCCTTGACCCGATCAGCCCACGCCATGCGTGCTTTGCGGCCCTGGGCACCGATCTCGCGCCACTCGCGTAGCAGCGGTTCGGGGATCACGAAAGGCGGCGAATCCCATCCCAGGATATTGCGCGCGCCGGCGATCTCCTCTTCGCCCGGAGCGTCGCTGTGTGCTCTCTCGGTTCCTGCAATCGTCGGGAAGCCGAAACCGATGATGGTCTTGCAAGCGATCAAGGATGGCTTGTCGGTGACGGCGCGGGCGGCGGTGATGGCCTCGTGGATCGCGTCGGTGTCATGCCCGTCGATTTCCTGGACATGCCAGCCGGATGCGTGGAAACGTTGTATCTCGGTGTCGGAAACCGCCAGGCGGGTAGGGCCGTCGATCGTGATCGAATTGTTGTCCCAGAACGCGATCAGGCGGCCGAGCTTGTAATGGCCCGCCATCGAGATCGCTTCCTCGCTGACACCCTCCATCAGGCAGCCGTCGCCCATGAAAACGTAGGTGAAATGGCTGCAGAGGTCGTCGCCGAACTTGGCGTTCAGGACGCGCTCGGCGAGCGCGAATCCGACCGAGTTGCCTATGCCCTGGCCTAGGGGGCCGGTAGTCGTCTCGATGCCGTCGGCGTGCTTGTACTCGGGATGACCCGCGGTCTTACTGTCGATCTGCCGGAAGCGCTTCAACTCATCCAGGGTCATGTCCTGGTAACCGGTCAGATACAGCAGGCTGTACAGCAGCATGGAGGCATGGCCGTTCGAGAGCACGAACCGGTCCCGATCGAACCAATGGGGGTCGCCCGCGTCAAACTGCATGAAGTCCCTAAACAGGACTGTTGCAATGTCGGCCATTCCCATGGGGGCGCCGGGGTGGCCGCTCTTGGCGTGCTGAACGGCGTCCATGGAGAGAAATCGGATGCAATCGGCCATGTCACGCAAGTGCTGGTCGCGGGGCTTTGGAACGGACTTGGCGGCCGGTTTGGGCGCTGCGTCAGCCATGTGTTGGCCTCGTGTTCGAAGAGGGTCGAGGTATCCTTTGACAGAGTCAAAGGCACAGGACTCGGAATCGTTCCGCCAGTGCTTTCACGGTCGCTATTTTGTTGAAGAGGGCATGACATATCGACAGCGTGATCTCGTGGCACGCCGGAAAGATGAAGAAAAGCTCGCTCTGCAGCGGAGCCAAGCGCGGGCAAGCCGACAGTCGACGAGTACAAGACGCGCTTCACGCGCCGGAAGGCCTTTTCCTTGCCGGCGGCCTGGCTCGCCTGCGTTTTTTGGGTGAGGCGATCCCCGCGGGGAGAAGACTGGCCATTTTGTGGCAACCCGGCAAAGCGATTAGAAGTCATGACCCTGACCGTGTTCACCTCCTGCGGGGAGGGCGCGGAAGGAGACTGTGGCCTAAAGCCTGTACAACAGCCGGAAACAGCCTCACCTATAGAGGATGGCTACTCCCGGTCCGCGAAGTCCCGGTAAAGGCCTTACACCACTCGCGCCGTGATCAGTTCTTAGAACATTTTCAATGCAGCGTTTCCGCCGCGGCTTCGTCGACCGCTGCCATCAGGTCGGCCGTATCCGACTGCTGGATCATATGGCCGGCTCTCGGGAGGCGGTGCATCTTACTGTGCTTGATCTCGTCATGCAGCCTGCCGGACTGCTCGTCGATGTCGATAATGCGATCGTCCTCACCTGCCAGGATGACGACTGGCATGGCCAATTCACCGTAAGTCTTCGCGGACAGGATCGCCGCGGGGACCATCAGCGCAGCTTCGGCGGCGCTGGCGCGAAGTTGCGATGGACGCACGGCCAATGATTTCGGAAAGCGGTCGAATTTATGCGGGACGGATTTGGGTCCGAAAAGCTGCCGAAGCATCGCGGGCCACATCAGGCGGCTGAGGATCGGCGAGATTGTGTGACTAAGGATATCGCCGAATCCGGGTATGGCCGGCCCGGCCATCGCCATGATCGCGTCGGGGCGCGCCGTCGGGAAATAGTAACCCGAGGCCAGTATTAGCGCTTCGACCATCGAAGGGTGCTTGCTTGCCAAGGCAACTGCAACGGAAGCGCCCCAGGAATGTCCGAGCACGATCGCCTTGTCGACGCCCAGGTATGCAAGCGCGTCCCTGAAGAGATCGGCCTGGGCCGCGGGGGTCCATACGACATTGCGGGGTCTCAAGCTGTGGCCGAAGCCCGGGCGATCAAATACGATTACGCGGTAGTGCCTGGCGGCAAGATCGATGAGGCCACTTGTTTCAAAATCCTGGATCATGCTGCCGTTGCCATGAAGCAGAACCAGTGGCCGGCCGGACCCGCGTTCGACATAGTGCAGTCGGACACCATCGATTTCGATGAAGCGTCCTTGCGGCGGATGATCGCGTTGGGCCTTGTCGGCAAGTCGTTGATTGACGACCGCAGCGGCAACCATCAAGCCGACCGCCGCGACAGCGGCGGACGCCACCGGATATTCCCTCAGAGCACGAACGGCGCTGACCGCCAGCGATGGAGAACGTTTTTTCAGTAGGCGCATGTCACATTTTCGCTGGACGAAGCCAGCTGCTGGAGACGGGTTGCTCGCGGATCGAGCGTCCCGGTCCGATTGGCTCTTGATGACTCTGGCTTCGTCGCAAAACAATGTTGGGATCAATTTCATCTTCGGCCATCGAAGACGGCTCCCGCGGCAGCGTGCCGGTGATGTCATGCAGACGCAACAGGGGGTGCAACGATAGGTTCCTACCATCCGGTAGGGAATTCGACGCGGCGGTTTCTTTGCTTCCTGTTCGCCCAGTTCGCGGCGGCGCTTACCTTGATGTCGAACAGAAACGAAGCCGCGGCGGTTGGCGTGTTCTGCTGGGGAGCGGTGATTATGCTCGCCGGCGATCATTTCGTGTCGCCGGTGCTGGTCGGTGGCTCGGCTCGCCTACCGTTTCTATTCGCCTTCGTCGAGATCTTCGGCTGGCAGCCTTCGGCCTCATCGGCCTGTTCCTGGGGTCGGTCGTGATGGCGACCCTGTTGACGGTGTGGCGAGAATGGGTCTTCCGTCCTGTCGCAGCGACACAGTTCGACTAGTCGGAGTGGCGGACTTGGCGTGGCGATGGCGTACGGCGGCAGCCCACGTCAGCGCCGGCTTAGCCAGATCCCATTCTCGGGCCCCGCCGACGGTCTGGCTGCTCTCGTCGTCGTTCGCTGACGTGCTCCTCACTGTGGCCGGTTCGCTATCGGCGCGAAGAGGTGGTCGTTCGCGGTCGAATTCGGACCCTTCGTGAACTCATTCTCACCCGTACGGAACATTCCGGTCGGACTCCGGTTCGTCCAAGTTCCCGGGGACGCGCCGAAGCAGACGTTCGTTCAGGTAGGTTTTGCCGATGTCACCGTCCGATCGCCCGACCAGAACTGCCCAGGATCGACACCAACGAAGGCTCTTAATCGTGCTGGCTTTGGGATTTGTCGTTTTCGGCGCTGCTGCGGCCGCCCTCTTCTACGTCGTGCAGCCCGAGACCCTCCGGATCGCCGTCGGGCCCGCAGGCAGCGACGATCAACAGGTGGTCCAGGCGATGGCCGAAGCTTTCGGCGACGAAAGCAGGACCATGCGGCTCTCACCGATCACGACCGAGGGGGCGGCCGAATCCTTGGCTCTGCTGGACGCCGGCAAAGCCGACCTTGCGATAGGTCGCGGCGACCTCGACATGCCGGCCGACGCGCAGACGCTCGCGGTCCTGCGCAAAGACTACGTCGTGCTTTGGTCGCCTACCGGGGGATCTCGGAAAAATTCCAAGAAAAAGGCCACCGGGAATGTCGGAGAGATCGCCGATCTGGTGCGGCGCAAGGTAGCCATCATCGGAAGGACCGGAGCAAACCTCGAACTGCTGCGGATCATTCTCGTCGCTTCCGGCGTGGAGCCGGACAAGGTTACTACGATCCAATTCAGGACGGACGAGATCGAAAAGCTTGCGCAGGACGCCACTATCGACGCCTATCTCGCCGTCGGCCCGCTCGACAGCCGGATCACCGTCGCCGCGATCGCCGCGACCTCGCGATCGCGCGGCGCTCCGAAGTTTCTTCCGGTCGAGACATCCGAGGCCATCGCGCTGAAGCACGCCCGCTACGAAGCCGAGGAGATTCCGGGCAGCGTCTTTAACGCGAACCCAGCCTGGCCCGAGGACAAGATCGACACCATCAGCGTCAACCATCTGATCCTGGCCAGGAAAGAACTGTCAGAAGCCAAGGCGGCGGCCTTCTACCGGCAGCTTTTCGCCGTCCGCGACACGATCACGCAACGCGTCGCCGGCGCCGCGCACATCACGAAGCCCGAGACGGAAAAAGAGGCGGAGCCCTCCGTGCACCGGGGCGCTGCGGCGGTCATTAACGGGACCGAACGGACCTTTCTGGACAAGTACAGCGACTACTTCTGGTTCGCATTGCTTCTTCTTTCCGGGATCGGTTCGGCCGCCGCCTGGCTGCGTCGCTATCTGAACCGGGACGGCCGGGACGACACCACCAGCCATCGGAACCGAATTCTCGCCGTGGTCTCGGAGCTTCGCGATGCCGGATCCGAACAAGACCTTCTGACATCGCAACGGGAAGTCGACGCGATCATCGGCGAAACACTAAAGTGCTATGATGATGGAGCGATCGAACAAGATGACTTGGCCGCATTCGGACTGGTCCTTGAACTGTTCGATCATGCCGTCGCCGAACGGCGAGCGGCGCTGCAGAGGGGCCCCGCCGATGAAGCAAAATCTCCGGGTCCAACCCTTGCCTCTCGCCGGTAGGCGCACCCGGCATGACGCCTCGCGGAATGTCTTGGCTCCGTGTGTCTTGCCTTCTCAGGTCGGAGCGCCGCGACTGGATCGGTCTGCAGACGAACACATCGCCAACATCACGCTGGCCGGAGCCAGCGAGCGGACCGCCCGTGATCGTCGTACCTTGCCGGAGGTCGTGCGCGCCCTAAGGTTCATGTCAATGCTTGACCCATTTCGGGCATATTACTGATCCGGGCCGGTTTAACCACGGTTGGATGGTCACGCCAACATTCTGATCTGACGAAGTGCTGCGGCCGATTGAGATTTTCGAGGCGTCAATGGATATCTGCACTGCGCCATCGAGGGCAACGGGATCCCGCGGCACATTGCTGAAGCTGGCACCAGTTTCAAATACTGCTCCGCCGCGGCTCCCTGAGCCGTGGTGCTCTCGGCGGCACCAGCTGAAGGCCCCTGCTGAAGCGGGTTATGACGCCGTAGCCCCAGATAGGTGTGGCTATGGTCGGACCGGCAAGCCACCCGACATCGATCAGTACACCTTTGTTGATCTCGTCGGTGACATGGTCGGCGTTGTCAGCCTTCTCGACTACAAAGCAACCGCTTTCCTCGGTTGGCCCGCATCCGCGCGGTGATTGAGCGAGTTGGGCTCGAAAGGGCGGCTCACTTTCCACGTCCACGCAGAAGGGCGGTGCCTAGGTGTTTGGCTGCGTGATCTAGCGCGCCGTGCGAGTGTGAGCTTCTAAGTTCGATTTTGCGCGGGCGCACGCCGCCGACGCTGATCGAAAGCTGGACTGGAACTCGTCGGCCGCGCCAAGCTTTGGTTGTGAAAGGGAGAGTGAGATGGCTGTTGTGACCGAGGAAGAAATTCGAAAGCGGGCTTATGACCTTTGGGAGAAAGCCGGAGAGCCCTCAGGTAAAATGGATGCATTCTGGTACGAGGCCGAGAAAGAACTTCTTGCTGAAGCCAAAGACGTGGGCGAGGTGCCGCCTGGTATGACAGACAATTTGCCGATCTGACGTATTGATTCGAAGTTCTTGTTCTTAAACATCACATCGTGGATGCCGGCATTGAAGAGGGCGATTTCGATATTGTCATTCATCACCGCAAGCGGGAGTTCCGTCAGTTGCGGAACTATCCTGCTAACTCCGAGTTGCCAATGCACAATTCAGGAGGACATCATGGATTTCGGAAAGGGCGCCATCCTTTGGCTGTTGGGTGTGCCACTACCTGTAATTCTGCTGATTGCGTTGTTCTGGCATCACTAGGCTCTACGTAGCCCTGATGGCGACGAAGGCTCTCGGCACATGTCGGTAGCCTTTTGTGTTCGATGGTCGTTTGACGGGTAGTCGGGATTCAAGTCTTGCTCGTCCTTGAAGGGAGCCATCGATGGCAAAGAAAACGCGGAAAGCAAAGAAGCGCCCGGAAACCCATTTGGTCGAAAACGTTAAAAAGCTCGCGGTATCCTCACAGGCTGTTTTGCTGCTGGAACTGGGTAAGCTCTACAAGAAGGCCAGGCCAACGCGGCCCGGATTGCTGAATAAGGAGGCCGGCCAAAGTTCTACGCTGAGAAAGAGAGCCATCAAAAAATCTCGCGCAAGGCCGACCGCGAAATATCGCAGCAAGAAACGCAAATCAATCGCAACTGCATCTTAGAAATACGTCTCAAGCAGAGAGGTAATTGACCTGCGCGAGAAGATTGACGCCATGACCTGGTTCTTGAACGGCAAAGACGTTCGCTCGGCCTATTGGACGACCCGGCAACCGAGTTCGACATCCAAGGTTTGGAGCTGGATTGGGGCGGTGTTTGATGGGGATGCCGAATTTCGTTCGATCGATAGCAAATGGCAGTACTACCGGTTGTCAGGAACGCGCTGGCAGAATTTTCAACGACCTCATTACGGACGAGGCCTTCGATGCCACCAAGCCGCGACCATGAATTACGTCAAGTCGCTTGCCAAGCAGCTCGCTCCGAAAGGCATCCAGGTCTGCGGCGTGGCGGTCTAATTTGGACGCCGCTTCAGGTATCCGGCGGTGCGAGCATGGAAAAGCTCGAGAAGTTCGGCAGCCAAAGCAGCTTTGGTCGACCGGGCCAGCCGGCCGAACTTACTTCGATCTATGTGCAGCTCGCCGCGGCCGATGCCAGTTACACGACGGGCGCCGTCTATAGCGTGGCCGGCGGCACCGGGCAGCCTTGAAACGCTTGTCGTGTCCGTAAAGTTATTTGGAATCCGGCTTCGACTTCGCGGGTTGAACGCTACTGGCCGGATCTGACGCTGGAAAGCTGTCCTTTAGGCCCTCGTCAAGATCTCCGTGTTTATCGCGGTCATGCTGTTTCTTCGCCGGAATGTCTGCGTCTGCGTGTTTGTCGTGTGGTGCGGGATCGAATTCTTTTGCCATCCGAGGCCTCCTCGTTAGCTCGGCCAACGCGAAGCCGTATCGCAAGTTCCTACCGAGGAACGATCGGGCTGCGCTGTCGTTGCCACACGTCACCGAAAGAAATCCGAGATGGTCAAACAGCAAAACGGACAGATCGTCGAGACCACCACGGAAGCGCGACAGGCCGAACCTGGTCCAAGCGTGCTCAAACTCCTGACGATCAGCCTCGCCCTTGCCGTAATCGTCCTGGGCGCCGTATGGATGATCTTTTTCCGCACGTGAACCCGACGATCAGGCCGCGAAAATTTCGGTAGGAGATCCGTCCGCACGACCAAGTGTACCAACTACGGATACTTCAACGAAGGGGGGCGGGTGGATAGGTGATCAGCATGGTCCGGCCGACGCCGAAACCGAGTTGCGCGCCCGCCTGGCTGTAAAGTGCCGATGCCGTACAGGCCGTCGTCGGACGCACCCGTGATCAGGACGGGCCCCTACGCTTCAGAATGCTGTCCTGATCTCAGGTTTCCTTGAGCGTGTCGCGCGTTTCAACCCTGTCAATTCGTCCTCCAGAGCGTCATTGTAACCGATCCCGGGCCCGTCGCGGCTTCGGCGTCGCTAACGCAGGTTAGTGCGCTGTGGGTTGTTTAGTGCACTACGTGGGCGAACCGGCCGATTATAGGCATTCCGCAAAACCTGCATCATCCAGTGGGACGGCGGTTGACGCGATGCGCTGCTTCACAATTCTGGTGATTGCCATTGTGCTGTGCGCACCCGCGCTCGCCCAGGGAGACAAGAAGACCGACGACCTGAAGCCGGCCGATCCCGACACGGGCGAGAGCACGGTGCAGGAAACAACCCTCGGCTTTCTTCCCAATCCGTTCGAGAAGAAGGGTGTCAAGTTCGCAGTCACCTATATCGGCGAGCTTCTTGGCAATCCCACCGGGGGCGCCAAACAGAGCGCGATCTATGAGGACCGCATCAATTTCGCGATGGATGTCGATCTTCAAAAGCTGTTCGGGCTTAACGGTATCAGCTTTCACAGCAACGTCTTTCAGATCGATGGCGGCGGGCTTTCGAGGGGCGCATTGTTCAATTATCTCGATGTCAGCGGCATCGAGGCGTTACCGACGACGCGGCTCTATGAAGTCTGGTTCGAGAAGAAATGGGGAGACAAGATTGCTCTCCGTGGGGGCCAGCTTGCCGCTGACTCCGAGTTCGCGACGTCGAAATACACCGACGTGCTCACGAACGCCTCCTTCGGCTGGCCCGGTATCTTTGCCCTGAGCATGCCAAGCGGGGGTCCTTCGCCCCCGCTTGCCGCCGTCGGAGCCCGTGTGCGCGCTGATGTCACTGACAATCTCACGCTGCTCGGCGCCGTCTTCGACGGCAGTGCAGCAGGATCCGGCACAGACGATCCCCAGCTCCGGGATCGCCATGGCATAAACTTCAGAGTCAACGATCCACCCCTTGCGCTCTTCGAGGCGCAGTTCCAATGGAACGCAAAGAAGGGCGACCCCGGCCTCGACGGAAAGTTCAAGATCGGCGGCTGGCGCCATTTCGGTGCGTTTGACAGCGAGCGTATCGACGCCGCGGGGCTTTCGCTTGCCGACTCTGCGAGCTCGAGCATGCCTGCGCGGTTCGCCGGCAATTACGGGGTCTATGGTGTATTCGAGCAGAAGCTCTATCGCGTCGGCCATGATGATGATCGCGGGGTCGGCATCTTTGCACGAGCCTCCTACAGCCCGCCCAATCGCAATTTGATCGATCTCTACGCGGACGCCGGCATCGAGCTGATCGGCCTGATGGACGCGCGATCGCACGATAAATTTGACCTGGCCGCGGCCTACGCACACGTGTCTCCGAGCGCTCAAGCGCTGGACCGTGACTTCCAATCGATCAACGGACCGTTCTGGCCGGTCAGGACATCCGAGACACTTCTCACAGCGGTCTATCAATACGAGGTCCGCTCGGGCATCACCCTGCAGCCGAACGTTCAGGTCATCCGCCATCCAGGAGGCGGCGCGACCAACCCGATCGGGACGACACGAGGGTGTCCCTGAAGGATGCCGTCGTGCTTGGCATGCGGACCGTCGTGAAGTTCTAGCTGGCAGCGGCCCGGGCGGCGATGAATGGGAACGACTCCGCCTCGGTTCGATTGTATCCAGGGAGACGGAATCCGGAGCAGGACAGTCGCCAGCGTGGCCATCCGGTGTAACGCCCGCGTGGCCACGTTTTCCATCGATGAGTAGGTCCAAAGCCTGGCCCGACTGAAGAGCAAGTACGGATCCGTGCCCACGAATTATTGGGAAATCGCCGGACGAGCCGAAGGGCGGCAAAAGGAATTCTGGTAGGAAGCCCAGCGAAAGCTAAGGGACGGCACTACCAATAATCCTGACGAGAAATCCGTAAACGCTTCTTGAGTAGCCGGCGTCGTTCGAGCGCCCTGCCTTCAATTCAAGAGTGACCGAAGCTGGTTGACGAGCGCTTGCGGTGAGTATGGCTTCGCGATGAAGGTGCCGCCGACGGGCAAATCACTTTCGGCCGGCGAAATGTACCCTGAGGTTAACACCAAACCCATCGGGGGCCAGCGCCCCCGCACGATATGCGCGAGTTCAAGCCCGTCCGGTTCGCCGACGATCTGGATGTCGGTGAAGACGACGGCGACGTCGTCGCGGGAATTCAAGATCGCAATGGCTTCCGCCGCGCTCTTGGCCTCGACGGTCCGGAAGCCGGCAGCGTATAGGATGTCGATCACATCCATCATGATGAGCGGCTCGTCTTCCACGACTAGGATGACTTCTCCATCCGAGGAGCTTTGAATCAAAATCGATCTCCGCCGATCGCGTGGGATTGGTAACCACTACATCAATGCGGAAGCGCCGCGTCGCGACGCGGCGCTTCGAAATTTACTTCTCTGGATGGCCGCTGCCGGGCGGGGTCGTCTTCGGCGACTTGCAGTCTTCGATCCTGCCTTCGTTGCGAAGGTCGCGCCCTTCTTGCGCCTTGCGCTTGCTCTCCGGGTCCTTGCCGTGCTCGTTGAGTTCCTCCTTGACGTAGCCGGCGCCTTCCTTGATCTCACCCTTCACACTCATGTTAATCTCCGTTCCCTTGCTTTGCACTCATCCATCACGGAAGTTGCTGTAAGGTAACGGCCTCGAATCAGCTTCGCTCCTATTTCGTGCGGAGATTTGCTGCCGTTCCAACCCCGCGCCGCCTTGCTGGCGTGTTGTCGATATGCCGGAAGCGTCCAGCGGCCTCGATGAGCGGGTCTCCGCGATCCGAACCGGGATCGCCTTGGGGGCATTCCGCACTTTGGAACTTCGATCTCAGACGATCGCGTCACAGCGGCGAACGCCAAGCGTCCTAAGGCGCGTAGCGACACGAAGCCGCCCCGGTCGCGCGTCGGGGCGGCCATGGCTTTGGAACGGCAACATCCCAGCCGCTAACGCTTCGCAGGCGGCCCGCTCTTGTTGCCGGGCAAGCCTTGTACGTTCGAGGGATCCTGCTGCTGTACGCGCTCGTTCTGAGGACTCGACCCTACTGTGCTTTGGCCCGGCGCAGGCCCGTTCTTGTTTCCTGGCGCGCCGGATATTCCGGTGCCGGAACTTTGCGCACTGGGAGCGTTGCTCGCTCCGGCCGCATTGTTTGCTGCAGCCGGACGTCCTGGAGGCGTTGCAGCCGCTCCAGGATTATTCTGGTCTCCCACGTACCCGGACTCACCGGAATTACGCGTCTTCACGCCCTTGTCGGCCTCACTTTGCTGGTTCTGGGCGGTAGCCCGTTCAGCCGTCATCAGACCGGCTGCCGCAATGCCCGCAACGAGCAGCGCAATGGTACATGTTCTCATGAGCTTCCTCCTAAAGGTTGCCCCATCTCCACAACTCGCGTCGGCGTGATCATTTCCAATGCCGCGGACGAACTAGTCGTTGGCGCTAGTCACTCGGAAGCCGTGTTCGTCCTCCTCTAGTATCCATGGCGTCGGAAACCGTCGCCATATTAGGTCCTGCGGTGCGATGGTTTGCCCCTAATCGGTTTGGCGGAGCGCGTGCCGACGCAGGATGGGCACTCAACTTCGCCTCAACCTTCATCCGGTCACGCTCCAGGGAAAAGGGCATCGACCTTGGGCTGGCGGACGATCTGCACGCGCATGCGCTCGACCTCCGCACGGAGATAATCGAGTGCGGGCATTGTTCGCTCTGTATTGGCGGTGATCTAGCCGTAGGGACGTTACAGAGAACGTTGAGTCAAGCGTCGCAAAAGACATACCTTCGCCAACGCCAGAGAATCCACATCACCATTAACGCAACAAAAGTTGCGGGCGCGCATCACGCGGCAAATATGAGATAGCAGCCGGCAATCACCAGCAGTATTCCCAAAACGGTTGATGCGTCAGCATGCTGCATCATCGTGACGGGAGGTCGAGCCCCATGACCCGCTTTCTAGTGAGGTCGCTGTGGCTGCTCATTCTGAAGCCTGACTGCCATGTTGCTTTCCGGCATCGCCGGTCACGGAACCTCCGCCGCTTGGGCCTCCGTCCGACTGTGCGAACGCAGTGGGGGCCATGAGAAGCAGGGTCTTAGATAAAGCAGACAGCACTTTCATTGATGCTCTCCTCTTTGCATCGAAGCCCGGCGCGAGGGCTTCTGCCATCGACGACAAACAAGAAACGGCGCCCATATGATCCTCGTTCCAATGTACACGATCGCTGACTAAGTCGAGAACAGCTCGGGGGATTGCGCATCAAAGTCGGTGGAACCAACCCATCGCAAGACCATTGGAGGTTTGGTGTCACGGACGCGACTGCCATGATTGGGCGTGGAGTACCGTTTTTTCTTCTTTTCTACCTGAATGCTTTTCCCACATATGCTGGCGACTTGCCGCACTTTCACCGATTGTCTTGCGTGGTCATTCGCTATTGCGTAGCGAAATACGCTGCGCCTGCTGCGGAAGCGTGGGCGCGGTCCAAGGAAGCGACCGCTGCGGAAATCGATGCTGCGCGTCAGTGTTTGAGGGTGGTTCACGCAGCTCAACAATGAGGCTGGTCGTCACGAACTCGCCACCGGTGTGGTCGTGTTGGTCGGCTAGGGTAGAAGCATTTTGGAGAGGCACCTAAGCGCACCAACTCTCTGTGAACTTGATCTTCGCTGTTATCTCGTACATCCAGCGTAATGGCGCGAACGACGGTTGAGCGGGGTGATCCGAAGCGGAATATCACTGGCGCCGCCCTAGTCTGCCTTCGAGCGCCTATCATTCCGTGGTCTGGAGTCGGGAAGGTCTGGCAGCGGTGACCTGTTTGGACGTGACTCTGGATTTGGCCCGGCAGGTGGATCGCTATCGACGTCGTTCGATCGCTTCCGACGGATCGCATGTCCAACCGAGCCGACGATCACCAGTAATGTGCCCACCACGATCAGCCAGTGTGGTAGCTGTAACGACCCTATGGTGGTCTTGATTAAATCCACTTTTTGCCTTCAGCTCAACTTCCAAACCCATTTCGTCGCCACGCGCGTTAGCTGCTCGCGCGCGACGTCGATAGCGCCGCCGGGCGCGAATCCGGAGATGTCATCGAGATGCTTGGCGATGCTGCCGGGATCCGAGAAGAAGCCGTAAATCGCGACGAGGGCGGCGAGCGCCGGAAATATCGCCAGAATGCTGTAGTAGGTCATGCCGGCGGCGAGCGCGAGAATACGGTGATCGCCGATATTGTCGCAGACGCGCCTGAGGATATCTTTCCATCCTTTTAGGGGAATCTCGGAGGGCGACGTGGCGCGCCGGCCTCGGTCTCCGCCTTCCGTGGCCAGGCTGGCCGGCGAGGGGGCACGATTTTCTTCGGTCGGGATCGTGGTCGATACGATGTCATTCGGAGAAGCGTCGCGATCGATCAGAACCGCTACGGCCAAAAGACTGAGTACAACCGCGATATTCCAGCCGCTCAGGGTCATTTTTGGGCGGCGCGCTTTCTCGAGACTGGCCATATCCGTCGCCACACCTAGTCCGCACACCTAGAAAGGCGCCGGCAGCGCAAGTACCGCGGGCCGCGTCCTTGCCTGCTGATCTACGAAGTAGCACCCCAATCGGTCTTACACTGCGCAGCCGCCGTGTAGGTCGGATCGGCGGGGATTTCTGCTTCGTACTGTTTAGCCTTCTCGAGCAGTGCGTCGCGAATTGGCCCTTCCGGTAAAAGGGCGGCCTGATGACGCGCATCTCTCGCGCATTCGGCGGCTTTACTTGCCAGTTCTTCCATCTCGCGATTCATACACCGTTGCTCCACTCGATTCCGAGTTCTTTACGCACGGCAACCGCTGAATTGCCGACCTTTTCAACGGCCTTTCGAAGCTCTTCCTTGGATACGCCGAGGGCGCGCGCCCAGAGTTTGACCTCAACGGCCTGGTGCATGTCGATATGAAGGCGATCCGGTTGTTCCTTGATGGTCAGATTGCTCATGCCGGCGCCTCCTATCGCAAGAACAGCGGCAATCTAACGAAGTTCCTATTGCCGCACGCTTTGTCCTAACACGCCGGTACAGCCCTGCTCGTTTTTACCCTTCTCCGCAGTTTGAGGGGCCGCAGCTAAGCTTCCTGATTTGCCCAACTCCATTAAGCGTTAGAACCGCATTGACCAGACCGGAGCCCGTAAAATAGGAGATTCTGATTTCGTTGCTGGAAGGCTGGAGGTCGTCCATCTCGAAAGCCGGGTCACGCCTCAGGCGATCAACCCAATAGGCGTGAAGCGCCTTCCGACCCAC
>NZ_BOVL01000013.1:0-251561 GCF_019972155.1 Bradyrhizobium sp. RD5-C2 | reverse complement strand
CACTGCGTCATCGGCAAACATGTCGAGGATGGTTTCAACATCGCCAGCGCGGTAGGCGTCGAGCCAGTCAACCGCAGTGGCCATCGGGTCAAAAGACATATTCGTCACCTACATGCCATTGTCAGCTGCGGGTTCTAGGATCGTCTACGTGAACCGAAGCTGAAGGACTGAAATGAACCACAGGGAAGCGGAACCCGCCGCACTCTTATGGTGTCCCCCGTCCAGGCATTCATGCGTCGGATCCAAGGTTTGGGATCGACTTCCGGTACCCAAGCAACTGGTTGCAATCGGCATAGTTGCCGAGAATCGCACGCAAGTTGGTGCGGCCTTACGAAACTCAGAGAACACGTTCGAACGTGTCCGCGCCGGTCGTCATGGCTCGCCACCAGTTGTTCTTACGGGTCTCACCCGGCTTGCCGACTTCGGCTTTGACCGCGGCGTCGGCCGCGACGAACCAGAGCGTCTCCATCTTCCCTTCCCGAAAGAGGCCGGTGTAGGAGACCACCGAATCTCCGGTGGGTGTCACGCCCCCGCAGACGAAGCTGATGCAATCGCCTTGATGCGCACCCATCACCGGAACCGTCTGACCGAAAAAGCCGCTGTCCCGGAGGGCGGTCGTGAACAGCCCTTCGATCCGGTTGCGCGCGTCATCGGTGATCTCGACGATCGAGCCGTACTGGTTGCGCCATTTCCCTTTCCAGTTCATGGCAATCGTGCCCTTCCGCTATTTCCGGTCGCTAGTGGGTTGGCCACGGATGCTTATTTTCACGACCTTCGATGTCAGGGTAGAACTGAGGCGTCTCGCGCCGGTCGAAGCGGCCATAGTCGCGTACAACCCGCACCTTGCGATGTCGCAACTGCTCGACGCCATCGATCATCTTCGGCATCCAAGAGTCCGCTGCCGTCGGGTTCTTCCAGCTGACAAGTAGTGCCATTTTTCCAGGATTGTAGATGCTCGCCCAAACGTCGTGGTCGATGACGCCCGGATCGTTCAGGTCAAGACCAAGATGTGCAGGCAGGAGATCGACCTGGTTCGCGAGTGCGGCGCCCTTCGCCGGCATGATTTCCGTGAACGTCGCCAACGTTCCCTTGCCGACCTCGGTCTCGTCGAAACGCCGTTCGCGGACGGGCGCTTCCTTCGGCGGATGGGTATCGGACGTCACGTCGCCGACCCGCAAGTGATAGTCCGAGAAGATCTTGAACCTGCCTTTGCCCTGGACGACGTGATGCTCGGCCTCGGTCCGCCAACGTACGACCGACTTCTCGTCCCGCCAGGTCGAATGGGAAAGCACCCACCCGGGACGCAGCTTGCTCTCGAAACGCTCGTTGTCGACGAAGCCATCAATGCGTTCCAAAATCGGTTTCAGGTGCTTGGCGAGATCCAGATACTCGTTCTTCTTGCCGTCGTTCGGATGCACTTCGAAAATCACTGAAAACATATCGATTCCTTTCGTGGTTCAACTCGGAATTGGCGCGATGTCTTCGCCTTTCAGGAAATCGATGCTTTCTCGCCAGAGTGCGAAGCGCATCGCTTCCAGATGCATCAGATGGGTGCCGCGACCGATCTTGATGTCGCGCTTGGTCGGTGTGTTGGAGAGCGCATCGAACAGCCATCGCGCGTCGTCGTCCTGGACTAGGCCATCCCATTCGCCCCGGATGATCGAGACCGGCGACTTCACTTGCGAGGGATCGTAGGCAGGTTGCCCGTGCCAGGCCTTGATGATCTCGCTGAATGGGCCGAGCGGAGTCTTCACTCCGGTGGGGTCGCGCGACCGGCTCTCGGGATCGCTGCCCAGATAGAGCTTGCTCCATTCATCGAAATGGACCCGCGAGAGCACCGGAGGAACGTGTTCGGGGATGTCCTCGACGAACCTGTTCCACTGGTCCTCCGACGTGACGATGCGCCATGCCGGGAACGTCGGCGGGTTTTCGTAGCGGCGAGATGGCCGGCGTCCGATCGGTGCGAAAAGGACGAGACGATCGACCAGCGCGGAATGGGCCGAGGCGAACAGGCACGCGGGCATCGCACCCCATGAATGGGAGATCAATGAAAGTTTGTCCCGGCTCTGATGCCCGAGGATGAATCGGGCCGCAGCCGCCACCTGTTTGGCGGCGTCCTCGGCGACGCAAAGCGGTTGATATTCGGTTGCCGCTTGGTCCATCTCCGGATATCGGTCGGAGTGCCCGAACCCGTAGAGGTCCAGACCCCAAACATCAAAGCCGGCCTCGTTCAGGGCATCGCGCCACGACTTACCGTCGAAACGATGCGCGATCGACAGAGCGGAAGGGAAAGTCGCGCCATGCACGTAGAGCACAGGGCTGCCGGCCGTGCCGGCCTGGCTGGTTGTCGGAAGAAGCCGAAGAAAAAGCGACAACCCGTCGCGAGGGCCGGGAATCCGGAAGTGCTGCTCCTTCGGATCCAGTAGCGCCGCCTTTGAATAATCTGTCATTTTCGCATTCCAACTGTCATTTTCGCATTTCAGAAAGGGCTTGCAGATCGGAGAGGCTTGCCGGTTTGGGCAGATAACGCTTCTTCAAATCGTGAGTTGCAGCAGACCAATTCGATGCCGGTCGAAGTGACGTTGTAGCGCAGCGCAGCATCCGCAACGCGGAAGGCCCCAGACCTTACAGTTCGGATTAGAGAGGGCTCGACGAGCACAAGTGTTCTGGATTGCAACTATTTGCTGTCCAGTCACTTCACTTGGTCATGTATGCGCTGCGCTCAGCAGGAACGCAGGCCGCCGCCTAAGGGAGGGAAGTGCATGCCCGCTCCAGCAGGTTTGGAACTATCTCGCCGCTGCTTGTTGATGACGGGAGCCGCTACGCTTGCCGCGTCGTCCTTCGCGCCGCGCGGATCGTTGGCGGAGACCAACCGACCAGCCCCGATCGGAGCCCCCGTGATGGCGAAAGTGTCCTTTGACGTGAACGGCGAAGCCCATCGGCTTGAGCTCGATACCCGAACCACGCTGCTGGATGCCCTGCGTGAGCACCTGCACCTGACCGGCACCAAGAAAGGCTGCGACCACGGCCAATGCGGTGCGTGCACGGTGATCGTCGATGGGCGGCGGATCAATTCGTGCCTGACGCTTGCGGTGATGCATCAGGGCAACGAGATCACTACGATCGAGGGCCTTGGCACGCCGGACGCGCTGCATCCACTGCAGGCGGCGTTCGTCGAGCACGACGGCTATCAATGCGGCTATTGCACGCCCGGCCAGATCTGCTCGGCGGTCGCCGTGCTGGCGGAAGTCAAGGCCGGCGTCCCGAGCCATGTCACGGCCGACTTGAATGCGCCGGTGCGATTGACCAATGCTGAACTCCGGGAGCGCATGAGCGGCAACATCTGCCGCTGCGGCGCCTATTCCAACATCGCCGAGGCGATCGGTGCGGTCGCCGGGAGGGACGCATGAGATCATTCAGCTATGAGCGCGCCACCTCGCCGGGCGCAGCGGCCGCTGCCGCCGCCGCCACTGCGAACGCAAAATTCATCGCTGGCGGCACCAATCTGCTCGACCTGATGAAACTGGAGATCGAGACACCGGCACATCTGATCGACGTCAACGACCTTGCGCTCGACCGCATCGAGGAGACAGCTGATGGCGGCTTGCGGGTCGGCGCGCTGGTGCGCAACACCGATCTGGCTGCGAACTGGCGGGTGCGGCGCGACTATGGCGTGCTGTCGCGCGCGCTGCTTGCCGGCGCCTCGGGCCAGTTGCGCAACAAGGCGACGACGGCGGGCAATTTGCTGCAGCGGACGCGCTGCCCCTATTTCTACGACACGAATCTGCCCTGCAACAAGCGCAAGCCGGGCAGCGGCTGTGCCGCGATCGGCGGCTTCAGCCGTCAGCATGCGGTGGTCGGTGCGAGCGAAGCGTGCATCGCGACCCATCCGAGCGACATGGCGGTAGCGATGCGCGCGCTCGATGCGACGGTGGAGACGGTGCGGCCCGATGGCGCGACGCGGAGCATCCCGATCGCCGACTTGCACCGGTTGCCCGGCGACAACCCGGAAATCGAGACCGTCCTGGAGCCGGGTGAATTGATTACGGCTGTGACGCTGCCGAAACCCGTCGGCGGCACGCAGGCCTATCGCAAGGTGCGCGACCGCGCATCCTATGCGTTCGCGCTGGTCTCGGTCGCTGCCATCGTGCAACCCGACGGCACTGGCCGCGTCGCGCTCGGCGGCGTCGCGCACAAGCCGTGGCGTGTGGAGGCCGCGGAAGCGGAACTGCCACGCGGTGCCAAAGCCGTCACCGCGCGGCTGCTCGATGATGCAAAGCCGACTAGGGACAATGCGTACAAACTGCCACTCGCAGAGCGAACGCTGGCGGCGGTGCTGCGCGAGGCAAGAGCTTGATGAGGGCTTGAGATCATGCGTTTTGAACATCCTGCGACCTTCAATCCGATCGACCAGCTCAAGGTGATCGGCCATCCGACCAACCGGATCGATGGGCCGCTGAAAACTACCGGCACTGCGCCTTACGCCTACGAGCGGCACGACGTCGTGCCCAACCAGGCCTACGGCTATGTGGTCGGGTCGGGCATCGGTAAAGGCGAGATCGCAGCGATCGATCTTGCGGCTGCAAACGCGGCGCCTGGCGTGCTCGCCATCGTCACCGCCGGGAACGCGGGCAAGCTCGGCAAGGGCGAGCGCAACGTGGCGCCGCTGCTCGGCGGCCCCGAGATCGCACATTACCATCAGGCGCTCGCCGTCGTCGTCGCCGAGACTTTCGAGCAGGCGCGCGCCGCGGCGCAACTGGTCCGGATCGATTACGCGAGGGTCGACGGCAAATTCGATCTCGCCGCGGAGCGGCATCGAGCGGGCACGCCGAACCCGCAGATCGGCGGCCCGGCCGATACCGCGGTCGGCGATTTTATCGCCGCCTTTGCCGCTGCGCCCTTGCAACTCGACGCCCACTATACCACGCCCGATCAGGGCCACGCGATGATGGAGCCGCACGCCTCGATCGCGGCCTGGGACAGAGACAAGCTTACGGTCTGGACTTCCAACCAGATGATTGCCTGGGGCGTTGAGGATATGGCGAAGACGCTTGGCATCCCCAGGGAGAATATCCGTCTGGTGTCGCCATATGTCGGCGGCGGCTTTGGCGGCAAGCTGTTCCTGCGCGCCGACGTGTTGCTCGCCGCGCTGGGGGCTCGCGCGGCAGGCCGCCCGGTCAAGGTGGCGTTGCAACGTCCGCTGATGTTCAACAACACCACGCATCGTCCGGCCACGATTCAACGCATCCGGATCGGCGCCGAACGAGACGGCACGATCACCGCGATCGGCCACGAAAGCTGGTCCGGCAATGTCAGCGGCGGCGAGCCCGAGATGGCGGTGAGCCAGACGCGGCTGCTCTATGCCGGTGCCCACCGGATGACGGCGACGCGGCTCGCGGCGCTTGATTTGCCTGAGGGCAATGCGATGCGGGCGCCCGGCGAGGCCTCCGGCATGATGGCGCTCGAGATTGCAATCGACGAACTCGCTGACAAGCTCGGCATCGATCCGGTCGCGCTGCGCATCAAGAACGACACCCAGGTCGATCCGGAACATCCGGAGCGGCACTTCTCGCAGCGACAATTGGTGCGGTGCCTGAACGACGGCGCCGCGCGGTTCGGCTGGAGCAGGCGCAATCCGAAACCCGGCCAGGTCCGCGACGGCCGCTGGCTCATCGGCATGGGCGTTGCCGCCGCCTTCCGTAATAACCTCGTGACCAAATCGGCGGCGCGCGTCCGTCTTGATGGGCAGGGAATGGTCACCGTCGAGACCGATATGACCGACATCGGCACCGGCTCCTACACTATCATCGCGCAGACCGTGGCCGAAATGATGGGGATACCGCTGGAGAAGGTCGCCGTGCGGCTCGGCGATTCCGACTTTCCGGTGTCGTGCGGCTCAGGCGGGCAGTGGGGCGGCAACAACTCCACCGCCGGCGTCTACGCGGCCTGCGTCAAGCTGCGCGAGACGATCACGCAGAAACTCGGCTTCAATTCCGAAGAGGCGGTGTTTGCCGACGGCTTGGTCCGCTCCGGCAATCGCAGCGTGCCGCTCGCGCAAGCGGCGGGTGAGGGCGAGCTCGTGGCGGAGGACGCCATCGAGTATGGCGATCTCGCCAAGACCTATCAGCAATCGACCTTCGGCGCGCATTTCGTCGAAGTCGGTGTCGACGCCGACACGGCTGAAATTAGCGTGCGGCGGATGCTTGCGGTCTGCGCGGCGGGTCGCATCCTCAATCCGAAGGCGGCGCGGAGTCAAGTGATCGGCGCGATGACGATGGGCGTTGGTGCCGCACTCATGGAGGATCTGGTGGTCGATAAGCGCCATGGCCTGTTCATCAATCACGACCTCGCGGCCTATGAGGTGCCGGTTCATGCCGACATCCCGCATCAGGACATGGTCTTCCTCGACGAGACCGATCCGATCTCGTCGCCGATGAAGGCCAAAGGCGTTGCCGAACTCGGCATCTGCGGCGTCGCCGCCGCGGTCGCGAATGCCGTCCAAAACGCGACCGGCGTCCGCGTCCGCGAGTATCCGATCACGCTCGACAAGCTGCTTTACGCACTGCAAGTCGATTGAGCAACTGCCTTGGTCGATGAAGGCCATTGAGCGTGACGGCGGAAATGCCCTGGCATGCTCCGTGATCCTGCGGGCCGCTCGGGATCGGAGTATGGGCGGTCACCATTATATTTCATAATGGCTGATCTTGAGTCAGGCGCCGCTTGAGAGCGTCCAAGCTGACCATCGTAATGGCCTCGTCCAGAAGATCGAGACGAGTTTCGAAGATCGACATCAAGTCCAGATTGTCCCGCCGGTTGAAGACTAGCGGTCTGCGCGTGGCCGCAATGTAGATAGACCGAAGGCAGTGAAGCGCGGTTAGATTTCCTTGGGCGATGTAGCCATCCACCAAGATGACAAAGGCGGGACTGTACTCGGTCGCCCTTCCACGTCTTTCGTCGGTCATTCTTAAAGTCCCGCCTCGGCTCGCCCTCGGGCCGGTAGAGTTGTATTCTTTCGATGTGCATCTCCTAGATCAAGCGTCTTGGTCGTTACACATTGTTGCAATCTGCGCGGAGCTTGCATAGCGGACCTATCGCTCTCCTAAGCACCATGTCGAAGGCAGGTTCATGGTCGAGATTTTCGTCGTGCGCAGCGCCACAAGCTGGCTGCGCTTGAACGAATAGCCTTGGGCCGGCGAACACTCTTTGCACTGCACGTATCGCTTAAGCTCGTCGGCGTCCACGTCGGCCGCCTGACGATGTCGAGCGCGGCCATTTGGTGCGTCTCGCAACCGAGGCACTTCACCTCAAGTCCGCGGCAGCACGGCGACAGCGGCGGCTTCTGCCGTCTTTTGGCAGCGGTCCACAAGACGCAGGCCGTAGCTTAGCCTCATTCTCGGGTTGGTATGGTCAGTAAGTCAGCGATGGGGGGCAAGCGCGCAGGCGACTGCGCCCGGAGTGAAGCGCTTGCACCGCCAGCCGCGATCGTGCTCCTCCGGCTGCGCGTCGCGTTGCAACCGCCGCTTTTCGCTACGGTTCTCCGTTGAATAGCGCAGCGCGCGGCGTAGCGTAGGGGAGCGCCAGGCTGGCCCGCCGCCCAGTGAGGCGTGGCCCCGGCTCGGCCGCCCACGGCCCCCAGCCAGCCGGGCTTGGGCAACCGGCCCATCACGACTTCCAGTTTTCTGAAAATGGCACGCGGCCCCCATGTCACGCCAGTTCGGAACGACATGGACGGCGCCCACCGCGCCCAGTGCAGACCAGGCGCCATCCGACGCGTGACCAAGGCAGATCTTGCGGAAGGAATCTATACGAACATCCACCGTCCGATCGCAGCCGCCATGGCATCGAATGTTGCAGGTGACCTGGCCGTCAGCGAGCCATCCCGCAGCGCTGCCAGACGGGAAGCAGCGGCCGGACAGTTTCGTATATCGGCGGGGCATCGGCGAATGATCGCGACGATCGCGTACAGAGTTAAGCCGCTAGAAGTGTGGGCTGTTGCACAGGGCGAACACAACAGATTGGTCTAGTTGTCCATTGAGTGACGAGTGTTGTCGGTCATTTGCTGTCGGTGGGCCGCGCGCGCCTTGGCGAGCACCGTTACGCCGAGAAATACGAGAAAAGCCATCGTGCCGATGGTTTCCATCGTCGTCTAGCTCCCGGTGACCTCTTTTCCAAGACTAATGGATCAACCTGAGGTCGTGCTTGAGAACCAGATTACCTGAAATTGAACGCCATCATGCGGCGGCGTCGACTGTCGCAATGACACTGCGCATGTCGCAGGCCAACTGGCGGTAGTGCGCCCCCAGGCGCAGGTAGAGATCTCGCTTGCCTCCATCCGCCTGCCGGCCAGCGATCAAGTCGCACTCCGTAGCGAGATTCTCAAATCGTTCTAGCTTGGCCAGCAAGGTAGTCATGCGATTCCCCTGACGCTCCCTGAGGGACTAACCAGGCTACTATTTAGATTAGTTCTTGGTGAACATCGTTATTGGGCAGAACTATTTTTGTTGGCGGACCGACTGCCTTTTCTCGGTGGCTTCGCCGGCGTTCTACGCAGGCACGTTCGCGGCCGAGCCAAGAACACCCGGCAGCGGCGACAATTCGGGCTGCGGCTTGGGACTGGGTTTGAGGCTGGGTCGTCTTGGACATCGGGCCGCCGGCCAATCAGGCCGACCACTACCAGCAATCACAGCACGGACGCCTTGCAGGACCCGCAGCGGATTCCGCTGGTGAGCTTTGTTTCAAACCGGCCTTTCCCCGGAGCAGATCTTCATTGCCATAGGCCACTGCATAGGGAAGCCCGGAGCGAGATTGATCGGCTGATCCGGTTTCTAAGGCTGATTTGAAAAAACTACGCCGCCAGGCTCGAAATGCTTTGTGCCGGCGGCTTGTCTATCCAGCCCTGGGCACCGAAAGGGTCGTTTAGCAGAGGCATCCGGCGCGTGACTGTGCTTCGTTCGCACAAGTTAACGAAAGAGGGGCCGGCGCGTCGTGGCAAACGCACCAGCCCTCCCGAAACGTGACCGTCTGTTCCCCAAACCGATCCCGTCCCTCAGGAACACTGTGCCGACCCGGCTTGCCGATTTGCTAACAGCGACGTTGGCCGGCCGAGAATGGATATCGGTTTCCGGCGAGCCGAGCGGAAATGCGGTTCCGACCGTTCGGTGCGTTGCGGCAACGGGTCGGGAACAAGTGGCAATGCAAGGAGTCATGCCTATGCTCCCGCGATCAGGTTGCCCCCCGACCGGGAGTTTAGTGGCGGCCCTGGCGCCCCCAGCGCCGGGGTCGCTGTCCGTTTACGCCTGCCGCTGGTAACTTATGTCACTGCATCAATTGAGCGTGACATGTGAGGCCGATCACATCCAAAAACCGCGTCTCGATTTATTGACCCGGCAACCCTCGTTGTCGGAGCATCGCGATGACATTGTTCAGCAGCCAAAACTGGTCGGGAACAGCCGCCGCTTCGGTAGCCGGAGTTCTCATCGCAGGGGTGCTTGCCTTTGCGGTGGTTGGCTATGTGGAGTGGTCGTCGGACACCAATCTGGCCCAGTTCATGGGCCGAACCACCAAGGTTACCACTGCAACGTTACTACTCAACAAACGAACGGGTTGCGAGCAAAAGTCGCCCTCGGCGCTTTCTCTTCCGCTCGATTGAACGCCGTCAGATTCACCCTATTGGGTGATGAGCATTCGCGGTCAAGCTCCCAAAGATGCGTTGTACAAAGGCCGGAGGGTTCATGAGGCGCGAGAAGATCGCGGCAAAGATCGATATAGTTGCGTTACGGCGCCAACTTGCTCATTTCTCCGTCCGCCACTAGCAGAACGGAAACCTTCGATTTGCTCAGTACGGTGTGCGCAACGCTGCCGAAATTGAGCCTGTCGCCCGGGATGCGGTCCACGCCAAGTACTACCAAATTGGCGCCGCCGAAGCCGATCTCATGCAGGATGGCCTTGTCCGGTGCCGTATTGGCGCGCAGCGCAGTGGAGACGGTGACATTGTAGCGCGCCGCGGCGGCCGCAATGTCCTTCAGAATTGCTTCCTCCCGCGCGAGCGAAAGTCTGGTATTGCTGCGTTTCGCACCACTGTCTCGCGTGGTGGAAACATAGACCACTTTGAGCGGATCGGGGCTGATGCGTGCTAGAGCGATGGCTACCTCGGCGCCGCGTCGAGACACAGCGCTGCCAGAAACGGGAACAAGTATCTTTAATCCCGAAGGCGCCAGCTTTTTGAGGTGATCGCCTTTGCCAACAACGAGCGCCAGCGGCCCCTTGAAGGTCGCACCGATATCTTCGATCGTACGATCGAACAAGTCTTTGCCGCCAAGGGTCTTCTCTTTGCCTACCACGAGGAGATCGAAGCCCTTCCGCGCTTCCTCAGCGAGGGTATCGACGGGATTTTCCCTCTCCTTCGGCGTACGGCTCACGAGGTCGACGTGGCCCGTGCTGTCTTCGTCGGCCCCTGCAATGACTCTAGCAGCATTCCTAACTACGGTTTCGAGTGTTTGCCCGCCGTCCTGCTTCTCGTCGTCCTTTGGTGGCGGCTCGACGTGAAGCACCGTGATAGGAAGTCCGCGCCAGCCGGCCAGCAGGCCGGCGATGTGGGAGGCAAACTTGGCATTCGCGCTTTCGTCGGCCGCGAGCAACAACCGTTCCAGATTGGCGACGAACCCGTTCTGCTCGAACTCTTCGCGTTCGAGACGCCGCTCTTCTTCTCTCTCAAGTGGTAGCCGCGCCAGCGCGGCGCGCAGCATCGGTGGCATCGCCATGGTAGTGAGGATCGCCATAGTGACGATCATCGAGAACAGATTTTGGCTCAGCACACCCATCGAAAGACCGATGGTGGCGATGATGACCTCCGTCGAGCCGCGGGCATTCATACCGCTGGCAAGTGCATAAGACTCGCGGCGGGTGAAGCCGCCAAGTGCACCGCCAGCATATGCGCCGCCGAACTTGCCGATGCTGGCAATGAGCACCAGCGCTGCGGTCAGCATCAGCAGGTTGGGATCCTTCAGCACGGTGAGATCGGCGGTCAGCCCGGCGAGGCCGAAGAATACCGGCATAAATAAGCTCGAGATCAGCCCGCGCAGACGCTCGTCGATTTGCTTCGACAGGATGGGTGACTCTCCGACCAGCACGCCGGCAATGAAAGCGCCCAGTACGGAGTGCACGCCTATCAAGTGTGTGACCATTGCCATCAGGCTCATGATGAGCAGGATAACAGTGATAACGGCGGCTGAGCTGACGAGATGGTCATTGGCCCAGCGGATCAGGCGGAACACCAGCCAGCGTCCGATCGTGAAACTGAGGCCAAGGAAGGCGAGTGTACTGAGCAGGGACTTGCCGACGGCATAGACGTCGAGCCTTCCTTCCGAGGCAAGGCTGAAAATCATGGCGATGATTATCCAACCGATCGTATCGTCTATGATCGCGGTGGCGACGATGATCTGCCCGACATTGCGGCGCATGAAGTTCATCTCGCGGACGACAACGGCGACGATCTTCACGGACGAGATCGACAACGCCGTGCCGAGGAACAGCGAAGACACTAACCGTGTTTCCGGACGCGGCAGCAGGCTTTGCGGCAGAAACTGGCCGAGCGCAAAGCCGCAGATGAAGGGGACAACAATACCCGTGATCGAAATGGCAACCGCGGCTTTGCCGACCTTGCGCACGAGTTTAAGATCGGTCTCCATGCCCGTCAGCAGCAGCAACAAAAGGATGCCGAGTTGCGCGATGCCGTCGAGCAGGGCTTTCTGCTCGGGCGAGGCAGGAAAGATCGTATGCTGGGCTTCCGGCCACAACCAGCCGAATAGCGACGGGCCGAGCAGCAGGCCCGACAAGAGTTCGCCGATCACCGAAGGCTGGCCGATGCGCTGCATCAATTCCCCGAGGCCGCGGCCAACCGCGATCAAGAGCGATATCTGCAACAGCAACAGGAATTCGGACGGGCGGGCGGCCTTGTCGCCTTCAGCCCCCGCGATCGTCACTGTAAACAGGAGTACAACTCCTGCCCGAAGCAGCGACGGGAAACATGTCCATCGCATCGGTTGTTTCCCCCGGCTCGTTCGGATCAACTGTCGAGCGGCACAGAAGGTTCCCGAGCCTTTCCGCGGCCGGCTGGTTCACTGGTTAATCAATCGTCAGCGGCGGAATGGTCGAGAAGCAACCGTAGCAGCTGTCGAAAGCAGAGCGCGAAGGTTGCCGACGGTGCGCGTCAGGAGAGCGACAGCGCCGACCGCCGCACCGAGCTTGCCTCCAATCGCACCGCGCAGCGCCTGGATCATGAGCGGCCTGTTTGCGCTGGCGTCAGGAATTCGGGAGTGGCACGTCCAAGCCTGGATGCGAGGTGGCTCGATGCGCGAATTCCGACTGCAACAAGTACATTCATCTCACCCGTCTTACTCGCAGCGTTGGCCGGCGTTTAGCCGGCTAGAACTCCACTTCGCCTCCAAGCGTTCAAGATAGCATCGCGGGCGCCCAAAACCTGCAGCTCGCGGGCTATCATTGCATGTCCATTTGGCGTTTAACTCATGTTGTGACAACGGAGGCTGTGGTCGCATTACGCTTTGTCTTGAAATCCGTCATCTCTGCTTGTGACGCAAAGCCGACGCAGAGGCACATTAGGGTAGGCGGGCCGCGTCGGTCGCAACGCGAGCTCCTTGCAGGCCCTCTAATTTCTGACAGATGCGCAGACACGTTGGAAAGCGTCGCTGCCGGGCGGCAAAGTACAATGGAGGAAAATGATGAAGTGCCTTCGGATTTTCGCTACGCCTGAATCCCCTTTTGGGGAAGGTAAAGTAGCGAGCCTGTTCCAGCATCTCTGACAGGGCCAAGCGGCAGAAGCGCGGCCTGCTTTCGCGCCTCGCGTGCACATTCACCGCTAGTTTCTTGTTCTTTCGTCATGATTCGCCCCCAGCATCCTTGCGGATGGCCGCGGCAAAATTTCCGACCTTGTCGACGGCCTTACTTGCGAAGCTCTTCCTTCGAAACACCCAACGCATGAGACCACCAGCATTTCATCTGATCAGGCGCATGCAGATTAATTTTGGAGCATTCGAACTGATCGTTTCTCGTAAGGCTGTACGTCCTCGAACCGGCGGCCGGATTGATGTGTTTCATTCATCAGGACGTGTCTAAATCGCAAGCGCAGTATGGAAACGACCGGGGTCACCTGTAAGCAAGATTACAAGCATGCGCTGCGCCCCGTCGTCGAGGTGATGCCTTCATCTCGCTGCCCAACGGGGTGGTCGAGCGGAAGGTGGCAACGCACGACGGTCCGGTTGTGCTCGCGGAGCACCTGCAGCTTTCCGTCGAGCGCGCGCACGCGGTCATGCATGCCGGTCAGGCCTCTTCCGAACGTGAGGTCCTGCGGCAGGCCAATGCCGTCGTCGGATATCTCGATCTGGATCTGATTTCCGTCGACCATCGCCACAACGCCCATTGTGGTCGCCTGCGCATGCCGAAGCACATTGGTCACGCCCTCCTGGGTCAGTCGATAGGTGGTCTGCGAGAGCAGGCTGTCGAGCTCGTTCAGACGATCATCGAACCGAGATGTGACGCGCAGTCCGGGAGCCTGGGATTGGGCGTTGCGCAGCAGCGCCTGGATGCTCGCGGCCAGTCCCAGTTCCGCAACGTAGACCGGGCTCAGGCCCTCCAGCACGCGCCGGTTCGCCAGTTGCAGGGCCTCAGCCGCGTTGAGGATGCCGTACGCCGGCGAACCGGGCTCGGGAGGGCCCTCAGCTTCGGGGTCGGACAGCGCCGTGGCGTTGGCGCGTATCGCGAACAGCAGCGGCCCCATCTCGTCATGCAGCTCCCGTGCCAGCTCGCGGCGCTCGTCATCCTGCACGGCGACGAGTTTGCGTAGCAGGTCTCGATTGTCGCGGCTGAGGCGCTTCAGGGTCGCGGCGAGCTCGTTGGCTTCTGCACAGCTCTGGCGGATCTCAGGTGGGCCGGCCAATGGGATCGCGGCATCATAGTTGCCGTTTCGCATCCGGGTCAGCCCGGCGCCGAGCTGCGCCAGCGGACGCAGTGCAGTGCCTGTTGTAAAATAGGCGCTGAGCCCAGCAAGCAGCATCAGCGCCGCGCTGGCCGCGACGATGGCCAGAAAGCCCACCCATTTTTCCAGGATCTCGGCCGAGAGGTCGGGTTTGAAGACTATGTCGCCGGCATGTGCCGTTCCTATTCTGATCGGATGGGTCGAGCCAAGCTGGGGAATCCGCAGAAGAGCGGTGAACCAGAGGGGAACGTTGCTGCGATAGGTGTCGGCGGCGATGCGGGGCGGCCTCGATCCCGCCGGCACGAACTCGATGGCGGCAGGCATGCCCAATCCGCCCGCGAAAGCATCGAGCGTCTGCTGCGGATTGCTCGCGGCCGCAAGCGCGGCGTTCAATGCATCGGCCACGAGCTGGGCGGAGCGCGCGCCCTGGGCATTCTCGTCCTCGAACTGCTCGGGTGAGAAGGTCTGCAAGGCAAGCCCGCCGAGCAGCAACGCGCCGACGACCATTGCCGCCAATGGCAGCAACAGCCGTGCGCGCAGGGAGAGTCGGTTCCAGAGTTGAGCCGAGAATCTGGTCGAGAGACTTTTTGAGAGTCTTGGCAATTCGGGCTCCATTCGACGATTCTTCTCTTTCAATTCCCGCGCGAAGTTCTATTTAGACAGCGGAGGCAGTCGTGCACGATACGGCCAAATCAGCTACAAGGGTATTGATCGTCGATGACCACCCGGTGGTGGTGTCGGGCTGCAGATCCCTGTTCGCCGCCGACAAGACGGTAAAGATCGACGAGGCCGCCGATGCCAAGACCGGCCATCGTGCCTTCATGCAGAAGCGGCCGGATGTGACTGTCATCGATATCAAGCTTCCCGACGTTTCCGGGTTCGAGCTGCTGCGCAGGATCCGCAAGGACGATCCGGACGCCCGCATCATCATGTTCAGCATGAATGACGATCCCGCATTCGTGGTGCGGGCCGTGGAAATGGGCGCGCAAGGCTATCTCTCCAAGAGCGACGACCCGCGCCTGTTCGTCAGGGCGGTGCGCAAGGTCGCCGCCGGCGAGCGGTTCATTTCGCCGCACCTCGCGGAGGCGATTGCCTTCTCGGGCGCCGCGATCAAGGCCAATCCCGCCTCGCAGATGTCGGCGCGGGAGCTGGAAATCCTGCGGCTGCTCGGCCGGGGCGACAAGATCGTCGACGTCGCATCGGCGCTCGGCATCTCCTACAAGACGGTCGCCAACATCACGTCCCTGCTCAAGCAGAAGCTCGGCGCGAAGAACCACTCCGACTTGGTGCGGATCGCCGTCGAGATGGAACTTGCCTGACGCCTGCAGGAATTGAACTGGCCGCGTGATCGCACGCGGCCAGTCCCTTATTGCCGGAAAATAAGGCGACATTCGTTAGGGCAATGGAAGCGACGAACGCAGCCCTCCGGCAATTCCTATCCGGCACATCGTGGTCGGCTCACCAGTTGGGGAACGACCAGCCCTGCCAGTCCGGTGCGCGATAGCTCGCGTAGCGCTGGCCAGGTTGCGCAAATCGCCGGCTTCTCTCACGCTGCGCGTGCCGGGTGGATCTGGCGCGACGCGTGGCTTGCCCAGTCGCCGTCGTCGGAATCAAGTGAGGCGCGACCAGCGCGACAGTTGCAGGCTGCGCTTCGGGCACCGAAGCCTCGGCGGCGATGGGGGCCGGTGAGGCGGTGACGAGCGGGGTGCTCGTATCCATCCGTATCGCCTCCGGCCATTTGTGCTGCGAGTGAATGCGAATGGTTGTGCGGTCGATGCTGCCATGAGCGACCGCGACTGACGTTGCCGGAAAATACCAATCCACGAGAAACACCAGGCCAAGCAGCATCGCGCTGGTAAACAGAACATATCGAAGCAGGGGCATCAATCTTCACCACATCCCGGATCGCGTATCGACGCCGGCGCTCGACAACGGGAAAAAACGGCAATCGTTCCTGACGCTTCGCTCGCGAAAAGGAGGTCACCGATCGGCGGCCTCCTAGGATTGACCGGTGCAAACTACCAAGTGGTCCATTTGTCGCCGCACCAACAGCCGCGGCCCTCGTGCTCACGGAAGCTGAACCGCTCGTGCGGCCCCCAGCGCCAGCTCCGGCGCGGCTGCGCCGGAGCCAATTTATGCGGCGCGCGGAAGTGAAGCGAGCTGCTAGGTTGGCGTTGCTCGAACGGCTTAGGGACGACATGGACAAAAGCAGCAGAGACGAAGCAGTCAGAGCGGAGCCCGAACCTGCAGCGCGGCCGGCAGAGCGATGTTCTTTGCTGCCCTCGATTCTATGAACAGGCTGGATGTCACGATCAGTGCCAGTGAGAACAATGCGACCACCGACATGCATGCGAACTGATCACCAGCGCCCATCTCAGCCACTCCGTGTTTGCTTCGAACGGTGAACGTGGCAAAAATTGGTTCGTTCCTGAGGTCGGGAAAAACATGCAATGTTTTGATTGGCCATGACCTGTGTGAGCGCCGGCCCCGGCACATGCGGCTGGTGATGCGCTACAATTCAATTAACATGGGTTAGTCCCCCTATGATTTGGGTCAAGGGAACGATTTGGGGCCTGGAGTGGCTCAGTCGTTGGGAAGCTGCGGCCCTGCTTCCTCAGGATCGACAACCGACAACTGACGGCAGCCTCGGTGCGTTTGAGCGCGAAGGCAATTCACGGCAGGTCAGCCCGGGCGTCGTCGGAGCTCAAGCATTATCTTCTATGGTCCTCGAAGGGGGCGGTTTCGTCGGCATGGCGTACCGAGGACGGGTTCGAGGCCTGACACTGGGCTGACGCGCGGACGTTGTTTTCGAATGCGGTTAGGTGAAGGGCGGCGAAAGAAAACGGGCTCAACGCGGCGATTCCCTTGTAAAAAATTAGTCCCAGCGCCCCGGGGAAGGTTGGCGCTGGGACTGATGGCGGCGGCAGGCTTTGGGCAGGATCGTGCCGTCGTCGATTGCATAATTTTCCCGACACTGAATCGTTCCAAATCATTTTCAGTGTAGGCCGCTCTCAGCATGGACCCCCGATGGCCCGCCGAAAGCCGGGCCTTCCAAATTCTCTGAAAAGAACTGACCCAGCATGGGGGCAGCTGAGGACAAGTTTTCACTTCGGTGACCGTCCGGCGACGCATATCTCCGGGCAGCGCGGGTCATACAGCAAACTTGTCGCACGGCAGCCTAGGAACGAAGGCATCTCGCCTCGGTTGATCGGTCTCCAAATCACGGAGATTCAGGATGGACTGGAACAGGGTTGAAGGAAACTGGAAGCAGATGAAGGGGAAGGTGAAAGAGCAATGGGGCAAGCTGACCGATGACGACCTCGACGTCATTGCTGGCAAGCAGGACCAGCTCGAGGGCCGTCTGCAGCAGCGGTATGGCTATGCCAAGGACCAGGCCCAGAAGGAAATCGACGACTGGTATGGCCGCCAGAAGTGGTGAGCAAAGGCCCCGCACTCGCGGGGCTTTTTTCTGCGGCAATTTCGGCCCGAGAGAGATGATGTGGGGACATCTCTGTCAAGCGCGGGGTCTTTATGAGACCCCGCTTTCCAGTGACCGCGAGTCCCTTGCGATGTCAGATCATTGCGCCGGGATCGGCTACTTGCCTTCCGGGACCCAAGTCGTGCTCGCCTTGTCGTATTTGAACCCCGGGGCCGACTTCAAGCCGTCCTTGGACTCGTTCAGGGTCAACCACCATTTGTTGTCCTTCTTCGCCGTCTTCACGGCGGTGAACGGAACGATGACATCTTTCTCTCCCGCACCGAGGAAGCCACCAACGCCGATCACCAGACCGTTGACCTTGCCGGACTTGTCGACGAGGACATCATCGATATCACCGATCTTATTTTGCTGCGGATCGTACACCGATTGCTTGTAGTAGTTGGTCACGGTCCAACTTTCGGCGGGGGCAGCCGACATTGTCTCTGCCGCGTGCGTTGCTGTCATCATGCCAGCTGCAACGATGCAGCCTATAGTAAACCTGTTCATTTTATTCTCCTCCATATCACGCACCTGTAACCTCACGCCTTTAAGGAAGTTCCTGCTCAGTGGGATTGCTGGAAGTTTTTCGCCCGAGGCGTGCGGCCGACGGCTAGTCCCAACTCAACACGGCGGATCCTCGTCAGGGGCGTATCTCAGGTGCAGTCTGCCGGCCGTCTCCAAGTGGTCCTCTACCCGGTAGCGAAGTCCGGCAGCACGGTGATATCCGCCACCCAGCCCTCGAACGTTCGACGGTCTTTTGCAGGCCTAGATGAGCGAGGACGCCGAGCGGACACCGGGAGCCAGCGACAGGATGGAGTTGCAACACCTCGCGCATCCATCGCGTCGAGAGCCTTGGCCGGCTCCCAATTTGATCCAAGCGGGAGTCCGACGAGGTGCTCCCGGTCTTCTGCGAGGTAAAGCAGAGCACGATGCGACGATGGATCCCGACGAGGTCTGGCCGCGATCCGCGGCAGCCTGAGCGAACGCGGGCATAGCCTGTGTTTTCTGCTTAGACCCAGAAGCCGACCTTGTCGTCAACCGGCTTAGGGTCCAACGCTGCCCGTTCAAAATACTCACGCACAACGTTGGCTCTAGCGCGCGTCAATGATGCGTCGCCCTGGGATGCGCGAGAGAGGCTGACAGGATGGCAGCTTTTGCGCCAACGTTGCTACGGCGCATCTGCCATTTTCCGACATTGATGAACAGGGCACGGGTCGAAGCTCCGCCTCAATCTTTGGCTGACATGGTTAGCAAGTCAGCGCGGGGGCAGGCGCGGCTGACCGCGCCCCGGAGTGAAGTGCCTGCACGACCAGCCGCGTTCGCGCTCCTCCGGGCTGCGCTTCGCGTTGCGCGCGCCGCTTTTCACAACGGCCGAGCGAGGCGTTGCCGCGGCTGGCAGCCCACGGCTCGCAGCTAACCGGCTGGCAGCCGGCTCCATCACGATCTCCAGTTCTCTGTGAATAGCGTCTGGTGACTTACCGACTTACCATGTCACGACAATTCGGAGCGATGTGCATGGTGTCAACAGCGCCATGCACATCGTTTCCGGCGACCTGCGCGATCTCAAGGCTGACCATCGTTAAAATGGAAGACCAGTAGCGCGATCCCCTTCATACTCCGTTAAGCACGTCAAAATCACGTTTGGAACGAGACAATTTTCTTCAAGTTGTCGGGACCGGAGGATCGGCATCATGGATCATATCGAGTACCTGAAAGAGCAAATCGCCCGCGGCGAACGGATGGCCAATGGAGCCTTGGACAAACTCACGGTTGATCGGTTGAAGTCTTTTGTCGCCGAGTGCAGGGCAGAGTTGGCACAGGATGAAAATGTTGAAGCCGCGCCACTTCATTACCCCGAGACTGCGCCGTGAGCGCGTTGCGTCAGACGGCTCACAGCATTAACAAGATCGGCCGACCGAGCATCACAACAAGCCGATCTAAAATCATTCGCTCGTTGGAGCGCGGCCAAATTCGCGAGATACTCAATCGCCGATCGCGAGCACGCGAAATCACATCCTTCACTTGGCCCATGGCTGGATGCGGCAAGTGACAGCAGCCTCGGTGCGTCTGAGTTCGGTCGAGGGCGACTTTCACGGCAGGTCAGCCCGTGGCGTCGTCGGAGCTCAGCAGCCGGTTATCATTATCTTCGGATCATGAGGGGCTGGCATGGGTTGCGGTTCGCCTTAGAAGGGAGGATGCGCTCGAAGCCTGACACCAGGCTGACGCGCGAAAGCCGCAATTCAAGCAAACGCGGTTCGTTCCCGCGACCGCATCGGAAGCGAGGCGGGAGGGCGGACGTTGGCCGTGGTCGTTCTCCGTATAGTGGAATTGGCGGATCGAGCTTGGCTCGCAGCCTCTAAGACGATACGCAAAGGCAGCGGGATAGAAATGACGGCCTTACTCTTTCGGCTCGGGATGGAGCGCCTGCTTTTCGGCTTGGTGCTCCGCGATCAGGCGAGCGATTCCGTCCAAGGTTTGCTGGTCCGTGAGCCGCGCGGCCAGTGTTTTGTAGTGCGTTATCTTCTCGTCCAACTCCGCGCACTTTTCACACATTGAATCTTCCAACTCGTCGCGTCACCCGTTTCTGATCCACCAGGATCACGGCGATCGCGCCTCACTGCTCACAGCGCTCGGTGAGAAGGCGGGTACCTTCTGGCTTTTCTGGAAAGGATCGGAGATTAGTTCTTGTCCGCACCTATAGCTGGCAATTCTGTTTTGAACATCGGCATCATCCCCAGACGCGAAACCATGTCTATCCAACTGTCAAAAATTAAGTCCGTTCCGGACGTTCTCTATCGAAAACTGGAAACCATTGTCCGGCGCTCACGTAGCTTGAGTGTCGGCCCACTCTTCTTGGCACTCCGGGCTGATTAGGGTCGCCCGGTCTATCCCAGTCTCGGGCGACCCTATTTTGCGCGCGCTCTGGAACTCGTTCCCTCACGCACCAGTAGTGCGCTTTTCCACCGAGCGTGTGGTGGGATCGTCGTCACCGCGAGCGCGCAGGCTCTTGGGTCAACGCCTTGCGGTCGCCGCCTGAGTGGGGTGGTCTACGATCGCGCTGAATCCAGCGCGAGAGAAGCCGATAGGCCTTGCGGGCGCGAGCGACCGCCGCGCGAGCTTTTGGTCAAGGCGCGCTGTGTCGCATGCGAGCTGCTGTCAGCGCACGGTTGACGATCGTCGGGCGCAGCCGAAAAAGGTCACTCGCCGAACCAAAGCAGCCACTTGATAGGAACGATTCAGTGTCGGGAAAATTGGGCAATCGGTGACGGCGCAATCCTGCCTTATGGTCCGCCGTCGCCATTCAGTCCCAGCGCCCAACCCCGGGGCGCTCGGACTTATTCTTTGGTTGTATCCGCACATTTCCGAGATTCGGCGAACAGTACCAGTTTGATTTTGAGCGTGATCGTGACAAGGGCTGAAAATTCGCGGTGAAACACAAAGTTTCTATACCAACGCGCGGGCGCCGTTCTAATTCGGACACTCGCCGCGACAATTAGGACAGGCGTGAAATCACGGAGCGACTGAACCCTCGCGATCTGCCAATCGTTCGATGCGAGCCCAAAATTAGAAGTTCCGATGCCTGCGTCGAAGCGGATCACGGAGAAGATGGAATGGGGCTGCCTTGGAACATCTCCGCTGGGAATTAGGACGCCCGTCGACCTGGGAAAAAGCGGCACCTTATTTGCATTCGATTCACACAGGTGATTTCTGGAACCGTCCGCCGGTTCGATGCTCTCGGAACTGGGTAAGGCGTTTCATTAAGATCAACTTACAAACCCAGAGCGGCCGTCTATTTTCGGCAAGCGGCGGTTCGGTGACAGTGGAATGAAGGCGGCCTCAGCATTGGTGCTGAGGCCGCTTCTGCTTTTGCGATTCATCAATTCAAAAATGGAACGCGGCGTGTTGGCTGACGGTTGCATGTCCGGCGTCACCGCCGGGTACGTCAGATAACGCATGTAAGCTCGGCTCTGGCGTGTGCTCGCTGGGTCGCCTTTTTACTCAGATTTTCTGCGCAGCACCGGCCCTGTCAAAAACCGGGGTTATTTCGATATCGTTTGAGCCGCTCCCCGAAGGCGTATCTTCGGCGGCGCGCCGCAACGACTCGGTGGTAGCGTCGAGTCCGTCGAGGGTCTCGTTTGCCTAACTGCCGGAGTCATGCGGGTGAGCGGGAACCTGCCCGGATCCGGAGCCAACGGAATCTATTGTGATTGACGGAGGCGGCGTCCGACGTTTTTGTGTCATATGAATCTCCCTGAGGAGTCAATTTCTTCGCTCGTTATAGGTTCCGGTAACAAGCCAAACCCTGGGTGGCTGACAGGACCCCGGCTTTTTCCCTCATGATGTTTGCGGAACCGGAGATCATTGGATGATCCGGAGCGCGGGCCGAGCTAATCTTCGTTTCGTATTGTTCAAGCCGCAAGTTTCGATGAGCCGCGGCTCGGCGATCCGGCTTCTTCGCGTATATCGAGTGCGCTTGTTCGGAATTGACGCGGTTGGCTGAAAACGAGCCCGAAGTGATTGAGAGAGGCTCATCGCGACCAGAAGTGAAAAGTATGGCGCGAGCGCTTCTACCGCGAGCATCTTGAGTGGCGGTTTGGTCTAATCTCGATGGTAAAGCCACACGCGCTGCAAGGCGAAGGTCCGAGCCGCATAGCCGCCAATCATCACTTAAGTGCAGGTGAATCGATGAAGGCCGGCTTTTGCCGGCCTTCATTTTCTCGATTTCTTCTGCTGTTGGCTCTTGGAGTGCTCGTCATCTGAGTGTTGATGTACCGATTGCGGGTGCTGCTTCGCACTCGCTGCGTGCTCCTTGCCTTTGGCGTGGTCGCCCCCTGCCGTGATGTTCGGCGGCAGCGCGATGTGCCTCCCCAGCCTGCTCATGGTGCGCGGCTGCCTTGTTGTGCTCGTCTCTAGCCATGCAATCCTCATTGATTGATCAGCGCCCTGCTGGCCAGGACCTCCGGTTCGTTCCGTCGTTCCAAGACACTTGACCGGCCAACGAGGATTAGCCGCGGGGAAGTCGCGCGGCTGGAGCTGACCATCGAGGAACCAATGGTCGGCAGTTGGCTTGTCGTGCGTTCCCTTAGCAAATGAGGACGTACGATGAAACGAACTGTCATGGGGTCGCTGGTTGCAGCGACGCTGCTTATTCCTGCGGCCGTGCTCGCCCAAGGCGTGCCCGGAGGCATCGAGCGGGGAGCCCGCGAAGGTGAACGGGCTGCAGGTCCGATTGGTGGAGTGGTTGGTGGCGCCATCGGTGGCGTTGTCGGTGGTGTGAACGGGGTGCTTGGAGTTGATCAGCGGCCTCGTTTTCACAGTTATGTCGTCGAGAGACATCATCCGTCCTATTCATATGACGGTGACGTGCGGGTGGGCGCGGATCTGCCTGGCGATGGCGTAACCTACTATGACGTCCCGCAGGAGTACGGAGTTCGCGATTATCGCTACACCGTAGTCAATGGCCGAACGGTCCTTGTCGATCCTCGCACACACCGCATCGTCGAGGTCGTCGAGTAATCTGTCGGGCCAGTCGCAATCGCGACTGGCCTTTCGACCGCTTCGGCCAGTGTTGCTGAGGGCGGGGGCGTGATCGTCGGCGCCGTGGTCGGTAGATCGCCTGCCAAGGTCGCATTCGCGGCTGAGCGCGTGGGCCCGATAGACGCTGTCCCTGGCCGTCGACACGACGCCTTTCGAGGCCCACCTTCAAAAGCTCCGGTTGAACCGAATGTTCGTGCCTGCGACAGAGTCTTCAGGCGGCCTTCAGCTCGATCAGTGGCAGCTTTCGCAGGTCAGGTCACGCCGTGAAACAGAAGATCAAGTGCGACCAACACAATCTTGCTCGAGTCGCAGGGAGGCTCGCTGAGGGCCACACAACTTCGCCATCGAGAACTTTGAAGTAACCAACGCGTTGGAAAAGGTGCTCTTCAGGCTTGTGGTTTCTGCTGAAGACGGCACCACCGTACAAAAGTAGTGGGATACAGCTCAGCGTCTGATGATGCGCGCCGCAACCATTAGCTACGAATCGAGAGAAAACCGGGGGCAAAACGTCGGCAAGGAATCTGAGAATTGGCTAACGAACAGCGGCGTCGGGGTCGTTTCGCTGGTTCTTCGTTCGCTGCGGAAAGCTGCGGACAACGAGCAAAGTAGAAACTGGGCCCTAAGCTTGCCCCCTCGCTGGAGCCCTTTGCTAATCCTCGACTCTCATGAGTTCGTCAACAGTGCGCCCCAGCGCTTCAATGCTGAAGGGTTTCTCGATTGCAGGTACATCGGCAAATTCGGGTGGAATTCCACTCGCGCCGTAGCCGGTTGAGAAGATGAAGGGGAGCTTACGCGCTCTGATAATCTCCGCCACGGGAGAGCTTGACCTGCCGGCGAGATTTACATCTAGCATGGCGAAGTCGAACTCGCTCCGGTTTGCTAGATGAACGGCCTGCTCGAGGTGACCAGCTTCGGCCGCGACGGTGTGACCTAGCTCTTCCAGCATTTCCACAAGCATCATCCTGATCATCGTCTCGTCCTCAACGACAAAAACTGAATAGGTCGGTCGGGTCATCGTGAAATGTCTGCCTTTTTTGTCGAGCCAATTCGAATTCTATAAGCTTAACTGGACGCGTTCTCGTCGTACCCTGGTTCGGCTGTTAAGCTTGATGTCCGCACAGCAGGTAAAATCCGGAACCGCTTCAAGGCGAGTTGGCCACGCCAACCTACGGCCGGAGCCCATCCCTGCCGGAGCAGGAAAACTAACCACCTCTCTTAATCCCATCACGAGGGATCAATGGCCAAACTTGAGAGCGGGCGGATTGTCGAAACATCAACCTGGCGCGCCAAGCTGAATGGACCGAGCGTACGGATGCTGCTGACGGTCAGCCTCGCAGTCACCTGCTCGACGATGAGATCTGTCCGCGCTCTTTCCAAGGCAGGTCATTGACGCAAGAGTTCCCGTATGCGGGCCGCCAGCCCGTCCATCGCAAACGGTTTGGTAAGGATAGCCATCTCCTTGTCCAATGCGCCCGCGTCCATCACTACCTTTTCCGCATAGCCGGTAATGAAGAGGATTTTCAGCGCGGGTCTCGCAGTTCGTCCGAAATCCGCAAGTTGTCGCCCGTTCATTCCCCCGGGTAGTCCGACGTCGGTCACAAGGAGGTCGATGCGTGTATCTGACCGGAGAACCTGCAAGGCGCTGGATCCATCGGCCGCCTCGATTGCCGTATACCCAAGCTCAGCGAGAACCTCAGCAACGAGCATTCGCACAGAAGACTCGTCATCGACGATGAGCACGGTTTCGCCTGCTCCCGCACGCGGGGCCGTCGAGAAATCGGCTGAGCCAGTGGTGGTCTCCTCCTGCTCAGAATGTCGCGGCAGGAAAAGGTGGACGGTAGTGCCTCGGCCAAGAACCGAGGAAATACGGACTTGGCCTCCCGACTGCTTGGCGAAGCCGTAGATCATGGAGAGGCCGAGCCCAGTTCCTTGCCCGAGCGGTTTGGTCGTGTAGAACGGATCGAAGGCGCGCTCGACGACTTCGTCGCTCATCCCGGTCCCTGTATCGGTCACGCTCAAGCACACGTAGTCGCCAGGTCGCATCTCGAACGAGAAAGCATCGACACTGTCGACCATCCGGTTGGCCGCTTCAATTTTCAGCTTGCCGCCATCTGGCATTGCGTCGCGAGCATTGATGCAGAGATTTAGAAGGGCGTTCTCCAACTGGTTCGGATCGACCAGCGTCGTCCAGAGCATCGCTCCGGTGGTCATCTTCATCTCGATTTCCGGGCCCAATGTATTATTGATGAGGTCCTTCATTCCGGCGATGAGTCGGTTGACATCGGTTGCTTTCGGGTCGAGCGTCTGACGTCTCGAGAAAGCCAATAGTCGATGGGTCAATGCCGCCGCCCGGCTCGCGGCGCCCTGGGCGGTCGATATATAGCGTTCAACGTCCTTGTAACGGCCTTGGGATATCCGGATCTGGAGAAGTTCAAGCGCGCCTGAAATGCCCGTCAGCAGATTATTGAAGTCATGGGCAAGGCCGCCGGTAAGCTGACCAACAGCTTCCATTTTCTGAGCTTGTCTCAGCGCGTCCTCAGCCTTGTCCAGAGCTTCCTGTTGGCGGTGTTGCTCTGTGACGTCCCGGGCGACGCAGTAGAGTAATCCATCGACATTCACGGCTGTCCAGGCCAGGTCGCGGTAGTCGCCGTCCCGGGTCCGGAAGCTGCTTTCAAATTCTGCGTTCTGTTCCGGCAACGCAAGTGAGGCAACAGCATCGCGCATCTTGCGCCTGTCGTTCGGATGCTCAAGCCATTCCGATGTTTTTCCTCTGATCTCGTCGATCTGCCATCCGAGCACTTTTGTCCACGCCGGATTGACGCTGATCCAGGTCCCATCGGACATGGCGACGCCGAGCATATCTCGGCTGACCTGCCAGATCCGGTCGCGTTCTTGCGTGCGTTCTTCAACGCGCTGTTCGAGGCTCGCGTTCAATTCGCGAAGAGCCTCCTCCGCAGTATGCCGTTCAGTAATGTCCCGCAAAATGGCGGTTACGAACATGCGACCGTCGCTCGTCCATCGAGATGCCGATACGCCCAGGAAGATGCGCGATCCATCCTTGCGCCGTGCAACGATCTCGATCGGGCGCAATGAGCGGCCCTCGGAAAGCACCTTATCCCAAAGTTCGTCCCATTGCTGCGGTTCTTCGAACAAATGCCCGAGGGCGCGACCGACCAGTTCGTTCCGCTCAAAACCTGTTTCGCGCAACGATGAGGAGTTGGCGAACTGAACGAGGCCATTTGCGTCCAACGTGAGAATGGCATCCGATGCGCTTTCGACGACTGCGTCGTAGCGCGCGTTTTGCCGCTCGCGGAGGACCCGGTCGCGATGGGCGGAGCCGGTGACATCGGAAACCTGGAGCAAGCAGTACGAATAGGGGCGCTGGCCGAAGGGGCGCACCGACACGTTGTGGATCAGCGGCAGACCCGCCCTTGTTCGAAGGGGCAGCAGGTCGCGGTTCAGCAAATATGTCAGAAACGCTGAGGAGCCCAGGCTCAGCGCCTCTGCGACCGACATCGTGAGGCGACCGAGCGGGCGGCCCGGGAAAAGTTCTGTCAGACTCTTGCCAGCGGCCTGTGCCGGGGAAATTCCACTGGCCGACGTAAACCAGTGATTCCAGCCGATCACGCGCTGGTCGCGATCGAGCACAACGACGCCGGAATCCAAGGCATCGAAAGCTGCAACAAGTTCCTCTATCTCAAGCCGGATCGTCAATTGAATGTGCCGTTTTGCCGGTCGCTCGTTCGATAAATTCGTCGAGAAGAAGCGTCAAAGCCGTGAGCGAGGGAAGGTCCATGATCATTGCGATGTAACCGCTGATGTCACGCTCGCGAACCGCGAAGTTAATGTAGAGAAACATCACGACGTCACCCGCTTCCGGCGGCGGCGCGAGGTTGAAGAAAGTTGCGGCGCTGCCGCGGAGCACTTCCGGCAACGACATCTTCAAGCTCCGGTGGAGCATGTTGGCAATGGTCGCGAGGCAACTGTTGAGAAGGATGTTGCCCGTTTCAGCCAAAGCCTCCTGCTCCAGTTCTATGATGTCCTCCAGCGGAAGGTCACCACCCGTGATCGCCCGGACGAGTTCGAGACTCTTGGTTTCGGGAAATATCAGGAGTGCTCGCCCCGTGAAGTCGCCTTCGAAGACCTGATGCACCGCGACCAGGTTCGAGACCTCCCTTTCAGAGAGGATGGCTATGGCCCGAGATCGGGTTTCGAGCGAGACGTTGGGTACTGAGAGATGGACCTGCGAGCCGACCATCTCCCGTAGGCTTGAAGCCGCGTGGCTCACGCCGATATTGACGAGCTCGGTGAGAGCGTCGAGTTGTAGCTCATTGAGCAGATCCGTTTGCGCAGCGATCATGCTTGCGCCTGCTTGAGCCGCCGCACGGCATCTTCAAGGAAAGCGCCCAATGCTTGCTCGTTCAGCGGCTTGACAAGAAATGTGGCGCCAATCTCGCGGGCGCGGCGCACGATTTCTTCCTGGTGGTTGGCAGAGACCACGGCAAGCGGCATCGACGGGCGGAGGGCCAACAATGCGGCCGCAAGCTCAAGTCCGTCTCGCCCGGGCATGTTGAAGTCGAGGAGGGCGACGTCGAACGCAGTCTGCGTGGCCAAGGAAAGGGCTTCGTCAGCATTCGAAGCTTCCAGTCGCGCCCAATCCGGCTGCAAACTATTCAATGCCTTGGCAGCGGACATCCGGGCGAGCTTGCTGTCATCAACGATCAGGAGCCTGTAAGACATAACTTCTCCGATTGTGGTTCCTTCGCTTGGAACCGAATTTCTCAGTGGTTTCGCATCTTTGGCGGGGCGGCGAAAGATTAAACTTGACGGTTGAAACGCGCCAAAGCGGGGCCGATAAACCGTTCGAGAAAAGGGCCGCCGGCGGGCCCCCGGACCGTACGACCGGAAACCAGAAGAACCTGGATCACTGTCGTGTGGGCGCTCTCGCAGCCCTGCCAGTCGATCTGAGCCGCCGGATTGGTCAGCAAGTGCTGCAACAGCGTTTCGCCGTCCTCGGCGGGGCATGAGCCGATCAACCGGATGACGTTATCTTGCAGTGCGATAGTCACGCGAACAACTCCTGCAGATCCAATACGACCAGAACGCGTCCGTCGCCCAGCAAGGTGGTTCCGGAGACCGACCTCATACCGCCCAGGAGCCCTTCCATCGGCTTGAGCATGACGTCGAGCCGCTCGCCGAGGCGGTCGACCTCCAATCCACCGATCTGTCCACTTGTGGACACAACCACGATCTTTGCCGACTGCCGATCGGCTTCATCACATGTAAGGCCGAGCGCTTCCGCGAGGTTGATCAGGGGGATGGTCCGCTCCCTGAGCACAAACGCCCGGCCCGATCCAATTGGGGCGATTGCGCTGCGACTGACAATTGTTGTCTCAAGAACGCTGTCGAGTGGGAGCCCAAAAGCCTGGCCCGCCGCTTCCACGGTCATTACCCGGGTCATCATCAGGCTGAAAGGCAGCACCAAACTAACCGTGGTTCCGATGCCGCGCCGGCTGCGGACCCCGGCCGTGCCGCCCAGGCGTCCTACGGCCGCTCTGACCGAATCCATTCCGACCCCGCGGCCGGACAAGCCAGTCACTGTTGCCGCAGTCGAAAAGCCAGCCGAAAAGATCAGGTCGACCGCCTCCGCATCTGGCATGGCTGACAGCGCTTCCTCCGAAGCTATTCCCCTCGCGGCGGCGACCGTGCGGATCCGGTCGACGTCGATGCCGGCCCCGTCGTCCTCGATCTCGATGAGGATGTTCTCGGCGTCCTGGCGTCCGCGCACGATGACCGTGCCCATCGCAGGCTTGGCGGCCAACTCACGCCCCGCCGACGTCTCGATGCCGTGATCCACCGCATTGCGCAGCACATGCAGCAATGGCTCGAACAGCGCATCGACAATGGTGGCGTCGGCCTCAGTGCCTTCGCCCTCGATGATCAGCCTGACGGTCTTGCCGACGTCGCCGGCAATCTCCCGCACCAACCTCGGAAATCGACGAAAAACAGTTCGCAGCGGAAGCACGCGGATGCGAAGAACCGCGCGCTGAAGTTCGGCTGTCAATCGGTCGAACCGCGCATGTTGATCGTGCAGGGCTGAACTGACTGCTTCCGGGCCTTCATGATTTTGAAGTTTTCTTGCCAGATGCCCAATCGTGTTTTTCACGACAAGCAACTCGCCAGTGAGCCTCACGAGCGCATCGATCCGGTCCATATCTACCCGCAAAGCACGTGAAGCAGCGATCTGAGCGGTTGGCGTATTGGTCGACTGCGTTGACGTAGCTTCCCTTTGCAGCGCGGTCTCGATGGCGGTAATCAATGGGCCCGCCTTCCCTTGCGCCAGCGCGACAGCCGACGCCGCCTCGATCTCAGCGGCGAGCGCACTCTTGCCGATGTACCGCAAGGTGTTGGCGGACGCGCGGCCCGCGGATGCAAGGCGGCCCAAAAGACCGCCAAGCTCTTCCTCACGCAACAGCCCGATTTGGGCTTCGAGGATTGCGGTCGCACGCGCGAGATGGTCCGCGTCTAATGCAGGCATTTGGGATGGAATCAATTGGCAGATTTCTGCTCTGTCACCGAAACCATGAAGAGCCTCCCGGATTTCCCCGATGGGGGCTCTCGTCAGTGCCAGAATTTCGAGATTGCAGCTGAATGTGTTCATCGCTTCGAGCGAAATCGCCGGATCTGTCGGAGCCAAATCGACGATCAGCAACTTCGGAAGGCTCGCGATGGCCGAGATTGGATCTTTCCCATGAAAGAAGGCTTCCGGATCCGGTACCAGGCGCACGGCAGTCAGCGTCCCGAAGAACTGGTCGCCGGCGGCATTTTGCAACCTGTTCAGCCAATCGCCGCCAGGCGGGATGGCAGCGACGGCCTTCTCGCTTTCGTCGATATCCATCGAGCCGGCGAGTCGGGCGATCATTTCGTCCGCGTCTGCCTCCGCAGTGGGAGGCGTCCCGCCATTCGCCTGCATCGCATCCAGCCATCGCGACGTAAGATCGAGACAAGCCAGACACTCGTTGAGGACGTTTGGAGAGACGGCGCCTGTCGAGGAACGTAGCAACGCCAGGATGTCTTCGGCAGCATGCAGTGTTCTTGCCATGGCGGCGAATTCGACGATGCCAGCGGCCCCCTTGAGCGTATGAAAAGCTCGGAATGCACCGTCCAGGCTTTCCTTGTCACCGGGTTTCGCTTCGAGCGCCATCAAATCGTCGATCGCCTGGACGATAAGCTCCCTCGATTCCAGGAGAAACTGCTCCATAAACTCGTTCATTGCGGCGCTCCGCAGAACACGGCTGCATACTCCGCCAGAACTTCCTGCTTGATCGGCTTTACGAGATAGTAATTGGCGCCGGCGCGTCGCGCCGCGGCCAGGTCCTGTATTCCGGCCTCCGTGCTGATCACCAGGACCGGTACACCCGACACGGGAAGCTGCTTCGAGCGCAACTCGAGCAGAAACGTGATTCCATCCATTTGCGGCATGTTGACGTCGACGATAGCCAGGTCGAAGGACTGCAACAACACCTTCTCCAGACCCTCCAGACCATTGAGAGCTTCCTCCACGATAAAGCCACGCACCTCCAGGGCCGAGCGATAATATGTCCTGATGAGCGCGGCATCATCGATGATGAGGATTCTTTTTTTGGAAGAGCCGTTCACGGGCGCAATTCCTCCGGCCTTCGATAAACGATCGCGCCCGAGTATCGGCAGACTTCGAACAGGGGCGAGATCCGACTCATTGACTCGGTATGTCCCAGACAGATGAAACCGCCTGGCAGCAGGTTATCGTACAAGTTTTCCGCGGCGATGCGGCGGGATTCGTCGTCGAAGTAGATCAGAACGTTGCGGCAGAAAATCACATCGAATTGGCCCTGCGGCTTGGTTTCTCTGGTCTCGATCAGGTTAACGCGGGAAAAGCGGACCGACTGACGTAGGTCGTCTAGAATTTGCCATCGCTCGGCGTCCAGCCCACGAAAGTAACGGCCGATCAGTTCGGGCGACATTCTCATGAGCGCCCGTTTGCCGAAGATGCCTTCTCCCGCCGCTTGGAGAACGCGGGTATCGATGTCCGATCCCACGATCTCGATGTCGTAAGCGTCGACGTCCTTCCAGTTCTCGAGCAGCCAGATTGCAATTGAATAGGGTTCTTCTCCGGTCGAGCAGGGTACCGACCAGATCCGGATGGTGTCGCCGAGCTGCTTTGCTGCCGTGCGTTCCTTCAAGAGATCTGCGCTGAGGCACGCAAGTTGGTGGTCCTCACGATAAAAGTAAGTCTCGTTGACGGTGAACGCGTTGATGAGATGCTCGACCTCGTCGCGAAGCTCGCTGCGGAGATAGGCGAAATAGGCTGCAAATGATTGGCTCGATGTCGCGTCTATTCGATCAAGAATTCGGCGTTCGACGTAGTACCGCTTCGTCTGCGTGAAAACCATGCCGGTCCGCCGGTACAGAAACTCAGCGAGCTTCCGGTATTCGTCCTCGGTTATGTGAAGCGGTGCGACAGACATATCTCAGCGTGATCCGATACGATCGCGCGCGACATTGATTGCAAATTTCAGAAACGGGTCATCTGGAAAGCGATCGGAACATCGTGCCAACACCGGCAGGCTCGTTGCATCGCCAGTCTCGGCCAAAACCTCGATAGCGGCCGCGCATACATTGGGGTTGAGCTCACGATCCATCATATCTCCGAGCAGCCGGCTTGCGTCCTCAGTTGGAAGGCCGCGCGCAATCTCGCATGCGAGCAACCGAACATCCGCGTCGGCATCACTCAATAGGCTGGGAAGATGCGTAGCGGCCGCAGCTGGCATGGCGCGGAGCGCATCAAGAACTGCGGTTCGCTGAGCCGCATCGTCGGAACGCAAGTAGGGCAGGGTAACCGCGGCGCTTTCCGGCGAGCCAATCCTGGCAAGAGCCGTCAGGATGGCCTCGCGGACTCGGGGCGCGCGCTCCTTTGACAGCGCTTCGCTTAGCAATGGAAGCGCGTTCGGAACCGCCGGAGCGTTTCGTGCAGCCGTCCATCGGTCCTCCAACGCCCCCCCGAGAAGCATTTCGGAAAATCGGCGGTCGTCCAGCGCGGGCACTGTTGGGGATGACGGCTTGCGTACCAGCGGCATCAGCTCACCAATTTCTTTAACTGCGCTGCAATCTTGTTGAGTGGCATAATGAAGTCGGCGCCCTTCGCCTTGACCAGTTCTCCGGGCATACCCCAAACGACGGCCGTTTCCTCCGCTTCCGCGATGGTCTTGCCGCCACCTGCATGGATCAGCGCCATTGCCTCCGCCCCGTCATTCCCCATGCCCGTCATGAGTATGCCGATCAACTGGCTTGCGGCCATATGGTTCAGTGCGGTCCGGACCAACCGGTCCGTGCTTGGGTGCCACGGATAGTCGGCCTGTGCGGGAGCGGCCATGGCGAGAAGAGCCGAGCCCCGCCTTGACACGATGACATCGGCGTCGCCGCGGCCGATGTAGACGTGCCCGGGCTGGACCGCGATCGGATCACGGACTTCCTGAACGCGAAGCGCGCTCATTCCGTCCAGGCGGCGCGCCAATGGCCCGGTGAAGGTGGCCGGCATATGTTGGGCAACCAGGATTGGCCACGGGAAGGACGGAGGAAGTCCCGAGAGCAGGGCCTCCAGTGCCGGGGGGCCTCCGGTCGAGGTCCCGACCAGCACCAGACCTTCGCCTTTGCGGACTGACTTGGCCCTTCTGCCAGGTGACGACGCGGGGGCGCGGGCGCCTTCGCCGATCCGGAAGCGGACCCTGTCGCGGAGCCTCAAGCTGGATTTCAGGCGGGCCCCCGCGGCGGCCCGGACTTTCTCGATCAGCATGCGGCCGACATCGTCAAACCGGAGAGAAACCGCGCCGGTGGGCTTCGCCACGAAGTCGACCGCGCCGAGCCGCAACGCCTCGAGCGTGGCGTCAGCCCCTGCCGCCGTCATCGACGACACCATGACGACCGGGCAGGGCGTCTCGATCATGATCCTGTCGAGGCAGGAGAGGCCGTCCATTTCCGGCATGTGAACATCTAGCGTCACCACGTCGGGCCGAAAGTCCGTAATCGCGGCAAGCGCCTCACGCCCGTTTCGGGCGAAGCCGACCTCGAAATCGGCCTCTCTTGAAAACGCCTGGCCGATCAATTTCCGGACGAGCGCGGAATCGTCGACGACAAGGACTTTGATCACAGCTTCGTCTGCCGGCTCTCTTTGTTGAGGGCTTCCTTGTCAAAGGAATCCAGCAGCCCTCGTTCGGTCCGGGTCAATAACTCGGCAGGGTCGAGCAGCAGGACGATCCTGCCCGACGCCTCGAGATTGATGACCGAATGCACAACGCCGAGTGCATCCCCGGTTAGATCGGGGGATGGCTTGATCGATTCAGGCGCGCAACGCAGGACCTCCTGTACGCTGTCGACGATCAGGCCGGCACGATGTTGCTTGGTCCGAACCACGACCAGCCGGCGGTTCTCTCCCGCGATGGTTGCGGTCATGTCAAAGCGGCGTCGTTGATCGACAACCGGAAGGACTTCTCCCCGAAGATTGACCACGCCTTCAAGGAACTTCGGCGTCTTCGGAAGACGGGTCATGCGATCCGGCACCCTTGCGACTTCCTCGACTGCCTCGATGGGTAGTGCGAACTCACCGCCGTCGAGCCGGAAGACCAGAAACTGTAGCTCCGCGGCCTTAGCCTCGCTGTGACTGTCCTCGACCTTCGCTTTCATGGCTGCATCGCCCTGCATGAGCTTTTGCATGATATCCTCGCGAAACAAGCGCTCCGGCGCCAGAATCGAAACGAGTCTGCCTTGCGCTGCACGATAGATTTCCTTGATTTGCGCTTCCCCGCCGGCGCGGGCAGCGAGAACGGGGGGCGCGGGTTCGACCCGGCTGGGATCGACCGAAAGAACTGCGCGGCTGCGATCGGCGACCAATCCGACCACGACGTCGCCAATGGCGACGATCAGCACCTTCTCTCGCGAAAGGACGGCCGACGGCAGCCCTAGCAGCCGCCGCAACGATAGCAATGGCAACAGCCCGTCACGGTAGGGCATGACGCCACGTACCGCCTCGTCGCTCCCGGGAACGAACGTCAAGCTCTCGGGCGCAGTGACGATCTCCCGAACCGCCTCGAGTGGAAGCGCATATTCCTGACCGGCGACCTCGAAGGTGACCAGACGCTGCCGGATGGTCTCGACCGCGGCATCGCGTATGGATGCCGCTCCGATCGGCGCAGCCCGCATTTGCCGTTTTGTTGTGCTCTGCGCGAAGCCCCGGCGCAACAGTTCGGCAACGTCCAGAATCTTGGTGACGTGAGTGCCGCTGTCGAAAACCCCGGTCAGATGTTCGCCGGCTTCGGACGCCATCTCGGCCTCCGCTGTCTTGACCTGTCCTGGCACAACACGAACCAGGTTCGCGATCTCGTCCACCGCCAACGCGACGGGCGATGCGCCAGCAAGGACGATCAGACGGGTGGTCGGTGTCGAAGCGGCTTCCTCGCGTCCCAGAAGCCTCCGGACGCTCGCCACGGGGAGCACCGCGCCGCGATGGTTGGCGAGACCCAAAAGGCTCCCGGGGGCTTGCGGGATCCGCGCGAGAGGCGGCATCCGGGCTACTTCCGACACCAGCGCGGCGGGCAGGGCGTAAAAACGACCCTCGCTCTTGAACGTCAGAAAACGTTCGTCGGTCAACTCTCTGGCTTCGACAATATCAGCCATTCTGCTTCGTCAATGCCTCAGATAAGGATGCAATCTCTTCGATCGCGGCTGCAAGGTCGTCCGCACCCTGAGCTTGCTCGGCGGACGCCGTCGCGGCTTGCCGCGAGGCTGTGCTTGCTTCCTCCGCGGCGGATGCGATCTGTCGGGCTGCGGCCGCGGTCTCTCCCGCCGCGGTCAAAATTGCGCCGGCGCCTTGCTGGATGAGCTTGTTGGCATTTCCCAATGCCGCGAACTCGCCGGTGGCATCTTCGAGCGCCTTGATGACCGAACGATTGTTCTGAACTTCGACTTCTCCCGCGGTGATGATCTGTTCGAGATCGCGCCGAAGCAGCGCGATATGATCAAGAATGCCGCGTACCGTATCCTTGATGCGTTCGACGCTTTCCGACGCCTCGCGGGCGAGGGAGCGAATGTCATTTGACACAAGGGCAAAGCCCCGGCCGGCTTCGCCGGCGCGCGCTGCTTCCACGGATCCACTCACAGCAAGCATGTTGGTCTGAATATTGACCAGGGCGATCGCATCGACGATCTTCTCAATCTTGCGGCCGATCGCTTCGAGGGAGATGATTGTTTCGAGGCTCGCACGGGTCTTGTCGAGGGCCTTGGCTACACCTTCGATCAGGCTTTCGACAGCCTCGCGACCATCTGCGAGCGACTTGACCATGATCGTGATACGGTCGGTAGCCAGTCGCCCCTTTTCCTGCGCGATCCGCGCGCTCTTCTCGATCTGGGCCAGCGCGGCCGAAGTCTGCTGCGCGGCCGCAGCCTGCTGTTGCGACCCGCGATTTATTTGTTCGACCGCGGTCGAGATCTGACTGGCTGCGCTGGACAGCTCCTGTATGGTCGCCGAAAGCTGCTCCGCCATGCTGGCGATCTGCTCGGCCGCCGAAGCGCCGGCGCTGCCGGTGCGAAGACTTTCCGAGATGGACGCGAGGGACTGGGCGGCTGCCTGGCCTTGATCCAGCGATTGAGCCTGCTGACGGATCGCCGACTGGGCCTCGTTTGCAGCGGAAGCCTGTTCCTCGGCCGCTCCAGCAACGAGTTCGGCACCTTTTTGTGCCTCCTGGATGGCGCGCTCGGCTTCGATGGCCGCCGTGAGCGTTTCTTGGCTGCCGTCGGCGAGCTCAATCATGCCGGCCCGCAGCCTGCCCAGAATTTCGACGACAGACTGCCCTGTCTTGGCATGTTCGACGGCCATATCCGCCGCCGCTTTGACCGTTCCGGCCGTCTCGCGAACGTTCGACTGGATGTCCTCCGCCAGTCCCTGCACTTCAATGGCGCTCTTGTCCGAAACCTCAGCGAGGGCTCTGACCTCTTCGGCGACGACGGCAAAACCGCGCCCATGATCGCCAGCACGTGCGGCTTCAATGGCAGCGTTGAGAGCAAGCAGGTTCGTTTGATCTGAAATTCGGCTAACCGCGCCGGTGATTTCGCTCACATCCTTCGCCCGACGTTCAAGTTCGCGTATAATCGCGCTCGAGGAGACCTGGCGTTCGGAAATTCGCTCGATGGATTGAATTGACGCGCCGATCTGGGCCGCGGTCTCGGCAAGCAGAACCTGGGCGGTTTCCGTCCTGCGCCGGGAATTGTCGGCTTCTCCGCGGGCCGTTGTCAGGTTGGCTGTAACCTGCCTGATCGCCGCCAATTGCTCTTGGGAAGCGCCCGCCGCCTCGTCGGCACCCGCCGCAATCTGCTCCATGGAGCGCCTAAGTTCTTCCGCGGCTGCCGAGGCTTCCGAGAGGCCGCTGGACAGTTCTTCCGTGGCGGCGGCCACCCTCTCGGACACCTTGTCCTTGCCTAAAGCATTCCCGGCCCTCGTCGTCCGCCGTGCCGGAGGCTGCACGGCCCCAGCTGCGCGCTGACTTTCGGCCGAGCGCCGGGCCTTTGCCGCCGAACCTGCTATTTTGGACGTCTTTACAAGGGCCATATGGAATCTCGCTTGAACGGGCGCCGGGCTCACGAGCCGGACCATACGCCATATTTGCACAGATTGGGTATTGCCATTGATCCGACGCGCCGCTTGAACTGAAGGAGAGGCGAGTGAATGATCTACCGGCACTGGGATATGCACGGTGCCTGAGTGCCCCGAACGGCAACGCCTTGGCTTGCGGGACACCGACGTAAGAAGAGCAGCGAGAAGAGCAGCAAGCGCACCGATCCACCACAGCAAGTTCGGCCTCGCAACTTGCCGGTTGGCCTGCAGGCAGGAAAAGCCTCACTCAATGGGATCGCCGGGCTTCGTTCGAAAGCCCGGCAACCGCAAGAACCCGTTTAGTGGACCCAGGCGTTGCTATGCCGCAAGGTCGTGTTCAGCTTCGACATTGACCAGGGTCTCGGCGAGTTTGGAGAGGGCCGAATCCGTGGCCCGCTCTTCGTCCAGCGTCGCCTGCAAAAGTTGGACGGCATCCGGCATTCCGAGCTCTTCGGCCCATGTCCGCAACGTACCGTAACGCGACATCTCGTAATGCTCGACGGCCTGGGCCGCCGCCAACAGACCGGCGTCAAGTGCGGGCATACCCTTGAAGGCCTTCATGATCTCCGCACCCTCTTCGGTAATGCCATTGATGGCAGCGCAGGTCTTTCCGCGTGCCGGCTTGCCGATGATCTTGAAGACCCGATTGAGCCGTTTGATCTGGCCCTCGGTCTCCCGCAGATGCTTGGTAAAGGCCTTCTGCAAGTCTTTCGACTGTGCCGCCTTTGCCATCTTCGGGAGTGTCTTGACGATCTTGTTCTCGGCAAAATAGATGTCCTTGAGCGTTTCGTGGAAAAGGTCGCTCAGCAGCATTGGCTTTTTGGCCATGGGTTTTCCTTAGTTTGAGAACTGTCCGAGTCCGAATCCGGCCTAGCGCAAGAGCAGGATCAGGATGATGAGCGGGATCGGTATTCCAACTAACCAGAGAAGAATCGGCATTATTTTGCTCCTGTCAGGTGCGCATTGCGGGTTTAAGCCGGGAGTGAGAGCCCCATGTGCCGTCCCGCAAGCCACCACCTTCGGTCGCGGCAAGACTGGCGCAGAAAGCTCCCAATAGCAGCGACGCGGTCAGCCAGAACGCAAGCTGGGCCGTAGCCTTTCGTGCCGCATCGGTATCGGCCTTGATCTGCATGACGACGTCGTTGACGCGTTTGTCGGCCGCGGACTGGTCGAGCCCGGTTCGCGCTGCCACGACTTTTGAGACGTACTCCCGATCAGTCGCCTTCATCTCGCCGCCCGCCTGGAAGCTCGACGTGAACAATCGGAGCATTTCGAGGCGAGAGTCGTTTGCTGTCGCTTGCGCCGATGGAGTATTCGGCCGTAGCAGGGTGTCGACGTAGCCGTCCATTGGGCCGGATCGGTTCGCAAACGAAGCCGCGCCTTGGCCGGCGGCGCCGAGTCCACCGCCGATCAAACTGGTTGCGGGAGTGGCTAAGAGAATTACGCCGACGACGGATGCAAGCGCCCAGGCGATAAAGCCGTGAGCCGTGTCCCTGAAATAAACCTCATCCGTGTGGATGCCGATCCAGCGGGATCGCAATCGGCCTGCAATGTAGCCACCGATCGACGACGTCAACATGGCGATGACGATCAGATAGAGGCCAGTCCCGATTTTGAAAGTGGTGGTGGAGACGCCGGCGCCGGTCCACGGAGAGACGACAGATAAGCCAAATCCGACGCCGAATGCCAACAGGACCAAGGTCAATGCGCAAGAGACCACGGCCCCGGCCGTGACTGCACCCCACGACACGCCCGAGACGGAAGGTTCACCGGCATCGGATGCTGGTTGGACGACGACGGTATCGATCATGATGCTCATCCCAATTTGCGATGAGATCAGCTCATCGTGCCGCAACAATAGGCAGCCGTGGCAATGGTTCCTCGGTGAACACGTTATGATTTGGCATCCAAGCGTCACCGTTTACAGGTCACTAAAGTGAAGCCGGCGCGGATTGAGCCGGCTCAATCCGCGTGGAAGTGCTGAACGACACGCGGGTGCTGGCGATGCCGTTCGTTACTCTAATCTGTCTTGCGGCGGTTCAGGTGCGGCCTCCGTGCGGACTTCGCGCTCTGCTTGCAACCAGAAATCCATCTCCGACCCTTCGGTCTTGCCGCTTTGCTCCCAAAGCTCGTAGGCGCGTTGTCGAATCTTGTCTTCGAGGCTGGTCATAACCGTCTCCATTCCTAGGGCATCTTGACGTTTGGCTCACGTTCCCAGACGCGGAGCTTGGCGAGGCCATCGACAAACGATTTGGCATCCTTGGCGCTTTCCAAGGCGACACAGCCTTCATCAAAATCTTCGGTGGCGATGCCGGCTTTCTCGAGCAACGGCAGCGCAGAGCCGACGTATCCGATGAACTTGCAGTGAGCAAACGCGTCGGCGACGAAGTCCCGTGCTGAAGACTCATGGAGCAGGTCGTCCATGGCTGCCTGGGCCGGCAGCAAGGCAACGGCATCGTACAACACCGAGGGGCCGCCATCGATCATTTGATCGGCCTCGATCCAGCTGCCGTCGATCGCTTCGGCTCCCGTGACCGTCGGCGCGATGATCTCGTACGTCGCTCCGGCCTTCTCGAGCGCGGCCTCAAGTGCCTGGAGGAGACTGGCATCTGTTCCATCGGAAATCAGGATACCCAACTTCCGGCCCTCGAAGCGCTTGGGTCCGTTTTCGACGATGCTGAGCGCCGGCGAGGGATCGAGATCCTGACGCGTTGGCACAGCAGCGTCTGCCGGTTTTGGCATCTTCTGCAGACCAAGTTTGCCGGCGACCTTGTTGGCCAGAGCCTCATCGATGTTCAGGAGATGCGAGACCATCCGTTCCCGGATCGCGGGCGTTTTGACCTTGCTGAGTTCGAACGTCAAAGCGGCGGCGATGTGTGCCTGCTCTCCCATGGTTTGACTGATGAAGAACTGACGCGCCTGGCTGTAGTGGTCTGCGAAGCTCTCGGCACGCAGACGACGTTTTGGGCCCTGTTCGACGTCGGCGAATGACGTGAAGCCGCGCTGTGGCGACTCTCTCGGACCTTCGCCGAAGGAATTCGGCTGGTAATTGGCGCGCCCGGCCGGGTTGCGCATGGCCATGTGACCGTCCTGCTGAAAATGGGCGAACGGACATTTGGGCGCATTGATCGGGATGTGCGTAAAGTTCGGGCTTCCGAGCCGCTTGAGCTGCGTGTCGAGGTACGAGAAGTTGCGTCCCTGTAGCAGCGGATCGTTGGAGAAGTCGATCCCCGGCGGAACGTTCTGGGTCATGAAGGCGACCTGTTCGGTTTCAGCGAAGAAATTGTCGGGCATCCGATTGAGCACCAGCCGACCGACAGGGAGGGGAGGCAGGATTTCCTCCGGTATGAGCTTCGTCGGATCAAGCACGTCGAAATCGAAGGAATCAGCGAAGGCCTGATCGAACAATTGCAGCTGAAGTTCCCATTCCGGGAAGTTGCCGCTCTTGATGGCGGTCCAGAGATCCCGGCGATGGAAGTCAGGATCGGCACCATTGATCTTGACGGCCTCGTTCCAGACTACCGATTGCATGCCCAATTTGGGCTTCCAGTGAAACTTGACGAAGGTAGACTCGTTCTTCGCGTTCACAAGCCGGAAGGTATGGACGCCGAAACCTTCCATGAAGCGGAACGAGCGTGGAATGGCGCGATCGGACATCACCCACATGATCATGTGCATGCTCTCGGGGGTGAGGCTGACGAAATCCCAGAAATTATCGTGTGCCGATTGCGCCTGCGGAAAGGCGCAGTCCGGCTCTTCCTTTACCGCGTGGATCAGGTCGGGAAACTTGATCGCGTCCTGGATGAAGAAAACCGGGACGTTGTTGCCGACGATGTCCCAGTTGCCTTCCTGTGTGTAGAGCTTTACGGCGAAGCCGCGGACATCCCGGGCAAGGTCGGATGAGCCCTTGCTTCCGGCCACGGTCGAAAAGCGCACGAACGCAGGCGTTTTTTCGCCGGCGCGCTGGAACAGGTCAGCCCTGGTGTATTTCGACAACGGCTTGTAGTTCTCGAAGAAACCGTGCGCCGCGTAGCCACGTGCGTGCACGACTCGTTCTGGGACCCGTTCGTGATCGAAGTGGAAGATTTTTTCCCGAAAGTGCAGGTCCTCGAGTAGCGTCGGACCGCGCGGGCCGATTTTCAGGGAGTTCTGGTCGTCGGAAACGGGACCGCCCTGCGCTGTCGTGAGCACCGGCGTTTTATCTGATGCGACCTGATGAAGTTCGCCTCCTTCACCACGGTCAAGCTTTTGATCGTGGATCGTTGCCGTCCCGCCAGATCTGCGGGCCTTTTTCGTTGTCTTCGTCATTGTTTTGCTTCCCGGGACGGAATTGAGGAATCCTTAATCCGACGAGGTGCGGTGCTGTTCCTATTTCGAGCATGATCGTGATGCCGTCTGGATGCTTACAGCGACATCGAAACCGGTCGCCCACGGTAGCGGCAAGGGAGCTCCAGCATGTCCATCGATCATGCTGACACCGGTGCGCTCAGTCCGATGGCGATCCGTCCACCGCCTCCGCACAAGCTCGCCCGCAACCAACTTAGGAACTTTGCGTCTCGCTTGAAACTATCTCAGCGGGGTGAACTCGCTTGGGCAGAGGCGAGTTTCCGGGAGTTGACGTCAGTCTGCGTTGCGGGAGTATGGAGAGCGTCCGGAAAGTTGGGGAAGCGTAGACGGCCTGGCCTGGTCATCCCCGGAAGCTGTTCAGGCGAACGTGGCGCGAACCGCGACGTGTCACGGCCTGCATGTCTCGGCTGGCGTGCTCCGGCTGCTGACCACTGGCGCAGGTTCTGGCAAAGGGATTCCGGGGCCGACGTCCAGTGCCGCATCTCTTGCTTCGTGCTGTTCTGGGTGGCGGAGTTCTCGATCGTCTGTCTGCTCGGAGCGGGCAGACGAACGATCAATCGCTCGATCCGACGCGCCCGAATTTGCGCCTCGGGGGACGAAGGCGAAGGCCGCGTCCGCACCCTTGGCTACCTGGTTGGCCTCGGCCACTCCCAGCTTCCCTGTCCTTTCCGAAGAACAAGGACACCCTAGCGGGAACAAGCGGCGATCCGGTCCGTTTCCCACGCTTCGGCCATGCACAGAAGCCGGCAATCGCAATGACGGAATGGAGCGAGGCGGAATGAGTTCTGCAGATCCGACAGATGTGGGTTCGTCCAACTCAGCGACGGGGGATGCGTCGCGCAAGGGCCGTTCGTTCGAGAACAGGCCTAAAAGTATATCGGATCCTATCTTTGCAGAACACCGTGACGTTACGTCCGAGAAACCTCAAGCAGATCCGGAGGCAAATCCCGAAAGTCGAGAAGCCGACCGAGGACCAGCGGAGACTGATCAAAGCCAGGACCAGGGCCCGAAGGGCATTAAGGGGGCATACCGAAAGCACCCGATCGCGATCGTTGTCTGCCTTGGACTAATCGTCGTCGGCGTCGTTGCGGGCATCGCGTGGTATCTCCACGCCCGTCACTACGAGAGTACAGACGATGCCTTTATCGACGGTCGGCCGGTGCTGGTCAGCCCGCAAATCACCGGCAGCATCATCAGCGTCAATGTCACCGACAACCAGGTCGTGAAGAAAGGCGATCTGCTCGCGACCATCGATGCAAGAAACTATAGAGCCGCGGTCGATCAGGCTGACGCGCAAATCCGCCAAAACAAAGCAACTGAGAAAAACTTCGAAGCCCAGATTGCAGGCCAGAGAGCACAGGTCGATCAAGCCACCCAGCAGGTGACGGAAGCGGCGTCGGCACTCAAATTCGCGACCGACGAAAACACGCGCTACCAGGATCTGGTACAGAAGGGCGCTGGGACGGTTCAGCGCGCGCAACAGGCTTCATCCGACTTCAATGGCAAGCATGCCGCCCTTGACGCAGCAACCGCGGCCAAGGTGTCGGCCGAACGGCAGATCGATGTTCTGAACGCGCAAAAGGTCGCGGCAGAGGCGCAACTCGATCAGTCCAAGGCGCAAAAGGATCGTGCTGATGCCGATCTACAGCGAACCGAGCTGCGCGCAACAGTCGACGGGCGCGTAACCAAACTGACGGGGGCTGTCGGCGCCCTCGCTGTGCCGGGGCAAGCGATCATGATTGTGGTGCCGCTCGACATCTGGGTGACAGCCAATTTCAAGGAATCGCAACTGGCCGACATGCGCGTCGGGCAGCCCGTCGATATCAGGATTGATGCGTTCGGGGGCCGCAACTTCCCTGGCCAGGTCAACAGCGTTCAAGCGGGTAGCGGAACCGCTTTCAGTCTTTTGCCGGCCGAAAACGCTACGGGCAACTATGTGAAAGTGGTGCAGCGCGTGCCGGTGAAGATTACCTTCAACCAGCGTCCAGACGTTGAATTGGGACCGGGCATGTCAGTCGTTCCCACCGTCACCGTCCGTCCCTGAGCGGATCGTGGCAAATGCCTGACGCACCCGACAAGGGCGAATACGGCAACGCGAATCCCTGGATCATTGCCGTGCTGGTTGCGATCGCAACCTTCATGGAAGTACTCGATACCACCATCGCCAACGTCGCCCTGCGTTACATATCGGGCGGCCTCGCGGTCAGCAGCGACGAAGCCTCCTGGGTCATTACCACCTACCTGGTGGCCAACTCCATCGTACTGTGCGCCAGCGGCTGGATCGCCGAACGGTTCGGCCGCAAGAACTTCTTTCTGGTTTGCATTGCGCTGTTCACAGTGAGCTCTCTACTTTGCGGATTCGCGTGGAATCTGCAGTCGTTGCTGGTTTTCCGCGTGGTTCAGGGGCTGGCGGGCGGCGGCATGACGCCGGTGGCGCAATCAATTCTGGCCGCGGCCTTCCCACCTGCAAAGCGGAGCCAGGGGTTCGCGCTTTACGGCATCGCAGTGGTTGTCGCGCCGGCAGTCGGGCCGACCCTTGGCGGCTGGCTGAGCGACAATCTGTCGTGGCACTGGTGCTTTCTCATCAACGTGCCGGTCGGACTGATCTCGCTCGTGCTGATCTACGTGATTGTTCCCAGCTCGCCGAAGAAGAAAAAAGAGCGTGAGCGGAGCTGGGCCAGGGGCCTCGACTTTGACTTCGTGGGGTTTCTGCTGATCGTCACTTTCCTCGGTGGCCTGGAGTTGGTTCTTGACCGCGGCCAGATCGACGACTGGTTCGACTCGAGGTTCATCGTGACGTTTGCGGCGATATCCTCCACCGCGCTGCTGCTGTTCATCCCATGGGAGCTCAATCGGCCCCAACCACTCATTGACATCAAGATGCTGACCGGTCGCCAGTTCGGCACCTGCTTTCTCATTATGCTGGTGACGGGCGCACTCCTAATCGCGACGACGCAGATTATGCCGCAACTGTTGCAGGAAGAGTTCGGTTATACAGCCACGCTGGCTGGTCTTGCCATCTCGCCGGGTGGCGCGGTGACGATGTTGATGATGGTAGTGGTTGGTCGTCTTGGGTTCGTTCAGCCGCGATATCTGATCGCCGCTGGGGCGGCGATAGCTTGCTACGCAATGGTTGATCTGCTTCGCGTCACCGCTGATGCAGATTATTGGTACTTCGCCTGGTCACGTATCTATCTCGGAATCGGCTTGCCGCTTATCTTCATTCCGATCACGACCGCGTCCTACGACGGCATTCCGCCGTCGAAAACTGATCAGGCCTCGGCGCTAATCAATCTTGCGCGAAATTTTGGGGGATCGATGGGCGTTGCACTCAGCCAGACGGTACTGGCGCGGCGCGAGCAGTTTCATCAGAGCCGTCTGATCGAACATGTCGGCTCCTGGAATCCGATTTATAACGATGCGCTGGGCCGCATACAGGGATATTTGAATGGGCGCGCGGCCACCGGCAGCTCATCCGGAACAAGCATGGCGATCGTAAATCAGATGGTGCAAAGCCAAGCAACACTCCTTGCATATATCGATGTATTTGTTGCGCTGGGCGTGATCGCCGCAGTGATGGTGCCGCTGGCCCTGACATTGCGCACAGTCAATCGGAACGTCGGTGCGAAATCTGCCCACTAGAATGCGGCTCTCGCTGATAAGTCTTCCCGCAAGGCGCGGAAGAACGGATGCCGACCTTGCCATCAGCGGATTTGGCGGTACTCAATGATTGGCTCATCGCCTTTGCGGCAGCCGACATCGATGCCATCCCATTTGTTGCCGTCGAGCGCGAAACCCGCGATCATCAGGGTCTCGCGCGAGCCGGCTTCAGGGCTTGCCGCCGCCGATCCGCTGTATCAGTCCTCAGCTATCATGGGGTCAGAAGCCTTGATGACTGCGATGACGTCGCCTTTGACTTTGATGCCGAGTTCGTCAACGGACACATTCGTGATCCACGTTGCTGCCGCCGACATCGACCGTGACGTGAGAGGTGGTGGCACCCCTTTTTACGTCCCGGACGGTTCTCTTGATCTGATTGCGGGCACTAATGCGCATTGTGCTTCCCGGTCACTCGTCGCAACTCGATTGACGGAGTTTCGCTATTCCCGCCCGCTCGCTCAGTGGGCTCGCCTAGGGGCAGCAGCGGACCCTGGGTCCATAGCGACGCATCGGTCTCTAGCGGGGCAATCCCTTTGCAAAACATGCAGCGGAGTTCGGTTCGTGCGTCTAAAGCCAAAACCGATTTGAGGCTTTTCCACAGCGCGGGCAACCAGTCAGGTCAATTGCTTCCTCTCTTTGCCCGCGCTAACTTTTGCGAGGAAAGATTCCTCTATGACGTTTTCGATTTTTTCCGGACAAATTGCATGGGAAAATTGTCGAGAAGGCCAACATACGAGATGATTGCGGGCTTAAGCGCCGCAGAAGTGTAGTTGGGGCGGCGGCGCGCTATCGAATTCATTCGAGGCGAGACACGGGACGACAACGCCCTGGTGGTTCAGGCCATCGGGCATCTTCGTGGCCCGAGACGCTCGCGGGCTCGCAGGCTCCGATGACGTGCCCTCGATGCGAGAAGCTGATGCAGCTCATCGAGCGGGGCTTCAAGTGCGAGCCTTGCCGCGAGATCATACTTCTGTTCACTGTCACACGCGATTTTGTTATCTCATCGCCGCTAGCTGCAACGGGGCAACAACTTGCATGCCTGGAGCCAGCGCGTTGAGTTCGATACTGGAGATCCAGCCCGTGCCCGTCGCCGTACTTTGGATTCTTGGTGTCGTGGCCCATCAACTCGTCCTTGAGCTCGCTTGGGGCCTCGACGCTTCGCAGGCGATCCTTGACAAGCGGCGCTGGCGCTCGGCTGCAACCTGGTCTGCCCTACAAGTCTGCTTTCTTCCTCCTAGATCAACTGCGGGAGGCAAGGGCGGAGGAATTGAAGGGCCGCGTCATCGGTGGCCAAGGCAAAGCGGCTGAGGTGGATGGCCGTTATTTTGGCGGTCACGTAAAGCCAACAAGCCAGAAAGAATATCGCCGCGAGCGTCGATATGCCCGCAATCAAAATGGGAAATGGAAGGTCGTCGTCGTCATCAATGAGCGCCGCGGCAATTCGGTGCCAGCAGTGTTTGGCTCTGAAGGCCAAGCCCCCGCTTTCATCCGTGCCCGCATTGCGAAGGGGACTGTCGTTCATGCCGACGAAGTCGCTTCTTGGGATGAATCACAAATGTTTTGAAACGAAACGAATCAACCGCCAAGAAGTTTACTCCTTTGATGGAGCCGCACCAATCAGGCCGAGCGGTATTTCAACCGCCCGCGTCCCTCTGAGATCGGCAAGATGGTAGGGCCCTCGATCATCTCAAACGAATCTCACTGCGCAATAACTGAGAGAACTACCTTTGGCTGTGATAACGAGCACGTATGAACAGTAGCATGCTCGACATCACAGGGCCTGACAGTCCAGTGCCAAGGTAGTGCGGTCCCTTGCATGGACCTGCCGAAATATGGGCGAAGGTCTGGCGAGGGGGCTTCGAGTGTACGAGATAGCTCTGGCCGTGTTGATCCGGTCCGCAAAAGGGGTTCTCTGGGTGGAGGCGCTGTTCGTCAGACCTGCGACCGTCCCCGGGGCTCCCGACGGACGCTGATCCAGTCCGCCGACTGCAAGCTAATTCAAGCGAGAGGCTGCAAACTTACCAATCTTCCTCGCGCCGTCCCAAAGTTCGACTGGCTGAGCATTAGTAGTCAAGTTTTGAGCCTGCTCACGCGCATCATCGTCATTGCTGCAGAACAGATCGACCCGCCACAATATGCGGTTGTCGGGACTGAGGATGTACGCTGTGTAACCGTGCATCGCGTGACCCTGAACGACCTGCCCTTGAACCAAAAACGTCGTCCACGCGGTATTGGTTCCAACGCTCCGGAAGAGGCGTTACGCCCCGAAACCAAGAAAACCCCGCCAGTTTCGGGCGCCCTCCGAGGACTTGGCTGGGTGCTCGATCTCGGCAAGTTGCTTCGGCTCTACCCCAATAACCTTGCTCCGACACCCTTCTTCAAGGACTTGGGAGATGACCCTGAAGGCTAGAGCTCCGGGATCGGACGTGCCGCGGTTAGCTTGCGGAGTCTGCCTTCACATGATGCTTCGGTGCGCCCGAGCTGCTGCGCGATCTCACGCATGTCTTTGCCTTGCGCGCGGAGTTCGAGGAGTTTGCGTTCCTCTTCGGCACTCCAGCGCACAATTCTCCAGCCGCCTTCAACGTGACGCATAGGCGCACGCTTATTTTGCTTCGCCTGTAGTCGGCGTGTTTTCTGGATTCTGCGCCCCGCCAGACTTCGGGATCACGGTGTCCTTCATGTTGGTGGGAGGCATGTTGGGCAGTACCTCGACCTTGTTCTCCGGCTTGAGCGCGGCGCAGTCCATGCCGTAGATGAGCTCACCCTTGGCAGACTGGCCGATAGGCTTGCAGGCTTGCAGGGCAGAGGCGTCGACCCCCTTGTCATCGGCCAGCGCTGGTGACACGAGCAGCGCAAGCGATAGCGCGAACGAAATGCGTAACATGGGCTCCTCCGGCAATTATTAATTGTACCGTGGCGTAACCAGTACCGAAGCGACTAGTTCCATGATCCCCTAACGGTGCCGCGAAGAAGCGCTCGCAATTGAAGAAACCCGCTTACCAGGCACAATAAAATGGTGGCTAGTTCAGGCCTATCCAAAAATCGGCGCGAAGAGTTTACGGGCGTTCGTCGCGAGAAATAACAGCCTGACGTCGCGGGCAACAACGCCTTCGTCGACAACATCCCCCGCCGCACATTACGACTGTGCAAAGCATCGATGCGTGTCTCAGTTAAGCGACTAGTAAAACCCAAATTGATTGAAACTGCCATTGGTTCCCTCTCACCGCTCTCCTGACGCTCCCGGCACGGGCATTAGGACCCAGGTCGAAGCTGGCGCGTTGGGCTAGATGGAGATCCGGCTTTGAGAACCATGCCTACGACCGCGCGCATTAGAGCAAGCCGCATTCGAGGCGCACCAATTTTCCCGATAACCGTTCGTCCGACAGCGGCGGATGCCGCAATCGCGCGCGTGATCAGCCGCAACACCGCGCCCGCTCCCGAAGCAATCGCGCGCGGGCTGACCTGGGGCGCTGACGAAAAGGTTCTACTTGTTCTCGCCGCCGCCGGCTGGATCGCCTCGCGCGGTCACGATACCTCGCTGCAGCGCGCCGGCAATCACGCGCTGTTGGTGACGATCGCGGCGTCGCTCCTGCCGCACGGTCTTAAATTGCTGTTCAACCAGACCCGCCCAGACCGCCTGACTGTGGTCGGCCACGCCCACGGTATCTCCGTTTCGGGCAACCGTGAGGACGCATTTCCATCCGGCCACGCGCTGCACATGGGCGCGCTGGCTTCAGCGGCAGGAACACTGCCCGCCGGCGCGCGCCGCGCAACACAGGCAGTAGCGGTCGCTCTTTCCGTGACGCGGGTTTTGGTTCTCGCACACTGGTCGAGCGACGTGGTCGCAGGATTCGCGCTCGGAGCAGTTCTTGAGCGACTGCTGCGATTCTGGACCGGCTATCCGACGGTTGGCGAGCGGTGGAGCAAGACGTGATAACCGAATACGTCCTCCGCTTTCCACAGGGCGGAGCCGTGGCATTGACCTCCGCGACGCTGGGAGACTTCTGCGCCCGACGAGCTTCGCCGGTCTGCTCGGAGCGACGCCGTCCGTTGCGCTGGCGACGCTCGGCATCACCGTGTGCCAGCATCTGCTTGACTACCGGTGGCTCTCGCCTCGCAGAACCGATGCGCATGAAGTGCGATGATCTGACTGAAGTCATGATCCAGTCTGGCCACTGGATGATGCAGGAATGCCCGGTTGCAGTGAACAGTGCACTTGCGAAATGGCTGGGAGGGAAGTTGCCGAACGTCTGGATATCGTGACGGACGATCGATCTGACGCCCAACGATCGCGTTTGCTAACGCCACATGAGGTGCTCATATCTCGGATCAGGTGCTCTCAAATGAAACAAGAAAGCTTCTGGACGACTACATCCGCCATTGGCATGCGGGTGATTGGATCGCGATAGCGGCGCTCTATCATATACCCCGTATCACCATGTGAGCGGCCGGGTCGCTGCGTTGCTTCCAATCAGACAAAGAGATTGAAGAAGAAGTGTTTCAAGGCGTGGACGCACGCTACGACAGGGAAGGCAATCTCGGGCCGGGTCGCGATCACAGCCTGACGACCCAACTCATCGGCGCACAAAGTTTGCTCGCTAACGTTAGCGCGGCAAATGGTTCAGAAGGACAGGAGCGTCCTTCGCGAGAGCCGGCAATCAATCTCGTGCGCACTAACGGAAGATAGCAGATACTAGTTGCGACAATCCATGTCGAATAATCGGATCGAGCACCTTGCGCCTATTCGAACTTGCCGTTGTCAATCGGACGGCAGCGCAGCATGAGTCTGCTTTTGACCCTTAGCGGCCGTTACGTCCGCGTGACTACCACGCAGCTACCATGTTGCGCTTCCATGGACACTGGGTGCCAAGCCTAACCCTACATTGCCAACTACACGGTCTCGAATAGCAGTACTATTGGCCGCCGGATTATCGGCACGGCAACCCGGGAGTCAGTCATGAAAGCTTACGCAATGGCATTGCTCGCAGGTGTCACCATCGGGGCCATCGCAGTCCAGGGCCTCCACGCTCAAGGAACCAAATTGAAAGCGTACACGGTCAGCGAAGTTGAAGTCCTCGACCCCGCAGCCCAAGCCGCATACCTGCCGGCCGCCCGGAAGGCGATTGAGGCGGCCCATGGTCGAGCCTTACGCACCGCAGCGGGACGGGTGGTTCAAATTGAGGGCGCGTCGCCTCCCAAGAGTGCGGCCATCGTCGAATGGGACAGCATGGATGACGCCGTAGCATTCTACAAGTCGAAGGCCTGGTCGGATCTTGCACCCCAGCGAGACAAGGCAACCAAGGTCATACGACGTTACGTCGTCGAAACCGAAAAGTAGCCTGTTGCGCGAATATCGTTGCCGATTTCCACCGCGCAACGTGCGCCCCCCGGCAGGCGGGATTGAGGGCTAACGCTGAAGGCGGCGGGCTACGCTAGCGGCCCGCCGTTAGCCGCCTCCTTGATTGCTTTTGCGGTGTGCTGGGTCTCCTCCTGGCCCATCGCTTCCGGTGACGTGCTGCAGCTAGTTATCTCCTGATGGGAACGGACCGGAAGTCCGTCGCTGATCGCCGCGATTGACCCGACACGGGCATTGGGGCGCCGTGGTTTGCTTTCCCAAGCCGTTCATCAGTATTAAATTTCACCGAAACCGTTCCGCCAACGGCGATCGAAGGAAACTATTGCTGGATTGTCGGTTGAAGTTCCGGGAACAACGGAGGCTTCGGAAATGAAGAAAGCAGCATTGGCGTTCGTGACCGCTGCCACCATCGGTGTCTCTGCCTTGGTGGCCCCATCGCCGGCCCAAGCGTGGCGCGGTGGCGGCTGGGGCGCTGGACTTGCGGCCGGACTAATCGGAGCGGCGGTGGTTGGTGGCATAGCCTCCAGTGCCTTCGCCTATGGCCCAGGTTACGGCTACTACGGCGGACCGGGTTATGGCTATTACGGGGGTTACGCCCCAGCGTATTACGGCGGCTATGCACCGGCATACTACAACTATGGCTACGCCCCCGCATACTACGGCGGATACCGGTCGTACTACGCTCGTCCAGTGTACCGGCGCGTTATTCGCCCTGCATACGCTTACGGCCCCAGGTACTATCGCGGGTATGGCTATCGCTGGTGATCGCCAGCGGCGACCGAAGTCTGGCCAACGAACGTCGCGGGCGGACGGGCCCAGTGTCGTGCCGCGGTTGCTTGAGTGTTTGCGCGGCCGGCCAGTCGCCACTACCGGGAGAACTATCTTTGCTGTCGGGGTCAGAGCCTGTCTTTCGTGTGCGGGATTCGAAGATATCCGGCGGCTGCCCTGGCGGACGTGCATCGGAATTTTGTTGTTCGGCAGGTTGGTCTTGAGCCTTCGGCCGTTGCCCGCGGCGCGACTATATTGTGGTGCGTCTCGCACCCGAGGCACTTCACCTCAGGTTGGCGTTAGCACGGCGACGGCTTCTGCCGTTTTTTGGCAACGGTCCACAAGACGAAGGTCGTAGCTTCGCCTCATTCTGAGATTGGCATAGTAGCAAGTCAGCGCGGGGCAGGCGCGCGGGCGACTGCGCCCGGAGTGAAGCGCTTGCACCGCCAGCCGCGATCGCGCTCCTCCGGGCTGCGCGTCGCGTTGCAACCGCCGCTTTTCGCTACCGTTCTCCGTTGAATAGCGCAACGCGCGGCGTAGCGTAGGGGAGCGCCAGGCTGGCCCGCCGCCCAGCGAGGCGTTGCCCCGGCTCGGCCGCCCCCGGCCCCCAGCCAGCCGGGCTGGGGCAGCCGGCGTTTTGACCCACTTCTTGCGTAGAAAGCTGCCTCCACGCGCGAGCTCGAGGTCACAGAACTGTGTCGGCTCCGCAACGTCACGACAGTTCCTTTTGTGGATAGACTTGTTTGGACTTCACGGGGTTGCCAATTCATCGTTTAAGAATGCCGGACCTGCGGCGGCGATTTTATTTCCAAGACGTTCATTTGAGATCGGGTCTAAGAGGCCGCTGTCGGCGGCCAGCGGCCTCTTCATTTCTTTCTTTTTCATTGCAGGAGGAATACTCCAATGCCAATCCAGGCGTGGGCGCTAGCCACTTCGATCGGCTGGACAGCTGTTGTGGGCACGATGCTGATCTATAGGATTTTCGGACCGAGCTAATGTAGTCAGCGCGGAGATTCAGTGCGCAACGCCGCCCGCTTAAAATACACACGGGCAGCGTTGGCTCTGACCCCAGGATGTAAAGTGCAAAATCCTGAGGGATAGAATACTGCGCAGGCGCGCAATTTCTTACCCCTGAGGGGGGCTCGCTGATCGTTGTTTCTAGGAACGAATGGATACGGCAAGAGTGCTCACCACCCGGCCCACCCAATGGCTACCGGATCTCTGGGGAAGGCTCTGGCGGCATTGCTGGCTTTGCCAAGGACGGGGCCACAGTGAGACTTGCATCGGATGGCCCAGATGCGACCATCCTCACCTATGAGGTCGATGCGCAGATTGGGGGACGCTCGCCCAGCTCGGTGGGAGTCTGCGGTGACCGCATCGTGCCGGACGACCCGAACACGAGATCGCTATCATCCCCAAGGGCACTCGTTCGCAGACTGACAAGGAAATTGCACAAAGCTTATCAGTTGGTGCTGGACGTAGACGACTTGTCTGCTCCGCCTCAATTAGCAGGACTGCAGCTGCAGTTGGCGAAGGGTCAGCTACTGGGGCGCAAGCTATGCCGTTCCGTGGGGTTTTCCCGTTCCACCACGGTTGAAGCCATGGACGAAAGTCTATTTAATGGACCCCGATACGTTTGAGAGTGGAAACGTCGTGGAGGGGGAGGCCATTTGAGCCTTTCCATCGGCACGATATTGCTATTGATCACCTGAGGTCATGTCTATGGACCGACTCAGCGTGGACGTCAGCGCATACGTTCCGGGATGGGTTAGGACCGCGCTCGCCGAGAGTCGCCGCCACGGCCCAGACGATCCGGTTCTCGAGTCCGGATTCGCCACTATCCTTTTGTTGGACATAGCCGGCTTTGTCGAGACAACGAACCAATTGGCGCGTCGGGGACCCAGCGGTGCCGAGGACGTTTCCGATCTGCTAAGCTCGAGCTTCGGACCGCTTACCGAAATCATCGCGGAGCACGGAGGAGATATCATCGCATTCGTCGGCGATGGCATTCTCGCCATGTGGGATGACGCTGCAGCCCTCGGTCAGGCGTCTCTTCTTGCCGCACGCTGCGGCCTTGCGCTGAAAGCCGAAATGAACAGGCAAGTGCAGGCGGGGCAACATCAGCTGCGGCCGCGCATTTCAATCGACATCGGTCAGGTAGACTGCTGCAAACTCGGTGGCCTCCACGATCAATGGTATTTCGTGATCGTTGGATCCTTATTCGGGCGCCTTGGAGACGCCTATCGCAACGCGCAAATCGGCGATGTCGTGTTGTCCCGCGAGTTGCATAGCTCGATACAGGATCATTGTGAGGGAGCTCTCTCGCGAGAACTTTTTACGCTCATCGGAATGTCGGGCGACAGCACGACGCCGACACGCCGGCTTCGCATCGATACAAGTTCCCTGCAGCTCGAAGCGCTCGTACCAGACATCGTCGTTGATCATCTTCGATTTGGTGAACAACGATGGTTGGCGGAATTCAGGAACATTACCGTTGTCTACGTCAGCTTGTTCGAACTCTCGTTTGACCAGCCCTTCGCGGAAAAGCTTCAGGCTGCGGTCAAGCAGGTTCAACGCACCGCTCACAGATTTCACTGCGAGATCCACAAGATCATCATGGACGACAAAGGCTTCAGCATATCGCTTGCCTTTGGTCTTCCACGACAGGCCCACGAGGACGACCCGCAGCGGGGTATCGAGGCGGCCCTTGAAATATTCAAGGAGCTCGAATCCACGGGAGTGCGGATTTCGATCGGCATAGCATCGGGAAAACTGTTCTGCGGCGATTATGGCGGCCGCGAGCGCCGTGAATACTGCCTTATGGGACCCGCGATCAACATGGCGTCGCGGCTGATGGAATTGGCCGCTGGGAGGGTTCTCTGTGATGCCACGACGGCGGAGGCAGTTCGGGAAACTGTCAGCTTTTCGGTATTGCCTCCGCAACACATCAAGGGCAGTGACGTCCTGGTCACAGCGTATCGCCCGATAGCGGTCTCACGAGCCCATCGCGACCATCACGACGGCGTGATCGTCGGTCGAACGAGTGAACGCCGTAAGTTGCACGATGCGCTTGACAGTCGTGCGGGGGGCGCGATCGTCGTTCGAGGTGAGCCCGGCATTGGGAAGTCCGTCCTGCTGGATGACCTGGCAATGTTTGCCCGGTCACACGACGCCCGGATCCTGCGAGGCTTTGCAACGTCGATCGAAAGGTTCACGCCATACTTTGCCTGGCGGAACGTCATCTACGACCTGCTCGGCGGCGACTCGCCAGAACACATCGGTCGCGTTGCGCATGAAAAGTTGAGCCATGATCGGACGCTTCTGTCATGGCTGCCGCTGCTACGTGACATCGTCAACATCAATCGCTCCGAAACCGTCCTCACGCGACAGATCGTCGGCTCGGCTCGCGCCGCATGCATCGAAGCTCTCGTCGTTGCGCTGCTCTCGGATGGTGAACGCAGCCCACGCGCTTTGATCTTCGAGGATCTTCATTGGTTTGACAGCGCATCAATGCACCTCTTGACGGCCGTCGCACGGCAGGTGCCCGACCTTCTCCTGGTCGCAAGTTGCCGCCCTCTAATGATTGCACCGGCGCGCCAGGAGGGAATTGAGTTCGCCACCGAGATCAATCTCGCCGCAATGAGCAAGCAGACGATTGAACAGCTGGTTTGTAGGCGCCTCCGCGCGAACAAACTTCCCGAAGCCCTTGTGGACTTCGTCTATCAACAGGGTGAAGGTAACCCGTTTCATTGTGAAGAACTGGCACTAGCGCTTCGCGATACGGGCTCGGTCAATGTCAATCGAGGCGTTTGCGAAGTGTTGGCCGATCTTCATGATCCGGCAAAGCGGACCCTTCCTGCGAATCTTGAGGGTGCGATCGTCAGTCGCATCGATGAACTTCGTGTCGAAGCACAGCTTCTGCTAAAAGTTGCCAGCGTGATCGACGGCGACTTCACTACCGAAATTGCCCAAGCGATCTATCCCGCGCAGATCGCGTTGATGGACGTTGGCGGGATGCTCGATGAGCTGACCGCGCAGGACTTTCTCGTCATTGAGGACAGAGGAGGAGTTTCCGCGCATTATTCGTTTCGCCATGCCATCAGCCAGGAAGTTACCTACAGGCTACTGTCGTTCGCTCAGAGGGTCGCGCTTCACAAGACGATCGCGGACGTCATCGAGCGCGAGAACGCCGAATGGCTCGAGCCCTACTACTCGCGACTTGCACAGCATTGGGAGCGAGCAAACGAAAGCGATCGAGCGATACGGTATCTCGAGCTTTCTGCGAAGCAGGCGTTGAGGAGCTACGCTAATCGCGACGCCATACGCTATGTGCAAAGGGCTTTCGGCCTGATCGAATCGGCTTCGGTCGTCAGCAGTAACGTGCTCCGCTCCGAATGGGAGTGGATCCTTGGTGACGCGAACAACGAACTGGCCGACTACGATGAAGCTTTCCTCCACTTCGCCAGGGCGATGGCGCTTCTGAAGCAGACGTCCCCGCGGGGGAGTGTTGGCCGGCTGGCCCGCGTCTTGGTAAACGTGCTGCGGCAAGTTCGATTGCGACTATGGTCGCCATCATCCGAACATTACTCGACGATCGACAAGAGAAACTTTGAGCGGACCGCGCATATTCGGGAACGGCTGGCAGAGCGGCACTTCTTCCTCAACGAGTCGCTGGCGGTGCTCGATGAAACCTTGTCGGCACTCAACCTTGCGGAGCGCTGCGGCGCCGCCGACGAAGCGATCAGCGGCTACAGTGCCTTGGGATTGGGCCTGGGAATGTCGGGATTGCGCGGGGTTGGCCGCTACTATCGCTCGCGCGCCTTGCGGGTTGCGGGTGAGGCGGGAAGTCTGCCGGCAGTGGCTCGCGCGCATCTTCTTGCAGCGGTGTTCGGCTATGGCACGGGCGAGTGGGATTTGACGGAGCGTTGTGCACAGCACGCGCTCGAACTTTACCGCCAACTCGGCGATCGCTCTCGCTGGCACGCCCCGGTGACAATTCTGGCTTTCTCGGCGATTTTGCGCGGCGATCTAGTAGTTGCTGAAGCGTTATTGTCGGATCTGGAGACGATGGTGTCGTCGGAGTCCACGCATCAGGCAGGGGCATGGCTTGCGGCGGCAACCGTGCTTTCCAATTTGATGCGCAACAGGACAGATCCGGATCAATTGCGGCGTCTGGATGAGCTCACCGAAAAGCGCTTGATCCGCGCGGATCGATTGCTTTGCCTTGGTATCCTGGCTTCTGCGCTTCAACATCGCGGCGAGGCCGAAGCGGCTTTAAAGGTCGCCGAACGCGCCCTTGCAGTTCTCCAGGAGGTCGATGTCGTTTGGGGCAGTTATGTTTATGGGGTCGTAGGGGTAGCCGAGGTCTTCCTGGCAAAGTGGGCCGAAGAGGGCGCCGGTTCGAACGCGATGCCGCGCGCGCTGCTTGCGTGCAAGCACGCGGCTCGGGTTACTCGAATGTCACCCGTGTGCCGGCCGCAGGCGCTGCTCCTGCGAGGCCGGGCCGCGCTACTATCTGGCCGGCAGGCAAAGGCCCGGCGTCTCTGGGGAGCGGCTGCGCGGGCGGCGGCCAGATTGCACATGCCTCGCGAGCTTGGCCTCGCGCTCTACCAGATTGCCCAGACGAGACCTCTCGGTGATCCGGAGAGATCATCGAACCTCATTCGAGCGCAAGACATATTGATGAGCGTAGGAGCCGAACCGGATCTCGTAGCCATCCGCAAGGCGTTGTCGATCTAGAAGATCGAGCCGAGGAGTTCGTGCATGACGAAGCAGAAGATCGCCATTCTGGGTGGAGGAATGGCTGCGCTCGCAACGGCATTCGAGCTGACGCAACGTGAGCATTTGCGAGATCGCTTCGAGATTACGATCTATCAAATGGGCTGGCGCCTCGGAGGAAAGGGGGCGTCTGGGCGCGACGATAAAGGACGCGTCGTCGAGCACGGTCTCCATATCTGGTTCGGTTGCTACGAGAACGCATTTAGTATGTTGAGGGCGGCCTACGAGGAGTGGAATCCTAAATGCGGCCAGCAGATTCGGTCGGTAGCGGATGCTTTGAAAGCTCAGTGCGATTCGGCCATTGGCAGTGGCGATGCTCCCGATGTGATTTGTCTGAGTTGGCCATCCGGCGCGGCCGGCTTTCCCGGCGACGGGAACGCGGACCTTTCGCCGTTCAGTGCGTTCGCGCAGATGCTTTGCGTCGTGCAATGCTTCTATGACCAGCTAATTTGTTCGATGCCGGGCATATCGACTAAGGTGGATCTGGACGACGACACGAGAACGCTTCTGGATGCGGTGGACGTTGACTACCGCAAGTACACAACGCCAAAGACCGACCTGCTCCGGTTCGATCCCGCTACAAAAGTATCCATCGACGTCAAGTGGTGCGCGTCGCTCGCGCGCGACTGGTCAAAAGCGCTTGCGAGCGTGGTTGCCGATCCTAGCGAGGTTCAACTGCGCGCCTTTGTGAACTTCATCAGGAGCTTTGCCAAGGCCGTGCTATCGCCGACCTTCGTAAAGGATGGCGCCGGAATGTTCATGGCGCAACTCATAGACGTCGGAACGGCAACCATAAAGGGCATCATCATCGATATGATGCTTGGTGGAATATCCATTCGCGAGCTGGATCTGATGGATTTTCGCGAATGGCTTTCGGTCTGTGGGGCGGCTCGCGATTCGACCTATGGCTCGCCAATCGTTCAGGCACTTTACGATTCCATGCTGCAATACTGTGATGGAGACCGGCGGCGTCCAAGCTATGGGGCCGGGACCGCAGCCCAGGCCGTCGTTCGGCTTTACGGTACCTACCGGGAATCCTTCGCCTTTGAAATGCAATCAGGGATGGGTGAAGTCGTCGTAGTGCCGATTTATCGAGTCTTGAAGCAGCGCGGCGTGAAGTTTGAATTCTTCCGGAAACTCAAGCGTCTGGAGCTGGATCCGCAAGAAGGATCTGTTGCCCGGATCGTATTTGATCGACAAGTGAATCTTACGAAGAAAGAATATTGTCCGACCATCCGCCCGCAACCCTGCAACGGAAATCTGGAATGCTGGCCGGAGACGCCGCTATGGAGCCAGATTTGCAATGGGCGAAGGCTTCAGGAGCAGGGAGTCGATCTCGAATCGCACTGGTGCTGTCACAACGTTGGTCAAGAAACCCTCGAGTGGGGAAATCACTTTCACACCGTCGTCCTTGCCATTCCCGTTGGTGCGTTCAAGAAGTTGAATGCCGCGCCGGGTCCGTGCGATCAACTCATCGCAGCCAACAACAGGTTTCGCACGATGACGGAGACTGCGATTTTGGTTCCGAGCATTTCGGTTCAGCTGTGGTGCTCTGTGCCGACGGCGACCGGACTGGGCTATCCGCCAAGGCAGGCAATCCCGTCACGCTCGCCGGCGAAGACCGTAATATCTACTGGACCGGATCCGCTCGACATATGGGCAGACATGTCTCAAGTCTTGAAGTACGAGCGGCGGCACGACCAGGAGCAGCCGAAGTCGCTGCAATACCTGTGTGGAGTGCTCGAGACTGAGCTATTCCGCCAACCTCCCGACCGAACCAACGTACCTGCTGATGCGAAGAAGCTCGCTGAGGATCTCGCGATCAGCTGGCTGAACCATAAGTCGTTCAATGTGTGGCCCGACGCAATTTCGCACGGGGGAGGCTTCAACTGGGATAACCTTTTCGCTTACACTCATGCCGAAGGCCCTTGTCGGATCAAGCAGCAAGTCTGTCGAGCAAATGTTGATCCATCGAGCTGTTGCGTCGTATCGGCGGCCGGCTCGACGCAGTGGCGGCTGGCGACCGAAGCGTCCGGTTTTGACAATCTTTACCTGGCAGGGACGTGGATTGACACTGGATTCAACACCGAGTGCATCGAAGCGGCGGTAATATCAGGGATGCAGGCAGCCCGTGCCATTTCCGGTGCGAGCTTTGCAATCACGGGGGAAGATTTCCTGAGATTTGGAGACGGGGTTTCCTCGCTCGCTGCGCTGGTGGCTAACGGAGTGACCTCGTTGTTGGAAGCTGCGGTCGGTGCCGCATCCGACGACGTCGACGTCGACTTCCAACTGTGGCATGGACGGTCACGCGAACAACGCACGAGACTTCGATGACGGAGAAGACGCGAATTGCAATTCTCGGCGGCGGTATTGGCGCGCTCACGGCGGCTTTCGAGCTGATCGAGCAGGATTCGGATGAGCGCTTCGACATCACGATCTATACACTCGGGTGGCGCCTCGGCGGCAAGGCCAGCGTCGGCCGTGACGAGACCAGAAACTGGCGCGGGCTTGAGCATGGCCTTCACGTTTGGGCCGGATTCTACGACAATGCATTCGACCTAGTGCAGCGCCTATACGCTCGGCTGAACCGCCCGGCGGGGGAATGGCGCAGCAAGTTCGAGGGCCTGAATCATTTTACGGTGATGGAATACGTGGACTGTGCGTGGAAGCCATGGGTGCTTCAAGCACGTCCGAACGCGTTCGATCCGGGGATCGGACTGCTGGATCTGGCTCCGACGACTCTCGTGAAGAATCTGTTGTCCTGGGCTGAGCAGGCTTTCCTTGATTCGGTACTCGGAAGCTCCGAAGAACCAAACGTGCGACGGCAAATCCAGCAGGACACCATGGACGTGCTCGGAACGCGGGAAGTGTTTCCGACGCCGCTGTCCGCGATAGCGGTGCTGCTCGATAGACCCACATCGGCAATCAACACGATCAGTTGCGATGTGAAGCAGCTCGTCGCTGGATTCCGGAGGCAGCTGGGGAGCGCTCGCACCGCCATGCACGGGAAAGATGCGGCCTTGGGGCAGGCCAAAGATGACGAGGCTCGCCGCCTCCAGATTCTCTTCGACCTGGCGGCGGGACTGATACAGGGACTGTTGTCAGAGGAGGTGCTCCGAGATGGTTTGGACGCTATCGACCATTTGGAATGGTCGTGCTGGATGGAGAAAAATGGGTGCGCCTGCGAGAGCCTGAATTCCGGCGTCGTTCGGGGATGCTACGACTATGTCTTTGGTAGCGTCAAAGGCGTATGCGAGGTCGGAGCCGGTGTCGGGACGGTGGGATTGCTCAGGCTGCTACTTACCTACCGGGGATCGATTTTCTACACGCTGCGTGAGCCGATGGGCGACTTTCTGTTCGTGCCGCTCTACAAATACCTTCGAGACAAGGGAGTAAAGTTCAAGTTCTTTCACAAACTGGAGAAGCTCGTACTATCGACCGACGAGAGTGCGATACAAAGCATCGAGCTCCGCCGCCAGGTCGAGCTACAAAATCCAGAATGCGACTATGAACCGCTGATCAAGAATCAGGAGACCGGTCTCGAGAGTTGGCCTTGCCACCCTCTTTACAAACAGATCGACGACGACGGTACGTTAAAGCGATACGATCTGGAATCGTTCTGGACCAAATGGAAAGATGCGGGGTCGCTGACGCTACAGCGACGTCCAGCCCCTGGCACCCCGATCGACGAGACGTTCGACATTGCGATCCTTGCGACCGGCTTTGGAGGGCTCGAGAAGACCGCGTGCGATCTCTCGACCGGTTATCCGGACACCTGGGGCAAGTGCCTAGCAAATATCAAGACGATCCCGACATTGGCCCTGCAACTATGGTTGAAGAAAGATACGGCCCAGCTTGGCTGGGCGGATCCGCGGACCGTCATGGTCGGCTTTGAACCAGACAGCGAAGGACCAGGTTCTACACCGCTGAATTCGTGGCAGGACAACTCGCCGTTGCTCGCCAACGAGACCGGGCAGGGCGCACATGCGTCGCGATCGTTGGGCTACTTTGTCGGTGTCTTTCCCGAAGATGGGTCGTCCACCGGGCCAAGCTATCCGAATTCCGAACTCGCTCGGGCGAAGTCGCTGATCATCAAGTGGATGAACAAGGATTTGCCGGAGATCTGGCCCAAGTGTCGCGATCCCAATTTGCCGAAGTTCGACTGGGATCTGCTGGTCGTTCCGGCGTCGGTGCAGCAGCAGGGCGAGGCGCGGCTCGACTCTCAATATATCCGCCCGAACATAAATCCGTGGGAACGCTACGTCCTTTCAAAGCCCGGCACCCTTCAATGGCGCCTTTGGCCGGATCGATCGGGTATCTCAAACTTATTTCTCGCGGGCGATTGGACCCGCACCGGATTGGATTCCGGATGTATTGAAGCGGCGGTCATGTCCGGCCGTGTAGCAGCGAGAGCGATAACAGGAGCGAGCATGAATATTCCCGGTTACGGCAACTATCGCAAGATTCCCGTTCCCATCACGCTGCTGCCTTTCGTCAATTTGCTCAAGCGGTTGAAGACACGCGCCGCCGGCGGCGTAGGGACGATGGAAGGTTACTGCATTACGATTTGGCGCGATACCAAACTGGTTCAAACGTTATTGCCGCCGAACCTCTCGCTCGCCCCTCCGCGCGGCATCGTCACTCCGGACCCGAAGAAAGATCAGCACCCGATTGTTTTTCTTTTTTGTCGACAGAAGAATGTTCGGCCCGGCTTCGTCCCGATTGGCGGCGTGAATTATCACGAGATCATTGAGCTCGTTCCCTTCGTGAAGAGGAAAGATGCCGATGACCCAAGCGGTGGTCCGTTCAGCTATATGCCGCATCTCTTTCTTGACGAGCTTGCGCCCGTTTTGATCGGCGTCAATCTTTATGGCTACAACAAGCGGCTCGCCCGTATCGCGTCGGCGGGGGGAGCCTTCGAGCTGAATTGTGATCTCGGCGAGATAAGCACCGATCTATCCGCAAAGGGACTACCGGGAAGAGCCGGTACGGCGCGCTTTTCGCGCTTGAAACTGGTGCGCCAGATGCTCGAGCATCCGTTAATCTCTCAAACGACGAATGGCATCTTTGTTTACTCTCATCTCGATTTTTTCTTCGACACGGCAACGTTTCAGGGCGTGCATGGAGAAGTCGCTATCCTTCCCCCGTTCGATCCCGACCCAGCAGACGCGTTGGGCACGTCCAAGGTCAAGAGTATTCTCGATGAAGAATACGGTGCGTTCAGATTCGAGACGAACTGGAGTTTGAGTGTACCGCTCTCCGCCGGGGACGAGCAATCGAACGTCGTTCCCCCAGACCTTCAGGAGTTCGCCAGCAAGCTTCTTTCAATTTACAAACCTTGATGGCTTGACGATCTGCTCGGATGGCTGAAGCCAAGTACAACAGCTGCCCCGCTGCAGAAAATAGCGCTGCGAAATAGCGAACCTAGCGGCGTAGCGCGCCGACGGCTCGAACCTCCCGGATACGGGCCGAAGGGGCGACCTTCTGTTGCGCGAAAGAGAAGCCAACCACCGATTGACCACCGAAACCCCGTGAACAAACACCGATAACGGTGGTCAATCAGGATCGATCTTCATTGATTTTGTTGATTTTTTCGGCCGCTGACTACGTTCGGGACGCAGGGGTCGCAGGTTCGAATCCTGCCACTCCGACCATTCTTCCAAGCACTTATAGTTTCTGTGTTTTTTGTGCGCAACGAAATGCGCATCGATTTGCGGCGCGGCAGCCATGTCCGTCGATTCGATTCGACGCCGTTCGGAACCTGACACGCGACGATTGTTGGGCGCGAGGGTAAAGGCGCCTGACGTGATGTTGCGTAGCACGTCACCAAGCACCAGAAGGCCTCCCGCCGGATCTCTCAGCCGATCCTGGCCGACATCAAAGCACGAATAGCCCGCGGCGAGTAGTGCTCAACGTGCCGTCGCAAATGCTGACATTGCGCTTCTCAGGGGTTGCCAACCTCGAAGGCCAGCAGAACGTTGCCGGGCAGGCCGCCCCATTGCGCGTAGCCGGAATTGACATACAGCATGCCGTCGACGACGACCGCGCCGGGGCCGTCCATGGCGCCGCCACGGGCCGGGACGCCATTCACCGTGGCGTAGTCGCGCGCGGTGTCGATCTCCCAAAGCAGCCGTGCATCATCGGTGGCGTAGGCGCGCAGGAAGCCGCTCACGCCGCCCGAGAAAACGACGCCCGGAATGAGGGTGACCGCGGCGGATAGCGCAGGACTGCACTGTGGGCGATCGCCACAGGCAACCGGCGCTACCTGCATTTCGATTTTCCCGGTCGCAAGATCGAGGCCGAACAGGCCGCCGCCTTCGCTTGAGTTAAGACGCCTCGAACCGTCCCGCAGGAACCGCACGTCGGAATTGGCGACATAGATTCGGTCCTGGTCCGCGGCGGAGCCCCACTCGGTTCCTCCCAACGGGCCGCCTTGGCCGATCCGCGTCTGCCACAGGATCTTGCCCTCATGGTCGGGATCGAGCGCGTGCACCACGCCGGATTTCTGGCCGATGACCAACTCGCGTTGTCCGTCATGCAAGGTCACCAGGATCGGCGATTGTCCGAAGTCGTGGTCGGGACCGCGGTCCTGCGGACAATTGCTCTGGTCGGTGCCGAAGCACGCAACGACGAAGCTGTCCTTGGGCGTGGCCTGCTGATGCCAAAGCATTTTGCCGGTCGCGAGATCGAATGCGAGGATGGCATCGCTGGTGTCGGTTGCCGGATCGGCATAGCTGTTCGACGTCGCGACATAGAGCGCCTGGCGCTGAGCATCGATCGTCGGTGCGGACCAGACCGACGCGCCGGCCGGCCCGAACAGCTGAGTCCCGATCGCGTTCGTCCGCGTGGGATGCGGCGCTTCAGCGATGGTGTAGGTCTTCCAGATCTGCGCACCGGTTTCGGCCTTCAGCGCAACGACGCTGCCGCGAAACGTGCAGCATTGGTAGGTTGGCCGAGACCCCGTCGCCTCCTCGATCGATGACACCCCGACATAGACAACGCCGGAATAGAAGGTCGGCGCACCGGTAATCCGCGCGGCCGGATGATCCTCGACCTTGCTCTTCCAGATCAACGCGCCGGTCGTCGCATTCACCGCGTAGACGTTGGCGAGCACATCGCCGAAGACGATGGCGGATTGGCCATTTTCCATCGGGACAAGACTGATGGCCGCCCTGACCGGCGCCTCGGTCGGATACACCCAGCGGGTGCATCCGGTTTTGGCGTCGAGGGCATGGACCTTGCGATCGCCGCCGCCGACGAACAGCAAGCCGCCGATGACCGCCGGCTGAGCGTAGGCAGCGGACGTACCAGGAAACCCGAACGCCCACTTCAGACGTAGCCGCGGGACCTGGTCTGGCGTGAGGCCGGCCATGGCCGCCGGTTGAAACCGGCTGTTGTTGAGATCCGTGCCCCAGCCGTTCCACCGTGGTCCATCGATCGGCTGCGGGAAACCGGCCTCGCTCTGCGCGCATTGGCCTGCACTGGCGGCCGACGCATGCGAGGCAGCCTTGCCGGTGACGAGTGAAGCGATCGCCGCCCGCTCGTCATTGCTCAGTCCCTGCGCGAAGGACGACATCGCGCCGGTGGTGATCGCACCCAGAACTTCATCGAACGACTTCGATTGCAGCGCGGTGCGGCTCGGCGCGCGAATATCGGTGTTGGTGCTGTCGTGGCACTGCGCACAGCGCTGCGCGTAGAGGGCGGCACCGCCTTGCTGCGCAGTCGCAGGAAGGCACGACCAGATCAGGACGACGGCAATCGCAGCACTCAGTTTCATCGCGGTTCACCGGCGTTGGCTTTGATGAGATGAGCGACTGAAGCCTAGCACAACCTGCCGGCTTCCATCGCGCGTGGGAGGCCGGCGGCGTGTGCCGGGCAGGGCCGAACCTGATCGCGGCCGGCCGTCCCCAATTGGAGCGCCTGACGGCGTGATCTCCCATTGACAGGTCGCTTGATGTGATAGAATTATAACACAATAAGTTGCAAAAATAACAAGATGTCATCATCGCATCAGCGTTCCGCGCGGCGATGGGAGGAAAATGGAATTGTCCGGTTCGATCGCGGCAGAGCCTCAGCCGTCGGCGTCGCTTTTGATGGTCGATGGCATCAGCAAGCGCTTCGGCGGCGTGCGCGCGCTGCGCGACGTCAACCTCGAGGTCGTGTCCGGCGAGGTGCACGCGTTGCTGGGCGAGAACGGCGCCGGAAAATCCACTCTGATCAAGATACTTAGCGGCGTTCATGCCGCCGACAGCGGCACGATCGAAATCGCCGGCAAACCGGCGACGTTCGACAGCCCGGCACGATCGCGCGAGGCGGGGATCGCCGTCGTCTATCAGGACCTCAGTCTCGTCGAATCCCTGAGCGTCGCCGACAATCTGCTGCTTGGCCGCGAGCCCCGCGCGCGGTTCGGCTTCGTCCGCAAGCGCGAACTGATGGCCAGGGCCGAAGCGTTCCTGGGTGAGCTCGGCATTCCCCTCGATACCAAAGCGACGGTCGGCTCGCTGCCGTTCGCCTACCGCCAGATGACGGAGATCGCCAAGGCGTTGATGGGCGAGGTGCGGCTGTTGATCCTCGATGAGCCGACATCCTCGCTGACGTCGGACGAGGTCCGCATCCTGTTCGATGCGATCGGCAAGGCGACGCGCCGCGGCGTCGGCGTGATCTACGTGACCCATCGCCTCAACGAGGTGTTCGAGATTTCGCAGCGTGTCACGGTGCTGCGCGATGGCGCCAATGCCGGCACGTTCGTCACCGCCGATACCGACATGAAGCGGCTGGTGAACGCCATCATCGGAACCGATCGATTGGCGCCGGCAGCGTCGCGTGCCACGCCCGCGGCGGCGCGTTCGTTCGATTCATCGCCGGTTCTGTCGCTGTCGGGTGTGTCGAATGACCGGCTGTCGGCCGTCGACTTGTCGGTAATGAAGGGGGAGATCCACGGCCTTGCCGGATTGATCGGCAGCGGACGTACCGAGATTCTGGAGACCATCTTCGGACTTCGGCCGGCGGAAAGCGGCACGCTCGAGATCGAGGGCCGGCCATGGCTGCCGAAGAGCGCGGCGGATGCAATCGACCAGGGCGTCGCACTGGTGCCGGAGGATCGGCACGTGCAAGGCCTGGTCCTCGACCATTCGATCGAACGCAACATCACCTTGCCGCGGATTCCGCATTTCTCGCGCTGGGGCTTCATGCAGCAACGCGCTGCCTTCAGGCGTGCGGACGCTGCGGTCGCGCGGCTTTCCGTGAAGGCGCAAGGCGCTTCCAGCCTGGTCAGGACATTGTCCGGCGGCAACCAGCAGAAGGTCGTGTTCGGAAAATGGAACGATCCGCGGCCGCGCGTGCTGCTGCTGGACGAGCCGACGGTCGGCGTCGACGTCGGCGCACGCGAGGAAATCTACGGCGTGATCCGCAATGCCGCCCGCGACGGCAGTGGCGTCCTGATCGTCTCCTCGGATCTCGTCGAATTGATCGAGCTCTGCGACCGCATCTCGGTGATCGTCGACGGACGCGTGGCGCGAACGCTTGTGCGCGGCGAGATCGTTGATGCCGAAGAGCTCCATCATCTGCTGCAAATATACCAGGCCTCCGGACAAGGCGTATTGCAAGAGCTGCCCGCATGACTGAACTCACCGCGCCCAATGTCGTCGCCTCGTCGACCCGATCCGATCGCCGCCGCAAGCTCTTGCACAACCTGCTGCGCGGCGAGCGGCCCTACATGCTGTACATCGCCTTTGTGGTGCTGTTGGTCGTGTTCAGCCTGTCCTCGCCCTGGTTCCTGTCGGTCGACAATTTCCTGAATATCGGACGCCAGACGACGCTGGTGTCGATCATCGCGGTTGGCATGACCTTCGTGATCATCGCGCGCCAGATCGATCTGTCGGTCGCATCGACATTGGCGCTGTCGGGCATGGCCGCGGCGCTCGCCATGAGCCAGATCAGCAACAGCTGGATCGTCGGTGCGATTGCCGGGCTCGGTACTGGCGCGCTGGTCGGGCTGCTCAACGGCATCCTGACCACGCAGCTCTCGATCCCGTCGTTCCTGGTGACGCTGGGATCGCTGAGCATGGCGCGGGGGTTGGCGATGATGGTGACCAACACCAAGCCGGTCATCATCACCAACGAGACATACTTTGCGATTTTCGGCGAAGGCACGTTCCTCGGCATCCCCGTTCCCATCGCCTGGACGCTGGTGGCGATGATCGTCGGCATCCTGCTGCTGCACTACAACGTGTTCGGCCGCCGCATCTATGCGGTCGGCGGCAATCCGACCGCGGCGCTCTATTCCGGCATCAACACCAAATGGGTGACGACGGCGGCCTTCGTGCTGACCGGCGCGCTGGCCGGGCTTGCGGCGCTGGTGCTGTCCGCGCGCTCACACGCCGCGCGGCCCGACGTCGTGCAGGGAATGGAGCTCGACGTCATCGCCGCCGTGATCCTCGGTGGCTGTAGCCTGTTCGGCGGCCGCGGCTACATCCTGGGAACGCTGTTCGGCAGCCTCATCATCGGCACGCTCAACAACGGCCTCGTGCTGCTCGGCGTCAGCTCGCCGATGCAGCTCGTCATCAAGGGAGCGATCATTGTGGCCGCGGTCGCCTTCACGAAACGCTAGAGCACGATCCTCGAAAATGTAGGGGCAAGGTCGCCGGCCTCCGGTCAATCGGCGACCAAAAAAGGGAGGAAACAATGAAGTCAATCTTGCGACAAACTCTGCCGCTGACCGCGCTGATCGCGGCGACGGCCATTTCGATTGCCCCCTCGGCGCGCGCCGAAGTGCCAGCGAGCTGCGTCAAGGGCGTCGACCTCGCGACGCTTGGACCGAAATCCATCGTCGGCCAGGGACCGCACGGCGAGAAGGCCGCCTCGCCCGAGGTGCTCGCGCTGTCGGACGCCGACGCCGCCAAGGTCAAGGAGAAGCATTTCAAGGTCGGCATCTCCATGCAGACCGTCAATCTCGATTGGGCGCAGCTGCAGATCCAGGGCATCACCGACACGCTGAAGAAGTATGGCGTGACGGTGACGGGCGTCGCGTCCGCCGAATATCAGGTCGACAAACAGATCGCCGACATCGAGAACACCATCCAGCAGCATCCGGACGGCATCATCTCGATCCCGGTCGATTTCACCGCGACCGCGCCGACCTACAAGAAGATCGCCAAGGCCGGCATCAAGCTGGTGCTGATGGACAGCATTCCGACCGGCCTCAAGCATCCGGAGGAATATGCCTCGATGATCTCGGCGGACAGTCAGGGCAACGGCCAGATCGCGGCCCAGATCCTGGCCTCCTGCATGCCGCAGGGCGGCACCATCGGCCTCGTCAATTTCGGCGTCGACTATTTCAGCACCAACGAGCGCACCAAAGGTGTCCGCGAGTGGATGCAGAAGAACCGTCCCGACATCAAGATGAAGCAGGTCGACTTCACGGACCCGCCGAAGGTGTCGCAGATCGCGGGTGACTTCCTCACCGGCAATCCGGACATCAAGGGCCTGTTCGCGGTCTGGGATCAGCCGGCGCTCGACACGCTGAGCTCGATGCGCGCGCAGGGCATCGACATTCCGGTCACGACCGTCGACCTCGGCCTGCAATCGGCGATCGAGATCGCCAAGGGCGGTCCGTTGAAGGCGACCGGCTCGCAGCGCCCCTATGATCAGGGCGTCGCGGAAGCGATGGCGATGATGAACGCGCTGCTCGGCAAGGAAACGCCCGGCTGGATCGGCGTGCAGTCGCTGCCGGTGACGCAGTCGAACGTGCTGGAATCCTACAAGACGGTGTTCAAGAAAGAGCCGCCGCAGGAACTGACCGACGCCTGCAACAAGGCTAAGCCCGCCTGCAACTGAGCCGCACGAGTTCGATGCGTGGTCCCGCGAGCCCGCGTATCGTGAGCAGCCTGATCCGGGTGTGCCAGCCCCCGCTCGGATCAGGTTGCGCTGGTGACGTACTCGACGGGAAGGCTGCGGAAGTGCTTGCGCATGTCCGATGACGCCGCGCCGCCGACGATGATCCGCGAGAACGCGCGGATATCCGAGAAGAATGCCGATTTGAGACTGCCGAGCTTGCTCGCGTCGATCACCAGGATGCTCTCCATCGCGGTCTCGATGACGGCCTGCTTGACGGCGACCTCGTGAAAATTCGAGCAACTCGCGCCGCGGGTCCAGTGCACGCCGCCGGCGGAGATGAAGGCCTTGTTGATCCCGAGCCGCCGCAGATAGGACAAGCCGTCGTCGGACGCAAAGGACTGCGACGAGGGATGATAGAGTCCGCCCATCACCATCACCTGCGTCTTGGGCCGGTGCGTCACGATCGACGCCACGTTCATCGAATAGCAGATCACCGAGAGCGGCAGATCCTCGGGCAGGCAATCCGCCAGCGACTGCATCGTGGTGCCGCAGTCGATGAAGATGGTGTCGCCTTCCTTGATGGACGCGGCGGCAGCCCGACAGGCGAGGCGCTTGTCCTGGGTGTGCTGGTCGATCTCCTGCTCGAACGTGTACTTGATGCCGGTCGGAGACGCCGCATTGACGACGTAGCCGCCGAGCAGCGCGAGTGCGGCCTCCGGCCCGGCAAGGTCGCGCCGCACTGTCATTTCGGAAACCTTGAGGAGCTCGGCGGCGTCCTTCAGATGCAGCGCGCCACTCGATTCGACGGCGCGGCGCAGCCTCTGCAGGCGCTGGACGCGTGTCTCGCTTGGTCGTGCGTTGGAAGTTTCAGCCATTTTGATCGCCGAGCTTGCTTATCCGATTGACAATGATCTTACAATGTTGTGAGTTTATCAACGTCGTTTTGTTAAAATAATAACATCCAGTCCGGCGGGCTGATCGAGCGTTGGGGACGGCGTCGTTCCTCAGGCGGTCGGCGGACCCAGCGGTAAGGTCAGGGGAGGATCACATGTTGCGATCGACACATCCAATCTATCTGGCCACCTCCTCGATTCGCTAGGACCGCACGGCGCCGCCATGACGCAGAGCGTCTTCATACAGAATCCGTCCCCGTTGGCCGTGCAATCGCCTTCCCCGGGCGGCGAGCATGTGCATTCGCTGCCGCGCAACAGCGGCCGTGCGCTCGAGATGGACTGGGTCGACGACATCAGGATCAACCTGTCGGCCGCCGAACGGCGTGTTGCGAGCCTGCCAGGCCGGCGAACCGTGAAGAAGGACGCGCAGGCGGCGTGGCTGCTCAAGGCAGTCACCTGCATCGACCTGACGACGCTCAACGGCGACGATACGGCCGAACGGGTGAAGCGCCTCTGCGCCAAGGCCAAGGCGCCTGTGCGCGGCGATGTCATGGAGAAGCTTGGCTTTGCCGGGCGCGCCCTGCATACCGGCGCAGTCTGTGTCTACCATCGGTTCGTCGGTGCGGCTGTCGAAGCGCTCGATGGATCCGGCATCCCGGTCGCTGCGGTCTCGACCGGGTTTCCCGCAGGCCTCGTGCCGCACGAACTGAAGCTGAAGGAGATCGAGGCGTCGGTGCGGGACGGCGCGCAGGAGATCGACATCGTCATCACGCGCGAGCATGTGCTGACGGGCGATTGGCGGGCGCTTTACGCCGAGGTCCAGGATTTCCGCGCGGTCTGCGACAACGCGCATCTGAAGACGATCCTGGCCACGGGTGATCTCAAGACGCTGCGCAATGTCGCCAAGGCATCGATGGTCTGCATGATGGCCGGCGCCGACTTCATCAAGACCTCAACCGGCAAGGAGGGCGTGAACGCGACGCTGCCGGTGACGCTGGCGATGCTGCGGATGATCCGCCTCTATCAGGAGCGCACCGGCTACAAGATCGGCTTCAAGCCGGCCGGTGGAATTTCGACGGCAAAGGACGTGCTCACCTATCAGTTCCTGATGAAGGAGGAGCTCGGCCGCGACTGGCTCGAGCCGGATCTGTTCCGCATCGGCGCCTCCAGCCTGCTCGCCGACATCGAGCGGCAGCTCGAGCATCACGTGACCGGCCACTACTCGGCTTTCAACCGCCACCCCGTGGGATGAGACTCCAGCGATGAGCGTCGCAAGCTATTTCGAGACCATGGAGTATGGCCCCGCGCCCGAGGCGGACGGCGAGGCGCGGGCCTGGCTGGCGCGGCATGACGCCACGTTCGGGCATTTCATCGCCGGCAAATTCACAGCGCCGCACGCGGGCAAGCACCTCACGACGTCCGAGCCCGCCACCGGTAAAACGCTGGCGCGCATCGCGCAGGGCGACGCTACCGATGTCGAGGCCGCGGTCAGCGCAGCGCGCACCGCGCAGGCAGCCTGGGCAAAGCTCGGCGGTCACGGCCGCGCGCGTCATCTCTACGCGTTGGCGCGCATGCTGCAGCGTCACGCCCGGCTGTTCGCCGTGCTGGAGGCAATCGACAACGGCAAGCCGATCCGGGAAACCCGCGATCTCGACGTGCCGCTCGCCGCGCGCCATTTCCTCTATCACGCGGGCTGGGCGCAGTTGCAGGACCGCGAATTCGCCGATCAGGTGCCGATCGGCGTGATCGGCCAGATCATTCCGTGGAATTTCCCGCTGCTGATGCTGGCCTGGAAAATCGCGCCAGCGCTCGCCGCGGGCAATACGGTGGTGCTGAAGCCGGCGGAGTTCACCTCACTCACCGCGCTGCTGTTCGCCGAGCTGTCGGCCGAGGCCGGCCTGCCGCCGGGCGTGCTCAACGTCGTCACCGGCGACGGTGCGACCGGCGCATTGCTGGTCGAAAGTCCCGGCGTCGACAAGATCGCCTTCACTGGATCGACCGAGGTCGGTCGCCTGATCCGCCAGAAGACCGCAGGGACCGGAAAATCGCTAACGCTGGAGCTCGGCGGCAAGTCGCCGTTCATCGTGTTCGACGATGCCGATATCGACGGCGCGGTGGAAGGCGTGGTCGATGCGATCTGGTTCAACCAGGGCCAGGTCTGCTGTGCCGGCTCGCGGCTGCTGCTGCAGGAGGGCATTGCGGAGACATTTCGCAGGCGTCTGATCCGCCGCATGGAGACGCTTCGCGTCGGCATGCCGCTCGACAAGGCGATCGACATGGGCGCTGTCGTCGCGCCGGTGCAGCTCGAGCGGATCAAGTCGCTGGTCGAGACCGGGGTGAAGGAGGGCGCCGAGAAATATCAGGCGTCCGGTGCGCTGCTGTCGGAAGGATGTTTCTATCCGCCGACCCTGCTCTGGAACGTGCATCCGTCCTCGACGGTTGCGACCGAAGAGATATTTGGCCCGGTCCTGGTGGCGATGACGTTCCGCACGCCGGACGAGGCGGTGATGCTCGCCAACAACACGCGCTACGGCCTTGCCGCCAGCGTGTGGAGCGAGACGATCGGGCTCGCGCTCGACATCGCGCCGAAACTCCTGGCCGGCGTGGTCTGGGTCAACGCCACCAATCTGTTCGACGCCAGCGTCGGCTTCGGCGGCTATCGCGAGTCCGGCTTCGGCCGCGAGGGCGGCCGCGAAGGCATGTACGAGTATCTCAAGCCGAAGGCCTGGAGCGGACGTAAGGCCAGGGCCAAGGCATCGCCGCTGCCGACGGCGTCCGGCGCCAGCGCCGGCTTCGACGTGCCGCCGATCGATCGGACGGCAAAACTGTTCGTCGGCGGCAAGCAGGTCCGTCCGGACGGCAATTATTCACGCGCGGTGCTCTCGCCGAAGGGCCGCCGTCTCGGCGAGGCCGGCGAGGGCAATCGCAAGGATATCCGCAATGCCGTGGCCGCGGCGCGCTCCGCCGAGGGCTGGGCGCGGGCGACGGCGCATAATCGCGCCCAGATCCTCTACTATCTAGCCGAAAACCTTTCCGCGCGCGGCGACGAGTTCGCCCGGCGGATCGCCGACATGACCGGCGTCTCGGCAGCAAAGGCGCGCGCGGAAGTCGATGCGAGCATCGGGCGGCTGTTCAGCTATGGCGCTTGGGCCGACAAATTCGAAGGGACGATCCACGCACCGCCGCTGCGCGGCGTGGCGCTCGCGATGCACGAGCCGATCGGCGTGGTCGGTGTCGTCTGTACCGACGAGGCGCCGCTGCTCGGCTTCATCAGTCTGGTCGCGCCGCTGGTTGCGATGGGCAACCGGGTCGTCGCGGTGCCGAGCGAGCGGCATCCGCTCGCCGCAACCGACTTCTACCAGGTGCTCGAGACGTCGGACGTGCCGGGCGGCGTGGTCAACATCGTCACTGGTGACCGCGATGAACTGGTCAAGGTCCTTGCCGAGCATGACGATGTCGACGCGCTCTGGGCATTTGGGTCGCAGGACGCCTCGACGGCGGCCGAACGGTACTCGATCGGCAATCTCAAGCGGACGCTGGTCGATCATGGCCTGGCGCTCGACTGGTACGACAAGGCCGCGAGCGAGGGCCCGATCCTGCTCCGCCATGCCGTGCAGGTGAAGAACATCTGGATTCCATATGGCGACTAGGGATGTCACCTTGCGGTGATATCGATCGGGGTCCGGACCGTCAGAGTTCGGCTAGTTTGACGACAAGGGAGGGACGCAACATGCTCAAGGGCATCAATCCACTGCTCAATGCCGACGTGCTCTACGCCCTGCGGGCGATGGGGCACGGCGATCGCCTGGTGGTGTGCGACACCAATTTTCCGGCCGACTCGATCGCGCGCCAGAGCGTGCTTGGCGAGTTGCTGCGCATCGACAATGTGAGTGCTGCCAAGGCGGTCGAGGCCGTTCTCTCGGTGATGCCGCTCGATACGTTTGTCGACGATGCCGCGATCCGCATGGAGATCGTCGGCCAGGCTCAGGAAGTGCCGCCGGTGCAGCGCGAGGTGCAGGCCGCGATCGACCGCGCCGAGGGAAGATCTTGGCCGCTGGTCGGCGTCGAGCGCCATGCCTTCTACGAGAAGGCCAAGGCGGCCTATTGCGTGATCGCGACCGGCGAGCGGCGCTTCTACGGCTGCTTCCTGTTCAGCAAGGGCGTCATCGCGCCGGACGGGGAGTGACGACATGAGCAAGAATGGCGTCGCCGTCCTCGGCGTCTTCGTCGTCGACCTGGCGTTCCGCGCCGGCAACATGCCGGCGATCGGCGAAACCATCGCCGGCTCGGGATTCGCCATGGGGCCCGGCGGCAAGGGATCCAACCAGGCCGTCGCCGCCGCAAGGGCCGGCGCCAGCGTGAGTTTCATCTCGCGGATTGGCAACGACGCCTTCGGCGAGCTTGCAATCAAGACTTGGGAGGCCGAAGGAATCCGGCCGCGCGTCGCCAGGACGGCGGACGCGCCGACCGGAGCAGCGTTCATCTACGTCCACGAGACGCGCGGCGATAACGCGATCATCGTGGTGCCGGGCGCAGCGGGCGGGATCGGCCCGGCCGATGTCGATGCGGTGGCGGACGCGATTCGCGACTCCAGCGTGTTCGTGACGCAGCTCGAGCAGCCCGTCGATGCGGCGCGGCGCGGGCTCGAGATCGCACGCGCCGCCGGCAGCATCACCGTGTTCAATCCGGCGCCGGCGATCAAGTTCGACGCTGGCCTGTTTGCGCTCTGCGATTATGTCGTCCCCAACGAGACCGAGGCCGAAGCGCTGACCGGGATCGCGGTGAGCGATCTCGCCGGTGCCCGCCGCGCCGGCGGTGCGCTGCTGGCGAAAGGCGCGGGCACGGCGCTGATCACGCTCGGCGAGCGCGGCGCGTTGTTTCATGCGCGGGACCGCTCGCTGCACGTGCCGCCCTTCGCCGCCGGCAAGGTGGTCGATACAACCGGCGCGGGCGACGCCTTCGTCGGCGGTTTCGCGGCGGCGCTCGCGGATGGCGCCGATCCGCTCGAGGCCGCGCGGTTCGGCTCGGCCACGGCCGGGATCTCGGTGACCCGACCGGGCACGGCGCCCGCGATGCCGCGGCGCGCGGAGATCGACGCGCTGCTGAAGGGATGATCGCGCGATGATGCGGAATGATCCGATCAAGCATGTCTTCATCTGGCCGGCGGTGCTCGTCGTGCTGGCGATCTCGATCTTTCCGCTGATCTATTCGCTCACCACGAGCTTCCTGAGCTATCGCCTGATCCCGCCGATCCCGCCGCGGGTGGTCTGGCTCGGCAACTATGCGACGCTGTTGCAGGAGCCGCGGTTCTGGAACGCGATCTACACCACGACGCTGATTGCCTTCATCGCCGTCGGGCTGCAATACGCGATTGGTTTCGGTGTCGCGCTGGCACTGAACGCGCGCGTGCCGGGCGAGCGGCTGTTTCGTGTCGCCTTGCTGCTGCCGATGCTGCTCGCGCCCGTCGCAGTCGCGCTGGTCGCGCGCATGATGTTCAACCCGACGATGGGGCCGCTCAACCAGTTCCTGTCGAAGTTCGGCCTGGTCAACCTGCCGTTCCTCACCAACGGACATTGGGCGCTCGCCTGCATCATCGCGGTCGAGGTCTGGCAGTGGACCCCGTTCGTGATCCTGATGATGCTGGCCGGCCTGCAAACGCTGCCCGAAGACGTCTACGAGGCTGCCGAGCTCGAGAATGCGAGCGCCTGGCAGCAGTTCTGGGGCATCACCTTTCCGATGCTGCTGCCGATCTCGGCCGCGATCGTCTTCATCCGCCTGATCGAGAGCTACAAGATCATGGACACGGTGTTCGTGATGACGGGCGGCGGGCCGGGCGTGGACACAGAGACGCTGACGCTGTTCGCCTATCAGGAAGGCTTCAAGAAGTTCAATCTCGGCTACACGTCGGCGCTCAGCTTCCTGTTCCTGATCGCGATCACGATCATCGGCGTCACCTATCTGGCGCTGCTGCGGCCTCATCTGGAGAAGCGCCGATGAGCGGGCAGGGCTTGACGGGACTATCGCCATGGAGCCGCCGCCTGGTTACGGTCGGCGTCCTCGTCTGGTGTCTGATCACGGTGTTTCCGCTCTATTGGGTGGTCGTGACCGCGTTCAAGACGCCGCCGGGCGTGGTCGGCGGGCCGACCTATATGCCGTTCATCGACTTCACGCCGACCTTGCAGCCCTTCATCGATCTCTATCAGGGAATCCGCGGCGAGTTCTTCCACACCTTCCTGAATTCGACCATCGTCGGCCTGTCGGCGGCAGCCATCGCCACCGCGATCGGCGCAATGGCGGCCTACGCGCTGGTGCGCTTCGAGTTCAGGGTACGCCTTGGTGCGGGGCTCGTGTTCTTCCTGCTCGCGCTCGGCGGCTATCTGTTCTTCAACGCGACGTTCGGATTGACCCGCCCGCAGGCGCTGTTGCTCGCGTTTCCTATCGCGCTGATCGCTGCCGTCGCCGCCAATCGTTTGCCGTTGCCCGGACCGATCCTCGGCAATGAGGACATCCTGTTCTGGTTCGTCAGCCAGCGCATGTTCCCGCCGATCGTGACGGCCTTTGCGCTGTATCTGCTCTACAGCGAGATCGGCCGGCTCGGTTTCCAGCTGATCGACAGCTTCGTCGGCCTGACGCTGTGCTACGTCGCCTTCTCGCTGCCGATCGTGGTCTGGCTGATGCGCGACTTCTTCGAGGCGGTGCCGATCGAGGTCGAGGAGGCCGCGATGGTCGACAACGTGCCGAGCTGGCGCATCTTCTTCGGCATCGTGGTGCCGATGTCGATGAACGGGCTGCTGGCGACGTTCATGATCACGCTGGCCTTCGTCTGGAATGAGTTTCTGTTCGCGCTGTTCCTGACCAATTCCAGATGGCAGACGCTGCCTATCCTGGTGGCGGGACAGAACAGCCAGCGCGGCGACGAATGGTGGGCGATCTCGGCTGCGGCGCTCGTCGCCATCGTTCCCATGATGATCATGGCGGGCCTGCTCAGCCGGATGATGCGGTCGGGCCTGCTGCTCGGGGCCATCAAATAGCAAAAAACCTTGTAGGGAGGACTAGACGATGTTGCGACGGACGTTCCTGATGCTGACCACCTCGCTCGCGATGGCCTGCGCCGCGAGTCAGGCGAATGCTGCCTGTAGCCCGGATTACACCGGCGTCACCCTGACGGTGGCGTCGCAGACCGGACCGTATATCGCATCCGCGCTCAAGCTAGGCGCGGACGAATGGACCAAGAAGACCTGCGGCAAGGTCAATGTCGTCGAGTTTCCATGGTCCGAGCTCTATCCGAAGATCGCGACATCGCTCACGGCGTCGGACGCGACGTTCGATCTCGTCAGCTTTGCGCCGGCCTGGCTGCCGGATTTCGTCCCCTATCTCAGCGAGATGCCGAAGGAGATGCAGTCCGGCAAGGATTGGGACGATATCGAGCCGGCCTATCGCGAACGCCTGATGGTGTGGGAAGGCAAGATCTACTCGCAATCGATGGACGGCGACGTCCACACCTATACGTACCGCACCGACCTGTTCAGCGATCCCAAGGAGAAGGACGCGTTCAAGGCCAAATACGGCTACGACCTCGCGCCGCCGAAGACCTGGAAGCAATATCTCGACATCGCGGAGTTCTTCCAGCGGCCCGACAAGGGCCTGTGGGGAACGGCGGAAGCGTTTCGTCGCGGCGGTCAGCAATTCTGGTTCTTCTTCAGCCATGCGGCGGCCTACGCCAACAGTCCGAACTATCCGGGTGCGATGTTCTTCGACCCCGAGACGATGGACGCGCAGATCAACAACCCGGGCTGGGTGAAGGGGCTCGAGGAATACATCCGGGCATCGAAACTCGGGCCGCCCAACGCGCTGAACTTCTCGTTCGGCGAGGTGAACGCAGCCGTGGCCGGTGGGCAGGTGGCGGAATCGATCGGCTGGGGCGACACCGGTGTGATCGCCGCCGATCCGAAGCAGTCCAAGATTTCGGGCAAGGTCGGCTCGGCGATGCTGCCCGGTTCGGACGAGATCTGGAACGCCAAGACCAAGAAATGGGACAAGTTCCCGAGCGTCATTCCGGGACCGTTCATGGCGTTCGGCGGCTGGCAGATCGCGGTGCCGAAGGCCGGCAAGAACCAGCAGGCGGCGTGGGACTTCGTCAAGACGCTGACGAGCCCCGAGGTGTCGGGCCAGGCGGCGATCACCGGCGGCAGCGGCGTCAATCCCTATCGCAAATCGCACACCGCCAATCTGCAACTGTGGAGCAAGATCTTCTCGCCGAAAGAGGCCAAGGAATATCTCGGCGCGCAATCGGACTCCATCAACGCCAAGAACGTCGCGCTCGACATGCGTCTGCCCGGCTATTTCTCCTACACCGAGGTGGTGGAGATCGAACTCGGCAAGGCGCTGGCCGGCCAGACCACGCCGCAGGCGGCGCTCGACGCGATGGCGAAGGAGTGGAATCGCCTGACCGACGAGTTCGGCCGGGCCAAGCAGCTCGCCGCCTATCGCGCGGCGATGGGCCTCCCGCCCAAGAACTAGCTTTCCAGTGAGACGTCCCGGATGATGCGCGAGCGTCATCCGGGGCTTGACTAGCCGTCGAAGGGACGGAAAAGGATTCCATGGCGCACGTCGAGATCGAGAACGTCAGCAAGGCATACGGGCCCTACAAGATCATCGAAGGGCTCGACCTCAACGTGGCCGACGAGGAGTTTGTCGTGCTGGTCGGCCCGTCCGGCTGCGGCAAGACCACGACGTTGCGCATGATCGCGGGACTGGAGGCCGTCACCGGCGGCACCATCCGGATCGGCAACCGCGACGTCACCCAGTTGCGGCCCGGCTTGCGCAATTGCGCGATGGTGTTCCAGAACTACGCGCTCTATCCGCACATGACGGTCGGCGAGAACATCGGCTACGGCATGAAAGTGCGCGGCGAATCGCGCGCCAGCATCGAGAAGGCCGTCAACGACGTGGCACGCGTCCTTGACCTGGAACAGTACCTGCAACGTCGGCCCAAGCAGCTTTCCGGCGGGCAGCGCCAGCGCGTGGCGATCGGCCGCGCCATCGTGCGCAGCCCGGATGTGTTTCTGTTCGATGAGCCGCTGTCCAATCTCGACGCCAAGCTCCGCATTGAGATGCGGACCGAGATCAAGGCGCTGCATCGCCGTCTCGCCAAAACGATCGTCTATGTCACGCACGACCAGGTCGAAGCCATGACGATGGCCGATCGCGTCGTGGTGATGAACAAAGGCCGGATCGAGCAGGCGGCCGATCCGATTACAATCTACGAGAAGCCCTCTAATCTGTTCGTCGCGGGCTTCATGGGCGCGCCCAGCATGAACTTCATCGATGGTGAGATCATTGCCAGCGACGGCGCGCTCACCTTCACCGCCCCATCCGGCACGGCTTTGCGCATACCGAAGTCCCGCGAGGCGGCCTACGCAGCAAGCGTCGGCAAGCCCGTGGTGCTCGGCGTGCGGCCCGATCATGTGTTGCGGCAAGGCGCGCCGGCGGGTTCTTCCGTCCGGTTGCTCGTGAAAGACGTGGAGCCGCTGGGGCCGCACACGCTGGTGATCGGGACGGTCGCGGGCTTTGCGTTCACCGCGCAAATGCCGGTTGGCGTCGCCGCGGAGCCGGATCACGTCATCGACGTCGCGCTCGATCTTGAGCGAACGCATTTGTTCGACAAGACGTCAGGGATGGCGATTTCCTGATCTGCTCCGGCGACGGTGGCAGGCTTGCGGGCGCCGGAACCGGGGAAGTGAGGCAGCGCTCTGGATATAACCCTCGGCGCCGAGTTTGACTGACCTGCAGCCGGTGAGCCAGAGCGGGCGTTTGAACGCCTTGGGAGGCGCTACAGGGGCTTTACCGGCGAATTGGCAGGACATTTGGCTGAATCGGTTCCTGCTCCTGCATCTGGGCGCGCCGATCGAGCGGGCTTCATCGGAAATCGCAGGACGTGCCGCCGATGGCGGCTTCTGATGCGATTGTTTTCCATGTTATCACCTGATCCGTCGAAACTGCGTTCGTGCATGACTTGCCCGAACCCACGAGCCCGGATCCTGATGATGCTGTCGCTGCCCAAGACCAAAATACGCGTGCTGCTGCTGGAGGGCGTGAATGATTCTGCAGTCCGGATGTTCGAGGCGAACGGCTATACCGAGTTGCAACGTCTGCCCAAGGCGCTGGGGCCCAAAGAGCTCAAGCAAGCGCTGTCGGGTATCCATATGCTGGGAATTCGGTCGCGGACCCAGCTGACTGCGGAAATCCTCGAGGCCGCCGACCGATTGCTCGTTGTCGGCTGCTTTTCGGTCGGCACCAATCAGGTGGATCTCGACGCCGCGCGAAAGCTCGGAATCCCCGTGTTCAATGCGCCATACTCCAACACCCGCAGCGTGGCGGAGCTGACCATCGCCGAGATCGTCATGCTGTTCCGCCGGATCTTTCCGCGTTCCGTCTCCGCACATGCCGGCGGCTGGGACAAGTCCGCCGAAGGCAGCCGTGAGGTGCGCGGTAAGACGCTCGGCATCGTCGGCTACGGCAACATCGGCTCGCAGCTGTCGAACCTCGCGGAAGCCATGGGTATGCGCGTGATCTATTTCGATCAGACCGACAAGCTCCGCCACGGCAATACCGAGCCTGCCGAGTCGCTTGACGCGTTGCTCGCAGCGAGCGACGTCGTCTCGCTGCATGTGCCGGAGACGCCGACCACCGCCAACATGATCGGCGCAGCCCAGCTCCAGCTGATGAAGCCCGAGGCCTATCTGATCAACAACTCGCGCGGCACCGTGGTCGATCTCGATGCGCTGGCGAGCGCGCTGCGTGAGGAGCGGCTGGCGGGTGCCGCAGTCGACGTGTTCCCGGTCGAACCGGTGTCGAACGAGGCACGCTTTGTCTCGCCGCTGCAGGGCCTGCCCAACGTCATCCTCACGCCGCATGTCGGCGGTTCGACGGAAGAGGCGCAGGATCGCATCGGCGGCGAAGTTGCGCGCAAGCTGATTGATTATTCCGATGTCGGGTCGACCTTCGGCGCGGTGAATTTTCCGCAGGTGCAATTGCCGGCGCGACCGACCGGCACCCGTTTCATCCATGTTCACCGCAACGTTCCGGGCGTCATGCGTCAGGTCAACGACGCGGTTTCCCGGCACGGGATCAACATCCTGGCGCAATATCTCCAGACTGATCCGCAAGTCGGCTATGTCGTGCTCGAGACCGACGTTGTCGGCGGCGAGGGCGAGGGACTGCTGGCCGATTTGAAAGACATCGACGGCACGATCCGCGTGCGGGTGCTGTATGACGCGAACCGGCCGCAGGGGTGATCGGCGGCGTCAATCCGCCGAGAAGCCGAACGGAACGCTCGAGGTTCTGAAATCGTCGGGAAGAATCTCGCGTCCGATCGGCGGCGCCGACCGCGCCGCGCATCTCGGGCGATGGCAGACCCGGCATGCGACGCCGATCGGGGTCGGCTCATCCGCGTTCGGCCCCTGTCCGTCGCGCGTGTAGATCAGCTGGCCTGCATGCTCGGCGGCGCAGCCGATCGCGATCGCCCGCTCGACGCGGATGGCACCGAACGCGCCGCCGCCGGCGGTCACGGTGCGGGCGATCGAGAAGAACTGCTGGCCGTCGGGCAATTCCAGCCATTGCGTGACGATCTGGCGTGGCGTCTTGAAGATGTCGTGGACCGACCATAGCGGACACGCGCCGCCGTGCTTTGCAAACGGGAAGCCGGCGCCATCGAGCAGCTTGGAAATGTTACCGGCCGGATCGACGCGGATCAGGAAGAACGGCACCTTCTCGAGGCCCGGCCGCTGCAACGTCGTCACGCGGTGCGCGATCTGCTCGAAGCTGGTGCCGAACTGGCGTGCCAGCGCCTCCAGATCGTAACGCCGCGTCTCGACCGCTTTCGCAAACACCGAATACGGCATGATGAGCGCGGCCGCGGCATAGGCCGCGAGTGCGCGGCGGGCCAGCAACTCGGCGCTCTTGCTGGTGAACTTGCCGTCTTCCACCGCCGCGCCGATCTCGCCTTCCAGTTCCAGATAGGCGAGTTGCTTGGCCAGCTGGAAATTGAGGCCCGCGGTATCGAGCGAGTCCTCGAGCAGCAATTGTCGGCGATGGAGATCCAGTCGCCGGACCGAACCAAGCATGACGTTGGGCGGCAGATAGCGGACCTGGAGCTTGTGACGCTCGCGAAGCCGCTCGATGAATCCGGCTGGTCCGGCCGGTTCGTGGACGAGACGCTCGGCCGCATCGTCGAGGTTAGCGAAATTGTTGCGGCGCGCGGCGAGAAATCGCCTGACTTCCGCGACGGGATCGTTGGCGTCAAAGTTCTCCTGACCGAGGTGCGACCCGCCGCCCACCAGGTCCGGAGCCCTCCGCTCCGCAAGCGCCAGCTGTTCCTCGCGATAGGCGGTGTAGAGGCGCAGGAACGCTTCGGTCATTCCGGGATAGCTGACCGCGAGGTCGCTGACCTCGAGCGCGGGGATGTCGATGTCGGCAAACATTGGCTCCTTCAAGACCGACTGCATGCGCGCGGTGTGATCGGCGCCGCCGTCGCCGGCGAGATCGGCCAGATCGATCTTGTAGGTACGGGCAAGCCGAAGCAGCATGTCCGCCGTCACCGGCCGTTGATTGCGTTCCAGCAGCGCGACATAGGGGGCGGAGATTTCGAGATCGGCCGCCATGTCGGCCTGGGTCAGCCCGAGATCGCGCCGCAGCCGCCGCAGCCGCGGGCCCATGAAAACGGAACGGGCGCTTGAGGTTACCATCGCCTCATCCAAGGTTTGTAAGATTCTTACAACAATACATCGGTTTCTTGTAAGTTATGACAAGTTTTCCACGCCAGGTCTAGCTCCCGGTGAGGCTGGGCTTACAAAGAGACCAGTTATTTCGTCACCGAAGGGATCACGGACATGAACTTCCAACCGCGCGGGATCAGCATCCAGGGGCCGGCTTCGTATCAGAGCGAGCTCGAGGCGGCCGAGGCGCTGCTCAAGACCAAGGACACCTGGAACGGCGTCACCGCCGAAGCCGTGGCGCGCATGCGCCTGCAGAACCGCTTCAAGACCGGTCTGGATGTCGCCCGCTACACGGCTGCGCTGATGCGCGCCGACATGGCCGCCTATGACGCCGACAGCACCAAGTACACCCAGTCGCTCGGTTGCTGGCACGGCTTCATCGCGCAGCAGAAGCTGATCTCGGTCAAGAAGCACTTCGGCAATACCGATCGCCGTTACCTCTATTTGTCCGGCTGGATGATTGCGGCGCTGCGCTCCGAATTCGGCCCGCTGCCCGACCAGTCGATGCACGAGAAGACCTCGGTGCCGGCCCTGATCGAAGAGCTTTACACCTTCCTGCGCCAGGCGGATTCCCGTGAGCTCAATGATACCTTCCGCGCGCTCGATGCGGCGCGCAAGGAAGGCGACAAGGCCAAGGAGAAGGCGTTGATCGAGAAGATCGACAACTTCCAGACCCACGTCGTGCCTGTTATCGCCGACATCGACGCCGGCTTCGGCAACGCCGAGGCGACCTACCTGCTCGCCAAGAAGATGATCGAGGCGGGCGCCTGCGCCCTGCAGATCGAGAACCAGGTCTCCGACGAGAAGCAGTGCGGCCACCAGGACGGCAAGGTCACCGTGCCGCACGAGGTCTTCATCGCGAAGATCCGCGCTTGCCGCCACGCGTTCCTCGAGCTCGGCGTCGAAGACGGCATCATCGTGACCCGTACCGACTCGCTCGGCGCCGGCCTAACGCAGCAGATCGCCGTGAGCCACAAGCCCGGCGACCTCGGCGATCAGTACAACAGCTTCCTCGACTGCGAGGAAGTGACGGCTGCCAATGCGCGCAACGGCGACGTCATCATCAACCAGAACGGCAAGATGATGCGTCCGAAGCGGCTGCCCAGCAATCTCTACCAGTTCCGTCCCGGCACCGGTGCGGATCGCTGCGTGCTCGACTGCATCACCTCGCTGCAGAACGGCGCTGACCTGCTGTGGATCGAGACCGAGAAGCCGCATATCGAGCAGATCGCCTCGATGGTCGATCGCATCCGCAAGGTCATTCCGAACGCGAAGCTGGCCTACAACAACTCGCCGTCGTTCAACTGGACGCTCAACTTCCGTTGGCAGGTCTACGACGCGATGAAGGAAGCCGGCAAGGATGTCAGCAAGTACAACCGCGCCGAACTGATGAAGGTGGAATACGACGGCACGCCGCTGGCGATCGAGGCCGACGAGCGTATCCGTACCTTCCAGGCGGATTCGGCCAAGCGCGCCGGCATCTTCCACCATCTGATCACGCTGCCGACCTATCACACGGCTGCGCTGTCGACCGACAATCTCGCGAAGGAGTATTTCGGCGAGCAAGGCATGCTTGGCTACGTCAAGAACGTGCAGCGCGCGGAGATCCGTCAGGGCATCGCCTGTGCGAAGCATCAGAACATGGCGGGCTCCGACATCGGCGACGATCACAAGGAGTACTTCGCCGGTGAGGCTGCCCTCAAGGCGGGCGGCGCCCACAACACGATGAACCAGTTCGGCTAATCGATCGAACGATCAAAGCGACTATCGGCTGGACAGGCGGGATTGCGAGGCAGTCCCGCCTGTCTGCTCGTTTGGCGGGGCGATTTCGACCACGGTGACGGGGTCGAAATCGCCCCGTAGCGCTTACAAGACCGCTTCCGTCAGGCTTCGCCCGGCTTGTCGAGGTTCCCTCATTCCGCGCGAGCGTGGTATTGCTTCGCCGCGATCTCGAGGGCACGCCACGCGATGACTATCGGGCACTATGCATCCGCCGTCACCAGCTCCGCCGTGATGGAGCTGCTCAGGCCGTTCGATCCCCATATCGTCGGAACGCTGCCGCTAGGCCTTGCCGTGTCGGGCAGGGACGTCGATATCGTCTGTCATGCGCTGGATCCGAACGCGTTCGCGGACATCGTTTGGTCCCACTATCAATCGGCCGATGATTTCGTGCTCTACCGATGGACCTCGGGGACGCGGCCGGCGATTGCCCGCTTTGTGTGGGATGGCTGGCCGTTCGAACTGTTCGGCGATCAGCTTCCCGTGCGCCAGCAGCGGGGCTGGATCCATTTCGAGGTGGAGCGGCGGCTGCTCGCGCTTGATGACGGACGGCTGCGGCGAGCCGTCAGCGAATTGCGGGCAGATGGTCTCAAGACCGAGCCGGCGTTCGCCGCCGCGCTCGGGATACCGGGCGATCCCTATCCTGGGCTGCTCGAGCTTGCGGCCGAAACGGACGCCGCGTTGCGCGCCCGGCTTGCGGCGTGCGGCCTCGGCTGATCGCGAGGTTCATTCGCCTGGAACGAGGTGGCCCATCGGCGGGCGCGCGAGGCGCCGGTGCCTGCGGCGCGACAGATAGAGCAGCAGGCCGGTCACGGCGAACAGCGGCATCATCGCGGCGGCCAGCATGAAGGCGAGCTTGCCGGGCCACCCCAGGATGGCGCCGCGATGGATGTCGAGCACCCCGGCAAGAACGCGCTCGCCGAACGTCTTGTCGGCGTAGCGATCCGACGAGATGACGCGTCCGGTGACGGCGTCGATACGGAATTCGTCGCGCACGCTCTCAAGCGAGGAATCCCGCGACCATGACCGCACGCGCACCACCGTGCCCGCGCCGGCCGGCAGGGTCAGCAGGACCCGCCCGTAATCGTTATTCTCCTGCTGCAGGAACGCGGTCCAGACCCGATCGAAGGCGAGCGGCTTTGCGTCGGCCTTCGCTTCGGCTTTGGCTTCGCCCTTTTCCGCGGCGGCCGCCGCGCCCCGTGGTGGCTTGTTGGGCTGCACCGCCGCATCCGTGGCCTCCGGCCGCGCCAGGAGCCAGTTGGCGCCGGCCTTGTACCATTCGAACGAGTACCACAGGCCGGTCAGCGTCATCACCAGATAGACCGGCAGCACCCAGGTGCCGATCACAGCGTGCAGCGAGCGGTGCAGGCCGCGCCCGCGCAAGCCCAGATTTGGCTTCAGCCACATCTTCACGCTGCGCGCGCGATGCGGCCAGCGCAGGACGAGGCCTGATATCAGCATCACGATCAGGCAGATCGCGGCCGCCCCGGTGATCTTGCGGCCGATGCCGTTGCCGTCGCCGGGCAACAGCAGCCAGCGATGCAGCTTGCGGACAGTCGCGAAGAAGTCCTCGCCGCGCGGCGAGCCGAGCGCATGTCCGCTATAGGGATCGACATAGACCGAGGACGGCCGCGTGCCGCCTTCGCTGCGGGCGAAGCGGATCCGTGCCGCGGCCGACGGGTCGCTTGCCATCGTCACGGACGAGACTTTGCCCAGGTCACTGTCAGCCTGAAGCCGCGCCACCAATTCGTCGGGCGTCAGCCGCCGCGTCGCACTGGCGTCGACGCGCATGATGTGGCTGTTCAGGGTGGCCTCGATCTCGTCCTCGAAGGCCATCGTCGCGCCGGTGAGGCCGACCACGGCCCACAGCAGCGCCAGCGCCAGGCCGGCGAGGGAATGGATCTGCAGCAGCGCGGCCTTGATCGGGCGGCGGACATCATTCATCGAATCCGGCCTTTCGGATCAGTGCGATTGCGGCCGCTTGATGTGCGGCGATCTCGTCGATCGGGAGGGCATCGGCGGCGAACGATCCGATTTCTTCCACGATCGGCGCCCGCTTTGCGGTCGCCAGCACGGGGTGTTCCAGCTCGGCGGTGGAGAAGATCGTCTGGGCCTCGGGTGTGACGAGGAATTCGAGGAACGCGCGTGCCGCGGCCGGGTGCGGTGCGTGCCGGGCGATCGCCGCGCCCGTCAGATTGACGTGACTGCCGCCGTCCGCGAACGCAGTCGGCACCGCCTTCACGGCGTCTGCCCATATGCGAAAGTCATTGCCCTCGCGGCCGTCACGGAGTTGCGCGAGCGCGACCGTGTTGCCGATCCCGATGCCGCAGCGCCCCTCCGCGATCTCGCGGACCACGTCATTGTCCTTGCCGGCCGGCTTGCGGGCGAGGTTGGCCTTCAGCCCGACGAGCCAGGACTGCGTCGCATCTGTTCCGTGATGCGCAAGATAGGCAGCGATCAGCGCGACATTGTTCTGGTGCGCGGCTGGTCGCATGCACAATTTGCCGCGCCATCTGGGATCGGCGAGCTCTTCATAGGTGATCGCGGCGAGAGGATCGTCCTTGCGTGCGAACACCGCGCGCGGACGGATGGCGAGCGCAATCCATTGACCGTTGCTGCCGCGCAGGTTCGCCGGCACCGCCTGGTCAAGCGCCGGCGATGCAGTCGTCTGCGTCAGCCCGCGCGCGGCAAGCTGGGTCGTCTTGTCGAGGCCGATGGTGAGCAGGACATCCGCCGGCGAATTGTCGCCCTCGGATGTCAGGCGCTTGACCAAGCTGTCCTCGACGAAGACGGTGTTGACCTTGGTGCCGGTCGCCGCCGTGAACGCCGCGACGACAGGCTCGATCAGATTGGCTTCGCGGGTCGAGTAGAGCGTGAGTTCGTCGGCGCGGACCGGGGCGCAGGCGCACGTGAGCGCGGCCAGGACGGCCAGCAGTCCGATCGCTGTCCGTGCCGTAGCCATGCTAGAATTTCACCGTCGCCGAGAGCGAGAAGCGCCGTGCGTCGCCCATCGCCACGGCCAGATTGCTGACAGCAGAGGGATAGTAGACGGTGTCGAACAGGTTCTTGACGTTGAACTGGTAGATCACCGGGAACGTCTGGACCTTGGTCTCGTAGGTCGCAAAGACATCAGCGACGGCGTAGGCCGGCAGCACGAAGCTGTTCGCGGCGTCGCCGGGCCGGTCGCCGACATAGCGCGCGCCGCCGCCGAGACGGAGCCGGCCGGGCAGGGTGGTCCCGAAATCATAGACCAAATAGAGCGAGGCGGTGTTGAGCGCGACGTTCTGCAGTGCCTTGCCGGCGAGCGTCGGATCTTCGGTGACGCGCGCATCGGTATAGCCATAGCTGCCGATCATGCTCCAATTGTCGGTCAGCCGGCCGGTGACGTCGAGTTCGACGCCGCGCGAGCGCACCTTGCCGGCGGTGCGATACTCGACGATGCTTGTCGCAGGGTTGAGCTGCGAGACCAGCACGTTCTTCTTGTCGATGTCGTAAAGCGCAAGCGTGCCGGAGATCCGCTTGTTGAAGTCGAACTTGACGCCGGTCTCCCACTGGGTGCCCTCTTCCGGGGCGATGTTGGAGCCGATCACGACGCCGCCGGTGAGCGCTGCAATGGTCGAGGTCGGCTTCAGCGACTGGGTGTAGCTCGCATAGAGCGAGACCTCGTCGGTGAGCTTGAGGATGGCGCCGCCCAGCGGCAGTGCCTTGTCGCCCGAGACGTTGGTGTTGGTGATGAAGGGCCGTCCCTTGCCCGCGATCTGGTCGTATTCCATGTAGCGCACGCCGCCGACCAGCGCGAAGCGCCCGGTTAGATGCAGCGTGTCCTGGAAGAACAGCGACCACTGGCCGAGCTTGTCGGTCTGGGCGCTGTCGGCGGCGGACACCGTGGTGCCCGGCGTGATCAGACCATAGACCGGATTATAGAAGTTGAAGCTCGGGGTCGCTTGCCGGATCAGATTGTCGCGGTAGATCGTGCGGTACTGGCCGTCGCCGCCGAACAGCACCTCGTTGCGGAAACCGCCGAGCCAGACGTTGCCCTGCAGATAGGAGGTGCCGTAGCTCGAATTGCTGAGTGAACCCTGCGTGCCGTCATTGCTGCGAGTCTCTGCGCCGGTCTTGGTGTTGATGCCGGTGATGCGGAGCTGGTTGGCGCTGAATGTCTCGGTGTTGTAGCTGTAGGCCGCGAACAGCTTCCAGTCCTGGTTCAGCCGATGCTCGACCGAGGCCTGCATCAGGTCCGAATTGCCCCACATGTTGTTGAAGGGCTCGTCGAGCCTGCGCGTCGCGGGGATCGCCAGAGGTGCCTTGGTCACGGAATCGAACGCGGTGCCGCGGTCGAACGGCGTGATGAACTCGCGGTGCTCGTAATTGAGCTGGACGGTGGTGTTGTCGCCGTACCAGGCCAGCGACGGCGCGACCAGCATTTCGCGATGACGCCCGAAATTGCGCCAATAGTCCTCGCTCACGCCGTAACCGATGAAGCGATAGGCGAGGCCGCCATTGCCGATCGGGCCGGTGATGTCGACGGTGCCGTCGGCGCCGCTCTTGTTGTTGGCGTAGGTCGAGCCGAGCAGGGCGACCGATCCGTGCTGGTAGAGTTCGGGGCGCTTGCTGATCGTGTTGACGATGCCGCCGGGATCCATGATGCCGTAGAGCAGCGACGCCGGGCCCTTCAGCACTTCGACGCTCTCGACCGCAGCGTTGAGGCTGCGGCCCTGCACCAGCGGCATGCCGTTGCGCATGATCGAGCCGTCGCGGTTGTCGCCGAAGCCGCGGCGCATCACCGCATCCTGGGTGCCGGCCAGCGTGTTGGCCTGGGTGACGCCGCTGACGTTGGCGAGCGCGTCGTCGAGATTGCGCGGCAACTGGTCCTTCAGCACCTGCTCTGGCACGACGTTGACCGTTTGCGCGGTGTCGAGCGGCGAGGCGCCGCTGCGCAGGGTGGTCGAGCTCGGCATCGCGCGATAGTGCAGCTTGGCCTCGTTCGACACGGCGGCGGCAGCGGCCGCGCGCTCCGATGGTGTCGGTGGCTCCGGTTGTGCATTCCGGCTGCGCTGCCGTGCCGCGGCGGCCGATTGCGTTCGCTGTGCCGGCTTCGCCGCAGCGGCGGGCTTGCGCTTCTGCGTCGGTTGCTCGACCGTGACCGGCGGCAAAGGGACGCTCGATTGAGCGCTTGCCGGCGTCACCGCGGAGGAGACGTCGGCGAAGAGGAATGCTGCGCCGATCAGCAGATGGGTGCGGCCCTTGTCGGCAGCATTTCCACGGTCGCCGACATTCCGGCCATCAGCATTCACAGGCACTCTTGCATTTCCGATTCACGCGAACTCATTCACGCCGCGCCTCTAGCAGTCGGCGCGCGCGAAAAGAACCGGAGCAGACTTGAATCCCTCTAACCGGGTTGGATTTGAATCGTTCTAGGACGCAACGAGGCTCGCGTGTGTGCGCGAGCCCCTCATCTCATGACTTGATGTGCCGTTAGCGCGTCAAATGGTCGCGCGATCCTGGTCTGAAGTGAGCGGTCGTTATCCTGTCACGCCTCAAGCGTAGGATCGCTCGTGTAGGGCGCGATGCGCCTCACGACATCGCCAGGCTGACGGGCGCCGTGCCGACCATCCCCGTGCTCACGCCGTCGCGTGCCATCGTTTCGATCGCGTTCCAGTTCTCGCGGAAGATTCGGGCCGCCTCGTTGGCGCTTTCCGCCTGGATCGTCAGACTGCACGCGCGTCTCGCGCCATTGCTGGCAAGCTGGAAGTAGAGAACATATCCGGACGGTTCCGCGCTCCGTGCGCCCGACGGTGCCTGCTGCATGGTGGTTTTCCCCAATCGTGTTTTTGTTGCGCCATCCGCAGGCAGGATTGGACCGAGATGCGGCACAGTCGTGGTTCAAAATGCGCAATCTGCACGATTGCGCATTTTGTCCGGCGGTGTTGCCGGGATTCAACAGGTCATGGAACCGGTGATCAACAGCGGCTGCAACTCAGCCGCGATCACGGCGCCGTCTCAACTGTTGCAGCGTGACCTACGCATCGCCATCCGGATGTACCATCAGGGTTTCCTGGATCGAGGTCGCAAGCATCGACCCATCGCGGTCATGGACGCGGGCGATCGACAGCCCGCGGCCGCCATCGGCGCAGGGGCTCTCGGTTTCGACATGCATCCAGGCGTCGGGCGAAAATGCACGATGAAACCAGATGCAATGGTTGAGGCTCGACAGATAGAGCGGCGCGCGCGCCTGCAAGTCGCGGAGATGGCCTCCGACGCTGGAGAAATTGAGCCACCAATCCGAGAGATAGGCGAACACCGCGGCCTGGGCGCGGGAACCGGCGGCGAGTGGCTGCCGACATCTGATCCAGAAGCGCAGGCGCGGCTCTGCCGTCGCAGCCGAGAGCTGACGTTCGATCTCGGGGATGCGGAAATCCATGCTGGGCTTGATCTGCTGCGAATAAGGACCGAGCGGTCGCAACTGCGCCATCAGTGCGTCGGGGATCATGGTCAGATCGGGCAGGCTTTCGGGATCTTCTGATCGTGTAAACGGCACTGTGTGCCGCGGGCCCGGCTGAGCAGCGCAGAACGTGGCCTGTGCGCTCAGCACGGTGCGTCCGTCGCCCTGGCTGCCGACGATATGGCGGGAGGAGAACCGCTTGCCGTCCTGCAGCACCTCGGCCTCGAAGGTGATGCGGCGGTCGGGATCGGCTCCGCGCAGGAACAAGAGCTGCAGCATCGCCGCTGGGCGGTCTTCGGGCGCGCTGAGCGTTGCGGCCATCATGGCCTGGCCGAGGATCTGGCCGCCATAGGATCGGCCATTGAGATTGCCGTCGCCGAAGCGGCTGCGATAGCGCAGCGGTACGATCGTCTCGAGCGAGACCAGCGCCTCGGCCGCCTTGTTGTCCCACGGATCGCACGCGGCGGCGTGCCCTTCCGCGACGCGCTTGCCTTGCCCGTCCATCCCGGTCACATCGCCGGGAATTTCTGCGGTCCCGGATAAAGCGGATAGCCGGTGGCGACGCCGTATTCGCTGATGCCGAATCCGGTCTCGTTGCCGCTCTCGAGCCGGACGACGTGGTCCGACAGCGTGCGTGCGACGGCGCGTGTCGCGGCGTCGTCGAGATTCCAAACGTCGTGCGCGGCATGATTCTCGCCGCGGTCGTCGCCATGGGTCCAGCCTTGCAGGCCGCCATACATGCCGGCCTTCAGATAAAACCGGATCGGCAACCCACGCATTCTGACATGGCGCGGTTCGCCGCGCTCGAAGACGAAGGTGAAGTCGGCCACCGCGATGGTCTGGCCGAGCGGATCGTCGGCCCATTCGATCTTGTGTTCGACCGAGGTCACCTCGCGATGCGAAACCGATCCGTCGGCTTCGCGCCGGAACTCGGTGCCCGAGAGGTAATGCGGCTTGCCGGGCGTGCGCTCCTTGATGAAGACCGACAGCGCCGACGTCTCGAACTGGAACATCGACCAGGTCCAGAAGAAATTGCGATGGGTTGCAACCGGCGGCCTGGTCTCGTCGGTGCGCATCTCCGATCGTAGGCCCCAGGAGCGGTCGCGCTGTCCCCACCATAGTTCGGGCGCGATGTCGTAGCGCTTGCCGTCGGCGACGATCCAGCCGCGCCAACGGCCGAATTGCGAGACGCGCGCGAGGTCCTCCTCGACGACGCCGTTGCGCTCGCGAAAATTCTGCTTCTCCTGCGCCGCCGGAAAGCTCGCCTTGAACTCGAGCTGAAAGCTGATTCCGGACGGATTGTCGGCGAGCGACAGCCGATGCAGGCTGTTGCCCTCGACGATCTCGATCCTGAGCCCGCCGACCTCCGTCTCGAGCGGACGGGTCCCGAGCCGGCGCGAGGCACGGAAATTGTGCTGGCGGCGGCCGATCGTGATGCCGGCGAATCCGTCCATCACGTTGCGGTTCGGGTAATAGCCGAGCCCGATGTCGATCAGCAGTTCGCTGCCATCGATCGGATGCGCGGTGTACCAGTAGCGCTCGGTGAACCTTGCATCGCCGCCGCCGGCATTGGCGAACGGCTGCGGCGTCTGGTGTCCGATGAGATCGTCCTGGGCTGTCAGCATTGTTCTTGTCCTTATGTTTGAGCCGGTTCGGTCGGTCGGATGGGTGGTGCGGGATCAGTCCTTGGCCAGGCCCGCGCCCACGATGTCGCCGAACAGCACCCAGGTCTTGCCGTCGAAGCGGGCGAAGCGGCGTTCGGTGATGGCCGCGTAGTCCTGCGGCATGGTCTGGATGGTGATGCCCGGGAGCAGCATCGGCAGCTCGATGCCGCTGAGGTTGGTGGCCTGCTTCAGTACGTTCTCCCGCGTGAGGTTGTCGCCGCAACGCTGCAGGATGATCGCGCCGAGCTGGGCCGTGGTGTAGCCGGTCACCGCGATCACGTCGTTCGGGTCCATCCCCGGCATGTATTTCGCGGCGAAGGCGAGATAGTCGGTCATGCCCTTGTCATTGGCCCAGGCTGGATCGTTCGGCGTTTTGTAGGAGGTCGTGGTCAGGATGCCGGTCGAAGCCTCGATCCCCGCCGGCACCAACACGCCGGCGATCGAATTCGCGGTCGAGCCGAGGAAGATCAGCGGCTTCCAGCCGAGCTCGTGGATCTTGCGGATCGCCATCGAGGCGAATTTGTTCTGCGCGGCGATCAGGATGGTGTCGGCGCCGGACGCCTTCAAATTCACGATCTGCGAGTCGATCGTCGGCTCGGTCGACTGATACATCGCCTCCTTGACGATCATCGTGTCGGCTTTCGCGCCCAACCCTTCCTTCAGGCCAAGGACAAAATCCTTGCCGATGTCGTCGGCCTGCAGCAGCACGCCGATTTTGGCATCCGGCTTCTCGCGCAGCACGTAGCGGGCGATGATCCGGGACTCGTTGACGTAGGTCGGCGAGTAGGGCGTCGTCCAGGGGAACTGCTTGGGATCGTTCCAGCGGGTGCCGCCGCTCTGCACGAGAAGTTGCGGGACGGCGTTGCTGTTGAGATATTTCTGGATCGCGGCGTTGGTCGGCGTGCCGAACGGCGCCATGATCGCGAGCACCTTGTCGTTTTCGACCAGCGCGCGCGTCACCTCGACGGTCTTTGGCGGGCTATAGGCGTCGTCGCGGGTTACGAAGTTGATGTGGCGGCCGTTGATGCCGCCTTTTTCGTTCAGCATTGTGAAATAGGCGAGCATGGTCTTCGGGAAGCTCGCATAGATCGACGCCGGTCCGCTGTAGGGCGCATTGGCGCCGAGCAGGATCTCGGTGTCGCTGACCCCGGGACCATAGGCCTTCTGCGCGTTCGCTGTTCCGAGCGCGCCGGTGAGCGCGAGCGCCCACACGGCAAGCGTTGTGATTGGCTTCCGCATCTTCCCCTCCCATGACGTCCTCTTTTGCGAGGCTCGTTGATCCCTGCGGCGGTGCCTTCAAGGGCTTTACCTGTCGCGTTGGCTGTGTAATAATAGACCGTCTGTCCGGATTATCAACTAAAATATCCAGGCGGCGTATCGGCTTCACGCATGACGGAAACATCCGCAAGCGTGCGCGGCCGCATGGCGGCGAGGAGGAAACATGAAGCTGACGCAGGCACTCATCTCGGCGGTGCAGTTGCGCAAGGATGCGCCCGGCACCATCCATGCGGGACGGTCGCGAAGCTGGAAGGAGATCGGCCATCGCGTTGCCTGCGCCGCGGGCGGGCTGCGGCGGCTCGGCGTCGAGGCCGGCGATCGCGTTGCGATTCTTGCGCACAACAGCGACCTCTATATCGAGGCGCTCTATGCGATCGCCTGGGCCGGTGCGGTCGCAGTGCCGCTCAATACCCGCTGGGCGGTGGCTGAGAATGCCTACGCGATCGACGATTCCACGCCAAAGCTGTTGCTGGTCGACAAGGCCTTTGCCGAGATCGCATCAGGCCTGCGCGGTGCGAAATCACTTACCGCGATGGTCTATCTGGACGAGGGACGGGTCCCCGACGGCATGCAGGGCTATGACGAGCTCGTTGCGCACGCGCCGGTCGAGGATGCATCCGGCGCCTACAACGATCTCGCAGGCATCTTCTACACCGGCGGCACCACCGGCTTCCCCAAGGGGGTGATGCTGTCGCATGCCAACATCATCTATGAATCGCTGGTCTGGATCTATGCGCTCCGGTTCCGCGAAGACACGAGGTATCTGCACTCCGCCGGCATGTTTCATCTGGCCGGCACCTCACCGATGATCGCGCTGACGTTGGTCGGCGGCACTCACGTCACCATCCCGAAATTCGAGCCCGAGCTCGCAATGCGGACCATCGCCGAGCACAAAGTGGACTACTGCCTGTTCGTGCCGACCATGCTCAACATGATGCTCAATCATCCGTCCTTCGGGACATATGATCTGAGCAGCGTCAGGGATTGCGAGTATGGCGCGTCTCCGATGCCGGATGCGCTGCTGGTCAGGCTGATGCGGGTGCTGCCGAGCTGGCGCTTTCACCAGGGCTACGGCATGACCGAGAGCGCGGCGCTGGCGACCATCCTGCCCTGGGAATATCACGCGCTGGAAGGTCCGCTGGCGGCGAAGCGCAAATCGGCAGGGCGGGCGGCGCCGGGCGTCGAAATCCGCATCGTCGACGCGGCAGGCGCGGAGGTGCCGCGCGGCACGGTCGGCGAGATCGCGATCCGCGGCGCCGGCGTGATGCTCGGATACTGGCGCAAGCCCGAGGAGAGCGCGCGCGTGTTGCGCAACGGCTGGCTGCACACCGGCGACGGCGCCTGGATGGACGAGGACGGCTTTGTCTATATCGTCGACCGACTAAAGGACATGATCGTCTCCGGCGGCGAGAACGTCTATTCCGGCGAGGTGGAGAACGCCATCTTCCAGCACGAGCAAGTCAGGGAATGCGCCGTCATTGCTGTGCCCGATCCGCAATGGGGCGAGGCGGTGCATGCGATCGTCGTGCCGAAGGACGGTGCGCGGCTCGATTCCGACATGGTGATCGCGCATTGCCGCACCCTGATCGCCGGCTACAAATGCCCGCGCTCGGTCGACATCCGCCTCGAGCCGCTGCCGCTGACTGGCTCCGGCAAGATCATGAAGTCGGCGCTACGCGAGGAGAAGTGGCAGGGCTATACGAGGTCGGTCAATTGATGCAGGACGTTGCCAAACGACCCGATGATGTGCCGGAGCCCGTTCGCCCGGCCGTGGTGAGCGACGACGCGGTGCGGACGGCGCTCGCGCAGCATCTGTCGCGGATATCCGGCAGCCGGACCGAGATCGCGAGTTTCGGCCGCAAATCGTCAGGATTCTCCTGGATCACCTATGCTTTCGTGGCGCGCTCTGCGGCTGAAGGGGACCGCAAGCTAATCCTGCGCGTCGGTCCGCCGAACGGGCTGTTTGCGCCTTACTCGGTGCTGCCGCAGGTCTATGCATTGCAGTCGCTGGCCGGCTCCGGTGTGCCGGTCCCGGCGCTGGTGTCATCAGAACAGCATGGTGCCGGGATCGGCTTTCCCTTCTTCATCTGCGAGCACGTCGAGGGCGACGTTCCCGCACCCTGGGCGGCGAGCGAACTTGATCCGGACCATAAGCGCACGATCGCCCGGCAGTTCGTCGAGATCCTGGCATCGCTGCACCGGATCGACCCAGGCGCAACCGCATTCGCATCGCTGCAACAGGGCAGCCAACGCGCCGAAGTCTGCGCGATCGCCGGCTGGCGCGCGTCGCTGGCACGCCCGACCGCGCGCTACTATCCGCTGCTCGATTGGGGCGGACGCTGGCTTGAGGACAACTGCCCGCAACCGCCGTGCCGCACCATCGTGCATGGCGACTACCGGATCGGGAATTTCATCGAGTACAACGGGCGGATTGCTGCGATCCTCGATTGGGAGCTCACTCATTTGGGCGATCCCCATGAAGATCTGGCCTGGGCAATGATGCCGACTTTCAATGCCAGGAGCCGCAAGCTCTATGGCGTGCTCGAGCGCGCGGAAGTGATAGATCTCTATCAGCGCGCCTCCGGCATTGCGGTCTCGGACAAGAGCCTCGCCTTCTACGAGGCCTATGCGCTGTATCAGGCGGCGGCGATCCAGATGTGCGCGGTGCGCGCCTTTGAGGTCGATCGCTTCAACGATATGCGGCTTGCGGTGATGGCAAGCCAGATGCCCTCGATCGTGCGTGCGTTCGAGCGCGCATTGGAGGCCGCGGCATGAGTGCATCCTTCGAGCGGCTGGTCGACGGCATCATCGATGCCCTGCAAAGCCATGTCGTGCCCAACAGCAATGACGATTTCGTCCGCGGGCAGGTGTTCTCCGCGATCTACGCACTGAACGGGTTGAAGCTCGCCGCCGACTGGAAGGCTGGGCCGTTGCTGGAGCAGGTGCGCTTGCAGGACGATACTTTTGCTGCGGTCAAACGACTGGCCGATGGAATAACGCATCCGGAGATTCCAGCGATGCCGCGCCTCCCGAGCGACTTGTCCGACGCTGCCGCGATCGAGGCGTTGCGCGACGATGGCGACCGGCGGCTGGGGCAGCTTCTGCTCTGGGCGAGCGGCGCGGACGCGCGCGCAGCCAATCGCGATCTCGCGACCGGGATCGAGCAGCTGCTGCGGCGGTCGATCTGCGACCAGCTCAAGATCGAGCTCGCGACGACGCCGAAGTCGATGTTGCAGCAGATCGCAGGCGGCGAACGCGATGGCGGCGCGGCGCAGGGCTGAGGCAGTCACGCAGCGATCCACCGGGGATTGCATCGTTGCACGCCGCTCCGGAACTGAGCCGCGGTGTTTGCAAAGAAGCTTGCCGGCCGACGGCGCACGTGTTATCCATTGACCGAACGGTCGTTCGGATTATTATTGGCGGCCGGTGAAGGCATCCGCGGCAAGCGGCCGGCGAGGGAGACGGAGCGATGAACATGATGACCGGCGTCTCGCCATGGGAGCGGCTGATCCGGCCCGACCGGGTGCACGGATCGCTCTACACCGACCCTGAGATCTTCGAGGCCGAACTCAAGAACATCTGGTACCGGACCTGGGTCTATGTCGGGCACGAGAGCGAGGTCCCGAACGCCAACGACTACGTCGTCAAGTCGATCGGTCCGCAATCCGTGATCATGACGCGCGACGAGCAGGGCAAGGTCAATCTGTTGCTCAACCGCTGCTCGCACCGCGGCAATCAGGTCTGTTCCTTTGAGCGCGGCAATGCGCGCTCGTTCACCTGTCCGTTCCACTCCTGGACCTTCGCCAATGACGGCCGCCTGGTCGGCTACGCCTTCCCGGACGGCTACGAGGGGCAGGACAAGTCGCAGCTCGCGCTCGGGCGGGTGACGCGCGTCGAGTCCTATCGCGGCTTCGTGTTCGGCTCGTTCGCGGCCGACGGCCTGACCTTGAAGGAACATCTCGGCGGCGCCGCGGAGACCATCGATCGGCTGGTGCGCGCTTCGCCCGAGGGCGAGGTCGAGATCACCGCGGGTTTCCTCAAGCATCGCGTCAAGGCGAACTGGAAGTTCATCCTGGAGAACGAGTGCGACGGCTATCATCCGGCTTTCGTGCACACCTCGATCTTCGGCGTCGCCGACAGCATGATCGGCAAGCTCTATGGCGGCGCCTCGACCGCGCTGACCCGCGATTACGGCAACGGCCACACCGAGATCGACCTGCGGCCCGAGTTCCGCAAGCGCGATGCGCCGATGAGCTGGTTCGGCACCAGCGAGGAACGGTTGCCCGACTACACCGCGCGCATGAAGGCCGCCTATGGCGACACCGCGGCGCGCGAGATCATGATCGACGGCACGCCGCATGTGATGATCTTTCCGAACCTGTTCATTGCCGAGATCCAGATGTTCGTGATCCAGCCGCTCGGCGTCGACGACAGCGTGCAGCACGTCACCGCGCTGCAATTCAAGGGCGCGCCCGATCTGAACCGGAGGCTGCGCCAGCAGACCATGGGCTCGGTCGGCCCGGCCGGCTTCCTGCTGGCGGATGATTCCGAGATGTATGAGCGCTGCCACCGCGGCGTGCTGGCGCGCAATCCGGAATGGATCTTCCTCGGCCGCGGCGAGAAGCGCCAGCGGCAGGATGAGCTCGGCTTCACGGTCGGCCACGTCACCGACGAGGTGCCGTCGCGCGGCATCTGGACCCATTATCGCAAGCTGATGGAGCCGGCCTGATGCTGTCGCGCGAGAGCAGCGCCACGTTGATGAGCGCCATCACCGCCTTCCTCTATCGCGAGGCGCGGTTGCAGGACGAGCATCAATACGAGGCCTGGGAAAAGCTCTGGACCGACGACGGCGTCTACTGGGTGCCGGCGAACGGCGCCGACATCGATCCGGAGCGGCAGATGTCGATCATCTACGACAACCGCTCGCGCATCGCGCTGCGGGTCCGGCAGCTGATGACCGGCAAGCACTTTACCCAGACGCCGCAGTCGAACCTGCGCCGGCTGATCTCCAACATCGAGTTGATGGACGAGCAGCCGGACGACGGCGACATCGCGGTCGCCAGCAACAGCCTGATTTTCGAGTCGAGCCTGCGCGACGACACGCTGTGGGCAGCGCGCAATGAATACCGGCTGCGCCATGTCGATGGTGAATTGCGGATGGCCAGCAAGAAGGTCATCCTCGTCAACAACGACAAGGCGATCTACACGCTCTCGTTCCTCGTTTAGGGAAGGTCTCGCCATGATCGACAAGGGCCCCGTCCTGCTCGACATCACCGACGGCATCGCGCGGTTGCGGCTCAACCGCCCCGATGCTGCTAACGGCATGAGCGCCGAGCTCCTGAGCGCGCTATGCGACGCCATCATGGTCTGCCACGGCCATCCGGATCTGCGCGTCGTGCTGCTGAGCGGCGAGGGCACGAACTTTTGCGCCGGCGGCGATGTCCGCGCCTTTGCCTCCAAGGGCGAGAAGCTGCCCGACTATATCCGCCAGGCCACCGCGTATCTGCAGAATGCGGTGACTGGATTGCTGCGGCTGGAGGCGCCGGTCATCGCCTCGGTGCAGGGCTTCGCGGCGGGTGGCGGCGGTTTTGGCCTGGTCTGCGCCTCCGATATCGTGATCGCGGCGGAATCGGCCAAATTCCTCGGCGGTGCGACGCGGGTGGCGATGGCGCCGGATGCCGGCGTCTCGGTCACGCTGTCGCGGCTCGTCGGTCTGCGGCGGGCGATGTCGATCCTGCTGACCAACCCGGTGATCCCGGCGGCCGAAGCGTTGCAGATGGGCATCGTCACCAAGGTCGTGCCCGATGCCGAGCTTGCCGATGCATCGCTCGCGCTGGCGCGGGAGCTCGCGGCTGGTGCGCCGAAGGCGCTGGCGGCGACCAAGCGGCTGGTCTGGGCCGGCACCGGCACCAGCATCGAGCAGTGCCTGTCGGAGGAGGCGCGCACCGTTGCCGAACTTTCCGGCATGGCCGACGCGCGCGAAGGGCTCGCTGCCGTGATCGAGCGGCGCAAGCCTGTCTTCACGGGGCGCTGACGTGGCGACCTTGCCATTCGGACGTCTCGATGGCCGACGTGCCTTCGTTTCCGGCGGCGCGCGCGGCATCGGGGCTGCGATCGTGCGCGGCTTCGCTGGGGCGGGCGCAAGGGTCGTGATCGCCGATCTCGACGTGGCGGCAGCTTCCGAACTTGCGCGGGAGACCGGCGCCGGCGTCGCCGGGCTCGATGTCTGCGATGCAACCGCCGTACAGGCGGTGATCGCGCAGGACGGCCCGTTCGACGTCGTCGTCAACAATGCCGGCGTCGATCAGCACGCCTTCTTCACCGACACCAATGCGGAGGATTGGGCCCGGCTGATCGCGGTCAATCTCATCTCGGTGCTCGCCTGTACGCACGCCGCGTTGCCGGCGATGCAGGCGGCGCGGTTCGGCCGCATCATCAATGTCACGTCGGAGGCCGCACGGCTTGGCTCCAAGGGTGGCGCGGTCTATTCCGCGGCCAAGGGCGGCGTGATCTCCTTCACCAGGAGCATCGCGCGCGAAAATGCACGCTTTCGCATCACTGCGAATGCGATCGCGCCGGGACCGATCCGCACGCCGATGCTGGAGCAGGCGGTGGCAAAGGGCGGCGACAAGATCCTGCAGGCGATGACCGGCGCGACGCTGCTCGGCCGGCTCGGCGAGCCGGAGGAGGTTGCGGCCGCCGCGCTGTTCCTGGCCTCCGACCAGGCCGCCTACATCACCGGCGAGACGCTCGGCGTGTCCGGCGGCATGGGCATCGGCGGCTGAGATGGCCAGCACAGGCGACGATATCGCTATCACGCCGGTCGATCGCGCCATCGAGCGCCTGCGTGCGATCTATCGCGGCTGGACCCGCAACACATCGGTGACGCAGATGCGCAGCGATTGGGATGCAGCCTTTGCCGGCTGCTCGGTGCCAGTAATGATTGAGCCGGTCTCAGCCGGTGGTGTCGACGGTAAATGGCTCGTGCCATCCGGCGCACCGCGCGACAAGGCGGTGCTCTATTTTCACGGCGGCGGCTTTCGCATCGGCTCGGTCGCCTCGCATCGCGACCTTGCCGCGCGGATCGCAGATGCATCCGGCTGTCGCGTGCTTTCGGTCAATTATCGCCTTGCGCCGGAGTACCGGTTTCCGGCGGCGCTCGATGATGCGCTGGCGGCCTATCAATATTTACGCGATCAGGGACTGCGTCCTGCCCATATAGCCTTCACAGGGGACTCTGCCGGCGGCAATCTCGTGCTCGCTGCGATGCTCGCGGCGAAAGATCGCGGCCTGCCGCTTCCCGCCGCCGGCGCGCTGATGTCACCCTGGACCGATCTCACCGCGAGCGGCGCAAGCTACGAGAGCCGGGCCGAGGCGGACCCGATCCACCAGCGCGCGATGATCCTGGCGCTCGCCAAGAACTATCTCGGCAAGGACGGTGATCCCCGCGATCCGCTGGCCTCGCCGCTCTATGCCGATCTCAGTCGGCTGCCGCCGCTCCTAGTGCAGGTCGGCGACCGCGAAACCGTGCGCGATGACTCGACGGAGCTGGTCGCAAAGGCGAAAGTGGCCGGCGCCGACGTCGAACTGCAGGTCTGGGACGGCATGATCCACGTCTTCCAGATGTTCCCCGAGATTCCGCAGGCGCAAGAGGCGATCGCATCTCTCGCAGTTTTTCTGCGCAACCATCTTCACATCGGCCATGAGAGGGCGCCACAATGAACGTCATGACCTCGGATCCGCGCCAGCTCTCTGAGACCGCATTCCATTTTCCGGAGCCGCCCAATCTGCCTGAGGAACTGCGCATGCTGCGCGAGCAGGTTCGCCGCTTCGTCGAGAAGGAAGTGGTGCCGCATGCCGAGGCGTGGGAGCGCGACGGCAAGATCCCGCGCGAGATCTACCGCCGCATGGGCGCGCTCGGCTTCCTTGGCATGCGCCACGCAGCCGACTATGGCGGCACCGACATGGGGCCGCTGGCCTCGATGGTGTTCGCCGAGGAGCTCGGCCGCTCGAGCTTCGGCGGCTTCACCTCGTCGATCCTGGTTCATACCGACATGTCGGCGGTGCACATCAGCCTGCGCGGTACGCCGGAGCAGAAGCAGAAATATCTTCCTGCGATTGTCCGCGGCGAGACGGTCTGTTCGATCGCGGTGACCGAGCCCGATGCCGGATCCGATGTCGCAGGCCTCAAGACGCGCGCGCGGCGCGACGGCGATCATTGGGTGATCAACGGGGCAAAGATGTTCATCACCAATGCAGTCTATGGCGATCTCCTGATCGTCGCCGCGCGCACCGACCCGCACGCCAAGGGCAGCCGCGGCATCTCGCTGTTCATCGTCGAGCGCAACACGCCGGGCATCACGGTAACCAAGCTCGACAAGCACGGCTGGCTCTGCTCGGACACCGCCGAGATTTCGTTCCAGGACGTGCGCGTGCCGGCGGAAAATCTGCTCGGCGAGGAGAACAAGGGTTTCTATGGCATCATGGAGACCTTCCAGAACGAGCGCATCTGCATCGGCGGCATCTGCGCCGGCGAGTCCGCCAAGGCGATCGAGCTGACGACGAACTATGTGAAGACGCGGCAGGCATTCGGCGGGCCGCTGTGGAACCAGCAGGGCGTACGGTTGAAGCTCGCCCAGCTCGCCGCGAAGGCGGCCGCCGCGCGGGCGCTGTCCTATCAAGCCGCGGAGCTTGCGGCGGCCGGGCAGGACTGTTTGCGCGAAGTCTCTATGGTGAAGGCGCTGTCGCCGGAGGTGCTGCACGAGGTCGTGCATGGCTGCTTGCAACTGCACGGCGGCTCAGGCTTCATGCGCGGCACCCCGATCGAACGTATGGTGCGCGACGCCCGCGTGCTGACGATCGGCGGCGGCGCCACCGAGGTGATGCTGGAAGAGGTGGCGAAGCGGATGTGAGGGGCGCCGGCGCGACCTCTATCGCATCTCCCGCCGAGTGCCGGTTTCGCTATAGCCCAAATCCGAGCAAACTACCGCGTTGTCGGTTTAATTCACCGGGTCCTTATGGAGGGCCGCTGCGATCTTCTCGAGGATAGCATTCGTTCGCTGGGTTTCCGCGACCTGTTGCTCGCAAAGCTCGATGGCTGTGAGCCCAGAGGCGGAGCGTTGGCGATTCAAGCGAACAATCAGAATATATGCGCCGATGAGCATGACGAACGGCCACCACGAGAGCAAAACCGATATCCAATCGCCATGCATTTGAACGTCTCCACCTTGCGGCCGTGCGGCGCTTCAGGAATGCCGTCCAAATGTTAACAAACGAACCTTCGCACAACGATAAATGTATGAAGTTTATGCACCGTTACGTTGCGTGCAGTCGGAGCAAATGCTTTAGCCGATAGGCTTGCCCTGACCGATGGTGCGCGCCACGATCCCCGGCTTCAGCCGCCAGTCCTCGCCAAAATCTTCGAGCGGATGGAAGAACAGCGGCTCGGTGCTCTCGATCCGCCGCAGCCGTTCGGCATAGTCGTCGAGATAGCGATGCCGCGTCGCCTCGTCGACGAAATTCACCGAATACGACACGAAGGGCGGCAACACCTTGCAGCCGGCATAGGCCAGCATGCCGTTCTGGATCGGCCACAGCACCACGTCGAGCGCGCCGACCAGCCCGTCGGGCGCGCACATTCCGGGATATGCTGCGGTCGAGGTCACGACCATGGCGCGGCGGCCGGCGAGGCCGCCGGTGTCGTAGCGGCGGCCGCTGCCATAGACCGCGCCGTTGACGAACACGCGGTCGATCCAGCCCTTCATGATGGCGGGAACGGAAAACCACCACAGCGGAAACTGCAGGATCAAGAGGTCGCACCACAACAGCTTCTCGATCTCGGCGGCAATGTCGCCGCTGAGCGCGCCCTGCTGCAGATTGTATTTCTGCTCGCGGTCATATTGCAGCCGGTCGGGAAACCGCCGCTCGCCAAAGTCTTCGGCGGTCGCGACAGGGTTGAAGCGCATCGCGTAGAGATCGGAGATCCTGACCGTGTGCCCGAGCGCGGTCAGTTCCGCCACCGACCGCGCCAGCAGCGCAGCGTTGAACGACTGCGCCTCCTGATGAGCAAAGACGATCAGGACCTTCATCGTTCTAGTTCACCGGTTTGAAGCTGAGCGTCGCCGCATCAGCCTGCATGATCTGCAGCTTCTGGTTGGAGAAGCGGACGCCGGGGCCGAAGCTGATCGGCGCCATCACGCCGGTCTCGACATTCCTGGTCTTCTCCAGTTCCGAGATGGTGCAGGCCCAGGTCGGTTGCTTGCCGCAGCGCTCGATCGCCGCGATCAGGACTTTCGCGGCGGCATAGCCGGTCATGGTGTAGCGGTTGATACCCTTGAACTCGGCCTCCGATACCAGCGGCTTGGCCTTCTCGAGGAACGCCTTGCCGGCGGCGCCCGCGAACGGTTCGACATAGTCGACGGCATAGATGCCGTCGCCGGCCGGGCCCATCAGCTTCAGCACCGGTTCGATGCGGCCGGGCCAGAAGATGCCGGTCACCGGCTTGATGCCGAGCTTCTCCAGCTCCTTCATCATCGCGATGTTCTCGCCGATGATGCCGCCGGCCAGGAACACTTCGGCGCCGGAATCCTTCAGCTGCAGCATGTCGGACGAGAAGTCCTGCTGACCTTTCTTGTAGTTGCCGCTGTAGACGACGTTCAGCTTCTTGGCCTTGACGACGGTATCGAAGCCGTCGCGCACCGTGATGCCGTAATCGTCGTCCTGGGTGATCAGGCCCCATTTCTTGCCGGGATTCTTGTCGGCCAGGAAGTTGACGAGGTGGATGATGCCTTCCTCGTAGGATTGGCCGACCACGAACACGTTCTTGCGCGGCGGCTCCCACAGGAACTTCACCGGCGCGACGTCGATCACGGTCGGGATGCCGGATTTCTCCAGCACCGGCATGACCGCGATCGACTGGCCCGAGCCGGAGATCCCGATCATCGCGAACACCTTGTCGACGTCGATCACCTTCTTGACGCCCTGGATGGTGCGCGCCGTGACGTAGCCGTCGTCCTCCAGCACGTATTTGATCTTGCGGCCGTTGACGCCCCCCGCGGCGTTGGCTTCCGCGATCGCGATCTTGTGGCCGATCGAGGCCGCGACGCCGAGGAGTGCCGGCGGGCCGGTCAGGGGCTCGACGTCGCCGATCAGGATCTCGGTGTCGGTGATACCAGGGTCGGCGGCGGTAGCGGGACCGATGGCAAGGCAGGCCGTGGTGAGCAGCAGCGAGGCTGCCGCCAGATGTCTGATCATTGTCTCCTCCTCATGGTGTTGCGTCTTTTTTTGATTAGTAGCGCAGCGGCCAGTGTACCCAGGTCCGCTTGATGTCGTGCCAGGCGCCGACCAGCCCCCTCGGCTGGAAGCGCAGGAACAGGATGATGACGAGGCCGTAGAGCATGCTCTTCAGCTCCTGCGCGCCGGTCGTGAAGGTCGCGTCCATGTGGGCGCTGAACAGGCTGAAGACGAGCCTTGTCGCCTCCGGCAGCAGCACGATCAGGATGGTGCCGAGCACGGCGCCGAGCGCCGAGCCGAGGCCACCGACGATCAGGATCGCCAGCGCCTCAATCGAGAGCAGGAACGGAAAGCCTTCGACGCTGACAAAGGAGAGATAGATGCCGTAGAGCGCGCCGGCGATTCCGGTGATGAAGGCCGAGGTGACGAAAGCGAACAGCTTGTAGGCGTGCAGGTTGATCCCCATCACGCGTGCCGCGGTGTCGTTGTCGCGGATGGCGACGAAGGCGCGTCCGACCCGGCTGCGGCGGATGTTGAGGGTGGCGAACAGCGTCAAGCTTGCGAAAGCGAGGCAGAGATAGGTGAAGGCGGCATCGCTGTCGAAGTTGATCCCAAGGATCTCCGGCCGCTGCACCTGGATGCCGCGTGCGCCGTTGGTCAGCCAGCGCATCTCCAGGATCACGGTGTTGATGATGAAGGAGAAGGCGAGTGTGGTGATCGCGAGATAGAGCCCCTTGAGCCGCAGCGATGGTGCGCCGACGATCAGGCTGGCAAGCGCCGGCACCACGCCGGCGCCGAGGAAGCCGACCAGCGGCGGCATGTGGTACTTCGAGACCAGCACCGCATAGGCATAGGCGCCGGTGACGAGGAAGCCGACATGGCCGAGCGAAATGAGACCGGTGTAGCCGGTCAGGATGTTGAGCCCGAGCGCGCCGGTCACCGTGATCAGGATGATCATCAGGAACGACACCGCGTAGGAATTCAGCAGATAGGGCGCTGCGATCAGTGCCAGCAGCAGCACGGCCGACCAGAGCCACACCGGCGGGGAATCGACCAGCGCGACCAGTTCGCCATAGCTCTGCTTGTAGTCGCCGGTGCGCATCAGACCCTCTCGATATCGCGTTCGCCGAAGATGCCGAACGGGCGGACCATCAGCACCACGATGATCATGGCAAAGCCCGCGACTTCTTTCATGCCGGAGCCGAGATAGCCGCCGGCGAGGTTTTCGGTGATGCCGATCAGGAGGCCGCCGAGCCCGGAGCCCAGCACCGCATCGAGACCGCCCAGGATCGTGGCCGGAAACGCCTTCAGCCCGAGCTGGAACATCGCCGGCGACAAGTCGTAGGACAGTGCAAAGAACACGCCGCCGATGCCGGCGATCACCGAGGATGCGGCCCAGGCCAGCGCGTGGACCCTGGTGGCGCTGATGCCCATCAACAGCGCGGTGCGGTCGTCGGCTGCGACCGCGCGCATCGCGACGCCGACCTTGCTGTAGCGGAAGAACGCCCAGATCGCGGCAAGCAACGCCAGCAGCGTGACGATCACGGCGATTTGCCCGGTGCGCACGCCGATGCCGCCGAGATGCACGATACCGCGCCCCATGCTGATATCCAGCCCGTGCGGATAGGCGTCCCAGATGAAATTGATGGCCGAGCGCAGGATCACCGCGAGCCCGATCGTCACCATCACGGTCGCGAACACCGGCTCGCCCAGCATCGGCCGCATCACCAGGCGCTCGATGACGAGGCCGAGCAGGACCGCGGCGAGGATCGCGCCGATGGCGACGACGAACACATTGCCGCTGACCGTGGTCGAGATCGTCCAGGCGATATAGGCCGTGATCATGGTCATCTCGCCCTGCGCGAAATTGACCAGCCCGGTGGATTTGTAGATCACCGCAAAGCCCATCGCGATCAGGCCGTAGATCGCGCCGATCGCGAGCCCAGAGATCAAAAGCTGGATGAGATACTGCATTCAGCCCTCCGACTGGTAGATGATGGCGAGCTCGCGCGCGAACTTCTTCTCGATCATGGCGCGGCGCACCTTCTGCGTGGCGGTGAGCTCGCCGTCGTCATGGTCGAGCTCCTTCTCGAGGATGGCGAAGCGGCGGATATTCTCGACCCGGGCGAAGCGCTTGTTGGTGTCGCCCACGATCCGTTCGACCAGCTCGTGCACTTCAGGCAGCTGCGACAACGACTTGTAATTGGTATAGGCCAGCGCCCGGTCGCGCGCCCAGCGACCGACATTGTCGTAATCGACCTGGAGGATGGCGCCGAGGTACTTTTTGGCCTCACCGACCACGATCGCTTCCTTGATGAATTCGGAATCCTTCAGCGCGTTCTCGATCTCCGACGGGGCGATGTTCTTGCCGCCGGCGGTGATGATGATCGCCTTCTTGCGGTCGACGACGGCGATCTCACCGTTGTCGAGCACGTCGATGATGTCGCCGGTGCGCAGCCAGCCGCCCTGTTCGAGCGAGGCCGTCGAGGCCTTCTCGTCGAGGAAGTAGCCCTTGAAGACGCCGGGGTTGCGCAGCAGGATCTCGCCGTCGGTATCGCACTTCCATTCGGTCTGCGGCAGCGGCACGCCGCAGCCGCCGATCCGGTGGTGGCTTTCCGTCTGGATGAAGGCGACGCCGCCGCTTTCGGTGAGGCCATAGCCCTGCGACACCGGGCGGCCGATGATGTCGAAGAAGCGCAACGTCTCCGGCGAGATCGAGGCGCCGGCGCAGAGCCGGTGCCGGCTGTAAGCGAAGCCGAGATGGCGCTGCAGATTGCGGAACATGAGGAGATAGAGCAGCCCGTAGGCGGCACGATCGAGCCAGCCCTCCTTGCCGGCCTGCCGGCGATCCGACAGCGTGCGGCCCCAGGCGAGGCAGGCCTTGGTGAAGCCTTGCCGCAGACGGCCGCTCTCGCCGAGCCTGAACAGAAAGCCCTGTTGCAGTTTTTCGTAAATGCGGGGCACGCCGACAAAGAACGTCGGCGCGATCTCGCGGATGTTGATCGCGACGGTGTCGATCGATTCGGCAAAGGACACCGTGCCGCCGAGCACCAGATGCGTCACCGTGCCGTAGCAGCGCTCGGCGACGTGGCAGAGCGGCAGATAGCTCACCGCCGCGAACGGCTTGTCGGCGATGCCGACGGTCTTGGCATAGGCATAGGCGGCGTAGACGAGATTCCGATGGGTCAGCATCGCGCCCTTGGGCGGGCCCGTCGTGCCCGAGGTGTAGACGAGGATGCAGACATCGTCGGGCGCGCCCTGGTTGATCAGGCGATCGAGGGTAGCATCAGCCTCCGGGTTCGCCTCGGCGTAGCCCTTGCCGCGTTCGCACAAGGCGGCGAACGACATCAGCTCCGATTGCCGATAGTGCCGCAGCCCCTTCATGTCGATGCAGACGATGGCTTCCAGATCCGGCAGGCCGCCATTGTTGGCCATCGCGTCGAGCACCTTGTCGGTCTGCTCCTGATCGCCGGTGATGACGATTCGGGCTCCGGAATGCTTGACGATGTATTGCAGCTCGACCCAGGGATTGGTCGGATAGATGCCGACCGCGACCGCGCCGATCATCTGGGCACCGATATCTGCGTAAAGCCATTCCGGCGTATTCTCGCCGGCGATAGCGACCCGGTCGCCGGGCTTGATGCCGAGCGACAGCAGGCCGAGCGCGACCGCGCGCGCGGTCCCGTAGTAATGCTGCCACGAATAGGGATTCCAGATGCCGTAATCCTTCTCCCGCAGCGCCAATGCATCGCCATGTATGGCGGCGCGTTGCCGCAGCAATTGCGGGATGGTGATGGCGGCATCCGCAAGCGGCGCCTGCAGCGCGTCGGCGCCTGCCGCGGGTGCGCTGCGCGCGGCGTTGGCCCGCAGCGGCGGGTGAGCGGTGCGCAGGCTGTCCATCGTCGACATCACGCGCCCGCCTTCATCGCTTCGGCGCGCTGGCCACCGAGATAGGCCTCCGCGACGGCAGGATCTCGCCTGATCTCGTCGGGCGCGCCTTCTGCGATCTTGCGCCCGAAATTCAGCACATGGATGCGGTCGGAAATGTCCATCACGATGCGCATCTCGTGCTCGATCATCACGACGGTGATGCCGAGCTCGTCGCGGATGTCGAGCACGAAGCGCGCGATATCCTCGGTCTCCTCCTGGTTCATACCGGAGACCATCTCGTCGAGCAGCAGCAATTTCGGCTCGCAGGCGAGCGCGCGGGCGAGCTCGACGCGCTTCTGCTGGCCGTAAGACAGCGTGCCGACCACGGCGTCTCTGATATGCTCGATCTCGAGGAACTCGATGATGTGCTCGACGCGCTGCCGGGCCGCGATCTCCTCCTTGCGGGTGCGGCCGAAGAACACCACGGCGTCCAGCACGGTCGAGCGCAGATGGGTGTGGCGGCCGGTCAGGATGTTCTCGACCACGGTGCCGTGCTTGAACAGCGCGAGGTTCTGAAAGGTGCGGCCGATGCCGACGGCGGCGAATTTCCATGGCGAAATGGTCGCAAGGTCGATGCCGTCGAAGATGATCCGGCCGCCGCTCGGCCGCAGCACGCCCGAGATCATGTTGAACAGCGTGGTCTTGCCGGCGCCGTTCGGGCCGATCACGCTGCAGATCTCGCCGGGGCTTACCTGAAGGCTGACATCGGCGACCGCCTGCAGGCCGCCGAAGCGTTTTGACAGGTTCTCGACCATGAGCAGCGCGGTCACGACAGCCACCGCTTGCGGCGCTTGTAATGCTTGACGTCGCGCAGGCTCTTGCGGCCGGTGGAAGAGACGCCGAGGTAGAACTCCTGGACGTCTTCATTGGCGGTGAGCCGCGCAGCTGTGCCGTCGAGCACGACGCGACCGGTCTCCAGGATGTAGCCATAGTCGGCGATGTCGAGCGCGCGCTGCGCGTTCTGTTCGACCAGTAGCACGGTCATTTTCAGCTCATCGCGCAGCCGGACAATCACCTCATAGATGCGGTCGATGATCAAGGGCGCGAGGCCGAGCGACGGCTCGTCGAGCGCCAGCAGCACCGGATCGGTCATCAGCGCGCGGCCGATCGCGAGCATTTGCTGCTCGCCGCCGGACATGTAGCCGGCGATCTGGTCGCGCCGCTCATGGAGCCGCGGAAACAGCGCAAACACCTTGTCGCGGCGCCCGCGCGCCTCGGCGCCGGTCCTGGTGTAGCCGCCCATCTGCAAATTCTCGTCGATGGTGAGCGCCGCGAACACGCGTCGGCCTTCCGGCACCTGCACGATACCGCGGCGCACCAGTTCGTCCGGCGCGAGGCGATGCACCTCGTCATTGCGGAAGCGGATGCTGCCGTTTTCGATCACGCCCTCCTCGGTGTAGAGGATGCCGGACATCGCTTTGAGTAATGTCGACTTGCCGGCGCCGTTGGAGCCGAGCAGCGCGACGATGCTGCCCTCGGGCACTGCGATCGAGGCATCGCGGATAGCCTCGATCGCGTTGTCGTAGACGATCCGGATGTTGCGAAATTCGAGCAGGCATTCCGGCGCCGGCGCGGCCTGGGGAGTTGCTTGCGACGTCGGATGCGGGATCGTCGTCGGCATCGCGCTCAGACCCGGCCAACCGATCGGCGCGGACGCTCGGCGAAGATCGCATCGGTCACGATCTTGGCGGTCTCGGCGCAAGCCTGGGTACCGCCATTGCCGTACTGCTTCACCGCATCGCCGACGCACCACAGGCCTTCGATGCCAGTCTCGCGCGGCAGGTCATAACCGGCGCAGCTGCGTTGCGCAGGCCAGTCGTCGCGCATCACCCGGATCGAGAGGATCTTCGCCTGATCGAAATTGTGGAACTGCTCGCGCAGATCTTCGAGCGCGAGCGCGACCTCGGCATCCGCGTCGAAATCGCCGAGCGCGGGCACCGGCACGGCGTAGGCGACATAGAGATGCCAGCCGGGCGGGGCCAGTTCGGGGCACGTGGCGGAAAGGTTCGCCATGTTGCAGAGTCGGCGCGTCTTGCCGAAGGTGACGATGCCGGGGTGGTTGATCAGCGGCTCGCGGCTCGCGACATTGATGACGATGTTGGCGGCGGGGCGCAGGTCATTCCTCACCTTGGCGAGATAATCCGCCGGAAATGCCTTGCTGCCGGCGAGCGCGACGGTGGCCTTCGGTCCAGCGTTGCTGACGACAAGATCGGTCTCGATCCGCACCTTCTCACCGTTCCGGAGCACGGTGACGCCTTCGACGCGGCCATTTGATGTGTGGATCGTGGTCGCCGGCGTTTCGAGCCAGATGTCGCCATTGCGCCTGATCGCGCTGCCGAGGCTGTTCCAGACGCCGATCGTGCCCTGCGGGCAGAAGCCGAACTTCTTGAAGGCGCCCTTGCTGGTGAAATAGGTGAGGAAGGCGCGGGCCGGCAGCTCGGCGGCGTTGCAGGCGAAGATTGCCGCGCAGAGATTGCGGAACAGCGCGTGCACCGTGGCGTTGCTGGTGTAGCCCTTCAGCCAATCCTCGGTCGATTGCCGCCCGTCGGGCAGGTTGCCGGAACGGGCGTCGGCGAATTTCTCCAGGATGCGCGAGGCCTGTTTCGTGAGCTGCCCGAGCAACAGCGACCAGCCGCCGCGGCCGACATCGATCACCTTGCCGTCGATGAAGAACGAGCTCGCGGGCGCCGGCGCGCGGATATCAAGCGGCGCGCCGACGGTGTGGAAGGTCTCCTCGAACACGCCGCCGAACTCGATCGCGATCGCGCCGATATTGACCTTGAAGCCGTCGATCTCCTCGGTCGAGGCGCGTCCGCCGAGCCGGTCCTTGTCGTCGACGACGAGCGTATGCAGCCCGCCATGGGCGAGACGCGCCGCGGCGCACAGCCCGCCGGCGCCGGCCCCGATCACGACAGCATCGACCTTTTGAGAATCCACGCGCAGCCTCCCTCAATGCCGCCGGGTTGGTCCCGACGTGCGCAATCCGCTTGCTTGATGGCAGGCACTCTAATATAATCCGACCGGTCGTTCAAATTATTTTTTGACGCAGGTCGCGCGTCATGGTGAGCGATGGAAGAGTTCTGGTGGATGGTGCCCGTAAAGGGGAGGAGGGCGCGGAGCGGCAGTAGTATAGAGAGACGGGTGCCGTCCGATTCCGGCGGCGCCGATGGTGCACGAGAGAGAATGTAATGGCGCGGACGCGCTCAGAAAATTACGACGAGATCCAGCGGGGCATTCTCACCACCGCCTGCGGCCTGTTCGCGCGGCAGGGCTACATGCGCGCCTCGATCGCCGATCTTGCGGATGCCTGCAAGCTGTCGCGCGGCGCGCTGTATCATTATTTCGACTCGAAGGAAGCGATCCTGTTCGCGATCCTCGATGCGCATATCCGCGAGATGATCGCCGATGTCGAGGCCGCGATGTCCGGCAAGGCGGCGACGCTGGAGCAGTTCCGCGCCGCGATCCAGGCCATTGTCGCGTTGAATGCGCGCTCGAGCGACGAGCAGCGCGTGATCCTCAACGACCTCTCGTTCCTCGGGGCGACCGAGCAGGATGCGATCAAGGCGCTGGAGCGCCAGCTGGTCGATACGATCGCCGATCTTCTGGTCACGCTCGACAAGGAAGGCAAGATCGTCAAGCGGACCAAGAAGATCTACAGCATGATGCTGTTCGGCATCCTGAACTTCAGCCACACCTGGTACGACCCGAAGGGCGGCGTCGATCCCAGCGAGTTCGCCGACATGGTGGTGGACCTGTTCCTGTACGGCTTCACGATGCCGGTGCCGGCAAAGGACGCCGCGCGGCCGCTGCGCCAGCGCGCGTGAGCTGGCGCGTTTTCGAGCGGCGGCGTCACCGTTGCAGGATGTGCACATAGCAGACCGCGCCGACGCCGACCATATGCGCCAGCCCGATCCGCGCGCCGCGATGCTGGCGCGGGCCGGCCTCGCCGCGGAGCTGCATCACGATCTCGCCGATCTGGCCGATGCCGGTGGGACCGATCGGGTGCCCCATCGCGATCAGGCCGCCGGAGGGATTGATCGCGCATTGCCCGCCGATATCGAGCGCGCCGTCCTTCAGCATGCGAACGCCGTGTCCTTCGGGGCAGAGGCCGATGCTTTCGATGTAATGCAGCTCCTCGACCGTGAATGCGTCGTGCAGCTCGATGATGTCGAGATCCTTCGGCGTGAGCTTGGCCTGCGCCAATGCGAGGTCGGCGGTCTCCTTGGTGAGCGCCGCGTCGAAGCCGGCGCCGGGCGGATAGACCCGCTCGCTGCGGCCGACCGAGGCCGTGGTGCGGATGGCGCGGCCGGCGTCGATGCCTAATCGGCGAATGCCGTCCTCGGATGCGACGATCACGGCCGCGGCGCCTTCGCCGATCGGCGTGCATTGCAACGACGTCAGCGAGCCCGACACCCGCTTGCCGCCAAGCACCTCGTCGAGCGTGCGCTCCTGCTGCCGCTGCGCATTGGGATTTTTGGCGCCGTTGCGGTGGTTCTTCACCGCGACCCGTGCAATGTCCTCGGTCGAAGCGTTGTTGTGGACCGCGTATTCATTGGTCAGCAGCGCGAAATGCGTGAAGGGGACGATGGCGTCCTCGGCGAGGTTTCCGAGGCAGGTGTCCGGACGCCGCACCGGATTGCGCTTGTCGACGCCAACCGCCAGTGCAACGTCGGAGATGCCGCTTGCGACCTCAATGCAGGCATGGCGGAACGCGGTCGATCCGGACGCCGACGCATTCTCGACATGCATCAGCGGCGCGCCGGTCGCGCCGAGATGGCGCAGCATCGGCCGCCCCGACGCCATGCCGAGCAGCGCGGTCGCGACATAGGTCGATTCCACCACGGGCCATTCGACGCGCGCATCTGCAAGTGCGGCGCGGATCGCGGTGAGGCCGAGCTCCACATAGGGCGTCTCGCTCGGGTTCTGATAGCGGTGCCAGCCGATGCCGACGACGTAGACCGGGCGCAGCTCGTTGAGTGATCGTGTCATGTCAAACCTCCGGACCAATCAGGATGCGATGCTGAAGCGGAGATCGAGCACGGTCTCGCCGCTCTCGCTTTGTCCGACTGGAGCGAGCCTGCCGGTCACGCGCCGGCCCGGCGCGACGGGCGCGCTGTCCTCGGCCAGCAGGGTGCGGATCACGGGCCCGTCGTCGAGCGCGACCTTGACGATGGTGAAGGGGGTCGGGCGGTTCTTGTCGGCGTGCAGGTGAACGGTTGCTTCGGCGAGTAGCGTTCCATCGGCCGAGAGCTCGCAAGGCGTCAGCGCGTCGCCATGGCTGCCGCAGCGCTCGCAGCCATAGGTCTGCATCGGGAAGAAGAAGTATCCGCAGCGGCAGCGGCCGCCCTTGAGGCGGACCGTGGCCCCCGCCCGGTCATTAGGTGCTGCGGAATACAGCCCTGGTTTCAGTAGCTCACCCGGTTGCATGCGTTTTCTCCAAGAAACTTGTTGACCAACCAACAAACATTATTCTAGCTTGAATGCAAGCAAGAAGTCGCCGCACGGCAAAGGGAGCGAAGCTGAATGGCACGAGCAGTTCGACGCGCGCAGGAGCAGCGAGATGACGCGCCCGTGTCGGTGTCGCGGCGGACCCAGGTCGAGCGGCGCGATGAAGCGGAGCGGCGGATCCTCGAAGCGGCCGCGCTGATCGTGGCCGAAAACGGGCTCGAGGCGATCACGTTGGCGGAGGCCGGCGAGCGCGCCGGCTACAGCCGCGGTCTGCCGTCGCACTATTTCAAGACCAAGGCCGATCTGCTGTCGGCGCTCGGCACCTACATCATCGAATCCTTCATCACCGAGCGCCGCGCTTCCGCACCGGGACTGACCGGCTACGACAGCCTGCTTGCGTCGTGCCGATACTACTTCGTGATGCCGGCGCGGAATCCTGCCATGGCGCGCGCCTTTCACGCCGTGCTGGCCGGCGCGCTCACCGTGCCGCCGATCACGGCTACCGTGGCGAAACTCAATCGCGAAACGCGAGGCGAGATCGCCGCGGCGCTGCGGGCGGGAATGGCCGAGGGGCGGTTGCGCGCGGATATCGATCCGGAGATCGAAAGCGCGCTCATCCACGCCACGCTGCGCGGATCGGTGGCGCAGTGGCTGGTCGATCCGGAGGGACTGGATCTCGAGGTCATCAGCGCGCACTTCATCGCGACGCTGGAACGGAGGCTGACGAAATGAGCATCCTGCCGAACAGCGTCGAATACTGGGCCGCCAATCGCCCCGACGATGTCGCCTTCATCGAGGGCGATCACCAGATGACATGGTCGCAGCTCAACGATGCGGCGAACCGCGTTGCGCATGGCCTCGCGGCCCGCGGCGTCGTCGCCGGCGACATCGTGGTGCTGCGGACCCAGATCCGGATCGAGTGGCCGATCCTGAGCGAGGCGATCGGCAAGCTGCGCTGCTCGCTGCTCGGCCTGAACTGGCGGCTGACGCCGTCGGAGACGCAGTACGTGCTGTCCAACAGCGGCGCCCAGGTCATCGTCTGCGACGATGAGGATCCGGCGGCGCTGAAGCCCGCATTCGAAGGTCTACCGATCAAGCTCGCGGTCTCGATCGGCACAGTGTCGCCCGGCTTCGTCGCATTCTCCGAACTGCTCGACACGTTTGCGGAGCCGCCGCTGCATTCCACCGGTCGGCCGCCGCTGATCCTCTACACTTCAGGCACCACGGGCCTGCCCAAGGGCGTGGTCTCGGCGGTGCAGCCGGGTGTGCAGATGGATCAACGCACCAGCGAATATCTCAGCGACGTGGCGCAGACCCGGCGCGGTCAGCCGGGCGGCGTCTCGCTGTTGACGCTGCCGCTGCATCATGGCGCCGGCCCGTCGCAGGTCTGGGGTGCGATCCATCTCGGCAATCCGGTGATCCTGATGCGCCGCTTCGATCCCGAAGGCGCGCTTCGCCTGATCGCAAGGCACCGCGTCACCAACTGGACCGGCGTTCCCACCATGTACAAGCGCCTCGCAGCGCTGCCGAAGGATGTGCTCGACGCCTACGACGTGTCGTCGATCCGCGCCCTATCGGTCGGCGCAGCGCCGGTGCCTTACGAGCTCAAGCGCTGGATCATCCGCTATTTCGGCGCAGGCGTGCTTGGCGAAGGCTACGGCGCCACCGAGGTCGGCATGATCAGCTTCCTGCCGCCGGAGATGCAGGAGCGCAAGCCCGGCTCCAGCGGCCGTCCGCACAAGCATGTCGACATCTCGATCCGCGATGCCGAGGGGCGCGAACTGCCGCGCAACCAGTCCGGCGAGATCTGGATCAGGACGCCGGTGACGATCCGCTCCTATCTGAACGGCAAGCCGCTCGGAACCGACACGCGCGACGACGATGGATATTTCCGCGTCGGCGACGTCGGGATGCTCGACGACGACGGCTATCTGTTCATCACCGATCGCGCCAAGGACATGATCATTGCCGGCGGCGTCAACATCTATCCGGCCGAGATCGAAGCCGCGATCCTCAGGCATCCCGATGTGCAGGACGCAGCTGTCATCGGCATCCCCGACGACGAGTTCGGCGAGCAGGTCAAGGCGTTCTGCGAGCTGAAGCCGGGCCACATCACCGACGAGGCAGCGATCCTCGCCTTCTGCCGCGAGCATCTTGCTTCCTACAAGCGGCCCAAGACGCTGTCGATCGTCGATGAACTGCCACGCAACACCATGGGCAAGCTGCTCAAGCGCGAACTGCGCGAGCCCTACTGGAAGGGACGGGAGAGAAACGTATGAGTGATATTCTTGATCTGAACGGCAAGGTGACGCTGATCACCGGAGCGGGCCAGGGCGTCGGGCGCCAGATCGCGCTGCATTTCGCCGCGCACAACGCTGCCGGCATCGTCGTCAACGACTACTTCCTCGATCGCGCCGAGCAGGTCGCGCGGGAAATCAATGCCGCCGGCGGCAAGGCGGTCGCGGTGCAGGCCGACGTCACCGATCTCGCCTCGGTGAAGGCGATGGTCGGCAAAGCCCAGCAGGCCTTCGGCCCGACCGATGTGCTCGTCAACAATGCCGGCAATGCCGGCGCGACCCCCGATCCCGATGCGCGCAAGCCGTTCTGGGAGACCGGCCCTGAGGTCTGGAACAGTTTCATCGGCGTCAACCTCTACGGCGTCATCAACTGCGCCTCGGCCTGCATTCCGCAGATGATCGAGCGCAAGGGTGGCCGCATCGTCACCATCATCTCGGATGCCGGCCGCGCCGGCGAGGCGGGCCTCGAGGTCTATTCGGGCGCGAAGGCGGGTGCCGCGGGCTTCACGCGCGCGGTCGCGCGCTCGCTCGGCCGCCACAACATCACGGCGAACTGCGTGGCGATTGCCGCGACGCTAACGCCGGCGATCGAGGCGCGGCTGAAGGCCGATCCGGAGCGGCAGAAGAAGATGATGGAGAAGTACGTCATCCGCCGCCCGGGCCTGCCGTCCGACGTCGCCAACATGGTGCTGTTCCTTGCCTCCGACGCGAGCGCGTGGATCACCGGCCAGACCTATCCGGTCAATGGCGGCTTTACCTTCGCATTGTGAGGCGCATCGATGAGTACTGAGAACGAACAGGTCGTTCTGACCGAGCGGCGCGGCCACATCCTGGTCGTCACGCTGAACCGTCCCGAAGCGCGCAACGCCTGCAACGCGGCGCTGGCGCGCGGCATCTCCGATGCGATGGATCTGCTCGACGCGGAGGATGCACTGTTCGCGGGTGTCATCACCGGCGCGGGCGGCAACTTCTCGGCCGGCGCCGATCTCAAGGCGGTTGCGCGCGGCGAGCGCGGCGTGACTGAACGCGGCGGTTTCGGCTTGTTTCGCCGGCCGCCGCGCAAGCCGCTGATCGCGGCCGTCGAGGGCTATGCCGTTGGCGGCGGGCTCGAGCTCTGCCTGTCCTGCGATCTCATCGTCGCCGCGCGGGACGCCAAGATGGGGCTGCCGGAAGTCCGGCACAATGTCGTTGCCATCGGTGGCGGCCTGTTCCGGCTGCCCAAGCGGATCCCCTATCACGTCGCCATGGAGCTGGCGCTGACCGGGCAGTTCAAGGGCGCGGAGTACTTTGAACGCCTCGGCCTCGTGAACCGGCTCGTCGAATCCGGACAGGCGCTGGAGGCGGCGGTTGTCTTCGGCAACGAGCTCCTCGTCAACGGCCCGACGGCGCTCGCCGCATCGAAGGAGATTATCTTCCAGGCCGCGAATTGGACCGACGAAGAGGGGTGGACCGCGCAGGGGCCGATCGCCGAACGCGCGCTCAAATCCGAGGATCGCAACGAAGGACTGAAGGCCTTCGCCGAGAAGCGCAAGCCGGTCTGGAAGGGACGCTGATCATGCAGGCCGCTGCCCGCCGGAGCGCGCTCCCCGCTGCGATCGCAGATCGGCTTCGTCTGCCGCTGATCGCAGCTCCCATGCTGCGCGTCTCCGGCGTCGATCTCGTGACGGCGGTCTGCCGCTCCGGCGCGATCGGCGCGTTTCCGACCGCGAACGCCCGCTCGGTCGAGGAGCTCGATGCCTGGCTTACCCGGATCGGGCGCAATGTCGCAGATCTTGGCCGGCCGGCAGCGCCGCATTGTCCGAACCTCATCATCCGCCAGCCGCGCTTCAAGGACGATCTCGCCTGTCTCGTCCGGCACAAGGTCGAGATGGTCATCACCAGCGTCGGTTCGCCGGCGGCGGCGGTCGCGCCGCTGCATGATGTCGGCTGTCTCGTGCTCGCAGACATCGCCTCGCTTCGTCATGCCGAGAAGGCAATCGAGGCGGGCGCCGATGGTCTGATCCTGCTTACCGCAGGTGCCGGCGGCCAAACCGGCTGGGCCAATCCATTCGCCTTCGTGCGCGCGGTGCGCGCCATGTTCGACGGGCCAGTCGTGCTCGCGGGCGGCGTGACGGACGGTACCGCGCTCGCCGCAGCGCGGCTGCTCGGCTGCGATCTCGCCTATATGGGAACGCGTTTCATCGCGGCGCGTGAGAGCATGGCGAGCGAGGCCTATCGGAGGATGCTGGTCGACAGCACGCTCGACGATATCATGCTGACGAAGGCCTTCACCGGCCTCGATGCCAGCATGCTGCGGCCGTCGATCGTCGCCGCGGGCCTCGATCCCGCAAATCTCGACGAGCAGGTGTCGGAAGCGCGCGCGCGCGAAAAGTTCGGCGGAAAGAACGACGCGGCAGGACCGCGGCGCTGGGCCGACGTCTGGAGCGCGGGTCATTCGGTCTCGGGCGTGCAGGCGGTGACGGGGGCCGCCGACATCATCGACGAGGTCGCCGCGCAATATCGCGTGGCATTCGAACGAGGCGCCGCATAAGGCGTCCAATCCAGTGGAGGAAACCGATGAAGACGATCAGCCGTCGAACGCTGCTCGGGACGGCAGCTTCTGGGCTCGCGGCATCCATTGGCGGCAAGGCATTTGCCGGCGCCTCCTATGATCCCGGCGCCAGCGATCAGGAGATCCGCATCGGGCAGTTCGGACCGCTCAGCGGCCCGGTGTCGTCGTTCGGCGTCCTCGCCAACGCCATGGATGCCTATTTCCGCATGCTGAACGAGACCGGCGGCATCAACGGCCGCAAGATCAAGTTCATCAACTATGACGACGCCTACAGCCCGCCGAAATCGGTCGAGGCGGCGCGGCGCCTGGTCGAAGGCGACGAGGTGCTGTTCATCGCAGGCGCGATGGGAACGCCGGGCAACATCGCCGTGCAGAAATACATGAATGCGCGCAAGGTCCCGCAGCTGTTCCTTGCAGCGGCCGCCAGCAAGCTGTCGGACCCGGCGGCCAATCCGTGGACCATGGTCGGCGGATCGACCTACGAGATCGAGGGAGGCGTCGTCGGCCGCTATATCGCCGCTACCATGCCCGATGCGAAGATCGGCCTGCTGTATCAGAACGACGATGCCGGCAAGGCAACGCTGGCAGGGCTGAAGTCCGGTCTGGGCGCCAGGACCGCGCAGATCACCTCCGAGCTGAATTACTCGGTCGGCGACCCGACTATCGATTCCCAGATCGTCCAGATGAAATTGTCCGGCGCCGACGTGGTGTTCCTCATCACGATCCCCAAGATGGCGAGCCAGGCGCTGCGCAAGATGGCTGCGCTCGCGTGGCGGCCGCAGATCTTCCTCGGTGCCGGCAACGCCTCGGTGCGCGCGACGTTGCAGCCCGCGGGTTTCGAGACCGCGCAAGGCATTCTCGCGTTTGCGACACGGATGGACCCCGGCAATCCGCTCTGGGCCGACACGTCGGACATGAAGCAATACATGGCGTTCCTCGACCGCTACGTCCCGAACGCCGATCGCGCCGACGACCTTTACGCCATCGGCTACACCGCCGGGGCAACGGCCGCCCACGTCATCAGGCAATGTGGCGACCAGCTGACGCGGGCCAATATCCTGCACCAGGCGACCAGCCTGAAGGGCTTCCCCGCGCCACTGCTGATTCCTGGGATCACCCTCAACACCACCCCGAGCGACTATGTGCCGATCAAGCAGTTTCAGCTGATGCGGTTCAAGGGCGAGGCCTACGAGAAGGTCGGCGAGTTGCTCTCGGCGGCTTGAGGCTGCTGCCGTCCGCCGGCCGCGCCGATCACCTCATCTGCACATCCTTGTGAAGGACGTGACGGCCTCCCGCGCGTAACGGGCGCGGGGTGCGCTGCGTAATCCTGCCACGAACGCCGCAACCGCGGTCGATGCTGGCATCGCAGCAAGGGAAGAAACATCCGCATGAATCTGTCGTTCAACATCGCCGAACACGGCGAGGGGTCTTACCGTCTGCTCGCGATCCTGCGCTGGGTCATGGTGGTGATCTTCGTGTCGTTCGGCATGCAGAAGTTCACGCTGCAATCGGCACAAGGCATCGCGCAATTCATCAGCAACAGCCCGTTCGTTTCGTGGCTGTCGGTGTTCGGCCTTCGCGGCGAGGCCTATGTGCTCGGCGTCACGGAGTTCGGCATCGCCGTGCTGCTTGCCGTCGGCGCGTTCAGCCCGATCCTGTCTGCAATCGGCGCGTTGATGGGCGTGATCACCTTTACAGTGACCTGGTCGTTCTTCTTCACGACACCGGGGGTGGTGAAGTGGAGCCTGTCGACCGATCCGATGGCCTGGAACCTGGCCGGCGAGTTCCTGTTCAAGGACATCGTGCTGCTCTGCGTCTGCCTGGTGCTGCTGCTGGCGTCGTTGCCGCGGTCGATCGTGCGGTCGCGAACCGGATAGGCGCGCGCGCCGCGCGTTCGATAGTTAAGCCATGCTTAACCACGGCATCGCGCGCGTCCTGCATCGGGAACAGGACAATCCGTCGCAGGCAGCAGTATCTTGTCAATCGAATCTCATGGGCCTACGCAACCCTTGATTGACGAATTGTTGCTAGTAAGAAACCGTCCCCGGTTGGGAGCGGAATGTGACGAAGCCAGACATATCGGCGGCGAGCCCGGCAAGCGTCGGCATTTCCTCTCTGTCGAAGCACGCTCCCCGTATTTTCAAACGCGCAGCATTTTTTAGTTCCATTGCAGTTCCCGCGCCGTGGCTGGAGTGGGAGGGCGGTCGCGATCGTGGTTTCCGGGTGTGACCGCCGGAACAGCGATCGGGCCGCCCGTTCCCCAGCGGAACCGGCAACGGTGCAAAACGCGCGATCGTGAATTCGGACGTGTGGGTTCCATCGCTAGGATCGCGATGTCGCCATCTCGCGATGGCTGAACAGGTCCTGCGGGTCACATCGCAACATCGTCCAGAATTCGTTCTGCATGAGACAATGGCTCTTGAGACAACGGCTGTTCGCCCGGATCGCGGCGGTCCTGCTCGCCCTTGCCGCCAGCATGCTGACGGCGGCGCGGGCTGATTCCGACATGGATGCGCAGATCAGGGACATCGTCACGACGGAGCTGGGGCCAACCGCGACCGCGGCCGATCCGGGCGGCCTTGCCGCGGCGGTCTATGCCGGGGGCCGGCTCGCCTTCTTCAACTACGGTTTCGCCGACACTACGGCCAAGCGGCCGGTCACCTCGGACACGCTGTTCAACCTCGCCTCGCTGCGCAAGCTGTTCGAGGCGACGCTGGTCGCGCTCGGCACCGAGCGCGGTGAATTGCGGCTGGACGATTCCGTCGGCCAATATCTGCCCGAGTTGCAAGGCAACTATATCAGCCGCATCACGATCGGCGAGCTCGTCAACCATACATCGGGGCTGCTGCTGCCGACCGATCATCCGCCATGGCCGAACGAGACCTACAGCCGCGATCAGTTCATGGCGATGCTCAATGCCTGGACGCCCCAGAAGGGAGAGCAGCCGGGCAAGCAGCGCATCTACAGCCATTCCGGCTATGTCCTGCTGCAGCTGGTGCTGGAGCAGCGCTATCGCATGCCGATCGCGACGTTGATCGAGCGCCGTATCCTCAAGCCGCTCGGGATGACTTCGACCTTCGTTCCGGATCGTGGCGAGGACAATCGCGCGGCACTGGCGCAGCAGATCATGCAGCGCATGGTCCAGGGGTACTCCCACGACGGCACGGCGATCGGCCCGCCCGGCAATCAGCAGAGCTATTACGATTTTCCCGGCACCGGCCAGATGTTCTCGTCGGCGCGCGATCTCGGCATTTTGCTGCGCGCCTGTCTCGACGGCGCCGTGATCGATCCCGAACTGCGCGCCGCATTGCAGATGACCATGCACGAGAGTTTTCGTGTCGATGCGAAGTTCGGGCAGGCGATGGCGTGGGAGCATGTACGGCTGGACGGTGTCACCGTCATCGACAAGCCTGGCGGCCTCAACAATGCCTCGGCCTATATCGGCCTGGTCCCGGCGCATAGGTTCGGCATCGTGCTGCTCGCCAATCGCGGCGACTATCCGCACGAGATCACGCGCTACAGGATCCTGCCGGCACTCGCGGATCTCATCAAAACCCAGATACATTAGCGGTGCGGCGTGCCAATCGGATGACACGGCCTGCGCGGCCGGGCAGGGGATGCATGCAAAAATCGTCGTGGCGCAGAACCGTGATCGGCTATATAAACCGGTAGCTTCTTCTCCTACTTGAAGAGGCTGATATGACTGATTTACAAAATTCTGATTTGCACGCTCCTGATCTGCATACTTGGCTTTCGCAACAGCCGCACGGTTTGCGAACCTTCAGGACTTTCCAGCAAAAACTAGAGACCCTAGGCAAGGACGACCCGGAGCAACGCGGCGTTTGCCGGCTTCTGAGCGGCCTCGTCGGCAACTACGTCGAAATCTTCGACGAGGAGCCGCTGCCGGTCGCGATCGCCGACCGCGCCTATGGCCGCCTGCTCGATCTCGTCGCGAGCCTTGATCTCAAGGGCAATCCCGATCGGCGCCTGGCCGACATCAACCGCATCGCGTCCTGCGATCTGTTGAACTGATCGCGCGTCATCCTCGCGCGGCGGCGAGCTCGCGATAGAGCGCGGCGTAGCGGCCGGCGCGATTGTGCCAGGAGACATCGGTGGCCATGCCGGCCTGTTGCAGCCGGCGCCAGGTCACCTTGTCGTTGAACAGCAGGTTCGCCGTGCGCAAGCCGTGGGCGAGCGCCTCCGAGGTCACGGGTGCGAACTTGACGCCGGTTGCGGCACTGCCGGTGATCGCGGCTTCGTCGAAGCCCAGCACGGTGTCGGCAAGGCCGCCGACATTGGCAACGACCGGGACCGCGCCGTAGCGCAGCGCGCAGAGCTGGGTGAGGCCGCACGGCTCGAACCGCGAGGGCACCGCGAGCGCATCGGAGCCTGCCTGGATCAGATGCGCCAGCGCCTCGTCATAGCCGATCACGACCGCGATCCGCCCCGGATTGTCGCGCGCCAGCACGGTGTAGCGATCCTGCAGATCGCGATCGCCGCTGCCGAGCAGCGCGAGCTGAATGCCTTCGCCGAGCAACGTCGGAATGTTCTCCAGCAGCAGGTCGAGGCCCTTCTGCCATGACAGTCGGCTGATGACGCCGAGCAGCATCGCATCCGGCGCCGGATCGAGCCCGAAGCGGCGCTGCAGCGCCGCCTTGTTGGCTGCGCGCTCCGCGATTTGCGCGGCGCTGAAGCGTGCCGCGATCGCGGGATCGGTGGCGGGATTCCACACATCGATGTCGATGCCGTTGAGGATGCCGCTCAGCACGTCGGCGCGTTCGCGGAGCAGGCCGCCGAGCCCCATGCCGCCTTCGTCGCTCTGGATCTCCTGCGCATAGGTCGGCGACACCGTGGTGATGCGGTCGGCGAATTGCAGGCCGGCCTTCAACAGGCTGATGGTGCCGTAATATTCGACGCCGTGAAGCGAATAGGCCTCGCCCGGCAGGCCGAATGCAGCCAGCATGTCCGGCGAGAATTGCCCTTGATAGGCGAGGTTGTGCACGGTCATCACCGTGCCCGGCCGCGGCTGCCCACCGTAATGCAGATAGGCCGGCGCGAGCCCGGCCTGCCAGTCATGCGCATGCACGATGTCGGGGACGAAGCTCTCGATTGCACCCCGGCCGATTTCGGCCGCCATCCGCGACAGCGCCGCGAAGCGGATGCCGTTGTCGGGCCAGTCGCGTCCGTCGGGGCCGACATAGGGATTGCCGGGGCGCGCATAGAGATGCGGCGCGTCGAGGGCGAGAAGGTCGAGGCCGCCATGCGAGCCGCCGAGCACGCGGATCGGCCCGCCGTAGAATTCGCCCCAGTGCAGCAGCGTTTCCGCCGAGGCCAGCGCCTTCAGCACATCGGGATAGCCGGGCACCAGCGTCCGCGTGGCGACGCCGTGCTGCTTAAGCGCCGCCGGCAGCGCGCCGACCACGTCGGCGAGGCCGCCGGTCTTGACGATCGGGTAGACTTCCGAGGCGACCGCGAGGACGCGGATCGGCGTCATGTCGGGAGCCTGTCGATCATCGATTGCGTGATCAGCGTGATCCCGTTCTCGGTGGTGCGGAAGCGCTTGCCGTCGAATTCGGAATCCTCGCCGACCACGAGCCCTTCCGGAATCCGCACGCCGCGATCGATCACGACGTTTCGGAGCCGCGCGCCGCGGCCGACATTCACATAGGGCATGATCACTGCGTTCTCGACACTGGCGTAGGAATTGACGTGGACACCGGTGAACAGCAGCGACCGACGCAGCGCCGCGCCCGAGATGATGCAGGCGCCGGAGACCAGCGAGGTCACCGCCTGGCCGCGCCGTCCGTCCTCGTCGTGGACGAACTTGGCGGGCGGCGTGATCTCGGCATAGGTCCAGATTGGCCATGACCGATCGTAGAGGTCGAGCTCGGGCACCACATCGGTGAGATCGATGTTGGCGCCCCAATAGGCGTCGACGGTGCCGGCATCGCGCCAGTAGGAGCGGGGATCGTCGCCGGAACGGACGCAGGAATCGTTGAACTGATGCGCGATCGCCCGGCCGTGCTTCACGATATAGGGGATGATGTCCTTGCCGAAGTCGTGGGCTGAGTTCGGGTCGGCCGCATCGCGGCGCAATTCGTCGAACAGGAATTCCGAATTGAAGACATAGATGCCCATGCTGGCCAGCGACTTGTCGGGCTTGCCGGGCATCGGCGGCGGATCGGCCGGCTTCTCCAGGAACGACTGGATCAGGCCGTTCTCGTCGATATGCATGACGCCGAAGCCAGAGGACTCCGTGCGCGGCATTTCGAGGCAGCCGACCGTGACGTCGGCGCCGCTTTCGACATGCTGCTTCAGCATGATCTCGTAGTCCATCTTGTAGACGTGATCACCGGCCAGCACCAAAATGTACTTGGTGCCGTGTGCCTCGATGATGTCGATGTTCTGATAGACCGCATCCGCCGTGCCGACATACCACATCGTCTCGGAGACGCGCTGGCTCGCAGGCAGGATGTCGAAACTCTCGTTCCGCTCCGGGCGAAAGAAGTTCCAGCCGCCTTGGAGGTGCCGGATCAGGCTGTGCGCCTTGTACTGGGTCGCCACCGCGATGCGGCGGATGCCGGAGTTCACTGCATTGGAGAGCGCGAAATCGATGATGCGGGATTTGCCGCCGAAATACACCGCTGGCTTGGCGCGCTTGTCGGTGAGCTCCTGAAGTCTGCTGCCGCGTCCGCCGGCCAGCACGAAAGCGAGGGCGTGACGCGACAATGGTTCATTTCCGACTGGTCTCATGGTCATCCTCCCAGGACTTCAGGCTGGCCCCGCTACCTTCTCTTGTCCGGAAGGCCTGATCGGGCGCAACGGGGCCGATTGGAACGTAGCAAGCGCGCCCCGGTTGGGCAAAGCGGGATGGCGGATTTTCGTTCCCGAACCGTGGCTCGCGAAGATCGGGGTTGCGGACCGGTTAAGGCTATTGACGGCGCGCGATTTCGGCCTAGAGCAGGCCTGCGAATTTTCCCGCCCAAGGCCGGCTTCTCATGACAGTTTTGTCCGTCACACCCCAGAACATCCGTGCAACGCTGTTGCTGCGCCAAGAGATAGCGCTGCTCGATGTCAGGCATGAGGCGGAATTCGCCACCGGCCATCCGCTGTTTGCCGCCAACATGGCGGCCGGCCGGATCGTGCTCGAAGCCGAGCTGCGACTGCCGCGCAAGGACGTGCCGATCGTTCTCTATGACAATGGCGAGGGACTGGTCGCTGCCGCGGCCGGCGAGTTGCAAGCGCTGGGCTATGAAAACGCTGCGGCGCTCGCGGGCGGCTTGCAGGGCTGGAAGGCGGCCGGCTACGAGGTGTTCGAGGACGTCAATTCCTACGCCAAGGCGTTCGGCGAACTGGTCGAGTCGCGCAGGCACACGCCGTCACTCAGCGCCGACGAGGTCGCCGCGCTGATATCGGACAAGGCCAACATCGCGATCCTCGATGTGCGTCGGTTCGACGAATATGCCACGATGAACATCCCTGGCTCGGTCAGCGTGCCCGGCGCGGAGCTGGTGCTGCGTGCAGGGAGCGCGGCGCCCGATCCCGACACCACCATCATCGTCAACTGCGCCGGCCGCACCCGCTCGATCATCGGCACGCAGTCGCTGATCAATGCCGGACTGCCGAACAAGGTGCGGGCGCTGCGCAACGGCACGATCGGCTGGACGTTGGCGAAACACGAGCTCGAACACGGCGCCGGCAAGCGCGGCGACGTCGGGCCGTTCGAGGGCGCCGCCGACAATGCGCGCGACGTCGCCTATCGCGCCGGCGTCCGCCACATCGGCGCGGCTGAACTTGCCGTGCTGGAAGGGGACGCACACCGCACGCTGTATCGCTTCGACGTGCGCGACGCCGAGGAATACGCCGCCGGTCATCTTGCCGGCTTCCGCCACTACGCCGGCGGCCAGCTGGTGCAGGAAATCGACATGGCCGCGCCGGTGCGCGGCGCGCGCATCGTGCTGACCGACGACAGGAGCATCCGCGCCGACATGACGGCGTCCTGGCTCGCGCAGATGGGCTGGGAAATCTATGTGCTCGACGGCGGCTATGAGGGACGGCTCGAAGTCGGACCGCCGCGCGTCGTGCCTAGGCCCGATCCCGCGCATCGTTACCGCCGTCCCTATGAAGGCACCGGCGTCGCAGAGCAGGCGATGCAGGCCTATCTCGATTGGGAATACGGCCTGGTCGACCAGCTGCGCCGTGACGGCACGCATGGATTCTACGTGATCTGAGAACGGGGGATTTGGTCGGGCAGGCGGGGCGTCGGGAAGCGCTTGCATTCCTATACTATGCGTGCTTATAATATGCACACATAGTATAGACGGAGAGAGCGCATGACCGCACGACCTGTCTGGCAGACCCAATTCGGCATCGAGACGGCCGCGAGCCCGGAGGAGATCTGGGCGCTGTTCCAGGACGTTCCCGGGTGGACACGCTGGAACGCCGGGATCGAGTCGATCGCGCTCGAGGGGCCGTTTGCCGTCGGCACCAGCTTTGTCATGAAGCCGCCCGGCGAGGAGGCGCTTCGGTCGGTGCTGACGGAGGTGCGCGAGAACGAGTGCTTCGTCGACGAGACCCGCGTCGGCGATCTCGTGATTGCGGTCGCGCATCGGATCGAGCGGCTGGATTCGTCGCGCACGCGCATCACCTACGCGGTCGACGCACAAGGCGAGGGCGCAGCCGAGATCGGCCCGATGATTTCGGCCGACTTCCCCGCCGTTCTGGCGGCGCTCGTGGCCGCCGCGGAGGGCAAGCGGTCATGACCGGCTGGCTCGGTGTGGTGTCGCGCAGCCACGTGCAACGCGGCCTTGCGGGCGGCTTTGCACAATTGTGCCACGGCAAGGCGCAGGCGCTGCGGCGAATGCAGGCGCGCGACTGGTTGATCTATTATTCGCCGACGATCGAATTGGGCGGCGAAGCGCTGCGCGCATTCACGGCGATCGGCCGGATCGCCGATGACGAGGTTCACAAATACAATATGGGCGGCGGCTTCGTGCCGTTTCGCCGCCGCGTGCGCTACGAGGCCACACGTGAGGTGATGCTGGACGATCTCAAGGACCGCCTCGCGCTCTGTGCTTCCCCAAACTGGGGCATGGCCCTGCGTCGGGGACATCTGTTGCTGACAGCAGGTGATTTTGCCACCATTGCGCGCGCCATGGACGTGAGAGGTACCGCGGCGGCATGAATACCCGAAAACCCACCGACCCGCCGTTGCCGACGCGCTTTTCCGGTCCGGCCGAGAGCCCGGGCTTCCTGCTGTGGCGCGTCTCGAACGCCTGGCAGCGCCGGCAGCGTGCGGCGCTGCAGCCACTCGGCCTGACACATTCCCAGTTCGTCATCCTGGCCTGCGCTACCTGGTTCGGTGAGAAGGAGACCTTGACTCAGGCGCGGATCGGCGAACTCACCGGTGTCGATCCGATGACGACATCGCAAATTGTGCGCTCGCTCGAATCCCTGAAATATCTGACGCGACGGACGCACCCCGACGATCCGCGTGCGAAGATGATCGTCGTCACCAGCGCCGGGCGCACACTGGCGCAGAGGGCGGTGGTGGTCGTCGAGCAAACCGATGCCGCCTTCTTTCGTGCGGTTGCCGATGATGCGGGCGGCCTTGTCAAGCTCCTGCAGGTGCTCGCAACGGACGAATAGCGCGCGGGGCAGGCTGCTCGCCCATCCCGCGCGCCGATCGCCGAATCTGACTTTTTACTTCGGCAATGCCACCGGCGTCAGCTTGAACGGGCCGGGGTCCTTGCCCTTGTTGTCGCCGATCACGTAGGACAGTTTGCCTTCGGCGACCCAGCCGACATCGCCGACCTGCGTCACCGAGACTGGCTCGGCCAGGCCATCCTTGATGGTGTCGATGGTGGCATCGCTGCCCTTCACCGTGACCTTGTCGAGCTTGCCATTGCCCTCGATCAGCAGGAGACCGCCGCCATAGGCGCGCAGCGCGTCGGCATGGTCGAGCGGCCGCGACGGCTTCAGCTCCGTCACCGCGCCCGCCTTGCCGTCCTTGATTTCGATCTTGAACAGCTTGGCCGGAACGAAGGTCGTGACATAGAGGTTGCCGTCGGCGCCGATCGCGATGCCGTCGAGCCCGACGCCGTCCTTGGCCGGCGCGAGCTGCGGGTCGGTGGCGAACGTCGCCAGCGCGGTGCCGCCCGGCTTCAGGCTGTAGACGATCGGCGTGAAGGAATCGCTGACATAGGCGGTGCCGTCGGCGCCGACCACGATGTCGTTGCAAAGCGATTTCGGATCGCTCAGGGCAAAGCTGCCCTTCGGCGCGCCGCTCTTGAGATCGAAGGTCTTCAGCCAGGCGCCCTTGGTGTCACTCGGCCCCGCGACGCCGAATCCAGAGATGTCGTTGGAGCAGACATAGAGCGTGCCGCTCTTCTCGTCGGCGAGTACGCCGAGCGTCGAGCGGCTGTCGCCGGCACCCGGCTTGACGAGTTGCTCGGCCTTGCCGCCGGATATCTTCGTTACGCCGCCGAGGTTGAAGCTGCCGACGTAAAGCGTCCCGTCGGAGGTCGAGGTCACGCTCTCCGGGAAACTCTTGTCGGGAACTCCGACCGGAGCGGTTTCGGCGCGCACTATGCCGGCCGTGCCGAGCGCAAGGATGATAGCCGCTAGCGATGCGCGGCGGATATTGAGCAGTTCTCCCATTGCGCGCGGATGTGCCGCGTCGCCGTTCTTTCTTATCATGATCGCGTTTCCTCGATGAACCTGGTTGGACCAGGCAGGAATTGTGAGGCGATCGTCTCCGGTCGATGGTTGTTGTCTGCAGGGTTCCCGACCGGATTGTTCACCCGCCTGCCTTGTCGTCTCGATATATACGATAGTATATAGCGTGAGGGAAGCAGCGATGGCCGGAGGGCTCGGCATGGAACGGGAATTGGCGGCGTGCCACCAATGCGTGTGCTGCGGTGGTGTCATCGACGGGCTCGCCGACGATGGTGCGATCGGATTCGAACCACGGATCGGCTTGTTTACGGATGAATGTGCGTTCGTCTGCAACGAATGCACCACGAGCCTGATCGCGGCAGCAGCACGGCGCAGACAGGAACCGGTTCGGCGGAAGTCGTAGGGCGGGGGCTCTCAATCCCGTCATTGCGAGCGAAGCAATCCATCCATCCGTTTGCTCGCGGATAGATGGATTGCTTCGTCGCTTCGCTCCTCGCAATGACGAAGTTGCTGCGGAACTTAGTCCGGGCTAAACGCGTCGTAGACCAGTTTCCGGAACGTCGGCGTGATGCGCTGGCGTTCGTTCTGGGTCTGCTCGAGCATGATGTAGATCATGTCGAGCTTCGGATCGACGCCGAAATAGGTGCCGCTGCCGCTGTCCCATTTCAATTCGCCGATCGAGCCGGGCGGCGGTGGCTTGGCAATGCCAGGATCAGTGCGCACAGCGATGCCGTAACCGTAACCGAAACCGTCGCCAGGGAAGTACCAATAGTCGCGGCCGACCCCGGAGCCCGGTCCGATATGATCCGTTGTCATGGTCTTGAAGGCGGCAGGGCTGAGATAGCGCTTGCCGTCGAGCTCGCCGCCATTGAGCAGCATTTGCGCGAAGCGCGCATAATCGAGGATGGTCGACACCAGGCCGCCGCCGCCGGATTCCCACTCCGGATGCGCGCGCCGGTCGTTTTCGCCTTCGATCAGGATCGTGTCCGAGGGCAATGGTTCGGCCAGCCGCGTCCGTTCGGTTTCCGCATCGAGCACATATCTGGTGTCGTTCATCTTCAGGGGATCGAAGATGCGCTCCTTCTCGAACTGATAGAGCGACTTGCCCACGACGATCTCGACCACCCGGCCGAGCACGTCGGTGGAATGACCGTAGCGCCACATCGTGCCCGGCTGGCGCGACAGCGGCAGCTTGGCCAGCCGCGCCACGAATTCCTTGTTGTCGAACTTGCCGTCGAACAGATGTCCGTTGCGGTAGAGCTTCTGGATCCAGTCGGCGCCGATATATTCGTAGGTGATGCCCGAGGTGTGCCGCATCAGGTCCTCGATCGTGACCGGGCGGATCGGCGGCACCAGCTCGAGCTTGCCGAGATCGTTGCCGCCATCCGGCTCGATACCGACCTTCACGTCGGCGAACGCCGGAATGTATTTCGACAGCGGGTCCTGCGGCGACAGCTTGCCTTCGTCGACCAGCATCATCGCGGCGGTGTTGGTGATCGGTTTGGTCATCGAATGCAGCGCGAACATCGTGTCCGGCCGCATCGGCGATTTGGTCGTGACGTCGCGATAGCCGAAGGTCTTCAGATAGACCGGCTTGCCGTGCTGCTGGATCAGGATGGCGGCGCCTGGAATTTTTCCTGTCGCAACCTCGTTGTCGAAGAACGCGGTGATGCGTTCGAGCTTCTCCGGCGATGGGGCAGGGGCATCGGCGGCGCGGGCCACACTTGATGTGACAAGTGCAAGACAGAAGATCGCGGTCCCAGCCCCGCGAAGCGTCCGCACGGCACGCCGCGCTGTCCGGTCATATCTGCACGACATTGAAAAGCCCGCCCCTGCCTGATGCCATGAACGCCGCGGTTTTAGCGCAGGCGCCCCCGCACCATAATCATTTTCGGGCGAGTTTATTCCCTAACGATGGTCGAAACTCATACAATTTGCGTGGCGCCGACCGGCGTGCGCACGGCATTCGACAGCACCTGCAGCGCCTGGCTCAGCTCGGCACGGTTGCGGGCGGCACCGAGCGAGACGCGGAGGCCGCGCGGCGCGGCATCGCCTGCCGCAAAGGCGTCTTCGCCGACCACCGCGAGACCGTTGCGCATCAGATGCGACAGCAGGTCGGTGCCGTCGAAATGTTTCGGCAGCGGCATCCAGAGATGGTGGCTCGCCGGCCGCGCCGCATAGGCGACGCCTTTGAGGAAGCGGGCCGCGAGCTGCTGGCGCGCGGCCGCCTCGTTGCGGATAGCGCGGATGATGTCAGCGGCGATGCCGGAGCGCAGCCATTGCGTGACCAGCGCGACCATCAGCGATGGCGGCATCTGCATGGTGGCCTGCATGCCGGCGCGCATCCGTTGCTCGGCGCTCGCATCGGGCGCCAGCAGATAGGCGACGCGCAAGGCCGGTGCGATGCACTTCGCGATGCTCGCGGCAAGGTAGGTGCGTTCGGGGATCAGCGTGGCGATCGGCGCCACCTGCGGTTCGAGCGGGCCGTAGACGTCGTCCTCGAGCAGGACGCAGCCGCGCTTCCTGATGATGTCGGCGATCGCCTTGCGCCGCGCCGCGCCCATCGTCGCCGTGGTCGGATTCTGTTGCGTCGGCACCAGATACACCGCCTTCGGCTTGTGCTTGCGGCAGGCCTCGTCGAGCGCGTCGGGACGGGCGCCCTCGGCGTCCATCGCAACGCCGACGAGGCGGACGTCGAGCCGCGCCGCAGCCACCTTGATGCCGGGAAACGTCAACGCCTCCGTCACCACGACATCGCCGGGCGAGGTCAGCGCCAGCAGGGCGTTGAAGATGATCGCCTGCGAACCCGGATAGATCACGATCCGGTCGGCCGATGCCTGTGGCACGCGCGGCTGCAGCCACGCGGCGCCGGCTTCGCGTTCGTCGGCGGTGCCGCCGGGACGCGTATAGCCGAGATAGGCTGAAAATCCGGCCTCGGAGCGAATGGTCGCCAACCCTTGCGCGATGCGCAGATCGAGATTGGCCTCCACCGGCTGCGGCGGCAGGTTCATCGAGAGGTCGATGTTGACGGGGGCTGATAGCTCGGACGCCGCGCGCGCGGTGGTCTCCGAGACGAAGGTGCCTTGTCCGACCCGGGCGTCGAGCAGCCCGCGCCGCCGCGCCTCACCATAGGCGCGCGTCACCGTGGTGAGATCGATATCGAGCGCCGACGCCAGCGCACGATGGGTCGGCAGCCGCTGGCCGCGGACCAGCCGGCCGCTTGCGATGTCGGCGGCGAGCGCATCGACGATGCGCAGGAACATCGGGCCGTGCCATTCCGAAACTGTAGGGATCCAATCCATGCAATCTAGCGCTTTGTCTTGATTGTATGCTCTATGAGGCATATTGTATGGATGATCAGATCAGGTCAAGGATGACGACAATGACCGAGACGGTTTCCCTGCCCAAGGCGATGTGGCGCGGTTTTGCGATGAAGTGCCCGAACTGCGGGCGCGGCCATCTGTTCGGCCGCTTCCTCAAGGTGGCGGATCATTGCGAGGCGTGCGGCGAGGATTTCACCCCGCAGCGCGCAGACGATTTCCCGGCCTATCTCGTGATCGTGGTGGTCGGCCACGTCGTGGTGCCGGCGCTGCTCTGGATGGAAATGACTTACGCGCCGCCGGCTTGGCTGCAACTGGCGATCTGGCTGCCGTTCACGCTGTTCAGCGCACTCGGGCTGCTGCAGCCGACCAAGGGCGCGATCGTCGGATTGCAATGGCAGCTCGGGATGGAAGGATTCGCGGCGACGCGGCGTGCAGCGGCGCCGGTGCGGGCGCGAAGCAATGCCGGGCGAGCTCGCGAAGCCTGAAACCAACCACGGAAGTGTAGCCCGGATGAGCGAAGCGACATCCGGGGCAGTTGTGCCAGTGCGACGAACCGCCGATTGCGCTTCGCTCCATCCGGGCTACGGATGATCAAATCGGATGATGATGCGGCCGGAACATGCGGCCCTTCTCCGTCACCAGCACCACGGCGAGCGCGGCCAGCGTGCAGAGGAAGAAGCCGGTTGCGAACGGCAGCAGGGTGCCGTCGTAATCCTGGCCGATCGTGGTGCCGATGCCGATCCCGAGCAGGGTGGTGATGGTTCCGTAGAGCGAGGAGGCGGTGCCGGCGATCTTGCCTTGCGGCTCCATTGCGAGCGCCGTGAAGTTCGCCATCATCAGCCCGAACGCGAACATCATCGGGCTGGCCAACACCATGAACAGCGGCAGCGACAGCGTGTCGGTCTTCACCGCGAGGAACAGCGCGCCGGCGACGACGGCAAAGCCGGTCAGCGCGGCGTGCGAGATCACCCGCATGCCGATGCGGCCGACAATGCGCGAATTGAGGAAGCCGGCGATCGCGACCCCGACCGCGCAGGCGGCGAAGGCGACCGGGAAGTAATGTCCGAGCTTGAAGACCTCGGTGAAGATCTGCTGCGAGGAGAACACGAAGGCAAACAGCGAGCCCTGCACGCCGCCGGCGGCGAGCGCGTAGCCGAGCGTCTGGCGGTTGGTGACGGTCTGGCGGAATGCTGAGAGCACCTCCGGAATTGCGAGCGACTTGCGCAGCTCGAGAGGCAGCGTCTCCGGCATCCGCATCGCGCTCCAGGCGAGCGCGATCACGCCATAGATCATCAAGAGCACGAAGATGCCGCGCCAGTGCGTCAGCAGCATCACGGCCTGGCCGAATGACGGCGCGATCACGGGCACCGCGATGAACACCATCATCGCCAGCGACATCACGCTCGCCATCCGCCGTCCGGCGTAGCAGTCGCGCACGATCGACGTCGCAATCACGCGGGTTGCCGCGGTGCCGAGCCCTTGCAGCGCGCGCGCCAAGAGCAGCGTCTCGAACGAGGGCGCCATGATCGCGAGCAGCCCGGCGATGGTGTAGACGGCCATGCCGCCGAGCAGCACCGGGCGGCGGCCGAAACGATCAGACAGCGGGCCCATCACGAACTGGCCGACGCCGAAGCCGACCAGGAAGATCGACAGCACCATCTGCGGACGATTGGCGTCGGCGATCTGGAACGCGGAGCGGATGTTCGGCAGCGCCGGCAGCATCATGTCCATCGCCAGCGGGTTGAGCGCCATGATGGAGGCAATGACGACGACGAATTCCGGAAAGCCCATCGGGCGGTGGCCTGAGGACACCCAGGCATCGGCATTGATGTCAGACACTTAAAACCTCTTGGAAACTCCCAGCATAGCGGTCTTGCTGCATTGCACAATCGGCGTTTTGGGATGGGAGACCGTCGGCGGCGGGTGAGGTAGCCGGGTCATGGAACCGGCCCCGAGGCCTTGGTTGGCGCATTATCGTTGCTGCTGCAACTATTTTCCTCGTCCCGCGCCGGAAGCTCTGCTATCCCGGTACCAGCATCCGTGCGGGCAGGCGCATCGCGGCCGATCACGCCCGTACGGCCAAGAACGGGTTTGGGGAGGCCACATGTCCATCGAAATCTCCGCGCGCTCGCGCGGCGCGACGCTGTCGGATGAGGAGCGCAAGGTCCTCACCGCAACGCTCGTCGGCACCACGATCGAGTGGTACGACTTCTTCGTCTACGCCCAGGCCGCGGGCCTGGTGTTCGGCGCACTGTTCTTCGCGCCGATGAATGCGAACAATCCGCTGCTGGCACAGATCATCTCGTTCGCGACGCTCGGCCTCTCATTCCTGTTCCGTCCGCTCGGGGCCATCGTCTGTGGTCATCTCGGCGATCGCTTCGGCCGCAAGAACATGCTGGTCGTCACGCTGCTCTTGATGGGCGCTGCGACTGCGCTGGTTGGTCTGCTGCCGACGTATGCGCAGATCGGCGCCTGGGCGCCGGCACTCCTTATTCTGCTCCGCATCCTGCAGGGCTTCTCGGCCGGTGGCGAGTGGGGCGGCGCGGCGCTGATGTCGGTGGAATCGGCGCCACGCGACAAGCGCAGCTTCTTCGGCTCGTTCCCGCAGATCGGCACGCCGCTCGGCATGATCCTGGCAACCGGTGTGCTGTGGGTGCTGACGGCTACGCTCGGCAAGCAGGCGATGATCGAATGGGGCTGGCGGATTCCGTTCCTGCTCTCGATCCTCCTGATCGTGGTCGGCATCGTGATCCGCCGTACGGTCGAAGAGTCCCCGGTATTCCTGGCGATGCAGCGGCGGCACAAGGAATCCTCCGCGCCGCTGCGCGAATTGATGCGCAAGCACAGCAAGGAGATTTTGCGCACCGCGCTGATCTTCATGGCCAACAATGCGGCCGGATACATCCTGATCGCGTTCATCATCAGCTACGGCACCAACACGCTGAAGATGCCGTCGGAGCAGCTGCTGCTGATCGGCACACTGGCGGCAGTGAGCTGGTTCATCTTTACGCTCTTGGGCGGCATCCTCGGCGACAAGATCGGCCGCGTGCGCTGCTTCCAGATCGGCTACACCCTGATGGTGCTGTGGGCGGTGCCGATGTGGTTTTTGATCGACAGCAAGAATCTGCTGCTGTTCTTCATCAGCGCCGTCGGCCTCACCATTGCGCTTGGTTTGTCCTATGGCCCGCAGGCCGCGCTCTATGCCGAGCTGTTTCCGGCCAAGGTGCGCTATTCCGGTGTCTCGATCGGCTACGCGCTCGGCGCCATCTTCGGCGGCGCCTTCGCGCCGATGATCGCGCAATGGATCATCGGCACCTACGGCCAGTCCTGGCGGGTCGGCGTCTATATCGCGGTGCTGTCGCTGATCTCGCTGATCACGGTGTCGACCATCAAGGATCCGCAGGGCGTCGATCTGAACGTGAACGACGCGGGGGCGTGAGCACTCCTGCGCGGACTGCCAGCTGGATCCGTCATTGCGAGGAGCGATAGCGACGAAGCAATCCATTGATCCGCATATGCGGCGCGATGGATTGCTTCGCTGCGCTCGCAATGACAGTGATGATCACCCCAGGAGCATCGCCGGCCATCCCAGCCCGCAACATCGGGTGCCGCCACTCAGATGCGGGCGCCGCGGTTGTAGCCGTCGACGAGTTGATTGTAGTCGCGCATCAGCCGGGCCGGCGATCCTTCCACCATCCAGCCCGCGCCGGCGTTGCTCAGCATCATCTTCTCGCCGGAGCTGTAAGGCACCTTGTCGCGAACGCGGCGCATCAGCTGCTTCGCCGTGGTGAGGAATGATTTGGCGCTGCCGATGAACATCGAGCCGAGCTTGACGTCGCCGTCCTTGCCCGAGGCCTCCTCGGTTGCCTTCACCGCGGCCTCATATTCGTTGAGCGCCTGGGTGATCGCGTCGAGGTCGGGCTTGTCGGCCTGCTGCGCGCGAAGCACGCGTTTGGCCTGGATCATCAGGGCCTCGACATAGTAGTGCGACTTGCGGCCTTCGCTCGCCTCGATTGCGGCCAGCTGCTCGGCTGCGCGATTGTCATTGATTGCCTCGACGCCGGCGCGCAGCGCCTTGTCGGCGCTGGCAAACGCATCCCATGCCGCGACCAGGCGCGGATGCAGCGCCTTGCCCTTGGCCATCTTGTCGTCCTTGTAGTTCTCCTGGGTGTAGTAGTCGTCCGCCTCCTTCAACAGCGGCTCGAGCGTGGTGACGGCCGCAACATATGCATTCGCCGCGGCTTCGAGCCCGGCATCATGCGGGTCCATTGCATTGGCGGCTGCGACGCCCGCCTTGCAGTCGGATGTGTCGTAGATCGTGTAGGTGCCGTAGATGATCCGCTCCTTGCCAGTGGGACCGCTTTTGGCGGCCCAGGAAAAGTAGCGTTCGCGGGATTCGTACGATCGCGCCGAGAGACGGTTGATGCACCCGACATAGGCGTTCACCTTTTGCGTCAATTGCGCGGAGGAGGCGCTCGCCGACGACGCGGGCGGGGACTGTTGGGCGGCGGCCGGTTCGAGAAGCGCAACGACGGCTGCAATCACAAGGAAAGAGGTATTTCGCATCGGGAGTTTGCCTCATCTCGGCCGGAAGTCGGCCGCCTCAGCCTAGGAAAATAATGTGACAGCAGAAGATTACGTCACGAGCCTCCACCGAGGCCGCGCGGCACATTATCGATAGATTTATTTGTCGGCTACGGGCCGCAAGCCACTACCGCCGGTACCCGGCGATGATGGGCGCGCTTACTTGATTCCGAGCTGCGCTTTCAGCTTCTTGACCGCGCTGTCGGGCGTCGTCAGCACCTCGCGGCCGGTGATCTCGGCGACGCGCTCGGCCGCCGGCGCCATGCTGTATTGCGCGAGCGCGATCAGATCGCAGTCGCGCAAATCCTTCGCCGCCTCGACCACGATGCGGTCGTGCTCGGCGCGGTCGCCGCGATCCAGCGCCGCCAGCGCGCCCTCGGCGAGTTTCGGCACCAGCGTGACCGACGCTGGAAACTCCAGCGGCATCGACACCAGCGTTGGCGGGAAGGTCGAGAGCAGGCCGATGCGCTTTCCCTTCGCGACCGCCTGCTCGATCATCGCTTCGTTCGGCTTCAACACGGGCATCGGCGCGTGCGCGCGCGCCACTGCCTCGATGCAGGGTCCGAACGCCGAGCAGGTGAAGAGAATGCCGTTGGCGCCGGTGCTTGCCGCGTAGCGGCCCATGGTGAGGAAGCGCTCGGTCATGCGCTCACTGAGCTTGCCGTCGCGCGCAAGGTCGGCCGACAGGCTGTCGTCGAGCAGGTTCATCAGCCGCGCCTCCGGCCAATGTTTTGCGAATGACGCCTCGATCGGCACGATCGAGTGCTTTAGGGCGTGAATGAGCGTGATGCGCATGGGGTTGCTACTGCCTCTGCCTTCTCTCCCTCTCCCCGCCCTTCGCGGGGAGAGGGCAGGGGTGAGGGGCTCTATCGTCGTAACAAGTCAGAGGGGGATATGCGGAGGCTCCCTCTCATCCGTCATTCAAGCTACGCTTGAACGACGACCTCTCCCCGCGAGCGGGAGAGGTAACAAGAAGCGTTACTTGAACGGGATCGCATACATCAAGCCACCCTTGCTCCAGGTGCCGTTGAGGCCGCGTTCGAGCTTCAGGGGGCTCGCCTTGCCGACATTGCGCTCGAAGATCTCGCCGTAATTGCCGCCGGCCTTGATCGCCGCGACCAGCCATTTGTTGTCGAGGCCGAGCCGCGAGCCGAGATCGCCGGACGCGCCGAGCAGGCGCTGGATCGCCGGGACCTGCGACTTCGTCATCTCGTCGACATTGGCCTGCGTCACGCCGAGTTCTTCGGCTTCGACCAGGCCGTAATGCAGCCAGGTGATGATGTCGCTCCAGACCTCGTCGCCGTTGCGGGTGAACGGGCCGAGCGGCTCCTTGCTGATGGTCTGCGGCAGCACGACATAGTCGTCGGCCTTCGGCGCCGCAGTTGCGACCGCGCCGGCGAGCGCCGAGGCGTCCTGGGTCATGGCATCGCAGCGGCCGCCGAAGAAGGTCTGGTACATGGTGTCGGGGCGATCGAACACCAAAGGCTTCCAGTCGATGCCGTTGGCGCGACCGTAGTCGCCGAGCGTCACCTCATGCGTGGTGCCCTGCGCGACGCAGACGGTGGCGCCCTTGAGATCCTTCAGCTCCTTCACGCCGAGGTCCTTCTTCACCACAAAACCCTGACCGTCGTAGAAATTGACGGGGCCCTGGCGCAGGCCGAGCGTGGTGCCGCGCAGATAGGTCTGCGTCGAGTTGCGGTACAGCACGTCGATCTCGCCGGATTGCAGCGCGGTGAAGCGGTTCTGCGCGGTCAGCGCGACGTAGCGCACCTTGTTGGCATCGCCGAGCACGCCCGCGGCGAGCGCGCGGCAATAGTCGACATCGAGGCCCTTGAAATTACCCTGCGAGTCCGGCGCCGAGAAGCCGGCAAAGCCGGTCGAAACGCCGCACACCAGCGTGCCGCGCTGCTTGATGGTGTCGAGCGTCGCCGCGCTTGCGCTCGCGATGCCTGCGACGAGAACAGCTGTCGTGATCAATCCCCTGTACATTTTACACCTCCTGCTAATGACCAATGTCCTTGAGCGCGCTGTCTACCGCAGCGCCTAGTCTTTCGACGATCATGTCGATGTCGTCGGAAGTTGCGATATAGGGCGGGGCGAGCAGCACATGGTCGCCGCGCTGGCCGTCGGCGGTGCCGCCCGACGGATAGCAGCCGAGCCCGCCGGCAAACGCCGCGGACTTGATCCGCTGATGCAGCTTCAGCTTGGGATCGAACGACTGCCGCGTGCCGCGTTCGGCGACCAGCTCAATCCCCCAGAACAGGCCGCGGCCCCTGATGTCGCCGACATGGCGGTGATTGCCGAAGCGCTCGGTGAGCCGCTGCTCGAGCTGGCGGCCGCGTTCCTTGACCTGGTCCAGCAGCTTCTCCTCGCTGATCACCTTCTGCACCTCGAGCGCGGCGGCGCAGGCGAGCGGATGCGCGAGATAAGTGTGGCCGTGCTGGAACGCGCCGGAGCCGTTGCGCACGGTATCGACGATGGCGCCGCTCGCAAGCATCGCACCGATCGGCTGGTAGCCGCCGCCGAGGCCCTTGGCGACCGCCTGGATGTCCGGCGAGATGCCTTCCTGTTCCCACGCATGCAGCGTACCGGTGCGGCCCATGCCGCACATCACCTCGTCGAGGATCAACAGCGCGCCGTGGCGGTTGCAGATCTCGCGCACCGCCTTGAAGTAGCCTTCCGGCGCCGGCACGCAACCAGCGGTGGCGCCGACCACGGGCTCGGCGATGAAGGCCGCAACATTCTCGGGGCCGAGCCGCTGGAATTCCACCTCGAGCTCAGCGGCGAGCCGCGCGACGAACGCGGCCTCCGATTCATCGTCGCGCTTCTCGTGATAGGCAAAAGCCGGCGTGACGTGGCTGAACGAGGGCGACAACAGCGGCGCGTAGGGCTCGCGGCGCCAGGCATTGCCGCCGGCCGACAGCGCGCCGAGCGTATTGCCGTGATAGCTCTGGCGGCGCGCGATGAAGCGGGCGCGCTTCGGCTCGCCGCGCTCGATGAAATATTGCCGCGCCAGCTTGATCGAGGCCTCGATCGCCTCCGATCCGCCGCTGACGAAATAGACATAGCCGAGACCGCCGGGCTCGTGGCCGACCAGCCGCTCGGCGAGCTCTTCCGCGGGCTCCGACGAGAAGAAGCCGGTGTGCGCATAGGCTAGCTTTGAAGCCTGCTTTGCGATCGCGGCCAGGATGCGGGGATGCTGATGCCCGAGGCAGGAGACGGCGGCGCCGCCGGAGGAATCGAGAATGCGGTGGCCGTCTTCCGCAATCAGCCAGACGCCGTCACCGCCGATTGCCTTCGGCGGGGTCTCGCGCAGGCTGCGATGCATCACGCGGCTCTTGTTGGCTGCCATGATACTCATCCTTTCTCGACAAAATATTGCGACAGCTCGGCAAGCCGGCCTTCGGTCTGCTCCAGCTTGCGCTTCGCGCTCGCACCGCCCAGCGTGAAGGCGACGGCGGCCAGCGACTGGGCGACGGCGATCGCGCCGGTGAGGCTCGGGAAGAAGCCGGGCGAGGAGGCGGCCTCGAACAGCAGGAGATGATTGGCGCCCTCGGCCATCGGCGCGCTGATCGTGTCGGCGATCGCGATCAGCGTGGCGTGCGCCTGATGCGCTGCACGCGCCGTCTCGACGCTGACCAGGGTGTAGGGCGCAAAACCGATCACGACCACCGCGTCGCCTGAGCGGAAGGCGCCGTGGTCGAGATCGAACGGGCCGGAGCCTCCGACCAGCTGCACGGCGTCGGGGCGGAACAGGCGAAGCTGGTAGGTCAGCAGTTCTGCAACGCTGCGGCAGCTGCGAAAGCCCGTGATCCAGATCCGGTTGGCGGCGTGCAGCGCACGCGCGGCCTCCGCGATCGCGCTCGCGGAAATCCGCGCGAGCCCCGCGGCTTCAGCTTCGATCTTATCGTGCACCAGTTTGACATCGGCATTGGGTCCGGCGCGGCGGCTCTTGGCCCGGCCGGAGAACGGCGAGCCCTGTGCCGGCCTTCGCGCTTCGGTAAGTGCGGCGCGCAATTCGTCCCAGCCGGAATAGCCGAGCGCCTTGGCAAGACGGGTGAAGGATGCAGGATCGGCGCCGGCGACCGAGGCGAGCTCGCGCATCGAGCGGGTGGTGGCGTCGTAATCATTGGCTGCGACAAAACGCCCGACCTCCTGCAAACGCATCGGCAGCGAAGGCAATGCGCTGCACAATTCGTTCAGGGGCGATGGTTTCGGCTGAGCCTGGGCCATGAAACATATGTTGCACGAATATAGATTTGGTGCAACATATGAAGTGCGCAGCCCGGAATACGCTCTTGCGCATGGCAGAAGATCGCTTCTCAGAGGATCCTGTGCTGTGACGACATCGACGCCGAACCACCCTCCCGCCCGAGCTCCAAGCCGGCCCTGGCGGCTATCGCTCAGCGATCCCCGCGTCGCCGGCCTGTTCTGGCAGGTCCTGGTGGTCGCCGTCGCGGTCGCCATCGTCGCCTGGCTGTGGTCGAACGCGGTCCATAATCTCTCGGTGCGGCGCATCTCGACCGGGTTCGCGTTCCTCGGCCGCGAAGCCGGCATGCCGATCGCGGATTCCTGGATCGACTACTCGCCGAAGAACACTTACCTGCGCGCCTTCATCGTCGGCATCGTCAACACGCTGCGCGTCGCCGCGATCGGCATCGTGCTGGCGACTGTGATTGGCACGCTGGTCGGCATCGCGCGGCTGTCGTCGAACTGGCTGCTGGCGCGGCTCGCCGCGGTCTATGTCGAGGTGCTGCGCGATCTGCCGCTGCTGCTGCAGCTGTTGTTCTGGTACGTGCTGATGCAGGGCCTGCCGGCGGCGCGCCAGGCGTGGAAGCCGGTCGAGGGCGTGTTTCTCTCCAACCGCGGGCTCATCCTGCCGTCGGTCCCGCTGTATGAGGCGAATTGGTGGACGATCCTTGCGCTGGTCGCGGGTCTTATCACGCTCCATCTCATCAGGCGCCGCCTGGTCGCGCAGCAGATGCTCGACGGCAGAGCGCGGCCGGCCTGGCCCTACGCGCTCGGCCTCGTGGTCGCGCTGCCCCTGCTGGTGTCGTGGCTTCTGGGCGCGAGCTGGAGCATCATGCTGCCCGAGCTGCGCGGCTTCAATTTCGTCGGCGGGCTGACGCTGGCGCCGGAATATTTTGCGCTGCTGATCGCGCTCGTCACCTACACCTCGGCATTCATCGCCGAGATCGTACGCAGCGGCATCCAGGCGGTGCCGCGTGGCCAGTCGGAGGCCGCCAAGGCGCTCGGGCTGAAGCGCGGCTTCGTCTTGCAGCACATCGTGTTGCCGCAGGCACTGCGCGTCATCATCCCGCCGATGACCAGCCAGTATCTGAACCTGACCAAAAACTCCTCGCTCGCGGTCGCGGTCGGCTACCAGGACATCGTCTCGATCGCCAACACCACGCTGAACCAGACCGGGCAGGCGATCGAGTCGATCGCGCTGATCATGATGGTGTTCCTCACCATCAGCCTCGGCATCAGCCTGTTCATGAACTGGTACAATGCGCGGATCGCGCTGGTGGAGCGCTGAGATGAGCTCGGTCGTGCACCTTCCGCAGGATCCGCTGCCGATCGGGCCGCGGCCCGCACCACGGGCGCTCGGCGGTCAGTTTACCGCGTGGCTGCGCGCCAATCTGTTCGCATCGATCCCGTCCAGCATCATGACGCTGTTGATGCTGTTCGTGCTCGGCAAGGCGTTCATCGGACTCTGGCAATGGGGCATTGCCAACGCGATCTGGACCGTCTCCGGAAATGACACCAGCGCCTGCCGCGCGCTGCGCGGCGCCGGTGCCTGCTGGGCGGTCGTCCCCGAGAAGTACCGCTTCATCCTGTTCGGCACCTATCCGTTCGACGAGCAGTGGCGGCCAGCGCTCGCGGTCGTGATCTTCATTGCGCTGTTCGCGGTCTCGAGCCGCCGCAGCTTCTGGCACAAGGAGCTGTTCCTGCTGTGGGCCGCGGCCTTGATCGTGATCGGCTGCCTGATGTGGGGCGGCTTCCTCGGCCTGTCCTTCGTGACGCAGGACCGCTGGGGCGGGCTGCCGGTGACCTTGATCCTCGCGACCTTCGGCCTGGCGTTCGGCTTCCCGCTCGGCATCGTCGTGGCGCTCGGGCGCCGCTCGAAATTGCCGGCAATCCGCTCGCTCTGCGTGCTCTATGTCGAGCTGATCCGCGGCGTGCCGCTGATCAGCCTGCTGTTCATGGCGAGCGTGATGTTCCCGCTGTTCATGCCCGACGGCGTCAACATCGACAAACTGTTGCGCGCGCAGATCGCCTTCATCCTCTATGCCGGTGCCTATCTCGCGGAAGTGGTGCGCGGCGGCCTGCAGGCGGTGCCGCGCGGACAGTATGAGGCCGCCGATGCGCTCGGGCTGTCGTACTGGGAGAAGAACGCGCTGATCGTGCTGCCGCAGGCGATCCGCCACGTCATCCCGCCGCTGGTTAATACCTTCATCGCCTTCTTCAAGGACACCAGCCTGGTGCTGATCATCGGCATCTTCGATCTCCTGACCACCGCCAAGACCGCGATCGTCGATCCTGCCTGGCAGTCGTTCAGCGTCGAGGTCTATGTGTTCGTCGGCGTGATCTATTTCGTGTTCTGCTTTGCGATGTCGCGCTACAGCCGCGGCCTCGAGGCACAGCGCGGAACGAACTGAGCGAGCTGGCCTCGGCGTCGCTTGCTTCGCTCGCATGCTGCGTCTCCGATGCCAACCGCATCCGCAGCGTCCTCCTTTGATTTTTGCAACGGCCTGTTCTGGCCTTAAGGTTGCAGCAACCAAGATTTGGCCGATGGTCGGCGCCGAGCGCGGCTGGCACAGAGTGCACTAGGCGCTGTTCCGTCCCTAACCTATTTTGAGTGCCATTCGATTCGCGAACGCGCGCGATAAAAAAAATTATTGTCCGCGTGGGCATCGTCCGATGTGGACTGAGCGCCGCGCAACGGCTGCCGTTACCTTTTGACAGGAATGCATGGTGCCTGCCTGACAGGCTTATTTCGATTTTGCTGTACGCCAATGGCCGAAGACAACGCCGTCTATCCGGAGAGTACCCGAAGCCAGGTCGACGATGCCCTGCAGGGATTTTCGACCGATGAGCTTCGTGACCTCCTGACAGAGATCGAGCAGTTCTTGAGTCCTGAAGCTAAGCCGCGCCGACCAGGACTGCGACTGGCGGGAGGCACGGACATGAACGGGTCCATCGCGCGCGCAAACAGTGATCGCTGCCCGGATCCGCTCAAGTGCCCGGACGTCCCGGACAACATCAGATCAATCCCCAACAAGCGGTTGCCTGAGGAAGAAAGCAGGTTCGGCCGCCGAAGGGAGCAAGTTGCGTTTGCCGAAGCCAAGGCCGCAACCTGCCGGGCTTGGGCAGATCGTCAAAGGCGTCTGACGGAATCGTTTGCCCCCGGATCGGTTGATCGAGAACTGGCCGAAAGGCTGCTCGCCGATTTCGAAGCGCTCGCACGGTTCATTGACGGATTCTGTCGCCGGATGCGCCTCACGCCGAACCAATAGCCGGCTTTAAGAGCATCCTGGTTGGGGCCACCGAGGGCTTGCAGAGGCGTCCCGGCCGATTTATGATCATAAAATGGATAAATCGGCTTTACCGTCCCTGGATCCCTCGCGGCGCGCCTCGATCAAGCGCAAGCGCTCGGACGCGGTCGCCGACCTGATCCGGAGCCACATCTTCCAGGCCGGCTTGCAGCCGAACGACCGGCTGCCGCAGGAGGTTGAGCTGATCGAGATGTTCGGGTGCAGCCGCTCGACCATCCGCGAGGCGCTCAAATCGCTGGAGGTGCAGGGGCTGGTGCAGAACAGCACCGGGCCCGGCGGCGGCGCGCGGGTGGCGCCGGTGTCGATCAACCGGATCGTCGGCCTGCTCAGCAACTACTTCTATTTCCAGTCGATCTCTACCGCGCAGATCTACCAGATCCGCCGCCTGATCGAGCCGGAGCTCGCCTTCAGTGTAGTCGGCCACCTCACGGCGGCGCATTTCGCGGTGCTCGACAAGGCGATCGCGGTTCAGGAGCATCATCCCGGTGGCATTGCGGACTGGGAGCACCACCGCCACGCCGAGATCGATTTCCACGACATCCTGATCAAGGCCTGTCCCAATCCGCTGCTCGGCCTGGTCGCCCGCTTCGTCAACGAGGCGATCCGGCATCTGATCGGCAAGCTCGGCGTGCAGGAATTCGCATCCAGCTTCACCTGCGAGAACATCGAGTTTCACAAGCGCCTGATGGCTGCGTTCCGCTCCGGCAATGCCGCGCGCGCCCGGCGCGTGATGCTCGATCATGTGCTGAGCGCCGAAGCCGTGGTGGTTCCCGCGGAGGACCGGCGCATGGATCTGCCCGTCTTTCACCAGCCGTTGCGGCTCGACTGAACGGCATCGGCTGATAGTTGCATACGCGTTGGAGGAAACAACAATGGTCACGCGGCGCGAGAATGAGTTGTGGAGCTGGTCGGCCGTCGATCTGGCGCGTGCGATCGCGACGCGTGCGATCTCGAGCCGGGACGCCGTGCAATCGAGCCTCGACCGGATCGCGCAGGTCAATCCGGCGCTGAACGCCATCGTCGAGGTGCTCGCCGATGAGGCGCTGGCCGCGGCGGATGCGGCGGACGCCGCGGTGAAATCCGGTGCGGAGCTTGGCGCGCTGCATGGCGTGCCGGTCACGATCAAGGTCAATGTCGATCAGCGCGGCCACGCCACCACCAACGGCGTCGTCGCCTTCCGCGACGTGATCGCAACCGACGACAGCCCGGTGGTCGCGAATTTCCGCAAGGCGGGCGCCGTCATTGTCGGCCGCACCAACACACCAGCCTTCTCGCACCGCTGGTTCACCAACAACGATCTGCACGGCGCGACCTATAATCCGTGGAGCCGCCGGCTGACGCCGGGTGGCTCCAGCGGTGGCGCCGCGTCCGCCGTTGCTTCCGGAATGGGCGCGATCGCGCATGGCAATGATTTCGGCGGCTCGATCCGCTATCCCGCTTACGCCTGCGGCGTTGCCGGCCTGCGTCCGACACCGGGACGAATTCCCTCGTTCAATCCGTCGGCGACATCAGATCGTCCGATCACGGCGCAGATGATGTCGGTGCAGGGGCCGCTCGCGCGCTCGATCGCCGATCTGCGCACGGGCCTCGCCGCGATGGCGCAGGCCGACGCGCGCGACGGCACATGGCTGCCGGTGCCCTTGCAGGGTGGGCCGCTCAAGCGTCCGGTCGGCGTTGCGATCGCGCCCGTGCCGTTCGGCGACGAGGCGCCGGAAGTCAGCGTAGCGGTGCGCGCCGCCGGACGCTGGCTCGCCGAGGCCGGCTTTGCGGTGGAGGAGACCCTGCCGCCGCGCCTCGCGGAGGCCGCCGATCTCTGGCATCGCCTCGTCATCAATGAGGAGCGGCGCGTGCTGGCGCCGATGATCCGCAAGTTCGGCGACGATCGGAGCCGTTACAATCTCGACTGCCATATTGCGTATGCGCCCGAGCTCGACGGCGATCAGGTGCTGGCCTGCTTCGAGCAGCGCCTCTCGATCGTGCGGGCCTGGCAGCTGTTCCAGGAACGTTGCCCCGTCATCATCCTGCCGGTCTCGGCGCAACTGCCGTTCCGCTTCGATCAGGATCAGGAAGACGCAACGGTGGTGCGTGCGCTGCTCGATGCGCAGCGGCCGCTGCTCGCGGTCCCCGCGCTCGGCTTTCCGTCGGTCGTGGTGCCGACGGGCACCGCCGGCGGGGTGCCGGTCGGCGTGCAGGTGATCGCCGGCCGCTTCCGCGAGGATGTCTGTCTCGCCGTCGCCGAGGTGATCGAGGCGCGTGCGTCGACGCTGACGCCGATCGACCCGCGAGACTGAAGGCACGCGGTTTCAAAACCAACAACAAACACTGAGCATCATGGGAGAGCACAACGTGACGAATGCACCGATCTGGCAATGGTCCGCCGTAGACACGGCGGCGGCCATCAAGAAAAGCGAAGTGACGTCGGAGCAGGTGGTTCGCGCCCATCTCGACCGCAAGCAGGAGGCCAACCCGGCGCTCAACGCCGTCGTCGTCGATCTCGGCGACGCTGCGCTGAAGGCGGCCAAGGCCGCCGACGAAGCGCTGGCGGCGAGCAAAGGGAAGGGCGGCGAGGTCGGACCGCTGCACGGCGTACCGGTCACGATCAAGATCAACATCGACGTCGAAGGCCAGGCCAATTCGAACGGCGTGGTCGCCTTCAAGGACAATATCGCACCGGGCGACTCGCCGGTGACGGCTAATCTCAAGAACGCCGGCGCCATCATCATCGGCCTGACCAATACGCCGGAATTCTCGCTGCGCGGCTTCACCGACAACCCGCTGCACGGCCTGACGCGCAATCCCTGGAACGCGGACGTAACCTGCGGCGGATCCTCGGGCGGCGCCGGCGCGTCGATTGCGGCCGGCATCGGCACCATCGCGCATGGCAATGACATCGGCGGCTCGTTGCGCTGGCCGGCGCATTGCAATGGCATCGCCACCATCAAGCCGACCCAGGGCCGCATTCCGGCGTTCAATCCCAGCGCCACGGCAGAACGGCCGCTGATGGCGCAGTTCATGTCGTCGCAAGGACCGCTGGCGCGCCACGTCGCCGACGTGCGCCTCGGCCTCGAGGTGATGGCGCAGCGCGACCCGCGCGATCCCTGGTATGTGCCGGCGCCATTGACGGGGCCGAAGCCTGCCGCACCGGTCAAGGTCGCGCTCGCCAAGATCCCCGAAGATATGACGACCGATCGCGGCGTGATCGCGCTTCAGCGCAGGGCGGCCGATCATCTGGCCGATGCGGGCTACGCGGTCAGCGAGGTCGAGGTGCCAGATCTCAACAAGGTCTGGCAGCTCTGGTGCGACCTGATCATGACCGAGACCCGCATCCTGCAGCAGGACCAGATGCTGGCGACCTCCAGCGCCGACTTCCAGAAGACGTTCCACGGCTTCATGGCGCTGGCCAACCCGCTCGACCAGGCTGGCTACATGAAGGCGATCGCCGAGCGGTCGCGCCACATCAGGAACTGGATGACGTTCCTCGAGCAATATCCGCTGGTGCTGATGCCGACCTCGGTGCGCAGGACGCCGGAGGTCAATGCCGATCTCGGCGGCGATCAGCGCGTCAAGGAGTTGTTCTGGAACGATTTGCGCTTCATTTCGTCGATGAACGTGCTGGGGCTGCCGGCGGCCGTGGTGCCGGTCGGCCTGCATGAGGGATTGCCGGTCGGCGTCCAGATTGTCGGCTCGCGCTATCGCGAGGACATGTGTCTCGATGCGGCCGAGGCGATCGAACGCAAGGTCGGCATTCTGACGCGGCAGTTGTGGGAGCGGCGCTGAGGCGATTTCGAAACCATCCAGCACTGTAAGGAACGCCGCGGCGAAATCTCGTCGCGGCGTTCGCATGATCGGCGAGGCGCCGTGTTCCTCCACCCGGAATTTGTGCGCGGAATCGCAGAGCGCCATGCCGGCCACGGGGTTGTCGGCGATCCCTGATTCCTTCAGGAGTTCGTCCGAACCATCCGAACCTTTGGGAACGAAATGTCCATCACGAAACGCTCGCCTGTCCTGATCGCAATTGCTGCCGCGTGTCTCTCCTTTGCAGCCGGCGCTGCTCGCGCGGAGGACGGCGTCCTGCGGGTCGGAATCATCACCGACATGAGCGGGCAATATTCCGATGGCAACGGCCCTGGGTCGGTGATCGCGGCGCAAAGGGCCGCGGAGGAAATCGGCGGCACGGTCGGCGGACGCAAGATCGAGATCATCTCGGCGGATCACCAGAACAAGCCTGACGTCGCGACCGGCATCGTGCGTAACTGGATCGACAACAAGGGTGTCGACGTGATCGCCGAAGGCGTCAATTCCGCGGTGGCGCTCGCGATCCAGACCGTGACGCGCGAACGCAAGAAGCTGTTCCTGATCTCGGGCTCCGGCTCATCCGATCTCACCGGCAAGCAATGCTCGCCGACCAGCGTGCAGTGGACCTACGACACTTACGCGTCCTCGAACGCGACGGCGAAGGCCGTGGTTGCGCGCGGCGGCACGCCCTGGTTCTTCCTCACCGCCGACTATGCGTTCGGCCAGGCGCTGGAGCGCGACGCCAGCAAGGCCGTGACAACGGCCGGCGGCAAGGTGCTGGGCGCGGTCCGTCATCCGTTCGACACCGCCGATTTCTCGTCCTTCCTGCTGCAGGCGCAGTCGTCCGGCGCCAAAATCCTGGCGCTGGCCAATGCCGGCTCCGACTTCCGCAACGCGGTGTCGCAGGCCGACGAGTTCAACATCCGTGCCAGCATGCAGCTCGTCGCGTTGCAGGTGACGCTCACCGACGTGCCCGCGCTGGGCCTCGCGCATGCGCACGATCTGCTGTTCACCGATTCCTTCTATTGGGATCGCACGCCCGAAACCCGGGTCTTCGCCCAGGAATTCTTCAAGCGGCATGGCGCGATGCCGACGGCTTACCAGGCCGGCGTCAACTCGGCGCTGCGGCACTATTTCAAGGCGGTCGCCGCGACCAACTCGGCGGATTCGGAAACCGTGATCGCGCGGATGCGCAAGACCCCGGTCAATGATTTCTTTGCCCAGAACGGCGTGGTGCGCGAGGACGGCCGCATGGTGCACGACATGTACCTGATGCGCATCAAGAAGCCGGAAGAGTCCAAGGGCAAGTGGGATCTCTACGAATATCTCGCGACGGTGCCGGGCGACCAGGCCTTCCGTCCGCTCGCTGAAGGCGGTTGCCCCTACATCGCCAAGGCGCATTAAGGGGCGCGAGACGTGGTCCGTAGGGTGGGTTAGCGAAGCGTAACCCACCATTCTCGCGATACGCCGTCGGCGGGTTACACCTTCGGCTAACCCGCCATACGATTCCATACGTCATTCCGGGGCGCGCCTCATGCCGTGAGAATGCGGATGCGTGACTCACGGGCAACGCCACACACTCGCCGTCGTCCCGGCGAAGGCCGGGACCCATAACCACGAATGACAATTGTTGCTCGACGCTGGAACAACGAGTCCTTCTCTCACGACACCTGCTGCGGAGTATGGGTCCCGGCCTTCGCCGGGACGACAGCGGAGGATGTGGCGCGATATCGACTCTGGCTTTCGCCGGGACGACGGCTGTGATGAAATCGAGCAGTTCGCGCATACCCTCCATCGCGAACCGTCATCGCGACGACCGCATCCATCATCCAGCAGAGGCACCATGACCAACACCATCGAGGCTCCCGACGGCGGCTACCGCTTCATGCCCGGCGTCAGTCAGTATTCCTGCGGCGTCGGTGCGCTACCCGGCTATGCCATCGAGCGGGTCAGGTTCTCAGAACCGGTGCCGTTGAGCGCGGGGTTTGAGCGGATTGCCGATATCATCAGCGACGCCGGCCGTCCGCTGACCGCATTCGCTGCCTGCGAGCTGCGCTCGCCGGCGCCGTTCACCGAGGACGGGTTCAAGGCCTTCAACGAAATCTACATCAAGACGCTGATCGCATGGGGCGTGATGCGCGATGGCGTCAATCCGGTGGCGCGCAGCAATGTCTGTCCAAAGCTCGATCCGCCCACCGAGCCGAGCTTCCACGCCTTCTGCTACACGGTGCCGGCGGCGAAGGATGCGCCGACGAGTTTCGTCGTGGCCGGCAGCGGCGAGTCGGTCGAGGGCAAGGCTAGTTATCGCGATCATACAGTCGCGCTCGGCGATACCAGCCCGGCCGGCATCCTGGCGAAGGCGATATTCGTGCTTGGCGAGATGGAACGCCGGATGAGCGCGTTCGGCGGTTCCTGGCGCGACACCACCGCGGTGCAGCTCTATACCGTCCACGACGTCTATCCGGTGCTCGAAAGCGAGCTCGGCCGCCGTGGCGCGCTTCGCAACGGCCTGACCTGGCATTTCGACCGGCCGCCGGTGGTTGGACTCGACTATGAAATGGATTGCCGGCGTGTGCAACTCGAACGCGTGGTGTGATGTATCGATCGCGTGATGCATCAAAAGCGCGTGTGGGCGCATGTGTAAGCGCGTGCCCTTTCTTGACACCGGTCGCGTCAACCGTTTCCCTTCGCCATCGAAATCAGCGGCTGGGTGAACGCGGGTGCAGAACCAATCTGTGATCAGGCGGCGGGATTTGCTGGCGCTGATCGGGACCATCGCCGGCAGTTCGGCGATGTATCAAGCGATGACGAGCCTCGGTTTCGCTTCCGAGTCCGCTTACCAGGGGCCGCTCAAGCTCACGGGCGACGTGAAGGGCGCTTCGGTGCTGATTCTCGGCGCGGGGCTTGCCGGCATGACGGCGGCGCTGGAACTGCGCAAGGCCGGCTACAAGGTCCAGATCCTCGAATTCAACAACCGCGCCGGCGGCCGCAACTGGTCGATCCGCGGTGGCGACAGTTTTACCGAGCTCGGCGGCTTCAAGCAGACCTGCCAGTTCGAGCAGGGGCTCTACCTCAATCCCGGTCCGTGGCGGGTTCCCTATCATCACCGTGCGCTGCTCGATTACTGTCGCCGGCTCAACGTGACGCTGGAACCCTTCATCCAGCTCAACCACAATGCCTATCTGCACGCGACACGTGCATTCGACGGCAAGCCGCAGCGCTTTCGCAGCATCAAGGCGGATTTCCAGGGCGGCGTGTCGGAGCTGCTCGCGAAGGTCAGCCAGCAGGGCAGGCTCGACGAGTTCGTCAGCAAGGAAGACCAGGAGATCCTGCTGCAGGCGCTGCGCGACTGGGGCGCGCTGGATCGCGACTACAAGTACAATGCCAATCTCCGCTCCGCCGACGTCCGCGGTTATGCGCGGGATCCCGGCGGTGGCTTGATGGGCGATCCGCTGCCCAGCGATCCGATCTCGCTCCAGGAACTGCTGCGCTCGCGGATGTGGCGCTACGTCCAGAGCTTTGCGCACTATGATTTCCAGACCACCATGTTCCAGCCGGTCGGCGGCATGGACATGATCGGCAAGGCGTTCGCGCACGAGGTCGGCGATCTCATCCGCTATAATGCCAAGGTGACGCAGATCCAGCAGAACGGCTCGGGCGTCACCGTGAGCTTTGTCGACACCGCCAGTCCGCCCACAGTCCAGCAGGCGACCGCCGACTGGTGCATCTGCACCATTCCGCTGCCGATCCTGAGCCAGCTGCCTGTCGACGTCGGTGGGCCGATGAAGAATGCGATCGATTCCTTGCCCTACGCCGCCTCGGTGAAGGTCGGGCTGCAGTTCAAGCGGCGGTTCTGGGAAGAGGATGAGGCGATCTATGGCGGCATCAGCTACACCGACCTGCCGATCCGGAATATCGGCTATCCGAACTATGGCTTCAACCGCGGCGGCCGCGGCGTCCTGCTCGGCGCCTATTTGTATGAGGGCGCCAATTCCTTCGAGTTCACCGCGATGACGCCGGCCGAGCGGGTTGCCAGTGCGGTCGAGTTCGGCGCCAAGATCCATCCGCAGTACAAGAGCGAGTTCGAGAACGGCGTCGCGGTGGCGTGGCATCGGGTGCCGTTCACGCTCGGCTGCGCCGGTGAGTGGACCGAAGCCGGGCGGGCGCAGCATTACCGCAATCTCTGCCAGATCGACGGCCGCATCGCGCTGGCGGGCGAGCACGCTTCGCAGCTGCCGGCCTGGCAGGAGGGCGCCATCCTGTCCGCGCTCGATGCCATTACCCGATTGCACGAACGCGTGGTGAAGACATGATGCGGGCAGGAACATCGGTCATCGCGGTGCTGGCGCTGCTGTCGGCGACCTCGGCCCTTGGGCAGGACAGCGGGGTGACCAAACGCACCTTCTCGTCAGGCTACCGTTTCGTGGAGATGACCGGCGAGGAGCTGTTCGGCAATGTCTGCCAGGGCTGCCACATGCCGGATGCCACGGGTGCGAGCGGCGCCGGCAGCTATCCCTCGCTCGCCGGCAACAAGAATCTCGAAGCCGGCAGCTATCCGATCTACCTCGTCATCAACGGCCGACGCGGCATGCCGGCGTTCGGCGACATGATGACCGATGGTCAGATCGCCGCCGTTGTGAATTATCTGCGGACGCACTTCGGCAACACCTATCAGGACGCGGTGACGACCAAGGACGTCCAGGACGCCCGCCGCTAACCATTTTGGAGAGAGTTCGATGAAGTTCATCGGTATCGCACTGGGCGCCGCGTTGTCGGCGATGGCGACCGTTGCCTCGGCTGACGTGGTCAGGCATCCGATTCCCAACTCGACCTTCCCGATCGCGCAGGCCGTGACCGTCACCGGCAACACCACGACGGTCTATGTCAGCGGGCAGGTGCCGCCGGTCGCCAACAAGGATGCCGATCCGTCGAGCCCGCAGGCCTATGGCGACACCAAGACCCAGACTGTCGGCGTGCTCAACCGCATCAAGGCCATTCTGGAGGGCCAGGGGCTTGGCATGGGCGACGTCGTCAAGATGCAGGTGTTCCTGGTGCACAGCACGGCTGCGCCGATGGACTTCAAGGCCTTCATGGAGGGCTACACCCAGTTCTTCGGCGGCAGCCAGCCGAATCTGCCGGCCCGCTCGGTGGTCGGCGTCGCCGCGCTCGCCAATCCCGGCTTCCTGGTCGAGATCGAGGTGATTGCGGCCAAGGACGCTAAATAAGGACTCCAAATAGCGTGCGCGAAAGCGCGGAGCATGCGCGCGGAAATTGAAGGGCTCGGCGTCTTGCCAAAGCGCGTGCCGCCTGTCTGAATTCATACCCAATCAGGTGGTGGAATTCTGGGAGAGCACGATGTTGCACAAGGCCCGAAACATGGTTCGATCGCTGCAGCTCGCGGCGGCGTTCGCTCCGGTCCTGCTCGCGTCCGGCGCCGGCGCGCAGGGCCTGACCGAGCAGCAGCAATTTGCCCGCGGCATCTACCAAGAGCTGGTCGAGATCAATACGACCACTGCGACCGGCGATACCCAGAAGGCCGCGGAGGCGATGGGCGCGCGGCTGCGCGCGGCGGGCTTCCCCGAGAGTGACCTGCACGTGTTCTCGCCGGCCCCGCACAAGGGCAATCTGGTGGCCCGGCTGCACGGCTCCGGCGCGCGCAAGCCGATCCTCTTGGTCGCCCATATCGACGTTGTCCCGGCCCTCCGCGAGGACTGGTCGGTCGATCCGTTCAAGCTCACCGAGCAGGACGGCTATTTCTACAGCCGCGGCTCGGGCGACGACAAATACATGGCGTCGGCCTTCATCACCAACCTGATCCGCTACAAGAAGGAGGGCTACAAGCCCGACCGCGACATCATCGTCGCGCTCGAGACCGACGAGGAGATCCTCGATGCCAACGGTCTCGGCATGCAGTGGCTGATCAAGAACCACCGCGACCTGATCGACGCCGAGTTCGCGCTCAACGAAGGCGGCGGCGTCGGCCTCAAGAACGGCAAGGCGATCCGCAACAGCGTGCAGACCAGCGAGAAGGTCTCGATCGGCTACCTGCTCACCGTGAAGGACCGCGGTGGCCATAGCTCGCTGCCGCGCAAGGACAATGCGATCTATCGGCTCGCCGAAGGCCTGGTGCGGCTCTCCAAATACGACTTCCCGATGAATCTCAACGAGACCACGCGGATCTACTTCACCAAGACCGCTGAGGTCGACAAGTCGCATGCCGACGATATCAAAGCGATCCTGGCGCCGCAGCCTGACCCGGCGGCGCTGGCGCGATTGTCGGAGAATCCCGGCTACAACGCGCAGCTCCGCACCACCTGTGTCGCGACCATGCTGGAGGGCGGCCACGCCATCAATGCGCTGCCGCAGCTGGCAACCGCCAAGGTGAACTGCCGGATCCTGCCCGGCGAGCCGGTCGAAGGCGTTCAGGCGACGATCGAGCGCGTGCTCGCCGACAAGCAGATCGAGGTGACCCCGACCGGCAAGGCCGTGTTGAGCCCGCCGTCACCCTTGAACGAAGAGATCATGGGATCGGTCGAGAAGCTGTCGAAGGAGTTCTGGCCGAATGCCGAAATCGTCCCCGTGATGAGCACCGGCGCCACCGACGGCAGTTATCTGCGCAATGCCGGGATTCCGACCTATGGTCATTCCGGGCTGGGATCCGATGTCGATGACAACCGGGCTCACGGCAAGGACGAGCGCGTGCTCGTCAAATCGTTCTACGAAGGCGAGGAGTACCTCTATCGCCTGGTCAAGATGCTCGCCGGCGGGAAATGATGGCTGACGGAAAGACAAAGATGCGGGTTGCGGTCGCCGGCCTCGGCGCGATCGGCACCGAAATCGTCAAGGCGCTCGATCAGGGCATCGAGGGCTTGACGCTGGTCGCGGTGTCCGCGAACAGTCCGGACAAGCACCGCGGCTGGGTCGAAGGTCTCAAGTCTGCGCCGAAGCTGCTGCCGATCGAGCAGCTGGCCGAGGTCGCCGACATCGTGGTCGAGTGTGCGCCGAGCAAGCTGGTGCGCACGATCGTGGCGCCGGTGGTCGAGCGCGGCAAGACCGCGGTCGTGCTCAGCGTCGGCGCGCTGTTGCAGAATGAGGACCTGGTCGACCTTGCCAAGGCGCATGGCGGCCAGATCATCGTGCCGACCGGCGCGCTGATCGGGCTCGATGCGGTGACGGCGGCCGCGGTCGGGACCATCCATTCGGCAAGGCTGGTGTCGCGCAAGCCGATCGCGGGCCTCGTCGGCGCGCCGCATTTGGTCGAGAACAACATCCGGATTGAGGGCATCACCGAGCCGCTGCGCATCTTCGAGGGCAGCGCGCGCGACGCGGCAAAGGGCTTTCCGGCCAATCTCAACGTCGCGGTGGCGCTGTCGCTCGCCGGCATCGGCCCCGATCGCACAAGGGTCGAGATCTGGGCGGATCCGACGGTGACGCGCAACGTCCACCGCATCGAGGTCGATTCCGATTCCGCGCGGTTCTCGATGATGATCGAGAACATCCCCTCGGAGAATCCGAAGACCGGCCGCATCACGGCGCTGTCGGTGATCGCCTGCCTGCGCAAGCTGCGCGCGTCCTTGCGGATCGGCACCTGATGAAGATCGGGCCCGACGATGTCTTGCTGATCATCGATGTGCAGAACGATTTCTGCCCCGGCGGCGCGCTGGCGGTGGCCGACGGCGATGCCGTCGTGCCGGTGGTCAACCGGCTCGCGGCGCGCTTCGATCATGTCCTGCTGACCCAGGACTGGCATCCGGCCGGCCACAGCTCGTTTGCGACCTCGCATCCGGGCGCGGCGCCGTTCTCCTCAGTCACCATGCCCTATGGGCCACAGACGCTGTGGCCGGATCATTGCATCCAGGGCACGGCGGGCGCCGCGTTTCATCCTGATCTTGCGACCGACCGGGCCGAGCTCGTGATCCGCAAGGGGTTTCGCGGTGCGATCGATTCCTATTCGGCGTTCTTCGAGAACGACCGGATAACCTCGACCGGGCTCGCCGGTTATCTGCGCGAGCGCGGCCTCAGGCGCGTCGTGATGGCCGGGCTCGCCACGGATTTCTGCGTGCAGTATTCGGCGCTCGATGCGCGGCGGCTCGGCTTCGAGATCGCGGTCGTGCTGCCGGGCTGCCGTGCCATCGATCTCGGCGGTTCGCTTGCTGCCGCCACGGTGGCGATGCGCGACGCCGGTGTCGCGCTGGTCGAGGAGATCCCCTGAACGCAGCCAAGCCAGGGCAAAAACCATTGTTTTGACTGGCCTTTTGTTCTAATCCCCAGCCGTTGATAATCACGCCAGCGGAGCTTTCGTGTCGGGACAGGTTTTGCGGATAGGGACGCGCAAGAGCGCGATGGCGCTCGCGCAGACGGACGAGGTCGCGCGGCTACTGCGCGCCTCGGCGCCGGACCTTGCCGTCGACATCGTCAAGTTCGAGACCCGCGGCGACCAGGACCAGACCAGCAAGCTGTTGCGTCACGGCGGTAAGGGCGGCGCCTTCGTCGCCGAGATCCGCGAGGCCATGCGATCAGGCGCGCTGCAGGCGGCGATGCATTCGCTGAAGGACGTGCCGGGCAATGAGGAAACGCCGGGTCTCGTCCTCGCGGCCATGCTGGCGCGCGATGCGGCCAATGACAGCCTGGTGCTGCGGCCAGGCCTGACGCTGGATGCGTTTCGCGCTGCGCGTGGCAAGGGCTTCATGATCGGCACCAACGCCGTGCGCCGCGCGGCCTATCTGCGCCGGCTGTTTCCGGACGCGACCGTGATCCACTATCGCGGCGCCGCCGACACGCGAGTTGCAAAGCTCGATCGCGGCGACAAGCAGCGGCTGCCCGGTGGCGGCGAGGTGGGGCCGGCGGATGCGCTGGTGATGGCGCGTTCCGGCCTGGAGCGCATCGGCATGACCGCGCGCATCGCGCATGATTTCTCCGTCGACGAGATGCTGCCGGCGGTCGGCCAGGGCATCGTCGCGGTCGAATGCGTCGAGACCGACTGGGCGACGCGGGCCCGGCTTGCCGGCATCGACAACGCGCCGTCGCGGCTTGCCGCCGAGGCCGAGCGCGAGGTGCTGTGGGTGCTCAACGGCCATTGCAATTCGCCGATCGCCGGTCACGCCACGCTCGCCGGAGGCGAACTGACGTTGCGCGCCTCCGTGCTCGACGAGGCCGGGGCCGGCTTCATCGAGGTGACGCGGCGCGGACCGGCGGACCGGCCGCGCGAGCTGGGCCGCGCCGTCGGCATGGAGCTGCTCGCGAAGGGCGCCGCCGAGATCATCGCCCGCACCCGGGTGGAAGAGTAGCGCCGCCGTTACGCCCGCAACGGCCAGCTGCGGATGATGCGGAAGCGCGATGCGCTGTCGGCTTGCTTGAACAGCGCGATGCGGTCGATCGCGAGTGTCGCAAGCTCGATCGCCGCGAACCGTTCGCGCAGCCGCGCCACGATCGGGCCGCGCCGCTCGTCGCTCAGCCGTCCCGTCAGGGTCATGTGGAAGCGGAATTCCTCCATGACGTAAGGATAGCCCCAGCGATCGAGGTAGTCGCGCTGCCGCTCCGTGAGCCGTTCGGGCTTGCGGCGCGCGCGATCTTGCGGCGTCAGCGGCGCACGGAACGCGTCGAATTCGGTGACGCAATCGGCGGCGAGCTGTTGCAGATCCTCCGAGCGGCGCGCCGGGATCACGGCAATGAAGCCGCTGATGGCATCGACAACAGGTTCGATCGCCGGAATGCGCCGCGCGCGGCCGGCGAAGGCGGCGCAGGCGTCAAGCAGCTCGGACTCGTTCCGGCCATCGGCGAGCGCGGTCGGCGCCTTCAGCGTGGCATGAAAACCGTATTTGCGCGGGTCTTCCGTCACCTCGCGCCAGTCGGGCGCAACGCCATCGGGGAACTGCAGATCGTCGCCTGACACGGCATCGTAGCCGAGCAGTGCCGAACCGAAGCGGTGCAGGACGCTGTCGGGTGACGGCGCATAATAGATCGCGTAGCGCGGAGTGTTGGCCATGGCGGCAGAATAGGTCCTGACTATGCTGCCGCAACCGTCTTGCGCGGTGCGAGCGAATGAACGAGGCAGCTCGCATCCGCCAGATGCACCAGCCGTCCGGCTGCAATCGCGGCGACGATGCGCGGCCGCAGCGGCACCTTGTCGTCGACGACGATGATGTCGGCGCGGCGGCCCGCAGCGAGCATGCCGCGATCGGCAAGCCCCGCCGCGCGTGCCGGCGCCGACGAAATCAGGTCCCAGGCTTTGGTGAGCGGCAGGATGCCATCGGCGGCGAGGCGGAACGCGGCGAGCAGTTGTGCCGGATAATAGTAGTCCGACGCCAGCACCGAGCAGAGGCCCTGTGCGATCATGTCGGATGCCTTGGTCCAGCCGGTGTGGCTGCCGCCGCGCACCACATTGGGCGCGCCGAATATGATGAAGTCGCCGGCGGCGGCGGCATCGCGCGCGGTCTCCTCGTTGACCGGGAATTCAGCGATCGTGGCGCCGAGCGCGCGAAACTCCTGGCGCATCGCCGGGCTGTTGTCGTCATGCGAGAGCATGCGAATGTTGGCCGCGCGTGCAGCCGCAGACAGCCGCGCGATCGAGGCCGGCACCTCGGGACGGCGCGCCACGATCCGATCGAGCATGTCGTTGACGGCTTCGATGGAGAGCCCGGTGCGTTCGGCGAGCTGGTTGCGCTTCTTCGGCTTGACGTTGCTGTGGTCGTTGAAGGCGAACAGGTCGATGCGGCCTTCGCTGAGCCATTGAATGATCTCGGCCTCGGCCTCGAGATTGTGGGTCTCGTGGCGCAGATGGAAGCGGGTATCGGCGGCGAGCTGTGGCCGCAGCGCCTCGATCGCATCGAGCAGCTTGCGTGCATTCTCCGCGCTGCGTAGACCGGGCTCCCACGACCAGGTCGTACCATGGAACACGGTGGTGATGCCGTTGGCGATCGCCTGCCGGTCGCTGTCGATTAGCGCGACGTCGGTCGGGAAATCGACGCTGGGGCGCGGCATCATCTGCCGCTCGAACGCGTCGCCGTGCAGATCGATGATGCCGGGCAGCACCAAGAGGCCGCCGGCATTGATGTGGAGCGCCGCGCGGCCCTGTTCGGCGTCGAGCGCGCCAATGTCGCGGCCTGAGGTCCGCAGCGAGGTCTCGACCAACGCACCGTCAACCAGCGTGCGTCCGCCTTCAATGAAAATGTCCGTCACCTTACGGCGCTCCATTGCTTGTTCTGTGATTGGGATACGGCCTCGGCCTCATACTTGTCGGGGAATTCCTCGACCGCGAGCTTGCGGAAGTCGGGCAGGACACGACGAAGTGTTTCGTGATCCCAGTCCCACCACGCGAGCGCTGTGAGGCGATCCGCTGTTGTCTCGGAGAAGCGCCGCTTGACCGGACGCGCCGGATTACCGGCAACGATGGTGTAGGCGGGCACATCCTTGGTCACGATCGCGCCGGCGGCAACCACGGCGCCGGTTCCGACGTTGCGGCCCGGCAGCAGGATCGCGCCATGACCGATCCAGACGTCATGGCCGATATGCACGCGATGCGCACGTCGCCAGTTGAAGAAGTCGGTGTCGTCGCTCTCTCCGGGAAAATAGGCGCTGGCGCGGTAGGTGAAATGTGCCTGCGTCGCGCGATGCATCGGGTGGTTGCCGGGATTGATGCGGGTCATCGCCGCGATCGAGCAGAATTTTCCGATCGAGGTGTAGGTGATCTGGCTGTCGTTCACGACGTAGGAATAGTCATCCATGCTGACTTCAAGCAGGATCGTGCGCGCGCCGACTTCGGTATATTTGCCGAGCTTGCTCTCGCGCACCGACGCGGTCGGGTCGATCGTCGGCACAACCGAGAGTGTTTTTCCGGCCATCGGGGCCTCCGCAAATCTTGTAAGTCTTTGGCTTCCGGGGAGATGCGCGCTCGTCATCGAGATGCTTGATGACAACATCATGACGCTGCGATGACGTCAAACGAACGACGAGGCAGGGGTGTGGACGATCGCCGCACTGCAACGCCACGTCACATAACTGTCAAGCACCGGGGATAGCGATGGCCCAACACGACGCGGTTGGAGCATTGCATGCTGGTGGTGGAAGGTTTGACGTGCCGGTTCGGCACAAAAGCCGCAGTCGATAACGCATCCTTTTCGATCGCGCCGGGCAGCTTTGTCGGCGTGATCGGCCGCTCCGGTGCCGGCAAGTCGACCTTGCTGCGGATGATCAACCGTCTCGCCGATCCGACCTCCGGCCGTATCCTGTTTGAAGGCACCGATGTGACCGCGCTGCGCGGCAAGGCGCTGCGGCAGTGGCGAGCGCGCTCGGCGATGATCTTCCAGCAGTTCAATCTCGTCGGCCGTCTCGACGTGCTGACCAATGTGCTGATGGGCCGGCTTGCCCAGATCCCGTCATGGCGTTCGCTGGCGCAGGTCTGGCCGGAGCAGGACAGGGCGCTCGCGCTGTCCGCGCTCGATCAGTTCGACATCGCCCAGCTCGCGGCGCAGCGCGCCGACCAGCTGTCCGGCGGCCAGCAGCAGCGAGTCGCGATTGCTCGCGCGCTGGTGCAGGAGCCCGACATCATTCTTGCGGACGAGCCGATCGCCTCGCTCGATCCGCGCAACACCAAGATCGTGATGGACGCGCTGCTGCGCATCAACAAGCATTTCGGCATCACGGTGCTCTGCAACCTGCACTCGCTCGATCTGGCGCGGACCTATTGCGACCGCCTGGTCGGCATGGCGGCAGGACGCGTGGTGTTCGACGGCGCCCCCGTAGCGCTGACCGACCATATCGCCCGCGAACTCTATGACCTCGAGGCCAATGATGTCATGGGCGGCGCGCCAATGCCCGCGCCGGACGGCGCGACCGTTCCGGCGCTCGGCACCGCTGCCGCAGCCTGAGCGGCGCGCATCTTCCAATCTGCGAGGCCGGGCGTCTTGCCCGGCCAACAGGTATAACTGCAAAAGAGGGGTAGTCATGTTCACTCGTCGCATCATTCTGGCCGGCGCCGCCGCACTGGCGTTCACGGGCTCGGCATTCGCGCAGGACTGGAAAGCAAAATATCCCGAGCTCACCTTCGCGGTGGTGCCGGCCGAGAACGCCTCCGGCGTCACCGAGCGCTGGACGCCGTTCGTGGCCTATCTGTCGAAGGAGCTCGGCGTGAAGGTCACGCTTCGCATTGCCAACGACTACGCGGCCGTCATCGAGGGGCAGCGCGCCGGTAACATCCAGATCGCCAGCTACGGCTCGGCTTCGTTCGCGCGGGCCCGCTTGACCGGCGTCAAGACCGATGCCTTCGCCAACGACATCAACGCTGACGGTTCGACCGGCTATTACTCTGTATTCTTCGTCAAGGCGTCGAGCCCGTACAAGAGCGTCGACGATCTGAAGGGCAAGAACCTCGGCCTGGTCGATCCGAACTCGACCTCCGGCAACAACGTGCCGCGCTTCGAGCTCGACAAGATGGGCATCGCCGACGCCGACACCTATTTTGGCAAGGTCGTGTTCACCGGCAGCCATGAGAATGCGGTCCTCGCGCTGGCGCAGGGCACCGTCGACATGGCCGCCAACCAGTGGACCAGCGACGACGATTCCACACTCGCACAAATGCTGACCAAGGGCATGCTGAAGAACGCCGACGGTTCGGCGATGAAGAAGGACGACTTCCGCATCATCCACAAGTCGGCGCCGATCATCAACGGGCCGTACGCCTACAACGCCGATCTTCCGGAAGACCTGAAGGCTGCGATCGCAAAGGCCTTCTTCGAGGCTCCGACCAAGGACAAGGCGGCTTTCGAGCGTCTCTCCGACGGCCAGAAGAAGGGCTTTCATCCCGCCACCACCAAGGACTGGGATGGCACCGTCGAGCTGATCAAGTTCGTCGACAATCTGCGCAAGAAGAAGGCGAGCTGATCGCCTGACGTCACGAAGGCCGGGCTCGATCGCCCGGCCTTCTCTCCTCTCAACTCCGAACCGGACTGGCACGCGCCGATGGCGACCGCCGTATCCATTCTTCCGGCGCAGCAACTGGCCACGCTGGAAGACGCCTACCGCAGGTCCGTGGCGCGCAAACGGCTGAAAGCTGCGCTGGCGACGGCGATATTCTGCGCGGCGCTACTGATCGCGGCGTTCGGCGCGGAGGTGAACCTGCGCACGCTGTTCACCTATTTCGGCAACTTCGTCAGCTATTTCGACCGCATCCTGACGCTCGAATCGGGCGCCCGGGTCTGGACCGATTTTCCCGAATGGTTCTGGGGCTGGCAGAAATGGCTGAAGATGCTCGGCGAGACGATCCTGATCAGCTATGTCGGCACGCTGACCGGCGCCGTGTTCGCCTTCGCGCTGAATTTCTTCGCCGCCCAGAACACCTCGCCGGGACCGTGGGTGCGCTTTGTCATCCGTCGCCTGCTCGAATTCGCCCGCACCGTGCCGGGCATCGTGTTCGCGCTGATCTTCGTGATCGCGTTCGGCCTCGGGCCGATGGCCGGCGTGCTGGCGATCGCGATCCACACCACCGGGGCGCTCGGCAAGCTGTTCGCCGAGATCGTCGAGAATGCCGACATGAAGCCGGTCGAGGGCATCCGCTCCACCGGCGCGAGCTGGCTGTCCTGCATGCGCTTTGCCGTGTTGCCGCAGGTCTCGGCGGGCTACGCCAGCTACGCGCTGCTGCGCTTCGAGATCAACGTCCGCGAGGCGTCGGTGATGGGCTTCGTCGGCGCCGGCGGCATCGGGCAGGAGCTCGTGGTCGCGATCCGCAAGTTCTACTATTCCGACGTCAGCGCCATTCTCGTCACCATCATCGTCACCGTCTTCATCATCGACATCTCGACCGGCTGGCTGCGCGGCCGGCTGTTCGGCAAGGAGACCCGGCGATGAGCCAGCTGCCGAAGCCGGACACCGCGGAACTGCGTGCGAAATATCCCGGCGTGTTCGAACGCCCGGCGTCGGCGCGGCTGGCGCTGCCGGCGATGATCGCAGCGGCGGTCGGGATCTTCGTCTACGGCCTGGTCGATCTCGATTTTTCGCCGACGAAGCTGATCACGGGGATGAGCCAACTCGGCTGGATCACCATGATGATGATCCCGCCGAATCCCGGCGCATCGTTCCCGCTCTACATGCAGGCGCTCGGCGAGACGCTGTCGATCGCGCTGCTCGGGACCACGCTTGCGGCGCTGTTCGCGCTGCCGGTCAGCCTGCTGGCGGCGCGCAACGTCATTCCCTCGAACCTGATCCGCTTTCCGGTGCGCCGCTTCCTGGATTCGATCCGTGGCGTCGATACGCTGATCTGGGCGCTGGTCTGGATCAACGTCGTCGGCCTCGGCCCGTTCGCCGGCGTGCTGGCGATCATGGTCTCCGACTTCGGCGCGTTCGGAAAGCTGTTCTCGGAGGCGATCGAGGCAGCGGATCGCAAGCAGGTCGAGGGCATCCGCGCCTCCGGCGGCAACGCGTTGCATGAAATCCGCTTCGGCCTGCTGCCGCAGGTGCTGCCGGTGATCGCCGGCCAGGTGCTCTACTTCATCGAGTCGAACACCCGTTCGGCCACCATCATCGGCATCGTCGGCGCCGGCGGCATCGGGCTACAGCTCGCCGAGCAGATCCGCGTGCTGGAATGGCAGAAGGTGTCGTTCCTGATCCTAATGATCCTGATCGCGGTCGCCGCGATCGACTTCATCTCGAGCAAGCTGCGCTTTGCCATCATCGGGCAACGGGCCGTGGTGTAGCTTGCCGCGCGCTCAATCCTTCTCCCCTTGTGGGAGAAGGTGGCGCGAAAGCGGTGCACCGTCAGTGTGGCGGCACGCTCAGCTATTCTCGACGAGAAACTCGACGCGCTCGGCGGCAAAGCGCGAGCGTTTGGTCACCAGCGGGCGATCCAGCATGTCGACGTCGGTGGCGTCGACCACCAGCACCGGCCGGCCCAGCGGCAAATCGAGCCGTGCAGCGTCGGTCGCATCGGCAATCGCCGCGGTAATTCGGGTCGAGGCGCGGCGGTAGTCCCTCACGCCGAAATGCCCGAGCAGCTTGGTCATCGAGCGAACATCGGCGAATACGCTGCCGGCATCGGGAAACCGCTCGGCCGACAGCCAGGTAGTCGAAACACAGATCGGCGTCCGGTCGGCGAGCCGCACCGCCTCGATCCGGATCAGCGGCGCACCGATCTTCAGGCCGAGCTCGCGCGCGATCTCGCGATTGGCGACGTCGCTGCCTGCATCGATCAGTTGGCCGCGCGGCTCGTGGCCGCCGGCGCCGACGATCTCGGAGAATCGCGTGCGTGAGCGTAGCGGATAGGCAAGGCGCTGAGCTTCGACATAGGTGCCGCTGCCGCGCTCGGCGCGCACCAGGCCGCGCTCCGCCAATGCGGCGAGCGCCCGCCGCACAGTGTGGCGGTTGACCCGGTAAGTCTCGGCGATCTCCATCTCGCCGGGCAGCTTTTCGCCCGCAGCAAAGCGGCCGTCGGCGATGCCGCGCTCGATGCCGTCAGCGACTTGCCGCCACAAGGCGACGCCAGAACTTTCCTGCATGCTCATGGCGCGGTGATACCAGAAATCTTCGGTTTGTCACGAAACAGTCATGGCGCTCGGCTATCAAGTTGTCTATTATCATAGACAACTTGATGCAAGCAAGGTTGCCCATGAATCCGACCATGAGTTCGACCGGACCAGACAGCAAACAGGCCCAGCGCAAGGCCGCGATGACGGTGCTGGCGCACTCCGCTGCGGCCGACATCGCAGGCAGGCTGGCGGCGATCGCGGTGCCCAGCCATGAGAACCTGCGCGAGCCGGAGAACGGCCTCGTGATGATGCGCGGGCGGATCGGCGGTGACGGTGCGCCATTCAATCTCGGCGAGGCGACGGTGTCGCGCGCGGCGGTGCGGCTTGTGACCGGTGAGGTCGGCTTCGGCTACACGCTCGGCCGCGACGCGCACAAGGCGCAGATGATCGCGCTGTGCGACGCCATGGTGCAGTCCGCGGAGCTGTCCGGCGAGGTGGAAGCGAAGGTGATCGCGCCGCTGCGTGTCGCCATGAATGCCGAGCGCAGCCGCAAGGCCGCCGAGACCGCGGCGACGCGGGTTGATTTCTACACGATGGTGCGCGGTGAGGGGTGATGCAATGACGACGATTGCCGAAATGCCCGCAGGGTTTGCCGACAAGGTGCTGTCGGCGCAGTCCACGTTTCGCTCCGTGATGGATGCGATGGCGCGCCCGGGCAGCGTGCAGCGCGTCGCCGCTGATGTCGGAACGCCCGCCGACATGATGCGCGGCTCGGCCGCGATCGCGCTGACGCTGTTCGACCACGACACGCCGGTCTGGCTCGATGCCGCGATGTCGGCAACGCCGGATGTCGCGCGCTGGCTGAAGTTTCACGCCAGCGCGCCGGTGGTCGTGGATTCCGCGATCGCAAGCTTCGCGCTGATCGGCGATGCCGCGAACCTGCCGGCGCTGGAGCATTTCGCGTTCGGCAGCAACGAATATCCTGACCGCTCCACCACGCTGATCCTGCAGGTCGACAGTCTGACGCAGGGCCCGGCCTTCGAGCTGAAGGGGCCCGGCATCGACGGCAGCACGCTGTTGCAGGCGATGATCAAGCCGCGCGACCTGTTCCAGCGGCTGTCGATCAACGAAGCGCTGTTCCCGCGCGGCATCGACGTCGTGCTGGTCCACGACGACAATATTGTCGCGATCCCGCGCACCACGCGGCTGATCGCAAGCGGAGTGTGAGCGATGTATGTAGCCGTCAAGGGAGGCGAGCGCGCCATCGAGAACGCTCATCGGCTGCTGGCGCATGAGCGGCGCGGCGATCGCGATGTGCCCGAGGTGACGCTGGCGCAGATCTCCGAGCAGCTCGCGCTCGGCGTCGACCGCGTGATGACCGAAGGCTCGCTCTACGATCGCGAACTTGCGGCGCTCGCGATCAAGCAGGCGCGGGGCGACATGATCGAGGCGATCTTCCTGGTTCGCGCCTTCCGCGCCACGCTGCCGCGTTTCGGCGCCACCGAACCGGTCAACACCGGCGAGATGCTGGTGCGGCGGCGCATCTCCTCGACCTTCAAGGACGTTCCGGGCGGTCAGATCCTGGGGCCGACCTTCGACTACACCCATCGCCTGCTCGATCCGCAGCTCGCGGAAGGGTTTGTGCCGGAGCAGCCGGCGACCGCCGAAGCCTCGCAGGCGGCGACGCCGCGGGTCACCGACATTCTCGGCCGAGACGGCTTGATCGAATCGTCACCGCAGGCAGATCTTGACGCGCCGGTCGGCGACCTCACGCGCGAGCCGCTGAACTTCCCGGCCGATCGCGATTTGCGGCTGCAGAATCTGGCGCGCGGCGACGAGGGTTTTCTGCTGGCGCTCGGCTATTCGACGCAGCGCGGCTATGGCCGCAACCATCCCTTCGCCGGCGAGATCCGTTTCGGCGAAGTCGAGGTTGAATTCTTTGCCGAAGACGTCGGCTTCGCGGTGCCGCTCGGCTCGATCGAGCTGACCGAGTGCCAGATGGTCAACCAGTTCAAGGGCTCGACGACCGAGGCGCCGTGCTTCACCCGCGGCTATGGCCTCGCCTTCGGCAAGAGCGAGCGCAAGACCATGTCGATGGCGCTGGTCGACCGCGCGCTGCGCGCACGCGAGCTGGGCGAAGAGGCGGCGGCGCCGGCGCAGGACGAGGAGTTCGTGATGTCGCACTCCGACAATGTCCAGTCGACCGGCTTCGTCGAGCATCTCAAGCTGCCGCACTACGTCGACTTCCAGTCCGAGCTCGGTCTGCTCCGCAAGCTGCGGCAGGAATTCGCGGAGGCCAACGAGGCCGTGGAAATGCAGGAGGCCGCGGAATGAACGCGCCGACATACAATTTCGCCTATCTCGACGAGCAGACCAAGCGGATGATCCGCCGCGCGATCCTGAAGGCGATTGCAATCCCCGGCTATCAGGTGCCGTTCGCGAGCCGCGAGATGCCCATGCCCTATGGCTGGGGCACCGGTGGCGTGCAGGTGACGGCGGCAATCCTCGGTCCCGACGACGTGCTGAAGGTGATCGACCAGGGCTCGGACGACACCACCAACGCGATCTCGATCCGCAAGTTCTTCGGCAAGACCGCGGGGGTTGCGACCACGACCTCGACGACGGACGCGACCGTAATCCAGACCCGGCACCGCATTCCCGAGGCGTCGCTGCACGCCGGACAGATTCTGGTCTATCAGGTGCCGATCCCCGAGCCGTTGCGCTTCCTCGAACCGCGCGAGACCGAGACACGGCGCATGCACGCGCTCGCCGAATACGGCCTGATGCATGTCAAGCTCTATGAGGACATCGCGCGCTTCGGCCACATCGCGACCGCCTACGCCTATCCGGTGAAGGTGAATGCCCGCTACGTGATGGACCCGTCGCCGACGCCGAAATTCGACAATCCGAAGATGGACAATTGTGCCGCCTTGCAGCTGTTCGGCGCCGGCCGCGAGAAGCGCATCTACGCGATCCCGCCCTATACCACCGTGGTCTCGCTGGATTTCGAGGATCACCCGTTCACGCGCTACCGCTTCAACGCGCCCTGCGCGCTGTGCGGCGCTGACGACTCCTATCTCGACGAGATCGTCACCGACGACAAGGGCGGGCGCATGTTCGTCTGCTCCGACACCGACTTCTGCGAGCAGCGCCAGGCCGCCGGCCATCACGGCACCGAGAGCGCGGCGCCGCACAAGGAGAAGGCGCATGTCTGAGCTCTCGAGCCTCGACAACGATCAGCCGCTGCTGGTGGCCGAGGGGCTTGCCAAGAACTACGGCCGGCTCCCGGCCTGCCGCGACGTCTCGTTCGCGCTCTATCCCGGTGAGGTGCTGGCGATCGTCGGCGAGTCCGGGTCGGGCAAGTCGACGCTGCTGCAACTGCTCTCCGCGCAGCTGGCGCCGAGCGCGGGGCGGGTGTCCTACCGGATGCGCGACGGCGTGCTGCGCGATCTCGCCGAGCTTGGCGAAGCCGAGCGGCGCTTCCTGTTCCGCACCGACTGGGGCTTTGTGCACCAGGACCCGGCCCAGGGCCTGCGCATGGGCGTCTCGGCCGGCGCCAATGTCGGCGAGCGGCTGATGGCGGTCGGCTGGAATCACTATGGTCGTATCAGAGACACCGCGTCGACCTGGCTCGACCGCGTCGAGATCGATGTCGGCCGCATCGACGATGCGCCGAAGACCTATTCCGGAGGCATGCGGCAGCGGCTGCAGATCGCGCGGAATCTCGTCACCGAGCCGCGGCTGGTGTTCATGGACGAGCCAACCGGCGGCCTCGACGTCTCGGTGCAGGCGCGGCTGCTCGACCTGATGCGCAACCTCGTCAGCGAGCTCGGCCTCGCCGCCATCGTCGTAACCCACGATCTCGCGGTCGCGCGGCTGCTGTCGCATCGCGTGATGGTGATGAAGGGCGGCCGCGTCATCGAGACTGGTCTCACCGACCAGGTGCTCGACGATCCCCGCGAGCCGTATACGCAGCTGCTCGTATCCTCGATACTGCCGCCATGAGCTTGCCAATGACCGCGATGATCGAACTTGCCAACGCCGAGAAGACCTTCACCATGCATCTGCAGGGCGGCGTCGAGCTGCCCGTGGTGCGCGGCGTCTCGTTCCACGCTGATCCCGGCGAATGCGTGGTGCTGGCGGGCCCGTCGGGCGCCGGCAAATCCTCGATCCTGAAGATGATCTTCGGCAACTATCGCTGCGACAGCGGCCGGATCGGCATCCGCCATCGCGGCAAGGTGGTCGACCTCGCCACCGCCGAGCCGCGCCAGGTGTTGAGCATCCGCCGCTCGACGATCGGCTATGTCAGCCAGTTCCTGCGCGCGGTGCCGCGGGTGGCGACGATCGACGTCGTCGCCGAGCCGTTGATCGCCAACGGCGTAGCGCGCGAGGAAGCTCGCGAACGCGCCGGGAAACTGCTGCGTCGCCTCAACATCCCGGAGCGGCTGTGGACCTTGCCGCCCTCGACCTTCTCCGGCGGCGAGCAGCAGCGCGTCAACATCGCGCGCGGCTTCATCTCGGACCTGCCGATCCTGCTGCTGGACGAGCCGACCGCTTCGCTCGATGCGGCGAATCGCGCAGTGGTGGTCGAGCTGGTTGCGGAGAAAAAGACCAAGGGCGTCGCGATGGTCGCGATTGTCCATGACGACGAAATCCGCCATCTGATTGCCGACCGTATCGTGGACGTGACCTCGTTCGCCGCTGCTGCCTGAAGGACCGTTTGAAATGACCGCCAAGCAAGACACCATCATCGGCAACGCCCGGCTGGTCCTCGCCGATCGCGTGATCGAGCAGGGCTGGGTTGCGATCGCTGACGGCAAGATCGCCGAGTTCGGTGAGGGCAGGGCGCCCGAGGCAGCGGAGGACGCCGGCGGCGATCTCCTGATGCCCGGGCTGATCGAGCTGCACACAGACCATCTCGAGATGCACTACGTGCCGCGGCCAAAAGTGTTCTGGAACCCGGTCGCTGCGGTGATCTCCTATGACGGGCAGCTCGCGACCTCGGGCATTACCACCGTGCTGGATTCGCTGCGGGTCTGGCGCGAGGACGGCGCCGAGGATGTCGACGGCCGCGCCGGCGTGCTGGCGGCAGCGATCTCGGCCGCGCGCGAGGAGAATCTGCTGCGTGCTGATCACTTCCTGCATCTGCGCTGCGAAGTGCCGATGCCGGATGTCGTCGCCGAGGCCGAGGAGCTGATCGACCGGCCCGACGTGCGGCTGATGTCGCTGATGGATCATACGCCGGGTCAGCGCCAGTTCCGCGACGAGGTGAAGCTGCGCGATTACTACCGCGGCAAGGGCGGTGGCATGACCGATGCCCAGCTCGACGTGCTGTTCGCCCGGCGCTTCGCCTATCAGAAGGAATATGCCGTGGCCAACACCCGCGCGATCGTCGCGCTGGCGCATCAGTACAAGATTCCGCTCGCGAGCCACGACGACACCACGGATGAGAACGTGGTCGACGCCGTCAACGACAAGGTCGCGGTCGCGGAATTCCCGACCACGATGGAAGCGGCGCGCGGTCTGCACGCCGCCGGCATCGACATCCTGATGGGCGCGCCGAACGTGGTGCGTGGCGGCTCCCACTCCGGCAACATCGCCGCCGTCGACCTCGCCAATGAGGGCATGCTCGATATCCTGTCGTCGGACTACATCCCGTCGAGCCTCTTGATGGCGGCGCTGCAACTGCCGCGGCATGTGCCGGCGATCGATCTTGCGTCCGCTGTCCGCACCGTGACCAAGACGCCGGCTGAGGCGGTTGGCCTGTCCGATCGCGGCGCGATCGCGGTCGGCAGGCGCGCCGATCTGATCCGCGTGCACGTCGCGCGCGATCTGCCTGTTGTGCGCAGCGTCTGGCGCGAAGGAGCCAGGGTCGCATGAGCGAAGTCCCTGTCGCCACCGCGCAGCACGCCACCTCGATCGGTCCTGGCCGGTTGATCCTGGTGGTCGGCCCGAGCGGCGCCGGCAAGGATACGCTGCTGGGGCTGGCGAAGGCCGCCTGCGCCGATGACCGCGACATCGTGTTTCCCCGCCGCCTGATCACCCGCCAGGCCTCGGCGTCGGAAGACAATGAAGAGGTCAGTGCGGAGACCCTCCAGCGTGCGGTCGCCGCCGGTGATTACGCCATGCATTGGGAAGCGCATGGCCATCGCTACGCGCTGTCGCGAGCGATCAACGATGAGATCCGCGCCGGGCGCACCGTGGTCGCGAATGTCTCCCGCACGGTGATCGCGGCCGCCCGCCGCAATTATGCCAATGCCGTGGTTGTCTCGATCACGGCGCCGCCGGATGTGCTGGCGGCGCGGCTGGCTGCGCGGGCACGCAGCAGCGACGGCCTGCTCGCGCAGCGGCTGGCCCGCACCGTCGACGAAAGCGCGTCGATACCTGATTTCACCATCGTCAATTCCGGCACCGCCGACTATCACGCGCGACAGCTTGTCCGCATCATCAAGGGCGAGCGCTGGGACGAGTAGCAAGAGACGACCAGCCACAAAGGAGAACAGCACGAATGTCGGTGATTTCCACGATCGAGCAGCTTGAGGCGATCTACGGCTTCCCGAATGACGCGTCGACCGTGAAGGTCGCCGATCACGTGACGCCGCTCTATCGTGTGCTCATCGAGAAGTCGCCGTTCGTGTCGCTTGCGACCTCAGGGCCCGAGGGGCTCGACTGCTCGCCGCGCGGCGACCTGCCGGGCTTCGTGCGCATCCATGATTCGAAAACGCTGATGATGCCGGATCGCCGCGGCAACAATCGCTGCGATTCGCTGCGCAATATCGTTCGCGATCCTCGCGTCGGGCTGTTGTTCCTGATTCCGGGCTCGGGCAGCACGCTGCGCGTCAATGGCCGCGCCTATGTCTCGGCTGAGCCGGAGCTGCTCGCCTCCTTCAAGATGGAAGGCAAGGCGCCGCGTACGGTGATCGTGATGAATGTGGACGAGATCTACTTCCAGTGCGCCCGCGCGATCGTGCGTTCCGACCTCTGGAATCCGGACAAGCAGGTCGATTCAAAGGCGCTGCCGACACCAGGTCAGATCCTCGCCGAGATGAGCGAGCACACGGTCGGCGGCGAGACATACGATCGCGAATGGCCGGAGCGCGCGCGCCAGACCATGTGGTGACGAAAGAAGCGCTCAGGCCTTCGCCTGCTCATCGAACGCCTTCAGCGACACCGCCGCGATCTCGCGCAGCGTGTTGCGGTCGGCGCCCGAGGAGGCCATCACGCACATGCCGGATGTGACCGCGGAGAGATAGCGAGCAAGCGTGACCGGATCGGCGTTCTCGCCGAGGTCGCGTTCGGCCTTGGCGCGGACAAAGCGCTCGCGCAGCTGGTCTTCGGTGCGGGTGCGGCGCGCCGCCAGTTCGAACGGAACATTTTCCGAGCCGGTGCCGCAGGCAAGGCCGCCCTGGACCAGCAGACAACCGGGCGGGTTGGCGGGATCGGTCTGGGCGTCCGCGTGCTCCATCAGGAATCCTTCGGCTACCTCTCGCGCAGTCGAGGCGCCCACAACCTTTTCCATCCAGGCGTCGCGCTTTTCGGAATAGCGGTCGAGCGCGGCCTTCAGCAGACCTTCCTTGCTGCCGAAGGCGGCGTAGAGGCTGGGCGGATTGATGCTCATCGCCTCGGTGAGCTGGGCGATCGTGGTCCCCTCGTAACCGTGGCGCCAGAATACGTCCATGGCCCGGTCCAAAGCGGCATCGGCGTCGAAGGCGCGGGGGCGTCCCATTCCCATTTTCAGTTACTCCGTAAGCCGGGTGCCGGTTCCGTGACAGCTTGTCTCTGGCTTATCCTATTGTTGCACGTGATGTTTTTCCGCGTCTTCCCATTTCCCCACGGATGAGATAATAAATTCATAGTGCTCGATACATAAGTATCTTGCGAACCGGCGTCCAGCTCCACATTTGTAGCGAACACTACAAATCTCTGGAGCGCGTGAATGCCCTCGTCAACCCAAAATCCCCGTTCCGGCCGTTTCCGACGCGTTGTCGGTGGCGTCGTGATTCTCGGCGCCCTCGCGGTGGTCGGTTCGATCGCGACCGGCCACTATTTCCACGCTGCGCAGGCGACCGCGGCCGCTGCCGCCCCTGAACCCGCGGTGCCGGTGACCGTCGCCGTGATCCAGCCGCGGCCGACCACCCTGTTCGATGACTTCTCGGGCCGGCTCGAAGCCGTCGACCGCGTCCAGTTGCGGCCGCGGGTGGCGGGCGCGATCCTGGCGACCAACTTCACCGAGGGCGCGCTCGTGAAGTCCGGCGATATCCTGTTCAAGATCGACCCCGCGCCTTACGCGGCCGAGGTCGACCGGGCCCAGGCGCAGCTTGAGGCGGCCAAGGCCCGCGTGGTCTTCACCACGAGTGAAGTCGAGCGCGGCGCACAGCTGGTCGGCAACAACATCGTCACCAAGCGCGATTTCGACCAGCGTGACAACGCCAATCGCGAGGCGATCGCAAACGTCAAGGCCGCCGAAGCCGCGCTGCAGACCGCAAAGCTCAATCTCGACTACACCGAGGTCCGCGCACCGGTAGACGGCCGGGTCGGCAGGATCGAGATCACGGTCGGCAATCTCGTCGCGGCAGGCACCTCGTCGCCGGTCCTGACCTCGCTGGTCTCGGTCAATCCGATCTATGCGAGCTTCGATGCGGATGAGGAGGTCGTGCTGCGCGCGCTGAACTCGATCGCGGACGCTTCCGGCAAGCGCGGCAATCTCGATCAGATCCCGGTCGACATGGTGACGTCGGGCGGCCTCAGCGCCAAGGGGCACATCCAGCTCATCGACAACCAGGTCAACGGGCAGAGCGGCACCATCCGGGTCCGCGCCGTGTTCAAGAACGAAGACGGCCGGCTGATCCCGGGGCAGTTTGCCCGCGTGCGCATGGGCCAGCCCAAGCAGCAGACGATGGTGCTGATCGACGAGCGCGCCGTCGGCACCGACCAGGACAAGAAGTTCGTCATGCTGGTCGGCGAGGACAGCCGCGCCGTGTACCGTTCCGTCACGCTCGGCGGCGCGGTCGATGGCCTGCGGATCGTCACCACCGGCCTGAAATCCGGCGACCGCATCGTCGTCAACGGCCTGCAGCGCGTGCGTCCCGGCGCACTTCTGAAGATGGAAGTCGCCGAGATGGGCGCGCGCGGCATGCAACAGGCATCCACTGAAACCAACCAGCACGTCGTGCAGCGCTAGGCGCTGCACGCGGGGGCGGAGCCATGAATCTCTCAAAATTCTTTATCGACCGGCCGATCTTCGCCGGCGTGCTATCGATCCTGATCTTCCTGGCCGGCCTGATCTCGCTGGTGGCGATGCCGATTTCGGAATACCCCGACGTGGTGCCGCCGTCGGTCGTGGTGCGCGCGACCTATCCCGGCGCCAATCCGAAGGTGATCGCCGAGACGGTCGCAACGCCGATCGAGGAGCAGATCAACGGCGTCGAGGGCATGCTCTATATGTCGAGCCAGGCGACCACCGACGGCGCGATGACGCTGACGGTGACGTTCCGGCTCGGCACCGACCCCGACAAGGCGACCCAGCTGGTGCAGAACCGCGTGCAGCAGGCTGAGCCGCGCCTGCCGGCCGTGGTGCGCCAGCTCGGCATCATCACCAAGAAGAGCTCGCCCGACCTTACCATGGTCGTGCATCTGCTGTCGCCGAACAACCGCTACGACATGACGTATCTGCGCAACTACGCAGTGCTCAACGTCAAGGACCGGCTGGCGCGGATCGACGGCGTCGGCGACGTCCAGCTCTATGGCGCCGGCGACTATTCGATGCGGGTCTGGGTCGATCCGCAGAAGGCCGCCGAGCATAAATTGACCGCAAGCGACGTGGTGCGCGCGATCCAGGCCCAGAACGTCGAGGCCGCGGCCGGCGTGGTCGGCTCCTCGCCCAGCGTCAAGGGCCTCGACCTCCAGCTCTCCGTCAACGCCGAGGGACGGTTGTCGACCGAGGAACAGTTCGGCGACATCGTGGTGAAGACCGGCTCGGCCGGCGAGGTGGTGCGGCTGCGCGACGTCGCGCGGATCGAGCTCGGCGCTTCCGAATACGGCCTGCGCTCGCTGCTCGACAACAAGCAGGCGGTCGCGATCCCGATCTTCCAGGCGCCGGGTTCGAACGCGCTGGAGATCTCCGACCACGTCCGTGCGACCATGGCCGAGATCAAGAAGAACATGCCGGAAGGCGTGTCGTACCAGATCGTCTACGATCCGACGCAGTTCGTGCGGTCGTCGATCGAGGCCGTCATCCACACGCTGCTCGAGGCCATCGCGCTCGTCGTGCTGGTCGTGATCCTGTTCCTGCAGACCTGGCGCGCCTCGATCATTCCGCTGATCGCGGTTCCGGTGTCGATCGTCGGCACCTTCGCGGTGATGCATGTGTTCGGCTTCTCGATCAACGCGCTCAGCCTGTTCGGCCTGGTGCTGGCGATCGGCATCGTGGTCGACGACGCCATCGTCGTGGTCGAGAACGTCGAGCGCAACATCGAATCCGGCCTGTCGCCGCGCGATGCCACCAACCAGGCGATGCGCGAGGTCTCCGGGCCGATCATCGCGATCGCGCTTGTCTTGATCGCGGTGTTCGTGCCGCTCGCCTTCATCTCCGGCCTCACTGGACAGTTCTACAAGCAGTTCGCGCTGACGATTGCGATCTCGACCGTGATCTCGGCGATCAACTCGCTGACGCTGTCGCCGGCGCTGTCGGCGCTGCTGTTGAAGGGACATAACGAGCCGAAGGATTGGCTGACCCGGGGCATGGAAAAGTCGCTGGGCTGGTTCTTCCGCGGCTTCAACAAGGTCTTCACGAAGTCCTCGGAGAACTACGGCCGGACCGTCACCAAGGTGATCTACGGCAAGGCCGTGGTGATCGGCCTCTATGTGCTCTTGATCGGCCTGACCGGCGTGCTGTTCAAGCAGGTGCCGAGCGGCTTCGTGCCGGGGCAGGACAAGCAGTATCTGGTCGGCTTTGCCCGGCTGCCTGACGGCGCGACGCTCGACCGCACCGAGGAAGTGATCCGCAAGATGAGCGACATCGCGCTGACCCAGCCGGGTGTCGAAAGCTCGGTGGCATTTCCCGGCCTGTCGATCTCCGGCTTCACCAACTCGTCCAACGCCGGCATCGTGTTCTCGACCCTGAAGCCGTTCGACGAGCGCAAGGATCCGTCGCTGAGCGGCCCGGCGATCGCGGCCGCGCTCAACAAGAAATATGCCGGCATCCAGGATGCCTTCATCGCCATGTTCCCGCCGCCGCCGGTCAACGGCCTCGGCACCATCGGCGGCTTCAAGCTGCAGATCGAGGACCGTGCCGGTCTCGGCTATGAGGCGCTGAACGACGCCACCAAGGCGTTCATGGGCGCGCTCCAGAAGGCGCCGGAGATCGCCGGTGCGTTCTCGAGCTTCCAGGTCAACGTGCCGCAGCTGTTCGCCGACATCGACCGCACCAAGGCGTTGCAGCTCGGCGTCCCGGTCACGGAGGTCTTCAACACGCTGCAGATCTATCTCGGCTCCTACTATGTCAACGACTTCAACAAATTCGGCCGCACCTATTCGGTCTATGTGCAGGCGGACGCGCCGTTCCGCGCGCGTGCCGACGACATCAGGCAGTTGAAGGTGCGCTCGTCGTCCGGTGACATGGTGCCGCTGTCGGCCTTGCTGAAGGTCCGCCAGAGTGCAGGTCCGGAGCGCGCGATCCGCTACAACGGCTTCCTGTCGTCGGACATCAACGCCGCTGCGGCGCCCGGCTTTTCGTCCGGCCAGGCGCAGGAGGCGGCAACACGGATCGCCGCCGAAACGCTGCCGCCGGGTTTTGCCTTCGAATGGACCGACCTGACCTATCAGGAGTTCATCGCCGGCAATTCCGGAATCTGGGTGTTTCCGCTCGCGATCCTGTTGGTATTCCTGGTGCTCGCCGCGCTCTATGAGAGCCTGGCGCTGCCGCTCTCGATCATCATGATCGTGCCGATGGGCCTGTTGGCGGCGATGTTCGGCGTCTGGCTGTCGAAGGGCGACAACAATGTCTTCACCCAGATCGGCCTGATCGTGCTGGTCGGATTGTCGGCCAAGAACGCCATCCTGATCGTCGAATTCGCGCGTGAGCTCGAATTCGCCGGGCGCTCACCGATCCGCGCTGCGATCGAGGCCAGCCGGCTGCGGCTGCGGCCGATCCTGATGACGTCGATGGCGTTCATCATGGGTGTGCTGCCGCTGGTGCTGTCGACCGGCGCGGGCTCGGAGATGCGGCGCGCGATGGGCGTCGCGGTGTTCTCCGGCATGATCGGCGTCACCGTGTTCGGCCTGTTCCTGACGCCGGTGTTCTATGTGCTGCTGCGCACAGTCACCGGCATGAAGCCGTTGACGCAGCACGGCGAGGCGACCATCCCCGGAAAAGCACACGCGGCATGATGCCGCGTGTGTAAGCCTGATGTCAGTTTCGAAGGGATCAGGCTGCGATATCGAGCAGCAGAAGTGACGAACCGCGGACCAGCACTTTGCGGCCCGCGGGCGTCAGTTCAAACGAATCGCCGCGCACGGCGACATAACCGAGCGTGATCAGGCTCTCGACGGCGAACCGGTTCAGCCGCGAAGGGTTCGCTGCGGGAGCCCGCAACGCTTTCAGCGCATCCCACTGATCGGGTCTGAGTTCGAATTCTTCGCTCATTGGTCCAGGCACTCCAGAAGTTCTTGGCGTGCGAGATACAGAGCGCAGATGAATTTCGTGCGACCACAACGAGTCAGGATTTCGATTTATGTGGAGACGCCGTCACATCGCCGTGTCATTGGAATACTTCAAGTTTTTCGAATCATTGCGGCGCATTGACGCGTGATTGCCGTCACAGTGATTAACCGCACATCGTCACACAGGTTAATCGTCTCAATTAACCCGGTTAATCAGCATGATTAACCGGGTGAATCGCCGTCCGTTAACCGCGCCGCACGCTTGCGCCGCCATCGACCGGCAACGTCACACCGGTGACGAAATTGGCTTCATCCGAGGCGAGGAACAGCGCGGCATTGGCGACGTCCCAGCCGGTGCCCATCTTGTGGCGCAGCGGCACCTTGCTATCGCGCTCGGCCTCGACCTCGGCGCGGCTCTTCTTGAATTCGCGTGCGCGCGTATCCACCGCCATCGGTGTGTTCATCAACCCCGGCAGGATCACGTTGGCGCGAATGCCATATTGCGCATTCTGGTAGGCGAGCTGTTCGGTGAAGGCGATCATCGCCGACTTGGTCGCCTTGTAGGCGACGTATGGATAGGTCGTGATCGCGGCCATCGACGAGATGTTGATGATCGAACCGCGCTGTTGCTGGCGCATGATCGGGATCACGTGCTTGGCAGCGAGGATGCAGCTCTTCAGGTTGATCGCCACGCAGCGGTCGAACGCCTCCTCGGTGATGTCGAGCAGCTCGGCATCGCCGCCGGAAAGGCTGACGCCGACATTGTTGTGCAGGATATCGACATTGCCCCAGCGGCCATGCGCATCCGCCACCATCGCCTTGATGTCGGCATTCTTGGTGACGTCGGCCTTGAAGGCGACCGAGGTGCCGCCGTTGGCTGCGATCAGGTCGACGGTTTCCTGCGCCGACGCCAGGTTGTGATCGACGCACAGCACCTTGGCGCCTTCGCGGGCGAAGGTCAGCGCGGTGGCGCGGCCGTTGCCGATGCCCTCGCCGGGGCTTTGGCCGGCGCCGACGACGATGGCGACGCGATCTTGCAGGCGCATGTCACTTCACTCCCGGGATCGGGTACTGCTGCAGTACCTCTTTGTAGGTTGGCTCGTTGTCGATCTGCATGGTGGCGAGCACGCGCACCACGGCGCAGTAGAACGCGATCGTCAGCACCAGGTCAGTCATGTGCTCGTCGGAGAGATGCTGCTTGATCTCGGCGAAAGTCGCCTCCGACATCGCGAGCTCGCGCACCATCTCGCGGGCACCCCTGAGGATCGCCCTCGCCAGCGGCTCGAGCTTCGACGGCTTGCCCTCAGTCTCGGCGATCAGGCCCTTGATGTCCTCGTCGGTGACGCCGAACTCCTTGCCGATCTTCACATGATGAGTGAACTCGTATTCCGACTTCTCGAGCCAGCCGACCTGCAGGATCGCGAGCTCGCGCAGCCGCGGGTCGAGCTTGCTCTTGAAACGAATGTAGCCGCCGATGCCGTTGAAGGCGCGCGCCATGTCCGGCGAGTTCACCAGCAGCTTGTGCAAATTGGTGTTGCGCTTGAGCATGTCGCGATATTCGGGGGCGACCTGATCGGCTTCGAGATAGGGCAGGCGGGCCATTGTTGTTGTCCTTGGTTCGGCGGCTTGCGGAAGGGGCGGCTGTCGCGTCACCCGTAGAGGGCTTTGTGCTCGCGCTCGTAGTTGGCGTAGGAATCCTTCATGCTGGCGCCGTTGAGGAGCATGGTCGCAACCACGGCGTTGTCGGCATCGAACACGGTCGAGCGCATCCACATGCTCTCGGTGCGCTTGCTGCCCGAGAGCGCCACGACCTCGCGCTCGACCCAATAGGTCTCTCCCGGGAACAGCGGCCCGCGCACAAGCCGGATCTCCTGATCGGCGAACAGCCCGACGGCCGGGCCGCGGACCGGCAGCCGGTCCTCGCGCGCGCGGTACTGGAACAGCACGCTCAGCATCTCCATCGGGATGATCGCGCGGCCCCAGGGATTGTACTCCAGCGAATAATAGTCCGAAGGCTCGGTGATCACCTTGAGCTTGTCGGCCAGCGAGAACGGATAGAGATCGCCCATGTTCTGGTCGAAATCCATCTTGATCGCCTGCCGGGGCGTCTTCATGCCGACCTTGATGTCGGCGAGGATCACCGGATCGGTCAGCGGCTTCAATTCGCTGAGCCGGTGGCTCAGCGCGGTCTCGGTGCCGTCGCCGTCGATCGAGGCGGTGCCGCGCAGGATCTCGGTGCCGTCGCGCTTGATCATCCCGATCGTGCAAACGGTTTGGCCCGGCTTCGGCTTCTCGATCTGGGCCTGCACCTCTTCGCCCTCGAACACCGGATTGCGGTAGTGCGCGGACAGGCATCCGGTCATGAACCAGGCGCGGCCCCAGATCCGCTCGCACAGCGGCGCGAACTGGCTGAAATGGGTCGGTCCCTCGATCGTGCCGCCGCGGAAGCCGAGTTTTTGCGCGGTTGCGTCGTCATGGATCGAGGCGTGGGAGTCGTAGGTCTGGGCCTGCAGCATCTGCTTCGGGCTGCGCCAGGGACCCACCAGCAAATTGCCGTTCTCCACGATTTCCGTCGTGAACGCGGATTCGACTTTAATCATCCTTGGTCTTCCTTTGCGCGCCACCGTTCCAAAGATGCCGGGGTTCGGCAAGCCTCGGATACACAACATGAGATATGTGCTGCGGCCATGGAACGGGGCTGTTCATGCATAGCAAAATCAGTGCATGCTGATGCATGATCATGGGCAAGACAATGAGACCGGTTCGGAGCGGCGTGACCTGATCGGCGGGGAGCCTGAAACTGATGGCGTTGATGGAAGTTGGACTGGACGACAAGTACCGGTTGGATACGAAACGAATCTTCCTCTCCGGTACCCAGGCTCTGGTCCGATTGCCGATGTTGCAGCGCGAACGCGACCGCGCGCACGGGCTGAACACCGCCGGTTTCATCTCCGGTTACCGCGGTTCGCCGCTCGGCATGTATGACCACGCGCTGTGGCGGGCGAAATCGTTCCTGAAAGAGCACGACATCGCCTTCGTTCCCGGCCTCAACGAGGACCTGGCGGCAACCGCGGTGTGGGGCAGCCAGCAGGTCGGCATGTTCCCCGGGGCCAAGGTCGATGGCGTGTTCGGGATCTGGTACGGCAAGGGTCCCGGCGTCGACCGCTCGCTCGACGCGCTCAAGCACGCCAATTCCGCTGGCACCTCGCCGAATGGTGGCGTGATTGCGCTCGCCGGCGACGACCATGGCTGTCAGTCCTCCACCCTGGCGCATCAGAGCGAGCAGGTGTTCGCCTCGGCGCTGATGCCGGTGGTCAATCCGGCGACGCTACAGGACTATCTCGACCTCGGCATCCTCGGCTTTGCGCTGTCGCGCTATTCCAGTTGCTGGGTCGGCTTCAAGGCGATCTCGGAGACCGTCGAAAGCTCGGCCTCGATCGTCAGCGATCCCGATCGCATCAAGATCATCATGCCCGACGATTTCGAGATGCCGCCCGGCGGGCTGTCGATCCGCTGGCCGGATCCGCCGCTGGAGGCCGAGCGCAGGCTGCACGGGCCCAAGATGGAGGCGGTCGCGGCCTTCGCCCGCGCCAACCGCTTCGACCGCATCGTGCTGGATTCGAAGCCGGCGCGGCTCGGCATCATGGCGACCGGCAAGGCCTATCTCGATCTGCGCCAGGCGCTCGCCGATCTCGGCATCACCGATGCCGACGCGCAGGCGCTGGGTCTGCGCATCTACAAGGTGGCGCTGACCTGGCCGCTGGAAGCGCGCGGCGCGCGCGACTTCGCCGAAGGCTTGCAGGACGTGCTGGTCGTCGAGGAGAAGCGCGGCTTCATCGAGGATCAGCTGGTCCGCATCCTCTACAACATGGACGCATCGAAGCGTCCCTCGGTGGTTGGCAAGCGCGACGAGAGCGGCGCGCCGCTGCTGCCGAGCGAGGGCGAGCTGACGCCGACCATGGTGGCGGCCGCCGTGGTGGCGCGGCTGCGCAAGCTCGGTCACCACAGCCCGTTGCTGGAGCAGCGGCTGGCAAAGCTCGAGGCGTTCGATCGCCCGGCCGAAGGCGCGGGCACCGCAAAGCTGCAACGCACGCCGTATTTCTGCTCGGGCTGCCCGCACAACTCGTCGACCAAGATTCCCGAGGGCAGCCGCGCCATGGCCGGTATCGGCTGTCACGGCATGGCGCTGTCGGTGCCCAACCGCAACACCCAGACCATCTCGCATATGGGTGCGGAGGGCGTGAGCTGGATCGGGCAGGCGCCGTTCACCAGCGAACAGCATGTGTTCCAGAATCTCGGCGACGGCACCTACACGCATTCCGGCTTGCTGGCGCTGCGCGCAGCGGCCGCGGCCGGCGTCAACATCACCTACAAGATCCTCTACAACGACGCGGTGGCGATGACCGGCGGCCAGCCCGCCGAAGGCGGCTTCACGGTGTCGCAGATCGCGCATCAGGTTTGGGCCGAGGGCACCAAGAAACTTGCGATCGTCTCCGACGATCCCGACAAATATCCCGCCAATTACTTCCCGTCCGGCGCCACCATCCACCATCGCCGCGAGCTCGATGCCGTGCAGCGCACCTTGCGCGAGATCGAGGGCCTCACCGTCCTGATCTACGACCAGACCTGCGCCGCCGAGAAGCGTCGTCGCCGCAAGCGTGGGCTGTTTCCCGATCCGGCCAAGCGCGTCTTCATCAACGAGCGCGTCTGTGAAGGCTGCGGCGACTGCTCGGTGGCGTCGAACTGCGTCTCGGTGCAGCCGCTGGAAACCGAGCTCGGCCGCAAGCGCCGCATCGACCAGTCGAACTGCAACAAGGATTTCTCCTGCATCGAGGGCTTCTGCCCGAGCTTCGTGATGGTGCAGGATCCGAAGTTGCGCAAGGCCGACCGCACCGCCGCCGATCCCAAGGCGCTGTTCGCGGACCTGCCGGCGCCGCCAGCGGCCGCGCTGGGCAGCCCCTACAACATCCTGATCACGGGTATCGGCGGCACCGGCGTCATCACCATCGGCGCGCTGCTCGGCATGGCCGCACATGTCGAAGGGCTCGCCTGCTCGACGCTCGACTTCACCGGCCTGTCGCAGAAGAACGGCGCGGTCATGAGCCATGTCCGGCTCTCGCCCACGTCCGACATGCTGACCACGGTCCGCATCGCGCCCGGCAATGCCAATCTGATCCTCGGCTGCGACCTCGTCGTTGCCACCAGCGTGCCGGCGCTGAGCCGTGCCGAGCGCGGCGTCACCCGCGCCGTCGTCAACGCCGACCTGCTGCCGACCGCGAGCTTCGTGATCGATCCCGATATCGACTTTGAAGCCGGCTCGATGCGCGACGCGCTGAACGGCGCGGTGAGACCGGATGATCTCGACATCCTCGATGCCACCGGGCTTGCCACCGCGCTGATGGGCGACAGCATCGCGACCAACGCCTTCATGCTCGGCTTTGCGTTCCAGCGCGGCGCGATCCCGCTGTCGCTCGAAGCCATCCTGAAGGCGATCGAGCTCAACGGCGCTGCGATCGAGATGAACAAGACCGCGTTCTCGTGGGGCCGGCTCGCCGCACACGATCTGCAGCGCGTGGTCAGCGCCGCGCGCTTCAAGAATGCAGGCGCAGCGCCGGCGAAGAAGACGCTGGATGAGGCGATCGCGTTCCGCGCCAAGTTCCTCACCGACTATCAGGACGCGGCCTACGCCAAGCGCTATCTCGACGACGTCGCGCGCGTCCGCTCCGCCGAGGCTGCCGCAGCGCCGGGCTCGCAGGACCTGACCGAGGCCTTTGCAAAGGGTCTGTTCAAGCTGATGGCCTACAAGGACGAATACGAAGTCGCGAGGCTCTATTCCGACGGCGAGTTCAGCAAGGCGTTGAAGGAGCAGTTCGAGGGCAATTCCGGTCTGAAGGTCCTGCTGGCGCCGCCACTGCTGGCGCAGCGCGATCCCGTCACCGGGCGGTTGCAGAAGCGCGAGTTCGGGCCGTGGATCTTCAAGGCGTTCGGCCTGCTGGCGGGGCTGAAGGGCCTGCGCGGCACCGCGTTCGACATCTTCGGCTATACCGCCGAGCGCAAGATGGAGCGCGCGCTGCCGGTGGACTACGCGGCAATGATCCTGCGTCACCTCGACGGCAAGAAGCCGCTGGATTTGCCGCGCCTGGTGGCGCTGGCGAAGGCAGCCGACCTCGTGCGCGGCTACGGCCACATCAAGGAAGGCAACGTCGCCCGCTATCGCACCGAATGCGCGCGGCTGGAGCGTGCGATCGGCCAGCCGCTGGCGCAGGCGGCGGAGTAGGCTCGAGCGTTTTCCCCGTTCCGATCCCGTTGGAACGGGGCTTCAGGCGGGTGGGCGGCGGAACTTTCCACGGCCGCCTTGGTTGACCGGTAACCCTGCCCGCGGTCGCGGCTGGATTCGCGCGGCCGGGCCCCTACATAACGGCTGTTCTGTTCGAGTGATTTCAGGAGGCCCGTTGATGGTCCTGAAAAGCGCTTTTGTTGCAACTGTTTGCACCGCGTACCTGGCGTTGGGTGGCGTGGCGTTTGCTGACGACTATCGTCCAAGCGAGTTCTTCAGCCTCGACCTCTCCAAGGCCGTGCTGTCGCCGAAGCCGCTCGGCCCGCCGGCGCAGTTCGCGCCGATTCCGGTCGAGGCGAAGACCGATCGCAGCCCGGATCAGCGCGCCAATGTCGAGCCGCAGGTCGATCAGCCGAAAGTTGAGCCGCAGAAGGCTGCGCGGACGGCCAAGGTGACGGCGCCGCGTGAGCCGAAGCGCGCAGCGACGCAGGTTCCGGCCCGCGCCAAGCTGGCGCGGCGACACACGAACCCGCTCGATGCGGAAGCCCGCGACACCAGGATCCAGACCTGGCCGTGCCACACCGGCGGCATCTGCAACTGGCAGCGGTGAAGCGGTTCGGCGATCTCACGCCGGCTTGCGCGCGCGTCGCACCAATACCAAACCCGTCATCCTGAGGAGGCCGCGAAGCGGGCGTCTCGAAGGATGAATCGGCCACGCTCTCGAAGCCGGGCCGATTCATCCTTCGAGGCTCGCTCCGCTCGCGCCTCAGGATAACGGGTTTGGCGTTTGCGCGCATGGCGCCTGACGACACCGTTAAGATCTCCATCTCCCTCGAGTCATCCCGCCGTCGCAAAACCGTCGGCGCAGAGTCAAGAAACCGTAAGGGCGGAGTCAAACGGCGCAGGCAAAACCTTCGTTGCGATTCGACGAAGGTTGTTCGATGCCGACAGCGATCTCCGCGAGGGGGCGAGGCCTCACGAGGCGTCAGCTTCTGGTGCGCTCGGCGTCCACGGCCGCTCTGGCAGGATTGGGCGCGCTGGCAAGGCCCTACCTGAGCCGCGCCGCGGATCGTCCTGCGATCGCGGGCATCCAGTCCGGCGACGTTGCCAGCGATTCCGCTGTGATCTGGGCCCGCGCCGATCGCGCCGCACGGATGCACATCGAATGCGCAGGCGTCGATAGCTTCGCCACCATCCTGCGCACCGCGTCCGCCGATGCGCTGCCCGAGCGCGACTTCACCGCCAAGCTGCTGCTCGATGGCCTGCCGCCGGGACAGGACTTGTTCTATCGGGTTCGCTTCGAGGACCGCGACGGCGTAGCCGGCGAAAGCCGCATTGGGCATTTCCGCACCGCGCCGGCCGACCGCCGCTCGGTCTCGTTCGTCTGGTCCGGCGACGTGGTCGGGCAGGGTTGGGGCATCGACCCCGCGCGCGGTGGCTTGCGCAGCTATCGCACCATGCTGAACGAGCGGCCGGATTTCTTCATCCATTCCGGCGATCACATCTATGCGGATTGCACGGTGCCGTCGGAGCAGACGCTGCCGAACGGCGAGGTCTGGCGCAACATCGTCACCGAGGAGAAATCCGTCGTCGCGCAGACTCTCGAGCAGTTTCGCGGCAACTACAAATACAACTGGCTCGACGAGAATTTTCGCGCCTTCCATGCCGAGGTCCCGATGTTCGCGCAGTGGGACGACCACGAGGTGGCCGATGACTGGTCGCCGCTCGGCACCGCCGACGCGACCGGCTACGATACGGACGGCACCTCGCACCTGGTAGCGCGGGCGCGCCGCGCCTTCCACGAATTCATGCCGATGCGGCTGATGCCGGAGCGCGACGGCCGGGTCTATCGCAAGATCGCCTACGGGCCGCTGCTCGACGTCTTCGTCATCGACATGCGCTCCTACCGCGATTCCAGCTGGAACAAGCAGGGCGGTCCGGACCAGGCGTTCATCCTTGGCGAGAGCCAGCTTGCCTGGCTGAAGCGGGAGCTGGTGGCGTCGGATGCGGTCTGGAAGGTGATCGCCGCGGATCTGCCGATCGGCCTCGTCAGCCTGGATGCCGTGGCGCTTGGCGACGGCCCGCCGGAGAGGCGCGAGCACGAGATCGCCGATCTGCTGTCCTTCATGAAACGCGCCGGCATCCGCAACACGGTGTGGCTCACCGCCGACATGCACTACACCGCCGCGCATCACTATGATCCGAACCGCGCGGTGTTCCAGGAGTTCGAGCCGTTCTGGGAATTCGTCTCCGGTCCGTTGCATGCCGGCACCTGGTCGCCGGGCGAACTCGACAACACCTTTGGCCCGAAGGCGATGTACCAGAAGGGCTGCACGGCCGAGCAGGGCGACAATCTCGCGCCTTGTTTCGGCCTGCAATTCTTCGGCCGCGTCGACATCGACGGCAAGACCGGCGTGATGACGGTGACGCTGAAGGACGTCGACAACCACGATCTCTGGTCGGTCGACATCGAGCCGCGGCCGGATGCGCGGCCCGGCCAGATCATGGCGGAACATATCTAGGCTCGCGAAAGCCGTCGCGACATCTTGATTGCGGGCGCCTTGCCCGAAGGGCCGGTTTGCGGGCAGACTGCGTGTTGGCAGTTCTGCCAATTTCATTCCTATCAGACGATTTGCTGGCGTGACGTCGTCGATGACATCGGCGTCCCACGCGTCAGGAGCTATCCATGGACAATCTGCAGACACAGGGCATCAGCCTGCCGCAGCTCGGGCTCGGCACCTTCCGCATGCAGGGCGATGCTTGCCGCGCGGCGGTCGAGAGCGCGCTCGGGCTCGGCTACCGGCATATCGACACCGCCGAGATGTACGGCAATGAGGAGGCGATCGGGGCGGCGATCGCGGACTCGAAGGTCGCGCGCAAGGACCTGCATGTGACCACCAAGGTCTGGCATGAGAATTTGGCGCCGGATGCGATCCGGAACGCGTTCGACGCCAGCCTGAACAAGCTGCGGCTCGATCACGTCGACCTCTATCTGGTGCACTGGCCGTCGCGGAGCATGAAGCTGCCGGCTGTCTTCGAGACGTTGATGCGGCTGAAGGAGGAGGGGCGCACCCGCGCGATCGGTGTCGCTAATTTCACCACCGCGCTGCTCAAGACCGGGGTCGAGGACATCAAGGCGCCGATCGCCTGCAACCAGATCGAATATCACGCCATGCTGGACCAGACGCCGGTGCGGAAATATCTCGCGGCGAAATCTATCCCGCTGGTGGCCTATTGCCCGCTGGCGCAGGGCCGTTTCGCGACCGACGAGACGCTGGCGAAAATCGGCAGCAAGCATGGCGCGACCGCAGCGCAAGTGGCGCTGAAATGGCTGCTCGACCAGGATGGCGTTGCGGCCATACCGAAGGCCTCGCGTGCCGAAAGCCAGAAGGCCAATCTCGACGCGCTGAAGGTCAGGCTCGACGACGACGACCGCAAGGCGATCGCTGCGTTGCGCAAGGATATGCGCTGTGTGAATCCGGGTTTTGCTCCGGCGTGGGACTGAGTCCTGCGAGCACCTGATCAGGACGGAGAACGAGAAAATGACTCCGCGAGGAGCCATTTTCCGTTGTGTCGGTCTTTCGTATGTGCCGGCGCTTAGTAGCGATCCCGCCTGATGACCATCGCGCGGTCGTGGTCGTGGTGCCAGCCGCGATGCCAGCCACGGTCATGGCGCATCTCGGCGCGCGCGCCCCAACCACGATCCCAGTGGTGATGGCCACCGCGCTTGATCACGACGGTCTCGGCGCTCGCGATCGACGGAACGGCCACTGCAAGCGTACCAATCGCCGCAAGAACAAAACCAATCTTTTTCATCTCATCCTCCTCAAATGATGCGAGGAGGCAACCGTGCAGGCATCGAAACGTTCCTGCGGAACCGGGGGAGTTTCCTGAACACCTGTTCAGCAACGGCCCCACCACAATGCTCGCCTTGCGTTCGCTGCACAACCGATGCGTGAGCGTGACCGTGTCTTTCGGTGGTCTTGCCTAACCACTGCGTCCGACGCATCATTGCGCCATAAAATCAATGTTCGGGGGGACGTTGTGAGCAAATTTTCACGCCGGGACTTTTTGAAGGGTACGGGATCGGCCGCTGCTGCGGTCATCGCGGGGCCGGCCGCTGCGGCGATGGGGCCGGACGACAAGTTCGACCTCGTCATCAAGAGCGGCGACGTGATCGATCCGAGCCAGTCGCTCCGCGGCAAGCGCGACATCGGCATCCGCTGGGGCCTGATCGAGGCGATCGAAGAGGAGATCCCGGCCGCTCGCGCCGCCAAGACCATCGACGCATCGGGCAAGCTCGTGATGCCGGGCCTCGTCGATCTGCACTGCCACGTCTACCCATACGGATCGGCGATCGGCATTCCCGCCGACGAGCTGGTGCAATTCCAGGGCACCACGACCGTCGTCTCGGCCGGCGATGCCGGCGTCAACAATCTCGCGGCGCTGCGGCGCTTCATCGTGGCGCAGTCGCGGACGCGGATCTACGCCTTCCTCCATATCGCCAATAACGGCCTGTCGGCGTTCCCGGTGGCTGAGCTCTACAACATCGACAACGCCCAGGTCGAAGCCTGCGCCATGGCGCTCGCCGAGAACCCTGACTTCCTGATCGGGGTCAAGGTGCGGATGTCGGAGAACGTCATCTTCAAGCATGGCATCGAGCCGCTGAAGCGCGGCATCCAGGCTTGCGAGATGTGCGGCTGGCCGGCGCGGATGATGGTACATATCGGCGGCGTCGAGACCAAGGAGTTGATGTCCGACATCCTCGATCTGCTGCGGCCGGGCGATATCCTGACCCATGCCTATTCCGGCGCGCCGAACATGTCCGGCGCCTTCACCAATATCGTGCAGGACGGCAAGCTGCTGCCGGCGGCGCTCGCGGCCAAGCAGCGCGGCGTGCTGTTCGATGTGGGCCATGGCGGCGGCAGCTTCGATTTCACGGTGGCCGAGATCGCGATCCCCGCCGGCTGCACGCCCGATACGATCTCCTCCGATATCCACGTCTTCTCCGGCAATTCGCCCGGCATCCCGTTCCTGCCCAACGTGATGAGCAAATTCCTGGCGATGGGCTCCTCGCTGGATCAGGTGGTGGCGATGGCGACCTCGGTGCCGGCGCGGATCATCAACCGCACCCCGAAGATCGGCACGCTGCAGCGCGGCGCGCCCGGCGACGTCGCGATCATGGATCTCATCGAAGGCCCGGTCACCTTCGTCGACACCCGCAACAACAAGCGCGACGGCAATCTGCAGCTGAAGCCGGTGCAGACCGTGGTCAACGGCGTGCCGTTCGGTCGGCCCTATCAGGCGCCGTTTTCGGTGAGGTAGGCGCAAACGGAGGGATGGATTGCTTCGCTCCGCTCGCAATGGCGACATAACCAGCCGTCATTGCGAGGAGCGAAGCGACGAAGCAATCCATCGAGCCTCAGGCAGACCCTAGCCGTTTTTCTTCTCCACATTGCCGCTGCGCGCGGGCACGCCGAACTCCTTGCGGCACACTTCGGCCAGCACCGCGACGCCTTCGCGGATCTGCTCGTGCGAGGGGCTGGCGAAGCAGAGGCGGAGCCGGCTGCCGGAATGCGCCTTGCTGGTCGACCATTCCGGTCCCGGATTGATCGAGACCCCGGCGGCAAGCGCCGCCTGATAGAGCTTCATGGTGTCGACATGATCGGGCAGCTTGACCCAGAGGAAGATGCCGCCCTTCGGCGCCTCGAATTCGGCCGAGGTACCGAACTGCTCGTTCAGTGCCTCCATCAGCGTGTCGAGCTTGGCGCGCAGGCCACGGGTCAGCCGCGGCACGTGGGTCGCAAAATGCGGCGCGCAATACTCCGAGAGCACCATCTGCTCCAGTGCGCCGGAGCCGGCGTCAGTCTTCAGCGGCAGCATCCGCGACATGATTTCCCAGGGCGCGACGATGAAGCCGACCCGCAGCGCCGGCGCGATCGACTTCGAGAACGAGCCGATATGGATCACGCCGCCATGCTTGCTCATCGCATAGATCGCGGGCGGCCGTTCGCCGTTCCAGATCAGATCGGCATAGCAATCGTCCTCGAAGATCGGCACGCCGTATTCCTTCGACAGCTTCAGCATCTCGGCGCGGCGGCTTTCGGGGAGGATCGAGCCGGTCGGGTTCTGCACGGTCGGGATGGTGTAAATGTATTTCGGCGTGATACCGCGCCGCTTGTGATCGGCGAGCGCTGCGGCCAGCGCATCGATCCTTATGCCGTCGCCATCAAGGGGAATGCCGACCGCGTTGACGCCGAGCCGCGTCAGGCGGTTCAGCGAGCCCTGATAGGTCTCCTGCTCGATCAGCACCGTGTCGCCCTTGGCGAGCAAGGTGTGATTGACGAGGTCAAGCGCCTGCAGCGAGCCGGAGACGATCATGATCTCGTCCGCCGTGCAGGCAATCCCGGCATCGCGCTTCAGCTTCTCGGTCAGGAACTGGCGGAGCGGCAGATAGCCCTGCGGCCCGTGCGCGAGGTTGTAGGTCGCCAGATTCCTGCCCTCGCGCTTCAGCACGGCATTGATCGCCTCCAGCAGCCCGTCGACCGGGACCTGCTCGGGGTCGTTGTTGCCGCCGACGAAGCTGTATTTGGCGAGCTCGGTCCAGCGCGCGGCCGGCGCAGGCAGGCCGGCCGGAAGCAGCGGTGCAAAGTCGAACTGGGCTGAGGTGGACATGGACGTTTCGCTCCGTGTTGTTGTCGTTGAGAAGGCCCGTGGGAGGAGCCCCTGTGAAATCAGTTCTTGCCGGTCAGCCTGATCGGGCGACCCTGGCTGATGAAGGCATAGTGTCCGGCGCCGACGCTGCCGACCATCAACGCCTCGACTGCCGGTTCCGCGATCTCGCCGGCGGCCGCCCAATCGACCACGAAATTCGCGCCGGTGCCGCCGCGGGTATCGGTCGTGGCGATCGAGACCTCGACGGTCGCAAACGGTTTTAGCGCGACCGGCGATTTGAGGTAGCTCTCCACCATCTTGCCTGATGTGTCGAAATAGGCGATCCGCTTCAGCACCAGCGGCCTCGTCTCGGAGGCGTTGTGCACGCTCAGCGTCACCGAGAAATCGGCCCTGAGCTTGCCCTGGCTCATCGACACGCTGGAATACACCGGCACGTAGAATGCACCGGATGCGGTGAGGCCTTCCGATGGCACCGCGGTCAGCGAGTTCGCAAAATTTTGTTCAATACTTCCGGAGGATTGTGCTAGCGCCTCGGTCATGCGCACGGTGAGCAGGCAGAGCAGAACTGCCAGAAAAATGCCGCCTGCGCGGATGTGACACATTGCTCGGTTGATCCTCACGCCCGGCCCTCTAGGTTGCGGCAACAGGAAGTCTTTGACGCATGCATGAACTTATTCGCGATATCACGCTCTGTATCCTGTTTGCCTGGGGGATTGGGCTGTTGGCCCATTGCTCCCGGCAACCGCTGATACTGGCGTACCTTATCGCCGGCTTTTTCATTGGTCCATTCGGCATGGGCTGGGTCAAGTCCCAGGAGTCGATCAGCGTCATCTCAGAGCTCGGCCTGATCTTCATGCTGTTCATGATCGGGCTGGAAATCGACCTCAAGAAGATCATCCGTGCCGGCAAGGTCATCCTGTTCGCCGGCGCCGGCGAGCTGATCGGCGGCTGCCTGATCGGCGTGGCGTTCTTTGCCGGAATAGGCCTTGCGATCGGCGGCGGCAGGTTCGATGCGGTCTATCTCTGCGTCGCCTGCGCGCTGTCCTCGACCGTCATCATCGTCAAAGTGCTCTACGAGAAGCGAGAGCTGGACACGCTGCCGGGCCGCATCACACTCGGCGTGCTGGTGCTGCAGGATATCTTCGCGATCCTGTTCCTGGCGGTGCAACCGAGCCTCGACAATCTGCAGATCGGCGTCGTGCTGCTGTCGATCGCCCGCGTCGCGGTGCTGGTCGCGACCGCGCTGGTGCTCAGTCGTTACGTGCTGCCGCGGCTGTTCCACCAGATCGCGCGCCGGCCCGAACTCGTGCTGCTCGGTGCGCTCGCCTGGTGCTTCCTGATCGGCGAGATCGCCGAACGGCTGCATCTGTCGCGCGAGATGGGCTCGCTGGTCGCCGGCGTCTCGATCTCGACCTTTCCCTACGCGCTCGACGTCACCGCCAAGGTCACGACGCTCAGGGATTTCTTCATCACACTGTTCTTCGTCGCGCTCGGCATGACGATCCCGATCCCGGGCTTGCAGGTGATCTGGCTCGCGCTTGTGATCGCGGCCTTCACGGTGGTGAGCCGCCTAGTCACGACGTTCACGCCGCTCTATCTGATGAAGCAGGGCCTGCGCGCCAGCCTGCTGCCGGCGATCAATCTGGCGCAGATTTCCGAGTTCTCGCTGGTGGTGATCCAGACCGGCGTCGCCGCCAATCATATCGGGACCGAAACCGCGAATGCGGTCTCGTTCGCCTTCGTGGTGCTGGCGGTGCTCTCGACCTTCGCGATGGCCCGCAGCGATCAGATCGTGCGAGGCCTGATCGGTCCGTTGAAGCGGATCGGGCTACGTGATCTCGACCATCGACGCGAGGGCGGCGGCGAGTCCGGGCAGGAGGGCGGCCAGGAGGAGGGACATGGCGAGATCCGCCGCATCGTCATCCTCGGCTTTTTCCGTGCCGCGAGCGCGCTGATCAGCCAGATCGAGCGGCAGAACCAGTCGCTGCTCGAGCAGATCAGTGTCATCGACTTCAACCCGCTGGTGTTCCGCACGCTGACCGACCGCGGCATGCACGTGATCTATGGCGATATCAGCAATGTCGACACGCTGGTCCATGCCGGCATCGGCAAGGCCGAGATCATCATCCTGAGCGTACCGGATTTCCTGCTGGTCGGCGCCGACAACGAGAAGCTGGTACGCCACGTTCGCGCCCTGAATCCGACCGCGAAGGTTGTTGCCACCGCCGATCTCTTGACCGGCGTCGACGACCTCTACACGGCCGGCGCCGACTACGTGACGGTGACCCGGCTCAGCGACGCCGGCGAGCTCTATTCGGTGATCGAGGCCGCCGACGCCGGCCTGCTCGACGACAAGCGCGCCGAGCTGGACGCCCAGCTCAGTGACCGGCGCGAGGTGCTGCCGTAGGCGAGCATGATCCGGAAAAGTGGGCACCGGTTTTCCGACAAGATCATGCTCGAGCAAGGGGGGCACGGTGCTTGTTACCTGCTGGTATGCCTGCCGGACGCATGGCGGGTTGCATAATGATACTGGCGCTAACATCGGAACCCGGCTAATCCACTGCCTGCATAAAGCGAGATGTCAGGACAATGGCCGATACGATCCAGGAAGTGCTGCAAGCCTTTGCGAAGGGTGAACTCGTCGTCGTCACCGACGATGATGATCGGGAAGGCGAGGGCGATTTGATCGTCGCGGCGTCGTTCTGCACGGCGGAAAAGATGGCCTTCATCATCCGCCACACCTCCGGCATCGTGTGTGCGCCGATCACCACCGAGGACGCCCGCCGGCTGCGGCTCGACCCGATGGTGGCGCATAACGAGTCCAACCACACCACGGCCTTCACCGTCTCGATCGACTACAAGCCCGATGGCGGCACCGGCATCTCGGCCGACGAACGCGCCTCCTGCTGCCGCGCGCTCGCCAACCCCAATGCCGGCGCCAATGATTTTGCGCGCCCCGGCCACATCTTCCCGCTGATCGCGCGCGACGGCGGCGTGCTGCTGCGCTCGGGTCACACCGAAGCCGCGGTCGATCTGTGCCGGCTCTCCGGCCTGCCGCCGGTCGGCGTCATCAGCGAGCTGATGAACGACGATGGAACCGTGATGAAGGGCGAGCAGGTCGCGAAATTCGCCGCCGCCCACAAGCTCAAGCATGTCACGATCGCGGACATGATCGCCTATCGCCAGGCGCGCGAGAAGCTGATCGAGCGGGTCGCGACCTTCACCACCGAAAGCCCGATCGGCCCGCTGCAGGGCTATGCCTATCGCTCGCCGTTCGACGAGATCATGCACGCCGCGTTCGTCTACAACGGCATCGGCGACGGCCGGGACGTGCTGACCCGGCTGCACAAGCCCAATATCGTGACCGACCTCTTCACCGGGCCGGCGCGGATGGAAGCCGTATTGCGGCACTTCAAGGCTGCCGGCCGCGGCGTGCTGGTCTATCTGCGCGATGGTGCCGCCGGTGTTCCGGTCCAGCCGGTGAGCGAGCAGAAATCGGCGGAGGCCGATCGCAACAAGCAGTGGCGCGAGGTCGGTGTCGGCGCACAGATCCTGCGCGATCTCGGCATCACCTCGATCCGGCATCTGACCTCTTCGGTGCACGACTACAAGGGTTTGTCCGGTTTCGGCATCGAGATCGTGTCGAACGAGAGGCTGGACTGCTGACCATCGTTCATTCCGGGGCGCGACCGTAGGGAGCGAACCCGGAATCTCGAGATTCCGGGTTCGATGCTACGCATCGCCCCGGAATGACAATGATCCCAATTCAATTGCGCTTCGCAGCATAGCGCTTTAATTTATCCGCCAAATTCCGAGTGACGATACGAAAGGATGTTTCATGAGCGTGCGCCCCCAGTCCAAGGACAAGCCGGCTGCCGCCAGCTTCCAGTGGGATGATCCGTTCCTGCTCGATGACCAGCTCACCGAAGACGAGCGCCTGATCCGCGACACGGCGCGGGCCTATGCGCAGGACAAGCTCTTGCCGCGGGTCACCAAGGCCTATCTGGAAGAGAAGACCGACCGCGAGATCTTCAACGAGATGGGCGAGCTCGGCCTGATCGGCGTGACGCTGCCCGAGGAATATGGCTGCGCCAATGCGAGCTACGTGGCCTACGGCCTGGTGGCGCGCGAGATCGAGCGCGTCGATAGCGGCTATCGCTCGATGAACTCGGTGCAGACCTCGCTGGTGATGTACCCGATCTACGCCTATGGCGACGAGAACCAGCGCAAGAAATATCTCCCCAAGCTCGCGACCGGCGAATGGGTCGGCTGCTTCGGCCTGACCGAGCCGGACGCCGGTTCCGATCCCGGCGGCATGAAGACCCGCGCCGAGAAGGTGGCCGACGGCTACAAGCTGAACGGCTCCAAGATGTGGATCTCGAATGCGCCGATCGCCGACGTGTTCGTGGTGTGGGCCAAGTCGGCCGCGCATGACAACCAGATCCGCGGCTTCATCCTCGAGAAGGGCATGAAGGGCCTGTCGGCGCCGAAGATCGGCGGCAAGCTCTCGCTGCGTGCCTCGATCACCGGCGAGATCGTGCTCGACAACGTCGTGGTGCCGGAAAGCGCGCTGCTGCCCAACGTCTCCGGCCTCAAGGGCCCGTTCGGCTGCCTCAACCGCGCCCGCTACGGCATCTCCTGGGGCGCGCTCGGCGCCGCCGAGGACTGCATGCACCGCGCGCGCCAGTACACGCTCGACCGCAAGCAGTTCGGCCGGCCGCTCGCCGCCACCCAGCTGGTGCAGAAGAAGCTCGCCGACATGGAGACCGAGATCGCACTCGGCCTGCAGGCGAGCCTGCGCGTCGGCCGCCTGATGGACGAGGGCAAGATGGCCCCGGAGATGATCTCGATCGTCAAGCGCAACAATTGCGGCAAGTCGCTCGACATCGCCCGCATGGCGCGCGACATGCACGGCGGCAACGGCATCCAGATCGAGTATCATGTGATGCGTCACGCCGCGAACCTCGAGACGGTGAACACCTATGAGGGTACGCACGACGTCCATGCGCTGATCCTCGGCCGCGCGATCACCGGCATCCAGGCGTTCTCGTAACGTATCAGGTCGTCATTCCGGGGCGCGCGTAAGCGCGAACCCGGAATCTCGAGCCGTATTCTTTTCCCTCACTTCGGGATTCCGGGTCTGGCCCTTACGGGCCATCCCGGAATGACGCTAAGAGGTCCGCATGGCCGACAACGACGACATCCCGTTCAACCGCGACTTTCCGCTGAAGCCCGGCGTGGTCGAACAGGTCCGGCCCGGCGTGCGCCGCGTCCTCTGCAACAACCCGAGCCCGTTCACCTTCACCGGCACGGTGAGCTACATCGTGGGGCAGGGCAAGGTTGCGATCATCGATCCCGGTCCCGACGATGAGGCGCATGCGAAGGCGCTGCTCGATGCGGTCAGGGGCGAGACCGTGACCCACATCCTGGTCACCCATACCCATCGCGACCACTCGCCGAACACGCCGCGGATCAAGGCCGCGACCGGCGCGCCTGTCTATGCCGAGGGGCCGCACCGCGCCTCGCGCCCGCGTTTCGAGAGCGAGAAGCACAATCCGGAATCCGGCGCTGACCGCGATTTCCGGCCCGACATCGAGGTCAAGCACGGCGACGTCATCGAGGGCGCGGGCTTCGCGCTGGAGGCGGTCGCGACCCCCGGCCACACCGCCAACCATTTGGCGTTTGCGTGGGCCGAGCGCAGCATCAATTTCGTCGGCGACCATGTGATGGGCTGGTCGACCTCGATTGTGGCGCCGCCCGACGGTTCGATGATCGACTACATGGCCTCGCTGGAGCAGCTGGAGCAGCGGCCCGAACAGCTCTATTTCTCAGGCCACGGCCCGGAGATTCCGGAAGGCCCGCGCTATGTCCGTTTTCTGGCGCGGCATCGCCGGGCGCGCGAGGCGTCGATCCTGCATCGCCTCGGCAAGGGCGAGGCCGACATCCCGACCATGGTGCGGGCGATCTATATCGGGCTCGATCCGCGCCTCGCCAATGCCGCCGGCTATTCGGTGCTGGCGCATCTGGAGGATCTGGTCGCGCGCGGCGTCGTGGCGACGGATGGCGATCCCGTGATCGGCGGCACGTACAGGATGGGCTAGCTCGTCATTCCGGGGCTCGCGAAGCGAGAACCCGGAATCCATTTCACCGTGGAGCCCGATGGATTCCGGGCTCATCGCTGCGCGATGCCCTGGAATGACGCTAGCGCGTCACTTCTTCACCGACTTCGCCGGCGGCGCCTTCGGCGCGACCGGGGCCGCCTTCTTCGCCGGCTTGGCGTTTTCGTTGTCGGCGGCGCTGTTGAGGTCCTCGATCAGCTTCTTGACCCGCGCGGCGTTGCTGCCGAGATCGGTGTCGAAATAGCGCGAGGCAGAGCGGATATCGACGCGCGAGTCCTCGTCGTCGGGCGTGACCCGGATCGAGACGTCCTCGCGGAAACCCATGATCGGCGTGCGTGCCACCGCCTCGATGCGGCCGATCCGGCGCGGCGGCTGCGGCGCGCGTGCGTCGATGACGAGCCATTTGCGGCGGTTCACCAGCCGCAGGGTCATCTCATAGGCACGATCGACCGGGGTTTCCAGTTCGACGGTTTCGATATCGGGATAGGCCGCGCGCTGCCGCTCGGCCGAAGCGAGGCCGGCGTAGGCGGCCGGATTGGTGCCTTCGCCGGTGCGCAGCCGCGCCAGCGCCTCGAATTTCGGCGGGTCGATCGGATCGGTGGTGACGTCGTAGAGCCGCGGCAGCTTGCGGTACTGATAGGTCAGGTAGCCCGGGTAGGCGAGGACCGCGGCGGCGATCAGGAAGGCGAGCAGGATCCGGCCCATGCCGCGGGTGCCGTTCTGCCAGATCGCGGCGAAGGCGGCCAGCCCGAGCAGGATCGACAGGCCGGCGAGGCCCAGTGCGCCGAAGAAGGTCGCGAGCGCCGGTTTGACCTCCAGGAAGCCGAAGCGGACGATCAGGATCGAGACCACCACCGCAACGACGGAGAAGATGGCGAGGTTGCGCGACCAGGTGGCGAGACCGGACACGGGCTCCTGCTGGTAGGGAGCGGAAAACCTGCGCGCCATCGTCGAATAATCTGCCGGTTGAGATTGCCCCCGGCGACCTCAGCCGCCGCCAATGATCGTGTGAGACCACGGACCTGCGGCGAATTCAAGGGATTTGGGGTGGTGCTCTTACCCTCCCCTGGATGGGGAGGGGCGACGCGAATGAAATGAGCGGCGGGGTGGGGTGATCCTTCAGCACGGGCACTGCTTCAATCGAGGGACTGTCATCCCACCTCGGTTCGCATTCCGCTGCGCTTCATGCGAACCGATCCTCCCCCTCCAGGCGAGGATAAGACGGCCGCCTACGCCGCGGCGGTCGGGAAGGTGTAATCCTTGAACTGGTCGCGCAGCGCGGTCTTCAGGATCTTGCCAGTCGCGGTGTGGGGAATGCCGTCGACGAAGGCGACGTCGTCGGGCATCCACCATTTGGCGATCTTGCCATCCATGAACTTCAGGATGTCCTCGCGCGTGGCGCTCTCGCCCTGCTTGAGCTGCACGATGAGGAGCGGCCGCTCGTCCCATTTGGGGTGATGGACGCCGATCACGGCTGCTTCCGCCACCGCCGGGTGGCCAACCGCGAGGTTCTCGAGATCGATCGAGGAGATCCATTCGCCACCTGACTTGATCACGTCCTTGGAGCGGTCGGTGATCCGCATGTAGCCGTGCTCGTCCATCGTGGAGACGTCGCCGGTGTCGAAAAAGCCTGCATCGTCGAGGATGTTGCTATCGACCCGGAAGTAGGCCTTGGCGATCGCGGGGCCGGAGACCTTGAGGCGGCCGAAGGTCTTGCCGTCCCACGGCAACTCCTTGCCGGCATCGTCGGTGATCTTCATCTCCACGCCGAACGGCGGGTAGCCCTGGGTCTGCAGGATGTCGAGCCGCTCCTCGCCGCTGCGATCGGTGAACGGCGGCTTCAGCGTGGCCAGCGTGCCGAGAGGGCTCATCTCGGTCATGCCCCAGGCGTGGCGCACCTGGCTGCCCATGTCGAGGAATGCCTTGATCATCGAGCGCGGCATCGCCGAGCCGCCGCAGATCACCATCTGCAGATCCGGCAGCTTGACGTTGTTGGCCGCCATGTATTGCAGCAGCATCAGCCACACTGTCGGGACACCCGCGGTGTGGGTGACCTTCTCGGTCGACAGCAATTCGTACACCGAGGCGCCGTCGAGCTTCGGGCCGGGCATCACCAGCTTGGTGCCCATCGACGGTGCGGAGAACGCGATGCCCCAGCTGTTGGCATGGAACAAGGGCACCACCGGAAGCATTGTGTCCGCGGCGGAGGTGCCGAGCGCGTCCTTCGAGTTGGCCATCAGCGCGTGCAACACGTTGGACCGGTGCGAATACAGGACACCCTTGGGATCGCCCGTCGTGCCGGAGGTGTAGCACATCGCCGCGGCGGTGTTCTCGTCGAAGGTCTTCCACTCGAACTTGCCGTCGGATGCCGCGATCCAGTCCTCATAGGCGACCACGTTCTTCAGCGTGGTCTGCGGCATGTGCGCCTTGTCGGTCAGCACCACGTAGCGCTCGACGCTCGGCAGCTGGCTGGCGATCTTCTCCAGCACCGGAACGAAGGTGAGGTCGGTGATGACGATGCGGTCCTGGGCGTGGTTGACGATCCAGGCGATCTGTTCCGGAAACAGTCGTGGATTGACCGTATGGCAGATCGCGCCGATTCCCATGATGCCGTACCAGACTTCGAGGTGGCGCCAGGTGTTCCAGGCGATCGTAGCGACGCGGTCGCCGAGCTTGATGCCGTCGCGTTCCAGGCTCTGCGAGACCTTCAGGGCGCGGGCATGGATTTGGGCGTAGGTGGTGCGATGAATGGGGCCTTCGACCGACCGGCTCACCACTTCCTGCGTGCCGTGATATTTGGCGGCGTGCTCAATAATCTTGTGACACAGCAAGGGCCAATCTTGCATCAAGCCAAGCATACGCAAATCCCTCCTCGATCCTCACGCATGATCCGCCGGCATCTTGGACGGCCGGCAGTAAAATCATGGAACTGACATGAACTGTAGCGCGGAGAAAGCAAGCCGAAAATGGCCTGATGGTGCGTTTCGTCGCGCCGCCGCGGCAATGGTTACCGCTACCGCCGCGCTGCTTTGCCTTGGCATGCAAGCCGGGCCCGCGCAGGCCGCCCGCGGCGCGCCTGGCTTTCCCTGGGACGATTTGTTCGGTGTCCGGCCGCAAAGGGCCCACAAGCCGGTCCGGCGCTCGGCCGTGCCTCTGCCGAAGCCGCGCCCCGCGGAGGCGCCGCCAGCAACGAAAGCGCCTGCGGCCGCGGAGCCAGCGCCGCCCGCGGCCGCAGCACAGCCACCGGCCGCGCCTGCTGAGGCTGCCAGGCCCGGCGCGACGGCGAGGCCAGCCGAGGCAGCCAAACCCGCCGAGCCGCCCCCGCCGCAGCTTTCGGCCTGCCGGCAGGCACTCACCGAGGAGATCGCGATCGCGCCGAGCATTCCGGATATCCACGGCGCCGGCGGCTGCGGCGGCGAGGATCTGGTGCGGCTCGAGGCCATCGTGCTGCCGGACAAGCGCAAGGTCGCGGTCAAGCCCGCGGCGATCCTCCGCTGCAAGATGGCCAGTGCGGTCGCCGACTGGGTCCGCACCGATATCGCGCCGCTGGCGCAGAGCCTCGGGGGCGGGATCAGCAATCTCGATAATTTCGATTCATTCGAATGCCGCGGCCGCAATCGCGTCGTGGGCGCGCAGCTCTCAGAACACGGCCGCGCCAATGCGCTCGACGTACGCGCGTTCGGTCTCGCCAACGGCAAGTCGATCTCGCTGACCGACCGCAGTGTGCCGCGCGATCTGCGCGAGACCGTGCTGCATTCGGTCTGCGCCCGCTTCTCTACCGTGCTCGGTCCGGGCTCGGACTGGTACCACGAGGACCACGTCCATCTCGACCTGATGGAGCGTCGTAACAATTACCGGATCTGCCAGTGGAACGTTTACGATCCGCTGCCGCGTGTCGCGCCGCTGTTGCCGGCCGGGCGCCCCGAAGAGGCGCCGCCGCGCGAGGTCGCCGCAAAATCGGACGCATCCAAGCCGGCCTCATCCAAGCCTGACGCGTCCGAAGCCGACCGCGGCAAGGCCGGTGAGCCGGATGCGGCGAAGTCAGATGATGGGGCCGCACCCGACGGCGCTGCCGAGACCAAGCCACAGCCAACAAAAAAGCGCCGGCAAAGCCGGCGCCTTTGATCGCGATGGCGACGTAAAGACGATCAGTAGGTGGTGCCGCCGGCACCCTGCAGCGCCATCTGCGGCTTGTAGGGCGAGTCGCCGTGCTTCGGCTCCAGCACCACGACGATGGTGCCGAGCTTGACGCGGTTGTAGAGGTCGATGACGTCCTCGTTGGTCATGCGGATGCAGCCCGAGGAGATCGACGACCCGATGTATTCCGGCTGGTTGGTGCCGTGGATGCGGAACAGCGTGTCCTTGCCGCCCGAGTAGAGATACATCGCGCGCGAGCCCATCGGATTGTCCGGGCCGGGGGCCACGAAGGTCGGAACGCCGAGGCGCGAGATTTCGCCGGGGGTGGGATGCCAAGCCGGCCATTCGGTCATGCTGCCGACCTTGGCAATGCCGGACCAGGCCATGGCTTGTTCGCCGACGGTGATGCCGTAGCGGATCGCCTTGCCGTCGTTCATCACGTAGTAGAGGTAATGGTTGTCGGAATCGACCACGATGGAGCCGGGGGCTTCCTTGCGGTGATACTCGACGATGGCGCGGCGGAACGGCTCGGCCACCGGTGTCTTGACGTAGGTGGTCTTGGCCAGCAGTTCCTTGTCATGCGGCTTGAAGGCGGCGGTGTTGGTTGCCTCATAGGTCGTGGCCTGCATGCAGCCCGACAACATGAGGCCCGCGGCCAGGATCCCAAAGGTAACTTTGAACGACGACATGATTACATTCCAATCGAAAATCCGCGTCTCAAAGCGCCACGATTGCGCCCAAAACGCCACGATTCCATGACGAGCATTATTGCCGAGACGTGCCATTATTCCCAGAGTTTAGATGCCTTTCCCGCATCGCGGGACGTCGCCTGTGGCTTTTTTGCCGCAAGTCATCTGGTGTAGGGCCAGTTTTTGTGCAAACAGGCAACGGTTGTCCAGTCGAAGCCGCTTCAACGTCACATTCACCGCCGCCTGGCCGCCACAAAGGTGGATGTCCGGTTAATGTCCCGGTCATGAAGCGCCATCCAGAATCGCGCTAAGTCGACGGGTCTTGCCCGCCCTGTTTCCAGCCCTGTTTCTCGGAGTTCGTAATGCTGTCGGTGTTCGTTCCCTCCGATCTGTCCCTCAAGAAGGCCGCCGCGACCGACCTCGACGCGCTCCCGGAGAGCGCGGTCTGGGTCGACCTGGTGAACCCGACCGTTGAGGAGGACCGGGCCGTCGAGAAGCTCGCGGGGATCGCGGTTCCGACCCGGGAAGACATGCAGGAGATCGAGATCTCCAGCCGGCTCTATATCGAGAACAGCGCGCGCTACATGACCGCGACACTGATGTGCCAATCCGACACCGACATGCCGCGCACCACGGCCGTCACCTTCATCCTGACCAGCCATCGGCTGGTCACGGTGCGTTACGACCTGCCGAAACCGTTTGCACTGGTCGAGAACAAGCTGGCGCGCTCCTGTGCGCCCGGCATCACCGGCGAGCAGGTGCTGATGGAACTGCTGGATGCGGTGATCGACCGCTGCGCCGACCTCCTGGAGCGGTGCGGGGCCGACATCGACCAGGTCTCCCACGACATCTTCGAGCCGGAGAGCGAGCGCCACGGCCACGCCAAGCAATATTCGCAAATCCTGATCGCGATCGGCCGAAAGGGCGACCTGACCTCGAAGGTCCGCGAAAGCCTGGTCTCGATCGGCCGCCTCGTCACGTTCCTTTCGGCGATCGTGGAAGGCGTGAAATGGTCCAAGGACATGCGTGAGCAGCTCAAGACCATGCAGCGTGACGTGGCCTCACTGACCGACCACGCTTCCTATCTCTCCAGCAAGATCACCTTCGTGCTCGACGCCATGCTCGGTGTGGTCAATCTGGAACAGAACAACATCATCAAGCTGTTCTCGGTGATGGCGGTGGTCCTGATGCCGCCGACGCTGATTGCCTCGATCTACGGCATGAATTTCAAGCTCATGCCGGAACTCGAATGGGTGCACGGCTATCCGTACGCGCTGGTGCTGATGCTGATCGCGGCGATCGTGCCGTACTGGATCTTCAAGTGGAAGAAGTGGCTGTAAACCGGTTCCACACGTCGCGTTTTGGGACGCGTTTTCTGCCTTATTTGCTCTCCTAAAATTTGAGTGTTGCGCTGAACGTTTGGGCGAAACTTGTCTGCGATAACGCCCGCCTCGAAGCCGGAGGACAGCAATGGTTGAGAAGATCATAACGCCACGGCGTAACGTCATCGACTTTGCGCGCTATCAACAAGACCGCGCAGCAGGCAAGGTGCAGGCGATCTCGCCGAGACTTTGCCGCTACTGTGGCGCTGCGATGTTGGATGGCGAGGACGAAGACGAATGCTCCAGCGCGTTGAACGACATCGCGCTGCAGCCGTTTGAGAAGAAGTCTCGCCGGTTCTACGCCGACTAGAGGCTGAGGCCTTTTGGAGGCAGAAGCCTCGTCTGCGTCGTTACGCCTGCAATCGAAGCAATCCTTGGAGTACGGCCGCGGCGGCGGCCGGGATCGCCTCGAACCTCTCTCCCCCCAATTCCCATCCAAGCCAAAGCTCAGACGTGCTGGCCACCGTTGATGTGGATCTCGGCGCCGTTCACATAGGAGCTGGTCTCGGTGCACAGCACATAGATGATCTTGGCGACCTCGTCCGGAGTGCCGAGGCGATGCATCGGGATTTGTTGATCAACGATCTTCTCGGTGCCCGGCGACAGGATCGAAGTATCGATCTCGCCCGGTGCGATCGAATTGACGCGGACACCGACGCGGCCGAAGTCGGATGCCATTTCCCGCGTCAATGATGCCAGCGCGGCTTTCGAGGTCGCGTAGGCAACGCCGGCGAACGGATGCACGCGCGAGCCCGCGATCGAGGTGACGTTCACCACTGCGCCTTTGGCGTGCCTGAGCTCGTCGATCAGTCCGCGGGCCAGCATGATGGGCGCGAAGAAGTTGACGCGGAACACGTGCAGCCATGTCTCGACATCGGTGTCCATGGTCCCGAGCCGCGCGCCGCCTGCCCCCTTCGGCGAGATCGCGGCATTGTTGACGAGCGCGTGCAACTCGTCGTTCACCAGCCGTTTGCGGATCTCGCTGATCGCGCGAACGGTGTCGTCATGGTCGCCGAAATCGACCTCGATGTGATCTTCCGGTCCAGCGCCCCAGGGGCAGACTTCGGGAAATGCATGCCGCGAGCAGGTGATGACGCGCCAGCCGGCGGAAGCAAAGCGGATCGCGGTGGCGTGACCGATGCCGCGGCTGGCACCGGTCAGGAGCAGGGTACGGCGCGGCGCGTTGGAAGGAGGGGACATGGTGTCTTTCAGGTTGGCGTCTTTTAAGCTGTCGTCATCACGGATAGAGCCGCACCTTCGACCATGCACTGCCGGCATCGCGACGGAATTCGATGCGATCGTGCAGGCGGAACGGGCGGTCGTGCCAGAACTCGAAGCGCTGCGGCGTGATCCGCCAGCCGCTCCAGCCCGGCGGACGCGGCACCTCGCCGATGACGTATTTCGCGCCGGCCTTGGCGATCGCCTGCTCGAAGGCGAAGCGGCTCTCCAGCGGCTGCGATTGCTTGCTGGCCCAGGCGCCGATCTGCGCCTGCTTCGGCCGTGTGGCGAAATAGGCGTCGGCCTCGGCGTCGGTCACCGGCGTCACCGGCCCGCGGATGCGCACCTGGCGGCGCAGCGATTTCCAATGGAACAGTAAAGCGGCCTTGGGGTTTGCCGCCAATTCGCGGCCCTTGGCGCTGGCGATGTGGCTGTAGAACACGAAGCCGTCGGCGTCGAAGCCCTTCATCAGCACCATCCGCACGTCGGGCAGCCCGTCGGCATCGACGGTTGCGAGCGCCATCGCGTTCGGATCGTTCGGCTCGGACTTGACCGCTTCCGCAAACCATTCGCCGAACAGGGCGAACGGCTCCTCCGCTGCGGTGAAATCACCCGATGTTAACGGTGTCGGGTGTTTGATGGAGGTCGTGTCGGTCATGTCAGGAGTCCCGATTTGCATTCGCCCGCGTCCGAGAGCGCGTTTCTAGCCCTATATAGGGCATGGGGGCGCGTTGGCCTATCGGCGATCCACCCCGCGGGCGCGGTGGTGACCTTGATCCTGATCGGCGTCGGCGCAAGCGGCTGCAGCCTGTCGCGCACCGATGCTTTCGCCAAGATGGACGACAAGGATGTGACGGGCTCGATCAACCCGACCCAGGTCAGCGCGGTGATGCCGACCGACGGCGATCTCGCCTTTGCCCGCAACGCCGCCTCCGATGTGCTGACCAAGGGCGACAAGGATTCAAGCCAGCCCTGGGAAAATCCCCAGACCGGTGCGCGCGGCTCGGTGACGCCGTTGGCCCAAGCCTATGCCGGCGAGGACGGCAAGACGTGCCGGGATTTCCTCGCCAGCTATGTCAATGGAGCCACCGAGACCTGGCTGCAGGGCGCCGCCTGCAGGGCTGGACAAGGCCGGTGGCAAATCCATAGCCTGAAGCCTTGGAACAAGTCCTGAGAGCAAGTCCTGAAAGTTCCGGCTGATGCCGGCACCAAGCTAGTTGCAAAAATGCCACTGAGCCCCCACATGAAGGCAAAGCGGGCCCGGATGGGTTCCCGGCCGAAGCTGATTTTCCCGTGAAGGAGACGTGACGGATGCGCGACCCCTATGAGGTCTTGGGGGTGCAGCGGAGCGCCAGCGCTGCGACGATCAAGAGCGCCTATCGCAAGCTCGCCAAGAAGCATCACCCTGACAATAACAACAACGACCCGAAGGCGGCTGCCCGCTTTGCGGAGATCAACACGGCCAACGAGATCGTCGGCGACGAAGACAAGCGCAAGCAGTTCGACCGCGGCGAGATCGATGCGGACGGCAAGCCCCGCTTCCAGGGCTTCCCCGGCGGCGGCGCCGGCGGCCGTACAGGTCCCGGCGGCTTCGAGTACAGCTTCCGCGGCGGCCCCGGTCCCGGTGGCGGCATGGGCGGCGGCAGCTTCGAGGACATCCTCAACAGCATGTTCGGCAACGCCGCGCGTGGCGGCGCTGGTGCGCGCGGGGGACGGGCCAGTCCGTTTGAATTTGAAGGCGGCGGGGTCGGCGTCGACCTCGATCTTTCGGTCGCCATGACGGTGTCGCTGGAGGAATCGGCCGGGGGCGGCGACAAGCGCGTGCGCCTGCCGACCGGCCGTGAGCTCAACGTCAAGATTCCGCCCGGCGTCACCGCAGGCCAGCAGATCCGGCTGAAGGGGCAGGGCGACACCGCGCAGGGCCATCCGCCCGGCGACCTCCTGATCACGATCTCGATCGCGCCGCATCCGTTCTTCAAGGTCGACGGCAACAACCTCCGGATCGATCTGCCTGTGACCCTTTACGAAGCGGTGCTGGGCGGCAAGGTCCGCGTGCCGACGCTCGGCAGCGCGGTCGAACTGTCGATCCCGAAGAACACCTCCAGCGGCCGTACCTTCCGCCTCAAGGGCAAGGGGCTGGCGAAGGCGGGCGCTGTCGGCGACCTCTACGTCACGACCCGCATCATCCTTCCCGACGGGAACGATGCCGAGCTTGAGGCATTGATGCAGACGTGGCGGGAGCGAAATCCCTACAATCCGCGCAGCGATCTCGGCTGACCGCCGAGAGCGCGCCCCAAAAGACGCTAAAGACGCGAAACTGCACTACCCCGGACTCTATCGGGGTAGACGCGGGCATTGCGAGGGCGTCAAAGAATGACCGGCCGTCCGACGTCCAAATCTGCGGCGTGCAGATCGGATTGCGGAAAAAGAGTGCGGCCTCGAGAGGGGGACCAGCGCGGTACACAAAACCCCAATCGAGGCCGCGTGCGCCGATCGGCGGATCGGGCGCGGATCATCTTCGCGTGAGCATCCGGTACGACAATGAGACGCGTCCATGACGCGAATCGAAATTTTCAATGTCGGAATTGGGACGCTGAGTGAGGCTGGATTCACTTACTCGAAACGGCACAATGTCGGCGGTTGATTTTCCGTAAATCTACGGGAGGTCAGCCGCCGTTCTTCTCCATCTGATCGTAGACGGCTTGCGCGACCTGGGTCAGGCGCGTCCGGTCGGTGCCGCCGCTCACGACATAGGCGACGCCGCGATCGGCCCAGAACAGCGCGCCGTCGCTGCCCTGCACGGCATAGCGCATCTGGGTCGCCTCGGTTTTCGCCTTGGCGGTGTAGACCGTGAAGCGCTCGCCGGACGTGCTCTCATACATCAGGAACGACGCCGGTCCGCTCGGCCCCGGCAGCAGGCGACCCCCGACCAGCTTCAGCCCGGTGAGGTCCGGCGCACGGACGTCCCAGCCGCAGCGCTTGGTCAGCCATTGCTGCAGATGATCGCGCTCGCTGCCGGGCACCTCGACGGGATGACGGACCTCGACCACGTAGAGCCGGTGCGCATCCAGCGCATCGAGCGTGAAGCTCTGGTAGGTCGACGGCGTCGCCGAGGCGCCGCGCGCGATCCAGCCGACGCCGCCGCCGGCGATGAAGGCCATCAGCGTCGCCGCCACCGCGCCATAGACCCAGCGCCGCGGCTGGCGCACCAGCCGCTCGAGCTCGAGCCGCTTCGGCACCGCCTCGTCCAGCACCGTGTCGTAGCGCGCATGCAGCGTCTCGGCCATCGCGCGCCATGACTGCACCCGCGCCGCGTCGTCGGGATGCGTGGCGAGCCACGCCTCGACATCGCCACGGCGTTCGGCCGGCAGCTCGTTGTCGACGTAAGCGTGCAGCTCGTCTTCGGTGACGGGGATGTTCGGGTCGGTCATATCAATCGTCTCTGCCAAATCTTGTTCGAAAAACGTTCATGCATAACACCTGCCATCGCGCACATTATCATTTCACCCGCCGGAGCGCCGGGCGCTGGCCCTCGATCGAGGCCCGTACATGGGCGCGCGCGCGGGCGAGGCGGGACATCACCGTGCCGATCGGTACGCCCTGGATGTCGGCGACCTCCCGGTAGCTCATGCCCTCCAGCATCACGAGCAGCAGCACCGAGCGCTGCTCCTCGACCAGCGTCGACAGCGCGCGCTCGATGTCGCGTCCCTCGGCCTCGGTGCCGCTGGCGTCGGCATTGTTGTCGAGCAGCGGCATGAAGGCCGGCCGCCGCGCCAGCGAGCGCCTTCGGTTCTTGTTCAGATTGGTCAGGATCGTGTAGAGCCAGCTCCTGACGTCGCCGCCGAGAAACAGCCGCTCCGAGCGCAGCGCGCGCACCAGCGTGTCCTGCACCAGGTCATCGGCGATATCCGAGTCACGCACCAGCGCGCGCGCATAGCGGCGGAGCGCTGGAATCATGGCTTCGACACTTTGACGAAACGCGGTCATGCATCCCAGTCTTCGATGGTCGCGGCGACAGCCGCCTTATCAAACATAACACCCTAACGGCGTCGCTATTCCGGTTGCGCTGACCTGCGCGCATAGCGCCTCGGCTGCGCCCGATTTGGGCTTGTCGCCAGCCAAAGTGCTGGTGTACCTCCGGGCCAGAAAAATTCGAAGCGAATGCCGGTGCCAACGACCTACTACATCCGCCACGGCGAGACCTCATGGAACGCCGAAGGCCGGCTTCAGGGCGTGCAGGATATTGCTCTCAACGAGCGCGGCCGCGCCCAGGCGGCACATGCCGGCCGCATCCTCGCCGATCTCCTGGCGCGCGATGGCCGTGACAAGACGACGCTGCCGTTCGTCGCAAGCCCGCTGGTCCGGGCGCGCGCGACCATGGAGCTGGTGCGCACCGAACTTGGCCTGCCGCCGGGCGACTACGCCCTCGACGCGCGGCTGCGCGAGATCGCCTACGGGACGTGGGAAGGCTCGACATTGGCGCAGGCGCAGGCCGCCGACCCCGTCGTCTATGCCCGCCGCCTGGCCGAGAAGTGGCAGGTCGCGCCGGAGGGCGGCGAGAGCTATGTCGACGTGCAGGCACGGATGACCGAGTGGTACGGCTCGGTGACCTCGGACACCGTCGCCGTCGCCCATGGCGGCACCGCGCGGGCGCTGATGGTGGCGCTCGGCTTCGAGACCCCGGCGTCGGCCGCCGACCTCACAATCGAGCAGGGCGCGGTCTACGTGTTCAGCGCGGCGGGCCTGCAGAAGTATAGTTAAGGGCGCCCGGCCAGCCACGTTCCGGGGATCATGAAACCCGTTTGACGCTGCCGACCCTGCGCGTTACGACACGCCATGTCCTTCAATACTTTCGGCCATATGTTCCGTATCACGACCTTCGGCGAAAGCCATGGGGTCGCGATCGGCTGCGTGGTGGACGGCTGTCCGCCGATGATCCCTTTGACGGTGGAGGAGATCCAGCACGACCTCGACCGCCGCAGGCCGGGCCAGTCGCGCTTCACCACCCAGCGCCAGGAGCCGGATGCGGTGAAGATCCTCTCGGGCGTGATGCCGCATCCGGAAAGCGGCGTGCAGGTCACGACCGGCACGCCGATTGCGCTGTTGATCGAGAACACCGACCAGCGCTCGAAGGACTATTCCGAGATCAAGGACAAGTTCCGCCCCGGCCATGCCGACTTTACCTATGAGGCGAAATACGGCCTGCGCGACTATCGCGGCGGCGGACGCTCCTCCGCGCGCGAGACCGCGACCCGCGTTGCCGCCGGCGCGATCGCGCGCAAAGTCCTGCCCGAAGTGAAGGTGCGCGGCGCGCTGGTGCAGATGGGGCCGCACAAGATCGACCGCGAAAAATGGGACTGGGACGAGATCGCCAACAACCCGTTCTTCTGTCCCGACAAGGACAAGGCGGCGTTCTTCGAAAGCTATCTCGACGGCATCAGGAAGAGCGGCTCCTCGATCGGCGCCGTCATCGAGGTCGTCGCCGAGGGCGTGCCGGCCGGGCTCGGCGCGCCGATCTACGCGAAACTCGATAGCGATCTGGCTTCGGCGATGATGAGCATCAACGCCGTCAAGGGCGTCGAGATCGGCGCCGGCTTCGGTGCCGCCGAGCTTACGGGCGAAGAGAACGCCGACGAGATGCGGACCGGCAATAACGGAACGCGTTTCCTGTCCAACCATGCCGGCGGCGTGCTCGGCGGCATCTCGACCGGCCAGCCGGTGGTGGTGCGCTTTGCGGTCAAGCCGACGTCCTCGATCCTGACCACGCGCCGGACCGTGGACCGCAAGGGCGCCGATACCGACATCCTGACCAAGGGCCGCCACGACCCCTGCGTCGGCATCCGCGCGGTGCCGGTGGGCGAGGCCATGATGGCCTGCGTGCTGGCGGATCATTTTCTGCGCGACCGCGGGCAGACCGGGCGCTGATCCCCTATATAGTGGTGGCCACCGGATCGGGTGCTCACCTGGGGAATGCCATGAACGCGTCGGAGCTTCGGGACATCATCGCATGGATGATCGGCGGCGCGCGATCGGCGCCGACACCGGCGCAGATGATGGCGGAATGCTGCGAACGTCTGGTGCGAGCCGGGCTGCCGCTGTGGCGCGTCGGCGTCTTCGTGCGCACGCTGCATCCCGAGATCTACGGCCGCCATTTCTTCTGGAAGCCGGGCTCCGAGGTCGAGACCGGTACCGTCGGTCACAACATCGAAGACTCCCCGGAATATGCCGTCAGCCCGCTGTCGATGGTCTTCAAGCAGGGCGTTGAAGTGCGCGCGCGGCTCGACGACCCCGCCAGCACCCGCTTTCCGGTCGTCGTGGATCTGCAGGCGGAGGGCGTCACCGACTATATCGCCGTGCCGCTGATCAACACCGCCGGCCCCCCCAACGCCTCGAGCTGGACCACCAGGCAGCCGGGCGGCTTCACCGACGAGCAGCTCGATGCGATCCGCTCGATCACTATCCCGCTGTCGCGCTACATCGAGATCGTCACCCTGCGCCGTACCGCCACGCTGCTGCTCGACACCTATGTCGGCAATCGGGCCGGCGAGCGCATCCTGGGCGGCCAGATCAGGCGCGGTAGCGCCGATACGATGGATGCGGCGATCTGGCTGTCCGACCTGCGCGGCTTCACCGCGCTGTCGGACCGCTTGCCGTCCGAGACGGTTGTCGAGATCCTCAACCTCTATTTCGATTGCCAGGTCACCGCGATCCGCGACAATGGCGGCGAGGTGCTCAAATTCATGGGCGACGGCCTGCTCGCGGTGTTCCCGGTCGACGAATATCTCGGCGACGAGGTGCAGGTCTGCTCGCGGGTGCTGGAGGCGGCGCGCGCATCCCGCGCCGGGGTCGAGGCGCTGCAATTTCCCAATGGCGACGCCGTCGAGCGTTTCCGCTTCGGCGTCGCGCTGCATCTCGGGCGCGTGCTCTACGGCAATATTGGCGGCGGCAACCGGCTCGACTTCACCTGCATCGGCCCGGCGGTCAATCTCGCCGCGCGGCTTGAGAAGATCGCCGGCCGTCTCGGCCGCACCGTCGTGGCTTCCGAACGCTTCGCCGGCATTCACGACGGCGGCTGGAGCGATCTCGGCGAGTTTCCGATCGCAGGATTTGCCAAGGCCGAGCGGGTCTACGGCCTGTTCGACGAGGCGCCGGTCGCTGCTGCCGGCTAAGGGCAGCGTACGTGACTGACACCCACGCGCAGCATCGCACCGGGGTCGCGCTGGTCGTGGCGGCTGCCGTGGCCTGGAGCACTGCGCCGTTCTTCACCCGGCTGCTGCACTTCGATTCCTGGACCATCCTGTTCTGGCGCGGGCTGTTCGGGGGCGGCGCGATCGCGCTGTTCCTGGTCGCCACGCAGGGCTGGCGCGGCGCGCGCGATCTCGTCGTGATGCCATTGAGCGGATGGCTGGTGGCCGGCCTCTCGACCTTCGGCATGGTGACGTTCATTCCGGCGCTGCAACTGACCAGCGTCGCCAATGTCGCCATTCTCATCGCGATGCAGCCGTTTGCGGCGGCCGCGATCGCCCGGCTTTGGCTCGGCGAGCGGGCTCGGCCCGGCACATTGCTGGCGAGCCTTGTCGCACTCGCGGGCGTCGCCATCACCGTCAGTGGTGCCGCTGCCATCACGGACTACAGGGGCATCGGCCTTGCCGGCGTGATGGTGCTGGCGATTTCGTTGATGACGGTGGTGATCCGGCGGCACAAGGGGACACCGATGATCGCCGCCGCGGCGCTCTCGAACTTTCTCGGCAGCGGCGTGAGTTTGCCGCTGGGGCTCGGCATCGGCGCGGTCACCGGTGCCGATCTCGGCGTGCTCGCGATGTTCGGCGTATGCCAGGTCGGTCTCGGCCTCACCCTGTTCACGGTCGGCTCGAGATTGCTGCCGTCCGCGCAGGCCTCGCTGATCGCAACCCTCGAGACGCCGCTGATGCCGTTCTGGGTGTGGCTGGCGTTTGCCGAGGTGCCGTCGCTGCGTGCCCTGATCGGCGGCGCGCTGGTGATGGGGGCGGTCGTCGCCGACATTGCGCTGAGCCAGCGGACCGAGCCAGTGCGGCGGTGATGCTTGCTATTCTTCCGGCTCGGTGGTGAACAGCAGCGGATAGCCTTTGGCGCGGCCGGCATCGGTGGCGCGCGTCGCCTTGGTCTCGGCGACATCCCTGGTGAACACCGCGACCACGCAGACGCCGCGCTGGTGCGCGGTCAGCATCACCTTGTAGGCTTGGTCGTCGGTCATGCGGAATTCACCCTTCAGCACGGTGACGACGAATTCGCGCGGCGTGTAGTCGTCGTTGACCAGGATCACCTTGTGCAGGCGTGGCCGCTCGACCTTGGTCTTCGTCCTGGTTTTCGGCTTGACGACGCTATCGGGCATCGCACTCCCTCGCGATTGCACCGTAAGAATACCGTCTTCCCGTGCGTGTTGGAACCGTTCGATTTGCACGGCGTCATTGCGGCAACGGCACGGCGCGCGGTGCCGCATTCGTGGCAGGTGATGTCTAGCTTGCGGGCCTCTAACTTGCAGGCCTCTAACTTGAATGTGAAGGACAGATGATATCTGCGCTTTTCGCCGCCTGATTTGCGTGTCACCATGACAGGACACGACGGGAGGGCCGCAATGCGCTGGTATGTCTCGATCGGAGCGGTGCTTGTCGCGGGCATGTTGGCCAGCGGCGACGTGGCCGGTGTTGCCGCGCCAGGCCCTGGAACACAGACAGGCCGGCTGGCCGAAAAGGAATCCACGCCGAGCGTCGACATCGAATTGATCATCGCGGTCGACGTCTCCTATTCGATGGACATGGACGAACTCGCGATCCAGCGCGAGGGCTATGCGCAGGCGATCGTTTCCAAGGAATTCCTGCAGGCGCTGAAGGCCGGCCCGAACGGCAAGATCTCGATCACCTATTTCGAATGGGCCGCCTCCAACGACCAGAAGGTCATCATTCCCTGGCGGGTGATCGACGGCCCTGAATCCGCCGACGCGGTCTCCGCCGAGATCATGAAGACGCCGGTGCGCCGCGCCTCTCGCACCTCGATCTCGGGCGCGATCTATTTCGCGATCCCGATGTTCGACGAGAATCCACATCGCGGCCTGCGCCGCGTGATCGATATCTCCGGCGACGGCCCCAACAACAACGGCATGCCGATCACGCCTGCGCGTGATGCGGCGCTCGACAAGGGCATCGTCATCAACGGCCTGCCGATCATGGTGAAGGAGCCGTCCTATTCGACGATGGATATCGAAAATCTCGACTTCTACTACGAGGACTGCGTGATCGGTGGGCCCGGCTCGTTCGTGGTGTCGATCAAGGATCGCGAGAAGTTCAAGGAAGCGATCCGCACCAAGCTGCTGCTCGAGGTCGCCGGCCGCACCCCCGACCGCCCGGTCGTGCGGACCGCCGAGAAGGAGCCACGGGTCAGTTGCACGATCGGCGAGAAGATCTGGCAGGATCGCTGGGGGCGGTAGCAGCCTTGTAAGGTGGGTTAGCGAAGCGTAACCCACCATTCGTTCCGCGGAGGCGCGGCGGGTTACGCTTCGCTAACCCGCCCTACATCTCCCGAACTTCGTTCTCCAGCACCCGCAACGTCTGCATCGCGGCGGTGTGCTCGGCCGCACCAATCTGCCGCCACACCTCGGCGACGCGCCCGGCGAGGCCGCGAACCGTCAACGGAAAATTTGCCGCCTGCGCCAGCGCGCCCTTTTCGTTGATCAGATACTGCCCATTCAGTGCAAACAGCACCTGCGCGATGCAGGACAGCGCGCGATAGGCGCAGCCGGCGATATGCGTGCTGTCGCCGCGCGGCAGCGCAAGCTCGGCATTCTCGATCGCGAACAGGATTTCCCATTGAAAGCGGCGCACCAACGCGTCGCGCAAGGCCGGCGGGTAGGGCGAGGTCTTTGCCTTCAGCGCCGCGACGAAGCCATCGGGATCATGCAGGGCGCGGCACAGCGCAATCTCGCCCATCCAGATCGCCGAGCAGAAGCCGTGCGGATGGCCCGGCTGGTAGTGCATGCTGATCTCCCCGTTCCGGCAGGCATCGATGACGTGAGCGACCTCATCGATGCTGCGGTAGAGCAGGTCGACCTTGCGGCCGCCGATCGCAAGCCAGGCTCCGCCGACGATCCACCGTCCCCATTCGCCGACCGGCGTCACATGGGCAGCAGTGGGGTTGTCGACAAGGCCGGCCACCGCGTCGCGCAGCCGATCGATGTCCAGCGCGGCGCCATCCCGAAAGTAGAGGCCGAGATCGGTGTCGGAGGCTTCATGCGCCGTGCCGCGCGCCCGCGAGCCGCCGAGCACGATGGCGGCGACGCCCGGCACGTCGGCAAGGACGGGAATGATACGTGCGAGCAGCGGATCGTGGGACATAAGATGCGTATTATAGCGAGACCGCCGCCCGCTGCGATAGTCGCCGCGATGCCTCAGCGTGCGAAGCGCGCCACCAGTTCGACATGTGGGGTGTGGCGGAACTGATCGACCGGGGTGACGGCTGATATCTTGTAGCCGCCATCGATCAGGATTTTTGCGTCGCGCGCAAACGTTGCAGCGTTGCAGGACACCGCGACGACCACCGGCACCTTGCTCGCCGCAAGCTGGGTGACCAGCGCCTGCGCACCTTGGCGGGGCGGATCGAACACGACGGCGTCGTAGTCGCGCAATTCCTGCGGCATCAGCGGGCGGCGGAACAGGTCGCGCGCCTCGGCCTTGAGCGGCTTCAACCCCGGCGTCAATTGCGCAGCCTTTTGCAGTGCCGCGACCGCGCCGGCGTCGCTGTCGAAGGCCGTGACCCGCGCCTTCTCGGCGAGGCGGAGCGCAAACGGGCCGACACCGCAAAACAGATCGGCGATGTGCTTGGCGCGCCCACAATGCTCGCGAACCAGCGCAGCCAGCGTCTCCTCGCCCTTGGCGGTCGCCTGCAGGAACGAGCCCGGCGGCAGCACGACCTTCACCTTTCCGATCGCGACCTCGGGAGAGCCGCGCTGCAGCACCAGTTCGCCATGCCGTGTCAGCCGCGCCAGCCGGTGTTTCTCCGCGACCCGCGACAGCGTGGTGATCAGGCTGGTCGGCAGCGCGCCGGAACCGCGCACGTCGATGTCGAGACCGTTGAGCGTCGCGGTCACCTGGATGTCGAGCGGCTTGCCGATCGAGATCAGCGGCTCGGCTGTGGCCCAGGCCGCCTCGAGCGCACCGTCGAGCGCCGGATCGAGGATCGGACAGCGGTCGACCGGGATGATGTCATGCGAACCGGCCGCAGCGAAGCCGACCTTGAGCACCTCATGGGTCCCCATGCGTCCGTGCAGCGTGATGCGGCGGCGGCCCGCGCCATGGGCGTCGAGTAGCGGTGCGACGTCGGCCGCGACCTTCGCCTGCGCCAGCGTCTCGATCACGATGTTGCGTTTCCAGGCGTGGTAGGGCGCGTCGCTCCAGTGCTGGATCGCACAGCCGCCGCAGACGCCGAAATGCGGGCAGAACGGCGCGATCCGCTCGGGGCTTTCCTGCGTCACCCGCACCAGCCGCCGCCGGTCGGGATGATTGCCCGGAACGTCGTCGACCTCGACCGTTTCGCCGGCCAGCGTGGTCGGCACGAAGACCGACTGCGCGCCGTCGATCGCAACGCCGTCGCCGCGATGGCCGACATGGTCGATGGTTAGAAGCTCAGCCACGGCGTGCGCCGAGGAAGAATTCGATGTTGCCGTCGCCGCCGGTGATCGATGACGGGAACACCTGAATGTCGGTGCAGCCGAGCGAGGCGGCAAAGGCGGCGATATCGTCGCAAATCTCCTGGTGCACCATCGCATTGCGGATGACGCCGCGCTTGGCGTGTTTGCGGGCCGCCTCGAATTGCGGCTTGATCAGCGCCAAGAGATGCATCGGCGCGGCCGCCAGCGACAGCGCCACCGGCAGCACCAGCTTCAGCGAGATGAAGCTGACGTCGATCACGACGACATCGGGCCGCGCCGGCAGCCGCTTGCCCTCGAAATTCCTGATGTCGGTCTCCTCCATGGAGACGATCTTCGGATGCCCCTGCAGCGAGGGATGCAGCTGGCCGTGGCCGACATCGATGGCGAAGACGAGGCTCGCGCCATTGGCGAGCAGCACTTCGGTGAAGCCGCCGGTCGAGGCGCCGACATCGAGGCAGACATGGCCCTCGACGTCGATCGGATAATGCTCGAGCGCACCGGCGAGCTTGACGCCGCCGCGCGAGACATAGGGGTGCGCCGGTTCGGCCGTGAGTTCGGCGCCGGGCGCCACGATCTCGGATGCCTTCGCAACCTGTTTGCCGTCGGCGGTGACGAGGCCGGCGTCGATCGCGGCGCGCGCCCGCGCCCGGCTTTCGAACAGGCCGCGCTCGACCAGCAGCACGTCGATGCGCTTGCTGGCGGATACGCCGTTGTCGTTGTCGCCCGGCTTGGTCACTTGCTTGGTCATTTGGCGCCCTGCCGGCGCTGCGCGGCGGCGAGCCGCACGCAGGTCTCGAAGGAGGTGAGATCGTGCCAGAGGTCGGCCGCAGGCTCCTTCGGCGTCACCAGCGGACTGCCGTGCAGATCGAGCGCGTGCATCATCATCAGATTGTCCGGCAAGCCAAACTCTTCCACCGTCAGCCCCTCCGCGTCGATCAGGCGTCCGTCGGATGCCGGCACCACCTGCTGCAGCCGCGCCACACGATTGGCGTAGGACGTGGGATCGTTCGAATAGGCGAGGCACAGCTTGCCGCGTCCTGCCATGTAGCCGAGTTCGTAGACGGTGCCTGCGTCGGCACTGGGGCCGCGAAACGGCGTCAAATTGGCGATGACGGCGTCGGCCGACTCCATCATCGCCTCGTTGCTTTTGAAGATGGTGAGCGAGGCGCCGGCGACCGTGGGATTGATGCTGTTGTCGAGCGGATACAGCCCGGTCAGCCCGTGATAGGCGCAAACCTCCGCCTTGCGGCGGCCGATCTCCACGGCATCCGGCAGGAACACGTCAGGACCTGCCAGATAGATTTTCATAGACTTGCCGGCACCAGGGGCGCCGCCCGAGCAATGAGAGCGTTTTCAAGCGAAGTGGGTATCGGCCTCGCGTGAAGAAAACGCGTCAAAACAAAAATCCAGAGCTCCGTTCCGATTCGATCGGAACGGTTAAGGGCTCTAGGCGAGCTTGACGGTCTCGGTCTTGTAGTCCTTGCCGAGGGTCTCGAAGACCTTGGCAACGATGCTCTTGGCGTCGAGACCCGCGCGGGCATACATCGCAGCCGGCGAGTCATGGTCGAGGAACACGTCGGGCAGGATCATCGAACGGAACTTGAGCATGCCGCTGTCCAGCATGGCGTTGTCGGACAGGTACTGCATGACATGCGAGCCGAAGCCGCCGATCGAGCCTTCCTCGATGGTGATCAGGATCTCGTGGTCGCGGGCGAGCTTCATGATCATCTCTTCGTCGAGCGGCTTCATGAAGCGCGCGTCGGCAATCGTGGCGGAGAGGCCGTGAGCAGCGAGCTCATCGGCGGCCTTCTCGCACTCGGCGAGGCGGGTGCCGAACGACAGCAGCGCGACCTGCTTGCCCTCGCGGACGATGCGGCCCTTGCCGATCTCCAGGGGAATGCCGACTTCAGGCATCTCGACGCCGCGGCCCTCGCCGCGCGGATAGCGCAGTGCGCTCGGACGATCGTTGATCGCAACCTGGGTCGCCACCATGTGAACCATTTCCGCCTCGTCGGAGGCCGCCATGATCACGAAGTTCGGCAGGCAGCCGAGATAGGCGTTGTCGAACGAACCGGCATGGGTCGCGCCGTCGGCGCCGACCAGGCCGGCGCGGTCGATCGCGAAGCGGACCGGAAGGCTCTGGATCGCGACGTCATGGACCACCTGGTCATAGCCGCGCTGCAGGAAGGTCGAGTAGATCGCGCAGAACGGCTTGTAACCTTCGGTGGCGAGGCCGGCGGCGAACGTCACCGCATGCTGCTCGGCGATGCCGACGTCGAAGGTGCGGTCCGGGAACGCCTTGTTGAAGATGTCGACGCCGGTGCCCGACGGCATCGCCGCGGTGATGGCGACGATCTTGTCGTCCTTCTGGGCTTCCTTGACGAGGCTCTGGCCAAACACGTTCTGGTAGGCCGGCGCGTTCGGCTTGGCCTTGGCCTGGGTGCCGGTCGCGACGTCGAACTTGACCACGGCGTGGTACTTGTCGGCGGAAGCCTCGGCCGGGCCGTAGCCCTTGCCCTTCTGGGTCACGACGTGAACCAGGATCGGCCCGGTCTCCATGTCGCGGACGTTCTTTAGCACCGGCAGCAGATGGTCGAGATTGTGGCCGTCGATCGGGCCGACATAATAGAAGCCGAGCTCCTCGAACAGCGTGCCGCCGTCCATCATGAAGCCGCGGGAATATTCCTCGACGCGGTTGGCTCGGTTGGCGAGGATCTTCGGCAGGCGCTTGTTGATCTGCTTGGCCGCCTCGCGCAGCGAGCGGTAGGTCTTGCCCGAGTAGAGGCGCGACAGATAGGCGCTCATCGCGCCGACCGGCGGTGCGATCGACATGTCGTTATCGTTGAGGATCACGATCAGGCGCGAGTTCATCGCGCCGGCGTTGTTCATGGCCTCATAGGCCATGCCTGCCGACATCGCGCCGTCGCCGATCACGGCGATAACGTTGTTCTTGCCGCCGGAGAGGTCGCGTGCCACGGCCATGCCGAGGCCGGCCGAAATCGAGGTCGAGGAGTGCGCAGCGCCGAACGGATCGTAGTCGCTCTCGGTGCGCTTGGTGAAGCCGGAGAGGCCGCCGGCGGTGCGCAGGGTGCGGATGCGGTCGCGGCGACCGGTCAGGATCTTGTGCGGATAGGCTTGGTGGCCGACGTCCCAGATCAGGCGGTCGCGCGGGGTGTCGAAGATGTAGTGGATGGCGGTGGTCAGTTCGACCACGCCGAGGCCGGCGCCGAAATGGCCGCCGGTCACCGACACGGCGTCGATGGTTTCCTGGCGGAGCTCGTCGGCAACCTGCCGCACCTGCTCGACCTTCAGCTTGCGCAGGTCATCCGGCGTGTGAATAGTGTCAAGAAGCGGCGTTTTACTAAATGTGGTCACAGCGAATTTCCAATTTTTGCCTGTCGGAACGAACGGCCCGACGCGAGATGGGTTGGCGCGCTCACCGCGCAGCGAATGCCAGACACTGGGTGCCGTCCCGGCAGGCCCTGCCTGATTGTAAGCCTAGATTCACTCCGGATTGGACCACGTGATATGCATCACCTTGGTCGCTCTTCACCCGTCCCGGTTCAGTTTTGTCGAACCATTTGAGATGCATGCCGCCCGAAAAATTCGGGCCGCCCGACACCCTCAAATGCCCATAGAACTGGAAGCATTACACCAAAGCCGCAGCCAAAGCCAACCCGATAGGGCGCGCAGGGTTCCTATGCGCCGTCCCGAAAAGTCTAGACTTTTCAATGCTTGGGCTAGGATCGGGTTCCATTTTGGCTATTTTAGCGGCAGCCCCGATGGTCCGGATTGGCCTGATTCGCAGCCGCACCCGATTGCCGCGGTCGCCCCGCTGCGTCGTCGTTCAACGGAAATGCGCAGCAACAATCGCCCGCCGAGGCGGACATCCTGTCGCATGATCGCGGCGTATCGGCGCCTCTTGCCGCTACTGCACGTCGAGCGGCTCGGTGCCGGTCGGCTGGCCCGAGGCGTCGGTGGTGATCTTGTCGACGCGGGCTTCGGCCTGGCGCAGCAATTCCTCGCAGCGCCGCTTCAGCGCCTCGCCGCGCTCATAGATCGCGACCGATTCCTCAAGCGGGACCTTGCCGTCCTCGAGCCGCTTGACGATCGATTCGAGTTCCTCGATCGCGCGTTCAAAGGAGAGCTTCTTGACGTCGGCTTGGGTATTTTCGGCCATTATGTGTTCCCAGTGCGCCGATCAGACCGCGATCGGATCTCGTCGTCCAAACATGACCCGTCGCAGGCCATGCTTGCCCCGGCGCAGAATCAATCGAATTTTTGCGGGGGTATTGTGGCGGGGATTTACCTGCCCATCAATGCGGTGACGTGAGATGCCACCGACTCTTTCAGGCCCTCGAGGTCGTAGCCACCCTCCAGCACGGAGACGACGCGGCCGCCGGCGCTCTTGTCGGCGAGGTCCATCAGCTTGCGCGTGACCCAGCCGAAATCCTCGCCGGTCAGGTTGATCGAGGCCAGCGGATCGCGGTGATGCGCGTCGAAGCCCGCCGAGATCACGACGAGTTCGGGGGAGAACTTCTCGAGCTGCGGCAGGATCAGGTTCTCGAAGGCGGAGCGGAATTTGGCGCCGCCGTCGCCGGGCGAAAGCGGCGCGTTGACGACGGTGTCGTGCTCGCCGCGCTCGCCGGCAGCGCCGGTGCCGGGGAATAGCGGCATCTGATGCGTCGAGCAGTACATCACGGTCGGATCGGCCCAGAAGATATCCTGCGTGCCGTTGCCGTGATGGACATCGAAATCGATGATCGCAGCGCGCTTGATGCCGTATTTGCGCTGCGCGTGGCGCGCGGCGATCGCGACATTGTCGAAGAAGCAGAAGCCCATCGGCGTCGACTTCTCGGCGTGATGCCCGGGCGGGCGCACCGCGACGAAGGCGTTCTGGTGCTTGCCCTCCATCACCGCATCCGTCGCCGCCACTGCGCCGCCGACGCCGCGCATCACGGCTTCCCAGGTGCCCGGCGACATCGAGGTATCGCCGTCGATGTAAATCATGCCGGAGGTCGGCGCGATGTGGCGCAACTCGCCGACATAGTGCTCGCCATGACACAGCAGCACGCTGTCGAGGTCGCCTTCCGGTGCGAGGTCGCGCACCAGCGCCTTGAAACGGTCTTCGCCAAGCACCTCGGCAACCGCGCGCAGCCGGTCGGGGCGTTCGGGGTGTCCGGGTGGCGTCAGGTGATCGAGGCAGGCGGTGTGCGTCAGAAGCAGTGTCATGCAAATTCCCGGCGCATTGGGGGCGCGTGCGAGGAGCGTCTAATTTAGGCCGTTACCGGCTCGCCGGAAAGGCCTGTCTCGGCCCCACGGATGTTCCATGTCCGCACTTCAATTGATCCGCTCGATCCGCTTGCCCGCCGCCGGGCCGACCGGGCTGTTGGCCTTGAAGTAGGCATAGAGGGCATCGACGTCGTAGATGCCGAACTGCTGCGCCGTTCCTTCCTTGAACACCGTGAAGCCGTCGCCGCCCTCGGCGAGATAATTGTTCACGGTGACGCGATAGCTCGCGGCCGGGTCGATCGGCTTGCCGTCGAGCGACATCCGCGCGGCGATGATGCGCGCGCCGTCGCCCTTGCTCGCATCCCACGCATAGGCAAAGCCTTTCGAGACCTGTAGCGCACGCGGCCGTTTCGGGTCGGCCCATTGCTGCTCCAGCACGTCCTTGAGCTGCTTGCCGGTCAGCGTCATCGTCACCAGCTGGTTGCGGAACGGCTGGCTGGCGAAGATGTCGGCATAGGTGATGGCGCCGTCCTCGCGCTTGACGATGTCGGTGCGCACGCCGCCGGGATTGGTGAAGGCGATCACCGCGCCGCCATTCGGCTCGGAGCTCGTCGCGCGCAGCTGCGCGTCGGCGACGATATCGCCGAGCACGCTTTCGCCGGTCTCGGCAGGCGTGCGCGACAGCGTTTCCGTGACCGAGCCGGCCGCGCGGTTGGCGATCGGTGCGGCCAGCCGGTCGTAGGATTCCAGCAGCGCGCTCTGCTCCGGGTCCTTGGCTGTGCCGCCGATCGTCACGATGGTGTTGTCGGCCTTGGCGCTGATTACGTCGTGGCTGTTCGGATCGAGCTGAAGGTCGATCGCGGTGACCAGCGTGCCGTATTTGTCGCCTGATGTGACGAGCCGTCCGTCAATCTCGCAGACATAGGCCTGGTGGGTGTGGCCGGAGATCACGACGTCGACCGCCTTGTCGAATTTCTTGACGATGTCGACGATCGGCCCGGAGATGCCGGGGCATTCATTATAGTCGCCGGTTGGAAAGCCGCCCTCGTGGATCAGGACCACGATCGCCTTGACGCCTTTCGCCTTCAGCTCGGGGACCAACGCATTGACGGTCTCGGCCTCATCGCGGAATTCGAGGCTCGCGACGCCGGCCGGCGACACCAGGTTCGGCGTGTTCTTCAGGGTCAGCCCGATGAAGGCCACCGGAATGCCGTCGAACTCCTTGATCTCGTAGGGCGGAAACACCGGTTTGCCGGTGGCCTTGTCGATCGTGGAGGCGGCGAGATAGCGGAATTTGGCCCCCAGGAAGGGATGCGGCCCCTGGCACTTGTCGACCGGGTGGCAGCCGCCATTCTGCATCCGCAGCAGCTCGTCCTTGCCCTCGTCGAATTCGTGATTGCCGACCGACGAGATCGCAAGCCCCATCATCGACAGCGACTCGATGGTCGGCTCGTCGTGAAACATCGCCGACAAGAACGGGCTCGCGCCGATCAGGTCGCCGGCCGCGACGAAGATATTGTTCTTATGGCCTTCACGCAGCTGCTTGACGACGGTCGCCACCCGCTCGGCGCCGCCGGCGGGCACCATGATCTTTTTGGTCGCGTCAGCGGGATCGGTGATGCGGATGCCGCCCGGCGGCGGCCGCAGATAGCCGTGGAAATCGTTGATCGCGAGAATCCGCAGGCTCACCGGCGCTGCGGTCTGCGCCAGGCAGGGGCTTGCCGCGGCCAGTCCGAGTGCGCAGAGCGCGGCGAGGGGCGTAAGGCGATGGTGTCTCATGACCTGTCCATGGCGTGCACGATCATGGAACACACGATCATGGCGCGACGCCACTACAATTTTGCGACGCTTCGTTTCAATCCTTGGTGCGCGCGACGAAGGCCTTGAAGGCGCTGACCGCCTCGTTGGAGCGCATCCGCTCGCTGAACAGATGGTTCTCCTGCTCGATGCGGCGGGTGACGTCCTCGGGCGGCAGCCGGATCAGGCGGCGCGAGATCGCCACCGCCTCGGCCGGCAGTGCGCAGATCTCGCGCGCCACCTTGTGCGCCTCGACCTCGGCATGCCCCGGCGCCACCACGGTGTTGACGAAACCGGCGACGCGGGCGTCGTCGGCCGACATGGTGCGGCCCATCACCAGCATCGCAAAGGCGCGCTGATGGCCCATCGTGCGCGGCATCAGCAGGCTGGAGGCGCCTTCCGGCACCAGGCCGAAATTTGAGAACGGCGTCGAGAACAGCGCGGTCTTGCTCGCCAGCACATAGTCGCAGTGAAACAGCATCGTGGTGCCGATGCCCATCGCGACGCCGTCGACGGCAGCGATGATCGGCTTCACATTGTGGGCCAGTGAATACAGGAACTTGACCAGATCGGAGGCGGGCGGCGTCTCGCCGGTCGAGGTGCCCTGCGCGAGCAGGTCCTCGATGTCGTTGCCCGCGGTGAACACGCCGGAGCCGCCGGTGATGATCAGGCAGCGGATCTTCGGATTGTTCTGCGCCTTGTCGATCGCATCGCTGATCGCGCGAAACATCTCCTGGGTGATCGCGTTCTTCTTCTCGGGCCTGCGCAGCCGGATCACGCGTGTGGCGGCTTCGTCGGTGACTATGACATGCGCGCTCATCAAGCAGTCCCAGGGTAAGCGGTCCGAGTGTCGGCCGGCAGCGTCGCCGGCCGAGGTCGTGACCGCTATCCTACATGATCCCGTGCAAGCCCCAAGGGCTCCAGCGTGTTCTGCTCTGCTTTTCCCCGTGGGCGAGTATGAGAACGGCGCAATGCAGTTAACCGGAATTCGCGATTTCCGGGGTGCCGGCCGCGCAAGCCGAACCGCGGCCGTCGCACGTATCCCTTCATCGTGCTCCGCTCAGCCGCGCCCGACGAACGAGCCGATGCCCCGGCCGACCGCGGCGCCATGCTGGAACAGCGCGCCGAGATGATCGCCGGGGACCGACATAGCTTCAAGGCCGTTCTCCGCGGCAAAGCGCTGCATCGGCGCATGCGGTCCGTCGTCCTGTCCGTTCCAGAGCAGCACGGGCACGCGTGAGGAGAGCACGGCGTCCCTGGCGCCATCGATCTGGCCGAGCGCATCGAAGCAGGCGCGCACGCCGCCTTCGAGGTCGGACGTCACCCATCCCGTGAGTTGCGGCGCGGTGCGGCGTGCAAACGTCATGAAGGCACCATACGTCAGCGGGCCGGCGTTGCCGCGCGGCAGCCCGGTAACAAAGTCCCAGCCGCCGATCGAAAGCGACGCCAGCCGGGCCGGGAAGAACCGGGCAACGCCGACCGCCACCCAGCCGCCCATCGAATGTCCAACCACGTGTGCGCGCTCGTGGCCGAGATCATCGATCACGGCGACGATATCGCCGGCACGTTGTTCCTGATCGTAGAATTCGGGATCGGCAGGCTTGTCGCTCAAACCATGTCCGAGCGAATCGACGCAGACGACGCGGAAGCGATCGGCGAGCGCGTCGACCACGCCGCACTGCTTCCAGCTGGCGGCGTCGAGCAGCAGGCCGTGCTGGAGCACGATCAGTGGCCCGGATCCTTCAACAGTGTAATGGATGCGCTGGCCCCGGTGATTGGCGAATGGCATGTTTGGAGTTCCCCACGTTTCATCGACAGGTGAGCGCGGAGGCGCCGGGATTCAAGGCTGTTCCGGATCGGGAACCGGTCCGCGACGCCCGATCGCGTGCGGAACCTGGCGCTCAAAGCGTTTTCGAGCGAAGTGGATACCAGCTCGCGTAAAGGAACGCGTCAAAACAAGAATCTAGAGCTTCGTTTCGATTCGATCGGAACGAAGCTCTAGCCGCCCCAGACGGTGGCTTCGCGCCAGCCGAGGTCCTTGAACTCGGTTTCCCGCAGCGGCGCCTCGCCGGCGGCGAAGAATTCGTCGAGCTGCGGCGGCTTGACGGTGGTTTCGGAGAGCATCGCGTGGGCCTGGCCGCGATGATGGATCTGGTGCTGAAGCAGATGCATCAGAAGGCGGTCGCGCCGCTCGGTCTGCACGGAAGTGTCGCGGTTGACCTTGACCACTTCATCGAGCCGTTCTGGCGTCAGTGCATCGCAGTGAACAATCAGGCGCTGGTCGATCGCGCGTTGCGCAGCCTGCAGCGCCGCGACCGACGGGTAGGGCACTTCATCGGCCCACGCCTTCGGCCCGAGCCAGCCCCCTTCGAGCGCGTCGATATAGAAGAGATCGATGACATGGATGTGGTTCAGCGTCGCCTGCAGGCTCGGGAAGAATCCGGTCCGCGCGGCGGCGAACTCTGCCTGGCTGAGCCCGGCGCATGCCGTGAGAAGGCGATGATTGGCCCAGGCATTGTTGTAGGCAAAGGCGCGAAAGGTCTGAACGAGGCCTGCTTGCATATTGGTCCTCACTGGATTGAAGGGATCAGGCCGGCGCTCCGGCCAGGCGGCCGACCCGCGATAGCAACAGCTTCAGGATCGGGGATTTGTTGGCCTTGTGATAGGCGAGCACGAGATCGAGCGTCGGCGGCTCTCCCTGCACCGGGCGGGTGGTGATGCTGTCGGGCAGATAGCGCGCCGTGTAGGCCGGCAGCAGCATCACACCATGCGTCGAGGTGATCATCGATATCGCGTGCACGACGTTGTGCACCTCGTGCTCCGGCCTCGGATCGATGCCGGCGCGGTTGAAATAGTCGAGCACGACGCGGCGCACCGCGGGCGCGGATTTGGACGGCAGATAGAAGGTCTCGCCCGCGACGTCTTCCGGCGCGACGACGGTCTGCGCCGCCAGCCGATGGTTGCCCGGAAACACGAACACCAGCGGGTCGGTGCGCACGCGCTTGTACGCCAGGTCCTCCATGTTCTCGTCCGCCCGCATGAAGGCCGCATCGAGCTTGCGCCGCATCAGGGCTTTGGCGAGCAGAGGCGAGTATTCGCTCGACAGGCGGATGTCGATGCCGGGAAACTCCTCGCGCAACAGGCGGCTCACCTCGGGCAGCAGATCGATTTCGGCGCCCGACAGGAAGCCGAGCGAGAAGACAGGCTTCGGCGGCTGGGCTGCGCGCAGCGCCGCTTCCTTGGCGGCTTCGGCCTGCAGCAGCGCCATGCGGGCATGGTCGAGGAATGCCTTGCCGGCGGCGGTCAGCTCGATGCCCTGCGCGCCGCGATTCAAAAGTTGCACCCCGACCTCCTCCTCGAGATCGCGGATCTGCCGGCTGAGCGAAGGCTGTGAGGTGTGGAGCTTCTGCTCGGCGGCGACCGTCAGGCTGCCGGCATCGGCCACGGCAACGAAATAGCGCAGATGCCGAAGCTCCATCGCAGTCTCCCGATCACGGCCTGCCCATCACGTTGCCATCTCTCGCAGGCATGTCTCGCAAGCATGGGGCCAGCTTACAAAGTCTTTTTCAAGCCGGCCAGCGCCCTCTATAGCGAAGCGTATTCCCAGTGCGGGCCCTGCCTCACAGGCAGAGGAGCCGCGCGAAGCCAGGCCGGAGCTTGCGCATGCGGATGAGCCTCAGAGCATTGCTGTTGCCGCTGCTGGTGCTGACAGCGCCCGGCGGCGCCGCCGCGCAATCACCGGGCAATCAAACGAGGGCAAGCGCCATGGAACAGGACGTCGCAACGATCAAGCAGGCACTCGCCGGAAACTGGGAAAGCATCGCGCCCGAGATCCGGCCGAGCAAGAATCCGGATGGCTCGATCAAGCCGTTCTATCTCAAGCGCGCTTTCACCTATCAGTCCTCCGACCGGTTCGAGCTCGTGGTGGTCAACTCGGCCGATCCATACGGCAAGGTGCCGCTGGCGCGGATCAGGATCGTCGGACACATGCAGTGGCAGGGCGCGCATCCGATCGCACCGGGGGCGCAGAAGGTCGACTTCGTCGCCGACGAGGCCTACGAGGTCACGCCGCTGGCGCAGGGCTTTGTCGATGTGCTCAACAAGGTCGCTGCTGCCGGCTACGCGCCGTGGGCGGTTGATGCGCCGCAGAGCATCTTCGGCAAGTCGTTCCTTCCGTTCGGTCTCAAGGAAGGGACGAACTTCATGGAATACGACCTGGTCTATCTCAGGGGCGACCTGCTGTTCTGGGGCGCCCGCAATGTCGACGGCCGCGGTTTCGACATCGAGCAGAACAGGCCGACCAATCTTCAGATCCCGTTGGTCCGCAAGTAACCCTGATCAAGTAACCCTGATAGCGTCAAGGAAGCGAAGCCATGACCGCGTCGAACCAGGATCGCCGCGTCCAGTTCGTACTGGATGCGTTCGAGACCCTGTTCAACAAGCGCGATTACGCCGCGGCTGAGCGGCTCTGGTCGCCGCGCTACATCCAGCACAGCGCGCACATCGCGCCCGGCCGGGACGGGCTGTTCGATCTCGTCAAGGGCTTGCCCGCGACGCTGCGCTATGAGAACCATGTCGGCGCGGCGAGCGGCGATTTCGTCATTCTGCACGGCCGGTTCAGCGGTCATGGTCTGCCGGCGGCATGGGTCGTCGCCGACATCGTGCGCATCGAGGGTGACGTGCTGGCCGAGCATTGGGACGTCATCCAGGATGAGGCGACGCGCGAACAGTCGCGCAGCGGACTGCCGATGTTTGGCGATCGCTTTCCCGGTTGAGCCGGCCCAGCGAGCGCGTGCGGCGGTTGGGGAGACTGGACATGCAACTCGCAAAGAACGTGATCGACGTCGGCCTTTCCACCAACAATCTGGAGCCGATGCTGCAGTTTTGGCAACAGGACGCCGGCGTTCGCTTCGACCACATGTTGCCGATCCGGCGCGGGCAGAAGCAATATCGGCACGACGCACATGGTTCGGTGATCAAGCTCAACCATCATGTCGAGCCGCTGCCGGATGCGGCGCCGAGCGGCTATCGCGAACTGATCGTTGCGCGCGACGGCGTTGGAGCGCCGCAGCGCATGGCCGATCCCGACGGCAACAGGGTTTGCCTGGTGCCGCCCGGACATGACGGCATCACCCAAATTGCCGTTTCCATGGCCGTGCGCGACCTCGCCGTGCACCGCAGGTTCTACGGCGACATTCTCGGCTTCGCCGAGCAATCCTGGTCCGGTGGTCCGGCGTTTCGCCTCGGCGACAGCCTGATCCTGCTCAGGGAAGATCGGGCCGCGGCCGTCGATCCAATTCGGGGCGCGCGCGGCTGGCGCTACATCACGCTGCAAGTCGCCGATATCGACGCGGTGCACGATGAGCTGCGCGCCAAGGGCGTGCGCGAGGGCCTCGCGCCGGTGACGCTTGGCGAGGTCGCGCGGATTTCCATGATCCTCGATCCGGACGGCAACTGGATCGAACTGTCCCGCCGCGCATCGATCGTCGGCAGCCTGTCCGACCGCTAGAGCGTCTTCGCGCGAAGCGGAGGCCGGTTCGCGAGAGGACCGGCGGGCCTTCGCCGGCCAAATTCTTGACGTTGGGTTGCGCGCTGACGCACCTAATGCCGCGTTATGCCGCGATTGAGGCTGACCTGAAACAGCGGCCCCTCGTTCGTGCGGACCTCGAACACCAGCAGACTGTGTTTGTCCAACGGCGGGTTGTCTTTCGCCATGCTGAGCAATGACTGCATCGCTTCGTGGGCAGCAGTCTCCTCGTCGCGCAGCTCGATCCCCTGCCTGTCGGCATAGAGCTCTTCGCCGTTGCGGATATCGAAATAATAGCGGGTTGCCAATTGCGGCTCCCTCTTTGCGATGGGAGCTGCCCAGGCTCTCGAGTGTCGGCGCGCTGAATTCACCCGGCAGCGCCACACTCTGCGTCAGGAGGTCCGAATTTGCTATTCAACAATGATATCGATTCGCGGAACCGCTCACGCGCTCGCTCGGGTGACCCGCTCTCGTCTCCCGGCTACGATCTCAAACGCTTGAACCGCGAGAGATAAATCCCGGAACTGGCAATTGCGCCTTGCATAGCTGAGATAAGTGTATACTTGTGTCGGATCGACTGGCCTTGAGCCTTGTAGATCGGTCCGTGCGGACCCTTTTCCAAAGACATCGTCGGATGAAGGTGAGAACGCGTGCTTGCAGCACTGCGGCTGAACTTTCGTCATGTTGTTGATCGGCTGCCGTTTCACGGATGTACTGGAATGGCAGTGCGGCCCGCTCTGTCACCGATGGAGCGGGCTTTCGTATTTGTCCGTTCAATGTACCGAGAGCGTTTTCGAGCGAAGTGGGTACCGGTTCGCGTGAAGAAAACGCGTCAAACGAGAAGCTAGAGCTTCGGTTCTGATTCAATCAGAACTGAAAGGGTTCAGCGCCGCGAGAGGTGATCCATTGCAGGTTCTTGTCAGGGACAACAATATCGACCAGGCGCTGCGCGTTCTGAAGAAGAGGCTGCAGCGTGAGGGCGTCTTCAGGGAGATGAAGCGCCGCCGATCGTTCGAAAAGCCTTCGGAAAAACGGATTCGAGAGAAGGCGGAGGCCGTGCGGCGAGCGCGCAAGCTTGCCCGCAAGCAGGCGATCCGCGAGGGATTGATTGCGGCTCCGCCGAGGAAGCCCAAAGTATTGACGCCGAAATTCTCTGCACCCGGCCAATCGCCACCGCGAACAAGCGGCTCGCCGGAGCGTTAGTCCGTACCGCAATCCAGTTGGAGGGAGCGTGCAAGATGACGCAGCGACCTTATCGAGGCAACGGATGCCTCCAGGAACGTCTCTCCGATGAAATCTGCCGTCGGCGAGACCAGGATCGGCATGTTCGATCGAGGGACGAAAAGCGACGGCAGCGTGCGCAAAATCTAGCCGGCGCGGCCATCAACGCAATGGCCGATCATTCGGCCAGCAGGATCGATCAGTCTGCCCGCAAGCGTGATTTGCTGGACGGCCCCAGGGAGTTTCGCTCGTCTCGCTGGGATCGTTGATCGGCATCCGGCTTCCCTGCGCCCTCCGCTCAAGAGAGGGCGGAACGAGAGCTCGGATTAATCGGGTCACTCGAACGCGAAAGTATGGTCCACCGGCAGCGCAACGTGCTGGCTTTCGCCAGGACGACTACGATGAGTTCCGCCTGTGCCCGGGCGACATTGCGAGGCCTACCCCGCCAGCACCGCATCCGCACCGGTCACCGCCTCGGCGCTCTCCGTCACGGTCTTTTCCAGTGACGGCGCCTGCACAGAGGTGTTCTCGGCGAAGAAGCGCGCCAATGCGACGTAGCGCTGCGGCTCGGCTTCGCCGTTGGCCTTCGCGGCCAGCGCCTCGCCGGCAAGCATGCAGCCGCCGAGCGTGGCGCCGAACAGCCGCAAATAGGGCGTCGCGCCGGCCAGCGCCTCGTTCGGCGCGGAGGCCAGCCGCTCGAGCAGCCATTTGCTGGCGCGCTCCAGCGCGGCATGGGCGTCGCGGAGCTTGGCGCCGGTGGTGCCGAACGCCGGATCGTTGGAGGTCTCGACCTGCTTAATGGTGGCGGCGAGCTCGTCGAGCAGCGCCCACACTGATGCGCCGCCATTGGCGCCGAGCTTGCGGGTGACGAGGTCGATCGACTGGATGCCGTTGGTGCCTTCATAGATCGAGGTGATGCGGGCATCGCGGTAATGCTGCGCGGCGCCGGTCTCCTCGATGAAGCCCATGCCGCCATGGACCTGCACGCCGAGATAGGCTACCTCGTTGCCGATGTCGGTGGAGAACGCCTTGGCGATCGGGGTCAGCAGCGCGCCGCGTGCCGCGGCGTCGGCGCGCACCTTGGCGTCGTTGGCGCGCACCGAGACGTCGAGCGCGACCGCGGTGGCGTAGCAGATCGTGCGCGCCGCCGCCGTCATGCTGCGCATCTGCATCAGCATGCGCTTGACGTCGGGATGCACGATGATCGGATCCATGCCGTCGCCCTTGTGCCCGATCGCCTTGCCCTGGCGGCGCTCCTGCGCATAGGCCAGCGCCTGCTGATAGGCGCGGTCGGCAATGCCGACGCCTTCGAGGCCGACGCCGAGGCGGGCCTGGTTCATCATCGTGAACATGCAGCGCATGCCCGCGTTTTCCTCGCCGATCAGAAAGCCGATCGCGCCGCCCTTGTCGCCCATGGTCATGGTGCAGGTCGGCGAAGCGTGCATGCCGAGCTTGTGCTCGACGCCGCTCGCATGGATGTCGTTGCGCTCGCCGAGCGAGCCGTCGGCATTGACCATGAATTTCGGAACCAGGAACAGCGAGATTCCCTTGGTGCCGGCGGGCGCATCGGGCAATCGTGCGAGCACGAAGTGCACGATGTTGTCGGTCATGTCGTGCTCGCCATAGGTGATGAAGATCTTGGTGCCCTTGATGCGGTAGGTGCCGTCACCTGCGCGTTCGGCGCGGGTGCGCAGCGCGCCGACGTCGGAGCCGGCGTTGGGCTCGGTGAGTTGCATGGTGCCGGTCCATTCGCCGGTAACGAGCTTCTCGAGATAGACCTTCTTCAGCTCGGCGCTGCCATGGGCATCGAGCGCCTCGATCGCGGACAGCGTCAGCAAGGGGCAGAGGCCGAAGGCAACGTTCGATGCGCTCCAGATCTCGGTGCAGGCGGCGTTGATCGCGAGCGGCAGGCCCTGGCCGCCGAACGCTTCCGGCCCCGACACCGCGTTCCATCCCGCTGCGGTCCAGCGCTGATAGGCGTCGGGCCAGCCGGGTGCGGTCGTCACCTTGCCGTTGTCGAGCTTGATGCCGTGCTCGTCGCCGACCTTGTTCAGTGGCGCCAGCACATCGGAGGCGAACTTGCCGGCTTCTTCCAGCACCGCAGCGGTGATGTCGGCATCGAAATCGCCGTAGTGGCCGGCCGCCACGGCGGCAGCGAGCCCCGCACCATGGTTGAGGGACAGCAGGATATCGTTGATCGGCGCACGGTAGGTCATGGCGTTACTCCCGACGAGGCGTTTGGAAATTGTCTTCCCATGAAACAAGCGGCCTCTCAACTGTCCGAGCGGACATCGCCCGGTCCGTTTCGGCCACCGCAGCGTCGCCCTTATAATAAGGGTGCCGGTATCAACCTGCGGCTTTCGTGCCTTTTCGCGCGCCACCCTGTTGAAAAGGCCGGACTCACCCTATAGACCGGCGTGGCCTTCGATCGGCGCGTTGGGGCGTAGCCAAGCGGTAAGGCAGCGGATTTTGATTCCGCCATTCGGAGGTTCGATCCCTCCCGCCCCAGCCATTCGCGCGACATCAGTTAAGTATCTGAAAAATCACATGTGTAGGCCAGAATTGGTCGGCTTCCGCAGGTTGGCGTCAGTCTTCGCCATGTCGACGGCGTCCGGGGCGAAAGCCTTGGAAGTGGTTCGCCCGCCGCTGCAAGTTCCCGTTTTTGCGAGCGATCCCGGGGAGGCCGATTCGATCGCGCCTGCCAGCCGAGACAGTCTTCTTCGTTGACTGTCTTCGGCACGGAGAGCGAGGCGCGGCCAGCCGGCGCGCGATCGGGCTGCCGTGGCTACCGCTCCGGGGTCTGCAGCGCGGCGTACGAACGCCGGATTTCAGGCATTCGCGGCGTTGTCGCGAATAACCTCGAACGGCAAGGAGGGGACGTCGTATTCGGTGATGTCCAGCTTCCAGATGCGGTGGTCATCCGTACCGCCGGCCGGCGCAAATCCGAGCTTCTTGTATAGGTCGCGCACCAACCCGTTCTTGGCGGTGGGCAGGTAGCTTCCCTCGAGCGTGTCGACGCCATTCAAACGGCAATGGCGGACGAGCTCGGCAATGATGGCTTCCTCAACCCGTCGCCCGAGGACCCGGCAGCTCATCAACCAGGTGTCGATGTCGTAGGTCGTGTCCTTCTTTCGCGCGATCACGACGCCGATGACCCCGTTGTCACCAAAGCGGTCGCGAAGCCTGATCTGGAAGGTCAGGCAATCGGGCGAACGCGACATGGTCTCGACTTCGGAATGCGTGTAGCGCCGCGTCGTCAGATTGAACTGATTGGTCTTGTTGATGAGCTGCGCGATCCGCCCCAGATTGACGGCATCGAACGCGTGGAATTCGATCGTCATGCCGAGCGACGCCAGGAATTCTTCCATGTCGCGGGACTTGGCCGACAGCTCCGCGCGCTGGGCATTTGCCTGATAGAGGTCGCCGCGCTGACGATCCTCTTCGGAAAACGTCACGGCTTCGAAATAGCCCGCGTTCAGGAGCGTGCGCGCATAGAGCGAAGGATCGGTGGGCAGCTCGGGCACCGCCACCATCGGCAGCGCCTTTCGGACCTGGCTCCGCTCGGCGGGGTTGTCGTCGAGCAGCACCATGGAATCCAGCCCGATGTTAAGCGTCTTGGCGATGGCTTCGATGTTGGTGGCCTTGTCGCTCCAGTTGGCCTGAAAGACCGCAATATGCTCCAGCTTCAGCGACATCTCGGGATGCTCCCGGAACGGCTGTCGCGCGACTTCATCCGTATTCTTCGAGGATACCGCCAGGATGACGCCGCGATCGCGCAGCTGAAGCGCCGTTCGCTGGATTTCGGTGAAGGCCTCGCCGACCCCGTCGCCCTGACCGAGAACGATCCCTTCCAGTCCGTCGTCGCCGATCGTGCCGCCCCAGAGCGTGTTGTCGAGATCGAGCACGAGGCATTTGCGGGCGTTGCCGCGGATGGCGCCGAGCAGCCGTCCGACATATTCAACGTAGACTGGCACCATCGTCTGCGCGAATGGCAGCTTGTAGAGATTCCATTGAACGGGATTGTGCCAATTCTGGGTGCCGATCGATTCCGCCAACGCGGCGACGTCGAGGATGTAGTCACCGCGCTTCGCGGCGAGCTCACGAAGCCCGTCGTTGAAATCCTGGATCTGGCGGCGCATCGACATGGGTACTTGCGCGTCCATGCTTCCGAACAGTGGCTGCGGAGGGCAGGCAACGGTCTGGAAAATGACCGGCACACCGGCGCCGCGCTCGAGACCTTCGCGTATCATGCCCACGTAGTCGAGGGCGGACTGGTTCGACGCGCCGCTGCCGCCGTTGTTGAGGGGCAACCCGTGGAAATCGAGCGCCAGCAGAACGGCGTCCGGTTTGCAGGAGTTGATCGCGGAGGATGGATCGAGCGCTTCCTGCGCAACCTGATCGTAATCAGCCTGGGTGACGCGGAGCATGACGCCATGACGCGCGGCACCAGCGGCAAGCGCAGGGGTGAACAGGCACGTCGTACCGTTGCCGAGCAATCCAAGATGAAATTCGCGAAGCGGCGAAATCGCCTTCTTCTTGGTTCGCGCGCGTTCGATGCTCTTCGAAAGGCGCGTGAGCTGGTCCGTGTTGAGGTTCTTGGCGGCAAGTGCGGCGATCTCGGCGCCGTTCGGCTCATCGGTTGCGTCAAGCGCGCTGCATAGCGCCTTGAAATCCGCCGGCGGCGCCTCTAACCAGGGCAGTTCTTGAAGCTGAAACGTCATGGCGTTGTGACCAGGATGATGTCAGTTGTGACCAAGATAGTGTCATTCATCTAGAAGTTTGGATCCGGCGGTGCCGCTGGCGATCAACTTCTCACCCGCGTACACCCGAAACTTCAGGCTGACGGTGTGGGTGGATTGCGACACATGAGTAAGCTCGCCGTTAAAAGTCGCTTCCTCGTCGATGTAGAGCGGCTTGTTGAAGTCGATCCGCCAGCTCGTCGCCAGCCCGAGGTCGCCCGGCAAGTGCATTCCGACCAGATGCGAAAGTCTGGCGACTGTGAGCGCGCCGTACACCACGGGCCCTGCGAATCCGCGGCTTCGTGCGAATTCGGAATCGATATGAATGCGGCTCGAATCTCCCGACAGCTTTCGGAAGGTATCCATCTCGCTCTGACCGATCCGGAACGGAAGCGAGACGGTCATGCCTTCCTTAAGCTCGTTCCACAGCAGCACTCGTGGCTGTTCGCTCAACGCGCAGCTCTTTGACGAATGACGTTGACGAACTCGCCGACGTTCTTCAGGGCAGCAACCTCGCCAGTCGAGAACTGGATCTTGAACTCCACCTCGACAGCGACGACCAGCCGAATATTGCTGAGGCTGTCCCACGCCGGCACTTCGGCCGCGGTCATTTCCGGATGCGGCGTCAGCGTGTCGTCGTCGAAGACGTCCCGGAAAATCGGCGTGAGGCGGGAATAGATTTCCTCGTCAGTCATCACAATCATCCCATGATTTGGGTGAGACGGCGGCGTCGAAATTGCCGAGCAAGCCCCGTAAAATCCGCCTTTTCGGCGCGAGAACTAGCAGATGGCTCCGCCATTCACAAGGCTCCCTCATCGTCTTCCGATCATGGCGTCCAGGGGCGGGCCCAGTTCCGCGCTCAGTTGGGCGTAGCCGGCCTTATCGAGATGGACGTGATCGAGGAATTCGGACGCTGGAAGGGTAGCGAGCGGCCCGACGTAAACTCGCTCCGGAGGCCGCGGTGAGATGATTTGCACGAGTTGAGCCTGCAGCTCGGCAAACTTTTGCTTCGGAAGCAGGTCGGGCAATACTTTGGGATTCTCGGTCGCGTAGAAGATCAGCGTGGGCTGCTTTGCCTCCGACACGCGGCGCAGGATCCGATCCAGGGCCTGTCGTTGCGGGTTGTCCGGGGCCAGATCGATCTTCTCGTACCGCGCTCGTGCCCGCATCAGCAGCACGACATCGCCAAGGTCATCGCTCGTGGCCCCGGTCGAGCCTTGCAGCCATTTGTCCGCGGCATCTCGCAGGCCCACCAGGAAGTTGAAGGGACTGCCGTCGAACCACAGGGCTTGGAGATAATCGCGAGACCGGTACAGAAACCACCAGTTGGCGAGTGCGTCGTGGCTCCATCGCGTGATTCCGCCATCCTTGCCGGTGGAATAGGTACCGTTGGCATCCACGGAGAGGGTGTCCAACCAGAGACGGGTTCTGGTTTCACCTTCCCGATCGAAATCCCGGGAGAAAGACCGCAGGCTCAGATCGAACACGATGGCATCCGGCTTCGAGGGCAGCACGATGCGCACAAGGTTCTCAAGGTCGGTCGGAAGCGTTCCGTTCATGCCGAAGTTGGCGACGAGTACTTTTTGACCGGGATGCTTTTCGGCAAGCCAATTCTGCAACTGGTTCGACAAGGTATGCGCCTGCCAGTCAGCATCGCCCTTGTCCCGCATGGCGCGGCCGAAGATCAAGGAGTCGCCCAGGACGGCAACCTTCAGTCCGTCGAACTTTCGAAACTCTTCGAGCTTGGCATAAAGAGCTGTCGGTGACTGGACGTCGATCGTTGCCCGAAAGATGCCGCTGGCTGGGGCGGCCACTCGCAGGACAACATCCAGGCAGGCCAGTATCGCGATCAGCGCGACAACCGTCACTCCCAACCGGGAGAGGACGTCGCGGCCCCGGGATCCCTTTGTTTTTGGAGTCTCGACCATCAGCGTTCAGAAATTCTGGTAAACGAACAGGGCTTGGCCGGTGTTCGACAGCAGCACGATGATGGCGATCTTCGCGGCCAGCCACACGATCTTGAGAATGTCATCGCGTCCCAATGTCATGGATACAGCCCCAGCATCTTGCCGTAGATCGCGCCCCACTCCGAGTAGGACTTGAGCCAAAGGATCAGCGTTGTCGAGACGAATGCGTAGACGAGAAAGCGGCGGAGATAGATCGAAGGCCCAGTGGCGACCGGCCCCTTCTTGACACCGACATATTTGCGGACGAGCTGGCTCGCAACCAGGGCTCCGCCGTGCACCGTGCCGAAGGCCAGAAAGCCCCACGTCACTCCATGCCAAAGCGCGATCAGGATCATCGAGAGGAAGTACACGGCCGATATCAAGGCAAACTGAATGCTGCGTGGCGCTTTCTTGATGACAATGAAGTTGAGCGGCGTGAAGACGTAGTCTCTCACCAGCGTGCTGAGCGAGATGTGCCACCGATTCCAGAATTCCTGGATCGTCGTTGAATCGAACGGCCGATTGAAGTTTTCAATCAACCTGAAGCCCATCAGCGAGGCTGTGCCGATCACGATGTCGCAGTAGCCGCTAAAATCGAGATAGATGAGGCCGAGCTGAGCCAGGGCCCCCACCCACAACATCGGCCCCGACATTTGCGTGGCATTGTCGAATGAAAAGATGCCGAACGCCGAGAGATTGTCGGCGATGACGAACTTCTTGATCATCCCGTTGGCGATGCGATGAAGCGCGGGGATGACTGCCTTGGAATCGAAGACAGGAGACGCCAGCTGCTGCTCGAAGCTCCGATAACGCTCGATCGGGCCGGCCAGCAACGCGGGAAAGAACAGCACGTAGGTGCAGAATCGAAGGAAGCTCGGCCGTTCGATGAATTCCACTTCCATCAGGTAGCTCACGCAACGGAACACCATGTAGGAAATGCCGATGATGTGGACCGGCATGTAATGGAACGGGTTGGCCCCTCCCAACAGTCGGGGGTCTCGCGCGAGAAACAGGAAGATCCAGAGCAACGCTACGACGAGCAGTTGCGCTTCCATGGTAAAGCGCGCGCCGCGTTGCTTGCGAAACAGGCCGATCCCGTATGAAACGGCAAGGAAGGCCGCCAGGACGATGATCGACGCCGGATCGAAGCCGAAGCTGACGAAGAATGCGAAGCTCAGCAGCAGCAGGGCGACACTGCGCGCCATCTGCAGACTGACGGCGCAGCAGATGATGATGGCGGCCGCCGATATGTACAGAAACTCGAAGCTGTTCAGGGAGGGCCCGCTAACGACGGCGGCCGCTGATTGGAAAAGCATGGCATCCCTTCTCGACGCAACGAGTCCCTAGCGGGGCCGCCGTCCAACAGCCACGCAGTTGATCGTCAGGCGGTCCTTCAGGCACCGCTCGAGGCGATAGCCCGTCATCGGGAACAGCTCGCTCTTCTCGATCTCGAAGCCCGCCGACGTCATGAGGTCGATCATCTCCTGCGGCTTGTCGATGAGGTAGAGATGATCGGGAGCAGGGCTGTTGGCAGGCATGTTCACGAGGATCCGTCCGCCGGGCTTCAGATAGCGGATCAGAGATCGCAGAGCCTTGAGTGGGTCCTCAAGATGCTCGAGCAACTCGCTCACGACGATGCTGTCGAAGGTGTCGCGTTGATCGGGCGCGTCGAACATGTCCTGGCGGACCAGCTCGATCTCGTCACTGACGCCGATCACTTCAAGCGTGCGCCGCGTGGCTGCGATGGCGCCTTCGCTGACGTCCCAACCCACGATCGAGCCGGATCGAGGATCCGTTGCCGTCAGATAGAGCAGCGCGCCATGACCGGGCCCGACCTCGAGATGACGATAGCCTTCCGGGAGCATCGGCAGGTACTGGCTGCGATAGAAGGTCAGCGCGCAGGCGTGGTTGTGCCAGAACACGCCCGACAGCAGCAGCCCGTTCATGTATTTTTCCATGACGTCGGGCTTCGAATAGACGTCGCGAACGGCCTCACTGAATTTGGAGCGCTCATAGCGTCCATGGCGCCGGAAGAACAATTCGGCTTCCAGGATCATGTTCTCGCAGAAGTACCGGTAGTCGTGGCAAATCTTGTCGATGGTTCCGAAGTGATGCAGCGCGATCTTGGTGACGAGTTGCGATGATGCCTCGGTGTCGCGCATGACCTCGAGCGACCTGTTGCCGAGACTGGTCGCCAAGGTAGCCTCGTGCTGCGGCCACGCGGCAATCTGTCGCTCAACAAGTGCTGTAAGGTAGGGATACGCAGCAATATCGATCTCTGCGATTCTCGACCGCCGCACGATGTCCGTGGAACCAGTCACTTGACCACCCTTTGGTTGAAAACATCGCCCTTCTGACATAGCCGGGCTTGTCCGTGCAAGGCCTTGAACTGGGATAATTCTTCTCGACCGCCAGGCCGTAGGGTATCCCGGCGAGGCAGGGCGGAAGCCGGTGGCCAATTGATAGCTTGACGGAGCCAAAAAGCTCGGCCAGATAGCCCCAAAATCAAGGGCCGGAACATGAAAAGCCGCTTCCGAAGCGCATTTGGCCTGCTGCGTCAGGCCGTCATCATGGGGACGCTGTCGTTGGCAGGAATTTCCTTTGCCTTCGCGGCTGCCGCGCCACTTGTGGTAGAGAAAGAACACCGGGTGGCGGCGGCCAAAGACGACCGCCTCATCCTCGTGTTGGACCTGAAGCCGAACCTTGTCGATTTACAAAAATCCGGCGCGGAGGCTTCCGATCTCATCAGGGCCACCGCCGCCCGCTACGCCAAGGATTACCTCGCGCAACCCGAGTTCAGCTCGAGTCCGAAAGTCGTGGTCTATTTGATCTCGGTCGAAAGCATGGATGAGTACAACCGCGCCAAGTTCGACGGCATGAAGCGGTTTGGCACCATCGCCTTCGAGAAAAAGGGCGACGAGGTCGTGCTAACCGAAGACAAGCTCTCCTTTGGCCCATAACGGCTACAGCTCTCTCCCTGGGACATCGCTTGCTCAACATGACGAGTTCGAAGCTTAGAAGGACGATTGCCGGTATCATCCTGGTCGTCGCAGTTTGCGGCGGCATAGCGGCAACGGTCGAGAAGACGCGCAGATACATCAATCAGCGGGTCGATCGCATGTTGGCTGAACGCGCTCCGCCCAAGCCGGAAGTTCCTCCTCCTCCGCCGCCTCCGCCTGCTCCAACGCCATCGGCCTTCGACAAGAAGGCGGAGATTGAGCTTCACCAGTTGTCGGCGCGCGTCGCGACGCTGGAGTCGTTGCTGGCCGGCGCCGGAGGCACGCTCGTCGACCAAACGCCGGATGCGAGTGAGTATCGCGGGCGCGGCGCACCGGTTTTTGCGATGCTTGATGCCGTGGGGCCCTATCGCAAGAACGGGCTCTTCGAGATTTACGGCGGCAACTTTCGCGAAAGGCGCTCTGGCCCAATCAGCGTCACCGAAGCGGATTTCGAGATCACCCATGGACAGGCGTGGCTGATCTGGTCACCCGACTTCACTCCGGCGAGGGATGCCACCCATTTACAGATCAAGTTCGCGGCCCCTCCGACGACAGGTAAGCTGACAGTCGGATTTATTCTCAATGACGGACAATCTCTCGCTTGGGCACTGGATCTGCCCGCCAAGAGCCCGGAGCCGGCAGGTCTGCTTCCGCCGGTTGTTCCCGACGACATCGTCACGCGTGCCAACAACGCGCAGGTGGTCGGAGACATAAAGCTTGCCGGGAGCCAGGTGACCGTCCCGCTACCTCCCAACGTCCTCCTGAACCTGAGAAACGGTCAGACGAAGGCGATCTCGCAATGGTTCGTGAAGGTCGATGGTGCGGCCGGAACGACCATGCGTTTTCAGACGCTCGCTCTGGTTCGGCCGGCGCCGCCGCCAACCAGCAACGGCGTCGCTTTGGCAGGCAAGGTGGTCGGCGGCGCGATTGCGCCGAACACGTCGATCGAATTGCTGGACGAATCCGGCGCCACGACAAAGGGCGTGCTCGCGGCGGACGGTAGCTTCGTGTTCACCGCGCTAGATCCGACGAAGCCGGTATCCCTTCGCCTCAGACGCGAAGAGTTCGAGCATTCCGCAACGCTCGGTCGATGGTTCGTTCCGTCGTATGATCGCGATGATCTCGTCATCGACGTGCGTCCGATCTACGTCAATGAGGACGGCCATGCTCCTGATTCAGCCCGCGCGAAATTCATAGGCGCCCGCAAGCCGTCTCCGTACGCCGCGTTCTACGAACCGCATAGCCGCCAATACTGGCCAGGCGCCGGCACGGTCCAGGAGTACGATTCGACCACATTCGTGAACAACCAGGGTTACGTCGACCGGGACCGCTTCTTCGACAATCCCGATAATTGCATCCGTCTTGCCAGTACGGGTGGCAGCGACATGGTCGCCCTGCAAGTCCGCCCGTTCGAGAAGGTCAATATTCTTCTCGAGGAAAGTCTCGGCGTGGCCATGCATAGATGCGTCGAGGTCATCTCCGCCGCGACCGACAATGGCGACATCGGGACGAACTATCCAAGAATTCGGGACTACACTTCGAAGTTCGGAGTTCAGGGCACTTTGGTATCGATGCTTGCGGGGCTGGTCTCGCAGGTCAGTCCAACGATGCTGCGCGACGGATTGGGATTCGATCCGGAGAACAGCCCGCTTCCGAATTTCCTCCATGATGCAAGCGGTGCATTGACCTTCCGGACCGCCTCGCCGGTTTTTGCGGTATTCACCGTCAAGCCGACTCTGCCGGAATATGTCAAAGGAATTCCATTCGGCACGGCGTTGACAGTGCCTTTCGATGTTATGCCGCAACCCGGCAAGGAGGCATTCCAGTACTGGACCGACATCGTCTCATATATCGAGAAGCACCACCCTGGTCAGAATTTCATATTTCATACCGGGGTCGATCAGGCACAGTGCCGGAATAATTGTGAGATCACGCTGACCTTGGCCGACGGCACCAAAGTTGCCGCGGGCGCAAAGGGCTTTGTCAGAAATATAACAGAGTACTGCGCCAGAAACGGATACACCTGCGTGAACCCCAACTTCTCCGGGAAATACGGGGACGTGCCGAGGCTGCTGACATTTCAACACGACGGACATTACTCGAAACTCGGACATCAATGGCTCGCGCAGGAGCTGACGGCGCCATTGGCTAAAATCCTTTCCGATACGTCGAGATGAAAAAGCCGGGCGCCTATCTGATCGTTCTGCGCCTGATTGTAGCGCTCGGATGCTGTGCGCTCGGCCCGGCATCAGCCCTTGCCGATGGCGGGAAACCGGATGCTCCGGTTCGCCTGTTGCCGTACCCGTTCTCGCATATCGTCAGCTTTGCCGCAGACACCGACGCGCTTCGCCCCTGGCACGGCGCTGCCATTCATCGCTTCTTCAATGAAGAACTCGGTTTGACGATATCCGACTCGCTTTGGCCGCAGGGTCGCGAGGAAATCTCGGCGTTCTTTGTCGGCCCGGGACAGTTGAATCGATACCCTTCGGGCATCGGCTCAGAACCCACGTTTGCCCTGCTTCTGCGAGAGTGGCATCGCGGAAACATCGATCATTTCCACAGCTGGCACGAGGACTCTCCATTTCCTGTTCGAACGGAGATTCAGCCGGCGCTTTCCCTGTCCGCGGCACGATCGAGCCTGAGTATATCTTCTGTTGGCCTGCCTCCTCAGCCAAGCCGTAACGTGAGATTCTATTTCTCCGCGGCTCCGCCCGCCGACCTTTCGATCATGTTACACGATAGCAAAGGCGGATCGAGCATTTTTGGTCCGGGAGACATCGCTCGCGGACAAGACATTCAGTTTGAGGTCGGACCGCTCGGCTGGATCGTCGAGGTGATCGTCCCACTTCAATCGAACAGCGTGGCGCACCCTGTAGATCCGATGTCGCTAGACCGGATTGAATTTATCGCGCCGTCGTGTGCGACCGGCTGTTCCGCTTCCCTCACCAGAGTGGAGCGTGATCACTTCAGCCGGTACACGGTTCTGTCCGAAATCCCGTGGCTGGAAGCGTGGAACGTTCGCCCCGCCATACTGACGTCCCACGGTGGCAACACGCTTATTCAGGACTTCGGCGTTCCAGGACAGGTTGCGAAATTTGTTGCGTTCGACAACCCCGCCCTCGTCGATACGCATGCTCCGCTTGCTGACCAGAAGCAGAGCCATGCCTACCATTCCGACCTTTTGAGAAAGCTTGGTGTGCTCTCGGTCTGGTCCTATTTTCCTGCCGATGTGAAGGACATATTCGCTGTTCCTGACGGACCTGAAGTCCAGCACGGGCTGCTGCCGCTCTCATCGACCTACGAGCAGCTCTACAATTTGCCTCGTGCACAGCCGCCACCGCTCGACACCGACAGCGAAGACAAGTTCGATGCGTCGGCGCGAACCGTGCTCGCGGATATTCCCGAGGACGAAAGGAAGGAGCTCTATTGCGGACCGAGCTGCAACGTGTCCCAGGGCAACGCCCTCGCAATGCTGATTGCATCTCACCTCCAGTCGATCAATCGCGGCAAGAAAGTGAAGGGCCTGATCTACACCCATTTCGGCTCCGAAGAAGGAACGGCGGTTTTTCGGACCTCGCCGGAGGAGCCGGTGACGCCGGCCGTTCGGAAATGGATGCGACGGTTTGCGAACTACGTCTATGACTTTGACGGCTCGATCGGTATTGGCCGGCGCATCTGGTCACCTCCGGCGAACACGTGGGTCCGGTACCAGGTGATGCATTCCAACATCGCCTCCCATCTCGCAATCGACAAATCCGCGATCTCGATCACGCCATGGACAGATCCGGTCACGCAAACAACCTGGCCCGATATGCACGCCGGTACGCGCGACCTTCACGGCCTCACGGTGTATGTTCCGGATGTCGAACATGCGTCGGTGAGGATCGGCGACAAGGAGACGCAATCATTTACCCGCAACCCGCCGGATGAAACCGGCAGGACGTCGATCACATTGGTCGACGATCAGGTGCCGACCCCGATTATCGGCCGGGTATCTTTGAATGACCGCGCAAGTGTCGAAGTCAAATCAGGACATTTCGCCGACGCATCGGCAGCCAATTCCTACGTCAGTCTTGCGACCGACACGTCCGGCGACGCAGGCGTCGTGATCAAACCCTGGAGGCTCGACCTCTGGAACACGAGCCACCTGCAGCTTGCTGTTCGCAAGCGCTGTTCAGCCAAGAATGGCGCGAGCTGCCTTGGATCCCGTTTCAAGGTCGAATTGCTGATGCAGGACGGCGGCACGGTTTCCATTCTGGAAGATCAGGCGCCGGATCGGCGTGTGCCGTCCAGCACGTGGTCTGTTCCGCGTTTGAAGAAGCTCGACGAGTGGGTGTCGCATACGCTCGATGTGACGCAGTTGGCCTGGTCCAAATTCATCGACGAGGGCGACGACTGGCGTCGGCCCGGCCTCCCGCTCGGAAGGGTCAAGGAGGTGAGGGTATCGTTGATGAACGCGCCTGCCGGCACGACGCTCGATGTGCAAAATTTCAGGGCTTTGCGGCCCTCCGGGAACGGTCAAGCTTCGGACGGGTCCAAGTTGGTCGCTGGCCGTGTCACGCTCGACGGCTGGACGCCCGCGCCGGGTGTGCAAGTTCGAGCGGCGGCAGAGTCCGGACGCGTCACCTCGACCGCGACCGATCAGGACGGGTACTATTTTTTCCCCGGCCAGCCGAGCGGGCAGATCGTGAGCATCCGCGCCCAACTGGGCGCACGGCAGTGCTTCCCAAGACAGGGGCGCCGCATCGAGATCGGCAAGGACGAGGCCGAGCTCGACATTGAATTGGGGCGGAGCCTGCAATTCTCGAGCAGGTCATCTCCGTCTCCAGCCAATACCGCCGCCGATCCACAAGCTTGCGAGGCGATGCCTGGACTTTTGGCGCAAGAGCGGTAGTTGCTCAATATCGCTTGAGCGAGCAGCCTCCGCTGTGTTGACCTGCGAAAGATTTCTGCGGGTTAGGGCACATGAATCGTCGCAGTTCACCGAGCGCTCTCGCGTCGCGCGACGTCGCGTCAGCTCATCGCGTGTATCGCAAGCGCAAGCTCTGCCGGATCGCCCGGCGCGAACTCGCGGTGCTGCGCACATTCACGCATCGCATTGCGGACGAGACAATCACAACGGGAGACGCCACAAAACTGCAGTGGCGCGAGCGCCGATGTGGCTCATACCCGAAAGACAATTCGAGCCGGCGCGATGCGCAGCTGGCTTGCGGTGATTTTTCGGGCGGGTGAATTCTCGGATGCCCGGGTGGCGCGATCTGATGTGAAAGCTGGATTACAATAAGGATGGCGGTGCGGAGCGAGACATTCGCCGATGCCGCAATTGATCTTGAACCCGCGGCTATCCAACGCGAGTGCGAGGCTGTAATGAGGGCGCTGGCCGCGTGCGTCGGGGGGCGCCGGCGGCCCGCGATCGACCGGAGATGCTTGTCTCGGGGCGATCGAGCTTGCGCAATAACGATGGATTTGACGTGGCGAAGACCAAGAAGGCCCGCGCGGCTGCTGGCGCGAAGAAGAACAGCAAGGGATCGACGCGTTCCGGGATCTCATCTTCCTCGCCACTCGGCATGCTGGCGCTGCATCTTCTCGAGCAATGGAAGAAGTCCGGGCGCGACGGCATCGTCTTTCTTGCGGAGAGCGAGAACCGGGCGGAGCGCCTCGGCAGCGTGCTGCATTCGCTCGATCCTTCGCTCGAGGTGCTGGTGTTCCCAAGGCTGAATACCTTGCCGTTCGACGGGCTGGAGCCGTCGCGCGAGATCGCCGGCCGGCGGAGTTCGGTGTTGCGGCGTCTTGCGAAGAGTAGGAAGCCGGTCTTCCTGGTTTCGACGGCCGAGGCGATCATGGAACGGTTGCCGCTGCCCGCGAGCTGGGGCCGCATCAGCATCAGCCTGAAGGTCGGCGCGCGCTATGCCGAGCAGGATCTCAAGGATCGTCTGGAAGCTATTGGATACGATCTCGACGAAGAGGCGGATTATCCCGGAAGCGTCCTGTTCCACGGAATGACGTTCGAAGTGTTTCCTGCCGGCGCGCTTGGGCCGTACAGAATCGAGCATTCCGGTGGCGTGATCCGCAGGATCGCTGGCGTCGATCCCAACGAGCACGACGTCGTCTTCGATACCCAGGAATTGCTCATCGATCCGATGTCGGAACGGATCGCGTTGGAAGGCAAGCGGGCCCAGCGGGCGGCGCTGCCGGATTATTGTCAGCGCGCGCGCTGGATCGCGGACGCGGGAGTTTCAGGTCACGCCGATAGCTGGCTGAGCACGATCAAGGAGGCGGCCGGCCGCAGAGAGGCGGACCGCGAGTATTTTGCGCCCGCCGACTGGAAGCGGCTGAACAAATCCATGAGTGCGCTGCCTCGCAAGGCGGCGTTCATCCCGACGCCTGATTTCTCGAAGGTCGCCTCGTCGCGAAAAGCGCTCCGCGCATTTGTCGCCGACACGCAGCGCGCCGGATCGCGGCTGCTGTTTGTTGCGGCGGTGGAGGACGACCTGCGCGCGATCGAGCGCATGAGCGGGATCAAGGCGGAGCGCGTCACCGACTGGAGCGAGGCGGCGAAGGGGCGGGGCGGCGAAGCGGCGCTGCTGGCTGACTTCGACACCGGCTTCATCGGTGCGGGCCGCAAGCCGCTTGTGGTCGTCACGGCGACCGACGTGCTCGGCAGCCGGGCGCATCATCCGCAGCCGATGGCCAGAGCCTCGAGTGCGGCCTTCGATCATCCCGACGTGCCGGAGCGCGGCGCGGTCGTCGTTCATCTGCCACGCGGGTTGGCCGTGCTCGATGGTTTGCAGACCTACGACATGGGGAAGGGATCATCGCGCGAGATGATCCGCCTGGCATTTGCCGGGGATGATGCCGTGCTCGTTCCGCCCGCCGATCTTGCGCTGATCTGGCCGTATGCGGCGGAGCGCGGCAGGCTGACATTGGACAAGGCGGACGGCAGCACGTGGTGGGCGCGGCGGACCAGGGCGGAGCAGGAAATTCAACTTGCCGCCAAGGCGCTTGCCAAGCACATCGCGCAGCGACGCCGACGGCGCGCGCCCAGGCTGGTCGCTCCCGGACCAGCATACGAGCGGTTCGTCGCGCGCTTTCCTTATTTCACGACCGTCGACCAGGCGAAGGCGATCCGGGACGTGCTGGATGATCTGGCCTCGGGTCATCCGATGGATCGGGTCGTCTGCGGCGACGTCGGGTTTGGCAAGACCGAGGTTGCCTTGCGCGCGGCGGCGGCCGTTGCCCTGTCAGGCAAGCAGGTTGCCGTCGTTGTGCCGACGACCGTTCTGGCAAGACAGCACGTCGCGACGTTCCGCAAACGGTTTGCCCCGCTCGGCATCGAAGTCGGAAGCCTGTCGCGCGCGACGTCGGCTGCGGAGATGAAGCAGACCAAGGAAGCCCTGCGAAGCGGAAAGATGAAGGTCGTGGTCGGCACGCAGGCGATCGCAGCGAAGGACGTGAAATTCGCCAAGCTGAGCCTGGTCGTTGTCGACGAAGAGCAGCACTTCGGGGCGGCGGAGAAGGCCAAGCTTTCCGGTCTGGCGAAGAGCGTCCATACGCTCTGGATGAGTGCCACGCCGATCCCGCGCACGCTTGCGGCCGGTCTTGCCGGATTCAGGGACCTGAGCGTGATCGCGTCCCCGCCGGTCCATCGGCTTCCGGTCGTGACCAGGATTGCGCCGCTTTCGGACGCCGCCATTGCCGCTGCACTGCTGCGCGAGCAGCGACGTCACGGGCAAAGCTTCCTGATCTGTCCACGCATCCAGGATATCGATCCGCTGTTGGCGCGCGTGCAGGCCGTGGCGCCGGAACTGCGCATCGTTTGCCTGCACGGCAAGCTGCCGGCCGATGAGCTTGACGACCGAATGATGAGCTTCGTCGAAGGCGAGGCCGACGTGTTGCTGGCGACCAACATCGTGGAAAGCGGTCTCGACATTCCGCGGGCGAACACCATCGTGGTCTGTTGGCCGGAAAAGTTTGGTCTGGCACAGCTCCACCAACTCAGGGGGCGGGTGGGGCGCGGTGGCACGCGCGCCTTCGCGTCCATGCTGACGGAATCGAACTCGGAGCAATCGGGCAAGCGTTTGGCCGTGCTCGAGGAGTTCAGCAGGCCGGGCGCTGGCTTTGCGATCAGCGAGCGCGATCTGGACCTCAGAGGCGCCGGAGATCTGCTTTCCGAGCGGCAGTCCGGCCACGTGCAGGTGTTCGGGCCGGTGCTCTATAGCCATCTTCTGAAGCAGGCCTCGGAGAAGGCGAACGACCGCTCCGCGGATCTGTGGGTGCCCGATCTCAACCTTCCACTCGCGGATCTGCTGCCCAGGAGTTATGTGCAATCGGAATCCATGCGCCTTGAAATCTATGGCCGCGTCGCGAGGTGCCGGAGCGAAGACGATCTGGAAGATCTGGAAGACGAGACCTCTCGCCGCTTCGGCAAGCTGCCGTCGGCCGCCCGGGATTTCTTCGCGGCGGCCAGGCTCAGGATCGATTGCAAGCGGCGAGGTATCGTGAGGCTCGACGTCGGGCCGGAGGCCGTCGCAGCGACGTTTCTGCCGGGGAGGCTGCCTAAATCAAGAGCACGATCGCTCCAGCGCGACGGCGATCGCGTCTTCTATTCAGGCAAGACAAACGAACCGCCGTTCGAGCGAATCGACGATCTGCTCGATATCTTGGACGAGTGAGTACGACGTTACTCCTGGCCAAGCCTTCGTCGTTGGCGTTCCCCGATACGAACGATCACGCCGCCGCTTCGCAGCGCTTGCTGACTCTCTTCAGCGACGAGTCTCGTGACTGAATCGGACTGCATCGCGTCTTGTGAGTGCATTGCGCGTGCAGTGGAGATATTTCATCGCGCGGTGGCTACGGAGAACAAATCAACTGATCCCGCACGCTGACATCGCGGTGACATGTAGCGCCGGTAGTGCACATGTGAGGCGGTCCGTCCGCCGTCTTCCAGCCTGCACCGAGCAATCGGAATGCCCCCTTCCAGGCGCGAGTCGACGGTATTTGAGGCGGGCTATGTCATTCAGATACCGGGGTTTTCGGGCCGAAAAATTGTGCACCGAGCCGGAATCAGCGGCGCCGGAACGGGCTCCGATTTTCGCTTTCTCCATAGGAAGACGCGTTTTGCACACCGTTCCGCCCGATGTTGCCCGAACTTGTGCCCGCTAGCGGTATCTCAAATATTCTTTTTGTATTTCAATGACTTGTTGATATGCTGCAGTTCAAATACCCGTGATATTTGTGCAACATTTGCCCGAAAACAGCCGTAACTTACCTCAACGCGAGCGGTCTTTTGTTGCGTGATCGGGGGCCTTCTGTCTCTTATGGAACTGCGACGGAGGGGGGCATCCCAAGGTCGTCCCGTTTTAGGTGGTTCGCTTAAGTCCCTCGCGTTCATGCGGGTGTGTCCGAAGGCGCGAAGCGACTGAGCGGGGATTTAAGGGACAAAGGGAACCAACCTAGGGTGTTTTACCCGGCGGATCCGGAACCTTCCCTGAGATAGAGCAACTTGGAGGTTTAACATGAAGATGGTTAAGAGCCTTATCCTCGGCTCGGCGGCGGCTCTCGTCGCGGTCGGCGGAGCTCAGGCGGCCGATCTTCCCGTCAAGGCCAAAGCGGTCGAGTACGTGAAGGTTTGCTCCCTGTATGGTCCCGGTTTCTACTACATCCCGGGCACCGATACCTGTATCAAGCTGGGCGGCTACCTGCGTGTGGACGTTTTGGCGAACACCAACTCGGACAACACGGGCAACACCTCGGGCGCTGGCGCGGCGAACAACCGCTTCACCAACGGCTACACCTGGCGCTCTCGTGAAGACCTGAACATCGATACGCGCACCGCGACCGAGTACGGCGTCGTCCGTACCTTCTTCGATGCGACGTTCTCGTGGACGACCGACACCTACGCCGGCCAAGGCAACGGCGCGACCGTTTACTCGCCGATCGGCACTGCTTCGGCTCCGAACAACGCCAACTCCGGCGGCGTTGCAGGCGGTACGGTTGGCGTCTACTACGCCTTCATCCAGTTCGCCGGCTTCACCATGGGTAAGGCGGTCTCGCAGTTCTCGGCTCCGTGGGCCAACTATCCGGGCAACAACTTCGACGGTCTCGTCGGCGGCGGCGGTACGATCACTGGTGTGAACCAGTTCACCTACACCGCTCAGTTCGGCAACGGCGTGTCGCTGTCTCTGTCGGCTCAGGATCAGACGGCCTACTATCAGGCTGGTGTGGCCAATCTTGGCGCCCTCAGCCCGATTGGTGCTGCTATCGGCGCTACCGGTCCTTTCGGCGCGAGCGATTACGCTGGCACGATCGCACCGGACTTCGTCGCGATGCTGCGCGTCGACCAGGCTTGGGGTCTGTTCCAGGCGTCGTTCGCGGCGCATGACAACCACGCGGCCTACTACGGCGGCACTGAGTTGACCGGCCATCCGGACGACAGATGGGGTTGGGCAGGTCAGTTGGCCTTGTCGATCAAGAACCTCCCGACCGGACCTGGCGACACCATCAACTTGCAAGGCGTCTATACGGACGGTGCGACGCGCTACAACATCCAGGACCTTGCCGGTTCGGCCGGTGGGAACACCATTTATGGTGGCACCAATCTGCCCGGCGCCTATCAGAGCGTAGGGTTCGGCATTGCGCCTGACTCGGTGTTCGCGACCGGAACGCAGCAGCAGCTGGTTCAGACCTGGGGCTTCCGCGGTGCATACGTGCACAACTGGAACCCCTACTGGAACACGTCGATCTACGGTGCTTATGCTGCTGTCATGTATAACGACACGGCCAAGGTGCTCATCTGCGGTGTTGGCGGCGTGGGTGGTTCGCTCCGGAGCGCACTTGCTCCCGCGGGCAGCGGAGCTGCTATAACGACCTGCAACCCCGACTACAACATTGCGCAGATCGGCACGCAGACCCAGTGGACCCCGGTCAAGAACCTGACCTTCACGGCAGACCTGACCTACACCCACCTGGATCAGAAGGCCGAAGGTACAGTCGTGGCGCCCAGCGCTCCCATTGGCAAGCCCACAGCTTTGTACGAGCTGAAGGACCAGAATACGCTTCTCCTGATGCTCCGCGCTCAGCGCAACTGGTAATACCGGTTGACCTGATTGCAAGCTAACAGAGCCCCCGGTGGAAACGCCGGGGGTTTTGCTTTGCTCGGTGGTGACTGCTCGCTAGCCATTTTTCTTTCGCGCGACGTCATAATTGGGTCATTGACGCAGACCCATCCACGGCGGACGTTTGTCCTGCCATGACGGTAGCCCAACGAATAGTTCGTATAATCCGCGAGCAGCCAGGTCTCACAGAGCGCCAACTTGCTGAGCGCATCTTCGGGGAGGGAGCCTCCATACAGCGCGTCAATCCAACGTGCCGAAAGCTAGTGGCGATGGGTTGGCTGGAACGACATGGCCGAGGATGGGCGGCAGACCCGTTCACCTATCATCCTGCGAAACCTAACCTCTGAGCCGAGAGAGTTCAGCTGATCCGTTTATCTCGACGAAGGGCTATGAAAAAGGGATCGCAAGGATCCGAAAATGCTCATAGGGAGCGTCTATAAGGCGAGTTACAAATTGATCTAACGCTCGTTAAACGAGCGCCCCAGCATAACGAAATTCTGTGACATTGAAGCTTGTTCTCCCCGGAATTCCATAAGCCGATAAAGAACTTTCAAGCCATAGTTGTTCTGCTGGCGTGTGTCAGAGACAACAAAAAGCCCTGTCCTCCAGCCACTTCTTAGTCTGCTAGCGACCGTGGACGTTCACGCTTGTTCGCGAAAACGCGCTTGAATGGCTGCGACGCATTGATGTAGTCCGTCAGGAGATCGGAGCGCCCAATGTCCACCACCAACAAGCTGACGCTCAATTTCCGCTGCCCGGCGGGGCTTGAGGGGCTAATACCGCGGCCCATTCCGGCAGCGCAGGGCATTCCCGACTGGCTCAAGACCATGCCGGCAACGGCCTTCTCCTCGATCAACCTGCACGACGAGGACACCATCAAGCGCTGCCCGCCATTCGTTGACGCGATGACCTGCGGGTTCCTGCTGCCACTGGTCTGCGATCTCAAGGTCGAGGACGGCGAAATCACCTGGGATCACGACCTGCCGCCGGGAGGCACACCCGAATTTCCGCGCTCGCCGATCGGATTTCACGACCC
>NZ_BOVL01000012.1:345358-506006 GCF_019972155.1 Bradyrhizobium sp. RD5-C2 | reverse complement strand
CCCAAACATCATCCGAACCCGAACCACTCTGGAACGTGGTGCCGGCGAGCTGTGCGGCCGTGATGTCGATGTTCTGGTTCGTACCTTGGACGACGCCGCCAACAACGAAATGGCCGCTGGCCGGATCGGTAGTCGAATCCCAGAAGAGGTAGGCGGTCATGCTGTCGCCGTCGGCGTCGCTGACTGAGAACAGGGTTGAGATAGCAATGTTCTGATTGTGGCTCGCAGCGAAGTCCGGGGCGCCAACGTTCGGACTGTGATCAGTCGGCGCCGTTATGTTGAAGCTCGGAGACCAGGACCCCCATTGTGTCCCATCGTTCGCTCGCACCCAAAGTGTGTCAACGCCAGACCCTGACTGGTAGCTAACCTGCGAGAGCTGGGCGGCAGTCACGTCGATTTCCTGGTTCGTTCCCTGCGCCACGCCACTGAGCAGGAAGTGGGCTCCCCCGGTGCCGATATCCCAAAAAGCATATGTGGTAATCGCATCGCCGTTTGGATCGCTTGCGCTGAAGAGACTGGATGCCGTAAAGCTCTGGTGATGGGTCGCCGACAAATCCGCATTCATCGGCGTAACGACGGGGGCTGGCGAAGGCACTATGCTTACAGTCAAAGAAGCCGATGGAGCACTTACATCTCCTGCTCCATCGTCCACGGATGCGGTCAATTTGTGCGTGCCGATCGATAACGGTCCGGACGTCACCGACCAGGTACTCACGAATCCAACCGTTCCGGTGCCCACAGCCACTCCATTGTCATAAAGAGTGACTATTTGCCCGAAGCTGCCGCCATTACCTACAATAACCGGCGTGGTCACATATGTTGCGTTGTCTCCTACGACCCCGGTATCGGAAGCTGCAAAAAGCGCCAGGTTAGTCAACGTAGGCAGCGGAGCTGCCTGAACTACACTCACCAAGAAAGGCGAGGAGGGCAGGCTTCCGCCGTGAAGCGCGTCGCTCTCGGTGGCGGTCAATGTATGAACGCCTCCGACGGGCAAGCTGACGCTGATCGACCAGGTTCCGCTTGAATCGACGACCGCGCTTCCGATTGCCGTGGAAGGTGCTGGTCCTCCTCCGGTCACCACCGGGCCGCTCCAGGAATCACTCAGGATGACCGTATCGCCCGCCTCGCCTGTGCCGGTGATCACCTGTTTCGCCTGGTTCGTATTGCCGTCGCCTTTTATCCCGCTATCCGTAGCTGGCGACAGCGCGAGGCCTGTGGGCGTCGGCGCATAGAACCGCGTCCAACCCAGGAGGTCCATGATTTGCAGATCGACATCAGAGAGAGAGGCCGGAATGCCCGCATTGTACGGCCCGAACGCATCACCGACGGTATGGTCCCAATCTCCGAAATCCTGACCGTTCGATACGTTGTGGAATTCGTAGTCTGTGAAGACCGCCCCTCCAAAAGTGAAATAAGCGGGGATGGTTGCGCCGATCTGTAACGTCGATCGAAACAAATCCATCGGTCCCCAGGCATCATTCTGGATGCCCAGTCCACCGATGCGCCCCATGGCGCCTTCCGAGATTTCGTGCTCCAGCACCCCGACTGTATCGCTGCCATAGCTCCAGTAGAGGTTACTGTTCAGGACAATCGCGTCATCGATGCCGGTGCCGGCTGAAGCGAGGCCCAATATCCTGGCCATGCCGACCGAGACATCGAATCCAGCGCCATGACTTGGATCCGTCTTGAGCCCAAGATAATTCGCCGCGGCAACGTCATCCGGACTCGTCGCCTTTGCGCGAAGCGCGCTTACCAGTGTGAAGAAATCGACGTGAACTGGATTGTAGTTATTTTGTCCCGCGAATTTTACGTCTAGCGGCGTTAAGTCGAAACTCATGTTGAGCACGACTGAATTGTTGAAGTGGCTCTGAAAGTAGTTCTCGGCAGTGATAATCGCCGAGCGATAGGCTGGAGTTACCCCTGCGCCATACGTGTTGTTGAAGACAAGACCGCTTCCTAGATAGGTCACTGTTTCATTCATCTGATTGGTCCTCAGAGTGAAGATGAACCCGGTACCAGCTAAGGGAATGGCGCCTTATTCAAAAGCGAAACGGTGACGGCAAGAACCGACAGATGCTTGATCAACTGATCTGCCATCGCTCACGCTTGCGAACGACGCTAGATCAAGCTTGGTCTATGGCCGTCGTATTTTGAGCCAATCGGCTTCAAGATACTGGACGGAGTTTTGGATCTCGGAACCACTAACCAATCCGGCTTTCCTCCGTTGCGGACCTTGGCTTGCTGGACGTTGTAGCTCTTACTGTAAAAGCAAGTGTTTCAATCAACTTATGGCGAAACATCGGAATTGTCCTCGCTCTTTTGGGTTACCTCGGGAGCCGGCGCCTCGTGCGGGGTGCTCTTGCGGTGCAGAGGAGGGCTGAAGAGCCGAGCTACAACGGCTGGGTGGACGAGTGACCAGTAAGGCCTCTGGCGGCGACCTGCAGCAATCTCAGTTGGGCGGCTTCAATTCGCTGGCCAGCCAGCCGGCCGCGTCACTCTACATCGGGTCTAAAGACATCGAGAGCATTTCGGTCCGCACGCAGGTCGAGCACTCGAACGTGCGTTCCTCGAGCTCGCGCTCGCCAGGCGAGATGCGCGCCAAGGCCATCCGGTGCTTGCGCGCCGGACACATCGGCCGCTCGTTGGTCAAGGCAATCATTTATAAATCTCTAACGTCGATCATGATACAAGGCCAGAGTCTTCGCTTTCGAGATGTCGGACAGAGTAATTCACCGCGCCAGGTGAGACGAAAACGCGACGAGCCGAAACTCCTCACTTGTCAGGAGTGCTAACGTCAGCTGGCAAGCGCGAAGCGGAAATCGCGGGGCTCAGCTTCCCGCCTGAGCTAGCAGATCAAGGCGAGATTATCTGTTTCCGAGTGACAACGCGGATATCGTGTAGCATGAACATTAGGGCTCACGGTAGGCGAGCGATTGACCTCTAGGGCGTCGCGGCATTCATCAGTGGCTGAGAGTTTTGCGCTCCCGCCTGATCCCTGGCGAGCGTTTTTGTGCCGGAATATCGCGCATTCATCGTCGGCCGTGATGGCCACTTCATCGGGTTTGAAGAGCTTATTTGCGCCGATGACGACGAAGCCTCTGGCAAAGCTGGAAGTCTCGTTGAGGGCCACGACGTAGAGCTTTGGAGCGGCGCTCGCCTAGTCGTCATCTTGCGGCATCAGCACCTTCTATCCAGCGAAGTGCACGCCCTGAACCGGCAGATCAACGAATCCCAGCGCATGTCCAAGCGAGCCGAGGACTTGGCGACCTCTGAGCGTATGGACCGATTGACGAGTGACTTGCAGCAGGAAAAGCGCGATCAGCAGAAGCGCGACGATGAGAGTTAAGGCCGCCTCAGTTGGCGGCCTGGAACCTTTCGTAGCTGCGTCCGTACCCAATATGACCGGGATTTTGTTAGTACCCTCTCGGCTGGAAGGCTATGCCGCCCGTAAGATTTTCAAACGGGCGGCATAGCGTTGTTAAGGCCGTCTTAGTTGGCGACGAAGCCGAGCCCAAATAGCCAATACAAATCCTCGCCAAATTCGTGTCAGAAAGGGAAGCGGGCCGAGGCATCCGCCGAGATCCAGCGGCTGCTCGATTCCTCGACCAGAGTGATGAATACGTCCAGGCGGAGCGGGGAGCCAGATGACGATGACGAGCCGTCTCTCGGTTTCCAAGAAACCTTTCCCGGCGCAGGTAAAGGCGGAGGCGGGGACGATCGGGAGTTCGACCTTGGCAGCTTCGATCGTATGTTTGACCAGGAGAACGCCACGCGGCAGCGCCCTCGTGGAGAGGCGGTCATCGTCGAGGACGCTGAGCAGGACGACGCCGACAGCGAGCCATCCATTGGCAGCCTGGACCACGACCAGAGCCAGGAGCGCTGGGCCGCGGGCGGTTCGCCGCGATCTGGAGCTAGACCCCGCCGAGTTAGGTATTGGCGATCGCGAAGGCCTACTCGAGCAGGTCGGGACCGAGGACTGCTGGCAGGGAGGGTTAGCATGAAGCCTTTAACCCGAAGGTTCAGGCTGAGCATGATTGCGGGCGCTGCAGCGGCTCCAGCCGTGGCAACCGTACCATTGGCAAACCCGGACGCTGAGCTGATCGACCTCGGACGCCAGTTCGTCGAAATAGCGAGGAATCCGTGATGCCGCTAGCGAGGAGGCCCTCCGGCTTCACGAGATCGGTGCTGACGACACGGCGGCGGAAGACGCGTTTGAAGCTCGCATAATCACGCTGCGTCCCACTACCAGCGAGGGTATGCGGGTCAAGACGGCGAGAATGTCGAGTTCACCGAAAGCTGCGTCGAAGGCGTGGTCCTCGGCGTGCTGGTGGCCGGCCTGCTTGACAAGCCGCTTCCCGTGGATCGTTTGCCCGAGTGGGCGACTGCCTGGATCTAAGACGGTCCCAAGAAAAGACGCCGCCGGTTTCACAAATACACGCCCGGCGGCGTTTTCTTCCTAAACTGGGACACTTAAATCCCCAGCACAGCTTAGATTGCAGGGCCTATGCCATAGTTGAGACGTTCAGACGGGCGGGATCTGACGGCAGGTTGTGAAGACAAATCCAGCCTTGCTGCATTGCCACTCACCACCGAGTGTATTGCTTGAGACAGAGTGAGGGGCGGCCATCGCCAACAGCACCGCAGCGCCAGCCAGCAAATTTACGACCACCAGCATGCGTACCTTGCCAGTCCACACCGAGTTCGTCATGGCCGTTGCTCCTTCTGGACTAGGAAAGGCTAGGCCGGTTTTGTTTCGAGATAGCTTCGCGGCTTCGGGAAAATGGTTTCGTCGGCACCGGCCGCGCGGGAACAAGTGGCAACTATGGGAGTCATCTATTGCTCCCGTGTCACAGCCCCCCCGACTGCGGGAGATTTGGAATGCGACCCTGGCGTGCCGCACGCGCCAGGGTCGTTCTAATTTGTGGGATGCTTGTGGGGCAGCCCGTATAACGGTTGATGCCGTGCTGGTCGCAGCTGCTCGAGAAGCCCCGTCCAGATCGTCTGCTTGACTGGGGCAGGTGCCTGCCTGGATCTGATCAAAAAAGTAACGCCGCCGGGCTCAAAATACATTGTCCCGGCGGCGTCATGTTTTCCAGCGCTGGGCCTAGTGCCATTAACTTAGCAAGTGCGTGGGCAAATGACTGTTGCCTGACCCACACAGGACTAAGAAAGAGGAGCCGGTAGGCTATGGGGAAGGTGCCGGCTCCTCCGAAACGGAACCGCCAAGACGTTCAAAATCAGTCCCGTCCCTCAGGGAAGCCTGCGCCGGCCTGCTTGCTGATTTGCTAACGGCCTCACGCGGCCGGCGGACAATGGATATCGTTTTCCGGCGAGCCGGATGCTTTTCATAAACGCTTCACAAGCAGCCTGGCTTGAGCCGCATCGATCGCAGAAGACTATCCAATCCGCCTCCGCTGCAGTCGACGGTGCGGGTCGGTTTTTCGGGCTGGACGGCCTGAGATTGCGTGCTGCCGGCGAGCCGCTTGCTCTTTTTCAAACTCCGACCGGTCGCTTCATGCCGATGTGGAGCGACGACAGGCGCGACGGGGGGCGCCGAGATGCTTTTCGTTTGCGGGGCAGGTGGCGGCGATACCGATGCGATCGGCGCTGGCTGCATCGCGGGGGCGCTCGATGTGGCACTGACCGTCGGCTGCTCTGGAACGAGCGAAAGCCGATCGGCCTTCTTAGCGCGCTCCGCTACTGGATACTCGACGCTTGGGGTCGGCGCCGGATCTCTCGCGAGCGCCGCAACCGCACCCATACCGGCATAGCCGATTATTCCCACCGCCAAAATCCGGACCGACATTTTCATTTTTAGAACAAAACCCAAACCGCCGTGTTGTGCCCGTGTTGCGTGGAGTGATTTGTAGGCGTCGGTAATGTGTTGATTTTACGGGTATTGGCTTGCAACGTCTTGCAAGACGAAAACGGACGCTAGAACGAAGCCGAAACTGCAAGAAACCCTTATTTCATCGGCACAAGTTGTGGCGATCCCGGCAGAACGGCCACACCGACCCAAATCAATCACTTAACCTGGCTCACAAGCCTAAGGAGGACAACTACGATCTAAGTGAATTTTCGGATGCTGGCTCACCAGCCAGTTCATGCCAAGAGATTAACATCTACTTGGTGCAAGTAAGCAGTCACGGCCGCTACCGAGCTGAGTTAGCCGATGGAACAGGTCTGTGCCTGAGCAGACAGCCATTCGTAGACGCCGCCCGGGCGCTGATCTCGGCCGGCTTCAATCCGAGCTCGGTGCTGATGGCCGGAGGAGGGGCAGCGCCGCCTGGGCGCTTGGAGCCACGCTCAAGGAAGCTGCAAAGCTGACAGTTGATGAGACCAAGACCTGCTTCGCTCGTTGGAAGGCCTTTTCCTGGTCGGCGGTCGACGCTGAGAAGCGTTATTCCGAGGGGGAGGCCAAACCCGGCGATGGTCAGAGTCTCGCGCTGGGAGCAGGTCTTCTTGACCCAGTCGCGGCTGCGGGCGCCAGTCGGGTAAGCGCTGTCAGCCACCTTCGAGATGACGCTCTCGTAGCCGAGCTTGCAGGCGTGGGTAAACATCTCGGGGCCGTCGACTTCTAAGCTTTCGCTGAATTGGATGTTCCTGCCGGCGATGAGCTTTTTCAGCAAGGCCTTGCGTTCCCTCAGCGGCAATTTCCGCACATCGCGGCCATTGAGATAGAGCAGATCGAAGGCAACCATGACGATCTTGGTGGATTTGCCGCGCAGCTCGTTCTGCAGCACCGAGAAATCGGTCGTCCCGTCGGGTGACGGAACGACGATTTCGCCGTCGAGAATTGCTGAGGCAGCGGAGATGTGCCAGGTATCCTCGGCGACCTTCTTGAAGCGCTTGGTTCAGTCGTTGCCGCGCCGGGTATAAATCTTCACCTCTTCATTGGCGAGGTGGGTCTGGACGCGATAACCGTCGAACTTGATCTCGTGGATCCAGTGCGTGCTGCTCAGCACCTTCTCGATCGGCGACGCCAGGGCCGGCGAGATGAAGCCGGGAAAGGATCGGGCTTCTTTCGCTGAAACGCCACAGCAGCACTCCACAAAACAATAAACCCATTCAAACTGGCATAGTCACAATCGTTCCACCGCGGCAGACGGCGGAGCCGGCGACCTCAGTTGCCGCCATCCAAAGCGGCGACGACTCCGCTGCATCTCAATGCGCCGTGGCCGCTGATATCGTGCCGATGATCTGCATATCTTCGTCACGCACCGTGACGCAACGTCCGGTTTCGGAAGCGATCCTTTGAGCCACCCTCACCTCATCGCGGTATCTTCGTCCGCCAATTCTAGCATGATGATGCTGCCTTTTCCTTGGAAGGCAGCTCGGTTTAGCACGCTGACGATGTACAACTGCTCTTTCTGATCTCCCACGAACCCACTCCAAATGTAATGCTCATCGGAAGGAACGAACTAGAACGCGGAACGTCGGCCGTTTAGCTCCCGGCCTCTGCCCCCAAGCCCTCCGGGAGTAGCGATCCTCGGTGCTGTGGACTCCTCAGGTGCCGAGGGTCGCTGGTTTGGTGGGGACGATTCAGCCAGCCGATCGGGTGGGCTGTTTATCGCCCGTCCTGCGCCGCCGCTTAGGGTCTTGGCCTACGTGGCGGATATAGCGGTGGTTCTGTCGTGCACGTACCCGCCGACGACACTCGGCAAGGCACATCATAGTGCAGTCTGCCGCCGGGGGCATTAGTCCGTAACGTTGGTGTCGTGGGATCAACCAGGTCATTCGTCTTGGGAGCCGAAGGCCTATTTTCCGCGATAGCCAGAGACGACACGGCAACCAGCGTGGTCACCGAGAGCAACGCGGTCCTCATAACTTGTCCTCTCAGCTTCAGGCCTTCCATGAAATGCCCCCGCTACAAGACGCAAGCGCTCACCACCGTGACGAGTACGGTCGCGCTAAAAATCGCTACGCCAAGACAGGCCGCGCTGCCACTGAATAGGGGTCGAAAGGGGGCTGCTGGATCATGAAGCACTTCCCGTTTTTTGGGGCGGGAGCGCTAACCGGGCGTTCTCATCACCGATAGTTGCCACGGGGGTTGCGGTGACAAATCGTTAATACGCCCGCGATCTGGCGGTTCCAAGTTAATTCGGAACTGCAGTCAACGGGAGCTAACATAAATGGCAGGAGAGTTGCCTCAAAGTGCCGGGGCGGCCCGCTCCGGCGGCTCAAGCGCACGGCGCGACCAAGCGGTATAAGACTTGGCGGCGCTGGCACTCAAACTGGAAATTGCAATCCTCCAGCGTGAGAGAGACGGCCAAAGGGCTGAAAGCGTTATGCTCGGCGATCTGCGACTCAACATCCCTAATCAATTCACGAAGCAGAGCCCCCGTGGGCCCATCGGGGAATTGCTGCGCAAGGGCATCCAGACGAACATCCACCATCCGATCGCGCCCTCCGTGGCACCGGATGTTGCAGGTAGCATGGCCGTCAGCGAGCCATTCCGCAGGGCTGCCAGTTGGGAACGAGCGGCCGGACCATTTGGTGTATCGACGCTGGTGCATTCCCAATGATCGCGCCAATGCAGCGCCGGGTGAAGCCGTTACGCCTCGCGGGCGGAGGCGACGATCACCACGGATTGGTCAAGGCGCTTCGCATCCTTTTAACAGGCTCGTTAAGTCCGTCCGGGCGTCGCTTATTCTGAAAATGGATGTTGCACTTCTTGGCGATCGAGACTTGTTCGATTGCAACCATTTGCCTTCATCTGAGCGATCTCGGACGCGGTTTGCTTGTCTCCGCCGACCAGAAACGCAGCGGGCGGAAAGACGATGACCGCGGCTGTCGTCGCGATCGTCTCCTTATCCAAGTATCGGCAATCACGTTCGGCCTTCATTCGTAAGGCTCGTTGCGCACTGAATTCTTTGACCGGCGGTTAACCAATCTCACGCATACTCCACGGCCAGCCAGACCGGAGACGTGGAAGTGTCCTTCCAACTGACCGTCTTGAAAGTGCTGGCCGGCCAGTCCGCCGGACGAGCCTCTGTTGCCGACTTACGGCACGCCGTTGCAATCTTGATGAATAGCGGCAGAGACTGGACCGATCGCATGAAGCGGTTGGCCGAGCATGCGCCGGACCTGAATATCTTCTCGGCCAAGTTCGTGGTGCGCGATGATGCGGGTTGGGAGATCACGGAGCAGGGGCGGCTATTCCTCGCTGCGCTCGAAACCGCCGTCGCCGTTCGAAGGTCGCCGCTTCGGTCAGTGGACGATCCGCCAACGACCGAGGCCGCCGCACTGGAGGCGACGGATTCGACGAGATTGCCTGATCCTCCTCGAAATCGTCGTCAACGAACGCGGCGTCGCCGCGGCAAAGGCCGGTCAAATCGACAGACGGCGTGAAGCCGCGTCGCCAGCTTTAGCCCAGCACTACGATCGTTAGCAGAAACGCAATCCTTCTCGCGCAGCATCGGTCTAATTTGCATTAGTTATTGATGGGCTCGGAGATGATAGGTCTTCCTGACAGACGAAAAGTCTGTGCGTAATCTATCGTTGGACAATGCGTTGATCAGGGTCGGTGGCCTGTCACCGTGTTGTGTCATTGGCAACATCACAGAGAACGGCGCGGCGCTGAAGGTGGATGATCCGCCGTCGCCCCTTCCTGACCAATTCACGCTTATCGTTCCGCCTAGCAAGACCTACGCGTGCAACGTCGTTTGGCGAAAAGGCACATGGGTTGGCGTTGCATTTGTTACCGAGCCGACTATCACGACGCGGTGAATTGCGGGGAAAGCACGACAACAATGTAACCTACATCACAGTCAGCCCGACGGTTTGACTGGCAGTATCCCGCGGTGATTTGGCGGGATGCTATGGACGACGAGTTTTGCAAGGAAAGAGCGCGGACCGTTCGTGCGCTAGCTGAACAGGCCGATCCCCTCATCAAGCTGCGGCTGTTGCAACTGGCGGCCCACTACGAGCGACGCATCGAACGAGATCGCGCTGATCTTCCGGCGGCGGGGTCGCCGATACAGCGATCGTGACTGCCTGCCAAGCGCGTTGCGGTGGGGTTTCGGAGATCGTCAACTGCAGTGGTTGTTGAGAAGGCAGAGCCCTCAGGGCGCTCCAAAATTGAATGCCGCCGGCACCGCGTGCCTGGTCGCCCAGGAATCGAGCTTTCCCTTTCCTGAAAGTGCCAGTTACTCGATCGGCTCGTTCCAGTCGTACGGCGAGATTCTCTTCGCAGTCGTTTACTCTGGCGATCTCCCGCGGTTCCGCGAAGCTGGTCCAAAGCCTCGACGAAACATAGAGAAGAAACATAGAGCGGAGTCACACAGCGAGGATGCTCGCGGTACAGCAGGGCGCCAGAGGTGCCGATCGGTACAGAGCGTCCCAGCCGCGAGGAGCGAACTGGACCAGGACAACGAGCAGGCGGCCCTTGCGACCGCCTGCGAAGATTAGCGTGCTGGCAGTTTGTCTATTGGCAGAGATGTGGGAGTCCGTCGGCCCCCTTGAAAATGGTACCAGGCCTGCAGACAATGCCATTGTGCGACGCGTAAGTGTTCCAGTCGCCGTTCCACGCATAGTAGTCGCCGTAGGCACCGGGTTGATCGTAGGAGCTATATGCGGCGTAGGAATTACGCCAGCCGCTGAAGGGAGCGGTCGCGATCGCTGCGGCCGTTCCGACGGCAGCGCCGGCCACGCCGGCGGCGACACCCACCGGTCCCACGGGTTCGCGATAGGCGGTTCGCCGATGATAATAGCCTCTCGTGCTGTCGTACGGGCTACCGGCTCCTCTATTGAGGCAATTGGCACTGGCAAATTGAGATGCACAGGCGGCCGGGTTGGAGAAAACGGCTTGCGCCGATGCGGGGCTCGAAACTGCGGATGCCACTATCACAGCCGCGCCAAGAACTCTTAGACTCGTCATGGCTTGCTCCCTGGATTTGGTTTGCTTGTCACGTTTGGGCGCCTTGGCCTGACTGAATGCCAAGGGCTGCAAGCTCCCGCTTTCTCGCATCTAACCAAATGCAACCTCCGGAAGTGGTTCCTGTGCATCTCGTGCGCAGCATCAAATCGACGTGACTTGCTGATCGATTGGAGTGTCGACTTCAGCAGAGCCGCGCATGCATGCGGCAAGGAGTCGCGCGGACCAAGGCTGCCGCGATTAATACCAAACGAGGTGAAGGGAACCCCATTCGCCCCACGACCCCGAAGAGAGAAGCGAGAATGCAATTTGATGAAAGGTTGCATCATCGCATAACGACACGACGACCGTGCCAAGATGTGTCGCACTATCTGCGGTCGACCTTAGATTGTGCAGCAACTCCGAACCTGCGCATTTGCGGCGGTGGCGGTATCCTTGATGGCAGCAGACATCCTGACTTGCGCATTTGCGGCGGAGAGCACGTAACAAATTACGCGCCTCATCGACGAAACCATTTGACGCGTCGAATTTTCTCTGCGTTTACATCGTCACGTTCGTCGTAGGTAAGAATTGCCTGCACTCTTTAGGACCGTCATGCGCAACGCTCGCACGCACATCGCAGAGACTGCCGCCAGCGTCCGGGCGCTTATTCAGCGGGCCGATTGGTCGTGCGTGTCCGTGATGACACGGAGTGTGAATTTTCAGCTCGAAGCGAAGCTGATCGGCAAAGCAAGCGTGTAATCGTCGGCGCCGGGCTACTCCCTCCGCCGAAACGGCAGGAGGGCAAGATGAACGCCCGTAACGACCTCAAGAAACTATCCGATCCAAGGTTAGACGCGAGGCTTGTGTTGGCGGCGGCTCGGCTGCGATTTGCCGCGCGGGTGGATTTTCTCGTGGCTCGCTGGCTCGCGCGTTGCGCGACGAACGCCGAGGCCGCGCAACAGTTGCTCAGAACCGTTCAGAAGCCGCCCGCAAATTCGGGATGAGCCAGAGCCCCTGGCATTTCGTCTCCACGTTGGGATGGGACGCCATGATGGGTCTGCGATGTCGTAGAGGTCGGTTCGATGTTCAATTTTGCTTTCGAGAATGCGAACAGGATGCCCAAGTGGGCGGCCGATTCCTTGGGGGCTCGAGACTCAAGGTCCGGCAGTCGAACGGACCCGCGCCAAGGCCCACAATCCGATGACGACGATAGAGGTCAATCCGGGCACGGTTGTCCGGCTGCGCCCCACATGGCCACATCCTTGACGTGATCCTCAAACGTCCCCGGCGGCGTCGTACGACCCGCCCCAGGCGCCCATCCGCGCGGGATGAAGCCGTTCAGCGATGCATCGTGCCTGAGATGCTCGAGCAAACCAACGGCGTCGCGACCGCCGTTGCGCTTGGGGTCCTTTAGTTGCGCGCAAATCTCGGCGCCACTCTTGCCGAACCAGATGAATTCGACGGGTGCGAGTTGCCAGTCGATGCCGGCACGTGGCGGCGACGGTGCCGGCTCGTTGGCCTGGGTCGATGTCATGTGACAGGTCGAGCAGGCGATCTTCTCGGCGCCGATGCGACTGTCGCCCCCGTGGATGTTCATGCCATGCACGCGAGGCTTGGATTCACCTGCTGGCGTCCAGATCGGAATGGCCCTGGCATCGACGTGACAGTTCGCACATCGCGGATGTGTCACAACAGCCTCAATGCGTTTCCAGGCCTCCAACCCCTCGGTGCGGCTGACGCTGCCAGGCGGCAAGACATCCTTGTTGGTTTCGTCCTTGGCCGCAACAATCCCGGTCAGGACGGCAGTTGTCGAAGCGGCAAGAGCGAGCATGATCAGAGACCTCTTCATAGCCCGCCTCACACGAAATCGATGAACTTGTTGAAGGGCATTTCGCGGATGCGCTGCCCGGTCGCTGCGAAGATCGCGTTCGCGAGCGCAGGAGCGGCCGGCGGAACCGGCGGCTCTCCGACGCCCCTCACTTTAGGATCGTTCTCAAGTCCGCGCACTTCGATTACAGGACATTGGTAAATCCGCATCGCTTCGTGGTGATTGTAATTGGTCTGCTGCACTGCGCCCTTCGCGTACGTGAGCTCGCAATTGATTGCATGGCCGAGCCCCCAGATAACGCCGCCTTGCACCTGATTCTCGAAATTGACGGGATCGACGACCTTGCCGACATCGACGGCGACCCAGACCTTGTCGATCCTGATGCCCCTGTCCGTCTTCGTCACTTCGACTACTTCCGCAGTCGGCGTGCCGAAAGCCTCGACAAACGCGACGCCGCGGCCTCGGCCGTTCCCGAGCGGTCCCTTCCAATCTGACATCTCCGCGACCGTCTCCAGCACCTTCCGGTAGGTCGGCACATTGCACATCGCGATGCGCGCCTTCATGGGATCGAGGCCCGCGGCGTGGATCAGCTCGTCGATGAAGCTCTCGGTGAAGAAGCCCGCTGTTGAAGCACCGACCGATCGCCATGTGGTGCTCGGCGACAATCCTTGCGCCTCATAGCTCGTGCCACGGAAGTTGGGGATGTCGTAATATACGTTCCACAGACCCGCGGCCAACTGCCCGTCGGGATCCTTCGATGGGATGCCCGAGCGCTCGAGCAGTCCCTTGAGCGGAGTCGTCGAGGCCAGTTGCAGATCGACGGCAACAATCTTGCCGTTGTCAACGCTGCCCCTGTGCCTGGCGATTGCAATCTGCCGCGGAATGTCCTGGAGAAAATCCTCCTCGCGCGAGAAGACGAGTTTGATCGGCGTGCCGCGCATCTGGTTTGCGATCTCCGCCAGGACGCGAACGTTCTCATACTCGAGACGGTGCCCGAAGCTTCCGCCCGTCCATTGATTGTGGAAGGTGACCTGTTCCGGCTTCAGGCCGATCGCAGCCGCCGCGATATTCTGCACGAATTGCGGGCTCTGATGACCGACCCAGATCTCCATCCCCTTGTCGGTGACGTGTCCGATTCCGTTGAGAGGCTCAAGCGGTTGATGCGCCAGATAGGGTGCGCGATATTCGGCCTCGACGGGCGTGCCGGTCTTTAGCCCGGCCTCAATATCGCCGATCTTGCGCCACTCCTTGCCGAGGAATTCGGGCTTGAACGACGTTTCCAGCACTTTCCAATGGTCGGCCTGCTCGGAGGGGTATGCCGAGGGCGCCCATTCGCAATCGATCGCGGCGACCGCCTTCATCGCATACCAGCTGTTGGTGGCAACCACCGCAACGCCATTCCTGATTTCGAGGATCTTCTTGACCCCCGGCATCGTGCGCGCCTTGCTTGCGTCATATGATTTCAGCGGCTGCCCCTTGTTGGGGTTCAGCTTGACGGAGGCATAGAGCATGCCGTCCATCCTCATATCGATGCCGAACTTTAGTTCGCCCATAACCTTCGAGCGAACATCGAGACGTGTCATGGGCTTGCCCAGCAACCGCCATTGTGACGGATCGCGCGGCTTTGCATCGAGCACGGGCGCTATCTTCGCGGCATCTGCCGCGAGTTCGAGATAGGCAATCTTCTTTCCGTCCGGCAGGACGACATGGCCGGATTGGGTCCGAAGGTCGGCGATGGCAACACCCGCACGCTTGGCTGCGGCGGCCTTCAGTGTCTCGCGCGCGACCGCGCCGGCGACCCGCAGCTTTTGGTAAGTGTCCGGAATCGTACTCGAGCCGCCAGTCATTTGCAGACCGGTTTTTCTGAGATACTCGAGCGTGGCAGCGCGCGCCTCTTCGGCGGCCGGGCTTTGGTCCGCGGCCACGAACGGCGCGAACTCGTCTGCAAAACCCGTGTTGAAGTAGGCGGGACTGGGGCCGGCGAACCGGATCTCGAACTGGCCGGGATCGAGGTCCATCTCTTCGGCGATCATGATCGGCTGCACTGAGCCAACGCCTTGGCCGATGTCGGCGTGTTGCGCGATAAGCGTGATTTTCTCCGGGCTAATTTCGACCCAAGGATTGAAGGTTACGGAGTTCGGCCCGAGATCGGCAGTCAATGGATTGTCGCTGGCAGTCGCGGTTTGCGCGGCTTCGGCGTATGAGCCGAAAGCTACGCCGCCGGCTACGGCAGCCGAGCCGAAAACGAATGCGCGGCGCGAAAGATTCTGGCGGCCCATCTCACTTCTCCGCCATCTTCTTCGCGGCTGCCGCGTGGATTGCCGCCCGAATGCGCGGATAAGTTCCGCAACGGCATAGATTGCCGGACATCACCTCGTTGATATCTTCGTCGGTCGGCTGCGCGATCAGATCGAGAAGCGAGATGGCCTGCATGATCTGGCCGGTCTGGCAGTACCCGCACTGTGGAACCTGATGTTCGATCCAAGCCTGCAGAACTGGGTGTTGGTCTCGCTTTTCCAACCCTTCGAGGGTGACGACCGACTTGCCTGCAATCTCGCCAATATGCGCCTGACAGGATCGGACCGCCATTCCGTCAATCTGGACGGTGCAAGCGCCGCATTGCGCAACTCCGCAGCCGTATTTGGGGCTTGTGATCCCGAGTTCGTCGCGCAGTACCCACAGCAAAGGCATCTCGGGGACCACGTCGACTTGGTGCTTGGTCCCATTGATCGTGAGCTCGATCATGTTGTCCTCGCAGGTTGTAGCCTTGACTTACGGTCAGGCGAAAATAGGACGGTAACTGAGGCTTGCCACACTGCCAAGCGTAGTGATTAGGCAGTCCTGCGCCATCGCGTCGCGCATCGGCAACTTGAGGCGCTGGACAAATTGTACGCTCAGGGGAGACCGGTTGCGGACCGTGCAATGGGAGGCGCAACTTACCTCGCCGTCGGCTTAGGCCGTGAGGCCGCTCACCACTATGCTGAGCTTTCTCTTCGCGAGCCGGAGGCGAAGCTACTGCAAACTCTTACTCGCTCGAGTTCCCCTCGCGCGAACAACCTACCGAGGTTGTCGTTTGGGTTATATCTGAACGGATCGCCGCTCGATCCCCTCCCCTGGCGCACCAATCGGCCTTTGGACGCAGCTCGAGTCTCACTTACCGGATGGGAGGAGCAGCAACGTCGCAAGCCGCCATTCTTCATAACGGGGATGGTCGGTGGTGCCGACCCATCCAGCGTCGGTGCGTCCGGAGGCGGCCGCCTGGCGGGCTTTTCATCATGGCGCCCCAGTCGCGCCTAGGAACTAGCGATCCCCCGCGGCGTTCTGTTAGGTTTTATGTCGCCAACCGGTTACCCTGTAAAATCATTTGACCAGAGAAACATAATTGAGTGCTTTGAAACAGGACGCCGGACCAGACGTTCATCGACTGCTCCGGCAATTGCAAGCGCGCGAAGCGGAGCTGGCGCTCATCCACCGGATCGCCGGCGTCGGTGGCGTTGAGGTTGACCTCCGAGATGGCTTTCAGAATCGTAGGTCGCCCGAATATTTGAAGATCCACGGCTTGCCGCCGACGGCGACGAACGAGTCGCACCAGGATTGGGTGGCGCGAATTCATCCCGCGGATCGAACTCGCGCCGAAGGCCAATTTCTCGAAGCACTGGCTGGTCGGGCCTCGGATTACTCGGCCGAGTATCGCATCGTCCGGCCCAGCGACGGCCAGACACGCTGGGTCCGCGTCGCGGCTCAAATCGACCGTGACGCGACCGGTCGACCGCTCCGCTTGATCGGCGCGCATTTCGACGTGACTGACGCTAAATTTGCAGAACAGGCTTTGCGAGAGAGCGAGGAGCGGTTTCGAACCATAGCCAACAGCGCGCCGATTCCGATGTGGGTCACCAAACTCGATGGCGAGCGCTCATTCGTCAATCAGGCGTATACGGAATTCTTTGAGTTAACCTACGAGGAGGCGTTGAGATTCGATTGGCGCTCTCGGGTGCACCCAGAAGATGCTGCGCGGATCCTGAAGGCTGAGCAGCTTAGGACACTTGTGCCGGCGAACCCTGTCTTATCTAGGAACCGGTTCGCGATCGAAATCAGAATCCTGCGAGCTGGTACGGATTGGAGATGGATCAAGGCGGTTTCTCAGCCCAGGTACGATGAACGCGGTCAGCATGTCGGCTTTATCGGCGTGGCACACGACATCACCTCAGAAAAGCAAGCCGAAATTGAGCTTCGCGCGTCCGAGGAGCGATTTCGACTTATGCTCGACAGCGCGCCGGTGATGATCTGGATGAGCGATTCCGATGGAAGGTGTGTCCATCTCAACCAGATGCTGCGAGAATTCTGGGATGTTTCCGACCAGGAAGCGCAAGGATTTGATTGGAGCAATACACTGCACCCAGAGGATCGTCCCAACGTGGTCGGCAGAGTTTCCCTTGCTCTCGAAGAACGTAGCGGGTTCGCTCTGAAGGCGCGTTACCTTGCTGCGAGCGGCCACTATCGCATACTCGATACGAGCGCTCATCCACGGTTCTCGGCTTCGGGCGAATTCGTTGGGATGATTGGAGCAAACGTCGATGTTACCGAGCGCGATGAGGCGGAGAGAGCGCGCGAGCTACTGGTGGACGAGCTTAACCACCGCGTCAAGAACACGCTTGCGATTGTTCAGGCCATCGCACACCAGACATTCAGAAATAACGCTGATCCGGTCGAAGCCCGGCATGCATTCGAGGGGAGGTTGATTGCGCTTGGGCGCGCGCATGATTTGCTTACGAAATCGAACTGGGAAAACGCTTCGTTGGCCGATCTCACGGAAGCGACACTCGATGCCAGGGGAGTAAATGCGGATCGGATATCGCTCGATGGACCAAGGGTTCTGCTGACCCCTAAACAAGCAGTTTCGATTGCGATGGCGTTGCACGAGCTTCGTACAAATGCAACGAAGTACGGAGCACTCTCCAACGAGGCGGGGCTTGTCCGAGTTGAATGGAACTGGACGAGTGATGCACGGCCACAGCTTCGCATTGTTTGGCGGGAAAGCGGCGGCCCCGCCGTCTCACGGCCGACGCGCCGAGGCTTTGGATCCACCCTGCTTGAACGGACACTGGCTCATGATCTTGATGGAGAGGTGAGCGTGCAGTTTGACCCTGGGGGACTGCTTTGTCGAATTGCCGTGCCTCTCGATGGTAGTCAGGATAGCAACGCAAACGCGAACAGTGACCGCCGGTAATCTTTCCACGCCGGTGAGCAGGTTCAGTGCTCGCGCGTCCCGGGCGAGATGCTGTCAGCTACGACGGTGCCTTGCGGTGGATTCAAACAGGAGCGTTTGGCCATCCGGTTTTGGCTGGTTCCGCTAGCGACATTGCCCTCGCAACCACTCCGTGGGTTAAACAAGTCGAAGACCGGTGCATCTGACACTATCCACTGGATCAGGGCAGCCGAAGCCACCGACATCGTGTTCGGCTGCGCCCACCGTCACTATGTGCGGTCCCATGGGTCCGGCCCTTGGTGCGCCACGCGCGGGGACAATCGTTTTCAGGCTCAACCGTTGGTCTTCGATCGAGACGCTTGGTTGGTCGTGCTATGCTCGCAATGGATGAACCCGCAAGTCGGCTTCAACGGCCCAAAGTTTGTGTTTTCCCTGGTCTATTCCTTGCCAGCCACGATTTTGCCTCTCAGTATCCGGCAAATTGCTCAGTGTCATGCAGTGATTCGCATGGGGCATTGGGATGCACGATCTAACACTCTGGAATGGGCTAACGCGCAGGGAACAGCGTATTGTCATTAGATTGTTCGGTGGCGGATCCACACACAGCGACAGCGTGATCGAAACGATCAACCTTACGCGGTTGGGCCTCATCTCAGAGAGTGGATTGACCTCTGCCGGCCTCGAGGTGTTCAAGGCTGCGTTCAAAGCGCAACGTGAATTGCGCAAATCGGGTTGAGTGCTTTTTGCGCTTGAACCGCAGGTCCCAGCTGCCGTTGAGATCGCAGTGGATGTTTCGCAGCACTAAAATCAGGGTGTCTTTCTAGCTAACGACATTAAAATTTGCCTTCGGGCATCAATCCTCTCCAGCGACATATTCCGCTGTGCAGACATAGCTCTTCGAACAAGATGCACGGTCGCTGGCGCGAAACTTGCTTCGGTTCTAGCTTTGGATTTCGAGAGAAGCATGCTTACTGAATTTGATCAGAACACTATTGCGAACATGACCGCGGCGCTTGACTTCGTTTGCAAGAAGATCCCTGCCGACAAAGATAGCGACGAGCTGAGAAAGCAAATTGCCGACGGTCTTATTCTATGTGCTCGAAACGGTAGTTGCAGCCTGGCGGATCTACAGGCCGCGGGACTACTGGTTCTAAGTTCGCATCTTCGGTCGCGGCACCGTCACGGCAAGCTATTCGCTAACATCGCTGGCACGTTTGAATATCTTCTACGTCGAAAGGTGAAGTAGCGAGGAGAGACACCTAACGAGAGGTGCGGTGGGCCGATGTTGTACGCCGAGCACATCCCTTCGATGCTAGACGAGAAAGCTGCACGCCGATCCTCCCGTTTCGAGGTCGGCTTTTGAAGGCCTGAATCTCGGCAAGCGAGCGCAGCTTGTCAGCGTAGGCGGGGCGTGACGCCGGTCTGAGTGGCGGCCTGCCTGCGCGACTGGTATAACTCAAGTACGGTCCGAGAGGTCTCCGGCTTGAGCCGAGAAAACGCGATCTTGAGATCGTCCAACCTGCTTGCAGCAATCCGTCCCTCCGGAGCGCCGAGAAACAGCAATGCCATGGCGGTATCCCACGAGAAATCGAGCGCGCTTGCAAGTATGAGTACCATTTCTCCTGTTTGGTCGTGTATGGCGCGTTCGGCGACGTTTACCGGCATCGAGCACAAGAGCGACAGAGCGATTGCAGCCTCGTCGCGCTTTTGTTGCTGCGCGTAAGCGCAGATCTGTGTCTCACTTAAGTTTCCCTGGCGATGTAATGATGAGACGGCCTTCTTTGCGGCGAAATACTGCGCAGATGCAGGTCCAAATGTTGCGTGTATCGAGCCGGTGACATCGGTGACTGAGGTTTTGATTTGGTCCGCTAGCTCCGGACGTTCGCTACCAAGCTTTTGTTTGACCTCGCCTGAAGCCTTTGCAATCAACTGCTGGAAGACGTGCCGCGGAATGTCGGTTCGTTGACCAAGGGTCTCAGCTAGAATGTAATCGCCCTCAGAGCGCTTGAGTAATGCCAGAAATCCAGATTCAGAAAATCGCGCCCCGCAATTTGCAGCAACGGAATGAACAACCTCTCGATTCCCTCGTGTCACGAGAACATCGGTGACGGCTTCACAAAGCGTCGCGCGCTTGGAAATAGCCAAAAGGTGGTCTTGGCTTTGCGTGCTCGCGCTTGTCACCAGCGCACGTACGTCGAGGCGATTCGAATGACGGAGAATTTGGCCTGCTACAGCTATCGACTTGTCTGACGCCAGCTTGTTGACGATATTGACTGGAGCGCTTTCGACTCGAGCCAATCGGTCCGCGAGCTGGGCTCGTGCCTTGATTTCAATCTCGCTTGCGAGACGCTCTATGATGGCTCCGAATAGCCAAATTTGATCGTCCGAATAGCGGCCGGCGATCAACAGATCGGTTGCATGCCATAAGGCTCTTTCGCGACTGTCCGGAGTGCCCTGCGAAATCGAGTCCTCGAGCTCATGCAGCAACGCCGCGGAATCGTCCATGGAAAAATCCGAAATTAAACGGGCAATATAAGCTTCAATGCAGTACCGACCGAAGGTATGCACTTCGTTAAAGATTGAGTCTCGGGCCGATTTTGCGGTGCGATGGCCGGTTAGCCAACGTAAGTCCTGCAAACATGCGCTGGGTGAGGAGGCGGTGGGGTGAGTGGCAATCGCGTCTAACCCGGGCGCCTGGCCGCATCGGCCAAAGGCCGACTTCTTCCATAAGGATATGCGGAAGGCGCCCCGTGCGATCAACGTTCGGCGTCGAAGAGAAGCGTCAACGTGGTCGCAGGAGGAACAAAAGCTCTCGACGTAACGGTTTACTTGTCTCTCGGGTGTCGTCGCGATTGTGCTCGAGTTTTCGCGTCTTTGGTGTCGAGGAGAGAGGAAGCCAGCGCGAGCAAGGCTTCTTGAACCCTCTTTTTGGCTGACCATATCCCAATACCCCACCAGAAATCGCCGGGAAGGAAGCCCTCCGTCAGACCCAGCGCTATTCGACAGCCCATTGCCCACGCCATCGACGCGCTGCGGTCCTGAAGGATTTTCTTACGGGGAATTGAAGCGTCTCGCGCAAATTCAAAAACAACCCAGCATGGCCGGTCTTTGGACCTTCGGCCGTTGCCGGCGGCTGGCTGATTTCTGCGTTCGAGACAGGCGATCGGGCAGCGATCGCGGCGCACCCCGGCATGGCATAAAATCACCCGGACTTTGGCAGGATATCACCTTGTCGGATGCACTCCGGATTCCGATGCTCGGAGCCTAGGAGAGGAGACACCCCGAGCCCTGAATTTCTGCGGCGCAACGCACGCAGATGGGCACGGCGATCAGCAAATGTCTCCGAGGAGGAACCGGATGCTGCAACTGTCGCCCGACCGCACGCGAAAAATCCTCGCCGATGCCGCGTTCAGGGAACTGGTCTCGGGACGGGCGCGGTTGCGATGGGGGTTGTCGATCCTGACTCTGCTCATGTTCTTCGGTTTCATCGCGCTGATTTCGACGGCGAAAGCCGCGCTCGGCGCGAGCTTCGCCGGGAGTGCGATGCCGGTTGGCTTCGCGATCGCGCTTCTCATGGTCGCAGCAATCATCGCGTTCACGGGCTTCTATGTTCAACGGTCGAACACGCGCTTCGACGAACTTACGCGCCTCGTCAATCAGGAGTTCGGCCGATGATCGTTAGGTCGCTGTTGATCGCGCTTTGCGTCGCGTTTCCATTCGCGGCCATGGCCCAGGGGACGACGGCGACGAGGGTGCGGGGGCCCGACTGGATCGCGATCGGGATGTTCCTCATGATCGTCGCCGTCACGCTCGTCATCACCTGGCGCTCGGCCGGCAGCACAGGATCGAAAGCAGGCTTCTATACCGCCGGACACGCGATCACCCCGGTGCAGAACGGGTTGGCGACCGCCGGCGATTTCCTGTCGGCGGCGGCCTTTCTCGGCATATCCGCGCTGGTCTACGCCAACGGCTTCGACGGCTTCATCTACGCACTCGGGTTTCTCACGGGATGGCCGATCGTGCTGTTCCTGATGTCGGAGCGAATGCGCAACCTCGGTAGCTACACCTTTGCCGATGCGGCCGCGTTTCGCCTGCAGCGGACGCCGGTTCGGCTGGTCGCCGCGACCGGAAGTCTCGTCGTCGTCCTGTTCTACCTGATCGCGCAGCTGATCGGTGCGGGCAAGGTGATTCAGCTGCTGTTCGGCATGAATTACATCTTCGCCGTGCTCGGCGTCGGCGTGCTGATGATCCTCTACGTGATCGTTGGGGGCATGCAGGCCACGACATGGGTGCAGATCACCAAGGCCGTGTTGCTGCTGTGTGGCGGAACACTGCTCGCTCTGGCCGCGTTGTGGCATTTCGACTTCAGCCTCGGACGGCTGCTCGCGGCCGCAAGCCAGGTCCATCCCAAAGGCGCCGCCATTCTCGTGCCCGGCGGCCTGTTTGCCGAACCGGTGTCCGCCATCTCGCTTGGCCTCGCGCTCGTGTTCGGCACCGCCGGCCTGCCGCACATCCTGATGCGGTTCTTCACGGTGAAGGACGCCGCGGCGGCCCGCAAATCCGTATTCTATGCGACGGCCTGCGTCGCCTATTTCTGCTGGATCATTCCGGTGCTGGGCTTTGCCGCCGCTGCAATCCTGATGACCGATCCCAGCTATTTCAACGTTGCGGCGTCCGGACAGTTCAACAAGATCGCCGATCTGATCGGCGGCCCGAACATGGCGTCGATCCATCTCGCCCACGCGATGGGTGGACCGCTGCTGCTCGGATTTATCTCGGCGGTCGCATTCGCGACCATTCTCGCCGTCGTGGCCGGCCTGACGCTCGCCGGCGCCTCGGCTGTCAGTCATGACATCTACGGCCAGGTGCTAGCCGGCGGCAAGGCATCGGAAGTGCGCGAGCTGCTGGTCTCGAAGATATCGGCTGTCGCCATCGGCGTCGTTGCGGTTCTGCTGGCCTATGCTTTCGAGAACCAGAACGTGGCTTTCATGGCGGGGCTTGCATTGTCGGTGGCCGCGAGCTGCAACTTTCCAGTGCTGGCAATGGCGATGTTCTGGCGTGGCACCACCACGCGCGGCGCCGTTGCCGGCGGCCTCGCTGGCCTCGTCGCATCAGTCGTCCTCGTCGTGCTCAGCAAGACGGTCTGGGTCGCCGTCTTCGGCTTTTCAACGGCGTTGTTCCCGTACGACAATCCCGCGCTGTTTTCGATGCCTCTGGCCTTCCTATTGGTCTGGCTGTTCTCGGTGACGGACCGGAGCGAACGCGCATCGTGCGAACGCGAAGCGTTTGCTGCGCAGTTTATCCAGTCAGAGATCGGAACAGCTTTGGCCAGCAAGCGACCAGCTCTCGCCGCCGCGGTCTCGTGACATCGAGGAGCCGGGCATGACCAACGCAGTTCAACTCGATGAGACCCACGACCCGGCGCGGAAGAGTTTCGTCGAAACGGCAAACCGCATCGCGACCGATTTCCCGATCCAGAATCTACCGCTCGGTGTCTTCGGCACCGCGGCCGATCCGCAGCCGCGGATCGGTACTGCCATCGGGGATCTCGTCTTTGACCTGAAGCGGGCGCTCGGTTCGGATGAGCGTCTTACGGCGTCGATCCGCCAGGCGCTGCAGCAGGATACGCTCAATGCGTTGTTCGCGCTCGGACCCATGGCGCTACGGGAGCTGCGCCGCCTCACCGCCGATCTGCTCGGCCAGGGCAGCGCGGCCAATGACACCAGATGCCGCGCGTCCGAGCTCCTGACGCCGATCGCGGATGCAACGCCGCATCTGCCGACACGGGTATCGAACTACACGGACTTCTACGCCGGCATCTATCACGCGAGGGCGGCGGGCGCGCTCCTGACTCCGGAAAATCCGCTTCCCGCGAACTACAAATGGGTCCCCATCGCCTATCACGGCCGGGCGTCGTCGGTGCAGGTCGGGCGCGGGATCGTGCGGCGGCCGCTCGGGCAGCGTCCGCCGGCGGCGATTGGCGGCGCTCCGAGCTTTGGCCCGTGCGAACGGCTGGATTTCGAGCTCGAGATGGGTCTCTACGTCGCTGCCGGCAATCGCCTCGGCAATCCGGTCCCGATCTCCGAGGCATCGCAGCAGATCGTCGGCTATTCGCTGCTGAACGACTGGTCGGCGCGCGACATCCAGCGCTGGGAAATGTTCCCGCTTGGGCCGTTCCTCAGCAAGAGCTTTGCGACCTCGGTGTCACCCTGGGTCGTCACGTCGGACGCGTTGGCGCCGTTCCGCGTCGCGGCGCTGGCGCGCCCGGATGGCGATCCGCGGCCGCTCGATTACCTGTTCGACACGGCCGATCAATCGCACGGCGGCCTGGACATTCAGCTCGAGGTCCTGCTCTCGACCGCGCAGATGCGCGCCGCGAGCCAGCCCGCTGCGGCGATTCTCACATCCAACGCCAAGCACCTGTACTGGACGCCGGCGCAGATGGTCGCGCACCACAGCATCAACGGCTGCAATCTGCAGCCGGGCGACCTGATCGGCACCGGCACCATCTCGGGACCTAGTCCGGCGCAGCTCTCGAGCATGCTCGAGTTCACCGCCGCAGGAGCACGGCCGGCCGTGCTACCGAACGGCGAGAGCCGCGGCTTTCTCGAGGATGGCGACGAAGTCACCTTCCGCGGCCGCTGCAGCCGGGAGGGTTTTGCGAGCATCGGGTTCGGATCATGCGTCGGCAGGATCGCGCCGGCGCATGCCGCGATTGCTGGAAGCGACCATACCTGATTGGCGGGAGGCCGATATGGAGTTTCAGTCGCCGCTCATCTACGCGCATCTGCAGGGCGCGGCGGTCGACCCGGAGGACGTCCGTTTCGGACAGCTTCTGACGCTGGCAGTCGGGTTGTCGCTGCTGCAGGTCACGCGTCTGGCGATGCTGCTGGCCGCTGCACTGTAGGGTGGCGGAAATCCGACGGCGAGCGGTTGGTCCATTTCTTGAACGCCTTGCGGAAGCTCGTCGCGTCGGCAAAGCCGACACGCTCGGCGACCTGGTCGATTGCCAGATGCGTATTCTCCAGCAACTCCGTCGCAATCGATCGCCGCATCCCGTCGACGATCGACTGGAACGATCGCCCATCCTCCGCCAGTCTGCGGTGGAAGGTTCGCAACGACAGCCCGAGCTGCGATGCGATCTCCGGCGCGCCGGCAAATCGGTTGGGACTGTTGAGGCATGCGGCTCTGATCCGCCTGACCAGTTCGGATTCGCCGGGCCGTTCGGTCATAACGACGTCGCAGAGCTGCTGGCAGATCTTCGCGGTGATCGGGTTGGCATTGGGGCAAGGCAGATCGAGTATCTTGGCGTCGAAATGCCATTCCATGCGGTCGGCACCGAAGTCGATCGGGCAGTTGAACATCCGCTCATAGTTGCGCCAGTGCACGGGGGCCGGGAACGGAAAGATCATCCGCTTGCTGGGGAAGGGTGACTCGAGGATGCGGCTGAACACCGCGGTCATCGAGCTGCGCCAGAATTCCGCGGCAAATGGCAACAACTCGCCGAGCGGATCGAGCCCGTGGCTGCGCAGGATCGCGGTTGTTCCGTGCTCGATCCGGAAGCTGATCTGCCGCACCGCCGGTCCGGCCATCGTGATGTGGTCGAGGGAGAACATCAGCGCTTCGCCGAATGTCCGGCTCGACACCAGCGCATAGCCGTAGATTCCGTAATCACTGATGCGCTGCCGAGCGCCCGCGAGCAGCCCAATGTCGGATCGCTTCGCCAGCCGCATCGCGTTGCGGTAGATCGCCAGCCGTTGCCGGTGCGAGATGCGCGCATGGGGATCCTCGAGCTGGGAAGCGTCGAGACCGGTCCGTGCAAACAACTCCCGAACCGACACGCCCTGCGCCGCGAGCTCGGCGGCCAGTGCGGCCAGGCCCAGCAGGCTCTGCGTCGGCGCATCGGGATCGCTCGAGATCGGCATCACGATCTTGATCGATTTCATGGCGGTTCCTCTACGTCCGGCTGGCACAGATTGACAAGCCAGCGAACGGCTCTTCCGGCCGATTGGCAATTTTCGACATCATAATTGGCAGAGCTTGACGTTGTCACGCTTGTTATGACGCGCAACATTCAAAACATCAGAACAGCGGGACCTGCGCCAAGGCCGCCCGCAGTGAGGAAACGTCCGCCCGTCGTGATGCCGCGTCGACCGCGGCGCGGGCCTTTTGGATCGAACGAGGGAACTCCGATGGCGACAGTAAATTACGAGATGGACGGCAAGGTCGGCGTGGTCACGCTGGCGAAGCCGCCGCACAATTTGCTCGACGACCAGCTCATCAACGATGTGGTCGGCGCTTACCACGCAGTGGTCGCGGCCGGCTGCCGTGCCATCCTGCTGCGCAGTGCGATGCGGCACTTCTGCGCCGGCGCGGAGATGGCGTCGTGGGGAACCGGCACCAAGCTGCACACTGATCAGGCCGGTCTTGAAAAAGTCTGGCGCAGTCTGGAGGACGCGCCGGTTCCGACGGTTGCAGCCGTCAACGGCGGTGTGCTGGGCGGCGGTCTCGAGCTCGCGTTGACCTGTGACATGATCATCGCGGCGAACACCGCGTTCCTCGGCCAGGTCGAGGTCGCTGTCGGATTGCTGCCGTTGCTCGGTGGCACCCAGCGCATCGCGCAACGCGCCGGCATCGCGCGCGCCAAGGAGATCGCGATGCTCGGCCGCCGTCACACGCCCGAGGCGTTCGAACGCTGGGGCATCATCAACCTCGTCGTCCCGGAAGCGGAGCTGGCGGCATCATCGATGACCATGGCCCGGCAGCTTGCCGCCGGTCCGACCAAGGTCCTCGCGGGCGTCAAGATGCAGGCCAATCTGCAGGCGCGCGGCGGCGTCGCGGCCGCAGACGCACGGCAGGTCGAGATCAACGACATGATCTGGAAGGCCAAGGATCGCCAGCGCGGCGCCGATGCCTTCTTCGCATCGGGCCCGGCCACGGCCGTCTTCGAGGGAGACTGACAATGTCGGCTGCGCCTCTTCAAGGATTACGGGTGGTCGACTTCACCCGAGTGCTGGCCGGTCCGCACTGCACCAAGGCGCTGCGCGACCTCGGCGCAGACGTCACGAAGATCGAGCCGCCGTCCGGCGATATCGGCCGCGCCGGATTGCCTTACGTCGGCGGCATGGGTCTCTACTTCGTGCAGCAGAACGCCGGCAAGCGGAACCTCAGTATCGACCTGAACTACGTGGAGGGGCGCGAGATCGTCGCTCGTCTGTGTAAAGATGCCGACATCATTGTCGAGAATTTCCGTCCCGGTACCTTGGCGCGATTCGCCTTTAGCTATGATGACGTGCGCGCCTTCAACCCCGGCATCATCTACGTCTCGCTGAGCGGTTACGGGCAGTCGACCTCATGGCGCAATCGTCCGGCCTTTGCGCCAACGGTGCAGGCCGAGACCGGCCTGACCTCGATCGTGCAGGATCACTTCGGCGAGGCGCTGACCGAGCCGCGCGGCGATTCCTGCAGCCACGCCGATGTCTATACCGGGCTGCAGGGCGTGATCGCCGTGCTCGCCGCGCTTCAGCATCGCAACCGCACCGGCGAGGGACAACACATCGACGTGTCGATGGCCGCGACGATGCTGTCAGTCAACGAGCGCGCCGGCGCGATGATGTCGGGGATCGATACCGACGGCGAGCCGATAGCTCTGTCGGCGAACGAGTCGCACATCTTCGAGATGTCCGACGGCACCCGGCTGACGATCGCCGCGAGCCCGATCTATTCGCCGATGTTCACGCGCTACTGCGCCATGATGCGTCGAAGCGATCTGCTGGCGGATCCGCGCTACGCCACCGCCAGCCTGCGCCGGCAGAACCTCGCGCCGCTGCTCGCGGAAATCCGCGCCTGGATCACCACGTTCGAGAACCTCGAACAGTTGCAGGCGCAGGTCAGTGAAGCCGGGCTCGCGGTTGGGCGCGTGCGTACGGTCAATGAGTTCGTGCAGACGGAGTGGGCCAAGGAGTGGAACGCCGTGATCGAGGTCGATGACCGCGCCGGCGGGCTGGTCCGCATGCCGGGCAACCCCTGGATATTCAGCCGTTCGGAACTGCCGTCGCCCGGCCTGCCGGCCTATCAGGGCGAGCACAATGAAGAGGTTCTTGGCCAACTCGACTTTGCGCCCGAGAGGATCAAGGATCTGCAACAGCGGAACATCCTGCTCAGCCGGCGGTAGGTAGAGCTTGTCCGGGCATTGTAAAGGGAGCGTTTGAATTGGGTGGAGGAGGAATCCAACGGCATCAGCCGATCCGAGCCGATTTTCTTCGCATATTCCGCAACGCAAATTTCCCGACGCGAACTCTCAAGCCGGCGGCAAACTGGTTCCGACCCTCTCGCCGGCCCAAGGCCACGCCTTTGAGATGGGGGATCTGCAGGTATTTGGGCGCGCATTTTGGGCGGCGAGGAATTGCGGGCGAAAGGCGGCCTTTGCCGCGCTATCACGAGGATCTCGAGGGGGAGGCTGCCCGTTAGTAAGAAGAAAGGGGCTTCGAGCATAGTGGGTCTTGCGATGTAGCGGACCACGACTCGAAACCCGCGGCTCCTATCCCGATTTGAACCTACCACTCGATGGGATCCAGGTTTTGGCGGACGCCCGGAGAAAATATCGTAGATCTTGGTGCCTCGACCCCCGATTGCCGCAGGCCAGTTACACGAACTAGGAAAGGACTCCAACGGCCCTTTGGGAGGCACCAGGATGAGAGAAGCCGGCGCTCGCTTTCACAGCGCCAACATGTCCTGGCAAGGCCGTAACGTGTTGTGCCCAGCGTTCAAGCGCCTCGCGCATCTCGGCGGCGTACCGAGCGCGGTTATATACGCCGGCAACGCCGGCCCGGTGGCCGCTGACGTGGTTTAAGATCGCCTCCACGATGTGTGGCAACACGCCAAGCCGGTCGGCCATTACCGTGGACGCCGATCTCCGGAGATCGTGAACCGTCCAATGGGGCAGGGGTTCGCCGAGGGCCTCGGCGATGCGCTCATCAAGCGCCGCCTTCGACTTTGACCAGCCGGAGAACCCACGATGCGGGTCACTGCTGCGTCGGGGCCCGTCGCCAAAGAGGAAGTCTCGGCTTTTTCGGCGGGGCGGGAGCAAGGCCAAGGCGGCGGGAACCAATGGCAGCAAGTGCTCGCGATGGTTCTTGGTCCGGGCACCTGGCAGGGTCCAGAGCCCCGAACTCGTATCGAGTTCGGTCCATTGCATACTGCCTACTTCATGACGGCGTTGGGCTGTGAGGAGCAACAAACGCACAATGCGTCCGTAATCGTCATCCTCGCAGGCCTGCCAGATGGCTGAAAGCTCCGACTCGGTGAGGACCCGTTCCCGGCTTCCCGGCTGCGCGGGTCGATTGGTGCCGAGAACCGGGTTCGCGGCAATGTCGAGTCCCTCGCGGATTGCCCAGTTGAACATTGAGGACAGCGCGGTACGGGCGCGGGCCGCTGAGACCTTTCCATGACGTGATGCGATGTCAGCGATACGAGCCGAGATGTGACGACGGGTGATCTGGAAGACCGAGACAGGATGCAAAGGTTTCCAAATGACCAACAGGTACCGCTCTATTCCCGAGTAGGTCGTGGGCCTCAGCCTTTGCTTGGCGTTCCGGAGATATTGATCCGCGATCACCCGGAGGGTGTCGGCCGCCTGCATGCGGGCCTTGGCTTTCTCGTCCGCCGGGTCTTTGCCGTCGGCAACCAGACCCAAAAGCCGCTTGGCTTCCCTACGTGCGAGCTCGGGTGTCCAGGGGGCGCCATGAGGACCGATGGTGACGAAGCGCTGCCGGCCGAACACTCGGTACTTGAGGACGTAGGTCGCTTGGTCACGTTGACGCCGAACGCCAAAACCTCGCACCGCTTGGCGGTGGTCTGCGTCCCAAATAGCTTCGCCTGGCTTGAGCGCTTGGACTGCGCGAATCGTTATACTCGAGACCGCCATCCGTCGCCTCTGTAGCTACCACTTAGCTACCACCATAGCGCCAATTGGAGCGCAGATAAGGCGAGGCGCTTCGGTCTTACCTATTGATAATAATGACATTTTCGCGCAAACGGCGGGAATATCGTAATACCGGCGGAGCTCTTTTTTTGCCTGTGGAACAGGAGGTCGGTGGTTCGAGCCCACCCAACTGTACCATCCACACCATCACCCACCGCGACGTCGCAAGCTCGGGGCCATCGCAAGATCGCTTGCCGTCTCCCTTGATCGCCGGTGGCGTGTCATCTCGCCCGCTTGCACTTCCTCGTGCCATCACCCACACTCCGCGAAACGACGCCTTAACGACACCTTAGTGCCACCTTGGGGGGATGCATGGGGACCGCCGGTTCAAGGAGTTTTTCGTTTGCGTTGATATCAGTGGTCGGCTTTGCCGCGCTGCTGCTGCCGGCCCGGAGTGAGGCCTACACGCCCGACCAGCAGCAGGCCTGTACGCCGGATGCGTTCCGGCTTTGTGGTCCCGAGATTCCCGATGTCGATCGCATCACGGCCTGCATGATCAGGAACAGGGCGCAGCTGTCGCCGGCCTGCCGCGTGTTCTTCCGCGCAGATCCCGAGCCGCGTGAGGCGAGCGAGCGTGTCGAACGGCGGCCGGTCGCTGCGAAGCGAAAGGTCTCCAAGTCGCACAAGGCGAAGAAGTCGACCCACTGACGTCCGCCGCTGATTTGATTCCCATCGCGCGCACGCGAGAGGCGCGAGCCCGGCGCGTTGTCTTGACGCGAACCGGTGTGGCTTCGCGGTGGAATGCTCAGCGGCAATTTCAAGACCGTCATGCGCGACAGACTGACGCCTTGTGACGCTGTCACGCAGCATCATCTCTGCTGTTGGTGTTGTCTGCCAAATCCGTTTCGCGACGGAACGGATGGAGTGAGGCGCGTGAGCGAATACGACAAGCAAGAGATCGATCGGCACTTCGCCTGGTTCGAAGCCAAGCTTCCGGAAAGGCCGGCGCGCTTTGTCGCGTGGCTGCGCAAGCCGTCGTCGCGCTATGTGCGGATTCCGCTCGCGATCCTCCTGATCATCGGCGGCATCTTCAGCTTCCTGCCGATACTCGGACTCTGGATGCTGCCGCTCGGACTCCTTTTGTTCGCGCAGGATGTCCCGTTCTTGCAGAAACCGACGGCGCAATTGCTCGGCTGGATCGAGCGCAAATGGATCGCGCGGCAGCGCGCCAAAACTGCCGAAAAGCGCTAGGCCTGAGTCATATCAAACGCTTAGCGCTTCCATTTTCGGTTGTGTCATAAGTTGAGTGTGACTCAAAAAGCAGAATGCACCGGTAATCTTGGCCGCTTTGCGGATTGCAAGAAGTTTCTTCTTTCGCGAATCAGCGTGCTGATTCATTTTCGCCTCCTGGGGTCAATCTGGAGGCCAACGTATGAACGTGATTGTTTTCGCTTCGCGTAAGGGGGGCTCGGGGAAAAGTACCCTGGCTGCTCACCTCGCCGCGCAAGTGCACAAGGCAACGAAGCCCTGTCTGCTGATCGATGCCGATCCGCAGGGCTCGCTGACGCTCTGGCATAAATTACGCGGCACCAACGAGCCGGCGATCAAGACGGCGGTGAACTCGGTCAGCGGGATCATTGCTCAAGCCAAGCGCGACGGCATCGAATGGGTGTTCATCGACACGCCGCCGAATCTGTCGGCCGTGGTCGACGACTCCATCAAGAACGCCACGATGGTGATCATTCCGGCGCGGCCCGGCGTGTTCGACGTCAACGCGGTGCAGGAAACGATTCAGACCTGCCGCTCGATGCGCAAGCCCTACGCCGTCGTGATCAACGGCGCGCCTGCGCAGCGTGACGGCGCCGAAAGCCGCATCGTCGCGATCGCGCGTGAGGCGCTGGCGAAATTCCGCGCACCGGTGTGGAGCGGCCAGATCACCAACCGCGCCGACCTGCTGATGGCGCTCGGCCAGGGTGAAGGCGCCCGCGAATATTATGCGGAAGGCCGCGCTGCTGCCGAGATCAACCGGCTGTGGGCCGCGATCGAACGCTCGATCAAGGCAATTCGCGGCACGGCGTCGTCGTCCGGCGCGATGCACAAGCAGGCGGCGTAACAACGCCGCTTTGGTTCGAACTGGAAAGAAACGCGCGGCAGTCGCGCGTTTTTTGTGTGCTGAAGCGACGAGGCAATCGCAGATTGCCTCGCTGACTTTGGCGATGACGCGATGGATGGCGTTACGCCACCATCAGCAGATAGAATGCGATCACCGGCGCCAGGGTCAGGATCACCGACCAGATGCCGACAGCCCATAGAATATCCTCGGTCGTGAAGCCCGGCTCGGCACCCGGCCTCACGGCAAAAAAACCGTTCCTCGAATTCACGACGCCCCCGCGTTGATCTTAAGCGCAATGCGGAGACTGATACGCGAGCGGTTTTAAGATCCCGCCCGGAATTTCGCTGGCATTTTCGCAGCGGTGCTACTTCGGATTAACCACAGCCGGGGCGGCAGGCCGCATCCGGCGGGAGGCCGAACGCTTCAGTGCATGCTTCCGTCGCGATCGCGAATCGCGCCGAGATGCTCGTTGATCCGGAATACGATCAGGATGAACTCCGCGGCGATGCGCGAGAACACGATGCCGACGAAGACGCTGGCGATCGATGCGAGCAGCTGGATGAAGCCGACGAACGGGCTGATCGCCATCGCGGTGAGGCTCCACAGGATGCCGGAGATCCCGAACAGCACGATGACCGCGATCACCAGCCAGTAGAACGTCTTGATGATCGTGGGCGTGATGAAGCGGTCCCACTGAAACAGATCCTGGAAATCGAACATCATGGTTCTCCCGGCCAGCCGAAATATGATTCGCGTCGCGTGTATCCTACTGCGTCACCCCCGGCGTGATCACTTCGTCCCGCCAGCCTGCGCAGCAGGCGACCGTCAGGACGAGGCGTCTCGCCGGGCCAATGGTTCGGGGCGGCGCCAAAGCGCCTCCGCACCCAGAGGGATCGATACCGCAGAAACCCAATCAGTCTCGCCAAAGCCAGGCCCGGGACCGGGCGCCGGCAGTCCAGGGGCGAGCTATGCGAGTGGGCTGGTTGTGATTGCTGCAAATAACGGCCACAATCGGGCTTCCCTCCAGCATATCCTCACCCAATGACCACGCTGACCTTCGAAGACTTCAAGCCCGGCCGTTTCGGCACGTTCGGCCCGCGCCATGTTTCGCGCGAGGAGATCCTGGCCTTTGCCGCCGAATTCGACCCGCAGCCGATGCATCTCGACGAGGAGGCGGCGAAGAAATCCATGCTCCGCGGCCTGTCGGGCTCGGGCTGGCATCTCGGCTCGCTGATGATGCGGATGATGTTCGACGGCTTCATCGGCCGCACCGCCTCGCTGGGCGCGCCCGGGGTCAACGAGATGCGCTGGGTGGCGCCGCTGCGTCCGGGCGACGATTTGACGCTGGATGTCGATGTCGTCGAGGCGCGCGTCTCCAAGAGCCGCCCCGAGACCGGCATCGTCACCTTCAAGAGCACGATCCGCAACGCGCGCGGCGAGATGCTGTGCGAGATGGAGGCGCCGATCATGATCGGCCGCCGTGACACTGCGAGCGCATAGGAGAGATCATGCGCTTTTTTGAAGACATGGAAATCGGCGCCCAGCGCGCGTTCGGCTCATTCACCTTCACCGCCGAGGACATCAAGCGCTTTGCCGCGCAGTTCGATCCGCAGCGCTTCCATCTCGACGAGGAGGAGGGACGCAAATCGCTGTTCGGCGGGCTCGCCGCATCGGGCTGGCATGTCGCCAGCGTCTGCATGAAGCTGCTGGTCGCCGACGGCAAACGGCTTGCCGCCGAAGCCGCCGCGCGCGGCGAGACGGTCGCAGTCTGGGGACCCTCGCCAGGCTTCCGCGAGCTGCGCTGGATCCGCCCGGTGCTGGCTGGCGACACCATCAGCTTCACCAACCAGGTCGAGACCAAGCGCACCTCCGAGAAGCGGCCGGAATGGGGCATCATTCAAGCCCGCAATACCGGCGTCAATCAGCGCAATGAGGTGGTGTTCTCGTTCCTCGCGACCGCCTTCGTACCGCGCCGGAATCCCGGTTCCTGATGTTGCCCGCACGCCTCTGATGTTGCACGGACGCCATGGTCGGCAGCTACTTCTGCTGTCGACGTAGTTGTGCGTTGCGTGGAACTCATTTTTTGCTAACGCATTTTGAACCTTTGTCCCTGCCTTATGGCCGGGGGCACGAGCACTTGAGCGAGCACTTGGCCGAACAGCTGGGGACTACTATGGCAGATCGCAGCGCGCTGAAACTCGTCGGCATTATCTTTGCGACGGTGACTGTTGTCGTGATGGTGGCCACCGGAATGGTCGTGAAGGGCTTCGCCGACGGCAATTATTCCTTCGAGACCACCGCGAGCATCGACCGCTGATCGACCGTCAGTGACGTCGGCGCTCGAGGGAGCGCCAGGTAGCGCGCATCCGCGCTTTTCAATGTGACCCCTCGGCAGGCTGCGTCACACTTCTCCCGATCCCGACATTTAACGATTCCAGATCAGCACCATCACGACGGTCGCGGCTGCCAGGATGCCGATGAACCGGATCATGATCGTGCCGATGCCCTGCTGCGGCTGACGCAGCGGTATAGGATCGGCGGCGTTGTCCGGCCGGACGCTCTGCATGAATTCTCTCCAAATGGATGCCCCACCCAGGCGCGGTCCGGATGCGAATTCCGGATTGGACGCGGGCTCGGCATCCCAAGTTCAAATTGGCGTCTGCAAGAATTGACGCCGCGCAGTCTACACCGCGCTGAATAATGAATCGTTCTGCGCCCAATCGGCCCGCGCAAAACGAAGCCGCCGCCCCCCGTTCGGGAGGCGGCGGCCATCAGTCTGGAAAACTGATCAGGATCAGCTGTTGCGCAGGCCGTCGGCGGCACGCTTCCACTGCGAGACGTTGTCGGCGATCATCCGCGTCGACTTCATCGCGGCCTGGCTGAGCTGGGCATAGCCGGAGATCTCGCGCTGGACGCGCTGGCCCTCGGCATGCAGCAGGTCGCGCAGGCTCTCGAGCTCGCCGATCAGCTTCTCGATCTCGGCGAGCGAGGTGCCGGCGACGCGCTGGATAAGCGAGTTGACGTTGCTGACGGTGGCATCGGTATTGGTATCGGTCGGCGCAGTCTCCGGGCTCGCCACCGGGCGGCGCAGATAGGCGATGTCGTTGCGCACGAAGTCGCGGATACCGGCTTCGACTTCCGAGACCGCAGCAAGGTTGGAATCGACCTCGGAAGTCGTTTCGGCTTCGGCTTCCTCGGTACGGTTGGTGGCGTTCATCGGCTTTCCCCTGGTTCGCAATAGCGAAGCGCGGCTTGTCCCCCGCACGACGAATTGATGAAGTTACGGACCTATCAGTGCCGCCGAATTTGACCGCATCTGGGCCAAGTTGGGGCAATGCCTGATCATTAGCGCGACAGGGCTAACAGATCGTTCACCATGAGCGCTTGTAGCCGGCGCCGATGCTCTTGTTGATCGTGCCCTGGGGGGTCTCGCCGACCGAGCCGGAGACGGTGACGCCGTCGAACAGCTTCTGCTCGGCGCCGACCCGGCGCAGCCATCTGTCATCGGAGGTCGACAGCGTCTGGCCGGCGGTGATGCTGGTGCCGGAGTCGGTCACGGACAGGCGTGCCGACTGATCGGTATCGTAGCTGCGCGACGGATTGCCAATGATGCCGGGCACCGGGACGAAGCCTTGCTGGATCAAATTGTAGCCGCTCTGCAGCGTCAGCGAATACTGCTCCGACAGCGGCACCGATTTGCTGAGCGAGGTGCCGATCTTGCTCTGGTCGGCGCCCGGATCGACCCGCGCCTCGACCGAGGTCTTGTCCCAGATCGAAGCCACGCCTGGTGCCGACACCGAAGCCCAGGCCGAGCCGCCGGATTGCGGCAGGCTGCCGCCATTGGCGAGCCGCTCCGACAATTGCTCCGACGTCGTCATCGTGCCCTGTTTGGCGACCGTCATGTCGGCGCCGATGCGGGTGTCGAGGAACGGCGATACCGACTGCTTGACCGACACCGCGGACGAGCCGTTGGCGTTGTTGTTGGTCGACCAGGACGGATCGTTGCCGGCGATGCTGCTGGGCTTGGCCGCGCGCTTCGGCGCCAGCGTGGGCAGGCTGGTGGAGTCGGTGTCGAGCTGGCTCCAGTCGAGCTTGCTCTGGTCGATGTCCTTCAGGATGTCGGCGTCATTGGCGTCGGCCGCCGGCGGCGCCTCATCGGCCGAAGCCTCGGCGTCGTCAGCGGGGGTACCTTTCGCGGCGTCTTTCGCTATCTCTTGGGCGGCGGGAACGACCGGCCATGGTGAGGTCTGCGCCGTGGCCGAAAGCGCTATCGCCACGCTGAAGCCGGCCGCCAGCACCGGCAGCCTTGCCCAGCCAAATCGTGATGTAGAAGTCATTCCCGGCCCGCAAATTCCAGCGCCGCAACATGCGGTTTTCTTGGTGCGAAATTGTGGCAGCGCAGCGCTTCAGGCAAGTGAGAGCCGCGTGATCGCCTAAGTGATCGTCATGTCCGGGACAAGCGCGCGCATGCGCAAGGCCCCCCGCGCGGCCGGTTCGGGGCTGGTAAAACCGGCCGCGTCCCGCCCGGAGCGCCGAACACGCGAAGACGCGCTTCGCGCTCGAGCCCGGACATGACGAAGGCGTGAAATCGGGGATCCGTCAGACCGCGATGCGCGGCAGATGGATCGGGTAACCGACGGTCTGCTCGACGAGGTCGAAACTGTCGACCAGCACGCGGAAGCTCGTGAGCCTGCCGGACTTGAACTGCGCGAAATGCGCGATCCTGAGCGAGATCGGCTTGTTGGAGTCCAATGCCGTCAGCGAATAGCGCAGCATCGAGGCCGCGGAATCCGCGCCCAGCATGATGGACTCCCGGTCGAAGCGGTGAACCCGCAGGTTCTCGCCGATCTGCCTGATCACCTCGAGCACGGCGGCCTTGCCGCGGCGCGAGCCGAAAAAGGAAAACAGGTCGATCGGCCCGTAGATGGCCCATTCAACCTCGTCATCGAGCAACGGCTCGATGTCTGCAAGCTGGCGTTCGTTGATCGCGCGATGCAATGCGCGCGAAAAACGCCAGAGGCTGTGCTCTGTCATTTTGGTCTCGTCCTGAAACTGGATTTTCAAAGCAAACGAATGGCAGGCGGTCAGCGCCGACGCCCTGCCAGGTTGCTGCACGTCACTATTACGGCCTCAAATAGTGCGGAACGGCCAAAACGCAAATGACTTTTTTGCAATGCACAATTGCGCTGGTCCTAACCGGAATGTGACCGCCTGCCCGCAAAACCCGGTTCCGGTTCCGATGGGATCGGAACCGGGTTTTCTTCACGCGAACCGGTGTCCACCCCGCATCAAGTGCGGGGCAAGCTTCGCTCGAAAACGCTCCGGTCACCGCAATTCAGCGATCGCGCTGCCGCAGCGGCTGCCGTTCGATCACGATCTCGGCGTCGTGGATCGCCACCACCGCGAACAACAGCGCGCCGCCGATGCCGCCGATCGCGGCGCCGAGCGGCATGAACGTGAAGAACACCAGCGTTCCGCTGTCGAGACCTGAGGTTTTGGCCAGTCCGATCCAGGTGAGCCCGGCTCCGATGCCGAGAGCGGAGCCGCCAAGGGCGCCCAGCGCAAGGCCGAGCACAGCGAGCAATGCGACTTTCATGGTGATTTCAGCCCCGACCGCAACAAGCCCAGTGATAGGTCAGCGCCGAGCCTTCGAGGTTCAACGTCGGCGGGGACGAATTTGCGGGGCGGGGGGCGTCGCCATGCGTTGCCCGGGTTTCCGGGAGCTATTCCGCGTTCTGCCCGGTCAGCGCCGCCGCGACGTCGCGCTCCAGCACCTGCTGGACGAGGTCGAAGGTGTCGATGATCTCGCGGATCTCGGTGATCTTGCCGTCGCGCAGCGTGTAGAACACCGCGACATCGAACTGCACCACGCGCCGGTTGTTGCGCTTGCGGAAGAACACTCGCAGCTGCGCCGCGACCTTGTCGCCTTCGGCCACCACCGTCGGCGCCTCGTAGCGCATGTCGGAATAGCGCTCGTGGATCGTGGTCCACATCTGGCGCAGCGCGGCCTTGCCGCGGTGTTGGCCCATATGCGGAAGAATGTCGATCGGGGCGTTGGCGAGAAACGCGACGTCGTCGCTGCAACGATCGAGCGCGCCCTCGATGCCGCCGGCATAATAGACGTCGAGGAAGTTCAAGACGCGCTGCCGGTTCAAATCCTCGCCCATGATCGACTCCGCCGGTTCAGTCCGACTCGCCTCTGACTGGCCCTGGCCCGCATTGTGAACCGAAGCGCTCCACTCTGAAACATATGTTTTGACGCACGAGACGCGATTAGGTTCGACAACCGGAACGTGCATTGCGGCGAAAAATGCGCACGGCGCCATCTCATTCGTTGGCGCGGCCTTTACTCCGTCGGCGCGGCCCCTATTCCGCTGGCGCAGCGTTGCCGGTCAGAAGATCGATCGTGAACCGCTTCGTCTTCTCGGAGCCCGGCGGCACGAAGGCCTCGCCGGGTGCCAGGTCGTGGTAAAGCTCTTTCGGCTTCGGAAAGCCTTCGCCGCAGGCGGTGCGGATGGTCTCGTTGTCGGCATAGTCGACGTCGACCGCGACCGTGTTGCGGCGCGGACCCGCGGCGAGGTTGGAGAGGCCGAAATATTTCGGACCCTCGTTGCACATCACGACATTGGAGCCGTAGGCGTTGACCGCATCCTCGGCCCTGAGCAGGAAGTCGGGCGCGATCTCGATCCGCTTGCCGGACTTCTTGCTGAACTCCATCCGCGCTACCCCGCTTTCGAGAATGCCCTGGCCCATGTGGCCGACCGTGCAGATCAGCAGGTCCTGCTGCGCGTCCTTGGCCAGGACGATGCAGTCGTGGCCCTGCGCGCCGGGCAGGAAGCGGATGAAGCGATGGGCCGTGCCGTTCTGCTCGAACAGCGCGACACCGCCGAAATCGGTCGCGTGCGGCTCGCATTCGCTTTCATAGTTGACGGCGAGCAGCGCATTGCCGGCGGCGAGGAAGCGGCCGGCGTAGCGCTCCTGGGTCAGCTTGACGTCGCACGCGCGGCCATCGGGGTAGGACCGCGCCCGCGTGCAGGTCGATCCCTTGATGTTGGCGCTGGCGCAGAATGTCGCGAGCAGCGCGCGGTCGTTGTTCGCTGCGTGGGCCGGGCTCGGCATGAACAGCATCCCCGCGCTGAACGCCGGCGCGAGAAGGGCCGGGATGAAGGCCGAGAGGAAAGCAATGTGTGATGTCCGCATGAATCTTCAAGACGCCGTCCGCAATGCGGCGGCATTTAGAGCATGATCGTGACAGGCGCGCAGCGAATTTCTGCGGCGAAGCGGCGGGAACCGGCGTGGCGGCTCGGTCGTTACTGCCTTGAGAATTCCATTGGAGCCGTATCATGAAATCCATTCTTCTCGCTTCCGTCATTGCCGTCAGCGCGATTGCCGCCACCTCGTCTGCCGACGCCAAGGGCTGCATCAAGGGCGCGGTCGTCGGCGGTGTCGCCGGTCATTATGCCGGCCATCACGGCATGCTCGGCGCCGCCGCCGGATGCCTCTACGGCCGCCATCACGCCAAGGAGCAGGAACGTCAGCGCCAGCAGCAACAGGCGCAGCCCGCGCAGCAGGACAAGCTGTAAGGCAAGTTGCGAGATGTCCGGAACGCCGCCCGCACGGGCGGCGTTGTCTCCTTGCGCAACGGAGACCGTGATGACGAAACCACTGAACAAGACCGTCCAGCCCGTTCCCGACGCCAACCAGAGCCGCAAGGGCCCCGGCAGTGCCCCCGGCGTTCCCCTCGACACCACCAAGGGCCATCGCGACGACGAGAAGCACAACATCCGCGAGCAGGCTGCGCACGGCAATCTGATCCAGAACACCAGCAACAAGCGGTCGGGGTAGAATTCCGGATCGCGCAGCAAACTCCGCCGTCGTCCCTGCGAAAGCAGGGACCCATAACCGCAGGGTTGCGTTGTTGAGGAGGCTGTGGCCCGAGCGTCGCGTAACAATTGCCATTTGTGGTTATGGGTCCCGGGTCGCGTCGCGCTGCGCTTGCCCGGGACGACGTGGGTGAAATTCCGCTTCACATGTCAAACGGACATGTAGGATGGGTAGAGCGCAGCGAAATCCATCAACTTGCAACCGCATGGCCAGATAACGGGTAGCCGCGCCGCGATCCCGCTTTCCCCGTGACCTGCATCACGCCGCAAGCGAGGGCGCGCGGCTAGCATGGCGGCATCGGATCACCCGATTGAGAAGGGATCGCCGCCATGAACGCCATCGCTGCACCGAAATCTTCCGCGCAGAACCGGCTCGAAGGCTTTGCGCTCACCGCCATCCTCCAGGGCCTGCCGACCTTCGCCGCCGCCGTGCTGATGCTGAAAATGTTCGGCGCCCCGGAAATCGTCGGCGAACGCTATGGCGCCGCGATCTACGTCGTGCTGTCGTCGCTGGTCTACGCCGCGCTCACGCCGTGACTTGCCGCCAAATTCCCGAAGCGCTTCGTGCACATCCATGCGCCGATGTTCTTCGACGCGAGTCTGTCGTTCTCCGAGAAGATCGCGCAATGGCGGAGCCCGCCGGGCGTCTCGCTGCAGTTCATGACCACGATGATCATGATGTCGCTGCTGGCGGTCGTCGTCGTCAGCGTCGGCTAAGCTTGCGCGTCGCCGCAGATCGGCCTTATCTGCGCGCATGCAGATCAGAGACGAACGCGATGAAGACGCCGCCGCGGTCAGCCGCATCACGGCGGCCGCATTCGCGACAGCGCCGCACAGCAGCGGCACCGAAGCCCGCATCGTCGAGGCGCTGCGCCAAGCCGGCGCGCAGACCATCTCGCTGGTGGCGACATCGGACGACGGGTGCATCGTCGGTCACATTGCCTTCTCGCCGGTGCAGATCGACGGCGCGACCGGCCGCTGGTACGGCCTTGGCCCGGTCTCGGTCGCGCCCGGTCTGCAACGCCAGGGCATCGGCGGCGCTCTCATCCGCGGGGGCCTTGCCCGCCTCGCGGCCCTGAACGCCAACGGCTGCGTCCTGCTCGGTGATCCCGCCTACTACAGCCGCTTCGGCTTCGTCAGCGATCCCACGCTGACCTATGGCGGCACGCCGAGCCCGTATTTTCAGCGGCTGGTGCTGACGGGCGAGCCGCCGAAGGGGGACGTGCGATATCATCCGGCATTCGACGTCGCGTGATCTGGCGCCGTTGCGGCGGCCTCCGTTTCCCTGACAACCCCTGTCGTGATAACAACCTGTATCGGCAGTAGCCTGCGGCTTCAGCGAAAGCCATCGTCCGGGGCGAGGATGTTATTCGCGGATCTACACCTTCTGAAGTTGTTCTGGGGCAAGATCTTCGCAGCGATCTTTATCGGTCTTGTCCTGTGGTTTGCGAAGAACGCAATTTTCGCGCGCGGCATCAAGTACAACTGGTTTGCCGTTGCGGCGTCGTTTCTGGCGATCGGCCTCGCGCTCTATGTGGTGTTCTTCGTCCAGCCATAGCGCTCGCCGGTCATGCGATAGGCTGATCAACCAAGCTGCATCTCCTCAACCCGCGCCGGCGCCTCGCCAAAATCGCTGAACCGTACCCAGGTCGGCCGCACGCGGACATAGCCGATGTTCGGCCATGCCTCGCGCTCCGGGCCGTCGGGCCACGCCGCGAAGTACACCTGCTTGCAGGCGGCCAACTCCGCGCCGGTCGGAAAGTCGGCGACGCCCTCGAGTTGCGCGGTTTGCTCTGCGTCCCATCCGACCACCAACGCGGCGCGGGGATCGGTGCGGAGGTTCTGGTACTTGCGCGAGGTGGTCAGCGTGTCGAAGATGATCTCGAGCCCATCGCTGACCGCGATGCCGACGACGGCGGCTTGCGGCGCGCCGTCGTGGACCGTGCTGACCACTGCAAGCCGATGCATCCGCAGGAAGGCGAGAAGCTCGGCGCGCGTCATGGTCTACCTTTTCTTCCACCCACCGCGCTTGCCCGGAGCGCCACCGCTGCTCCGCGGGCTCGGCCCGAACTCCGGCCCCGACTGCCGCGAGTCGGTCGGCTGGATGATGCGGCTGGTGGTGCCGAACGGTTTGGCCGGCAGCGCGCCGTCCGGGCGGAAGGGCAGCGATTCCGGGCCGTGCATCTCGTCGAGATCTGGCTTGTGCACCCGCGAGCCGGACTTGCCGCCGCGGCTCGCCTTGAGCGAGGTCTGTGCGATCTTGTTCTTCAGCGCGGCGACCGGCAGGTTGGCGGCATCGCCGTATTTCCTGGTGCCGGCATAGGCGCCGGCCTGCTTCTGCACGTTGCGTTGCTTGGCGGTCGGATCGTCGACCACGGCCATCTCGGTGGCGCGCAGCCGCTTGACCTCGTCGCGCAGCCGCGCGGCTTCCTCGAAGTTCAAATCGGCGGCGGCCTCGCGCATCCGTGTTTCGAGGTCGCTCAGCACGGCCTCGAAATTGTGCCCGATCGAGATCACGTCGTCGGCCATGCCGCCGTCGCCGATCTCGACCAGCACGTGATCGCGCTCGTAGACCGAGTTGAGGATGTCGCCGATCGACTTCTTGACGCTCTCCGGCGTGATGCCGTGGGCCTCGTTGTACTCGACCTGCTTCTCGCGGCGGCGGTTGGTCTCGGCGATGGCGCGCTCCATCGAGCCGGTCATCTGATCGGCGTAGAGGATCACCTTGCCGTCGACGTTGCGCGCGGCACGGCCGATGGTCTGGATCAGCGAGGTCTCGCTGCGCAGAAAACCTTCCTTGTCGGCATCGAGGATCGCGACCAGCGCGCATTCCGGAATGTCGAGGCCTTCGCGCAGCAGGTTGATGCCGACCAGCGCGTCGAACGCGCCGAGGCGGAGATCCCTGATGATCTCGATGCGCTCGATGGTGTCGATGTCGGAGTGCATGTAGCGGACGCGGATGCCCTGCTCATGCAGATATTCGGTGAGATCCTCCGCCATGCGCTTGGTCAGCACCGTGATCAGCGACCGGTAGCCGGCCTGCGCAGTGGCGCGGACCTCGCCGACGAGGTCGTCGACCTGGGTGCGGGCGGGGCGAATATTGACGGGCGGATCGATCAGGCCGGTCGGTCGGATCACCTGCTCGACGAACACGCCGCCGCTTTCGTTCAGCTCCCAGCCGCTCGGCGTTGCCGACACCGCGACCGACTGCGGCCGCATCATGTCCCATTCCTCGAAGCGGAGCGGGCGGTTGTCCATGCAGGAGGGCAGGCGGAAGCCGTATTCGGCGAGCGTCGCCTTGCGGCGGAAGTCGCCGCGGAACATGCCGCCGATCTGCGGCACGGTGACGTGGCTTTCGTCGGCGAACACCAGCGCGTTGTCGGGCACGTATTCGAACAGCGTCGGCGGCGGCTCGCCGGGGCGGCGGCCAGTGAGGTAGCGCGAATAGTTCTCGATGCCGGCGCAGCTTCCGGTCGCTTCCATCATCTCGAGATCGAAGGTGGTGCGCTGCTCCAGCCGCTGCGCCTCCAGCAGGCGGCCCTGGTCGTTGAGCTGGTCGAGCCGCATCTTCAATTCCGATTTGATCGACTTGATCGCCTGCACCAAGGTCGGGCGCGGCGTCACATAGTGCGAATTGGCGTACATCTTGATGAATTCGAGCTCGTCCTGCTTGTGGCCGGTGAGCGGATCGAACTCCTCGATGGTCTCGATGGTGTCGCCGAACAGGTTCACGCGCCAGGCGCGGTCTTCATAGTGCGCCGGGAAGATGTCGATGACGTCGCCGCGGACCCGGAAGGTGCCGCGGGTGAAATCGGCCTGGGTGCGCTTGTATTGCAGCGCGACCAGGTCCGCGATGAGCTGCCGTTGGTCGATGCGCTCGCCCTTCTTCAGCGCGAAGGTCATCGCGGTGTAGGTCTCGACCGAGCCGATACCGTAGATACACGACACCGAAGCGACGATGATAACGTCGTCGCGCTCGAGCAGCGCACGCGTCGCCGAGTGGCGCATGCGGTCGATCTGCTCGTTGATCGAGGAATCCTTCTCGATATAGGTGTCGGTGCGCGGGACGTAGGCTTCGGGCTGGTAGTAGTCGTAATAGCTGACGAAATACTCGACTGCGTTGTCGGGGAAGAAGCTCTTGAACTCGCCGTAGAGCTGCGCGGCTAGCGTCTTGTTCGGCGCCAGGATCAGCGCCGGGCGCTGCGTCGCCTCGATCACCTTGGCCATGGTGTAGGTCTTGCCCGAGCCGGTGACGCCGAGCAGCACCTGGGTGCGATCGTTGCGCGCGATGCCTTCGACAAGCTCGGCGATCGCGGTCGGCTGGTCGCCCCTGGGCTCGTAGGACGACTTGATCTCGAACCGCACGCCGCCTTCGGATTTCTCGGGGCGCGGCGGCCGGTGCGGGGTCCACACCCGCATCGAGCCGTCATCCCTGCGGAATTCCGGGCGGCCGTCGCGGATCAGGTTCTCCAGCGCGTCGGCGGTGGCCTTGACGCCGAGCGCCTCCATCTTGCTGCGCGGCGGACGGGCCAATGCTTCGTCATCGTCCTCGGCGGTCGGCAGGCCGAGCTGCCGCGCCAGTTCCGGATCGAGCGTCGGGATGGTGGCCGAAGTGCCGTAATTGGCCTGCGGGGCTTCCTCGAGGCCGGAAGCGTCGCGCCTGGCGACGTCCTCGCTGGTCTCCCGCGTCGACGCCCGCGCGCGATGCGCGGCGGCCTCGCCGCCGGCGCGGCGGTCCCAGGAATTGTCCGGCGGCGGCTGCAAGCCGGTGCCCGAACCCATGCCGGCATCGCCGCGATTGATCGCGGGATTGAGCAGCTCGGCCAGCGCCGGTCCGATCGGTTGGACTTCGGGCCGGTGTGCCTTGGATTTGGGGGATTTGCCGGGCTTTTTCGGAGTGTTCGGTGTCTTCGCCATGGCCGGAATATGGGACGAGTCCGGCGGCGAGAAAAGGGCAATCGGCGGCTGGATTGGCGCACAGGCGATGCTGCTGACAGCAGGGTGTCAGCAGGCGGCGCTTTCGCGGATTTCAGGCCCGCGGCAGGTCGACGATGTCGAGATGGATGCCGCCGCAGCCGTCGCAGCGCATGGTCCAGTATTCGGCGGCGCGGCCGGGAATCACGCGCAGCAGCGAGAGTTGGGCGGCACATTCCGGGCAGCTGGTCCTGACCTGCGCCGGCCGGACCGGATCCGGCTCGCATTGCGGGACGACTGCGACCACGACGTTGCCGGTCACGCCGACGGAATTGTCATGCCATACCGTTGTGGGAACCGGTCGATGGTCCGCTTCGCGTCGTCGATCGCCGCATCCGGATCGGACCACGCAAAGCCGATGTCGAGCATCGGAAACGGCATGCCATCGATGACGACCGGCCTTTGATCGACCCGTTGAATCCTGGCGTGCCATTGCCCCTTCCCCATCTCGAACGACTTGATCTGAAAACCGCTGTAAATCATCGCGACCTCGGGATGTCCCTTCTCATAGGAAGCACGGGCGCAAAGGCGCCCTATGTGAACCAGATCACAAGTCGCGCGGTTTATTTCCGTGGAGCAGAGGAGTTCCAGCTTTTTGTTTTGACACGGTTTCTTGAGGTGAACCGCACCAACCCGCTAGGGCGCGGGCGGCGATGTGATCTGCGAGCACGGCCGCGTCGTCGCCGACGCCCGACAGGAACGAGGATTTCATCTTCGACAGCCATTGCAGGCCGAGAAAATACAGGCCCGGCACCTCGGAGACGCCGCGGCGGTGTCGTGGTGCTCCATTGTCGTCCAGCACCGGTATGTCGATCCAGTTCAGTTCGAGCCCATAGCCGGTGGCCCAGATCACGCTGCTGATCCGTTCGGTGCCCAGGTCGATGGTATCAAGCGGCGCAGTGAGGCAGGGCGGATCGGGCAGACTGACACGCGCCAAGGGATCGTCGGGCTGATCGAGGCCGCGGGCCGCGATGAAGTCGTCGACGATCCCGAGGAATGTCGCGTAGTAGGCATCGCCATTGGCGATGTTGCCGGCGAGATCGGGCGCGATCTCGAGCACGCCGTCGCGCGCCGCCGTCACGCGGCCGAGCAGCGTCACGCCGTCGGCGGCGAAGCGGCGGAAATCGATGGTGTGGCCGCCGTGGGCGCCCGAGATCACCGGCAGCAGGCGGGACGGGCCACGCTGCTCGACCGGCGTCTCGTCGACGCCCATCTCGGCCAGCCACCAGAACAGGTCGCGGCCGCGATAGCGGCGCGGCAGGCGGTTGTGACGTCCGACCGAAAGGAAGACATGGCGCCCGGCCCGCACCAGCTCGTCGGTGATCTGCGCGCCCGAGGCGCCGGCGCCGATCACGAGCACCGCCCCATCAGGCAATTGCGCGGGATTTTTGTAGTCGCTGGCGTGAACCTGAAACAGGCCGGGCTGCTCGCGCAGCACGTCGGGCTGCAGCGGCCGCTGATACGGGCCGGTGGCGACGACGACGTTGCGGGCGGCGATGCGGCCGTCGGCAATCTCGGCGAGGAAGCCGCCGGCGTCGCGGCGCAGCTTCGTCACCTCGAGGCCGCAGCGGATCGGCGGCGCGACGAACGCGGCGTAGGCCTCGATGAAGGCGATGATCGATGCGGTGTCCGAGAAGCCGTCGGGATCGCTGTGCGGATACGCAAACTCCGGTAGCCGCACCGACCAGTTCGGAAACTGGAACATCAGGCCGTCCCAGCGTTCGCTGCGCCAGCGCTCGGCGATTCGCCGCCGCTCCAGCACCAGATGGGCGATGCCGCGCTGCTTCAGCCGGTGGCTCATGGTGAGCCCGGCCTGGCCGCCGCCGATCACCAGCGTGTCGATGGTCTCCTCACGCATTGCGCGCTCCCTTGCGGCGCGCGGCGGGCTCCGCAGCGGCGCGGATGATCCAGCGCCGGAACGCGGCGAAATCGCGCTGCTCGGCGTGGAAGCCGCGATAGACCAGGTACCAGCGCATGCCCTTCGGCACGCTGAGCGCAAATGGCGCGACCAGCCGGCCGGCGGCGAGATCGTCATCGATATAGGGCCGGATGCCCATCGCGATCCCGAGCCCGTCGCTCGCTGCCTGCAGTGCCTGGCCGTAGAACTGGAATTCGGGCCCGCGCGCCGTCAGGCGCGGCACGCCCGCAGCCTTCAGCCAGGACGGCCAGTCGTCGGGCGAATGCGCGACGCGGATCAGGCTCGGTCCCTTGAGGTCGGCGGGACGCTTCAGGGCATTGGCGAGCCGCGCGGTGCACACCGGCATCAGGTCGGCAGCGAACAGCGGCTCGGCGACGAGGCCCGGCCACTGGCCGTCGCCGAGCTGGATGCCGCAGCTCCAGTCGTCGGCGAACGGCACCGCCATGCCGCCGGTGGTGATCCGCACCTCGATGTCGGGCTCAGCTTTGCGGAACTCGGCGAGGTGCGGAATCATCCATTTCAGCGCAAACGTCGGGCCGACGCCGACGGTCAGCACGCGCGCGCTCGCGGAGGCCGTGACCTGTGCGGTGAGGCTCGCCAGCGCGTCGAAGATCGGGGTCAGCCCGCCCTGATAGGCACGGCCGGCCGGTGTGGTGACGAGGCGGTTGGCCTTGCGCTCGAACAGCGCAACGCCGAGCCGCTCTTCCAGCAGATGCACCATCCGGCTGATCGCGGCGGCCGAGACGTTGAGCTCGTGGCCGGCGGCCGCGAAGCTGCCGGTCCGCGCCGCCGCCTCGAATGCCTTGATGCCGTTGAGAAAGAGCAGCCGCCGCATGAACCCTCAGGAAAACTGATGCAAGGGCAAGATAACTCAGTTTGCCGGCGGAGGCCAAGCAGCGCAGAAATACCGGAGACGATTTTGAATCCCTGCTGACCCCAGCGAGGACCAGATGACAGAAACCACGGACGCCCTGGTGCTCGATCTCGTGGAATGGGTGGCGCGCGAGCCGCGGCCCTATGCCGAGGTGCTCGAGGTCTGGCGCACCTCATGCCCGCGGCTGACGATCTGGGAAGACGCGGTCGACCGCGGCTATGTCGCGCGCCGTCCCTCGGTCGAGGGCATGCGGGTGATGGTGACGGAAACCGGCGAGACGTTCCTGCGCGCGCATGGGCGGATGCATTGAGGCCGTCTTTCTTTGCCTCTCCCGCTTGCGGGGGAGGCCGACGCGCGTAGCGCAGCGGGTGGGGGTGCTTCCACATCAAGATTCCGACTCGCGGAGAGAGCCCCGACCCCGACCCTCCCTCGCAAGCGGCAGAGGGGGCGCAGTCCCGTTGCCGCTTTAGCGCGCCGGCTCCGCTAACCTCGGCCGGATGATCTCGACCATGCGGTCGGCCGAGGTGCCGGGCGGAAAGAAGCCGAGATAATTGCCGTCGCGGTCCATCAGATAGATGTAGGCGGTGTGATCGACGGTGTAGTCGCCGGCATCCTTCAGCGGCACGCGGGCATAGTAGACCTTGTAGGCATCCGCTACCTTGCGGATCGCATCATCGCTGCCGGTCAGCCCGATCAGCCGCGGGTGAAACAGCGGCACGTACTCGGCGAGGTGGGCTGCGGTGTCGCGCTCGGGATCGACCGTGATGAAGATCGGTTGCACCTGATCGCCGTCGGGGCCGAGCTTGTCGAGTGCGAGCGCGATCGCCTGCAGATCGGTCGGACAGACGTCGGGGCAATAGGTGAAGCCGAAATAGACCAGCATCAGCTTGCCGCGGAATTCCTTGTCGGTGCGCGCATGGCCGGCCTGATCGGTCAGCGCGAACGGCCCGCCGACCGGCTCCCTGTTCCACATCAGGATGTCCATGATGTCGGCGGCGGAACGCGTCGATTGCTGAGGCGCATCGCCGGCCAGCGCGGACGCCAGCGCCAGCCACAGGCCGGCGCCGGCGCATGCAATAACGCGCAGGATCGGTCGGTTCATATGCCGAAGGAGAGGCGGCTGCCGGTTGTCGTGACCAGCACCTTGTCGCCCATCTGCGCGGTCGCCTCCTGCACGAAGTTGAGCCCGGAGCAATGCATCGGGATCAGCACGTCGGGGTCGAGCTTCTTGATCTCGGCGACGACCTCGGTGAGGTAGTCCTTCGGCGCCGGTCCGAGATGGAAGCCGCCGACGATCGCGTGCACCTTCTGGATGCCGGAGACTTCCTGCGCCTGCTTGACCGAATTGACGATGCCGACATGGCCACAGGACGAGATCACGACCAGGCCGAAATCCTTCAAATTGAAGCAGGTCGCGTGCTCGTGGATGTGCTCGTCGGGCACGATCTTGCCCTCCATCTCGGCCGGCAGATAGTGACTGGCGTTGCAACCGAGCCCGTCCTTCATGCCGAACTCGACCCAGGTCTGCGGCAGCACGCGCTCGATGCTGCGGCGGGTGATCTTGCCGGTCGTGAAGGCGTGGCCCGCGATCACGGTCGGGGTCTCGCACAGCACCGTGGTGACGCGCTGTGCGGCGAGCTGGCGGCGATCCAGCGTGCCGAAATCGGCGAACTGGCCCTTGGTCGGCGTCGCGCTGACGCGGTGGCAGAAATTGTCCTCGCCGCCGGCATAGAGTTTCACGTCGGCCGGCAGTCTGTCGCGGAATTTGTCGAGGAAGCCGCTGAGGCCGCCGAAATGGTCGTAGTGCCCATGGCTCACGATCAGCGCGTCGAGCTTGGCGGGATCGACGCCGACCAGCTCCATGTTGTTGAGCAGCACCTCGGGCGTGTAGCCGTAGTCGAGCATCAGGCTGCGCCGGCTGCCGGCGGCCTCCGATTCCAGCCACAGCGACAGTCCCCATTCATTGTGCAACGATTTGCGGAAATCGGCGCCGCGCACTGCCGGCGCGATCGAGACGCCGTTAGCCTGTTTCGGCTTGAAGAAGGCGTCGAAGCTGGAATCGACCAGCACGCGGATCGACAGCTTGTCGACGGTTGGCACCTCGATCGGCGCGGCGCTTGCGATCTCGACGCAGGAGAATGCGCCCGCGGCGGCGGCACCGGCGATCGCCGCCGAGCCTTTCAGGAAATCACGTCGTGCCAAATCCCGTGTCATTATTATCCCCCAAGTTTCGAAAATTATTCGATGCGAACGGTACGGAGCCTAGGTGCTATCGGGACGCAGCTCAATCGGGCGCTTGCGTCGTTTGCAGATCACATTCGCGCGCGGCGCAATGCGCCGCCATTGACTTGGGTGCGGTTATGCGCCCAACTCCATGCATTCGCATCTTTCTCGCCGATGCGTCAGCAATCCCTGGAAATGCAGGATCTCGCCCATGATCGATCTCCACTACTGGTCCACGCCGAACGGCCACAAGATCACGATGTTCCTCGAAGAGACCGGACTGGAATACAAGGTTTTCCCGGTGAATATCGGCAAGGGCGATCAGTTCAGGCCGGACTTCCTGCAAGTCGCGCCTAACAACCGCATTCCGGCGATCGTCGATCACGCGCCGAAGGGCGGTGGCAAGCCGATCTCTCTGTTCGAGTCCGGTGCGATCCTGCTCTATCTCGCCGAGAAGACCGGAAAATTCCTGCCCGAGGATCTCTACGGCCGCTATGACGCGATCCAGTGGACGTTCTGGCAGATGGGCGGGCTCGGGCCGATGGCCGGGCAGAACCATCACTTCCGCAACTACGCGGTCGAGAAGCTGCCTTACGCGATCGACCGCTATGTCAACGAGACCAACCGGCTCTACGGCGTGCTCAACAAGCGGCTCGCCGACCGCGAATTCATCGCCGGCGACTATTCGATCGCCGACATGGCGAGCTATCCCTGGGTGGTGCCCTACAAGAACCAGGGCCAGGAGATCGACGACTTCCCGCATCTGAAGCGCTGGCTGGAGACCATCGGCAAGCGCCCGGCGACCGAGCGCGCCTATGCCAAGGCGAAGGAGGTCAACCCGAATTTCGGCCAGCCCGCGATCCGCACCGAGGAAGAGCGCAAGCTGCTGTTCGGACAGACCGCGGCGGTGGTGCGGTAGGGCGCAGTCTCGCCGTCATTGCGAGGAGCGAAGCGACGAAGCAATCCATCTTTCCGCGCATGCGGGTCGATGGATTGCTTCGCTTCGCTCGCAATGACGAATGTAGCGCTAGCGGGTTTTCACGCCCCGAGATACCTCGCCGGTCGCCGCTCCTTCCACGCCACGAGCCCCTCGGCGAGATCGTGGCTCGGCACCAGCGCGCCGAACTGCTCGCTCTCGACCAGCAGGCCCTCGGCAATCGGCATGTTGAGCCCGCGCGTCACCGCGGTGATGGTGCCGGCGACCGCATCAGGCGAATGCCTGGTGATGCGGCCGGCGAGTTCGCGCGCGGCGGTCAGCAACTGATCGTGCGGCACGAGCCGGTTGACGAGGCCGATCTCGCGCGCGTGCTCGGGCGGGAACGGATCGCCTGATAGCAGCAGCTCTAGGGCGCGCTTGCGCCCCGCCAGCCGCGGCAGCCGCTGTGTGCCGCCGAAGGTCGGGGGCATGCCGAGCTTGATCTCGGGTTTTGCAAACAGCGCACGGTCGCTGGCGATGGCGAGATGCACCGCCTCCGTGATCTCGCAGCCGCCGCCGAAGGCGAGCCCGTTGACCGCGGCGATGACGGGCTTCTTGAACGCCTCCAGCCGCGCGGTCATGGCCTGGCCGCGGCGGACGAAGTCGCGGACCGCGACGGCCGCGCCCTGTTTGACGCTCTCGGAAAACTCCTTGATGTCGGCGCCCGCCGAAAAGGCGCGTTCGCCGGCGCCGGTCAGGATCACGGCGCGCACGCCGGCGTCGCCCTCGATGCGGTCGAGCGCCGCCATCAGCTGATCGATCAGCTGGTAATTGAGCGCGTTGAGCTGCGCGGGGCGGTTCAGGGTGACCAGGGCGATCCCGTCGTCGATGGCGAGCAGGATGGGGGCGGGCATGGTGCAGTCTCCGGCATGGGTGTTTCGTGGGACCGACCCTAGAGGCTCGCGGAATTTGTGTATATTCACTGGTGAGTATACATACGATGGATGCCCAGACCCTCCGAGCCCACCCGCGAGCGCATCGTCCAGGCGGCGAATTCGCTGTTCTACAGTGAAGGAATCCGCCGCGTCAGCGTCGACGAGGTCGCCGCCAAGGCCGGACTCACCAAGCGCACGCTGTATTATCACTTCAAGAGCAAGGACGATTTGGTCGCCGCCTATCTTGCCGCACGCGACCAGCCCAATCTCGCGCTGTTCCGCAAATGGTTCGCGGAGGCCGAGGGCGGGCTGCCGGCGAAGGTCGACGCGATCTTCAAGAACCTCGCGCGCTCGGCGCGGCATCCGAAATGGAAGGGCTGCGGCTTCCTGCGCACCTCGGCCGAGCTCGCCAACATGCCCGGGCATCCCGCGATCCGGATCGGCGCCGCGCACAAGAAGAAGTTCGAGGACTGGCTGCGCGCGACCTTCGCAGAGCAGGGCATCGCCGATCCGCTCAAGCTGGCGCGGCAAATCCTGCTGCTGCTGGACGGCTCGTTCGCCGTCGTGCTGCTGCATCGCGACGCGAGCTACATGGAAACCGCCGGTGAGGCTGCCCGCATGCTGATCGAGACGGCGATGGGGAAGTTGGGGCGTAGACGGAGTTAGGATTGGCTACCGCGCTTTTCGTCGTTTGACGTTCGGTCTCGCTAAGGTTACCGGGGAGCGATGCGCCCAAGACGAGCCGCGCATTGATCATTCAAAACATCACCAAGCCTGCCCACATCCTTGATCCCGAAGTACACGTTGCAAAACGTCTCGGCCAAATGAAAGCAGGCAAGCTTGCGGTAGAATACCTTTACGTACCGGCGGTCACGAAAGAAGAATGGTTTGGAATCATATGTGCTCAAGTCGCCCCTGACTTCGCCTAATGAGCCGACGGTGTACCGGACGCTCACATTTCCGTAGCTCCACAAGCCGGCATAGACGCGGGCACCGTTGAGGTATCTCAAATCATATGCGGCGAAGCCATCCGCATCTACGACGCTTTTGAAGTACCTGAATAATCTGACGAGTAATCTTGTCTGGTCTACTCTGACCATCATTCGCTTTGTTGTGAGAATGTAGACAAAAGCGCCGCCCATGCGCAGCGCTATCAGTTGAGGTATGAAAGCAAAAAAGACCAATGCATCGACAACTATCCACCGCTTCCTGACGAGCCCTTCAATGGCATATTGTTCTGGCGTTAGTGAATAAATCCCGTGGTAGGCGATAAGCGCCAAAACGAGAGCGCCCGCTGTTACAAATGAGGCTGTGCAGAAGAAGCTGCTGAGCCATCCCGGCGTGCCAACCCAGAGAACGAGCTCGCCTTCACCCAGCTTGGGCGTCACCCCAGAGGTGTCGAGCAGGTCGTTAGGCGGATCGAAGACTGATAGGCCGCGTTTGATCATCGAAATGTCGCTCACATGCAAGGCGTGGTCGAAAGTCGAAGGTTATCCCGCTGCATCTGAACCGTAACGCAATTGAGGCCAAGATGCACACTCACGATCGCTCCGCATATGCGGGACGATGGATTGCTTCGCTTCGCTCGCAATGACGGCTAAAGCGCGCCGCGCGCCTGCAGCAGTGCCAGCACCGCGTTGAGGTCCGGCAGCACGGCTGCGCATTTCGCGCGCGTCGCGTCGGTCGGCGGTGCCATGTCGGGCACCATCAGCGTGATCGCGCCGGCGGTGTGGGCGGCCGTGACGCCGTGGTTGGAATCTTCCACCGCGATGCAGACCGGCGGCGTCACGCCGAGCTGCGCGGCCGCCTTCAGATAGAGCTCCGGGTCCGGCTTTCCGTGGGTCACGTCATCGAGCGTCAGCAGCGTCTCGAAGCGATTGCGGATGCCGGCGAGGGTGAGATGGCGCTCGGCCGTGCGGCGGGATGACGAGGTCACGATCGCGGTCCGGCAGTTGGCGGCGGCAAGGCCGTCGAGCAGCGCGAGTGTGCCGGGCTTGAGCGGCAGGCCGGCGTCAAACATGCGATCGCGGGTGACGATGAAGGCGCGATTGACCTCCTCGAGCGGAAACGCCGCGCCGTAGTGATCGCGCAGCATCGCTTCGCAGACCGGGCCGGGGAGGCCGACCATGGAATGGCACAGCGCGACGACGCCGTCGGTGTAGCCACATGCATTCAGCGCCGTGACCAGGCTGTCGAAGTAGACTTTCTCGGTGTCGAGCAGCGTGCCGTCCATGTCGAGCAGGACGGCGTCAACGGTCCAGGGTGCGTTCACGTGGCGCTCGCCGCGGCTTGCTGTTCCGCCAGTCTCCGCAGGCAGGTGGGGCAGAGGCAGTCGCCGCCATCGGCCGGCATCGGCAGACGGAAGCTTTCGTCGGAACACCAGCACGATCCCGTGAGCGAGCAGGAAAATTCGCTGCCGCAGGCCGTGCAGGCAAGCCGGCGCGGTGAGGCTTGTTCGGAACGATCGTGTGAAGAGAGGTCCATTCTAACCGCGATTTAATGCGTGAATTAATCTCGGGTTCATCCCGGGCCGCGCTATGATGCCGGGCAACAGATATAGCCGGGATAGACGGTCAAGGGAATCGTTTAAGGGAATTCTGATGGCCCGTGATTCGCAAGCCGCGCTGATTGCCCTCAACCGGTTTGGATTTGGCGCCCGCGGCGGGGCGGCCGGCGACTTCATCAACGCGGCCTCCGATCCGCGCGGTTTCGTGCTGACGGAGCTGGCGCGTCCGAACGGCGCGCTGCTCGAAGTGCCGGGCCTGCTTTCGACCCCGGAGCTCGGCAAGCAGGTGTTCGACTATCAGTTCGAGATCCAGCAGGCGCGCAACGCCGCGAAAGTCGCGCAGCAAGGCGCGAGCGAGACGCCGGCGCAGGGATCCGACGCGAAGCAGCCGCAGCGGCGCAATCTGTCGCTGTCGACTGCCGCGAAGGAGATTGCCGGGAAGGATCCGGCGATGCAGCCGCAGCCCGCCGACAACGCCAATGCAGCGATGACGCCGTCCGCGACGATGCAGCCTCCGACGATGCAGACGGTGGCCGGTCCGCCCAAGCCGCCGGCGCAGCCGCTCAACATCATTCAGAAGACGTTCCGCGCCGAGGCACTGGCGCGGCTGCAGCGCGGCGTGGTCGCCGATTGCGGTTTCGTCGAGCGGCTCGTGGTGTTCTGGTCCAACCACTTCTGCATCTCAGCCAACAAGGGCGCGCTGGCGCGGATGTGGGCCGGCTCGTTCGAGCGCGAGGCGATCCGCCCGCATGTGCTTGGCCATTTCTCAGACATGCTGAAGACCGTCGAGCAGCATCCGGCGATGCTGTTCTTCCTCGACAACCAGCAATCGCTCGGACCGGAGTCGCGCGCCGGCATCAACCGCAACCGCGGCCTCAACGAAAACCTCGCGCGCGAGATCATGGAGCTGCATACGCTCGGCGTCGGCGGCGGCTACACCCAGGACGACGTCACGTCGCTGGCACGCGTCATCACCGGCTGGACTTTTGCCGGCCGCCGCGGCCAGCTCGGTGCGCCCGGCAGCTTCGTGTTCAATGCCAATGCGCATCAGCCCGGGCCGCAGCAGGTGCTGGGCAAGACCTACGCGCAGGCCGGTCTCGCCCAGGGCGAGGCGGTGCTATCGGATATCGCGCGGCATCCCTCGACCGCAAAATTCATCGCGACCAAGTTCGCCCGCCACTTTGTTGCCGACGATCCGCCGCCCGCGCTGGTGGCGAAGCTGCAGGACACCTTCACCAAAACCGACGGCGATCTCAGGGCGCTGGCCACCGCGCTCATCCAGTCCAACGAGGCGTGGCAGGCGCCGCTGACGAAGATGCGCTCACCTTACGAATTCCTGCTCGCCTCCGGCCGTCTGCTGGCGCGCAATCCGGAGGATCCGGGCCGCTATCTCAATGGTCTCAATTTGCTCGGCCAGCCGCTGTGGTCGCCAGCCGGGCCGAACGGTTTCCCGGATACCGCGGCGGCCTGGGCCGCGCCCGAAGGCATCAAGCTCAGGCTCGACATCTCGGCGCAGCTTGGCTCCCAGCTCGCCGACCGGTTCGACCCGCGCGACCTGCTCGAGCTGATCGCGGCGGACGCCGCTTCGGTCGAGACGCGGCGCTCCATCGAGCGCGCGGAATCGCGGCAGCAGGCGCTGGCGCTGCTGCTGATGTCGCCGGAATTCCAGAGGAGATGATCATGGATTGCTCCGAGAGCCTGATGCTGCAGGCGACGTCGCGGCGCGCGCTGCTGCTCGGCGGTGCCTCCTTTGCCGCCTGGGCCTATTTGCCGAAATTCGCGCGCGCGGCCGATGGCCGTGATCCGCGCTTCGTCACCATCATTCTACGCGGTGCGCTCGATGGTCTTGCCACCGTAGCGCCGATCGGCGACCCCGATTATGCCGGCCTGCACGGCGCGATCGCATTGAAGGCCGATGGGCCGAACGCGGCGGTGATGCTCGATCCGTTCTTCGGCCTGCATCCGGCGATGCCGGAATTTTCGCGGATGTATCGCGCCAAGCAAGCGGCGGTGGTTCATGCGGTTGCGACCTCCTATCGCGATCGTTCGCATTTCGACGGCCAGGACGTGCTGGAGAGCGGCTTCCCCGGTCCCGGCCGGGTGCAGTCCGGCTGGCTCAACCGCGCACTCGAAGCATTGCCGAAGGGCGAGCGGGTGACGAGCGCGCTCGCGGTCGGCCCGACCACGCCGCTGGTGTTGCGCGGCGCAGCGCCGACCGTCGGCTGGGCGCCGACTGCGCTGCCGCAGGCCGCCGATGACACCGCGATGCGGCTGCTCGATCTCTACCAGCATCGCGATCCGACGCTGGCGAGCGCGCTGACGCAGGGCTTGCAGCTCGAGAAGCAGGCGCAGGGCAACGAGATCAAGCCGCAGCCAGGCGGTGGCGGCGTCGCGGCGATGCGGCTGGTGGCGCGCGGCGCCGCCAAGTTGATGGCGGCCGATGACGGACCGCGGATCGGTGCGCTCGCCTTCGACGGCTGGGATACCCACGCCAACGAAGGTGGCCCGGTCGGCCGGCTCGCGCAGCTGCTCGGTGGCCTCGACGGCGCGCTGGCGGAATTTCAGAGCGGCTTAGGTGCGCGCTGGCGCGACACCGTGATCGTGGTCGCCACCGAGTTCGGCCGCACCGCGCGCATCAACGGCACCGAGGGCACCGACCACGGCACCGGCACCATCGCGCTGCTCGCCGGTGGCGCGGTGAACGGCGGCCGCATGATCACCGACTGGCCGGGCCTGAAGCCCGCCAATCTCTACCAGGCTCGCGACCTCGCCCCGACCACTGACCTGCGCGCCGTGATCAAGGGCGTGCTGCACGACCAGTTCGGCCTCGGCGAGCGCGTGCTGGCCGATGCCGTGTTCCCGGACAGCGCCCCGGTGAAGCCAATGAAGGGGCTGGTGGCTTAGCGCCCACCACAACCACGGTGTCGTCCCGGCGAAGGCCGGGACCCATAACCACGAATGCTCAACGTTGCGCGATGCTGGGGCCACAGCGCGCTGCAACAACCGAATCCTGTGGTTATGGGTCCCTGCTTTCGCAGGGACGACAGCGAGGGCTACTTCGTAATCCGGTCGATCTCCGCCATCTCCTCCGCGCTCAGCTTCCAGCTGATCGCTTTGACATTCTGCTCGATCTGCCCGGGACGCGTCGCGCCGGCGATGACGCTTGCGATTTGCGGGCGGGCGGCGAGCCAGGAGAAGGCGAGCTCCAGCATGGTGTGGCCCCGCTCCTGCGCGAAGGCCTGCAGCTGCTCGACGATGTCCTCGTTGCGCGGCGTGACGTAGCGATCCTTCAAGGCCGGCGCCTTGGCGAAGCGGGTGTCGGCGGGCGCCGCAGTGCCGCGCTGGTACTTGCCGGTCAACAGTCCGCTGGCGAGCGGGAAGAACGGTAGCAGGCCGAGATTGTAGGCTTGAGCCGCCGGCAACAGGTCCTTCTCGATGCCGCGCACCACGAGGCTGTATTCGTCCTGGCAGGACACGAACCGGTTCACGTTCAGCTCGCGCGCGACGTATTCGGCCTCCGCGATCCGCCATGCCGGGAAGTTGGAGTTGCCGATGTAGCGCACCTTGCCCTGGCGCACGAGATCGTCGAGCGCGCGCAGCGTCTCGTCGATCGGGGTCAGCGGATCATAATCATGCTGCTGGTAAAGATCGATGTAGTCGGTCTTCAGGCGGGTGAGGCTCGCTTCGACGGCGGACATGATGTAGCGCCGCGAGGCGCCCTGCTTGGTGCCGTCGGTCGCCATCGGCTTGGAGAATTTCGTGGCGAGCACGATGTCCTTGCGGCGATCGCCCAGCACGGTGCCGAGCACGGTCTCCGAGCCGCCCATCCCCGCATAGATGTCGGCGGTGTCGAACAGGGTGATGCCGAGATCGATCGCCTTGTGGATCACCTTGCGCGAGGTTTCCAGATCGGTGCGCTGGCCGAAATTGTTGCAGCCGATGCCGACCGCGGACACGCGCAGGCCGGAGCCGCCGAGATTACGAATTTCCATGAGACAATCCTGTGGGATAGGCGAGGGATGCGGTGCATTGTGACAAGCATGCCAAGGGGCGGCAAGGTGCGGCCCTACCGCCGATCGCGCATGGCACCTATCACGCATGGCAATGTCGAAAAAAAGCGGTCCCGGTCAGACGCGGCGACTGACGGGGACCGCTCGGGGCGCGAGATCTGAGACGGGGGGCCTGATCTTACGCACGCGGAAGCCTAGCCGGGCTTTGTAACGCGCCGGTGACATCTCCATGCCATCCACAGGCCGCGCAAGCGCGCTCAGATGATCTTGCGATAGATGACGAAGCCGGGCTTGTCCGCGACCTTGTCATATAGCTGCATCGCGGTGCGATTGGTCTCATGCGTCTGCCAGTAGACGCGCGGCGATCCAACGAGTTTCGCCTGTGCGTAGACGCCGTTGATCAAGGCGCGGCCGACGCCCTTGCCGCGCGCGGCCTCACTCGTGAAGAGATCCTGCAAATAGCACGTTGGCGCGATCGCCGTGGTCGAGCGGTGAAACAGATAGTGCGTCAGCCCGAGCAGCGTGCCGCCGGCGTCGGCGACCAGCGCATGCATCGGCTCGTAGGCGTCGAAGAAGCGCTGCCACGTCATCGCGGTGATCTCGGGCGCGAGCGCGGTCGGTCCTGAACGTTCATAGAAGGCGTTGTAGCCGTCCCATAGCGGAAGCCATTGGGCGTAATCGTCGCGCGTGACGAAGCGGATGGTGACGTCGTCGGACATGAACGAACCTTGGATGATCCCGCGTTGCACGATGTCTGCGCATCGCTCGCGACCGTTCTAGCGTCGCTCTCGCGTGGGATCAATTGCCGACGTGGTCGCGCCTCACTCGGCGGCGCGCAGCAGCCGCGCCAGATGGCGTTCGCGCCCGGCGCGTTGTGCGCGATATTCGTCGGCCTTCGTCGGATCGTCGGTGTGCCGCACGAGGTCGGTCACCGGGGTATAGCTCAGCATCCGGCCGCCGTCCGGCAGCGCCGTGCAGCTGAAGCGCAGCACCTGGCCGTCGGCGAGATTGAGGTTGATTGGCGTCGAATCGCCCGAGCGCATCATCGCGATGCGCTCGGCGATGAACGCGCTCAGCTCGTCTTCCGGCAATTCGTAGGCGCCGGTGTCGCGGCCATGATACATCAGCGCGACGAAGGGCGGCTTGCTGTCGGCCTGCGCATCGGAGAGCGCGAAATATTCGCGGAAGGCGCGGTTGATGAATTCGGCGCGGGTGTCGGCATCGAGCAGCACGATGCCGATGTCGACCTGGTCGAGTGCTGCGGCGAGCCGCGCCGAGGTGGCGTGATTCTGCTGGTCCGCGGCAAACGCGTCGATCCATTTCTGCCGCAGCATTCCGGTGATCAGGGCGGTGCCGGCCGCGGTCGCGGCCAGCATCAGCATCCGCGCGACATCGGCCGCGTCATAACCGGGCAGTGCGCGATGGTCGAGGAAGAACAGCGCCGAGGCGGCCACCGCGATCGCGGCGGAGACGAGCCCGGAGGTGATGCCGCTGATCGAGCTGGCGAGCGCCACGATGCAGACGAACAGCGGCGCCGGATTGGGGACTGGGACAAGGAGGCGATCGATCAGGAAGGCGGCGAGCGCCGTGATCGCCGTCAGGGCCGGACCTGAAATTGCACGCCAATCAAACCGCATGCGCGTTCTCGCTATCTGTCAAACGAACGATAAAGCGGTAGTTTGACGACAGCTCCGCAATGGCGCCGGGATTTCCGCCCCGACCGTTAAGCGGGCCTTGCGGGGGCCGAACCAGCTTTCGCTGCTTTCAAATCAAATGATATGCAGATCGGGATGGAACCCGGTTCCGGGCCTGCGGGTTACCGCGTGCTTTACTTGAAGAGGACATCGATGCCCGCCATTTCGCCTTCGCTGCTGCCGATCCTGATGCTGTTTGCCTCGAACGTCTTCATGACCTTCGCCTGGTACGGCCATCTCAAGTACAAGGATCATTCGCTCCCGATCGTCATCATGGTGAGCTGGGGCATCGCCTTCTTCGAATACTGGCTGGCGGTGCCGGCCAATCGCTGGGGCAGCGAGGTCTACAGCGCGGCGCAGCTCAAGACCATGCAGGAGGTGATCACGCTGGTCGTGTTCGCCGGCTTCTCGGTGTTGTATCTGAAGGAGCCGCTGGGCTGGAATCACGCGCTCGGATTTGCCTTCATCGCCGCCGGCGCGTTCTTCATCTTCCACAAATGGAGCTAGCGCGCTTGCGCTGGAGTGCGCGCTAGCGGTGCGGAGCCTGCTTGTTGGCGACGGGCGTTGTGACATGCGCCGGGTGCGCGCGGTCCTCGCCCTGCGTACCGGTCACGATCAGGAGTGAAGCCGCAAGCAGGATCGCCGCCGACAGCGTCACAGTCACAAGTCCCACGGGGGTCTTCATCATGTCGCGCCGCTGTCTCTCCCGCGCCTTGCCGCGGATCAGGTGCCAAAAGGAAATCGCTGGGTTACGCCGGGATCGATGTCGCCATGCCGATGTTGCTCGCCAGCACCGTCACGGCGACGACGAGGCACAGCGTCAGTGCGCCAAGCGCGAGCGACGCGGCGATCGCGTTCGTCAGGCGGGATGATGCCACTGGGGCAGGGCGGCCATGGAAGCCTGCCGTGCCGGACCACCGTTTCATGGTCGAAATCCCTCAGACCGCGAGCGAATCACTCGCGACATCCGAGCGAATCTGCCCAGCGTCACCGGCAACATTGCGGCGGCGAGGCCCCTCGAAAACGGCGAAAATGCGGTCTCGACGAGGGTTTTGCCCGTTATTTGGGCAGTTTCCCTGCTATTCCCGGAATTCAGGCCCCGTTGTTCAAACGCCTGCCACAAGGCGGGCCTGGGGCTCGGCCCCGGCACCAGGCTGCCAATCCATCGAGACAAATCCGGGGGTCTGCTCGACCCGTTTCAGCCAGGCGCGGATCGACGGGAAGGTCGCCAGGTCGAAGTCGCAGCGGTCGGCGACGTGGGTGTAGCCGTAGAGAGCAATGTCGGCGACCGTGAATTGTTCGGCCGCGAAAAAGGCGTGGCCCTTGAGGTGATTTTCCATCACCTGCAGCGCCGCGTAGCCGCGCTCCATCCAGTCCTCCAGCGCGTGCGTCTGCAGGTCGCGCCCGCCCTTGACCAGCGACAGCCAGAAATAGGCGGCGCCGATATTCGGCTCCAGCGCGTGCTGCTCGAAGAACATCCATTGCAGCGCCTCGGCGCGCTCGATCCGCGACTCCGGCGCCAGCGGCGTGCCGATCGCGACATACCAGAGGATGGCGTTGGACTCGGCGAGATGGCGGCCGTCGGCGACCTCGAGCAACGGCACCTGGCCGCTCGGATTCTTGGCCAGGAAGTCCGGGGTGCGGCTCTCGCCGCGCAGGATGTCGATCTCGATCGCCTCGTATGGCGTGTTCAGCACCGCAAGCGCCAGCCGGACCTTGTAGCTGTTGCCGGAGCGCTGCATCGAATAGAGCTTGTACATTGCGTCGTGGTTCACTCGATCAGGAAGTCGGCTGCAAGAGACGGTACGCTTGGAAGTTGCGCGGCCTGTCACACCGCAACGCCGCTAAACAATGATGCCGACAGGGGTGCGTCGCAAGCCCTGGAACGTGGAAAAGTCGAAACGTCTACCGCACTGCACGCGTGCAGAACGATTCCATCAACACGGCAGAACAACTCGGATCACGGCTGCGCGACGCTGTGCATGGTGTCGGTCGGTGCCATCGATGTCGAGGTCGATACCGTGGCCGGCCCGCGGCAATTTACAAACGTTAACGCGCCATCCCGATCGCGCGATATGCCCACCGGTGGCTGCAACGGACCGCCCGCCGACGGCACCATCAGGCATGCGCCGCGCGGCAATTGTACTCGGAGCAATTCGCGCTGGCGCACGCGACCGCAGGCCTCGCCGGCAAGGCTGGAGCGGCCACAGCGGCGCTTGCCGGATATGAGTCATTTGGGGCCGGAACTTGCGGAAAATTGCGCATGTTGCGAGCCATGCCGGAAAGTTTTCGTGCTTTGCCGCCAAGCTTCTTGCGATGCAGCGGCGACAGGCCTAGGGTGCCGCGATCCCATTCAAATCAAGTCGTGGCCCAACGGCTCACGACGTTTGCCAGGAGATGATAATGGCCTTCCTGTCCGCTGCGCTCGACCGTGTGAAGCCGTCCGCGACGATCGCGGTCACGGACAAAGCACGCGCGCTGAAAGCCGCGGGCCGCAACGTCATCGGCCTCGGCGCCGGCGAGCCTGACTTCGACACGCCCGCCAACATCAAGCTGGCTGCGATCCACGCGATCGAGGCCGGCAAGACCAAGTACACCGATGTCGGCGGCATTCCGGAGCTCAAGGAAGCCATCATCAACAAGTTCTCGCGCGAGAACGGTCTGACCTACAAGCCGAACCAGATCATCGTCGGCACCGGCGGCAAGCAGGTGCTCTACAATGCACTGATGGCGACCATCAATCCGGGCGACGAGGTGATCATCCCGGCGCCGTATTGGGTCAGCTATCCCGAGATGGTTGCGCTCGCCGGCGGCGAGTCGGTGCCGGTAATCTGCCCGGCGTCGAGCGGCTTCAAGCTGCGCCCGGAAGATCTCGAGAAGGCGATCACGCCGAAGACCAAGTGGGTGATCCTGTGCTCGCCGTCGAACCCGACCGGCTCGGCCTATACCGGGAGCGAGCTCAAGGCGATCACCGACGTGCTGGTCAAGCATCCGCATGTCTGGGTGATGACCGACGACATGTACGAGCATCTCGTCTATGACGACTTCGTCTTCACCACCGCGGCGCAGGTCGAGCCGAGCCTCTACGAGCGCACGCTGACCGTGAACGGCGTGTCGAAGGCCTACTGCATGACCGGCTGGCGCATCGGCTATGCTGGTGGCCCGGCGCAGCTGATCAAGGCGATGGCGACGATCCAGTCGCAGTCGACCTCGAACCCGTCGTCGATCGCGCAGTGGGCCTCGGTCGAGGCGCTCAACGGTCCGCAGGACTTCATCGCCGCGAACAACAAGGTGTTCAAGGAACGCCGCGACCTCGTGGTGTCGATGCTCAACCAGGCGAACGGCATCGAATGCCCGCGGCCGGAAGGCGCGTTCTACGTCTATCCGTCCTGCGCCGGCACGATCGGCAAGAAGGCGCCGTCGGGCAAGGTGATCGACAACGACGAAGCGTTCGTCACCGAGCTGCTCGAGAGCGAAGGCGTCGCGGTCGTGCAGGGGTCGGCGTTCGGTCTCGGACCGGCGTTCCGCATCTCCTACGCGACCAAGACCTCGGATCTCGAGGATGCGTGCAAGCGCATCCAGCGCTTCTGCGGTAATCTGCGGTAATTGGTTCTGAACTAAGAAACCAAGAAACGCTCCCGCACCTGGTGCGGGAGCGTTTCTGTTTGTGTGCTGAGATCGCGGGGCGGTAAAATTGGTGAGTCAAATCACATCACGCGCATCTCACGCGTGTGTGTGCGAACATCGATGCCACACGCTGGAAGTTTCTACGGCCTCTTTGCGAACTGCCTTGTTTTGGACACGACCCTTGCATTCTGTCCGCCGCACAAATTCAGTTCAGTTCACCTTGCGGAGACAGATAATGCGACTTTCGACTCTCACCCTTGCAGCGCTTGCGTTGCTGGCGCCGTTCGCCACCGCCAACGCGGCACCCCAGCAGGTTCAGGCCGGGGTTCTGCAATGCCAGGGCGGCGAGAACGTCGGCTTCGTCGTCGGCTCTGTTGCCCGCCTCGAGTGCGTGTTCCAGAGCGGCGGCCGCCGTCCCGAGCCTTATGTTGCGACCGTGAAGCGGATCGGCGTCGACCTCGGCGTCACCGCGACGACCCAGCTCGCTTGGGCCGTCAGCGCGCCGACCACGGTAGTTCCGCGCGGTGCGCTCGCCGGCAGCTACGGCGGCGTCGGCGTCAACGCTTCGGTCGGCCTCGGTGCCGGCGGTAACTTCCTGTTCGGCGGCCCGAACAACGCCTACGCGCTGCAGCCGATTAGCGTTCAGGGCCAGACCGGCCTCAACGTTGCGGCCGGCATCGCCGGGATCGATCTCGAGCCGGTCCGCACCGCGGGTCCGCGCCGTCATCATCGTCACCACCGTCATCATCACCACCACTAAGCTGGTCGGTGTTCGATCAAAGAGGCCCGCGAAAGCGGGCCTCTTTTTTTGTCGTCTGCTGTCGGTCGCCCGACCAGGATCGGCAGGCCCGAAGGACCTAGCAACACCGCCACATCCCGTAACAATTGGTGGTCGAGCACCGCAAATTCTGGCTGTACATCCGATGTTGTGGCATAGGATGCGCAAGGCGCCGTAGACACGGCGCCGTTCTGTTCTCTGCTCGCGTCATGCCCTTCAGCCGGAGACTCTCCACCATGCGTCGCTTCACTCTCCTTGCCGGTGCCGCCATCGCCACGCTGACCGCAATCGTTGGCGCCAACGCCCAACAGCCGAGCCAGCGCGTTCAGGTCGGCGTCCTGGAATGTCGCGGTGGCGCGAGTGTCGGCTTCATCGTCGGCTCCGTGACCCATCTCGGTTGCGTGCTGCGCGCCAATGGCCAGCCTGAGGATCGCTACATCGCGACCATCCAGAAGGTCGGCATCGATCTCGGCATCACCCAGGAATCGGCGCTGGCCTGGGGCGTCTACGCACCGGTGGAGCGGCTCGGACCGGGTGCGCTCTCCGGCAACTACGCCGGCGCGCAGGGCAGTGCGACGCTCGGCGTCGGCGTCGGCGGCAACGTGCTGGTCGGTGGCTCCGACAACACGATCGCCTTGCAGCCGCTCAGCGTGCAGGGCCAGGTCGGCGTCAACATCGCCGCCGGCCTTGAGAGCCTGGAGCTGCGTCCGGGGCGTTAATTTTCGCGCGCAGCGTTCCGCAATCCGCCGAAGAAGCCGCGGGCTTCTTCGGCAACGATCCGGGGCGCCTCGGCGTGAACATAATGCCCGGTGTCGACGAACCTGATCGAAGGTTCGCGCCAGTAATCCCCCAGCCGGTCCGACCATTCCGGCGCGATCAACGGATCACGGCGGCCCCAGAGAAAGCGCGAGGGGATTTCGATGCGCGGCTGCGTCGGCAGTCTGCCTTCCAGCCAGAGCCGGCGATTGGGCGCGGACGAGAGATACCAGTCGAAGCCGCCCTGGATGTTGCCCGGCTTCATGAAGTTGTCGACATAGGCCTCTAACAGGTCGCCGAACACGGCGGGATCGTCGCCCGACCAATGGTCGAGGAAATGGCGGAAGTAGAGCCGGCATGACTCGCGCGAGCTTCCGACCAGTTGCGCGGCCCATGGCAGCTGCTGGAAGTATTGATACCAGACCTCGATCAGGTGGCCGGGCTCGCCGTAGCGCTGGCCGAGGCCCGGATAGGGTGTGCAGAGATAGAGCGTCCCTCGCAGCCGCCGCGGCTGACGATGCGACATCGCCTGCATGACATAGGCGCCGAGATCGCCGCCGATCACGCCGAAGCTGATATGACCGAGCGCGTCCATGAGCGCGAACATATCCAGCGCATGCCGATCCGCAGTGGCGGACGGGTCAGGTCCCGGCGCCGGCTTGCCGGTGTCGCCGCAGCCGCGTAGGTCCGGCGCGATCAGCTCGAAACTGTCGCCGAGCCGCAGCATCAGCGGACGCCACACCAGCCAGAACTCCGGCCAGCCGTGAAGCAGCAGCAGCGGCGGGCCTTTGCCGAAGCGCGCGACGTTGACGGACAGGCCGCCGATCTCGATCTTCTGCTGCGTGATGCCGGCCGCGGCTGCATCCGCGAAGGCTTTTTCCAGTGCCGTCATGGCGACCTCCTGTGGTTTGCCGCAGGCTGTCCGCGTTCGCGCGTCCGGTCCAATACTCGTTCGATACGCTAGCAGAGCTATCGCGTATGGCTGCAAGCGCCGGCCGCCGTGCTATATCGCCGGCATGGAATTGCGACACCTCAGATATTTCGTGGCGCTCGGCGAGGAATTGAATTTCACCCGTGCGGCCGAGCGGCTGCACATCGCGCAGCCGCCGCTCAGCCAGCAGATCCGTCAGCTCGAGGACGAGCTCGGCGTCACGCTGCTGCAGCGGAATAGCCGTCCGATCAGGCTTACCGAGGCCGGCGAGCTGTTTCTGGCGCGCGCACGCGTGCTGCTCGCAAATTTCGAGAGCGCGGTTGCCGACACGCGGCGTGTCGGGCGCGGCCAGGCCGGCAGGCTCGCGATCGGATTCGTCGGCTCCGCCATGTTTGCCGGCCTGCCCGATATCATCGGCGCCTATCGCGATGCCTGTCCCGACGTCGAACTCGTGCTCGACGAGATGCTGGCGGCGGAGATTGCCGAGGCGCTGCGGCGGCGCCGGATCGACGTCGGCTTCGCACGCCCGGCGCTGTTGCCCGAAGCGGGTCTCGCGCAGCGCCTGATCCTCGATGAGCCCTATGTCGCGGCGCTGCCGCGCGCGCATCCCCTCGCGGCGCGCGGCGACATTGCGCTCGCCGAACTGTCCGACGATGCTTTCGTGCTGTATCCGGCGCAGCCGGAGCCTTCGGTCACCGGCCTGATCGTCGCGGCATGCCAGGCCGCCGGCTTCACGCCGCGGCTCGCGCAGGAAGTTTTGCATCTGCAAACCGCGATCGGCCTGGTCGCCGCCGGTGTCGGCGTGTCGCTCGTGCCTGAAGCCGCGGCGCGCGCGCAGACCGGTCGCGGCGTGGCGTACGTTTCGCTTGCCGCGCCTGTTGTGACGGCTCCGCTCACGATTGCGTGGCGCGAGGAAGATGTGTCGCCTGCCGTGCAGCGCCTGCTCGACATCGTGCAGCGCTGGCGCGACATCACGCCGCTAAGGAACTGACGCATCGGACGCACGCGCCCGGCGAACCACGGCGCGCAACTCCGCCATCGCAAACTCCCGCGACGCCGCACCGCAGCGACGTTTTCCCGCTTGCCAAATGTCAAACGCAGGCAGAGCATAAACGGTCGCCGACCCAATCATGGGCCGAGCTCCAACACGAGGAGGCGGCAATGGGACAAGACGTCAGAAGTCCCCGAGGTCCACGGTGCATCGCATTGGTGGGCCCTTTCCAAAGCGGTAAAACCACACTTCTGGAAGCGATCCTGGCGCGCACTGGCGCCATCAAGACAGCCGGCAGCGTCGATGCCGGAACCTCCGTCGGCGATGCCAGCCCCGAGGCACGTCAACACAAGATGGGCGTAGGCCTGACCGCCGCGACCACCACCTTTATGGGGGACAGCTACACCTTTATCGATTGCCCCGGCTCGATCGAGTTCGCGCACGACATGCGTGCCGCGTTGCCGGCGGTCGATGCCGCGGTCGTGGTCTGCGAGGCTGACGAGAAGAAGCTGCCGCAGTTGCAGATCATCCTGCGCGAGCTCGAGGAGCTCGGGATTCCCCGTTTCCTGTTCCTGAACAAGATCGACCGCGCCAACAAGCGCGTCCGCGAGACGCTTGCGACGCTGCAGCCGGCGTCGCGCGTACCGCTGGTGCTGCGCCAGATCCCGATCTGGAATGGCGATCTGATCGAAGGCTTCGTCGATCTCGCGCTGGAGCGCGCCTTCGTCTATCGCGAGCACAAGCCGTCGGAGGTGATGGCGCTCGAGGGCGGCAATCTCGATCGCGAGAAGGAAGCGCGCTTCTCGATGCTGGAGAAGCTCGCCGATCACGACGATGCGCTGATGGAGCAGTTGCTGGAGGATATCCAGCCGCCGCGCGATGCGGTGTTCGACGATCTCGCGCGCGAACTGCGCGATGGGCTGATCTGTCCGGTGCTGCTGGGTGCGGCGAGCCGCGAGAACGGCGTGCTCCGCCTTTTGAAGGCGCTGCGCCACGAGGCGCCCGGCGTCACTGAGACTGCCGCGCGGCTCGACATCAAGGACCAGAAGGATGCGCTGGCCTATGTGTTCAAGACCGTGCATCTGCAGCACGGCGGCAAGCTGTCGCTGGCGCGCATGCTTGCAGGCCGGCTCGACGACGGCGCGACGCTGCAATCCTCAAGCGGCGAGAGCGGACGCGTCTCCGGCATCCTCGCGGTCTCGGGCACGCATGACAGCAAGCGGCCGCAGGCGGAGGCCGGCGACGCGGTCGCGCTCGGCAAGCTCGATGCGATCAAGACCGGCGATACGGTGTCGAGCGGCAAGACGGCTCCGGCCTCGCTGGTCAAGGTCGAGCCCGTCGCGGCGGTGCTGTCGATCTCGATCGCCGCGACCGACCGCAAGGACGACGTCAAGCTCGGCCAGGCGCTGCTGCGGCTGAACGAGGAGGATCCGTCGCTGACGATGATCCAGAACCCGCGCACCCACGACACCGTGCTGTGGGGGCAGGGCGAGATGCATCTGCGCGTCGCGCAGGAGCGGCTGAAGGACCGCTACGGCGTCAACGTCAAATCGCATCCGCCGGCGATCGGCTATCAGGAGACCATCCGCAAGGCGGTCACCCAGCGCGGACGGCACAAGAAGCAGTCCGGCGGCCACGGTCAGTTCGGCGACGTCGTGCTCGACATCAAGCCGAAGCCGCGCGGATCTGGCTTCGAATTCCACGAGAAGGTGGTCGGCGGCGCAGTGCCGCGTAACTATATCGGTGCGGTGGAGGAGGGCGTGGTCGACGCGCTGGTCCGCGGGCCACTCGGCTTTCCCGTGATCGATGTCGACGTTACGCTGACCGACGGCTCCTATCACAGCGTCGACTCCTCCGACCTGGCGTTCCGTACCGCGGCGCGGGCCGGCGTCAGCGAGGCGCTGCCGCAGTGCCAGCCGGTGCTGCTGGAGCCGATCCATATGGTGGAGATCGTCTGCCCGACCGAGGCGACCGCCAAGGTCAACGCGATCCTGTCGGCGCGGCGCGGCCAGATCCTCGGCTTCGATACCCGCGAGGGCTGGAGCGGCTGGGACTGCGTCCGCGCCACGATGCCGGAATCCGAGATCGGCGACCTCATCGTCGAGCTGCGCTCCGCCACCGCCGGCGCTGGCACCTTCACCCGCCAGTTCGACCGCATGGCCGAAGTGACCGGCCGCGCCGCCGACCAGATCATCGCCGCGCATCGCGACGCGGCGTGAGACTGTAGCAGTCATCCCGGGCGCGCGAAACTCGCGCCCGGGATTCGCGGCTACGTTGGCTTCTGCCGCTATCGGCCTGCAACGATGTGCAATTACACATTGTAGAATGACCGACACTATCCCGCCATGGAGTGCGCCTACTCGTCGATCCCGGTTTGGACCGTGAGGGCAGGACCGTGCGCGTGTGGTCGAAGGTTGCCGCGTTGGCGGGCGTGCTGCTGATGCATGGCGCGCTCGCGCAAGACAGGCCGGTCGAATTGACGCCGGCCGGCAAAGCCGTCTTGCGGGATTTGATCGCGCATAAGCCCTCCCCCTACGATCCTCCTTCGTCTGGCCCCCTGCCAATGTGCGCGTTTCCCGGCGGCCTGTGTGGCGCGGTGCACCGCGATGGTACGGTCGCGGTACTCCCGCGCAACGACTGGGTTGGGACGTTCTCGGATCAACGGGCCGCGGTCCGCCTTCGCGGTCTCTACGGTTTCGTCGACGAGGACGGCAACGAGATCGTCAAGCCGCAATACCGCATCGTTGACGATTACAAATTCGGCTTCGCCCAAGTCGACGTGGACGGAAAGTCCGGCCTGATCGACCTGGACGGCAAGATGGTGATCGAGCCGAAATACGGATTCATACGCGCGATAGGTCCGGATCGATTTGCCGTGTCGGAAACCCGGAGGCTGGGCGGAATGACCGGCGGGGACGATTTTTCCAATAGCAGGATCGGTTTCGGCGGACAGGCCGACATTATCTTCGAAGCGATACCGATGTCGGCCGACGTCGTCGACATCCGGGGGCGATTGATCGAGTCGCGCAAGCCACCGATTCCCGGGTTCGACAACAACCCTGCACTCCGCTGGGTGCAAAAGGACGAGCTTTGGGGGCTCATGCGTGTCGACGGAAGCTGGCTTGTCGAGCCGAAATTCCAGCAGGTGAGTGCGCTGAATAACGGGCTCGCACGCGTGACGGTCAACGGCAAGGTCGGCTTTATCGACCGGCAGGGAAACTTCGTCATCGAGCCGGTTTTCGACAAAGCTGGGTGGTTCATCGCGGGCTTCGATCGCACATCGGCCGAGCGCGACGGCATCGTCGGCGTGATCGACAAATCAGGCGCCTGGATATTCCAGACCAACTACCAACAGCTTCAGTTTGCCTTTGCCGGTCTGAAGTCTGATCGCCCCGGCGCCGTGTTCGGCTGGCACTTCAAGATGGCGGATCGTTGGGGACTTCTGGACCTCAACGGCCACGTGGTTCTCGATGCCGAATACGATCAGCCGATCGGGCAATGCGCCGATGGCCGGCTCGACGCATACAAGAACAAGGAATGGCTCCACTTCAAGGCGGACGGCAGCCCGCTGCAGCCGCCGGGCGGCCGGCTTATCGACGCGTCGTGTTATGGCGGCACTTCGCCGTTCGTTCTGAAGATCGGAGACAAATTCGGTCTGGTCGATGCCGGCTCGAACCCTGTGACGCCTGTGCAATTCGAGGCGATTGTCTCGGCCGGATCGGGCGTCAAGAATGCCAAGCTCGATGGCAATTGGGGGCGCCTTGGTCCGGACGGACATTGGGTGCTGGAACCCAAATACGATTACCTCTCGACTGGCACCGATCTCTTTGTCGCGTCGATCGATGGCAAGCGCGGCTTCATGCGCTCGGACGGATCATGGCTGATCGAGCCGAAATTCGACGCGGCCGCGCTGCGTCGCGAAAACGATACCGCCTTTGTGACCCTGTCCGGAACGACCGGTGTGCTCCGGCTTTCGGACCAATCCTGGGTCATCCCGCCGCGTCCGGGCGTTCTGTGCGACGTCAGTATCAGTCCCGTGATCATGTCGGAAGCCGCGGGCAAGCGCGCCATCCTGTCGCGGACCGGGGAGACGTGGATCGACATTGGCGCCGAACGTGTGGGGGTCAACGTCGATTTCGGTCTCCTGACCTTTCTCAGGGACGGCAAATGGGGGCTCGTCGACACTGCCGGGAAGGTGGTGGTCGAGCCGCAGTTCGACGAGCCGGTCTATTTCACGCCGCGCCAACGCGGCGTGGCGTGGGCGAAGCGCGACGGCAAATGGTGTGCGATCGACCGGCATGCTCACTTGGTCCCGGGCATCGCATGCCTCGACGCCAACCCCTTGGGGCGCGACAACCGCTTCGAGTGCAAAGTCGAGCGCTGACTCCTGCAATCGCGCGCCGCGCGGGCGTGATCGTTGGCAGGATGACCGCCGCCAGCTAGCTTGTGTCCCTGATGGGGGCGCAACGACATCATGCTTGAATCCCGCCGTAACCTGGCGCTGGCCTGTGCGCTCAGCGCGCTGGCCGGCTATGTCGACGGCATCGGCTATCTGCATCTCGGCGGGCTGTTCGTCTCCTTCATGAGCGGCAACTCGACGCGGCTCGGCGTGACCTTGGCGGAGGGGCACTGGCAGCATGCCCTGGAAGCGCTGGAGCTGATCGTGCTGTTCGTCGCCGGTGCTGCGGCCGGCAGCCTGGTCGTGCTCAGCCGCATCGCGCATCGCCAGCCGCTGATCCTGCTGGTCGAGGCACTGCTGCTGACATCGGCGGCCTTGGCCTATGGGTATGGCCTGCCGAATGCGGCGGTCGCCGCCATCGTGCTGGCGATGGGGCTCGAGAACGCCGTGTTCCAGCTGGAAGGCGGGGCCGGGCTTGGGCTGACCTATGTCACGGGCGCGCTGGTCAAGGCGGGGCAGCTGATCGCCGCCGCGCTGACCGGTGGTGCGCCTTGGGCCTGGCTGCCCAACGTATTGCTGTGGGCGGCGCTGGTTGCGGGCGCTCTCGGCGGCGCATTGGCCTACCGCTGGATCAATCTCGGTGCGATCTGGTTTGCCGCGGCCACCGCGTTCGCCCTTAGCGCGCTGGTTGCCGCAACCGCGAAGCGGACGGATTGACAGCGCGCCTGCCTTGGCCAATGTCACAGCCATGACATCCCAAGGCGACACTCACGGTAACACCCAAGGCAGCGCTCAAGGCAAAACCCGCGCCGCCTGCCTGATCGGCTGGCCGGCGGCGCATTCCCGCTCGCCACTGATCCATCATTACTGGCTGCGCACGCTCGGCATCGAGGGCGGCTACGTGATCGAGGCGGTGCCGCCGGAGGATTTCAAGGATTTCCTGTTCCGCCTGTCGCTGCGCGGCTTCGTCGGGGCCAACGTCACCATTCCGCACAAGGAGCAAGCGCTGGCGCTGTCGACGCCGGATGCGCGCGCCCGCGCCGTCGGCGCCGCCAACACCTTGTGGTTTGCCGATGGCGAGTTGCGTTCGACCAACACCGATGTCGAAGGCTTCATCAACAATCTCGACGCCTGCGAACCCGGCTGGGACAAGACCGAAGATGCGCTGGTGTTAGGGGCCGGCGGCGCGGCGCGCGCGGTGGTGTTCGGCCTGATCGAGCGCGGGATTGCGCGCGTGCATGTGGTCAACCGCACCATCGATCGAGCCCGTGCGCTGGCCGACCAGTTCGGCGCACGCGTTCATCCCGCGACGTGGGACACGGTCGGCGAGCTACTGCCGCGCGCAGGGCTGCTGGTGAACGCCACGTCGCTCGGCCAGCATGGCCAGCCCGCGCTCGAGGTCGATGTGCGGTTGCTGCCGCAAAATGCGGTTGTTTCCGATATTGTCTATGTGCCGCTGGTGACGCCGCTGCTCGCCGCAGCCGAGGCGCGTGGCCTGAAGACCGCCGACGGCCTCGGCATGCTGCTGCATCAGGCGGTGCGCGGTTTCGAATTGTGGTTCGGACAGCGCCCGAAGGTCACGGCGGAATTGCGTGCGCTTGTCGAGGCCGATCTCACAAAGACTTGAGGCCTGGAATAGCGTCTCCGGAACGGTGTCTCGTGTTAGTCCCCCGCGTTCCCTCCCGGAGATCCCCATGCCTGCCAGCCGTTCCCATTTCATTCGTCCGTTCATTGCGCTCGCGATGGTGACGGCATCCACGCTCTACGCGCTTGCGCAACAGCCGCCGACGCCGACGCGGGTGCGTGGAACCGTCGAAGGCGTCGACGGCGATACGCTGGCGGTGAAGTCGCGCAGCGGCGAGGACGTCAAGCTGCATATGGCGGGCAATATGGTGGTGCTCGGTCTCACCAAGATCGGCCTGGCCGACATCAAAGTCGGTTCCTTCATCGGTACGACCACGGTGCCGGGCCCCGATGGCGTGCCGAAGGCGGTCGAGGTGCATGTCTTCCCGGAAAACATGCGCGGCACCGGCGAGGGTTCGCGGCCGTATGATCTGAAGCCGAACAGCAGCATGACCAACGCCACCGTCGCGGAATCCGTCGTCGGCAACGACGGTCATACGTTGCTGGTCAAGTACAAGGACGGCGAGAAGAAGGTGCAGGTCACGCCCGACACGCCTGTCGTGACCTACGTTCCCGGCGACAAGGCGGACCTCAAGACCGGCGCCAAGGTCATCGCCTTCATGAAGAAGCTGCCCGACGGCTCGTTTGAGACCGACCGTGTCAGCGTCGGCCGCGACGGGCTCACGCCGCCGATGTGAGGCGAACGGCAGCCTCTCAATGTGTCGTCCCGGCCTAGTGCGCAATTGCGCACGGGAGCCGGGACCCATAACCACCGTTCATAATTGTTGAGAAGAGCCGGGGCCACAGCGTGCCGAATCTCGCAGGGTCGTGGTTATGGGTCCCGGGTCGCGCTTCGCTTGCCCGGGACGACGAAGACTATTCGGGCCGCGGGCCGTGGAGCGCTCAAGCATATCACCTGTCCGTTACCGCAGTAACGGCATCCTCATCCGGCCCGTAGTTGTCGTGCGCGCCACTTTCCCGCGAAGGGGAGGTAGCCGCACGGAATACCTGCAACTCCCCGGTGTTCCCTGATTCGCCAGCCAAACCCATGAGGAACACCATGCCGAAATCGACGCTGTTCGCCGCATTGCTTCTCGTTGCCTTCACTTCGGCCGCATCCGCCCAGCAGCCGCCGATGGTCCGCATCCGCGGCACCATCGAGGCCGTCGACGGCGCGATGCTGTCGATCAAGTCGCGCGACGGCGCCGACATGAAGGTGCGCACCACCGACAACGTCGCGGTGTTCGGCGTCGCCAAGACCGATCTGTCTGAGATCAAGGCCGGTTCCTATATCGGCGTCACCGCGATGCCCGAGCCGGACGGAACCCAGAAGGCGATCGCGGTTCACATCTTCCCGGAAAACCAGCGCGGCGCCGCCGAGGGCTTCCGTCCCTGGGATCTGCGCGCCAACTCGACCATGACCAACGCCACCGTCGCCGAGACGGTGAAGGGCACCGACGGCCAGAACATCCTGGTGAAGTACAAGGACGGTGAGAAGAAGGTCGTGGTGCCGCCGGATACCCCGGTCGTCACCTTCGTCTCCGGCGACAAGTCGGAGCTGAAGCCGGGCGCCAAGATCATCATCTTCGGCGCGGTGAAGAAAGACGACGGCACGCTGGAAGCCAACCGCGTCAATGTCGGCCGCGACGGCATCGCGCCGCCGATGTGACGCGAAGCGTCATCCCGGGGCGATGCGAAGCATCGAACCTCAGATGCGCAATTGCGCATCGGGGGATCTCGAGATTCCGGGTCTGGTCCTTCGGACCATCCCGGAATGACGGGCTACGATAGGTCGCGCTTCGCTTGCCCGGGACGACGAGGGAGTACGTGGCTGCGCCCTAAACGGCCAGCACCTTGTCGTCGATCTCGGCGATGGTGTTGACGCCGCACAGCCCCATCGTGGTGGTGAGCTCCTTGCCCAAGATGTCGAGCGCCTTGGCGACGCCGGCCTCGCCGCCGGCGCCGAGGCCGTAGGCATAGGCGCGGCCGATCATGCAGGACTTCGCGCCAAGCGCGAGCGCGCGCATGACGTCCATGCCGGTGCGGATGCCGCCGTCGAACATGATCTCGAGCTTCGAGCCGACCTCGTCGACGATCTCCGGCAGCACCTCGATCGAGGACGGAGCGCCGTCGAGCTGGCGGCCGCCATGGTTGGACACCACGATTGCCTGCGCGCCGGTCTTGGCGGCGAGCTCGGCGTCCTCGACATCAAGAATCCCTTTAAGGATCAGCTTGCCCGGCCAGATGCTGCGGATCCAGTCGATGTCCTTCCAGTTCAACGTGGTGTCGAACTGCGATGCGGTCCATTCCGAGAGCTTGACGATGTCGTCCATGCCTTTGACGTGGCCTGCGATGTTGCCGAAGGTGCGGCGCTTGCCTTGCAGCACGCCCGACACCCAGGCGGGCTTGGTCGCGAAGTCGATCAGTTTCGACAGCGACCATTCCGGCGGCACCGTCATGCCGTTCTTGATGTCCTGGTGGCGCTGGCCGATCACCTGCAGATCGACGGTCAGCACCAGTGCCGAGCATTTCGCCGCGATCGCGCGCTCGATCAGCGACTTGATGAAGCCGCGGTCCTTCATGACGTAGAGCTGGAACCAGAACGGCTGTTCGACGGCGGCCGCGATGTCCTCGATCGAGCAGATCGACATCGTGCTCTGGGTGAACGGGATGCCGGCCGCCTGGGCCGCGCGGCAGGCGTGGATCTCGCCGTCGCCATGCTGCATGCCGAGCAGGCCGACCGGCGCCAGGATCAGCGGCATCGCCGAGGGTTCACCCAGGATCGTGGTCGCCAGGCTGCGCTTGGACACATCGACCAGGATGCGCTGGCGGAACTTGATCTGCTGCAGGTCTTCGGAGTTGGCGCGCAGCGTATCCTCGGTGTAGGAGCCGCGGTCCGCATAATCGAAAAACGCCTTCGGCACCCTGCGCTTGTGCAGCTGGCGCAGGTCTTCAATGCAGGTAATGTGCTTCATGGACGTTCCCGGCCCTTCTTCTCGGTCGCAAGTTCGATGCAGACGTCTTGCGGGTGTTCGGTCTTGCCGTCATCTAGCATGGTTGGAAGGCCCGCCAAATCTGAAGACGGACAGGAGAGCACGATGACGCAATCAGGCTCCAAGCCGAAGCCAGACGACAATGCCGAAAAGCGCCGGCTCGACGAGGCCCTGGAAGAGGGCCTGGAGGAGACGTTTCCCGGTTCCGACCCGGTCAATGTCACCCAGCCGGCCCCCAGCAAGGGCGACCAGCACGTCAAACGAGGCGGCAAGAGGTAGGGGACAGCGCTCGTTCCCGGGGATTGCCTGAAGGGCGATAATGTTATATTTTTCAGCGCGTTAATGCCGAAAAACGCGGTTCGGCCGCGGTAATGATTCATCATATTTTTTGAAGTCATTTTAGCGCCTGGCAGTCTATAAGGCCGATGCACGCTACACTGGTAGGCGTTCAGGACTCTCTCGCCGGGTGGTTCGAGAGGTCCGTGTTGGGGGTATCATGAGCCGCAAATATTTCGGGACCGATGGAATTCGGGGCCGCGCCAATGGGCTGATCACGCCGGAGCTCGCGCTCAAGGTGGGGCAGGCCGCAGGGTTGGTGTTTCAGCGTGGTGACCATCGCCATCGCGTCGTGATCGGCAAGGACACGCGGCTGTCCGGCTACATGATCGAATACGCCATGGTCGCAGGCTTTACCTCGGTCGGCATGGACGTGCTGCTGGTCGGCCCGATGCCGACGCCGGCGATCGCGATGCTGACCAAGTCGATGCGCGCCGATCTCGGCGTCATGATCTCGGCGTCGCATAATCTTTTCGAGGACAACGGCATCAAGCTGTTCGGCCCGCAGGGCTTCAAGCTCTCCGACGATGTCGAGAAGCAGATCGAGCAGCTGCTCGACGAATCGCTCGACCGCCGCCTGGCGCAGAGCGCGAGCCTCGGCCGCGCCCGCCGCATCGACGGCGTCCACGACCGCTACATCGAATTCGCCAAGCGCACCCTGCCGCGCGACCTCTCGCTCGACGGCCTGCGCGTCGTGGTCGATTGTGCCAATGGCGCCGCCTACAAGGTGGTGCCGGAAGCACTGTGGGAGCTCGGCGCCGACGTGGTGCCGATCGGGGTCGAACCCGACGGCTTCAACATCAACAAGGAATGCGGCTCGACCTCGCCGGAAGCGCTGTCGCGGAAGGTGCGCGAGATGCGCGCCGACATCGGCATCGCGCTCGATGGCGACGCCGATCGCGTCATCCTGGTCGACGAGCGCGGCCATATCGTCGACGGCGACCAGCTGCTCGCGGTGATCGCGCAGAGCTGGAAGGAAGAGGGGCGCCTCGCCAAGCCCGGCATCGTCACGACCGTAATGTCCAATCTCGGACTGGAGCGCTTCCTGCAGGGCCTCGGGCTTTCGATGGTCCGTACCCCGGTCGGTGACCGCTACGTGCTCGAGCAGATGCTCAGCGGCGGCTACAATCTCGGCGGCGAGCCGTCGGGCCATATCATCATGTCGGACTATTCGACCACCGGCGACGGCTTCGTCGCTGCGTTGCAGGTGCTGGCCGTGGTGCAGAAGCTGCGCCGCCCGGTGTCGGAGATCTGCCGGCGTTTCGATCCTTTGCCGCAGATCCTGAAGAACGTGCGCTATCGCAGCGGCAAGCCGCTCGACGACGCCGAGGTCAAGTCCGCGATCACCGACGGCGAGAAGCGCCTCAACGGCCATGGCCGTTTGCTGATCCGCCCCTCCGGCACCGAGCCGGTGATCCGCGTGATGGGCGAGGGCGACGATCGCATCCTGGTAGAAGAGGTCGTCGACAACATCGTCAGCGCACTCGGCCACGCCGCGGCGGCGTAAGGCCCTTCCGGCTGCATCAGCCAGTGATCCGTCATCCTCTCGCGCAAAGGCTTCGCCTTTGTCGCTGGAGGAGCGCGCTCTTGCGCGCGTCTCGAAGGGTGCACGGCCCGGCTGGTGGCCGATTCATCCTTCGAGACGCGGCCCAAGAGGCCGCTCCTCAGGATGACGGCGAGAGAGTTCGCGCGTCGGCCACATAGCGCATCGCTGCCATCGTCCAGCGCAACTGGTCCGTTTCACCTCCGCGTCGTACGACACGGAGGTAGTTTTGCGAATCCTGCCGGGAATGCTGCATTGAACAAGCCCGTCGTAAGCGAGCAGGCACTGGGCGAACCGGTGCCGGTGCCGGAGTTGACTGCCGCGCAGGCCGCGAAGGCGGCCGCCGCTGCGGGGCCGGCCTATGTCGTGCTTGCCGGCATCAGCTTCTCGCACTTCCTCAACGACACGATGCAGTCGCTGATCGCCTCGGTCTATCCGATCCTGAAGGACAATTACGCGCTCGACTTCGCGCAGATCGGCATGATCACGCTGGCGTTCCAGTTCACCGCCTCGCTGCTGCAGCCGCTGGTCGGGCATTTCACCGACAAGAAAGCGCAGCCGTTCTCGCTTGCGACCGGCATGGGCTTCACCTTCTTCGGGCTGCTGTTGCTCAGCGTCGCGCACTCCTATGGAATGATCCTGATCGCGGCGTCGCTGGTCGGTCTCGGCTCCGCGGTGTTCCACCCGGAATCCTCGCGCATCGCGCGGTTGGCTTCGGGCGGGCGTTACGGTTTCGCGCAATCGGTGTTCCAGCTCGGCGGAAGTTTCGGCACCTCGATGGGGCCGGTGCTCGCCGCGCTGATCGTGGTGCCGTTCGGCCAGCCCTCGATCGCCTGGTTCTCCTCGATCGCGTTCCTCGCCATCGTGATCCTCTGGCGCATCGGCGTTTGGTACAAGCCGCAGATCGCAGGCAAGAAGGCGGTCACCATCGAGCGGCATCCCGACCATCCGGATCGGCGGCGCGTGATGACCGCGCTCATCGTGCTGGTTGCGCTGCTGTTCTCCAAGCAGCTCTATGTCTCGAGCCTGTCGAGCTATTACATCTTCTATCTGATCGACCGGTTCGGCGTCTCGACGCAGGCGGCGCAACTCTATCTGTTCATCTTCCTGGCGGCGAACGCCGCGGGCGCGTTCATCGGCGGACCGCTCGGCGACCGCTTCGGCCGCAAATACGTGATCTGGTTCTCGATCCTCGGCGCGCTGCCGTTCACGCTGGCGTTGCCTTATGCCGGACTGTTCACAAGCGCCGTGCTGACGGTCGTGATTGGCCTGATCATTTCGTCGGCGACGTCGGCGATCATCGTATTTGCGCAAGAGTTGATGCCGCATCGCTTCGGCATGATCTCCGGCGTGTTCTTCGGCGTCGCCTTCGGCATCGGCGGTCTCGGCGCCGCGGTGCTTGGCAAGCTTGCGGACCACACCGGCATCGCCTTCGTCTATCAGCTGTGCTCATTCCTGCCGGCGATCGGCCTGCTCGCGGTGTTCCTGCCGAAGATGCCGAAGGCCGTTCGCTGAACGTCCGCGGCGAGGGCGCCGCCCTTCATTAAGCATTCGCTAACGCTCAGCGCTTGCGTGCGCTGCAAACCGCGCGCGTGCGCCAACGCTTCATTAGCACCTGTGGCGAGATCGCCATCTTTCGCCGCTGCACGCGCGCCTTTATGGCCCCATAAGCAACAGCCGCAGCAAAAGGTGAGAGAAAATCAACCTTAAAAATTAGGGTTAAGTGCCGCTTAAACATTTGCTGCCATCGTCCGCCCGTGAGTTTCAGACGTGGGGCCTTTCGTGTCGCCTCACTTGGGCCAAAAGGACGAAGCCAATGCGTAGCGTAAAGACCCTGATCGCCGCCGGAGCGGCATCCCTGTTGTCCTCGGCGGCGTTCGCTGCCGACATGCCGATCATGCCGCCGCCCCCGATGGCGTATGCTCCTCCGCCGGTCCAGGATTTCGGCGGCTGGTATCTGCGCGGCGACATCGGCATGACCAACACCCAGGCCAAGCTGCACGCCAATGCCTACGACACGCTGCCGGCCGGCACCACGTTCAACCAGTTCGGCACCGGCTTCGACAGCGGCATGCTGTTCGGCGTCGGCGTCGGCTATCAATTCAACAGCTGGTTCCGCGCCGACATCACCGGTGAGTATCGCTCCAAGGTGAGCTTCAACGGCACCGACTTCTTCACGTTCCCCGGGCCGAGTTCGCTGGGTGACACCTACCACGGCGGCGTCCAGAGCTGGGTCGGCCTCGCGAACATCTACGCCGATCTCGGCACCTGGGGTTGCTTGACCCCGTTCATCGGTGCCGGTGTCGGTGCTGCGGTGATCAAGACCTCGGCCTTCTCCGACGTCGCGACGTTCCCGACCGGGTCCGGCGTGACCAGTTCCTTCGTCGCCGACGGCGCCACCAAGACCAACTTCGCCTGGGCGCTGCATGCCGGTGTCGCCTACAGGGTCACCAACAACTTCACGGTTGAACTGGCCTATCGCTACCTCGACATGGGCACGGCCGGCCACGGCCAGGGTCACTTCTTCGACGGCACGCCGACCGGTCCCTCGAGCTTCCAGTACCGCGACATGACCTCGCAGGATGTGAAGCTCGGCGTGCGCTTCGCCTTGCCGTGCTGCGACGTGCTGCCGCCGCCGCCGCCGCCCCCGCTGATCCGCAAGGGCTGATCTGAGGGTTAATTTCGAGCCTTCACGGTTAACGATTGAAGCGGCGCGGGATCATCCCGCGCCGTTTTTCTTTGCGTGTCATGTCGCCACCTTCTGCAACTTGAGTGGTCGAAAGCCGCCGGCGACAACGATTGGTTAAGGTTAACAGGCGATGATCAACGCGCATTCGGTGAGTGGGATGGAGCGTTGCAATGCGTAGGTTCTTGCTGGTGGCGATGATGTTCGGGGCGGTGACCGGCGCGCAGGCGGCCGACATGCCTGATTTCCTTCGCGGCAGTCTTCCCGCTTCCAGCGCGCCGACCAGAAACTGGGACGGCTGGTATGCCGGCGGCCAGGTCAGCCAGACATGGATCAACACCGACTTCGGGGGCAGCGTTGCTTCCCTGACCAATTCCATCTTCCGCAACACGACGCTGCAGGCGCCGACGTCCCAATTCAATCTGCTGGGTCGGGTCAATGCGCAAAGCTCGGGCTTCGGCGCATTCGTCGGACGCAACTATCAGTTTGACGACGTCGTGGTCGGTGTCGAAGCAAACTATACCTATTGGTCCGGACTGACGACAACGACCTCCGGAAGTCTGGGTCCGATTCAAGTCGCTCAGCCGACCCTGGTCCTGCCAGTCGGCGCCACTGCCGCCGACGGCGTGACGTTGAATGGAAGCGCGTCGCTTAAACTCAAGGACGAGATGACATTCCGCGGCCGCGCGGGTTGGGCGACCGGTGACTTCCTGCCTTACGCCTTCGGCGGCCTCGCAGTCGGCCGAATGGATGTTTCGCGCACAGTCACCAGCTCCGTGAACCGAACGATCAACTTTGCTGATGGAAGTTCGACCACCTTTGCACTGCCGCAGTTTTCGCAAACCGCGACAGATGCGAAGACGGACGCCTACGTTGCCGGCTGGACCGCTGGTCTCGGCCTGGAATACATGTTGTGGAACTGTGTCTTCGTGCGCGGCGAGTGGGAATACGTCAAGTTCGCACCGGTCAAGAACACGTCGGTCACGCAGAACAGCGTGCGCGCCGCCATCGGCTACAAGTTCTGACGCACGCCGCCTCGCTTGACACTGCAATGTGCGGCTGATCGGATGTTGCTCCGCAAGCGGAGCGACCTCAGATGAAAATCCACGGCGACGCCAATTCAGGCAATTGCCTGAAGGTGAAATGGGTGTGCGACAAGTTGGCGCTGCCGTACACATGGGTCGAGATCGACACCATGAAGGGCGGCAGCCGCACCGCGGAATTCCTCAAGCTGAACGGTTGGGGCCAGGTGCCGACGGTCGAACTGGATGACGGCCGCACGCTCGCGCAATCCAACGCCATCATCCGCTACCTCGCGCGCGGCAGCGATCTGATCCCCGGCGACCCCTATCGCGCGGCGCAGATGGATGCCTGGATGTTCTGGGAGCAGAACAGCCACGAGCCCTATGTCGCCGTCTGCCGCTTTCAGACCGTGTATCTCGGCAAGGCGGTGTCGGAGATCGATCCGCACCTCATCAAGCGCGGCTATGGGGCGCTCGATCAGCTGGAGCGGCATCTTGCCGGTACGAAATTCCTGGTCGGCGATGCGTTCTCGCTCGCCGACGTCTCGCTGCTCGCCTATACGCGCGTTGCGGAGGACGGCGGACTCGCGCTGGAACGCTATCCCATGATCCGCCGCTGGATCGCCGACGCCGAACATGTGCTCGGCCTGCCGGCTGTGCGCTGACATTGAGTGAATGCCGCCATGCGTGAAGCTTCATCGATCGCGATCCGCCGCGCCCGCCGCGAGGATGTCGCGGCCATCGTCGGCATGCTGGCGGACGATCCGCTCGGCAGTGCGCGCGAGCGGATCGCGGATCCGCTGCCGCAAAGCTATTACGATGCCTTTGCGCGGGTCGAGCGTGATCCGAACCTGCAACTCGTCGTCGCCGTCGATGGGGAGGGCGCCGTTGTCGGATGCCTGCAGCTTGCGGTTCTGCCAGGCATCAGCTCGCAGGGCTCTTCGCGCGGCCTGCTCGAGGACGTCCGTGTCGCAACACACTGCCGCAGCCGCGGTATCGGCGAGCAGCTCGTGGAGTGGGCGGTCGCGGAGGCGCGTGCGCAAGGTTGCATGCTCGTCGAGTTGCTGACGCATCACACGCGCGTCGATGCGCAGCGCTTCTATGAGCGGCTCGGATTCGCGCGCAGCCATGTGGGCATGACGCTCCGCTTTTGACGTGCACGCAAGAAGTTGTGCCGCATACAGGACAATGCCTGCGGTAGCCGCTGCTGCGCTATCCGGTTAACAGCCAATAAACTAAGCCGGTCTCCGTGAATTTACGGGGCGGAACGAGTCCGGTATGTCGGGCGTCTCCCACGGGGCGGCGGCGACTGGGGATTGGAATGTCGGATTATTCGATCGTGCGGGTCGGCAACGAGTACATCGTGCAGGCCGGCGATAAGAGCATTTTGAAAGTATCGAGCCGGCGCAGGGCAGTTAAGATCATGACTCTCGCGGCAGATTTGCTCGATCAGGAGACGATGCAGCAGGTCGAGGACGCCCCATCAATCAGCCGTGATCCCCCGATTGCCCCGGAAAAGTCCGAACTTCCTTGACGTTTTGGGGCCCTTCCACTATTTCCGACGGCGGGAAACCTCTCCCCACCGAGAGGCAGCTATCTGGAAGGGTAGATTATGACTGCAGCGAAGCCCGCTTCGCGGCCCAACGTGCCGCATTTCTCCTCCGGCCCCTGCGCCAAGCGCCCCGGCTGGAACCCCAACAATCTCAAGGACGCCGCCCTCGGCCGCTCGCATCGTGCGAAGGTCGGCAAGGCCAAGCTCAAGCTCGCGATCGAATTGACGCGCGAAGTGCTTGAGGTGCCTGCGGACTACAAGATCGGCATCGTGCCGGCGTCGGACACCGGCGCGGTCGAGATGGCGCTGTGGTCGTTGCTCGGTGCGCGGCCCGTCACCACGCTCGCCTGGGAATCCTTCGGCGAGGGCTGGGTCAGCGACATCGTCAAGGAATTGAAGCTGAAGGACGTCACCAAGCTGAATGCGGCTTACGGTGAAATTCCCGATCTCGCCAAGGTCGACCCTGCGTCCGACGTCGTCTTCACCTGGAACGGCACCACCTCCGGCGTGCGCGTGCCGAACGCCGACTGGATCAGCGCAACCCGTGAAGGCCTCACGATTTGCGACGCGACCTCGGCTGCCTTCGCGCAGCCGCTCGATTTCGCCAAGCTCGATGTCGTCACCTTCTCCTGGCAGAAGGCGCTCGGCGGCGAAGCGGCGCACGGCATGCTGATCCTCAGCCCACGCGCCGTGGAACGGCTCGAGACCTACAAGCCGGCCTGGCCGCTGCCGAAGATCTTCCGCCTCACCAAGGGCGGCAAGCTCAACCAGGGCATCTTCGAAGGCGAGACCATCAACACGCCTTCGATGCTTTGCGTCGAGGACTATCTCGATGCGCTGAACTGGGCGAAGTCGATCGGCGGCCTGAAGGCGCTGATCGGGCGCGCCGACGCCAACACCAAGGCGCTCGCCGACTGGAAGGCGCGGACGCCCTGGATCGACTTCCTGGCCAAGGATCCCGCGATCCGCTCCAACACCTCGGTGTGCCTGAAGTTCACCGATCCCGCGATCACCTCGCTTCCCGCCGATGTCCAGGCTGACTTCTGCAAGAAGCTGGTCGCGCTGGTGGAGAAGGAGAACGCCGGTTTCGACTTCGCGTATTACCGCGATGCGCCGGCGGGCCTGCGGATCTGGTGCGGCGCCACCGTCGAGGCCAAGGACGTCGAACTGCTGACGCAGTGGATCGACTGGGCCTTCGCCGAAACCAAGGCAGCGCTGCCCAAGGCAGCATAAGCAAGTCATCGATCTTGTCATGGCCGGGCTCGACCCGGCCATCCATCGTGCAAAGTGGCCGCGCATGCTTCGCGCCCGCGGCCCTCGTGTATTCAAACGCATCGTTCAGCAACGGATCATTCCGATGACAAAACCCAAAGTTCTGATTTCCGACGCGCTGTCTCCCGCTGCCGTGCAGATCTTCAAGGATCGCGGCGTCGAGGTCGACTTTCAGCCCAATCTCGGCAAGGACAAGGACAAGCTCGCCGAGATCATCGGCAACTATGATGGCCTTGCGATCCGCTCGGCCACCAAGGCGACCGCCAAGATCATCGAGAAGGCGACCAAGCTCAAGGTGATCGGCCGCGCCGGCATCGGCGTCGACAATGTCGAGATTCCGGCGGCGACCGCCAAGGGCATCATCGTGATGAACACGCCGTTCGGCAATTCGATCACGACCGCCGAGCACGCCATCACTCTGATGCTGGCGCTGGCGCGCGAGATCCCGCAGGCCGACGCCTCGACCCAGGCCGGCAAGTGGGAGAAGAACCGCTTCATGGGTGTCGAGATCACCGCCAAGACACTCGGGGTGATCGGTTGCGGCAATATCGGCTCGATCGTCGCTGACCGCGCGCTCGGCCTGCGCATGAAGGTGATCGCGTTCGATCCGTTCCTGTCGCCGGAACGCGCCAAGGACATCGGCGTCGAGAAAGTCGAGCTCGACGACTTGCTCAAGCGCGCCGATTTCATCACGCTGCACACGCCGCTGACCGAGAAGACCCGCAACGTCATCGACGCGGCCGCGATCGCCAAGATGAAGAAGGGTGTGCGCATCATCAACTGCGCCCGCGGCGGCCTGGTCGACGAGCAGGCGCTGGTCGATGCGCTGAATTCCAAGCATGTCGCGGGCGCCGCCTTCGACGTGTTCGTCGAGGAGCCGGCGACCTCGAACGTGCTGTTCGGCCACCCCAACGTGATCTGCACCCCGCATCTCGGCGCCTCCACCACCGAGGCGCAGGAGAACGTCGCGCTGCAGGTCGCGGAGCAGATGTCGGACTATCTGCTGTCGGGCGCGATCTCCAACGCGGTCAACTTCCCCTCGATCACGGCGGAAGAGGCGCCGAAGCTGAAGCCGTTCATCGAGCTCGCCGAGAAGCTCGGCTCGTTCGCCGGCCAGCTCACCGAGAGCGGCATCCTCAAGACCACGATCACCTACGAGGGCCACGTCGCCGAGATGAAGATCAAGGCGATCACCTCGGCGGTGCTGTCCGGCCTGCTGCGGCCGATGCTGGGCGAGGTCAACGTGGTGTCGGCGCCTGTCGTCGCCAAGGAGCGCGGCATGGTGGTGGACGAGGTCGTTCGCGCCGCGCAGAGCGACTATGAGAGCCTGATCACCGTCACCGTCACCACCGAGCGCCAGGAGCGTTCGGTGTCCGGCACAGTCTATGCCGACGGCAAGCCGCGTCTCGTCGACATCAAGGGCATTCGCGTCGACGCCGAGTTCGGCAAGTCGATGATCTACGTGACCAACGAGGACAAGCCGGGCTTCATCGGCGCGTTCGCGAGCCTCTTGGGTGACGCGAAAATCAATATCGCGACCTTCCATCTCGGCCGCGTCAAGCAGGGCGGCGACGCCATCGCGCTGGTCGAGGTCGACGGTGCGGTGCCGGCGGATCTGCTCGCCAAGGTGCAGTCGCTGCCGCAGGTGAAGCAGGCCAAGGCGCTGACGTTTTAAACGTTGTTTGAGCGGCTCTCGTCATCGCCCGGGACGGGCCGGCATGACGCGGGAAGATACCGCTCAAGCACATCCAAATTCCGATCTGCGGAACATGACGCCGCCTCCGGTCCCGGAGGCGGCGTTTGCCGTTCCGGGGCGCCTGGTATAGCTGTTGCGCCCGATGAAAAATGTGTACGAAGGCGTCAAGACGCGCCACTATCCGGCGATCTCAGAGGGAGAAAACAATGCGTGAAGCCGTAATCGTTTCCTACGCGCGCACCGGCCTGGCGAAGTCCGGCCGTGGCGGATTCAACATCACCCCGCCGATGTCATTGGCCGGGCACGCCATCAAGCACGCGGTCGAGCGCGCCGGCGTCTACAAGGACTATGTCGAGGATTGCTATCTCGGCAATTGCGCGCATGGCGCGCCGAACATCGGCCGTCAGGCGGCGCTGCTCGCCGGCCTGCCGAAGTCGACCGCGGGTGTCTCGGTGAACCGCTTCTGCTCGTCGGGCCTGCAGACCATTGCGATGGCTGCGAACTCGATCCGTTCCGACGGCTCCGATTGCATCGTCGCCGGCGGCGTCGAGAGCATCTCGATTCCGGGCGGCGGCTCGCCGAAGGAATCGATCGATCCCGACCTGCTGAAGACCGCGCCCGCCATCTTCATGGCGATGATCGATACCGCCGACATCGTCGCCGAGCGCTACAAGCTCAGCCGCGAATACCAGGACGAGTATTCGCTGGAGTCGCAGCGCCGCATGGCAGCCGCGCAGCAGGCCAACAAGTTCAAGGACGAAATCGTCCCGATGAAGACCAAGATGAAGGTGGTCGACAAGGCGACCAAGGCCGAGTCGATCGTCGACTACGTCGTCGATCGCGACGAGTGCAATCGCCCCGAAACCACGCTGGAAGGCCTTGCCAAGCTCGAGCCGGTCAAGGGCCCGGGCAAGTTCGTCACCGCCGGCAATGCCAGCCAGCTGTCCGACGGCGCCGCTGCGGTGGTGCTGATGGAAGCCAAGGACGCCGAGAAGCGCGGCCTCAACCCGCTCGGCCGCTTCGTCGCCTGGGCCTCGGCCGGCTGCGAGCCCGACGAGATGGGCATCGGTCCGGTGTTCGCCGTGCCGAAGCTCTTGAAGCGCCACGGCCTGAAGGTCGAGGACATCGATCTCTGGGAGCTCAACGAGGCCTTCGCCAGCCAGTGCCTCTATTCGCGCGACCAGCTCGGCATCGATCCCGAGAAGTACAACGTCAACGGCGGCTCGATCGCGATCGGCCATCCCTTCGGCATGACCGGTGCCCGGCTCACCGGCCACCTGCTGCAGGAAGGCCGCCGCCGCAAGGCCAAGTGGGGCGTCGTGACCATGTGCATCGGCGGTGGCCAGGGCGGCGCAGGCCTGTTCGAGATCTACAGCTGAGCGCGACCGATCCTGATCGTGTCAGAACCAGCGGCCCGGCGGTAACGCCGGGCCGCTTCCGTTTGAAGCCGGTTATGTTGCCGGCAAATCCGCGGCGCGTTCGCCGAACTCGAGCGCCGCGATCAACTCGAGCGTCTGCCTGAGATCGGCGGCCTGTTTCGCGCCGAAAGCGGTCTCGAAGCGCTCCTGCGCCTCACGCCAGGCGGCCTGCGACTCGTCAAGCCGGGCTTCGCCGCGTTTGGTCAGCCGCACCAGGCGGCTGCGCCGGTCATTCTTGTCGACGGTGATGCTCAGGAGGCCATCGCGCTCCAGCGGCTTGAGGTTGTGGTTGAGCGCGGTGCGGTCGAGCACCAGCGCGGCGGCCAGTTCGCCCATCGTCGGCGCGCCCGAACGTCTGATGTGGACCAGAATGGCGCGTTGCGTGCCGCGCAGGCCGGATGTCGCCAGGACCTGATCGTAGAGCTGCGACACGCGCCGCGTCGCCTTGCGCAACGCCGTGAGATTGCACCGGCTGGGTTCCGTTTTCACCACCATCGCTGCCTCCAAACTAGGCTTGACAGATACATGTATATGCACCTAAAGGCAATAGATGCATATGCACATATTTGGAGGATGTGATGTCGGAGATCGAGGCGGAGACGATCGGGCTGGCTATCGGAACTGAGGCGCGGCCACGCTCCCGTGTCGCAACACCGCGCCAGGTGCTCGCGATCGTATCGGTGGGCATCTGCCTCGCAAACCTCGACCTGTTCATCGTCAATGTCGGGTTGCCGAACATCGCGCAGGAATTCCGTGGCGCCTCGCTCGAGGATTTGTCCTGGATCCTCAATGGCTATGCGATCGTCTATGCGGCGCTGCTGGTGTTTTTCGGCCGGCTCGCCGAACGCCACAGCCGCAATCTGAGCTTCCTGCTCGGCGTTGCGCTGTTCACGGCCGCGTCGGCGGCCTGCGCGCTTGCGCCCAACGTCGAATTGCTGGTCGTCGCCCGCGTCGCGCAGGCCGCCGGTGCGGCGTTGATGACCCCGACCTCGATCGGCCTGCTGCTGGCGTCGTTCCCTCCCGAGCAGCGTCCCGGCGCGGTGCGGACCTGGACGGCGATCGGCGGCCTTGCGGCCGCGCTCGGGCCGCTGGCGGGCGGCGTGCTCGTCACCTTCGACTGGCGCTGGATCTTCATCGTCAATATCCCGATCGGCATCCTCGCACTGATCATCGGCTGGCTGAAACTGCCGGAAGTGCCCGGCCATGACGTGCCGCGTCCGAGTTCATGGGCGGCGCTACTTGTCACCTGCGGCATCGGTGCGCTCACCCTTGCGATCGTGAAGGCCAATGACTGGGGATGGGGTTCGCGCGGCGTCGTGCTTGGCTTTGCCATCGCAGCCGTCTCGCTCGCTGCCTTTACGTGGCACTGCCTCAACTCGAAGAATCCCTTCGTCGATCCTGCGTTGTTCAAGGTGCGGCCGTTCACCGGGGCGACGTTTGTCATGGCGCCATACTCGGCGGCCTTCGGCGCGATGCTGCTGTCGGTGGCGTTGTGGGAGCAAACGGTGTGGGGCTGGTCGGCGCTGAAGACCGGCCTTGCGATCGCGCCGGGTCCGCTGCTTGTCCCGTTCACCTCGCTGTTGTTTGCCCGCCGCCTGATCGCGCGATTTGGCGCCGCGGCCGTCGTGTCCGCCGGGATCGTATCGTTCGCGGGCGGTCTTGCGATTTGGGCAACGTTGCTTGGAGTTGACCCCGACATGCCCGCCTTTGTGGTCGGCATGATGTTCACGGGCATCGGCGTCGGGCTGACCTTTCCGACCCTGATGGGCGTCGGTGCCGGTTCGCTGCCGCCTTCGTCATTTGCGACCGGCTCCGGTGTCATCAACATGATCCGGCAGGCCGCGCTGGCGATCGGCGTCGCGATCTTTGTCGCGATCCTGGCAACGCCGGCCTCGATGACTGAGCGGATCGCGGCGTTTCATCGCGGCTGGTGGATCATGATCGCCATCACTATTGCCGGCTTCGTACCGAATTACCTGTTCATCCGGCGCAGGGCGGACCACTAACGGGTCAAAGCCGCCGCCGCGCCATCCGGCAGCCGCGAGCGCGCCATCGTTGCGCCGCAGGGAAACCTCAATCGAACCAGTCCCTTCCTCGCTGCGTCTCACCACGAGAAACGGCGCGCCTTCGAGCCCGGCGCGCCGTTCGTCTCGCGCGCCATGCGGCGTTTTTTCCGGAGGGATGTCATGCGAAGGATTGCGAATTGTCTTGTGACCACCAGCCTGGTGCTGGTGGGTACGCTGGTTGCCGGGCCGCTGCAGGCGGCCAATCTCGATGCGGCGTCGCAGGTCGATGCCGTGACCGTCTATCCCGACGGCGCGAGCGTCACCCGTGTCATCACGCTGGATCTGCCCGCCGGCGACAACACCCTCATCGCCAAGGATTTCCCGATGGCGCTCGACACGGGCTCGCTGCGGGTGGAAGGCGAGGCTGGCGCCAAGCTCACGATCGGGGCCATCGACGCGCGGCATCCGCACCCGGTGTCGCCGGCCAACCTGCCCGAGATCGACAAGCGGATCGAGGCGCTGCGAGACCAGCGCGAGGATCTGCAAGGCATGATCACCTCGGCCGAGGCGCGGCGCAAATTCGCCGAACATTTCGCCGAGGCCGCGCCGGTCGGGATCGGCGAGAAGGGCGAGGCGCGTCCGGTCAGCGAGTGGCGCGCCGCGTTCTCGGCGGTCGGCGACGAGGTCGCGACCGCCGACAATGCGATCCGCGACGCCGCACGCAAGCAGCGCGACATCGATCGCGAGATCGTGCGGCTTGAAGCGGAGCGCGCCGCCAAGCCGCCGAGCAAGCTCGAGGTGCGGATCGAGCTGGCCTCCGCCGCTGCCACCCGCGCGACGCTGCGGGTGACCTATGCGGTGCGCAACGCGCGCTGGACGCCGCTCTACGACGCCCGTCTCGATACCGGGACCAAGGACCGCAAGCCGGCGATCGAGCTGGTGCGCCGCGCCGAGATCACCCAGACCACCGGCGAGGACTGGTCGAACGTCGCGCTCGTCGTCTCCACCGTCCGCGTCGCGCGCGGCGGCAACGCGCCCGATCTCCATTCGCTGATCGTGCAGTACCCACAGCCGCCGCGGCCGGCCATGGCCGGCAAGCTGCTTGACAGCGTGCAACAGCGATCCGCGCTTGCGCCCGCTCCGGCGGCCGCCGCGCTCGAGGAATTCCGCCTTGGCGCAGGAACGGCCCTTGACGAGCAACAGGCAACCCCCGAGATCGGCGCCTTCCAGGCCACCTTCAAGATTCCCGGCCGCGTCAGCGTCACCGCCAATGAGGGCGCCAAGAGCCTGCGCATCTCGACGGCCATGATCACTCCCGATCTCGCCATCCGCGCCGTCCCGGTGATCGATCCGACCGCGTTCCTGGAGGCGAGCTTCGTGCAGGCCGACGACGCGCCGCTGCTGCCGGGGCTGGTCGCAATCTATCGCGACGGCATCTTTGTCGGCCGCAGCCGGATGGCGACCGCCGCCAAAGACGAGACCGTGCGGCTCGGCTTCGGCGCCGACGACAAGGTCAAGATCGAGCGCACGGTGGTGAAGCGCAATGAAGGCTCCGCCGGCCTGATCGTGACGACGTCGAAGACCGACGAGCGCGCGTTCAAGACCACGGTGCGCAACGGCCACGACTTCCCCATCAAGGTCGCGATCCAGGATCAGCTTCCGGTCAGCGAGAACGACGATATCGTGGTCGAGATGCTGTCGTCGTCGACGCCTGCCACCACCATCAACCTGCGCGACAAGCGCGGTGTGCTGGAGTGGGCGTTCGAGGCCAAGGCCGGTGAAGTCCGCGACGTCAATTTCGCCTGGCGGATGCGCTGGCCGAAGGACAAGGGCGTCGTGATGGTGCCGGCGGGCTGATCTGCACCGGTAGCCGATGACATCCCTCCCGATCTCGGGCAACATTTTGCCAACGGCAAAAAAAGCCTGAGATCGGGAGGTTCCATGAGCTACCAGCACATCATCGTCGATGATCCGCGACCGCGCGTCCGCCGCATCACACTGAACCGGCCCGAGAAGCGCAACGCGCTGAACAACCGGCTGCGCGGCGAGATCTTCGAGGTGCTGGAGCAGGCCGATCGCGATCCCGACATTTCGATCTCGATCCTGCGCGGCGCGGGTCCGTGCTTCTCGGCAGGCTATGATCTCTCCGCCGACAACCGCGTCGATCAGCCCTATCATTCGGCACCCGGCCCCGGCCAGTGGTCGCGCCACGTCGTCGAAGGCTGGTTCTCGATCTGGGATCTCGCCAAGCCCGTGATCGCGCAGGTGCACGGCTATTGCCTCGCCGGCGGCACCGAGCTCGCGACTGCCTGCGACGTGGTCTATGTCGCCGACGATGCCCAGATCGGCTATCCGCCGGTGCGGCTGATGAGCCCGCCCGACATGCAGTATCACCCCTGGCTGGTGGGCATGCGCCGCGCCATGGAATTGATGCTGACGGGCGATGCGATGTCTGGACGCGAGGCCGCCGAGTGGGGCTATGCGACCCGCTCGTTCCCGCTCGCCGAGCTGGAGGCGAAGACGCTGGATTTCGCCGAGCGCGCCGCGAAGGTGCCGGTCGAGCTGCAGCAGCTCAACAAGCGCTCAGTGCATCGCGCGATGGAGATCATGGGCGCCCGCGCCGCGATGCGCGCCGGCACCGAGATCCAGGCGCTGGCCTTCACCACCGAGGCCAGCAAGGCCTACATGGCCGGCTTCCGCCGCGACGGCGCCAGCGTGAAGACCCAGCTCGACCAGCGCGACACCACGTTCGGGGATTACCGGACCAGGAAGGAATGATGGCTTTTGCGAATGCGGGCTAGAAGCCCGCGTCCTCCTCCAGCCATTGCTGATTGTCCCAGCGCGCGCGGCGGCCGACGACATATTCGCGAACATCGTCCATGAAGCGCACTTTGCTGGTGAGTGCTCCGATGAAAGCCGCCAGCGCCGCGATCCAGGGCCACAGATGCATCAGCAACGTGGCGGGTATTTGGTTGGCGAACCCCGCCTGCAGCGCGCCAGTGACCAGGTAAGCCAGCACGCCCCACGCAACGGCCAGGATCGTCGCCACGATCTCATAGCTGTTTTGGTGAAATCTCACCAACCGTCGCATCAGGCATAGGTAGGCAACGTAGACGATCACGCCGAGAAGCAATGCGGCCAGTCCAGGCGGAAGGCCCCAGCTCTCGTCCCAGCTCAAATACGCAACGAAGCCCGCGGCGATCAACGCCTCGATGTAGGTCAGGCTGGATTTTTCTCGCATGATTTGCCCCAGGCGATTCACGTACTGGCGGAGGCTATCATCATTGAGCGCTTCGGTAGAGGGACAATTGCAAGACAACCGTTGGATTAGGCTGACCTTATGGCCCGCCGAGTTTGCCGCAAATTCACTGTCATGCCCGCCTTGAGGGGGCATCCAGTGCGCTGCGGCTTATCCGTTGAACTCGGGCGCCTCTGGAATACTGGGTCGCCCGGTCAAGCCGGGCGACGACGCTGTTGTTGACGGCAAGCGCAACCGCTCACTTCGCCTTCAGGAAGTCACCGACTTCGAGCAGCACGAACTCGTCGTCATCGGCCTTGTTCGGATCGCGGCTCGAGGAGAACGGCAGGTTGTTGTCGTTGCCGACAATGATGTGGGTCTCGTCGACCCGGTCGACGTTCTCGATGGTGAAGAACGGGAAGGTGTAGACACCGTCGTTGAGCGGCTTGCGGGCCTTCTTGTTCGGATCGCGGATCTTCATCAGGTCGATATAGGCGATCTTGCGCACCGGCTTGCCGACATTGGCGTCCGACAGCTCGATTTTGTAGACCCGCTTGAACTTGGCGAGGTCAGGGAAGCAGTTCTCGCCGCGGGTGCCCTGCGGGCAGGCCTTGTCGGCGGTGCCTTCGCCATTGTCGCGCTCGATCACGAGGCCCTGGGTCGGATCGATCATGTTGAAGTCGCCGATCGCGTTGCCGCTCTGCTCGAACACATATTGCCAGTAGCGACCGGTAAACTTCTCCGCCGCGACGTCGAATTCGAGGATGCGCGAGGCTTCCTTGCCGTCGACCTTCTCCCAGTCCTTCTTGTCGGCATCCCACAGCGGCCCTTCGAGCAGGCCGTAGAGGAACTTGCCGTCCTTGGAGGAGGCAAAGCCCTCATAGCCCTTGGAGCGGCGCAGATTGACGTTGGTGTAGGTGGCGCCGGGCGCGCCAGGCGACTGCACGGCCCAGTGATCCGGCGAGCGCACCGGCTTGCCGTCGGCGACCGTCTCGAACACCGCGAGGATCTTGCCGGTCTTGTCGGCCTTGAGGATATACGGCCCGAACTCGTCGCCGATCCAGAAGGTATCGTTGATGATCTGGAAGCCTTCGGTGTCGAAGTCGGCGCCGGTGAGGTAGCGCTTGGCGGTGTCCTCATGAACGATGCGGAACGGCACCTTCTTGTCGGGGTCGTGCAGGAACACGGTCTCCTGGCGTTCGATCTTGCCGCTCGCCCAGTCCATCTTGTAGCGGTTCAGGTACAGCATCGAGTCCGCCGAGTTGTAGCGCGCGCCCATGCCGTTGTCGGTAATCACCCAGAACGAGCCGTCCGGCATCGCCTTGATGCCGGAATGGCCCTGCAGCGGCTGGCCCTTGAACGGCAGCGACACGCCGGTCGGCCGCTCGTAGGACTTGCCGATCACAGTGCCGATGGCGTCGACGCGCTTGCCGGTGGTGTATTTGCCCGATGTCTTCAGATCGGCCGGCGCGTCAGTGGGGGCGTCGATGAAGCTCTCCGCCGGCATCACGGCGTGTCCTGCCAGCGTCGCCGGGAATTCGCCCTCGCTCTGCGCGAACGCCGATGTGGCGAGCAGGATCGAGGCGACGGAACAGAGCAGTGACAGGCGCATGGTTGATCTCCCAAAGTACAAACGATGCGGTGTTCTCCGAGCCGCCTGTTACAGCCGGCTGACAGTTTTGTGAATCGCGGATGTTGCGACGGGATAAGGCTTGCGGCGTTACGTCGCCTTGGCCGCCGGCCGCATCGTCTGCGGCAGCAGGAACGGCACGCCACCCCCGGTGTAGTCGATCGTGGCGTCGATCTCGAAGATCTTACGAAGCGTGTCCGCTTGCATCGCGGCGGCACGGTCGCCGTCGATGGCAAGCCGGCCCCGATGCAGCAGCAGGATGCGGTCGGCGAACCGCATCGCGAGGTTGAGATCATGCAGGATCGCGATCACGGCGGTGCCGCGCGCGGCGCGCCGCCGGGCGGTCTCGACCAGGTCGATCTGATGCCGCAGATCGAGGCTTGAGGTCGGCTCGTCCAGCAGCAACAGCCCCGGCCCATGCAGCGCCTCGCCGCAGGCGAGTTGCACCAGCACGCGGGCGAAATGCGCGCGCTGCTGCTCGCCGCCGGATAGTGTCGGCAATTGCCTGAAACGGAAATGCGAAAGCCCAACCTCGTCCAGCGCGGCAGTGACCAGCGCACGCGTCACCGCGCGCGGGCTCTCGCCGGCGCCCATGCTGACGATTTCCTCGACCGTGAACGGGAAGGTGACGTTGACGTGCTGCGACAGCATCGCGCGGTGCTGCGCCAGCTCGCGCGGACCGTAGGCATTGAGATCGCGCTGGCGGAGCCGGATCGTCCCGCGCGACGGACGGAGATCGCCCGACAGCATTCGCAGCAGGGTCGATTTGCCGGCGCCGTTGGGACCCACGATCGCGACCATCTCGCCGGCGCCGATCTGCAGCGAGACCGCATCGACCAGCGTGGCGCCGCCGACCGTCATCGATACCGACTGTGCTTCGATCAGCGAACTCACAGTGACACCAGCCCGCGCTGGCGCAGCAGCATGGCGAGGAAGAACGGCGCCCCGATCGCCGCGGTCAGGATGCCGATCGGCATCTCGGCGGGAGCCACGATGGTGCGTGCCACGGTGTCGGCGCCGACCAGCAGGATGGCGCCGAGCAATGCGGAAGCCGGCAGCAGCAGGCGATGCCCGGGTCCGATCACAAGCCGCAGCAGATGCGGCACCACGATGCCGACGAAGCCGACCACACCGCAGACCGAAACCGCGACCCCGGTCATCGCTGACACCAGGACGATCGAAATGCGCTTCAGCCGTTCGACGTCGACGCCGCTGTGGAACGCCTCGGCTTCGCCAAGCACCAGCACGTCGAGCCCGCGCGCGATCCAGAGGCAGGCGATCAGAGCCGCGGCCAGCACGGGGGCAAGCGCCGTGAGCTTGGTCCAGGTCGCGCCGCTCAGCGAACCCAGCATCCAGAAGGTGATGTCGCGCAGCTGGCGGTCGTCGGCGACGAAGACCAGGAGCCCGATGCCGGCATTGGCGATCGCGGCAATCGCAAGCCCGGCGAGCAGGAAGATCGCGATCGAGGTCCGGCCGCCACGGCTCGCAATGCCATAGAGCACGATGGTCGTGATCAGCGACCCGGCGAAGGCCGCGATGGGCAGCAACTGATGCTGCAGGAAGCGCAGGCTCTCGCCGAGATGGCTGTCGGTGAACACGATTGCCACTGCGGCGGCAAACGCGCCGCCGGAAGAGACGCCGACCAGCGCGGGATCGGCGAGGGGGTTGCGGAACAGGCCCTGCATGATGGCGCCGGAGACGGCGAGCAGAGCGCCCACCATCGCGGCCGCCGCGATCCGCGGGATCCGGATCGACCACACCACGAGCTGGTCGCGCGCGAGCAACGGGTTGGCCGCGCCGTCGCCCCATAGCCCGAGCGCGGCGGGAAGCCGTGCCATTGGGATACCCGCGGCCCCGACCGTCAGGGCGACCAGGGCGGCCCCCGCGAGCGCCGCAAGCAGGCAGAGCAGGGTGAGGGTCGCCGCCGGCCGTAGCGACATGCCGGCGCGCCGTTGTTTCGCACGCGCGGAGCGTTCGGCCAGCACGCTCATTGCCGGCAATTCGCGGTCAGCGCCGCCGGCTTGAAGGTTGCGGCCTCCGGCGCCAGCGCCGGATAGAGCTTGACCGAGAGGTCACGCGCCGCGGCCGCGGTGCGCGGTCCGAAGCCGAGCAGATAAAGCCCCTCCATCGCGATGAAGGCCTTGTTGGTCGCAACCGGTGTCAGTGCGAAGGCCGGATGGGTGAACACGGTATCTGACGTCAGCGAGTCCTTGCCGCGATCGATCGACAGTACGACATCGGGTTTAGCAGCCACGATGGCCTCGTCGTTGACCGGCTTGTAGCCGTCGTAACCGTCGATCGCGTTGACGCCGCCGGCGAGCTGGATGATCTCGTCCGCGGCGGTCTTGTGGCCCGCGGCCAACGCCCGACCGTTCAAGAGCGACATCACGAACATCACGCGCACCGGCTTTGTGACCTTGGCGCGCAGCGTGCGCAGTTGTGCGAGATCGCTCTCCACCGCGCTGGCGAGGCAAGCGGCGCGCGGATCGGCGCCCATGGCATGGCCCACAAGTTTGATCTTCTCGACCAGCCCGGCTTCCGAGAACGCCTCGGGCACCAGCACCAGCGGCACCTTCGCCGCCTCCAGCACGTCCATGGTCTCCTTCGGCCCGGAGCCCTGCACCGCGAGCACCAGCGACGGATGCAGGCCGAGCACGCCCTCCGGCGACAGCTGTCGCATGTAGCCGACGTCGGGCTTCTCGCGCAGCGCAGACGGCGGGTAGAGACTGGTCGCATCGACGCCGGCGATGCGGTCCTCGAAGCCGAGCGCATAGAGGATCTCGGTGATCGCACCGCCGATCGAGACGATCCGCGTCGGATCGTCGATCACGACGTCGCGGTCGCGCGCGTCGTGCACGGTGATGCCCTCGGCCGAGGTTGCGCCGATCGGCAGCAGGCAGGAGAGCGCGAGCAAAGCGAGCGTGCGACAAATTGTCATCGGGGCGGTCATTTGGTCAGGATCAGCTTGTTCTGCGAGGTCAGCCGCAAGCGGTAATGCTCTTCGCCATGCACGATGATGATCTCGCGCTCAGCCGAGAACAGGTCGCGGCTGTCGAGGCGATTCCCGTGCATGACGAGCGTTTTGGCCGCGTCTGATACGGCCTGCTTTCCCGCCGCGCCGATGTTGTCTCCGGAAGTTGCCGACATGCTCGTGGTGCTGCGCCTTCGAAATCTTCAAATGATGCTTGCTTGTATAAGCGGGCGAAGGCGCATTCCAACGGCCGCACTTTACAATCGATGTAAACAGCGCCGCCGCATTCTTGACCGTTTTGTTGCCGGCTCGTAACCAATCATCACACGATGCGAGCCTGTGGCTTGCATCGCAACGTAGCCAGCAAGCCGCTCGGTGGAGCGCACGCCAGCCAAACCAGAAAAGCGATGATCGGGCTGGGGCTAGAATGGCTGACAGGGCTAGGGTTTCGCGCGCCTTGATGTTGGGTGCGTCGGTGTTTTCATTTTCGGCAGCGCTGCCGGCAAGCGGTTTGGCGCAAACCGCCGATGCGTCGGCTGCGCGTCTCGCGACCGAGCGGCCGAAGCAGGCCCAGCGCAAGCCGAAGCCTGCGGCCAACCCGCAGGCGGCGGCGTCATCTGCGATGAATGCGCGCGCGCAGATCGGCGCGGTGCCGGTGCAATCACTCGACACCATCACGGCGGTCGCCTCCAAGACCGAAGAGCGCGCGATCGACGCGCTGGCGCCGGTCAGTTCCGTCACGCTGGAGAAGATTCAGGGCCTGCAGCCGAACAGGGTCTCCGACATCTTCTATAACGTGCCCGGCGTCTCGTTCCAGGAACGCGGCGACGATCCGGCGACAGTCATCAACATCCGCGGCCTGCAGGACTTCGGCCGCGTCGCGGTCGTGGTCGACGGCGCGCGGCAGAACTATCAGCGCACCGGCCACAACGCCAACGGCTCGTTCTTCCTCGATCCCGAATTGATCGGCGGCGTCGACGTGGTGCGCGGCCCGACCGCGAATATCTACGGCTCCGGCGCGATCGGCGGCGTGGTCTCGTTCCGCACCAAGGATATCGACGATGTGGTGCGTCCCGGCGAACGCTGGGGCGTCGACATGTCGGGTTCCTACGGCAGCAACAAGGACCGCGGCATGGGGTCGGTGTTCGGCGGCGTGCGCGCCGATCCGAACGTCGATGTGTTCGGCGGCGCGGTCTACCGCACCCAGAGCAACTACAAGGACGGCGCGGGCACCGAGATCGGCAACACCGGCAACGATATCGCGGCCGGCCTGATGAAGGTGACAATCCGCCCGGCCGAAGGCCACGAGTTCAAGATCGGCGGCGTCTTCCAGGACTACCAGTATAATATCGGTCAGCCGAACCGCGGCCCGACCACGACTGCGGCGCCGCTGGCCGCGATCGCGGGCTCTTCGGTCTATGCCTCCGACGCGAGGAACTATACGGGTACGCTGAGCTGGCGATATTCCAAGCCCGACGACATGCTGTTCGACTGGAACATCTCGGTCTACGGCAACCGCACCGACAACGACCAGGTCAAGACCTACAACAACCGCATCACGTCAGGCGGCGGCGTCTGCACGCTCGCCAATCCCGGCAACAACATCTCCGGCTGCGTCGGCGACAAGCGCGGCTATTCGCTCGACACCGTCGGCCTCGACGTCAACAACACTTCGCGCTTCAATTTCGGCGACTGGCGCAACGCCGTGACCTACGGCTTCGACGCCTTCCGCGACGATGTCGAGACCTTCGACTCCCGCGGCAACTCCAACATCACGACACCCGGCGGCCAGCGCACGGTGTCCGGCGGCTTCGTCCAGTTGAAGCAGAACTATTCGACCTGGCTCGAGCTTGTCAGTGCGGTGCGTTACGATCACTACGAGCTCACCTCGGTCAACACCACGACCAGCGGCGACCGGCTGTCGCCGAAGATCACGGTCGGCGTCACGCCGGTGGCCGGCTTCACGCCCTATGTGAGCTATGCCGAAGGTTATCGCGCGCCGTCGATCACCGAGACCCTGATCTCGGGTGGCCACGCCACCGGCGGCGGCCCGGCGCTGTTCAATTGCCCCGACGGCACCAGCGGCCTGTTCTGCTTCCTGCCCAACGCGGCGCTGCGGCCCGAGGTCGGCAAGAACAAGGAAGCCGGCATCAACCTGAAGTATGACGGCATCTTCACCGCGAATGATTCATTCCGCGGCAAGATCAACTTGTTCCACAACGACGTCGACGGCTATATCGACCTCGTCGCCTCGACGCCGACCACGACGCCGTTCGGACGCTTCAGCCAGTTTTACCAGTACCAGAACATCGCCCACGCCCGCATCGAAGGCTTTGAGCTCGAGACGATGTATGACGCGGGCGATTGGTTCGTGGGTGTCGCCGGCCACCTGATGCGTGGCCGGAATACCGCGACCAATGTCGGGCTCGCCACCATCACGCCGCGCAAGGTGACGACGACGGGCGGCGTCCGCCTGCTCGATCGCACGCTGATCATTGCCGCGCAATGGTCCTCGTTCGGCGCCAACAACGATTTGCCGGCGGGCTATCTGCCCTCGACCGGCTACGAGCTGGTCAACCTCTATCTGACCTGGAACGCCACCAAGGACATCACCTTCACGGCGTCGGTCGACAACCTCTTGAACCAGTACTACCGGCCCTATGCGATCCCGGGCTCGTCGAGCGACGGCACGACGCAGAACGACGTGCTGTTCTCGAGCCCCGGTCCGGGCACCGTTTACAAGGCCGGGCTGAAGATTCACCTAGGTGGAGCGTAACGCGACGAGCCGATCATTCCATCCAGGTTGCTCCGGCCGCGCTGGTGCCCCCAGCGCGGCTTTGGCGCGTTCATGATATCAACGAGATCAACCGGCAGGATCGCCCGCGGGCATCCGCCGTCAAACAGGAGAAGGCTTTCATGTTCATCGCAATGAACCGGTTTCAGGTGATCAAGGGCAAGGAACAGGCGTTCGAGACCGTCTGGAAGACCCGCGAATCCTATCTCGGCGATCTGCCGGGATTCATCGAGTTTCACCTCGTGAAGGGCCCCGAGGCCGAGGACCACACGCTCTATGCGACCCACACCGTGTGGGCCAGCAAGGCGGCGTTCGAGGACTGGACCAAGTCCGATGCGTTCCGCCGCGCCCATTCCCGCGCCGGCAACGAGACCGGCGGCAGCCTCTATCTCGGCCATCCCAGATTCGAAGGTTTTGAGGTGCTGATCACCGAGCGCGCCAAGAGCCCGGCGTGACGGAGGCGGCCGTGCAGAACGCGGAGCTTGCCGGGTTGAAGGCCTACATGGCCGACAATCCCGGCGCTGTGATCGAGGACGTAGCGCGCGAACGCAAGGTGACGCCGCGCGCGGTGCTCGAGGCGTTACCCGACAGCCTGATGCGGATCGGTGGCGGCGAGTTCGTCGCCGCGATGCAGGACATCGCGGAATGGGGCGAGGTGACGCTGATCGTGCACACCGATGACGCGATTTTCGAGTTCACCGGCTCCATTCCGAAAGGCGAGGTGGGCCGCGGCTATTTCAACCTGATGCAGCCGAAGGGTCTGCACGGCCACCTCAGGCATGAGCGCTGTGCGGCGATCGCCTTCGTCGAGCGGCCCTTCATGGGCAAGGTGTCGGCCTTCATCGCCTTCATCAATCTCGACGGCGGCATCATGTTCAAGGTGTTCGTCGGCCGCGACGAGACGCGCGCGCTGCGCGGCGATCAGCTGGTGCGCTTCCACGCGCTGGCGGACCGCCTGGCACCGAAAGCGGGCTGAAGATTTCTTGTCCCTCTCCCCGCTTGCGGGGAGAGGGTCGGGGTGAGGGCGCCTCTCCAGGCGCCGTGCTCGTGGAGAGTCCCCCTCACCCGGATCGCATCTTGCGATGCGACATAGCCGAAGTTCCGCTTCGGCGTTCTCGAGGACGGCCGCCTTCGGCGGCCTATGCCTCTCCCCGCAAGCGGGGCGAGGTGAGGCGTGGTTGGAGGTGAGTATGCCAATTTGCACGTTTGACAGAAGCAGCCGGCGATCAATCGTGGTCCAGTTGATTGCGGTCGCAGCCACATCTCTCCCAAGCGCTGCACTCGCCGCAGCCGACGCCGCGCTGCTGCCGCGCAACCTCTCGCCCTGGGGCATGTTCGAGAGCGCCGACATCGTTGTGAAGGCGGTGATGATTGGGCTCGCCTTCGCCTCGCTCGCCACCTGGACGGTCTGGCTTGCCAAGACCGTCGAGATCCGTCGCAAGACCGCGCTTGCGCGGCAGCGGATCGGGCTGCTGGAGCGCGACACGCAGCTTGCCGAGGTCGAGCAGGCCAGCCGCGACGGCAGCGATGCGGTCGCACAGATCGTGCAGTCGGCGTCGCGCGAAGCCGCGCTCTCCGGCGGCATGTTCGACGACGGCTTCAAGGAGCGGATCGCGCTGCGGCTGGAGCGGGTCGAGGCGGCGATGTCGCGGCAGATCGCGCGCGGCACCGGCGTGCTCGCCACCATCGGCGCCACCGCGCCGTTCGTCGGCCTGTTCGGCACGGTGTGGGGCATCATGAATGCCTTTATCGGCATCTCCGAGGCCCACACCACCAATCTCGCCGTCGTCGCGCCCGGCATTGCCGAGGCGCTGCTGGCGACCGCGCTCGGCCTCGTCGCCGCGATCCCGGCGGTCGTGATATACAATCACCTGACGCGTTCGATCGCGGCCTACCGTGCGCTGCTCGGCGATGCCTCGGTCATGGTGATGCTGCTCGTCAGCCGCGAGGGCGATCGCAGCCTGTTCCGGCTGGCACGCGCTGCGGAGTAGGCGATGGGCGCGAAGCTCGGTTCTGGCGGTGCATTCGGCGGCCGGCGTCGCAGCGACGACGATCTGGTCGAGGCGCATGAAATCAACGTCACGCCGTTCATCGACGTGATGCTGGTGCTGCTGATCATCTTCATGGTGGCGGCGCCGCTCGCGACTGTCGATCTCGGCGTCGATCTGCCGGCCTCGACCGCGGAGCCGCAGCCGCGGCCGGACAAGCCGGTATTCGTCACGGTGAAGCCCGACCTCTCGGTCGCGGTCGGCGAGGACGTGATCGCGCGCGACGCGCTGACCGCGACCCTTGATGGCGCGACGCAGGGCAAGAAAGACGAGCGCATCTTCCTGCGCGCCGACAAGGCCGTCAGCTATGGCGACCTGATGGAGGTGATGAACCTGTTGCGCAATGCCGGCTATCTCAAGATCGCGCTGGTCGGCCTCGACGGGCGAAGCTGATCTCGATGAACGTGTATGCGCTCCATGGTGCGGGCGACGATATCAGGCTGAGGCGGTGGAGCCTGTCGGCGCTCGCGATCTTGGCCGCGCATGCTGCGCTGATTGCGCTCGGCATCACATGGGTCTCGGTGCCGCCGCCGGGCGTCGCGGTGCCGGCCGTGCTGGTCGACCTGACGCCGATCACCTCGGCGCCGGCGATTTCCGAGACCGAGCTGCCGCCGGGCCCGGCGATGCAGGAGGCTGACGCGTCGCCGCCGGAGCCTGCCGCCGCGCGGCCCGTGCCGGAGGAGATCGCGCCGACGCCGCTGCAGGAGAAGCCCGAGGTGACGGCGCCGCCGGAGCAGAAGCAGCAGGCCACGCCGCCGAAGCCCGAGCCCGCAAAGGTCGTTCCGGAGCGGAAGCCCGAACCGATCAAGCCCAAGGTGGTCCGTCGCGAGGCCAAGAAGCCGTCCGAGGCGACGCCCGCGCCGCGCACCAGCGCGCCGAGCCGGGCCGAGCGTCAGGCGCCCGCAGCATCCGCGATCAGCGCCGGCGCAGCGGCGTCGGCGATCGCGGCCTACAACGCACGCGTCCGCGCCCATCTGCTGCGCTTCCACTCCTATCCCGCCGGCGGCAACGGCCAGCGTGGCGTGGTCCGGCTGGTGTTCACGCTCGGCCGCGGCGGGCAGGTGCTGTCGAGCCATCTCGGCGGCTCCTCGGGCAATCCGACCTTCGACGCGCGGGCGCTGGCGATGGTGCGCCAGGCCCAGCCGTTTCCGGCGTTTCCATCCGAGGTCACGCAGGGCTCGATGGGTTTCAGCGTGCCGGTTGCGTTCGTGCCAAGGTAGCGTCCGATACTCTTGACGGGCGATCTCGCTATCCCGTCATCCTGAGGTGCGCGCACCGCGTCTCGAAGGATGCACGGCCCGGCTGGTGGCCGTTCATCCTTCAAGGCTCGCTCCGCTCGCACCTCAGGATGACGGTGACAGACTGAGTTCGCTTCGACCGATGCCCCCGCTACTCCTTCACAGCCCCCGTCAGCGACGACACGTAGTAGTCGACGAACAGCGAGTAGAACAGCGCGACCGGCAGCGAGCCGAGCAGGGAGCCGGCCATCAGCGCGCCCCACTGGTACACGTCGCCGGTGATGAGCTCGGTCAGGATCGCGACCGGCACGGTCTTGTTGGCGCCGCTCTGGATGAAGGCGAGCGCGTAGATGAACTCGTTCCAGGATAGCGTAAAGGAGAAGATGCCGGCCGAGATCAGACCGGGCACCGCGAGCGGCAGCGTGATCCGCCACAGGATCTGCAGCCGCGTCGCGCCGTCGACCAGCGCGCATTCCTCGAGCTCGTAGGGGATCGACTTGAAATAGCCGATTAGCAGCCAGGTGCAGAACGGCACCAGGAAGGTCGGATAGACCAGGATCAGCGCCAGCGGTGAATCGAACAGGCCGAACTGCACGATCACCGTGGCAAGCGGAATGAACAGGATCGACGGCGGCACCAGATAGGCGAGGTAGATGCCGAGCCCGACATAGGGGCTGCCGCGGAAGCGCAGCCGCTCGATCGCGTAGGCGGCAAGCGTCGAGGCGAACAGCGACAGGAAAGTCGAGCCGATCGCGACCAGCATGGTGGTCTTCAGCCAGCGCGGATACGAGGTGTCGAACAGCAGATGCTTGACATGCGCGAGCGTCGGCGAGGTGATCCAGAACGGATTGTGCTCCTTGTAGTTCAAGAGCTCCGCGTTCGGCTTGAACGAGGTGATCGCCATCCAGTAGAACGGGAACAACAGGATCAGGACGAAGCAGGCGAGCGGCAGATAGATCATCACCACGCGACGGGCGCCGGAGTCCCACGACATCGTGTCCGGTGCGGCGCGCGCGACGTTGGAGGCTGCGACGTCAGTCATTGGCTTCTCCCTGCTGCCATTTGCGGCGGGCGAGGCCGAAGTAGCTGAACAACGTCGCGAACACCAGGAACGGGATCATCGAGACCGCAATCGCAGCACCTTCGCCGAGTTCGCCGCCGGCGATGCCGCGCTGGAACGCCAGCGTTGCGAGCAGATGGGTCGAGTTGACCGGGCCGCCGCGGGTGATGGCGTAGACCAGCTGGAAATCGGTGAAAGTGAAGATGATCGAGAACGTCATCACGATCGCCAGGATCGGCATCATCATCGGGAAGGTGATGTAGCGGAAGCGCTGCCAGGAGGTGGCGCCGTCGAGCATCGCTGCCTCATAGAGCGAGGGCGAGATGGTCTGCAGCCCGGCCAGCAGCGAGATCGCGACGAACGGGATGCCGCGCCAGATGTTGGCCGCGATCAGCGAGAACCGCGCCGGCCAGGGCGAGCCGAGGAAGTCGACATTGCTGTCGCGCAGGTGCAGCACGTCGACCAGCAGATAGGAGATGATCGAGAACTGCGGATCGTAGATCCACCAGAATGCCAGTGCGGAGAGCACCGTCGGCACGATCCACGGCAGCAGCACGATGGCGCGGATCAGGCTCTTGAACGGGAAATGGTTGTTGAGCAGCAGCGCCAGCCAGAAGCCGAGCGCGAATTTTCCGAAGGTCGCGACCGCGGTATAGAAGATCGAGTAGAACACCGCGTTCCACCACAGCGGGTCCTTGAGCAGATACTGGAAATTCTCGAGCCCGATATAGATGCCGCGCTGGCCGATCGTGGTGTCGGTGAAGGCGAGCCAGATGCCGAGGCCGAGCGGATAGGTGAGGAACACCAGCAGCAGGCCGATCGCGGGCGCCAGGCACATCACGATCAGGAACGGCTTGTAGTCGAACAGCCGCACGAGCCGGCCCGGCTGGCGCAGCACTCGTGCCCGTGAAGGGAGTGTCGTTACAGACATTGAATGCTCGTCAGCTGCCGTCATTGCGAGGAGCGAAGCGACGAAGCAATCCGTTCCCTCGTGTTACCATGGATTGCTTCGCTTCGCTCGCAATGACGGTTGGTCCAGATCCACGGTTCAATGACCGCCGTTACCGGCCCTGCCGCCGGAAGTACCGCTTGGCGCGCTGCTCGGCTTCCGCGGCCGCGGCTTCCGGCGTTGCAGCGTCGGTCGCCACCGAGGCGCACATCTGCACCAGCACATAGTCGGCGGTGACGGCGCCGGTCGCGGTCGAGATCGGCCCCTTGTAGCCGTTGTAATAGGGGCTCTTCATCGTGTCCTTGAAGATCGCGACCTTGGGATCGCCCGACCACACCGCAGCGTCCGCGTAGGCCGCAAGCGGCTGCGACCAGTAGCCGGAGTTGGCGTTGAGCCACGGCTCGTACTGCTCCTTCTCCAGCATGAATTGCAGGAACGCCTTCGCCGCGTTGGGATACGGGCTGTGCTTGAACGCCATCGCATTCAGGGTCAGGCCCGACATCGGCGAAGTCGATGCCAATCCCCTGGGCAGGAGCTGATGCTCGGTGTCGTCGGCGACCGCCTTGGTCGCGGGATCGTTCTTCAGCGAGAAGTACAGCGAGACGCCGTTGGCGGTCAGGCCGATTTCCTGCGACGAGTAGGCGCGGTTGTTGGAGACGTCGTTCCAGGACGGCGTGCCGGCGATGAAGGTCGGATAGAGCTCCTTCAAATATTTCAGCGCCCCGATCGTCTCCTTGCTGTTGACGATGATATTGCCTTCCTCATCGAGCAGCGCTGCGTTGTGCGACCACAACAGCCAGTTGGCGAAGCCGTTGCCGTCGCCGACGGCGTTGCCGAGCGCGAAGCCCGCCGGCTTGCCGGTCGCCTTCAGCTTCTTGCAGAGTTCGAGAATGCCGGCGTGGTCTTCCGGCACCTTGTCGAAGCCGGCCGCGTTGACCAGCGACTTGCGGTAGACCAGCGGGCCGCCCGAGGCGCCGAACGGCAGGCCGATCCAGCTCTTCGACTTCGAGCGCATGCCGTAGCGGCGCGCCAGCGTCAGCCATCCGCCGTAGCGCTTGTCGAGATAGTCGGCGACGTCGGTCAGCTCGATCAGCTTGTCGATATAGATGTGCGGCGCGTCGCCGAAGCCGATGATGATGTCGGGGCCGGCGCCGGAGTTAGAGGTCACCGCGGTCTGCTGATTGATGTCTTCCCAGCCGACGAAGTCGACCTTGACCTCGACGCCGGTCTTGTCGGTGAACTTCTTGGCATTGGCGCGGAACACGTCTTCGTCGGCCTGCACGAAGCGCACCGGCCGCAGCATGCGCAGGGTCGCCCCCTTCTCGATCGGCAGCGACGGCGCCGCCACGTCGGCAGCCTTCACCTTCGACGCTTCCTGCGCCGAAGCGCCGGTGATTGCCAGTGCCGCCGCGGAAGCTCCCAGCGCCAGCGCGTCGCGACGCGTGACCTCGTACTTCATGTCGTTCGCACTCCCTGCCTTTATTGTTCCTTCCCGGCGTTGGCCGCCGGTGAAGGTTGTCACGACGTCCATCGTGCAAAGGGCTCGTATCGTCGGTGAGACGAGCCTTCGCGCGAAGCGCGTCGCCCGCCTCAGCTGTTCGGACCGCGATCCATGCTGACGGGTTGCCAGCGGCGCAGCGCGGTGTCTTGCAGCACCGACGGGTTGACGCAGCTTACCGGCCACATGCCTTGCAGCACTAGTGACAATTCGTAGCCCACCCGACGCTTGCGCGCCTCGTCAAAACGTGCCGATGCCGAGGCGACATGAGCGGTCAAGGTAACATTGTCCATCCCGAGCATCGGATTGTTGTGGGACGGCGGCTCTTTCTCCAGCACGTCGAGCGCGGCGTGGGCGATCCAGCCCTCCTGCAATGCTTTGATCAGCGATTCCTCATCGACGGTGGCGCCGCGGCCGGTGTTGATGAAGATGGCCGACTTTTTCATCTGACGAAAATGCTTCTCGGTCAGCATGTGATGCACTTCGGGCCGCGCCGGCGCGTGCATCGAGACGAAATCGGATTGCGACAGCACCTCCGACAGCGTCGAGGGAATCACGCCGTGGTCGTACATCAGCGTTTCCTGGATGAAGGGATCGTAGGCCACCATCTTGAGGCCGAACGGCGCGGCGCGCTTGGCCACCGCGCGGGCGACGCGGCCGAACGAGATGAAGCCGAGCGTCTGGCCCATCAGCCGTGGAATCTTCAAGAGCGCCGGGCGGCCCTCGGCCCAGCGGCCTGAGCGCACCATCTTGTCCTGCTCGATCAGGCGGCGGAAGCCGGCGAGCAGCAGCATCATGGCGTGGTCGGCAACTTCCTCGATGAAGGTGTCGGGGATGTTGGTGACCGGGATGCCGCGGGCGGTCGCGGCCTTGACGTCGACCGAGTCGACGCCGACGCTGCCGAGCGTGATCACCTTGCAGTTCTCGAGCGCATCGATCACCGCCTTGGTGATCGGCATGCCCTTGGCGTAGATCGCGTCCGCGGTGCGGGCGGCGGCGACGAATTCGGCCTCGTTGGCCGGTGCCTCGACGATTTCGGCGCCGATCGGATCGAGCGCCTCCCGCTCATAGTCATAGCCGCCGCCGGCGACCGTGAAGCTCGCGCCCTTCGGCGTCACCACCCTGAATTTCGACATTGTCTGCTCCCGATTGAGGTCTTCTGTTCTTGCTTCTTGCTGGTTTGCTTCTTGATGTTCTTGATTCCCGGAGCGCGGCCTGGATCACCGCTGTCCCTACTTCTACGCGAGCGGCGCCGGTCTCTCCACAATTGCCGGTTGGTCCGCGGCCCGATTCTCCGGGCTTCTACGGGGAACCTCCGTAACCATCAGGTAAAGGGTCTCACATTACGGTGAGCGGAATCAATCCGCCAATCGCGTCGCGTTCCCCGCCTCGTCTGGAGATCCCCGTGAAGCTGTCAAATCTGAAGATCACCCCCAAGCTCGGCATTCTGGTGGGGGTGACCCTCCTCGGTCTGTGCACGGCCGGCATCCTCGCCGGTCAGCTGATGCAGCGTGAGATGACAAATGCTCGCATCGACCAGGCCAAGGCCATGGTCGAGATGGCGAAGAACATGGCAGCAAGCCTGAAGAAGGATGTCGACGCCGGCAAGTTGACCAAGGAAGCGGCACTGGCCGAGTTGGGTAAGCGCGGCAACGCGATGACCTACGATAATGGCTCGGGCTATTTGTTCGGCACCGACTACAACGGCATCACGGTGCTGGCACCCGATCCGAAGCAGGTTGGCACCAATCGGATGGACGTCGTGACCAATGGCCGCAAGCTCTCGCAGGAGCTGATGGACGGCGTGAAGGCCAAGGGCGACATTCTGCTGTTCTATGAATACGTGAAGCCGGGTCAGGAGACACCGATCCGAAAGCTTGGTTACGCTGTCGCAGTGCCTGGCTTCGACATGTATCTCGGCACCGGCGCCTATCTCGACGATATTGACGCCAAGATGCGTCCCATTGCCTGGTTGCTCGGGCTCGCGATCCTCGGCATCGGCATCATCTCGAGTTCGGTCGCCTGGCTGATCGGGCGCAGCATCTCCCGGCCGCTCAACCTGCTGGGCTCCCGCATGCGCGACATCGCCGACGGCAAGCTCGACGGCGACATCCCCGGTGTCGGCCGCGGCGATGAGGTCGGCGGCATGGCGGCGACCGTGCAGATCTTCAAGGACAATGCGATCCGCATCCGCGGCCTCGAGCAGGCCGAGGCCGAGACGCAGGCGCGCGCCACCGCCGAACGGCGGAGCGCGATGCAGGGCCTTGCCAGTGATTTCGAGCGCAGCGTGAACGGCATCGTCCGCACGGTGGCCTCCGCCGCCGCCGGTATGCAGACCACGGCGCAGTCGATGACCGCAACCGCCAGCGATGCCAGCGCGCGGGCCGCGACCGTGGGTGCTGCCTCCGACTCCGCCTCCAACAATGTCGGCACCGTCGCCGCGGCGGCCGAGGAGCTATCGAGCTCGGTTGCGGAAATCTCCCGCCAGGTGGCGCGCTCCAGCGAAGTCGCAAGCCAAGCGGTGGCCGATGCCGAGCGCACCAACGCGACCGTGCAGGCGCTCTCCACCGGCGCCGAGAAGATCGGCGAGGTGGTCAAGCTGATCCACTCGATCGCCGCCCAAACCAATCTGCTCGCGCTCAACGCCACCATCGAGGCGGCGCGCGCCGGCGAATCCGGCCGCGGCTTCGCGGTGGTCGCCTCCGAGGTGAAGGCGCTGGCCAACCAGACTGCGAAGGCGACCGAGGAGATCTCGGCGCAGGTCGCGGCGATGCAGGCCTCAACCGGCGAAGCAGTGACCTCGATCGGTGGCATCACCGCAACCATCGCGCAGATGAGCGAGATCACGGCCTCGATCTCGACCGCGATCGACCAGCAGGGCGATGCGACGCGCGAAATCGCGCGCAACATTCAGCAGGTCGCGGCCGGCTCGAGCGAGATCTCCGCCCATATCGGCGGCGTCACCACCGCGGCCGCCGCCACCGGCACCGCGGCCGGCGACGTGCTGTCGAATGCGCGCGAGCTCGACACCCAGTCCGGCATGCTGCGCAACGCGGTCGACGAGTTCCTGCAGAAGGTACGTGCGGCGTAACGGATCGCGCAGGGTGGGTTAGCTAGCGAAGCGCAACTCACCCTGCGCATTCCACGACTGTGACGGAATTGACAGGCTTCGCAGGGGCGCGCCGCCAAAAATATCGAAAACAACCCCATGCAAAGTAGCCGGTGACGGCCGGCGTGCGACCAGCCAACTTGACACGTCGGGCAAATCAGTGTCACTTTTCTAATATTCCGAAAAGCTGGTCGTGAGGACGCTATGATCCCGCCGGGAAGACCTGCGCGACGTGAAACGCCTTGGTGGTGATGAGCCATTTGCCGTCGATCCGATGAAACACCAGATGGTCGATGAAGCCGGTTTGGCCGGCCCTGACGCGCACCTTGGCGATGACGAGATCAGACGCGGTCTGGTCGATGCTGATGATGGCCTCCTCGCGCGGCGACTTCATCGACGCCGGCGAGGGACGGCTGAGGATGAAGTCGCGGAATTCAGCGGCCGACCGCACCGTGTGCTTGCCGTCCCGGATGCCATGCACGATGCAGGCATCGGAGAAGACGTCGCGGAACCGGCTGTCGTCGACGTCATACATCAGGTCGAAATATCCATCGATCGCGGATGCGATGGCCTGGATGTCGCTCATTGCAAATCTCCGTAGCGGCTGATGTGGGGTGGCCTCACCGGATCGAACCGGTGATCTGCGCCGACAGTGGCCGATATGGTGACGGAGTGCTACGACTGGGCGGTCATCTCTTGGATGACTGAGAGGCATCGGCATGGACGAAGTTGACGGTCGACTGGTTGGCGGCCTGGTGGCCCTCGCGGCGGTGGCGGATGCGCGCAGTTTCGGCCGGGCCGCCGAACGGCTCGGCATGACGCAATCCGGCGTCAGCAAGGCAATCGCCAAGCTCGAGGCGCGCCTCAATGCCAGGCTGGTTCACCGCACCAGCCGCGCCGTCGAGCTCACCGAGGAAGGACGTGCACTCTGCGAGCGGGTTGCCGGGCATCTGGCCGGGATCGGCGAGGCGGCGGCGGAGACAGCGAAATCGCGCGATGCGGTGCGCGGCCGGCTGCGGGTCAATGTCGATCCGCTGTTCTCCCGCATGGTGCTGTCACCGAAGCTGAGCGAGTTCCTGCAACAGAATCCCGGCATGGAGCTGCGTATTGAGACCCGCGACCGGATCGCGGATCTGGTCAGCGACGGTTTTGACCTGGCGGTCCGTTTCGGCGACCCCGTGCCGTCGGCGCTGATTGCGCGCCGCGTCCTCGCGCCGCGCGTGCTCACTGTGGCCTCGCCGATCTATCTCGAACGACACGGCCGGCCGCTTGATCCGCGCGAGCTGGCGAGCCGCAACCATCAGTGCATCCAGGCAATCGACGCAGCGACCGGGCGTCCCTTCGATTGGGAGTTTTGGCGCGGCGGCGAGGTCGTGCCGGTCGCGGTCAACGGGCGGCTCACCGTGACCGATTCAGGAACCAAGCTCGGTGCTTGCCTCGCCGGCTTCGGCATTGCGCAGGTGATCGATCTCGGCCTCGACGATCACTTAAGGAGCGGCGCGCTGGTCGAGCTGTTTCCGGACTGGCCAGATGAGCGCTTTCCGCTCTACGTCTATTACGCCTCGCGTAACCACGTGCCGGCCAAGGTGAGGCGGTTTATCGACTTCATCACGGACGCGCTGGCGGCAAAGCCGCATGCGCCCCGCAAATCCGCCGGCTTGCGCAAGGTGGGCTAGCGATATCCTCGGCGTCAGCCAGGCTTCGCCGAGCCTTTGGCCGAGCCCTGCCGTGAGGCGATGATAACGCCGGCGAGCACCAGCGCGTAGCCGATCAGATGAAACGGCGCGAGCGTCTCGCCGAGCAGCAGGATCGCCATCGCCGAGCCGAACACCGGCACCAGATGGAAGAACGGCGCGGCGCGGTTCGGGCCGATCAGCGCGACACCGCGGTTGAAGAACAGATAGGCGAGCGTGGACGGGAAGATCAGCGTGTAGCCCAGCGTTGCGAAAGTTAGAACGTCGAGCTTCAGCGTCACACCGTTGGCGAATTCCCAGATAGCCACCGGCAACAGCATCAGCGCTCCGCAGCAGGTGGTGAAGGAGATCAGCGAGAGCTGATGGATTTTCGGCCGCCGCGGGATCAGCGCCGAATACAGCCCGAACGACACCAGCGAGGCGCCGAACATGATGTCACCGCGGTTGAAGCTGATGCTGGCGAGTGCCGAGAAGTCGCCGCGCAGGATGATGGTCAGCACGCCCGCCAGCGAGATCGCGATGCCGGCAAGCTGCGCCGGCGTCAGCCGCACGCCGAACAGGATCAGCGACCACAGCGCCACGAACAGCGGCCCCGCCGACTGGATCAGCAGCGCGTTCAACGCCTCGGTATATTGCATCGCCCAGTAGGAGATCGCGTTGTTGAACGCGAAGCCGACCGCGGACAACAGCAGCATCAGCGGCAGAGCCCTGCGCAGCTTCGGCCAGTCCTCCTTCAAATGCGGCCAGGCGAACGGCAGCAGGATCAGGAACACGCCGAACCAGCGGATCGTGGTCAGTGTGACCGGCGGCACATGGCTGCCGACATGCCGTGCCAGTACGATATTGGCAGCCCAGAACAGCGACGTCAGGCTGAGCAGCAGATAAGGCTGGTTGTTGAGCCAGTGCAGCGGCGAGCGGCGTGGGGTTGTGGCTGGGGCGGGCAAGGCGGTCATTATCTGGCGGATGTTGTGCCCGATTCCGCCGCCGCCACAAGACGAAAGAGCGGATTGGAGCCATGCGTGGCCGAACTCGACGTCACGCACCGCGCTCCTCAGGGTGACGGGGTGATTGCTCAGCTTACTCAGTGTCATCACCCGCGCATGCGGGTGATCCAGTATCCCAGAGACCGCGGTGCTCGAGCCGAGACGTCGCGGCGTACTGGATCGCCCGGTCAAGCCGGGCGATGACAGCGGTGGACGAGGATATAGCCTCCCATCCTCTCAGGGTGACGGGGATAGTTTCTTGCTTGCGGCCCTGCGCGGCCTCCAACCTATTTCTGCGGTCCCGACAGCGAGATGTCGCGCTCGGCGCGAAATACGTTGCCGTAGAGATTGGCGATCCATTGCCGTCCGCTGGAGGTGATGTTGAGGTGGCGGATCGCCTTCTGCACGTGCGGCGCGACGCTGTCCCAGTAGAAGCGCGGATAGAGGTCGACGAGATCGGCCGGCGAATCGTAGCCGAGCTGGCGGTTCAGTCCGGCCTCCTCGAATTCGAGGTACAGCGCGTTGGCCTTGCGAATGTAATGGGGATCGCCGAGTTGGCCGATCAGGTCGGCGGCCCGCAGCAGGATGGCCTCCTCGCCGAACTCCTCATTGCCGTCAGGCGCGCTCTGCGGAAAGCGGGTGCCCTCGATGGCGCGCGCGATGCGCTCCTTGTCGAGGAGGGCGACGCCCTTGAGCCGCTCCATCACGAAGATCTTCGAGCGGTCGACGTGATAGGACATCAGCGCCGCATCCGACGAGCCGCGCGGCAGGATCACCTTGCGGCCGTCGGCAGCGACCAGATAGCCGTTGTGGTCGTCGGCATCGAACAGCCCGCGCACATAGCCGATGTCATGGGTGAGGCAGGCGACGATGACATGCGCATAATCCTCGGCGCTCATGTGCGAGTGCAGCGCGCGGCCGCGCAGGATGGCGTGGCCGGCCAGGGTCACCAGCATGGTGTGCTCGACATTGTGATAGAGCGCGTCGCTGTTGCCGATGCATTCGATCGCGATCCGTGCGATCGAGGGCACCATCTCCACCAGCTGGGTCTGCGAAGAGCCGAAGCGGCGCTGCATGTATTCGCCGAGGAATTTGCCGAGCGCGTCGGCCGCAAGTTCGGGAAGGGTCATCACGGCATTGACCTCCGAGATCGGGCGGTGAGCTTACGGCCTGCCAGCATTTCAGGGTAGTCCCGCGATGTGACATAATCGTTGCGGCCGGACCGACCCGGCGCGGGACGGGAGCTGGTGGATGGGCGTCGATCTCTTGAACGTCAAAGGCTTGAGCGAACTGGACCACGAGGCTCCGGTCGTGATGGTCAACCTGATGCGGTTTCGCCAGCGGTCGCTCGACGGCGACGGCTCGGGCTGGGACGCCTATCTGCGCTACAGCGCGCTCACCGTCCCCATGATCAAGGCGCGCGGCGGCACGCTGCTCTGGACCGGCAGCGCTGAGACGGTCGCGCTGGGTGAGCCGGCCGGCCAGCGCTGGGATTACCTCGCACTGGTCTATTACCCGAGCGTCGCAGCCTTCCTCGAGATGATGACCTCGGCCGACTACGAGACCCGCTGCGACCCGCATCGCCGCAACGGCTGCGAGGAGCACGTCATCATCGCGACGCGCGAGGCCTACAGCAAGTTTGGGGTTGGGTAGGGGGAGCGCGAACTCTTCCCGATAGAAGCGTCGCCCTTCAAATCCATGACCGTCACCCTGAGGAGGCCGCAACGCGGCCGTCTCGAAGGGGCGACGGCCCGGCTGGTGGCCGATTCATCCTTCGAGACGCCGCTTCGCGGCTCCTCAGGATGACGGGTTGATTAGCGGCGCAAGCGCGGCGCGGCAGGCTGCCTGCACCAAGCGGCAGACCTCATCCCGCGACCGCCCTGTGCTCAGCAAGGCAAAAGTCGGGTAGCTCGTCAGCGCGAAGATCAGGTCGACGGCATCCTTGCGGGTCTGCGGCGATGCGCCCTTGCCCGCGATGCGGTCGATCAATGCGGTGACGCCGCGGCGGCGGCGTTCGTTGCGCTCGCGCAGGGCCTCGGCGAATTCGGGATCGGTCGCCATTGCGTCGTGCAGGCGGGCGACCGCGGAATCGCGGCTCCAGAATGCGCAGAAGATCTCGACCATGCGGTCGAGCGCGGCGCGCGGATCGGCCATCGCCATGGCGTCGGCGAGCTGATGCAGCCCGCCGTGGCGTGCGATCTCGTCGAACACGGCTTCCAGCAGTCCGCGCCGCGAGCCGAACTGGTTATAGACCGTCAGCCGCGTCACGCCGGCGGCCTTCGCCACCGTATCCAGCGAGAAGCGCGCAATGCTCTCGCCTTCGCGCAGCGTGCGCGAGGCGGCCTCGATCACGCGCTCGCGAGTCTCGGCGGCGGCGGCGCTGCGCGCGGGGCTCACATAGCTGCGCGGCGGCATCGGTTGGCCCTGCTTTCGTCGGATTGACTATACATTATGTATATCTAATTATCAATGCCCAGTTGGAGCGAGATCATGCAGACCGTCCTCATCATAGCCCTGTCCCTTCACGTCCTGTCATCGGTGTTTTGGGCCGGCTCCAGCTTCACTTTGGCGCGCACCGGCGGCCTCGGAGGCGAAAAGCTGCTGGTCCCGCAAATCGGCGCGGCGACGGTTGCGATCGTCACCGGCACCACGCTGTGGCGCCTGGTCCATGAAGGTTCGTTCGCATTGTCGGAGCAGATCCTGGCGGGTGGCGCGATCGCAGCGCTGGCAGCCGTTGCCGTGCAGATCATCGTCGGCGGCGGTGCGGTCAGGCAACTGCGTAATGGCGCGACCGATACGTCAGCTGCACGCTCGCAGTTGGCGGTCGCCCAGCGCATCGCAGCCGGGCTGCTCGCGATCACCGCGCTCTGCATGGGCGCGGCGCGCTACGCCTGAGCTCAGTATTTCCGCACCAGGTCCGGGGTGATCTCTTTGATGCTGCGGATGCCGAGCAGCGCGAGGTCGCGGTCGATCTCGGCGTGCAGCAGCGAGATCGCGCGCGCTACGCCAGCTTCGCCCGCGACCACGGCGCCGTAGAGGAACGGGCGGCCGATCCAGACGAAATCCGCACCGAGCGCCAGCGCCTTGATCACGTCGGTGCCACGGCGGATGCCGCCGTCCATCATGACGGTCATGCTGCCCTTCTGCGCCGCGATCTCCGGCAGCGTGCGCAGCGCGGAGACGGTGTAGTCGAGCTGGCGGCCGCCATGGTTGGAGACCATCACGCCGTCGCAGCCGTGCTCGCGCGCCAGCCGCGCGTCCTCCGGCGAGATCAGCCCCTTGACCACGAGCTTGCCGGGCCAGCGCTTGCGGATCAGCTCGATATGTTTCCAGGCGAGCTGGTCGCGACTGCCGATGTTGCGCATCAAGTTCTTGGACAGCACAGGAGGGCCCCGCTTGGCGTCCATGTTCTCGAAGTGCGGCATGCCGTGATTGAGCACGGTGCGCGCCCAGGTGTTCAGCAGCCAGTCCGGATGGGTGATGGTGTCCCAGAACACCCGGGGCGTGATCTCGAGCGGCACCTGGAAGCCGTTGCGGATGTTGTTCTCGCGGTTGGGCGGCACCGGCACGTCGGCGGTGACGACGAAGGTGTCGTAGCCGGCCGCCGCGACGCGATCGACCAGCGGTTCGATGCGCTCGGGAAGCCCGGCGAGATAGGCCTGGTACCAGGCCTGCTGATTGGCGGCGCGGACGTCCTCCAGCGTGATCAGCGAGGAGGCCGAGAGGATCATCGGGACATTGGCCGCGGCCGCGGCGCGCGCCAGCACGATGTCGCCGCGATAGGCGCACAGCGCGGATGAGCCCATCGGCGGGATCCCGAACGGCGAGGCGTAGCTCTTGCCGAACAGCGTCGTGGTCTGGTCGCGGCCGGAGACGTCCTTCAGCACGCGCGGCACGAAACCGTATTCGTCGAATGCCCGGCGATTGTCTGACCGCGCCGCGTCGGTCTCGGTGCCGCCGGAGATGTAGCCGTAGAGGAATTTCGGCAACAGCCGCCGCGCTTGCGGCTCGAAATCGTCGAGCGTGAGATAGCGCCGCAAATGCCGGGGCACGGCGCTTGCCGCGCGGTTGACGGTTGCGGGAGGCGGGGAGAGCGCTGCGGTCCGGTCGTGCACGTTGGGCGTTTCCGTTGTTCTTGGTTCTTGGTTGGAGCGCGAGGCTAGCGCCTGCCGCCGCGCCCGACAATCTTCTCGTTGAACTGGTTGACGGACTGGCTGACGTCGCTGAGCGTCTTGCGGGTCTCGGCGATCATGGCGCCGGATTTCTTGTCGAAACTCTGGATCAGCTCGCGCAGCGAGATCACGGTCGGCAGCAACTCGCCACCATATTTGTCGCTGCCGAAGCTCTTCAGGAACTTGTCGGCCGAGGTCAGCTTGGCGTCGACAGTGCTGATGCCGTCGTCGGCGGCATCGATGAAGCCCGCGATCAGCTCGCCATTGCCGGACAGCGAGTTGGTGAAGTTCTCGAGCCCGAGCAGAGAGTCCTTGATGTCGGCCTGGTTCTCGGTGATGACGCGGTCGACATTGCGCAGCGCGACCCGCAGTTTCTCCTGGATGCCCATGGTGCCTTCGGGGTCGGCGGTCAACTCGGGAATGCCGTCGGCGCCGAGCGGCGGCGGTGGGGCTTCGTCGGTGCCGCCGGTGAAGGAGATCGCGGCGATCCCGGTCAGGCCCTGGAATTCGAGACCGGCCTGGGTGTCCTTCTTGATCGGGGCGTTGCCCTCGATCCGCGTCATCGCCACCACGCGGTGCCGGTCGAGCCTGATCGAGACCACCTCGCCGATCCGCACGCCGGCGAAGTTGACGCTGGCGCCGCGGCGCAGGCCGGAGGCTGAGCCCTCGAACACGACGCGGAACGGCACCATCCGCTTGATGCCGGCATAGCGTTGATAGCCCAGCCAGCCGCCGAGCGAGCCGGCGATCAGGGCGAGCGTCAGGGTGCCGATCACGAGATTGCTGGCGCGCGCCATGCGTTTGGGACCTGTCCGCGAAGCAGACCTCAAGAGATAGCGGATTTGCCGCCGCTAGTCACCGCGCCTCCGGCGGGGGAGATCAGGCCGACTGCCTCCGCGACGCCGCGAACACCCCGGCCAACACCAGCGCGAAGCCGATGAAATGGAAAGCCTGCGGATGCTCGCCGATGAACACGATCGACATGATGGTCCCAAACACCGGAACCATGTGGAAGAACGGCGCGGCGCGGTTAGCGCCGATCAGCTGCACACCGCGGTTGAAGCACAGATAGGCCACCGTCGAGGGGAACACCGCGACATAGAACAGCGAGAGCAGATTGCCGGTCGTGAGCTGCATTACCGGACGCGCGCCGAGTTCCCAGATCAGGAACGGGACCAGGAACAGCGCGCCGCAGCCGAAGGTGAAGGCCGCGACCGACAGCCCGTGGATCCTGGGCCGCTTCAGGGTCAGCACCGAGTACAGCGCGAAGATCACCAGCGCGGCAATGAAGATCAGGTCGCCCTTGTTGAACTCGATCTTCGACAGCGTCGTGAGATCGCCGTGCAGCAGGATCACCAGCACGCCGGCGAGCGACAGCAATACGCCGCAGAGCTGCGCAACCGTCAGCCGCGCGCCGAGCAGGATCAGCGACCACAGCGCGACCATCAGCGGCACGGAGGATTGCAGCAGCAGCGTGTTGAGCGCCTGGGTGTGCTCGAGCGCCCAGTATTGCAGCGTGTTGAAGGCGCTGATGCCGGTCATCGACAGCAGCAGCATGATGCCGAGATTCTTGCGGATCGCGGGCCAGTCGCTGGCGAGGTGTTTCCAGGCAAACGGCAGGATGATCAGGAACGCCACGAACCAGCGCAGGAACGACAGCGTCACCGGCGGAATATGGCCGGCGGCGAGCCGGCCGACGATCGCATTACCAGCCCAGCACATCGCGGTGATGCACAGCAATAGATACGGCTGGTTGGCGATCCAGGAGCCGGACGCAGGCGTTGTGGTGGAATCGGTGGCAGACATGCGGAAGGCCCGGGTTCACGACGCCGCGGCCCGCCCGCCCGTCGCCGGGCCGGTACGGATCGCCCCGGCGTCCGTCACAGACACGGATTCCGCCGTTCTATCAATGGGGATGGACGCATCGCGACCATGCGCGAAGGCCCCTTACGGAAAGCGCGGTGGCGCTTTGCCGGGTCGCTCCGCAGCGGCAGCGCACGCCGATCCGCGACAAGGCTCTAGCCGGTCTCCGGCGGCGTGGTCTGGCGCTTGACGATCTGCTCGGCGAGCTCGATCAGGATCCGCTTGGTGTCGGGGTCCTTGACGTCGCGGAACACCCGCAGCATGCGCAGCTCGAGCAGGGATTGCAGCGATTCCGACGCCTGGCCGCCGTGTGTCTGCGCCGGGGTGGCGGGCCGGCGATTGAGGATATCGGCGGCGACCCCGAGCATCTCGGCGACGGTCGCGAGGCGACCGGTATCGATCTTGACGGTGCCGTCCACGCCGTTCTTTTGCAGGGAGGCGCCCGCGCACAGGATCTCGGCGAGATCTGCCTGCGACAGGCCGATTGCGCGCCAGCGCGCCTGCACCAGTTGATCGATCTGGTCGTCCTGCGATGTGCTCATGGTGCGCCTGGGCGATCTCCAGCTACGTCCGTCGACAACATGTCCGCGACGATGATTGGTAGCAAATCGAACAGCGGTTCGTCGCGACAGGACTTCTACGGATAATCCGGATCGACAATCGGTCCCGGCGACCTGCAGGACGATCCGTGTTTTCACGATAGCCAGGCAGTCGTGCCGGGCGGGCACTGCAATACGCACCCATGGCCTGAGATCCCTGTCATCGGGCCGCAAGTAATTATGCAGCCTTAATATCAAGATCGTACGCAAATGCAATCTGAGGGCGATCGTTGAGGCGAATCCAACCCGGATGTGTGACCTTGCTACAGTTCGCGGCGGCGCCGCTCACAGGTCGATGATTCCGAGCGCGATGCTCTTCGCCACCCCGTGCGTCTTGTTGGAGGCTTCGAGCTTGCGCAGCGCCTGCTTGATGAAGCCTTCAACCGTCTCCGGCGAAATACCGAGGATCTGCGCGGTGTCGGCCACGGTCTTGCCGCGCGCCGCCCAGGCGATCACTTCCTTCTCCCGCGCCGTGAGCTTGATGGTCTCGGCGGCGTCGGCGGGCTTCAGGATGGTCGGCGCGTTGCGCTGGTCGCGGTTGACGATGTCCATCGCCCGCTGCACCCAGTAGATCATCAACAGATGCAGTTCATGGCGGTGGCAGATGAACAGCTTGTCGAAGTCGCGCGGCTGGTCTTCCCAGAAGAACACCGTCGAGCTCGAATGCACGGCGCCGAGCCGGTCGCGGTAATGGAACGGCACCACGAAGCCGTCCTTGAATCCAAACTCGCGCGCGGCATCCATCGTCTTGGCCTCGGGCGCCCGCTTGTGTCCGCTTCGCTCCGGCAGCTTCAGGCTGCTCCAGCTGAACGGCGTGTTGGTGCGTCGTGACCGCGCCAGCGCCGGATCGGCATGGACGAACTCGTTCTGCACATACGCCCGCTTCCAGGCGTCGGGAAAGGTGCCGATGTGATAGGGCAGATCAAGGTCGGGCCGGCCGGCATCGACAAAGGCGAAGCCCGAGAAGCCGTAGTTCTGGATGACACGGTGCAATGACGAGCTGAGCTCGTCGATGGTATCCGACGCCTCGATGGTTGAAATCGCGTCTACCAGGCCCATTGACTAAAACCCCCGGTTTCCGGGGGTACCACATTTGGCCCCGTTCGTTCCAGATGTTCCGCATTTGGAGGAAAGGATAATGCCGCATTCATTGGACGGATATCATGCCCTCATCACCAGGGAAGAGCTTGATCCGGCGCATGTCGGGGCGATGTTGCGGCTGCGCAAGCGGCTGTTCGTCGACCATTGCGGCTGGCTTTTGAACACGACCGGCGACGTCGAACGCGATCAGTTCGACTGCTGGTACACCGAGCACTGCCTGTTGTTTTCGGGTGTCGATCTGGTCGGCGGCTTCCGGGCGATCCGCACCGATTATCCGTATCTGACCAAGTCGGTGTTCCCGCAGCTTGCGGTGCGCCGCTTTCCAAGCCGGCGCGACGCCTGGGAAATCAGCCGTTTCGGCGTGCTGCCTGGTGTCGCGAGGTCGCGGACGGCACGCGTGAACTACGCGCTGATGTTCCGCTTCGCCGAGCTGCGCGGGGCGGCGGCGCTCGTGGCGCTCGCCGATCTTTCCTACGAGCGTTTCCTCACCCGCATGGAAATCCGCACCCGCCGCTACGGCCCGCCGCAGGTGATCGGCAACGATCGCATGGGCCGCCCACTGACGGCGCTCGCCGGAGAAATCCCGCTTGGTCTCGCCGACAATCCCGGCCTGACCAAATTCCTCGACCTTGGACGGCAATTGGAGATTCACGATGCCTCACATGTTCTCGGACGTTCGAGCATTCCAGCGTGACCCGCTGCGTCTGCTGCTGACGCGCGGCAACGAGGCCGAGCGGGGGCTCGTGCCCCTGCGGCTCGGTCCTGCGCCCGTCTTCCTGGTGAACGATCCCGATCTGCTGCGCCCGATCCTCAAGGCGCCGGAGACCGACATCGGAAAGGGCAAGCTGATCAAGAAGCTGACGCCGGTGCTCGGCCGCAGCTCGCTGATGTTGAGCGGCGAGGAGCACAAGCGGCGCCGCGCGGTGCTGCAGAAGCACATGGCCAAGGGCAGCGTCGAGAAATTCCTGCCGCATATGTGCGCCGAGATCCGCGCGGTCGGCGCCAGTCTGGCGCGGCTCGGATCGTTCGATCCGCACCATGTCACCGCGATGCTGGCGTTGCGGACCATCTGCGTCGCGATCTTCGGCTCCCAGCTGATGTCGTCGGGCGACGAGGAAGCGCTGGTTCAGGCCGTTGGCGTGATCGAGGACGATCTGGCCGAGGAGATGTTCCGCGCGTTGCCGTTCGGTCCGGTGGCTTGGTACCGGCGCCGGCAGAATCGGGTCTGCGCCAAGCTTGCCATGTCGACGGTGGTGCAACGCCTGCGCAGCAAGGCGGGTTCAAGCAGCGCGCTGCGGGATCTCGAGGCGCTCGGGCTGAGCGATCGCGATCTCGAGGACGAGATCCTGACACTGCTGCTGGCCGGCCATCACACCACGGGTTCGACCGCGGCGTGGATGTTCTACCAGATGGCCGCCGATCCCGCCCTGATGGACGACATCGCCGACGAGGCGGCGAAGTGCCTTGGCGACGACGGCGAGCTGCGGCTTGACGCGGTGAAGCGCGCCAATCTGAGCGCGACGTTGGTCAAGGAGGTCTGCCGGCTCTATCCGAGCGCCTGGTGGTTCTCGCGCGAGGTGATGCAGCCGGTGACGATCGGCGGGCGCGAGCTCAAGGTCGGGACCTCGCTGTTGATCTGTCCCTGGCAATTGCAGCGCGATCCAAGGCAATTCCCCGATCCCGACCGCTTCCTGATGACGCGGCGCTACAACACCGACGCCTACATCCCGTTCGGCGCCGGCCCGCGCGCCTGCGCCGGGATGGGGGTTGCGATGCTCGAATTGCAATTGCTCGCGCTCGAGATCGCAGCCGCCTATCGCTTCACCGCCGTCAGCCCGAATCCGGCGCCGTGGCCGAAAGCCTCGGTGACACTGATTCCGCCGCCGATGACAATCGGCATCGAAGTCCGCGAGCTGCCATCGCGCATCCTGCATCTCGGCGAGGAAGCCGAGCGGCTGCCCTACATTCCATCCGCCAGCGCGGCGTCCATCAGCATATTACAATCGGTATCCCAATGACAACACACATCACGACGGCCGGCATCGGGCAGAGGGCCATGGATCAAGTGCAAATGCGCAGTCTGCGCGACGTCATCGCTGTCTTGATCGAGCAGCGCAGCATCGTGACGGCCTCCGGCGCGACCTTCGCCGCACATCTGCTCGACCTCGCGATCATGCAGCTCAGGCTCAACGTCAACGATATTTCGGCGGAGGAATTGTCCGGCCTGTCCGACTATGTCGGCGCGGAGTTCAACCGGGACAAGCCCTCGCATTGATCGCACGGAGCGTTTTCGAGCGGAGGGGCTCTAGTCCTGCGTCGCCACCAGCGCCTTCATCGTGGCGCCGGCGGCGAGGGCGGCGTCGTTCGGATCGATCTCGATCTGCAGGCCGCGCTGGCCGCCATTGACGAATACGGTGACATGGGTGAGCGCGGTCTCGTCGATCGCGGTCGGCACTTTCTTTTTCTGGCCGAACGGGCTGATGCCGCCGACATGGTAGCCGGTCAGCCGCTCGGCATCGGCCGGGCGCATCATCTTCGCCGACTTGCCGCCGAGGGCTGCGGCAAGCTTCTTCATGCTAACCTCGCAGTCGGACGGCACCACGGCGCAGACCGGCTTGCCGTCGACCTCCGCCATCAGCGTCTTGAGCATGCGGTTCGGGTCGACGCCGAGCGCCTCCGCCGCCTGTAGCCCGATGCTCTCGGCGCTGGAATCGTAGACATAGGTGTGGAGCTTGAAGGCAATGCCGAGCTTGCGCAGCGCTATCGTCGCTTGGGTCGAATTGGGCATGATCCGGGCCGGTTGATACGGCCGAATGATCGCCGCAATGGGCCCGGCGATCAATCGGCCGTAAGGACAGCCCGAGGCCAGCCCAAGCCCACCCCAACATTAAATTCCCGTCAGCCCGCCGCGGCCGGGCACGGCATGGAATTTTGGGGGATATCAAAGGGTTGTAGCTCGTCTAAAAGGCGCAAACGACCCCGTTCTTGCTTGCGCAGCCGACCCGCTTCCTTTATCCGGTAGGCGCCTTGCGTGTGCGCGGCCGGGCGCCGCGATTTGGGCTGGGCATATCATGCATGGTCGCTGTGGGCGGACGCGTTTTCGCCGCGATCATGGTCTCTGAAACACCTGAAGGGAACATCTTCGCAATGGCCAATGTTGTCGTCGTCGGCGCCCAATGGGGCGACGAGGGGAAGGGCAAGATCGTCGACTGGCTGTCGGAACAGGCCGACATCGTCGTGCGCTTCCAGGGCGGCCACAATGCCGGCCATACGCTCGTGATCAATGGCGAGACCTACAAGCTGGCGCTGCTGCCCTCCGGCGTGCTGCGCCCGAACAAGCTCGCGGTGATCGGCAACGGCGTGGTGTTCGACCCGCAGGCTTTCCTCGACGAGGTCGCCAAGCTGAAGGGGCAGGGCGTTGCGGTCGGACCGGACAATCTGCGGATCGCCGAGAACGTCACGCTGATCCTGCCGCTGCATCGCGAGCTCGACTCGCTGCGCGAATCCTCCAACGCCGTGACCTCGATCGGCACCACCCGCCGCGGTATCGGCCCGGCCTATGAGGACAAGGTCGGCCGCCGCGCCATCCGCCTGATGGATCTCGCCGATCTCGATACCCTGCCGCACAAGATCGAACGCCTGCTGGCGCACCACAATGCGCTGCGCCGCGGCAACAATCTGGAGGAGATCGACGGCAAGGGCATCCTGACCGAACTGACCGCGCTGGCGCCGAAGCTGTTGCCCTATGCCGAGACGGTGTGGCGGCTGCTCGACCTCAAGCGCCGTGAGGGCAAGCGCATCCTGTTCGAGGGCGCGCAGGGCGCGCTGCTCGACGTCGACCACGGCACCTATCCCTATGTGACGTCGTCCAACACGGTGGCGGCGCAGGCCGCGACCGGCACCGGCATGGGTCCGGGCGCGGTCGGCTATGTGCTGGGCATCTGCAAGGCCTACACCACCCGGGTCGGCCAAGGTCCGTTCCCGACCGAGCTGAACGACGAGATCGGCGAGGAAATCGGCCGCCGCGGCAAGGAATTCGGCGTCAACACCGGGCGCAAGCGCCGGGTCGGCTGGTTCGACGCGATGCTGGTGCGGCAGACCGTCCGGACCTGCGGAATTGCCGGGCTGGCGCTGACCAAGCTCGACATTCTCGACGGTTTCGACAGCATCAAGGTCTGCATCGGCTACAAGCTCGACGGCAAGGAGATCGACCATCTGCCGGCGGGCGAGGGCGCGCAGGCCCGCATCGAGCCGATCTATGAGATCATCGAGGGCTGGAAGCAGCCGACCGCCAACGCGCGGTCCTGGGCGGACCTGCCGGCCCAGGCCATCAAGTATGTCCGCCGGGTCGAGGAGCTGGTGGGGTGCCCGGTCACCCTGCTTTCCACCAGCCCGGAACGTGAAGATACTATTCTGGTACAGAATCCGTTCGAGGCTTAACGGGATATTACCTATATCCCACCAATTGTGTGGAAATGGCTGACTACTACCCGCTGATCGCCCGTGCCATCGCCGGATTGGACCCGACCGCCCCCGGCGAAGCCCGCCGTGCGCTGTACGCGCGGGCGCGGACGGCGTTGATTCAGCAACTCCGCGGCGTGCAGCCGCCGCTCTCCGAATCCGAGATCACCCGCGAGCGGCTGTCGCTCGAAGAGGCGGTGCGCAAGGTTGAGTCCGAGGCCGCGCAGCGCGCCCGCGAGGCCTCGCGCCCGGGCGGCGGGGCTGTCCGCAGCAGCGACCCGCAGCGCCGCGCCAATCCAAGGCCGCCGGAGGCCAATTCTGCCGACAATTCCGCGCGCCCGCGGCCGTCGGCCGACCCCCGACCGCCGCGCAATTTGCGCCCCGATGCGCCGCCGCCGGCCCCGCCGCGGCCGCAGAACCCGCAGGCTGCTGCCGGCGCCGACACCCAGGCGCCGCAGGGCCGGCCGACGCCGCCGCGCCGTGGCCCCGAAGGCGCGCCGCCCCCGACGCCGCCGGCGGCCCCGGGCGTGCGCGGCTTCCGCGACATCACCGCCGACGCCGACGACCTCGGGCGGGCCGCAGCGCAAGCCAGCCGCAACGCGCGCAAGACCTACGCCAACGTGCCGTCGCCCTCGCCGGAATTCGACCGGCTCGAGCCGAGCCTCGAAAACCGCGGCGGCGATCCCGAGGCGCCGTATTCCTACGACGAGGCGATCGAGGAGGCGGAGCGCTACACCCCGCAGCCGCCCCAGGCGCCGCCGCCACGCGCGCGGGTCAGCAATGCCGAGCGCGAGCCGAAGCCGCCGCGTGTCGGTTCGAGGTTCCCGTTCAAGACCGTGTTCGTGATCGGCGTCCTGCTGATCCTGGCCGGCGCCGGCCTGGTCTGGGGCAAGCCGGCCCTGACCTTTGTCAGCAGCCTGTTCAAATCCTCCGCCCCCGTCGAGGCGCCGAAGGATGCCGCGGCGACGCCTTCGAGCAAGAAGATCACCGACCGCGTCGGCCAGCCGTCGTCGTCGGGCGAGCCGGTCGCGCCGGTGGCGCAGCGCGTGGTGCTCTATGACGAGGACCCGTCGGATCCGAAGGGCAAGCAATATGTCGGTTCGGTGGTTTGGCGCACCGAGCAGGTCAAGGGATCGGGCAACCAGAAGCCCGACATCGCCGTGCGCGCCGACATCGACATCCCCGATCGCAAGTTCAAGATGACGATGTCGTTCCGCCGCAACACCGATTCATCGCTGCCGGCGAGCCATACCGCGGAATTGACCTTCATCCTGCCGCAGGACTTCGCCAATGGCGGCGTCGGCAACGTGCCGGGCATCCTGATGAAGTCCAACGAGCAGGCCCGCGGCACGCCGCTGGCCGGGCTCGCGGTCAAGGTCACCGACGGCTTCTTCCTGGTCGGCCTCTCCAATGTCGACGCCGACCGTTCGCGCAATCTGCAGCTTCTGAAGGAGCGCTCCTGGTTCGACGTGCCGCTGGTCTACACCAACCAGCGCCGCGCCATCATCGCGATCGAGAAGGGCGCCCCCGGCGAGCGCGCCTTCAACGACGCCTTCGCGGCGTGGGGTGAGTAAAGGCTTCAGCGCTCACCTCGGTTCGCACGATCTCATCGCCCGGCTGCGTCCGGGCGATTCCGTATCGCAGCGAAGCGAAGTCTGGCTGTTGCAGCGCATCGACGCGATGATCCCGGAACATTGCGGGGCGCTTTCGATTTTCCCTAGAACCGTCGCGTGACTGCGTTACACTCGCCTGATGTCGGGCAGGGGCACGCCATGAAACGCTATCTGATCTTCGCAGCCATCGGGCCGTTCATCGGCGGCTTCCTGCTGCTGCTCATGACCACCTATCAGTCCGGCTACTGGACCGAGACCAATGGCGGCGAAGTGGCGAAGCTGCTCGTCGTGTTCGTGAAGTCGCTGCAATACAACTATCTGTTCGGCATCGTGCCGTCGCTGATGTTCGGCGCGATCGACGACATCCTGATGCACATGCGCCGGATCACGCCGACGGTGCGGATGCTGATCGTGGGCCTCGTGGCGTTCGTCGGCGCGGCGCTGACCTACGCCTCGCACGGCTCCGAAAGCGGCGCCGTACAGTTCATCCTGTACGGGCTGGTCGGCTTCATCCCGGGCGTGATCACGTCCTGGCTGGCGCACAAATATGCCGAAGAGCAGCACGTGCCGGCGACGCCGGCATCCCAGCATTAGCGCGCGTGCTCATTGCTTTTTGGAAAGCAGAAGTTGCCGGCTTTGACGCGATCGGCGATTTCTGACCGGTCGGCGCAATGAGCGCATCGTAGCCGGACAGGAAGCCGTGTCTAGCGCACGGCGACCAGCGGCTCGCGCTATTAGAGTAACCTTGTCAAAATATTAGGCGCCCGCCGCAAGTCGCGCGCAGCGTCTTTCATGGAACTGTCACACGGACGTCATGTAAGCGTAGTCCCAATGTCACATGGCCGCTTTTGTCCTCCCGCGGCCGTGAGGGCGATCATATGAGCGATGTAGCGTTACCTGGTTCGATTGAGCCCGCGCGGCGCCGCGGCCCCGATCTCGAGAAGGGTTTTCATCCTCTCACCGGCATCATCTATCTCGGCGTGATCGGCGCCGCGCTGCTGTTCGTGGCCTACAGCATCTACGCGGACGTTGGCGCGACGGGCGCCGGCAAGACCTCTTATGCGGCGTTCCTGCTGCTGTTCGTGGCGCTCCTGATCTCGCTCGGCTTCGAATTCGTCAACGGCTTTCACGACACGGCGAACGCCGTCGCGACCGTGATCTACACGCGCTCGATGCCGGCCCACATTGCCGTGGTCTGGTCGGGCCTGTTCAATCTGATCGGTGTCCTGCTCTCCAGCGGCGCCGTTGCTTTCGGCATCGTCTCGCTGTTGCCGGTCGAATTGATCCTTCAGGTCGGCAGCAGCGCCGGTTTCGCCATGGTGTTTGCGCTGCTGATCGCCGCCATCATCTGGAACGTGGGTACCTGGTATTTTGGGTTGCCCGCCTCGAGTTCGCACACCTTGATCGGATCGATCATGGGCGTGGGGATCGCGAACGCCCTGATGCACGGACGGGAGGGGACCTCCGGCGTAGATTGGTCGCAGGCCGTCAACACCGGCAAGGCGCTGCTGCTGTCGCCGCTGTTCGGATTTGCGCTCGCTGCCATCCTGCTCTACGGGCTGAAAACCGCACTGTTGCGCGCAACGCCGGCGCTGTTCGGCGAGCCGAAAGGCGATCAGCCGCCGCCATGGTGGATTCGCGGCATCCTGATCCTGACCTGCACTCTGGTCAGCTTCTTTCACGGATCGAACGATGGTCAGAAAGGCATGGGTCTCATCATGCTGATCCTGATCGGCGTGGTCCCGACTGCCTACGCCCTCAACCGCGCGATGCCTGCGAGCCAGATCGCGGCATTCACCGCGAATTCGGCGGCGGCGAGCAAGGTGATCGAGAGCAGGGGCGCCGATCGCAAGGTGACGGGCAATCCGCGTCCGGCGGTGACGAACTACATTGCGCTTCGGCAACTCACCGACGAGACCTATCCGTCACTCGCTGTTCTCGTCGGCGAAATCAGCGACCAGGTCGTGCAGTACGGTTCGCTGGCGAAATTTCCGGCCGAGACCGTCGGCAACACGCGTAACGACATGTATCTGGTGTCGGAGGCGTTGCGCTCGCTCATGAAGAGCAGCGACAGCGGGTTGAACGACGCCGATATTGCGACGCTCAATCGCTACAAGGGCTCGCTGGACGCCGCGACCAAATTCATTCCGTCCTGGGTGAAGATTGCGGTCGCCATCGCGCTCGGGCTCGGCACGATGGTTGGCTGGAAGCGGATCGTCGTGACGGTGGGTGAGAAGATCGGCAAGACCCATCTGACTTATGCGCAGGGTGCCTGCGCCGAGATCACGGCGGCGGCGACCATCGCCGCGGCAGATGGATACGGCTTGCCGGTGTCGACGACGCATGTGCTGTCGTCCGGCATCGCAGGCACCATGACCGCGAACGGGTCCGGTCTGCAATGGTCGACAATCCGCAACATCGCGATGGCCTGGGTTCTGACCCTGCCGGTGGCGATGCTGATCTCGGGCGTGCTCTACTTCGTTTTCGCGCATCTATTTTAGGCGGAGCAGCAAGACAACCGGATGCATGAGATCTGCATCCGGGTTCGGGGAAAGGAATTTCGAGTGGCAGATGCGAGCTTCAGCCTTCTGACAGGCAACGATATCGAAACGCGCCTGGTCCGGGCCGGCGGCATTATCTTTCGCGAGGGCGAGCAGGCCGACGAGCTGTTCGTGATCAAGAGCGGCTATGTGCGCATTCAGGTCGGCAACAAGACCATAACGGACCTGCCGGCCGATACGATCTTTGGCGAAATGGCATTGATCGACAACGAGCCGAGGAGTGCGACCGCCACGGCGCTCACCGATGTCGAGCTCGTCCCGGTCTCGGAAAAGCAGTTTCTCTTCCTCGTCAGCCAGACGCCGCATTTTGCGCTGCAGGTGATGAGGACGCTGGCCCAGCGGCTCAGAACCATGAACAAGGGCGTCTTTTAGAGCGTTTTCGAGCGAAGTGGATCGAAAGCAAAAGCGGCGGACGTTTCCGTCCGCCGCCGGCGTGATGCAAAAGGCCTGGATGCTGAAATGCTCAGGTGCCGTTGGCGCGGCAGCGGCCGCCGGGACCGAGATACCAGCCGCGCGGACAGGCATGCATCCACGGCCGCGCGTAGTTGCGGCGGCAGCCGCCATAGGGACCGCGATGCCAGCCGCCGCCGCAGCCGCCGGCGACCGCGATGACATCGGAATTCGGGGTGGTGGTAACGGGCGCGAGCGGCATGGCGCCGGCGCTGCCGAGTGTCGCAAGAAGGAAGGCGGCTGCAATCAATCTGGTCATGAGTGTCGTCCTCTGCTGATGTTCAAAAATCATTCGTTGATCTCTTCAAAAATTTGCTGCGCTTCTCCAATTGGTGCGCTAGCCGCCGCCGGCGAACGCGATGCCGGCACGCACCTCGCCCATCGCCTGATCGATCAGGCCGAGCGCACGCTCACGGTGGCCGCCTTTGTTCGGCGTCGCCCTGGTGAGCTCGGCGCGCGCCGATTGCAGCATCGCAAGGCTTTCGTCCATGTGCGGCTGGGCGCCGATCGCGTAGCCGATCCCCACGCTGGTGGTGATCGCAACCCCGAGCAACACCTTGCGGATCGCGGAAGTCTTCATCTCATGGTCTCCTCTGGCTGGCCCGCTTGTGTGCGGTGGCTCACTTTTGTGTGGTCTTTCCCGGCTGCGAGCCGGCGCCATCGGTAAGCCCCCGACGGCGCGCGCGTCTTGGACTGGGAGGCGCCGGAGGATTCCGGACTTGGACTGTCCGGCGCTGTGCACAGGGCCGGTTACTTCATCTGCCGTTCATCTCGTGGTAGCCAGATTGCAGGCCTGCACCTTGGTCCCGTCCTTCCGATGTCCGTCATCAAGAAAAGGCTGTCGACCGACATGCTGCCGCCCGGTCTGGGCGAGCGGCAGCGCTACATGTTCTTCGCCGAATTGTTCGAGCATTTCTCCAACACCGGCGAGCTCGACCCATCACCGGCGGTGCCGTTTCGCGCGACGATGAACTCGATCCATATCGGCACCACTCTGCTCGGCCGTTGCAACGGCAGCTTCACCACCGTGCGGCGCGAGCGGCGCCAGGTGCTGGCGACCAATGACGACCGTTATTGCCTGGCGCGCAACACCGGCGACCGCGCCTCGACCGTCACCCATCGCGGGCGCGAATTCCAGATGCGGCCGGGCGCGATGGTGCTGCTCAAGCTCGACGAGCCGTTCTTCACCGCCGACGGCGCCCACCACAAGCGCTTCACCAACGTCCACCTGCCGATGGCGACGTTGCGATCGATGGTCGCCGGGGTCGATGACCTGGTCGGCCGCGAGCTCGCGCCGGGCGGCGCGTTGGCGCTGGCGATGGACTACAGCGACCTGTTGCTGCAATCGCCCGATGCCGTCGATGAGGCCGGCTTCGCCATCGCGGCGCATCTGTTGGATCTCGCCGCCCTCGGCCTCGGCGCCCGCGGCGATCTTGCAGCCACAGCACAACGCCGCGGGCTTCGCGCGGTCCGGCTGAAGTCGCTGCTGATGATCCTCGCCAAGCGCTTCACCGAGCCGGATTTCTCGGCACACAAGCTCGCCGCCGCGACCGGCCTGTCGGAGCGCTATGTCAACGAGCTGCTCTATGAGGCGGGCGCGAGCTTCACCATGCGGCTGACCGAATTGCGGCTGACCAAGGCTGCCGAATTGCTGGTCCATGACAGCGAGCGGCGGATCAGCGACATCGCCTTCGATTGCGGGTTCAACGATCTGTCCTACTTCAATCGTTGCTTCCGCCGCCGCTTCGGCCTCACACCATCGGCGGCGCGCGGCACGTGATGCGGCCTCGAACGGCACAGCCTTGCATGTAGCGGCCTTGAATGTGACACAGTGGTAATGTGACGCAACTTGAACCACCTGCCTGCGTTACCATGTGATGGCCATGCCCGAAGACGACATTTTCTCCCCCCACGCCACGCGATCGCGGCCGCCTTTCGGCGGGGCGCAGGCGCGCGGCAAGGTCATTGATCAGGACGGGCGCGAGGTCGGCGATGGCCCGCTGCATCCGCAGTTCCAAGGTTTTCAGGGAGCCTTTCCGGAAGGCTTCAGCTTCGACTTCCGCAACTCCACCGCCAACCCGTTCGGCAATCTGACGCGCGAGGAGCGGCTCGCGCGGCTGGAGATGATCGCAAAGCTGCTCGACGTCGCCTTCGTCGTGCCGGGCACCAATGTCCGCTACGGCATCGACGGGTTGATTGGCCTGATCCCGGTGATCGGCGATCTCATCACCACCGCGATCTCGCTTTGGCTGGTGCGCGAGGCCCGTCTGTTGGGCGCGCCCTGGCACATCACCGCGCGGATGCTCGCCAATGTCGCCGTCGACGGCGTGGTCGGCATGGTGCCGGTGGCGGGCGATGCCTTCGACGTCATGTTCCGCGCCAATATGCGCAATGTGCGGATGCTGCGGCGCTGGCTCGACAAGCAGCCCAGACTATAACTTCAAAACAAAAGCCCCCGGATCGGTCCGAGGGCTTTTCGTTGTGAGACGAGCAGAATGGTTATGCGGCGTCGGCGTCGGTCTGGACCGGCTCAGCGCGCGGACGGCGCGGCAGCGGGAAGCCTTCGCTCTCATACAGCGAACGGATGCCGTTCTGGTCGAAACGGGCTTCCTCGACCTGGAGATAGGCGCCGTTCAGCGAATCCGCCGGCAGCTGCTCCATCGCGAACTGCACGGCCTCGGCAGCAGTGCCGAAACGGCGGTAGGCGAAGCCGGCGCGCTTCTTCTTGCGGATCGCGGCAGGGAACAGTTCGGCGGACGTGTTATAGTTGAACGGACGCAGGGGACGCATGGTCGACGACCTCTTGTGTTCTTGGCATAGAGCGGCGAAAGGGATTTTGGGGGACGGCGGCCTATAATCGGCGGCGCGCCGTACATGTCATTTCGATCCCTAATATAGGCCTCTTTGACAAAAATGCGACCCCAGAAGCGCCCCCGGCAGGGCACATCCTGAATCCGCGCATAGCACGCGGTCAATCAAAATAACTCCATTTATTTCAATGGTTTATGGCCGTTAAATCTTGTCGAGCCAGGCCAGGATCGCGACCACGATCAAAATCACCCCGAAAAGGCCCATTCCGGAGTGGCCGAGACCATAGCCGTAGCCGCGGATACGGCCGCTATAGCCGCCCAGCAGGATAACAAGCAGGAGGATGATGAGGATCAGTCCGAGCGACATGGCGCCCTCCTCAGAAGAGGCGGCAGCCGCTCGGCGAGACGCCGACGGCCCCGCGAGCTCGGAGCAAAGCACATTCCGGGGCGCGAGTCGTTAAGGCTGCCGGCCGATCACGAGGATGTTGTCGGGCGCCGGGGCGGCTATTTCTTGCTCTCGTCGATCGGGAGCACCTTCAGGGGGGTCGGATAGGGCTCGACCCGCAGCGAGTCGCTGGCGATCAGGCCGATCTTGTGCAACGGCGCCTGTTCGAGATCGCCGGAAGCGGATTTGTGCACCGCGTATTGCCAGACGCTCATCGAGCCCTTGGCGACCAGCATCTTAGCGATGCCGCCGGCATTCTGGCCTTCGATCTGGGCGAGATCGGCATCCGTCAGGCCGATGACGATTTCGTCCTTGGAGGTGATGACCTTGAACAGCGAGATCTTGTCGGCGGCGAACGCCGGCATGCTCACCGCGCTGCCGATGATGAGACTGGCAAGACCGAGACCAAACAAAAGCTTTGCTGGAATTGGCGACATCAAAATTTCCTTGTGTTTGCACGCGCGGACGGACGGCCGGCAAAACAAAACCCCGCGCGACCGGTTCTTGGTCGCGCGGGGCGGAGAAATTGTTCGATGTGGGGCCAGGATATTTGCGAGACCGACCGTCGTCATTGCCGGGCTCGACCCAGCAATCCATCACGGAGAAGCGCTCTCTCTTCCGATGGATGCGCGGGTCAAGCCCGCGCATGACGAGCGGAGTTGGCCGCCGTTACTTCTTCTCGTCCAGCTTTAGCGCTGCCGAGTTGATGCAGTAGCGCAGGCCGGTGGGGCCGGGGCCGTCGTTGAAGACATGGCCGAGATGGCCGTCGCATTTCGAGCACAGCACCTCGGTGCGGACCATGCCGTGGCTCACATCGTGCTCCTCGTCGACATGGCTCTCGGCCGCGGGCTTGGAGAAGCTCGGCCAGCCGCAGCCGGAATCGAACTTCTGGTCGGATTCGAACAGTGTCTGGCCACAGCCGGCGCAGACATAGGTGCCCTTGCGGGGATCATGCTCATATTCGCCGGTGAACGGCCGCTCGGTCGCCTTTTCTCGCAGCACGGCGTACTGCATCGGCGTCAATTCCTTGCGCCACTCGGCCTCGCTCTTGCGGACCTTGCCGTCGGTTTTGGTATCGGACATTCAACCTCCTTGGTTTGATCGTCATTGCGAGGAGCGAAGCGACGAAGCAATCCATCTTTCCGCTTGCCGCGACATGGATTGCTTCGCTTCGCTCGCAATGACGGGAAGCGTCGCCTCAGTTGGTGACCTTGGTGCTGCTCACCAGCGTCGGCTTCTCGATGTAGTTCTCCGCGAAGATCTTCTTCAGGTTTTCGACCTTCGGGATGTCGTTATACGCAATATAGGGCTGGTTCGGGTGCAGCGTCAGATAGTCCTGGTGGTAGCCCTCCGCCGGATAGAACGCCTCCAGCGCGCCGACCTTGGTGACGATCGGCTTCTTGTAGACCTTGGCGGCGTTGAGCTGGGCGATATAGGCATCCGCCACCTTCTTCTGCTCGTCGCTGGTCGTGAAGATCGCCGAGCGATACTGCGTGCCGGAGTCGGGGCCCTGGCGGTTCAGCTGGGTCGGGTCATGCACGACGGAGAAGAAGATCTGCAGGATCTTGCCGTAGGAGATCTTCTGCGGGTCGTACTTGATTTCGACGGACTCGGCGTGGCCGGTGCTGCCGGTCGAGACCTTTTCGTAGTCGGCATTGGCCTTGCTGCCGCCGGAGTAGCCGGACACCGCGCTGACGACGCCGGCGGTGTGCTGGAACACGCCCTGCACACCCCAGAAGCAGCCGCCGGCGAGCACCGCGGTCTTGACGCCGGTTTCCGGCGCACTCGCGGCCGGCGGCGGAATGACCACGGCGTCCTCGGCGGCAAGCGAGGGCGCAACGGCAAAAGCGGCAACAGCCAGCGCGCCGATCGCGGCGGCGCAAAGCGAGAGGCGGCTGAGGGAGCTGGGCATGGGTTCCTCGTGGGATCGCAATTGGGGGCCAGTCTAGAGCGGGTGCCGGCATTGGCAATCGGGCCGGGCTGCTCCGACACTTCAAAATACGGGCGAGGGGGCGTTTTGTTACGGCGCCGGACACACGGTTTCGTGAGGGAAATCAGCGAGGTTCAGGGATGACGGTGATGGATTTTTGCCCGCGGGCTCTCCACGTCCGTCGTCCTGGCGAAAGCCAGGACCCATAACCACCAGATGTAACTGTAGGCGGGATCGTGGCCCCAACGTCCCGCAACAACAAGCAGCCGGGGTAATGGGTCCTGGCTTTCGCCAGGACGACGGGCAATGTTTAGTGCCGCCCGCTAGTCATACGCTTGCCTGCTGTCAGGATCACGTCGGCGCCTGCGGGACGATCACACCACGATGCTGAGCCGCTTCGCCGCCCGCGTGATCCCCGTGTACAGCCACCGCGCGCGCGAGTCCTGGAATGCAAAGCTCTCGTCGAACAGCACGACGTCGTCCCATTGCGAACCCTGCGACTTATGGACGGTCAGTATGTATCCGTAGTCGAACTCGTCATAGGGCTTGCGCTGCTCCCACGGAATGCCCTCGATGCCGCCGTCGAAGCATTCGCCGCGCACCGACACCTTGGTGACCTTGTGGCCGAAATCCTCGTCCGGCATCACGCGCATGGTGATGATCTTGGACTTCGACTGCGCGCGCGCCTTGACCCGCCACAGCCCGCCGTTGAACAGCGCCTTCTTGCGGTTGTTGCGCAGGCAGACCAGCTTGTCGCCGGCGACGGGGAGAGGATCTTCGATGTTCAGTCGCTGCCGCATCCGCATGTTGTAGGCGCGGCGGGTGTTGTTGCGGCCGACCAGCACCTGGTCGGCGCGCATCACGCGGTCCGGATCGAGCTCCTTGCGCGACACCACCTCGCTCTCGCCATGGCGGCCGATCTCGAGCTCGCGGCCCTCGCGGATGTCCATCGACATCCGCACGATCGGATCGTCCTGCGCCTGGCGGTGCACCTCGGTCAGCATCGCGTCCGGCTCGGCGTCGGTGAAGAAGCCGCCGCCCTGGATCGGCGGCAATTGCGCGGGATCGCCGAGCACCAGCAGCGGGCAGTCGAACGACATCAGATCGCGGCCGAGCTCGGCGTCGACCATCGAACATTCGTCAATGACGATCAGCTTGGCTTTTGATGCCGGCGCGTCGTCCCAGAGTTCGAAACTCGGCTGCTCGACGCCGGATTCGCGGGCGCGGTAGATCAGGGAATGGATCGTGGAGGCGCTGTCGCAGCCCTTGTTGCGCATGACCAGTGCCGCCTTGCCGGTGAAGGCTGCGAATTTCACCTCGCCGTCGACGCCTTCGGCGATGTGCTGGGCAAGCGTGGTCTTTCCGGTTCCGGCATAGCCGAACAGGCGGAACACCGGCGGCGTTCCGTTCTTGCCCGGCTTGGCTTTCAGCCAGTCGGCAACGGCTTTCAGCGCGGAGTCCTGATGCGGCGTAAAGGTGGTCATGTGACTTTCGGAAGAATGAGCGCGCGACCGATAGCGCCGCGACTCATACCCGCACAAGCTAAACATTCATGCGTTCCAAGCAAGCCGTCTCCCGCCGCGCGGAATTGGGGTTTCGCGCCCGAGGCTAGACTTGACCCGGGGCGGCACTAGACTGACCGAAAACAACAGGGGTCGGGACCACCACAAGTGGTCGGGGACGACCTTGGGAGTGACGCCATGAAATTCGGCATCTTTTACGAGCTGCAACTGCCGCGCCCGTGGAACGACGGCGACGAGCTCCGGCTCTACCAGAACGCGCTGACACAATTGGAGACCGCCGACCGGCTCGCTTACGACTACGCCTGGGTCGTCGAGCATCATTTCCTCGAGGAGTATTCGCACTCGCCGGCGCCGGAATCCTTCCTTGCCGCGGCGAGCCAGCGCACCAAAAACATCCGGCTTGGCCACGGCATCTTCCAGCTCACCACCAATCATCCCGCGCGCGTCGCCGAGCGGGTCGCGGTGCTCGATCTGCTCAGTAACGGCCGCTGTGAGTTCGGCATGGGCGAGAGCGCCTCGATCACCGAGCTGACGCCGTTCGGCCGCGACATGGAGACCAAGCGCGAGGTGTTCGAGGAAGCCGTGCAAGCGATCTTCCCGATGTTCACCAAGGTCGGCACCGAACATCACGGCAAGTATTTCGATATCCCGCTGCGCAATGTCGTACCGAAGCCGGTGCAGAAGCCGCATCCGCCGCTCTGGATGGCCTGCTCGCAGCTACCGACGATCGAACGCGCCGGGCAGAACGGATTCGGCGCGCTCGGCTTCCAGTTCGTCAGCGCCGAGGCGGCGCATGCCTGGGTGCACGCCTATTACAACGCGATCACCAAGCGGCTGAAGAAGCTCGCCGATTACGAGATCAATCCCAACATGGCGCTGGTCTCGTTCTTCATGTGCGCCGAGACCGATGAAGAGGCGCGCAAGCGCGCCGACGGCGCGACCTTCTTCCAGTTCGCGCTGCGCTATTACGGCCAGGCGCAGAACCGGCAGCGCCCGGCGCCCGGCACCGTCAACATGTGGGACGAATACAACAAGTGGAAGCGCGAGAATCCCGAGGCGCAGGAGGCCGCATTGCGCGGCGGCCTGATCGGCTCGCCGGAAACATTGCGCAAGAAGCTGCGGCGCTTCCGCGCCTCGCATATCGATCAGGTGATCCTGCTCAACCAGGCCGGCAAGAACACCCATGAGCACATCTGCGAGTCGCTCGAACTGTTCGGGAAAGAGGTGATGCCCGAGTTCCAGCACGATCCCGAGCACGATGCCTGGAAGAAGGGAGTGCTCGACGGCTCGATCCAGCTCGAGGAGATCGACACCCAGGCGTTCTCGGACCGCTATGGTAAACTCGCGGTCAATGTCGGCCCGAAGACCGCAGCCGCTGGCTGATCGATTCCTGTGCAGCGACCTCGCGATCGCGTGAAGAAAATAATTCGCTACGCGCGACCTGCGCCTTAAACGAAACGGCACGCGCGATGCCTGCAGCGAAGTGCAGGCATCGCTATTTTTGTGCGGTGCTCGACAGCTTCATTCGCGCGCCCCATCATCCTGACATCGCATGATCGCGTGTTGAGAAACGCGCTTGATCGTCAGGAGAGTTTTGGAATGAAGCGTCGTGAGTTCCTCCAGCTGTCGTTCGTCGCAGCCGCCACTGCCGCGCTGTCACGAAACGCGCAGGCCCAGACGGACGCGAAGGAAATTCGTATCGGCTACCAGAAGAACGGCGTGCTCGTTCTCACGCGCCAGCGCGAGGCCTTGGAAAATCATTTCAAGCCGCAAGGCGTCAGCGTGAAATGGGTCGAGTTCTCCTCGGGGCCGCCGATGATGGAAGCGATGAATGTCGGCAGCGTCGATTACGGCGCCGTCGGCGATTCCCCGCCGATCTTCGCGCAGGCCGCGGGCGCGGCCATCGTCTATGCCGCCGCGCAACCCATCATCAATGGCTCCGGCATCCTGGTGCCGCAGAATTCGGCAATCACAGCCATCGCCGAACTCAAAGGCAAGCGCGTCGGCTTCACCAAGGGATCTAGCGCGCACAACGTCGTGATCCAGACGCTGGAGAAGGCCGGGCTGACCTATGACGACATCACGCCAGTCTATCTGACGCCGCCGGACGCCGGTCCTGCCTTCGCCAATGGCGGCATCGATGCCTGGGCGATCTGGGATCCGTATTTCGCGATCGCCGAGACCAAGCAGAACGGCCGGATTCTGGTCAAAACGCGCGACATCACCAAGACCAACTCGTTCTACATTGCCAACCGCGACTTCGCGAACAGGCACGGCGCCCTGCTGCAGCAGATCGTCGATGTCACGACATCGACCGCGGCATGGGCGCAGGCGCACCCTGATGACGTCGCGAAATCGCTCGCCGCCGTCACCGGCGTCCCGCTCGATATCCAGACCATCGCGGCGAGGCGGGCCGGCTTCTCGGTCGGCCCCGTGACCGACGACATCATTGCGACCCAGCAGGGCGTCGCCGATCGCTTCTTCAAGCTCGGCCTGATCCCGAAGCAGATCGCGATCCGCGACGTCGTCTGGCGCAACACCCAGACCTGATCGGCGCGCTTGGTCAATTCAATGCAGAGGATATTCCCATGACGCGTTTGTTTCGACGCTGGGTTGCCCGCGCGGTGCTCTCGGTCAGCATCGTTGCGGCGACCGTCGGCGCCTCCTACGGCCAGGAGAAGGTCGTCCGCATCGGCTATCAGAAATACGGCAAACTGGTGCTGCTGAAGAGCAAGGGCTCGCTCGAGGAGAAGCTGAAATCTGTCGGCGCCAAGGTGGTGTGGACCGAGTTTCCGTCGGGGCCGCCGCTGCTCGAAGCGCTCAATGTCGGCGCGATCGATTTCGGCAACACCGGCGAGGCGCCGCCGATCTTCGCGCAGGCCGCCGGCGCGCCGATCCAGTATGTCGCCTACGAGCCGCCGGCGCCGAAAGGCGAGGCGATCCTGGTGCCGAAGGACAGCCCGATCAAATCGGTCGCCGATCTCAGGGGCAAGAAGGTCGCGCTGAACAAGGGCTCCAACGTCCACTATCTGCTGGTGAAGGCGCTGGAGAAAGCCGGCGTCAAATATTCCGAGATCGAGCCAGTGTTCCTGGCGCCGGCCGATGCCCGCGCGGCGTTCGAGCGCGGCGCGGTCGATGCCTGGGTGATCTGGGATCCGTTCCAGGCCGCGGCGGAGGTTGCGACCGGCGCACGCACCGTCGCCGACGGCACCGGCGTCGTCGCCAACTATCAGTTCTACTTCGCCTCGAAGAAGTTCCTGCAGGCCGATCCGAAGATCGTCGAGCTCGTGCTGGCGCAGCTCAGCGAAGTCGATGACTGGGCCAAAGGCGACATCCACGCCGTCGCCGAACAGCTCGCGCCGAGCATCGGCCTGTCGGTGCCGGTGGTCGAGGTCGCGCTGAAGCGGCAGGCCTACGGCATCAAGCCGGTCACGGACGCTGTGATCGCGGATCAGCAACAGGTCGCCGACACGTTCTTCGCGCTCGGCCTGATCCCCAAACAAATCAAGATTTCCGACGTCGCATGGAGACCGGGCACGTGAGCACCCCAACCAACGCCAACATCCTCTGGTTCTTGCCGACCCACGGCGACAGCCGCTATCTCGGCACGGCGATCGGCGGCCGCGAGGTGAATTTCAACTATCTGCGCCAGATCGCGCAGGCCGCAGACCAGCTCGGCTATTACGGCGTGCTGCTGCCGACCGGGCGGAGCTGCGAAGACTCCTGGGTGGTGGCCTCAGCCGTCGCGCCCTGGACCGAGCGCCTGCGTTATCTGGTGGCGGTCAGGCCCGGCCTGCAATCGCCGAGCGTTGCCGCCCGCATGACCGCGACCTTGGACCGGCTGTCGAACGGTCGTCTCTTGATCAACGTCGTCACCGGCGGCGATCCGATCGAGAACAAGGGCGACGGCATCTTCCTCGACCACGACGAACGCTACGCGGTGACGCGCGAGTTCCTCAACGTCTATAGCGATCTGCTCGCCGGCAAGACGGTCAATGTCGAAGGCAAGCACATCCGGATCGAGGACGGCCGCCTGCTGTTCAATCCGGTGCAGTCGCCGCGGCCGCCGCTGTATTTCGGCGGCTCGTCGGACGCCGGCATCGACGTCGCGGTCGACACCGTCGACAAATATCTGACCTGGGGCGAGCCGCCGGCGCAGGTCGCCGAGAAGATCGCCAAGGTGAAGGCCGTCGCCGCGCAGCGCGGCCGCAAGCTCTCGTTCGGCATCCGGCTGCACGTGATCGTGCGCGAGACCAACGCGGAGGCCTGGAAGGCCGCCGAGGAGCTGATCCAGTACGTCACCGACGACACCATCGTTGCCGCGCAGAAGATCTTCGCGCGGATGGATTCGGTCGGCCAGCAGCGCATGGCGCAGCTGCACGGCGGACGGCGCGACAAGCTCGAGATCAGCCCGAACCTCTGGGCCGGCGTCGGCCTGGTTCGCGGTGGGGCCGGCACCGCACTGGTCGGCGATCCCCAGACCGTCGCCGCGCGGATCAAGGAGTATCAGGACGTCGGCGTCGATACCTTCATCATGTCGGGCTATCCGCATCTTGAGGAAGCCTATCGGTTCGCCGAGCTGGTGTTCCCGCTGCTGTCGCTGGCGCAGCCCGGCAACGTGACGCCGATCCGCGTCAACACCGGGCCGTTCGGCGAGACCATCGGCAACGACTACCGTCCGCAGAAGCAGGCATCGCAATCATGAGTCTCATCGACAGTCTCCCGCGCGTCGGCGCGCCCAAGCTACCGAAGGTCGACGGTCTGATTCCCTGGATCGTGCCGCTTGCGATCGTGCTGGTCTGGCAGCTTGCCTGCGTCACTGGCTTCGTACCCTCGCGGGTGCTGCCGGCGCCGACAGATGTCGCGCTGGCCGGGTGGAAGCTATTGCTGTCCGGCGAACTGGTCCGCAACATCTGGGTCAGCTTCTGGCGCGCCTCGATCGGCTTTGTGATCGGTGGCGGCATCGGCTTCGCGTTCGGGCTCGCCAACGGGTTGTCGCAACTGTCGGCGAAGCTCACCGACACCACGCTGCAGATGGTGCGCAACATCCCGCATCTGGCGCTGATCCCGCTCGTCATCCTGTGGTTCGGCATCGACGAGTCGGCAAAGCTGTTCCTGGTCGCGCTCGGCGTGTTCTTTCCGATCTATCTCAACACGCTGCACGGCATCCGCACCGTCGATCCGCAGCTGATCGAGATGGGCCGCATCTACGGCATGACCGACGGCGAGCTGTTCCGCCGGGTGATCTTCCCGGGCGCGCTGCCCTCGATCTTCGTCGGGCTGCGCTTCGCGCTCGGCATCATGTGGCTGACCTTGATCGTCGCCGAAACCATCGCGGCCTCGTCGGGTCTCGGCTACATGGCGATGCAGGCGCGCGAGTTCATGCTGATCGACGTCGTCGTGCTCTCGATCCTGATCTACGCCTTGCTCGGCAAGCTCGCCGACAGCGCCTCGCGGGCGCTGGAGCGGCTGACCCTGTCGTGGCACCCCGCCTTCCAGAAGAAGTGAGAATGAGAATGCAAGAAGCGCTTCGTTTCCAGCCGGTCGACGCCGAACCGGTCGACCACGCCGACATCGTCGTGAAGGCGCGGCATTTGCGGCGCGTGGCGGAAGGGGCGGCCCGCGGCCTGTCGCTGACCATCCGCGGCTTGCGCAAGGCGTTCGGTGACAATGAGGTGTTGCGCGGCATCGACTTGCACATCCCGGCGGGCCAGTTCGTCGCGATCGTCGGCCGCAGCGGCTGCGGCAAGAGCACGCTGCTGCGCCTGGTCGCCGGCCTCGATGCGCCGACGGCGGGAAGCATCGCCTTCGGCGAACAGCCCCGGGCGCAGGATGTCCGCGTCATGTTCCAGGAGCCGCGCCTGCTGCCCTGGGCGCGGGTGCTATCCAATGTCGAGGTCGGGCTGGGGCGTGAGCGCTCGTCGGCGGATGCGCAGGCGCGCGCCGAGCGCGCGCTGGTCGAGGTCGGTCTCGGCGACAAGCGCGACCAATGGCCGGCGGTGCTTTCAGGCGGCCAGAAGCAGCGCGTGGCCCTGGCGCGGGCGCTGGTCTCCCAGCCGCGCGTGCTGGCGTTCGACGAGCCGCTCGGCGCGCTCGATGCGCTGACTCGCATTTCGATGCAGCAGTTGCTGGAGCGGGTCTGGCGCGACCAGGGCTTTACCGCAATCCTGGTGACGCACGATGTTGCCGAGGCGGTCGCGCTCGCCGACCGCGTGCTGGTCATCGAGGACGGCCGGATCGCCGAGGATGTCACGATCGACCTGCCACGGCCGCGCCGGCGCGGTTCGGCCGAGCTCGCCGCGCTCGAAGGCGCGATCCTGAAGCACCTGCTCGAGGGCAGCGAAGACACGTCCGGTCTGTGAGGTCGCCATGAATTCCATCGTCCGCAATGTTTCGATCGAGCCCGCGGTGGCGCCCGATGAATTCCGTGGCGCGATGCGCCATCTCACCGGCGGCGTCAGCGTCATCACGGCCGGCCGGGGCAAGGAGATCTCGGGAATGACGGTGACCTCGGTGTCGTCGCTGTCGGTCGAGCCGCCGTCGCTGATCGTCAGCATCAACCGCGCCGCCTCGTCATGGCCTCTGATCGCGCGCCATGGCGTGTTCGGCGTCAACATCCTGACCGCGGATCAGCTCGACATCGCCGAGCGCTTCACAGGCAAGGGCGGCCTGAAGGGCGCCGATCGGTTCACTGGCGCCGAATGGACGACGCGCGCCTCGGGCGTGCCGTTGCTGGTCGGCGCGCTGGCAGCGATCGACTGTGAGGTCGAGGAGGTCATCGAGCGGCATTCGCACGCGATCGTCATCGGTCGCGTGCTCGATGTGATCGCATCGGAGCGCACCGCCGCGCTGGCGTATTGGCACGGCGAATATGTCGCGATCGACCGCGACGAAGACGCCGCCAGATTGGCCGAGGTCAGCCTGCCGTCACGCCACGTTCACGCCCGGGGCGTGCGTTAGAGCGCTTTCGAGCGAAGTGGGCACCGGTTCGCGTGAAGAAAACGCGTCAAAACAAGAAACTAGAGCTTCGGTTCTGATTCAATCAGAACCGCAGCTCTAGCTCATGATCGCGGTCAAGGTCGCGGGCGTGTCGATGATCACGTTGCTGCCGCGGACGCTGGACCAGACGGCCTGAATGGTTTGAGGGGCATTGCTGAGCGGGATGCCGGCCACCAGTGTCGTCGGGACACGGCCGCTGGCTTGCGGGACCGGCTCGTTGTAGGTGAAGCCCGCGACGACCCCGGACATCACGCCGTTGACGGTGATCCCGAAGCTCCCGCCGGGCGTATCGTTGCCCGTGGCGTACGGGAACGGGACGTTCAGGATGATGATGGCGGTAACGCCGACGCCCTCGGGGAGCGTTATCGCGAGGCCATTGATCGGTGTAAAGGAAGCGGAGTTGGTGGACAGGGTGCCGCTTGTCTGCACGTAAAGGGCCATATCGCTCTCCAGTTGTCGAAATACAAAAGCACAATAGAAGATTGAATGCGGCAACTGCCCGCAAGACTCAAGGGATGAGTGGCAAGGGGAACGGCAAGGGGGCTGGCGCGGCATGTTGGCCGTGGCGCTTTGCCGGCAAGCGCACTAAAAGCCGCGGATGTTTCGCAGACGTGACGGTTCGATGAAGCGCGTGGGAGCCTGGCTGTTCTATCTCGTCGGCGCAATCGCCGTCGCTTATCTCGCGCTCTATGCGTATGTGACTTTCACCGGCCGCGACATCACACCCGGCGATCCGATCCGGATCTTTCGCAGGCCCGATGCGCCCAACTATTCGTGAGGCGCGGCAGTCGCGGCGGGTTTGGTCCGCCGCTCTTCTTTCTCAGCCGGCGCTTGCCATGCGCTGATAATCGGGCGCGCCATTGCCGGCCGGGGTGATCGGGATGCCGCCGTCGGCATATTCGTTCAGCTTGTTGCGCAGCGTGCGGATCGAGATGCCGAGGATGTTGGCGGCATGGGTGCGGTTGCCGAGGCAGTGCTTCAGCGTTTCCAGGATCAGGTCGCGTTCGACGTCGGCAACGGTGCGGCCGACCAGCGCGCGGGTGACCTGCTCCGCGGCCAGCGTGGCGTGCGCGACCGCGGGCGCGGTCTTGGCGAGGTCGAGGCGATCGCCGTCGGGGGTCAGGATCGCGTCCGCACCGATCTCGTCGCCCTGCGCCATCAGGACCGAGCGATGGATGGTGTTCTCGAGCTCGCGGACGTTGCCCTGCCAGCGGTTCGCGGTCAGGACGCGGCGGGCGTCGGCAGAGATCGGACGGACCGCCACGCCGTTGGCTTCGGCATATTTCTTGGCGAAATGCTGCGCCAGCTCGAGGATGTCGGCCGGACGATCGCGCAGCGGCGGGATCTTCAGGTTGACGACGTTGAGGCGGAACAGCAGGTCCTCGCGGAAGCTACCCTCGCGCACCGCCTCCGACAGATTGCGGTTCGAGGTCGCGATGATGCGGATATCGACCGGGACCGGCTTGGTGCCGCCGACGCGGTCGATCACGCGCTCCTGAATCGCGCGCAGCAGCTTGGACTGCAGGCGGACATCCATCTCTGAGATTTCATCGAGCAGCAGCGTGCCGCCGGTCGCTTCCTCGAACTTGCCGATGCGGCGCGCCACTGCGCCGGTGAAGGCGCCTTTCTCATGGCCGAACAGCTCGGATTCCAAGAGGTGCTCCGGGATCGCCGCGCAGTTGATCGAGATGAACGGCCGCTTGGCGCGGGCCGAGCGGGAATGGACATAGCGCGCCAGCACTTCCTTGCCGGTGCCGGACTCGCCGGTGATCATCACGGAAGCGTCGGAGCCCGCGATCTGCTGCGCGAGCTTGATCACCCGGCCCATCGCCTCGTCGCGATAGATCAGATCGCGTGCGTCGTTGGCGACCGCGGCGAGCACCGCTGCGATCAGCTCGGGGTCGGGCGGCAGCGGGATGTATTCCTTGGCGCCGGCATGGATCGCGGCAACCGCGGCGCGGGCATCGTTGGAGATGCCGCAGGCGACGATCGGCACGTGGATGTGTTCGGCCTCGAGCCGCATCACGAGGTCGCGGATGTCGAGGCCGACATCGACCAGCAGGAGGTCGGCGCCCTTGCCGCTGCGCAGCACGTTCATCGCCTGCTCGGCGGCCTCGGCGTGAGTCACCGAGGCGCCGTTGTCCATCGCGATCTTGGTCGCGGTCGTGAGCTGGCCCTTCAGGGTGCCAACGATGAGAAGCCGCATGATGATCTCCTGTTCGTCTGGTCGCGCAGGTTCCGCGCGCTACCGTGCGTTTGTTACGAGCGTTCTGCCTTGATGATTTCGGTCATGGTCACGCCGAGCTTGTCTTCCACGAGCACCACTTCACCACGCGCCACCAGGCGGTTGTTGACGTAGATGTCGATCGCCTCGCCGACGCGGCGGTCGAGCTCGAGCACGGTGCCCGGTCCGAGCTTCAAGAGGTCGCCGACGTCCATCTTGGAGCGGCCGAGCACTGCCGAGACCTGCACCGGCACGTCGAACACGGCCTCGAGATCGGCGGCGATGCGCGCGGCATTTTCGTCCTCGTTGTAGCCGATGTCGTCGATCCCGGGCGCGTTGGCGGCGTTGAGATCGGGAAGCGGGACGTGGGTGTCGGTGTCGCTCATGGTTCAGCCCTCAATCCTTCAGCCGGTCTGGCCGCGGGACGCCAGATAGCGCCCGACGAGTTCGTTGATCTTGCTTTCGATCGCGGCGCGTTCCAGCACCACGCCGCCGTCGGCCCATTCGATCCGGCAGTCGCCGGTCGCAATCGTGGGCTCGGCCAGGATCACCAGCCGGCCCTGGAAGCCGGAATGCGCGGCCATCCGCTCGATATTGTCGTGCGCCGCCTCGTAGAGCGCGTCATTGATGCGGACCACGAGATGCGGCGTCGCCACCAGATGCGAGAAGCAGTCGGAGACCAGCGCGGTGATCTCGCCGAGCGGCTCGCGTGCAACCAGTTCGGAGCAGAGCTTGCGGGCGACCGCGACCGCGACATCCACGGCCTCGGTCTCCATCCGCGTCTCGATGCCGCCAAAGCGGGCGGCGATGCCCTTGATCGCGGTGCCGATCTCTTCCAGCGCCTGCGCGGCGCGGCGGTCGCTCTCGACCTTGGCCTCGCGCAGCGCGGCCTCGTAGCCGGCGCGATAGGCGCGGGCCTCGGCGTCGGCGACCTTCTGCGCGACCTCGGCCGGGGTCGGCGCGCGCTCGCGCGAACGGTCCGGCGCCGAGAAGTCGGTGTCGAACAGGAATTTCGCGGGTGCGGCCATCAGTACACCAGCTCGTCGTCGGCGCGGTTCTTGGTCAGCGTGATCTCGCCGCGGGCGGCGAGGTCCTTGGCGAGGTTGACCAAGAGCGCCTGGGCCTCGTCGACGTCGCGCAGCCGCACCGGGCCCATCGCGGCCATGTCGTCCATCAGCATCTTGCCGGCGCGCGAGGACATGTTGCCGAGGAAGAAGCTGCGCACCTCCTCGTTGGCGCTCTTCAGCGCGACGCCGAGCTTGTCCTTGTCGATGTTGCGCATCAGCGTCTGGGCCGAGGCGGAATCGAGCTTGATCAGGTCGTCGAAGGTGAACATCAGCGCCTTGATGCGCTCGGCGGATTCGCGGTTTTCCTCTTCCAGCGAGGTGATGAAGCGGGTCTCGGTCTGGCGGTCGAAATTGTTGAAGATCTCGGCCATCACCTCATGGGCGTCGCGCCGGCGGGTCTGCGACAGGTTCGACATGAACTCGGTGCGCAGCGTCTGCTCGACGCGCTCGATCACTTCCTTCTGCACCGCTTCCATCCGCAGCATGCGGCCGACCACGTCGAGCGCGATGTCCTCAGGCAGGATCGCCAGCACGCGCGCGGCGTGCTCCGGCTTCAGTTTCGACAGCACCACGGCGATGGTCTGCGGGTATTCGTTCTTGAGGTAGTTGGCGAGCACCTCTTCCTGCACGTTGGAGAGCTTCTCCCACATGTTGCGCCCGGCGGGGCCGCGGATCTCGTCCATGATGCCGGTGACGCGCTCGGCCGGAAGATATTGCTGCAGCAGCCGTTCGGTGGCGTCGAAATTGCCCATCAGCGCGCCTGAGGCCGACATCCGCGAGACGAATTCCAGCATCAAATCCTCGACCACGTCGGCCTCGACGGTGCCGAGCGTCGACATGTGGACCGACAGCTCGCGGACCTCCTCGTCGTCGAGCATCGACCAGATCTTGCCGCCGTACTGCTCGCCGAGTGCGAGCATCAGGATCGCGGCGCGCTTCGGGCCGGGCAGCGGCTTGCCCTTGGCGCGGCCGCTCTGCCGGCTCGCCAGCGTCGAGAGGACGGTGGCGATGTCGTTGGCGTTGGTGGTCTGGGGTACGGCGGCCATGTCAGTTCTCCACCGGCTCGCTCAGCCATTGACGCACGATGGAGACGGTCTCGTTCGGATTGCGTTCGGCGAGTTCGCCGACCCGGTGCACGGCCTGGGCGTGGACCTGGCCCTGGATCTGGGCGACGTCGATCAATTGCGCCGCGCCGCTGCCGCTCGGGATCAGCGCCTGGCTGGATGCACCGGCGCTCTCGGCATGGGCTTCGGCGAGCGCGGGCAGGCCCGCACCGCCGGCCAGCGCCGGGATCACGTCGGCCGCCACGATGCGCTTGACCAGCGGGCGCACCACCATGAACAGCACGACGAGGCCGAGCATCATCATGACGCCGAGCTCGATGACATACATCACGTCATCCTTGGTGAACTGCAGCATGCCGAGCAGGCCGGTCGGCTCGGCGATCGGCTGCGCGGTCGGCGGCTCGGCGAAGCGCAGGTTGACGACCTCGACCTGGTCGCCGCGCTTCTGGTCGAACCCGATCGCGGAGCGGACCAGGGCGGCGATGCGGTCGAGCTGCTCCTTGGAGCGGTCCTGGTAGACCATCTCGCCTTTTTCGTTCTTGGCGTAGGCGCCGTCGACCAGCACCGCGACCGAGATGCGGTTGACGCGGCCGGCTTCGGTCACCTCGGTCTTGGTGGTGCGGGAAATCTCGTAATTGTTGGTTTCCTCGCTCTTCTTGCTCTGGTCGCGGGCGCGGACCGCGTTGTCCTGGTTCTGGTTACCCGGCAGTTCGTTGTTGACGGTGACCTGGCCGGAATTGTCGGCGGTGGCGCTCGATTCCTCACGGGTCTGGGTCGAGCGCAGCACGCGGCCTTCGGGGTCGAACTTGTCCGAGGTCTGGGTGATCTTGTTGTAGTCGAAGTCGGCGGAGAGCTGGACGCGGGCGCGCCCGGCGCCGACCACCGAGGAGACGATGTCCTCGACCTGCTTGCGCATCCGCTTCTCGAAGGCGGCGCGGCGCTCGTCACCGACCGCGGCATCGGCATCGGATTGGGCGCCGTCGGCGAGCAGCTGGCCGGCCTCGTCGACGATCGAGACCCGCTGCGGCTTCAGCCCGTTGACGGCGGAGGCGACGACGTGGCGGATCGCGCGGATCTGCTGCGGTTCCAGCGCGCCGCGCACCCTGAGCACGATCGAGGCCGATGGTTCCGGCGTCTCGCGCGAGAATAGCGGCTTTTCCGGCAGCACGAGGTGGACGCGCGCGGCCTGGACGCGGTCGATGGCGCGGATGGTGCGGGCCAGCTCACCCTCCAGCGCGCGCAGATGATTGATGTTCTGGACGAAGCTCGTGGTGCCGAGCGCGTCCGACTTGTCGAAGATCTCGTAGCCGACGCCGCCGCCCTTGGGCATGCCGCCCTCGGCGAGCTTCATCCGGAGCCGCGTCACCTTGTCCTTCGGCACCATGATCGCGGCGCCGTCGCTGCGCAGCTCGAACGGGATCGCCTGGCGCTCCAGCTCCTTGATAATGGCCGAGGAATCCTCGGTCGACAGGTCGGTGAACAGGGTGGTCATCTGGGGCGTGGTGACGCGCATGATGACGAAGGCGAAGAAACCGATCAGGGCTGCCGTGACCGCAACCATGGCCGCGAGGCGGGCCGCACCTAGACCTCTGAAGAAAGCAACCAGACTTTGCACCAACGGCCCCCAGGGATTCGGCCCAAGCGGGTCCGACTGGGCAAATATTGCCTAGGGTATGGTTTCCATATGGTTAACGAAGGTTAAGAACCGCGGCAAAAACGCGGACATGAAAAAAACCGGCTTCGCAAAGCGAGGCCGGTTTTCGTCAAATACCACTGTTTTGGCGAAACTTACTGCCGGTACTGCTGGATACGTGTGGTCCGCAGTCCGGCCAGACCATGCTGGTCGATCGAGAACTGCCAGGAAAGGAATTCATCGACGGTCAACGTGTAGCGGCTGCAGGCCTCCTCAAGGGAGAGCAGGCCGCCGCGGACCGCAGCGACGACTTCGGCCTTGCGGCGGATGACCCACCGCTTGGTACCGGGGGCCGGCAGGTCCGCAATCGTTAACGGGCTGCCGTCAGGCCCGATGACGTATTTCACCCTCGGGCGATGGGGTTCTGTCATGGCGTACTCACAAACTCTCAACCACTGAACTCGCGATGGTAACCTACGCCCACCGGTTTAAAATTTGCCTAAGCCCAAGGCTTCAATACGATTCTCGTTGGAACGGCCGGGAACAGGGGGGCGGATTGGGCGCTTGGGAGCGGTGTGATGCCGGTCTTAACCCCTCCCATCTGGCCGCCTGGCAAGCCGCATCTGCGGCTGATCCAGCCCCGCTGGGAACAGAAACCGACCTTCGGTCGGGCGTTTTCCCGCTGTGTCGTCGACCTCACGCGAGGTGAACATCAGTCAAGCTTCCCACCTGTTCAACTATCCTTGATCTCCCCAGCGACGTCGCGCGTAACCAATCGCCTTTGCGTGCGTAGAAGAGATTGTCCGCTCACCGCAGGTGCGCGTTTCCTCAATCACTCCATCCGAGCCTTTATCATGATGATGAACAGACGCACCTTCTCGACTGCCTTGCTTGCCGGCGCGGCAGCTTCACTGGTGTCCTCGCGCGGCATCGCCGCAACCACGCCGCCGGTGAAGGCGCGCAACGTCGTGCTGGTGCACGGCCTGTTCGCCGACGGCTCGTGCTGGTCGGAAATCATTCCGCGCCTGCAGGCCGCGGGGCTCAACGTGACGTCGGTGCAAAATCCGCTCACCACGCTGCCGGACGCGGTCGCCTCGGCGCAGCGGGTGCTCGATCGTCAGGATGGCCCGACCGTTCTGGTCGGCCATTCCTTCTCAGGCATGATCGTCACCGAGGTCGGCATGCATCCGAATGTTTCGGCGCTGGTCTATGTCGCCGCGCGCGCACCCGATGCGGATGAGGACTACACCGCGCTGGCCAAGACCTATCCGACGCCGCCCGCGAGCGCCGGCATCGTGTTCGATGGCGACGAGGGCCGGCTGAGCGAAGCCGCGTTCCTGCGCGATTTCGCGGGCGACCTGCCGGAGGCGAAAGCAAAGGTGCTCTATGCCGTGCAGCAGCCGTTCCACAAGCAACTGCTGGCCGGCAGAACCAGCCACGCGGCCTGGCGCAGCAAGCCGAGCTACTACGCCGTCTCGACCGAGGACCGCACCATCAATCCGGATCTCGAACGCTTCATGGCCAAGCGCATGGGTGCCACCACGATCGAGGTGAAGGCCAGCCATCTCGCGCTGATCTCGCAGCCCGATCCGATTGCACGGCTGATCCTCGACGCCGCGGGACGATCGGAGTGAGGGGCGGCTCCTCCCCGCATCGATAACGAAACTCCCCGGGAACGTGGAGACGTTCCCGGGATCGCTTTGCGTGCGCTCTTGTCCGCTCGATCCGGAGCCGCCAGACGACGAGTCTCCAGGGGGCACTGCCCTGTCGAACGTGGCAAATGGCCGATATCCGGCGCGATTCAAATTTTGATCAAGGGCGATACGTCGACGGAGCAGCGACGGCTCTCAGCTGCGGATCGAGAACGGTCCTGCGTGCGCGATCCTCAACTTTGGGATTTGCAACGGCGGCGGAAATGTCCCGATCGACCGCGCGCACCGCAGGCTTGCGCTTGGTGCTGAGCGCGTTCAGGAGCGCCGCGGCGGCGATCATCATCAAGACGCCTCCGAGACTGACCGCGATCTGCATCGAAAGCCGGTTCGAAATGTCGAGCGGATCAAGCTGGCTAACGAGCGCCAGCAGAACGCCAAGACAATAGATCGGCAGCGAATTCTCGCCACAGCACCGCGCGCTGCGCAGGATCGGCGTCGATAGTCCTCGCCAACCGGCGGGAACGAGCCATGACGTCACGATCGCAAGAGCCAGGAAATGCAGTAGCCGCAATGGGCTCAGATTCGATTTGTCCAATGGAAAGAGCAGGCCCGTCACGGCCTGCGGCAGCACCTTGAGGTCCTGGCCGAGCGCGAGGACGAGGCTCATCACCAGAAAGAGAGCGGAAAGGATCAGCGCAGGGCGCGACGTCATCCATTCCTGGATCGTCTTCCCCTCGACGACGTACCATCCGCCCAACACGACCAGAAACTGCCATGCCAGCGGATTGAAGAACCAGAAGCCGTCAGGCCAGGCAGGAACACGCCAGCCGAAGACATGCGCCAGCGCATAAAGCAGCAGCGAAACGCCAAGCGTCACGTTTGGTGCGCGCAGCAGCAGCCACAACAACGGTGCGAACAAGACGTGACAGATCACAAAGACCGGCAAGACATCGGTATTGACAGGGCGGAATTGCAGGATTGCGGCGTGAGCGAGCGTCGCGCCCGGGCGCTCGAACAGAACCGTTGTATTGCTCTCGTCGGCAAGATCGCCGCCTGCGACGTAGACGAGCACGGCGCAAGCAAGCACAAGCAGGAGGAACGCGACGTAGATGTCCCATCCCCGTCGCAGCGAACGGCCGATCATGCCCCTCCAGCCGTCACGTTGACGGGCTCTGCCGTAGGCCAGCGCGCAAGTCACGCCCGAGATGAACATGAAAATCTCGGCCGCATCGCAGAAGCCGTAGTTGCGCAGCGTCAGCCAGCTTCCGACGTTGTTTGGAATGTGGTCGAGAAATATCCACCATAACGCGATCCCGCGGCAGACGTCGATGCGCGGGTCGCGATCCGTCGATCTGAATTCCGGCGGAGTTTCGCCGATCAATCGCTTCGAGGTGTGGGTTCGATCATGCATTTGTCGATCTGTCTGGCGCGCGCACGGCTCTCCGTCGGGCACAGGTCCACGGGACGCTTTTGATGCTCCAGGGCATGCGCGTGCCGGATCAGCCTCCGGCCAAGCCATGGGATTGTACGCTCCAGCTACCCGAGGGTTGGCGGCGCTTTTGCCTGCCAGCCGCAGTCACGGGGCCCGGAACGATCGCCGTCTTCCGGCGGCGCTTGCAGGACTTCGCCGACGAGCGGTATCGAAAGCTGCTTTCGCATTTCGGCGAGGCGGGCACGACAGTACTCGTGATAAAGCATGTCGAATATGGTGGACATGATCGAACGCCTTCCTGATCACTGAGGTTGACTTCCCACGTGACAGATTTCGACCATTTCAACCGGCGGCCAAAAGCCAGCAGTGCCGCAGGCACTTTATGTCCGACACATTCTGCTTAGCGATTTTGGCTAAAGCAGCGAAATAAGATCGGTATCTGCAATCTTTCAAAAATGACCTGCCCGCGGCTCCGTAAACCGGATCAATTGCGAACAGGGGCATCAACTGCTCTACGCTTGCGCGTCGCCAGGGATGTCCAATGAATCCGATGGCGGCAATTACAGATAGAGCCATCGCGACCGTCTCCTCCTAAGGGAGAAATAAAGGCCGCGACTTTCGCGATCAGTATAAACGTAATATTCTGACCGGTACGTGAACCAGTTCACATCAGCATCGATCACAGGCAAATCAGACTAGCAGATCGATAGCATGGCTTCTTGGACTTGCGCGCACGGATCGAGAGAACGCCGGTGCGTGAATTGCAAAATGCAGACATGAAAATGGTGTGCCGCAGCATTTCATCCTGATGCTCTGTGAAGGCTGGAGGTCCCCATGCCTACGGACGCAGCCGATTTTGCATCGTATCGATTTTCGACGCGCGACCTTCCGGAGCGTATTCGTCTCCCTCTATGGCGCGAGCACTTTGGGCGATGCGTCGTGCACGCCGACATCGAGCCGCTGTCGAACACTCCGATCCAGGCCGATGCGTCGCTACGGACGATTCAGGGTCTGCGCATACTCGCGCTAAAGGGCACGTCGATGCGCTTTGAGCGCTCGCGAGCGAGCCTCGCCGATGGCGATGATTCCATCGGCGTCATCTTCTGCTCCCCCGGCAGAAGTCGGCTGTCGCAGCGCGGCCATGACGTCGAGCTTCGCGCGGGTGATGCGATCGCAATCCTGCATTCTGAAGCGGCCAGCGTCACCTATGTTGATGGATTGCAACTTGGTCTGGCGGTGCCGCGCGCGGAGCTTGAGCAGCGCGTATCCGGTGTCGAGAGCCTGGTCATGCAGCCGATTGGGCACCGAAAGGAAGCATTCCGGCTATTCGCGGCCTATCTGAAGTCGGTGCTCAAGGCGAGAGCACTGACCGCCCCAAAGCTTCGTCATACGATCGTGACCCACATCCACGATCTCGTCGCACTCGCGATCGACGAGTGCCCTGCCTTGGGCGAGAGCAGCGCGAGCGCGGTCATGGCTGCGCGGCACAATGCAGCCCTCGACTACATCACCATACACTTTCAGGAGCCTGGGCTCAGCGTTCAAACGGTCGCCCGTTGTCAGGGCATCTCGCCCCGCTATCTACAGCGCCTGATGGCGTCATCGGGAACGTCGTTCACCGAGCGCCTGAATGAATTGCGTCTCCAGCGCGCGCTCGAATTGCTAACCGGGTCTCACGTTGGCAGTCAGCGGATTTCCGATATCGCGCTGGAGGTTGGTTTCTCGGATGTTTCGCATTTCAATCGCTCGTTCCGAATTCGTTTCGGCGATTCTCCGCGCGGCGTTCGGCTTGCCCGAAAGGTGGCCAGCTGAGCCGTGCTAACGTGATCGGCACGTGTGCAATGCCCATCAAAGGGACCTCTTGAAGAGATTGTAGGGCCATCGACGGTCGATTGTTCACCGCGGGCTCGGTGTTGGCCGCCAGGACAGGTCGTCGGACCAAAGGTAGATCGCGATCGCTGCCAGGCACAGGGCTATGCCTATCCAGAAAACCGGTGAGTGATGGATGGGGCGTCGATCGCTCGGAACTTGCTTCATTCGATCAACTCATTGCGCGCGAATATTGAGGTCGGCAATACCTGGAACCGGAAGTGTCGCTCAGCCAGGACGCTCTTTGCAAGCGATCCTTTGCTGGCGCCCACGGACGCCGCTGGCGCGGTTGCATCGGTTGCAAAGCAGAGTGAGCTAGATCACGGCGTGTGCGCGCGTCACGTATCGGAGCGACGAATGGAAAACGAAGGACCCGGACATCATGGCCAATATCGACCATAAGCAAGGCACCTATACCATCGCCGCCAATTCGAGCCAGCCGTTCACGTTCTGGTGGGGCAAGGATTCGAAAGCGCCGAACGAGTTTTTCGACGTATCGATCGCGCCGCACTTCGAGAAGAACCAGACCTCGATGGAGCCCCTGCACGAGACCGACCGGGCCGTGTACTGGGATCACCGCGGCGGTGTCGGCGTCGTGCTGATCCTGACCTTGCAGAATCGCAACAACTTTCCGGTTACGTTCGAGGCCAATCACGTCCGTATCTATTGATGCGGCACGCGCATGGAGCGGGCCGCGCCGGTTGCGTGGCCGGCACAGGCCAGACCTGTCAGCCATGACGGACGTTCGGGGGCGTGAGTTTGGCGAGACAGCCTCGCTTTGTCACTCCACTCCGGCCGCGTTGTTACTCGCCGGCAGTCGGCGGCAGCCGTTCCCGAAGCACTGCGATCTCGAGCATGACCGTGATGGCGATGGTCCTGAGGCGCGCATTCTCGGTCATTGTCTCGGCAAGCTGCGGGTGGGGTGTCACCGCATGCCGTGGCGGGGTCTGGGCGGGGTCTGGCGGGGTCGGGCGTGTCGGGGTCACTGGCTAACTCTTGCCGGCGGTCAAAGCGCGAAGCTTGGCAGCTGCGGAGTTTCAGGGCGGAATCGGCGTTCAAGCGCCGAACTTGAAGATAATGCCCGCTTGCTTACAGGAAGCTGACGCGCAGCGATTTATTGCTGTTTATGTCTGCTAACGTCGCTTGGTAAGCATCGGTCCCGGCACTGATTTGCCCGACGGCGCAAGCCCCCTCGCGAGAACGCGGATGTATGACTGGCAGGCCGGTCTGCAAATTCGGTGTCGTCCCTGCCTAGTGCGCAATTGCGCACGGGAGCAAGGACCCGTAACCACCGAAGGTCGTTGTTGCGCGTTGCTGATATGCCGAGTCCCGCCAACGACACGAGCCGCGGAGTATGGGTCCCTGCTTTCGCGGGGAGGACAGGTGTAAGCGGCTGCTCGTAACGCGCAAAAGCGTCGGCGCGATTCCCGCGAAGCTGAACGCCGGATCGGCAGGATGCCGCGAAGCCCTGAGTTAGCTCGAACTCGTGGCGCCGCGTACCACGCGCTTGATCTTGTCGGTGGTGTAGGTCTGGCCGCCGATCGAGAGCAGCGGCGGGGAGGCGGTGAGGTCGACGGAGTCGACCACGCCCTGAATCTCGGTCGAGATCGCGAGGTCCTTGCCGGTGGAATCCTTGCCGGTGGCGGTCAGCGTGTAGGTGCCGGCCGGCCATTGCGTGCCATCATTGCCCTTGCCATCCCAGACGAAGCTGGCGTTGCCCTGCTTCAGGTTGAAATTGCCGGAATAGGCGGTCTGGCCGGTCGAGCTCGTGATCGTGATGGTGGCGCTGGTGGCTTGCGGGGATACCAGATTCCAGGTCGCGGATTTGTTGAACTGCGTCTTGCTGCCGTCGACGGCCACCGTGTTGCCGACATAGACCAGCGCCTGGGTCGATTGGGCGCTCTTCTCGATCGCGATCAGCTGCTTGAGCTGATCGTTGGATTTCAGCTGCTGCTCGACGCCGGCGAACTGCACGAGCTGCTGGGTGAACTGGTTGGTGTCGAGCGGGTCGAGTGGGTTCTGGTTCTTCAACTGGGTCGTGAGTAGCGTCAGGAAGGTCTGGAAATTGTCTGCGATGCCCGCCGTCGTCGTCGACGCACCGCTGGTGCTGGTGCTGCTGCTTCCAGAACTCGTTCCGTTGCCGGTGCCCGGTGCTGAGACGACGGGCGTCGGCATGGTTGCATCGACTGCCATGGTGAACTCCTTACACTCTGATATCGACGCCGCCGAGGGCGCCGGTTTTGCGGCCGTAGGAGCGGCCTGCCGCTGCGGCGGGAGCGTTGTCCTCTTCGGCGACGATCAAACGCTGGGCATTCGGATTGGACTGGCCGTTGTTGTTCTGGCCCGACTGCGACTGATCGCGCAGGCTGAACTGCAATCCGCCATTGCCGGTCGACAAGCCGGCATTGTCGAGTGCGCGCTGTAGCTGGTTGGCGTCCTGGCGCAGCATCGACAGCGTTTCCGGCCGTTCGACGGTGAGATGCGAGGTCACCTGGCCGTTGCGATCGACATCGATGCGGACATCGATGCGGCCGAGCTCGGCGGGGTCGAGCCGGATCTCGAAGCGGCTCTTGCCGCTCTTGGCGGAGGCAGCAATCTGCATCGCAAGCCCGTTCAGTGGCACGGCGGCGGTTTGCGCGGCGTTGGTCACGGTCAATTGCGCGGTTGCCGACGGCGTCGTCTGGCCGGTCGGCAGTTGCGGCTGGAGTGCATTCGCCGCCTGCGCGCTGGCATCGGGCGTGGTGAGCTGGGCCTGCGCAGCCGCATGGCCGCCGGCCGTCGGCGTCGGAGCGGCGTTGCCGTCGCCGCTTGCATCGGCCTTGATGGCATCGGCTGCGCCGTCTGCGGTGGCCTTCGCTTTGCCGGATACAGCCGCCGGCTGCGTGGCCGCGGGAACGATGTTGGTCGGAGTGGCCTGTGCGGTGGCGTTGCTGCTTTGGGCCGCTCCGTCCTGGCCGGTTGGCGGTGTCGCGGTCGCGTCCTTTGCGGCCACCTGCGCCTTGGCCTGCGTCGTCGTCTTCGTGGCAGGCGTTCCGGCAGCGACGGTAGCGGCGAGCGTCGCATCGCCGGTCGCCGTCGCTGCGCCCGAAACCGTTGCCGCATCCGTCGTGATGGCCTGTCCCTCGGTCTTGACGCCGGCCGCCTTGGCGACCTTGTCGGCGTTCGCCGTGGTGGTCGCCGCCGTTGCGGTGTCGGCGCCGGCTGGCGCACCGGTACCGGCAGCGGCACCAGTGCCGGCGATCGCCGCGCTTGCCGCGATGGCCGCCGCTGCGATCGCCAGTGGTGCCGCCGGTTGGCCGGATGGCGCGGTCGCCGTCGCCGTCGGGTCGGTCGCCGCTGCAGCGGCGACGGGAACGGCAACCACGGCGTTGGCCGCTGCCGCATTGGCTGGATCCGGTTGCGGCACGGCTTGCGCCGTGGCCTTGTCGCCGGTGGATTGCGCATCGGTGCTCGACTTCGAGTCGTCCGATTTCGATTTCGACTTGGTCTTCGGCGGCGCGTCGCTGTCGACCTTGCTGTCATCGCGCGAGCTGCCCGAATCCCGCGACGTGCTGTCGGGGGCCGTGCTGGTGTCGCGGGAGCGTGCATCGGTCGTCGAGGTCGAATCGTCCGACCGGCGCGCAGGCGCCGGTTGGGTGTCGTACCTGCTGTTGTCGCTCGTGGACGCGGAATTGCTGTCGACCAGCGCGGCAAAGCCGTCGTTCCCCGCCTGCGAAGCGGGATCGGGCCGCGCCGACCGTGTCGTCGGGCCCTGAAAAGACCGGCTTGCCAATGCTTCCGACGTAACGCTGACCACTGCCAACCCTCGCAAATGAGACTTCCGGCCTTTTGTCAGCAAGGAGTGGGCCAACCATCGGGTTGATAAAATATCTAGCTATCTCAGTCGGTTAGGTGCGGCTATCGCGGTCCGGGACAGGTTCCCGACGGGTCTCCTTTTTGCCCGGCGGCAAGATTTGCCGTCCGCGCACGGCAAGCCGCGGATTCCGCCGGATTGCCTCGCCGGAATACGGCCTATATTAAAGGTGGCCTCCGACGCGTCCCGAACCGACCGAACCGGCCTTGGACGCGTTCTAAGGCTCTCTGGACAAAGGCTTTTTCCAATTTCGTCGCGGAGCGCATAAGCTCGCCGCGACAGTGACCAATGACCGCTTAGAGATGCTCAACAGTCTGGATATTGAAGGCCGCCCTGAAGACACACGGATCGTCGTTGCCATGTCCGGCGGCGTCGACTCGTCGGTGACGGCTGCGCTGTTGAAGTCGCAGGGCTATGACGTGGTCGGGATCACGCTGCAGCTCTACAACCATGGTGCCGCGACCCATCGCAAGGGCGCCTGTTGCGCCGGCCGCGACATCCACGACGCGCGCAATGTCGCGGAGCGGATCGGTATCCCGCATTACGTGCTCGACTACGAAAGCCGCTTCAAGCAATCCGTGATCGACAATTTCGCCGACAGCTACGCGCTCGGCGAGACGCCGGTGCCGTGCATCGAGTGCAACCGCTCGGTCAAGTTCCGCGATCTGCTCTCGACCGCGCGCGAGCTCGGCGCGCAGGCGCTGGCCACCGGTCATTATGTCGCCTCGCGCCGGCTTGTCGACGGATCGCGCTCGCTCGTCTGCGCGGCGGATGCCGATCGCGACCAGAGCTATTTCCTGTTCGCGACCACGCGCGAGCAGCTCGACTTCCTGCGCTTCCCGCTCGGCGACATGACCAAGCCGCAGACCCGCGAGCTGGCGCGGCGCTTCGATCTCGAGGTCGCCGACAAGCAGGACAGCCAGGACATCTGCTTCGTGCCGACCGGCCGCTACACCGACATCATCGGACGGCTGAAGCCGAATGCGATCGCGCCGGGCGACATCGTCGATCTCGCCGGCAATGTCATCGGCCAGCACCAGGGCATCGTTCATTTCACCGTCGGCCAGCGCAAGGGCCTCGGCATCGCATCAAGCCATCCGCTCTATGTGGTCAAGCTCGATGCGGCGACGCGTCGGGTCGTGGTCGGACCTCGCGAGGCGCTGCGGATGGATCGCATCGCGCTGCGCGACGTCAACTGGATCGGCGACGGCGCGCTGGACCGCGTGATCGGCGAGGGTATCGAGATCTATGTCCGCGTGCGTTCGACGCGCGCGCCGCAGCCGGCATGGTTGCGCGCCGTCGATGGCGGCTATGAGGTCGAGCTCGTCGCCGGCGAGGAGGGCGTATCGCCCGGCCAGGCCTGCGTGTTCTATGATGCAGCCTCCGGGCAGGCGCGTGTGCTCGGCGGCGGCTTCATCAGAAGTGCGAGCGCGAGCCGCGTCGTGCGGGCCGCGACGCAGGATGCGATGGCGCCGCTCGCGGAAGCGGTTCGCGGCTAGACAGAAGAAACATCGGGGCAGGGGAATGGCTGGGGACATCGACCGCGAGGGGGTCGAAAAGGCGTATGGCCGCTGGGCACCGATCTACGATCTGGTGTTTGGCAAGGTGTTCGATCAGGGCCGGCAGTCGACGATCGCGGAAGCCGACCGGATCGGCGGGCGCGTGCTCGACGTCGGTGTCGGCACCGGATTGTCGTTGTCGGACTATGCGCGCACCACGAAACTCTGCGGCGTCGATATTTCCGAGCCGATGTTGCGGCGGGCGCTCAAGCGCGTGCATGCGCTGGGCCTCAGCAATGTCGAGACGCTGGCGGTGATGGACGCCAAGAACCTCGCATTCCCGGATTCATTTTTCGACGCGGTGGTCGCGCAATATGTCATCACCGCGGTCCCGGATCCCGAAGCCACGCTCGACGATTTCATCCGCGTGCTGAAGCCCGGCGGCGAGCTGATCTTGGTCAATCACATCGGCGCCGAGAGCGGCCCGCGCCGCGTCTTCGAGCTCGCCTTCGCGCCGCTGGCGCGGCGGCTCGGCTGGCGTCCGGAATTTCCGTGGGAGCGGCTGACCAATTGGGCCGCCAAGCATGGCGGCGTCAGTCTCGCGGAGCGCCGGCCGATGCCGCCGATGGGGCATTTCTCGCTGATCCGTTTCCGCAAATCGTAGGGCTTGCAGCGATTTTGCCGGGAACATCGGCGCGTCGTCGCGGTTTTCTCGTCATGAGGATCAATCGAACGCTCGCTTTGTCCTGTGCCCTGATCATGGCGCCCGTCGTTGCCGCGGCGCAGGCACCGCCGACATCAGCCACGCCACCGGCACAGACCGCGCCGCCGGCGCCGTCTCGCGCCGCCGCGAATTGCGCGCCGCAGCAGCCTTCGCGTCCGGGCGTCGCGGTTCCGGAAGGAACCACCACCGGGCAAGCTTTGGGCGACAAGCTCGCCAGATCCGACGGCGTGCTGTGTCCGCCGGCCGGCGTCGACCCCGAAATGCGAGCGCCGACCCCGCAAGGCGGCAACACGCCGGTGATTCCTCCGCCGGGCAGCCCCGGTGGCGACCCCTCGGTGAGGCCAAAATAGCCCCTGTGTACAATAAGTTGCGGTCCTGTCCGGGTTTGCTTGACAGGCGAGC
>NZ_BOVL01000012.1:173854-345304 GCF_019972155.1 Bradyrhizobium sp. RD5-C2 | reverse complement strand
GCTTGACAGGCGAGCATGCCCCTCTTTATATGCCGCGCGTTCGCCCCCGCGGCTCCATGCCGCCGATCGCGAGCCTGTGGCGGGGTAGCTCAGCTGGTTAGAGCACGGGAATCATAATCCTGGGGTCGGGGGTTCGAGTCCCTCTCCCGCTACCAAGGCTGCGAATTGGTGCGCTCGTCCACCATTTCTGGCGATTTTGTGCTCCCGACGGTCGGTCTGTCAGTTGCCATCGATGAAATGCAGAAGGGCCGCATTGAACAATGCGGGATCCTGCAGGAAGGCGAAATGACTGACGTTGGGCAGGATCAGCAGCCCGGCGTTCGGGATGGTGGCGGCGATATATTCGGTGTGAGCGCGCTTGATCGCCTCATCATGATCGCCATCCACCACCAGGACCGTCGCCTTGATCGAACGTAGCTGATCATCAGTCCAGTTCGGTTCGGTCTCCCACATCTTGGTGATCTGCGTGACGAAGGCGTCGTAATCCTTCGGTGTGGCGGACAATTTGGCGTACTCGCCGCGGGCTCGCTCGATGAAGCGCGCGAACACAGGGGCTTTCTCCACGCCCTCCTGGACACCCGACGTCACCGTGTTGGCAGCGAACGCGAAGACCTTTCCGACACGGTCTGAATGACGGAGTGCGATATCGAGCCCGAGAATGGCACCGTCGCTCCAGCCGACGACGTCGGCCTTGGCGATATGCAACGCATCGAGAAGCGCGACGATGTCATCGGCCATCAGGTCGTATCCATAGGGGCGGTCGTCACGTGTGCTGCGGCCGTGGCCACGGCTGTCCACGACGATCACCATGTGCCGGCGGGCGAGCGCCTTGACCTGATGACCCCAGTAGTCCGAATTGGAAAGTCCGCCATGGAGCAGGACGACCGGCGGTCCGTGGCCGATGGTTGCGTAGTACAGGCTGATGCCATTGACCTTGGCATGGCCGCTGCGTTCACCGGAGACAGCGGGCGGCGTCGGCGGAAGGGTTTGCCAAAGCGGCGCGGCGGAAGCCTGCGCGGGAAGCAGCAGCAGGAGAGCCCACAGGAGCAAGCGCATCGATAGTCCCTTTGAGGAGCCGGATGATGACGATGCATCGATTGGCCCGACGAGGCAAGCGAAGCGCGGCCTGGCGAGAGTTGCGCGCGCGTGGCCCGAACCCTCCTATCGCGCGAAGTGCGTCGATCTGATCGTCATTCGTACGCCACGTTTGACTACGCTGGTGCGAGTGCCGGGACAGGCAGGGCGGTCACCGACTTGATCTTCTCCATTGCGAAGCGTGAGGTCACATTCTTCAGCGCAATCGCGCCGATCAGCTTCTTGTAGAACAGATCATAGCTCTGCATATCAGCGACGACCACGCGCAGGACATAGTCGATGTCGCCGGCCATGCGGTAGAACTCGATCACCTCGGGCATCGCGCTGACGACCGACGCAAATCGTCTCAGCCACGTGTCGGAGTGGTCGTCGCTCTCGACGGACACGAAGACCGACAGACCCAGACCGATCTTGTTCTGGTCGACGAGGGCGACCTTGCCGGTGATGACCCCCTCGTTCTCCAGACGCTGCACGCGCTTCCAGCAAGGGGTCGAGGAAAGTCCAACGCGCTCGCCGATCTCGGCGACCGATAGCGATGCGTCTTCCTGGAGAACCCGCAAGATCTTGCGATCAATCGCATCGAGGCGGCGAGGCGCGACCGCCGAAAGCGTTTGGATGTCGTTCATGTGCAGAACTCTCGTTCAAATGAAATATCTGCATCAATGCTAGATGAAAGAATCTTCTACGCAAGCCGCGGGCATTTTGAAAAAAGCGATCGCCGGAGAAATCCCTTCTGCGGGCTCTGCGCTTTGTAGCTCATCTATCCGGTTGCTGTAGGTCGGAAGGCCGTCGCGCTCAACGCTCGAGAACGTACCCAGCAGATATCGTAGGTTTGGTCGGTGTGGGGAAAGGCGCGGTAGCCTTCCCCCGTTACTAAGGGCACCGTTTGTGCGCCGAGCCGCAGTTTTCCGCGAATAGGCGACGCGGCCTCCGGGCTGCTACTTCAGCATCGCCGCAACGTTGTCCTTGGTCACGACGTCGAGACCGGTGTGGATGATATCCGGCACCTTCTGCCCCTTCTTGATGGCAAGCAGCGTATCCATCGCTTTCTCGCCCATCTCGAACGGGCGCTGGCCGATCAGTCCGTTGGCATAACCCTCGTTCAGAAGCTCAAGCTGCATCCTGAGGGTGTCGGCCACGACGAGCGTGAACTTGCCTGCGTCGATCTCCTTCTTGCTCTTGCTGGCGAATGCCTTGAAGCCTTCCGGCGCGAACATCGGCCAGCCGCCGACCGGGATGATCGCAGCAAGGTCGGGAGTTGCGGTGCGCAGATCGGTCATCTGCTGAACGCCCAGCGCAGGGTCGTCGTTGCAGAAGGTCGGCGATCCCGCGACTTCGGTCCACTTCGAGCCCTTGAGCGCTTCGCGGACGCCATCGACGCGTTCGGCGAGGTTGGCCGCTCCCGGTCCGCCGGAGATCATCGCGTATTTGCCGCCATTGGGCCGGAGCGTCAGCAACTGCTTGCCGAGCGCGATGCCGAACTCCTTGTTGTCGGTGCCGATATAGGCAATCCGCTTCGAACCCGGCGCATCGGAGTCGAACGTGATGACGGCGATGCCGGCCGCCGTCGCCGCCTCGATCGACTTGGTCATCGCGGCAACGTCGGCGACCGAGATGGCGAGGCCGTCCACCTTCTGGGTGATGAAATCCTGGATGATCTGCGCTTGCGTCGCCGGCTCGTGCTCGACAGGACCCTTGTAGATGCATTCGATGCTGCCGAGCTCCTTGGCGCGCTTCTGGCAGCCGTCGCGCGCGAAATCGAAGAACGGATTGTTCATCGCCTTGGGCACGATCACGAACTTGTAGCTCTGGGCAAAGCCGGGCGTCGCCATCATGGCGACGACCGCGGCGGCAAGAAGTGTCTTCCTCATTGCTTCCCTCCACATTGTTTTTGTGCCTATTCCTTGAAATCAGCGGCTCCCGGAGGCGGATAGGCGGACATTGGTGATCCTCCGGGGACGAACTCTTCAGGCCATGCGCGAGCGGAGGCGATCGACCAGCACCGCTGCGATGATGATCACGCCCACCAATGTCTGCTGCCAGTAGGAGTTGACCTGCGCGAGCACGAGGCCGTTGCGGATCACCTCGAGCAGCACGCAGCCGACGATGGCTCCGAGCGGACCGCCGGCGCCGCCGGCGAGATTGGCACCGCCGATGACGGCGGCCGCAATGACGTTGAGCTCGTAGGACGTCGCCATGTTTGCCGGCGCCGATCCCAGCCAGCCGCAGATGATGATGCCTTGCAGACCAGCCGCCAGCGCGCAGATCACGTAGATCTCGATCTTCACCCGCACGACCGAAATGCCGGTCAGCGCCGCCGCCTTCTCATTGCCGCCGATGGCAAAGACGTGGCGGCCAAAGCTCGTGTGGTGCAGCACGACCGCCATCGCTACCGCGAGAACGACGAGGTAGATGAACGGCGCGGGCATGCCGAATACGACGCCCGACGTCAGCGTGTAGAAATAGCTCGCTTCGGGGCCGCTGGGAAAGCTGCCGCGGCCGTTGGAGACGACGTAGCCGAGGCCGCGCACGATCGAGAGCATGCCGAGCGTGGTGACGAAAGGCGATAGCCCGAGCACCGCGATGCAGAAGCCATTGACGAGGCCGACGATCAGCGCGACGCCGAGTCCTGCCAGGATCGAGACCAGCAGGATCAATCCGGGCAGATTGGCGATCACGGTCTTGCCGTCATCGGCCAGATGCACGAACCAGTCCGCGCCGGGCATGCCCGGTGTCGAGATGTGGGTCATGACCATCGAAGTGATCATCGCGGAGAAGCACATCACCGAGCCCACCGAGAGATCGATGCCGCCTGTGATGATGACAAAGGTCACGCCGAGCGTGGCGATGGCGATGAAGGAAAAGTTCTTCGCCACATTCTGTATGTTGCCCTCGGTGAGGAAATAGGGGCTGGCGAAGTTCATCACCACGACCAGCGCGATCAGCGCGAGCAGGACGTAGCCGGTCTGCGAGGCAAACAAGCCGCTCTGCCACCATTTGGCCTTGCTGACATTGGTGAAGGTGATGGGAGAGTCCAGGGGCGTGGCCATCACGCAGCCTCCTTCGCTCCCGTGATGAGGGAGGTGACTTCCTCGGGGCTGGTGTCGCCGATCGCCTTGTCGGCGCGCTTCTCGCCGCGGCGCATGACGACGACGCGGTCGCAGACCGCGAACACGTCGGGCATGCGGTGCGAGATCAGCATCACCGCGACGCCCTGTTCCTTCAGGCGATGGATCAGGCTCAGGACCTGCTCGACCTGGCGGACCGAGATCGCGGCCGTCGGCTCGTCCATCATCACGAGCTTGGCATTGGACAGCCGTGTCCGTGCGATCGCGACCGCCTGACGCTGGCCGCCCGACATCTGCTTGACGAGATCGTGCGGCCGGGTCTCCGAGCGCAACTCGCCGAACAGCTCCAGCGCGCGGGCTGCCATCGCCTTGTGGTCGAGCAACGCGAACGGACCAACCTTGCGCGTGAGCTCACGGCCGAGGAAGACATTGGCCGCCGCCGTGAGATTGTCGGCGAGCGCGAGGTCCTGATAGACCACCTCGATACCGATCGCGCGGGCATCGATCGGCCGGGCGAAATGAACCGGCTTGCCGTCAAAGCGGATCTCGCCGTGGCTTGGCGGGAAGTTGCCGGCGATGATCTTGACCAGCGTCGACTTGCCGGCGCCGTTGTCGCCCATCAGGCCGACCACCTCGCCGGGAGAAACGCGCAGGTCGACGCCATGCAACGCGCGAATGGCGCCGAACTCCTTGCCGATGCCCTTCAACTCAAGGACCGCGAGCCCGGCGTCGTGAGGGGTTACCATGGCTGGTTTCGCTCAGACATGCTGGCAACCCCTCCCGATCAGAAGTGCACCAGCGTGCGCAGACCAAGGACCCAGGCATTCTCGGTCTTGATGCCGGCGGCATTGTAGCCGCGCCCGCCGGGATTGATCACGTACTGGGCGTCGAACTTGAGATTCATCCAGCCAGTCGCCTGCCACCCGTACCAGGCTTCGATCGGAACTTCGTTTCCGCCCGCATTCAGGGTGAGCGCAGCCGAGTTCACGTGGGTCGTACCGACCGCGAAACCGACTTCGTCTTCGGGCCGCCAGGAGAACGTTCCGGTGTGCCTGAAGCCCAAAGCGACCTGGTAATCCTGATACGATGTCCGGTGATCGGCGACGGTCGTATTGAGGAACATGTACCAACCCTGTGCCTTTGCACCTTCGACGGTCAGTCGCTGCAGGATCGATTCATAGATGCCATAGCGGCCGCGTTGATCGCCGAGATTCTGGTCCGAGACGCCGCCGATGCCGGGGGCGATCGCTATGATACCGGGAAGGCCGCCGTCGATCGTCGACGCGCTGTCATACCAGCCGCCGAAGCGCCAGGTCCCGTTCAGCGGACCGCTCGGCGCCCAGACCACCTCGACCGGCACCAGCACGCCGGAGGCCCGGCTCGATCCGGGGACGCCCGGCAGGAAGTAGGTCGCGGAGTCCGACGTCGTCAGATAGTTCGGATTGGCGTCGTAGACGCCGACCGAAAGCTGCCATTCCTTGGTGAAGTTGTAGTGTGCGACACCGGCCCATTGGCTCACCGGCCAGTTGTAGATGTAGCCACCCTGGATGTTGCCGGGCTGACCGCCGCAGAACGTCAGGTTGATGAACTCACACAGGCCGAAGAAGAAGTCGGAGCCGACCGGCAGACGGCCGCCCTTGAGTTCAAGGCGATCATCGAACAGTTTCTGCGAGTAGTAGAGTTCGGTGAGGCGAAGGATGTTGCCGCGGCCGAACACTTCGTTGGTCAGCTGCAAGGCCGGAATGCCTGCCTCGTCATTCAGGTTGCGGCCGAAGCGATCGACCAGCGTGAGGCCGACCGTGCCGCCCTGGATGCCGGCTAGTTTCGCCATGTCGAACTTGGCCTGGAAGAACAGCTGTCCGGCGTTGGCGCCGGTGTTCCTGTTGCCGCCTGACAGGTTGGTGACGGCTTCATCACCCAGCGTCAGGGCCAGCGAGATACCTCGCTCCTTCAGCTGCGTCCTGCCGAGATCACCGAACAGATACGGTCGTGTCCAGAAATCATCGGTCTCCGTGTAAGGCACAGGCGGAGCCTTCGTTAAGAGATCGGCTGCATGCGCGCCGCCGTCGAACAACGATAACAGAGCGATCCCCACGCCGCATGCACGCGCGGTGTTTACAGACCAAAGTGACATTTTCTGCACTCCCAGCGTCCCCGGCTTTGTCCATTTTTGTGTCGCGTTCCGGCCCAAAGCCCTTCAGCCTGGAACGCGCCCCCGTCAGTGTAGCGACCCGTCAACTTGAGATAGAAAATCCACGCGCACCAAAGCCATTCAGGACGGTGATGAGGTCTGCCCGCGGCCGGGCTCGGCCCACAGCGCCGACATGTACGCGAACGTCGGATGCTTGATCAGTCTTGCGCATCGAACTCTTCCCCTGTCCCTCTACCCAAGTCGCCGCGGTCATATTCCCGATCCCGGTTCTTCGTCATCGAGTTAAGCCTGATCGCCCGCGCTTGTCGGCAACGCTGCCGCGCCGCGCGGAGAGGCGTTTTGCAGGATTGTGGTTTCCTTTGATCGCGGTGCCGTGCGGGCGAGCCCGGCGAGCGCCGCCTTGCGTCGCCGACGGGCCTGCAATTGCTGATCCGCCAGCACGCCGATCAGAATCACGGTTCCCATCACCGCGAAGTTCAGGGAGTTCGGAATGCCGAGGATGTTCACGAGGTTCTGCAGCACCTGCAGCAGCGCCGTCCCCAGCACGATACCGAGAATGGAGCCTTCGCCGCCGCGCAGGCTGCAGCCGCCGAGGACGGCCGCTGCAATCGCATAGAGTTCGTAGAAATTGCCGAAGGAGCTCGGCGAGACCGAGTTGGTATAGAACACGAACAACACGGTCGAAACGCCGGCGAGGCCGCCGCTGATGACATAGGCGGTCGCGATCACGAGATTCGTCCTGATGCCGGAGTAGCGCGCCGCTTCCTCGTTCTTGCCCACGGCATAGAGCCAGCGTCCGTAGACCGAACGATGCAGCAGCACGCCGAGGACCACCGCAAGGATGATCAGGAAGATGAAGGTGTTCGGAATGCCCGCGATATTGCCGGAGGCGATGTTGCTCAGCGTGCTGGCCTCGTCGCCGTAGCCGAAGCCGCGGGTCGAATCGCTGGTGTAGTAGCGCGCGGCGCCTCGATAGATCAGCAGCCCGCACAGCGTCACGATGAAGGGCTGCATCTTCAGCCGGGTGATCAGGAAACCCTGGATGCCGCCCAGCGCCAGCCCGCCCATCAAGACCAGCATCAGTGCGAAGGGCCAGGGCACCTGATACGTCGTCAGCAGGTCGATGAAGACGACGCCAAGCAGCGCGAACATCGAGCCGAGCGAAAGATCGATGCCCCCGGTGATGATGACTAATCCTTCGCCCAGCGCGAACACGCCGAACAGGCCGATCAAATTGGCCATGTTCAGCAGGTTCACGAACGACAGGAAGGCCGGATTGATCGCGCCGGTGATGGCGGAGATCACCGCCAGCAGCAAGAACAGGCCGAGTTCCTTCTTCATCATGGCGCAGCGATCTCCAGGGTTTCGAGCGCCTGGCCGACCGCCAGCCTCAACACGTTGTATTCGCTGAACTGGTCGCGCTCGAGGACGCCGCTGACGCTGCCTTCATGCATCACCGCGACCCGGTCGGAGACGCCGATGACCTCTTCCATGTCGGATGAGATCATCACGATGGCGACGCCCCGGTCGGCGAGGCTGCGCATCAGGGCGTAGATCTCGCTCTTGGCGCCGACGTCGATGCCGCGGGTCGGCTCGTCGAAGAACATCACGCGCGGCTGCATCGAGAGCCACTTGCCCAGCACCACCTTCTGCTGGTTGCCGCCGGAGAGCGTCACGGCTTCGATGTCGATGCTCGGCGCTTTGATCGACAGGCGCCTCGCTTGTTCCTTCGCGATTTTGCGCTCGGATCCGCCGTTGACCAGCCACATCCGCGCATGATCCAGCAGGCTCGCGAGCGTCACGTTCTCCCGGATCGGCAGCTCCAGCACCAGCCCGGACTTCTTGCGATCCTCCGGCACGAGGTAAATCCCTTGCCTGATCGCATCGCGCGGCGAGGCGACGCCGACCGGCGTGTTGTCGATCCTGATCTCGCCACCCAGCAGCGGGTCGACGCCGAACACCGCGCGGGCAAGCGAGGTGCGGCCCGCGCCGACGAGCCCGGCGAGGCCGAGGATCTCGCCGCGCCGCACCGAAAGGTCGATCTGCCGGTCGGGAAAGGCCGTCGTCACAACGCCGGCGATATCGCAGCCGCCCGGCTGCGGCGTGTGCGCCGGCGGCGTGTACAGCGCCTTCAGGTCGCGGCCGATCATCAGGCGGATCATTGCGGCATGGCTCAGCTCGCCGCGCGTCAATTCGCCGACGGTGCGCCCGTCGCGCAGCACCACGACGCGGTCGGCGCAGCTCATGATCTCGCCGAGCCGGTGAGAGATGTAGATCACCGAGATGCCGTGCGCTTTCAGGTCGGCAATCACCTCGAGCAGCCGCTCCGTCTCCGAAATGGTCAGGCTGGAGGTCGGCTCGTCCATGATGATCACGCGGGCGTCGATCGAGAGCGCCTTGGCGATCTCCACCATCTGGCGCTCGGCGATCGACAAATTGTCGACCAGCGTGTTCGGCGTGAAATCGGCGCCCAGCCGTTCCAGCAGCGGCGTCACGCGGGCGCGCATCTCCGCATTGTCGACGAGCTTCAGCGGGCCGCCGGCGAGCTTCTCGCGCCCGATGAAGACATTGGCCGCGACGTCGAGATTCTCGAACAGGTTCAGCTCTTGGTGCACAAAGGCGATGCCGGCGAGGGTCGCCTTGTTCACCGTCATCCTTGCGTGGTCGTTGCCGCCGATGCGGATCACGCCCGCGCTCGGCGCGATCACGCCGGCCAGCACGCGCATCAGCGTCGATTTGCCGGCGCCGTTCTCGCCGATCAGGCCCAGCACCTCGCCACGGCAGACGCGCAAATTGACGTCGTCGAGTGCCCTGACTCCGGGATAGGTCTTGCTGATTCCGCTGAGTTCGAGCAGCGTTTCCGCCATTCGACATGTCCTCCTGCAGCCCGCCCGGCGGCCTGTGGCGGCCGGGCGGTGAAGCCGACTGAAGTTACTTTTTCAGCAGTTCCTTCAATTGCCCGGCGAACTCCGCGACGTTGGTCTTGGTGATCACCTTGGTCGGCACGATCAGCTTGCTGTCCTTCGGAATCCAGGATTTGTCGCCGTTCAGCGTCTTGATGATGTTGGTGGCGGAGAGATAGCCGAACTCGTAGGGCTGCTGCACGACCGTGGATTCGATCGTGCCGTCGGAAATGCCCCGCAGCGTCCGCTGGTCCTCGTCGAAGCCGACGATCTTCACCTTGCCGGCCTTGCCCGCAGCCTTCACCGCATCATAGATCAGCGGGGTCTCGTAGCTCCACAGCCCGGAGAGCAGTGCGATATCAGGGTATTTGACGAGCACGTTCTCCATGTTCGCCTTGGCCTTGGCAAAGTCCACCTGGTCGGTGAACACGTCGACCAGCTCGACCTTGGTGCCGGCGATCGATTCCTTGATGCCCTGTACGCGCTCGCGGGCGTTGTCGGCATCCATCGTTCCGACGAACAGCGCGATCTTGCCGCCGTTCGGCAGCGCCTTCTTGATCTCCTCGCCGGCCTGTCGCCCGGCCGCGACGTTGTCGGTGCCGATATAGGCGAGACGGTTGCTCTGCGGCGCGTCGCTGTCCGTGGTGATCAGCACGGTCTTGGCCGCGACCTTGTTGAGTTCTTCGGTTGCATGCGGCGCATCGTCGACCGAGATCGAGATGCCGGCGACGCCGCGCACCAAGAGGTCGTCCAGCTCGCGCCGCTGGCCGGCCGCGGTGCCTTCGTTGGTGACGATCAGCTCGATATTGTATTCCGGGTGCTCTTTCTGCGCCTTCTCAAGCCCGCGGCCGGCGATGGTCCAGAAGTCGGCCGCGACATTGGTCACCAGCGCGATGGTCTTTTTCTGCTGCGCCTGTGCTATCCCCGTTACCATCGCGAGCGCGGCTGCGCCCGCCAACAGCGGCACGATCAATCTTTTCATTGAGTCATTCATATGCACCTCCCTGTCGACACCCCCGGTGAGGGGATTTCACGCCCGGCGCTTTTCACGCCTTATTTTATTCACGTAACTAATAAATTAGCGCGACAAAATGTCCAGTCAAGGATGTTCATGTCTAGGACCTCACGTAATAATAGTGAGAAGGTGATGTATTTCCGCCGCTATTGACGCTTTTTGGCCAACATCTGAGTTGTATCCGTTGAATAATTTCATCAAGCGAATTAAAAAAGCCGGCATGAATGAGCAGTCCGAACCGCTGAGACGTGCTTCAAGTCTGGCCCGCGGATCGAACCGCGGCCGTCTCGTCGAAGTCTTGCGGCGTCAGGGGCCATTGCCGCGCGTCGAACTCGCCCGCAGCACCGGGCTGAGCTTCCCGGCCATTTCGGCCATCACGTCGAAGCTGATGGCGGAAGACCTGCTGTGCGAAGCCGAGACGGATGCCGCGACGTCGTTGCCGGACGATGCCGACGACGAGGATGCGGATGGGCTGAGCGGCCGCCGCCGCGGCCGGCCGGCGGTCCTGCTGACCCTGAACCCCGAGTTTGGCCGCATCATTGCCATCTCGCTCCGCATGAACCTGATCGAGACCTTGATCGCCGACTTCAGCGGCGCTGCCCTGGCGCAATCGCGGCTCGAACTCACGACGCGTGGGCTCGATGCAGGCGCGTTGTGCGATCTCGTGATCGCGCAGATCGAGGCCATGCTCGATGAGACGGCCACGCCGCGGCATCGGCTGCTGGGAATCGGGATTGCGCTGCAGGGCATCGTCGATGCCGACGCCGGCCGGCATCTGTGGAGCCCGGCGCTGTCGATCACCGACGTCGATCTGGCGACGCCGGTCCGCGAGGCATTCGGCGTCGAAGTCGTGATGGCGAACGATGCGGTCGCGGTGGCGCTGGCCCTCGTGGCGGCCGAGCCGGCGCTGGCGCAGGGCCTCACGGCCACGCTCATGGTCGGTCACGGCATCGGCATGGGCATCGTCGTCGATGGTGAAGCGCGCTGGGGTGCCGGCGCGGGCAGCGAGATCGGCCATGTCAAGTTGACGCCGAACGGTCCGCAATGCCGCTGCGGTCAGCGCGGCTGCATCGAGGCCCATCTCGCCGACTATGCGCTCTACCGCGACGCCCGCACCTTTCTCGATCTGCCGCCGGCGGTGTCGCAGCAACCATCCGAGGCGCAGATGGCTCTGTTGCGCGCGCGGGCACGCGCCGGCGATCCCCGTCTCGAACAGCTATTCCGGCAGGCTGGCTACGCGCTTGCCGAGGCGGTGGCCACGACGATCTCGGTGTTGCGCCCGCACCATGTGATCCTTGCAGGTCCCGGCCTGGAGGCGTTTGACATGATGCGCAGTGCCTATGAGGAGCGGCTCGAGCAGGCGGTGTTGCCGTGGCTGCTCAAGTCCACCGCCATCCATGTGCGTCCAAGCGAGTCGGCGACAATTGTCGACGGCATGGTGCGGCGGACGCTGCGGGTCGTGGACCGAAACCACATGGAGACGACCGAGTGAACCTCGGGAGCCGTGGCTCTTGCCTTGAGCCGCAGCAACGCAACCGACGCGCTTCAGGCGCCAAAGCGAGAGAATGCCAATGCAGGGTGCCATCTATCCAAGCCTCAAGGACCGGACCGTCCTGGTAACCGGTGGCGGTTCCGGCATCGGCGAGGCCATCGTCCGCCAGTTCATCAGCCAGGGCGCGCGGGTCGGATTCATCGATATCGATGTGACGTCCTCGGAGCAGCTGCTGTCCGATTTGGGCGCGCATGCCGGCGTGCACTTCGAGCACGCCGATCTGCGCGACATCGCCGCGCTGCGACGCGCGGTTGCCGGCATCCGCGAGGCGCTCGGGCCGATCACCATCCTGGTCAACAATGCGGCGCGCGACGACCGTCACGCGATCGAGGACGTGACGCCCGAATTCTGGGACGAGCGGATCGCCGTCAACCTGAAGCACCAGTTCTTCAGCGCCCAGGCGGTCGCACCCGACATGAAAAGGGCAGGAGGCGGTTCGATCGTCAATATCGGCTCGGTGAGCTGGGTGATCGGTCAGGGCAATATGCCCTGCTACACCACGGCGAAATCAGCGGTGCAGGGCCTGACCCGCGCGCTGGCCCGCGATCTCGGGCCGCACAACGTGCGGGTCAACTCCATCCTGCCCGGATGGATCATGACCCGGCGGCAGCAGGATCTGTGGCTGACGCCCGAAGGTGTGGCCGAGCTGATGCAGCGCCAATGTCTCAAGCGCAAGCTCGTGCCTGACGACATCGCCCGTGTCGTCCTGTTTTTCGCCGCCGACGACAGCGGCGCCTGCACCAACCAGAGCCATATCGTCGACGGCGGCTGGGTCTAGCGACACCGCCGGCCGGCTTGTTGCTATGTCTTGGGAGATGTCTGATGCGAACGTGTCAGATTGTCGGCCCACGCATCGGCAATGTGGGGAAGGGTCAGATCCTGCTTGCGATCGAGCAGGAGTTCGAGCACGCGTGGCGGGGTCAATGGAAGTGCCTGGACGCGCTTGCCGGTGGCGTTTGCAACCGCGCAGGCGACGGCCGCTCCGACATTCAGGATCGGCACCTCGCCGGCACCCTTGGTGCCGAGCGGTCCGATTGACGGCGCACCCTCGTAAAGGCTGATCTCCACCGGCACGACATCGAGCGCCAGCGGCACGCGGTAGGTCTCGAAACCGCTCTGGCAGACACGGCCGTTGCTGCCGATCGTGACTTCCTCGTGCAACGTGTAACCCAGCCCCTGCACGACACCGCCCTGGATCTGGCCATGGATGGCGCGCGGGTTCAGCGCGCGGCCGACGTCCTGCACCACGCGATAGCTGAGCACCTCGACATGTCCGGTTTCCGGATCGACGGCGACCTCGCAGTCGTGGACCGCGAAGACGGGGATGTCGATCGCGTCGATGAAATGTCCGGCGACGCAGCCCGGCATCGCCGGTACGCCGGCGCCGGTGAACGCGCCGGTGCCGGACACCGGGCCAGCCAGCGCCTGGGCACGGGTCGCGACCTCCGCTACCGTACGGCCGGAGCCCGGCGCGCCGGCGATCTCGATTCGGCCGTCGCGCATGACGAGATCATCCGGCGCAGCCTCGATCATCTCGGAGGCGACCTTCAAGAGTTTCGTGCGTACCTCCTGCGCTGCCGACAGGCTGGCCGCGCCGAGCGAAACGGTGGTGCGGCCGCCGCCGACGCCGACGTCATAACCGGCTGCATCGGTATCAGCGGCGCGGACGATCACATGCTCGGGGGCAATGCCGAGCGTGCTGGCCACGATCTGCGGTAGGCTCTGCATCATCGAGCCGGATCCGATCTCCACACCGGACGTGACCAGCGTCGCCGTGCCGTCGGCATTCATGTTCACCGTCGCCGCCGATGGTCCGACGAAGACAAACCAGGTGCCGACGGTGGTCGCGCGTCCATGGAGCCGGCCGTCGGTGCGCGCCGGCGGCGGCGCTGCCGCATCGCGCAGCGTATCCATCCGCTCGAGCATCGGGCCGAGCACGTCGCCTTCGAACACCTGGCCGGTGGCGCCGAGATCCTTGTCGCCGAGCACATTGCGGCGGCGGAAGGCGAGCGTATCCATTCCGATCCTTGCCGCGATCTCGTCGGTGTGGCGCTCCAGCGCAAAGGTGTTGTAGACCCCGTTGCAGCAGCGGAAGGCGCCGTTCGGCGCCGTGTTGGTATAGACCGCACGCGACACCATGCGTACGCTTCCAAGCCTGTAGTTTCCGCCGAGCGTGTGCGCGGTCATGGTGGTCAGGAAGATCTGTTCGCCGCCATAGGCGCCGCAGTCCATCAGGACGACGGCCTCGCGCCCCACGATATCGCCCGCGCGCGTCACCGCCGAGCGGATGCGGATATCGGCGTTCTCGCGGAACAGGCAGGTCAGCATCTCCTCCTCGCGCGAATTGACGAGGCGCACCGGCCGGCCGCTGGCGCGGGCGAGCAGGGCGGCGAAAGGCTCAACGGCCAGATCGAACTTGAGACCGAAGCCGCCGCCGACCGGCGGCACCGTGACGCGGACTTGTGATGCCGGTACGCCCAGCAGGCGCGCGGTCGCATTGCGGACGCTCCAGGGAACCTGCGTTGAGGTCTCGATGTGGAAGCGCCCATCCTCGTAGCTCGCGACGACTGCGCGCGGTTCGAAGGCGACGTGGTTCTGCCGGCCGACGCGAAAGCAGCTTTCGACGATCTCGACGTCGGGCCGGGCAAAGGCGGCATCGACGTTGCCGCGAACGACGGTCGCCTCCCAGGCGACGTTGCCGCCGCGCGCGCTGCCTTCGAGCAAGACCTCATAGCTGCGCCAGTCCGGATGAACCAGTGGCGCGCCAGATGCCAGCGCATCTGCCATAGTCAAGACTGCGGGGAACGGCTCGATCTCCACGTCGATCGCCGCGAGTGCGGCCTGCGCCTGCGCCAATGTGGCGGCTGCGACCGCGGCGAGCGGCTCGCCGTCGTAGCGGATGACGTCGCGGGCGAACAGCGGGTGATCGGCGATGCCGATCCCGATCATGCCGGGCGCATCGGCCGCCGTCACGATCGCACGCACGCCCGGCATGCGGGCCGCTCTGGACGTATCGAGACGAATGATCCGCCCCGCCGGCACGCCGGCGCGCAGCACCGCAGCATGCAGCATGCCCGGCAGATACCGGTCGATGGTGTAGCGGGTGCGGCCACGCAGCTTGTCGGCGGCGTCACGCCGGCGCAGATCCATCGTCGCGGAAACGTCTGACATCCTTGCGCCCCCGATCATGCCGAGGCCAAGGCGAGCAGTGTCGCCTCGACGATGCGTTCATAGCCCGTGCAGCGGCAGATATTTCCGGTCAGCGCCATCAGGATGTCGTCACGGGTGGCATCCGGCCGGGTCGTCAGGAAATGCGTCAAGCTCACCACCATGCCGGGAAAGCACATGCCGCACTGGACGGCATCGCTGGCCTCAAGCGCGGCCTGAATGCGGTTCAGCATTCCCAGAGGTGCAAGGCCTTCGACGGTGCGGATCTCGCGGCCATCGGCCAGCGCAGCAGGCAGCAGGCACGAAGGCGTGGGCTCGCCGTCGATCAGCACCATGCAGGCGCCACAAAAGCCCTCGCGGCAGACAGGCTTCGCGCCGGTCAGATGCATCTCTTCGCGCAGGATATCGACCAGCGGGGTGGCAGGATCGGCCGCGCAGGATAGGCGATCGCCGTTGACGGTCAGGCTGAATCCCATGTCATCTCCGCGCGTTCATGAGCCAAGTGCAGCGATCGCGGCGCGGCGGACGAGGCCGGGCAGCACGCTGACGCGATACCAGGCCGGCGCATCGACGCTGTCGCGGCCGATGAACTCGTCGGTCAGTTCGGCCGCACGACGCGCCGCTGCTGCGGCGTCGAGCGGATGTCCGATCAGCGCCGCTTCAAGGCGAGGCCAGCGGCGCGCGCTCGGTTCGACCGATCCGACCGCGATCCGCGCCGCCTGGACGCGGTCCGCCGCATCGACGCGGACCGAAAGGCTGACGATGGCGACCGGATAATCGCCCGCTCGGCGCAGCGGCAGGCGGGCATGGGCCGTGTTGCGCTCCGCCCGAGGCACGATGATCCGTGTCACCAGGCGGCCGGGCGCGAGCGTTGATCGGATTGCGAGGAAATGCGCCAGGCCGATGCGCTCGCGACCGTCGCGGCCCGAGATCTCGACATCGGCATCGAGACAGAGTAGCGCCGGCACGCAATCCGCCGCGGAAAATTCCGACGTCGCGAGATTGCCGCCGATCGTCGCCATTGCGCGGATCGCGGGGTTGGCGGAGCCTCCGGCGGCTGCTGCGAGGCCGGCAAATTCGGGAAGGTCGGCCAAGGCCGTCGCAAGCGCCGCGTGCGTGACCGCCGCGCCGATCTCGATGGCATCGCTGCCGATCCGAACCGCGGTCAGCTCGGCGATCCTTCCGATGGCGACATAATGGGTCCTGAGCGGCTCGTGCCGGATCGGCGATCGCATGATCCATGTGCCGCCGGCCAAGGGAGCGCCAGCGGCACCGTATTCGCTCAATGCACCGAGTGCGGCGGCGAGCGAGGGCGCGAGATAGATCGATGCCGGCGCATCGCGCGGTCCGACCGGGATGTTCTCGATGGGAGAGCCTAACATCATTGCCGCCGCTCCTGCCGCAGGCGATCCAGCAGCACGCCCATGATGACGATCGCGCCGAGCACGACCATCTGGACGTATCCGTCGATCCGGGTGAGGTTCATGCCGTTGGAGAGAATGGTGATGAACAGGGCGCCGAGCACGGCGGTGCCGACACCGCCGCGGCCGCCCGCCAGGCTCGTTCCGCCGACCACGGCACCGGCGATCGCCTGCAGCGAGAGCGCGCCGCCGAGGTTCGGTTCACCCGATCCGGTTCGCGCCGTCATCATGATCGCACCGAGCGCGGCAAGTCCCGAGCACAGCACATAGGTCGCGACCAAAATGCGCTTGACCGGCATGCCGGCGACCGCCGCGGCACGCGGGTTGGTGCCGATCAGATAGAGCGACCGGCCGAACACGGTGCGGGCCAGTAGCAGATGAAGCGCGATGCCGACCGCGACGGTGATCACAATCGCCGCCGGTACCCCGAAGGTGCTGCCGCTGTAGAAGATCTGCGAGAACGGTGCCGGCACGCCTTGCACCGGCCGTCCGGCCGAAAGCGTGGTCGCAATCCCGATCGCGATATTGTAGCTGCCGAGGGTTGCGACGAATGGGTTGACCCCGAGCAGTGCGACGACCACGCCGTTGAAGAGACCGCACGCGATGCCGAGGGCGAAGCCGGCGCCGAGCCCGGCGAGCAGCACAGCCCCCGCGCCGTGACCGGACGCCGTGGCGCCGGCCATCGCGAGCGCGCTGCCGACGCTGACCATCGACACCGTCGGGCCAAGGGCAAGGTCGAAGCCGCGCGTCAGGATGACCACGGTCTGCGCCATCGCGAACAGCGCCAGATAGCTGGTCTGCTGTGCGATGTTGAGCAGATTGGCCGGCGACAGCACTCCGCGGTTGACCGCGGCGAAGCCGAGTAACAGCACTGCCAATGCGACCGGCAGGACCGCGCTCCAGAGCCTATGGCCGAGCGTCAGCTTCGGCCGGTCGGTGTCCTTGGCGGCAACGGTCAATTCGAGATCAGACACGCGACTTGCTCCCTCGGCTGAGTTCGTCGAGCGCCACGGCTGCGACCATGATGACGCCGAGGAAGACCGGCTGAAGCCGCGAGTCGACGTGCAGGAGGTTGAGTGCATTGCCCAGAATCGTGAGGAACAGCGCGCTGATGGCGACGATCTCGATGCGCCCGACGCCACCGCGCAGACTGACGCCGCCGATCACGGCGGCGGCGATCGACTGCAGCATCATCCGGTCGCCGCCAAAGCTTGCCTGGCCGGAGCCGACCTGTGCCGTCAGCAGGATGCCGGTCAATGCCGCAAGGACGCTCGAGACCACGTAGGTGCCCACGATATGGCGCTGGATCGTCACGCCCGACACCACGGCGGCGTCGACATTGCCGCCGATCGCATAGACGTAGCGGCCGAACAGCGTGCGTCGCTGTGCAAACACCATCACCAGGATCACGATCAGCGCGACGTGGGCGGCGGTCGGCAGACCGAATGCCTGGGCGCGTCCGAAGCCCTTCACGAATACCTCCGGCATGCCGTAAACGGGGATGCCGTTGGTGATCATGAGGCCGACGCCGGCAGTGGCGGACATCGTGCCCAGAGTCACCACAAAGCCGGAGACCTTGAGCTTGGCCACGCAGAAGCCGTTGACGAGCCCGACCGCGACGCCGCAACCGAGCCCGGCCGCGACCCCGCTTGCGATGATGAGGACGTTGGAGCCGGGGAATGCGGCCGCGGTGGCCGCCATGGTCTTGGCCGTGACGACACTCGCCAGGGCGACCACCGCGCCAACCGAAAGATCGAAGCCGCCCGCGATGATGACCAGCGCCTGGCCGCAGGCGACGATCGCCAGCAGCGAGGCGTTGCGCAGGATGTTGAGGACGTTGATGATGCCGTAGAACTGCGCATCGACCGCCGACATGCCGGCCACGAGCACCACAAGCAGCGCCGGCAGCAACCCGATACGGCCTGCGATCGACCGGAGGCTGACCAAGCCCCGTGGCGCTGTGGCGACCAGGGCCGTGTTCATGCGACCTCCGTGGCGAGATGATCGCGGAAGAAGCTCGAAAGCACATTCTGCTCGGTCTTCGCGGCGCCCGTCAGCTCGGCGGCGATGCGGCCCTGATGCATGACGTAGAGCCGGTTCGACAGCGCCAGCACCTCGGGCAGTTCGGACGACACCACGATCACGGCGGCGCCGGCCTCGACGAGGCGCTTCATGAACTCGTAGACCTCGAGCTTGGCGCCGACGTCGATGCCGACGCTCGGCTCGTCGAACAGGAACACGGTCAGCTCGCGCGTCAGCGCGCGTCCCAGCATCACCTTCTGACGATTGCCGCCCGACAGGGCGCCGGCGCTCCGTTCGATGTTCGGCGGCCTCAGCTGCAGCTGCGTCATGATGCCCGCGATCGTCACGCGTTCGGCGGCCTGCCGTATGACGCCGAAGCGGGCGAAGGCGGGCAGGTCGAGCCCGGTCATCGATGCGTTCTCGCGGATCGGACGGGACAGCGCGAGCCCCTCGGCGATCCGGTTGGCGGGGAAGTAGGCAACGCCGCGCTTGAGGCTATGACTTGGCCTTGGAGATTCGTAAGGCGCGCCGTCGATCCGGATCGCGCCCGCTGACGCGCGCTCGATGCCGTAGATTGCGCGGATCAGCTCCGACTTGCCGCAACCGACGAGGCCCGCGATGCCGGTGATCTCGCCGGCCCGGGCATGGAAATTGACCTCACGGACGCTGCCATCGGCGAGCGTCAGGTTCTCGACGTCGACCATCACCTTGTCCGGCTGATGGGCGATGGTGGGAAACAGCAGGTCGATCGTGCGGCCGGTCATCAGTTCCACGAGTTCGCCGTCAGTCGACTTTGCGGCATCGAGAGTCCGGATGTGACGGCCATCGCGCAGCACGGTCACACGGTCGGCAAGGGCACGGATTTCGCGCATGCGATGCGAGACGTAGATCAGTCCGACATTCTGGCTCTTCAGGCGCGCGATCAGCTCGAACAGCCGCCCGGTTTCGCGTTCGGTCAACGACGCGGTCGGCTCATCGAGGATCAGAAGGCGGACGCGGCCGAGCAGCGCCTTGGCGATTTCGGCCATCTGCTGATGCGCGCGGGACAGATCGTCGATCCGTTGCGCGGGGTTGAGATCGAAGCCGAGCTCGTCGATCAGCGCCCTGGCGCGCTTGCGCATCTCGCGCGCACGCAACATTCCGCCGCGCGTGATTTCGCGGCCAAGGAACAGGTTCTCTTCCACGGTGAGGCTCGGGATCAGCGAGAACTCCTGGAACACCGGACTGATGCCGGTCTCTCGCGCGCGCTGCGGCGTCAGATGCCGGATCTCCTCGCCGCCGAAACGGAACGTGCCTTCGTCAGGGGGAAACGTGCCGGATACGACATTGATCAGGGTCGACTTGCCGGCGCCGTTCTCGCCGAACAGGACGTGAAGCTCGCCGGCACGGACATCGAGGTCGACGCGGTCGAGCGCACGGACGCCGGTGAATCGCTTCGATATCCCCCGCAACTGAAGCAAGGGCTCGGCCGGCCTCGGGTCGATCTCGACGTTCATCCGCTTCTCCGTTGGCCGCGAGCCAGCAGGCGGGAGCACGCTCCCGCCTCGACCGTTCAGGCCGGCTGCTTGACCATGCCTACTTGGCCTTGACCGAATAGACCGGCGTCCAGCTTCCGGGCGCCAGCACGAGATCCATCTGCAATTTCGGCACCGTGGTCTTGTCGATCATCGTGGCCACCGGCTGGACCAGGCTCATGACCGGCTTCTTCTCGATCAGACGCACCGCCTGGTCGATCGCGATCGCGCCTTCGCCGACGGGATATTGGGTAGCGAAGGCGAGGATGTCGCCGCGGTTCAGCGCGTCGAGCATGGCCTGGTTTTCGTAGGACGACACGATCTTCAGGTCGCTTCGGCCGGCCTCGGCGACCGCGCCGATGGCAGCTTCGGCGGTGGGAGCGGTGCCCCAGATCACGTTCATGGCGGGATAGGCCTGCAATGCGTCCTGGATCAACTGGAGTTGCACCGCGACGCCGGAGTCGCCGAACTTCTCGGCCAGAATCTTGGCGTTCGAATTCTTGGCGATGGCCTTCTTGAACCCTTCATTGAACGATTCCGCCCAGCCCGAGCCGGCCGGACCGGGGAATGTCACGATGTTGAGCTTGTCGCCGGGCTTGGTCTGCGCCAGCAGGCCGTCGCCGGTGACTTCGCCCATGGCGACGAAATCGACATAGTTGGCCGCAGGCAGTGCGTTCGGCGGCAGCGGATTGGTGACGCCGACCACCGGCACGCCCTTGGCCTTGGCCTCCTCGAATTTCTTGCTGAGCCCCGCGCCGGAGATCGCGCCGACGATGATCGCGTCCGGTCCGCTCGCCATGCAGTCATCGAATTGCGAAAGCTGCTTGGGCAGGTTCTCGTAACCTCCGGCTTCGTAGAGGTTCATGTTGACGTTCATCGCTTCGGCCTGTTTCACGATGCCGTAGGCGACCGCGACCCAGAAGCTATCCTTCATGTGCGGAAACAGCACGCACAGCCTGTAGGGCTTTTCGGCCTTCGGCAGCGGCGTGTAGTCCGCCGGTTTCGGCGTGCCGGATGACGCGTCGTAGACCTTCATGGGAAACCACGGTGCCTCGGTCCCGGCCGCCGCCGGCGTGGCGGTGCCGGCAAGGGCGAGGGCCGTGGCGATGCCGAGCACGGAGCGGATGGGCCACAGTCGGTTGGAAGAAAGGCACGTCGTGATCGTCATAGCGCTATCCTCATGGTTTGAATGAAAGTGCAGGCGATGCAGGGGGAGGCGACGGCTCGAATCCTCTTTGGTGGTTAGACCGCGCCGTCTGCCGACGGCGCGGCTGCCGGTAACGATCAACCCGCCTTCCACATCGCGACCGAGCGCCGCTCGAATGCTTCGCGGAACTGACGGGTGGATTCGGGCAGCAGCGCGCCGGTGCCCCAGTCGAGGATCACCGCGTGCTTTCGGATCACGTCGAACGTGTTGATCTCTCCGCTGCGGTAGCGCTGCGCCACCATCTCCGGATCGAGCCGGGCATTGGCGACGCGCTCGGAGCGGATCTTGGTCCGGAGCGCCGCGGTCGCGACCTTGTCGACCTCGTAATTGCAGAGCTCGGCGTCGATGGTGTGCACCACGACGCCATAGTCCTTGGCGGCACGCTCGACCGAGACATAGTCGTCCTTGATGTCCTCGATCACGAGGTTCGGATCGCGCTCCAGCGGATCGCCGAACCCGCCGCCGCCGGCGGTCGGACGCGAAAAGACGTCGCCTTCGCCGATCGGCACGTCGGAGAAGATCGAGCCCAATCGCTCCTCGGCCGCGCTGCCGGCGCGCTTCAAGGTCAGGCCGTGCGGCATCGACGGCAGGCCGCCCTCGATGCCCCACACGATCGCGCGCTCGCGGTCGCAGATATAGGAGATCACGGTCTTCTCGGCCTGCAGCATCCGCGACGTCTTCACCACGCCGGCGCCGCCGCGCCATTTGCCGGGGCCGGGCGAATCCTTGAGGATCTCGCATTCGGTGGTCAGGATCGGGTTGGCGCGCTCCTGGCCTTCGACCGGCTGCGACATCAGTCCGGTGCCGAAGCAGGCGGTGGTGACATTGCTGCCGTCCTTGCCGTTACGGCCGCCCCAGCCGCCGGGCAGCCAGTCGTAAAACATGAAGATCGGCTTGTCGGCGCTGCGGGCGTCGAGACCGCCGGTGAGCAGATATTCGAGATTGAAGGCGCAGGCGAGCGCGCGCTCCGGCATCAGCTTCGACCACATTTCGTAGATCGAGTTCATGATCTTCTCGAACGGCATCAGGAAGCCGGTGACCGCGATCGGCCATTTGGCATCGACGATCGAACCTTCGGGAGCGATGATCTCGAAGCAGCGGTAGAAGCCGGAATTGAGCGGAAGATCGGGAAAGAAGGTCTTCATGCCGGCGGCGACCGCGGAAAAGGTCGCGCCGAACGCCGAGTTGTAGATCGAGCCGATGGTCGGATGGCTGCCGGTGAAGTCGTAGATCGCGCGGTCGCCCTTGATCGTCATCTTGATGCGGATCGGGATCATGCCTTCGCCGCCGGCCGGATCGCGGTCGATGTAGTCGACGGTTTCCCATTCGCCGTCAGGCAACGCTGCGATGCGCTGGCGGGCCGAGCGCTCGACATAGTCCTGCACGGCGGCAAGCCCGGTCTCGACGGTATCGCGGCCGTATTTGCCTACCAGACGCAGGATCTCGCGTTCACAGACTGCAGTTGCTTCGGCCTGTGCCTGAATGTCGCCGATGATCGAGGCCGGATCGCGGGTGTTGGAGGCAATCAGATGCGCGACGTCCTTGCGCAGGCCGTTCTTGTCGAACAGGCGGACCGGCGTGATGCGCAGGCCTTCGCGGAACATCTCGCGGGCGGCGACGTCGAACGATCCCGGCACGCTGCCGCCGACGTCCGACCAGTGCCCGTTGGACTGGCTGAAAGCGATGATCTTGCCGTCGGCGAAGATCGGACGGATCAGCCGCACGTCGGAAAAATGCGTGCCGCCGGCATAGGGATCGTTGATCGCGAAGACGTCGCCCTCATGCATGTCGCCTTCGAAATGGCGCATCACGTCCTTGCAGGTGAAATGCAGCGTGCCGACGTGGACCGCGATATCCTGGTTGCCCTGCGCCGCACATTCGCCGTTGGCGTCATGCAGCGCGCTGGAGAAGTCGCGGTTGTAGATGACGAAGGAGTAGCAGGTCCGCAGCACCTGCTCGCCCATCTGGTCGACGCTGGTGATGAAGGAATTCTTCAGAACCTCGAAGGTCACGGGGTCGAGCGGGAGAGCTCCGGCCATGGTTCACTCCTTCACGCGGATGATGATGTTGAGATACTTGTCGACCTCGGCGGCGGCGCCGGGCGGCACCACGGTGGTCGCATCGACCTGCTCGATGATCGCGGGGCCTTGAAAGGAGAAGCCGCAGGGCAGGTCGTCGCGCTGATAGACGGGCGTATCGAGCCCGCTGCCCTCGAACCAGACCCTGCGGCGGCCAATCGGCTCGGGGCTAGCGCCGGTCGGCTGGTGAACGGCAAATTCGGCCTTGGGAACCACGCCAACTGCCTTCAGATTGAGACGGAAGAAGCTGACCGGCGCGCTGTCGCGGCGGAAATTGTATTCGCGTTGATGCTCGGCGTGGAAGCTCTGCACCAGATCGGAAATTGCGCCGATCGGTTGCGGTGCGTTCACCGCGAGCGAACGCCACTGGCCGCGATACATCATGTCGATCGACCGCTGCAGCACGATGTCCTGCTGCGCGACGCCCTCATGGGTCAGCCGTGCGAGCGCGGCTTTCTCGAGCTCGGCGAACTGCGCTTCGATCTCGTCGGCATCGGCGTCGACCGCGTCGACCATGCAGCTCTGCGAGAAATCGTGCTGCATGTCGACGAGCAGGCATCCGAGCGCGGAAGTCACGCCGGGATTGGGCGGCACGATCATGACGGGAATCGCCAGCTCGCGCGCGACGTCGACGCCATGCAGCGCGCCGGCGCCGCCGAACGCCACCAGCGCGAAGTCGCGCGGGTCGTAGCCGCGACTGATCGAGATCAGCCGCACCGCATCCGACATGTTGGCATTGGCGACCTTGACGATGGCGTCCGCGGCCTCGTGCAGGCCGAGGCCGAACGGCTTGGCGACGCCGCTCTCGACGGCCTTCCGCGCCAGCTCGGGGTCGAGCTTCACCTTGCCGCCGGCGAGGTCGGTGCCGAGCCGGCCCAGTGTCACGTTGGCGTCGGTGTTGGTCGGCTGGGTGTTGCCGTTGCCGTAGCAGGCCGGTCCCGGATGGGCCCCGGCCGATTGCGGGCCGTTGCGCAGGGAGCCGGCCGGGTCGGTCCAGGCCAGCGAGCCGCCGCCGGCGCCGATGGTGAGCACCTCGATCGAGGCGAAGCGGATCGGGTAGCCGAATTCGATGTGCCAGTCCTTGGTGACGCGCGAGCGGCCCTCATAGGCGAGCGATACGTCGGTGGACGTGCCGCCCATGTCGAGGCCGATCGAATTGGGAAAACCGCACAGGCCGGCGATATAGCGGCTGGCGATGGCACCGGCGGCGATGCCGGAGCCGGCGAGGCGCGCCGCGAAGTCCTTGACGCTCGCCGGCGTCATCACCCCGCCGCCGGTGTGCAGCAGCAGGAGATCGCGGGTGTAGCCCTCGTGCGCCAGGCGTTCGCCGAGCCGGCTCGTGTAGTTGACGACCACCGGGCTCACGACGGCGTTGGCGACCGTGGTCGAGAACCGCTCGTGCTCGAATATCTCGGGAAGCACCTGCGAGGAGATCGACACCGGAATGTCGGGCATCTCCGCCAGCAGGATGTCACGCATCGCGCGTTCATTGGCGCCGTTGAGATAGGCATTCATGAAGCAGACCGCGACCGCGGCGACGCCGCGACGCTTGAGAATACGGGCGACGTCGCGCGCAGCCTCGACGTCGAGCGGTTCGATCACCTTGCCGCCGGCATCGACGCGCTCGGGCACGGTCAGGCGATCGCGACGTGGCACGTAGGGCCGGACAACGTCCTTGTACGTATCCCAGAGGTCTTCCTTGTTGGCGCGCCTGATCTCGATGACGTCGCGGAACCCCTTGGTCGTGACCACGGCGGTGCGGGGCAGGCGGCGGGTGATCAGCGCGTTGGTGGCAACTGTCGTGCCGTGCGAGAACAGCGCCACCCTGGAAAGATCGATGCCGGCCTTGGACACGCCGCCCATGATGCCATCGATCGGATCGCGCGTGGAGGAGGTCTTCTCGATGCGGATGAGACCGGTCGTCTCGTCCATAATGCAGATGTCGGTGAACGTGCCCCCGACATCGACAGCCACACGAAGGTCCTGCACCATGCGTCTTCCTTTCGAACAAGCGTTTCGCCGATCTTAGGCAGAGCGGCGGCCCGCCTTCTTGACGCTGAGCGCAGGAAGACTTGTGCGAGAGAGCGAACCGCTTGGCGGGCCATGCGTGCGGGGACCGGCGGCGGGCTGCCCGGGAAGCGGTCAGGTTAGCGGTCAGGTGGGTGCGGTTGCGATGCCGTGTTCAGGCGTTGGCGGCGCGCGAGGTGGCGCGCGCCTCGCTCGGGGTGCAGCCGAACCGGCCGCGATAGTTGCGGCTGAATTGCGCCTGGTCGGCAAAGCCCCATTGGTAGGCGATTTCCGAGATGCTCTTGCGGCAGTTCGCGTCGCGCAGCAGGGCGTCGCACATCGCTAGCCGCTGGTTGCGGATGTAGGCGCAGACGGTCAGACCCTCGCCCTCGAAGATCTGGTGCAGATAGCGCAGCGAGATGCCGCAGCCGTCGGCGACCATCTGCGGCGTGAGCCGCATGTCGTCGAGGCGAGCGCGGATGAACTGCTCGCAGCGCAGCAGATGGCCGTTGCGCACCGAGGACGAGTGGCCGGTCAGCACGCGGTCGTCGGATTCGATGGCCATCGCAAGCAGCTCGATGAGATGCTTGCCCATCATCGCGCGCGCCGTCTCGTCCATTTCCTCGATCCGCTCACCGGAGAGGCGCAGCGTGTCGACGAACAGCGCGCCGACGCTGCGGCTGGCGTCGAATTGCAGCGTGGCGAGGCGCTCGGGCCGCGAAATCCGGCTGCGCAGCACCGCGCTCGGGATCTTCAGGCACCACAGCGCCGTCGGATCCTGATGGCTGAACTCGTAGGGGAGGTGGCTGCGCTCGATCAGGAACGCGCCCGGCCGGCAGTGCACCACCTTGCCGTCCTGCTCGAAGCGGATTTCGGCGAGCTCGGGCACCGTGATCAGGAAGGATTCCTCGCGCTCGCTCAGGAGGTGCCGTTCATGGCGCTTGTACAGCAGGCCGTTGGCGATGTTTCGCGAGACCGAGAGGGGGCCCATCGACCAGGCGCCGAGGCGCGCATTGAAGTCGCGGGTGCTCGGAAAGCGCAGGTCGAGCGAGTAATAAGTCTTCGAGACGACCTCCTGCCAGTATTGGCGGCGGGTCTGCAACGGGATGTTGTTGGTCGTGTAGGTGACTTGCATGTCTCACTCCCCGCCGCCGGCTGTGCCTCCGGTCGTCGTGTCCCGTCCAAAGTTTGGCGAGGACTGCCGGACGGCGTCAAGTCGAATAAAACGGAAACAGATAATCTAGATTTCGATCGCCTCCTCGGCCTGGTGCCGATGATCCATGCTGACCGGGGGCCGGGCTGGCCCGACGCCCGCCACCGCAAAGCGCATGAAATCGCGGAACGCCATCGCGGCTTCCGACGGCTTGATGTCGCGCCGCCACGCAAGACCGATATCCATGCTGGGCACCTCGTCCTCGATGACGCGGGTCTCGATCCGCTGTCCCTCCAGCGACCAGGGCCGGTAGATCAGGTCGGAGAGAATGGCGATCCCCATGCCGCCCGCGACCATGGAGCGCACGGCTTCGACCGAGGAGGTGCGGAAGATCGTGTTGGGTTCGAGCGAGGCGTTGCTCCAATAGCGCATCGAGGTGTGCTTGGCCTCGTCGACGGTGAGCATGACGTAGGGATGGGTGGCGATGTCGGCGAGATGGACCCGCTCGGCGCGGGTCAGCGGATGCTCGGGCGCAAGCCACAGGCGGCGCGGCGATCGCAGCAGCGTCTCGCTGGTGAGTTTGGCGTTGTCACGCAGGTTCGAGACCAGCATCACCGCGAGATCGAGCGCGCCGTCGACGAGTGCACGTTCCAGCACGTCGCGCGGCGCCTCGAACAGCTCGATCGTGATGCCGGGAAAACTTGCCTGGAAGCGTTTCTGATGGCGCGGCAGGAAATAGCCCGACACGGTGTAGGTGACGCCGACGCGGACCGTGCCGAACAGCGGTCCCGCGGATATCTGGGTGTTCCGTACCGCTTCGGCGACGGCGGCGAGGATTTGACGGCCCTGGGACAGGAAGCGGCTGCCCTCCATGGTGACGGTCACGCCGTTCGGCGCGCGCTCCAGCAGGCGAGCGCAGACGGTCGCTTCGAGCTGCTGAATGGCCGCGGTGACCGCGGACTGCGAGACGTTGAGGTCGATCGCCGCCTGGCTGATGCGCCCGGTTTCGGCGGCGGCGACGAAGTAGCGGATCTGTTTCAGAGAAACGGACATCGCGGTTGTTCCGATGTTGCCTAACTCATGAGCGGTGTTTCTCAACCCGGCTGCATTCGTTGCAACTCTCGTGCCGACAGGTACAGAGCGCGCGGTGACGTCAATATCAGGCGGGAGAGGCCGCAACCGACGGCCTGAAGCCTGGAATACGCGCGGTCACCCCGATCGGTGGCCGCGGTCTTTGGCGGATAGGGACGCAGCTGCCGGCGGCTACGCCAGCGCGCTGTGCAGCTTGCCCAGCAATTCCGACCGGCTCTTGCGGGCCGCAAGCGCCTGGTTCATGTCGACCTTGACGAATTTCACCGGCGTATTGGGCTGCAGCTGGCCGATCAGATCCATGTCCGCGGCGATCACGGTCCCGACCATGAAGTAGCCGCCGCCGGACACTGCGTCACGATGCAGCACGATCGGTTCGGTGCCGCCGGGAACCTGGATCGAGCCGTAGGGATAGCAGGCATCGGTGATGTTGGACGGGTCGGAGCCGGCGCCGAACGGCGGTTCGCGCGGAACGAATTCGAGCGGCTTGCCGCCCTTGAAGCGGTAGCCGATCCGGTCGGCTTCCGGCGCCACCTTCCAGGTATCGGAGAAGAAGCCGTCGCCGGCCGCCTCGGTGATGCGGTGCCAGTAGAGACCGGGCATGGCGCGCAGTTCCGTCGGCATCCCTGCCGGTTGTCCACGCAAATCCCTGGCAACGCTGCGCCCGTCCTTGCCCGTCGCGCCGGCACTGCCGATCGGCAGTTCGTCGCCGGCCTCGAGCTTGCGGCCCTTGAAGCCGCCGAGCGCGCCGAGCGCATAGGTCGAGCGCGAGCCGAGGACGACGGGCACGTCGATGCCGCCGGCGACTGCGACGTAGCCGCGCGCGCCCTGCTTGAGGAAATCGAAGGAGAGGATCTGGCCGCGCTTCACCTTGAAGCTGGTCCAGGTTTCGCGCGGCTCGCCGTCGAGTTTCGGCGGCAGCTCCGCGCCGGTGATCGCGACGGTCGCGTCCGCGGTGAATTCGAGCTCGGGTCCCATGAACACGGCCTCGAGCACGGCAGCACCCGCGTCGTTGCCGACCAGCAAATTGGCCGCGACCAGCGCGTGACGGTCCATGGCGCCGGAGAGCGGGATGCCGATGTGATAATAGCCCGGACGTCCGAGATCCTGGACGGTGGTCGCAAGACCCGGCTTCAAAACCTTAACGGCCATGGAGAACTCCATCGAGCTTGGCGTTGTAGGCATCAACGTCGCGGTTGAACTCGGTCAGCGAGAACGAGACGTCGCGGATCACAGGCGCGAAGCGGCCGGCGTCGACGTCGGCGACCGCTGCGTCATAGGCCGCCCGGTCGATCGGTTTCCACTTCACGATATCGCCCGGTTTGAACAGGCACATGAAGTCGCGCAAATAGCTGATGTTCTGGTTGGGGTCATAGATCGGCATCGGCGTGATGCCGAACATCTGGTAGCCGCCGGCGCCGCGCACCGAGTAGATGCAGCTGAAGCAGCCGCCATGTCCGACGGTGAGCTTCGGCGTGTCGGTGCGCGGGCGCAGATATTTCGGCGCCTGAAGCTGCCGCTTGCGCTCGACCATCTGGTAGAGGAAGGGCAGGCCGGCGACGAAGCCGACCATCGAGACGAACCAGGGCGCGCTGGAATGCGCCTTGATGAAGGCGTCGACGCTATCGAGGCCGTTGATGCGCGCGGCGTATTCGAGGTCGGTCCCGTTCGGATCCTGATGACGCTCGCGGAAGCGCATCAGGGTCTCATGCGTCCAGGGATCGTTGTAGAGCACGGGAATCTCGATGATCCGCGTCTTGATCACCGGTTCCGATTTCTCGGATGCGGAATCCAGCCGCTTCAGCTCGGTCAGGAGATCGTCCGGCTTGATCTGATCCGGATCGAACTTGACCTGATAGGACGCGTTGGCGGGGCAGATCTCCGTGACACCCCTGATCTTGGCGTCGCGCACCGCATTGGTGATGAAGAGGCTCTTGAAAAAGGCCTCGAGCGACATCGCTTCGCCGACCTCGGCGAAAATGTGCTCGTCGCCGCCGAAGGAAAATCGAGTTTGCATGACTAGCGGCCTCCTGTTGCTGACGGGGCGGATTCTCTCGCCATCATGGCGCGACCTTCACGGCCGATAGCGGTTGAGCGGTGGCAAGGCCGGCGGCATGGGACTCCAGCCACGGTTCGAGCCATGCCGTATGGAAGCGTCCGGCCTTGACGTCGGCGTCGCGCGCCAGCGCCTGATGCAGGGGCTTTGTCGTGAAGATGCCTTCGACGCTGAGTTCGGCGAGCGCGCGCTCGAGCTTTCTCATTGCGCTCGGGCGATCCTTGTCGTGCACGATCAGCTTGCCGAGCAGGCTGTCGTAGAAGGGAGGCACCGTGTAGCCCGCATAGAGCATGCTGTCGAAGCGCACACCGTCGCCGCCGGGAACGCTGAGCGCGCTCACCGTACCCGGATTGGGCAGGAAATTCCTGGCGGGGTCCTCGGCGTTGATGCGGACCTCGATCGAATGACCGCTGACGCGCACTTCGTTCTGACGAATGCGCAAGGGCTCGCCGCCGGCGATCCGGATCATCTCGTGCACGAGGTCGATGCCGGTGACCATTTCGGTGACGGGATGCTCGACCTGGATGCGGGTGTTCATCTCGAGGAAGTAGAAGTCGCCGGTCCTGTCGTCGTAGAGATATTCGAGCGTCCCGGCGCCACGGTAGTTGACTGCCTTGGCCAGCGCCACGGCGGACGTGCAGAGCTTTTCACGCACCGCGTGGGTGAGCGAGGGCGAAGGGGCTTCTTCCCAGACCTTCTGACGGCGCCGTTGCAACGAGCATTCGCGCTCGAAGCAATGGATCACGTCGCGTCCATCGCCGAGCACCTGGACCTCGATGTGCCGTGCGCCTTCGATCAGCTTCTCGACATAGAGCCCGCCGTCGCCGAAGGCGGCGAGCGCCTCGGCCTGCGCCTGCGGCATCAGATGATGAAATTCCTCGGCGGAGCGCGCGATGCGAATGCCGCGTCCGCCGCCGCCGGCTGCGGCCTTGATCATGACCGGGAAACCGGTTTTCTCGACCAGCGCGAAGGCCGCGTCCGCCGACTCCAGCCGCCCCTGGCTGCCGGGGACGGTCGGCACGCCGGCCGAGGCGGCGGCCTCGCGCGCTGCGACCTTGTCGCCCATCAGCCGGATCGATTGCGCGGTCGGGCCGACGAAGATCAATCCGGCCGCTTCGACGGCGGCCGCGAACTCCGCATTCTCGGCCAGGAAGCCGTAGCCGGGGTGGATGGCGTCGGCACCGGCACCCTGTGCCGCAGCGAGGATCGTCGCCTGGTTGAGATAGGATTTCGAGGCCTGCGGCGGACCGATATCGACCGTTTCGTCGGCTAGTCTCACCGCGAGCGAATCCTTGTCGGCCTTGCTGTAGACCTGGACCGTCGCAATGCCGAGATCGCGTGCTGCGCGGATGATGCGCACCGCGATCTCGCCGCGATTGGCTATGAGGAGCTTCTTGATCGCCATGGCTGGTCGGGCTCAAACGTCGATTTCGGCGATCGGCTGGCCGGCCATCACGGCATCCTCGTTCTCGGCCAGGAAGCGAACGATCTTGCCGGCGGCGCCGGCCTTCACCTCATTGAACGATTTCATCACCTCGATGAGCCCGATCGTGTCGCTCTCCGTGACGACGTCGCCGTCGTTCTTGTAGAACGGCTTGTCGGGCGACGGCTTGCGATAAAAGATGCCCGGGAGCGGCGAGAAGATCTGCTGCGTTGCCATGGTTTCCTCGTGGGTAATTGGTTTTCTTGCCGCGACGGCTCAGCGCGCGGTGAGATAGGGACGAACCGCTTCGCGGACGGCCTCCGCGATGGCGACGGCGTTCGGCGTATCGGAGTGAATGCAGATCGAATCGGCGCCGACCACGATGTCGTTTCCCGCCACCGTACGCGTCTTGCCCTCGTTGACGGCTCTCGCGCAGCGGGTGGCGGCCTCGGCCGGGTCCTTCGCCTCGTGCTCGCGCGTGATGATCAGGCTGCCGTCGGCATTATAGTCGAGGTCGGCGTAGTACTCGGCGACGAAGGCGTGGCCGCGGCGCTCATAGACCTGTTGGTGCAGCGTTCCCTTCATGCCGAGCAGCGGCACCTTGTAGACATCGGCGGCGTCAGCCACGGCTTCGGCGATGTCCTCGTTGCGCGAGGCCATGCCGTAGAGCGCGCCGTGCGGCTTGATATGATTGAGCGCCAAGCCTTCGGCATCCAGGAACGCCTTGAGTGCGCCGATCTGGTAGAGCAGGCAGTTGGTCAGCTCCTCGCGGCTGATCTTCATCTCCCTGCGGCCAAATCCCTGCAGATCCGGCAGCGAGGGGTGCGCGCCGACCTTGACGCCGAACTGCTTGGCGAGCTGCACCGTCTTGCGCATGTGGTTGAAGTCGGAGGCATGAAAGCCGCAGGCGACGTTGGCGACGTCGATATGGGGCATCAATGCCTTGTCGTCGCCCATCTTGTAGAGGCCGTAGGCCTCGCCCATGTCGCAGTTGATCACGACCATCTCCTGATTTCCTTCCAACTGGCTTTGCATACGACCGTCGCGACCGCCCGGGGTGCGTCCGGCGCACCCTGGGCGGCGCGTTGCCGGGTTACTTGGACACCAGATAATCGAGCGGGATCTTTTCCGAGATCGTCCACTGGTCGATCACCTTCGGCTTGCCGGCCTCGGTGTCGACGATCAGGTAACGGCCCTGGTTCTGGTGGTGGATGTCCTTGCTGAAGGTGCGCGGCCCGAACAGCGTGGACTCGTCCTTCATCTTCTCGAGCTCGGCCACGACGGGCGCCGCATCGGTCGATTTGGCGCGCTCGACCGCCTTGGCCCAGACGTCGATCAGGACGTAGCCGGGATAGACGTACTGGCTCGACGGGTCGCCGCCGGTGACTTCCTTGTACTTCTTGTTGAACTCGTTGACCTTCGGGTTCGGATCGTCGCCGTAGACCGAGCCCTGTACGGGAACATAGAAGTTCGAGAGATCAGGAACGGCGTTCAGCCAGTAGCTGCCATCGACGCCCGAGCCGTTCAGTATCATCGACTTGATGCCGGCGGCGCGGATCTGCTTGATGGCGGAGACGGCGCCCGGCATCATCGTGCAGAGCATGATGGCGTCAGGCTCCTTCGGCAGGCTCTTGATCCGCGTGATCTGCGACGCGATCGAGGCATCGTCGTTCTTGAACGTGTCGCTGCCGACCAGCTTGGCCTCCTTCAGGCGCGGCAGCATCCAGTCGAAGCCGTCGCAAATGCCCTTGTTGTAGACGGTCCAGCTGTCGAGCAGCCGATAGAAGCTGCGCGCATTCTTCTTTGTGTACGCCCATTCCGACATGGTTGCGCCCTGCACCGGTGCCAGCACCGAGGCCGAGAACGAGAACGGACCGACGCCGGGAATGCCGGCCTTGATCGATTCGGCGCAAAGGAAGAAGGAAACCTTGCCGGCCGCCTGCGCCTGCAGCGCCGCGGGCGCACCGTAATCGTAGTCGCAGGAGACGATCACGAGGTCGGCGCCCTGGTCGAGCACCGCAAGACCGGCTTTGGCGCCTTCGGCCTGATCGGTCTTGGTGTCGGCAAACACCGGCTTGATCTTCTTGCCGAGCAGGCCGCCGGCCTTGTTGATCTCATCGATCCGGATCAACGCCGCGTCCTGCGCCGGCTTGTCGTAGGCCTGCATGAATCCGGATGCCGCGGTCGCAAAACCAACGACGATCTCGTCGGCCGCCTGGGCCGGCGTGAACCAGAGCGCGGATGCTCCGGCCAGAATGCCGAGTAATGTCGTAATGCGCATATCCCACTCCTCCAATTTTACAAACGAGCGTCAGTGCAGTTCCTTCAGTGCGGTCTGGACGGGCCGGGTCAGGCGCCGCTGCAATGGCCATCGGCGCCAGGAGAACTCCCGGTTGCGGGTCAATCCCGTCGGCAGGTACATCAGGATCACGATGGTGATGATCCCGATCGCGATCTCCTGGACGCCGTTCGGCAGGCCGACGGTGTGCCCGCCCAGGCTGATGCCCTTCTCGAGGTCACGGAACAGCTCGATCAGCACCGATATCGCGACCACGCCGGAGACGGCGCCGCTGAGGCTGTACATGCCGCCGACGACCAGCATCGACAGCGTGATGAAGGTGGTCCGCAGATAGAATGCGCCGGGATTGACGATGCTCAGGAAATGCGCGTACAGCGCGCCGGCGAGCCCGATGATGAAGGCGCTGACGACGAAGGCGATCAGCCGTTCGCGGACGATGTCGATGCCGGAGGCGCTGGCGGCGACCGCTTCGTCGCGCGTGGCGCGCAGCGCGAGGCCCGAGCGCGAGATCGAGTAGAGATAGGCGATCGCGATGGCCACGGCGCCGCCGATCCATGCGGTCCAGACATTCATGGTGGGCGGAATGCCGACGATCGAGCCTTGTCCGCCCGTCACCGAATCCCAGTTCGAATAGACGTTGTTGATGACGCCGAGCAGGCCGAAGGTCGCAATCGAGGCCGCAATGCCCGACAAGCGCATGATGACGCGCCCGACGATCAGCGCGAACAATGCGGCAAACAGGCCGGAGATCGGCGTCGCCACCCACATTGGCAGTTGTGCGTGGAGCAGCCACGCAGGCAGGCCCTTGAGCGTGATCGACTTCATCACCGGCGGAATGGTGAGCCAGGCGGTCATGTAGGCACCGAGGCACATGAAGCTGATATGGCCGAACGACAGCAGGCCCGAATTGCCGACGAAGACGTAGAGGCCGACCACCACCATGATGTTGATGAACATCTCGACCACGGTGCGGTTGAAGGCCCGGCTGCCGAACTGATAGGAGAGGGCGGCCATGATGAGCAGCGCCACGATCAGCACGATCGGCGTGATGATCGTTTGCCGGATGACGGACGGCCGCTGCGACATCGATCAGACCCTCTGCTTGGCGGATTTCGGTGCAAACAGGCCCTGCGGCCGCACCAGAAGGACGACGATGACGGCGCCATAGACGAACGCGTCGCGGAACACGCGGGCGTCGTGCGGCAAGGTCGCCTGGAATACGACGCTGGCCGCACCGATCAGGAAGCCGGCGGCAACGGCGCCGGGAATGCTGCCGAGACCGCCGATCACGGTCGCGATGAACGCGATCAGCATCACGTTGGCGCCCATGCCGATGTCGGCGGTGCCGGAATTGGTCGCCAGGATCAGGCCGATCGCCGCCGCCAGCATGCCGCTGATGGCGAAGGCCAGCAAGATCACACCGTTGGCGCGGACCCCGAGCATGCGCGCCATGGTGAAATTATCGGCCGCGGCGCGCATCTCGAGCCCGTAGCGTGTGCGCTTCAGGAACAGGACGAGGATCACAAGCACGGCCAGCGTGATGATGATGGTCACGACCTGGAGCATCGGGATGTGCGCGCCGAAGACTTCGACCGGCAGGCCGAGGCTCGGCCACAGCGTGATCGACTTCGGTCGGCTGGAAAACAGCATCAGCAGGACATGGCGGATGACGAAGCCGAGCGCGAAGGACGCGATCATCATCGTCGCCGGATTGGCGTTGCGGAAGCGGCGGAAGACGACGACCTCCGACAGGATGGACAGCGCAGCGCCGATCAGCAGCAGCAGCGGGATCAAAAGATAGAACGGCAACTGGCCGGCAAACACGATCGCCGCCGCATCGATCGACGGCCACAGCATGGCGAAGACGCAGAAGGCGATGAAATCGCCGTGAGCGAAATTGACGAGCCGCATGACGCCGAAGATCAGGGCGATGCCGAGCGCGCCCAGCGCATAGAGGCTGCCGAGGCTCAGCGCGTCGAAGATGATCTGGAGCAGCTCGCGCATCTCAGTGATCTCCGAAGCCGAAATAGGTCTGCTTCAGGCGATCATCCCTGACCATGTCGACCGCGGGGCCCTCGAGCACGATGCGCCCGCCGCGGATCAGGACCATCCGCCCGCCCGTCATCATGGCGCGCGTCGAGCTTTGCTCGACGATCAGCAGCGTGAGCTTGCGCTGGGCCCGCAGCCGCAGCAGGATCTCGTAGACCTGGTCGATGATCTTCGGCGCAAGGCCCAGCGACGGCTCGTCAATGGCCATGATGCGGGGCGCGGCCATCAGCGCGCGGCCGATGACCAGCATCTGCTGCTGGCCGCCGGACAGCATACCCGCCGGGCTGTGACGGCGCTCGGCCAGCATCGGGAATTCCTGGTAGACCCGATCCAGGTCGCCGGCGATTGTCTTGCGATCGGCGCGCATGCCGGTGCCGACCTTCAGATTCTCCTCGATCGTCAGTGCGCCGAAGACGTTGCGTCCTTCCGGCACCAGCGAAAACCCGCGCCGGGCGATGTCTTCGGGCGCGGCACCCGTGATCCTTGTGCCGTCGATCATGATGGAGCCGGAGCCCGGCGGCACGACGCCTGCGATGGCGTTGAGCAGCGTCGACTTGCCGGCGCCGTTGGGGCCGGTCACGAACAGGATTTCGCCTTCGTCGACCGTCAATGTTACGCCGCGGAGCGCCGTGAGGCGGCCGTAGCTGACCGTGATGTCGTCGACGACGAGCGCGGTCATGACGCCACGGCCGCTTCGGCTGCGACCGGTGGAATCAGTTCGTCGCGCTGCGTGCCCATATAGGCATGCCGCACGGCATCGCTGTTGCGGATCTGGGCGGGCGGGCCGACTTCGATGATCTCGCCGGAATCGAGCACGAAGATGCGCTCGCAGAGCTCCAGCACGAGGCCGATATTGTGCTCGATCAGCAGCACGCCGACATTGAGCTCGGATGCGATCCTGCGGATGATGCCGGCGAGCTCGTGGCTCTCATGCTCCGACATGCCTGCCGCCGGTTCGTCGAGCAGCAGATATCGCGGCGTGCCCATGATGGCGCGACCGATGGCAACGCGGCGCTCGTCGGTATAGGGCAATGCGCCGGCAATGCTGTTGGCGAGATGCGAAATGCCGAGCCAGGCCATCACCCGCTCGGCCTCGCTGATCGCGTCGGGACGGCCCTGACCGAGACCGACGCCGGTCACTTCCAGGTTGTCCATGACAGGCAGGTCGCGGAAAAGGCGGCCCGACTGGAAGGTCCGCGCCACGCCTTTGCGTCGCAGCATGTGCGCTGCAATGCCGTTGAGTGCTTCGCCCTCCAGCTCCACGGTGCCGGCGCCGATCGGCTGGAAACCGGTCAATACATTAATAAGGGTGGTTTTGCCGGCCCCATTGGGCCCAATCAGTCCGGCGATATGCCCCCGCGGCACAGCCAGTGTAACGTCGGACAGTGCCTTCAGGCCTTCGAATTGGACGCTGACACCGCGAGCGACCAATTCCAAACCTTCGGACATCATCTCAACGCCTTCTCACCCGGAACCGACGGATTGATCTTTTCGTTCCGTCGCGGGATTGTAAAATTCGAAATATCGTTCGCTGATATCGGAAATTTTTATGTCTCTGACGTTCCGTCAGGTTCGGCACTTCATCGCGACGGCGGAGAGCGGACGCGTTTCCGCGGCCGCGGCGGCTCTGAACGTGACGCAATCGGCGGTCACGTCGTCGATCAAGGCGCTCGAGGCCGAGCTCGGCCGCAAATTGTTCGACCGCCATTCCAACGGCGTGACGCTGACGTTTGACGGCCACGAGTTCTTGCAGCGCGCCCGCGCGATCGAAGCGAGCGTGTCGGATGCGACACGGGGGCCGCATCGCTGGGGGACGCAGGTCGACGGCACTGTGGACGTGGCCGTGAGCTATACCGTTGCCGGATATTTCCTGCCGCCATTGCTGACGCGGTTCTGGCGGTCCTTCCCGGGCATCACGGTCCGGCTGCACGAGTTTCAACGTGATGCGATCGAGCAGAGCCTGATCAGCGGCAGTGTCGATGCGGCCATCATGCTGATCGCGAATCTGCATGACCGGCACTCCATTCGCTCGCGGCTGCTGTTACGCTCGGCGCGTCGCTTGTGGACATGCGTCAATCATCCGCTGCTGCGCAAGGACAACATCAAGCTGACCGATCTGGCGAGCGAGCCTTATCTGATGTTGACCGTCGACGAAGCCGAACGCTCAGCGATGCGCTACTGGCAGCACACGGCACACGTGCCCAACGTCATCTTCCGCACCCTGTCGGTAGAGGCCGTGCGCAGCATGGTCGCGACCGGGATGGGGATCACGATCCTGTCGGACATGGTCTACCGTCCCTGGTCGCTCGAGGGACATCGCATCGAGCTCAAGACGCTTGATGACGACGTCCATACCATGGATGTCGGGCTTGCCTGGAAGGGCAACGCGGCGCTTTCACCGGCGGCCCGCGCCTTCTGCGAGTTCGTCGCCCATTCCTATCCCGGATCGGAGCCGTTCAAGCTCGACTAGCGGCCCGGAGAGGCGCCATTCCAATTCAGCCATGGAATTATTTGACCGGATGGTCAATAAATGCTGGTTCGGACGCGGCGCCGCGCAAGCAGGGCGGTGGTTTCGGAACTTTGCCGTTGATTGACATCTCCTGCGATGGCCGGACGGCGGCCGATGGAACGGAAAGACATGGCCCGATCGCGCGCCAAGGACTACGACGACAAGCGCCTCTCGATGCTGCATCGCTCGGCCGAGCTGTTTGCCGCATCGGGCTATGTCGGCACGTCGATGAATACGATCGCGGATGCGTGCGGCGTGTCGAAGGCGCTGCTCTATCACTATTACCCCGACAAGGAGGCGATCCTGTTCGACATCCTGTCGTCGCATCTCGAGACGCTCGTGGCGGCGGTTCGGAAGGCGAGCGCACAGGCCGGCGATCCGGTCGAGCGCTTCAGGACGATCGTGGCGACGTTGCTTGAGCTCTACCGGCATGCCGACGCCGAGCATCAGGTCCAGATTGCTAGTCTCAGGCTGCTGCCGAAGGACAAGCAGCAGCCGCTACTTGCGAGCGAGCGCATCCTGGTCGGGATCATGTCGGATGCGCTCGCCGCGGCCGTGCCGGCGGCGAAGCAGAAGCGCGTCCTCAAGCCGCTGACGATGAGCGTCTTCGGCATGCTGAACTGGCACTATATGTGGTTTCGCGAGGGCGGGCCGATGACCCGCGCCGAATACGCCGACTTCGTCGCGCAATTGGTGCTGGCGGGTGCCGCGGACGCGGCCGCCGCCCGGCCGCGCAGCAAGGTAAAACCCGCCGGCCGAAGCCGGCAGGCCGAGTTGCTCTGAGCCGCGCGTTATGCCCGCATCGCGTTCATCGTCAGAAGCTCGTAGGTCGCCGCGGTCTCACCGGTCCCTGTCGTGATCTCGACGTCCCAGCGCACCTCGCCATACTGCTTGTTGCGTGGCGTCTTCTCCTTCGCGGTCAGCCGCACCTGGATCTGCTCGCCCGGCTGCACGGGCCTGACGAAGCGCAGCGAGTCGAGACCGTAATTCGCCAGCACCGGACCGTAGTCGGGATCGACGAACAGACCGGCCGCGAACGACAGCAGCAGGTAGCCATGCGCGACGCGGCCCGGAAAGAACGGATGCCCCTTGGTCGCTTCCTCGTCCATGTGGGCGTAGAAGGTGTCGCCCGTGAAATGCGCGAAGTGCTCGATGTCGTCGAGCGTGATCTGCCGCGACTTCGAGATCAGCGTGCGGCCGATCTCGAGATCGTCGTAGTGATAGCGGAATGGGTGCAGATCACCTTCGAGCACCGGGCTGCCCTTGAACCAGCGGCTGGTGACGCCGCTCAGCATGCGGGGGGAGCCCTGCAACGCGGTGCGCTGCATGTAGTGCTGGAGACTGCGGACGCCGCCCAGTTCCTCGCCGCCGCCGGCCCGGCCCGGTCCGCCGTGAACCATCTGTGGCATCGGCGAGCCATGTCCGGTGTGCTCGGTCGCGCAGTCGCGATCGATGATCGCGACACGGCCGTGAAAACTGCCGATGCCGAACGCGAGCTCGGTCGCGGCCGGGATGTCGTGGGTGTAGACCGATGCGACCAGGCTGCCGCCGCCGCGATTGGTCAGCGCGATGGCCTGCTCCAGATCGTCATAGCCCATCACGGTGCAGACCGGCCCGAACGCCTCGATTTCGTGGACCGCGGTTGCGGCGAGCGGTTTCGCGCAGTGCAGCAGCAGCGGCGGAACGAAGGCGCCGCGTTTGGCGTCAGCGTCGACCAGCGCAAAATTGTCGGGATCGCCGGCCACCAGTTCGGCTTCGGTGCGAAGCCTCGCCACGTGGGCAAGCACATCGCTGCGCTGAGCGAGGCCGACCAGCGGTCCCATCCTGACCTTCTCGTTCTCGGGATTGCCGATCGTGACCTTGGCGAGACGCTCGCGCAGCGCCGTGATGACGGCGTCGATCTGCGCCGACGGCGCCAATGCACGGCGGATCGCGGTGCATTTCTGCCCGGCCTTGACCGTCATCTCCTTCGCCACCTCCTTGATGAAGAGGTCGAACTCCGGGGTTCCCGGCACGGCGTCCGGCGCGAGGATCGCCGCGTTGAGCGAATCCCGCTCGGCGATGAACCGGACCGCTTCGCGCGCGATGACCGGATGCCGCTGTAGTTTCTGCGATGTGTCGGCCGAGCCGGTGAAGGACACCACGTCCTGGCAGGTGAGGTGGTCGAAGAGGTCGCCGGTCGATCCGACGATGAATTGCAGGACGCCTTCCGGCAGTGCGCCGGACTCGGTGATCATCCGCGCCAGCTCGTAGGCGATATAGGAGGTGACGGTCGCGGGCTTGGTGACGACGGGAACGCCGGCGAGCAGCGCGGGCGCCAGCTTCTCCAGCATGCCCCAGCACGGGAAGTTGAACGCGTTGATGTGCACGGCCACACCGTGCAATGGCGTGACGATGTGCTGACCGGCGAATGCGCCGCCCTTGGAGAGCCCCTCGACGTTGCCGTCGAGCAGGTATCTGGTGTTCGGAAGCTCGCGGCGGCCCTTGCTGGCATAGGCGAACAGCGTGCCGATGCTGCCATCGACGTCGATCATGGCGTCGGTGCGGGTTGCGCCCGCATGGAGCGACAGTCTGTAGAGCCGGTCCTTGTGCTGGCTCAGATAGTCGGCCAGCGTCTTCAGCAGGCCGGCACGCTGGTGGAACGACAGCTTGCGGAGATTTTTGCCGCCGACCGTGCGGCCATAGCCGAGGATCTCGCGCATGTCGAGATCACTCCCGGTTGCGAGCGCCACCACATCGCCGGTGACGGCGCTGCGAATCTCGGTGGCGGGCTCGCCGGAACCGCTCCACTTTCCGCGAACGAAGCTGTCGAGTTTCATGACCTTGTCGGCCGCCTGCGCGCCGCTGGATTGAGGCTGTGTCATCGAAGTTGAACCCTCTGACTAGTGACCAATGATGCGTCTTGCCTTGCGGGCGGAACGTTCAATTCTAGGCGCGCCCGACAAAGCGCGGCGTGCGCTTTTCGAGGAACGCGGTGACGCCTTCGGCATAGTCCGCCGACCGGCCCGCGCGGCCCTGCAGGTCGCGCTCGAGATCAAGTTGCGCGTCGAGCGTGTTGGTCTCGGAGGCATCGAGCGCCTGCTTGATCAGCGCAAGACCATCGGTCGGCTGCGTCGCGAGAGAGGCGGCGAGGGCGTGGGCCTCCGCCATCAGGTCGGAATCCTCGACCACTCTCCAGATCATGCCCCATGTCTCCGCCCGATCCGCGGAGATCGGTTCGGCGAGCATAGTCAACGCACGAGCCCGCGCTCCGCCGACCAGCCGAGGCAGGAACCAGGTGCCGCCGGAATCCGGGACCAGGCCGAGCTTCGCGAAGGCCTGAATGAACTTGGCCGATCGTGCGGCGATCACGATATCGCAGGCAAGGGCCATATTCGCGCCAGCGCCCGCGGCCACGCCGTTGACGGCGCACACGACCGGCATCGGAATGCTGCGCAGCTTGCGCACCAACGGGTTGTAGTATTTTTCGATCGGCACTGAGAGATCAGGCGTTTCGCCCGGCGTGAACACGCCGTCCGAAAGATCCTGCCCGGCGCAGAACCCGCGTCCGGCCCCGGTCAGGATCAGCGCGCGGCAGGACTTGTCCTGTTCGGCTGCAATCAGCGCGGCCATCAATGCGGCGTGCAGATCGGCGCTGAATGAATTCAGGCGGTCGGGCCTGTTGAGCGTCAGGACGCGATATCCGGCGCGGATATCGGTCAACACCAAATCGCTGACCATGATTACCTCCCGTTGCGGCTTCTGATGACCGAGGTCGCATGACCTGCGACCGGATTACTATTGACCGTCCGGTCAGTCAATTATAATTTATCCGCGCTCCGATGCGGACGGCGTGTTCGGGCTTATCGGAGCGAGGACAATTTTAGTCCCGGTCGCGAATTCGGGCGCGACAAAATCCATCAAGGTCGAAGGAATTTCGCGCGCGCCGTACCAGGCTGCGCATTTGCGAAGTTTATGCGCGATGCTTGACACTTGTCAGATCGAGTCATCGGGGGAACCGGCGAAAGGTTCACGTTCAACGTGGCGTTGCATGGCCCCCATGCTCGGGTGTGCGCTGCCACAAATCAGCCGCATATGAACGGCGACTTCCGCCACCATGAGGGCGAGCCGATGACAATGCAGTCGGGCGATATCACAGGGTTTCGATTCTCGACCGCGCATTTCGGCGAACGCGATCGCTTGCCGATCTTTCGCCAGCAGATCGGGCGGATGATCGTCAAGCTCGATCCGGAGCCGCTCGACGACGGCGCGTTTCATGCCGAAGCGAATGTGCGCGAATTGTCCGGGCTCGGCATTGGATCCTGGGCCTGCAGCAATCTCAAGATCGCAAGACCACGCGAACTGCTCGACGGCACCGACGACCTGGTGCTGACGATCATCACGAGCGGCAACACCCGTGCCTCGCAACGCGGTCGCGATATCGAACTCAGCCCGGGCCAGGCCGTGCTGCAGTCGAGCGCGGAAGCCGGCAACATAGTGGTGCCGGTGTCGCCGAGCCGCTTCGTCGGTCTCCGGCTGCCGCGCAACGCGCTCGCCTCGCTGGTCAACGATCCCGAAGACATGCTGATCCGTCCGCTGCCGGCGAACACCGAGGCGATGCGGCTGCTGGCGCTTTACATCAGGGAGCTCGACGACAGCTACCAGCTTTCGACCCCCGAACTGCGCGGTGCCGTCGTCAAGCATCTGATCGATCTCGGCGCGCTGATCATCGGCGCCAACCGTGACGCGGCGGTTGCCGCGGAAGACGGCGGACTGGCGGCGGCCCGGCTTGCCGCGATCAAGGCCGACATCAGTGACAATCTCGGCTATGGCGACCTCACGCTGCCCGCGGTGGCTGCCCGGCTGAGGCTCACGCCGCGCCATATCCAGAGGCTGTTCGAGAGCGTGGGTTCAACTTTCTCGGAATTCGTGCTCGGCCAGCGCCTGGCGCGCGCGCATCATCTGCTGACCGATCCGCGCCACAGCCGCAGCGCCATCGGCACGATTGCGTTCGAAGTCGGGTTCGGCGACCTGTCCTACTTCAACCGCACCTTCCGCCGGCAGTACGGCGTGACGCCGTCGGATATTCGCGCGGTGCCGCGGCGTTCCTGACCGAACGTCTGAATTCCCGTTGTGCCGCCCGACCGCTCCTTACGGCTCTCCACAACCCGGCACCCGCCGGATCTGCTCGATCAGCCGCCGGTGACGCTCTGCGGATAGCGTGCGCTCATTTGCGCACATCAGCATCGCAACGCATGCTGCCTGCGGCGCGGAGGGCCAAGCGATGGTGCCGTCGATCGCGCCGTCGCATTTGAGGTAGGCGTTCTTCGCATCCCAACGGATCGCGCTTTCCGGTGCTGGCGTTGCGGCGGCTGTCACGATCAGTGCCGTTCCGATCAACACGACCGATCGGGATATCCGCCGATATGATCCGCGCATGTCGCGTATCCAATCCTTTTGAAGGTTGCTGACGATACAGGAGCGCCCAAGGCGGGCAATCATTAGCGGGCGGCCGACCTGCATACAATTCCGCCGTCGGGTAGCCATGCAGCGACAAATTCGATTCACATCGTCAACCGATGTCGCATATGTCCAAATCGCTGTCGCATCGGTCCGTGCGACATAACCCCTAAGCGCATAAAAGGCAGCTTCCGCGCGATCTTGCCTACGGGACGATCCGCTCAGGCCGGCGCCGGCATCGCGTGCATCGGCTCAAATTTCAGGACGTATCATGGCTCCGCCTCGCTTGATCGCTCGCCATCTCGCTCATCCGCGCGGCGTCTTCGGTCGTTTCGTTGGCGGCCTGATGAACCGGCACAACAGCCGGATGAACCGCTATGCGCTGGAGTTGCTCGACGTGAAGTCCTCCGACCGCGTCGCCGAGATCGGGTTCGGCGGCGGCGTGACGCTCGCGCCTTTGCTCGACTGCGCTGCTCATCTGACGGCGGTCGATCGCTCCCAGGACGTGGTGGCATGGGCGACAGCGCGATATCGGACTGCGATTGACGCCGGGCGCGCCGACTTTCGGATCGGAGAAATCGAGGCCTTGCCGTTGGAGAGTGATCAATTCGACAAGGTGTGCAGCGTCAACACCGTGTACTTCTGGCGATCGCTGTCCATAGGTGCCAGCGAGATCAGGCGGGTGCTCAAGGCAGATGGCGTGCTCGCGCTCGGCTTCCTGCCGGGTGATGTGATGGAGCGCCTGGGATTTCCCAAGGACATCTTCACTTTTCGAGCCGTCGACGATGTCAGGCATGCCTTGCGGGAAGCTGGATTTGGAACCGTCGAGATCCATCGTCCGGAGCCTGGCACGACGTGGAACGTGATCGTTGCGCAATAGGAAGAGTATGCTTGCCCTTCAACACCGTTCGCAGCGAAGGCCTCGGCTGCGCATGTATCGACATCGGATTCGAGGGAAAGATCACGATGCAGCGAACTTGTTCGGCTCCTGGCGCGCTCATTCAGGAAGGATTGCGCTCATGTCGGCTTCACTCATTCGATCAGCATCAGTGATGCTCGGCCTTCTAGCGGGAATAGTGCCGATCGCCACGGAGGCCGCGAGTGCGAAACCTGTGCTCAGCATCGAGAACGGGTTCCAACAGACCGTTGCGGTCACGGCCGGGAGCGAACTCTCGTTCGGATCACCGCGGCAATCGTCGATCCGGCCTGGCGGCACCGGCGCCGGTGAAATCACGATCTCGCTCGCGGCCGGCGCTGCCGCCGGTATTGCCAAGCAGCATGTTTTTGAGCGCAGTGCTGTCCCGATCGGTTTCACGGTGACGGCCTGGCAGGACCGGAAATCGATCGCTGTCGTCAAGCTTTGCGGTCACCTCGATATGGACAGTTGGGTCGTGCTGCCGATCGAGACGACGCGCGTCGACGTCTCCGATTTCTTCCCGGTCAAGGACGGATGCGACTGACTGCCGCGAGTTTGCTCCCCCAATCAAGCGAGAAGGAATGACCATGCCTCCGATAGCCAAAGGGGCCTTTCTGGTCCTGCTTGCCGGGCTGCTGCCCTGGTGCGCGCGGGCGAATGACACGTCCGCCGCACTGGAAAGCGGGGGACTTCGCTTCAAGCAGGACCCCGATATCGTGATGCGTTCCGAGGATCTGTTCATCTCCGAGAAGCAGATCCGGATCGTCTACCGGTTCTTCAACACCTCGGCCGCCGACAAAACGATAATGATCGCGTTCCCGATGCCGGACATTGCCGGCAAGGAAGGCGACGAGAATATCGGGCTCCCGACCGACGATCCCGAGAACATCTTTGATTTCCACGTAATCGTCGACGGCAAGGCGGCCGTGCCGCATCTCGAACAGACGGCGCTCGCGAACGATGTGGACCAGACGGCGCTGCTGCGGAAGCTCGGAATTCCACTAATGCCGATCAGGGGCCCTGCGGGCGAGCTGCTCGACAAATTGCCGAAATCGAACTGGCCGGAGCTCGTCAAGCTCGGCGTCGGCGCCATCGAGACCTACGGGTCGGGCGGCCCGATGCAGGATCATCTGGTGCCGACCTGGACGTTGCGCTCGGCCTATACCTGGATGCAGACCTTCCCTGCGGGTCGGGAGATCATGTTCGAGCAGACCTATCGTCCGAGCGTCGGCGGCTCGGTGCAGACGATTATCGGCGCCGACAACTGGCGCAGCAATCCGGAAGCGCGGGAGTTTCTCGCCTCATATTGCATCGACGACGATTTGATCCGCACCATCGAGCGGGCGCGCGCGACCAGACACGCTCCCTATCCCCCATTCAGTGAACGGTCGATTGCCTATGTGCTCTCGACCGGCGCCAACTGGGCGGCGCCGATCGGCGACTTTCACCTCACCATCGACAAGGGTGAGCCCAACAATTTCGTCAGCTTCTGCGCGGATGGCGTCAAGAAGACCGGACCGACCCGCTTCGAGGTCCGGCACACGAACTTCACCCCGTCGCGAGATCTGAAGATTGTCATCTTCGTTCCGAACCCGAACTAGCGTCGGCGGCGTTTCAACCATGACGAACACGCCCTGGATGGTCGTGATGCCGAGCCTGCGCCTGCTTCTCTGCATCGGCGGGTTGGCCGACCCGGCATCGGCGCAGTCCACCGATCTGCATCATCCGACAGTGCTCGGCGTCGGCGTCAATCGCGCCAACATCACCAACGATGTCCGCGGTCATTACTACAGCTTCATGGCGGGGCCGGGCCATGTCGATGTCGAGCTCGCCTTCAAGGAGACGGGCGTGTTCGGCCGTCCGCTGCCGCAGCATCTCAACTTCGACTTCTGGAATGCGGACGGCGTTCGGCTGTCTCACATCGAGGTCCTGTCCCAGGGCAGCGTTGCCCACCGGCACACCGATGCCGATCTGCCGGCGCGACAACGAATCAATGTGGCGGTCTCGACGCAATGGGGCGCGATCAAGGTCGGCGGCTACTACGAGATCGAGCTGAAAGGCGCCGTGGAGGCGGCAGCACCGGTCGGAGCCGACGTCAAGCCGGCAGAGCCCGAGCCGCTGGTGCGGCCGTGATCGAGCTATCACCAGCCATGTGCTGTCGCGCACACAGGACGATTCCAAGCGCCAATGCACGGCAACGTGTTTCACATTGTTGCCCAATGTCGCATATGTCCAATCCCCCGTCGCCTCAGTCCGAGCCTGCCGCTCATCGCGCGCATACAAGGCAGCCCCCGATGATCGTTGCGGCCGGCGATACCAGTCGATTGCGATGCATTGAGGCGACTTGAGACCATCAAGGAGAATATGATGAAGTTTGCACTTCGAGGATACTTTCTTGCGGTTGGTGCGAGCCTGGCATTGTCCAGCGCGGCCATGGCCCAGGACATCAGTGTTGCCGTGGTTGGGCCGATGACCGGCTCGGAGGCGAGCTTCGGTCAGCAGTTCAAGAACGGTGCTGACCTCGCCATCGCCGACATCAATGCGGCGGGCGGCGTGCTCGGCAAGAAGCTGAAGCTGGAGGTCGGCGACGACGCCTGCGATCCGAAGCAGGCGGTGTCGGTTGCCGAGAAGATGGCAGGCGCGAAGATTCCGTTCGTGGTCGGGCACTTCTGCTCGTCGACCTCGATCCCCGCCTCGGACGCCTATGCCGAGGGCAATGTGCTGCAGATCACGCCGGGCTCGACCAACCCGCTCTTCACCGAGCGCGGATTGTGGAACACGTTCCGCGTCTGCGGCCGGGATGACCAGCAGGGCATGGTCGCGGCCGCATATATCATCAAGAACTACAAGACCAAGAACGTCGCGATCATCCACGACAAGACGACCTACGGCAAAGGCCTTGCCGACGAAACCAAGAACGCCATCAACGCGGCGGGCGTTAAGGAAAAGCTCTATGAGGCCTACACCAAGGGCGACAAGGATTTTGCCGCGCTGGTGTCGCGCTTCAAGAAGGAATCGATCGATTTCGTCTATGTCGGTGGCTACTACGCCGAGGCGGCCTTGATCCTGCGCCAGATGCGCGAGCAGGGCGTCAATGCCGTGCTGATGGGCGGCGACGCCTTGGTCGACAAGCAGTTCGCCGCGATTGCGGGTCCGCTTGCCGAGGGCTCGCTGTTCACCTTCTCGCCCGATCCGCGCAAGAAGGTGACCGCGGCCGCGACCTTGAAGAAGTTCAAGGATAAGGGCATCGATCCGGACGGCTACACGCTCTACAGCTATGCCGCGTTCCAGATCTGGAGCCAGGCTGTCGCCCGCGCCCAGACCACGGACGCCAAGAAGATCGCAGCGACCATCAAGAGTGGAAACTGGGATACCGTGCTCGGCAACATCAGCTACACGCCGAAGGGTGACATCACCCTGATCGATTACGTCGTGTACCGCCGCGACAAGGACGGCAACTACGCCGAACTGCCGGCCGCCGGTCAATGATCGCTGGCCGCGACATCGGCGCTCCTCCCTGATCGATGTCGCGGCTGTGCCGGCTCACAGCGCCAACGGACCAACCCTCTGCCAGCCCCGAGGTGTTGGCGCTGTGATGCCTGGTCTGCGGCGGACACGCTGCTCTTGGGCAGGTTTGCGCATTGGGCAGGTTTCCGCATCAGTCACCGCGTCGAGCTGATCCCGCAACAGCAATCCCGTTGAATCCAATCTCGATCGATCACGGCAACCCAAGAGCCAACAAGAGGCAACACGTGTCTGACATAAGCCTGAGCAATGGCGGCGGCCGCGGCGGTTCAGCCGATTGGCACGCCGCGGGACAATCCCAGGGACCGTCCCATTCCTATCCGTTGCTGGTTCGCGATCATGGTTTGGCGGCGGCGCTGAAGCTGTTGGTCGAGACCTTACCCTATGCGCTGGCGCGCTGGGGCGTGCTGCTGGCCTTTGCCGTAGCGTGCGCCATCTGGGCCGTGGTCGCGGTCGGCGGCGCGGTCTGGCTCGGTACCCATGTCGCCAGCGTGTTCGGCTATTGCTGGCTGCTTGGCATCCTGCTGCTCGGCGGATGGATATGGGGCGCCATCCTTCGCTACACGCTTCACATGATCGCCTGCGGCCATGTCGCCGTGCTGACCGAGCTGATCACACGCGGCAGCATCGGCAACGGCACCGAAGGGCAGTTCGCCTACGGTCGCCGGATCGTGATGGACCGGTTCGGCGAAGTCGCGGTCCTGTTCGGGCTCAATGCGCTGATCCGCGCCGTGCTTCGCGCGTTTCACAATGCGCTCGATACGCTCGGCGATTGGCTGCCGGCGCCCGGTATGAAGGCGATCCTCGGTCTGCTCAACACCATCCTATCGGCTGCGACGCGCTACCTGGACAAGGTGGTGCTGTCCTACGATCTGGCGCGCGGCGGCGACGATCCGAGGCGCAACATCCAGGATGGACTGGTCTATTATTGCCAGAACGCCAAGCCAATCTTGGCGACGTCGGTCTGGATGGTCATCGTCGAGCGGATCCTGAGCATGCTGCTTTGCCTGCTGCTGCTGGTCCCCGCAGGGGTGGTGACGGTCTGGCTGCCTGAGGCCGTCAGGGAATATGGCGCCGTGGTCACCGTCTTCATCGCGGCCCTGCTGGCGGTGACGGTGCGCGCGGCATTCATCCAGCCGCTGTTCCTGATCTGCATGATGATCCGCTTTCACGCGCTGATCGAGAACCAGCCGATCAATTCGACCTGGGTCGGTTATCTCGACGGCCTCACAGACAAGTTCCGGCAGATCGGGCGCTGAGATCGGCGCGGGTGATGCCGAAGTGCAATCCGGCCGACGCCTGATGCTGGCGGTATTTCGCAACGGAGATGTTCGGTGACCGACATTACGCTCGACAATAGCGGCGTCAGGCTGGCTGCTTCGGTCGATGGCCCGCCGGACGGTGAATCGATCCTGTTTCTGCACGGCCTGTCGCTCAGCCGGGACACATGGCAGGAAACCGGCGGTCGGCTCAGGGATCGATACCGGGTCTGGACTATGGATTTCCGGGGGCACGGGCACTCGGATCGGGCCCCGAGCTACGCGCTCGCCGATTATGTATCGGATGCGGAGACCGCATTGGCCGCAATCGGGCGTCCGGCGGTGATCGTCGGGCACTCGCTCGGCGGCTGTGTTGCTGGGGTGCTGGCACAGCGCGGCGATGCCAACGTGCGCGCCGCCTTCCTCGAGGATCCGCCATGGTATCTTGGCCAGCCGGGCGAGTGGGAGAAATCGGCTTTCCCAAAGCTGTTTGCGATCGTCAGCGCGCGTCAGGCCGCGTGGCAGCAGGCGCGCGCGCCACTCGGCACTTACCTGGCATTCCTTGCAGACTCTCCGACGCCGATGGGCGGGATCGGCCGCGATCATTTCGGCCCCCGTCACCTGTTGAGCCATGCGTCAGCGCTGCAGCGGCAAGACGGGCGCTGCTGGGCGGACGGAAACGTTGCCTCCGTTCTTGCAGCGATTCAGACCAGGCGGGAATTCCTCTGTCCCGTCAGGATCATTCAGGCCGATCCTGGATGTGGGGCGGCATTGCTGGAAGACCACGACGCGCGCTTCGCGCGCGACAATCCGCGTGCCGACATCGTTCACTATGAGGAATGCGGCCATTCACCCCACCGCGCCATCGCGTTCGAGCAGCGCTTCGCGGCGGATCTGCAGGCATTCCTGTCGGGCCTGCGGCCGGCGTGAGCACGGGCGCGGCCGCCTCCATTCACGAACCGAACGGGTAGATCCATGCAAGAGACCTCCGGCTACGATCCGAACTATGTGATGGGGCGTTCGACCGCAGAGACCGACAGGCTCAAGCGTCAGTCGCAGCTCTACGATGCGTCCACGTGGCAGCTCCTGAAGGAGGCCGGGCTCTCGCGGGGCATGAAGGTGCTCGACGTCGGAAGCGGCGCCGGCAACGTGTCGTTCATCGCCGCAGGCCTGGTCGGCGAAAGCGGGGCGGTGGTCGGGGTCGACAGCAACCCCGCCATCGTCGGGGAAGCCGTGGGCACGGCACGCTCGCTCGGCCTCCGCCAGGTCTCGTTCCGGGTCGGCGACATCAGCACGATCGAGCTCGACCGGGATTTCGATGCGGTCGTCGGCCGGCTCGTGTTGATCTATGTGAAGGATCCCGCGGCGCTCATTCGGCACTTGCTCGGGCACGTCAAGCCAGACGGCATCGTGGCGTTTCAGGATCTCGACTGGGGCGAGGGGCCGATCGCCAATCCGCCGTCGCCGCTGCTGTCGCAGGCGTGGGGCACCGTGAAGGAGATGTTCGCCCGGGCGGGCCTGAACAACCGCATGGGATTGTCGTTGCACGGCGCGTTCGTCGCGGCTGGGCTTCCTGCGCCGCGCATGAGCCTGTTTGCGCCGACCGGAGGCGGGGCGGATTTCGACGGTTACGACTACATGGCGAGCGGCCTGCGCAGCAATCTCCCGCATATCGTCAAGCTCGGCGTCGCCACCGAAGCGGAGCTGGCGCTGGATAGTTTTGCCGAGCGCTTGCGCAACGAGGTCGTCGCCATGCAGGGCGTCTTTGCGCTGCCGACCTTCGTCGGCGCATGGTCGCGCAGGCGACCGGGCTGAACCGTGACCTCAGGCATTGGCGACGACCGCGTCGATGAACGTCGCGGCCAGATCCCTCAACTGCTTGCGGCTGTACCCGGCGCGCTCCATCACCGCTAGCCCGCGCGTGTACGTCACGATGACGCGCGCCAGCCGGTTCGCGTCGGCGGCGCTGCGCTTGCCCGGCGCCGTGCCGAGGGCCTTGCCGATCAGCTGCTCGAGCCGCGTGAGCACATCCTGCACGCGCTGACGCACATCCGCGCTTGAAATGGCCGCGTCGAGCGCCGTGCGCGTAGTCAGGCAGCCGCGCGGCGGCGAGCCGTCCGTCATGTTGACGATGATCATGTCGAAGAAGTGCCTCAGCCCCGCCGCAGTGTCGCCCTGAGCCAGCGCGTTGCCGGCCGCCTCCAGGAATTGCCCGGTATACCGATCGAAGGCGCGCAGGAACATCGCTTCCTTGTCGCCATAGGCGTTGTAGAGGCTGCCGCGCTGTACGCCGGTCGCCTCCGCGAGGTCCTGCATGGTCGCGTCGTGCAAGCCCTTGCGCCAGAACACGTCGAGTGCGGTCGCGATCACCGCGTCCTCGTCAAACTGACGCACACCTACCATGCGATTCGCTCCACCGGATCATTCTTGACACAATTGTCAAGTTTGACGATCATGTCAAGAATGGTCCCTCGGGAGGTTCTCATGATTACCGCCGTCACGACTTTCAAATTGCCGAAGCCGGTCACGCGCGAGGAAGCGCGCAGCATCTTCCTGAGCACCGCACCGCTCTATCGAGACGTGCCGGGGCTGTTTCGCAAGACCTATGTGCTGTCCGAGGACGGCATGACGGCTGGCGGCATCTATTTCTGGAATTCGCGGGGCGAGGCGGAAGCGCTGTACACCGATGCCTGGCGCGCCCGCGCCCGGGACAAATACGGCGCCGATCCGACGGTGACTTATTTCGAAAGTCCCGTGGTGGTCGACAATGTGGCCAAGGAGATCAACTCCGACGACGAATAGGCTCGCGTCGTCACGTCGGATCCACAGTGGCGCGGAACTTTCGACTGTCGCTTGACTGCGCGTCCGCTTGTGCTCGGCTCGCCCGCGAGGCTACTCTCCCTGCAAGCAAGAAAACTGCAAGGGAGCCGTCACGGTGAACCAATCTCCATCCTCACATCCGGCGCCTGCGTCGGCAATGCCGCGCCGCAGGCTCGGCCGCACCGGCCTCGACGTTTCCATCCTCGGCTTCGGCACCGCGCCGCTCGGCGACCTCTTCGCGAGGCTCGACGACGCCACCGCGATCGCAGCCGCAGAGCGGGCGTTTGCGCTGGGCGTGAACCTGCTCGATTCCTCGCCGCTCTACGGGCATGGCCTCGCCGAGCATCGCTGCGGCACCGCGCTGCGCCGCGTGGCGCGTGAGGACGTCGTCGTCTGTACCAAGGTCGGGCGCTGGATGGATCCTTTCCATGGCCGCGGCGATGGCTCGAACTTCGTCGGCGGCGCGCCGCATCGCGCGGTGGTCGACTATTCCTATGACGGCACCATGCGCTCGGTCGAGCAGTCGCTGCTGCGGCTCGGCACCGATCATATCGACTTGTTGTTGATCCACGACGTCGACGTCTGGACCCATGGTGCGGATGCGATCGAAGCCAGGTTCCGCGAGGCGATGGAGGGCGCCTATGTCGCGCTCGACAAGCTCCGCTCGGAACGCGTGGTCAAGGGGATCGGGATCGGCGTCAACGAGGCCGAGATGTGTGTGCGCTTCGCCAGGGCCGGTACATTCGACACCATGCTGCTCGCCGGCCGCTACTCGCTGCTGGAGCAGCCGGCGCTCGCCGAGTTCCTGCCGCTCGCGCAGGCGCAGGGCATCGGCGTCATGCTCGGCGGCGTGTTCAACTCCGGCATCCTGGCAACCGGCGCGGTTGCCGGCGCCAAGTACAATTACAAGGACGCGCCGCCCGACGTGATGCAGAAGGTGGCAACAATCGAGCGCGTCTGCCGCGTGCACGACGTGGCCCTCGCGACCGCCGCGCTGCATTTCGCGCTGGGGCATCCGGCGGTCGCGAGCGTCGTGCTCGGCGCACAGACGCCGCAGGAGGTCGAGCGCAACGCCGCCGCATTGTCGTCGCCCGTCCCCACCGCGCTGTGGCGGGATTTGAAGAATGAGGGGCTGCTCGACCAGCACGCGCCGGTGCCGGCATGATGCGGATCGATGCCCACCACCATGTATGGCGACTTTCGCGCGCCGATTACGGCTGGCTGACGTCCGAACGCGGGCCGATCTACCGCGACTTCGGTCTGCCCGATTTGATGCCGCATCTGGCCGCGGCCGGGATCGAAGGCACGATCCTGGTGCAGGCGGCGCCGACCGAGGCGGAGACGGCGTTCGTGCTTGACGTTGCCAAAGGCGCGGAGCTGGTGCGCGGCGTGGTCGGCTGGATCGACTTCGATGCTGACGACGCCGCGACGCGGGTCGACGCGATCGCCGGGCGCGAACTGCTGGTTGGCCTGCGGCCGATGGTGCAGGACATCGCCGACGACGACTGGCTGCTGCGGCCGGAACTGGCCGCGCCGCTCGAGGCCATGGCGCAGTACGGCCTCGTGTTCGACGCGTTGGTATTGCCGCGCCATTTGCCGCGGCTCGTTCAGGTGGTCGATGGCCATCCGGACCTGCAATTCGTGCTCGACCATTTCGGCAAGCCGCAACTCGCAACCGGCGACATCGCGGCCTGGAAGGACGACATCGCAAGCCTTGCCGCGCGGTCCAACGTCGTCTGCAAGCTGTCGGGCTTGGCGACGGAAGCCGCGCCGAACTGGCAGGTCGCCGATTTGCGCGAGGCCGTGGATCATGCACTGGCATGCTTCGGGCCGCAGCGGCTGCTGTGGGGTAGCGATTGGCCCGTCGTCAACCTCGCCGGCGGCTATGCGCACTGGTTCGCCGCCGCTGAGAGCCTGCTTGCTGATTTGTCAAGTGAGGCAAGAGCTGCGATTTTCGGCGGCAATGCGGCGCGGGTGTATTTGTCAAGCCGCGCGCGGCCAACATCCCGGAAATAGCGCGTGCGGCGTGCCAAATTTGATCCACAGCGCGCCTTGATGAATCATTCCGGGATGGTCCATAAGCGGCGTCCGCGCCATCGGTGATTTGGCGGCGCAACGGGGTGAGAGAGACAGGCGTGGCAAAGATCCATCATCAGATTGCGCAGGAGCTGGGCGTTCGCGACGAGCAGGTCGAGGCGGCGGTGACGCTGCTCGACGGCGGCGCTACGGTGCCGTTCATTGCGCGATACCGCAAGGAGCTCACCGGCGCGCTCGATGACGCCCAGCTGCGCACGCTGGAAGAGCGGCTGACATATTTGCGCGAGCTCGAGGAGCGCCGCACCGCGGTGCTCAATTCGATCCGCGAGCAGGGCAAGCTCGACGCCGCGCTCGAGGCCCAGATCATGGCCGCCGACAGCAAGGGCCGTTTGGAAGACATCTATCTGCCGTACAAGCCGAAGCGCCGCACCAAGGCCGAGATCGCCAAGGAGGCCGGGCTCGAGCCGCTCGCCGATCAGCTCTTGACGCAGCCGCAGAACGATCCGAACGAGGCCGCTGCTCCCTTCGTCAATGCCGAGAAGCAGGTCGCCGACGTCGCCGCGGCGCTGGACGGCGCGCGCGCGATCCTGGTCGAGCGCTTCGCCGAGGATGCCGACCTGATCGGCGCGCTGCGCGAGGAGATGTGGTCGAACGGCATCATGGCCTCGACCGTCCGCACCGGCAAGAAGACCGAAGGCGAGAAGTTCAAGGACTATTTTGATTTCTCCGAGCCGCTGCCAAAGCTGCCGTCGCACCGCATCCTGGCGCTGTTCCGCGGCGAGAAGGAAGAGATCCTCGACCTCGCGATCAAGCCGGAGGCCGAGGCGCCGGCGGTCGGCGTGCCCGGCCTCTACGAGCTCAGGATCATGAACCGCTTTGCGATCTCGAGCCAGGGCCGCAAGGGCGACAAATGGCTGAGCGAGACGGTGCGCTGGGCCTGGCGCACCAAGATCCAGATCCATCTCAACATCGACCTGCGGATGCGGCTGTGGACCGCGGCCGAGACCGAGGCGGTGCGTGTGTTCGCCTCGAATCTGCGCGACCTGCTGTTGGCGGCGCCGGCCGGTCCGCGCGCCACCATGGGGCTCGATCCTGGCTACCGCACCGGGGTCAAGGTCGCGGTGATCGATGCCACCGGCAAGGTGGTGGCGCATACGGCAATCTTTCCGCACGAGCCGCAACGGCGCTGGGACGAGGCGCTGGCCATTCTCGGCAAGCTCGCGATCGAGCATGGCGTCGAGCTGATCGCGATCGGCAACGGCACCGCCTCGCGCGAGACCGACAAGCTCGCCGCCGAGCTCGTGAAGCGGCTGCCTGAGCGCAAGATGACCAAGATCGTGGTCTCCGAAGCCGGCGCGTCGGTCTACTCGGCCTCCGCCTTCGCGTCGAGCGAACTGCCCGATCTCGACGTCACCATTCGCGGCGCGGTCTCGATCGCGCGGCGCCTGCAGGATCCGCTGGCTGAGCTGGTCAAGATCGAACCGAAGGCAATCGGCGTCGGCCAGTACCAGCACGATCTCGGCGAGGCCAAACTCGCGCGCTCGCTCGATGCCGTGGTGGAAGACTGCGTGAACGCGGTCGGCGTCGATGCCAACACCGCCTCGGTGCCGCTGCTTTCGCGGGTGTCGGGCATCGGCGCTGGGCTGGCGCAGAGCATCGTGCAGCACCGCGACGCCAACGGCCCGTTCAAGTCGCGCAAGGCACTGAAGGAGGTGCCGCGGCTCGGGCCGAAGGCGTTCGAGCAATGCGCCGGCTTCCTGCGCATCAGCAACGGCGAGGACCCGCTTGATTCATCCGGCGTGCATCCGGAAGCCTATCCGGTGGTGCGCCGTATCCTCGAAGCGACCAAGAGCGACATCAAGGCGCTGATCGGCAACGCCGACGTGGTGCGCGGGCTGAGGCCGCAATCCTTCGTCGACGACACTTTCGGTCTGCCGACCGTCACCGACATTCTGCGCGAACTGGAGAAGCCCGGCCGTGATCCGCGTCCGGCGTTCAAGGCGGCGGTGTTCAAGGACGGCGTCGAGGAGGTCAAGGACCTCAAACAGGGCATGATCCTCGAGGGCACCGTGACCAACGTCGCCGCCTTCGGCGCCTTCGTCGATATCGGCGTGCACCAGGATGGCCTGGTGCACATCTCGGCGATGTCGCGGAATTTCATCAAGGATCCGCGCGAGATGGTGAAGCCGGGTGACATCGTCAAGGTCAAGGTGCTGGATGTCGAGGTCGCGCGCAAGCGCATCGCGCTGACCCTGCGGCTCGACGACGAGGTCGGACCGAAGAAGGACAATGCCGGACCGTCACGCGATTTCTCGCGCGGCTCCGCCAAGATGACGTCGTCGGCTCCGCGCAAGCCGCAGGAGCAGTCCGGCGGCGGCGCGCTCGCTGAGGCGCTACGCCGCGCCGCCGAGAAGAGCGGGCGCGGCAAGCCGACTTGAGCGAGGTGAGGGCGGCAAGCCGAGCTCGCCGCCCTGTTTCAAATCGACTGCGTGACGCGTCTCGCCGAGTCACCCGAGCTGCCCGTCATCCTGAGGTGCCCGCGGAGCGGGCCTCGAAGGATGAATCGGCCAGAGACGGGGCCGTGCATCCTTCGAGGCTCGCAAGAGCTCGCACCTCAGGATGACGGGACTCAGTGCTTCATTCGTCAAGGCATTGCGTTACAATTTGCCGGCCGCGAACTTTGCCAGCGCATCCGCGACACCCTTGCCGTAGGTCGGATCGGCCTTGCTGCAATTCGCAACATGCCGTTCCTGGATGTGCTTCGACGCCTGGCCGACCTGGCGGGCGGTGTTGTCGAATAGCGCCTGTTTTTGCGCGGCATTCATGTTGCGGAACAGATCGCCCGGCTGCTGCCAGTGATCGTCGTCCACGCGGTGATCCCAATGTGCAGCGGCGCCGGCAATCTCGAGCGGCGGCTCGTTCAGCTGCGGCTGGTCGGTCCACTCGCCATGGCTGTTCGGCCAATAGGTCAGCGTGGCGCCCAGATTGCCGTCGGTGCGCATCGCGCCGTCGCGGTGATAGCTATGAAACGGGCATTTCGGCGCGTTCACCGGGATCTGGTGGTGGTTGACGCCGAGCCGGTAGCGTTGCGCGTCGCCATACGAGAACAGGCGGGCCTGCAGCATCCTGTCCGGCGAATAGCCGATGCCGGGCACGACATTGGCCGGCGTGAACGCCGCCTGCTCGACCTCGGCGAAGAAGTTCTCTGGGTTGCGGTTGAGCTCGAAGTACCCAACCTCGATCAGGGGATAATCCGCCTTCGGCCACACCTTGGTCAGATCGAACGGGTTGAACTTGAATGCGTTGGCCTGCGCGTCCGTCATCACCTGGATGAACAGCGTCCAGCGCGGGAAGTCGCCGCGCTCGATGCTGTTGAACAGGTCGCGCTGGTGGCTCTCGCGGTCCTTGCCGACCAGTGCTTCGGCCTCGGCGTCGGTCAGGTTCTGGACACCCTGGCGGGTGCGGAAGTGGAATTTCACCCAGACCCGCTCGTTGTTGGCGTTGATCATGCTGTAGGTGTGGCTGCCGAAACCGTGCTGATGCCGGAAGCTCTTCGGGATACCGCGCTCGCTCATGACGATGGTGACCTGGTGTAGCGCTTCCGGCAGCAGCGTCCAGAAATCCCAGTTCATGTCGGGATCGCGCACCCCGGTGCGCGGGTGACGCTTGATGGCGTGGTTGAGGTCGATGAAGCGCAGGGGATCGCGGAAGAAGAACACCGGCGTGTTGTTGCCCACCACGTCCCAATTGCCTTCATCGGTGTAGAATTTCAGCGCGAAGCCGCGGATGTCGCGCTCTGCGTCCGCCGCGCCGCGCTCGCCGGCAACGGTCGAGAACCGCGTGAACATCGGCGTCTGCTTGCCGATTTGCGAGAAGATGCTGGCCTTGGTGTAGCGCGTGATGTCGTGGGTGACGGTGAAGGTGCCGTGCGCGCCGGCGCCCTTGGCGTGCATCCGACGCTCCGGGATCACTTCGCGGTGAAAGTGCGCCAGCTTCTCGATCAGCCAGACATCCTGCAAGAGCGCCGGCCCGCGCGGACCCGCGGTCATGATGTTCACATTGTCGGCAACGGGCGCGCCCGAGGCGTGGGTCAGAAACGGTCTCTTGATCTCGTCGCTCATCGAAAGCTCCTTGCTGAAGGTCAGCAATCACCGTCCCGGCGCTGAGAGGAGCCGGCTCAAAGACGATTGCATCGCAGGTGGGTTACGGCCGGCGCGACGGGGAGACCCGGTGATCGACAAATTGTGAACCGGATCTGCAATCCCGCCGCGACGACGTCGCTCCTTGGATGGGCGCAGGATTAAGAAACCCGGCGGATCGATTCAACGCGCGCTACCCGCTGATTCCAGCCAAATGTCCGTCGATCTCGGCCAACGCAGTCGCCGCCCGTGATCCAGCCATTTGCTGTATGTGCCGGCGCGTTCGCCAATCCTAAATCCGGCGTCAGAATCTGGCGCATTTGTCAGTTGAAGTCGGCCTCACGCTTGCGTCTTCTGATCATGCTCTGCATGCGGCGACACGAGGTTCGCCGCGGTCCCAATCAGGGAGGATTTCATGACGAACAGGCTCTTCACGGTTCTCACGGCGGCGACGCTCGCCGTCAGTGTTGCGCTTGCACCCGTAGCCTTCGCCAGAGGTGGCGGCGGTGGCGGTGGTGGGCACGGCGGTGGCGGCGGCCATGGCGGCGGTTTTGGTGGCGCCATGGGCGGCGGCATGCACGGTGGCGGATTTGGCGGCGGAATGCATGGCGGTGGTTTCGGCGGCGGCATGCGCGGTGGAAGTATGGCCTTCGCCGCCATGGGCGGCGGCGGACATTTTGCCGGTGGGCATTTTGGCGGCACGCGCTTCGCAGGTTCTCCCGCGTTCGGCCCGCGATTCGCCGGCGCCGGATTCCACGGCTCGCACTTCTTCCATCATGGCGGCTTCTTCCACCACCATCACCGCTTCCATCGCTTCGCCTTCTTCGGCGGGCCTGGTGTCTATGCCGATTACTATGACGGCTGCTACCGCAGGGTATGGACGTCGTACGGGCTGCAATGGGTCAATGTGTGCGGCGACTATTGGTGATCGCCCAACGAACCGCACCGTTGTCGCGGTCGTCGCCAGGCGTTCCATCCAGCCCCGGAATGGGATAGTCTGGCGGCGACCGTTGCGGGGCACTCGGAGAGTTTGAGAACTCGGGGAGTTCAGGACAACTCGGAGAGTTCAAGAACATGACCGGAGCTCACCGCCGCATTCTCGTCGTCGAGGACGATCCGGAAACCGCCGGTCAACTCGTCGAGGAACTCACCACCAGCGGCTATGACGTGGATCTGGCGGCGAACGGCCGCGAGGCGCTGAGCCAGGGGGCGGCGCGGGACTATGCCGTGATCACGATCGATCGCATGCTGCCCGACATCGACGGCATCACGGTGATGCGCCAGATGCGCGACGACGGCATCGCGGTGCCGTTCCTGATCATCAGCGCGCTCGGCGAGGTCGATGATCGCGTGCGCGGCCTGCGCGCCGGCGGCGACGACTATCTGGTCAAGCCGTTTTCCTTTGTCGAGCTGCTGGCACGGCTGGAGGCGCTCGGCCGCCGCAGCGAGACCGTTGCCAAGGAGACCATCCTGCGGGTCGGCGATCTCGCGGTCGATCTGATCGCGCGGACGGCAAGCCGCCGCGGCCGCAAGATTCCGCTGCTGCCGAAGGAATTTCAGCTGCTCGAATATCTCGCGCGCAACGAAGGCCGGGTGGTGTCGCGCGCCATGCTGCTCCAGCACGTCTGGGATCTGCACTTCGATCCCTCGACCAACATCATCGATGTCTATGTCGGCCGGGTGCGCCGCAAGGTCGACGACCAGCAAGCCTATCCGCTGATTCACACGATCCGCGGCATCGGGTACTGCCTCCGTGCTCCTGGCTAAGACCCTCAGGTCGTCGACGTTTCGCCTGGCGTTGATCGCCATCGGTACGTTCGGCCTCATCGTGTCCGTGATCTTCGCCTATGTCTACGGGTCGACGCTGTCCTATGTGCGCGACAGGTCCGACCGCGCCATCATGACCGAGCAGGCAAACCTCGACGATGCCTATGCGCGATCCGGCCGCGATGGCCTGATCGCGTTGATCGCGCAACGCGTCGCGAACAAGGGTCTCGCCGATCAGGTTTATCTGCTGGTCGGCCCGGGATCCGTCGTGCTCGCGGGAAATCTCACGCAATGGCCGGCAGATACCATTGGAGATGGATGGACGGAATTTCGAACCTCGCTGCCAGCGCTGCCTTCGGGAACCGCGCTGGTGCGCGCCGTGGCGAAGACCCTACCAGGCGGCGATCGGTTGCTGGTCGGCCGCGACATCAGCGATCTCGACGGCTTCATGGCGCAGATCAGGGCCGCGGGCATCGCGGTCGTCGTGCTGATCATCGGCCTTGCGGCTGCCGCCAGCATCGGGGTCACACGGCGAACGGTCGGCCGGATCGAGTCGATCAATGCGACCAGCCGCGCCATCATGCTCTCCGGCCTCGACCAGCGCATCCCGCTCCATGGCAGTCATGACGAATGGGATCGCGTCGCCGAGAATCTCAACCTGATGCTGGATCGCATCCAGACCCTGATGGGCGACGTCAAGCAGGTCAGCGAGAATATCGCGCACGACCTGCGCACGCCGCTGACCCGGATGCGCGGCCGGCTCGAAAAGGCCTATCACGCCCCGCGCAACGGCGAGGGCGATGCGGCGCTGATCGGCGACACGATTGCCGATCTCGACGCGGTGCTCGGGATGTTCGCATCGATCACGCGGATTTCCGAGATCGAGACGCGGGCCCGCAAGGGCGCGTTTCGCACCGTCAATCTGGTCGAGATCGCCGGTGAGGTGGTCGAGCTCTACGACGCCGCCGCTGAAGAGGTCACCACCCACCTCGACCTTGCCGGCGATCCGGCGGTATTGGTCACCGGCGATCGCGACCTCTTGTTCGACGCAATCGCCAATCTCGTCGACAACGCCATCAAGCATGGCCGTCCGGGCGGACGGGTGACCGTGACCTGCGACAACGACGAAAGTGAAGCGGTGATTTCGGTTGCCGATGACGGCCCCGGCATTCCGGCCGAACAGCACGATCGCGTTTTCAAGCGCTTCTACCGGCTCGAGCAAAGCCGCTACACGCCAGGCAACGGCCTCGGCCTCAGTCTGGTCGCGGCGGTCGCAAGCCTGCACGGCGCGCGTATCGAACTGCGCGACAACGCGCCGGGACTGCTGTGCAGGCTCGTGTTTCCGCCGACGGAAACGTAGGTGTTAGCGCTGTCGCGAGAATGCGGACACATGGCTCACGACTCCGTTCACACACTCGCCGTCGTCCTGGCGAAGGCCAGGACCCATTACCCCGAATGGCAATTGTTGTGCAGCGCTGGGGCCACGGTCTCATTCACAATCAAATGCGGTGGTTATGGGTCCTGGCTTTCGCAGGGACGACGATATGGTGAGAGCAGGTCAAAACCGCCCCGCCATCTCCGCGAGCCGGCGGTGCGCGGCCTCGCGGGCGGCATGGATCGGCTCCGCAGGTCCGGTGGTCGGACCGATCGGCACGAAGCGGACGTCGCCGATGCCGATGAAGCGCAGCGCTTCGCGCAGATAGGGCGTTGCCATGTCGATGCGGCCGCGGTTCATGCCGGTGACGAAGTCGCTGCCGCTGGCGATGATCACGACCGTCGGACGGTCCTTGAGCAGCGGCAGATAACCTAACGCCGGATCGAAGCGGAAGGTCAGGCCGGGCTGGATGATGACGTCGAGCCACTGCTTGAGCTTGTAGGGAATGGAAAAATTCCACATCGGCGTCGAGATCAGTACGCGGTCGGCCAGCGACAGCCGCAGCGCCAGCCGCTCCGCCATCGCAAAGGCGTCGTGTTGCGAATTGGTGAAGGTCTTGCCGCCGATCCGGGCGTATTTTGCCTCGAGCAGATAGCCCTCGAACTCCGGCAACGGCTCGCGCCAGAGATTCATCGCGTCGATTTCCCAATCCGGCCGCATCTCGCGGAAGCGATCGAGAAAGACGCGCGCGCCGGCTGCCGATTCCGAATCGGCGCGGGGAGAGCAGGCGACGTGAAGCAGCTTTGGCAATGCGTCCGCCTCTCAGCCGAGCGCCTTGATGACGGTGTCGGCGTTGGTCACGACGGAGACGTTCTGCAGCGCGAAATTGATCGCAGCGTTGTGCCAGTCGGCATTCATGGTCGAGCAGCAATCCTCCGGCACGATCATGAAATAGCCCTTGTCGGCGCCGGTGCGCGCGGTGTGCTCGACCGACATGTTGGTCCAGGCCCCGGTGTTGATGATCATGTCGCGGCCGGTCGCTTTCAGGATGGTCTCGAGCCGCGTGCCTTCCCAGGCGCTCATCCGCATCTTCTCGACCACGAAGTCGCCCGGACGCGGTTCGAGACCGGAGACCGGCGCGGCGCCCCAGCTGCCGCGCACCATTGCCTTGCTGTCGACCAGCCCTTCGAACAGCGGCGCGTTCAGTGTCACGCCCGGCGCGCCCGGCTCGACCACGAACCAGACATGGATGATGGCGACGCCGCGTGCCCGTGCGGCCTCGGCGACGCGGCGGACATTCTCGACGACATGCTGCTGTCGCGCGTGCGCAGGGGCACCGGACTCGGCGAAGGCACCGCCGTCCATGATGACGTCGTTCTGCATGTCCTGGATGATCATCGCGCAGCGCTGCGGATTGATCTGCATCTCGCCCGCGGCGAGATTGGGCGCCGGCGTGGAAGACGATACGGCGCTGGCGCTGCCGCGCTTGCCGGTCAAATAGGGCTCGTTGCGCGGGCCGACCTTGGTCGGGATCGCGTAGACCGAATGGGTCGCGGTCAGGTAGAGCGTGCGGAAATCGGCGCCGCCCCAGGCGAGGTTGGCGACGAGTTCGGACAGGCGGACCTTGCCGAGCAGATCGCCGGCGGGCGAATAGACCCACACGCCGCCCGGCGCGGTGACCCAGACATTGCCGCGTTGGTCGCACTTCATGCCGTCGGGCAGGCCGGGCTCAAGCTCCGAGCGGATGCCGGAGGCGAACACGCGCGGATTGCCGAGCGAGCCGTCGGCGCCGACGTCGAAGGCGCGGATCAGCGCCTGCACGGTGTCGTTGACATAGAGGATGCGCTCGTCGGGCGAGAAGCACAGCCCGTTCGGCTGCTCGAACAGATAGCGGTCGACGAGCAGTTCCGGCGCGCCGCCGCCGGGCGGCACGCGATAGACGCCCTGGAAGCCGAGCTGGCGCGGCCGCTCGACGCCATAGACCGGCATCCGGCCATACCAGGGGTCGGAGAAATAGATCGCGCCGGAGGAATGGACGCAGACGTCGTTCGGACTGTTGAGCTCCTGGTTCTCATAATGCGAGGCCAGCACCTCGCGCCGCCCGTCGGGCCGCTCGCGGATCAGCGAAGAGGTCGCATGCTCGCAGACAATCAGGTTGAGATCGGCATCATAGGTCATGCCGTTGCATTTGTTCGACGGACGCTTGATCTCGACCACGCCGCGCCGCGCATCCCAGCGCCGTCGCACGTCGCCGGGCATGTCGGAGAACAGCAGGAAGTGATCGACCGGATGCCAGATCGGTCCCTCCGTGAAATCGAAGCCGGTGCCGACCTGGCCGACCGGTGCATACGGATCGATCAGGTCTTCGAACTCCGCGCGTAGCGTGACATGCGTCATCGCATCCGTCCTCGCTGTTACGCTGGAAACCAGCTGCGTTGCGGCAGGCTTTGCACGACGGGCCCGGGCACCTGGTCGTGCAGGCGGCCGACCACCATGCCGCCCTCGATCTTCGCCGGGCGATCGTGCACCGGCAACAGATAGCGCGAGCTCGACAGCAGCTTCTTGATCGCGGCCTTCTCGGCACGCTTGCTGGTCCCATGGTTGCCAGTGGTGCGCGGCTCGGCGTCCTGGATCTCGTTGAAGGGCGTGACGATCTGGTCGTTGAAGTCATAGATCACGTCGCCGCAGATCGTGGCGATGCCGTCGGCGGTGTGGACGTGGATGTTCATCGAGCCCTCGGTATGAGCGTTGGCGGCATCGCAATAGACGCCGGGCATCAGCTCGACCGGACCGGTGATTTCGAGGTCGAGGAAACGCAGCGCGCTCTTGGTGTGCAGGCGGTCGATCAAATGCTTGATGTCGGGTGCGGGATATTGCGGGTGCATCAGGCCGGAGACCGAGTATTCCAGCTCCTTGCGGTTGACGACGACGGTCGTGTTCATCGGGAACAGGTCGTCCTTGCCGGCATGGTCGATGTGCAGATGGGTGTGGCAGACGAAACGGACGTCGCCCATCCGCACGCCGTGACGGGCGAGCTGGTTTTCGATCATGTTCTCGTGGAACTGGAGACCGCGCATACCGAGCGTCTCCATGATCTGGTTGGAGCGGTAGCCGGTATCAACCAGCACGGGGTAGGGGCCGCCGAGGATCAGAAAGCCGAGCGTCAGCACGCGGCGGGTGCGGCCGCAATTGTGCCCGAGCACGAGGAAGCTCGATTCCAGCTCGATATCGCCATAGTCCAGGATCTTGATCTCCAACGGCATCTTTCTCCCTCCCAATTCGTGTTCGTCGTTGTGTCCGTGCTCGCGGCGCTGCTATGGCCCGAGCCGATAGACCCGCGCCGCCGTCGTGCTGAAGATCGCCTCGCGCTGCTCGCGGCTGAGCCGTTCGGCGGCTGCCTTGAAGGCGTCGATGAGATCGCGGTAGCTGGTCCACAGCTTCTCGATCGGAAAGTTCGAGCCGAACAGGCAGCGGTCCGCGCCGAAGATCGCGACCGTGTCGATCACGACGCCGGCGATATGCGCTGCATCGTTGCGGTGGATGAAGGTGCCGAGCCCGGACAGCTTGGACACGACGTTGGGGCACTGCGCGAGCCGCGCCATGCCGGCGCGCCAGCCGGCGCGGCCCTGCGGCGACAGATCCTCCAGCATACCAGCGTGTTGCAGGATGAACGTCACGTCGGGGCAGGCTGCGGCGAGACCGGCGGCATCGGCCATCTGCGGCGCGAACACCTGCAGGTCGAAGCTCCAGCCGTAATCGGCGAGATGGCCGACATTGCGCCGGATGACCGGATCGGTGCAGAGATCGGGACGGGCCGCGAAGCGATAGAGCGGGTTTTCGTGCCAGTGCAGCTGCATGCGCACGCCGCGCACCAGCGGATAACGCTTCAACCGATCAAGCTGTGGCCGGACGTCGTCGACGGAGAAGTCCGCATAGGCGACGAGTGCGTGCGGCCAGCCGTGCTGATCGGCGGTCTGCTGCACCCAGGCCGCCTCGTCCTCGAACTGGCCGTTCGGCCAGTTGGTCTGGACATAGACCGAGCGGGTAACGCCGGTGCCCTTGAGGTCGTCGAGATATTCCTCGATCGGATAATCGCGGCGGATCGGCTCGTAGGGGCCGAAGATACGCGGCTGCATCGGGCCGGACAGCCAGGCGAGATCGGCCTGACGCCAGATGTGATGATGCCCGTCGACAATGCCGGTCACGCAGCTCTCCTTGTTGCAAGTGACAGCAGATGCGCGACAATAGCCGCGCTCGATCCGCCGTCCACGAGATCATCGACGAAGCGCTGGATCGCGATCAGCGCCTCGGTTTGCGGCTTGAAGCCGGGCGAGCTCGCCAGCGGCGTCAGCCAGCTCACCCGCCAGGCCCGGCGCGACAGTTTTGCGACGGCATCGCGTAGCGCGGCCGGATCGCCGCGTTCGAGGCCGTCGGAGACGATCACGACGGCGGCGCCGCGGGCATATCCGCCGAACCGCGGCACGGCGAGGAAGGCCTGCAGCGCGTCGCCGATGCGGGTGCCGCCGTCCCAGTCGCTGACCAGGAAGGAGGCCGCGTTCAGCGCCTGCTCGCGTCGCTTCAGCCGCAGCGCCGGGGTGACGCGGGTCAACCGCGTGCCGAAGGTGAAGACCTCGACATTGCCGGCCGCCTGCACCAGCCCATGCGCCAGTCGCATGTTCTCCTCGGTGCGCGCCTTCATCGAGCCGGAGACGTCGATCAGGAGCAGGATTTTCCGCGGACGCTGGCGGCGGCGCATCCGTCCGAGCCGCAGCACCTCGCCGTCGTTGCGAACGCTGTCACGCAGGGTGCGGCGCAGGTCAGCAAACGGGCCGCTCCTCGCGCGTCGTCGCCGGTGGCCGCGGCGCCGCGGCAGCCGTTTTGCCGCCTCGCGCGACAATCGGCGCAGCGGATCGCTGGTTGCGGTCTGCGCAAAGCGGCGCTCGACCAGCGCCTCGGCGCGCGCCGCGGCAAGGCCGGACTCATTGGCCTCGCCGGCAAGCGGCGGCTCGTCCTCGCCTCGGCCTTCCTCCTGCAGGCGGACGGTTTCCTCGTCTTCGCCCTCGGACTGCTCGATCGCATCAGCGCCGCGGAAATGGATGTCGAACAGCCGGTCATATGTCGCGCGGCGCTCCGGCGGCGGCGCCAGCGTGGCAAGCCCGGCCCGGCGGATGTGCGCCAGGCTGCGCGGCCCGAGCAGTTCGATCGCGGCGAGGAAGCTCGTCGTCTGCTCCGGCGCGACCAGGAAGCCGTTGGCGCGCAACAGCGCGACAAAGGTGACGAAGACCTGCGCGGCGCGGGGCAGTTTGAGATCGTCGCTCACGCGGCTGCCTCCGCGATGATCGCATCGAGCCGGGGTGAAATGAAGTGCAGGTCCTCCTCGTCCTTCAGCGCGACGCCGATCGAGCGCTTGAAGGCATCCGGCCAGCGTGCGCCGCCTTTGTTGAGCAAGGTCGCGGCCTCGGCCCAGTCGACCGCTTCGGCAATGCCCGGCGCCTTGCTCAGCGGCTCGCGACGAAGCCGGCCCACAGCCGCGACCACGGCACGGGCGGTGGCTTCCGCGACGCTGGAGGCGCGCATCATCACGATGCGGGCCTCCCGCTCGGCATTCGGATAATCGATCCAGTGATAGACGCAGCGCCGCCGCAACGCTTCGTGCAGGTCGCGCGTCCGGTTCGAGGTCAGCACGACGACCGGATGCTCGGCGGCGCGGATGGTGCCGCGCTCGGGGATCGAGATCTGGAAGTCGGAGAGGAATTCGAGCAGGAACGCCTCAAACTCTTGGTCAGCGCGGTCGATTTCGTCGATCAGCAGCACAGTCGCGTCGGGCGCGCGCAGCGCCGCCAGCATCGGGCGCTCGATCAGGAACGACTCGCCGTAGATGTCGATGCTCTCTTCGCCGGCTTGCCGGATCGCCAGCATCTGGCGCGGATAGTTCCATTCGTACAGCGCGGCGGCGGCGTCGATGCCCTCATAGCATTGCAGGCGGATCAGCCGCCGGCCGAGCACGGCGGCGATCGCCTTCGCGGCCTCGGTCTTTCCGACACCCGGCGCGCCCTCCAGCAGCAGCGGCTTGCCGAGCGCGAGCGAGAGATAGGACGCCGTCGCGATGCCGTCGTCGGCGAGGTAATAGGCGGCGCGCAGCGCTTTCTGCAGCGCCTCGGGGCTGTCGATGCCGACGATGTTGCTGCGGACCGGCATGAAGTGACCTCAGCGCCGCGGTTGCGGCCGCGCGCCGCCCTGCGCCCGAATCGCGCGGAGCACTTTTTCCGGCGTGATCGGCAGATCGTCGATCCGCACCCCGACCGCATTGAAGATCGCGTTTGCAACGGCAGGCAGCACCGGATTGGCGCACATCTCGCCCGGTCCCTTGGCGCCGAACGGGCCGTCGGGCGCCGGGCGTTCCAGTACCGCGATGTCGTGCGGGCAAATGTCGCCCGGTCCCGGCATCAGATATTCGACGAAATCGCGCGGGCCGTGCACCGGCTCCGGATAATACGGCTCCGGCGTCTCGTAGAGCGCGTGGCTGACGCCCATCCAGGCGCCGCCGACCAGCTGCTGCTCGACCAGCCGCGGATTGAGCGCGCGGCCGAGCTCGTAGGCGGAATCCATCCTGACCATGTCGACCTCGCCGGTCTCGTCGTCGACCTCGACCTCGGCCACCAGGCAGGCATGCGCATAACATGTCGCCGGCGACATCTCGCCGGTTTCAGGGTCGACGTCGGAAAGCGGCACCAGGAAGATGCCGCGGCCGGAGATCGTCTTGCCCTGCTTGAACTGCGCGGCGATCGCGACGTCCTTGGTCGAGATCGAGCGGTGCGGTGCGCCCTTGACGTGGATATTGCCGCGGCCGTCGGTCTCGAGATCGGCGGCGTTCACTTCCAACTCCTCAGCGGCCGCCTCCATCATCACGCCGCGCGCTTCCCGCGCCGCCGCGATCACGGCGTTGCCGACGCGATGGGTGCCGCGCGAGGCGAACGAGCCCATGCAGTGCGGGCCGGTGTCGGAATCAGCAGTGTCGACATAGACGTCCTCGACCGGCACGCCGAGCGTCTCCGCGCAGATCTGCCGCGTCACCGACTTCATGCCCTGACCGAGATCGATCGAGGACAGTGCCACGGTGAACTTGCCGCTCGGGTTGGAATGCACCAACGCCTGGCTCGGATCGCCGCCGAGATTCATGCCGATGGGATAGTTGACCGACGCGATGCCGCGTCCGCGGTGCCTTGTCATGGTCAGCGCCTCCTGGTGCCGAAGACGGAAGAGAAGCGGGTGGCGCCGTGCGACGGCGCGCTCGGCCGCGGCGGCGGAGGTGATGTTGGCAGTGAGGGAGGCGGTGGTGGTGGCTCGCGGGTCGCAGCGGGCGCGCGGTCATACGTTGTGCGCTGCTGGATCGGTGCGGCCGCCGGCGCATGCGTCTCGCGCGGCGTCAGCGTCACGGCGGCACGGATCCCGCCACCATCCTTGCGCGACGACATCCGCTTGAACTCCTCGCGGATCGGCCATTTCGCCTTCTCGGCTGCGACCTGCACGCATTCGATCAGCGCGGTGTTCTTGGCCTCACGGCGATGGGCCTTCATGTCGCCGTCGCGATACGCATTGAGAATCCTGAACTCCATCGGGTCCATGCCGACGAGATGGGCGAGCTTGTCCATCTGGCATTCGATGGCGAAATCCATCGCCGTGACGCCGAAGCCGCGCATCGCGGTGGCGGGCGTGCGGTTGGTGAAGACGCAGTAGACGTCGCCATGGACGTTCGGGATCGTGTAGGGGCCGGGCAGATGCGCGGCGCATTTTACCGCCGCGTAGCTCGACAGCCGCGTATAGGCGCCGCTGTCGAAATAGGCGCGCACCTTGCGGGCGACGACGCGGCCGTCCCGCATCACGCCATCCTTGATGTAGATGCGCTCAGCACCGCGCGGCGGGCCGTATTGCATCTCCTCCTCGCGCCCGAACACGTAGCGCACCGGACGCCCGGTCAGCATCGCACCGAGGATGCAAAGCGGCTCGGTCAGCGTATCGACCTTGCCGCCGAACCCGCCGCCGACCGTGCCGCCGATGAAGTGGAAGGTGTTGGAGGGCACGTCGAGGATCTTGGCGCAGGTGTCGACCGAGAAGAACAGCGCCTGCGTCGAGGTGTAGACGATGTAGCGGCCGTTGGTGTCAGGTGCTGCGATCGATCCGTTGGTCTCGGTCGGCGCATGCTCGATCGGTGACATCTGGTAGCGCTGCTCCAGCACATGATCGGCCGAGGCCAGGGCGCGGTCGGCGTCGCCGAAGCGGAGCTGCTGGCGATCATAGGTCTCGTGATAGGTGAAGGTGTTCTTGGGATAGACCTCGTTCACCACGGGCGCGCCGGGTTTCAGGGCGTCCTCGACATCGAACACCGCCGGCAGCGGCTCATAGTCGATCTTCACCTTGGTAATGGCCTCAAAGGCCTCGCGCGGGCTGTCGGCGACGATCGCGACGATCGGCTCGCCCTTGTAGCGCACCTTGTCGACCGCGAGCGATGGCTCGTCGTCCTTGCCGAAATTGATCAGGCTGAGCAGCGTGTTCAAATTGTGCGGCACGTCGGAGGCGCGGATCACGCGCCGCACGCCCTGCGACCGCTCGGCTTCGGAGGTATCGATGCGGCGCAGTCGTGCGTGAGAGTGGGCGCTGCGGACCACCTTCAGGTGCAGCATGCCCTGTAGCTTGTGGTCGTCGAAATAGGGCGAGGTGCCGGTGACATGGCCGAGCATGTCCTGGCGCTGCGTGCCCTTGCCGATTTCTTTCAGATTGTCGTCGCGCTCGTCGGCGAAGAGGTCCTTGCGCAATTCCAGCATGGCATTGTTTCCTTAGGCGCGGGCCCGGCCGCCGGATGCGGCTGCCAGCACGGCGTTGATGATCGGCTCATAGCCGGTGCAGCGGCAGATATTGCCGGAGATTGCCTCGACGACCTCGGCGCGGCTCGGCTGCGGATTGCGGTCGAGCAGTGCTTTCGCGGCCATCAGCATGCCCGGCGTGCAATAGCCGCACTGCGCGGCGAAATTGTCGGCGAAGGCGCGTTGCAGCGGGTGGAGATTGGGGCCGTCCTTGATGCCGTCGAGCGTCTCGACCGAACGGCCGGCGACCGTCTCGGCGAGCGTCAGGCAGGAGAGATGCAGTTCGCCGTCGATCAGCACGCTGCAGGTGCCGCAGCCGCCCTGGCCACAGCCGAATTTCGGCGTCATGTCGCCGATCAGCTCGCGCAGCGCGACCAGGAGGTTGGTGCCGCCGTCGACGAAGATCGCGACGTCGCGGCCGTTATGCTGGAATTGGAGAGGGGTCTTGGTCATGACGATCTATTCCTGACCGGACAACAGGCGCCGGAGGTGCACGCCGACGATCTCGCGGCGATACCAGGCGCTGGCGAGCGCATTGTCGCCGGGGGAGGTTCCTTCGACCGCCGCCGCGGCGGCTGCGTTGATGGTGGAGGCGTCGAGCGCGCGGCCTTCCAGCGCGCGCTCGGCGGCGCGGGCGCGGATCGGCGTCGGCGCCATCGAGCCGAGCGCGACGCGGGCGCCGACGATCCGGCTGCCGTTGACCGGCAGATGGGCCGCGAGCGTGATCACCGCGCCGCCCTTCGGCTTGATCCGCGCAATCTTGCGGTAGCGGAAGGCCTCAGTGCTGCCGGGCTTGGCAAAGGAGATCGCGAGCACCAGCGTGCCGGCCTGCCGGTCGCGCGATTGCAGAAATTCCTCGATTCCGATCTCGCGGCCGCCGAGCCCGCCCTGCACCGACACGACGGCGTCGAGCGCGAGCATCGCGACCGTGAAGTCGCCATACGGCACCGGCGCGAACAGATTGCCGCCGACCGTGCCCATGTTGCGCACCGCCGGTCCGCCGATCGAGCGGGCAGGGGCGTGCAGGAAGCCGAGATCGCGCTCGGCCAGGATCCGCGCGAAGGTAACGCCGGCGCCGAGCACGACTCGCGCGCCGGACGCGTCGATCCTTGTCATCGCCTGGTCGCTGGCGCGGACGACGGTCGAGATCGAGATGTCGCCCTCGTTCAGCGCTCGCATCACTAGGGTGCCGCCGCCGAGATAGCGGGCGCTGCGATCCGACGACAGCGCCGCCGCCGCCTCGTTGGTGCTGGTGAAGGTCTTCACCGTGACTGGCATGATGTCCTTCCCGCTTACGCGGCCTCCTTCAGATGCCGACGGATGGCGTCGAAGCCGGCCTGGTAGATGTCTTCCGAAACCATCTGCGTGATGCGATCCCTGTCTTCTGTCCGCGTCATGAAGCGCGATTCCCAGTGCCAGAAGGTGCGGTCGCCGTCGGTGACCGGCAACAGGCGAACATGCGCTACGTAGTTGAACATCGGGACTGGCGTATCGAGCAGGCAGTAGCTGAACGATTGTTCAAGATCGGATAGCGCCAGCAGCTGCTCGCGCAGCTCGGAGCCATCCTTCAGCTTGAAGCGCCTGACACAGCCGATCTTGTCGGATGGCTGCGCGCGCTCGATGCCGCTGGTCGCCACCGCCGGATGCCAGCGGTCATGGCCATTGAAATCGCGCAGCACGGCCCACACCGTATCGGTCGGTGCATCCAGGATCGTGCTCTTGACGATATGCGGCACGGCCTATCCCCCGAATGCCCGCTTCAGCGCGTCGAACCCGCCCTGGAACACGCCGCCGCCGATATTGTTGACAAGCTCGGCCTCGCGCTCCGGCGCGCAGTCGAACTCGGCCGTCCATTCCATGAAGGTCTGATCGCCGTCGGTGACCGGCGTCAGCCGCAGCGTCGCGACGTAGTTCTCGACGCCCATCGGCGATTCCAGGATCGAGTAAGTGCAGAACATGTCGTAGTCGGACAGCCCGAGCAGCTTCTCCCGGATACGATCGCCGTTGCGCAGGCGAAAATCCCTGACGCAGCCGATCTTGTCCGAGGGCTCGCCGCCTTCGATGCGGCTTTCGGCGATCGCGGGATGCCAGTTCGGCAGCCCGTTGAAATCGCGCACGCGAGCCCAGACCCGGTCGTTGCGGGCATTGACGACGGTGGAGACGTAAACCCGTGCCATGTTGCGAGCTCAGTCCTTCTTGCGCGGCGTGCGTTCGGGACGCGGCTCGCCGCCGCCTTCGGGCGCTGCCGGTTTGGCGTCGCCGCCGCTCTTGCGTGCGGACTCCTTGATGCCCTGCATATCGCGGGCCTCGCGGATCAGACCGGGCATCTTGGCGAGGCTACCGCCCTCGACGCCGATGTCGGAGAGGATCGAGTCGATCAGCGGCGCCTGCACCCGGTAACGCAGCGCCGAGTCGATCACCTCGTCGGTGGCGCTGCGGCCGGAGCCGTTGCCACTGCCATTGAGCCCGTCGACCTGGAGGATGCGGATGCCCTCGATCTTCTCCATCGGCTTGACGCTCTCGCGCACGATGCCCTCGATCCGGTCGAGCAGCTTGCGGCGGAACAGCGAGTAGCGGGCCTGGTCGGTCAGCACGTTCTCGGCCTCGTTGAGCAGGCGCTGCGCCTCGGCCTCGACGGTAGCACGGACCCGTTCCGCGCCGGCTGCGATCCTGGTTTCCTCGGCTTGCTTCTCGGCGAGCAGAACCTCGATGGTCTTGCGCCGCTTGGCAATCTCGCTCTCGCGTGCGGTGACGACGCGCTCGGCGGCTTCGGTGGCGTGGACCCTGGCGTCCTCGGCGGCGGCGCGCGCCGCGGATTCTTCCAGCGACTTCTGGTGCAGCGCGATTGCCTTCTCCATCAGCGCGGTTTCGACGTCCTTCTCCCTGTTCACCTCGAGCTTGCGCAGCTCGCGTTCACGGCCGACCCTCGCCTCGTCGAGGCCGCGGTCGGAGGCGATGCGGGCGCGCTCGACTTCTTCACGCGCCGCGATCTCGGCCTCCTGCAGTGATTGATTGCGGGCGACCTCGAGCTGCTCGATCGAGCGGCGCCGTTCGATCCGCGCCGCCTCCAGCGCCTGCTCGCGGGTCACGTCGGTGGTCTCGACCTCCTTGCGGGCCGTGATCTCGGCCTGCTTGACCTGCCGGTCGGCATCGATCCGCTCCGAGCGCTTGGCGGCGAGCGCGATCACGCGCTCCTCGTCGGCGAGCTCGATCGCTCGCTTCTGGTCGATGTTGAGCACTTCGCGGGTCCTGGAGGAGGTGATCCGCTCGCTCTCCAGTGCCAGCTCGACATCGATCCGCTGCCGTTCGACCGCGTCGCGGCGCTTCAGCTCGGCCGCCTCGATGGCCCCGGTGCGCTCGATCTCGAGCGCGCGGGTCTCGCGTTCGGCACGGATGCGCTGCGCAGCGACCGATTTCTCCTGCGAAATGCGCGCCGCCTCGATCGATTCGCGCGAGGCGATGTCGGCTTCCTCGATCGCACGGGTGCGGGCGATTTCCAGCGCCCGGACATGCTCCTCCTGCGCGATCCGCGACGCCTCGGTGGCGTCGCGCGCGGTGATCCCGGCGATCTCGATCGCCTGGTTGCGCTCGATCTCGAGCTTGCGGGTGGTGTGATCGGCGGCGATGCGCTCGGCGGCCAGCGTCTTCTCTCTGCTGATCCGGGCGGCCTCGACCGACTTCTGCGCCTCGATCTCTGCCTCCTGGATGGTCCGAACCTGCTGGATCTCCAGCGCCCTGGTGCGCTCGTCTGAGGAGATCCGCTCGACATTGACCGTCATGGTCTGGGCGATGCGCGCCTTCTCGGTGGCCTCGCGGGCCGCTATCTCGGCTTCCTCGACGGCGCGGGTCCGCTCGATTTCGCGCCGGCGGGTCTCTTCCTCATTGGCGATGCGGGCATCAGTGACGACGCGGTCCTGCTGAATGCGGGCCTTTTCAATCGATTCTCGGGCGGCGATCTCGGCTTCCTCGACGGTGCGCATCCGCTCGATCTCGCGCTGGCGCACCTCACGCTCTGATGCGATACGTGTGGTGTCGACCGAGCGCTGGTTGGCGATCCGCGCCTTCTCGATCTCCTCGCGTGCCAGCAATTCGCGCTCTTCGACCGCGCGGGTGCGTTCGATCTCCCGGTGCCGGGTCTCGCGTTCGGAGGCGATGCGGGCTTCGGTGATGGCCTGCTCGTTGGCGATGCGGGCTTTCTCGATGGCTTCGCGTGCGGTGATCTGGGCCTGCTCGGCCTCGGTCTCGCGCAGCGCGCGCTCGCGCGCGACTTCGGTGCGCTGCAGGGCGCGGCGCATCTCGATGTCGCGTTCCTGCTCGAGGCGGGCGGTCTCGCTCTCGCGCTCGATGTCCAGCGCCTGCCGCTCGGCCTCCAGGTTGCGGGAACGGATCTTGATCATCGAGTCCTGCTCGATGTCGTTGCGCAGCTTGCGCTTGGCCTCGATGTCCTCCATCAGGCGGGTCAAGCCTTCGGCATCGAAGCGGTTCGAGGGGTTGAAATATTCGAGGTCGGTCTGGTCGAGATCGGTGATCGCGACCGACTCGAGCTCGAGGCCGTTTTGCGCCAGCGCTTCCGCGGCATTGGCCTTGACGCGAGCGACATAGTCGCCGCGCTGCTCGTGCATCTGCTCCATCGTCATCTCGGAGGCAACCGAGCGGATCGCGGAGATGAACTTGCCGGAGAGCAGGGTGTGCAGCTGTTCGGGTTCCATGGTGCGGCGGCCGAGCGTGGCGGCGGCGATCGAGACGGCTTCGCGGGTCGCCTGCACCCGGACGTAGAAGTCGGCCTCGATGTCGACGCGCATGCGGTCGCGGGTGATGACGGCGTCCTGCCTGGAGCGCACGATCCCCATCGGCAGGACGTTCATGTTGACAGGCGTGTAGTCGTGGATGAACGGCAACACGAAGGCGCCGCCGTTGATCACCACGCGTTCGCCGAGGAAACCGGTCCGGACGAAGGAGGTTTCCTTCGATGAGCGGTGGTAGAGCCAGTTCACCACGTAGACGATGATGACGATCGCGACGATTGCGACGATGAGCCAGAGGATCAATTCACCGACCAGCATCCCCGACATCTCTTCCTCCCTTGGTCACGGCGCGTTAGCGCGCGCCGATCGCCTTGAACTTGCGAACCTGATCCGTCAGCGCCCGCTCGACCGGCAAGCGCTCCATCGAGGAGGCGCCGTAGAAGCCGTGGCAATTGCGGGTCTGCTTCATGATGAAATCGGCATCTTCGGGGTCCGCGATCGGGCCGCCATGCGCGAGCACGATGATGTTCGAATTGACGCTGAGCGCGGCCTCGGCCCAGGCCTCGATCCGAGCAGGGCAGTCGGCGAGCTTCAGCGCGGTCTGCGCGCCGATCGTGCCGCCCGTGGTGAGGCCCATATGGCAGACGATGATGTCGGCACCCGCGATCGCCATCGCGGTCGCCTCCTGCTCGCTGAACACATAGGGCGTGGTCAGCATGTTCTTGTCATGCGCCTTCGCGATCATGTCGATCTCGAGCGCGTAGGACATCCCGGTCTCTTCGAGATTGGCGCGGAAGGTGCCGTCGATCAGGCCGACGGTCGGGAAGTTCTGCACGCCGGAGAAGCCGAGCGCCTTGAGCTGGTCGAGGAATAGATCCATGTCACGGAACGGATCGGTACCGTTGACGCCGGCGAGCACCGGCGTCCTCGTCACGACTGGCAGCACCTCGCCGGCCATCTCGACGACGATGGCGTTGGCATCGCCATACGGCATCAGCCCGGCGAGCGAGCCGCGCCCGGCCATGCGGTAGCGGCCGGAATTGTAGATCACGATCAGGTCGACGCCGCCGGCCTCTTCGCATTTTGCCGACAGGCCAGTGCCGGCGCCGCCGCCGACGATCGGCTCGCCGCGTGCGATCATGGCGTGAAACTTCTTCAAGAGCGCCGCGCGTTCAAACCTGGGCATGGGTCACCTCGCCACTCTCCGCCGGCCACCGGCGCGTCCGAGCAGCGGACGGAACGCGCTGACGATGGCGGCGGTGAACTCGGGATCGTTGATGTTGCGCTTGATGCGGATGATCTGCCGGTTGCCGGTTTGGCGCACGGTGCGCTCCAGCGCGCGGAACAGCGCCGTGTCGGCATCGGGGTCCCAGAACGGCTGGCCAGGCGCATCGAGCGCGGAGACGCCGCCTTCGGCCAGAAAGAAACGCACCGGCCCATCCATCTGGTTGAGACGTTCGCCGATCCAGCGGCCGATGCGCTCGTTCTCTTCCGGCGTGGTCCGCATCAACGTGACCTGCGGATTATGGACGTGGAATTTGCGCTGCCGGTAGCGCTCCGGAATGGTGTCGGGCGCGCCGAAGTTCACCATATCCAGCGCGCCGACCGAGCCGACATACGGCACGCGGCTGCGGATGATGGCGCCGAAGCGGTCGTCGGTCGCCGGGAACACGCCGCCCATCAGGAGGTCGCAAACCTCGGTCGTGGTGAGATCGATGACGCCGGCGAGCTGGCCGGACTCGACCAGCTTCTCCATCGAGCGGCCGCCGACGCCGGTGGCGTGGAACACGAGGCACTCGAAATCCTCGCGGAGGTCCGCCGCGATCTTCTGCACGGCCGGCGTGGTCACGCCGAACATGGTGATGCCGATTGCCGGAAGATGCGCGCCGGTATCGCGCGGCTTGCCGGCCTGCTCCTCGAGCCGCGCCTTGACCATGCCGACCAGAGCATGAGCGCCGTTGCCAAGCACCGTACGCGAGATCGAATTGAGCCCCTGCACGTCGGTGACCGAATACATCATGGTGATATCGGCGGGGCCGACATAGGGACCGACGTCACCGGACGCGACCGAGGAGATGATCAGTTTCGGCACGCCGACCGGAAGCGCCCGCATGCCTGGGGCGACCAGCGACGCGCCACCTGACCCGCCAGCGGAGATGATGCCGGCGACATTGCTCTGGCGGCGCAACCATCGCTCGAACGCCTCCGCCATCGCCGTCACCGAGGCGCCGCGATCGGTGCCGAACACGCTCGCGCCGCCGCGGCCATGGTTCAACGCGATCTCCTGCGCGGTGACATCGCAGCTCGCCGCCTTGCCGCTGGTCGAGACGTCGACCAGCCGGGTGCGCAGACCGCTGCCCGCGATGATGTCGCGGATGAAGCGCAGCTCCGCACCCTTGGTGTCGAGCGTGCCGACGACCAGCACGACGGGAGGTCCCGATGTCCTCGACGTTGCCGGTTCGCGCCGCGTGCGGGTCGTCTCCTCGAGACGCGTGACGGCGGCGGATTGTGTCCGCGCGGCGGCCTCGATGCGCGCGATCGGCGCCGGCTGCGACCAGCGCGTCGGCAGCACGGGATTGGAGATGTAGATGCGAACCGGACCCTTGCGTTCCGGCTGTGGCGTGCTGGCCGCCTCAGCTCTTGTCGGCGCCGTCTCGGCATCGATGTCATCAGCGCCGTGGGTGCCGACACCGAGCAGCCGCTGCTGCAACTCGCGGTCGGTTGCGAGGCGAGCGGAGTCGATGATGCGGTTGATGCGGCCGTTGACCATGATGGCGACGTTCTGCGACACCGCGGTCGCCACGCCGATGTTCTGCTCGATGACCAGGATGGACATGTCGCCTTCATCGCCAAGGCGCAGCAGCATCTCCTCGACTTGCGCGACGATGACGGGCGCAAGACCCTCGGTCGGCTCGTCCATGATCAGGAGCTGCGGGTTGGTCAGCAGCGCGCGGGAGATCGCGAGCATCTGCTGCTCGCCGCCGGAGAGCTGGTTGCCGCCGTTGTTCTTGCGCTCGGCGAGGCGTGGGAAGGTGTCGTAGATGCGCTCGATGGTCCAAGCGCCGCGGCGCAGGCCGCCGGCGAGTGCAAGGTGTTCGTCGACCGTCAGCGAGCGCCACAGCCGCCGGCCCTGCGGCACATAGCCGACGCCGAGCCGGGCGATCCGCGCCGGGTTCAACCGCGTGACTTCCTCGCCGCGAATCCGGATCGAGCCGCTGCTGGCGCGCACCAGTCCCATGATGGCCTTGCACAGCGTGGTCTTACCCATGCCGTTGCGGCCGACCACCGAGAACACGCCGGTATCGAGCGTGAGGTCGACGCCTTGCAGCGCATGCGAATGGCCGTAATAGACGTCGAGGCCATTCACCTCGAGCGCGGGCGCGGCGCGGCGGTCATTCATGGCCGCCTCCGAGATAGAGTTGCTGCACCTCGGGATCGGACTCGATCTCGCGCGGCAGACCTTCCTTGAAGATGCGACCGTTGTGCATCATCGTCACGCTCTCGACGACGCGCAGCGCGACCTCCATGTCGTGCTCGATGATGATGTAGCCGATATGCGCGGGCAGCGAGGTCAGGATCTCGATCAGCTCGCGCCGTTCGGTCGGCGACAGTCCCGCCGCCGGCTCGTCGAACAGGATGAAGCGCGGCGCGCCGGCCAGCGCCAGCGCGATCTCGAGCTGCCGCTGCTGGCCATGCGCGAGCTCGGCGACGCGCTGGTCCTTCACGCCGGCAAGGTGCACGGCCTGCACCAGCGTTTCGGTCGCGTGCATCAGCGCATCGTTCTGCCCCGGGCGCAGCAACGAGAACCGGCCGCGCGAGACGCCGCGGCAGGCGAGATAGACGTTGTCCTGCACGGTGAGGCCGGGGAACAGCGCCGAGATCTGGTAGGTGCGGCGCAGCCCGCGGCGGATGCGCTCGTAGGGCGGGAACTGGGTGATGTCCTCGCCGAAGAAGCGGATCGTGCCGGAGGAGGGCGGGAAGTCGCCGGTGATGCAGTTGAACAGCGTGGTCTTGCCGGCGCCGTTCGAGCCGAGCACCGCGCGCCGTTCGCCGGGACGCACGGTGATCGTGACGTCGGTCAGCGCTGCCAGCGCGCCGAACAGCCGCGTCACGCCGCGCAGCTCCAGCGCCGCGCCGGCGCCGACCACCGAGAGCCGCTGTGCGACGCTATCCATGGCGGCCTCCGCCTGAACGTTGCGTCCAGGATGCGCTGCGGCGCCGCCAGCGGTCCCAGAGGCCGATCACGCCGTCCGACGACCAGAACACGATGGCGAGGAAGCCGAGGCCGATCAGCAGACGGAAGCGGTTGCCGTCGAGCCCGAATTTGATCAACACGTCGAGCGCGAAGGTACGCAGCAGGACGAAGATGAGTGCGCCGATGAAGGGACCGATCGGTCGTGTGATGCCGCCGACCACGGCGATGATCAGGACGTCGATGCAGGCGCCGACGCTGACCGAGCCTGGCGAGATCTGCCGGTAGTTCCAGACCTGCAGCACGCCGCCAAGTGCTGCGATGAAGGCCGCGAAGGCGTAGGCCGCGATGCGGTGGGCATTGGGGTTGAAGCCGAGGGCCGCCATGCGGCGGGGGTTGTCGCGGACGCCCTGCAGCGCGAGGCCGAACGGCGCGCGCGAGACGTACTGGACGGCGAAGTAGCAGATCGCGGCAACGCCGAGCGTCACATAGTAGAACGCGATATCGGCGCGCCAGTCGACGCCCCAGAAATGTGGCGTCGCGACGGTGTTGATGCCGGTATGGCCGTTGAAGATTGCCCAGTTCTGGTTGGTGAAGTAGTAGAACGCCGCGCCGATCGCGAGCGTGATCATGATGGTGTAGATGCCCTCGGTGCGCACCGCGAGCGCGCCGCCGAGCGTGCCGAACAGCGTCGCCAGCGCCAGCGCCATCGGGGTTGCGAGCCACCACGGCCAGCCGAGGCTGATATTGGCATTGCCGCTCACGCCGAACACCGCGACCATGTAGCCGGCGAAGCCCGCGATGGTGAGCTGCATCAGGCTGACCATGCCGCCATAGCCGGCGAGGAACATCAGGCTCAGCGCGATGACGCCGAGGATCAGCGTGGTGGCGAAGATTTCGATCAGGAAGAATCCGTTCGCGATCAGCGGCATGATGACGAGGATCAGCGCGACCAGCCAGGCCGCCGGATTCTGGAATTCCGGCCAGGTGCGGATCAGGGCGCGGCGGGTCGCGTTAGCGGATGGGTCGGGGCGGAACTGGGTGCTCTGGAGCAACGACATCTCATCGCCTCGCGAGCAGGCCCTGCGGTCGCAGCGCCAGCACCACGACCATGATCAGGAAGGTGACGACGATGGCGTAGGTCGGGATGTAGACCGAGCCGAGCTGCTCGGCGAGCCCGATGATGACGGCGCCGAGCGCTGCGCCCGGGATCGAGCCCATGCCGCCGACGATCACGACCACGAGCGAAGCCAGCAAGAAGCGCGTGTCCTCGCCCGGCGACAGCGACTGGAAGGTGCCGCCGACGACGCCGGCGATGCCGGCCAGTCCTGCGCCGAGTGCGAAAACCAGCACGAACACCAGCTGGATCCGCACCCCGGTCGCGGCCAGGATGTCGCGGTCGTCGACCCCGGCGCGCACGATCATGCCGATCCGCGTACGGTTGAGCGCCAGCCACATCGCGACGCCGATCACGACGGAGGCCGCGAAGATCACCAGCCGCACCAGCGGATATTGCAGATAGACCGGCTCGCCCGATGATTTGATTGCGGTGAGCAGCGGCAGCTGCACCGGCCCGATCAGCCAGCTCGGGGTCTGGACCTGGTAGAAGTCGCCGCCGAACACCCAGAGCATCAAATCCGCGAACACGATCGAGAGCCCGATCGTGACCATGGTCTGCCTGAGATCCTGACCCTCCATGCGGCGGAACACGGCGAGCTGTAGGATCACGCCGACCAGCGCCGCTGCAATGAAGGCGACGATGAAGGAGAGGATCCACGATCCGGTCCAGGTGCTGATGGCGTAGCCTATATAGCCACCGAACAGGTAGAGCGAGCCGTGCGCGAGGTTGACGTTGCGCATCAGGCCGAAGATGAGCGTGAAGCCGCTGGCCACCAGGAAATACAGCCCGCCGAGCGTGATGCCGTTCAGCACCGCGTTGAGGAACACGCGCTTGCGGCCGATCGCGGCTTCCAGCCCCGGCGGCCAGATCGCGAACACCAGCCACAGCAGCACCGCGACCGCGATGATCACGATCAGCGCCCAGGCCGGATGGCGTTCGATGAACCTGGCCATCTCCGTCGCGTTCCCTCTGTGGTCGCGACCGTCTGCCGGGCCGCGTGTCCTTGCATCCTACCGAGGGCGAAGGCGGCGGATTTGATCGACAGTATCTTTTATCGTCTAGGTGGAACCTCCGTTACGGCCGCAACACCTTGGCGGCGCGGCGATAGTCGGTCGGGGCCATGCCGACATTGGCGGCGAAGAAGCGGGTGAAACCGCTCTGCGAGGAGAAGCCGAGATCGAAGCCGATATCGGCGATCGGCGCCTCGGTCGCGACCAGCGCATCCAGCGCCTGCTCCATGATCAGCGTGTTCATGTAGAGGTGAGGGGTGACGCCGGTTTGCGTCCGGAACAGCCGGTAGAAATGCGGCCGCGACAGGCCGGCTTCGCGTGCGATCGCATCGAGCTCGATCTCGGCGCCGGGGCTTTCCGACATCAGCCTGATTGATTTGCGGACCCGGAAATCGGTCACCGCGGCGGCGGCACGCGCGTCCTGCGCGGCCTGCCAGCTCTCCTCGTAGCAGGAGTCGATCAGCTGCCGGAGCTCGCAGTCGAGGCTGCGCAGCGATGGCGCGCCGCACACCAGTGCTGCGGTGCGGCGGATCAGCCGGTCGAGCGTCTCGGTGCGCGGAAAGAAGGTGCGGCCGAACCGCAGGCCCTGCGCGCTCGCGGGCTGCGGCGCGAACCATTCGGCATTGACATAGAGCACGAAGAAGATCGCGCCGTGGTCCATGTCGGTCGGCAGAAAATTGTGCGGTTCCCACGGGTTGACCGCGACCACGGTGTCGTCCTTGAGCAGCAGGCGCTGCTCGGAGACATCGATCTGCGCCGGCGTGCCGCCGACATGAAAGATCAGGTGCCCTTCGCGGTGCGCATGCACGTTGAAGGGACGGTTCAACTGATAGACCGTCGCGCGACCGAACCGGCCGTGGAAGACGGCAAGCGCCCTGCTCATGCCTCCCCTCCCGCGGGATGTTCTTGTCTTTTCGACAAGCGTTCATCATCCGCCCGCGGAAAGCAAGGGCGAGCAGGGCTCCTCGTGCAACCGCGCGCCGTGGTCACGGCTGGCTTGCTCGCACTTGCAACAAATACGTCAGTACTTCTTGCACTCCGGGACCGTGCGGCTCGGCAGGCCGATCTTGGCGAAAACCGCCGGATCGTAGCCCAGCGTCTGGTTGACGTTCGGGATCACCTTCACGACCTTGCTGAACAGCGCGCCCTTGCCGTCATCGACCACCTCGGTGACGAAGTTGGTGCCGATCGCCTGGCGGTTGGCGTCGAGCTTGATCTTGCCGTTCGGGGCGTCGATCTCGATCTTCGCCAGCGCATCCTTGAGCTTGGCCTGGTTGTTGGAGAGATCGCCATTGACCTGCCGCAGCGCCAGGATCAGCGCCATGGTCGAGCCGTAATAGTTGGTGGCGAGCAGCGACGGGCTCGGGAAGCGCTTGTTCTCCGGGAAGGAGTCCTGATAGGCCTTCACGAATTTCTGCCAGGCGGGATCCTCCCAGGTATCGGCCTGGCCGCTCGCGGCGATGGTGCCGATCAGCGCGTTCTTGGCGCTGCCCTTCGACGACAGGATGGTCTGGTCGATCATGATCGAGCCCCCCATCAGATGCGCCTTGCCGCCGGCCTGCTGATACTGGTTGAGGAAATTGACGGCGTCAGCGCCGCCGAGGCCGAGATAGATCGCATCGACATCGTCGGGAAGTGCTGCGATGACAGAGGCGAAGTCCTTGGTGCCGAGCGGCACCCATTGCCGGTTGGTGACCTGGCCGCCGGCGCCGCAGAATTCGAGCACTAGGCCGAACACCTGGGTGTAGATGAAGGAGTAGTCTTCACCGACGGTCGCGATCTTGCGATAGCCCTTGGTCTCGTAGGCGTATTTGCCGAGGCCGACCTGCCACTGCGCGCCGTCCATGTTGTAGCGGAAGAAGTTCGGCGCCGGATCGACATAGGTCGTCTCCTGCGCGCCGGAGGCGGCGTTGACGAAGGTCAGCTCCGGATGGGTCTTGGCAAAATTCTTCACCGCGATGCCTTCGTCGCCGGACAGCGGCGACAGCAGGATCTGCACCTTGTCCTGCTCGATCAGCTTGCGCACCGCGCGCACCGCGGAGTCCGGCGTCGCATCGGTCGAGGCGACGATGAATTCGAGCTCCTTGTCGCCGATCTTCTTGCCGAGCACGTTGAGCGCGGTCTGGTGGCCGCGCATGCCATCCTCACCGAGCACCGTGTAGGTGCCCTCGAGCGTCGCGGTGACGCCGACCTTGATCTTCTCCTGGGCGAATGCCGTGCCCGAAAACAACAGGCTGCTCAACGCAATCAGTCCTAAACTGCCTTTCAACATCGCTCTCCTCCCTCTGTGTTGTCGCCGGCGTCCACATCGCCTGACGAAGGCCGATGGGTGTCCGGTTGTTGCCGGCAAAGCTAGCCGAAGGCAGGCACGGCGCGGATGTCGTCGCGACGGGGGTGCTTAACGGGCAGTCTCATTTTGATTGTTGCGCCGCAGCGCGGTTCGCGGCGCGATGCCGCGGTTACTTGCTCGGTGTCATCACCCGTGCATGCGCATGCGGGTGATCCAGCATTCCAGAGGCGGCTGTGCTTGAGCGAGAGGCCGCGGCTTCTCCGGTGTCGTCCCTGCGAAAGCAGGGACCCATAACCACCGCCTTGTGTGATGGAATTCGCTGGGGCCCCAGCGTCGCACAATAACTGTACCCTGTGGTTATGGGTCCCGGGTCGCGCTTCGCTTGCCCGGGACGACACTGAATTTGCAGCAGCGTTCGTAACGTGACCCATACATCCGCTGCCGCGGGCGCGGAGCAGCAACGTGGTCCGAGCGTTCGCGGTACTACGGCATATGGTGGCCGGCGGCCTGTCCGCCGTCGACGTGGAACACCTCTCCGGTCACAAATCCTGCGCCATCGAGGTAGAGCACGGCGTCGACGATGTCGGAAATCTCTCCCATCCGGCCGACCGGGTGGAGCGCTGCCAGCGCCGGATGCGCCTCCGCCCGGTGCATCGGGGTCTTGATGATCCCGGGCGACACTGCGTTGACGCGAATTCCGGTCCTTGCATATTCGATCGCGAGCGCGCGGGTTGCGGCGTTCAAGGCGCCCTTGGTCAGCGAGGCGAGGGCGGCCGGAACGCTGCTCATCGGTTGGTCGACGAGACTGGTCGTGATGGTGACGACGTGGCCGTGGCCCTGCTTGCTCATCAGCTCCAGCGCGCGCCGGGTCATGTTGAAGAAGCCCGTCACGTTGGTCGAGATGTAGCTGGCATAGTCATCTTGCGTGTAGGCGGTGAAGGGCTTGGCCATGAAGATGCCGGCGTTGTTGACCAGCGTGTCGACACGGCCGAAGCGCTCCAGCGCCGCCTTGAACACGTGCTCCGCCGTCTCAGTTGCGCCGACGTCGCCCGCCACCGTGACGATATCCGCGTCAGTGGCCGGCTTGATCGAGCGCGAGGTCGCGACGACCCGGCAGTTGCGATCCCTGAAGGCCTGAACGATGCCGGCGCCGATCCCCTGCGATGCGCCGGTGACCACTGCGACTTTCCGCTCCGTGCTCATGATTGCGTTCCTTTAAAGCCGGTCCTTGGTTTGACGCGTCACGTTGCGCTACGCCGCGCCGCTTGCAGCAAGCGGGCTGTAGTCGCGGCTCTTGAACATCGTGTGCAGCTGCCGCCGCCGGATGCCGAGATTGCCGCCGTCGAAGATCGGCAGCGCGAGCGCGTCCTGCAGCAGGGTGCCGAACGGCGCCTCATGATCGTAGCTGTCGATCCCGACGACCCGCATCAGGTCGGTGATGACGCGCACGGCGGCCTCGGAACCGAAGATCTTGGCCTGCACCGCCAGCTCCTCGGCCGCCGGCGACTGGGTGTCGAGCGCATGGCAGGCGCGCCAGCTCAGATAGCGCGCCGCTTCGATCGTGGTCTTGGCATCGGCGAGCGCGTATCCGACCGCCTGATGCTCGATGATGGGGTGGACGCCGCCGCGCTTTTCGCTGCGGGCAAAATCGAGCGCGAACGCGAAGGCTGAGCGCATCAGCGCGACGCCGAAGATTCCGACGAGCGCCGCGGTGCCGGTGAAAGCCGCCGCGGTCAGCGCAAGGCCGGCACCTTGCTGTCCGAGCAGATTGCGGTGTGACGCCGCGACATTCTGCAAAGCAAACTGCGGCACGAGATGCGCGCGATGACCGATGCTGTCGATTGCACGTTCGAACACGAGGCCGTTCACCGGTCCTTGCACGGCAATGATCGAGATAGCGGCGTCCGGCGCTGCGGCCGAGTCGGTCCGGCACACGATGGTCAGAAGGTCGGCACCCTCGCGATTCCAGCCGGTGGCCGAGGACACCCATTTCTTGCGGCCGTTGATCAGCCAATTGTCGCCTTCTCGCCGGGCCGTGGTGCGGACGCCCTCGCCGGGCGGCGGCGAGGCGGCGTTGGCGCTGCCGCCCGGCTCGCTGGAGCAGAAGGCGGCGAGCGGTGCGCCGCTGGTCTTCAGGAACGGCGCGAGCAGCCGCTGACATTGCTCCGGCGTGCCGCCGAGCAGCAGCGGCAGCAGGCCGAGCACGCTGCCGAGCATGGTCAGCGTCACGCTGGGGTTCACGCTGTAGAATTCCTCAGCCAGGATCGCCATGTCGATCATGCCGGCATTGTCGCCGCCGGCAGGCGCCGGAATGCATTTGCGCAAGTAACCGGCCGCCACCATCGCCTCGTAGGTCGGTTTGGTGGCGAGGAAGCGCTCCTCGGGCGTCGCCAGCTTTTCAGCAGCCCTGGCCTCGGCCAGCACCTCCCTGGCAAACTTGCGGGAAACGAGCTGTAACTCGCGCTGCTGTGCCGTGAGCGTGAAATCGATCGCCATGCCAATGCCCTCCGTGTCGGCGGTTCGGGTTAATGGCTATCGCGGCGTGGTCGGGAAATCTTGGACGGCAGTGCCCGGTTTCTTGGCTGGGAGTGAACCTAATCTCGCCGCGCCTCAGTGCGCGGCGGCGCGGCGGAATTCGCGCGGGGCGAGGCCGTTGTGGCGCTTGAACAGGCGGTTGAAATGCGAGATGTCGCGGAAGCCCGCGGCAAAGGCGATCTCGGCAATGGTCTTGTGCGCGGAGGTGCGATCGAGCAGGGCGCGCGTGCACGCGGCGATCCGCTGCTCGTTGACGTGCTCGCCCACCGAGCGGCCGGTGCTTGCAAACAGGCGGTGCACGTAGCGCTCGGAGCAGCGGAATTTCCTGGCCAGCGCCGGCGCGCCGAGCTCGGGGTCGTCGTTGTGACGCGCAATATGGTCAAGCATCATCGACAGCAGGACCGGCATATGCACGCGCTCCGCCGCCGTGTCGGCGAGGATGTCGGGTACGTGCGCGATCAACTCGGCGATATGCGTGCCGAGCATCGCCGGGGTTGTTGCGAGGTGACCGCCGCTCAGGCAGAGCTCGGCATAGCTCGCCAGCGTCCGCGATAACGCGCGGCCCGTTTCGGTCGCAGACAGGCCGAGCCGCGGGTGGTCGAACAGCGTGTCCGGCAACAGACGCCGCGGCACCGCAAAGCAGAACAGCTTGAAGTCATGCCGGTGGGCGATCTCGAACGGCTGCGTCGTATCGGCAACCGCGAGATCGCCGGGGGCGCTGATTTGCTCGTGGCCGCGCTGCGAGGTGCGTCCGAGCCCTTCGAGCTGGAGGTTGACGAAGCAAAGGTCGTCGGTGCTTGCGGCGATGTGCGAGGCGAGCCGGTGCACGATATGCCCGCTCGCCGTGACCCGCGATATCTGCAGCGGCGCGGCGTCGACCTTGCAGATCGCGCCGGCAAACGATTCCTCGGCAATCCGGCGCGGCTCGAGGCGCACGAAGGCAGCTGCGAGGTCGTCTGCCCAACTGCCGAAGGGTTGATCCGGACGGGCCGGCCTGGTCGACCATTCCATGTGCGCCTCGAATAGACCGTCACTGCGAAGGGCCCAGCGAGGCGAACGATATCGCCGGCCAAACCGGCGGTCAAATTCCGCCGGCGGCCTGTTTCCCCTGCAAAGCATGGCGCATGCATGCAGAGAACGATGGTCTCACTTCGTGGTGTAGCCGCCGTTGACCAAAATGGTCTGGCCGGTCATCCACCAGCCGTCCGACACCAGGAGGCGAATCCAGGGTACGATATCCTTGATGTCGGTGAGACCGGTCTTCGAGAAACCGGACAGCGCCGCTGCCGATTTGTGATAGGCGACCGCGTCCGTACCCTCGGCCGGATAGAAGAACGGTGTGTCCATCGGGCCGGGGCCGATCGCGGTCACCGAGATGCCGCGTGCGCCGAATTCCTTCGATGCCGCGCGGGTGAAATGCTCGACCGGCGCCTTGGTGCCGGCATAGGCGGCATAGAACGGCGTGTAGGCACCGAGCAGCGACGTCACCAGCGTGCAGATCTTGCCGTTGTCGTTCACATGCCGGCCGGCTTCCTTGAGGAAGAAGAACGCGGACTTGGCGTTGACCGCGCTCATCGCGTCGTATTCGGCCTCCGAGATCTCGACCATCGGCTTCTTCAGCACCTTGCCGACGGTGTTGATCGCGATGTCGGGACGGCCGATCGCAGCGACGGCATCGGTGAACAGTTTTTCCATCGCGCCCGATGTCGTGAGGTTGGCCTGGAAGGCGACCGCATTGGCGCCGGCAGCCTTGATCGCGGCGACGGTTGCGTCGGCGTCAGCCTTGGTCGCGGCGCTGTTGTAGTGGATTGCGATCGCCTTCGCGCCGTGCGCGGCGAGATCGCGTGCGATCAGGCCGCCGAGGTTCTTGGCGCCGCCGGCGATGATGACGGTCTTTCCCTTGATGCTGTGGTCGGTCATGGCGTTCGCCTCTCCGGATCTCGCGGCCGCGCCGTGCGGCCGCTTTCTGGAGACAACGATATCGTCTAGGATTTGCCGATAAAGCCGTGCATTCTGACCTCACTTGTCAGGAATAGCGAACAATCGGGGCGTTAATCGTGGACCGCATTGATCTCTTCCGCATTTTTGCCCGCGTCGTCGAGTGCGCGAGCTTTACGCGGGCGGCCGACACGCTGGGGATGCCGCGCTCGTCGGTGTCCTCAGCGGTCGCGGAACTGGAGCAGCGCATCGGCGCCCGGCTGCTGCACCGGACGACGCGAAAAGTGTCGCCCACGCACGACGGCGCGGCGTTCTACGAACGGTGCCTGCGCGTCGTCGCCGATGTCGAGGAGGCCGAGACCCTGTTCCGCCATGCCGCCGCCGAACCATCGGGTAGGCTCAGGGTCGACGTGCCCGGGCGGATCGGACGCCTGATCGTCGCACCGGCGCTGCCGGCGTTCCTCGATCGCTATCCGCAGATCGACATCGACCTCGGCGTCACCGATCGTGCCATCAACCTGATCGCGGACTCGGCCGATTGCGTCGTGCGCGTCGGCCCGCTCGGCGATTCCGGCCTGATCGCGCGGCCGCTCGGCAATCTCGTGCTGATCAATGTTGCGAGCGCGGGATATCTCGCGCGCCACGGCACGCCGCAGACGCCGGACGATCTCGGCGCGCATTGGGCGGTCAACTACGCCTCGCCCTCCACCGGTCGCATCGAGGAATGGGAATGGCGCGAGCAGGGCGCGTCGCGCGCCATCGCGATGCGCGGCCGCGTCACCGTCAATAGCGCGGAAGCCTATATCGCCTGCTGCCTGGCCGGCCTCGGCCTGATCCAGATTCCGGCCTATGACGTGAAGCGGCATCTCGATGCCGGAGAACTCGCCGAGGTGATGCCGCAGCATCGCGCCACGCCGATGCCGATGACGTTGCTCTATCCGCACCGCCAGCACCTGTCGCGGCGGCTGCAGGTGTTTGCCGATTGGCTGACGGCACTGCTGAAAGAGCAGCTGCTGGTCGCGGGTTAGACCTTCAGCGTGATGCGGGCCCGGAAGCCGCGGCGCGTCATCGCCTGCTGTTGCCGGCGCGGGACGAGGTCGTCCTTGTCGCGCGCTTCGCCTCGGCCTTGGGCTGGAAAAACAGGCCGGGCATCACCGAGACCAGTCCGAAGGTCATTCCGAGGAATGCCAGGAACGTATCGAGGTAATTGATCTCCATTTCAGTTGTCTCCATTCAGCTTGCACCGGGCTGGCCCGGTGCAATGCGTTCGATGGACCTAGATATGGTCCGGTACATTGCTCGGTACAATAGAAACATTGATCTCGGAGCAATACTTTCATTGCTCCGCGTCTAGGCCGCGATCCGGGGCTGCTGCGGGTGCCGCTGCTCGATGGCCTTGACGGAGTTTTCGAATGCCTTTTCGAGGACGCTTCTGCCGATCGACCCGAGCACGAGACCGAGGATCCATCCCTTCAGATTCTTGCCCTCGCGCACCACGACCACGTCAATGTCGGTCGTGCCATCGGACTGCCGCGCGAAGTTGTAGGAGTGGCCCGACCTGCCGCCCCACACATTGGAGTCGGTCGTCGTCAGGACGACATGGTCTGGGTCGGACCAGTCGTAGTGCAACCGTTCCCAGATGCCGTTCGAGCCCTCGGTCACGTCAGCATCCGAGGGGCCGCGATGATGCACCTTGAGATATGCGTCGGCACTGTTGCCGAACAGCTTGGAGCGGCCCGGCCCGAAGTCCGTGAGGCCGGCGACGTACTGCTCCGGCGTCAACCTGGTCGTCCGATGAAAGTGGATCGTGGACATCAGTGGCTTGCCCCTTTGATGGAAGGCTCCGACCGCTATGCCACTAGTTGGAGAGCGTGCCCGACTTGCGGACAGTCACGCTGTCGCCGTTCCGGCTGATCTCCACTGCGCCTGCCTGGTCCGGCGTCGAGAGCAGGGCACGCTGACCGGGCGCCAGCACCGAGACGAAGCGGACCGGCGTGCCGGCCTCGCCCTGTGCGAGCGTCGTCACGACGCGATACCCGTCGGGCTCAACCGTGTAGTAGGCGACGCCGGACACGTCGCCCAGATGGATGCTTTGGGCCTCGATCGGCCGGAGCCCGCGCGCCTCTGCGGCGCCAAGCGAGGCGCCAAATGAAATTCCAAGTGAGGCGAGGGTAAAGGCTGTGGCGAAAATTGTGCTGCGGATCGACATGGGATCCTCCGTTGGCTTGAGTGTCAGAACCTGGGCGGCGAGCGATTGCCCGTCTGCTCCCTTGCCGGAGGAGATGGTGAGGCTATGATCATCGATCAAACAGATAGGATCGATAATGGCCATCGATGCCGTCAATTTGGGTCGGATCGACCTGAATCTGCTTGTTCATCTCAATGCGCTGCTCACCGAACGGAGCGTGACCCGGGCGGCAGGCTCCGTCGGCATCGGCCAATCCGCGATGAGTCACAATCTCGCCCGCCTGCGCGAACTGTTCGATGACGAGCTGCTCACGCGGGGCGCCGATGGCATGCGCCTCACCCCGCGCGCGATGACCTTGCTCGATCCGGTGCGGACCGCGCTCGCACAGGTCGAGGCGGTGCTGCTGCGCGAGAAGACCTTCGATCCGGCCACCGCGGTGCGAACGTTCAGGCTCGGCCTGTCGGACAGTATGGAAATCCTGATCGTGCCGCGCCTTCTGGCGCGCATGCGCGAAATCGCGCCGGGCATTCACCTGCGGCTCTACAACGTTGATACGTCCCGGCTGCTCGATGATCTCGACGCCGACGAAGTGGATCTCGCGCTCTCCTACGGGCCGATCCAGCAAGGACAATTGCATCACAAACAGCGCGTGCTGTTCACCGAGAGCTTCCTTTGCATGTTCAATGCGGAGAAGACGGGTATCACGCCGCCCATCTCGCTCGAGGACTACATCCGGCTTCCGCACGTGCTGACCAGCCTGCGGCCGGGGCGCACCGTGCGCGGCTCTGTCGATGAGGCGCTCGAAGAGCTCGGCCTGCAGCGGTCCGTTGCGCTGACCACGCCGCGTTTCCTCACCGTGCCGTATCTGGTGGCGCAGGCGCCCGTGATCGTCACCATGGGCGCGCGGCTGGCCCGCCGCTTCGCCGCCGATCTCGGGCTCAGCCTCAGCCCGCCGCCGGTGAAGGTGAAAGACGTCACGGTGTCATTGCTGTGGCATGCGTCCTACCATCACGACCCGGCCCATGTCTGGTTACGGGACCAGTTGGTCCAACTGGTCGCCGAACTGTGAGCGGGCGCGCTCCGGCCTCGTCAAAACTTCTGCGTGATGCCGGCATAGAAGCCGCGGCGCGGGCCGTATTGCGGCGCGAACACGCCGATGCCGGAGCCGTCGCGGATCTGGTAGACGGTGTCGAACAGGTTGACGACGTCGAAGCGCAGCGTGGTCGGCTTGTTCGGTGCGACAATGTTGAAGTCGTGCGAGACGCCGAGGTTGACCTGCGCGTAGGGCGGCACCGTGCCCGTATTGGCGAAGCCATCGCGCAAGCCTGAGCCGTAGATCACCGACGCGCTGAACTTGGTGTCGCGCCATTGGTACCAGCCGCCGACCGATGCGGTTAGCGTCTGAGCATGGTCGGTGTTGACGTAATTGTTGGCGATGTAGGCCAGCTCGTCAGGATCGAACAGATATTGGTTCGAGACGACCTGGGTGGCGACCTGCCTTGCGATCGCGACATTGCCGTAGAGATGCAGATTGTCGTGATCGTATCTCGCGGTCAGCTCGACGCCTTCGTTGGTGCCTTTCGCATAGTTGAAGGCGGTCAGGACGTAGGCCTGGCCGAACTGGCCGTCGTCGAGCAGATCGGTCGCGATCTTGTAATAGGCGTCCATGCCGACCTCGAGGCCGGGGATCGCATAGACTTTCTGCGTCACGCCGACGTCGAACACGTGCGAGCGCTCCGGCAGGACAGGATCGTTGGCGGTGGTCGCCGGCTGCGCCGTCGTGTTCTGCACCAGCGCGAGGTTGGTTGGTGCCGCCAGCACCTGCTCGGGCGGCGTGAAGTTGCGGGCATAGCCGGCATGGAAGGTCGTGCCGTCATAGGGCTTCCATGTCAGGCTGATCCGCGGGCTCAGCTGGTTGGCATCGACATATTGCCACATCTGGTCGAAGCGCAGGCCGGCATTGAGCGTGAGCTGGTTGGTGATCTTCCACTCGTCGGCGATGTAGGTGGAGAACAAATATCCGGTCTTGGCGCTGGAATCGAACACCGAGAGCGGCGCATCGATCGGGTTGCCGAAATCGTCGAGCGGCAGCACGGTCGAGCCGTTGTTGACCAGCGAGCGCTCGGCGCTGACCGCGACGCCGAACTTCAGCGTGTGCGCGAAGCCGAGCCTGTAGGAGGTGTCCTCCTGGATGCCGTTGATGAAGCTCTGGCGATACACGTCCGACGCGACGCCGTTGAAGACGAGATCGCCGACCGGATCCGGCATGAAGTGCAGCTGGCTGTAGCGATTGAAATAGGCGACCTGGTAGTCGAACCCGTCGCCCGACTTCTGATAGGCCACGACGTTGAACTGGTTGAATTCGCGTTGCCGTTCGTTGAGCAGCGCGGAATCGAAGTTCGAGACGCCGAAGGCGGTGAAAGCCGGAGCTTGGCCGGGATTGTTCGGGATCTGATAGGCGCCGTTGGAGACGCCGCCGATATAGGTTAGCCGGCTGGTCGGATCGATCGCGGTTGAGACATAGGCAAAACCCTTCTCCTGGTCGGTCCGGTCGTGGATGGCGTTATAGGCCGGCGTCGGGTTCTCGATGCCGACGTCGCTGCCGAAATAGCGGCCGGAGACGTAATACTGCGTCTGTCCGATCGTGCCGCCGTAGTCGACGCTGGTGGTGAAGGTGCCGTGGCTGCCGCCATACACACTGACGCTGCCGGAATTGTTGAAGGCATCGGTTCTGGTCTGGATGTCGAGCACGCCGGCGGTGCGCAGGCCGTACTGCGCCGGCAGCGCGCCCGTGATCAGCGCCATGCTGCCGACGATTCCGGTGTCGATGATCTGGCCGAAGGCGCCGACGCCGTCCGGCAGCATGATCCCGTTGATGCGGTATTGCAAGTTGGCGTGCTCGTTGCGCACATGCAGTTCACCGCTTGCGGCGGAGTCCTGCGAAACCCCGGGCGCCTGCAGCAACGCCTTGTCGAGCGTGGTGTTGGTGCCCTGTGGCAATGCCTCGAGGGCTTGCCGGCTCATCTGGTAGCTGTTGGCGCCGGTGGGTGCCAGCAGCGCGGCGCGGGCCTGGTCGAGCCGCGTGTTCTGGCTTGCGACGGCTTGCGCCTGGGTCTGTTCCGGAGATTCCGGCGTCGCCGATACCGCGCCGGTTCTGCGCGCGCGGTGGCCACCGCCGCTCGCAACGCGCGTCTTCGGCTTGTTCGGTCCGGCCGGCGCGGTGTGGCGTTGCGGCGCCGTCACCGTGATGTCGGGAAGTGTCGTTGTCGGCGCGGTCGTCTGCCCGAATGCGGCGCCGTTGATCCCGCAGACCAAGAGCGATGCTGCTCCGGCAGCGGCGCGTCGTCTCATAATTCCTGACATGTTGGTTCTCGATCTCACGAGGCTGCGATCCGGATCCTCACTGAAGGACGCGGTCGAGCCCGCCGTCGATGCGCGACGGCGAAATTTCCCATTGATCAAACGGCAGCCGAATGGTGGCCGCGTTCGACGTTCAGTCGTGCAGGGAGTTCAGGAGATCGGAGGCGCGCGCGGCTGATAGTGCAGCCGGCCGATGCCGAGCGGCGCCGCATAATTGTCGATCTGCCAGGCGAGCAGAGCGACGGCATCGGGCAATTGGAGTGGCGGCAACGCCGGCGTCGGCGTCGCCGTGCTCGTCATCGCTACGACGGCGCAGATCGCGCAGAGATCTACGGCCTGATCGGAATCAGGATTCGAACGAGGCTCGTCGCGCGAGGCGTTCTCGATATGCGCCGCGAACGACGCTGTCGCCTGTGCCGGCGCAATGGCATGGAAATGGCCGAACGACAGCACGAACTGGACCGCCAGCGCCAAAAACGCCAGCCGAGCCCCGTGCCTGATGTTCGAACGAAACCACTTCATGACGACGCCATCTCCGCGTCGAGAGGTCAGAAGACCGATGGACGGCGCCTGCGACGCGGTGTCGCACAGTTTCGAAAACGTGCCAGCCTGTCAATCCGCATTGCCGGTTGATGCGATCAATTTCCAGGCGATCGGGCGATCTTGCAACATCGCGACGTTGGAAAATGGGGGCCCGGCTTGCGCCGCGCCCCCATTCCTCACTCCACGATCGCGGTCACCACGCCGGCACCGACGGTGCGGTTGCCTTCACGGATCGCGAAGCGCGACCGCGCTTCGAGCGCGATCGGCTTGTTGAGCTCGATCGTGAACTCGGCGCTGTCGCCCGGCATCACCATCTCGGCGCCATCGGCGAGCTGGACGGTGCCGGTGACGTCGGCGGTTCGGAAGTAGAACTGCGGACGATAGTTGGCGAAGAACGGCGTATGTCGGCCGCCTTCGTCCTTCGTCAGCACGTACACTTCCGCGCGGAAGGTCCGGTGCGGCGACGCACCACCCGGATGCGACAGCACCTGACCCCGCTGCACGAGAGCCTTGTCGACCCCGCGCAGCAAGCAGCCGACATTGTCGCCGGCCTGCCCCTGGTCGAGGATCTTCCGGTAGCTCTCGATGCTGGTCACGACCGACTTGCGGGTCTCGCCGAGGCCGACGATCTCGACCTCGTCGCCGATCTTGATCGTGCCGCGCTCGACGAGCCCGGTCGCCACGGTGCCGCGGCCCGCGATCGACTGCACGCCCTCGATCGGCATCAGGAACGGGCGATCCTTCGGCCGCTCGGGCAGCACGATAAAGCTGTCGAGAGCCTCGAACAGTTCGAGGATCGCCTGATCCGCCAGCGGACCGTGCTCGCCGCGCAGCGCGGCCATCGCCGCACCGCGCACGACCGGCGCGTTGTCGCCGTCGTACTGGTACTTCGACAGCAGATCGCGCACCTCGATCTCGACGAGATCGACCAGTTCCGGATCGTCAGCCACGTCGCACTTGTTCAGGAACACCACGATGCGCGGCACGCCGATCTGGCGCGCCAGCAGAATGTGCTCGCGCGTCTGCGGCATTGGTCCGTCGACGGCGGAGACGACCAGGATCGCGCCGTCCATCTGCGCCGCGCCGGTGATCATGTTCTTCACATAATCGGCGTGGCCCGGGCAGTCGACGTGCGAGTAGTGGCGCGCCGCCGTCGAGAACTCGACGTGGCTCGTCGCAATGGTCAGGATCTTCGTATCGTCACGCGTACCTTGCGCTGCCGACGCCTTGGCAACGTCCTGGTAGGAGACGAACGCGCCCCAGCCGTGATCGGCTGAAACCTTCGTCATCGCTGCCGTCAGCGTCGTCTTGCCATGATCCACGTGGCCGATCGTGCCAACATTGCAGTTGGGCTTGAGGCGGATGAACTTCTCTTTGGCCATGGGACACCTGTGGTGTTCGAGCTCCCGTGCTGGGTTTGCACGACTCGTGGCACCGCGAGAGCCCGTTCGGCGCCAGGAGCCGCTTCCGCTCCGGGCTGCCTTCCAATGTCAGGTGTGACGTGAGGTCAGGTCCAAAGCAGAATGGCGGCGGACGAGGGCATTAGCCCTCCCGTCATCAGCATCGATGCTCGCTGTGACTGCCGCATGTTGGAAACCTGGGTCGCTCTTTCTACAAAAGGAGGCGAGTACATAAGGGGTGACCGCGCGATTGGCAAGAGGTGGGGTCGTCGCAGCCAAGAGCCGCGCTGGCATTGTCGACCTCCGACGAGTATAGTTCGCGGGCACAAGTGACGGTCTCCCGAATGTCGATCTTCGCAAGCAAATCCGGTCTCGCCATCATCGCCGCAGTGCTCTGTCTCGGCGCCCAGCAGGCCAACGCCCAGGCCGGACCGGTGCGCTACTGGACGCCGGGCTCGCTGTTCGGCTTCGGCGGCAGCCTGGCCGACGGCCAGAAGGCGGACACTTACGGCAACTTTCCGGGCTTTGACGCCACCGCCCCGCAAGGCGGCGACTTCTCGTATCTGAACGGCCGCCCGGATGGCTGGTTCATCGGCGGCGAAGGCGGCCGTGTCGGCTGGAACACGCTCGGTCAATCGGCGGCGTTCGGCTCGCTCGAATATCAGGGCGCGCAGGTCGGCTACAATTTCAAGGGCGTCGGCGATACGCCGGTGACGTTCTTCGCCGGCTTCGACTCGTTGAAATACAATCCTCCCGGCGCGGGTGGTCCGCTGGCGCCGTTCAGCGGCAATCCCGGCGTCAACGCCGGATATACGGCACGCGCCGGACTGGAGTTCCGCCCGACCTCGAATGTCACCCTGTCGTTCGGGGCCGGTTTCACCCAGCAAGGGGCGGAGCGCATGGACAGCGACATCCATTCGCAGCTGCTGCCCGGCCAGTCTCCGGTTCTGTTCGGCGGCCGCTAGCGCGAAGCCCGCAGCCTGACGGTAGCGCGTCAGCGCAAGACCACAGCGTTGCGATCCTGATCCAACCAGAACTTCAATCAGAACCAAGAAGGCTCGAGCTCGCGAGCACAGTCAGGATCGTACCATGGACATGCAAGGCAAGATCGCACTCGTCACCGCCGCGGCATCGGGTGCCGGCCGCGCTGGCGCGCTCATTCTCGCACGCGAGGGTGCCGCGGTCGCGGTGGTCGACCAGAACGAGGCCGGCGCGAAGGCGGTGGTCGAGGAGATCAAGAAGGGCGGTGGACGTGCGCTGGCGCTGGCCGGCGATCTGCGCGACGACAAGTTTTCGCGCGATATCGTTGCTGCGACCGTGAAGGAGTTCGGCGCGCTCGATTGTGTCTGGAATCACCTCGGCATTCCCGGTCCGTCTGTCATCGACGATCTGGAAGGCTGGGATCTCAGCGTCGATCTCAATCTGCGCTCGCAGCTGATCACCACCAATGCGGCGCTCGGGCAGATGACGGCGCGGCGCAAGGGCAGCATCCTGTTCACCGCATCGACCTCGGGCCTGGTCGGCTCGCCATGGAGCCCGACCTATTCGGCGGCCAAGGCCGGCGTGATCGGCCTCGCGCGGGCGCTCGCCAAGCGTCACGCAAAGGACGGCGTGCGCGTCAATGCGATCTGCCCGGGCGCGATCGATACGCCGATGCTGCGGGTGTTCGTCAACCGGCCCGACCAGCCGGGCCACAACGAGGCCGATCCTGAGGAATTGATCAAGGCCGCGGTCACCCGCAATCCGATGGGCCGTGCGGCGCGCCCGGAGGAGATCGCCGAGGTTGCGGTGTTCCTGCTGTCGGACAAGGCCTCGTTCGTCACCGGCATCGCGATGCCGGTCGACGGCGGGACGGTGGCGTAGCGTCGCTTCTCAGAAAACCGTCCTAGAACTTCGCCCTGATGCCGGCGTAGGCGGCGAGCGGCATGCCGGGCACGAAGGTGCGGGGATCGCTCAGTTGCGCCATCAGGTTGGGCAGGCCGCCGGCACTGGTGAAGCCGCCCGTTTGATAGAACGCGCCGCTCAGATAGTAGTGCTGGTTGAATACATTGTTGATCAGGCCGAACACCTCGATGTTCTTCGTGATCTGATACGACGTGTGCAGATTGACGACCGAATAGGCCGGCACCTTCGGGCTCTGGTTCGTGTCGTCGTGGATGATCCACTGGCTGCCCACGACGTTGAGGTCGGCGCCGATCTTCCACGCATCGGTCACGTTGTAGTCGACGCCGGCCTTGAAGCGGTGCGCGGGAATGCCCGGGATGTGGTCGCCCGGCATGACGTTGACAAATTGGGCGCCGGCATCGTTGGTCAGGGCATTCGGATTGTTCGGCGAAGACAGTGTAACCGCGCTTCGATAGGTGGCGTCGACATAGGTGTAGTTGGCGTAGGCGTTCCAGCGATCGATGCGATAGTCGAGCTTGGCCTCGATGCCCTGCCGCAGGGTCTGCCCGGCATTCTGGAAGAAGCCGAAATTGTTGACGCCGAGCGGACTCGTGACCTGGATGATGTCGTCGTCGGACAGGGTGTGGAACACGCCCAGGCCCCAGCTCAGCACGCCGGTCCTGGCGTCGCGGCCCCAGCTGCCGCGCAGGCCGGCCTCGACGGTGTGCGACACCACCTGTTTGAGCGGCGGGTCGGCCACCAGGAAGGTGTCGATCATGCAGGGATGGTTAGGATCGGAGCAGCCGAGCTCCAGCGGCGTCGGCGCGCGGTTGGCCTCCGAATAGCCGGCATAGGCGGTGAGGTTCGGGGTGATCTTGAAGGTGCCGCCGATCACCGGGTTGAATCGCTGGAAGTGGTTGCTGCTGTTGAGCAGGTCGTTGGTCCCGGTCTGGTCCTTCAGGTCGATCTGGGCATAATTGAACCGTCCACCGGCAGTGACCGAGAACCGGTTCGTCACATCGAATGTGTCGGTGAGGTAGACGCCGGTGTACGTATTGGTCGCGCGCAGGTCGACCGGGCTGAGACCGGCGTCTGGCTGATTGATGAAGACCCCGGTGCCGGTCACGAACAGGTTGTTCGGGTCGACCGTTCCGAGTTCGCTGGACGCCGTGAACTTGGTGTTGCCATGGTCGACGCTGACGCCCATCACGACGTGGTTGTCGTGCCCGAACAGCCTGTCCGTGTTGGTCAACTGGGCCGTGCCACCATAGTTGTTGGTCGCAACCTGGTTACGATCGATCTCGCCGAGGAAAGCGTTGCCCAGCGTGTTCGGAGTCGCGGGACCGTCTGCCGGACCGAAAACCGGGAGGCCGTCGCCGATGCACAAAGTGGTGGGGTCGTCGCACGGCGCAACGTCGGTGCCGTTGCCGTCGACATGGGACTGTCGGAAGCCGCGGAAATAGGCGTTGCCCTGGAACGACCAGGTGTCCGAGAAATTATGGCTCAGCGTGGCGTTGACGAAGGCCAGCTGCAGCAGCGTCGACTGCGGCCAGGTGTAGACGCTGGACCAGCGCTGGTTGAGCATCTCGACCGGCGTTGCGGCGACGTTGCCGAGCAGATTGCTGGCGCCGGTGAAATTGACGTGGAATTCGGTGTCATCGTTGCGCGCGCCGATGTCGACATACATCCGGTTGACGTGTGACGAATTGGCGTAATCGCGCCATCCGCGGTCATAGGCGGATTCGAACGCCGCATAGGCGGAGATGTTGTCCCGCTGGCCGCCGGCCTGCACGCTGCCCTGCACGCGCCCGTAAGAGCCGCCGAACAGTTCCGCCTCGGAGCCCTGATAGGTGAAGCCGTTCTTCATCTGGATGCTGAGCGCGCCGCCGATCGCGTTGAGGCCGAAGACGGGGTTGTTGGGCACCAGCGACACCCGGTCGATGGCCTTTTCCGGGATGAAATCCCAGTTGACCACGTCGCCCCAGGATTCGTTGATGCGGACGCCGTTCTGATAGACCGCGATGCCCTGCGGCGTTCCCTGGACCGGCGAGGCGACGAAGCCGCGGTAGTCGAGATTGCGCTGGAACGGGTTGCCGGTCTGGTCGGTCAGCGTGACGCCGGGCAGCTTGCGATTCACCGAGTCGAGAAAGTTGGTCGAATAGTTGCGGCTGAAATCCGCCGAGGTCAGCACCTCGGTGTTGGACGGGATCTTGTCGCGGTCGAGCAGACTCGAGTCGCGGTCGGAGGGGCCCGGGACCCCGGTGCCGCCCTCGGGCGCCGCCGCAGTTTGCGCCGGCGCGGCCCGTGTTCGGGCGGATCGTGAGGTCCGCACCACCGGCCGGGAGGCTGGCTTGATGCTGCGCGTCCCCGAAAGCGGCGAGGGGGCAATCACGGTGACCGGCGGCAGTTCGGTCGGGGCGGGGGTCTGGGCCTGCACCATCGTCAGCGGCGCTGCGGCTCCGATGGCGGTGAGCACGGCCGCAGCGCCGCGCGTCGTGACCGAACCAGACAAAAATCGTGTTGCCGTACGCAACAACGCACCAGCCATAACGCCCACCCTGTTGTCCCGGTTCGACTTTTATCCCCGACGAACCTTGGCTTCGAGACTGCGGGAGCGCTTTAGCTTTGGCAAACAAGATGTGTCCCGGAGGTTCGGGATTCTTTTCCATCTGCAATCGGGAAAAATTCCCGATGCCGATCGACGGACGCGCCAACCGTTCGCGCGGCGGTGATTTTCGCCGGTTGTACGGAGACTTATGCCCAAGAGGCAGGCATTCCGCCTCCTGGGCAGCGGCGGCAGGTCAGTCCTTGAACTCGCAGCCGAGCCGGTGCAGGGCCTCATCGACCCAGCGGCGGTCGCTGGTACCGGCGAGGATTTGCTGGATGGCCTTCTCCTCGGTTGCCTTCTTGGCCTCGGTCAGCTTGCAGACGGCCTCGGCGTCGTCATGCGGCACACAGAGCACGCCGTCATCGTCGGCCACGATGAGATCGCCGGGCTCGACGATCATGCCGTCCATCGAGATCGTGCAATTGATCTCGCCCGGGCCGTCCTTGTAGGGGCCGCGATGGGCGACGCCGGCGGCGAACACCGGGAACGATCCGGCGCGGATCGCGCCGGCATCGCGGATCGAGCCGTCGATCACGAAGCCCGCGACGCCCTTCTTCTCGGCCAGCGTCGACATGATCTCGCCGATGATGGCGTTGACCAGCACGCCGCCGGCGTCGACCACGATCACGTCGCCCGGCTGCGCGAGGTCGATCGCCTTGTGCACCATCAGATTGTCGCCGGGCCGGGTCTTCACTGTCAGCGCCGGGCCGCCGAGCCAGCCGCCGGCATGCATCGGCCGCAGCCGGTTGGTGCCTGCGATCCGCGACATCACATCGCTGATATTGGCGACCGGCAGCGTGCGGTAGCGCGCGACGAGGTCAGGCGACACTTTCCGCTTCGCCTTGTGAATTGCAAATCCTATGGCCATCGGTGTTCTCCGGTGTGTTGTCGGCGCGGTCGCCTAGTGCGGGCGGCGGTCGAGATGGGCGTTGAGGCGGGGATAGACGCGGCGGGCGTTGCCCTCGAATATCTTGGCCTTGTCTTCCGCGCTCAGCGGCAGCGCATCGATGTAGCGGCGGGTATCGTCGAAGTGATGTCCCGTTTCAGGGTCGATGCCGCGCACCGCGCCGACCATCTCGGAAGCAAACAGGATGTTCTCGACCGGGATCACACGGGTCAACAGCTCGATGCCGGGGAGATGATACACGCAGGTGTCGAAGAACACGTTCTTCAACAGATGCTCCGACAGCGGCGGCAGCTTCATGTCCTGTGCGAGGCCGCGGTAGCGGCCCCAGTGATAGGGCACCGCGCCGCCGCCATGCGGGATGATGAACCGCAGGGTCGGGAAGCGCTTGAACAGGTCAGAGGTCAGGAACTGCATGAAGGCGGTGGTGTCGCCGTTGAGGTAGTGCGCGCCGGTGCCGTGGAAGCACGGATTGCAGGACGAAGAGACATGGACCATCGCCGGTACGTCGAGCTCGACCATCTTCTCATACAGCGGATACCACCATTCATCGGTCAGCGGCGGATCGCACCAGTGGCCGCCGGCCGGATCGGGATTGAGGTTGCAGCCGACGAAGCCGAGCTGGGTCACGCAGCGCTCGAGCTCCTCGATGCAGTTTTTGGGCTGCACGCCCGGGCTCTGCGGCAGCTGGCAGACGGGGACGAAGTTCTGCGGAAACAGCGTGCAGACCCGGTGCACCAGGTCGTTGCAGATCGTGGTCCATTCGCGGCTGGTTGCTTCCTTGCCGACATGATGCGCCATGCCGGCGGCGCGCGGCGAGAAGATGGTGACGTCGGTGCCGCGCTCCTTCTGCAGGCGGAGCTGCGCACCCTCGACGCTGGTGCGGATCTCGTCGTCGGTGATGCCGAGATTGGTGGTGAGCGGCCGGCGTGATTTATCGGCGAGGCCGGCGAGCTGCTTGTCGCGGAAGATCTGCAGCTTGGCCGGCTCGGTGGTGTAATGGCCGTGACAGTCGATGATCATGGTTGCGTCCTTAGTAGGTTTTTCAGTGTGCGACGGATGACGGGATCGCGCCCGTCAATTCCGTCTCGCGCGGTTTGACGCGCATGGTGGCGGCGATGGCGGAGGCGACGAACAGGAAGCCGGCAATGCCGACCAGCGCCCAGGAGAAGCTTCCGGTGGAGTCCTTGATCAGCCCGATGCACCACGGGCCGATCAGCCCGCCGAACTGCGCCAGCGTGTTGACCATGGCGATCGCAGCGGCGCCGGCCGCGCCGGTCAGCAGCGAGGCGTTGATGCTCCAGAACAGCGGATTGCCGGCGTTCAGGCTGAAGCCGACGATGCAGAGGAACACGAAGGCCAGCACCGGGCTCGCGACATAGGCGCTGCCGAGCATGGCGACGGCGGCGAGCAGATAGACGGCCGCGAGATGAAACTTGCGGTCGCCTGTCTTGTCCGAGCTGCGGCTGACCACGATGGTGCCGACGACGCCGAGCAGCGGCGGGATCGCCGATAGAAAGCCGACCTCGATGTTGCTGAGATTGCCCATCCCCTTGATGATCTGCGGCAGCCACAGCAGCAGGCCATAGATCCCGACCAGCGCGCAGCCGAACAGCGCCGCCAGCAGCCAGACCCTGATATCGAGCACGCATTCGATCAACCTGTGCTGCCCCTGTTGTTCGATCTCGGCCCGCTCAGTGGCGAGCTCGCCTTCCAGCCAGGCGGCCTGCTCTTTGGTGAGCCAGTTCGCCTTGGCGGGACGGTCGGTCAGATAATAGAGCGTGAACAGGCCGAGCAGAATGGTCGGCACGCCCTCGGCGATGAACATCCATTGCCAGCCATGCAGGCCGGACGCGCCGTCGAGGAAGGTCATGATGCTGGTCGAGATCGGCCCGCCCAGCACCGCCGAGAACGAGCCGGCGATGATGTAGCCGGCGACCGCGCGGGCGCGGTAGCGCGCGGGGAACCAGTAGGTCAGATACAGCACCACGCCGGGCATGAAGCCGGCTTCCGCGACGCCGAGGCCGAACCGCATCACATAGAGGCTGAGCGGATTCCAGACAAAGGCCGTGAGCGTGGCGACGAGACCCCAGGTGATCAGGATCCGCGCGAGCCAGATCCGGGCGCCGAGCCAGTGCAGCATCAGATTGCTCGGCACTTCGAGCACCATGTAGCCGAGGAAGAAGATGCTGGCGGCAAAGCCGAAGATCGCGGGGCTGAGGCCGAGATCCTTGTTCATCGTCAGCCCGGCGTAGCCGAGATTGATACGGTCGAGATAGTTGAAGAACATCATGGCGAAGAGGATCGGGATCAGCCGCCAATAGACCCGGCGGATGGTTTGCTGTTCGAGCTCGCTGACGGACGCTTGGCCCATTGGAATCCTCCCTTGCTTCTTGTTATCGCGCTTGTGATCCGAACCGGGCGGAGCGCCTGTTATTCGCGGCGATTTCGCATGGCTGACCGGCTGCGCGTGTTGCCCCTTGGAGCATCGGCGTTTTGCCGCCAAGATCGGGAAACGGCCGTGGGAGGTCAAATACCGCTTTGACCCATCACTTATAGGGAAACGGAATAAGCGATGGATTACAGGCAGCTTCGCTACTTCATCGCGGTGGCCGAAGAGCTCAGCTTCAGCCGCGCCGCCAAGCGGCTGCATGTCAGCCAGCCGCCGCTGAGCACGCAGATCAAGGCGATGGAGGAGGAGCTCGGCACTCAGCTGTTGTCGCGGACGCGGCGTGCGGTCGAGCTCACCCAGGCCGGCCAGTTGCTGCTTGAGCACGCACGGCGTGCTGTCAGCGAGCTCGACCTTGCGTCGGAGACCGTGCGCCGCGCCGCGCGCGGGGAGGCTGGCGCGGTCCGTGTCGGCTTCACCGACTCGGTTCCGATGCTCGAGATGTTCGCCGAACTGTTCCGCAGCTTCCGCGGCAGCTATCCGCGGGTGAAGATCGAGCTCAGGCACATGTCGACCGCAAAGCAGCTGCAGGCGCTCGCCGACGCCGAGCTCGACGTCGCGATCATGCGGCCGCCGCTGGATTTCCGGCCGGCGGCGGACTTGCAGGTTCATGTCGTCTGGCGCGACCGGTTGATGGTGTTCCTGCCGATCGATCATCCGCTGGCCGCCGCGCCCGGCAAGCTCAGCGTTGCCGACCTTGCCGAACATGAATTCGTCGGCATGGCGGAAAGCGGTTGCGGCGTCGGCGACCAGGCGGCGATGCTGTGCCGGAGGGCCGGCTTTGCGCCGCGGATCGCGCAGGAAGCTCATGAACTGCGCACGGTGCTCAGCCTCGTGGCGGCCGGGATCGGACTTTCGATCCTGCCGTCGTGTTACCAGCAGGCCGGCGTCATGAACGTGGTCGCGAAAGCGCTGGACACGCCGGATGCGGAGAGCCGCATGCTGGTGGCGATGCGTTCGAACGCCTCGCTCTTGCCACGCCGGTTCGTCGAATGCGCGCTGCAGGCTGCGTCACGAAGCGCACCGCCGCTGGTCCCCGAGGTCGCTGCGGCGATCCGCTGATCGAGTCGTGCCGAAGGCGATCGCGCGTGCCTGAAAAGGCGACCTGCCCTGCGCGGCACGCGACGGTCCGCGCCCCCAATACTTTCGTCGGCCGTAGTCTCCCGGAATGCAGTCTGGCGTCGCTCTTGCATACTTCAATGCAAGGTGCTGGGGCGCCGATTCGTCGTGTTTCGCCCGCGACGGCAATGTCGCCGGCGAACAGTAAGTGATGCGCGCCCGCAGCTGGATCAGATCTGCGGAGACCACAACATGCACGCCATCACGCGTGCGGCACTGCTGCTGGGGGCGATGTGGCTGACATCGCCGACCCTGGCGCGCGATGACGGCCGCTACGCCAATTCACCTCTAAAGCCCTGGTTTGAAAGCCTGCACAGCGGCTACGGACAATGCTGTTCCGACGCCGACGGATCCGTGGTCGCCGATCCGGACTGGGAATCGGACCACGGTCACTATCGCGTGCACATCGACGACGAATGGGTCGTGGTGCCGGACGAGGCCTTGATCACCGAGCCGAACAAGATCGGGCGAACCATGGTGTGGAAGCACTATATCGACGGCCACCCGCGCGTGCGCTGCTTCATGCCGGGCAGCATGACTTGAGGGTTCTCACTCAGGCCCGCGGCGCATGAGGAAGCGCGTGACCACGCCGCCGAGCGTGGCGTGGTCGAGCGGCTCGGTGAGCGATGCCTTGGCGGTTTCGACCACGGCGTCGGGCGCGAGGCCGCGGCGCAGGTCGCACAGCGCGTCGGCGTAATCGGCGCTGAATTCCGGATGCGGCTGCACCGACAGCGTCGTGCCGTTGGCATAGAGCAACCCGGCATGCGGGGTGAACTCGGACGCCATGATGGTGCGCGCAGAGGCGGGCGGGGTGATCACCTGGTCCTGATGCGAGGCGGCCGCCGCGATCGTGTCGCCCGCGAGCAGCCCGTTGTCCGGCGCTATCCGATAGACATGGCGGCCGATGCCCCAGCCTTTCTCGGACTTGCGCACTGTGCCGCCAAGCGCTTGCGCGATCAGCTGATGACCGAAGCAGACGCCGACCATCGGAACGTGCTTGTCGTGGGCTGTGCGCACGAAGGCTTCGAGCGGCGCGATCCAGGCGACATCGTCATAGACGCCGGCCGCCGATCCCGTGATCAGGATCGCATCCAACGTGGCCGGATCCGGAAGTGCCTCACCGTTGGCGACACTGACGACGTCACAGGCGACCGACGGATATGAAGTCGCCACCATCCGCTGGAACATCTGCGGATAGCTGCCGTGGCGCTCGCGGAATTGCGGACTGACGAGCCCGGTTTCGATGATGGTGATGCGGGGCATGGAACGCGCGGATGGATGAGCGGGGACGATCCAGCGTTTACTCCGGAAACGCTGACGGCCACAAGCCGCGCGCGGCGACCGCCGTTCAATTCCGTGACGGCGCCGCCGCGTCGATCGTTGCGGTGTGCTGCGCCGCCGGCGTCGTGCTGACGATCGACGGTGTCGGGTTTTCGATCGCCGGCGTGGTCGCGAGGATCGCAGGCTCGGTGCGGTAGCGCGGCAGCTGATCCTCGAGCGAGTAGCCGACGCAGAGCGCAAGGCTCGACCATACCGCCATGCTGAAATACAGCGACATCCAGGCGATCTCCTCGCGCCATTCGGCGATGTCATGGGTCACGACCCACCGCCTGCTGACGTCGCGCAGGCCCTCGAGCGGATGCAGCAGCGTGCCGCCGGCGGCGAGGTTGGCGCGCCAGCGGTTCAGATACATCGGGACGTCGACGGTCATCAGGAAGGCGAGGAAGGCGGCGATGCCGACGATCGCGACGATGAACGCCCAGCGCACCGGGCCATGAAACTCGGGCAGCAGCCGGCACAGCGCGATCCCGACCAGGAAGAACACGACAGCCCAGATCGAGTTCTCGATCGCGTTGCAGAGATAATGGGTGGTCAGCACCGCATACCAGGAGAAGCATTCCGCGATCACGATCAGCGGCACGATGATCCAGGCGATGTTGATGGTGGTCTCGGCGCCGGTCATGGTGCCGAGCTGATGCAGGATAATCGCCCATTGCGCGGCGAAGCAGACCTCGGCGACGGTGGCGACGGTGCGGCCGACAACGACGCTCGACAGCCAGGTGTCGAACAGGCAGATGCGCTGCACGTCGGCGCGCGGCAGCACCGAGCGGAAGGCGCAGCCGAACACATAGGCCGCGCAGAGCAGCAGCATCAGGCCGATGCCGGACGTGTTGCTGAAGCTGCCGTTCGACTGCTCATGGAACTGGCGGTACAGCGCGAACCAGATCGCGATGTTGGCAGCGCTGACGAGGCTCAGGAAGCCCCACCACCGGACCACTGGATTCGACCAAGCCAGCGAAACCGGCCGCGCCCGCCACTCCATGCTCATTCACCGCTCCGCGTGTAACCGAACTGATATTGAATTGTAGTAATTCTGTCATAGAAGGCGGCGTATCACGACTAAAAAATGCGTGTGGCGCGGGGCCGGGCGGCTCCGATTGTGACAGCGTTTGTGACAGCGGGCGCGGTTTGTGACAGCGCGGCATTTGTGACAGTGAGCGCGTGGCTGCGCGGACCCTCCGTTCGTCATTCCGAGGCGCGCCGTCCCTCCTTCGTCATTCCGGGATGCGCCGAAGGCGCAGGCCCGGAATCCATCGGGCCGTGTTGCGGTTGGATGGATTCCGGGCTCGCGCTTCGCGCGCCCCGGAATGACGATTGAGGGGAGCATCGGCCCGCCACCCCTTCGCGATCGTGATCGAAGTTGACGCCCGCCCCGTAGGCAGGCGTCGCGCGATCATCTATGGAACGGCTTCCATTTTCGGGCCGAACCCGCACGGGCTGGCTTCAACCGAAGGCGCCTCGTGACGACGGACATGACGGCCAGCTACGATCCGCTGTTGCGCCGGATTCACTGGGCGACGGCGGTGCTGTTCATCGCGGCCATGCTGATCGGGCTTTATTGCGGGCTGCAGCCGGCGGGAACGTCGCCGCGGCGCGAGCTGCTCGAGGTGCACAAGTCGCTCGGCGTCACCCTGTTCTTCCTGGCGATCCTGCGGCTGATGGTGCGCGCCGTGACCACGGCGCCGCCGGAGCAGGGCTCGTTCTCGCCGCTGGTCAGGATCGCGGCACGGCTCAATCACTGGGCGCTCTACGCCATCCTGTTCGTGATGCCGGTGACCGGATACATGTTCTCGTCGGCGGGCGGCTATTCGCTGCGCTATTTCTGGACCTTCAGTTGGCCGCGCCTGTTCGCCGACAACAAGGCGGTCGCGGAGGCCGGCGAGCTCGCGCATGGCGTACTTGCCTACTTCGTTTATGCGGTGGTCGCGCTGCACATCGCCGCGACGCTCTGGCATGTCGTCGTCAAGAAGGACGACACGCTGGCGCGGATGTGGCCGCGCGCGAGCCGCCATCCGTCCTGACGCGGCGATCGGCCTTCAGCCGCGCAGCGCGGTCTCCGGAATGGTGCGGCGGACCACCTCGCGCATCGCGAAGCTGGAATGGATGCGGGCGACGCCCGGCATCCGCGACAGATGCTGCTTGTGGATGCGCTCGAAGTCGGCGATGTCGCGGGCGATGACCTGCAAATGATAATCGTCGCTGCCCGACATCAGATGGCAGGACACGACGTCGGGGCAGCGCGCGATCGCGGCCTCGAAGGCTGCGAGATAATCCTCGCTCTGCTTCTCCAGCGTGATGGTGACGACGACGGTGGTCACCAGGCCAAGCGCTGTCGGCTCGAGGTCGACACGGTAGCCGCGGATCACGCCGATCTCCTCGAGATGACGGATGCGCCGCGCGCAGGCGGTCGGCGACAGCCCGACCTTCTCGGCGAGCTCGATCTGGCTAGCGCGCGCATCGGCGACCAGCTCGGCAAGGATTCTGAGATCGATACGATCGAGACCGTCCACGCAGTTTTCCTTCGAGGGCTGAGCTGGAAACGAAGGATATGAGCGTATTTGCATGTGCACAAGCCGGAATTCGCTGAGAAACGCCGTGTGACGAGGAATAGCCTTGAGGCTAAGGGAAACGAATTCTTCAAGGAGCGGACCATGCGCATCGGCGTGCCCAAGGAAATCAAGGTCGAGGAATATCGGGTCGGGCTGACGCCTGCCTCGGTGCGGGAATATGTGGCGCACGGCCACGAGGTCGTGGTCCAGCGCGGCGCCGGTGACGGCATCGGTGCCGGCGATGACGTCTACACCCAGGCCGGCGCACGGATTGCCGACACCGCCGAAGAGGTGTTCTCGGTCGCCGAGATGATCGTGAAGGTGAAGGAGCCGCAGCCGTCCGAATGGAGCAGGCTGCGCGAGGGCCAGATCCTGTTCACTTATCTGCATCTCGCGCCCGACGTGCCGCAGACCACGGGGCTGATCGCCTCCGGCTGCACGGCGGTCGCCTATGAGACTGTGACCGATGCACATGGCGGGCTGCCGCTGCTCGCGCCGATGAGCGAAGTCGCCGGCCGGCTGGCGATCGAGGCCGCGGGCGCCGCGCTGCGCAAATCCGCCGACGGCATGGGCAAGCTGCTCGGCGGCGTGCCGGGCGTTCCGCCGGCGCGCGTTGCGATCATCGGCGGCGGCGTGGTCGGCACCCACGCGGCGCGGATGGCCGCCGGCCTCGGCAGCGACGTCACCATCCTCGACCGTTCATTGCCGCGGCTCCGCGCGCTCGACGATCTCTTCCTCGGGCGCGTCCGCACCCGTTACGCCACGCTGGAGGCGATCGAGCAGGAGGTTTTCGCGGCTGACGTTGTAATCGGCGCGGTGCTGGTGCCCGGCGCCAGCGCGCCGAAACTTGTCTCGCGCGCGCAGCTTGCAGGCATGAAACGCCGCGCAGTGCTGGTCGATGTCGCGATCGACCAGGGCGGCTGCTTCGAGACCTCGAAGGCGACCACGCACCAGGCGCCGACCTATCTGGTCGACGACATCGTGCATTACTGCGTCGCCAACATGCCGGGCGCGGTGCCGGTGACCTCGAGCCATGCGCTCAACCACGCCACCTTGCCGTTTGGTCTGGCTTTGGCGTCGAAGGGATTGCGTGCGCTGGTCGAGGATCCGCATCTGCGCGCCGGCCTCAACGTCCATCGCGGCCGCATCACCAACCGCGCCGTGGCCGAGAGCCAGCATCTGTCGGCCGTCATGCCGGAGGAAGCGCTGGCGTCGTAGGAATTTCGGCGCGCATTTGTAGCCCGGATTGCGCGGAGCCTGTCATCGGGCGCGCTTCGCGCGACCCGTTGGCTCCGTCCGGGCTACGGCGCCACATCTGTCAGTTCCTTCAGCCGGCTCTGCATGACTTCAATGATCTGCGCGCGCTTTGCCGCGATCCGTTCGATTGGCCCGCCGATGCCGATCGCGAGCGGCGCGCGTCGCTTTGGCAGGGGAACAAGCATGCCGATTGTGTTTGCGCCCGGCGTCGTGCGGCCGCTCGACTCGGAAAAGCCGCGGCGGCGGATGCGCTCGACCTCTTCCAGAAATGCCGCTTCGCGAACGCGCGCCGACTGACTGGGCTCCTCGGCGTTATTGCGACGGATGATGCCGCGAATTTTGGTGTTCGGCATCTGGCTCAGCAGCACGTGTCCGAGCGCGGTGCGAACCATCGGTCGTATTTGACCGGCATTTGCAATGAACTGAAGCTGATTGCCGCCCGGGACAACGTGCAGATACCGCATCCCGGCGGCGCCGGCCTGTTGCCCAAGCATCACGGTCTCGCCGCCCGTCGCGGTCCAGAGTTCCTCCATCAGATCGGTGAGCTTTGTGTCCCGGAACGGAGAACGACGGATCCAATCACCAAGCAGATTGACCCGGTAGCTGGGGATGAAACGCCGGGTTCGTCGGTCGTATTCAAGGTAGTTCAATTCAACGAGACTGCGAAGCAACACTGACGTGCTCGATTGGGGCATCTGAAGCGCGGAAGCTATTTCAGTCACGGAAGCAGCCCGCTTTCTTTCCCGAAAGAACTCCAGAACAGCAAACGACCGCATGGCCGATTTGACGATGGCCGTCTTGTTCGCGTTCGGCATGGCTGTCTCCGCGGCGGCGCAACGACCGCGCCTTCCATCACATATGTGATGTTAGGGCAAAACTGCTTCACTTGACGACAACTTTGGCACAGATTGGCGCCAATTCGATCAAGCCGCATGGAAACGCGGAGAGCAGGGGAAGGCGGATGCCCGGACGCAGTTTGCTCGAGAAGATCTGGGACCAGCATGTCATCGCCCGTTTGAGCGAGGACACGGACCTCCTTCATATCGATCGCCATCTGCTGCACGATCTCGGCGGCTCGCGCGGCTTGCTCGATCTCAAGAGCCGTGGCCTCAAGGTTCACAATCCCGAACTGACGTTTGCGACGCCGGATCATGCGTTGTCGACGGCGCCCGGCCGCGCCGGAACCAGCAAGATCGGACAGGAATTGCTGGCCGCGCTGCGGACCGAGACGGCGGCGAGCGGCATCACGCTCTTCGATGTCGATCAGCCCGGCCAGGGCATCGTCCATGTCATCGGGCCGGAGCTCGGCTTGAGCCTGCCGGGCGCGACGATCGTCTGCGGCGACAGCCACACCTGCACCCATGGCGGCCTCGGCGCGCTCGCCTTCGGCATCGGGTCGAGCGAGCTCACCCACGTGCTGGCGACGCAGGCGCTGATCCAGAAGCGTCCGAAGACGATGCGCGCGCGCTTCGAGGGCAAGCTGCCGCTCGGCGTCACCGCCAAGGACATGATCCTCGCACTGATCGGGCATATCGGTGCGGCCGGCGGCACCGGCTACGCGGTCGAATATGCCGGCAGTGCGATCCGCGAACTGCCGATCGAGGGAAGGCTGACGATCTGCAACCTCTCGATCGAGCTCGGCGCTAAGATGGGCATGGTGGCGCCCGATGAAAAAACCTTCGAGTACCTGCGCAGCCGTCCCTATGCGCCGCAAGGCGAGATGTGGGATCTGGCAGTCAAGGCATGGCGCGAATTGCCGAGCGATCCCGATGCGGTGTTCGACCGCGAGGTCGTGATCGATGTCGAGAAGATCATCCCGCAGGTGACCTGGGGCATCAGCCCCGAGCATGTCGTCGGCGTCGATGGCCTCATTCCCGATCCGAAGGCAGTCGACGATCCGGCACGGCGCGCCGCAATCGAGACCGCGCTCGAGTATATGGGCCTGCAGGGCGGTGCGCCGATCGCCGGCACGCCGGTCGACTGGGTGTTCATCGGCTCCTGCACCAACAGCCGGCTGAGCGATCTGCGCGCCGCGGCCGAAGTCGCGCGCGGCCGCAAGGTCGCCGCCGGGGTCCGCGCCTGGGTGGTGCCGGGCTCGGAGAACGTCAAGCGCGAGGCGGTTGCCGAAGGGCTCGACAAGATCTTCATCGAGGCCGGCTTCGAATGGCGCGAGCCGGGCTGCTCGATGTGCCTTGCCGCCAACGGCGAGGTGGTGGCGCCCGGGCAGCGCTCGGTCTCGACCTCGAACCGCAATTTCGTCGGCCGGCAGGGACCGCGGGCGCGGACGCATCTGGCGAGCCCAGCGAGTGCGGCGGCCTCGGCCATCGCCGGTGCGATCGCCGATGTCAGGATGATGGGGCGCTAGACGATGCCGAAACCGTTCGACAAGCTCACCGCGACTGCTGCGCCGATCATGCGCGCCAATATCGATACCGACGTGATCATCCGGATCGAGCGCCTGGTCGGCAATTCGATCCGCGGCACGCTCGGCAAATGGGCGTTCGGCTCGCTGCGCTATCTCGCTGACGGCTCCGAGAATCCGGATTTCATCCTCAACCGCGAGCCGTACCGGGAGGCCGAGATCCTGGTGACCGGACCGAATTTCGGCTGCGGCTCGTCGCGCGAGGGCGCGGTGTGGTCGCTGCAGGAGCGCGGCATCCGCGCCGTCATCGGCTCCGGCTTCGGCGACATCTTCTTCGCCAACTGCTTCCAGAACGGCATCCTGCCCGTCGTCGTCGACAAGGCGGTGGTCGATCAGCTTGCCGCCGACATCGAGGCGACGCAGGGCGCGGGCAAGGTCTCGATCGACCTTGAGGCGCAGACCATCGTCTCGCCGTCGGGCGCACGGCATTCCTTCGAGATCGATCCACGGCGGCGCGAAGGGCTGTTGAAGGGGCTCGACGAGGTGGCGCTGACATTGCAGCGCGATGGCGAGATCCACGCTTTCCAGGCTGCCGACCGCACGGCGCGGCCCTGGATTCATTTTCAGAAGACACCCGCTTCAAGGACATCGGCATGAGCACGCAATCCAACATGGTCAAGGTCGCCGTCGTCGGTGGCGAGGGCATCGGTCCCGAGGTCACCGCGCAGTCGCGCCGCGTGCTCGAGTGGTTCGCGGCCAAACGGAACGTGCCGATGACCTTGCGCGAGGCGCAATACGGTCTGATCCCGTATCTGGCGACCGGCAAGGTGCTGCCCGAAGACACCGCAGAGGCGATGGACGAGGCCGACGCCATCCTGTGGGGTGCGACCGGTGGTCCCGAGACCACCGAAGTGCCGGCGGCGGCGCGCAAGGCCGGCAGTCTCTTGGGCCTGCGCAGCAAGTACGACCTCTACGCCAATCTGCGGCCGATCGTGGCGAGCCCGGCGCTGTCGGCGTCGGCGCCGCTCAAGCCCGAGGTGCTCGACGGCGTCGATTTCGTCATCATCCGCGAATTGACCAGTGGCATCTATTTCGGCGAGCCGCGCGGCATCGAGACCTTGCCGGATGGCCAGCGCCGCGGCTTCAACACCGAGCAATACACCACGAACCAGATCCGCCGCGTGGCGCGCTCGGCGTTCGAGCTGGCGCGAACCCGGCGCAACAAGGTCTGCTCGGTCGACAAGGCCAATGTGCTGGAAACCAGCGTGGTCTGGCGCGAGGAGGTGATCAGGCTGCACAAGGAGGAATTCTCCGACGTCGAGCTGACCCATCTCTATGTCGACAACGCCGCGATGCAAATCGTGCGCGAGCCGCGGCAGTTCGACGTCATGGTGACCGGCAACATCTTCGGCGACATCCTGTCCGACTGCGCGGCGATGGCGTCAGGCTCGCTCGGCATGCTGCCGTCGGCCTCGCTCGGCCCGGTGGATCGCTTCGGCCGGCGCAAGGCGCTGTATGAGCCCGTACATGGCAGCGCACCCGATATCGCGGGCAAGGGCGTCGCCAATCCGCTCGGCTCGATCCTCAGCGTCGCAATGCTGCTGCGCCTGACGCTGAATCGCCCCGAGGATGCCGACCTGGTGGAAAAGGCGGTGCAGAGTGCGCTTGCCTCCGGCGCACGAACGGCCGACATTGCGGAAGCGGGTGCGAAGAAGCTGTCGACCGTCCAGATGGGCGACGCGGTGCTCGGCGCGCTGGACAAGATCTCGGCCAAGGAGCACGCGTGATGCCTGATGTCGCCATGCCCCACATTTCGCGGCGGTCGGCCCTGACGGTGATCGCCGCGGGTGGCGCGGCGCTGGCGACCGGGCGTGCGTGGGCGCAGGCGGCGACCGGCCGCGCGATCTATCCGGTCGCGGTGCCGGTCTATCAGACGCAGTTTGTTGCGGACCGCATCGGTTACTTCAAGGAAGCCGGGCTCGACTGCAAGCTGGTGCAGGGCGGCAGCGGCGTGAAGACCCGCGAGATCATCGCCTCCTCGCAGGGCGATATCGGGATCGGCGACGTCACCCATCCGATGCAGCTGACCAATCACGGCCGTGCTGCGCGCGTGCTGCTGCCGGTCGACACACGGTCGAACTCGGTGATGTTCATCCTGCGCAAGGATCTGAAGGACCAGGGCATCAACTCGCTAGAGGCCTTCACGCAATGGAAGCGGCCCGACGGCCGCAAGCCGATCGTCTCGGTCTCTTCGCTCGGCGGCACCAACCACGTCTGGTCATCCTACTACATGGAAACCATGGGACTCGACGACAAGGTTACCTGGATCGGCACCGGCAATGTCGACACCATGCTGGGTTCGCTGAAATCGAAGCAGGTCGATATCCTGGTCTCTTCGCTGTCGCTGTTGAACGAGGCGCAGCAGCAGGGTTGGGGCGAATTGCTGTTCGACGGCACTGACGAGGCGATATGGAACAAGCATATCGGCGGCAAAGTGCCGGTGACCGCGCATTTCACATTGCAGGCCACCATCGACAAGGATCCGGCCAAGATGCAGGCCTACGTCACCGCGCTGTGGCGCGCCTCGCAATGGATCAAGACCCACAAGGCAACCGAGGTCTATGATGCCATCGAGCCCTATGTCGGCAGCACCTCGCGCGATGCCAATCTGCTGGAGATATCGGCGATCCAGAAGGTCGCGGACTATGAGGGCATTGTCGATGCGGCGAGCTTCGCACGCGGCGAGAAGGTCTGGTTTCGCGAGATGACCGGCATCAAGCCGCTCAAGATCGCCGACGTGGTCAACTCCGATCTCATCGGCGCGGCGCGAAAGGCCTATCCGGGTTGAGCGCGCTCGAGACGAGCGCACCCTTGTCGCCGCGCGCCTCGGCCGATCGCCGCGTCGAGGTCAAGGGCCTGAGCAAGTCGTTCCAGCTTGCGAAGACCACGATCGAGGCGGTGCGCGACGTCAGCTTCGACGTCCGCCGCGGCGAATTCGTCGCGCTGCTCGGGCCGTCGGGCTCTGGCAAGAGCACGGTGCTCAACATGATCGCCTCGCTGATCCGCCCGACCGGCGGCGAGATCCTGATCGACGGCAAGCGCGTCGTCCCCGGCAAGGCGACGCCCGATGTCGGCTACGTGTTCCAGCGCGACACGCTGTTCCCGTGGCGGACCGTCGGCGACAATATCGGCTATGGGCTGGAGCTATCCGGCGTGCCGGCGCCGGAACGGAAAGAGCGCATCGCGCAATGCGTCGCGCAGGCCGGACTCAAGGGATTCGAGACCGCCTATCCGTCGGCGCTGTCGGGCGGCATGCGGCAGCGCGCGGCGCTGATGCGGACCCTGATCGTCGAGCCGCAGATCCTCCTGATGGACGAGCCGTTCGGCGCGCTCGACACCCACACCAAGATCGACATGCACGAGGTGCTGCTCCGGATCTGGGAGCGCGAGCAGCAGACCGTGCTGTTCGTCACCCACGATCTCGGCGAGGCGTTGACGCTCGCCGACCGCATCATCCTGTTCTCGGCGCGGCCGGGCCGCATCAAGGACATGTTCGAAGTCGACTTCGCGCGCCCGCGCGATGCGGTGAAGGTGCGCGAGACCCCGCGTTATGCCGAGCTGTTCCAGCACATCTGGCACTCGCTCGGCGAGGAATTCGTCAAGGGCCGCAGCGCATGAGGCGATACAGCACGCTCGGCACGGTCGGCTGGCAGGTCCTGATCTGCGCCATCGTGCTGTCGGTCTGGCAATGGGGCTATGATCTCCGCACCAAGCTGCCGTGGCTGGTGCCCGACCTGCTCGATCCGTACTTCATCTCGAAGCCGTCGATGATCTTCGACAACTTCCTGATCCAGAGCTGCCTGAAATCGAAGCTCGGCGTCTTCAACGGCTGGTTCAACGGCGATTTCGCAAAGTGCCTGGCACGCAACGAGAACAATCTCTGGGCCGCGACGGCGATCACCCTGAAGAACACCTTCTTCGGCTTCGTCACCGGCGTGGTCTCTGGCTTCGCCGCCGGGCTGATCCTCGGGCGATCCGATCGGCTCAGCGCGATCTTCCAGCCGTTCATCACCGCGGTGAATTCGATCCCGCGGATTGCGCTGGCGCCGATCATCGTGCTGGCGTTCGGGATCGGCGACATGTCGAAGATAGTCACCTCCTGGATCGTCGTCGTGTTCCTGGTGTTCTTCAACACCTTCGAGGGCGCGCGGTCGATCGACGAGGGTTTCACCAATGCGGCGCGGCTGCTCGGCGCCAGCGAGTGGCAGATCACCCGCACCGTGGTGATCCCCTCGACCATGGCCTGGGTGTTCGCCTCGCTGACGCCTGCGATCTCTTTCGCGCTCATCGGCGTCATCGTCGGCGAGTTCATTGGCGCCGAGCGCGGCATCGGCCGCCTGATCATCGAGTCGGAGGCCCGCGGCGAGGCCTCCGGCATGATGGTCGCGGTCGTGGTGCTGATGCTGGTCGGCGTCGTGCTGTCGACGATCATCTGGCGGCTGCAAGCCTACCTGCTGCGCTGGCAGCGGCAGCGCGGCGCCGAATAGGCCTGCGGCACGGCGTTTTGGCATGTGGGGCTGCCGGCCATCGAGTGGCTGAGCCGGGGGCGGCGGTATAAAAGCGCGGGGTGGCCGGCGCCGTAAGCTCCGGCCGATCCATGGAGAGCCCTCTCTTGGCCCTGATCTCGAGCCTCGATGCCCATAAATATCTGCGCGCTTCGTTGACCGCGTGCAGCTGGAAGGCCGGCTGGCGCTCGCTGCTGTTGCGGGCTTATGACGATCCCACTGAGGCTAACGAATTCGTGACCCCCGCGACGCGTGACCTTCTGATCGTGCTGGTCACAGGCGGCGCCTGCGATGTCGAGGTGCGCTATCGCGGCGGCTGGCAAAGGTCTCGCTCCGAGGTCGGCCATATCGGCATGACGGCGCCGGGCGAGGCCGCGATGCTGCGCTGGCGCGGCGACACCACCCACAGCACGCTGCAGCTTCATCTGCCCGCGGAGACGCTCGACCGCGTCGCGCAGGACCTGCCACAGCGGCGGCAGACGGGGCCGGTATTGCCGAGCGGCCTCGGCACCGTCGATCCGCTGGTCAGCCAGGTCATGCTCAGTCTCGACCGCGCGTTCAGGGCGGGGGCGCCCGATCTCTACGCCGAGACCGCCGCCGAGATGCTCGCCGCGCATCTGCTGGTCCGTCACGGCCGGTTCGATACCCAGCCGCAGACCTGCGGCAACAGCGGTCGGCTGCGCCAGGTCGATGCGTTCATGCGCGATAACCTCGCCGCTTCGGTCAGCCTCGAGATGCTGGCGCAGGAGGCCGGCGTCAGTCGCTTCCATCTGTTGCGGCTCTACAAGAAGCATTTCGGACAGACGCCGCTGCGGCGCCTCGCCGAACTGCGGATGGAAGAAGCGAAGCGGCTGCTGAAGCACGGCGACGAGCCGGTGACGGCGATCGCCGCCAAATGCGGCTATGACAACCCATCGCATTTCGCCACCGCGTTCAGGCGGGTCGTCGGCGTGTCGCCGGCCGCCTACCGGCGATAACCCGCCATTCAGCGGAATGTGAGCGGTCGCGGCAATTGCGCGGGCGCCACGGCAATCCCGCGAGAGACGATCGAGCCCAGCGCTGTCATATGCCGTTCCGCCGGACGGAATCTCGCTGGGTGCAGAATGGCCTATGTTCTCAAGATAAATGGCGCGTCGCATACGGTCGACGCGGACGGCGACACGCCGCTGTTGTGGGTGCTGCGCGACGTGCTGCAGATGACCGGCACCAAGTTCGGCTGCGGCATGGCGTTGTGCGGCGCCTGCACCGTGCATCTCGACGGCGCCGCGACACGTGCCTGCATCACCACGATCGACAGCGTCGGCGATGCCGCGATCACGACGATTGAGGCGATCGGCCAGAGCGACGCCGGCCGCAAGGTGCAGCAGGCCTGGCTCGATCTTGATGTCGTGCAGTGCGGCTATTGCCAGTCCGGCCAGATCATGTCGGCGACCGCGCTCTTGATGTCCAATGCGCACCCGAGCGACAGCGACATCAATGATGCGATGTCGGGCAATGTCTGCCGCTGCGGCACCTACAACCGGATTCGCGACGCGATCAAGCTTGCCGCCGGAGCAAAGCCATGACGCTAACCTTTGCTCATCGCGTGGACTCGGCTGCGCTGTCGCGCCGCGCCTTCCTGAAGGCAAGCGCGACCGCGGCCGGCGGCCTCGCGCTCGGCTTTGTCGTGCCGGGCCGATCCGAAGCCGCGGGTACCGAGAGCGCGGCGCTGAACGGCTTCGTTCGCATCGAGCCGGACGGACGCATCCATCTCACCATTCCAATGGTTGAGATGGGGCAGGGCACCTACACTTCGCTTGCGATGCTGCTCGCCGAGGAACTCGAGGTGAAGCTCGACAGCATCGTGCCCGAGCACGCACCGCCGAATAACGCGCTCTATGCCAATCCGATCCTGCATGAGCAGTCGACCGGCCTGTCGGCCTCGACCCGCGGCTTCTGGCTGCCGCTGCGCCAGGCGGGCGCGGGGGCGCGCATCATGCTGGTGACCGCGGCGGCGCAGCGCTGGAAGGTCGATCCGGCCCAATGCACCGCAAAGGACGGCGTGATCCGCGATCCCTCGGGCCAGCGCTCGCTGGCCTATCGCGAGGTCGCGCTGGCGGCGGCGCAGATCAAGCCGCCGGCACTCGACCAGATCAAGCTGAAGGCGCCCGGTCAGTTCACGCTGATCGGCACTTCGCCGAAGCGGCTGGAGGCCGCCGGCAAGGTCAGCGGCCGCACGCAATTTGGCATCGATGCGATCGTGCCGGGGATGAAGTTTGCTGCGATTGCGATCTCGCCGGTCGGTGGCGGCAAGCCGAAGCAGGTGAACCAGGCCGCGGCGCTGGCGGTCAAGGGCGTCCGCCAGGTCGTCGCGATCGATGAGGCCGTCGCCGTCGTTGCCGACCACACCGGTGCGGCGAAGAAAGGATTGGAGGCCGCGGCGATCCAGTGGGACGACGGTCCGAATGCGCAGATCAATAGCCAGGGCATCGTCGCGCAGCTCAAGGCTGGATCGGAGACGCCGGGCGTCATCGCGCGGAACGACGGCAATGTCGAGCAGGCCTTTGCCAAGGCTGCGCGGCGGTTCGATGCCGTCTACGAACTGCCGTTCCTGGCGCACGCTGCGATGGAGCCGATGAACTGCACGGTCCACCTCCGCAAGGACACCTGCGAGATCTGGGTCGGCACCCAGGTGCCGACGACGACGCAGAGCAGGGTGGCTGCATTGACCGGACTGCCGAAGGACGCGGTCATTCTGCACAACCAGTTTCTCGGCGGCGGCTTTGGGCGGCGGCTCGAGCCCGACGGCACGCTGCTCGCCGTCAAGATCGCCAAGCATGTCGATGGCCCGGTCAAGGTGATCTGGAGCCGCGAGGAGGATATCCAGCACGATATCTACCGGCCCTATTACTACGACCGGATATCGGCTGCGGTCGACATATCAGGCAATCCGGTCGCGTGGCACCATCGGGTCTGCGGCTCGTCGGTGGTAGCGCGCTTTGCGCCGCCGCTGTTCAAGAACGGGCTGGACTTCGACGCGGTGGAGGGCGCCGCCGAGCCGCCCTATGCGTTTCCCAACATCCTGGTCGACTATGTGCGCGTCGATCCGGCCAGCATCACGACCGGCTTCTGGCGCGGGGTTGGTCCGGTCCACAACGTGTTCATCGTCGAGAGCTTCATCGACGAGCTGGCGTTCGCGGCCAGGCAGGACCCCGTCGACTACCGGCGCCGCCTCTTGTCAAACAATCCGCGCGCGCTCGCGGTGTTGAACCTTGCCGCTGACAAGGCCGGCTGGGGGCAGACGATGCCGGCCGGCAAGGCGCGCGGCATCTCGCTGCAGTTCGCGTTCGGCAGCTATCTGTCGCAGGTCGCCGAAGTCGCGGTCGATGCAAACGGCAAGGTCAAGGTCGAGCGGATTGTCTGCGCGGTGGACTGCGGTATCGCCGTGACCCCGAGCATGATCGAGGCACAGGTGCAGAGCGGCACGATCTTCGGGCTGACAGCGGCGCTGCGCGGCGCGATCACCATCAAGGACGGCCGAGTCCAACAGTCCAATTTCGACAGCTATCCGCCGATGCGGATCGACGAAGTTCCGCGGATCGAGACGCACATCGTGCCGAGCACCGAAAATCCCGGAGGCCTCGGCGAGGCCGCCACGGCGATCGTTGCGCCGGCGGTAACCAATGCGATCTTCGCGGCGACCGGGCGGCGCATCAGAAAGCTGCCGATCGAGGAGGTCTAAGCATCGCGGCCACGAAGGCCGCGATGCATCGGTGAGAGTTCACGGCCAAGGGTTCATGGTCGAGGGGGCACGGCGGAGAGTTCGCGCTGCGGTTCCGACGGTGAGGTCTCGCCGTCGAGCCAATCCTGCTCCTTGGCCAGCGCGCGCCATGCCGCTTCCATGCGCTTGTAGCGGTTGTAGGTCGGCTCGTCGTCCGCGCGCTCGGCAAGCTGCGCGCAGTTCTCCGCATTGTCGAGGAAGTGCTGCGATTGCTTCATGGAATGTCCTCCTGTTGATGAGGACGTGGGCCATCAAATCGGGCTATTCAACGCGTGGAACATGAGCATTTCGCCACACAGGTGAATGCCTGTTCAGCGAGGTTCCCTGCGCATTCCACATCTGCGCTGGAGCGTGCGACATAGGAACGGTTTGTCGCACCCGACGTTCCTCCTCCACATCGCCACTCGAGGAGGAGAGACATTATGAGAAAGTATCTGTTTGCCGCGGCCATGGTGACCGCAATCGCATCGCCTGCATTCGCCGATGAAATCGGTGTTCGTGCCGGTCCCGTCGGCGCCGGCGTGACCGTCGGCGAGTCGCATGAATATCGCGACCGCGATCGTGACCGCACCACCGTGATCAAGGAGCGTGAGCCGCGCAGTGACCGGACCACGGTGATCAAGAAGCAGGACGAGTTCGGCAATCGCAGCAAGACCGTGATCCATCACGACGACGACTGATCGCGCTTGCTTGGCGTGAAGATGAAAGTCTGCCGCTGACGTCGTCGCGGCGGACTTTCATTCTTCTGCCGTCATTCCGGGGCGACGCGTAAGCGTCGAGCCCGGAATCCATCGAACCGCATCTCGAGATAAATGGATCCCGGGCTCGCGCCAAGCGGCGCGCCCTCAGGTGCGCAATTGCGCACCGGGCAATGACGACGGGCCTAGGTCACCGGTGCCGGGTTGAACAGCGCGAGATCGTTGTGGATGCCCCAGCGGTCCGACCACGGTTTGGTCCGCCCGCTCGCGACGTCGAGGATCAGGCGGAACAGGTCCCAGCCGGTTTCCTCGATGGTCTTCTCGCCGGTCGCGATGCAGCCGGCGTCGAAATCGATCAGGTCCTTCCAGCGCCGCGCCAGCTCGCTGCGGGTCGCGACCTTGATGACGGGCGCGGCGGCAAGGCCATAGGGCGTGCCGCGGCCTGTCGTGAACACCTGCAAGGTCATGCCGGAGGCGAGTTGCAAGGTGCCGCAGATGAAGTCGCTGGCCGGGGTTGCGGCAAACAGCATGCCCTTCTGCCGCGCCTTCTCGCCCGGCGACAGCACGCCCGCGATCGGGCCGGAGCCAGATTTCACGATCGAGCCGAGTGACTTCTCGACGATGTTGGCAAGCCCGCCCTTCTTGTTGCCCGGCGTGGTGTTGGCGCTGCGGTCGGCGCCGCCGCGGGCGAGATAGGCGTCATACCAGGCCATCTCGCGGATCAGCGCGCGGCCGACATCCTCATTGACGGCGCGGCGGGTCAGAAGCTGGATCGCGTCGCGCACCTCGGTCACTTCCGAGAACATCACGGTCGCGCCGGCGCGAACCAAGAGGTCCGCGGCGAAGCCGACCGCGGGGTTCGCGGTAACGCCGGAGAACGCATCGCTGCCGCCGCATTGCAGGCCGATCACGAGATCGGCGGCCGGGCAGGTCTCGCGCGTGCGGGCGTTGAGCACCTTCAGGCGGGTCTCGGCCTGGGTCATGATGGCATCGACGATGGCGCCGAAGCCGTCAAAGGCTTCGTCCTGCATCCGCACGATGGCATCGCTGACGCCTTCGGGCACCAGCCGTTCCGGCGCGAGCTTCTCGCAGCCGAGGCCAATGACGAGGATCTCGCCGCCGAAATTCGGATTGAGCGCGAGGTTCTGCAGGGTGCGGATCGGCACCACGGCGTCGGGCGCCGTAATTGCGACGCCGCAGCCATAGGCATGGGTCAGTGGCACGACGTCGTCGACATTGGGATATTTCGGCAGCAACTCGGCGCGGATGCGCTTGACGGCATACTCCATCGTGCCCTTGACGCATTGCACGGAGGAGGAGATGCCGAGGATGTTCTTGGTGCCGACCGAGCCGTCGAGATTGCGAAAGCCCTCGAACGTAAAGCCTTCGAGCGGCGGCAGCGCCGGCGGCACCGCGGTTGCGATCTCGAGCTGATCGAGCGGCGGCGCGTCGGGCATGCGGATGCGCGCCTCGTCGACCCATTCGCCGGCCAGGATCGGCGACAGCGCATGGCCGATCACCTCACCATAGCGGATGATTGGCGCGCCCTCGGCGATGTCTTCCAGCGCCGTCTTGTGGCCCTGCGGCACGATGGCGCGCAGCGTCAGGCCACAGGCGAAACGCGAGCCGGCAGGCAAGCCGAAATCATTCACGACGATCGCGACATTGTCGCGCGTGTTGAGCTTGATGTAGCGGGGCTCCTGCGCGCCGATCGACTGGTCCATGGGGACTCCGGAAGTTGTAGGGCGGGTTAGCCGAAGGCGTAACCCGCCATGTTTGATGTGCGGTGCCGATGGTGGGTTACGCTGACGCTAACCCACCCTACGCATTTCAACCCGGGAACGTGTAAGCCGTCTTCACCGTGGTGTAGAACTCGCGGGCATAGGCGCCTTGTTCGCGCGCGCCGTAGCTCGAGCCTTTGCGTCCGCCGAACGGCACGTGATAGTCGACGCCGGCGGTCGGCAGATTGACCATCACCATGCCGGCCTCGCTGTTGCGCTTGTAATGCGAGGCGTATTTCAGGCTTGACGTGCAGATGCCCGAGGCGAGGCCGAACTCGGTGTCGTTGGAGATCGCCAGCGCCTCCTCATAATCCTTGGCGCGGATCACGCAGGCGACCGGGCCAAAAATCTCTTCGCGGGCGATCCGCATCTGGTTGTTCGCCTCGGTGAACAGCGCCGGCTGCAGATAGAAGCCGGGCGTCTCGCGGTTCAACAGCTCGCCGCCCCAGTGCAGGCGGGCGCCTTCGTCCTGACCGATCTTGATGTAGCGGAGGTCCTGGTCGAGCTGGCTCTGGTCGACCACAGGGCCGACATGCACGCCGCTCTTCAGCGCGTCGTCCACCGAAAGCCCCTTCATCCGCTCGGTCATCGCGGCGACGAAGCGGTCGTGAATCCCCGCGGTGACGATCAGGCGCGAAGACGCCGTGCAGCGCTGGCCGGTCGAGAAATAGGCGCCGTTGACGGCGACCTCGACCGCGACCTTGACGTCGGCGTCGTCGAGCACGACCAGCGGGTTCTTGCCGCCCATCTCGAGCTGGAACTTCTTCATCGGATTGGAGAGCACGCAAGCCTGCGCGATCTTGCGGCCGGTCTGAACCGACCCAGTGAACGAGGTCGCGGCGACATCGGGATGATCGAGCAGGGTCTGGCCGACCACCGAGCCCGAGCCGACCACGAGGTTGAACACGCCGGCCGGAATCCCGGAGCGCGCGATGATCTCGGACAGCGCGTGCGCGGAGCCCGGCACCAGCTCGGCCGGCTTGAACACCACGGAATTGCCGTAGCAGAGCGCAGGCGCGATCTTCCAGGCCGGGATCGCGATCGGGAAATTCCACGGCGTGATCATGCCGATGACGCCGACCGGCTCGCGGGTGATCTCGACATCGAGACCGGGGCGCACCGACGCGCCCTTCTCGCCCATCAGCCGCAGCGCCTCGCCGGCAAAGAACGCAAAGATCTGCCCGGCGCGCGCCACCTCGCCGATGCCCTCGGGGAGCGTCTTGCCTTCCTCGCGCGCCAGCAGGCGGCCGAGCTCTTCCTTGCGGGCGAGGATTTCGACGGAGATCTTGGTCAGCGCGTCAAAGCGCTCCTGCGGCGTCGAGCGCGCCCAGGCCGGGAAGGCGGCCTTCGCCGCGGCGATAGCCTTTTCGGCCTGCGCCTTGTCGGCCTTGGCGTATTCGCCGACCACGTCGGCCGTGTTGGAGGGATTGATGTCCCGCGTAATGCTTGTTCCGTCGACCCATTCGCCGGCGATGAAGTTCTTCTGGTGAGCGGTCATGTTTCCAACCTTTCTTGTTAGCGCACGAGGCAGGGACGCTTGTCGTCGAACGTCCACCCCGGGATCAGGAACTGCATGGCCAGCGCGTCGTCGCGGGCGCCGAGGCCATGCTGCTTGTATAGCGCGTTCGCCGCCTCGATGGCACCGCGATCGAGCTCGATGCCGAGGCCCGGCCGATCCGGGATCGCGATCTTGCCGCCGTTGATCTGCAGCGGCTCCCTGGTCAACGCCTGGCCGTCCTGCCAGATCCAGTGGGTGTCGATCGCGGTCACCTTGCCGGGCGCGGCGGCGCCGACATGGGTGAACATCGCCAGCGAAATGTCGAAATGGTTGTTGGAGTGCGAGCCCCAGGTGAGGCCGTTGTCGCGGCAGGTCTGCGCCACCCGCACCGAGCCCTGCATGGTCCAGAAATGCGGATCGGCGAGCGGAATGTCGACCGCCCCTAGCCGCAGCGCGTGGCTGAGCTGGCGCCAGTCGGTCGCGATCATGTTGGTCGCGGTCGGCAGTCCCGTCGCGCGGCGGAACTCGGCCATGATCTCGCGGCCGGAGAAGCCGGCCTCGGCGCCGCAGGGGTCCTCGGCATAGGCGAGCACGCCATGCATGTTGCTGCAAAGCCGGATCGCCTCGTCCAGCGACCAGGCGCCGTTCGGGTCGAGCGTCACGCGCGCGTTCGGAAAGCGTTTTGCAATTGCGGTGACGGCCTCGATCTCCTCCTCGCCCGCGAGCACGCCGCCCTTGAGCTTGAAATCGGCAAAGCCGTAATGCGCCTGCGTCGCCTCGGCGAGGCGCACGATCGCCTCCGGCGTCATCGCCACCTGATGGCGCAGGTTGAACCAGTCGGGCTTGCCGGTCTCACCCTCCACATAAGGAAGGCTGGTCTTCTTGCGGTCGCCGACGAAGAACAGATAGCCGAGCGTCTCGACGCTCGCGCGCTGCTGGCCTTCACCGAGCAGCGCCGCGACCGGGAGATTGAGATGCTGGCCGAGCAGATCGAGCAGCGCGGATTCCACCGCGGTCACTGCATGGATGGTGACGCGCAGGTCAAATGTCTGCTTGCCGCGGCCGCCGGCGTCGCGGTCGGCGAAGGTCTGGCGCATCGATGCCAGGATGTTGTTGCAGGCGCCGATGCTCTGGCCGACGACGAGGTCGCGGGCGTCCTCGAGCGTCTTGCGGATCTTCTCGCCGCCCGGCACCTCGCCGACGCCGGTGTGGCCGGAATTGTCGGTGAGGATAACGAGGTTGCGGGTGAAGAACGGCGCATGTGCGCCGCTCAGATTGAGGAGCATGCCGTCGCGGCCGGCGACCGGGATCACCTCCATCGCCGTGACGACGGGGGCGCCGGCAAAGCCGGTGCGGATCATGTCTTGAATCATCTGCTCCTCCCTGTGTCGTTTGCCGTTCGGCTTATTCCGCCGCCTGCCGGGTCGCGGTCTGCGGCAGCTTCGCCACCAGCGCCGTGAGCTCGGCGATCTCCTGCGCGGTGAGATCGGTCAGCGGCGGCCGCACCGGGCCGGAATCGCGGCCGATCACCTTCATGCCGGCCTTGATGATCGACACGGCATAACCCTTCTTGCGATTGCGTATCGCGATCAGCGGCAGGATGAAATCCTTCAGGCCTGCATGGATGGTCTGATGATCGCGCCGGCGCACCGCGGCGTAGAACTGGGTCGCGAATTCCGGCACGAAGTTGAACACCGCCGACGAATAAGTTGTGACGCCCATGTCGAGATAGGGCAGCGCAAAGGTTTCCGCCGTCGGCAGGCCGCCAATATAGGTCAGGCGGTCGCCGAGCCGGGTGTAGACGCGGGTCATCAGCTCGATGTCGCCGATGCCGTCCTTGTAGCCGACGAGGTTCGGGCAGCGCTCGCAGAGGCGCGCCAGCGTGTCCGGTTGCAGAATCGCATTGTCGCGGTTGTAGACGATGACGCCGATCTTCACCGACGAACACACCGCCTCGACATGGGCGGCGAGGCCGTCCTGCTCGGCATGGGTGAGATAGGGTGGCAGCAGCAAGAGGCCGTCGGCGCCGGCCTTTTCGGCGCCAATCGCGATCTCGCGCGCGATCGCGGTGCCGTAACCGGTGCCGGCCAGCACGGGCACGCGGCCCTTGGTCTCTTCGACCGCGATCTTTACGACATGCGGAACTTCAGCTGGCGTCAGCGAGAAGAACTCGCCGGTGCCGCCGGCGGCGAACAGGCCGGCGACGTCATAGCCGCACAGCCAGTCCATGTTGGCGCGATAGGTCGCCTCGTCGAACGAATAGTCCGGCTTGAACGGGGTCACGGGAAAAGACAGGAGGCCGCCACCGATTGTCGCGGCCATCTCCCGAGGGGTCATCTTGCTCATGGCGCCACTCCTTGAATGATGTTGGGATGAGGGATGCGCGAGCAGCGCGCGTCCATGGCCGAATTCTTAGGGAATGCTTCGATGCGCGTCCAAGCCAAACGCGGTATCGAGCGATGCACAATCTGCATCAATCGCCGCGCAGATGCGGCGCCGCGATTTCGGTTGCGATATCGATCAAGGACGGCAGCAACTGGTTCTCGTGATCGCGCCGCCACACCATGAACAGCTCGACCGGCACCGGCGTGCGCAGCTTCAGCGGCTTCAGCCGGACGTCCGCGATCTTCAGGCTGGCGGCGGCCTCAGGCACGATCGCGACGCCGAGCCCGGCGCGAACCATGGCGAGGATCGAGTGGATCTGGCTGAGATGTTGCACATAGCGCGGCAGCACGTCGGCGCGCGTGAACAGCGACACCAGCAGGTCGTGGAAGTAGCGCGCCTCATAGGGCGAATACATCACGAAGGGCTGGTCGTCGAAATCCTTGATGCTGACGGTGTCGGCCGTGGCCAGCGGATGCTTCTTCGGGATCGCGGCGAGCAGCGGCTCGGCCACGACGCGCCGACTGGCGAATTCCGGCCGCGCGATCGGCGGGCGCAGCAGACCGGCATCGATCTGTCCGGTGGTCAGCGCCTCGAACTGATCGCCGGACACCATCTCCTTCAGGGAAAAATCGACTTCGGGCAGGCGGGAGCGGGCAGCCGCGATCAGATCGGGCAGGAAGCCGTAGGCGGCCGCGGCCGTGAAGCCGATCTTGAGCGAGCCGGTCTTGCCGAGCGCAATGCGGCGGGCGACTTGCGCGGCGGATTCCGCGAGCTTCAGGATGCGCCGCGCCTCGGGCAGGAAGCTGCGTCCCGCCGGGGTCAGCCGCACCGAACGGCTGGTGCGCTCCAGCAGCGGCGCGTCGATGATGTGCTCGAGAACCTGGATCTGCCGGCTGAGCGGCGGCTGCGTCATGTTGAGCCGCGCCGCGGCGCGGCCGAAGTGCAATTCCTCGGCCACCGTGACGAAACAGCGGAGCTGGTTCAGGTCGAACATCGATGCTAGCCTGGAATGGATCGGTCGAGGATTTGTACGTTCTAGCATCGATGCCTCCCACTGGCCAAGAAGACAAAAAAGCAGACAAAGACGGCGGCCGAAGCCGCCGTTTGGCTTTCTGCTCCCTCTCCCCGTTCTTACGGGGAGAGGGTTGGGGTGAGGGGCTCTCTCCGCGCAACGGCCGCCTCAATTTGCACGCGCGATCCGAACGAGTCGGAAGGACAGCTTGTGCCGAGACGTATTGCTTCGCCCCTCACCCGAAATTCGCTGTGCGAATTTCGACCTCTCCCCGCGGAAGGGCGGGGAGAGGTGAAGCGCGTTCAGGCCTGGCTCAGGCCGCCTTCAGCTGCACCCGCTTGATCTCGCCGACGATGAACAGATAGGCGATCGCCGCGACCAGAGCGTTGGCGCCGACGAACACCAGCGCGCCGTTGAATGAGCCGGTGGCGGCGAGGATGTAGCCGATGATGATCGGCGTGGTGATCGAGGACAGATTGCCGAAGGTGTTGAACAAGCCGCCGGAGACGCCGCCGGCTTCCTTCGGCGAGGTGTCGGAGACGACGGCCCAGCCGAGCGCGCCGATGCCCTTGCCGAAGAAGGCGAGCGCCATGAAACCGACCACCAGCGCCTGGCTGTCGACGTAGTTGCAGGCGACGATCACCATCGACAGCAGCATGCCGCCGACGATCGGGATCTTGCGCGCCATGGTCAGCGAGCCGGTGCGGCGCAAGAGGTAGTCCGAGATCACGCCGCCGAGCACGCCGCCGACGAAGCCGCACAGCGCCGGCAACGTCGCGACGAAACCGGCCTGCAGGATCGACAGCCCGCGCTCCCTCACCAGATAGACCGGGAACCAGGTCAGGAAGAAGTAGGTCAGCGTGTTGATGCAATACTGGCCGATATAGACGCCGAGCATCATGCGGTTGGCGAGCAGCTGGCGGATATGGTCCCAGCCGGGGCCGCTGTCCGGCGTCTTGCCGGCCTTCGCCGCATCCATGTCGACCAGTGCGCCGCCCTGCTTGATGTAGTCGAATTCGGCCTCGTTGATCCCAGGATGGTCCTTCGGCTCGTAGATCGTCTTGATCCAGGCGATGCCCATGATGATGCCGAGCCCGCCCATCACGTAGAACACGTGGCGCCAGCCGTATTCATGCGCGATCCAGCCCATCAGCGGTGCGAAGATCACGGTCGCGAAATACTGTCCGGAGTTGAAGAACGCCGATGCGGTGCCGCGCTCGTTGCCGGGGAACCAGGCCGCGACGATGCGGGCGTTGGCCGGGAACGATGGCGCTTCGGCGAAGCCGACCAGGAAGCGCAACCCGAACAGCAGGACCACGGCCGCGCCCGCGGAGAGGAACCCGGTCAGGCCCTGCATCGCGGTGAAGATCGACCAGACGATGATGCTGATCGCATAGACCCATTTGGAGCCGTAGCGGTCGAGCAGCCAGCCGCACGGCACCTGCGCGATCACATAGGACCAGCCGAAGGCCGAAAACACGTAACCCATCGCGACGGGGTCGAGATGCAGTTCCTTGGAGAGGGCTGGGCCTGCGATCGAGAGCGTGGCGCGATCGGCATAGTTCACGGTGGTGACGAGAAACAGCATCGTCACGATCAACAGCCGGACGCGGGATCGCCGCGCGTCCGTGGCGGACACAATTGCGCTCATTCGCGCCTCCTTAAGATTTCCTCGGGGTCTGTCCTAGAGAGATGACGGCAATGGGTCCAAGCCGAAACGGGTATTGATCGATGCCGATTTTGAATGGATCGGCCCGGTGTCATTCCACCTTTGCCGCTCTTGCTTCGGTTCCTAATTAGTGTACGATAAGTACAGTTATTGAGGGGGCGCAGCGTCGCGCTCTGCGATCGAGGTCGAATGCGCATGACCACGTCACGCGACTATGAAGTGTTCGAGGCAGGCAGGGTGACCTTGCAGGACGGCGCGGTGTTTCCGCAGCTTGCGCTCGCCTACAAGACCTACGGCACGCTGAACGCGGCCAAAGACAACGTCATCCTCTATCCGACGTCGTTCGCCGCGCAGCATTACGACATCGAATGGCTGGTGCAGCCGGGCGGGGCACTCGATCCCGAGCGCTACTTCATCATCATCGCGAACCTGTTCGGCAATGGCCTGTCGTCTTCGCCGTCGAATTCGAGCGAGCTGCTCGGCGACGCACCGTTCCCGGCCTTCACCTATCATGACGCCGTCGCCATCCAGCGGCGGCTGCTGGTCGAGCGGTTTGGCGTGACCAAGCTCGCGCTGGTCTACGGCTGGTCGATGGGCGGCATGCAGGCCTATCACTGGGCCGCGCGCTATCCCGACATGGTGGAGCGTGCAGCGGTGGTCTGCGGCAGCGCGAGGTGCTCGCCTTACAATCATGTCTTCCTCGAAGGTGTGAAGGCTGCGTTGACCACCGACCCGGCCTACCAGGATGGCCGCTTCGTCACCAAGCCGACAGCGGGCCTTCGCGCGATGGGGCGTGTCTATGCCGGCTGGGCGATGTCGCATGAGTTCTATCGCGAGGAAGTCTGGCGCGAGGCCGGCTTCAACTCGCTGGAAGACTACCTCGCGGGATCGTGGGACGGTGCCTTCGCGCGGCGCGATGCGAACAATCTGCTGGCGCAGATTGCGATCTGGCAGGCCGGCGATATCAGCCGCTGCGACGAATTCGGCGGCGATCTCGACCGGGCGCTGGCCGCAATCAAGGCCCACGTCCTGCTGATGCCCGGTCGCACCGACCGCTATTTCGACCCGCGCGACAACGAGGATGAACTCGGCCGCCTGGTCAATGCCCGCTCCGCGGCGCTGCACGCGATCCCCTCGATCCACGGGCACCGCGCCGGCAATCCCGTCAACAACCCCGAAGACCGCGCCTTCATCAACGCCGAAATCTCGGCGCTCCTGCAACGCTGACAGGTGAGACGACCATGAGCACCGCAGAGACCAGTGATGCCGGACCCCGCCTGAAGCCGCTCAACCCGCTGACCTTGCGCGATCTGTCGACCAAGTCGAACCTTGCCGGTGCGGCGCGCGCGGCAAGCCATTACGGGATGATCGCTGTGGTCGGCGCGCTGATCTGGTTGGTCTCGTCGCATTACGGCTTGCTATGGGCGTTGCCGCTGATTGCGATCCAAGGCTATTTCGTCGCGTTCTTGTTCATGGTCGTGCACGAGACCGCGCACAAGACGGCGTTTCGCAGTCACGCACTCAATCTTGTGGTCGGCAACCTGTCGGCCTTCATGATCGGATTGCCCTACCAATATTACTGCCTGTTTCACTGGGACCATCATCGCTACACCCAGGATCCGGAGAAGGACCCGGAGCTGATCGTCGGTCCCAAGCCGGCGTCGGACACCCAGCTCGCAATCGCCTATTCGGGACTATTGCAGGTGCTGGTCCGGATTCGGCTGATGTTTCGGCATGCCCTCACCGGGAAGGTGATCGTGCCGTGGATTCCGCAGCACAAGCGCGCCGCGATCGTGCTTGAAGCCCGGCTTTATCTTGCAGGCTACCTGCTGTTGCTCGCGGCATCGCTCGCACTGCACAGCGCGATCCTGCTCTTTGTGTGGATCGTGCCGCTGCTGGCCGGTCAGCTCATCCTGCGCCCTTATCTTTACGCGGAGCACACCGGTTGCGAGCGGACGCGGAGTGCGTTCGAGAACACCCGCACCACGATGACCGGCCGGATCATGAAATGGTTCGCCTGGAACATGCCCTATCATGTCGAGCATCACGCCTATCCGACGGTGCCGTTCCATGCGTTACCGAAGCTGAATGCCATCGTCGATGGCCACATCATGTATCGCGGCAGCAACTACCGCGCCGTGACGCGTGAGACCTGGGCCTGGTTCCGCCGTCAGCGGCAGCGCTCGGCTTGATATTCACGCGTCGGCGTGCGGCCGCAGCACCAGATTGACGAGGTTGCGGGCATAGGCCGGCGTCAGCGGCTTGATGCCGAAGGCATAGCGGTAGAACAGACTGCCGTAGATCGCGTCATAGATATCGCCGGGCACGCCCGGCGCGCTGATACTGCCGTCCTTCTGGCCGGCGGCGATGATTTCCAGCATCCTGGCGCGGCGAAGGCCGAGGTAGCGCTCATAGAACAGTTCGGCCGTGCCGGTCTGCGAGATGCATTCCGAGATCACCGCGAGCTGTACCCGCCCGAACTCACCTTGCAAGGCCTCGACATAGGTCGCGACATGTCGGCGGATGCGGGCCACCGGATGGCCCGCTTCGGGCAGCGGCACCGCGCGCGAGGCCTGGTCGAGGAAGGCATCGATCAGCAAGGCCTCGCGCGACGGCCACCATTTGTAGATCGTCATCTTCGAGACGTTGGAGTGTCTCGCGATCGCGTCGATGGTGGTGGCGGCAAGGCCGGTGGTCGCCATCAGCGCATAGGCGCTGTGCAGGATCGCGGCCGTGGTCGCGGCGGAGCGCGGCCGGCCGCGCCGCCCCGTAGTCGTATCCTCCGTCTCCGCCCTGCTTCCCGCCATGGCCGGGATTGGTATCCTGCGTGCTTGAATCATTACGCTGCCTGCGGACATAGCATGAAATCGCGCGCTGTTTCAGATCATCGCCGCCGCTGATACGGTACAATCCGCCAGCGAAGGCTCAGCCCAACTGCTCATCGAACAGGAGTATCCCGTGAAGGCCGTCTACAGTGATCTGCACCGCAGCCATGATCCGCAATTCTTCCTGGTCCGCGGTGTGGTCCAGCGCACCACCGAGCAGCCCGAGCGCGCCGACCGCCTGCTGGCGGGGCTGAAGGCCGGCAAGCACACGCTGATCGAGCCGACCAAATTCGGGCAGGGGCCGCGGGCGCGGGTGCACAGTCCGGAATATCTGAGCTTTCTCGAACGAGCCTGGGAGGAATGGTCGGCGCTCGGCAACGCCGGACCGGAGATGATCGCGAACATGCATCCGGTGCGCAACGCCGGTACCTATCCCACCCACATCGTCGGCAAGCTCGGCTGGCATACGGTCGACACCGCGGCGCCGATCGGCCCCGGCACCTGGGCCGGTGCCTGCGCCTCGAGCGACGTCGCGGTCACCGCCGCGCAGATGGTGCTCGATGGCGAGGACGCGGTCTACGCGCTGTGTCGTCCGCCCGGCCACCACGCCTATCGCGATCTTGCCGGCGGCTTCTGCTTCCTCAACAACAGCGCGATCGCGGCCGAGCATCTGCGCCAGAAGCACGAGCGTGTCGCGATCCTCGATGTCGACGTGCATCACGGCAACGGCACGCAAGGCATCTTCTACGAGCGGGGAGATGTCTTCGCCGTCTCGATCCATGCCGATCCGTCGTTCTTCTATCCGTTCGTCTGGGGCTATGCGCATGAGCGCGGCGCCGGGCCCGGCCTCGGCACCAATCTCAACATTCCCCTCGCCAGGGGCACCGGCGACGACGACTACATCAAGGCGCTCGCGGCGGCGGAGAAGGCGATCCGTTCCTTCGCGCCGACCGCGCTCGTGGTTGCGCTCGGGCTCGACGCCTCCGAGAAGGACCCGCTCGCGGGCCTCGCCGTCACCACCGACGGCTTCCGCCGGATCGGCGAAGCGCTGGCCCGGTTCGGCCTGCCGACGGTGCTGGTGCAGGAGGGCGGCTATCTCTCCGACATCCTCGGTGCCAATCTGACGGCGGTGCTCGGCGGATTCGAAGCCGCGCGCTAGCCCGGTTTCGAATGGCGTGGTGATCGGTTCGCGTGAAGAAAACCCGTCAAATCAACAGTCTGGAGCATCGGTTGTGATTGATCGGAACCGATGCCCCCGCCGTGCGCTGCACAACAAGGCGTCGTGGAGTTGCACGTTTGCAACCAAAAGCGGATCATGCCGTTGGTATCCGGCGGTGGCCTATGATCCTGCCTGGCGGCATCTGCCGTCCGGGCGGGCAGCAACGCGAGGACGGCCATGAGCGATCTGCTCCGCATCGCCATCGTCGGGTTCGGGGAGATCGCGTGCCGGCAGCACGTGCCTGCGATCGCCAAGACATCAGGCGCTGCACTCGTCGCCGTGGCCGATCCGACCAAGAGCCCATCCGGCCTGCCGCATTTCCGCGACCTGCAGGAGTTGTTGCGCGACGGGCCGGAGATCGATGCCGTTGCGCTGTGCACGCCGCCGCAGGCGCGTCACGCGCAGGCCGCCACGGCACTGGCTGCGGGCAAACATGTGCTGCTGGAGAAGCCGCCTGGGTCTACGCTCAGCGAACTCACCCCATTGATCGCTGCTGCGGGCGAGGCGGGCCGGACTTTGTTTGCGACATGGCATTCGCGCTACGCACCAGCGGTTGGGCCGGCGCGGCAATTGCTCGCCGGCCGCACGATCAGCAAGGTAACGATCATCTGGAAGGAAGACGTCCGCGTCTGGCATCCGGGCCAGGCCTGGATCTTCGAGGCCGGTGGCTTCGGCGTGTTCGATCCCGGCATCAACGCGCTGTCGATCCTGACCGAGATCCTGCCGCATCCCGTCTTCGTCAGGAGCGCGATGTTGGACGTTCCTTCCAACCGGGAGGCGCCGATTGCTGCAGCTGTCGAGCTGTCCGATGAGAACGGCCTGCCGATCCACGCCGAGTTCGATTTTCGCCAGACCGGTCCGCCGAGCTGGGACATCCTGTGCGAGACCGAGGCCGGGCCTGTGGCGCTGTCGAAAGGCGGACGGCAGCTGCGCGACGGCAACAGGTTGGTGGTCGATGCCACGGACGAAGAGTATCCCGCGCTGTATCGCCGCTTCGTTGCGCTGACGTCGGACGAAAAATCCGACGTCGACCTCGCGCCCTTGCGGCTCGTCGCCGATAGCTTCATGCTGGGGCGACGGCGTCTTGTCGAGGCGTTCGGGGACTGACGATGACATCAGCCAGCATTGCTCGCGTGCCCTTCGGCACCTTGCCCAACGGCACTGTGGTCGAGCGCGTGACGCTGCGCGGCGAACGCGGCTTCGAGGCCAGCATCCTCACCTTCGGCGCCACGCTGCAAGCGCTGCTCGTACCCGATCGCGGCGGGCATTGTGACGACGTCGTGCTTGGCCATGACGAATTCGACGGCTATCTCGCGCAACGCAAATTCTTCGGCGCGACCATCGGGCGCTACGCCAACCGGATCGCCGCCGCGCGCTTCATGCTCGATGGCGAGATGGTGAAACTTGACGCTAACAACGGCCCCAACGCGCTGCATGGCGGGTTGCAGGGCTTTGATCGCAAGCTGTGGCGAATCGTCGAACTGTCAGATCAACCGGGGCCGGCGCTGGTGCTGGAGCGCGAAAGCCCGCATGGCGAAGAGGGCTATCCGGGCAATCTTCAGACCCGGGTGACGTATCAGGTGCGCAACCCGATGGAACTCGCGGTTACCTACGAGGCGACCACCGACCGGCCGACCTACGTCAACCTCACCAATCACAGCTTCTTCAATCTCGACGGCGCGCGCTCGGGCACGCAAATCCTCGATCACAGGCTGACGATCGCCTCAGATCATTTCCTCGCGGTGGACGCCACGGCCATCCCGTTGCCAGAGCCGCCGCGGATGGTTGACGGCACGCCGTTCGACTTCCGCAAGCCCACCGCGATCGGCGCGCGGATCAGGATGAATGACGAGCAGCTGCGGCTCGGGCGCGGCTACGACCACAATTTCTGTCTGGCCGCGGGGACGGGCGTTCGCTTCGCCGCGCGCCTCGAGGCGCCGCACTCTGGCCGCGTGATGGAGCTGTTCACCGATCAGCCGGGGTTGCAGTTCTATTCCGGCAATTTCCTCGACGGCTCGAGCGCCGGCAAGGGCGATCGGCTGTATCGCCAATCCGACGCGCTCTGTCTGGAGCCGCACGCCTGGCCGGACACGCCGAACCGGCCCGACTTCCCGTCGGCGCGGCTCGATCCCGGGCAGATCTATCGCCGTACCGCGATCTATCGATTCTCGACCATGTGAGTGACGCCATGACCGACCGTGCCGCCGAACCGCTGATCGAACAGGTGCCGACATCGGTGCTATCAGCCGAGCGCTGTCATCTCGGCGAGGGCCCGACCTATGACGCGGCGACCGACACCGCATGGTGGTTCGACATCCGCGAGCGCCGCCTGTTCGAGCATCGTTTTGCAAGCGGCGGCACCATCATTCACGAGTTGCCGAAAATGGCGAGCGCGTTGGCGCGGATCGATGGCGAGCGGCAGCTCATCCTCGCCGAGGATGGGCTTTACGTCCGGCAGGTCGCCGGCGGCCGGCTGGAACTGTTCGCCGCACTCGAAGCCGATAATCCGGTGACGCGCTCCAACGATGCGCGCGTGCATCCGTCGGGGACGTTCTGGCTCGGTACGATGGGGCGTCAGGCCGAGCACGGCGCCGGCGCGATCTACGCGCTGCATCACGGCCGCATCACGCGGCTCTATCCCGGGATCACGATCCCCAATGCGATCTGCTTCTCGCCCGCAGGCGACGTCGGCTATTTCGCGGATACCGCGACCAATGTGCTGCATCGCGTGCCGCTCGATCCATCGACGGGATTGCCGACCGGCGAGCCTGTCGACCTGATCAGACATCAAGGCACCGGCGGGCTCGACGGCGCGATCGTCGATGCCGATGGAATGATCTGGAACGCGCGCTGGGGCGGTGGCTGCGTCGATGTCTACGACCCCAGCGGCCGGCATTTGCGCTCGCTGAAGGTGCCGGCGAAGCAGTCGAGCTGCCCGGCCTTTGTCGGCCGCGATTTTGCGCGCGTGCTCGTTACGTCGGCGTGGCAGGATATGGATGAGGCCCAGCGCGCGGCCGATCCCGGCCACGGTCAAACCTTTCTGCTCGATGCCGCGGCGCGCGGCCGTGCCGAGCCTGACGTCAAAATGACCTGAATGCGGGTTGGCGCCGCGTTGTTGACGCGACCTGAATATTTGGACGATAGTACAAATATGGTCCGCAAACCTGCCAAGTCCGGCATCAAGGCCGACGCCAAGGTCGCCAGCACCCGCAAGCCGAACATGCGCGAGGCGATCCTCGCCGCGGCGGAGGAATTGTTCTCGACCTACGGCTTCAACGCCGTCTCGGTGCGCGACATCGCGCAGGCGGCCGGCGCCAATCCCGGCAGCGTGACCTATCACTTCAAGACCAAGGACGGCCTGCTGCTGGAGATCTATCGGCGCCATTGCGGCCCGATGAACCGGCGGCGCTCGGAGCTGTTGGCGGCGGCGCGGCGGGTGCGCGACCTGCAGGACCGGCTGGAGGCGATCGTGCGCGCCTATGTGCTGCCGGCCTTCACCTCGGGCAGCGATCTCGCCGGCGGTGGAACGCGGTTCACGCGGCTGCGTGCGATCATGTCGGCCGAGGGCAACGAGGTCGTGCGCAAGATCATCGCGCAGACCTTCGACGACACCAGCCATGCCTTCATCGACGCGATCCATGAAAGCCTGCCGCACATTCCACGTACCGATCTGGTCTGGCGCGGCCACTTCCTGCTCGGCGCGCTCTACTACACGCTGGTGACGCCGGAGCGCGTCTCGCGCCTGTCGCGCGGCAGCGCCGACGGCACCGATGCCGGCCACGCCATCGAGGAGCTGGTGTGCGCGACGGTTGCCGCGCTGCAGGCCGCGCCGCTCGATCAACCAACGCCCGTGCCGCGCAAGGCCGCAGGCGTGAATCCAGGGCGCGCGCTGACCTGACCCCCGCGGAGTTCGTCGCCATGGAGAAACTTCGGCTGCGAACGGTGCTTGGCAATCACCCGCATGTCCAGGCGGTGAAGCGCGGTGAGCTGCGCTCGGAGCTGTTCGATCTCGACTTCACCGAGTTCACGCCGACCAACGCCGCGTTCAAGCCAATGGTGCGCGAGCAGGCGTTCGATGTCTGCGAGATGGCGATCGTGACCTATCTGATGGCGAGGGCGCACGGCAAGCCGCTGGTGCTGCTGCCGGCGCCGATGGTCGGCCGCTTTCAGCATGGCCATGCGCTCTATCGCGCCGACCGCGGCACGCTCATGCCTGCCGAACTCGAAGGCAAGCGGGTCGGCATCCGCTCGTTCACCACCACGACCGGCGCATGGATGCGCGGCATCCTTGCCAACGATCATGGCGTGAACCTCGACCGGATCAACTGGGTCACGTTCGAGGACCCGCATGTCGCCGAATATGCCGACAGCACCGAACGGGCCCCGAAAGGCAGCGCCATCATCCAGATGCTGAAGGACGGCGAGCTCGATGCCGTGCTGGGCGAGACCTCCAGCGATCCGGCGCTCAGGCCGTTGTTCGCCGATCCGGCCGCAGAGGCTGAGCGGTGGTACGCGCGGCATGGTGTCGTGCCGGTCAATCATCTGGTGGTGGTGACGAAGCAGCTCGCAATGTCGCGCCCGGACGTGGTGCGAACCCTCTACGAACTCCTCAAGCGCGCCAAGGTGAACGCCGGTCCGGCTGATGTGCCCGACCTGCTGCCGTTCGGCGTCGAGGCGAACCGCAGGCCGCTCGAACGGATGATCGCCTATTGCGTCCAGCAGGCGTTGATCCCCCGGCGCGTCACGGTCGACGAGCTGTTCGACGACACAACACGGGACTTGAATTGATGACAATCTCCAGCGATCCGCGGCAGTGGCAGGTCGGCATGCTCGGCTATGGCGAGGTCGGACGCATCTTCGCCGAAGACCTGCGCAAGCAGGACATCAAGGTCGCTGCCTACGACATCAAGCTCGACCGCGAGGCGGGCACGCCGCTGCGTGCGCATGCGGCGGAGATCGGCGTCGCGCTCGCGCAATCGCATGCCGATCTCGCAGCACGGGCCGATTTCATCATCTCGGCGGTGACGGCGAGCCAGGCGGTGCCGGTGGCCGAGGCCTGCGCGCCTGCGATCCGGAACGGTGCCTGGTTTCTTGATTTCAATTCGGCTTCGCCCGGCGCGAAACGGCGCGCGGCGGCCCACATCGATGGTGCCGGCGGCCGTTATGTCGAGGGCGCGGTGATGACCTCGCTGCCGCCGTACCGGATCAAGGTGCCGCTGCTGCTCGGCGGCGAAGGCGCGCGCGAGCTGGCGCCGCTTTTGGTCGCGCTCGGGTTCGCGGCGAAGGTCGCGAGCGACGAGCTTGGCGTGTCCTCGGCGGTCAAGATGTGCCGCAGCATCATGATCAAGGGCCTCGAGGCCATGGTGATCGAGAGCTTTACCACCGCACGCGCCTATGGCGTCGAGGATGCGGTGCTCGCCTCGCTCAAGGAGACCTTTCCGGGCATCGATTGGGAGAAGCAGGGCGCCTATTTCTTCCAGCGGATGATCGAGCATGGTCGGCGGCGTGCCGAGGAGGTGCGCGAGGTGGCGGAGACCGTGCGTGAGGCCCACCTGACGCCATGGTCCGCGTCCGGCACCGCCGAGCGGCAGGGCTGGATCGCCGATCTTGCCGACGAGGGGGTTTTCGGACCGAAGGGAACGCCGGACTTCGCCCGCAGCGCCGACTGGCGCACCGAAGCCGACCGGATCCTCGCGCGCATCAAGTCCTGAAATCTCGCGCGGAGAATCCGCCGCGTTCCCTGCCGACGCGCAATGCGCTATTGCTCTGCGAATAGTTTTGGTCTGGAGGCACTCCCATGAAGAATTCCGGCAAGGTCGTCGCCATCACCGGGGCGGCGCGCGGCATCGGCAAGGCCTGCGCGGCGCGCTTCCTGGCCGATGGCGCCAGGGTCGTGATCTCGGATGTCGACGCTGCGGGGCTCGTCCACACCGCCCAGGAACTCGGACATGAGGATCGGTTGCGGGCCGTCGAGGCCGACGTCAGCAAGCGCGCCGACGTCGATCGTATCGTGGCTCACACGGTGAAGGAGTTCGGCCGGCTCGACGTCATGGTCAACAATGCCGGCGTCGCGCGCAACCGCGACTTCCTCGACATCAGCGAGGCCGAATTCGACGACGTGATGGGGATCAACCTCAAGGGCGCGTTCTTCGGCGTTCAGGCCGCGGCGCGCCAGATGATCGCGCAGGGCGGTGGCGGCGTCGTCGTCAACATGTCCTCGGTCAACGCGCTGCTCGCGATCCCCTCGCTTGCGACCTATGCGATGTCGAAGGGCGCGATGAAGCAGCTCACCTCGGTGGCCGCCGTGGCGTTGGCGCCGCACGGCATTCGCGTCGTGGCGGTCGGGCCCGGCACGATCCTGACCGAGATGGTGGCGACGGCGATCTTCTCGTCGGAGGACGCGCGGCGCAGCGTGCTGTCGCGCACCCCGGCCGGGCGCTGCGGCGAGCCGAGCGAGGTCGCGTCCGTCGTGGCGTTCCTTGCCAGCGACGATGCCTCCTACATCACCGGTCAGACCATCTATCCAGACGGCGGGCGGTTGATCCTCAACTACACGGTGCCGGTCAACGAGAAGAAGTAGGCGGCAGGTTCGATCGCGAGCGCATCGCCAAAATATCGAAAACAACCCCATGCAAAGTAGCCGGCGGCTGCCCGGCGTTCGACACGGCAACTTGACATGTCAGGCAAATCGGCGGTATTATTCTATTATTCAGAAATAGCGTGAGCGGCATCCCCATCCTCACCTGTCATCGCCCGGTCGAAGCCGGTCGATGACAGTGTGTTGCGTGGCAACGACGACGGGGGATGGACCACCGCTGTTACCGCACTCTCAGCTGTCATTGTCCGCGAAGGCATGCGCGGGTGATGACACCGGATGGCTACCGCCCCTTGAACTGCGGCTTGCGCTTTTCCATGAAGGCGTTGCGGCCTTCGCGGAAATCCGCGCTGTCCATGCAGTCGATGCCGATCTGCTTGATCGCGGCCATGTCGCGATCGGCTGGATCCTTCAGCACCTGTGCGATGGTGATCTTGGCGGCCTTGATCGCCAGCGGCGCGTTGCCCGAAATCGTGCGCGCGATCTCCATGGTCGCGTCCCACAGTTCGGCCTCCGGCAGCACGCGATCAACGAGGCCGATCCGCAGCGCTTCCGCGGAGTCGATCCGCATGCCGGTATACATGATCAGCCGCGCCCAGGACGGGCCGACCAGCGACACCAGATGGCGCAGCCCGTCGTAGCCATAGGCGATGCCGAGCTTGGCGGCGGGAATGCCGAACTGGCCGCTGGTGCCGGAGATGCGGATATCGGTCAGCATCGCGACCTGCATGCCGCCGCCGAGGCAGAAGCCGCGGACGCAGGCGATGGTCGGCTTCGGGTAGTCGGCGAGCAGGGCGCGCTGGGCGGCGCTGCGCCGTGAGTATTCCTCGGAGGCTTCCGCATTGTGGCGGGTCTTCTCGAACTGGCTGATATCGGCGCCGGACACGAACGCCTTGTCGCCGGCGCCGACCAGGATCACGACGCGGACGGCCGGATCGTCGCGCAACGCGGTCAGCGCCTCGCCGAGCCCTTCCCACATCTCAAGCGACATCGCGTTGCGCTTTTCGGGATTGTTGAAGGTGATGACGCCGACGCCGTCGACCACGCTTTGCAGGATCTTGCCGTCGGCAAGCGACTCGTCTGAGATGGTTGGCATATGAGGATCCGGTCTGATTTCGGCCAAGGCTGGTTTCAAGGTTGAGGCTACGATCAAGGCTAGCACCCGGTTGTGAGCCGAGGCAGGCCGTTTGGAGCACGGCGCGATTGCAACGACGTGCCGCAACTCTCCCGGTAGTTGTACGGCTCGCAAAATAAACTGACGCGTAAGGGTCGCGCCATAGAGTGCGCCGCCCGCGCTCTGTCCCGGTTTAACTTTTCCCTAGTGTTTCGACGGTACGACTGTACGCACCTGCGCGCCAGGACGATGCGCGACGCGCTGGGACGCAACCCGCAGCCTTCCCGCTGGTACCGCGTCGGTAACGGATGTCCCCGCCACCAGACCGACCACGGATGTCGGTCAACCCCAGACCTCCGTGCACTCAGATCGCCTCGGGCGAGGTCCAGTCGTGTCTGTCGAAAAGTTTCTCAAGCAACGCGCGGTGAGGATCATCGTCAACGGCAGCTACACGCTGCCGAACTGGTACGATGCGCAGGGCAAGCTGCGCACCTTCGCCTGCCGCACAACGCGCGTCTCGCCGTTCCGGATGATCGTGGACGTGCCTGTTGTCGGCAAGGTCGGCGACCGGCTGACGTCGTATTTCGAGGAGTTCGGCAAGTTCGAAGGCTGCATCACCGACACGATGAGCGGCAGCTTCCTGGTCGAGCTCGAGATGACGCATGCCAGGCGCGAGAAGTTCGCCGACAAGCTGACTTGGATCGAGAAGAAGCAGAAGGATCCGAGCGTCCGCGAGGCGCGCAACAATCCGCGTTTCGTGCCCGTCGCGCCGCATGCCATGCTGACGCTGGCGGACGGCACCATGCAGAGCTGCTTCATCATCGACATGTCGCTGTCAGGCGCGGCGGTGTCCTCCGAGCTGCAGCCGCCGATCGGCATGCCGCTGGCGATCGGCGCCTGCGTCGGCCGCGTGGTCCGGCATCTGCCGAACGGCTTCGCCATCAAGTTCGTCGAGACCTACAAGCAGGGCGATCTCGGCCGCCTCATCGCGCGCAAATCCAAGGACCTGCTGGTGTCCGCCGACGCGGATCCTGTTGCCTAGGGCGTGTAATCATAAATCTGGTACGCGCGTCCAGAGATAGCGAGGTCCGAGTTGTCCTCCAAAGCAGACATCGACGGACGCCTAAGTGAATGTCCGCAAAGGGCCAGAAGCCGACATCGCAGCAATTGGAATAGCACCGCGCATGAGACGGGCCTCAATTTCTAGTTTCCTGCCGTCTGATCGGGATCGAAGAGGCCGGGATTGCTTCTATTGAGGCGTCCCTTTGGGACATACAGTCTGACTTACAGAGGGAGACGTCTGAGCTGCAATGGCACAAATTACATATCCTGCTTGGGCCTCTCTCGCAGCCTGACAACCAGGGACGAGGAGGAGTGGATGGTAAAATGTTGGTTCGGGGTCTAATCTAGTGAGCAATTGGCCTTGCTAATCGGGTTCTCGACTGCACTATGAGCTGCATACCCCGGCGGGGGTGCCATGAAGTCAATTGCTCACGCGGCTCCGGCCGTCGACGTCCAGGCAGCACCGAAGCTCCACAAGCGCAATGTCGCGCTGGACCGTGCGCGCACCTTCCTGACGCTGGTCGTGCTGCTGCATCACGCCGTGATCCCCTACACCCATTTCGGGCACACCGACCCGACATCGTGGATCGGCTTCGACTGCGTCGTGCTCGCCACCGACAGCTTCTTCATGGCGATGTTCTTCTTCCTGTCCGGGTTGTTCGTCTGGCCCGGGCTCGGCCACAAGCCGTGGCTGATCTTCCTGCGCGACCGGCTGCTGCGGCTCGGCCTGCCGTTTGTGATCTGTGCGGTCACCGTCATTCCCATCGCCTATTACGCGATCGCGCTGCGCGAGACGCCGGAGCTGACCTTCTCCGAGTTCTGGCGGAAGACCATGATTTTCGGGCCTTGGCCGAGCGGGCCGATCTGGTTCGTCTATGTCCTGATGACCTTCGACCTGACGGCAAGCCTGCTATACCGGGTGTCGTCGCGTCTGCTCGAGCCGATCAACCGGCTGTCGATCAAGGGATTTGATCATCCTTGGAAGTTCTGGCTGTTTCTCGTCGTCGTCAGTGCCACCGTCTACGTGCCGTTGCTGGTCCGTTACGGTCCGTACTATTGGTTCGAGTTCGGACCGTTTTCGGTGCAGGCCAGCCGCGTGCTGCTGTATGCGGCCTATTTCTTCGTCGGCGCAGGCATCGGTGCCGCAAACTTCGAGAGCGGCCTGCTCAGCGCGCACGGACGGCTGACCGAGCGGCGCTGGTTCTGGACCGGCATCACCGTGATCCCCTACGGCCTGATGTGGGTGATGATCTACATCAAGCGCGAGATCATCGGTAACCCCAATCCGCTGCCGGGCTGGTATCTTTCGATCTATGGCACCTTCTTCGTGCTGTTCAGTGCCTCGATCCTGTTCGCGATCCTGGCCTACTTCCTGCAATCGAAATCGTCGGGCCCGACGCTGCTCGACCGCATGCAGGGCGACGCCTACGGCATGTTCCTGGTGCACTATCCGATCGTGCTGTGGCTGCAATACTGGTTGTTCGATTTCGACCTGCCGGCGATCGCCAAGGCCGCGATCGTGTTCTTCGCCACCGTGGCGCTGAGCTGGGCCGCCACCGCCGTGCTGCGCAAGCTGCCGGGCGCCAAATACGTGCTGTAGCGACGCCGCGATCTTGCGTCGCACCGCGGCGTTCTCCGTTCGGGGCGCGGCGATCAGGTGGATGCCCAGCCCGCCCGCCTCACTTCCGCTACGGGTCAAAATCAGCCCTCTCATCGCTCGAATTGGACTGGACACATGACGACCCGTCAGTATTCCCGCCCCCTATCCCGCTGGATCGCCGACATCGGATTGGACCCGCCGGTTATTCAGCTAATTGTCGGCGTACTTTTTCGTGTGCGAGGTCGATATGAGCTCGCAGAGAGTACAGCATATCCGCATAAGCAATCGGAACCTTTAGTCGGTTTGCTTGCTCCTTGAGGCCATTGAGCTGCAAGACCATTTCCCTCGTATCACGCTTGGTGCGTCGGGCGTCCGCGATCTCATCTTCCAGAAACCGCAGTTCTCCGTACATGCGCAATACCTTCGATCGCATCGCCCAGTCATATAGGCGAGGCAGATATTGCGTCATTGGGTAGAGCACGCCCAGGATCGGAATGAGTAGGATAAACAGCTTGCCAGTCAGCTCCGCGACCCAGAACGGAAGATAATCGTGCAGGAAAGGCCGCCCCGATTTGTAGAATCGCAGCGCCTCGTTGCTCAGTGGAACATCGACGGCTTCGCCAGCGGGAAATTCATTGGCGCGTTGAAAAATACTCGGTGACGAGTGGATATGCTCCGCCGCGTCGAGCAGCAGGTACTGAAGGGCCGAATGCAGATCGTTTCGCACTATCAAGTTGGCCTTCACTGCGATCAAGGTCACATCCGTTGGCGGCAGATCCTTTGCTAGGTCTCTGACTCCCCTTGGCACCACCACCTTGCTCAAAAATGGAAGGCGCGCGATAAGGGCATTCAAGCGCCGATAACCCGTGAGGGTGACGCGCTCGTCGCCGAGAAGTTGCTGCACCTCGGGTGCGTCCCATGCAGCCACCATCGATACTGCATCGATCTGACCGGCCAAGAGACTTTCTCCAGCAGTTTGCGTAGGCAGGGCTAGCCATTCACCGACCTGCTGGTCAAATCCGAGGATTTTGAAGTATTCGAGCGATAGCGCTCGAGTCCCGCTGCCCTCGGGCCCAATCGACAGTCTCTTGCCCACGAGATAAGCGGCTCCATCAACTTGGATCTCGCGCCTGCGGAACCACCACAAGGGCTCGTAGTAGAGCGTTCCGAGTGAGGCAAGCTTCGAACCATCTTCCTGGCTCATAGTGCCACCCTGGATCAGCGCGACGCTTACTCCCGAATGCTGGTCGAGCAGCAGCGCCCGGTTTTCGGGCGAACCTGCAGTCGGCATCAGTCGCACCTCTACGCCTTCCTTCGCGAGTTCCGCGCGATAGCGCTTACCAAGCTCTTGGTAGGCGCCTCCCTCGGGACCGGTCGCCATGACAACCGTACGTGGAGGCATATTGATCAGCATCACAATAGCCGCCAACGCGATCGCGGCGGCGGTCACGCCGATCGTGATCGCAGGCCAATTGTTTCGCAGAAATTCCTTGGCAGCCATGAAACCGTCCCTCGATATTCATGCCAGCCCCAACGCGCTGAACGTGGGATATTACCGACCGGGGGTACGCTGCGTAACTCGGGTTAAGCATATCAAGTCCACTTCACCCCCAAGGAGCGGACATGCCGGGTCGGCCGCTCAGGGCCAGAAGCTGAGATGACACGCCGTGCGAAGTTCGATGGATTTGCTGGACATCGGCGGGCCCACGTCCGGTCGGGCCCTCTCGAGGAAAGGGACGCCCGGCCGGACTGCTGAGGCATCAGTTGTTCGCGCCAGCGCGCGCGTGTCGAATGACCTGATGCTCCTCGCTGGTGAGTTGCACCGGGCCGACCTTGAAGGTGAGGTTGTCAAGGTTGCCCGTAAAGCGGAAGGGCACCTGATAGTCCTTGTCGTCAACGGGGGTACGGGTATCGACACCCACATCGAAGGTTTCGTCAATTGACATGATGAATGGAAGGGTGTGCGGGACTTTGCTGGTCGCAGCCTCGTTATCGTCCACCTTCAGCACGCCTGTGCCGCCCTTGCCGAAGCCGGGTCCATCGTATTTAAAGTCGAACACGATGGTGTGCTTGCCCGGCGTGAGCGCATCCTTGCCTTCCCAGCGGAAGCGTTCGAGGTCGGCGAAGTTATAGACGAAAACCGGCTTGCCCTTGAGCAGATACAGGCCATAGCCACCGAAACGGCCGCCGAGGGTGACGATCATCCCTTCGCTGCTGCCCTGTGGGCTCGTATTCCCAACGGTAACGCCTGCACGGCTCGGAACGTCCACTTCGGCGGTGATCGTAAAGGACCTGTTCAGGATGCTGGGCGCATCGCTTGCGGGGATACCCGCCACCTCACCCGAATAGGTGAAAATGTTCCGACCGGCGGTCGCGCTGGGCCTTGGTGCGATGACGCGCGCAAGGACCGAGTTGTCCAGCGGAAACACATTGTACTTCGTCGCCTCTACCATGAATAGCTCCTGCAGCTCGCGCAGCTTGTCAGGCATACTTCCGGCGAGGTCGTTGCTCTCCGAGTAGTCCTCAGCGATGTTGTAGAGTTCCCACTTGTAGCCATTGACCACGTCCTCCGGCAGCTTGGCGGTGCCCATGAGCCATGGCGGCGCGGGCGGTGTTGTCGCCGCGATCCAGCTGTCGTGATAGATCGCGCGGTTGGCGAACATCTCGAAATACTGCGTCGTGCGCGCGGACGGAACGTTGGTGTTTGCCTTGTCAAAGGTGTACGCCATACCCACCCCTTCGATCGGCTTCTGTGCGATGCCGTTGACCATCACCGGCGCGGGAATGCCGGTTGCCTCAAGGATGGTCGGCACGATGTCGATCATGTGGTGGAACTGGGTGCGGATGCCGCCGGCATCCTTGATGCGGTTCGGCCAGCAGATCGCCATGCCCTGCCGGGTGCCGCCGAAGTGCGACGCCACCTCTTTCGTCCATTTGAACGGCGTGTCGAAGGCCCATGACCAGGCCACCGCCATGTGCGGGTATGTAACCGCCGAGCCCCAGGCGTCATAGACTTTCAACTGCTCGGCAATCGGAAGATCCAATATGCCGTTGTAAGCGGTATATTGGTTCGGCGTCCCGCGCGCTGTGCCTTCAGGACTCGTGCCGTTGTCACCACTGATATAGATGATCAGTGTGTTGTCGAGCTTACCTTCGTCCTGGACTTCCTGGATCACGCGGCCGATCTCATGGTCGGTGTAGGCGACATAACCGGCGAACACTTCAGCCTGCCTTGCAAAAAGCTTCTTTTCATCGGCCGTCAAAGTCTCCCACTTCTGCAGGACGTCCGGCCAGGCTGTGAGCTGGGTGTTCCCAGGAATGACGCCAAGCCGCTTTTGATTGGCGAAAATCTGGTCACGCAGGGCGTTCCAGCCCATGTCGAACTTGCCCTTGAACTTGTCGATCCATTCCTTGGTCGGCTGATGCGGCGAATGGGTGCCACCGGGCACGTAGTAGACGAAGAACGGCTGATCGGGGGCGGCGGCATTGAGCTGCCGCAAGTGGGCAATCGCATCATCGGCCAGGTCCGTAGTCAGATTGTAGCCGGGCTTTCCGACCCAGGGGAAAACCTGCGTCGTGTTCTGGAACAGATACGGCGTCCACTGGTCGGTCTCGCCGCCCATGAAGCCGTAGAAATAGTCGAAGCCCATGCCGATTGGCCACTGGTCGAAGGGACCGGCCGAGCTGTACTGATAGCTGGGCGTGTTGTGGTTCTTGCCGAACCAGGACGTGGCGTAGCCGTTCTGCTTCAGGATCGTGCCAATGGTGGCGTTCTCCGGTCCAATAATGCTGTCGTAACCCGGATAGCCCGTCGATTGCTCAGAAATGACGCCAAACCCCACCGAGTGGTGGTTACGGCCAGTGATCAGCGCTGCCCGCGTCGGCGAGCATAATGCTGTGGAATGGAACTGAGTGTAGCGCAGCCCCATCTGCGCAATGCGATCCATCGCAGGTGTCGGGATGACGCCGCCGAACGTCCCAGAAACTCCATAGCCTTGGTCGTCGGTCATGATCAGGAGAACGTTGGGTGCATCCTTGGGCGGCACCACTCGGGCGGGCCAATACGGTTTTGACTGGCTGGCCTGTAGATTGATGTCACCGCCGAACTTTGACGGTGGCGGCGGAAGATACTTTCCATCGATCGTCGTGGTGGCGCCGGGTGAGCCCGGCGTGCCGGTGGTTTGCTGCGCGAGGCTGGTTGTTCCCAGCGCGCACAGCAAATAAGCGGCGGTGAGTGTGGTGCCGCAAAGCAGCATGTTGCGACGGTATAGTAAGCGGCTGTCTGGCTTTAAGCTATCGCCATTCTGACGGATGCGGGACATTGGAAGTTCCCTCTTGGAGAGGTCAGAACCCTGTCGGCGCCGATCTGCGACACAATGCAGCAACGCTTCTGGTGATCCAGATCAACATTCCGCCCACGGGTCTGAAACGTCAGCTTCGGGTCAAAAGTCGCCTATTGAACAGAATGTTCGGCTTTTGACCCGCCGTTTGCTGTGCCTGAGCTGCTTGAATTGATGTCGCGGCACGGAGTGCCGAAGCGGCGCCACTCTGAACGACTACCGGGACAGAATGCCGCGAACAAAGCTTGATCTAGGTCAAGATCGCATGCGCTTTTTTGTTATTGCAACTTGCTGCGGCGGGACAGCCTCTGCTCTCTCGTGTTGGACTCCGGTAGCCAATTGACCATTTGAGGAGGGTTTCATGAGAGCCTTCAATCCGTTGGTGCTGTTAGCACTTCTCCTTACGCAATCCGCCTCGACACAGGCTGCGGATTTGAACGGAGCTTGGACCGACGACGCGTCGGCCTGCAGTCAGATCTTCACCAAAAAGAACAACAAACTTGCATTCAAGCAAGATGCTGATCTCCACGCGGGCGGTTTAATCGTTCAAGGAAAGCAAATAACTGGCACATTTCAAAAATGCACTGTCAAATCGTTGCACGATGACGGGGCGGATCTGCAAGTGATTGCGTCGTGCTCTGACGGCGTCGCGGTTTCAGATGTGCCATTTGACGTGAAAATCACCGGAGAGAATAGCATCACACTCAGCTCCAAGAAGCCGGTGCCAATGGAAACGCAGTATGTTCGCTGCGATGTGACGTCCGCGGGGAAGACTTGAGTAAGACGTGGATGAATGATCCGGCCGTGGGAGCCTAGGAGCATAGCGTCGTAGGCTTGACTTCCGATCTGGGTCAGATCCGGAAGAACTCGGGTTAAGCTTATCAAGTCCACTTCACCCCCAAGGAGCGGGTATGGAGCGGACATGCCGGGTCGGCCGCTCAGGGCCAGGAGGAGACACTTTCCCGGTGCTGCGCGGGCGGCCTAGAGGCCGCTCGCACCATGCCGATCATGAATACATGCTATTTTGCCATCGCCGTCCTGGCGGCCTCGATTTTCGCCTTCACGGCATCGAGATTGAAACTCGCGCCTTTCTGCATCGGCGGAAACTCGATCGCCGTCATCGCCAGCTTTTCCACCTGCTGCTGAACAAACACAAAGCGCCAGAATTCGAATTTGAACCAGTCAAAGTATTGTTGCGCGCCGTATTTGGTCCCGCTATCGGGCCATCCCGTTCGCTCGAAAGGATCGAGGCGAAGGTTAATCAGGTAGGGCACGTCAGGCTTGGTTTTTTCACCCAGCCAGCCTCCAGGCTGGTCGATGAAGCGATACTTGTAGTCGTCGATGCGCACGGCACCCAGTTCGCTTTCCCCGAAGTACCAGATTTCGTGCCGGTTCGACGGCCCCTTGCCGGTAATCATGTCCATCTGGTTATAGCCGTCCAGATGACATTTGTAGGTCGTGTCACCGATCTGCTTGCCCTTCTTCAGCTCTTCGACAATGTTCGGGTTGCCGGCCGCCGCAAGGAGGGTCGGAAACCAGTCCAGCCCGGAGATGATGCCGTTCTCGACCTTGCCCGCCGGCACCTTGCCCGGCCAGCGGATCATCGCCGGCGCGCGGAAGCCGCCTTCCAAGACCGTGCCCTTGCTCTGCGCGAATGGCGTCTGTCCACCATCAGGCCAGGTGAATACCTCGGTGCCGTTGTCGGTAGTGAAGATCACGATGGTGTTGTCGTCGACGCCCATGTCCTTGAGTTTCTTCATCACGATGCCGACGTCGTCGTCGAGCTGCGCCATGCCGGCCTCATGGATGGTCCAGCCGTTCTTGGAGTTGCGCAGCGCTTCGTACTTCGGCGACAGATGGGTGACGATGTGCATGCGGGTCGGATTGAGCCACAGGAAGAACGGCTTGTTGTCGGCCTTGGCCTTGTCGATGAACTTGAGCGCAAAGTCGCGGATTTCGTCGTCCACGGTTTCCATCCGCTTGGGATAGAGCGTGCCCGCGTCCTCGATCTTCTGTTTGCCGACCTTGCCCCAGCGCGGATCCACGGTAGCGTCGTCGACATTGGTCGCATAACAATGGAGCATGTTGCGTGGACCGACGGTGTTCAGCAACTCCTGAGGATAGGCGGGATGCGCTGGATCTTCCATCGCATCGAGGTGATACAGGTAGCCGAAGAACTCGTCGAAACCGTGCACCGTCGGCAGAAACTCGTTTTTGTCGCCAAGGTGGTTCTTGCCGAACTGGCCGGTGGCGTAGCCCATTCCTTTCAGCGCGGTAGCGATGGTTACGGCCTGCGCGGGTATGCCTGTGGGTGCGCCGGCCTGGCCGACCGTGGTCATCCCGGTCCGGATCGGCAGCTCGCCGGTGATGAAGTTGGCGCGGCCCGCTGTGCAACTCGCCTCGGCGTAGTAATCGGTGAACAGCATGCCCTCGGCGGCGATCTGATCGAGATTCGGCGTCCGGCCCGCCATCATGCCGCGGTGGTAGGCGCCGATATTCCAGATGCCGATGTCGTCACCCATGATGACGACGATATTGGGCCGCTGTCCGGCCGGCGCGGGCACCGGGGCCGACGTTGGTTGCTGCGCTTGTGCGAAGCTTGTCGCACCAACGGCAGAGAGTGCTGAAGCGGCGACGAGCGAACTACCGCTCAACAACAGATCGCGGCGTTTCAATCCTGCGCTGGTGGGTCCCGTGCTCATCTCAGGCTTTTCCGGAATCGTATCGTTACTCATGACGTGATCCTCTTCCTGGTGATGCACCTGAAGCCGACATGGCTTGCTGAGGTGTCGATCGGCTCGGCATGACGCGCGGCCGGACGATAGCGGCGGCAGTAGCTGGGCGCGCAAAGATGCGAGCCGCCTTTAAGCACCTTGCGCGGAATTCTGAGGTTCGGCTGACCAGAGTCGTAGCTCGCGCCCTCGGACCCGCCGCGAGGATTTTGCGGAATGCAGCAGGCTTTCGGGGCGTCTGCGTCGTGCCTCTGTGAATACCAATCGGCCGTCCATTCCCAGACATTGCCGATCATGTCATGAAGGCCGTAGCCATTGACCGGGAACGCGGTGACGGGCGAGGTGCGTTCGAAGCCATCAGCCACCAGATTCTGGTGCGGGAAATTGCCCTGCCAGGTATTCGCCATGTGCCTGCCGCCGGGAAGTTGCTCGTCACCCCATGCGAATTCCGCGCCGTCGAGTCCGCCGCGCGCGGCAAACTCCCATTCGGCTTCGGTCGGCAAGTCCTTGCCAGCCCACGCCGCGTAGGCCTCAGCATCACGATAGGCAATGTGGACCACGGGATGATCGTCGAGGCCGCTGATCGAACTGCGGGGGCCGTATGGCCGGCGCCAGTTGGCGCCAAATTTGAAACTCCACCATTGCGACCAGTCGCGCAAATCGACCGGATGCTTCGGTGGCGTGAAAACCAGCGAGCCTGCCTTGAGCATGTGCGGCAGTGCGCCCGGATAGTCTTTTGCGTCAGGCCGCGTCTCCGCGAGTGTCACGTAGCCTGTTGTGTTGACGAACTTGCGAAAATCGCGATTGGTGACCGGCGTTGCATCCATCCAGAAGCCGCTCACCGAGACGCGATGGACCGGCGCCTCTTCGGCATAGTGCCTGTCGGAGCCCATGCGGAACGTGCCGCCGGGGATCCAGATCATGCACCTTTGGCCGGGCCCATCCGACAAAGGCACGCCTGCCGCAACGCCAACGTCGTGCATGGGCTGCCCGCAGTGAACGAGTTTCAAGGTTACCGACGCCGCCCTGAGCAAGAAGCTCTCGGCAGCTTTCTAGTTCGCCGATTGCTTCGGGGAACGGCTTAACGCCTTGGTCAGTCAAAAGACGATCGAGTATCTGAAACGCGACTACAAGGCGTCTACGAACTAGACAAGATAAGATGCTCCAGCAAGGCATCCTTCTATGTTGATCTAGGTCAATCGAGTCAGGTCGCGTCTTCCTTATCAAGAGCCCCTGACGACTATGCAAAAAGTGCCAACGCTGTGGTGTCATCGACACAGCCCATCAATAAAAAGGCCGGCTGAACGCAAGTATTGCGATTTCGCATGGACCAACGGCAGCGTCAGCTTACTCTTTCCGAGTTTCTACCCCGCCGGAGCAATGGCGGGATCGCGAGAGTCGGGGGATCGGCGATGTGGTACCTTGGACCGGGTTTGCGACGCAGATTTTTTTCGCAGTGGCATTTGAGTGTTGGGGCGCTTGCCGCTCTGCTGGTGCTTTCCACCCCAGCGGCTCGCGCCGATGAAAATGGCATCAGCTTTTGGGTGCCCGGATTTTTTGGCAGCCTCGCGGCTGTTCCTCAGCAGGCGCCGGGCTGGTCGGTGACCTCGATTTATTATCACACCTCTGTTTCCGCCGGCGCCGACGTGGCGCGGTCGCGCGAAATCACGCTCGGTCGCTTTCCCGCGAATCTGACAGCCAACGTGAGCGCGAACGTCAATGCGAATGTGAACCTTGGCTTTCTGGCCGGGACTTATACTTTTGCGACACCGGTGCTTGGTGGTCAGGCCTCTGCCACCCTGTTGGCGGCCTACGGATCCAACTCCACCTCGCTCGCTGGATCGCTTGTGGGGACGTTGACGGGACCGGGCGGCGCCACGTCCCCCTTCTCCCGGTTTGACAGCATCGACAGCTCGCTCATTGCATTCGGCGACCTGATCCCGCAGTTCGCGCTGCGCTGGAATGCCGGTGTCAACAATTACATGACGTACATTACCGCCGACCTCCCGGCCGGCGCCTACCAGTCGACCCGCCTCGCGAATTTGGGGATTGGGCACTGGGCAATCGACGCGGGCGGCGGCTACACCTATTTCGATCCAAAGACCGGGCACGAATTTTCGGCAGTGCTGGGGTTCACCTACAACTTCGTCAACCCCTCCACTGAATATCAAAGCGGCGTCGACATGCACCTCGACTGGGGCGCGTCGCAATTCCTGACCAAGCAGTGGCAGGTCGGCCTCGTCGGTTACCTCTATCAGGGGCTCGGATGCGACAGCGGCTCCGGCGATCGCGTCGGCTGCTTTCGGTCGCGCGTGGCCGGCGTCGGCCCGCAGGTCGGCTACATTTTCCCGGTGGGGGACATGCAGGGATATCTGAACCTGAAGGGCTACGGCGAATTCGCCAATGAAAATCGGCCAGCAGGCTGGAACGTCTGGCTGACGTTCAATCTTCAGCCCGCGGCGCCAACGCCGCCGACATCCACAAGGCCCAGATTCACAAAGTAGCAGCGCCGGTGACGCTGCCACCGGCGCCGCGCTGAAGGATCAATCTGGCGCGGCGGTAGCAACGCAATCAGCGAATAGACACTCCGCAGGCGTGCGGACATGTCCGAGCTGGGTCAAAAGGCGATATCCCTGTGGTCGAGGCCGCGAGTCCGCTTTACTGCTCGAAAGCGGACATCCTGAATTTAGGAGTACGCACCCTAGTCTGCGGCCGCGCGTCAGATCCGCGCATTACGCCAGCTCATCCGGATCGTCGGCCGCGCGCAGGCGCGCGATGCTGCCTTCGGTCGCAGCTTCGCCGGCCGCCGCGATCGCGATCTCGCGCGCCAGATTGGTGCATTCGGCCCACAGCAGGAAGAACACCAGCGGCGGCCGCTCGCGCGCCTCCAGCATCTGCCGGCAGCGCTCGGCGGCGCCATCGAGCGCCCACCACTGCCGGGCGACGACCATGACCTTGCGGAAGCTGCGCAGCGTGCCGGAGAATTTTTGCGGATCGGCACCCACGATGGTGCCGCAATGGTTCAGCCAGTTCAGCGCCGCATAGATCGCGATGCCGTAATCCTCGATCGCAGTGCCCGTGAAATCGACGACGGTGTTGTCATGCGCGCGTTGGCGCAGGAAGGCGTCGATCATCTCGGCCTGGCGCGCCGGATCGACCAGCAGCGAGGTGTCTTTCCGCGGCACCATCGGGACATAGCGCACCGCTTCGAGCCGCGTGTGCTCCCAGATCGCCCTGACATCGCCGAGCAGGTCGCCGGGCTTGCGCTTGCAGGCCGGATAGACCAGCACGTCGTTGTCGGCGAGATCGAGATAGCGCGGCACCACCTTGTCGAGCGCGGCGAGAAACGCGGATGGATCGGTGAGGCCGCGCAAGTCGCTGGCGGCGTCGTCCGTCTGTGCAGGCTTGTTGCCGCGTGTCCAGCCGAAATTGGCCATCCCCGGACGCCCCGATCTCAACCTCGCCATCAGGTTAAATGGAAAATGCCGCGATGCAAATGCGGCATTTGCCGCTGCGCGGCCGTGCGTGTCCGCTGCTGCCGGTTGACGCGGGAGACCGCCGCGCCTAGCTCATGGTTAATGGTGCGCAACGAGGGTTGCTGCCGCTTTCGGGACCTATCGCCGTGACCGCTTCTGATCGCCAGTCGCATTGGCAGACCGTCTATCTGACCAAGGGCGAGCAGCAGGTGAGCTGGTCGCAGGCCGACCCGCAGCCGTCGCTGCGTCTGATCGAATCCGTTGCGCCCGGCCGCGCCGCGTCGATCATCGACATCGGCGGCGGAGCCTCGCGCCTCATCGATGCGCTGCTGACGAGTGGCTTTCATGATCTGACCGTGCTCGATCTCTCGGAAGCTGCGCTGGCGAGCGCGCGGGAGCGGATCGGCGCAGCCGGCGCGGTGGTGCGCTGGGTTGCCGACGATGCGACGGTCTGGCAGCCGCCGCAGGCTTTCGACATCTGGCACGATCGCGCGGCGTTTCATTTTCTCGTCGCGGAGAGCGACCGCGCGGCCTATCTCGAGAGACTGCATCGCGGCGTCAAGGCAGGCGGCCACGCCGTGATCGGCACCTTCGCGCTGGACGGTCCGGAAAAGTGCAGCGGCCTGCCGGTGCAGCGCTATGATCCGGCAACGCTCAGCCGGATCGTCGGTCCGGCATTCGAGCTGATCGCGCATGAGGCGCACCGGCACGTCACGCCCTGGGGCGCGACGCAGTCGTTCCAGTTCAGTGTGCTGCGGCGGACGTGACCGGCCGCCGAAGGAGAGGTGACATGACGGACGCGCCACGGGCGATCGGCGAGATCGCGAGCTATCACGCCCATGTCTATTACGACCCCGCCACCAGCCGGGGCGAGGCCGAACGCCTGCGCGACTGGATGGGCGAGCGTTTCCTGGTCACGCTCGGGCGCTGGCACGACGTCAAGGTCGGGCCGCACGATCAGGCGATGTATCAGGTGGCGTTTGCGGCCGAGCTGTTTCCGACCCTGGTACCGTGGCTGATGCTGAACCACGGCAGCCTGAGCATCCTGGTCCATCCCAACACCACCAATCCGCGCCGCGATCATCGCGACGATCCGCTCTGGATCGGCACGCCGCTTGCCGTCCATGCCGACAAGCTGCCCGAGGACGCCGAAATGGAGCAGGCGCCGGCTCCGAACACGTCGCCGACATTGCGTCCCTGAGCGGCCGGCTGCGGTCGGACGGGACGGGTAAAGTTTGACGCAATTGCGTTACAGCCAAGTCGTTTCAAACTCATCGCGTTTTGCAACGTGAGGTTAAGCCGGCATTCCTAGGCTTACCCGACATTTCAGGGTCGGGCGCATTGGGCATGTTCTTTTCGTTTCGAAGCTGGTCACTGTGGCGGGTGGTCGGGCCTCTGCTCGCCATCGTGCTGCTGCTGGGCGGTCTGTCGGCCGGCAGCCTGCAGGTGATGTCCGCGGTGCGTGCCTATGTGGCGGGCGAGAGCCTGTGGTCGAAGGGGCAGAAGGACGCCATCTACTACCTTCAGACCTATGTCAGCACCGGCGCGCCGCTCTATCTGCAGAAGTTCGATGCCGCGATCGCGGTGCCGCTGGCCGATCGCACGGCGCGGCGCGGGCTGGAAGCGCCCGGCAACAACGACGCCGTGGCCAGGAGTGGCTTCGCCAAAGCGGGCAATCATGACGATGACATCGGCGGCCTGATCTGGCTGTTCAAATATTTCCGCACGATGCACCACGTGGCTGGCGCGGTGACGGCCTGGCGGAATTCGGATGCACTGCTCGATCAGCTGATCGAAATCAGGAACGAGGCCGCGAGCGACGTCGCGCTGCATGATCCCTCGGCTGCGACCATCAAACACTGGGCCGAACGGATCGGTGCGGTCGACGCCGCACTGAGCACGCTCGCCGTCGATTTCTCCGACCAGTTGGGGAAGGCGTCGCGTCAGGTCTCCGCGCTGTTGCAGCTGGTCAATCTCGTGATCGCGGCCTGCCTTGCCGGCATCGTGCTGTTCCACACAAGGCGGATGCTGTGGCGCCGCTGGCTTGCCGAGACCGCGCTCGCGGTCGAGAAGGAGCGCGCCCAGCTCACGCTGGCCTCGATCGGCGACGCGGTCATCGTGACCACGCAGGACGATCGCGTCGGTTACATGAACGGCGCCGCGCAGCGGCTGATCGCGCCGGGGCGGGACGTGACCGGATGGCAGCTTTCATCGCTGTTCAACATTGCCGAGCAGCCGGTGCGGGGATCGTTCCAGAGCACCGATGCCGACGACGAGAGCCGGCCGCAGCAGCGGCTGCTGGTGCGGCCGGATCATTCCAGCGTGCCGGTCTCGGTGGTCGAGACGGCGATCGTGCATGCCCGCGAACCGGCCGGCCGCGTCATGATCATTCACGACATGACCGCCGAGCGGCGGCTGGTCGAGGAACTGGCCTGGGCGGCGTCCCATGACGCGCTCACCGGCCTTGCGAACCGGCGGCAATTCGAGTTCGAACTGCACAAGGCGATGTCGGGCTCGCCGGTCGTGGGCGCCGATCTGATGCTGATCGACCTCGACCAGTTCAAGATCGTCAACGACACCTGCGGCCACATGGCGGGTGACCGGCTGCTGAAGCAGGTGGCGAAGATGCTGGCCGCCGAGGTCGGCGACAGCGGGCTGGTTGCGCGTCTCGGCGGCGACGAATTCGGCATTCTGCTGCGCGACGATGGCTCCGCCACGCACGACGTTGCGGCCGATGTCGCGGAGCGGATCAGGGCGGTGGTCGAGCAGTCGAGCTTCGTCCATGAGGGCTCGAGCTTCCGGATCAGCGCAAGCATCGGCCTGGTCGCGCTTTGCGACAGCGCCGGCGTGCAGGACGCGCTGCGGCTTGCCGACGTCGCCTGCTTCCTCGCCAAGGACAAGGGACGCAATCGCGTCCAGGAGCACCGTCCGTCCGATACCGGCATGGCGGTGCGCGTCGCCGAGATGAGCTGGGTCAATCGAATCCGCAGGGGATTGGACGAGGGGCGCTTCTGCCTCTACGAGCAGGAGATCCGCCCGATCAACGGTGCGCTGAGGGGCAACGAGCGGCGCGAACTGCTGCTGCGGCTGCGCGACGAGAACGGTGCGCTGGTGCCGCCCGGCAGCTTCCTGCCCGCGGCCGAACGCTACGGGCTGATGCCGCTGATCGACCGCTGGGTGGTTCGCCGCGCCTTCGAGATCATCGCCGAGCGCAAACACCACGCACGCAGGGTGGCGAGCTACGCCATCAATCTTTCCGGCGCCACGATCGGCGACGGCGACTTCGTCGACTTCGTCGCCGAGCTGTTTGCGCAGCATGATTTTTCGCCGGCATTGGTGTGTTTCGAGATCACCGAGACCAGCGCGATCTCGAATCTCGATGAGGCGCAGACATTCATCGCGCGGTTGCACGAGATCGGCTGCAGCTTCTCGCTCGACGATTTCGGCACCGGCATGTCCTCGATCGCCTATCTGAAGCACCTGCCGGTCGACATCATCAAGATCGACGGCTCGTTCGTGAAGGAGATCCTGAACAGCAAGGTCGATCGCGCGATGGTCGAGATGATCACCAAGACCGCGAAGATCATGCAGAAGCAGGTGGTCGCCGAATTCGTCGAGAGCCTCGCGATCCTGGACGAGCTGCGCCTGATCGGGGTCGACTACGCCCAAGGGTACGCCATCGGGAAGCCGGTTCCGGTGCTCACCCTCCGGGAAGAAAAGATCGCCTGAGTCGCCGAAATTGTCCCGAAACGGGACTTTTTCGGCCATTTCGCCCCGCCCGGGGCTGATTCGCCGGCACTTTCCATCCGAAAAACGTTTAAAAATCCTGTCGTTGCCCGCTTCGTCTCGATTATGCCTTACTCTAATTCCCTGATATGATGTGTGAACGGTGAATCCAACGTGGGCCGGGTAACAGGCCCCAGAGCACCGACTTGGGGATGATGGGTCAACGTACGACGAAAGCAGCCGCGCGTAAGTCGAACCGCGGCGTGTCTCTGGTGGGCAGCACGGCGTTCGCCGTGACCGCGCTCGTCCTGTCGTCTGGCCTTGCCGCCTGGATGGTCGGCATCGACCCGACCGCTTGGCTGCATGGACCGGCACTCGCCAACACCACGGCCTCGCTGAATTTCGACGATCGCTTCGGCTCTCGCTCCACGATCAACACGGCTTCGCTCTATTATCCTCTGCGCCGCGGGTTCCGTTCGAGCCGCGGCGATTTCGATTCCGAGTTCGGTCAGATCGAGGACGCGCTGTCGGGCCAGCTGCGTGACACCCAGACCGAACTGCCGGCCAGCCAGCCGGCGACGGCATCGGTCGCGGCCACGACCTCGACCGCAGCTTCCGCCGTGCCGATGCCGCGATCGCGGCCGGTCGAGGCCAATCTGCTCGCGCGCAACGATCAGCCGCTGCCGCCGCAGGCGCCGGTGCAGCAGGGCGACAACCGGACGTTCCTGCAGAAAATCGCCGACATGATGCCGGGCAAGCTGCAGTTGGCCTCGATCGATCCGAATGATGGCTTGTTGTCCGGCCCAAGCCTCGATCTCGGTGCGCTCGGTTATGACAGCACCACGGCGGTCTACGACATCACCGGCCGTATCGTGTACATGCCCGACGGCACGAAGTTCGAAGCGCATTCGGGGCTCGGCAATCTGCTCGACGATCCGTCGCATGTGACCGCCCGCAACGCCGGTGCGACGCCGCCCGGCGTCTACGAGATGAAGCCGCGCGAGAAGTTGTTCCACGGCGTGCCCGCGCTGCGCATGACCCCGGTCGATGGCAGCGATACGTTCGGGCGTGTCGGCCTGCTCGTCCATAGCTACATGCTCGGGCCGAACGGCGACTCGAACGGCTGCATCTCGGTCAAGCACTACGACAAATTCCTGCAGGCCTATCGCAGCGGCTCGATCAAGCGCATCGCCGTCGTGGTCAGCATCAAGGACGTCAAGTCGGCCTCGACCCGCGCGGCGTCGAACTCGTAGGCCGCGAGCGCCGTCGCCAGCGCCGCTGGCGACAGATCCTGTGCTGGCCGCGGAAGATAGCTAGCCGATCTCTTTCCTGACCGTCGCCGCGGCGTCACACATCGCCTTCAGCTTTCCGAATGCGACGTGCCGCGGCATGTACTTCATGCCGCAGTCCGGCGCGACCACCAGTCGCTCCGCCGGCACATGCTTCAGGCCGTTGCGAATGCGATCGGCGACGACGGCTGCGGATTCGATCTCGGGATTGCCGAGGTCGAGCACGCCGAGCATGATCTTCTTCGAGGACAGGTCCCTGAGTACGCCGAGATCGAGCTTCGGCTGGGCCGCCTCGATCGATATCTGGTCGGCGATGGTCTCATCGAGTTCGGCAAGGAAGGAATAGCCGGCCGGCTTGGTCGAGCCCGGCACGACAGCTGCATAACCGAAGCAGAGATGCACCACGGTCGGGATGGTGATGCCCTCGAGCGCGCGATTGATCGCCTTCACCGCATAGCGCCTGGCGAGATCCGGATTGTTGCGCACCCAGGGCTCGTCGAGCTGGATGACGTCAGCGCCGGCCTTCTCGAGGTCGCGCGCCTCGGCGTTGACGGCGGCGGCGAAAGCCATCGCGAGCTCTTCGTCGTCCTTGTAGAACTCGTTCTTCGCCTGCTGGCTCATCGTGAACGGGCCGGGCAGGGTGATCTTGGCGGCACGGTCGGTGTTCTTGCGCAGGAACTGCATGTCATGCAGCTCGACCGGGCCCTTGCGCTTCACCGGGCCGGCGACCCGCGGCACCGGCGTCTGCGTGCTGCCGGTGCGCGCCGTGATGACAGCGGGATTGTCGGCATCGACGCCCTCAAGCGCGGTGGCGAACCGGTTGGAGTAGCTTTCGCGTCGGATCTCGCCATCGGTCACGATGTCGATGCCGGCGCGCTCCATGTCCCTGATCGCCACGATGGTCGCGTCGTCCTGTGCTTCCTCGAGATGCTCGGCCGGCAGGCGCCACATCGCGTGCATGCGGGTCCGTGGCACCGACTTCGAGAGCATGGCGCGATCGACCAGCCATTCCGGCTGCGGGTAGCTGCCGACGACGGTGGTCGGCAGCAGATGCCTGGGCAGGTTCATGATATCCTCCTTCTTGTTGTTGTGCGGCCCAATCAGGCCGCGCGCGTTGCGGTTGCCGCAGCTTCGTCCTTCACCGGGTTGCGCAGCACGCCGATGCCGGAAATCTCGACTTCGACGACGTCGCCATCCTTCATCCACAACGGTGGCGTGCGATAGGCGCCGACGCCGCCGGTGGTGCCGGTGACGATGACGTCTCCCGGCACCAGCTCGGTGAAGGTCGAGCAATAGGCGATCAGGGTCGCGACGTCGAACACGAGGTCCGAGATCGGCGCGGCCTGCACCTCGACGCCGTTGAGGCGGGTTGCGATGTGCTGCTTGGTGATGTCGGGAAGCTCGTCGGTCGTCACCATCCAAGGTCCGAAGCCGCCGGTACCGACGAAATTCTTGCCGGGCGCGAATTGCGAGGTGTGGCGCTGCCAGTCGCGGATGCTGCCGTCATTGTAGCAGGCATAGCCGGCGACATGGCCGAGCGCAGCCTCGCGCGAGATGCGGCGGCCGGCCTTGCCGATGATGACGGCCATTTCGCCCTCATAGTCGAACCGCTCCGACTCCAGCGGCCGGATCATCGGCTGCCCGGCGCCGACCTGGCTGTTGGCGAAGCGGGTGAAGATCATCGGATATGGCGGCGTCGGATGGCCGCTCTCGGCAAGATGCGTCGCATAGTTGACGCCGATGCAGAAGATCTTGTCGGGATCGGGCACGGTCGGCAGCAGCTCGACATCCTTGAGCGCATAGTCGGGGCGCTCGCCCTGCAGCTTCTTCAGTTCATCCAGCGAACCCGTCGTCAGCAGCGCCTTCAGCGTCGGCTGCGCCTTCAGCCGCTTGCTGGCGTCGATCAGCCCCGCGTCGGTCACGATGCCATAGCTCGCGGTATCCGCCGCCTTGAAACTTGCGATCTTCATGGTCTCTCACTCTCTTCGATCGAGGAAACATAGGACTGGATGGGAAGCGCAATCTCGCCGTTGCGCATCGGAACGCATTGCGGCGGAAAATCCTGGCGGAAGCGAGCGCCGTTCGTTTCCGCGCGTTCGAGGAAGCGCTCGAGATGCGCCATCGCACCGGTCGGCAGATCGTGCAGCACCAGCAGCGTCCATGGCTGCGCACGGCATTGGTCGAGCGCGCGGTCTGTCCAGCCGTCGGGATCGTCCCAGTCGCGCGGGATCGCGTTCCAGAGCACGCAGCTGTGCTTGTTGAGGGCGAGATAATCGACCACAGAGGGTTTCAGCAGCCGATCGTCGAGATTGCCGCCGCCGCCAAACGGCCGGAACCAGCGGTCGGGATGGGTGAGCTCGCCGATCGCGGCTTGCGTCCTGCCGATCTCACGCTGGGCCGTCTCCGCGCCGGGCTGCCGGCCGAGCGGCACGCTGTGCGTATAGGTGTGATTGCCGATCCAGTGGCCTTCGTCGGCTGCGCGGGAAGCGAGGCGGCGACGTGCGGGGTCGTCGAGCTTCTCGCCGATCACGAAGAACGTGGTCTTGATGCCGCGTTCGCCAAGGATATCGAGTACCCTCGGTGTGACGTCGGGCTCCGGTCCATTGTCGAACGTCAAGGTCAGGTCGAACACGTCGCGATCCCCTATGTCGCCGGCTGCATCGCGCTGGGCCCGACCTCGTCGGCCGTGCGCTGGCCGGCGCGCGTTCCGGTCTGCCAGATCGCGGCCTTGCGCTCGACCCAGCGGATCGCGGCGTTGAAGGCGATCGCCATGAACAACACCAGCAGCACGCCGGCGAAGACGTGCGGGCTGTCGAGAATGGTACGGTAGCGCGAGATCAGATAGCCGATGCCCGCCGACGAAATCAGCATCTCCGAGACCACCACGCCGACGATGACGAGCGCACCGCCGACCCGCAGGCCCGACAGCACGGTCGGGATCGCCGCGGGGATGATGACGCGGACCAGCCGCTGGCTCAGCGTCGCGCCCATGCTGCGGGCGGCGAGCAGCAGTTGCGGGTCGATGGTCTGAATTCCGGCAGCGGTCGCCAGCATGGTCGGCAGGAAACCGTAGATCGAGGCGAAGGCGATCTTGGACTCCGAGCCGATGCCGAGCCACACCGTGAAGACCGGATAGAGGATCACGAGCGGTACCGCATAGAGGCTCGAGACCATCGGCATGATCAGCAGGCGAGGGCGCGGCAGGCTGCCGACGATGGCGCCGAGCAGGATGCCGCCGCCACAGGCGAACGCCATTGAGACCGCGACCTCGTAGAGCGTCACCGCGAGCGCATGGCCATATTCGGCGGCCTCGTTCCAGCCGGCGAGCAGGGTAGAGGACAGCGACGGCAGGAACAATTCAGGGATCAGCCCGGTGCGCGGCAGCAGCTCCCACAGCGCGAGCAGGCCGACGACGATCAGATGGCGAAGCGTTTTCGCGCTCATCGTCGCCTCACGCCGATTTGCGGATGTGGCGCCAGATGCGGTCGCGCAGCGCACCGAAGGCGTCGCCGCTCAGCATCTCGTAGGTCCGTGGCCGCGGCAAATTGACCTGCAGCTGATCGACGATGCGGCCGGGCCGCGGCGACATCACGATCACCTCGTCGGCGAGATAGACCGCCTCGGTCAGGCTGTGGGTCACGAACACCACCGTCTTGCCGGTCGCGGCCCAGATCCGCAGCAGCTCGTCGCCCATCGTCATGCGGGTCTGCTCGTCGAGCGCGGCGAACGGCTCGTCCATCAACAGCACCGGCGGATCCTGCACCAGGCCACGCGCGATCGAAACGCGTTGCTTCATGCCGCCGGAAAGTTCGTGTGGGTGGCGCTTGCCGAAGCCTTCGAGGCCGACCAGCTTGAGTGCGTCCTGCGCCTTGGCCCGGCGCTCCGCCTTGGCGACGCCCCGCAGCGCCAGCGGAAACTCGACATTGTCTTCCGCCGTCAACCACGGAAACAGGCTCGCCTCCTGGAACACGACGCCGACGCGGTTCGGGTCCGGCTGCGGGATCGGCGCGCCGTTGATGGTGATGGTGCCCGAGGTCTGCGTACGCAGCCCGGCCATCATCATCAGGAGCGTGGACTTGCCGCAGCCGCTCGGGCCGACCAGCACGACGAAGCGCCCCGGCTTGATGTCGAGCGAGACATCCTCCAGCGCGACGACGTCCTGGGACCTGGTCCGGAACACCTGGCCGACATTCCTGACCTCGATCGCGCCGGCGCGCGACGCGGGCTTCAACGGTGTCACGTTCGCCAATGGCTGCATCGTGTTTCCACCCATCTGATCAGTTCATTGAAGGTCATGGCGATCGCGGCGACCATGACGACGCCGGCGAGCAGCTGCTTCATCTGGAAATTCTCGCCCCAGGTCGCGATCTGGTGACCGATGCCGTCGCGCGAGGCGTACATTTCGGCGAGGATCACGCCGGTGAGGTTGAAGATCATCGAAATCCGCAATGCTTCCAGCAGCACCGGCAGCATGCTCGGCAGGTAGACGCGGAATGCGGTCTGCGTGCGCGTGGCGCCATAGGAACGGGCCACCGTCAGGTGCTCGATCTTGACCGATTCCACGGCCGTCGTGGTCGACATGATCACGATGAAGATCGTCGAGAAGAAGCCGAAGCCGACCTTTTGGGCGAAGCCGACGCCGAACACCAGGATGAACATCGGCAGGAAGATCGATTTGGGGATGCTGAAGGCGAAGAACAGCAGCGGCTTTGCGACATCGGCAAAATAGCGGTTCTCCGCGATCAGGAAGCCGATCAGCGCCCCCATCGGTACCGCGAGCGCGAACGCGGCCAGCACCTCGGTGGCGGTCACCATCAGGTCGGTCCGGACGCTCGATCGCTGCAGGAGGTCGCCGAGCGTCAAAAGCGTGTCCGATGCCGACGGCAGCAGGCGCGGATTGACGAGCCCGGTCCGCGACAGGATCTCCCACAGCGCGAAGCTCGCGATCACGATCGCGATCCGGGCGAGCTTGATGGTGAGGGTGGCCTGCATCTTATGGCTTGGTCGGAACCGGCTTGAACCTGGTCGAGATCACATCCTCGACCGGAACGATGTCTTTCAGTCCGCCGAGCTTGGCGAGGTCAAGCGACAGCTGCACCGCCGCCGGCACATTGGCCGCGCCCATGTTGCCGTCGGTCTCGAGCTTCATGATGGTGTTGTCGTATTCCATCGCGGCGATCTCGGCCGGCATCTCATAGAGGTCGGCAATCAGCTTCACGGTGACGTCGCGGTTGGCGCGCATGTATTGCACGGCGCCATAGAGCGCGTTGACGGCCTTCTGCACCACGTCCGGCTTGGCCTCGGCGAACTTGTCGAGCACGATCCAGCCTGCGGTGAGGTTCGGCGGCGCCGCGGTCGCGTAGTCGAGGATGGTCTTCGCCTCGCCCGATTTGGCGACCTGGAAGCTGAGCGGCGAATAGACCACGGCGGCATCGACATTGCCGGCGAGCAGGTTCGGCACCAGGCCGCCGCCGCCGACCGGCACGCGGGTGAAGTCGATCTTCCGGTCCTGGATGGTCCAGAGCGCCAGCAGGTCTGAGCCGGAGCCGGCTGCGGTGATCCCGACCTTCTTGCCGTTGAGATCCTTGACCTCGAGCGTCGACTTGGCCGGCACCATCAATTGCCAGCCGAAATTGCCCATCGCAGCATTGGCGACGATCCGCGACATCACGCCCTTCTTGCGGCCGGCAGACACCAGCGACGGCGGATCGAGGATGATGTCGGCTGCGCCCGCGGCCATGCCCTCGAAGGTCTCGGCGCCGCTGCGGTAGACGGTCAGCTCGGCCTTGATGCCTTCCTTCTCGAACAGCTTCTGCCGGACCGCGGTCTCGGCGATCGTCGTCGGCCAATAGGTCTTGGTGGGCAGGCCGACGCGGATCGTGTCAGCAGCATAGGCCGGGCCGGCCAGCAAGGTGGTGGCGATCAGGGTTGCCAGCGCGCGGCGACGCGTGATGTTCATGGTGTTGTTTCTCCCGGGAATCGATTGTTGTTATTTTCGGCGCGCTTTGCGCCGGAGAGTCACGTCTTGCCGTTGACCTCCGCAATACGCGGAGCGGCGAGCTCGACGAATTCCTTGGTGATGCCAAAGTGCTTTGACAATGCGCGAACTGCTGCATCCGCATCGCGCGCCAGAACGGCGTCTACAATCGCGGCGTGCTCGGCCTCGACATCGCGCGCCCTGCCGACCTCGCGGCGGATCGAAAGCCGCCGATAGCGCTCGCTCTGCTCATGCAGCACGTCGCGGAAGCCGAGCAGCCATTGCGAACCGCAGGCGTTGACCAGCGCGCGATGGAAGATGCGGTGACGGACCACCCATTCCTCGTAGTGCACGGTTGGATCGTCAGGGTAGCGATGGGGAACGGCCTTGAGCGATTCCCAGGCGGCCGCGACAGAGGCGAGCCAGGCATTGTCGCCGCGCTCGATCGAGCGCCGGATCGCGAGTCCCTCGATGTCGATCCGGGTTTGCGTGACGTCGGCGAGGTCGGCGAGCGAGACCGGGCAGACGCGAAAGCCGCGCTGGTCGGAGGCTTGCACCAGACCGTCAGCCACCAATCGTGACAACGCCTCGCGGACGGCGGCGAGGCTGACCGAAAACTGCTTGGCGAGGCCGGCGATGTGCAGCTTCTGGCCCGGAAGCAGCCGGGTCGAAAGGATGTCGGCCCGCAGCCGCTCCTGAACCGCCGATGTCAGGCTTCGCGGCCCTTCGCCGGACAAGCCCTCGCGAAAACTCAACCCGATATTCATGCGCGATAGACTGGCTGACGGCCGTATTACCGTCAATCGAAAATCGATTTTTTTCCGGAAATGCGAGAAACTATTGCATGTATGTATACCAAGATCGGGAATACCGATTGGTTTCTAGTGTGAATTGCCTATATTTCGAAGATAATGTATACACGGTGAATTCAAAGGACGGAGGATCGCTTGCCAAAACCCTTTCCAATGAACGCGTGGTACGCAGCCGGCTGGGATGCCGAGATCAAGCACGCGCTGTTGCCGCGGACGATCTGCGGCAGGCATGTCGTGATGTACCGGAAGGGCGACGGCGAGGTCGTGGCGCTGGAAGATGCCTGCTGGCATCGCCTCGTGCCGCTCTCCAAGGGCCGGCTCGACGGCGATACCGTGGTCTGCGGCTATCATGGCCTGAAATACAATGCTCAGGGCCGCTGCACCTTCATGCCCTCGCAGGAAACCATCAATCCGTCGGCCTGCGTGCGCGCCTATCCGGTCGTCGAACGCCATCGTTTCATCTGGCTCTGGATGGGCGATCCCGCGCTCGCCGATCCCGCGCTGGTGCCCGACATGCACTGGAATCACGATCCGGCATGGGCCGGCGACGGCAAGACCATTCACGTCAAATGCGATTACCGCCTGGTCGTCGACAATCTGATGGACCTGACCCACGAGACCTTCGTGCACGGCTCGAGCATCGGCAATGATGCGGTCGCCGAAGCGCCGTTCGACGTCACCCATGGCGAGAAGACCGTGACCGTCACGCGCTGGATGAGGGGCATCGAGGCGCCGCCGTTCTGGGCCAAACAACTGCAGAAGCCGGGCCCGGTCGATCGCTGGCAGATCATCCGCTTCGAGGCGCCGTGCACCGTCAATATCGACGTCGGCGTCGCGCCGGCCGGATCGGGCGCGCCGGAGGGCGATCGCTCGCAGGGCGTCAACGGCTATGTGCTCAACACCATCACGCCGGAGACCGAGAAGACCTGCCACTATTTCTGGGCCTTCGTCCGCAATCACCGCATCACCGAGCAGCGCCTCACGAGCGAAATCCGCGACGGCGTCGCCGGCATCTTCCACGAGGACGAGATCATCCTGGAGGCGCAGCAGCGCGCGATGGACGAGAATCCGGACCGTGTGTTCTACAATCTCAACATCGATGCCGGCGCGATGTGGGCGCGGCGCGTCGTCGACCGCATGGTGGCGAAGGAAACTCCGCCGCAGCAGTTGCAGGCGGCGGAGTAGGCCGGGCCATGGCGGAACGCGAAGCCGATCGCTCAGTATCGCACACCGTGCGGGCGCAGCTCGCGTTGCGCGACCTGGTTCTCTCGGGCCGGCTGCGGCCGGGCGAGCGCATCTCGGAGCTGCAGGCGGTCGAGATCACCGGGGTGTCGCGCACGCCGGTGCGCATGGCGCTGGTCCGGCTGGAGGAGGAAGGCCTGCTGGAGGCGATCCCGTCCGGCGGCTTCATGGTCAAGGCATTTTCGGAGCGCGACATTCTTGATTCGATCGAGCTGCGCGGCACGCTGGAAGGGCTCGCCGCGCGCTTTGCCGCCGAGCGCGGCGTGTCGTCGCGCGATCTCGAGCCGCTGAAAGAGTGTCTCAACGAGATCGACGGCCTGGTGCGGCAGGACCCGATCTCGGTCGAAGCGTTCTCGTCCTATGTCGCGCTCAATGCACGCTTCCACGCGCTGCTCACCGAGCTGTCGCGCAGTCCGCCGCTGATCCGGCAGATCGACCGCGCCTCGGCGCTGCCGTTCGCCTCGCCGAGCGGCTTCGTGATGGCGCAATCGGCCTTGCCCGAGGCGCGCCAGATCCTGCTGATCGCGCAGGACCATCATCGCGTCGTGGTCGACGCCATTGAGAACCGCGAGGGTGCGCGTGCCGAAGCGATCATGCGCGAGCATGCCCGGCTTGCGGCTCGCAATCTGCGGCTGGCGCTGCGCAACCGCACGCACCTTGATCTGCTGCCGGCGCTGGCGCTGGTCACGACCGGCTGAACGGAGCGCGCTATGCGATTCATTGACACCTGGACGTCAGCCACGCTGCTTGCTGTGCGCGACCTCACGCCCGGCATCCGCGAATTCCTGCTGCGGCCGGATGATTTCACCGGCGCGCCCTATCCCGTCGGCAGCCACATCGACGTCGGCGTCACCATCGACGGCCAGCCGCAGACCCGGTCCTATTCGCTGGTCGGCGAAGTCGATCCGCAAGGTTTCCGGATCGCGGTGCGGCACGCAGCGGATTCCCGCGGCGGCTCGCGCTATATGTGGTCGCTTGTGCCGGGGGCGCGGCTCGCCATCACGCAGCCCGCCTCACTGGTGCAGCTCGACTGGACGCGGCGGCAATTCTGCCTGGTCGCGGGCGGCATCGGCATTACGCCGATCGTCGGTGCGGCCGAGGCGCTGGTCCGCCGCGATGCCGGCGTGACCTTGCACTATGCCGTGCGCACGCGCGGCGATGCGGCGTACCTCGATACGCTCGATCGTCTGCTCGGCGACCGCCTCATCGTCCATGCCGGTGACGAGGGTAGACGGCTCGACCTCGACAGCGTCTTCGTAAGGCTACCGCAGGATACCATGACGTTGTTCTGCGGCCCGATGCGGATGCTGGATGCGGCGCGGCGCGCGTGGGAAGCGTCCGGCCGCCCGCTGACCGATCTGCGTTACGAGACCTTTGGATCGAGCGGGCTGCTGCCGACCGAGGCGTTCCGTGTCCGGCTCAAGGGTGATGGAACCGAGTTCGTGATCCCGCGCGACCGCTCGATGCTGGACGTGCTCAACGAAGCCGGCCATGAGGTGATGAGCGACTGCCGGCGCGGCGAATGCGGCGTCTGCGCGATTGACGTGGTCGCTGTCGACGGCGAAATCGACCACCGCGACGTCTTCTTCAGCGATCACCAGAAGCAGGCGAGCGGCAAGATCTGCGCGTGCGTCTCGCGTGCCCGCGGCACCATCACGGTCGACACCCTGCATCGTGCCGATACGCTCTGACGCGGCGGATCGGGGTTACGCCGCGTGCTCCGAGTGCTGCGGATTGCGATCGAGCAGCGCGGAGATATCGCTGCCCGACATCGGCCGGCCGATCAGATAGCCCTGCACCTCGTCGCAGCTGGTCTGGCGCAGATATTCGAGCTGATCGGCGGTCTCGACGCCTTCGGCCACGACGCCGATCTGCAGGTCCTGCGCGAGGCCGATCACCGATTTGACGATCGCGGCGCAATCCGGCTGGGTCAACATGTCTCGGATGAAGGATTGATCGATCTTGATGCGGCTGAATGGCAGCTTGCGCAGATAGGTCAGCGACGAGAAGCCGGTGCCGAAATCGTCGAGCGCGACCGTGAGGCCGAGCTCGAGCAGCCCGTTCAGGATCGCGGCCGCCGATCCGTATTTCGAGATCAGCATCGATTCGGTGATTTCGATTTCCAGCCGGTTCGGCGCGACATTGGCCTCGGCAAGCGCCTCGACGATGGTCTGCAGGATGCCGACGTTCTGGAACTGGACCGCGGAGAAATTTACCGCGATCCTGATGTCGTCAGGCCAGCGTGACAGCATCGTGCAGGCGCGACGGATCACCCACTCGCCGAGTTGGTGGATCAGTCCGCTCTCCTCGGCGATCGGAATGAAGACGCTTGGCGGGACCAGACCACGCGTCGGATGCTGCCAGCGCAACAGCGCCTCGAAGCCGGTGACGCGGCCTTTGCGGATGTCGAGGAATGGCTGGTAGACCAGAAACAGCTGGTCCGCCTCGATGGCCTGTTCCAGGTCGCGCTGCAGGGCGCGGCGGTCCCGCGCCGACTGGTCGTCGCTGGCCTCGAAGAAGCAGATCGTGCCGGGACCGGATTTCTTCGCCCGGTAAAGCGCGATGTCGACATGCTTGAGCAGTTCGTGGGAGGTGTTGCCGTCCCGCGGCGCGAGCACGATGCCGATGCTGATGGCGCTGGTGATTTCGAACCCGTCGATCGCAAACGGATCGGCGAATGCCGCGACGAACCGCTCGGCGATCGCGAGCGCATCCTCGGGCCGCGTCAAATTGGACATGATCAGCGCGAACTCGTCGCCGCCGATCCGTGCGACATGTTCGGCCGCGCGCGTGCAGCGCTGCAACCGGGCCGCAAGCTGCACCAGGAGCTCGTCGCCTGCCGGATGGCCGAACCTGTCGTTGATCTCCTTGAGGCGATCGAGATCGAGCAGCAGCACCGCGAATTCCTCGCCCGAGCGCTCCAGCCGGCTCAGCGCGCCATTGAGCGCCTCGTTGAAGGCGACGCGGTTCGGCAAATGCGTCAGCGGATCCTGCCGCACCGTCCGTTCGGCCTCGTGCTGGGCGATGATGCGGCGCCTGAACTCGAATGCGTTGAGGAAGACGCCGCGCAGCAGCACGGAGCCGTAGACCAGGACGAGGACGGCCATCAAGAGATAGATGAAGTCGCCGTCCCTGCCGAGGCAGATCGCGGTGCCGACGAAGATCGGCCCGGTGAAGGCGATCGCGGCGATCGGGATGGTGGAGAAAGCGAAGGCGCCGCCGGCCAGCATGCCGGCGCAGAGACAGGTGATCACCAATTGTGCGCCGCTCGATGCGCCGGCGAAGAAGGCGACCGGCACGACGCCCCAGGCGGCGCCGAGCGCGAATGCGTTGCGCACCAGCCGGTACATGGTTCGGCGCGATACGAATTGCGGCTTGGCGATGCGGCGCGAGGCGCGCGCTTGCAGGCCGAAGAACAGCGCCGCGCTGCTCACGGCGGCGGCCCACACCAGCGCGAAGGCCCAATCCGGCGATTGCCACAGCGCAGCCGCGAGCACCAGCGCGTTGCAGGCGTTGGCCAGCATGATGCCGAAGGAATAGCCGAGCACGAGCGAAACCTGCTCGGCGCGGATGTGGCCGGCAAGCGCTTCGTCGGTCGGTGGTGCGCCGAAGGCCGCGAGGTCACCCGCGAACAGGGCCGCGAAATATGATCTGAGATCGATACGCATCTCGCTACATTTGCCTGCGTGGTTTGACCATGCGCAGGGACCAAGAATTCTCTGCAAACCTTTGACAAACTATGAACTATTGGAACGAACCGTGCCACGGCGGGCTCACGTTTTGGTTCCCGCCGGCAGCATTGCTAACAAATCGATAGAAATGCGTGACGGGTATCACGGCGGGCCGTGACCGGTGTCACGGACCAGCAAAGGTGGGACCTGCGCGGCTTGATCCTCCGCCGGTTTTTCGCAATGACTTGAGTTCCCGCGAACGGCAAGAACCAGAAGGTGCGTATGAGCCTCCCGATCACGAACCACGATCCCGGGTTTCGGATCACGCGGGCCAGCCACGTCGTGCTGACCGTCCGTGACCTCGCAGCGAGCCGGCGGTTCTATGAGGAGGTGATCGGGCTAATCCTGACCGCGGAGGAGGGCGATGCGCTCTATTTCCGCGGCGTCGAGGAGGCCTGTCATCACAGCCTTGTGTTGCGCAAGGGCGGAGACGCCGTCTGCGCGCGGCTCGGCCTGCGGGTGTTCAGGGATGATGACCTCGACCGGCTCAAGGCCTTCTTCGAAGCGCATGGCTGCGCGGCCGCCTGGGCCGAGGCTCCCTACCAGGGCCGCACGCTGCAGGCCACCGATCCGGCCGGCACGCCGCTCGAGTTCTGCGCGACCATGCCGATCGAGCCGCGCATGATCACC
>NZ_BOVL01000012.1:0-173789 GCF_019972155.1 Bradyrhizobium sp. RD5-C2 | reverse complement strand
CCCCCGCCATGCCGGCGGCTCGGCGCTGCGGCTCGACCACTATCAGGTGCTGACGCCGGAGGTGCGCAAGGCGTGCGAGTTCTACACCGCGGCCGGCTTTCGGCTCAGTGAATACATCGCGCCCGCCGGCACGTTCGATCTGCGCGGCGTGTTCCTGCAGCGCAAGGGCAATCCGCACGACATCGTGTTCTTCAACGGTGCGGGACCGCGGCTGCATCATTTCGCGTTCCTCGCGCCCGAGGTCCATCATCTGCTGAACGCCTGCGATCTCGCCGGCGAGCTCGGCTATGGCGCGGCCGTCGAACGCGGACCCGGGCGGCACGGGCCGGGGCATGCGATGTATGTCTACATGCGTGATCCCGACGGGCACCGCGTCGAGCTGTTCAACACGCACTACCAGATCATGGACATCGAGAACGAGCCGATCGGCTGGGATCCGTCCGACCACAAGATCTCGTTTCCCTGGGGCCTGCCGGCGCGGCAGGCCTGGTTCGAGGAGGCGACGCCGTTCGAAGGTGTCGCGATCCGCGAGTCGCAAATGAAGCCGAAGCCGTTGACGCTCGAGAGTTACCTCGCGAAGTAGCATGTCGATGTCAGCGAAACCCGGGCATGATCCCCTGTATGACGCGGCCATCGTCGGCCTCGGGCCGGTCGGCGCCATCTTCGCCAACCTGCTCGCGAAAGCCGGCCTGAGCGTCGCGGTCGTCGAGCGCACTGCCGACATCTACGACAAGCCGCGCGCGATCACGCTCGACCACGAGGCGCTGCGCGTGCTGCAGGCGATCGGGCTCGGCGATTTCATGGAGCAGGCGATCGCCCCGCATAACGGCTCGCATTATCTCGGCGTCGACGGCGAGATCATCAAGATCTTCGACCCGATGCCGCCGCCGTATCCGCTCGGCTGGATTCCGAACGTCACGTTTGTGCAGCCGGATGTCGAGCAGGCGCTGCGCGACAAGCTTGTCCAATATCCGCAGGTCGACGTTTTTCTCGCAACCGCCGGCGTGGCGCTCGAGCAGGACGAGCGCGCGGTGACGTTGACGGCGCGGCGCGAGCGAGGCGACGAGTTCCCGATCCACGCGCGCTATCTGATCGGCTGCGACGGCGCCAACAGTTTTGTGCGCAAGCAGCTCGGCATCGGCCTCGACGACCTCGCCTTCGATGAATGGTGGATGGTGGTGGATACGCTGACCAGCGACCCCGCCAAGCGGCCGGCCAGGAGTTTTCAGTATTGCTGGCCGTCGCGGCCCGGCACCTTCGTGCCGGGTCCGCGCAATCTGCGGCGCTGGGAGATCAAGCTCTTGCCCGGCGAGGATCCCGAGGCGGCCGGCGCGCCCGACAATGTCGTGACGCTGCTGAAGGGCTTCACCGATATTTCCGACCTCACGATCTGGCGCTCGGCGGTTTATCGCTTTCACGCGCTGCTTGGGCAGCGCTGGCGCGACCGCCGCGTGCTCCTGATGGGGGATGCCGTGCACCAGACGCCGCCGTTCCTCGGGCAGGGGCTGTGCGCCGGCATCCGCGATGCCGTGAACCTTGCCTGGAAGCTGAGCCTGGTTCTCCGTGGCGACGCCGACGAGACGCTGCTCGACAGTTACGAGATCGAGCGCAAGCCGCATGTCCGCGCCGTCGTCGCCAGCGCCAAGGAGTTCGGCAAGATCATCGGTGAACTCGATCCGGCGGTTGCCGCCGAACGCGACGTCCAGCTGCGCGCCGACCTGAAGGCCGGCAAGGCCGAAACCATCAGGCAGAAATTCATCCCCGATCTCGTCTCCGGCCTGATCGCGCCCGATGCTGTGCTTGCCGGACGGCTGTTCGTGCAGCCGCATGTGCGGGCACCGGACGGGCGCACGTGCCGGCTCGACGATTTGCTGAAGCCGGAATTTGCGATCGTGACGGCTACCGCGGAGCCGCTGGCGTGGCTGTCGGACGCGTCCCGTGCCGCCTGGCAGCATCTCGCCGGCGAGCGCGTCGTCGTCACCGCGTCAGGTGAAAGCAGCGATACCAACGGCATTCTGAGCGTGGTCGAGCGCGACGGGTTGTTCGCCGACTGGATGCAGCAACATGGCGCCGCGGCGGTCATCGTGCGGCCCGACCGTTACGTCTTCGGAGCCGCCGGCACCGCCGGCGAGCTCAATATGCTCGTCGGGCAACTGCTCCAGAACCTCAGCGCAGGGCACTAGCCTTTTCAAGCCAGCGCTTTGTCTGTACCACCGGAAGAAAGAAATTCCGGGGGAAACCAGTGAACAACAACAATGATGTGGCCGAATTTGATTACGTCATCGTCGGGGCCGGCTCGGCCGGCTGCGTGCTCGCCAGCCGCCTGAGTGCCGACGGCAAGCATTCGGTGCTGCTGCTCGAGGCCGGGCCGAAGGACACCAACATCTGGATCCATGTCCCGCTCGGCTACGGCAAGCTGTTCAAGGAAAAATCCGTCAACTGGATGTACCAGACCGAGCCTGAGCCCGGCCTGAACGGACGCCAGGTGTTTCAGCCGCGTGGAAAAGTGCTCGGCGGCTCCAGCTCGATCAACGGCCTGCTCTATGTGCGTGGCCAGCACGAGGACTATGACCGCTGGCGGCAGCGCGGCAATGCCGGCTGGGGTTTCGACGACGTGCTGCCCTACTTCAGGAAGGCGGAGGATCAGCAGCGCGGCGGCGACAAATATCACGGCGCCGGCGGTCCGCTGCCGGTGTCGGACTGGCGGCATCACGATCCGCTGTCGGAAGCCTTCGTGCATGCCGCGGCCGAGGTCGGCATCCCAACCAATCCGGATTTCAACGGCGCGACCCAGGAGGGCGCGGGCTTCTTCCAGACCACGACGCGGCGCGGCCGGCGCGCCTCGACGGCGCGGTCCTATCTGCGGCCGGCGCTGACGCGCGGCAATCTGCATGTCGAGACGTCGGCACTAGCGCAGCGCGTCCTGTTCGACGGCAAACGCGCGAGCGGCGTCGCGTACCGGCAGAACGGGCAGTTGCGCACGGCCAAGGCGCGCAAGGAGGTGCTGGTGTCGAGCGGCGCGTACAACTCGCCGCAATTGCTGCAGCTCTCCGGCATCGGCCCCGCCGATCTGTTGAAGCAGCACGGCATCGAGGTTCTGCTCGATGCGCCCGGCGTCGGCAACGATCTGCAGGATCACATGCAGGTGCGCATCGTCACGCGCTGCGCCCAGAGCGTCACGCTGAACGACGTCATCAACAATCCGGTGCGCCGCGTCATGGCCGGCCTGCGCTACGCGGCGTTGCGCAAGGGGCCGTTGACGATTGCGGCCGGCACGTCGGGTGCATTCTTCAAGACCAGTCCGCGGCTGGCGTCACCGGACATCCAGATCCACTTCCTGCCGTTCTCGACCGACAAGATGGGCGAGAAGCTGCATCCGTTCTCGGGCTTCACGGCGTCGGTCTGCCAGCTGCGCCCGGAGAGCCGCGGCTCGTTGAAGATCCGGAGCGCGGACCCGGGCGTGCCGCCGGAAATCCGCATCAACTACCTGGCGACCGAGACCGATCGCCGCGCCTTCATCGACGGCATCCGCATCCTGCGCAAGATCCTGGCCGCGCCAGCGCTGAAATCATACTCGGTCGGCGAAGTCGATCCCGGCGCCAAGGTGGTCAGCGACGACGACCTGCTCGATTTCTGCCGCCGTACCGGCAGCACGGTCTATCATCCGACCTCGACCTGCCGGATGGGCAACGATGCGCTCGCGGTCGTCGACAACAGGCTCAAGGTGCGCGGTGTCGAGGGCCTGCGCGTGGTCGATGCGTCGGTGATGCCGGACCTGATGTCGGGCAATACCAACGCGCCGACGATCATGATCGCGGAGAAGGCGTCGGATATGATTTTGGAGGATGCAAGGTAAGATGTGATCCGTCATCCTGAGGAGCGCGTAGCGCGTCTCGAAGGATGCACGGCCACAGATGGGCCGTCGACCCTTCGAGGGCCGCTGAAGAAGCGGCCACCTCAGGGTGACGGTGAACGGCTACCGGCCCTCACCCCTTATACGCGCGCACCCGTGCGACCATCTGCTCGACATGGGCGATCGGCGTCTCCTGCAGGATGCCGTGACCGAGGTTGAAGATCAGTCGCCCCTTGCCGAAATTCTCCAGCACATCGTCGACTGCGCGGTCGAGCGCGGCGCCGCCGGCAATCAGGGCCAGCGGATCGAGATTGCCCTGCACCGCGACGCGGCTCTGGACGCGCTCGCGGATCATCGACGGCTCCGCGGCCCAGTCGATCGAGACGGCATCGACGCCGGTTTGCTCGACATAGGCCGGCAGCATGCCTGCCGCGCCGCGCGGAAAGCCGATGATCCGGGCACCGGGGACCTGCTTGCGCACCCCGGCAACGATGCGCCGGGTCGGCTCGATCGACCAGCGGGCGAACTCGCGCGGCGGCAGCACGCCGGCCCAGGTGTCGAAGATCTGCAGGCAGTCGGCGCCGGCCTTGAGCTGGCCGACGAGATAGTGGATCGAGTTCTCGACCAGGACGTCGATGATTTTGGCGAAAGCGTCCGGATGGCGATAGGCAAGCATGCGCGCGGGGGCCTGGTCCGGCGTGCCCTGTCCGGCGACCATATAGGTCGCAACCGTCCATGGCGCGCCGCAGAAGCCGATCAGCGTGATCTCGGGCGCAAGCTCGCGCCGAACGCGGCGCAGGGTTTCAAAGACCGGCTCGAGCTGGTCGAAATTGGCCTCGGTTGCCAGCGTCGCGATCTCGCCGGGGGTTGCCAGCGGATCGAGCCGCGGCCCTTCGCCGGCCTCGAAGCGCACCGAGCGGCCGAGCGCGTAGGGGATCACCAGGATGTCGGAGAAGATGATCGCGGCGTCGAAGTTGAACCTGCGGATCGGCTGCAGCGTGATCTCGGTGGCGAACTCGGGCGTGAAGCAGAGATCGAGGAAGCCGCCGGCCTTGGCGCGCAGCTCGCGATATTCCGGCAGATAGCGGCCGGCCTGCCGCATCATCCAGAGCGGCGGTACGGCCTGCCGGTGGCCCGACAGGAGGTCGATGAGCGGCTTCTTGGTGGGATCCTGGGGCACGCGAAAGTTCCTGATCACGGTCAAATTTGGCCCCTGATACACGCTGCGGCGCAATGGGCCAAGGCGATACTCAAGGCGGTTCTGGAACCCCGGTTTGCGGAGGCGCGTTGCACGGCGGGGCTGGAGGATACCTTCCTGGCCTCCGATCCGGTCAGCGCCATGCAACCGCGTCGTCGAAGCACGACGACAATCCGGACAATTAGCTGGCTTATCCCAGCGAGCGCTAACCACGATGCGAACGGGTTCAGTTATCCGAGGAACGGCTCACCGCGCAGCGGCGGCTCGAAGCGCACGCGTGACATGTTTGCGGACGGCCTCGATCAGCGAACCGCCCGCATATCGCGATGCCCTCGACCGGCTAGACCGGGCCGCCTTCGGGGCGCTGGACCCGCTCGAATTCGAAGGTCACGCCGAGCCGGCGCTCCAGGCGCCAGACCAGAATGCAGTGCCGCGGGATCGGTTCGCTCTCGATCTCGAGATCGAACGCGAACGGAATTGCGACGTCGCCTTCGACAGCGAGCCCCGCGCCGCCGGTCGAGATGTTGAGCACAAGGCATCCGACGCTGGTGTTGCGGAAGAAGATCGTTCCGCGCTTCATCAGGGGCGTTCGCTGGCTGTCGGTCTTGTATCTTCTTATTGTTGCACTCACGGCAGTCTCCTACCCCCGTTGTGATGCCGGCTCGCGATCGTTTCCCCGGAGAACGCTCTCGAGCGGGATGATTTTCTTCGAAACATCATCCCGCTCTATCTCTTTGTTTTGAGCATGATCGTTTCGGAAAACCGCTACACACTTTTCCGGATCATGCTCTAGTTCACCAGCACGGCGCCGTCGCAGCGGATGCCCAGCACCCAGACGTCGACCTGGCCGAGCCCGATGCCGAGCGTCGAGAGCAGGGACGCCAGCACCTGATCGATCGGGCTCGTCACGCCATTCAGGATGCCCATGACGAGCGCGCCCAGTCCCGGGACCGGAAGCCCGAGCGGGCCGACGTTGATGGTGAGCGAGAGGTCGCCGAGCAGGCTTGAGGTGAGCGACGTGAGGAAGTTGGTCGTCGTCACCGTCTTCTTCGTCCCGGACTGGATGTCGCTGTAGCTGAAATTGACGTTGGTCGGCGTGGTGTTGCCCATGCCGACATGGGCGAGGCCGGTGACGGTGATGAGACCAAGATTGACCAGCAGCGCCGGCGGCGGATTGGGCTTGGTCGTGAAGTTGGTCATGTCGGCAACCGTGACGTTGCCGATCCAGGCGTCGACGATCCCCGGCGTCACGCCGATCGTGACCTGCGAGGTGTTGATGTTCGGACGGCCGCACGACACCGCGTTGAGCGTCGCGGTGCCCGAGGCGACCTCGACATAGACCGGGAGGTTGATCGCCGAAACGCTGCCGGAGCCGAGCACATTGACCGTCGCCAGGATCCTGGTCTGCGCAGTATGGACGCTCACGCCCTGGGTGCCCATCGCGATCCAGCTCGAGCCGACCGGACGCTCGCCGACCGTCGCGATCACGGACACGTTGGCGATGCCGGGCAGCCCGAAATTGACCGAGGTTGCGATCTGATTGCTGCCGTTGGCGATCTGCGCCACCGTGTTGATGAGGTCGAAGAGCGAAACGCTGGCGCCGACCTTCGGTTTCTGGCCCACCGTCAGGTTGGCAAACGGGCCGAGGTCGATCAGGGTGCCCGGCGAAACCTTGGTTGAAGAGCCGGTGACGGCCTGGGAGATCGTCGACAGTGCGGTCGTCGCCGCGTTGGCGCCGTTGGTGATCTGCTGTGTGGTCAGCGCCGCCGCCATGAGATCGCCGACCTTGACGTTGCTGCTCAAGACGTCGCTATAGGTGACGCCGGTCAGGTTGATCCGGGTCGCCAGCGCCGACAGGAAGTCGAGTGCGTCGATCTTGGCGCTGATCAGCGAATTGTAGTCCATCACCGAGAGCGACAGTGTGGTGCCGAGCATCGAGCCGAGCAGCGCATTGATCACGCCGCCATTGACCGAGAGCAGCCGCGAGCCGATCTCGAACGTGGCCATTTCGGTCGATGTCGCGGTGGCGGTCGTCGTGATGTTGAAGCTGCTCGCGCCGGTGATATAGCGCGCGAAGTAGAGCGGGGTCTTGGTCGTCAACGTGACGCGCGCGGCGTTCGGAATGCCGACCGCAGGGGTCACGAAGCGGGACTGCGGCGCGACGGCGCTGTTGGCGACGTAGGTCCCGGTCTCGACCTTGACCAGTGCGCTGGCCGGATAGTTGTTCTGCGTCACCGTCGCGGAGGCGGCGTTGACCGGATTGCTCAGATTGGCGGCAGCGACGATCGCGGCGAGGTCGGCGGTGCTCTGGGTCTTGCGCCGGTCGGCGAAGATCGTGCCGAGATCGATGGCAAGCCCGGCGCACCCGATCAGGAGCGTCATCAGGCCGGCCGAGATCATCGCGAAGTTTCCTCGTTCGTCGGCGCCGAAGCGCCGCATCAGCATGAGGATGCCGCTCATGCTAGAAGCCCCCGTACTGGATCGCAGCGGAGCGGACGATGGTGCTCGCCGGTGCCGGGACGAAAGGGAGCTTGTAGATGAAGTTGCCGGCCGCGTTGTAGTTGACCGTCACGACGTAGACGTTGGCGTTCAATGGGGACGGTGCGGCATTGACGGTGAGATTGCTGGCCACGAGCAGCGGGTAGGTCGATGCGTTGGCGGTGACGTAGTTCGTCGCGAGGCTGTTGCGTTCTGTGTCGGTCATTCCGGCGATCGACGACCGCGCCGCTTCGGCGGCGAGCTGCTGAACGCCATGCACCATCGCGAGATACGAACCGAATACAATGATGCCGAAAATGAAGGCGAGAAACAGCGGCAGCATCAGCGCAAATTCGACAGCAGACGCGCCGCTTCGACACCGAAATAACCTGGTCATGGCACACCTCGAAACGCAATCTAGGGCGCCACGTTGCGAGGCTTTGATTAAGGAAAACTATGAAAACGCTTCCGCGAATCAGGGACGTCAATTCGGATCAATGGGAGCGTTCAAACTTATTGGGTGGGCGACACCTTATGGGGCGATCAGAATCTTTGATGCCGTGTCCGCAGAAATCCGGGGTCCGATGGTGTCGAGGTGCTGCGTGCGGGTGCAGATGCAGTCGTCCGATACCGTAGCACTACGTGGCAATGCACGTAACAATACATAAGACCAGCAATTTCAATAGCATCGCGGCAAATTGAAACTAAACGAAAGTGCAACCAAATGTTAGTATAGCTGAATCACATACTGGAGAACGTATTTGCGTCCCGTGCTGAGATTGGAGGGCTCGCGATGCACAGACCACGTCAGCATTTGAATATTCCTACAGAGATCGTTCGCACCGTCGTTGCGATCGCAGAGACGGGAAGTCTATCGAAGGCCGGCGAGCGTCTCGGTCTCAGCCAGCCGGCGATCAGTTCGCAGGTCAAGCGACTGCAGAGCCTGGTCGGCGGCGCGCTCTTCGTCAGAACGGCGAACGGCACCACGACGACGGAGCTCGGCAAGGTTGCCGTGCAGCAGGCAAGGCGAATCCTCGAAGCGAACGACCAACTGCTTCGGCTCGGCGGCAATCACGAAGGACCGCAGCCGCTGCGGCTCGGAATAAGCACGATGCTCGCCGAGGAATTCCTCAAGCTGCATCCGGCCGACGCACTCGCCGACGTTCTGCTTCACGCCGACATGTCGCCGATCGTCATCCGAGGATTGATCGACGGCTACATCGACATCGCCTTCGTCTACAGCAACCCTTCGCTGGAGAACGAAGACGAGGTGACGATCGCCGCCGAGGCCGACGAGCGCTCGGTTTGGGTACGATCACGCGATTTTGTCCTGCGGCCGGGCGCCCCGATCCCGATCCTGGCGTGGCCGGGTGACGACTGGATGATCCGGACGCTCACCAAGCACAACATCACGTACAAGATCGTGTTCAGGAGCCCGAACCACCAGCTGCGACTGGACGCCGCACGGGCCGGATACGGCCTGACGGCATGCCCCGAGCGGATGATCCCGTCCTCGCTGATTTCGGCGAAGGACTATTATCTCCCGGAGCTTCCGGTGCAGAAGCGCCTGCTGTGTGTTCGCCCGGGTCTCGAGGGAAGCCGCGCGACGGCGATGGTGCAGCGGTTGTCCAGCCTGTTCTTCAGCGGCGCGAAGCCGATGCGTCAGGTGAGCAACATGTAATCCGGCGCCGCCGGGCTCCGGCGGCACAGATCAGTAGTGCGGTGGGCGCTCGTTGGCGGGGCCCGGCGCCTGGCGTTCGGCCTCCTGAAGCCGGTCGCGCAACTCGGCGAGCTGGCGTGTCAGCGCGTCGATCTGCTTCCATTGTGCCGTGATGGTCTGGTTCAGCGTCTCGATGGCTTCGTCCTGGTAGGTCAGGCGGACCTCCAGCGCATCGATCCGTTCGCTCAGCTTTGCCGCGTCATTCATGCACGGCATCCTCGTGCCCACGCGCGCGCAGGCCGTGGCCGAGCGCGACCCGTTCGTCGAACACAAAGCAGTCGCCGCGCCAGCGGCTGTCTTGCCGGGGCGTTTCCTCGAGATATTTCAGGATGCCGCCCTTGAGGTGATAGACCTCGCTGAAGCCTTGCGCGAGCAGATAGGCGCTGGCCTTCTCGCAGCGGATGCCGCCGGTGCAGAACATGGCAATCCTGCGGTGCTTCGCGGGATCGAGCTGCCGCGCGGCAAATTCCTTGAACTGTCCGAAGCTAGCGATTTTCGGATCGACCGCGCCTTCGAAGCTGCCCATCGCGACCTCGAACGCGTTGCGGGTGTCGAGCACCATGATGTCGGGCGAGGCGATGAGTTCGTTCCAGTCGGCGGCGTCGACATAGGTGCCGACCTGCCGCGTCGGATCGACGGTCGTGTCGCCGAGCGTCACGATCTCCTTCTTCAGCCGCACCTTGAGCCGCTGGAACGGCATCTGCGCGGCTTCGGAGAATTTCAGCTCGAGGTTGTCGAGGCGACCGCCGAACAGCGGCCCGTCCTTGAACTCCGCGACAAGGCCATCGATGGCTTCGTGGCTGCCGGCGATGGTGCCGTTGATGCCCTCATGCGCGAGCAGCACGCTGCCCTTCAGATCGAGGTCGGTGCAGAGCGCGCGCAGCGGCTCGCGCAGGGCGCGGAAATCGGGCAGCGCGGCGAACTGGTAGAAGGCGACGACCTTGAGCGGCATGGCCGGGGTTTATCAGGCCAGCCAGATCGGCGAAACCCCGCAAAGCCATGCATTATCGGGATAATTCCTCTGGCATACCATGCATTGCCCTGCCGGGGATGAATGTGCCATGTACTCCGCATCCCCTTGGCATCCACCCGCCGCAGCAGCATCAGACCATCACGATCAAGCGAGCTCTCCGTTATGAGGAATTTCCACTTCGCCGGCCGTTCCACGGTCCACGCCCAGAACGCGATGGTCGCAACGTCGCATCCGGAGGCGGCACTGGTGGCCATCGAGGTGATGCGCGCGGGCGGCACGGCCGCCGACGCCGCGGTTGCGGCCTGCGCGTTGCTCGGCGTTATCGAGCCGCAATCGACCGGCATCGGCGGCGACTGCTTTGCGCTGATCCAGCCGAAGGGCGAGGGCAAGATCACGGCCTATAACGGCAGCGGCCGGGCGCCGATGGCAGCCACCGCCGAGTGGTACCTCGAACGCAAGATCCATTCGGTGCCGCTGACCTCGGCGCATGCCGTCAGCATTCCCGGCGCGATCGACGCCTGGGATGTGATCCTCAGGGATCACGGCAAGTTCGGCTTCGACCGGCTGCTGCAGCCCGCGATCAAAGCCGCCGAGGAGGGCTATGTCGTCGCTCCGCGCATTGCCTTCGACTGGAAGAACGGTTTTGAGAAGCTGAAGAACGGCACCAACACCGAGCGCTATCTGCTGCCGCACGGCAAGCCCGCGGTCGCCGGCGACGTGATCCGCCAGCCCGAGCTCGGCAAGACGTTGCGCGCCATCGCGCAAAAGGGCCGCGATGCCTTCTATAGCGGCGAGATCGCCGCCGACATGGTCGACACGCTGCGCGGTATCGGCGGCTTGCACACGCTGGAGGACTTTGCGGCGCATTCGACCGAGGCGACCGCGCCGATCGGCACGATATACAAGGGCCATGACGTCTGGCAGTGCCCGCCGAATGGCCCCGGCATCACCATGCTGGTCATGCTCAACATCCTGTCGCGCTTCGACCTGACCAAGTTCAAGCCGCTCAGCATCGAGCGCTTCCACCTCGAGGCCGAGGCGGCACGCATCGCCTACATGATGCGTGAGCAGTACATCGGCGATCCACAGCACGCCCATGTCGACGTCGCCGGTATTCTCTCGAGGGAGTTCGCCGACGAGCACATCAGGAACATCCGGATGGACCGGCTGCTCGAGTTGCCGAACGTGGCGCCGCCGATGAATCCCTCGACCGTCTACATCACTGTGGTCGACAAGGACCGCAACGTCTGCTCCTTCATCAACTCGATCGCGCATTCGTTCGGCTCGGCGATCGTCTCCAACAAGACCGGCGTCCTGCTGCAGAACCGCGCCGGCGGCTTCCGCATCCAGCCCGGCCATCCGAACTGCATCGCGCCGGGCAAGCGTCCGCTGCACACCATCATCCCGGCGCTGGCCACAAAAAACGGCCGCGCGGTGATGCCGTATGGGGTCATGGGCGGGCAGTATCAGCCGGTCGGCCAGACCCACGTTCTGACCAACATGCTCGACTATGGCTGCGACATCCAGGAGGCGATCGACATGCCGCGCGGCCTGCATTACGAGGGCGTCTACCAGCTTGAGGACTCGGTGCCGGCAGAGATCGTCGAAGGCCTGAAGAAGATCGGCCACAAGACCACCAGCGTGGTCGCGCCGCTCGGCGGCGGCCAGGGCATCTGGATCGATTGGGAGAAGGGCACGCTGACCGGCGGCTCCGATCCGCGCAAGGACGGCTGCGCGCTCGGCTACTGATTGTCGCAGGCAGCAGCGCCGGATATGCGTTGAGGAACAAGCTGTTCTCGCAAGGATTGGTGCTGGAAGCCCTTTCCCGCGAGGCCCGTCATCAGCTCCCTCGATTCAGATAATACTGACCAGGCCGATTTGCGCGGCGGCGTCTCGCCGTGGTTTGTCGCCGCAACGCCACCACCGCGTCCGACGCTATCGGAAAATCTCGGCTGCGATGCGCTTGTCGTCGGCGCCGGCATCACCGGCTCGCTGGTCGCCGAGCGCCTGACCCGTCAGGGGCTGGACGTCGTCATTGTTGATCGAGAGCGTCCGGGCCAGGGCAGCACTGTAGCCAGCACGGCGATGTTGTTGTGGGAGATCGACCGCCCGCTTGTCGAACTGACCGCGATGTATGGCTTCGATCGGGCTGCGCGCGCCTATCGCGCTAGCCTCGATGCCGTGACCGGTCTGATCTCGCTGGTTCGTGACCACAACCTGCCCGGAGAGATCAGAAAGAAGCGCTCGCTCTATCTGGCGGCCGGCAGCTCTGCAGCCGAATTGCTTGATGAGCATCGGCTCCGCCGCCGCGCCGGCCTGCCCGGCGAGTTCCTCGATCATGGACAACTGCTCGAGAGCTACCGGATAGCGCGCGCCGGCGCGATCGTCTCGCCCGGCGCGGCGGATGTGGATCCGCTCCAACTTGCCCGCGGGCTGCTCCACCTCGCACTCGCGCGCGGTGCGCGGCAGTTCGATGCGGAGGCCTTAGCCTTCGATCCGGCGGGCGAAACGGTGACCGTGGGATTCGAGAATGGTCGCGAAATTGCCGCGAAGGCCGTCGTGCTGGCGACCGGCTATGTGATGCCGGACATCGTTCGGTCTACGATCCAGACCGTGTCCTCGAGCTGGGCGATTGCGACCACACCGCAGCCGCAGAACATCTGGAAGGACGGCGCGCTGATCTGGGAGAACGCCAAGGATTATCTTTACGCCCGGACGACGCCGGCGGGCCGCATCATCATCGGTGGCGAGGATAGCGATGAGGTCATCGCGGCTGATGCCCGCGACCGCTTGATCCCGGAGAAGGCGCTGCGGCTCGTGCAACGTCTCGCCGCGCTCTGGCCGTTCGCCGCAACGGAGATCGAATACCGTTGGGCCGGGACCTTCGACACCACGAGCGATGGCTTGCCGCTGATCGGTCCGGTGCCCCGCGCGAAGCGCATCTATGCGGCGTTTGGCTATGGCGGTAACGGCATCACCTTTTCCTATCTGGCGGCGCAACTGATCGGCGATCTCATCGCAGGCGGCAGCTCGCCGTTGCTCGACGATTTCGCGCTGGACCGCGATGGCGGCATGGCCGGTCACTGAAAAACGGCTAGGGAATTGCCGCGCGCTGGGCTAGAGACGGCGGTCGTTCACGAGAGGTGCAAGATGCGATCTTCACGACGCACGATCATCACGACTGCATTCGCCGGCCTGGCGGCGGCAGTCTCCACGTCCGTTGCCGGCAGGACGGCAATGGCCCAAACCGCAGGAAAGCCCATGACCACAGCTTCAGGCCTCCAGATCATTGACAGCAAGGTCGGCACCGGCGCCTCGCCGAAGACCGGCCAGACCTGCGTCATGCACTATACCGGCTGGCTCTACGAAAACGGCCAGAAGGGCAAGAAGTTCGACTCCTCCGTCGACCGCAACGAGCCGTTCGAGTTTCCGATCGGCCAGGGCCACGTGATCAAGGGCTGGGACGAGGGCGTCGCCACCATGAAGGTCGGCGGCAAGCGCACGCTGATCATCCCGCCGAACCTCGGCTACGGCGCGCGCGGCGCCGGCGGCGTGATCCCGCCGAATGCCACGCTGATGTTCGACGTCGAACTGCTCGGCGTTAAATGACCTGATGGCCGCCAAGTAACCGGCCCATGACAAGAGGGGCGCAGCGATGAAGATCTCGATCCTCGACGATTATTTCGACACGCTGCGCACCCTCGATTGCTTCCGCAAGCTCGACGGCTACGACGTCACGATCTGGAACGATCATGTCCAGGACGTCGACGCGCTCGCCGAACGGCTGCGCGACACCGATGCGCTGGTGCTGATCCGGGAACGCACCCAGATCCGCACCCCGTTGCTCGAACGTCTGCCGAAACTGAAGCTGATCAGCCAGCGCAGCGTCTACCCGCATATCGACATCGACACCTGCACGCGGCTCGGCATCATCGTGTCGTCGGGCCAGCATGCCGATACGCCGTCCTACGCCACCGCCGAATTCACCTGGGGCCTGATCCTCGCCGCGATGCGCGCGATCCCGCAGCAGATGGCGGCGCTGAAGGCCGGCAAATGGCAGATCGGCGTCGGCCATACGTTGCGCGGCAAGACGCTCGGCATCTACGGCTATGGGCGCATCGGCGCCGTGGTCGCGGGCTACGGCAAAGCGTTCGGCATGAACGTGCTGGTCTGGGCGCGCGAGACGGCGCTGGCGAAGGCGCGCGCCGACGGCTACGAGACCGCCGCCAGCAAGGCCGATTTCTTTGCCCGCTGCGACGTGCTGTCACTGCATATGCGGCTGGTCGACGCGACGCGCGGCATCGTCAAGGCGGAAGATCTCGCGCGAATGAAAGACACCGCGTTGATCGTCAACACCAGCCGCGCGCCGCTGATCGAGCCCGGCGCACTGGTCAACGCGCTGCGCGCCGGCCGGCCCGGCATGGCCGCGGTCGACGTCTACGAGAAGGAGCCGCTGCGCGACACGTCGGACCCGCTGCTCAACATGGACAATGTGGTCTGCACGCCACATCTCGGCTACGTCTCGCGCGACGAGTACGAGATCCAGTTCACCGACATCTTCGACCAGATCGTGGCCTATGCCGCGGGCGCGCCGACCAATGTCGTCAATCCGGATGTGTTGACACATCCGGATGTGCTGGCACATCCCCGCCCGCGCGGCTGATTGATCGCGGCATGAAAAGGACCGGCCGAATGGACCGGTCCTTCTCAAGAGCTGATCGCCTGCAGATCAGAGCTTCTTGTTCGCTGCGGCCGCGGCCTTGTTCACGGCGTCCTTGGCGATCTCCTTGGCGTCGCCGAGCGCCTTCTGGCCCTTGCCCTTGGCTTCCTGGATCGCGCCTTCGCCCTGCATCTGCTCGGATCCGGTGGCTTCGCCGATCTTCTGCTTGGCTTTGCCCATCGCCTCGTTGGCGGTGCCCTTGATCTTGTCGGTGGTGCTGCCCATCAGTCTCTCCCTTCAAATCCATTGAAACTTCGCGTCGGCAACGCGCGGCAGCGCGGGAACGTTCCTATTTTCCGCTCGCCTGCGCGGCTGCTTTTCGGTAGCGTTCCGCGCACGAAAACTTGACCAATGAAAGCAAGAACGATGAGCGGTTCCCACGATCACACCCATTCTCACGACCACGATCATCACCATCACGACGACGAGCGCTGGAAGCACGACGGCGTCCGGGTGATTCCGGGTAACCAGCTCGATCCGAACGTGCCGTCGACTGCCGGCATGGACCGCAAGGCCGCGATCAATTTCGCCCGGGTCGGCGCGCAGAAATTGTGGGCAGGCACCGTCAGCATCAAGCCGGACGCCAAGACCGGCGCGCATCATCACGGCCATCTCGAAAGCATCATCTATGTCGTGAAGGGCAAGGCGCGGATGCGCTGGGGCGAGAAGCTGCAGTTCACCGCCGAAGCCGGTCCCGGCGATTTCATCTTCGTGCCGCCCTACGTGCCGCACCAGGAGATCAACGCCAGTCCCGACGAGGTGCTGGAATGCGTGCTGGTGCGTTCCGACGGCGAGGCGGTCGCGATCAATCTCGACATCGAGCCGGTCGAGAAACCGGAGAACGTGCTCTGGGTCGATCCGGTGCACCGGCATCCCGACGAGAAGAAATAACGGGCCCCGTCATTCCGCGGCTCGCGAAGCGAGAGCCCGGAATCCATCGGGCCACAGCGTTGGTGGATGAATGGATTCCGGGCTCGACGCTGCGCGTCGCCCCGGAATGACGACAGAGCAGGGAGCCCAGCATGACGCTCGTTCGCTACGAGAGCGCCGACCACGTCGCGACCATCACGATGACGCGCAGTGAAAAGCACAACGCGCTCAACAACGCGTTGTGCACCGAGCTGCGCGATGCCTGGCTGCGATTTCGAGACAGCGACGATCGTGTGGCGGTGCTGGCTTCGGCGGAGGAAAAGTATTTCTCGGTCGGCGCCGATGTTGGTGATCTCCCCGCCAACATGTGGCACGCCGTGCCTGGCCTCGGCGTCGAACTGGACAAGCCGGTGATTGCGGCGACATCCGGCTGGGTCGTAGGTGGCGCCTTCGTGCTGGTGCAGATGGCCGATCTGTGTGTGGCGTCGGAGACGACGCGCTTCATCTACCCCGAGGGAAAGATCGGCACCACCGCGGGCGGCGTCTCATCGGTGATGGCGCGGATGCCGCACAAGATCGCGATGGAGTTTCTGCTGGTCGGCGACGAGATGTCGGCGGAACGCGCCTTCCAGATCGGTTTCGTCAACAAGGTCGCACCGAAAGGTCAGCACCTCGCGCTGGCGCAGCAGATGGCTGCGAAGATCGCCGGCAATGCCCCGCTGGTGGTCCGCGCGCTGAAGAAGCTGGCGCGCGAGGCGATGCCGAAGGGGCCGCTGGAAACAGTCGCCGACGCGCGGCGGCTGCTCGATGAGGTCAGGGACAGCGAGGATCTCAAGGAGGGCGTGAAGGCCTTCGCCGAGAAGCGGAAGCCGAGGTTTACGGGGAAGTAGGACGAGCGGCAGTTCTCGTCGTCATTCCGGGGCTCGCGAAGCGAGAGCCCGGAATCCATCCCACAACACAATATGCGGCCAAATGGATTCCGGGCTCGACGCTGCGCGTCGCCCCGGAATGACGGAGGGTGAGATTTACACGAACACCCGGTGATCGATCGGCCCATTCGGCACGACATAGCCGTAGCGCGTATTCGACGGCTCTACGCCGGCCTTCTCATACTGCGCCTTCATCGTCGCGAAGCGGTCGCCCTTGATGTCGAGCATCGCGCGCTTCGGCTGGATGTTGTAGAGCCGGGCGTTGTTGTCGCCGAAGATCGCCGTCTTCACCGGTCCGTCGGCGGGCCCAAGCGGCGCGTAGCCGAATTTCTTCTGCATCACTTCCGGGATTTCCAGCCGTCGCAGGCCCTCGATCTGCCATTGCGGCGCACCGGTCCACAGCGCGTCGGTGCCCCAGCAGACGTGGTCGACGCCGAGGCCCTTGATCAGGGTGCCCATCAGCGCGGCGCAGACATTGGGCTCGGCGACCAGCGTGGTCGCGAACAATTGCCCGACATCGCCGTAGACGTTGCTGACGCCATACTGCGCCGGGATGTCGGCGAGGTCGGAGGTCCAGGCGATCCGGCCGGTGCGCTCGAATTCGGCCAGCGCGACCTTGGGATCGCCACCGACATGGCGATAAGCAGAGTGGTAGATGACGAAGTTGAGCTGCGGCCAGTCCTTGGCCGCTTGGCCGACATCGGCAACGTCGGCGAAGCCGCGCAGGTTCGGATACTGCTTCTCGATCCCGGGCGGGAACAGTCCCTTGTGCACGCAGACATTCTTGATGCCTGCCTTCACCATCTTCTCATAGCCCTTGTAGGCGACCTTCTCGTCGTCCAGCCGCCACGGGTAGCGGCTGATCTCCTTGTGGGTGTTATCGCCGATCGTGTAGCCCTTGCAGGATTCCGGCTTTAGCGCCAGCGCGGCATCGAGCTTGTCGAGCCAGCCGGGCTGCCCGGGCGTGAAGATCGCGTGGCAGAACACGCGGCGCGAGCCGGCCTCGTCGTTCATCTTCTTGCGCGCGTCGGCCATCTGCTCGTTGGTCAGGAACCAGTCCTGCTCGATGTCCGACGGCGCCGAGGAGATCAGCGCGATCTTGGTGTCGGAATCAAGAAACATCTCCTTCTTGTAGTTGTTGAACTTCAGATCCTCGATGGTCTGCTCGTGATCGTTGAGCTCCTTGTTCCAGCCGGCCTTGCCGACCGCCTTGCGCATTTCCACAAAGCCCATGATGCGGGTGTCGTCGCGCAGGAAATGCGTGTGCATGTCCATGATGAACTGATCTTTCAGTCCGTTGGCGCGCTCTTGCGCCATCGCCGGCGTTGCAGCCTCGGCCGGCGCCACATCGAACAGCGGGCCATAGACCTGGTTCATCGCGACAAAGGAAGCGGCCATGCCGGCCGCGGTCTGAAAGAATTTTCGGCGATCGAGACCCTGCTTGCCGCCGAGGTCGTCGGCCATCGCCAGCAGACGTGCCTCAACCTCGCGCTGCCGTTCGTTCTGCGGGTCGGGATAGAACTCGTCGCTGGAGACGATCTGGGTCGGGATCGGCGTCTGGTACTGGCACAGTTCGGAGGGCATCAAGGCGGCAAGTTCTTCGTCGGTGAGATTGCTGCTCATTCTTCGCTCCCGCATCTCGCCGGATTTTTCCGGTCGGACCGCGGCGGAGACTAGGACCAAGTCCGTCCGTCGTCCGCGCCGATTGCCGGAAACCGCGTTCACAAAATCGTGCGCTGTATTCTCTGTCATTGCGAAGAGCGTATGCGACGAAGCAATCCATACTCTTGCTGCAAGTGGCGCCATGGATTGCTTCGCTTGCGCTCGCAATGACGGTTGTGGATGCTAACGTCGTGCAAAACCCGAGGGGCCGAACGAAGCCACATCGTTCAGAGGGAGGCAAACCATGATGCCAGCAGACCATTCGCGACGCACCATCATCACGGGCATCGGCGTTGCAACCGCGGCCGGTGTGCTCGGCGCAGCGGCGGTGCAGGCCGCGACCGCAGTTCCTGCCGAGGGCGAAATATGGAGCAACGAATACTGGGCGAAGAAGGGCGACATCCCGCTGTGGATGTTCCGCAAGCGGATCGGCACACCGAAACCGGGCGAGCGGGCGCGGCCCGTGGTGTTCTTCGTCCACGGCTCGTCGGTGACGTCGAGGGCGTTCGACCTCACGGTGCCGGGCAAGGGCGAGTATTCGCTGCTCAATGTCTTTGCGCGCTACGGCTTCGATTGCTGGACCATGGATCACGAGAACTACGGCAAGTCGGGCCGCACCTCGGGCAATGCGGACATCGCAAGCGGCGTCGAGGACCTGAAGGCGGCGGTCGAGGTGATCGCGCGCGAGACCGGCGAGCGGCGATATCACTTCATCGGCGAATCCTCCGGCGCACTGCGGGCAGGTGCGTTCGCGATGGCCGCGCCCGAGCGCATCGATCGCCTGGTGTTCGCCGCCTTCACCTACAAGGGCGAGGGCTCGCCGACACTGGCGAAGCGCGCCGAGCAGCTTGCCTATTACCGCAGCCACAACATGCGCAAACGCGACCGCGACATGATCCGCTCGATCGCGACCCGCGACAAGCCGGGCACGTCGGACCCCGCCGTGATGGAAGCGTTGGCCGATGTCGAGATGCAGTTCGGCGACCAGATCCCGACCGGCACCTATCTCGACATGACCGCCAACCTGCCGGTGGTGCATCCGGAGAAGGTGCTGGCGCCGGTGCTGCTGGTTCGCGGCGAGTATGACGGGATCGCGGCGGTGCCCGATCTCGAGGAGTTCTTCAACAAGCTGCCGAATGGCGACCCGCAGTTCGTCATCCTGCCCGGCACCGCCCATTCGGTTGCACTGGCCACCAATCGCGAACTGTTCTGGCACGTGACGCGGGCATTCCTGACCATGCCGACGCCGATCGTGACCTAGGCGGCCTGCGTCAGGACGCCGCAAGAAAAATTTGCGCGGCGATGTCGGGATCCGGCTATCCGGTTCGTCCTCGGGGCACAACCCCGCCAACAGGAGTTCTCTCGTGGCTAGTCCTAAAATGATCTTCGTCAACCTGCCGGTCAGCAATCTCGCCCGTGCCACCGCCTTCTATGAGGCGATTGGTGCGACGAAGAATCCGCAATTCTCCGACGACACCGCCTCCGGCATGGTGATCTCCGAGACCATCCACGTCATGTTGCTGACGCACGACAAGTTTCGGCAGTTCACGCCGAAGGCGATCGCCGATGCCAGGACCACGAGCGAGGTGCTGATCTGCCTGTCCGCCGAGAGCCGCGAGGCGGTTGACGGCTATGTGACCAGGGCGAAGAGCGCGGGCGGCACCGCCGATCCGTCGCCGCAGCAGGATTACGGCTTCATGTACGGCCGCAGCTTCGAGGATCTCGATGGGCACATCTGGGAAGTGATGTGGATAGATGTCGAGGCTGCGATGAAGGCGCAATCCGCGCCGGCCAACGCCTGAGCCGCCCGCGCAATGCGGGCATTCGAAGCCGGCCATGAGCGGCAGTTGGCAATCCGCTTAGCGGATTGAGATCGCACTTCAGGCTGCGGAAATGCCGTCCGGCCGGGCTTCGGTCATGGCTTGGACGGCTTTTCTTCCCTGAGGCAGGTCGGCTTGCCGGCAGCCTGGGACCGGAAAGTTCAGTTCGACCGTGGTGCCGCCGCCTGGCGTCTCGCAGAGGGAAACGGTGCCGCCGTGGGTGGTCATCACCTGGGAGACAATCGAAAGCCCCAGTCCTGTTCCTTCCGCGCGGGTGTTGCCGCGCTTGAAGGGCTCAAGCAGCAGTTCGGGCTGACCGAGTTGGAGCCCCGATCCGTAGTCAATGACGCTGAGCCGCGCCGGTGCTCCGACCTCGATGAGGACGGAGCCACCTGCGCTGCCATGAGTCACGGCGTTTCGGATCAGGTTCGAGAGCGCGACGGCGATCGCGGTTTCCGAGCCGCGCACCCAGATCGGGTGATGGGGCTCGATGAACTCGACATCGCTTCCGTTCTTCAACGCCATCGGCACGTGTTCGGCCGCAACCCTGCGCGCAAGCGCCGCAAGATCCATTTCGATCAGTTCGGCGGGTTCTGCGGAGATGCGCGCCAGCTGGAGCAGCATGGTGACGATCGACGACAGCTTCTGGTTCTCGGCGATCAGCCTCGCACGCAATGGAGCGTCCTCGACCTGCTCGAGTATGGTGCGCGCGTTGGTTAGGGGCGTCCGAAGTTCGTGTGCTGCATTCGACAGGAAATTTCGTTGCGCCTTTGAAGCGACGTCTATTCGCGATAGCGCGCGATTGAAAGCCGCGACCAGAGGCAGGAGCTCGGCCGGCGCATCCTGTTCCGGCAGTCGTCGGCCATCCGAAACCCCATCGATCATCTCGGCGGCCGCTGCGACGGCGCGGACGGGACGCGCGATGAGCGTCGGCACGAAGACCATCGCGGTAAACGCCGTCGCCGCCAGGACCAGGATGATGGGGAGCGCGACGATCGTCGCATCGGTGAGCATTCCGGTTGTCAGCTGCGCCGCCGTATAGGCCACGCCACCGGTTTCGATCCACACCTCACCCACCGGCGTATTTCTGACGACCGCCATCTTCCTCAGGTTGGTGGTTTCGCCGTCAAACGCGTAGGCGATGAAACTCGTCCCGTCACGCGATGTCTGGGTCTTTTGCGGACGCCACTTCGGGATCGGGCCGTAGCTGACCTCGCCACTCTTGTCGGACACGACATACCAGAATGTCGGGAAATTGCGGGTGATCTCGTCCAGCCTCGATGTCCGCTTGAGCGCCAGTTGCCCGGTCTCGTTGCGGATGACGGCTTCCTTCAAGGCATCGGCGACGTCGGCGGCGGCCCAGGTGCCGTCATCGTCACCGCCAAACCGGATCAGCAAGGCTGCTGCGCAGAGCAGCATGATGGTCGTTACGGCGCCGATCAGCGTCGCGGACAGCACCGCGATCGAGCGATGGACGCGCTTGAGCCTTTGCCACTTCAACATCATCATTCGCCACTCAAGAGATATCCGAGGCCACGGACCGGTTTGATGACGACCTTGCAGTTGGCCGCGCGGAGCCGCCGGCGCAGCCGCGAAACGTGGGCCTCGATCGCGTTTGATTGAATCTCGTCATCAAAGCTGTAGGCGGCAACTTCAAGGGTCTCGCGCAGGACGACGCGCCCAATGCGCCGAACCATCGCTTCCAGAATCGCCAGTTCACGCCGCGGCACGACAATGGGCGCGTGATCGACGCAGACCTCGCGATTGAGCACGTCGTAGCTCAGATTGCCGATGCGAACGATCGCTCCTCTATCGAGAAACAGACGTCGCAGCACGGCCTTGGCGCGCGCGATCAGCTCGATCGGCTCGAATGGCTTGGCCACGTAGTCGTCCGCCCCGTCATCGAGGGCGCGCGCAATATCGAGGGGGTCATCGAGTGCCGTCAGCACGATCGTCGCGGGGCTCGGCTTCTGCTGCTTCAGGTCGCGCAGCAAGGCCAGACCATCGCCATCCGGCAGTCCGCGGTCGATCACGACGAGTTCAAAGCTTCGCACGGCGACTGCGGCTCGACCCTCCTCGAGCGTTGTGACCATGTCGGATGCGCCGAAGGCCGTAGCCAGGGTATCCCGCAGCCATGGCCCAAGCTGGGGGTCATCCTCCACGACCAGAACTCGCACCGCATTCTCCCAAGTGTGAACAATTGTTTCTATCATTACGGACGGATTACAATAAGATTACGGCCAGGAAGAAAACTGCGGTGTCCACACGAATGCATTGATGTAATTGGCCTTTTCAATGTGACTCTAGAGGCATTCTCGAACGGCAGCGGTGATCGGATCGACGCCTGATGAGGGCCGGTCCGAAAGACTCGATCAGGGCGCCGCACACATCAGTGCTCCGGAGCCGATCAGCGTCATGACAGCGCATGAGCTTTCGCATGCGCATCCCTCTCAGCGATTTCCCGGCCAGCGACGTAGATCAACATGACCGGCGAATGACGGCGCGTCGGCGCGTGCAGGAATACGTCGACAGAGGCGGAGTCACGTCAGGCTGTCGTAATGGTCGCTGTGAAAAGCATGGCGGACAACGCGGCTCGCATCGCGCTTTCCGATCTCCGTCCCCAGGCTTCCGAACGATATGCCGGTCGATTTTGCGTTCTCAGCGATGGCCAAGCGGTCAGATCGCAGCCCGGCGTCTTGGCGCCGTCCGTTCAATCGATGGCTGGACGGAGTAGAGGAAGGGTGGTCGGTGCCATTGCTGCTGGTTTGCTTCGTCGGCATCTGGACGGTGTATCTGTCAGTCGCCTATCACGGCGCCGGCCTGCATCCGGACGTGCTGGAGACCTGGACGTATGGCCGGCATTTCGCATGGGGTTATCCCAAGCATCCGCCGTTGATGGGGTGGACGACCGGGGCGTGGACCTCTGTCTTTCCGCTCACCGACTGGTCGCTACAACTGATGGCGATGACGAATGCGGCGTCGGCCCTGTGGTTCGTCGATCTGATCGCAAGAAGGTTCGTGACCGGGCACAAGCGCCTGGTCGTGCTGCTCCTGCTGATGCTGACCCCGGCATACCAGTTTCACGCACAGCGCTTCAACGCCAACGCGGTGTTGCTCGCGGTCTGGCCGCTTGCGACCTACTGCTTCCTGCGCGCCTTTGAAACGAGGACGCCGCCCTGGGCGATTGCTGCGGGTGCCACGGCATCGCTTGCAATGCTGGGCAAGTACTATTCGATCTTTCTGATCGCGAGTTTCGCGTTGGCGGCAATGATCCATCCCTATCGACGAGCCTATTTCACGTCCAGTTCGCCCTGGATCTCCACTGCCGTCGGGCTGATTGCGCTATCTCCGCATCTGCATTGGTTGGCCACCACGGGCGCGGAGCCTGTCCACTATGCCGCGACGCATGTGGGGACCGGATTCCCTTCGTCGCTGCGGGATGCCGTCAATTTCCTGTTGGGCCTTGCCGCGGCGACAAGTGTGGCCGCCGTGACGTGGGCGATGATAACAGGGTATCGCATCAAGCGCCTTCCCCGGGATTTCGCGGCGGCGGACCCCAACCTGAAGCTCATCGGCCACGTCGCGATCGGCACGATCGCTCTTCCTTTCATCACGTCCATATTGCTCGGCACCGACTTGCCGTCGCTGTGGGCGCTTCAAGGATTGTTCCTGTTCGCCGTGCCCGTCGTGTGCAGCACGCGTTACCCGATCGAGCGGTTCTATACGGTCAATGCAGCGCTGCTGGTTGCCGGAATAGCGATCGTCGCTGCCGTGATGGCGGCTCCGGCCCATGCGCTCTACCGCAACAGCTACGGCTATGAGGAAGGGCGAAACGTCTATCACCAGGCGGCAGACAAACTCACCCGGCTGTGGCACGAGCAGATGGGCACGCCGCTGTCGATCGTCGGCGGCAACGACAGCCTCGGGGTCGCGGTGGCCTTCTACAGCTCCGATCACCCGCATTACGGCGATCCTTACGCCTACCAATATTCACTGGCATTGCCTCGCGAGGTGACACCGGAGCGCGGCTGGGCGGCGCTCTGTTTCGATGACCAGGACGATTGTCTTGAATGGACCGCGCGAATGGCGGTTCACGCCGGACGCTATGTCAAACGCGAGTTTTCCGTTCAATCGAGCCTGTTCGGAATTCCAGGCGTCAAGCGAAACCTCGTTGCATTCCTAGTGGCGCCGCGTCGTGAGCCGGACGATGCACCGCCAAGCCTTGTCAACGATGCCGGTCAGGGCAGAGGCCACGTCTCTCCGCAAGCAGATCCGCCGCGCCGCGCGGAGCCGGATGTCGCACTGCCGGAAAATCAGCCGCCAGGAAATGCGCCGCAGACGAACGATCCAGGAGCCAACATGCTGGTGCATCATGAAGCCGCCAAGCTCCTCGTCGTGCTGCGCTGATCAAGCTCATCCCCGGAACGCCGCCGTGACGATCGCGCGCGTAATCTTGCGGTAATCGGCCCCCGCTTTATCGGCGGCGGGGTCAAGGGCGTCATATCACGAAGGATAGCGGTCCATGCTTATCAGGTTGGTTTGCATCAGCCTTGGCGTTTGCGGCATCATCGGCGCTACCGCGGTCGCACAGACATCTCCATCGACGACCGGTTCAACTCACCAGGCCCCCGCAGCGCGGCCGTCGATCAGTCGTGCCGACAAGATCAACCTCAATACCGCTCCTGTCAGCGAACTGGTGAAGCTTCCGCACCTCAGCGTGCGCGGCGTCACTGCGATTACCGAGGCGAGAGCCAAGTCGAAGTTCAAGGACTGGAATGATTTCGTGGCCCGGCGGGTTGTGCCGCGATTCGTCAGGAGCGAGCTCAAGGAGCTCGTGACGTTCTAGAGGGCTCTGTCGATCGCTGCCGAGGGGCGGGCGCGGTTGTTGAACGCGAACAAGGATATGCTTCAATGAAACGAGTAGCTGTTTTTGCGACCATGGCGGTGATCGCTGTGGGATCTCTTGGGTCGACAGAAGCCACGGCAGGTGGCCGGCGGGGAGATGCGGTCGCCGTTGGCATCGTCGGCGGCCTGGCCATCGGCACCCTGTTGGGCTCCACCATGGCTGCCGGTGCGGCTCCAGCCTATGTCTACGAGAGGGACTATTATTCGCCGCCCCCCGTCGTCCACTACCATCGTCACGTGCACGAATACGGCGACGAATATCCGGGCGGATATGATTACGGTTATCGATCCGGGTACCGGGAAGGCTACTCGGACGGCTATTGGGACAACGATTGAATGGAGATCAGCGTCGTCGCTGATCCGGTCGCTCGACGGTGCGGGTCCGGGCGAGCGGCCCCGTCCTAGTAACTGATCCGCAGCCCCACGCCGCCGTGAACCGTGTTGCCGACCGGCTGAGGCCCGGCGGTGCCGTTGAGGAAGATATCGGCGATCCAGCCCTTGGTGATGCGGAAGCCGACGCGGCCGCCATATTCGAACCAGCCCTGGTTGCCGATCGTCGGCACGATGGTGCCATCGCCGGTGACGGTGGCGACGATGCCGGAATGGGTGGCGAAGGATTGCACCCAGCCGCCATTGATGTTGGTTTCGATGTTCGATCCGAACAGATGCGTCCACTGGCCGCCGATCTTGACCAGGCTGGTGCGATCGGTGCCGTCGGCGATGGTGGCGTCGAACGGATTGAAGGCAATTGCGGGATCGCTGTAGCCCTTGACCCGCTGCCAGAGCTGCCAGACTTCGACCGAAGCCGCGACCTCGTCGCGCGCCGACAGCCGGCTGATCCAGCCCGCGCGTCCATACACGCCGTAGTTCTCGCTCGAGGTCTGACCGGTGACCGACACCGGGCCGAGGCTGGTCGCGTAGCTGCGGGTGTAGCGCACCTTCTCCGACGGCGAGAGAATGGTGCCGATGTCGAAGAACGGACGTGACGAGCCCCAGTCGACGAAGTCATAGCGCAGCGCCAAGGCGCCGATCGGCGCGCTGGTGACGTTGTAGCCGCCCTCGCCATACTGCGTGTAGGCGATGCCGGCGAGCAGCGACAAATTCGGCGTGATGGTCTTGCGGCCATGGATGCCGGCCGAGAACGAGCCGGCGGAGCCGAAGGCGCTGATGCAGTCGTCGCAATTGACCTGCTCGTTGACGCCGAGCAGCACCGATCCGAGCACGCGATTGGTGATCATCTGGTTGAAGCGCTGGTCAGCGAGGTTGTTGATCGAACTGCCGCTCGACGGCGCGCCGGTGATCGGTGTCGGCGACGGACTGGGCGTTGGTGTCGGCGTGGGGACAGGCGTGGGTGTCGGCGTTGGCGACGGTGTAGCAGTCGGTGTCGGTGTCGGCGTGGGGGTCGACGTACAGTTCGGCGATGCTGAAAACGAATCGGGATTCGAGGTGCAGTTCGGCGTCGGAGACTGCGCCTGAGCCGGCGCAGCCCACGCCTGCAGCATCGCGAGCGACAGCGCCGTTGTCAGCGCCGCCGACAGGATCAAATGATGGATGCGCCGTAGCATGCTCACCGTCCGCACAGCATGCCGGTCGGGTCGTCCTCGACCGGTGGCGTCACCGGTGAGGCATCCGCGAACTGGGTGACGGTGCAGAGGCCCGCGGCCTGGGTGCAGGTCGCGGCGAAGGTCCATGGCGGATTGTTGGTCTTCTGGATCGTGGTGCGGCCGCCGCTCGAGGTGATGATCGCGGTGTCGCCGGGCTGGGTCAGATCGATGCATTGCCGGTTCGACGTACACACCGTCGATGCGCCTTCCTGCAACACCACGGTGGTCTTGCCGCGCTGCGACAGGATGTCGAGCACCGTGCCGCGAACGCCGATGGTCGCAAGCGGCGTCGTGATCGTATAGGCGGCCTTGTTCGAGTGGCCGGTGACGAAGCGGAACGCTCCCGAGGTCAGGCGGATCGCAACATCGCGATAGTGATGCTCGTCGTCGAACACGGTGCGATCGAGCTTGAGCGAGGCGTTCGGTCCGAGCGACAGGTTGGTGCTGTCGGCCATCACCAGCCGCGCGGCACTCTCGAGGCCGGTGCGCACCGTCTCGTCGCGCAGCAGCGCGTCGCCGACATTGATCGGGCTGGTCGCGGCCGCAACGCGGACGACCTCGTTCTTCACCATGGCCGCTTCGCCGACGCGCGTCTGCGCCTGAACGGGATGAGCCGTCAATGCGACCGCAAGACCGAGTGCAAGTACGGAAAAAAAGCTGTGGCGCGAATTCATTGCAATACCGATCGACCTAACCCTCTCATCGTACCGGATCGCGGACGCAGCTGATATTGTATAATTGTCACAAGCCGTGTTGAGTTGCGCCGGATGGTGAGGGTCGATGGATTCGAAAATGCTCGCGGCTGCGGACATCAACGTGAGATTTGATCACACTCGTCACATAGATCACATTCGCGGCCGTCGTAGCTCACACTTCGCTCACACTGGTTCCCCTCGCAGCGTGCTCGTCCTTTGATCACCGCATCCAAATCTCCTTCTGTTCTGCGGCGTCCCGCCGCGCGCACGGCGATCGTCGCGACCATCATCTTCGTCGTCGCCCATGTCGTGCTGCTGCTCGGGATCACCACACCGGACAAGCTCTATTTCGATGAAGTGCATTACGTGCCGGCGGCGCGCCAGATGCTGTTGCCGGTGGTCGAGGGCCCGATCCTCAACCCGATGCATCCGCCGCTCGCCAAGGAGATCATCGCGCTGTCGATCAAGGCGTTCGGCGACGTGCCGCTTGGGTGGCGCTATCCCGCGGCGCTGTTCGGTGCGCTCGCGCTGGTCGCCGTCTATCTTGGCGGGCTCGCGCTCTTCGCGTCGCAGGAGCGCGCCATCGCGGCCGTGCTGCTCGCCTTCTTCAACCAGATGCTGTTCGTGCAGGCGCGGATCGCAATGCTGGATATTTTTGCGCTCGCGTTCGGTCTGTTCGCGATCGCGGCCTTCATCCACGGCTTCAGGCAGAAGCGGCCGCAGTCTGCCTTCGTGCTGACGGGCGTATTCGCAGGGCTTGCCTGTGCCTGCAAATGGAGCGGGTTGTTCATGCTCGCAACCTGCATCGCGATCGTCGCGGTGATCCGCCTGATGCAGGGCTGGCGTACGCGCTTCGCCGACGCCAATGCCGAGGACTGGTACCGGCCGGACCTGTGGCCGGACTTCCGTCTTCCGCACTTCATCGGCTGTTTCGTGCTGATCCCGGCGGCCGTCTATCTCGCGAGCTTCGTGCCGCTGTACGGCTTCTCGTTCACCGACCTCGTCGAGGCACAGCGCCGCATCTTTGCCGACAACACCACGACCGCGATCGCGGGCCACACCTATATGAGCTCGTGGCCGTCCTGGCCGTTCCTGGTGCGCCCGGTCTGGTATCTGTTCGAGAAGGTCGGCGATGACAGGTTTGCCGCGATCGTGTTTCTCGGCAATCCGCTGGTGCTGTGGCCGGCGTTGATCGCGCTGATCGTCGCGCTGCGCGACTGGATCGTGAACCGCAGCCGCGATGCGTTTCTGGTGCTTGCGTTCTATCTCGGCCCGTATCTCGCCTGGGCGCTGCTGCCGCGCACGCTCGGTTTCAACTATTACTACCTGCCGGCCGCGACCACTGCGAGCCTCGTGCTGGTCTACGCCTTGACGCGCAGGGGTGCGCCGCGCTGGCTGTTGTGGGCCTTCGTGGCGGTCGGATGCGCGGGCTTCATCGCGATGCTGCCGATCACGGTTGCCGCCATCGGGACGTCGATGGCGACCTTCAATCGGCTGATGCTGTTCCAGAGCTGGATTTGAATCTCTCTGAAAACAAGCGATCCGCCTGCCGGGCGTGGCAAGCGGATCGGAAGTTGGGGAGATTACTGCGACGCCGTCTTGGTATCCATGTTGACGACCTGCACGCGACGGTTGGTCGGGTCCATCGGCGCGCTCGGATCCTTCGGCCGGGTCTTGCCGTAGCCGACGGTCACGAGATCGGAGCCGTTCAGGCCGTAATGCTCGACCAGATAGTTCTTGATGGTGTCGGCGCGGCGCTCCGAGAGATCCTGGTTGTAGGCCTCGCTGCCGATCGCATCGGTGTGGCCGGCGACGACGAAGGTCGAGCCCTTCATGCTGGCATCCGCCAGCGCCTTGCCGAGCTCCTGTACCGCCTGGGTCGAGCCCTTGGCGATCTCAGCCGAGTTGTAGTCGAAGTGAATCTCCAGATCGATCTTCGGCTTGTTGGCGGCGATGTCGGCGATCTCCTGGCGTTCGCCCAATGACAGCGAGCGGGTCTGCCGGTTGCGAACGGTGTTGAGGAAGCTCGTCTCCTTGGCGGAGGTGGCCGGGTCGACCTGCGTGCCGGCGGAGAGGCCGCGGGTGGCCGACTTCGGCTTCAGCGCATTGAGGATCTGGGCGGCCGGAACGGTGTCGCTGCCGGCCAGTGCGACGCCCGCCGTCATCGACAGCGCAGCGCCGATCGTCAAAAGAGACAGGGAAAAGGAGCGGGTCATGGTTTTCGTCCTTAAATGTCAGGCCAGCCAATCGGGCTGCTATCGCTTTGATGCTGGGAACCTAGGACCGGTTCAAAGCCTGGAATGTGATCTAAGTCACAGTTGAAGATGCCGGGCCCTGTCGCGTGCGGGCAGGGGCCGGCGACGGAGGGGAGAGCACCTTGGCCCACGTCAATCGCGTCCTCCGCTCGATCAACGACGAAGGCGCCTCGCGCTGTGTCGATATCTTCGTTCGCCCGGAAGGGACCATCGGCTTCGAGGAATATCGGCGGGACGTGGAAGATGGCCGCGGCTGGTTTCCGGTTGGCGGTCATTCGTCCCGGGTCTTTCATGAGGAAACCGCCGCGCTGGACGCAGCGATGGTGGACGTTCCCTGGTTGCGGCGCGCCGTTGGATCGCAGTAGCCGGTCCGAAGCGCCCTCAATGTCCAGAGGCGATGATCATGCAGGGCTGATTTCCCTCGCGCGGCCCTCCACAGCAGCGCGAATCTCACTACATTGCTCGGGCAATGCCCCGCGCCGCCGAACCCTTATCCCTGAACAATGCCGCCGCCCGCCATATCTGGCTGCGCGCGCAACGGCTCGATACAACGGCACCGTTCGGGGAGGGGGCATCAGCCGTCGCGGCTGCCGTCGACCATCTCGGCTATGTGCAGATCGATACCATCAACGTGATCGAGCGCTGCCACCACCACATCCTGTTCACCCGGATCCCGGACTATCGCCGCGCCGACCTCAAGCAGGCGCAGAGCCAGGACAAGAGCGTGTTCGAATACTGGACCCACGCGCTGTCCTACGTGCCGTCCAAGGACATCAACATCTTCCTGCCGGCGATGAAGGCGCACAAGCGCGAGGGCCACAAATGGTTCTCGTCGGTGACGCCGTCGGACACGCGCAAGGTGCTGCGGCTGCTGCGGGCCGGTCCGCTGACCATCCGCGACATCGAAGACGACGTGCTGACCGAGAAGGAGCATCTCTGGCAGAGCCGCAAACCCTCCAAGCGCGCGCTGCAACTCGCCTTCTATGGCGGCGTAGTCACGATCAGCGAACGCGCCGGCATGCTGAAGACCTATGAGCTGACGGGCAGGCATTTCGGCTGGGACAAGCCGCCGAAGCCCGCACCGGCCTCGGCGCGGATCGCCTATCTGCTCGACCGCGCGCTGCGCTCGCAGGGCATCGTCAGCCTGGATTCGATCTGCCATCTGGACGCGCCGAGCAAGAAGGCGGTGCGCAGCCTGATCGAGGCGAGGATCCGCCGCAAGGAGCTGGTTCGGATCGCGCTCGATGGCGCCGGCAAGCAGGAGCATTGGGCGCGGCCCGAGGTGCTGGAAGCGACCGGCGAGGGTGATCCCGCCTTGGTTCACATCCTCTCGCCGTTCGATCCGCTGATCATCCAGCGCAAGCGCACCGAGCTGTTCTTCGGCTACGGCCACAGGTTCGAGGCTTATGTGCCGAAGGAGAAGCGCCTGTTCGGCTATTTCGCGCTGCCGGTCTTGGTCGGCGACGACATCGTTGCCGCCCTCGACCTGAAGACCGACCGGCAGAACAGGAAGCTGCTGATGCAGAAATGGAGCTGGGTCGGCAACGGCAAGAAGCAGGCGGCGCGCAAGGATCTGAAGCGCCGGATCGAGGAGGAGCTCGACCGCTTCGAGCGCTTCCAACTCGCGGAGTAGGGCTGGCTCGCCGTCATTGCGGAGCGAAGCAATCCATCGCGCCACAAGCGGAGAAGTGGATTGCTTCGCTGCGCTCGCAATGACGCCGTGGAAAACGGCCAAGTTCCCATCTGGCCTGTGTGCTATGAGTTTTTGCCATTGCTCAAGGCCGGGCCACCCAATAATCCTCAAGGCAAGCAATAGCTTTGGGGGAAATAGATGAGCCAGACCGCAACCGCTGCTGATCGCGGCGCCCGCAGCGAGATCGAGACGTCGACGATCCGCGCGATCTCCTGGCGGCTGATCCCGTTCCTGATCCTGGCCTACTTCTTCTCCTACCTCGACCGCGTCAATCTCTCGTTCGCCGCGCTGCAAATGAATGCGGAACTGAAGTTCTCGCCGGTGGTGTTCTCGTTCGGCGCCGGCATCTTCTTCATCGGCTATTTCATCTTCGAGGTGCCGAGCAATCTGGCGCTGGAGCGGTTCGGCGCCAGCAAGTGGATCGCCCGCATCATGGTGAGCTGGGGCATCCTCTCGGCCTTGATGGCGGCGGTGTATGACGAGCACAGCTTCTACGCGCTGCGCTTCTTCCTCGGTGTCGCCGAGGCCGGCTTCTTCCCCGGCATCATCCTCTATCTCACTTACTGGTACCCGGCCGAGTATCGCGCACGCTTCCTCGCCGCCTTCGCGCTCGCGGTGCCGATTTCGACCGTGATCGGCGCCCCGATCTCCGGCCTGTTGCTCGGGCTCGACGGCGTGATGGGGCTGAAGGGCTGGCAGTGGCTGTTCGTCATCGAGGGCATCCCCTCGGTGCTGCTCGGCATCGTCACCTGGTTCTATCTCACCGACCGGCCGGAGAAGGCCGATTGGCTCTCGGTCGAGCAGAGGGCCTGGCTGAAGGCGAAGCTCGATGCCGAAGTCGCGGCCAAGCAGGCGGCGCAGCACTTCACGCTCGGCCAGGCGCTGTCCTCGCCGAAGGTGCTGGCTCTCAGCGCGATCTATTTCGGCTTCGTCGCCTCGCTCTACGGCATGCAGTTCTGGCTGCCGCAGATCGTCAAGGCGTTCGGTCTCACCAACGCGCAGACCGGCTTCGTCACCGCGATCCCTTATGCGTTCGGCACCGTCGCGATGATCCTGTGGGCGCGCCGTTCCGACGCCACCCGGGAGCGCGTGTTTCATGTCGGCGCGCCGCTGTTGCTCACGGCGCTGGCGCTCGCCGTCTCCAGCTACATCACCGATCCGACCATGACCATGGTGGTGCTGACGGTCGCCGCGATCGGCGTGTTCTGCACCTTCGCGGTGTTCTGGACGCTGCCGACCGCTTGGCTGTCAGGCACCGCCGCCGCCGGTGCGATCGCGCTGATCAACTCGATCGGCAACCTTGCCGGCTTCGGCGGGCCCTATCTGATCGGCTGGGTGAAGGAGACAACCGGCAGCACGTCGACCGGCCTCTTGGTGCTGTCGCTGTTGCCGCTCGCGGCCGGCCTCCTGGTCTTCCTCGGCAGCCACGAAACCAAGACTGAGTTCGCGAGCGCGAAGTAGCGCGAGCGTCGTGACGGCTGCGCTCCACCCATTCTATGATTTCGCCGATCATCGACGATCGTAGCCCGGATGGCGCGCAGCGAAATCCGGGGATCGCGCCTCATCGGTGACATCCCGGATTGCGCTTCGCTCCATCCGGGCTACCAGGCTAGACCGGGTATCGCCATTTCAGCGCACGGCGCACGAAGAAGATCGCAACCAGTGTGACGCCGAGCGCGGCAAGCCACGTCCACATCAGGATGCCGCCCTGCGCCAGCGCGTAGTGCTCGGAGAGCGTCAACGCGACCAGAAAGCCGATGAGCCCCGCGCCGGACCAATAGAGCGGCGAACGCAGCATTCCAGTCGCGGCACGCTCAGCCGCACGTTCGCGCGCTCTGCCGGTGAACCAGATCCAGACGCCGATGAAGGCAAGGGCCAAAATCCATGACATGGCGGCAAACTCGCATGCCGCAGCTTCCGTGACCGTAAACGGCCGGAGCCAAAGTCGAGGTATCGGGGCGAAGGAGACCGATTTCTGCCCGTCCTCACAAATTGGTTATCACTGACGAATATTGACATTCATCAGTGATAAATCGATACTATTCATCAGTCGTCAGCCTGATGGAGATTTCAAATGTTCGTTCGTTCCGTTTTGTCGAGCTATTACAGGCTCTTGACCGGAGCAACGCTGGCTTTCGCGGTGTTCGCGCTGACCGGCTGCAATGAAAAGGCGGCCGAAAACGCCGATCCGGGGCGCCCCGTTCTGGTGGCGACCGTCCATTACGAGGCTGAAACCCCTGAGCGCAGCTTTGTCGGCACCATCAAGCCCCGTATCGAAGCCGATATGGGCTTTCGGGTTGCCGGCAAGGTGGCCAAGCGGCTGGTCGAGGTCGGACAGACAGTCGACGTCGACCAGCCCTTGGCCACCCTCGACGAGGTCGATTTGAAGCTGCAGGCCGAGCAGGCGGAGGCGGAGTTCCGCGCCGCCACCGGCGTGCTGGCGCAGGCCGCGGCCGCCGAGCAGCGCGCCAAGGACCTGAAGGTCAAGGGCTGGACCACCGACGCGGCGCTCGATTCCGCCAAGGCCGCCGGCGACGAGGCGCGGGCGCGGCTGAACCGCGCCGAGCGCTCCGTCGAGCTGACCAAGAATTCCCTCTCTTATGCAACGCTGGTGGCCGACACGAGGGGTGTCGTCACAGCGACCATGATCGAGCCCGGCCAGGTGGTTGCCGCGGGCCAGGCCTCGATCCGTGTCGCCCGACTTGGCGAGAAGGAAGCTGTCGTCGCGATCCCCGAGACGCTTCTTGCTCGTGCCAGGTCGGGCGTTGCCACGGTGACGCTGTGGTCGGATGCCAAGAAGACCTATGCCGCGAAGCTGCGCGAGGTCGCGCCGCAGGCCGATCCCGCCACCCGCACCTATCTCGCAAAATTCTCGCTGCCGGATGCCGACGAGACCGTCTCGCTCGGCATGACCGCAACGCTGACCCTGGCCGACAAGGCGACCGAGCGGGTAGCGAAGCTGCCGCTGTCGGCGCTGTACAGCCAGGGCGGCGATCCCTCGCTCTACATCGTCGACGACAAGGGCGAGGTCGCGCTCAAGCCGGTCAAGGTGAAGGCCTATGAGAGCAACAACGTCGTCATCTCCGGCGGCGTCGACGATGGCGCCAAGGTGGTCGCCCTCGGCGTGCAGAAACTCGATCCGAGCCAGAAGGTTCGGGTCGTCTCGTCGCTGTCGTTCTAACCCTCGCAAAATCAGCAGAAACGGTTCTGGGACCTGGTCTAGAACTTGGAGAGTTCGATGAAGCGCTTCAACCTTTCGGCCTGGGCGGTCAGCCATCCGACGCTGGTGCTGTTCCTGATGATCATCCTCGGCGCCGCCGGCTTCTTCTCCTATCAGAAGCTCGGCCGCGCCGAGGATCCGTTCTTCACCGTCAAGGTGGTGAACGTCTCGGTGATGTGGCCGGGCGCGACCTCGCAGGAAATGCAGATGCAGGTCGCAGATCCCATCGAGAAGAAACTGCAGGAGCTGCCGTTCTTCGACAAGGTGCAGACCTATTCCAAGCCGGGCTTCACCGCGATGCAGGTCTCCTTCAAGGATTCGACCTCGCCGAAGGACGTGCCCTATCTCTTCTATCTCATCCGCAAGAAGCTGGTCGACGTGCAGGGCGAGCTGCCCTCCGGCATTCTCGGGCCCGTCGTCAACGACGAGTTCTCCGACGTCGATTCGATCCTCTATATGATGACCGGCGACGGTGCCGATTACGCGCAGCTCAAGAAGGTCGCGGAAGGCTTCCGCCAGCGTCTGCTGAAGGTGCCCGGGGTCACCAAGATCGACCTTTACGGCACCCAGGACGAGCGCATCTTCGTCGAGTTCTCGCATGCCAAGCTCGCGACGCTCGGCATCACGCCGCAGGCGCTGTTCGATTCGCTCGCCAAGCAGAACAACGTCACGCCGGCCGGCACCGTCGAGACCTCGTCGCAGCGCGTGCCGCTGCGCGTCACCGGCGCGCTTGACGGCGTCAAGGCGGTTGCCGAGACGCCGGTCGAGAGCAACGGTCGCGTGTTCCGGCTCGGCGATATCGCAACCGTCAGCCACGGCTATGTCGATCCGCCGAGCTTCAGGGTGCGTCAGGAAGGTAAGCCCGCGCTCGGTATCGGCGTCGTCACGGCCAAGGGCGCCAACATCCTCGAGCTCGGCAAGGAGGTCCAGCAGGCGACCGCCGAGTTCCTGAAGGCGGTGCCGCAGGGGATTGATGTCCAGCAGATCGCCGACCAGCCCAAGGTGGTCGAGCACGCCGTCGGTGAGTTCGTGCACTCCTTCGTCGAGGCGCTCGCGATCGTGCTGTTCGTCTCCTTTGTCGCGCTCGGCTGGCGTACCGGCATCGTGGTGGCGCTCTCGGTGCCGCTGGTGCTCGGCATCGTCTTCATCGTGATGAATGCGATGTCGCTCGACCTGCACCGCATCACGCTCGGCGCGTTGATCATTGCGCTCGGCCTCCTGGTCGACGACGCCATCATCGCGGTCGAGATGATGGTGGTGAAAATGGAACAGGGCTGGGATCGCATGAAGGCGGCGTCCTTTGCCTGGGAATCTACCGCGTTTCCGATGCTCACGGGGACGCTGGTCACAGCCGCTGGCTTCCTCCCCATCGGCTTTGCCAATTCGGCGGTCGGCGAATATGCCGGCGGCATCTTCTGGATCGTGGCGATCGCGCTGGTCGCCTCCTGGTTCGTCGCGGTGATCTTCACGCCCTATATCGGCGTCAAGCTGCTGCCCAACATCAAGGTGCACCAGAACCACGATCCGCATGCGATCTACGAGACGCGGATGTATCGCGGCCTGCGCCGCGTTGTGCAGTGGTGCGTCGATCACCGCATCAAGGTGGTGGTGGCGACCGTCGGCGTGTTCATTGCCGCGATCGTGGGCTTCGGCCACGTCCAGCAGCAGTTCTTCCCGCTGTCGGAGCGGCCCGAGCTGTTCCTGCAGCTCCGTCTGCCGGAAGGTACCGCCTTCAATGTCACCGAGAAGGCGGTGAAGCAGGCCGAAGGGCTGTTGAAGGACGACCAGGACATCCAGACCTACACCGCCTATGTCGGTCAGGGCTCGCCGCGCTTCTGGCTCGGCCTCAACCCGCAGCTGCCGAACGAGGCCTTTGCCGAGATCGTCATCCTCGCGAAGAACGTCGAGGCGCGCGAGCGCGTCAAGGCGAAGATCGAGCAGGCCGCCTCCGACGGCGCGCTGAACGAGGCGCGGGTGCGGGTCGACCGCTTCAATTTCGGTCCGCCGGTCGGCTTCCCGGTCCAGTTCCGCGTGATCGGGCCCGACGCCAACAAGGTGCGCGACATCGCCTACCAGGTGCGCGAGGTGATGCGCCAAAACAAGAACGTCAAGGACGTCCAGCTCGACTGGAACGAGCAGTCGCCTTACCTGAAACTCGCCGTCGACCAGGATCGGGCGCGCGCGCTCGGCCTGACCCCGCAGGATGTCTCGCAGGCGCTGGCGATGCTGATCTCGGGCGCGCCGGTCACCACGATCCGCGACGGCATCGAGAAGGTCGGCGTGGTGGCCCGTGCGGTGCCGTCCGAGCGGTTCGATCTCGGCCGCGTCGGCGATCTCACCATCACCACGCGCAACGGCGTGGCGGTGCCGCTGCAGCAGATCGCCAAGATCGAGTATGCGCATGAGGAGCCGATCCTGTGGCGGCGCAACCGCGACATGGCGATCACCGTGCGCTCCGACGTGGTCGACGGCGTGCAGGCGCCCGACGTCACCAACCAGATCGCGCCGAAGCTGAAGGACATCCAGGCCCATCTCGAGCCGGCCTACCGGATCGAGCCGGGCGGGGCGTTCGAGGAATCCGCCAAGGGCAATGCGTCGATCTTCATCCTCTTCCCGGTGATGGTGATGGTGATGCTGACGCTCTTGATGATCCAGCTGCAGAGCTTCTCGCGCCTGACCCTGGTGTTCCTGACCGCGCCGCTCGGCATCGTCGGCGCCTCGCTCGGGTTGAACGTCGCCAACCAGCCGTTCGGCTTCGTGGCGCTGCTCGGCCTGATCGCGCTCGCCGGCATGATCATGCGCAATGCGGTGATCCTGGTCGACCAGATCGAGAGCGATGTGGTGTCCGGCCTGACCCGGCGCGAGGCGATCGTCGAGGCCACGGTCCGGCGCGCCCGGCCGGTGGTGCTGACCGCGCTTGCGGCGATCCTCGCCATGATCCCGCTGTCGCGCTCGGCGTTCTGGGGCCCGATGGCGATCACCATCATGGGCGGTTTGTTTGTTGCGACTTTCCTGACCTTGCTGTATCTGCCGGGCCTTTACGCCCTCTGGTTCCGCAAGACCCTCGAGGAGAGCGGCCCCGAGCAGACCGATACTGCGCCGCAGCATGCGGGAAAAGGACAACTCGCATTTCCACTTGCTGAGGCGGCCGAATAATTGAAGATTGAGCAGGCCAACATGACACTGATCTCGGAACATAGCGAAACCGACACCCGCGAGCGGATTCTCGTGGTGGCGGAGCGCTTGTTCCGGCAGATCGGCTATCAGAAGACCACGGTCGCCGACATCGCCAAAGAGCTGCGGATGAGCCCCGCCAACGTGTACCGCTTCTTCGATTCGAAGAAGTCTATCCACGAAGGCGTGGCGCGCGGCCTGATGGGCGAGGTCGAGATCGAGGCGCAGCGGATCGCGCGATCCGAGGGGCCGGCCGCGACGCGCTTGCGCGAGATGATGACGACCATCAACCGCATGAACACGGAGCGCTATGTCGGCGATTCCAAGCTGCACGAGATGGTCGAGATCGCGATGCAGGAGGACTGGGAGGTCTGCACTGCTCATATGGAGCTGATCGCCATGACCATCGGCGAGGTGATCGCGCAAGGCGCCGCCTCGGGCGAATTCGAGGTCAAGGACCTGGAGCTTGCCGCGCTGTGCGCCTGCACGGCGATGATGCGGTTCTTCCACCCGCAGATGATCGCCCAATGCGCCGCCAAGCCGGGCCCGACCATCGACCAAATGATCGATTTCGTGATCGCCGGCCTGTCGCCGCGCGCCCGCGCCAATTGAGCACCGGCACTGACATTTTCGTCAGTTGACTCTTCCGTCATTTATCTCATTCGTCATTCCGGGGCGCGCGTAGCGCGAGCCCGGAATCCATAACCACCATCGTGAGTATGGATTCCGGGCCTGCGCCTAACGGCGCATCCCGGAATGACGAGCGTTGAAAACGAGAGAGAAGCCAGCGTGACCGCCAAAGACCTGCATTTCTACGAGCCGAAGAACGGCCACGGCCTGAAGCACGACCCGTTCAACGCCATCGTGGCGCCGCGGCCGATCGGCTGGATCTCCTCGCGCGACAAGGGCGGCAACGTCAATCTCGCGCCCTACAGCTTCTTCAACGCCTTCTGCTACGTGCCGCCGATCATCGGCTTCTCCTCCACCAACTGGAAGGACAGCGTCGCCAACATCGAGGACACCGGCGAGTTCGTCTGGAACCTGGCCACGATGGATCTGGCCAAGCACATGAATGCGACCGCGGCGCATGTCGCGCGCGATGTCGACGAGTTCAAGCTTGCAGGGCTGACGCAGGTCGCCGGCAAGCTCGTCAACGTGCCGCGCGTCGCCGAGAGCCCGGTGTCGTTCGAATGCAAGGTGAGTCAGATCATCCAGCTGCAGGGCGCCGACGGCAAGAAGGCCGAGGCCTGGCTGACGCTCGGCGAGGTCGTTGCCGTTCACATCGACAAGACCTTCATCAAGGACGGGGTCTATCAGACCGGTCTCGCCCACCCGATCGTCCGCGCCGGCCGCCGCGGCGACTACTTCGAGATCAAGCCGGAAAACATGTTCGAGATGATCCGGCCGGATTGAAGCGGATCTAGCTGGCGGGGGATCACGAGATAGTGCCTGATCGGCTCGCGCGGAGGCGCATGAGATAAGTGAGTGTCTTCCGCTTAAGCGAGTCCGATGCAGGCAAGATCGTGATCATCCTGCCGTTCTTGGTGCCGATGAAGATGTAGATCCCGACGCTGTCGATCTTGGCGCAATAGACGCCGGTACCGTCAGGCCTCACTTCCACCAGGTGCGCGCGGCGCTTTCTGATATCGGTTGCAATCTTTGAAAATTCTCCAGGAGCGAGGACGATTCCATAGCGCTCCAGGAGCCTGCGGTGCAGATGCCAATGTTCCGACGGGATTGATGCACCTTCCCATCGCGGATCGAAATGGTCGCTTGCCGTCATTCCCCGCCAATCCCCCAACAGCCTGCCAGTATCGTGCAAGATCGATTGACTTGCTACGCGGGGAAGGGTCGCGGCCGCCACCGTCCGCGATTGCGGCCCCGCATCGCAACAATGTGAAATTTCCGCCCGCGGTAATGAAAAACCGTCACTCGCAACCTCCGAGCGAGCAGTCTAACCTCCCGCGCGCCAGGCCGGATCAACGGCCGGCCAACAGAGTGGGAGGATGCGATGACACGCCAACCGCGGAGCAATCCAACAGAAGAGCGGCGCGATCCGAACGTTTCACGACGAACGCTGGTCCAGGGATTGGCGGTGGGGGCGGCCGCTGCCGCAGCCGGCGTCAGCAGCGCGCTGGCCCAGAACGCGCCCGCGCCGGTCGGACCGCCGACAACCATCACCAGCCCGCCGCGCGATTTCAGTCCGCGCGGTGCGCCGACCACCTATTTCTGGGACCCCGACATCATCGCGGTCGATCCGTCCTTCAACGACCTTGCCCAGCCCAACACCTCGATCAAGCGCCTCCATACCGGTCTGCTGTGGGCGGAAGGCCCGGCCTGGAGCTCGCAAGGCCGCTATCTCTTGTGGAGCGACATCCCGAACAACCGGCAGATGCGCTGGTCGGAGGATGACGGCCATGTCAGCGTGTTCCGCACGCCGTCGAACTATTCGAACGGCAATTCGTTCGACTTCCAGGGCCGCCAGCTCTCCTGCGAACATCTCACCCGCCGGGTGACGCGCTACGAGAATGACGGCACTGCGACCGTGCTCGCCGATAACTATCAGGGCAAGCGGCTGAACTCGCCGAACGACATCGCCGCGCATCCCGACGGCAGCTACTGGTTCACCGATCCGCCCTATGGCGGCCAACTCTACGAGGGCGAGCCTGACGCGGCCGGTGGCCCGAGCAACGCGGCCGGCAAGCTCAACCCGCGGATCGGGCAGCCCGCGGGCTTCGCGCCGGCCAAGCGCGAGCTGCCGACCAATTGCTATCGCATCGATCCCTCGGGCCGGATCGATGTCGTGGTGACCGAGGACCAGGTGCCGGATCCGAACGGGATCTGCTTCTCGCCGGACTACAAGAAGCTCTACGTCGTCTCGACCGGCAAGGGACCGGGCGACACCGGCGCCGGCGGCAAGGGTGACGTCTTCGTGTTCGATGTCGGCGCCGACAACAAGCCCGTCAACGGCAAGCGGTTCAGCGACTTCACGATCGACGGCGTGAAGTGCGGACCGGACGGCATCCGCTGCGACGTCAACGGCAATGTCTGGTGCTCGAGCAATGCCGGCCGCGCGGTCGGTTACAACGGCGTGACGGTGTGGTCGCCGGAAGGCAAGCTGCTCGGCCGCATCCGGCTGCCCGAGGTCTGCGGCAACATCACCTTCGGCGGCCCCAAGCGCAACCGCCTGTTCATGGCCGCAAGCCAGTCGCTCTACGCGGTCTACACCGCGACCCAGGGCGCCGGGCCGGCCTAGCCGTGGAAGGGTGGCGCCGGCACGAGCTGCCGGCGCCACCCTCGGCTACCTGATTGTCGCAGCTCAGCTTTCGGAACTGAACGCGTGGCCTGCCGTTAACAAACGGCGGCTCGGCCGCGTCAATTTCGCTTTATTTGCAGGGCGAAGTGTTCACCCGTGACCGGCACTTTCCGCTAGGATCATGCCACCGCTGCGCCGATCCATGAGGGCCCCACCATGAGCTTCCGCCGCGATTACCTTTCCAAGCCGATCTTCTCCTGGGCGCGTGGCGTGCTGCCGACCATGTCGGACACCGAGCGCGAGGCGCTGGAAGCCGGCGACGTCTGGTGGGACGCCGATCTCTTCACCGGCAATCCCGACTGGTCGAAATTGCTGGCGTTCGCGCCGGCCAAATTGACCGACGAGGAGAACGCCTTCCTGCACGGTCCGGTCGACGAGCTCTGCGCGATGCTCGACGAGTGGAAGATCAATTGGGAATGGCGCGATCTGCCGCCTGAGGTGTGGAGCTTCATCAAGGCCAAGAAATTCTTCGGCATGATCATCCCGAAAGAATTCGGCGGCCTCGGCTTCTCGCCCTATGCGCATTCCGAAGTGGTGCGCAAGATTTCCTCGCGCTCGCTGACCGCGGCCGTCACCGTGATGGTGCCGAACTCGCTCGGGCCCGGCGAACTCCTGATGCGCTTCGGCACCAAAGAGCAGCAGGACAGATGGCTGCCGCGACTGGCCGCGGGTCAGGACATTCCCTGCTTCGGGCTGACCAGCCCGGAGGCCGGCTCGGACGCCGCCTCGATGATCGACAGCGGCATCATCTGCAAGGGCAATTTCGAAGGCCGCGAGGTGATCGGGCTCAAGCTCAATTGGCACAAGCGCTACATCACGCTGGGGCCAGTGGCGACGCTGCTCGGCCTCGCCTTCAAGGCCTATGATCCCGATCACCTCGTCGGCAGCGAGGAAGAGCTCGGCATCACGGTCGCGCTGATCCCGACCCATCTGCCGGGCGTCTCGATCGGCCACCGCCATCTGCCGGCAATGCAGGTGTTCCAGAACGGCCCGAACTGGGGCAAGGACGTCTTCATTCCGCTCGACTACATCATCGGCGGCCAGGAGCGCTTGGGCCAGGGCTGGAAGATGCTGATGACGGCGCTCGCCGCCGGCCGCGGCATCTCGCTGCCGTCGCTGTCGGCCGCCGGCGCCGCCTATGCCGCGCGCACCACCGGCGCCTATGCCCGCATCCGCGAGCAGTTCGGCATTTCTATTTCCAAGTTCGAGGGCATCGAGGAGCCGTTGGCGCGTATCGCCGGCACCGCCTATCTGCTTGACGCCGCGCGGCGGCTGACCTGCGCCGCGTTGAACGAAGGGCATCATCCCGCCGTCATTTCGGGGATCATGAAACTGCACGCCACCGAGCGGATGCGGATCGCGATCGACGACGCCATGGATATCCATGGCGGCAAGGCGGTGATCGACGGGCCGCAGAACTATCTCGGCGGGCTCTACCGCTCGGTGCCGGTCGGCATCACGGTCGAGGGCGCCAACATCCTGACCCGCAATCTGATCGTGTTCGGGCAGGGCGCGATCCGCGCGCATCCTTATCTCTTGCAGGAGATGAACGCGCTCAGCGAGACCGATCGTGACAAGGGCCTGACTGCGTTCGACACCGCATTCTGGAAGCATGTCGGCCACAGCTTTGCGACCATGTTCCGCGCCTGGGGCCGCAGCTGGAGCTTTGGCCTGTTCGCACCGGCGCCGGATGCCGGCGATGCAACGGAGTTCTATCGCCAGCTGTCGCGCTATTCATCGGCGTTCGCGCTGTGCGCCGACATGGCGCTGCTCACCCTCGGCGGCGCATTGAAGCGCAAGGAGATGCTCTCGGCGCGGTTCGGCGACATCCTCTCCGAGCTCTATCTGCTTTCCGCCGCGCTCAAGCGCTGGCAGGACGAGGGCCGGCAGAAGGAGGATCTTCCCGCGCTCGAATGGTGCATGGCGTCCGGCTTCAAGACCATCGAGAACCGCTTTGCGGAGATCCTCGCCAATCTGCCGAACCGCCCGGTGGCGTGGATGCTGAAATTCCTGATCCAGCCGTTCGGCGCGCGCGTCACCGGTCCGTCGGACCGCGTCGTGCATCTCTGCGCACAGCTCGTGCTGTCGCCGTCGGCCGCGCGCGACCGCCTGACGCCGGACCTCGCCTTTGTCGAGGACGATGGCGGCGTCGCACGGCTGGAAAAGGCCTTCCGGCTCGTCACCGAGTCCGAGGATGCGGCCAAGCAGCTGCGCGCCGCGCGGCTGCATGACTGGAAGGAGGCGGTGAAGAAAGGCGTCATCACCGAGGCCGACGGCGAAAAGCTCGCCGCCGCCCATGAGGCCGTCGCCAAAGTCATCGAGGTCGATGATTTTGCGCCCGAGGCGCTGTCCCCGATTTACAAGAAAACCGCCGACGTGCATCAGTTCTTCCAGGAGCTGGGTGAGCAGAGGGCGGCGAGCTGATGGCGCGACCAGTCTTTATCGTCGACGGCAGCCGGACGCCGTTCCTGAAGGCGCGTTCGGGTCCCGGCCCGTTCACTCCGGTCGATCTCGCCGTGCAATGCGGCCGGCCGCTCCTAGCGCGGCAGCCTTTCGCGCCCACCGCGTTCGATCAGGTCGTCCTCGGCTGCGTCAACGTGATCGCCGATGAGATGAACCCGGCGCGGGTTGCGGCGCTCCGGCTCGGCATGGGCGAGCAGATGGTCGCCTTCACGGTGCAGATCAATTGCGGCTCCGGGATGCAGTCGATCGATACCGGTTATCGCTACATCCGCGAGGGCATCTCCGATCTGATCCTCGCCGGCGGCGCCGAAGCGCTGAGCCACGCGCCGCTGGTCTGGCCCAATTCCGGCGTGCGCTGGTTTGCCGGCTTTGCCGGCGCCAAGGGCTTAGGCGCCAAGATCGCCGCCGCGTTGAAGGTGAAGCCGAGCTACTTCAAGCCGATCATCGGTCTGGAGCGCGGGCTGACCGACCCGATCACCGAGCTCAACATGGGGCAGACCGCCGAGAAGGTCGGTCATCTCTTCGGCATCACCCGTGCGCAATCCGACGCTTACGCCGCCGAGAGCCATCAGCGGCTGGCCAACGCGCAGAAGCAAGGTTTCCTCAAGGGCGAGGTCGAGACCGCATTCTCCCGCGACGGCAAGTTCTACGACCATGACGACGGCGTCCGCCCGGACTCGACAGCCGAAACGCTGGCAAAGCTGAGGCCGGTGTTCGAGCGCCCATGGGGTCAGGTCACCGCGGGCAATTCCTCGCAGATCACCGATGGCGCGTCCTGGGTGATCCTGGCATCCGAGACTGCGGTCGCAAAGCACGGGCTGACGCCGAAGGCCGTCATTCTCGACAGCCAGTGGTCGGCGCTGGATCCCTCGATCATGGGTCTTGGTCCGGTGCTGTCGGCGAGCGCACTGCTCAAGCGCAACGAAATGACATTGCAGGACGTCGAGACCTGGGAGCTGAACGAGGCCTTTGCGACCCAGGTGCTGGGTTGCCTTGCAGCCTGGAACGACGACAAATTCTGCCGCGAGATTTTGGGGCTTGATGGCGCGGCCGGCGAGATCGACCGCGCGAAGTTGAACGTCGACGGCGGCGCGATCAGCCTCGGCCATCCCGTCGGCACTAGCGGCAACCGCATCGTGCTGCATCTGGTCAATGCGATGAAGCGGCTCGGCACCCGGCGCGGCGTCGCCACCGAATGCATCGGTGGCGGGCAGGGCGGCGCGATGTTGATAGAGACGGTGTGATCATGGATTCACGGATCATGGACGTCCTCGCCGACCGCGGGCTCGAGCTCGGGCCGAAGCCGGCCGCCGATAGCCCGTACAGGAATTTCAAGCTGACGCGTGACGAGGACGGCATTGCCTGGCTGCTGTTCGACCGCGCCGGAACCAGCGCCAACACGCTGTCCGCCGATCTGCTGGAGGAGCTCGATACCATCGTCGCGTCGCTGGAGAACCAGCGGCCCGCCGGCCTCGTGGTGCGCTCGGCCAAGACCAGCGGCTTCATCGCCGGCGCCGACGTCAATGAATTTCGCGGCGCCAGCGACCCGCGCGCGGTCGAGACCGAGATCGGCCGCGCCCATGCGGTGATCGACCGGCTCGAGGCGTTGCGCGTGCCCTCGGTCGCCGTGATCCACGGCTTCTGTCTCGGCGGCGGCCTCGAGGTCGCGCTGGCCTGCCAGATGCGGATCGCGATCGACGATGCCAGGTTCGGCTTTCCCGAGGTGATGCTCGGCCTGCATCCCGGCCTCGGCGGCACCGTGCGCTTCACCGAACTGGTCAACCCGATGCAGGCGATGACCTTGATGCTGACCGGCAAGACGATCGACGCACGCCGCGCGAAATCGCTCGGTCTGGTCGATACCGTCACGCAGGAGCGCCACGTCCGCAACGCCGTCAAGGACGCGGTGTTTGGCCGGCTGAAGCGCGCCAAGCCCGGCGTGCTCAATACCATCCTCAATTTTGGTCCGGTCCGAGGCCTCCTTGCCTCACGGATGCGCAGCGAGGCCGAGAAGGCCGCGCCGCGCAAGCATTATCCGGCGCCCTCAGCGCTGATCGACCTCTGGGAGAAGCACGCCGGCAATCGCGCGGCGATGCTGAATGCGGAGAAGGCGTCGTTCGCCAATCTGATGGTGACGCCGACAGCGCAGAATCTGATCCGGGTGTTCTTCCTGCGCGAGCAGATGAAGAAGGCGGCAGGCCCCGGCAACAAGGTACAGCACGTGCATGTCATCGGTGCCGGCGCGATGGGCGGCGACATCGCGGCTTGGTGCGCCAACCAGGATATGCGCGTCACGCTCGCCGACATGAAGGCCGAGCCGATCGCGGGGGCGATGAAGCGCGCCGCGGATCTGTTCGGCAAGATCATGCGCAAGAAGATCGACCAGCGCGACGCGCTCGACCGGCTGATCCCCGACATGGACGGCGAGGGCGTCCGCAACGCCGATCTGATCATCGAGGCGGTGCCGGAAAAGCTCGAGCTGAAGCAGAAGGTCTATGCCGGCCTCGAGCCGAAGCTGAAGCAGGGCGCGATCCTGGCCACCAATACGTCGAGCATCCCCTTGCAGGATCTGCGCACCACGCTGGCGCGGCCGGAGCGGCTGCTCGGCCTGCACTTCTTCAATCCGGTGTCGCGGCTGCAACTCGTCGAGGTCGTCAGCCATGACGGCACCGATGCCGCGATGCTCAAGGAGGCGCTCGCCTTTGTCGGCGCCATCGATCGTCTGCCGCTGCCGGTGAAGAGCTCGCCGGGCTTCCTCGTCAACCGCGCGCTGACGCCCTACATGCTGGAAGCGATGATGATGCTGGACGAGAAGACCGATCAGCGCCTGATCGACGCGGCCGCCGTCGAGTTCGGCATGCCGATGGGGCCGATCGAGCTCGCCGACCAGGTCGGCCTCGATATCTGCCTCGATGTCGGCGACATGCTGCGTTCGAAGTTCGGCGACACCTTGCCACCGACACCGGCCTGGCTGCGCGAGAAGGTCGCCAAGGGTGAGCTCGGCCGCAAGACCGGCAAGGGCTTCTACACCTGGAAGGACGGCAAGGCGGAGAAGGCGCCGCTGCCGGAGACCGGTCCGAAGGTGAGCGACGAGATGATCGACCGCCTGGTGCTGCCGATCTCCAATATCTGCGTCGCCGCCTTGCGCGAAGGCATCGTCGACGATCCCGATATGGTCGACGGCGCGATGATCTTCGGCACCGGCTATGCTCCGTTCCGCGGCGGCCCGCTGAACTACGCGCGCACCCGCGGCGTCGAGGCTGTCGTAACCGCGCTGCGCGCATTGACGCCGAAATTCGGCGATCGTTTCGCACCCGACGCAGGCTGGGAGACTTTCAAGTGACTGACACCCAAGCACCTGAAACGCATGTTCACGCGCCGCCGATCAGCGGCAACGAACCGCAGGGCGATCTCTGCATCCGCACGCTGGCGATGCCGGCCGACACCAATGCCAATGGCGACATCTTCGGTGGCTGGCTGCTCAGCCAGATGGACGTCGGTGGCGGCGTGTTCGCCTCCAAGCTCGCGAAGTCCCGCACCGTGACGGTCGCGATCGAGGCGATGAATTTCCGCAAGGCGGTCTATGTCGGCGATCTCGTCTCGGTGCACGCCAATCTCGTGCGCGTTGGCCGCACCTCGATCACGGTGCATCTCGAAGCCTGGGTGCTGCGCCGCCGCGAGCAGCAGTCGATTCTCGTCACCGACGGCAATTTCACCTACGTCTCGATCGACGAGCAGGGCCATCCGCAGCCGATCCAGCGCGATGGCGCGACGATTTCGACCTGAGGTCTTCCGCGCGAAGAGCTGCGCTGATTCGGCGCGAGGGAAAACGCGTCGAAACTGAGACGGGAGCGCGGCTCGATTGCAAAAGCGGCGCTTCGTGTCGCAAATAAACCGAGGAACAAACAGACGGTGACGCCGTTGACGGCGCGGAATCAAACCGAGGCCGATAATGTCTGACTGCTACGTCATCGAAGTGAGTTCACAGACCGCGGATATCGTGGTGCGCGATAGCGGTGGTTACGCGTTTTTTGCCGCCTCGCACCGCTTCCACGCCCTCGAAGGCCAGATATTCCGCAACGCACGCGAGGCCGAGCGCGCGGCGCGACGGCTTGTCACTGGGCAAGATCTGCAGCTGGCCTCCTGATATGCAGCCAGGCGGCGCGTCATTTGCGCGCGCCGCGAGAGTCTGTATTGATGCATCCGAACTCACGGAAACGTTTTTCGGATGTCGCAGACACAAGGCCGGGCGTCGCAGACACAAAACAAGGCGCTGCTGTTCGATATCGACGGCACGCTCGCCGACACCGATCCGCTGCATCTGGCGGCGTTCAACCAGGTGCTCAGCCCCCATGGACACAGCTTCGATCACGGGCGTTTCGGCAAGGAGCTGCAAGGCTTCTCCAATGCGTCGATCGGCGAGCGTTTCCTCGCCCACGAACCGCCTGAACGTCGCGCCAGCATTCTCGGCGAGAAGGAGCGGATCTTCCGCGAATTGGTCTCCGGCCAGATCGTGCCGGTGCCGGGCTTGATGGCGCTGCTCGAGGCGGCCGATCGCGCCGGCGTGCCGATGGTGGCGGTGACCAACGCGCCGCGCCCGAACGCTGAACTGCTGCTCGCGGGACTGGGCATCGCGCACCGTTTCAAGGCGCTCGTGATCGGCGATGAATTGGCGCACGGCAAGCCGCATCCATTGCCGTATCTCGAGGGGCTGCGCCTTGCAGGCGCGCAGGCACAGGCTTCGCTCGCATTCGAGGATTCGCGCTCCGGCATCCAGTCCGCGACCGCGGCGGGCATCGCGACGATCGGGATGCGAACCGGGCTCGGTCATGCCGATCTGCTCGCGGCCGGCGCGGTCGCCAGCGCGCGGGCGTTCGACGATCCGGACTTGACCCGCCTGGTCGCGTCGGCGATGGGGTGGTGAGAAAGGTGCCGGAGCGTGCCGCCTCCGCAATGCTGCAGCGCAGTGCTTAACCCCGGCAATGCTTGCTCGTTGACCTCCATGCCGATCGGTCGCACCATAGGCGACTCGCCGTTTCAAGGGGGCCGCCGTGGCCGGACTCTCCCATCGCCAGACTGAAATCCTCAACATCGCACGTGCATTCGGCCGGGTCATGGTCGAGGACCTTGCCAAGCGGTTCGAGGTGTCGGCGCAGACCATCCGCAAGGACCTCAACGATCTCTGCGACGAGCGGTCGCTGACCCGCATTCATGGCGGCGCGATCATCGCCTCGGGTGTCGAGAACCTCGCCTATGAGGCGCGCCGCTTCGTCGCCGCCGAGGAGAAGAAGGCGATCGGCGCCGCCGCGGCCGAGCGGATTCCAAACGGGTGTTCGCTGTTCATCAATATCGGCACAACGACGGAAGAGGTCGCGAGCGCGCTGACCTCGCATGAGGACCTCTTGGTCATCACCAACAACCTCAACGTCGCGATGCTGCTGTACCGCCATCCGCGCATCGAGGTGGTGGTGGCCGGCGGAACGGTGCGCCGCGCCGACGGCGCCGTGGTCGGCTCGACCGCGACGCAGCTGATCGGCCAGTTCAAGGTCGATTACGCGATCATCGGCGCATCGGCGATCGACGAGGAGGGCGCGCTGCTCGACTTCGACTATCGCGAAGTGCAGGTCGCGCAGGCGATCATCGCCAACGCGCGCAACGTGATGCTGGTGTCGGACGCGACCAAGCTCCGCCGCAGCGCGCCGGTGCGGATCGCCCATATGAGCCAGATCCAGACCTTCGTCACCGATTCGCCTCTGCCCGCAGGCCTCGCCAACATCTGCCACAGCCGCGGCATCGAGGTGGTCGTCGCGATGGACAAGCCGGCGGTCGATATCGACGACAACGGCGCCGACGCCGCACCCGCAACGCTGCGCAGCGCGTAGTTCGCATTCTCTCGCTGTCGTCGCCCGGCTCGCCGCCTCCGCTAAAGCTTCGGCGCGCCTGAGAGCGAAAGCCTCGTCGAAGCCTTGGCGTAGACGGGACCGGGCGATCCAGTATTCCAGAGACGTTCGCGCTTGAGCCGCGACGCCGCGGCGTGCTGGATGCCCCGCTTGAAGCGGGGCATGACAGCTGAACGCGACGAAGCCGCACGCACAGCTCTCTCCCCGTCCCCCTGAGGTGCGAGCGGAGCGAGCCTCGAAGGGTCGACGGCCCCGCTCGTGGCCGTCGACCCTTCGAGACGCGCTACGCGCTCCTCAGGGTGACGGGTTCAGCAGGAGAGTTCGGCGTGAAGGCGATAAATTCGCGAACCCGCTGCCCCGCCACGATCAATCCGCCCAAAAAATCCCCCGCAAAAGTTCCCCATTTTCACTTTGCTTTCGTTTTCGGTTGTGATCTACTCCAATCCGAAAGTAAAACCGTCAAAGCGAAAACGGTTGCCGGGGGAAGCGTTCTTTGGACCGAATTTACGACCTCGCCATCATTGGAGGCGGCGTTAATGGCTGCGGCATCGCGCGCGATGCGGCGGGCCGGGGCAATTCTGTTTTCCTCTGTGAAATGAATGATTTGGCCAGCGGGACGTCGTCCTGGTCGACCAAGCTCGTGCATGGCGGCCTGCGCTATCTCGAGTATTACGAGTTTCGTCTGGTGCGCGAGGCGCTGATCGAGCGCGAGATCCTCTGGCAGATCGCGCCGCATATCATTCGTCCGCTGCGTTTCGTTTTGCCGCACCATGCGGGCCTGCGTCCGGCCTGGCTGCTGCGGCTCGGTCTCTTCCTCTACGACCATATCGGTGGCCGGCACCTGTTGCCCGCGACGCGCTCGCTTGATCTGACCCGCGACGTGGTCGGCAAGCCGCTGATCCCCGGGCGCTACACCAAGGGCTTCGAATATTCCGACTGCTTCGTCGACGATGCGCGGCTGGTGGCGCTGACTGCGCGCGATGCCGCCGATCGTGGCGCCGAGATTCGCACCCGCACCCGCGCGGTCGAGATCAGGCAGGTCGACGGCGTCTGGCACGTCACGGTCGAGGACGGCGCCACCGGCGCCCGCGACACCATCAAGGCGCGCGTGCTGGTCAATGCCGGCGGTCCCTGGGTCGAGCAGGTGCTGGCCACCGGCGCCGGCGTCAACGCGCGTGCCAAGGTGCGGCTGGTGCAGGGCTCGCATATCGTCGTGCCGAAACTCTACGACCACGATCGCGCCTACATCTTCCAGAATGCTGACGGCCGCATCATCTTCGTCATCCCCTACCAGAACGATTTCTCGCTGATCGGCACCACCGATCGCGACTATGACGGCGATCCGGCCAAGGTGAAGGCGACGCGCGAGGAGATCGAGTATCTCTGCGCCTCCGCCAGCGAATACCTCGCCAAGCCGGTGAAGCCCGAGGACGTGGTCTGGAATTACTCCGGCGTGCGTCCGCTCTATGACGACGGTGCGAGCGAAGCCAAGGCTGCGACCCGCGACTACGTGTTCGAGCTCGATACACCCGGCGGTGCGCCGCTGCTGTCGATCTATGGCGGCAAGATCACCACCTATCGCCGCCTCTCCGAAGAGGCGCTGGAGCGGCTGTCGCCCTATCTGCGCGGCGCGAAAGCGCAGGAAGGCTGGACTGGCAAGGCGCCGCTGCCCGGCGGCGACATGGATGTCTCCGCGGTCGCGGCGCTGAGCGCCGAGCTGGTTCGCAACCATCCGTTCCTCGCGCAGTCCCACGCCAACCGTCTCGCGCATGCCTATGGCACGCGCGCCAGCAAGGTCCTGGGCAATGCAGCAACGGCTGATGATCTCGGCCGCGCCTTCGGCGCCACCTTGACGGAGAGTGAAGTCCGGTACCTGATGGCGAACGAATGGGCGCGGACCGCGGAAGATGTCGTCTGGCGACGATCCAAGCTGGGCTTGCGGATGACGGCGGGTGAAATCGCCGCGCTCGACGAGTGGATGGTCGCCAACCGCGTGTCCGGTGAACGTCCCCTCCGCGAAGCGGGAGGACGGGCATGAGCGTTACACTGCAGAACGTCACGCGAACTGTGGATGGCATCCAGACCATCCGCGATGTTTCGCTGACGCTGGAGCGTGGCACGCTCAGCGTGCTGCTCGGGCCGACGCTGTCGGGCAAGACCTCGATCATGCGGCTGCTCGCCGGCCTCGACAAGCCGACCACCGGCCGCGTGCTGGTCGACGGCAAGGACGTCACCGGCGCCGACGTGCGGCAGCGCTCGGTGGCGATGGTCTATCAGCAGTTCATCAACTATCCCTCGCTGACGGTCTACGAGAACATCGCCTCGCCGCTGCGGGTGCAGGGCAAGCCGAAGGCCGAGATCGAGCAGCGGGTGGCGGAGGCGGCCAGTCTGTTGCGGCTCGAGCCTTATTTGAAGCGAACGCCGCTGCAGCTCTCCGGCGGCCAGCAGCAGCGCACCGCGATTGCGCGCGCGCTGGTCAAGGGCGCCGACCTCGTGCTGCTCGACGAGCCGCTCGCCAATCTCGACTACAAGCTGCGCGAGGAGCTGCGTGCCGAGCTGCCGCGGATCTTCGAGGCATCGGGTGCGATCTTCGTCTATGCCACCACCGAACCGTCGGAAGCGCTGCTGCTCGGCGGCGACACGGTGTGCATGTGGGAAGGCCAGGCGCTGCAGACCGGCGCGACGCCGAAGGTCTACCGCCATCCCGACACGCTGCGGGTCGCGCAGGTGTTCTCCGATCCGCCGCTCAATATCATCGGCATCGAGAAGAAGGGCGACCGGGTGATCTATGCCGGCGGCGAGCAGGCGCCCGCGGCCGGGCTGTACGCCAATCTGCCTGACGGCACGTACAAGATCGGCTTCCGTGCGCATCAGCTCGAGGTCGGGAGCGTCGTACCCGGCCGCCACAAATTCTCCGCCACCGTGACGGTGACCGAGATCACCGGGTCGGAGAGCTTCGTGCACGTTCATGTCCATGGTTCGAACTGGGTCGCGGTGCTGCACGGCGTGCACGAATATGAACCCGGGCAGGTGCTCGAAGCCGCGATCGATCCCGAAAACATCTTTGTGTTTGACGCCGCTGACCGCCTGGTCGCGTCGCCCGCGACCGCGTTCGCAAGCGAGCTGTATGGCAGTTCGCTTGCAGCAAGCGCGTCAGCCCGCAAGAGCAATTGAGGGAGATGCCCGATGGCTCGCATTGACCTCGTCGATCTCGCGCAATCCTACAGCGGCAACGACGCCCCGCTGGAATCCTTTGCGCTGAAGCCGGTGACGATGACCTGGCGGCAGGGCGGCGCCTACGCGCTGCTCGGACCCTCCGGCTGCGGCAAGACCACGTTGCTCAACCTGATCTCCGGGATCGTGACGCCGTCGCGCGGCAAGATCCTGTTCGACGGCCAGGACATCACGCCGCTGTCGACCCAGAAGCGCAACATCGCGCAGGTGTTCCAGTTTCCCGTCATCTACGACACCATGACGGTCGGCCAGAACCTGGCCTTCCCGCTGAAGAACCGCGGCGTCGCCAAGGCCGAGGTCGATGCGCGAGTCAGGCAGATCGCCGATCTGCTCGACCTCACGCCGTATCTGAACCGCAAGGCGACGCGGCTCACCGCCGACGCCAAGCAGAAGATCTCGCTCGGCCGCGGCCTGGTGCGCTCCGACGTCGCCGCCGTGCTGTTCGACGAGCCGCTGACGGTGATCGATCCCGAGCTGAAATGGCAGCTGCGCTCGAAACTGAAGGCGCTGCATCGCGAGCTCGACCTCACGATGATCTACGTCACCCACGACCAGACCGAGGCGCTGACCTTTGCCGATACCGTCGTCGTCATGCATGACGGCCGGGTGGTGCAGAGCGGCACGCCGGCCGAACTGTTCGACAAGCCGGCGCACACCTTCGTCGGTTATTTCATCGGCTCGCCCGGCATGAACATCGTGCCTGCCGAGGTCTCGGGCCACGAGGCGCGGATCGACGGTCATGTCATCGGCCTGCATCGAAACTATGGTGTGCTGCCGGCCGGCAAGAAGATCGAGATCGGCGTGCGGCCTGAATTTGTCGATGTCGCGGCGCCCGCGTCGGGGCTGCTGTCGGCCACCATCGAGCGGATTGACGATCTCGGCCGCATCCAGTTCGCCCGCGTCCGCGTCGGCAACACCAAACTCGCGGCGCGCGTGCCGCCGGGCTTCTCGATCTCCGGCGATACCGCCGGCCTGATCTTCAATCCCGCCAACGTCCACGTCTATGCCGACAGCCATTTGGTCGAAGGGGGCGCCTGATGGACAAGACCATCAACCAAAAAGCCTGGTTCCTGGTGCTGCCGGTGTTCCTGGTGGTGGCGTTCTCGGCGGTGCTGCCGCTGATGACCGTCGTGAACTATTCGATGCAGGACACCTTCGGCAACAACCAGTTCTTCTGGAACGGCGTCGGCTGGTTCAAGGAGCTGCTCGATCCCTCGACCGATCTCGGCGGCCGCTTCCTGGCCTCGCTCGGCCGCAACCTGTTCTTCTCCGCCGTGATCCTTGCGATCGAGGTGCCGCTCGGCATCGTCGTCGCGCTGTCGATGCCGCGCGAGGGCTGGAGCGTCGCGGCCTGCCTCGTCATCCTCGCGCTGCCGCTGCTGATTCCGTGGAACGTGGTCGGCACCATCTGGCAGATCTTCGGCCGGCCGGATATCGGCCTGCTCGGCTATGTGCTGAACCACCTCGGCCTCAACTACAACTATGTCTCCAATGAGGTCGACGCCTGGGTCACGGTCATCGTGATGGACGTCTGGCACTGGACCAGCCTCGTCGCGCTGCTCTGTTACGCCGGCCTGAAGTCGATCCCCGACGCCTATTACCAGGCGGCGCAGATCGATGGCGCCTCGCGCTGGGCGGTGTTCAAGGCGATCCAGCTGCCGAAGATGAACCGCGTGCTGCTGATCGCGGTGCTGCTGCGCTTCATGGACTCGTTCATGATCTATACCGAGCCGTTCGTGGTCACCGGCGGTGGTCCCGGCAACTCGACGACCTTCGTCTCGATCGAGCTCGTCAAGATCGCGCTCGGCCAGTTCGACCTCGGCAAGGCCGCGGCGCTGTCGCTGGTCTACAATCTGATCATCCTGATCGTGTGCTGGGTGTTCTACACCGTGATGACCAATGCCGGCTCCGAGCGCCCGGTCAAGCAAGGAGCGGCGTGATGCATTCGATTCCCGGCCGCCGCCTGATCATGGCGCTGTTCCTGATCTTCCTGCTGTTGCCGATCTACTGGCTCGTCAACATGAGCTTTAAGACCAACGCCGAGATCGTCTCGACGATGACGCTGTGGCCGCATACGCCGACGCTGCAGCACTACCGGCGCATCTTCACCGACGAGAGCTGGTATTCCGGCTACATCAACTCGCTGGAATATGTCGTCATCAACACCGTGATCTCGATCGCGGTGGCGCTGCCGGCGGCCTATGCGTTCTCGCGCTACCGTTTCCTCGGCGACAAGCACCTGTTCTTCTGGCTATTGTCCAACCGTATGGCGCCGGCGGCGGTCTACGCGCTGCCGTTCTTCAACCTGTATTCGGCGATCGGCCTGTTCGATACGCCGTGGGCGGTTGCGCTCGCGCACTGCATCTTCAACGTGCCGCTGGCGGTGTGGATTCTCGAAGGCTTCGTCTCCGGCGTGCCGCGCGAGATCGACGAGACTGCGTTCCTCGACGGCTATTCGTTCCCGCGCTTCTTCATCAAGATCCTGGTGCCGCTGATCGCGAGCGGCATCGGCGTCGCCGCGTTCTTCTGCTTCATGTTCTCTTGGGTCGAACTGCTGCTGGCGCGCACGCTGACCTCGGTGCAGGCCAAGCCGATCGCCGCGATCATGACGCGCACGGTTTCGGCTGCCGGTATGGATTGGGGTCTGCTTGCCGCGGCCGGCGTGCTCACCATCATCCCCGGAGCACTCGTGATCTGGTTCGTCCGCAATTACATCGCGCGCGGCTTCGCGCTCGGCCGGGTCTAGGAGGCGCTCATGGACAGCATCGCATGGATGGCATGGACCTGGCCCACCGCGGTCTTCTTCGTGCTGCTTGCCTCTACACTCGGGATGATGACCTGGCTCGCGATCGCCTATCCGGAAGCCGAGCGGGTCGGCGTGCTGCGCATTCCGACCACGCGCGGCGATCGTCTGTTCGTCTCGCTGGTGCTGGCGGCGGTGATCCATTTGCTGTGGATCGGCCTCGTCGGCACCGATCCGATTTTCACCCTGCCGATCGGGGAGGGCGTCGAGATTTCGAGCCTGTGGCTCGGAACGGTAATTTCGCTTCTTTCAGCCGTGGTGATCTTTCGCACCGTCTGAAGAACGCGAAAAAGAGCAGATCCGGGGTCTACCCGGGCCTGATTTAGTCGCTGCAACCGGAGGAATCTAATGCGACATTTACCAATGACTAGAGATAAGCTTTTGACGATGACCAGCGCGGTCGCGCTCGTCGCAGCATCGGTCACTCTTGTCGCGCCGGCCCGCGCCGACGAGGCGGCCGCCAAGAAGTGGATTGACAGCGAATTCCAGCCGTCGACCCTCTCCAAGGACGACCAGATGAAGGAGATGCAGTGGTTCATCAAGGCCGCTGCCCCCTTCAAGGGCATGGAGATCAACGTCGTCTCTGAGACCCTGACGGTGCACGAATATGAATCCCGCACGCTCGCCAAGGCGTTCGAGGAGATCACCGGCATCAAGGTCAAGCACGACATCATCCAGGAAGGTGACGTCGTCGAGAAGATCCAGACCCAGATGCAGTCCGGCAAGAACGTCTATGACGGCTGGATCAACGACTCCGACTTCATCGGCACCCACTTCCGTTACGGCCAGGCCGTCGACCTGACCGATTGGATGAAGGGCGAAGCCAAGGACGTCACCGATCCGATGCTCGACATCGACGACTTCATCGGCAAGTCGTTCACGACGGCACCGAACGGCCACCTCTATCAGCTGCCCGACCAGCAGTTCGCGAACCTCTATTGGTTCCGCTACGACTGGTTCACCAACCCGGAATACAAGGCCAAGTTCAAGGCCAAGTACGGCTACGATCTCGGCGTGCCGGTGAACTGGTCGGCCTATGAGGATATCGCCGAGTTCTTCACCAACGACGTCAAGGAGATCAACGGCGTCAAGGTCTATGGCCATATGGACTATGGCAAGAAGGACCCCTCGCTCGGCTGGCGTTTCACCGACGCCTGGCTGTCGATGGCCGGCAACGGCGACAAGGGCCTCCCGAACGGCCTGCCGGTCGACGAATGGGGCATCCGCATGGAAGGCTGCCGTCCGGTCGGCTCGTCGGTCGAGCGTGGCGGCGACGTCAACGGCCCGGCGTCGGTCTACTCGATCGTCAAGTATCTCGACTGGATGAAGAAGTATGCTCCGCCGCAAGCGCAGGGCATGACCTTCTCCGAGTCGGGCCCGGTGCCGTCGCAGGGCAACATCGCCCAGCAGATCTTCTGGTACACCGCCTTCACCGCCGACATGGTGAAGCCGGGGATCGCCGTGATGAACGCGGACGGTACGCCGAAGTGGCGTATGGCCCCGTCGCCGCACGGCTCGTACTGGAAGGACGGCATGAAGCTCGGCTACCAGGACGTGGGTTCGGCCACGCTGCTGAAGTCGACCCCGGTTGATCGCCGCAAGGCGGCCTGGCTCTACCTGCAGTTCATCGTCTCCAAGACGACGAGCTTGAAGAAGAGCCAAGTCGGTCTCACCTTCATCCGTGAATCCGACATCTGGGACAAGTCGTTCACCGAGCGTGCGCCGAAGCTCGGCGGCCTGATCGAGTTCTACCGCTCGCCCGCGCGCGTGCAGTGGACCCCGACCGGCAACAACGTGCCCGACTATCCGAAGCTCGCTCAGCTCTGGTGGCAGAACATCGGCGATGCGTCGTCCGGTGCGAAGACGCCGCAAGCTGCGATGGACGCGCTCGCCGCGGCCCAGGATTCGGTGATGGAGCGTCTTGAGAAGTCCGGTGTGCAGGGTGCCTGCGGACCGAAGCTGAACAAGAAGGAAACCGCTGAGTACTGGTACAAGAAGGCCGAGAAGGACGGCACCATCGCTCCGCAGCGCAAGCTCGCGAACGAGAAGCCGAAGGGCGAAACGATCGACTACGACACGCTGATCAAGTCGTGGCCGGCGAGCCCGCCGAAGCGCGCCGAAGCTAAGTAAGGCGGCAAGGCGTACCAGCCCACGCCATCCGCAAACTGCAAAAGGCCGGGAGCAATCCCGGCCTTTTTTGCTGGATCTGTGGCTGTGGAGACCGGTTCAGGATTGTGCTCAAATGACGCGATGAGGTCATCATGCGCCTTGTTGTCATCGCATCATGATCGGGGAGTTTCGTCATGCGCATGACTTTTCGTTGCGATCCGCGGCTTGCCGATCATCTGCCGCGACCATATCCGGCCCGCACTGCGTTGCCCGATTGGCTGCGCGAGATGCCGGCGAAGGCGCACTCCGACATCCACGACCGCGAGATCCGCACGGTCAAGCAATGCCCGCCCTTTGTCGATGCGATGGCCCACGGGGTCATGATCCCGCTTCCCTGCGATGTCAGGGTCGAGCGCGGCGCCTTTGCATGGGACTGGGACATTCCGGAGCCCGCAACGCAGGGCCATCCGCGCGCGCCGCTCAGCTTCCATCCCGTCGCGCAATTCGCCGGCGCGCCGTTCGCCAACGGGCAGGCTGCGCTGAAATTCAACAGCTTCTGGACCATCGAGCTCGAACCGGGCTGGTCGCTGTTCGCAACGCATCCGGTCAATCGCGACGACCTGCCGTTCCGCGTGATCTCGGGGCTGGTTGACGCCGACCGGTTTCACGACGGCGGCATCAATTTCCCGGCGATCTGGACCCAGCCGGATTTTGCCGGTGTGCTGCCGAAGGGGACGCCGGTCGTGCAGTGCTTCGCCGTGCCGCGCGCGGCCCCCGAACTGGTGTTCGAGGCGTTCGACGATGCGCATCGGGAGGCCTATTCGAAGGTCGTCGGCGAGGTGTTGGCTGCGCCCAATGTGTACCGCAAGCATTTCCGTGCCAAGCGCGGCCGGTTAGTGACCTAGCGCTGCGCGCAGCGCGCGCTCATCGAGCCACAGCCGGCCGTGCGGGGCCGAGGTCAGCGCCATCGCGATCGATCCGAACAGCTGCGGACGCAAGGCATAGGCGCGCGCGAAAGCCTGCATCGCGGCATCGGGCTCGCCGCTCTCCTGCAGCGTGATCCCCAGGTTGAGTGCTGCTTCGGCGTAATCCGGCTTGATCTCGATCGCCTTGCGATAGGCGCGTGCGGCGCCGTCATGGTCGCGCAGATCCTGCCTTGCGACGCCGAGATCGAACCACACCGAGGCCGGCGCTGCGCTCGCAACGGCGCGCTCGAGCAGGCTCACCGCACCGGCGAGGTCACCAGCCTCCCAGGCCAGCCGGCCAAGTCTTGCATTGGCTTCCTGATGCTCGGGGATAGCCTTGTGGATCGCTTCCCAGGCCTCGCGGGCCGGCGCCTTGCGGCCGGCCAGCTCCAGCGTGCGTGCCTTCTCGACGAAGGCCTCGCGCTGCGGCTTGAGCGCGATGGCGCGGTCGAGATGCGTCAACGCCGCATCGAATTCGCCGCCGCTGCGCGCGAGGCGGGCCGCGAGCAACCGCGCCGCCGCATTGTCGGGACGCCGCGCCAGGCTGGCCTCGACATGCCCGCGGGCAGGTGCGATCTCGCCTTTGGCGAACAGCACGGCGGCGAGCAGATGGCTCAGCATTGGCTCGCCCGGCTGGCGCGCAAGGCCGCGCTCGCAGAGCTCGATCGCCTCGCCATGCCGGCCGCCATTGAAGGCCGTGGTGGCGCGTCGAACGATATCCTCGGCGTTGTCCTTGCTCATTCCCGCATGCGACCGTGTTCAGGCTTGCTCGATGCGGTCCATGCTATGCGGCGCCGGAGATCATGACCAGCGCTTACCGCGTCGCGGAGTCGCTGGCTGCCGCGCGCATTTGCATGTACGCTTGGTGGTGCGCCAGCGTCAGTTCCTGGCTGATATGCGACAGCTCGGTTGCGGCGGCTTCGGCAGCCTCGCCGGCGGGCTGGGCGACGCGCACGAACATCCCGGCCTCGTAGGCGCGAACGGCCTCGCGCCAATCCTTTGATCCCACCAGATGCGCCGCCAGCTCCACCGCATCCAGCATCGCGGCGTTGACGCCTTCGCCGCCGAACGGTGACATCAGGTGCGCGGCATCGCCGAGCAGGGTGATGCCGGCGCGGTTGGTCCAATGATGCCCGACGGGCAGCGCGTGGATCGGCCGCAGCGCGAACTGATCATTGCTGGCGCGGATCAGGTCGAGCAGGGCATCCGCCCATCCGGCGAATTCGCCGAGCAGCGCGTGACGCATCGCGGATGGCGAGGTGACGTCGAACCGCCGCTCGGCCCATTCGACGGGCACGCGGAAGATTGCGTAGCCGCGCAGATGGGCGTTGCCGTTGCGCAGGACCATCAAGCTGCGGCCGATGCTCTCTGCGCCCATCTTGCCGCGGCCGACCAGCTCCGACAGAGCAGGGTGCTGCGTGTCGACATCGTCGATGCCGAACTCGATGAAGGTCAGCCCGCTGTATTGCGGCTGATAGCGCGACACCAGCGGCCGCACCCGGGACCAGGCGCCGTCGGCGCCGACCACGAGATCGAACGGTCCTTCGCGCGTATCGTCGAAGACGAGATCGTAACGGCCGTCCTCGCGCGGAGCCACCTCGCGCAGGCTGCTGCCCCAGGCTATGGCATCCGGTGGCAGCGATTGCAGCAGCAGGTCGCGCAGCGCCGTGCGGTCGACCTCCGGACGGTCGCCGGTCATGTCGTCGTCCGCGAGCAGCAGCCGGCCGTCGCTGGCGTAGAGCCGGCTGCCCTGATCCTCGTAACGTGCGATACGCAGGAAGCCGTCGGTGAGCCCGGCGCGCGCCAGCGCGAGCTGGCCGCTCTCGGCGTGCAGGTCGAGCGTTCCGCCCTGCGGCCGCTCGGTTGCCGAGCTTTCGCGTTCGAACAGGCTGGTCTTGATCCCGGCAACATGCAGCAGGCGAGCGAGCGTCAGGCCGCCGGGGCCGGCGCCGACGATAGCAATGCGAATGGGATTTGAACTCATGGACACCACGCTCACAACAGGATACATAGGTACCTATCTAGTATACATAGGGGCCTATGTAAATGGTGGGATCGTGACCGATTGGGACCTGTTCGATCGTCCGGCGCCGCTGGTCAACATGGCCTCGCGCAGCTTTCTCAGGCTCGGCGAGCGGCGCGTGAAGCCGCACGGCTTCAGCATCGGGCAGTTGCCGGTGATCTATCTGCTGCGCGACGGCAAGGCGATGTCACAGCGCGATCTCGCCCGGGCCGCCAAGGTCGAGCAGCCGTCGATGGCGCAGATCCTGGCGCGGATGGAGCGCGACGGTCTTATTCAGCGCACGCCGATGCCGGGCGACGGTCGCAGCCAACAGGTCTCGCTGACCAAGGCGGCCAAGGCGAAACTGCCGGCCGCGCGCAAGGCGTTGCATCGCAATCAGGACCAGGCGCTCGCGGGTTTTACCGCAGCCGAAACCGCAACCCTGCTCGACCTGCTGCGGCGGCTCAATCGAAACCTCGACCGTATGGTCGCGGAGGAGGTTGAGAGCGGTGAGGCTGCCGAGGCGTAGGAATCCCCGAGAGCGCGGAGGCATGACGAATAAAGGCCGGGAGCGATCCCGGCCTTCTTGTATTCCGTCATTGCGAGGAGCGATAGCGACGAAGCAATCCATGCTTCTACGTATGCAGTTCTATGGATTGCTTCGCTCCGCTCGCAATGACGATGCTGAGAAAGCGGACCGCGCTACTCCGCCGCTTCGGTCGCCTTCAGCGTCGGATAGTCGGTGTAGCCCTTGGCGCCACCGCCGTAGAAGGTCGCCTTGTCCCAGTCGTTGAGCGGGGCGCCGGCCTTCAGCCGCTCGACCAGATCGGGGTTCGAGATGAACGGCTTGCCGAATGCGATCAGGTCGGCAGCGCCGGCCTCCAGGACCTTCTCCGCCAGCGCGAAGTCGTAGCCGTTGTTGGCGACATAGGCCTGCTTGAAGCGCTTGCGCAGCGAGGCGTAGTCGAACGGCGCGTTGTCGCGCGGGCCGCCAGTCGCGCCCTCGATGACGTGGATATAGGTCAGCTTCAGCGCATTGAGCTGGTCGACGATGTAGTCGAACAGCGGTTGCGGATTGCTGTCGGAGACATCGTTGGCCGGCGTCACCGGCGAGATGCGGATGCCGGTACGCTCGGCGCCGGCCTCCTTGGCGACCGCCTTCGAGACTTCCAGCATCAGCTGGGCGCGATTCTCGATTCCGCCGCCATAGGCGTCGGTGCGCTTGTTGCTGCTGTCCCTGGCGAACTGGTCGAGCAGATAGCCGTTGGCGCCATGGATCTCGACGCCGTCGAAACCGGCCGCCAGCGCATTCGCCGTGCCGCGCTTGAAGTCCTCGATGATCCCGGGGATTTCCGACAGTTCGAGCGCGCGCGGCTCGGATACGTCGGCGAAGGTGCCGTTCACGAAGGTTTTGGTCTTGGCGCGGATCGCGCTCGGCGCCACCGGCGCGCCGCCATTCGGCTGCAACGAGGTATGCGAGATCCGGCCGACATGCCAGAGCTGGATGAAGATGTGGCCGCCGCGCTCATGCACGCGATCGGTGACCTTGCGCCAGGCCGCGACCTGCTCCTTCGAATAGATGCCGGGCGTGTCCTGATAGCCCTGGCCCTGCTGCGAGACCTGGCTCGCTTCGGTGACCAGAAGGCCGCCGGAGGCGCGCTGGCCGTAATAATCCACCGCGAGCGGGCTTGGCACCATGCCTGGCGGCACCGCGCGGTTGCGCGTCAGCGGCGCCATCACGAAGCGGTTCGGCAGCGTCAGCGGGCCAAGCTTGTAGGGCTCGAGAAGTTTGGTCGGTTGGCTCATGTGAAACGGTTCCAGACAATGATCGATGAGGAGAGATTTGTGCATTGCCGCGACGAGCGCAATGGCCGGGATATGCCCAGTTTGCAGGCTAGCCGCGCACAATTCCGCCCATGTGGCCGGCATCGAGGAACAGCGTGTGCGCGTTCACATAGGAGGATTCATTCGAAATCAGGAACAGCGCAGTATAGGCGACCTCCCAGCCGGTGCCCTGGCGGCCGAAAGGTACCGTCACGGCGCGGTCCGATCGCCTACGGCTGGCATCGCGGCCCATCGGCGTGTCCATGAAGCCCGGCGCGATCACATTACAACGAATGCCCTTGTCCTCGCCGGCCCGCGCGATCGCGCGTCCCAGCGCGATCTGCGCCGCCTTGGAGGATTCATAAGCCGGGTTGCGACCGCCGGCGCGCTGGCTCGCCATCGAGGAGATCAAGATGATCGCGCCGCCCGGCGCCATCACCTCGAGCGCCTTCTGCGCGAACAGCATGTGGCTGCGCACATTGACGGCGTAGTCGCGGTCCCAGGCTTCCGCCGTCATCTTGGGCAGCGACAGGCCGGAGGAAATGCCGACATTGAGCGCCAACCCGTCGAGCCCGCCGAGCTTTTGCGCGCAGCGTTCGACCGCAGGCGCGATCGCCGCGACGTCGGAGACATCGACCACGTCGGTGAAGGCCTTGCCGCCTTCGCCTGTGATCTGCGCGACGGTGTTGTCGGCCGCCTCCCGATTGACGTCGAGGCACGCGACCGAGGCGCCCTCGCGCGCGAACAGCACGCTCATCGCGCGGCCGTTGCCGATCGGCGGCTCTTCGTCAACGGTTGTGCGCTGTCCGGCACCAACCACGATGATGCGCCGGCCGGCCAGGCGGCCGTGGTTCTTGGCAAGCCCGAGCGATTCCGCATGCAGCGAGGCGGACGGATCGATGGCTTTCGGTGCGTGGGTCGACATGGCGTGCTCCCTGACGTCTTGTTGTTGTCAGGGAGCAGTAGCACGGCTGTGCGCGCGAGGCGACGTGTCGCGCCGAAGCGGGAAAATCCCGCGGTAGGGAATTTGTTTGTCAGTCATTCCGGGGCTCGCGAAGCGAGAACCTGGAATCCAGAGGTTATGCGGCTCGAGATTCCGGGTTCGATGCTACGCATCGCCCCGGAATGACGCGCGAGGCGCGTCAGCTCACGCCGAGGAAATCGCGCTTGCCGACCTCGACGCCGTTGTGACGCAGGATGTCGTGCGCGGTGACGGCGTGGAAGTAGAAGTTCGGGAACGAGAAGGCGCTGACGAATTGCTGGCCCTTCAGGGTCATGGTGCGATCGGGGCCGATCGGGAAGGTGACGTCCTTGGCATCGCCGCCGTCGAACTGCTCCGGCTTGAACGACTTCACATAGTCGATCGTCTTCGCCAGCCGCTGTTTCAGTTCACTGATGCTCTTCTCGGTGTCGGGCGTCGACGGCACCTCGCTATGGGTCAGCCGCGCGCAGCCGCGTGCGGCGTGATCGCAGACCAGCTGCACCTGCTTGGTCAGCGGCAGCATGTCGGGATAGAGCCGCGATCCCAGCAGCACCTCGGGCGCGATCTTCTTCGCTTCGCAATGCGCTTCGGCCTTGGTCAGCTCGCCGGTGAGGCTGTTGAGGATCTGCAAGTAGGCGGGGACGACGGCGTCATGAAAGGACATGGGGATGCTCTTTGTTCTGATGAAATCCGGATCTGCCGAACGGCGATGCTGCACATGGGGCCGCGAGGGGAAGAATACAACTGCGGGCGGCTGTAACACTTGGTCAAATGTTGCCTGTGGAAGCACTTGTCTTCGACCCGTCATCCTGAGGAGCGCGTAGCGCGTCTCGAAGGATGCACGGCCTGGTCGGTGGCCGTCGACCCTTCGAGACGCGCTACGCTCTCCTCAGGGTGACGGTTCAAAAGCACTGCTTGCTACCCAGAAAGCCCGACGACGTCCCTACCGCGTCCCCGGCACCGTTGCATCCGCGGCCGGCTGCGTGCGGCCACCGCCGCGCATCCGCGCCAGGAGCTCCGCGGTCGGCCAGGAATCCGCCGGCAGGCCGTATTTCATCTGCATCGCTTTCACCGCGCTGCGGCTCGCCTGGCCCAGAACGCCGTCGATCTTGCCGACGTCGTAGCCGGCGCGCGCCAGCAGCGATTGCAGCTCCTTGATCTCGTTGAACGGCAGCTGCGCGACCGGGGCATGCGGCCGCTGCATCGGCGGTGCGCCCGCGATGCGGCCTGCGAGATATCCGGCGGTGGTCGAATAGATCAGCGAGTTATTCCACTCGGTGTAGGCCGCGAAGTTCGGGTAAGCGAGGAACGCCGGACCCATCCGGCCCATCGGCAGCAGCAGCGAGGCCGGCATCTCGTCATTCGGCAGCGCCTTGCCGTCGGTCAGCGTGATGCCGAGCGCGGCCCATTTCGAGCGCGGCAGCTTGATGGTGAGGTCGGCCTGGTCCCAAGGGAAATTCGCGAAATTCGCGGCCTGCGGGACGCGCACCTCCTGCAGCCACGGCTCGCCGCGCCGCCACTTCAATCCGTTGGCGATGTAGTTCGCGGTCGAGCCGATCACGTCGGGGCCGCTGGCGAGCAGATTGCGGTGGCCGTCGCCGTCATAGTCGACGGCATAGTTGAAATAGTGCGTCGGCAAAAATTGCGTCTGGCCGAGCTCGCCGGCCCATGAGCCGATCATCTCGTCGGGCGTCAGGTCGCCGCGCTCGATGATCTTCAGCGCCGCGATGGTCTCGCCCTGGAACATCTCCGAGCGGCGGCAATCATAGGCCAGCGACACCAGCGATTTCAGCGTCGGCAGATTGCCCATCTGGACGCCGAAATCGCTCTCCAGTCCCCAGAACGCGGCGATCACCGCCGGCGGCACGCCATACTCCTTCTCGGCGCGCGCGAACGCGGCCGCGTAGGTCTTGATATATTGCTGGCCCTGCTGCACGCGGTAGTTCGCGGCCATGCGGCCGGCGAACTGGGTGAAGATCTGCCCGAATACGCGCTGGCCGCGGTCGCGGTTGACGATGCCCTGGTCGTAAACCAGGTAGGGCGCGGCTTCCGCGATCGTGCGCTGCGAGACGCCGGCGGCGACCGCCTTCTGTTTCAACTCGGCGAGGAAGCGATCGAAGCTCTGCCCGTTGTGGCAGGACGCAGCCCTTGGCGATGCTGTGGTGGCCGGGCGCGCCCTGACCGGGGCGGGTCCTGCGGGATTGGGAAGGGGCTGCTGCGCCAGGGCAAGGGAGGAGAGTGCCAGCGCCCCCGCGATCGCTGCGATCATGATCGGGGCGCGGAGGGGAGATGCTGGCATCGATGTCACCGGCTGGGAAAGGGGGATCAAGGCCCATCCTGCATACACCAGGGCGACACCGGGCAACAACGGGGGTGCCCTGTTAGACCAATTGGGCTTCGGCAGGTTGAAGGGCCGCCGCTATGATCGGCGGGTGATTCGCGGGCAGGGGGGTCGGCGGATCGATCACGCCCGGAGCGACCCATGTGGAGTTTTCTCGAGCGTCTGTTGGATTCGTCGACGTTTTCGCCACACGGCATCTGCCTGTTGTGGGAGCCGGAGCTGATCTGGCTGCACGTGATTTCAGACGCGATCATTGCCGCTTCGTATTTCTCGATCCCGTTTGCGCTGGCGATCCTCGTCTCCAAGCGGCGCGACTTCCAGTTCGGCTGGATGGCCTGGCCGTTTGCTGTGTTCATCCTCGCCTGCGGCCTCACGCATGTGTTCTCGATCTACACGCTGTGGGTGCCGATCTACGGGCTCGAAGGCATCGTCAAGGCGCTGACCGCCGTCGCCTCGATCTTCACCGCGGTGCTGCTCTGGCCGCTGATCCCGAGAATCCTGGCGATCCCGACCGAGGCGCAGCTGCGCGAGGCGCATGTCGCGCTCGCCGAGGAGGGCCGGCAGCGCCAGCGCTCGGAAGTCCTGCTCGAGCGTTTCCGCGAGGCCGAAGTCAACGAGAGCAAGATCCGCCAGGCGCAGAAGATGGAAGCGGTCGGCCAGCTCACCGGCGGCATCGCGCACGACTTCAACAATATCCTCACCGTCATCACCGGCACCATCGACATCCTGGCCGAGGCGGTCACCCACAATCGCCAGCTCACCGAGATCACCAGCCTGATCCGCGACGCCGCCGAGCGCGGTGCGTCGCTGACGCGGCATCTGCTCGCCTTCGCGCGCAAGCAGCCGCTGCAGCCGAGCGATGTCGATGTCAATGCGTTGATGGTCGACACCATCGAGCTGCTGCGGCCGACCATCGGCGACCATGTCGATATCGATTTTCGGCCGATGCCGGATCTGCCGCGCGCGCTGGTCGATTCCAACCAGCTGGTCACCGCGATCATCAATCTCGCGCTGAATGCGCGCGATGCGATGCCGAAGGGTGGCCGGCTGCGGATCGAGACCCGCACGGCCGAACTGAAGCCATCCGACGTGCACGGCCATGACGGACTTGCCGCCGGCGACTATGTCGCGATAGCGCTGATCGACAACGGCCAGGGCATCGCGGAAGCCGATCTTGCCAAAGTGTTCGAGCCATTCTTCACCACCAAGGACGTCGGCAAGGGCACTGGCCTCGGGCTTTCCATGGTCTACGGCTTCGTCAAGCAGTCCAACGGCCATATCGCGCTCGACAGCGAGGTCGGCCGCGGCACCAGGGTGATGCTCCATCTGCCGCGCGCGGCGGTGCTCTCGCCGGCCGCCGCACCCGAGCGGCGGCAGCCGGAGGTGCGCGGCGCACAGGAGATCGTGCTGGTCGTCGAGGACGACAGATTGGTGCGCTCCTACGTGCTGACCCAGATCGAGAGCCTCGGCTACACGACGCGCTCGGCCAACAATGGCGGCGAAGCGCTCGCCGTGCTCGACAGCGGCGTGCCGGTCGATCTCTTGTTCACCGACGTCATCATGCCCGGTGCGATGAACGGACGCGATCTCGCCACCGAGGCGCAGAAACGGCGCCCCGACCTGCGCGTGCTGTTCACCTCGGGCTACACCGATGACGCCATCGACCAGGACGGTAAGCTCGAGCTGGGCATCTTGTTTCTGGCCAAACCCTACAGCCGCGCCCAGCTCGCCCGCATGCTGCGGGTCGCGCTGCGCGCGGAGGAGACGGAGCGCGCGCAGGAGCCGGCCGAGTAGGCGCGGGATCGTAGCCCGGATGGAGCGAAGCGCAATCCGGGGCAGTTTCTCCGCGGTGAGGTAGTCCCGGATTTCGCTTCGCTCCGTCCGGGCTACCGATCGCGTCACATGACCAATCGTTAATCCGCGCCGCGTCGCTGCGACGCACACCTTCCCCTTGCGGCTTCAGCGGCAAAATCCCTACCTCAGCGGCGTCAGTTGTGGCAGCATTCCGCTCGCCGTGAGGGAACCACGATGAATTATTTCCGCACCGCGCTCCTGCTTGCCGGCCTCACCGCGCTGTTCATGGGCGTCGGCTATCTGATCGGCGGCGGCACCGGCGCCGTGATCGCGCTGATCGTCGCGGCTGCGACAAATCTGTTCACCTACTGGAATTCCGACCGCATGGTGCTGTCGATGTACGGCGCCCACCAGGTCGATGCACGTTCGGCACCGGAGCTTTACAATCTCGTCGCGGAGCTCGCGCAGCGCGCCGCTCTGCCGATGCCGCGCGTGTTCGTGATGGACGAGGCGCAGCCGAACGCATTCGCGACCGGCCGCAATCCGGAGAATGCGGCGGTCGCCGTCACCACGGGATTGATGCAGCAGCTCAGCCGCGAGGAGCTCGCCGGCGTGATCGCGCACGAGCTTGCGCATATCAAGCATCACGACACGCTGACCATGACGATCACCGCGACGATCGCCGGCGCGATCTCGATGCTGGCGCAGTTCGGCATGTTCTTCGGGGGCAACCGCAACAACAACGGCCCCGGCATCGTCGGCTCGATCGCGATGATGATCCTGGCGCCGCTCGGCGCCATGCTGGTGCAGATGGCGATCAGCCGCACCCGCGAATACGCCGCCGACAATCTCGGCGCGCGCATCGTCGGCCAGCCGATGTGGCTGGCATCAGCGCTCGCGAAGATCGAGAACGCTTCGCATCAGCTGCCGAACATGGAAGCCGAGCGCAATCCGGCCACCGCGCACATGTTCATCATCAACCCGCTGTCGGGCCGCGGCGTTGACAATCTGTTCGCCACCCACCCCTCGACCGCGAACCGCATCGCCGCGCTGCAGCAGCTCGCCGCCGAGCTCGGCACCCAGACCGCGCCGCGCCCGGCCGGCGCCAGCTACCCGCCACGCAGCCCGTGGGGCGGTGCCTCGGGCCAGCGCGGGCCGTGGGGCTAGGGCGGGGTGAAATCATCTTGAACTGCAGCCGCGTATTTTCTTCGCCTCTCCCGCTTGCGGGGGAGGCCGACGCACGCAGCGCGGCGGGTGGGGGCTATCCCCATGATACGACTCGCGGAGAGAGCCCCCACCCCAGCCTCCCCCGCAAGCGGGAGAGGGAGCGCTCCGCCTTTGCGGCCAGAGCCAGCAGGCCTAGCCTGCGCCGTTACGCGCTAGCTGTGTCCAGCCGCTCGACCTGACCCTTGCTCAGCTCCAGCTTCGCCGCCGCGACCAGCGTTGCGACTTGCTCGGGCTTGGTGGCGCTGGCGATCGGTGCGGTGATGCCGGGCTTCGCCATCAGCCAGGCGAGCGCAACCGCGGCCGGCTCGTCGTGGGTCTCTGCGGCGACCTCGTCGAGGCCGGCGAGGATACGCAAGCCACGTGGGTTCATGTATTTCGGAATGCTGCGCGTGCCGCGCGGGCTCTTGGCGAAGTCGCTCTCCGAGCGATATTTGCCGGTCAGGAATCCCGCAGCGAGCGAGAAGAACGTGATCACGCCGACGTCGTTCTCGACGCAGACGCGTTGCAGCGCGCCTTCGTAGCTCGACCGCTCCGCCAGGCTGTATTCGGGCTGCATGCTCTCATAGCGCGGCAGCCCATTCGTCCTGGAAATATCCAGCGCGCTTTTGAGCCGTTCCGCCGAGAAATTCGAGGCGCCGATCGCCCTGACCTTGCCGGCCTTGATCAGTTTGTCGTAAGCCGCCAGCGTCTCTTCCTGCGGCGTCGCCTCATCGTCCTTGTGGGACTGGTAGAGGTCGATGTGGTCGGTCTGCAGCCGGCGCAGCGAGTCCTCGACGGCGCGCGCGATGTAGTCCGGCTTCAGGCCGACATTGCCGTTACCCATGTCCATGCCGACCTTCGTGGCGAGAATGATGCGGTTGCGGTTGCCGCGCGCCTTCATCCATTTGCCGATGATCGTCTCGGACTCGCCGCCGTGATGGCCCGGCACCCAGCGCGAATAAACGTCGGCCGTATCGAGGAATGTCAGCCCATGCTCCAGCACGGTGTCGAGCAGCCGGAAAGATGCAGCCTCGTCCACCGTCCAGCCGAACACATTGCAGCCGAAGCAGAGGGGAGGGACGGTGAGGCCGGAGCGGCCGAGCGCGCGATGCTTCATGAGTGTTCTTTCTCTTGTTCTTGACGGGAGGCGCGGGAGACTGAGGCAGATCGGCCTTGTTTGCAAGGCACGCCGGGGTCCGCATTGCGCTGTTTCCGAGCGGTTGCGACCAGAGCCGGCCGCAAACGCGCGACGCTGCTGTCCAGTTTGGGAGCAGCGTTGCGGGTCATCTGTCACGGGATCCGTCGGCATTGCCCGGTCGGAATGCCGACGGATGATCACGGAGATATCGCCGCCGGCGGCTCGGCTATTTGCGCTCAACGAAGACCGCCTTGCAGTCGTCGCTGCTGATGTTCTCGGCGGTGTGAGATACCACGAGTGGCCCGGCAAACGCCGTGCCTGCCTTGCTGGGGGTGTCTCGCGTGGTGCCGTCGGCATTGTGCAGGCGAATGGTGCAGTCGGTCAGTGGATAGACCACGAACGGCACCGGGTGCGAATGCGGCTTGTCTGTCGTCCCCTTCTTCCATGTCGCGGCGATGACGCGGAAATTCTGATCCTCGAAGATGACCTTGTAGGTGTCCGGATCGCTTTGATAGCTCGGTGGAGAATCCGCAGCCGCCGTCGCAGAGACCGCCGCAAGCAATCCGACAATTGAAATGCCATATGCACGGAAATTCATATCTGAAAACTCCCTGTTCAATCGAGCTACGCGCTCGGCAATGAGCGCGGGTGACATCTACCACAGGACGTTTGTCGCCACGAGATTCGTTCTGCCGTGCGCATCGCGGCGTCGCGCTGTGTCCGATGCAGAGACGATCGGCGGTGCTCGCTCGCGCATCAGGTCAGGCGGGCTGCCCTTCATGGTCGTTCGATGACGGGGCGATTATTTCCGGCGTTGCGAAACGCAATTTCATTTGCCGGTCATTTGATGTAGATTGCGCGGCGAGCTGCCACCGGTCACGCCGAATTCCGGAGAATGCGCGGCAGAGCAAATGGCCATCGGCAGGCCTTACGGTCTCATTTTCAGTACGAAAAACCTTCTGCCTGGGTCACGCCCGGGCGACTGATTTTTTCATTCCCAGCCAAGTGGAGGGATTGCCATGCATTTCTGCCTCTCAGGGGAATACACACCGCGTTCCATCAACAACATCATGGAGAACCCGACAACCAATCGGTATGAGGCGGCCAAAAAGTTGATCGAGACGGCCGGCGGCAAGCTGATTTCGATGTACAGCACGGCGGCCGATGGCCCCGGCGTGATGGTGATCTTCGACGTGCCGGATCCGACCGTGGCGCCTGCCATCACCGGCGTGGTCGTGGCGTCGGGCGCCATCCAGAATGCGAAGCTGGTCCGGCTGTTCACGCAGGACGAGATCAAGGTGGTGCGTCAGCACGCGAGCAAGCTCAAGGCTGCTTATTCACCTCCAGGAAGCTAGCAGGCACGGACCACGAAACGCGGCACAGATCGATCTGATGACCGCTGTCACTCGCGCGCGGCGGCGCTTCACAGTGTCCCGCGCGGAGGCGAGGGCCGTTGCGCGCCGCAGATCCGGGGCGCGTTAACGGATGGGCAGTCGCTCAGGCGGATGTCGCGCGCGCATGCTGGCTCGCATAGCCCCGGCCGGTTGTGCCGTCGCATGACGTCCGCCGCCTCGTTCAGCGCGTCTTCGGCGCGGCGATTGCGGCACCGCGCCGCCTCCGCTCATGAGGGCGGAGAGTCCAGATACACGTAAAGCGCCGCGATCTTGCCGTCCCGCGCGATGATGAAATCCACGCCGGTATAGACCGGCGTTTCGCCTTTCGGTCCGGAGCCCCACGCCAGGCGTCCCGAATTGTGCAGCGCCTGCGGCGCGCCGTGCGGCGTATAAACAAAGTGCGGATGCGTCGCGCGGAGATCGCCGGCGAACTTGTCGAGCGCGTCGCGGCCGACAAGAATGCCTGGCGGCGCGTAGAGCACGCAGTCCGCGGTGTAGAGCTCTTCAATTGCGGCCCTGCGGCGTACCGGATCGCCTTCGCCGAAAACCTCCGGGAGGTTGCGGATGAGCAGCGTTTCGATCCGGCTCGCGTCTGCGCCCGCCGAGAGCGCGACGCTGGTCTTGCTGGCATGCTCGTTCATCTGAGACCTCCATGTGACTCCTGAGATCATGTGGTCGCAGCCGCCGTCCTGAAACGGCAATGATGGAAAGTCATCGTTTCACATTTTGATGCATCGACGTGACGGCCGTTCGTTCGAAAGCGTTGCGGCGCGGCGCATCGTCCGCGGGGTCTTCAGCCGCCTTCACGTGCGGTGTATGTACAAGCGTTGCCGGCCAACGATTTGCGCGGCGACGCTGAAGGGCGGGTTGGGTTCTCAAGGTGCATCACTCGGTTTCGATCTTGGGCGCGGCGTCGACGGCGCGCGCGAAATTGCCTGTCCGCGTTGTCCGGCTGGCCGGCGGTATTGCGATCGGCTGCGCGCTCATTGGCTTCACGCCGCCGCGGGTGATGGCGCAAGTGCCATTCTCTCCGTTTCAGCCGGCGCGACAGATGGAGGCTGCAAAGCCGATGGCGCGCGACGTCAGCCAGCGGCTCGACGGCACCGCGTTCTTTGTCGACGATCTCGGACATATGCTGACCGCGCGGCATGCGGTCGCGGACTGCGCCCGCATTGTCGTCAGCAAGGAGGGCCGGGCCGTCGCGGCGCGCGCGGTGGCGCTGGCTGCGAGCGACATTGCATTGATCAAGGTGCCGCGCACGCTCGGTCTCGCGGCGGTCTTCCCGCGCGCGAATACGTCGGTTGCCAACGACATGGTGTTTGCCGAGGCCTATGACCGGCTGAAGCCGATCCTCGCGCATGGCGGATCGCTCGGCAATGCGTTCGTCGATACCACGCTGCGCGATCCCGAGCACCTCGTGCTGCGCTCGAACGTCACCTTCGGCACCAGCGGCGCGCCGGTGCTGGATTCCCGCGGCCTTGTCGAAGGGGTGGTGAGCCGCAGGACCACGGTCGATCGCGTACTGGCGGTCGATGCCGTGCACGCCAAATCCTTCCTTGCCGCGCACGGCGTCCGCTTCCAGGAGGACGATCGGCCATAGCTGAGCGGCACCGCATCCCGCGCGCATCGCGCTGCCAGCATCTCGGCACGTGTCACATGCCTGCAACAATGAGCGATGCTCGCGCGTCGTCCTGTCAGCTGTCTGCGGTCAACCCTTGTCCAGAACCATGCTCATCTTGCGGGGCACGCTCGTGCTCTCGTTCGGCCTCTTGATCCTGTCCGCGGCGCCGGGCCACGCCCAGGACGCCAACTTTCGCAATCCGGAACAGGCGCCGCCGTCATGGGCGCAGTTTGCCAAGCTGGTCAAATACCGGTTCGAGGAATGGATCGCGGCCGACGAGACGGTCGCCAATCGCTTCCGCAACTGGGTCATCGAGCATTCCGGCAAGGAGAACGGGCCGCCGCCGACGCTCGTGGTGCGCGCCTGGCTCAGCCCGGACGGCACCTTAGAACACGTCGCGTTTCCGGCGCTCAATGATGCCGGCGCGACCGAGGACCTGCGGACCATCCTGAAGCGCGGCAATGTCGGCGAAGCGCCGCCGCCGGAAATGTTGCAGCCGCTGAATCTGCGCTTCTCGCTCAACCTGCGCAAACCCTGAGCGAGTTCGATCGCGCTTCCGCACTCCTGGGGTCATTCCGGGGCGAGCGAAGCGAGAGCCTGGAATCCATTGATCCACGAGTTATGCGGCATAATGGATTCCGGGCTCGCGCCAACAGGCGCGCCCCGGGATGACGTGGGAGAGAGGGGCTGCGCCTCAAGTGCTGATTTACTCGACGGCACAGCCCCGGTGCGTTCCCAATGTACCTGTCATCGCCCGGCTCGACCGGGCGATCCAGTACGCCGCGGCCTCTCGGTTCAAGCAGTGCCGTCTCTGGAATACTGGATCACCCGCTTTCGCGGGTGATGACACCGCGTAGTTGTTGACACTTGAATCAGAACAATCCCGTCATCCCCGCACAACCAAAAATGCTGCTTGTTGCGCGATGCTGGAACCACGAGTCGCGGTTACAATGGCCGCCGCGGAGTACGTGTCCCGGCTTTCGCCGGGACGACGCATGGGGTGAACACCATGGCCAAACAACAGTCTGAATGTTCGCGACGGGCGTTCATCGCCGTCGCTATCTCCGGACTTCCCGCGGCACTGCTGCTGCGACCCGCCGCAGCCTCCGACAAAATGACAAAACCGCAAGCCGAATACCAGGACACGCCGAACGGCATCTACTCCTGCGGACTGTGCACGCTGTTCGTTGCGCCCGACGGCTGCAAGGTGGTGGAGGGCGCCATCCGCAAGGACGGCTGGTGCAAGGCCTTTGCCGCCGTCGATTGATCTCACAACTCCCGCGCATTCGAGAACGCGAACGACGAGACCCGCCGCGTGGTCTCGTCTAGGATCAGGCTGCGCGTGATCGGCGGTTCGGCGCGCTGGCTGCAATTCTCGCGCTCGCAGAGCCGGCAGTTGACGCCGATCGGCGTACCCTCGACCTTCTCCAGATCCATGCCGGTCGCGTAGACGAGCTTGGCCGCGTGACGGATCTCGCAGCCGAGCCCGATCGCAAAGCGCGGCTGCGGCTGCGGATAGGGCGCCACCGGCCGCCGCACCGTCTGCGCGATCGAGAAGTAGCGCGTGCCGTCCGGCAGCTCGATCACCTGGCTCAGCAGGCGGTCGGGCATGTCGAAGGTCGAATGCACATTCCAGAGCGGGCAGGTGCCGCCGAATTTGGAGAACGGGAAGGTGCCCGAGGAAAATCGCTTCGACACGTTGCCGGCATTGTCGACCCGCAACAGGAAGAACGGCACGCCGCGCGCGTTCGGCCGCTGCAGCGTGGTGAGGCGGTGGCAGCCCTGCTCGAAGCCGGCGTTGAAGCGCTGTGCCAGCACGTGCACGTCGTAGCTCAGGGCCTCGGCCGCGGAGTGAAATGCCTGATAGGGCATCATCGCGGCTGCCGCGAAATAATTGGCGAGCGTGATGCGGTAGAGCCGGCGCGCGGTGTCGTCGAGCGGGCCGGCGCGACTGACGATCGCATCGATCGCGGCGCCGCATTCGACATAGCCGATCTGCAGCGCGAGCTGGAAGCTGCGGCCGGCACTGTCGACGAGTTCGGAGATCAGGATCTGCCGGCGATGCCGATCGAAGCGGCGCAGCGTCTCGCGCATCACGTCGACCGGCATGACGCGGGTGACGATCGAATGCTTTTCCCGCAGCCGCGTCGCGAGTGCCGTGAACAGGCCCTCGGTCGGCACGTTGAGCTCGTCGCGCAGATTCTCCGCCGCGGTCTCCAGCTCCGGAAAATAGTTGCGGTTGGCCTCGATCAGGTCGCGCACCCGCTCGATCGGGTTGGCGTCGAACTGCGAGCCTTCGCGATCGGCCATCTGCGCCGCCACCAGCGTCTCGCCGCGGCGCGCCTCGGTATAGGCGGCGTAGAGCCGCTGCAACGCATGCGTCACGCCGGGGCAGAGCTCGGCGAGATCGCGCAGCTCCTGCTTCGGCAGGTCGATCTGGCGGAACAGGGGATCGGAGAAGATCTCGTTGAGTTCCGCGAAGAAGCGGTCCTCGTCGGCCGTGGCGAGGTCGCGCAGATCGAGGTCGTAGGTCTCGGCCAGCCGCAGCAGGATCTGCGCCGTCACCGGGCGCTGGTTGCGTTCGATCAGGTTGATGTAGGAGGGCGAGATGCCGAGCCCCTCGGCGATCTGGGTCTGCGACAGCCCCAATTGCTGGCGGATCCGCCGGAACCGCGGACCAACGAACAGCTTCTTTCCCGACTCGCCAGGCATGACAGTCTTACTGACCTGTTTTTGTGACAATATTTACAAATTGACATTTATTACAAGTTCAGATGTTACATGACATCACCAAAAAAAAACAAGGCATCTGTACGAAGTTCACCTTTTCGCGTTTATCTCCTGACACGCACTTCGCGATGCTCTGTCAAGAATGTCGGTGCGGCGAGCAGGTCGCGGGGATCAGAATTCAGGCCGCTGAGCAGAGGCAGCCGGATTTTTTGGAGGAGACTGACGATGAGCAAGAGCAGCAATTTCTGGGTGATCGGCGGCGAGTTCGGCTCGATGAATTTCCACAAGCTCGTCGAAGGCTCCGCCCAGGTCCGCGGTCCGTTCAAGACCCGCAAGGAAGCCGAAGAGTGCTGGAAGGAAGTCTCGGAAGAGAGCCGCCACAAGGCCGGCGTGCGCTTCTCGATCGTCGAGGAGCCGTCGCGGGTTTCGGCCTGACACCAAGTTACCTGAGCTAAGAAACGTCCAAGGACGGCGGCCCCATCCGGTTCATCCGGGTGGGGTCGACCGCTTTTGGGACAGCGCCGGGATCTTTCATCTGGGGATAAGTGGCCGCCTAAGTGCTTGGGAACCAACGTGCTTTGCGGACGTCATGGTTGCTGATAGGTTAATGGGTAAGGCAACCCGTCACCACGAGGCCGTAAGGCATGTCCGATCCGCACAACACCGGCAGCGAGGCGCGCGAGATGCGGCCGACGCTGCGAGAGGCGCTGCGGCGGGCGCGGATCGAGGCGGCCGATCGCACCGGCGTCGTGGTCGAATTGCGCGATGCCGAGGTGGCGCGGCTCGAGATCCTCAACGACGCGCTCGATCCGCTGTTCGCGCAGGTGCCGGAGGAGGTCGATTTGTTCGACCGCGGCATCAGCCAGGGCGAGACGCCGCGGCTGTGGATCGACGTGGTCGCGCATGTGCTGATGGGGCGCGACAAGCGCATCTACCGCTTCGTGCAGGACACAAGGTTCGGCCGCATCGTGCTCGCCGAATCGCACGACGTGGCTGTGATCGTCGATGCGGTCACCGACTATGTCGCGCGGCGCATGATCGAGCGCGAGCATGCGATGGTGGCAACGCCGCTTCCGGTTGCCGAGCCGCCGGCACCGCCGCCCGTACCGGTGGTGGCGCCGAAGCGCCGCGGCGGGGTCGGCACGTTCGTGCTCGGCTTCATCCTGGGCGCGCTGGCGCTGTTCGGCTTCGCGCTGCTTGCGAGCTTGCAAAATTTCTAAGGCATGATCCGGAAAAGTGCGAAGCGGTTTTCCGAAAAAGACCATGCTCAAATATGGGCAGGGGCGGGGGCATCGTGGTCATAACACCCGCCTCGGCATTTTTCGGCGTCCTGGCGGCGGCCGCGGTGGTCGGCAGCGCCGTGCTGTTCGGCAAATGGCAGACGCTGCGGCGCGCCGAATATATCCGCACCTTCAAGTGGCCGGCCGGCCTCTTGGCCCGGCTCGAGAAGCATCACCCCGGCTTCGCCCGCAAGGACAGCGCGCTGGTATCGCGCGGCCTGCGGCAGTTCTTCCTCGCCTATCTGATGAGCGGCAAGCGCTACGTCTCGATGCCGTCGCAAGCGGCCGACGACCTCTGGCACGAATTCATTCTCTACACCCGCGAGTACGACGCGTTCTGCCGCCGCGCCTTCGGCAGCTTCCTGCATCACACGCCCGCGGTCGTCCTCGTGAAGGAGCGGCGTCGGAGCAATGAGGGGCTGCGGCGGGTGTGGTGGTATTGCTGCAAGTACGAGAACATCGATCCGGTCAGGCCGACGCGGCTGCCGCTGTTGTTCGCGCTCGACGCCAAGCTGAACATTGCGGGCGGCTTCATCTATCACACCGACTGCGAAGCGCTGCGCCGCAGCGGCATCGACGGCAGCAGTCCCTATTGCGGCGGCGATTTCTCCGACTCGTCGATCGACGGATCGTCGGCGGGGTTTGGCGATGCCGGCAATGACGGAAGCCATGGCGGCGATGGTGGTGACGGCGGTGGCCACGGCGGCGGTGATGGAGGCGGTGGCGACGGTGGGGGTGGCGGCGACAGCGGAGGCGGCTGCGGCGGTGGGTGTGGTGGCGGCGGGGGCGGTGATTAGAGCGTTTTCGAGCGAAGTGGACACCGGTTCGCGTGAAGAAAACGCGTCGATACAAAATGCTCTAGGATAGCCGCACTTGCCTGAGCTCGCGAATGCCGTCGTGAGCGCCGATGCCGCGCACGGTCTGCTCGCAGCGCCAGCCATTGCCGTCACGCTCGATCGAGAACAAATTGTAGGCCGCCGCCGGATAGTGCTTGCGCGCCAGTGCCGATGCCGACGGCACGCCGATCGCCGGGATCTTCCGCTCAGGGCCGTCGAACCACATCGTCGAATGGATGTGGTCATGGCCATGCAGCACCAGCTCGACGCCATGTCGCTTGAGCAGCGCCAGCAGCTGATGCGAATCGGTCAGCCGCTTGGCGCGCCCGTCGGAATGCAGCGGGTGATGCACCAGCAAGACGCGGAAAGCATCCTCCCGCGACAGCCGCGCGAGGATCGTATCCAGCGCGCCGAGCTGGGCATGGCCGAGCCAGCCGGTCGCCATTAGCGGCGGTGTCGGCACCGCCGAGGAGACGCCGATCAGCGCCACCGGCCCGCGGCGGCGCACGAACGGAAAATGCGTCGCTGCGCCATCGGCGTCGCCGCGCAGATAGTCGCCGAAGTGACTGACGAAGCGATGCCGGGTCGCGCGCACATAAGCGTCGTGATTGCCGGGGACCACGGTGACGTCGGCAGCGCCGCCGACACCCTCGAGCCATTGCCGCGCCGGATTGAACTCGGCATCCAGCGCCAGATTGACGAGGTCGCCGGTCACGGCGACATGGTCCGGCTGCTGTGCCTGCATGTCCGACACCAGCGTGTCGAGCACGTCGCGCCGATGATATTTCTGACGGTTGCGCGTCCAGTTCAAATAGCCGAAGGCGCGCTTGCCGGCGAGATCGCGCAGCCGCGCGGCCGGCAGCGGCGGCAGATGCGGGTCCGACAGATGCGCGAGACGGAACACCGCCATCACGCGATTCCCTTCGGATTGTCGGTGAAAAGTGGCCGGCCACCGGTCATGTCGTGCTATCCCGAACGTCCTGCCCTGTATTGGCAAGAGCTGCGCGGCCGCGCAAGGATCAAAGCATGGGTCAAACACCATGGTGTCGAGGGTTCAGTGACGGTCCTTGAGGATTTACGCAAACGCTGCGAGCCGCAGCTCAGGTGGGTGTTTCATTTCTACTGGCGGCTGGCCCGCGGCATGACGCTCGGGGTCCGCGCCGTGGTGCTCGACGCCGACAACAAGGTGTTCCTGGTCAAGCACAGCTATGTCCATGGCTGGTATCTGCCCGGCGGCGGGGTCGAGGTCGGTGAAAGTTTTATCGAAGCGCTGCGGCGCGAGCTCGAAGAGGAAGGGCGGATCGAGCTCGACGGCACGCCGGTGCTGCACGGCATTTTCCACAACAGCCACGTCTCGCCGCGCGATCATGTCGCGGTCTATGTCGTCAGGAACTACCGGCAGGACCGACTGCCGGAGCCGAATCGCGAGATCGTGGCCTGCGGCTTCTTCGATCCGGCTGACCTGCCTGACGACACCACCCCCGGTACGCGGCTGCGGGTCGCGGAGGTGCTCGAGGGCAAGCCACCGCCGGCCACATGGCGGTGATGGACCGCGCCCGCGCCAGATGCTATCCCGCGCCCCACAATGACTGAACTGTCCCTGACCATCCTGCCCGAGACCCCGAAAGACGCCCAGGCGATCGAGCGCCTGACCGAGCGCACCTTCGGGCCCGGCCGCTTCGCGCTCAGCGCCTACCGGTTGCGCGAGCATGTCGATCATCTGCTCGACGTCTCCTTCACGGCGCGGATCGGCACGCTGCTGGTCGGTTCGGTGCGCCAACTGCCGGTTTGCATCGGCGATACGCAGGCCCTGATGCTCGGGCCGTTGACGGTCGAGCCGCCGTTCCGCAGCCGCGGCGTCGGCCGCGCGCTGCTCGAGCGCGCGATCAACGACGCTCGCGCCAAGGGCCATCGGCTGATCGTGCTGGTCGGTGACGCGCCGTACTATTCGCGGGTCGGCTTCAAGCCGGTCCCAAAGGGACGGATGACGATGCCCGGCCCGGTCGATTACAGTCGCCTGCTTGTCATGGAACTGGTCGACGGCGCTGCCGAGGGTGTATCCGGGCCGATCCAGCCGGACTGGAGCAAGGCGATCTGACGTTTCCGCGAGTGTTGCCGGAACGGTTGCGCGCTCTCGGAAACTGAAGCACAGTTGAGGCAAGCGCCGGGACAAGACCGGCGCATGTCATATCAACAGGGAGAGTGCGCGCCATGATCAAGGTCAGTGTGATGTATCCGAACAAGCCCGGCGCGCGGTTTGATCACGAATATTATCGCGACAAGCACATGCCGCTGGTGAAGGCGCGGCTCGGCGACGCCTGCAAATATTACACCGTCGACAAGGGTCTCGCCGGCGGCGCTCCGGGAACGCCCGCCACCTATGTCGGGATGTGCCACATCTTCTCTGACTCGGTTGAGGCCTTCGGGGCCGCCATGGGCAAGCACGCCCCGGAGATCATGGGCGACATTCCGAATTACACCGATCTGCAGCCGGTGATTCAGATCAGCGAAGTCGTGGTCGGCCACTGAACGGCGCGGGCGTCAAGGCACATCCCTCTGCCGCTGATGGCAGAGGGATTCGCTCGCCTCAGAACTTCAGATTGGCGAAGGCGCGCACGCCGAGGCCCGGCATCAGCACCTCGTCCTTGGTGTAGGACACCGAGTTGCGGATGTTCTGGTTGAGCAGGTTGTTGCCGGCCAGACCAAGCGTCATCTCGCGCGCACCGATCCACGATTGATTGAGCTTGGTGTTGTAAGTGATCTCCGCGTTCAGCAGATTGTAGCCCGCAGTCGGGGTCTCGCCGATCACAGCGATGTCGTTCTGCGCGAACGCGTGCACCAGGTTGATGCGGGTGAACCAGTTGGTGTCGCGCCAGTAGACGCCGCCGCCGAGCCGCACCGGCGGAATCCGTGGCACGTTGCTGCCGTCGGTGAAGGTGGCGCGCACCACGTCGAACTGGTTCTCGATGCCCCAGATGCCGCCGTTGAGCGGGCCGATGTCGAGCTGGCTCTGGAATTCGGCGCCGCGGAAGGTTGCATCGCGCTGCGAATAGACCGCCTGGCGGTCCTCGTTGCCGGGATCGCCGTTGCCGCAGGAGTCGAAATCGCTGCCGCACATCACTCCGGTCAGACGGCGATAGATGAAATTGCTGAAGCGGGTGTAGTAGGCAGTGGCTTCGAAGCGGAACGGGCCGGTCGCCTTGCGCAGGCCGACCTCGACCGATTTCGCGGTCTCGATGGTCAGGTTCGGATTGCCGATGTCGAAGGTCGCGGTGGCATCATGCGCGCCGCGCGAGAACAGCTCGGCGGGCTTCGGCGCCCGCTCGACATATTGCGCCGTGATGCTGCCGACGAGGTCGCCGGGCAGGTTCTGGATCAGCCCGACGTTGCCGCTGACCGGCGTGTAGGACGGATTGCGTGAAACCGAGCTTTGCGGCACGCCGTCCGGCAGGAAGTCCGCCGGGAAATCCGGCGTCGATCCGTGCAGCTCGACATGCTCGATGCGGCCGGCGAGCTGCGCCTTGGTCGAATCCGTGAACTTGAACTCATTGAACACATAACCCGCGATGCGGTTGTTGTTGTTCGGGCTCCACAGTCCGTTGAACAGCGTGCCCGGGTTGTCCGGGCTCGGCGCAGTCAGCTCCTGGTGTCCGCCCTGCAGGCCGAACGCCGTGGTCACCGTGGCGAAGCGCGCGTTGAACGGCATCATCTGCACCTCGACACGGGCCTCCTGCTCCTTGCTGGTGAAGGTCTGCCGCACGCCGTCGCTGAACAGGTCGGCCGGATCGGCGAGGCCGAGCTCGTTGTGCCGATAGTCGGTCGCGCCGACCCAGAACCGCACGGCGTCGATCGCAGCCGCATCGGGCCGGTACTCGCCCTTGACCGCGATCTTGGTCTGATGCGCGTCGATCCGGGTCCGGTGATCGGAGCCGTCGATGCCGGGGATGTGGTAGAGCGAGTCGTTCTGGGTGATCGACGCGCCGATAAAGCCGCCCTGGAAGAAGTAGGACGCGCCGACCGATGCGCCATCCGACTGGGTCGCGGAGTTCGGCTGGCGGCCGTTCACCGGCCGGGTCTGGTCGAACAGATACGGATAGCTCGGGATGCTGTAGTCGCTGCTGGTGCGGCCATAGACGTCGGCATGCACCGCGACATTGTTGCCGCCGGCGTCCAGCAGCATGCCGCCCTCGACGCCGCGATTGACCGAGCTGACGGACGTGCGGGTCTCGACATTGAGGCAACCGGGCGCGCCTGTGTCGGCCAGCGGCGCTTTCACCGGTAATCCGTAGCTCTGGAACGGCGCCGCCGCGCAGGCCGGCATCGCGTCGGGAATGCGGTTGTTGGTGGCACTCACCACGCCGCCGATCGAGGTCGAGCCGTAGCGCAGCGCGGCAGGTCCCCGCACCACCTCGATCTGGTTGGTCGAGAACGGATCGATCGGCACGAAATGATCCTCGCCGAGATCCGAGACACCGCCGCCGCCGAGGCCATTCTCGACAATGCCGACGCGGTTGACGTCGAGGCCGCGGATGATCGGCCGGCTCGATGCGCCGGGCGCGAAGCTCGAACCGGTGATGCCAGGCTTGGAGAACAGGAGATCGCCCAGCGTGGCGCCGCCGGCGCGCCGCAGTTCCTCATTGGGCACCACGGTGACCGTTGCGAACTGGTCGGTGACGACAGGCAGCACGCCCTGCTGCGGTGCCGGCGCCGGTGCCGCGAGCGCCGGTTGCACCGCTGCGGCGCGTTCGCGATTGGGGCTGGGCGCGGCCCGGACGGCGTGAACCAGCGTGCGTGTTGGCACAGTCCGATGCCGCTGGATCGGGCTTGGCGCCGTCACCGTGATGTCAGGGAGTTGCGTCGGCGTGTCATCGGCCAGCGCGCCGCTATGCATTGCGCCGAGCAGCAGCCAGCTCGCGCCTCCGATGTGGAGCGCTCGTTTCTTCTGAAGTGTCATTGTCCCGATCCAGGTGCCGTCGAAATGACGGATCGATCCCGATTTGCCCTGCTGGAGCAGGCCGCTACTGTGACGCGGCCGTCCGCTCAGGGCGTGCAGCAATCAGTCGATGTCAGGACAGAGGAGGTGCGCGGGAGTGGAAGGCCGCAGGCGCCGATTTCAGGTGGATGAATTCGGCATTGGTGGTGCGGAACAGAAGCTCGATGGCTTCCGGCAACAGCAGCAGCGGCGGCGCTGTGAACAGCATGCTGCTCGCGAGCGAGATCACGGTGCAGATCGCGCAATGATCCGCCGGATGCCGGTCGTTGTCCGGCCTGGTGGGCGGCTCGGTCCCGGTCACCTGGACTGCGAGGTCCGGCGTCGCCGAGGTCCCGATATAGGCGAGATCGAGCAGCGACAGGCTGGTCTGGACCGCGGGCGCCGCTTGCGCGGCTGCGATCGGGTGGAAGTGCCCGAATGACAGCACGAACTGGACAGCGAGCGCGAACAGCGCAAGCCGCGAGCCAGTCTTGATGCGTCTTCGGAACCACTTCATGCCGATTGAGCCCCACCCATCGGGACGGCGCTCATTCCCCAACCGTCCGATGTTACATTATAACATCGGAGGGTGGCCACGATGTCAACGGTGGTTCAGACACACTGTGTCGATCCGTTGCTGGTGTGTGATTGAAGCAACGGGCCGATTGGACATTGAGCGCTACTGGTCTCAGCGTCCCTCACGCAGCCAGGTTGCCGCGAATGCGCCGAGCAACAGCAGCAGGCCGACCAGGCCGGCGAACATCGGCAGCACACCGACGCCCTTGACCACGCTGGCGTCGCGCATCTTGACGCCGAGCCAGCCGTCGCCGCGGAAGATCGTCGACGCGCGCACCGGCACGACGCGCGGCATGTCGAGGCTCGAGCCGTCGACGATGCGCCTTGCGTCGCCGCCGGTCGCCTGCGCCAGCGGCTTCAGCATGTCGGTGGTCGAGGTGACTTCCGAGAATTCCTTCGGGTTGGTCGGGCCGACATTGATCAGCGCCTTCAGCGTGCCGTCGGTGGCCTGCCACAGGCCGAGCTCGCTCGCGGGCAGGGTAGCGCGCCACTCGCCGGGATCGCCGGCGATCAAGGTCAGTTCATGGATGGCGCCGCTTGGCGACGTCACGGTGACCGGCGCGACGGTGTCGGCCATGGTCTGCCGCACCACCGCGAGGTCCTTGCCCTGCACCTGCATGCGCAGCGCCTCTTCGTCGAGGTCGGGCTGCTTCATCAGCCAGTGCGACACCCGCCGCAACAGATCGAGATGCGGTCCGCCGCCTTCATAGCCGCGCGCCCACAGCCAGATCTGGTCGGAGAGCAGCAGCGCGACGCGGCCTTCGCCGAACCGCGACAGCAGCAGTAGCGGCTTGCCGTCGGCGCCGGTCATCACCGGCGGGTTGATCGCGTTGCGGGTGTCGACGGTGCGGAAGAACCGGCTCCAATGCGGCGGCTCGGCATTCGAGCCTTCAAGTCCGCGCGTCACCGGGTGGCGTTTCCCGGCATCGCTCAAATGCGCGTAGAACGGCTTCTCGGTGACGCCGACCGGCTCGGCCGGCAGCACCGAATCCAGCGGCGTGCGCCAGATGCTGGTGGTCGAGGCGTAATCAGGCCCGGCCGAGACCAGCACGGCGCCGCCGGAGCGGACATAGCGCGCGATGTTGTCGAAATAGGCGATCGGCAGCACGCCCTGGCGGGCGTAGCGGTCAAAGATGATCAGCTGGAATTCGTTGATCTTCTGCTGGAACAGCTCGCGGGTCGGAAACGCGATCAGCGACAGCTCGTTGATCGGCGTGCCGTCCTGCTTCTCCGGCGGACGCAGGATGGTGAAGTGCACGAGATCGACGCTGGGGTCGGACTTCAACAGATTGCGCCAGGTGCGCTCGCCGGCATGCGGCTCGCCGGACACCAGCAGCACGCGCAGCTTGTCGCGCACGCCGTCGATCGCGACCACGGCGCGGTTGTTGACCGGCGTCAGCTCGTTCTCGAGCGGTGAGGCCTCGATCTCGACGATGTTGGGACCGGCATGCTTGATGTCGATGTCGACGCTCGAGGTCTGGCCTGAGGTCAGCGTGCGCTCGTTGATCACCTCGCCGTCGCGGCGGATCGTGACCTTGGCGCGCTCGCCGGTGACGCCCTGGTCGTCGAGCCGGTAGGTGATGGTCTGGGTCTGGCCGACGATGCCGAAGCGCGGCGCCGCGGTGATCGCGATGCGGCGGTCGCGCTCGTCCTTGCGGCCGGTGATCAGGGCGTGCAGCGGCGCCTGGAAGCCGAGCGCCTGGGCGTTAGCGGGAATATCGTGCACGCGGCCGTCGGTGATCATGAACGCGCCGGCGACGCGCTCGACCGGAACATCCGACAATGCCGACGTCAGCGCGCCGAACAGCTTGGTGCCGTCGGTTTCGCCGTCGGCCTGGCCGGCCTCGACGACGCGGACCTCGAGGCCTTTGATCTGCTTCAGGCTGTCGACCAGCGCTTGCCGTGCCTTGTCGGTCTCCTGGGTGCGCGTGCCGAAATTCTGGCTCGGGCTCTTGTCGATCACGACGGCGGCGACCGAGGTCAACGGCTCGCGGTCCTCGCGGGTGAAGGAGGGATTGGCCAGCGCAAGCAGGATCAGCGCCAGTGCGGCGACACGCACCGCGGCGCCGCGCGCGCGCGACAGCAGCAGCAACACCGCGATGACGACGATCGCGCCGAGCGCGATCCACAGCACGATCGAGGGAACCAGCGGTGTGAACGCGATACCGTAGTTCATGGCGCTACTCCGTCATTCCGGGGCGATGCGGAAGCATCGAACCCGGAATCTCGAGATTCCGGGTCTGGTCCTTCGGACCATCCCGGAATGACGGGTAGGCAGTTGAACTCATGACTCGCATCTCTATTGTCCCAGCCGCTCGATCAAGGCAGGCGCGTGCACCTGGTCGGCCTTGTAGTTGCCGGTGAGCGTGTACATCACGATGTTGACGCCGGCGCGGAACGCGAATTCGCGCTGGCGCGGCTCGCCAGGTGTCAGCGGCAGCATCGGCTGCCCGTCGGGGCGGATCGCCCAGGCGCCGGCGAGATCGTTCGACGTGATGATGATCGGCGAGACGCCGTCGCCGCCGCGTGCCGGGCGCTGCGCGGCCTCCTCGTCATCCTCACGCGGCAGCGCCTCGACCCAGGTCTGGCCGGTGTTGAAGCGGCCGGGGAAGTCGCGCAGCAGATAGAACGTCTTGGTCAGCACGTGCTCGCGCGGCACCGGCTCGAGCTCGGGCACGTCGAGGGTCGACAGCAATTCGCGCAGCGTCTGCATGCCCGGCGTCTGCGATGCGCCATTGTCGCCCGGTGGCGCCTCGACGGCGTCGCGGGTATCGAAGATCACGGTGCCGCCCTGCTTCATGTAGGCGTCGATCTTGTTGATGGCGTCCTGCGCAGGCTTCGGCGCGCCCGGCACGATCGGCCAGTAGATCAACGGGAAGAATGCGAGCTCGTCGCGCGCGGGATCGATGCCGATGGGATCGCCGGCCTCCAGCGCGGTGCGCTGGCCGAGGAACAGCGTCAGGCCGGACATCCCGGCCTTGACGATGGAATCGACGTCGGCGTTGCCGGTCACGACATAGGCGAGCCGCGTCTGCGACACCGCCTTGATGGCGAAGTCGTCGCTGCTGGCGTTCTGCGCGCGCGTCGACGAAGGCACCATCATGGTCGCAAGGATGAAGGCCAGAACGAGCACAGCCGGCGCGGCGCGGCGCCGGATCAGCGCGGCAAGGCCGCCGCCGAGCATCGCCACCACGATCGCGTCGAGCAGGAACAGCGCAAGCGCCGTCGACAGCATGATGCCGCGCAGGTCACGCGGCTCGGTGTTGGTGTAGGTCGCATGCTTCGCGCGCAGGCCGGAGATGTCGAGCGGCGCGATGCGGTCGGCGGAGGCCAGCGTGTTGACCGCGATCGGGCTCTCGGCGGTGCCGTAGAAGCCGGGCGGATGGTCCGCGGTGCCGCGGTCGCGATAGTCCGCCGACATCGGCTTGGCGGTCGACGGCGGCGGGCCAAACGCGCCGAAGCCGTCGAGCGTGCGCAGCGGCGCTACCGTCTCGGCATTGGGATCGCTGGCGACGCCGGGGCCGGGCTTCGAGGTGTAGCCGGACATGTCGATCAGCCGGCGCAGCATCTCGACGAAGGTGCCGGACATCGGCAGGTCCGACCAGCGCATGTCGGCGCCGACATGGAACAGGCTGACCACGCCCTTGCCGCGATGCTCGCCGGTGACGAGCGGCGTGCCGTCCTCGAGCGAGGCCCAGCTCTTGGTCGCGAGCACGGCGTCGGGCTCGGCGAGCACCTGGCGGCTGACCGTGATGTCCTTCGGCACGGTGAGGCCCGTGAACGGGCCGTCGGCGGCGAACGAGGCCATGTGTTGCGGCTTCTCCCAGGTCAGGCTGCCGCCGAGCGTGCGTCCGCCGCGGCGCAGCTTGACAGGAACGAGGTCGTCATCGGCTTGCGCGAGGCGGGGACCTGCGAAGCGCACCAGCACGCCGCCTTGCTCGATCCAGGCGTTGAGCCGGTCACGGATTTCCGGCGACAGCGTGCCGACATCGGCCATCACGATCATCGGCAGCCGCTGATCGAGGAATTGCCCGATCACCTGCTGCGGCGCGCCGCGATCGCCGAGCCTGACGTCGGCGAACGGCGACAGCGCGCGGGAGAGATAGAAGGTCGATGCCAGCAGCGGCTGGGCGGTGTCGTTGCTCGCACCCGAGACCACGCCGATGGCGCGGCGGCGCCAGCGGCGGTCGAGCAGCTGCACGGCGCCGGCCGAATGCTCGCCGGAGATTTCGAGCCGCGCGATGTCGTTGCGCAATTCGACCGGAAGATCGAAGGCGGCTTCGGTCTCGCGCTCCTGCGGGCCGAATGCGTAACGGGCCTCGCCGATCGGCGAGCCCTTGGCGTCGACCGCGCGCACCGTTCCCGCCGCGATGCCGCTTTCGGTGCGCAGCACCTTCACGGTCATCTTGGCGGCGGCGTTCTCGGCAGCGACCAGTGCCTGCGCGGATTGCGCGCCGCCGGCATAGATCGTCAGATTGCGGCTCGCGATCACCTTGCCGAGACCTTCGGTGAATTCACTGCCGCGGCCGGTGTCGACGCCGTCGGACAGCCAGGCGATGTCGCAGTCGCCGGTCGATTTGAGGAAACGTTCCAGCGTTGCCAGGGTTTCAACGCGATCGATCGAGTACGGCTTCGGCGCAAGCTGGCGCAGCGCGACGCGCGCGGCGCCAGCCGGCATCAGCGTGATGTCGCGCGTCGGCTCGGACAGCGGCACCAGCGCGACGCCGCGGCGGTCGCTGTCGGCATTGGTGACCAACTCGTCCGCGGCCTTGATCCGCGCATCCCAACTTGAGGCCGCGCTCCAGCCGTCGTCGAGCAGGATCACCAGCGGCTGCTTGCCGGCCGCAACGCCGGTCTGCGGATTCCAGATCGGTCCGGCGGCGGCGAAGATCACCAGCGCGGCGGCGGCGAGCCGCAGCAGCGTCAGCCACCACGGCGTGCGCGACGGCGTCTCCTCCTTGGGCGCGATGTCGAACAACAGCCGCGTCGGCGGGAATTCGATCCGGCGCGGCCGCGGCGGCATCACGCGCAACAGCCACCACAGCACCGGCAGGCTGACCAACCCCAGCAGCAACAATGGTTCGGCGAAGGAGAGCGGGAGGCCTGCGATCATGCGCTGCGTCCCGCCTTGACGGTTGACCGGCCGCCGCCCTTGCTCACCATCATGCCGGCATGCAGGAACAGCAGCAGTTCGGCCGCGGAGCGGCTGGTGGTATGGGTCGAGAACAGCCAGTCGAGCCGGTTGGTCTCGGCACGGATCTGGTCGCGATGCAGTGCGACGCGCGCGACATAGTCGCTCGCCCAGCTTTCGGCGCGGCCCGCGGTGATGACGCTACCGGCCTCAGGCTCGACGAATTCGACGCGGCCTGAATAAGGAAAGCTCTCCTCGGCGGGATCGACGACCTGGATCATCGTGCCGTGCGCGCCCGACGAGGCGAGCCCGGCCAGCATGGTCGTGATCTCCGCGATCGGCGACCAGAAATCCGACAGCACGACGACTTCGGCCAGCGACGACGGCACGAAGGACGGCGGCAGGCTCGCGCGCGTCGTCTCGTCGTGCAACATCGCCTCCGCCATCTTGTCGATCACGTTGAGGCTTGCGGTCGGGTTCAGCAGGCCGGGAATGCCGACGCGTTCTCCGCCCGCAACGAGCAGCTCGGCAAGCGCGAAGGCGACGATCAGTCCGCGCTCCAGCTTGCTGTCGCGTGCCTCGCGCGAGGCAAAGGCCATCGAGGGCGAGCGGTCGGGCCAGATCCACACGGTGTGCGCGGCCTCCCACTCCTGTTCGCGGACATAGAGATGGTCGTCGCGCGCCGAGCGGCGCCAGTCGACGCGCTGCGACGGCTCGCCGGAGACGAAGCGGCGGTATTGCCAGAAATTCTCGCCGGAGCCGGCGCGCCGGCGGCCGTGCAGGCCATGGATGACGTTGGCGGCGACACGGCGGGCCTCAAGCACAAGACGCGGCAGCGATGCGGCGAGCGTTCGGCTTTCGCCATCGGCACGTCGAACCGCCAGGATCTCCTCGTTCTGGTGCCTGTTGTCTGCCGCCATCAACCGATCCGCGTCTTCAGCTGCTTGATCACGTCAGGAATGGTGCGGCCCTCGGCGCGCGCCGAGAAGGTCAGCGCCATGCGATGCTTGAGCACGGGCTCGGCAAGATCGAGCACGTCGTCGATCGACGGCGCGAGCCTGCCGTCAAGCAGGGCGCGGGCGCGCACCGCCAGCATCAGGGCCTGGCTGGCGCGGGGACCGGGTCCCCAGGCGATCAGCTTGCCGGCTTCGCCGCCTTCGGGGCCGGGACGCGCGGCGCGCACCAGCGTCAGGATCGCTTCGACCACGGAATCGCCGACCGGCAGGCGCCGCACCAGGCGTTGCGCAGTGATCAGCGTCTCGGCGTCCATCGACGCCTTGGCAAGCGTCTCGTCGGCACCGGTAGTTTCGAACAGGATGCGGCGCTCGGCGTCGCGATCGGGATAGTCGACGTCGATTTCCATCAGGAAGCGGTCGAGTTGCGCCTCGGGCAGCGGATAGGTGCCTTCCTGCTCGAGCGGGTTCTGCGTCGCGAGCACGTGGAACGGCTTCGGCAAATCGTGCCGCGCGCCGGCAATGGTGATGTGCTGCTCCTGCATGGCTTGCAAGAGCGCCGACTGGGTGCGCGGGCTGGCGCGGTTGATCTCGTCGGCCATCAGGAGCTGCGCGAACACCGGACCTGAGATGAAGCGGAACGAACGCTTGCCTGCGGAGCTTTCGTCGAGCACTTCGGCGCCGAGAATGTCCGACGGCATCAGGTCGGGCGTGAACTGGATGCGCTTGGCGTCGAGCCCGAGCGTAATGCCGAGCGTCTCGACTAATTTCGTCTTCGCAAGGCCGGGGACGCCGATCAGCAGCGCGTGGCCGCCGGACAGGATCGTCACCAGGGTGTTTTCGATCACCTGGTCCTGGCCGAAGATGACGGTGGCGACCGCTTCCTTGGCAGCCTTGATCTGGCCCGCGACCTGTTCGGCCGAGCGGACGATCACATCTTCCAGTTTCTCGACGCTGTCTGCACCGGCCATTCGATCCGCTCCTTCTTGACGATGCGCTCGATTCTCGCGTCGTCACCACATGGGCTGCATGCTAAACCTATGCGAAGGCCATGTATTCGTTGAATTAAACTATCCCCACCTTATCGGTATTTCAGGGTATGAACGGCATCACGATGTGGCGAGAATGACATCCCGACCACATCTCAGGATACGTGCACCAAATGTGCCAGATTGAGGGTTGGAAACTTCAGGGCAAACAATGGCGAAGCAAGGGCAGAGCGATTCCGGCAGTGAAACTACGGGGCTCGGAGCGAAGGCGCTCGGAGGCAAGGGCCTCGAAGGGCTGACCACCGCCGCCAATCAAGCCGCGACATCGGGTCCGGCCGGACGCAAGGGCCTGCCGCCGGTTCATCTATGGAATCCGCCGTTCTGCGGCGATCTCGACATGCGAATCGCGCCCGACGGCACCTGGTTCTACATGGGAACGCCGATCGGACGCCCCGCGCTGGTGCGGCTGTTCTCCACGATCCTGAAGCGCGAGGACGGCAAGCACTTTCTCGTGACACCGGTGGAGAAGGTCGGCATCCGCGTCGATGACGCGCCGTTCCTTGCCGTGGAAATGCAGACGGAAGCAGACGCGCGCGGCCGTTTGCTCCGGTTCCGCACCAATGTCGACGATTGGGTCGATTGCGAGAAGGGCCACGGGCTCAGATTCGAGGCCGCCGAAGACGGCGGATTGACGCCCTATCTGCACGTTCGCGCCGACTTGTGGGCCAAGGTCACCCGCGCGCTCTACTACGATCTGGTTGACATGGGCGAGGAGCGGATGGTCGATGGTCAGGAGATGTTCGGCATCGAGTCCGGCGGCGAGTTTTTCGCGATGGCCGATGCCAGCCAGGTGAGGGGCGCACTTTGAACGAGCCGTTGCTGAAGGTGAAGCCGGTGACGATCAGCTCGACGGAATTCTTCGCGCGAGCCCGCACGCGGCTCGATTTCGAAGTGCCGCCGGGCCTGGTCGATCCGCATATCATTCCGCGCACCGGTGATTCCGGCAACGATCGCATGCTTGAGATCGTGGCCCAGGAGCAGCCGGTGCGGCCGGCCGCGGTGCTGATCCCGGTGGTCGATCATCCTGAGCCGACCGTGCTGTTGACGCAGCGGTCGCCCAATCTGTCGAGCCATGCCGGCCAGATCTCGTTTCCCGGAGGCAAGATCGACGCCACCGACGCCTCGCCGCTCGACGCGGCGCTGCGCGAAGCCTGTGAAGAAGTCGGGCTGAAGCGGGAATTCATCGACCCTGTCGGCTATCTCGACCTCTATGGCACCGCGTTCGGCTTCCGCATCCTGCCGACGGTCGCCAAGGTGAAGCCGGGATTCACCTTGGAGATCAACGAGGCCGAGGTCGTCGATGCGTTCGAGGTGCCGCTCGCTTTCCTGATGAACCCCGAGAACCATCAGATCCACACCAAGGAATTCCGCGGCATGGACCGGTCCTACTACGCGATGCCGTTCGCCGAGCGCTACATCTGGGGCGCGACCGCCGGCATCCTGCGGGTGCTGTATGAGCGGATCTATCTGTCATGATCCGCACGGTGTTGACCGAGATCGGCATCTTTCTGATCCCTTTCGCGGTCTATGCCATCTTCCTCTTCGCGACGCGGTCCGGCGTGACGCTGCCGGCATCATGGCCGCTCGACATGATCGCGAAGCTGACGCTGGCGGCGCTGGTGCTGGTCATCGTGAGCTTCGTGCTGCTCGCCGAATTGACCGGCGCGCCGCCGAACTCGACCTACGTTCCCGCCCATATCGAGAACGGCAGGTTGGTGCCGGGAGCTGAGAAATGAGCGAGGTGCGCCTGTTGTCCGACGCGCCGTGGCTCGCTTCGGGGCCCGCGGCGCGCGTGCTCGGCCTGCTCAATGCCGACGGCGAGGAAGCGCGGGTGATCGGCGGTGCCGTGCGCAACGCGCTGATGCGGATTCCGCTCGCCGACATCGACATCGCCACCACGGCATTGCCGGAGGAGGTGATCCGCCGCGCCAAGCGGGCAACCATCAAGAGCGTGCCGACCGGCATCGAGCACGGCACGGTGACCCTGGTGGTCGATGGCCAGCCCTTCGAGGTGACGACGCTGCGCGAGGACACTGAGACCTATGGCCGCAAGGCCAAGGTGGCATTCGGGCGCGACTGGGTGCGCGATGCCGAGCGGCGCGACTTCACCATCAACGGCCTGTCGGTCGACGCCTCCGGCGTCGTGCATGATCACGTCGGCGGTCTCGCCGACATCGAGGCGCGGCGCGTGCGCTTCATCGGCGATCCCGCGCAGCGGATTGCCGAGGATTATCTGCGCATCCTGCGCTTCTTCCGTTTCCACGCCGCCTATGGCGCAGGCGAGGTCGATCGCGCCGGCTATCTCGCCTGCATCAGCGGGCGCGCCGGACTTGCCGGCCTCTCGGCCGAGCGCATCCGCATGGAGATGCTCAAGCTCGTGGTCGCGAACGGTGCCGCAAGCGCGGTGGTCGCGATGGGCGATGGCGGATTGCTGCTGCCGCTATTCGGCGGCGTCGCCCATACCGGGCCGTTCGCGGCGATGATCGAGATCGAGCAGTTGATGGCGCTCAAGCCGAGCGCGACGCGCCGGCTCGCCGCGCTGACGGTCGCCGTGACCGAGGACGCGCGGCGGATCGCAAGCCGGCTGCGGCTCTCCAATGCCGAGGCCAAGGCGCTCGATTCGATGGGCCATCGCTGGTGGCGCTTGCCCGGCATGGACGAGGCGCGTGCCAAGCGCAGGCTCTACCGGCTCGACGAAGAGCCCTATCGCGACCGGCTGCTGCTCGCCTGGGCGCGAACCGGCGCGAACCGCGACGTCGAGCAGTGGCGCGCGCTCGCCACGTTGCCGCAGCGCTGGCACGCCCCTCACTTTCCGTTGAGGGCGTCGGATTTCATCGCGCGCGGGATTGCCGAGGGACCGGCGCTGGGGCATGTACTGACCTTGGCCGAGGACGCTTGGCTAGCCGCGGATTTCCCGCTGGATCCGCAGGTGTTGTCTGGCATCGCCGACCAGACCGTTTCCCGTTTCACCCGCGATCATCGGCTTTGAATTTCCTCTCCGGCTTCGCAGACATCTCGCTCGTGCAAATTCTGCTGGTCGCAGCCGTTGCCCTGTTTGCTTCCGTGATCGGAGGCCTCGCCGGCTACGGCACCGGCGCCTTGATGCCGCTGGTGCTGGTGCCGATGGTCGGCGCCGAGCCGGTCGTGCCGATCATTGCGATCTCGTCGATCTTCACCAACACCAGCCGCTTCGTCGCCTTTGTCAGATTTGCCGACCGCCGCAAGGCGATCATCGTGATCGCCGCAGCACTGCTCTCCACAGCGCTCGGCGCCTACGGTTACACGCGGCTGACCAGCGCCGGCGCCTCGCTGGTGATCGGGAGCATGCTGATCCTCAGCGTCCCGCTGAGGCGGCTGCTGCGCAAGCACAGCGTCAGGATCGGTGAGCGGGGCCTTGCAGCCGGTGCAGTCGGCTATGGCGTCGTGGTCGGCGGCACTGCGGGCTCCGGCGTCATCCTGCTGTCGCTGTTGATGGCGGCGGGCCTTGAGGGCGCCGCTGTGATTGCAACCGATGCGGTGATCTCGCTCACAAGCGCCGCGGTCAAGATTTCGGTGTTCGGTTTGACCGGTGTCATCACCGCGCAGGTGCTGGCGCTTGCGCTTCTGATCGGCCTGGTCGCTATTCCCGGCGCGTTCCTGGCCAAGGCCTTTGTCGAGCGGATGCCGGTGCATATCCACACCGCGATCCTCGATGCCGCCGTGATCACCGGCGGCCTGGTGATGATCTCGAGCGCGCTGCGCGCGTTGTGACGAGAAGCGGAGGCGACGCTGCCGGCGGCGCGCCCGGCAGCATCGCCTGAATCTCACGCAGCCTTGTCAAGCTGCCTCGTTAAGCGGCCTTGCGCTTCTTCTTGCGGTCGCCGTCCTCGTCGTCATCCTCTTCTTCGTCGTCGTCCTGCTCGTCATCTTCCGGATCGATTTCGGCCGACTCGAGTGCGACGAGCGGCAGGGTTTCGCGAAACAGGTCGCCGTCCGTGCCCATCCACAGGCACTCCACCTTGTCCTCGTCGACTTCGACCACCGTGATCGGATGACCGCCGGATTTCAGCATGACGACATCGCCTGGTTTCAGTTCCATGATTTTCCCTCCGCGCTGGATGACGCGGACGGCAAGCTAGCGACCGGTGATGACAGTGCGATCACGGCCGGCGCCTGGCGCGATGGATCTGCTGTGAAAACAGAAGCTGCGTTATTTCCGCGCGGCCGGAACCAGTTCGGTCAGCGAGCGGATGATGCGGTCGGGCTTGATCGTCGATCCGGGCGGTAGCCCGACGCCGTGCACGTCCATCCAGATCGCATAGATGCCAAGCCGCTGCGGCGCCACGACTTCCCACTCCAGATTGTCGCCGATCATCCAGGTATCCGGTGCGGTGACGCCGAGCGCCTGCATCGCGTGCAGATAGGCGCGCTCCTCGGGCTTGCCGAAGCCGTGCTCGCCCTCGATCTGGATGTGATCGAAGCGATGGCCGAGCGCGAAGCGCTCGACCTTGGCGCGCTGCATGTCGGCGGCGCCGTTGGTGACCAGCGCGAGCTTGATGCCGAGCGCCTTGAACGTATCGATCGCTTCATGCGCGCCGGGGAAGATGAACATCTCCTCCTCGCGATAGGCGGTGAAGCGATCGGCAATGCGATCCGCGAGATCGTCCGGCAGCGCACGGTGGCCGGCCGCCGCAAGCTGAGCGAAGCCGCCCTTCACGGTCAGCCGCCGCGCCTCGCCGAGCTTGATCCGCCAGATCGGCTCGGCGGTCGACCAGAATTGCCGTGCATAGGCCAGCAGCGCGGTCGCGACCATCTCCGGGGGCAGGGGCGCGAGCTCCGCGGCGAATTCGGTGGTGATCGTGTTCCAGGCGATCTCGGGACGTCCATAGGCCGACAGGATGGTGTCATCCATGTCGATCAGCATCGCGCGCGGCAGCTTGGTCACGGCCATTTCACCTCCGGCGGCAGCGACGACAGGATCGAATCGACATTGCCGCCGGTCTTAAGGCCGAAGATGGTGCCGCGATCATAGAGCAGGTTGAACTCGACATAGCGCCCGCGGCGGATCAGCTGCTCGTCGCGATCCTCCGTGCTCCAGTTGGCCTCGAAATTGCGCCGCACCAGATCGGGGTAGATCTTCAGGAAGCTGCGCCCGACGTCTTGAGTGAAGGCGAGATCGGCCTCCCAGTCGCCGCTGTCGTGCCAGTCATAGAAGATGCCGCCGATGCCGCGGGCTTCCTTGCGGTGCGGCAGATAGAAATAGTCGTCGCACCATTTCTTGTACTTGTCGTAGTCGGCGACGCCGTTCGGCCCGCTGCAGGCCTCTTTCATCGCGGCATGGAAGGCGACCGTGTCGGGGTCTTCCTGGGTGCGCCGCCGGTTCAGCACCGGCGTCAAATCGGCGCCGCCGCCGAACCAGGCCTTGGTGGTGACGACGAAGCGGGTGTTCATGTGCACGGCGGGCACGTTCGGATTGCGCAAATGCGCGATCAGCGAAATGCCCGAGGCCCAGAACCTCGGATCGTCGGCCGCGCCGGGAATCTGCGCACGGAATTCGGGAGCGAACTCGCCATGCACGGTCGAGCAGTGCACGCCGACCTTCTCGAACAGCCGGCCCTTCATGATCGACATCACGCCGCCGCCGCCGGGCTTGCCGGTGTGGTCGGTGCGATCCCAGGGGGTGCGCACGAACCGGCCGGCATTGCCGGGATAGAGTGCGGAGGGGGCGTCGTCCTCGAGCTTCTCGAAGGCTGCGCATATGTCGTTGCGCAGCGCCTCGAACCAGCCGCGCGCACGCGTCTTGCGGTGTTCGATGATGGTGGGGTCTGTTGGCAGCATGGCTAACCTTGCGGGCCGAAATAGGTGCAGCTCTCGTTGCAGCTGTCGCGATGGACGCTGACGCGGGTCAGCTTGCCCGCGTGTTGCAGCCGCTCCCAGATGAAGCGTGAGAGATTCTCCAGCGTCGGGACACCGATCGCCTCGATCTTGTTGAGGAACTTGTGGTCGAGCGTCTTCTGCACCTCGGCCATGGCGCGTTCGAGCAGGCCGAGATCGACCACCATCCCGGTTTTCGGATCGGGCGTGCCGCGGACGGTAACCTCGGCTCGAAACGAGTGACCGTGGATCTCCTCGCTTGCAGTGCCAAAGGTCGTTCCGGATAGCGCATGCGCAGCTTCGAACCGAAACGCTTTCGTCAATTCCCACATCTCTCTCAACAATCCAGTTCTGTTAGTTCATCTAATGCCGAGCGTCTTGTGCGTCTGCACGCTGAGGCGCCATCGCGGGTGCTTCAGGCAGTATGCGATCGCAAGCTCGGTATTCTCGATCACGTCGGGGCCGTCCATCGGCTGCAGCGAGAAGCGCTCGAAGGCGAGGCCCGCAAAATCCTCCGGCGCGTTCTCCGGCTGCGGATAGACCAGTTTGAGCTCGTGCCCCTTGCGCACCACGAGCTCGGATGCCGCCTTGGGGCTGACGCAGACCCAATCGAGCCCGTCGGGCGGCGCGATGGTGCCGTTGGTCTCGATCGCGATCGCAAAGCCGTGGCCGTGCAGGGCCTCGATCAGGGCGGTGTCGACCTGCAGCAGCGGCTCGCCGCCGGTCAGCACCACGTAGCGGTCGGCTTCGCCCCCGGTCCATTGCGCGGCAATGGTGCCGGCAAGCTCGGCCGCGTCGGCATAGCGGCCGCCGAGCGTGCCGTCGGTGCCGACGAAATCGGTGTCGCAGAACCGGCAGACTGCCCCGGCGCGGTCCTGCTCGCGGCCGGTCCAGAGGTTGCAGCCGGCGAAGCGGCAGAACACGGAGGCCCGGCCCGCATGGGCGCCTTCGCCCTGCAGGGTGAGAAAGATCTCCTTGACCGCGTAGCTCACCAAAAATCCCTTAAGTTACCGAACCGGCAATTCCTGAACCCGTCTGCCGCAGGGCCTCTCCGACTGCCATGGCCGCGGTGACCGCCACATTGAGCGAGCGCAAGGACGGCTTGATCGGAATCAACAGCCGCGCATCCGCGGCGGCTACCACCGCCTCGGTCACCCCCGCCGTTTCGCGCCCGAAGAGCAGGACATCGGAGGCCCTATACGCGAAATCAAGGTAGGATTTCGCTGCCTTGGTCGTGAACAGGACCAGCCGGCATCCGGCCTCGGCTCGCCATTCCTCGAATTTCGACCATGAGTCGTGACGCTTCAACCGCACATGGTCGAGATAGTCCATACCCGCCCGGCGGAAATTCCGGTCCGAGGTGTCGAACCCTGCCGGTTCGATGATATGGGCTGACACGTCCAGGCAGGCGCAGAGGCGCAGAATCGTCCCTGTATTCTGGGGGATGTCGGGCTGGAACAGCGCGATCTGCATGGTGCGGGCGACCTGTGAAATCCGGATGAAATTGTCTCAATAAAACATCGCTCGGCGCGGATTTCGTGCATTGCACGTGTGCGAGCCGATAGCGGGCTTGCGCTCGTCCGGCAAGGGTGCCAATAGAACGATTCTGGACTGCTGTTCCGCCATTTGGGGTGGGGAATAGCGGTTTTCTGCCGCCGCGGGGGCCGCGGGCGCCGGCAGCCTTTCTTGGGGCGCGTTCTGCGTCTCCGGGGCGGTTCCACCGGCTGCAGAAAAGAAAGGGCTAGGAATCGTGACGACAGCGTCTTCGGCGGACCATCCGACACGCCGTGATTTTCTCTTTGTTGCAACCGGAGCTGCCGCCGTGGTCGGCGCAGCCGCCACTGTTTGGCCGCTGGTTGCCCAGATGAACCCGGATGCCGCGACGATCGCGGCCGGCGCGCCGATCCAGGTCGACCTGACGCCGATCGCCGAGGGCCAGGACATCAAGGTGTTCTGGCGCGGCAAGCCGATCTACATCAGCCACCGCACCAAGAAGCAGATCCAGGAGGCCCAGGGCGTTGCGCTCTCGAGCCTGCCCGATCCGCAGCCCGACTCGGCTCGCGTCAAGGCAGGCCACGACCAGTGGCTGGTCGTGATCGGCATCTGCACCCATCTCGGCTGTATCCCGATCGCCCATGAGGGCAATTACGACGGCTTCTTCTGCCCCTGCCACGGCTCGCAGTACGACTCCTCCGGTCGTATCCGCCAGGGGCCGGCGCCCGCCAACCTGGCGGTGCCGCCCTACGCCTTCCTTACCGACACCAAAATCCAGATCGGCTAAGTCCCGGACCTCCGGGATTTGGACTTCCCCTTGGACCCATCGCGTCGTTTTTCTTCTTCAGGATCGCATCAATGAGCGGACCATCTGATTTTCAACCGAGCAACCCCGCCTTGAAGTGGATCGAACGGCGTCTTCCGATCTTCGGCCTGATCCACTCCTCCTTCGTGGCCTATCCGACGCCGCGCAACCTGAACTACTGGTGGACCTTCGGCGCCATCCTTTCGATGATGCTGGCGCTGCAGATCCTGACCGGCGTGATCCTGGCGATGCACTACACGCCGCACGCCGATCTCGCCTTCAAGTCGGTCGAGCTGATTGTCCGCGACGTCAATTACGGCTGGCTGCTGCGCAACATGCATGCCTGCGGCGCGTCGATGTTCTTCTTCGCCGTCTACATCCACATGTTCCGCGGTCTCTATTACGGGTCGTACAAGGAACCGCGCGAGGTGCTGTGGATCCTCGGCGTCATCATCTACCTCCTGATGATGGCGACCGGCTTCATGGGCTACGTGCTGCCGTGGGGCCAGATGAGCTTCTGGGGTGCCACCGTCATCACCAATCTGTTCTCCGCCGTGCCGTATTTCGGCGAGAGCATCGTGACCCTGCTGTGGGGCGGCTATTCGGTCGGCAACCCGACGCTGAATCGCTTCTTCTCGCTCCACTACCTGCTGCCGTTCGTGATCGCCGGCGTGGTCGTGCTGCACGTCTGGGCGCTGCACGTCGCGGGTCAGAACAACCCGGCCGGTGTCGAGGCCAAGACCGAGAAGGACACCGTTCCGTTCACCCCGTATGCGACGATCAAGGACGCGTTCGGTGTGTCGTGCTTCCTGATCTTCTTCGCCTGGTTCATCTTCTACATGCCGAACTACCTCGGCGACGCCGACAACTACATCCCGGCGAACCCTGGCGTGACCCCGGCGCACATCGTGCCTGAATGGTACTATCTGCCGTTCTACGCGATCCTGCGCTCGATCCCGAACAAGCTCGCCGGCGTCGTGGCGATGTTCTCGGCGATCATCATCCTGTGCTTCCTGCCCTGGCTCGACAGCGCACGGACGCGGTCGTCGAAGTATCGTCCGCTGGCCAAGCAGTTCTTCTGGATCTTCGTGGTGGTCTGCATCCTGCTCGGCTATCTCGGCTCGCAGCCGCCGGAAGGCATCTATGTGATCGCCGGCCGGATCCTGACGGTGTGCTACTTCGCCTACTTCCTGATCGTGCTGCCGCTGCTCGCCCGCATCGAGACGCCGCGCCCGGTACCGAACTCGATCGCCGACGACGTGCTGGCGAAGAGCAAGGGCAGGGCCGCGACCGCAGCCTCCGTGATGGTTGCGCTGGTGCTGGCCGGTGGCCTGTTCGCCGGCAGCACCCAGAACGCCAAGGCCGAGGAAGGTGGCAACGCGCCGCCGGCCCAGAGCTGGTCGTTCTCCGGCCCGTTCGGCAAGTATGACCGCGGCTCGCTGCAGCGTGGCCTGAAGGTCTACAAGGAAGTCTGCTCGGCCTGCCACAGCCTGAACTACATCGCATTCCGCAACCTCGCCGACGCCGGCGGCCCCGGCTATTCGGAGGCGCAGGCCGCGGCGTTGGCCGCTGAGTACAAGATCAAGGACGGTCCGAACGACCAGGGCGAGATGTTCGAGCGCCCGGGCCGCCCGGCGGACTACTTCCCGGCGCCGTTCCCGAACGAGCAGGCCGCGCGCGCGGCCAATGGCGGCGCGGCGCCGCCGGACCTCTCGCTGATCACCAAGGCGCGGTCCTACAAGCGCGGCTTCCCGCAGTTCGTGATCGACTTCTTCAGCCAGTACCAGGAGCAGGGACCGGACTACGTCGACGCCATCTTGCAAGGTTTCGAGGACAAGGTGCCGGCCGGCGTGACGATCCCGGAGGGCTCGTACTACAACAAGTACTTCCCCGGCCATTCGATCAAGATGCCGAAGCCGTTGTCCGACGGTCAGGTGACCTTCGACGACGGCTCGCCGGCTACGGTCAAGCAATACGCGCACGACGTCACCACGTTCCTGATGTGGGCGGCCGAGCCGCACATGGAAGAGCGCAAGCGGATCGGCATGCAGGTGTTCTTCTTCCTCGTGATCTTCGCCATCCTGATGTACTTCACCAAGCGCAAGGTCTGGGCCGACGCGCACTGACCTCAGACGCGGTAGCGAATTTGAAAAAGCCCCTTCGGGGGCTTTTTTGTTTTGTGCGTGTCCGAGGCTTGGTTCACGAGAAGCGCGTTGGTGCTTCGGCAGTCATGACGAGTGCGCGAGGGGGCCGCAGGGCGATTGCGTCGGTCACCGAGTACGGACAAAATGCCGGCCAATCGGCCGGCAAACATCGCGGAGGAACTCATGGGTACCAGCATCAACTTCAAGCGTCCGGACGGCAAGGAAGCGTCGGGCTATCTCGCCAACGCCGCGCGCGGCAACGCGCCCGGGGTCGTCGTGATCCAGGAGTGGTGGGGGCTGCAGGACCAGATCAAGGGCATGTGCGACCGCTTCGCGCGGGCCGGTTTCGATGCGCTGGCGCCCGATCTCTACAAGGGCAAGGTGGTGCCGTATCACGACACCGACGCGGCCGGCAAAGAGATGAACTCGCTCGACTTCATGGATGCCACCACGCAGACGGTGCGCGGCGCCGCGCAATATCTCGGCAAGAACGGCGCCAAGGTCGGCCTGACTGGCTTCTGCCTCGGCGGCGCGGTGACCATCATCGGCGCCACCAAGATCCCGGAGCTGACCGCTGGTGTGGTGTTCTACGGCATTCCGCCGGAGCAGGCGGCCAAGCCGGCGGACGTGCGGATTCCGCTGCAGGGCCATTTCGCCACCAAGGACGATTGGTGCACGCCGGCGCTGGTCGATGGTTTCGAGAAAGCGATGAAGGCCGCCGGCAAATCGCTGGAGCTGTACCGCTATGACGCCGACCACGGCTTCGGCAACGAGCAGCGCCTGTCGGTGCACGACCGCCAGTGTGCGGAACTGGCCTGGGACCGGGCGACGGATTTCTTCAGGAAGCATCTGGGCTGAGCGGCGTTCGCGATCACCATCCGTCGTCCCGGCGAAGGCCGGGACCCATACGCCGCGGCCGTCGTGATCAAAGGAAGCTGGCCGACGGCTTTGCCAGACAACTACGCCCTGTGGTTATGGGTCCCGGCTTTCGCCGGGACGACGCAGCTTTTATGAAGCCTTCACCCCATCCCACCACGGGCAGGTCCCCGACATCAGCTTGAAATTGCCTTCCAGCACCTGCACCGGCGCGCGCTTGCCCTCGGCGGCGGCGCGCATCCGCATCTCGCGCGCGACCGCGCGGTCCTCCGGCGACAGCCAGACACGTTCGTGGCCCCACAGGCTCGGGCCGTCGTACATTTCGAACGGCGTCCAGTTCTTAGGGTCGATCTCGCGGCCGCCCCAGCCGCACTCGACCATGAAAGCTGACGGCGACTTGGCGTAGAACGACGTCATCAGGTCGTTGGTGTGACGGCCGAGCGTGACGTTGACCCGGTCTTCCTTCGTCGCGATGTCGTAGGCTTGGCCGACATCGTCCAGCGAGAACAATTCCACCATCAGATGATGCATGCCGTTCGTGCCGGTCTCGATCAGCGCGAGCGAATGGTGGCGGGCATTGACGTGGAAGAAATAGGCACGGAACGGCTTTTCGATGTAGTCGCTGAGGCCGAAGCCGAGCACGTCGACATAGAAGCTCATGACAGGCGCGATGTTCTCGACGGTCAGCACCGCGTGGCCGAGCCCCAGCGCGCCGGTACGGAAGCCGGAGATGGATCGTCCGGGCCGGAACGGCGTGTCGTCGATCTCGGGGCCATGAAAGGCCTCCAGACGGTTGCCGGCCGGGTCCTGGAACGAGATCAGTCGGCGGACCCGCCTGCTATCTGCGAGCGCCTGCGGTTCGGCGATCACGGCAACGCCGGCATGCTCGAGCCGCGCCGCCAGCGCGTCGAGCGCTGTGGCATCCGCGACCTCCCAGCCGAAGAACCGCGTCCCTTCGCCCTGGGCGCGGTCGATCACGATGCGCTGCTTGCGGTCGTCCATCCGGAAGGCGAGCAGCGAGTTGCCGCGCTCGATCGCCTGCAGCCCGACCAGGCCGGTGCCGAACTGCCGCCAGTCGTCGAGCGCGTCGGAGCCGAAGCCGGCATATCCGAGACCCAAAATCGCCATCTGCGCCTCCACCATCTGTCTGTTTTTTGGGCGACTGATCCGCCGCCATTTCGACAAACCCTACGCGGATTCCGGTCGCTTCAAACCCCGAAAATGCCGTCCAAGAGGGCGTTCAGGATTGGGGCAGGGGTGTCGGGGCATCCCTTGACACGGCCCGCGCCCGGTGGTGAGTAGCGGCCATGAGCACCGTTGCCAGTCCATCCCGTCGTTGGTGGCCCACCTTCTCATAGGTGGCCGGTGCGTTTTCATTTCCCAAAAACGTCGAAGGTCGCCATCGCAGTGCGACGGTCTCCCTTCGTTTGTCCTGTGTGGCGCTCTCTTCCCAAGTTTCGTAAGAGGATCACATGAACAGGACAGTTTTCTCCCTGCCGGCCAAGAGCGAATACCTGACCAACGGCGGCCTCGCGGTCGCGCGCGTGGTCGAGCAGTTCACCGGCGGCGCCAACCGTCTCGACGATTTGATCGCGCTGCTGGACCGCCGCCGCGGCGTGGTGCTGTCCTCGGGCACCACAGTGCCGGGCCGCTACGAGAGCTTTGACCTCGGCTTCGCCGATCCGCCGCTGGTGCTGGAGACGTCAGGCACCGATTTCTCGTTGCAGGCGCTGAACCCGCGCGGCGAGGTCCTGATCGCCTTCCTCGGCGACGTGCTGCGCGAGCCCTGCGTCGTGATCACGGAGCGGAGCGCCACGCGGCTCGCCGGCCATATCCTCCGCGGCGCCGCGCCGGTGGAGGAAGACCAGCGCACGCGCCGCGCCAGCGTGATGTCGCTGGTGCGCGACATGGTGGCGGCGTTCACCTCCAATGCCGATCCGCTGCTCGGCCTGTTCGGCGCTTTCGCCTACGACCTCGTGTTCCAGATCGAGGACATCGTGCAGAAGCGCGCCCGCGAGGCCGACCAGCGCGACATCGTGCTCTACGTGCCGGACCGGCTGCTGGCGTATGACCGCGCCACCGGCCGCGGCGTGGCGCTGAATTACGAGTTCTCCTGGAAGGGCAAATCCACCGCCGGCCAGTCGCACGAGACCGCGCCGAGCCTCTACGCCATGACCGGGCGGCAGGGTTTTGCCGATCACGCGCCAGGCGAATACCAGGCGACCGTCGAAGTCGCGCGCGCGGCGTTCGCCCGCGGCGACCTGTTCGAGGCGGTGCCCGGGCAGCTGTTTGCCGAGCCCTGCGAGCGTTCGCCGGCGGAAGTGTTCCAGCGACTCTGTCGCATCAATCCGTCGCCCTATGGCGCGCTGATGAATCTCGGCGACGGCGAATTCCTGGTCTCGGCATCGCCGGAGATGTTCGTGCGCTCCGACGGCCGCCGGGTCGAGACCTGTCCGATCTCGGGCACCATCGCGCGCGGGTCGGATTCGATCGGCGATGCCGAGCAGATCCGCAAGCTGTTGAACTCGGAAAAGGACGAGTTCGAGCTCAACATGTGCACCGACGTCGACCGCAACGACAAGGCGCGCGTCTGCGTGCCCGGCACCATCAAGGTGCTGGCGCGGCGGCAGATCGAGACCTACTCAAAGCTGTTTCACACAGTCGACCACGTCGAGGGCATGCTGCGGCCAGGCTTCGATTCGCTCGATGCTTTCCTGACACATGCCTGGGCGGTGACCGTGACCGGCGCGCCGAAATTGTGGGCGATGCAATTTGTCGAGGATCACGAGCGGTCGCCGCGGCGCTGGTACGCCGGCGCGATCGGCTGCGTCAATTTTGACGGCAGCATCAACACCGGCCTCACCATCCGCACCATCCGCATGAAGGACGGTCTCGCCGAGGTGCGCGTCGGCGCGACCTGCCTGTTCGACTCGGATCCCGCCGCCGAGGACCGCGAGTGCCAGGTCAAGGCGGCGGCGCTGTTCCAGGCGCTGCGCGGCGATCCGCCGAAGCCGCTGTCGGATTTCGCGCCCGATGCCACCGGCTCGGGCAAGAACGTGCTTTTGATCGATCACGACGACAGCTTCGTGCACATGCTGGCGGATTACTTCCGCCAGGTCGGCGCCAACGTCACCGTGGTCAGGCATATCCATGCCCAGGACATGTTGAAGCAACGCGGCTGGGACCTGCTGGTACTGTCGCCCGGGCCGGGTCGCCCGGAGGATTTCGGCATCGCGAAGACCATCGACACCGCGCTTGAGAAGAAGTTGCCGATCTTCGGCGTCTGTCTCGGCGTGCAGGCGATCGGCGAATATTTCGGCGGCCAGCTCGGCCAGCTCGGCCAGCCCGCGCATGGCCGTCCGTCGCGGGTCCAGGTCCGCGGCGGCAGGCTGATGCACAATTTGCCGAATGAGATCGTGATCGGCCGCTACCACTCGCTCTATGTCGAGCGCGACAGCGTGCCCGAGGTGCTGGCGGTGACCGCGACCACCGAAGACGGCGTCGCGATGGTGATCGAGCACAAGACCCTGCCGGTCGGCGGCGTGCAATTCCATCCGGAATCGCTGATGTCGCTCGGCAACGAGGTCGGCCTGCGCATTGTCGAGAATGCATTCCGGCTTAATCCGCCGGCCAATTGAGGATTGCGAGACCAATGACCTTCGACCACGACATCAAGGCGACCGTTCGCACCATCCCGGATTATCCGAAGAAGGGCATCCTGTTTCGCGACATCACGACACTGCTCGCCGATGCCCGCGCTTTCCGCCGCGCGGTGGATGAGCTGGTGCATCCCTGGGCGGGGGCGAAGGTCGACAAGGTCGCAGGCATCGAGGCGCGCGGCTTCATCCTCGGCGGCGCAGTGGCGCATCAGCTCTCCGCCGGCTTCGTGCCGATCCGCAAGAAGGGCAAGCTGCCGCACACCACGGTGCGGATCGCCTACTCGCTGGAATACGGCATCGACGAGATGGAGATGCATGCCGACGCCGTGCAGCCCGGCGAGCGCGTGATCCTGGTCGACGATCTGATCGCGACCGGCGGCACCGCGGAGGGCGCGGTGAAGCTGCTGCGCCAGATCGGCGCCAACATCGTCGCCGCCTGCTTCATCATCGACCTGCCCGATCTGGGCGGCGCCGCCAAGCTGCGCGCGATGGACGTTCCGGTGCGCACGCTGATGGCGTTCGAAGGGCACTAGCGCCACGCGTCGTCCCGGCCTTCGCCGGGACGACGGTCATCCCCGCTGCAGCAGTATGCTCAGCTCGAGATCGCGGAATGTGGTGTAGTTCTTCCGGATCCACTGATGCAGCTCGGTGGACGAGTCCCTCTCCTGGCGCAGATAGCCGGTGAAGGAGAAGGTCAGCCGGTCGATATAGGTCTTCAGGAACACCGGCAGCGCCCGGAAGCGCAGCACCCGGCTGGCGGTCATGACGGGCGGCAGCTCACCGCGCACCACGAATTCATTGTCGATCACGATGAGCGCGTTCGGCGGGATCATGCCCTGCAGCGTCTGGTAGCCGTGCACCGAGGCGCGGTCGGTATCGGCGACATACAGGATGACCGGCGAGACGCGGCGGCGCAGCGCCTCCTTCATCAGCCCGATCTGGTCGCACATTCTGAAGAATTCGTCGAAGGCGTGGTAGCCGAGGTCGATCACCTTGCCGATGCCGTCATTGACGATGACGCGGTCCATCAGCTGCATCTTGCCGTAGGTGTCGATCACATCGGCGGTTTCCGTGATCCGCGGCAGGTAGTCGAGCAGCGACGGCTCCTTCAGGTTGATGTCGTAGCAGACGACATCGCCGTTCTTGAGCAGCAGGAATTCGCCGAGCAGCCGCGCGATCAGCGTCTTGCCGACCTGCGGGCGGGGCGAGCAGATGATGTAAACGGGCGTGGACGACATCGCCCGCTATATCAGGCCAAATTTTCGCCTAATCCAGCCCCATCGCCGCCTTGCGCGCGACTTTTTTCGCTTCCCCGGGCGCGACTCTTCGCTGCGGCCGGGCGCGACTTTCGGTCGCCTTTGCGCGCGACTATTTTTCGCCCTTGGCCGCCTTGGCGCCGACCAGGTCGGTCAGCTTGATCCGGTCGAACTCGCTCCAGACGTTCGCAAGCCAGTGCCGGACATAGCCGCGCAGCACGAAGGAGTAGTTTGCGGCGTCGTCGTTGATGCCCTTGTTGGCAACGAATTTCAGGAACGGAACCGAGGAGACCTCGACCTGCTCGTAGGCCATTTCGTTGAGCTTCGGGATGGTGAGGTCCACGGCATCCTTGATGCGGTGGAAGTACGAATTGTAGGTGGCCTGGTCCCACTGGAAGAACTGAGTGTCGTTGATGAAGTTCTTCACCAGGAAATACTTCGCGCCGCTCATGAAGTTGGCGGTCTCGGCGATCTCGTCCAGCGAGGCGATCGACGGGCCCAGGATGTGGAACACGGCGAAGGTGATCTGGCCGGAGCGCGCCGCGTCGAGGAAGCCGATATCGCGCAGCGAGGCCAGCGCGGGCGACAACAGGCCGGCGCGGACGTCGATCACGGTGACCGAGGAACCGGCGTTCAGCGTATCGAAGATCTTCATCTGGTCCGCGGTCGTCGTCATGTCGACGATCTCGGTGATGTCGGGATGGAAGCGCTTCAGCGTGCCGCGCGGCGACTCGGTGTCGAACGCCCGGGTCTGCACATTGTTGGCACTGAAATAGTCCAGGAGCGTCCGCGAGACGGTGGTCTTGCCGACCCCGCCCTTGTCAGCGCCCACCACGATCACAACCGGCTTTGCCATGGAAGTCCCTTAAAGCGCGCTCCCGACCGCGATGGCGATCGGCAAGTCCCCACACTGCTTTGGGCGCGAACATGGCAGAAACGAGGGAGAATTCAATTCCTTAAGGTGCCCACATTGGGTTTGGTAGGGATTTCCTTAATGGACTGAGTAACCTAGGGCACGATCAGCGGTGCCGGCCCCAAGGGCCTTGAAGCGGTCCCTGGAGCGGACCAAACGGTCCCTGCCTGGGGCCGGTGCCGGGCAGCGGCGGCGGATTGTTCGGTTGTGCAGGCTGCGTGTCACCCCACGGGCCATGGGTCACCGGCGGGGGCTGGTCGCCTGCCGTGGACGGCTGGTCCTGCGGCTCCGTCGCGTCCAACGTCTCATCCGGCAGCGCTAGCGGTCCGGGGTCGTGGCCGCCGGCATATTTCACCAGGGCATCGACCCGGGACTTCACCGACGGGTGGGTGGCAAACAGGTCGGCAAAACCCTCGCGCGGATTGTCGACGCAGAGTTCCATCACCGCCGAGGTGGCGCCCGGCAACTCACCGCGGTTCTCGATCTTGCGCAGCGCCGAGATCATCGCATCGGGATTTTTCGTCAGCTCGACCGATCCGGCATCGGCGAGAAATTCGCGCGAGCGCGACAGCGCGAGCTTGACCACCTGCGACAGCAGCCAGGCCAGCACGATCAGCGCGACCGCGATGATGATCACGACGATCGCGCCGCCGCCCGAGCCCTTGCTGTCGCGGTCCGACGAGGATGACGACGATCGGGAGGATGACGAGGACGACCAGCCACCTCCGCCGCCGCCGCTCCACGACAGATTTGTGAACAGGCGGAAGAACAGCTCGCCGAAGAAGCCGACCACGCCGGCGATGATCACGGCGACCACCATCAGCTGCACGTCGCCGTTCTTGATATGGGTGAGCTCGTGGCCGAGCACGGCCTCGATCTCCTGGTCATCAAGCGCCTTCAGGAGACCCGTGGTGACCGTGATGGAATATTGCCGCGGGTTCAGTCCGGTCGCGAACGCGTTCAGCGCCGGGCTGTCCATCACCTTCAGCTTCGGCATCGGGATGCCGCGCGAGATGCAGAGGTTTTCCAAGAGATTGTAGAGCCGCGGCTGCTGCTGCCGCGTCACGCTTTCGCCGCCGGTGACGGCGTCGATCATCTTCTGGTGAAAGAAATAGGCGATCACGATCCAGGCCACCGCCGCGATCGTCGCCCATGGGAAGGCCGAGACCAGATCGCGCGAGGCATGGGTCAGATAGTAGTCGGCCGTGCGGCCACTATCGATCATCACCTCCGCGACCAGCGCGCCGGCATACACCAGCACGTAGATCAGCAGGAACAGGCCGGCAAGCAACAGCATCGAACGAAACTTGTTCGATGCGATATGCGTGTAGAGACCATAGGCGGCCATGACTAACCATCGTCATTCCGGGGCACGCCAACGGCGTGAACCCGGAATCCAGAGGTTTCTTGGTCGATCGAGACTCCGGGTTCGATGCTTTGCATCGCCCCGGAATGACAGAGCTGGCTGGATGCCATGCTGATCAGAACTTCACGCTCGGTGCCGCCTCGACCTCCGTGCGGCTGGCGCCGAGGTCGAAGAAATCCTTGCGGGTGAAGCCGAACATGCCGGCGAACAGGGCGGCCGGCATCTGCTGGATGCCGGTGTTGTATTCCTGGACCGCGTTGTTGAAGAAGCGGCGGCTGGCGGCGATCTTGTTCTCGAGATCGGAAAGCTCCGAGGCGAGCTGCTGGAAATTGGCGTTGGCCTTGAGGTCCGGATAGGCCTCCGATAGCGCGATCAGCCGGCCGAGCGCGCCGGAGAGCTGGTTCTCCGCCGCCGAGACCTGGGCCGGCCCCTGTGCCGAGATCGCCGAGTTGCGTGCCTTGATGACGTCGTCGAGCGTGCCGCGCTCATGTGCGGCATAGCCCTTCACGGTCTCGACCAGGTTCGGGATCAGATCGTGGCGCTGCTTGAGCTGCACATCGATGTCGGCAAAGGCCTGGCTGACGCGCTGGCCGAGCGCGACAAGCCGGTTGTAGGCGCCGAACGCAAACAGCACGAGAAGGACGATGACGCCGATAACGATCCAGCTGGTCGACATGGCAGGGCAGCTCCTGATGGACGAGACGGCGGCACCGTAGCCCAAGATCGGGGCGCAGGGCAGCCCGCCGCGAAAAGGTGGGCATGAGTTGGTCGGCCGGTCCCCCGGCTAGGTTCAACTCGAAGCTGACCAGCGCTCGGCCGCAGGCGCTTGGCCGACCCCACTTTGCAGGGGTATTCCAGTCGCTGCAGACAATTCCGCGGCGAGCCGACTGGCTTCGTCCAGCGACCACGATTGCACCGGAATCCTGTGCCTGCCGCCCCGCTTGAAGTCGACAATCACGTCGGTGCGGGACCAGCTCCACTGGCCCACCGTATCCCGTATACGTCAGGATTCCGACTTCACTGCATTCGTCGAACGAGCAGTGCTCAATGACTTCGGTCCGCAGCACGACGCCGGTCCATCGCAGAGCCAAGGATCTTACGATCGTCATTCTCCGGTCATGCGGATCGATTGGGACGGTCCATCGCCGGACGATGCCGAGGCCGACGATGCAGCCGAGCAATACGAGTATTGCGAATGTCCGGGCTTGATCTGCGGAAGGATCGATCGTCTTCCTAATGATGGCCGCGAGCGCGGAAATTGCGACGGCGATAGTCCATAGCCCCCATCGTATGTCAATGCCGTCCGACACGAACACGATTGTCTTGGATGATCCGCTGGGCTCGTGCTGAGCCATGATGGCTACGTTCCGTTCAGGCGGCCAATGGTGCGTAGGCAGGATCTGCAACTTGGCATTGCGGCAGGAGATGCTCAAGGATAAACGCGAATATCAGCCGGTCGCGTCGCCCCAGCGCCAGCGCCGGGCCCGGGCGTAATCGGCCTTCGCGCGCCGCGGCACTTTTGTGACAACAACGCCCTCGGGCGTGCAGAGCTTGGCCGCGACCTCGACCTTGCCGGCATCCGGTTGCGCCAGTACGCGCGATGGCCGGTTCTCAACGCGCGCGCGGCTCAGCGCGACATAGGCGAAGCGCTCGTCCTCGAACGGGGCGTCGGCGCCCTTGACCTGCTTGTGCGCGCGCGAGCGTTGCAGGCGCTGCGAGAAATGGCACCAGTCGGGCGTGACCAGCGGGCAGGCGCCATCATGCGGACAGGGGGCTGTGACATGCGCGCCGGCGGCGATCAAGCGTGCGCGCAGTGCGATGATCCGCGCATAGCCCGCGGGCGTGCCGGGTTCGACGGCCAATAGCGTGTCGCGCGCTTTGGACCACAGCGCGTCGGTCAGTGCCGCGCGCTCGGACTCGCCGAGCTCGCCGATCATGTAGCTGGCGACGACGAGGTCGGCGGGGTCGGCCTTGTCCAGCAAGGCGCGGGCTTGGCCGAGTTGGTAGCTGGTGTCGTGCAGGCGTGCGGTGCGTTGAAAAAGCTCCTGCGCCAGCGTTCTCAACGCGCCATTGGCGTCGAGCAGGGTGAAGCCCCGCAGCGACGTGAACGTCTGGGAGGCCGCCCAGGTAGCGGTCCCGGGGCCGGCGCCGACATCGAGCAGGCTCGCCGGCGCGAAGTCCGGCCGGATCTCTGTCAGTGCATTGAGGCTCGCCACCACGGCCGCATAGGTTGCGGGCATCCGTGCCAGCGCATAGGCCAGCGCATCGGTCTCGGTCCGGATCGTCCCGGAGCCGCCGCCCTCGCGGTACGTCTGTGAGATGATCGCCGCGCGACCGGCCGCGTCGTTGCGCGACAGGCCTTCGAGCCTGGCGTTGAGGGCGGCACGCAGTTCAGCGGGGAGATCGGGTGAGGTCATCCGCTATACTATCGCACGTCATTGCGAGCAGAGCGAAGCAATCCATCGCGCCGCTTGTGGAGGCGTGGATTGCTTCGTCGCTGTCGCGCCTCGCAATGACGGGGCCGAGAGGCCTCGCCTCAAGTCCGAGGTGCTTCGACGTAGCGTTACGCCACGTTCTGGTCGAGGATATCGACCGCGCCCTGCAGGTCGACCGACACCAGCTGCGACACGCCGCGCTCGGCCATGGTGACGCCGAACAGCCGGTTCATCCGCGCCATCGTGATCGGATTGTGCGTGATGATGATGAAGCGGGTTTCCGTCGACGAGGTCATCTCGTTCAGCAGGGTGCAGAATCGTTCGACGTTGTGGTCGTCGAGCGGCGCATCGACTTCGTCCAGCACGCAGATCGGCGACGGGTTGGTCAGGAACACCGCGAAGATCAGCGCGAGCGCCGTCAGCGCCTGCTCACCGCCTGACAGCAGCGACAGCGTCTGCGGCTTCTTGCCGGGCGGCTTGGCGATGATCTCGAGGCCGGCTTCGAGCGGATCGTCGCTCTCGATCAGATGCAGCGCGGCCTCGCCGCCGCCGAACAGCTCGGTGAACAACCGCTTGAAGTGGTTGTTGACGGTCTCGAACGAGGTCAGCAGGCGCTCGCGCGCTTCGCGGTTGAGGCTCTGGATACCCTGCCGCAGCCGCTTGATCGCCTCGACCAGGTCGTCGCGCTCGGTGGTCAGCGCGGTGTGCTGGGTCTCGACTTCCTTCAACTCTTCCTCGGCGCGCAGATTGACCGCGCCTAGGCGCTCGCGGTCGCGTCGCAGCTTTTCGAGCTCTTCTTCGACCTGCGTGACCGGCGGCAGCTCCTGGCCGGGCTCGATCTCGGCGAGGCCGACGACCGCCTGCGGCTCGACCTCGAGCATATCGTGGATCTCGCGCTCGATATCGGCGAGGCGGCGGCGGGTGCCTTCCATGCGTTCTTCGGCACGCGCGGTTGCCTCACGGGAATAGGAGAGGGCTTCGAGCGTAGCCTTGGCGACACGATCGGTTTCCGCCATCGCGGCTTCCGCCGTCGCCAGCGCATCGGCGGCGATCCGGCGATCACCCTCGGCGTGCTCGATCTCCGTGATCAGCGCGCTGCGCTTCTCGGCGAACACTTCCGGCGCGTTGGCCAGTTCCTCGCGCTCGGCCGACACCTCGGCGATGCGCTCTTCGATGGTCCCGACCTGCGAGGCGGCGCTGGTCTTGCGGCTCTGCCACTCGTTGCGTTCGGCAACGATGGCCTGCACGCGGCGGTCGGCGAGCTCGGCCTCGCGGGCGAGCGCCTGCGCCTCGGCGCGGACTTGCGCCGCGGCACGGCGCTGGTTGTCGATCTCGGCGCGAACCGCGGCGAGCTGGGCTTCGGTCTCCACGCCCGGCGGCAGTTCGGACAGCGCGGCAACTGCGTTCTCATGGGCCGCTTCGGCTTCGGCGCGGTCGGCGGCGACGCGGCTGTGCGCCTCGGTCAGCGCCGATTTGCGCGCAGAGTGGCGATTGATCTCGCGTTCGGTCGCGGCATGGCGCTCACGGGCGGCGTCGGTTTCGCGGCGGGCGGCACGCACGGCTTCGCGCGAGGCACCCTCGGCGGCGGATGCCGAGCGCAATTCTTCTTCAGCCGTCTCCAGCGCCTGGCGCTTGGCGGCGGCATCGATGCGGGCCTGTTCCAGCTCATGCTCGATGTCGACCAGACGGGCGCGCTCGGCGAGGCGGCGGGCCGCGCCGGTCGGGGCATGGGCGTCGGCGACAAAGCCGTCCCAGCGCCAGACGTCGCCTTCGAGCGACACCAGCCGCTGGCCGGTCCTCAGCTGCGACACCAGCGCCGCGCCGCGTTCCTTGGCCACCACGCCGATCTGGGCCAGACGTCGCGCCAGTTCCGGCGGCGCCTGGACGTGATCGGCCAGCCGCTCGACGCCATCCGGCAGCGCAGGATCATCAGCGGCTTCGCCGACATTGGTCCAGCGCATCGGCGCAGACGAATCCACGGGCGCGTCGAGGTCGTCGCCGAGCACGGCGCCGATCGCCTTTTCGTAGCCCTTGGCGACCGTGATGCCGTCGATGATCGGCGGCCACAGATTCTTGGTCTCGCTGGTGACGAGCTTGGAGATGGTGCGGGCTTCGGTCTCGAGCCGCTGCACGCGCTTCTCGGCCTCGGCGAGCGGATTACGGGAGGATTCCAGCGTCTGCCGTGCGGCGGCGTGATGCGCCTCGCTCTCCTGCACGGCCGCCTCGGACTCGGCGAGCGTCTGCTGCGCCATCTCCATGGCGGCGGCGAGCGCATCGATGTCGCCGAGATTTCCGGTCTCCTGCGCGAGCTTGGTTTCCTCGGCCTGGACGTTGGCGATCTCCTGATCGAGCCGGGCCAGCCGGTCGCGATGCGTGCGCACGCCGGCTTCGAGCTGGTTGCGCTTGGCGGTGAGGTCGGCGAGCTGCGTGGTCAGCTCGGAGAACTGGCGCTCGGTCGCGGCCAGGATCTCCTCGGCCTCGGAGACGCGCTCGTCGACGCCGGAGCGCTTCTCGACCCGCGACTTGATCTCTTCCTTCAGCTCGGCGTCTTCGGTGTCGAGCCGCTGCAACGCGATGTCGGCATCGGAGGTCTGCTGCTGCTCGCGCGCGATGTCCTGGGCAAACTGGGTGAGGCGGCGATCGAGCTCGCCGACGCGTTCCTTGGCGCGCTGTTCCTCGCGATCGAGCATCTCGCGCGCATTGGTCAGGCGCTGCAGGCCGGCGGCGGCGCGCGCCTCGGCATCGCGCAGCGCCGGCAGCTCGGTGGCGCGGATCGCCTGGATACGCGCGGCTTCCGCTTGATGCTGGGTGCGCTCCGCCATCTCGCGCACGGCGAGATCATGCGTCCGCCCGGCGTCGTTGACGTCGGCATTGGCCCCGATCCAGCGCAGATGGAACAGCATGGCCTCGGACTTGCGTACCTTGGCCGCGACCTCGCGGTAACGAATCGCCTGGCGGGCCTGCTTCTTCAGGCCTTCCATCTGGCCGGTGAGCTGGCCGATCACGTCCTCGACGCGGGTGAGGTTGGTTTCGGCCGCCTTCAGCCGCAGTTCCGCCTCGTGGCGGCGGGCATGCAGGCCGGCGACGCCGGCGGCGTCTTCCAGCACGCGGCGGCGCTGCTCGGGCTTGGCCTGAATGATCTCGCCGATCTTGCCCTGGTGGACCAGTGCCGGCGACCGCGCGCCGGTGGCGGCGTCGGCGAACAGGATCTGGACGTCGCGGGCGCGCACGTCGCGGCCGTTGATGCGGTACACCGAGCCGGCCTCGCGCTCGATGCGGCGGGAGATTTCGAGCAACTGGCTGTCGTTGACAGCGGCCGGCGCCGAGCGATCGGAATTGTCGATCGTCATCACGACTTCGGCGTGGTTGCGCGCCGGGCGGTTGCCGGAACCGGCGAAGATCACCGCATCCATGTCGGCGGCACGCAGCGACTTGTGCGAGGTTTCGCCCATCGCCCAACGCAGCGCTTCGACCAGATTGGATTTGCCGCAGCCGTTCGGTCCGACAACGCCGGTCAGGCCCGGCTCGATCATGAAATCGGTGGGTTCAACGAACGACTTGAAACCGTGCAGGCGGAGGCGCGTGAGCTTCATGTACACAAATCTCGTTTGGCCGGGCGCGAATCTCCCTGCCGTGACAATACCATGGATGGCAATGTCGGTGTCTGGGGTGAATAGCTGCGTGCAGCTCTCATGAGCGGCGACAATGGCGATGCGAGTGCGTCAGGGCAACCGCTTGACCAAGCTTTTCCCAAGGGATTTGCAGGGGATTTACAGGGGTTTTGTGGCCCCTGCATGTCCTCCAAGATTCGCATCGCGCGAATCAGGTTTTCAACAACCAAATTATGCGACGGCCGCATGCGGTGATCGCAAATCATCCACAGTTATCGTGCCGCGACTCGAACGCGGGCACGACGACGTCGGATTCGCGGGTGCGTGATCAGCTCTTCAGCAGCGGATCGATGTGCTTGCTGAACTCCTCGAACGAGGTCTCGCCCTTCAGCATCTCGCCGTTGACGAAGAAGGTCGGCGTCGAGTTCACCTTCAGCACGTCGTTGGCGTATTTCTGGTCGGCGGCGATCTTGTCGAGCAGCGTCTGATCCTTCAGGCAGTCCTCGACCTGCTGCTGGCTGAGGCCGGCCTGCTTGCCGATCCGCGTCAGCGTCTCGGTGGTGTTCTTGACCACCCAGTCGTTCTGCTGGCGGAACAGCAGGTCGATCACGGCGAAGAACTTCGGTGCGTCGTCCTTGGCGATGCAGCGCGCCAGCATCGAGCCGGCGGCGGCCTTGATGTCGAGCGGGAATTCGCGGAACACGTAGCGGACCTTGCCCGAGTCGATGTAGGTCGACTTGATCTTCGGGAACACCGTCTCGTTGAAATTGGCGCAGTGCGGGCAGGTCATCGAGGCGTATTCGATGATGGTCACCTTGGCGTCCGCCGGGCCGAGCCCCATGTCCGGCAGCGACTGCGGCTTGGCGACCTCGGCGGCGGTCTGCGCGAACGCGTCCGTGATCAGGCGCAGCGGCGACAGCCCGGCGAGAGCGGCAAGCCCGGTCAGCGAGAGAGCGGTGGTGAAAGCGCGGCGCGTGATGATCAAGGTCAGCTCCCGGATTGGCGCATTCACGCCAGAATGAAGGGGGTCCCGAAAAGAAGCCTTCGCTAGCTTGAAACGACCATTGTGGCAATGCCGGGGTCTTGCGGCCGTGCCTGCGAAAAGCGTCAATTTCGCTTGATCAAGGCACCCAGCCGGGCCAGCGCGGCGCGCAGATCATCGTCCTCAACGGCTGCAAGATTTGCCGCCTCCCGGGCTACGGCTTTGGCGTCGGGCGGGCGCGGCCGGGTCGGGGGGGCGCGCCGCGAAAGCGGCGCTTGCCGGATCGTCAGGCGGCCGACCGCGTGCCAGCCGAAGAAGCGGTTCACCCGCTCCAGGATGACGTCGGAGGAATGCTGGATCTCCAGCGCCATCGGCCCCTCGACCCGCAGCACCAGCGTGGCCGGCTCCTGCGGCTGCCCCTCGACCGGCCGAGGCCACTGGATCTTCAGGGGCTCGCAATAGGCCGCGATCCGCTCGCCGGCGATCTCGGTCCAGCGCGTCACCAGTTCGCGAGCGGCAAAGCCCTGCTTGGCATAGGCGTCGGTGAAGACGTCGCTGAGCAGGATCGACAGGGGCTTTGCGCTGATCGGGCCGGGTCTGGGCATGGGTAGGGTTATAGCATCCCGCAATTCGTGTGAGGAACGTTCCTTCCGTCGTCGCCGGGCTTAGCCGTCCGAAGGACGGCGTCGCTTCCGCTCGCCTATGTCCCGGCCATACACGCCTTTGTTTCCCCGGACAAAGAAAGACGTGGATGCCCGGGTCAAGCCCGCCCATGACGGGGCAAGATTTGTCCTAAAGTAACATCATGAGCTCTCGCGCGGCCGCCAAGACCAAAATGACCGATCAGCAAGCCGACCGCCCGGCCCGGCTGCTGGCCTGGTATGACCGGCATCGCCGGCGGCTGCCGTGGCGTGCGGAGGCGGGGGCGCGGGCCGATCCGTACCGTGTCTGGCTGTCCGAGATCATGCTGCAGCAGACCACGGTCCGGGCAGTCGGACCGTATTTCGAGAAGTTCCTGTCGCGCTGGCCCGACGTGTCAGCGCTCGGCCGCGCCTCGCTCGACGATGTCCTCAGGATGTGGGCCGGGCTCGGCTACTATTCACGGGCGCGCAACCTGCACGCCTGCGCGGTTGCAGTGCTGGGCGACCATGGCGGGGTGTTTCCGGACACCGAGGACGGGCTGCGCGCGCTGCCGGGCATCGGGCCCTACACCGCGGCGGCGATCGCCGCGATCGCTTTCGACCGCCGCACCATGCCGGTCGACGGCAATATCGAGCGCGTAGTCAGCCGGCTCTACGCCATCGAGGCGGCGCTGCCGCAGGCCAAGCCGCTGATCAAGGAGATGGCGGCGACATTGCTTGGGCCCTCTCGCGCCGGCGACGAGAACTCTCGCGCCGGGGACAGTGCTCAGGCCTTGATGGATCTCGGTGCTACCATCTGCACGCCGAAGAAGCCGGCCTGCGCATTATGTCCGCTGAATGACGATTGCGCAGGCCGCGCCCGCGGCGACCAGGAGACGTTCCCGCGCAAGGCGCCGAAGAAGAGCGGCGCGCTGCGCCGCGGCGCCGCCTTCGTGGTGACGCGGGGCGGCGAGCTTTTGGTGCGCTCGCGCCCGGAAAAGGGCCTGCTCGGCGGCATGACCGAAGTGCCGGGATCGCAATGGCTGGCCGGGCAGGTGGATGCCGCCGCGCTGGCGCAGGCGCCCGAGCTCAAGGGCGTCATGCGCTGGCACCGCAAGACCGGCGTGGTCACGCATGTGTTCACGCACTTTCCGCTCGAGCTCGTGGTCTACACGGCCAGCGTGCCGCAACGCACGCGCGCGCCGGCCGGCATGCGCTGGGTGCCGGTGGCGACGCTGGACGGCGAGGCGTTTCCCAACGTGATGCGCAAGGCTATCGCCCACGGGCTGGATCTCTAGGGGGAGACGACCTGCTGACACCATGCTGGCAGCAGGTCTCGGCTACGACGTCCAAAACGGAGGCCGCCATGATTGCAACCGCACTCGACCGCATCCCGATGCCGCCAGTCGCAAAGCTGCTGGGTTGGCGCGTGGCTGACGCACGTCCGCAGGACGGCTGGATCAGGATCGTGTTCGACGGCAAGCAAGATTTCTGCAATCCGGCCGGCTTCATCCAGGGCGGCATGCTGTCTTCGATGCTCGACGACACGATGGGGCCGGCGGTGTTCATCATGACCGAGGGCAGGCTGTTCACCACGACGATCACGATGACCGTCAATTTTCTCGCACCGGCGAAGCCCGGACCGATCACCGGCGAGGCGACGGTGACGCAGCTCGGCAAGACCATCGCCTTCGTCGAGGGCCGGCTGACCGCCGCGGATGGCACATTGCTTGCGACGGCGAGCAGCGGCATTCGGCTGGTCGAGGCGGCGCGGGCGCTGCGATAGGGACTGCTCGCTACAGGCCGTTCCGTCACCCTGAGGTGCGAGCCTTGCGGTGCACTTGCACCGCTGGGCGAGCCTCGAAGGGTCGACGGCCGCCAGCCGGGCCGTTCATCCTTCGAGACGCCGCTTCGCGGCTCCTCAGGATGACGGGATATTAAGCTGCTTCAAGTCATGCAGCGCTTACGCACCCGCCCGCTGCACGATCGGCGGCTTGGCGTTCAGCCCCTCGACCTGGAAGCCGGCGACGCGCTTGTAGTTGGCGGCGATGTCTTCCAGTTCCTGCTGTGACAGCACCTCGGTGACGACGCCAAAGCCGTTGGGTGCGCGCTCCTCGACCAGCTGCATCACCTGCTCCGGGCCGTTGCGGCGGTTCAGCATCACGAGGTCGGTCGTCGCCGGGCGCCGTTCGGCCTCATAGGCTGACAGCGCCGCCCGCGTCGGGCCATGCGCCAAAATCTCGCGCGTCAGCGTGCGCGCATCGAGGATCGCCTGCGAGGCGCCGTTGGAGCCGATCGGGTACATCGGATGCGCGGCGTCGCCCATCAGCGTGACGCGGCCGAAGGTCCATTGCGCGATCGGATCGCGATCGACCAGCGGATATTCGTAGGCATGCGGACAGTTGCGGATCAGGCCGGGCACGTCGAGCCAGTCGAAATTCCAGTTCTCGAACCACGGCAGGAACTCGTCGAGCTTTGCGGTGCGGTTATAGTCCTCGCGGCGCCACTGATAGGTCGGCGGCATATGGCGCTCGGCGACCCAGTTGATGTCGAACTTGCCGTCGACGCCGGCCTCCTTCGAGATCGGATAGCAGACGAATTTCAGGGTCTCGTGGCCGGCCATGATCATGGTGCGGCCGGTCAGGAAGGCATTGCCGCGGGTGATGCCGCGCCACAGGATGCGGCCGTTCCAGATCGGCGGACCTTCCTGCGGATAGAGTTTTTCGCGCACCGCCGAATGGATGCCGTCGGCGGCGATCAGCACCGCGCCGTCATAGCTGCCGGCGGGCTTGCCGGTCGCCTTGTCGATGAAGTCGGCGCGGACGCCGTCGGTGGTCTCGGTCCAGCCGGTAAGATGATGGCTGGTCAGGATGTTCGCAGCGCCCAGCCGCTCGGTCGCGGCATCGAGCAGCAGCTGCTGCAGCCGGCCGCGATGGATGGAGAACTGCGGCCATTTATAGCCGGCCTCGAGCCCGCGCGGCTCGCTCCAGATCGGCTTGCCGTGCTTGGAGAAATAGGCGAGCTCGCGCGTGCGCACCGCTGATGCGTCGAGCACATCGTGCAGGCCGAGCTCGATCAATTCGCGCACCGCATGCGGCAGCACGTTGATGCCGACGCCGAGCGGCCTCAGCTCGGGCACGCTCTCAAAGACGCGACAGGGCACGCCGATCTGGTGCAGGCTGAGCGCCAGCGTCAGCCCGCCAATTCCGCCACCTGCAATCAGCACAGTCATCAAAAGCCCTCTCGATTGGCCATGGTCATCGCATGGCGGCCCCGCTGCGGGCAAGGTCCGCGGCACCGCACGGGGTGGACGGCAACGGGTGCTGCCGCTAACGTCCGCTGCATCTCATAACAAGCCAGGCCGGGTTCGCAACGAACCGACAAGGCCCGCAGAGGACAACGACATGCTCAAGCTCTACACCGCCCCCGGCACCTGCGCGCTCGCGTCCCACATCGCGCTGGCCGAGGCCGGCGCGCCCTATTCGGTCGAGCGGCTCGATTTCAAGGTCAACCAGCAGAACAGCCCGGAATATCTGAAGATCAATCCGAAGGGCCGGGTGCCGTCGCTGATGACCGACCACGGCGTGCTCACCGAGACGCCGGCGATGCTGGCCTACATCGCGCAGACCTATCCGCAGGCGAAGCTCGCGCCGCTCGACGACGCCTTCGCATTCGCGAAGCTGCAGGCCTTCAATTCCTACCTCTGCTCGACCGTGCATGTCTGCCACGCCCACAAGATGCGCGGCGCGCGCTGGGCAACCCAGGAGACGTCGTTCGCCGACATGAAGGCGATGGTCCCGAAGACCATGGCCACCTGCTTCAACCTGATCGAGCGCGACATGCTGAAGGGCCCGTGGGTGATGGGCGAGGACTATACGGTCGGCGACGCCTATCTCTACACGCTCGCGCTCTGGCTCGATGGCGACGGCGTCGACATCGCGACCCTGCCCAAGGTGAAGGCGCATCGCGCCGCGATGGAGCAGCGGCCGGCGGTGCAGAAGGTACTGGCAGAACAGAAGGTGTAAGGCCGCTAATAATTCGGTGTCGTCCCGGCGAAGGCCGGGACCCATAACCACAAATCTCGCTTGTGGTACGACGCTGGGGCCGCCGCCGTGCGCGATAGCGAACGGCGGTGGTTATGGGTCCCGGCCTTCGCCGGGACGACGCATGGAGAGAGAGCGCCGTCACACCTTCCGCGTCTCCAGCTCCCGTCCGGTCTCCAGCATTAGCCGGCGCAGCCAGATCGAACCGGGATCCATCTGGGCCCGTGTCGGATAGAACATATGCTGCTCGTCGATCCCGGGATCGAGCGGCGGCGTCACCGTCACCAGCGATAGTTGTTTCGCCAGCGCGGAGATCAGCCGGCGCGGCACGAAGGCGACGAGGTCGGTGCGCGCAGTGACGTGCAGCGCCTCGATATAGCCCGGCACCACCAGCGCGATCCGGCGCTGGATGCCCTTGGCGCGCAGCCAGGTGTCGATCAGGTCCTCGTTGTGGCCACGGATGATCACCGCGACGTGCCGTGCCGCGAGGAACGCTTCGCGCTTCCTGAGCCTGGCGCCGGCGGGATGGCCGCGCCGCACTGCCAGCGCATCGATGTCGGTGTAGAGCCGCTGGCGGTGAAATCCCTTGAAGGAATTGCCGATCGAGATCACGAGATCGATGGTGCGGGCAAAGTCGGGCGTGAAGATCGTCGAGCTCCGCCACGGCACGACGTCGATGGTGACGTTCGGCGCCAGCTGCGTCACCTTCTCCATCAGCGGCGGCATCAGCAGCTCGACGGCGAGGTCGGGCATCATCAGGCGGAAATGCCGCTCGCTGCGCGCCGGGTCGAAATCGTCGGAGACGAACAGCGTGCGCACCTGGTCGAGCGCCTGCGCCAGCGGCGAACGCAGCGCCTGCGCCCGCGGCGTCAGCTCCATCCGCGCGCCGTTGCGCACCAGCAGCGGATCGCCGATCAGGTCGCGCAGCCGCTGCAGCGCGTGGCTGGTCGCCGGCTGCGACAGGTTGAGCCGCATCGCGGCGCGGCTGACATTGGCATCGCGCAGCAGGGCGTCGAGCGCGACCAGCAGATTGAGGTCAAGCGAATTCAAATTCATTAGGTGAATATATATCATACCACCTATCGATTGGAAGAATGTGCGCCGGCGCCGCATGATCGGGAGGCAAGGCGTTCTCACGCGAAGCGAACAACGCTTCACTTGAGGAAATGCCTGAAATCAGAGCCAACCCATCGCAAGGAGACGCGCCATGAGCGCAGCCGACAACAAGAAACTGGTGCAGGAGATATTCGTGGTCGCGAGCAATCCCGATCCCGCGGTGCGCGAGAAATCGCTGTTCATGGCGACGCTTGCCGACGATGCGATCTGGACCGTGACCGGGCAATATTCCTGGTCGCGCACCTTCACCGGCAAGCAGTCGATCATGAATGATCTGCACGGCACGGTCCGCTCCAGGCTGGTGGAACGGACCCGCACCGTCGCCCATCGCATCATCGCCGACGGAGATATCGTCGTGGTCGAGGCCAAGGGCAACAACCTTACCAGGGAAGGCCAGCGTTACGACAACGACTATTGCATGGTGTTTCGCTTCGACGGCGGCAAGATCAAGGAGGTGCGGGAATATTGCGACTCGGTGCTGACCGAGAAGGCGCTCGGTCCGTTTCCGGCGGCCGCGGTTCGCGCGGCGGGTTGAAGCACTGACGGCCGCAGTCGCGGCAGCGCTGGCCTGGATCTGGCAGTGGCGTGAGAACCGGCGCGCATGGCGGCAACTTGCCGCCGTGAGTGAACGCGAACGGCAGGACATCGGCGTCTGCCGCGCCGACATCGCCCGTCAAGGCCGGTACGACAACGGCAGGTACTGGCCGCCGTAAGATGCGAAAATGGTCAGGGTGGGCAGCGCGGAAGCGCGCCCACCCTGCGCAGCGTTGAGGGACGGCTTACGCCACCTTGGACTTGAGGTGGCCGAACATGATGTCGCGGGCCGAGTCGTCCATCTCCGCCTTGAAGGTGTGCTTGTCCTTCAGCGCGATCGCGCGCGCCGCCGCTGGCCGGGCCGAGATCTCGTCGACCAGCCGCTTCACGTTCGGATACTTCGCGTAGCCTTCCTCGCCGAGGATGAACGGCGCCATCCGCGCCCAGCCCCAGAACGCCATGTCGACGATCGTGTAGCTGTCGCCGACCATGTAGCGCGACTTTGCCAAATGATCGTCGAGGATCTTGTAGTGGCGATGTGCCTCGTACTGGTAGCGGTTGTTGGCGTAGTCGAGGTCCTTCGGCGCGAAATGCTTGAAATGCACCGCTTGGCCGGAATACGGACCGAGGCCGGTCGCGATGAACATCAACCAGGACAGCGTCGCGGCACGGTTGGCCGGCGTGTTGGCGGGCAGGAACTTGCCGTTCTCCTCGGCGAGGTAGAGCAGGATGGCGTTGCTATCGAACACCAGCACCCCGTCATCGTCGATCGCCGGCACCTTGCCGTTCGGGTTGACCTTGAGGAATTCAGGCGCGAATTGCTCGCCCTTGCGTGTGTCGACCGGGATCGCCTCGAACGGCAGGCCGGATTCTTCCAGGAACAGGGCAACCTTGTTCGGGTTCGGCGCGCCATTGAAATAGAATTTGATCATGAAGGGACTCCCTTGGTTCTTGTGACCGGCGAAATCGGGACGCGGCGGGCGAGGGCCGCTTGGCCCCTCATGCGCAAAATTCGCTGCAATGCGCAAGCGACGAGTTTGTGAATCAGGGTCGCGTGTCGCGCTGGTCAGCCCCAGAAGAAGCCCAGGATACCCGCGACGATCAGCGCAACGCCCGCGACGTCCAGCACGGCGGCGGAACGGGTCGCGGCGTGCAGGTTGGAAAGCTGTGTCGCGCGCTCCGAGCCGCGGGCAAAGCCGTGCACGATGATCTCTTCATTGAACTCGCCATGCGCCTCGAGGGCGAGCGTGAGGCCGACGCAGACCAGCAGGATGCCGAAAATGATCAGGCCGAAGAATCCGAGCAAGCCGATCAGCAGCATCGGAAACATGCCGAGCAGGAAGATCGGCAACAGCGGCACCAGCAGCAAGGTCTCGGATTGTCTTCGCATCGGGCGACCAATCGAAACGGGTGACTGACAGCCGCACCATCCTAGGCCACGGCATTGCTGCCTGGCCAACAAAAAGCAAATGGCTGGTCTGCATTCTCGGCGCGCTCAGCGCGCGGCGTTGCCGGGCCTGACGAAGGGCAGAATGGTCGGCATGGTGATGATCTGGCTGGTGTCGATTTTGAGCCGGCCGCCGCTCGGCAGCCCCCCCTGCGCGCAGGGCGGCGCCGTCCTGTCCTGTGCGATGGATTCGGCAAGGTCGATGTCGCCCTTATGATGGAGCAGGGTCGCGTCCGGCTTGATTCCGAGGAGCGCGGCAAAATCCCCTGAAAAGGGCGCCGCGGGATTGATCCAGCTGCCGCTTCCCACCGGAGCCACGAACCTGATGCGCGACGGATCGACGCCGACGACGCCGGGAATGCTGTTAAACTGGTCGGCAAGGACGGTGAGCCGTCCGATGCAGGATGTCGCGCCGGTGAAGACGACGATGCTCGGATTCTGGTTGCGGACCACGATGTCGAGCGCCCCGCGGTCGGCAGGTATCCGCACTTCATGGGCGATCGCGGGACGCGGCAGCAGGACCGAGGTCTTCTGGCCGTCCAGGATGTTGGCGATGAATACGCGCCGCGCCGGCGGGTCGTCGCTGCGCCAGACCGGCCGTGCGTCGTCGGCGCAGTAATGCATCCACTGTGCCGGATGTCCGACCAGGCCGCATGTGTCGGCCGGGACCGAATTGGCGGCACATGCCTCGGCCAGCGCATTGCGATAGCGCGTCAGCCGCTCGACCTTCTCGCACCAACCCACCTGGTTGCGCAGCTTCATTTGCACCGAGGTCGTGGGATCGGCGGCGAGGCGGCGCATCGTCGCCCAAAGGCCCTGGTCGAGCGGCGCGGCCGCAATCACCTCGACGGCGCGCTGCGTGTCGTCCGGCTGGCTGCTCGCGCTGAGCTGATCGGCCAGCACGCGCTGTTCCTCGATGCTCAGCGCCTGCGGCGGCACGATGCTGCGCTCGTCGATACCGAGCGCTTTCAACAGGAACTGGCCCGGCTCCGGTGCCGCGATTTGCGAGCCGACGACGGCCCGGTACCGCGGCGCTTCGCGTGGCCGCATGACAGGTCCGGCGACCAAGTGAAAATGCATCTCGGGGAAGCCGATGAACTCGTCGTATGCGACCATGCGCTCATCGGCGCCCTGGTGCAGCGCGAGCTCGAGTGTCCAGGCGACGGGTGTGGTGTAGTCGCGATGCGTCGTGATCCAGGAATGCGGCGCTGCGAATGTATCGGCGTAGAACACGAGCCCGTCGCCCGGTACCTTGTCGGCTGGCACGGCGACGGCGCAGCTGCGCCATCCGGTCAGCACCACCATCTCGTCGCGCTCGGTGCGCCTCTTGCGGCAGTCGTCGCGCGCCGAGACCTCGAGGCGCCATCTTTTCTGGGTGGCCACCTCGTAGCGGCTGCCATACACGGCATAGACCTCGAACAGTCCGGTTTCGGCGAGGAAGTGCACGAACGGCTCGACATCTCGCCGGGTGCTCTGAACGATCAGCACGCGCGGACGACCGTCGGCGCTCAGGCCTGCACGCGGCCACGATGCGATGTCCGCTGCCCGCGTGGCGGCGAGTGATCGAGCGAGCATCCACTGCCCGGCGAAGTAGCCCGGCGTCACCAGCCCCACCACGATCAGCGCCCAGCCAGCCCTGCAGCGGCGGAGCAGCAGCAGACCGATGATGATCGGAATTAGCGTCAGCGCGTAGATGATCGCGCCGCGGAGGAAGACCAGGAGATAAAGCAGATTGAACAATGCCATCTCGTCTCATCCTGCGAGGCGAGGTGCGGCGGCTGCCGCCGCGAACGCGAAGCGCCGCAACACGGCGGCCGTTCAGCCCACCGCCATTCCGGAGCGGATCTCGGCGCGCAGTTCGTCGATCAGCCTGAGGCCGGTCTTGGTCTCGACGTGCCAGAAGGTCCAGCCGTTGCAGGCGCCGGAGCCTTGCGCGACCGCGCCGATGCGGTGGATCGAGCCGACCTTGTCGCCGAGCATGATGGCGCCGTCGGCGCGCACCAGGGCGCCATGGCGCTTCTTGGCATCGACGAGTTTGGCGCCGGGCACGATCATGCCGCGTTCGATCAGTTCGGAGAATGCCACACGCGGCGCCTCGCGAGCGGTCATGAACGGGGCCAAGGTCTCGGCCGGCAGCGGCTCGATCGCGGCGATGCGGGCTTCGGCGGCGGCGGCATAGGTCCGGTCGCGCTCGAAGCCGATATAGTTGCGGCCGAGTCGTTTGGCGACCGCGCCTGTCGTTCCGGTGCCGTTGAACGGATCGATCACGAGATCGCCGGGCTTCGACGACGACAGCAGCACGCGGGCGAGCAGCTGCTCGGGCTTCTGCGTCGGATGGACCTTCTTGCCGTCGTCGCCCTTGAGGCGTTCCTCGCCGGTGCACAGCGGGATCAGCCAGTCGGAGCGCGCCTGCACGTCCTCATTGGACGCCTTCAGCGCTTCGTAATTGAAGGTGTAGCCCTTGGCCTTCTCGTCGCGCGCGGCCCAGATCATGGTCTCGTGCGCGTTGGTGAAGCGGCGGCCGCGGAAATTCGGCATCGGATTGGACTTGCGCCACACGATGTCGTTCAGGAGCCAGAAGCCGAGGTCCTGCATGATCGCGCCGACGCGGAAGATATTGTGATAGGAGCCGATCACCCACAGCGTTGCCGACGGCTTCATCACGCGGCGGCAGGCCAGCAGCCAGGCGCGGGTGAAATCGTCATAGGCAGCGAACGACGAGAACTTGTCCCAGTCGTCGTTGACGGCATCGACATGCGACTCGTCGGGGCGCTTGAGATCACCCTTGAGCTGCAGATTGTAGGGAGGATCCGCGAAGACCAGGTCGACCGAGCCGGCCTGAAGCTTCGACAACTCGGCCACGCAATCGCCAATGACGATGTGGCTCGACGGGGCACTCTCAAATTTAGTGCGGGGCGCCCTTGCAGACGCCCCGCGACGCGACACTACCATGACTCAAGAACTCTGACTCAGGCGACGCTGTCGGCGACGCGGGACTAAACAACCGACTGGCGTCACATTGACCCGGCAAAGTAAAAATCGACTTAATTGGAAATGTTCATGCAAAAGATTGCAGCATCTTTTGCGCGACATGGCGCAGTGTCGTTTGCGTTGTGCTGCAACATCAGCGCGTTCGGCGAAAAATTTTGCGGATCATCAATCCGGCACGATTCGACCGGTAAATTGCCGCCGCTTGCAGTGTTGGCGGCCCGAAGGATGCGCGTCTAACGACTAGGCAATTTTTGCCGGGCAGGATATTGATTAACAGAATGGAAATTTTAGGTTGGAGTGTCCCGCATTGGGGCGCCGATCGGAGTGAAGGGAAACCGCCATGCGCTATGATGATTTCCGCCGCAGCGACGATGTCGAAGACCGTCGCGACGACAGCGGAGGCGGCGGCGGTGGTGGCGGCTTCGGGCTTCCGATGGGCGGCGGTGGGCTCGGCATCGGCACGGTCATCGTGCTCGGCCTGCTCGGCTATGCCTTCGGCATCGATCCGCGCATCCTGATCGGCGGTGCCGAGATTCTCACCGGCGGCGGCCAGGCGCCGACCTACCAGACCGATCGCCAGTCGTCGGGCGGGCAGGCCAAGCGCGGCGCGCCGACCGACGAGATGGGCAGCATGATCGCCGGCATCCTCGGCGAGATCGACGATCGCTGGAGCGAGATCTTCCAGGCCTCGGGCCAGACCTACACCGGTCCGAAGATCGTGCTGTTCCGCAACGCCACCAATGGCGGCCGCTGCGGCATGGCGCAGTCGGCGATGGGACCGTTCTACTGCCCGCCGGACAAGACCATCTTCCTCGACACCAATTTCTTCCGCGAGGTCGAGACGCGCTTCCGCGGCTGCTCGGGCAACGCCTGCAAGTTCACCGCGGCCTATATCATCGCGCATGAGGCCGGCCATCACATCCAGAACCTGCTCGGCATCATCCCGCGGGTGAACCGGTTGCAGCAGCAGGCCGGCAGCAAGGCCGAGGCCAACGCGCTTCAGGTCAAGGTCGAGTTGCAGGCCGATTGTCTCTCCGGCGTCTGGGTCAACCGCGAGGAGAAGAAGCGGCCGGGCTTCCTCGAGGCCGGCGACATCGACGCCGCGCTGACCACGGCGAACGCGATCGGCGACGACACCCTGCAACGGCAGGCGACGGGCAGGGTGGTGCCTGATTCCTTCACCCACGGCTCCGCCGCGCAGCGCAAGCAATGGTTCATGACCGGCTACCAGCAGGGCACGGTGCAGGCTTGCAACACGTTCGGTGGGGGTGGGTAGCCGCCGCAATGGCGTGAGGGTCATGGTGGCCCGCTGCCAGTGGCGTCATCCTGAGGTGCTCGCCTCTTGGCGAGCCTCGAAGGATGACGGAGCCCGCGGCCCATCCTTCGAGGCGCGCTGCGCGCGCACCTCAGGATGACGGTGGAATGTGCGGAAGGAGCGCGCTGCCATGTCCTCGACCGACGAATCCAAAACCTTCATCCCGCTCAACATCGCGGTGCTGACGATTTCCGACACCCGCTCGCTGGCGGATGACAAATCGGGCGCCACGCTGGCCGACCGTCTGACCGCGGCCGGCCACAAGCTGGCGGTGCGCGAGATCGTCACCGACGATGTCGAGGCGATTAGGGCTGTGATCCGGCGCTGGATCGCGGACGCGGGCGTCGACGCCGTGATCACCACCGGCGGCACCGGCTTTACCGGCCGCGATGTGACGCCGGAGGCGGTCGAGCCGCTGTTCGAGAAGCGGATGGACGGCTTTTCGATCGCGTTCCACATGCTGAGCCATGCCAAGATCGGGGCATCGACGATCCAGAGCCGGGCGACCGCCGGTGTTGCGGGCGCGACCTTCATCTTCTGCCTGCCCGGTTCGCCCGGCGCCTGCCGCGACGGCTGGGACGGCATTCTGGCCGCGCAGCTCGACTACCGCACGCGGCCCTGCAATTTCGTCGAGATCATGCCGCGGCTGGACGAGCACCTGCGCCGCCCGAAGGCGAAAGGCGCGAGCGCGTAGCCACTACCGTCATTCCGGGGCGCGCGAAGCGCGAACCCGGAATCCATTTCGCCGCGGGTTCTGTGGCCGGATGGATTCCGGGCCTGCGCCTGACGGCGCATCCCGGAATGACGGGAATGTGGAGTCCTAAAGCTCCATCTCCCACGTTTCCCCGATCAGGTCGACGCCAAAACTGTGGTGCTTCTCTTCCTTGACCCGCTCAAAGCCGGCGCGCGCATAGATGCCGCGCGCGGCGACCAAAATGCTCTGGGTCCACAGCGTCATCTTCTTGTAGCCCATCTCGCGTGCGGAGCGCATGCATTGCTCGACCAAAGCGCGGCCGACACCGAGCCCGCGCGCTTTCTCCTCCACCGCCAGCAGCCGCAGTTTGGCGACCCCGTTGCCGCCGTTGACCAGGAAGACCGAGCCGACCGGCTCGCCGTCGACCTCCGCGATCCAGCAATGCTCGCGGGCCGGATCGAACGATCGCAGAAACTGCGCACAGATCTCGGCTACCAATGCCTCGTAGCTGATGTCCCAGCCATATTCCTCCGCGTAGGCGCGACCCTGTTGCGAGATCACCCAGCCGATGTCGCCGACGCGGTGGCTGCGCAGCAGGAATCCCACCGGCTTCTCGGCCGGCGGCTCCAGCGACTGCTCGATCGTGCTCATCGCGCGCACCACCGCTGCGCGGCGGCCGCCGTCCATCTGCTTCAAGAGCGCCCCGACCTCGCTGCGCGAGCGGCGGTCGAGATCGGCGGCGGCAGTGCGGCCCTTGGCGGTGAGGGCCACCTCGTTGACGCGCTTGTCGGTCTTTGACGGCTTGCGCGTCACGATCTGGCGGCGCTGCAGAGCTGCCAGCGTGCGGCTGACGAAGCCGGCATCGAGGTCGAGATCGCGCACCAGGTCGGTCGCGGTGCAGTCCGCGCGATGCGCGAGCTCGTAGATGATCCGCGCTTCCTGCAGCGTGAATGTCGAGTGCAAGAGCTTCGGCTCGATGATGCCGAGCTTGCGGGTGTAGAACCGGCTGAAGCCGCGGACCGCGGCAACCTGGCTCTCGAGGGCGGTGTCATGTGAATTTGATTTCATCAAACATATTATTTGACGGAATCAAATAAATGGCAAGTGCTTTCCAGCGCATTTTCTTCGCGAGAACCGGTGTCTGCTTCGCTTGAATATGCCCTACGCCACCATGATCCGGCTGCGCAGCATGGTGCGAGAGGAGCGGCCGAGCCGGCGCAGCAGGCGCGCCTCGGAGCGTCTGGCATCCGGCCGGTAGCCGCCGATCCGCTCGTAATGCTCGCGTGCGATCAGAAGGCCCTGTTCGGCCGAGGGGCCGGTGATCATCCGGGCGACGAATTTGAGGCCGTCGCGCAGACCGGGGTCGGTGTAGGGCGCGCGGGCGTAGCGGAAGACGCCCGCGCGGTCCTTGCCGCTCGCCGCCACCATCTGGATGAACTGGGTGGTCTCCTCGATCCAGCCGGCGTCGAGCACCGCTCCCGGATGCAGGAACATCAGCCAGGGCGAACGCGCCTGCCGCGCGCCTGCCGCAAGCGCCGCGGCGCGGGTGCCCTCGAAACGCAGGAAGTGACAGCCGGCGATGTCGGCAACGCGCTCCATCACATCGCTGTTGGTACGGTCGACCAGCAGCACCTCGCGGATGACGCCGGCGGCCGCACCCGGCACCAGCGCCGCCAATGTTGCGACCGCGGTGCGCTCGACTCCGTCGGTGGGAATGATCACGCTCAGCATGACTTTGAGGCTTCGCTGGCTCAAACAATGGAGAAACTCCGGCCGTGTTATCACCTTGTCATATTCAAAGCAGCCTTTTCGCCTGCAGATTTTTACGCCATCACTTTGTGGATTTTCTCAGTTCGTGTTCTTGATTTGTTCTCGGGTTGTGTTAGCTTCAAAACATGAGCCGAGCATCCTCTCATGCCCTCAAGCACCCGCCGGTAACGGCGCCCTCCGATAACCCGGCGGGTGCACCTTCACCTGTTCCTGCCCCTTTTCCCGAGCTTGCGGTCGCGATCGAGCGCGAGCGGCGGCGCGGCCGCGGCGCGCAGTCCAACGCCAGTGGCCGCTACGAGGCCGAGGCGCGGGTTGCCTTCGACGACGGCTGGCAGAGCCTCGAAGACCTGCCGCCGTTTTCGACCAGCGTGGCGCTCGACACCTCGCGCAAGGTGATCACACGCAACGATTCGCCCGATATCGGCTTCGACCGCTCGATCAATCCCTATCGCGGCTGTGAGCATGGCTGCGTCTATTGCTTCGCGCGGCCGACCCACGCCTATCTCGGTCTGTCGCCGGGGCTCGACTTCGAATCGAAACTGTTCGCCAAGCCGGATGCGCCGGCGCTGCTCGAGAAGGAGCTCGCGGCGCCCGACTACGAGGCGCGGATGATCGCGATCGGCACCAACACCGATCCCTATCAGCCGATCGAGCGCGAACGAAAAATCATGCGCGGCATCCTCGAGGTGCTGGAGCGCGCCGGCCATCCGGTCGGCATCGTCACCAAGTCGGCGCTGGTGACCCGCGACATCGACATCCTGGCGCGGATGGCCAAGCGCAATCTCGCCAAGGTAGCGCTCTCGGTGACGACGCTCGACCCGAAACTCGCCCGCACCATGGAGCCGCGCGCCTCGACCCCGTCGAAGCGGCTCGAGGGGATCAAGCGGCTCGCCGATGCCGGCATCCCGACCACGGTGATGGTCGCGCCCGTGATCCCGGCGCTGAACGATTCCGAGATCGAGCGTATCCTCGATGCCGCAGCCCATGCCGGCGCCAGGGAGGCGAGCTACGTGCTGCTGCGGCTGCCGCTCGAGGTCCGCGATCTGTTCCGCGAATGGCTGATGGCGAACTATCCCGACCGCTACCGCCATGTCTTCACGCTGATCCGCGACATGCGCGGTGGCCGCGACTACGACTCGCAATGGGGCACACGGATGAAGGGCACCGGCCCGATGGCCTGGATGATCGGTCGCCGCTTCGAGATCGCCTGCGAAAAGCTCGGCCTCAACAAGCGCCGCACCAAGCTGACCACCGATCACTTCGCCAAGCCGAAACGCAGCGGGCAGCAGCTGAGCTTGTTTTGATACCACAGGCGTCATTGCGAGGAGCGAAGCGACGAGGCAATCCACGCTTCGGTATATGCGGTACGATGGATTGCTTCGCTTCGCTCGCAATGACGGGAAAGGTAAATATGAGTAACGCCCCGACTGCCCGCTTCACCGTCCTCACGCTCGGCGTCAGGGACATGCGCGCCAGCATCGCCTTCTACGAATCGCTCGGCTTCACCAGAAAAATGCGCGCGACCGGCGAGGAGGTTGCCTTCTTCGACACCGGCGGCAGCGTGCTCGGGCTGTTCCCGTGGCATCTGCTCGCTGACGACGCCGGATTGCCCGATCAGCCGCGGCCGGCCGCATTCCACGGTGTGTCGATCGCCTGGAACTGCAATGACGATGCCGAGGTCGATCGTGTGATGGCGTTCGCGCTGTCGAAAGGCGCCAAACTGCTCAAGCCCGCGCAGCCGACGAGCTATGGCGGCTACTGCGGCTATTTCGGCGATCCCGACGGCCACGCCTGGGAAGTGGTGCGCGCGCCGGGTTTTGAGGTTCTCGAGAGCGGGCGGGTGTCGATCCCGGATTAGCCAGCCCGATTGAATAACGGGGAAGGGCGCCGGGTTCCCGGTTGCGCCGCGGGCCTTGCTTGACCACCATCCCCGCATGATTCGGGACAAGTCCAAAAGCGCGTCAAAAACCACGTCGAAGAAGGCGCCGGCCAAGCCGGGCAAGCGCGTGATCGCCGTGACGCGGCCGAGCTTCCGGCGCGAGCGCGCGCTGATCAAGCGCGGCGTCTGGCCGGTCGCCGGCTGCGACGAGGCCGGGCGCGGGCCGCTCGCAGGTCCGGTGGTCGCCGCCGCGGTGGTGCTCGACCCCAACCGCGTTCCCAAGGGGCTCGATGATTCCAAGCGGCTGACCGCCGAGCGGCGCGAGGAGTTGTTCGAGGAGATCTGCGCCACCGCAGCGTTCTCGGTCGCGGTGGCTTCGCCGGCACGAATCGACCGCGACAATATCCTGCGCGCCTCGCTGTGGGCGCTGGCGCGCGCCGTCCATGCGCTGCCGGAAATGCCGAAGCACGTCTTCGTCGACGGCCGCGACAAGCTCGCCACGCCCTGCGACTGCGACGCGGTGATCGGCGGCGACGGCATCGTGGCCTCGATCGCGGCGGCCTCGATCATCGCCAAGGTGACGCGCGACCGCCTGATGTGCGCGCTGGCGCTGGATTGCCCCGGCTACGGTTTCGAGCAGCACAAGGGCTATGGCGTCCCCGAGCACCTCGAGGCGCTGGACCGGCTCGGGCCCAGCACCTATCACCGCAGCTTCTTCGCGCCAGTCGTCGCCGCGCGGCTAAAGCATTTCCCGGTGCCGGCCGAGTCCGATCTGTTCGGGATGGACGCGGAAGACGAAGCCGCGGCATCCGCGGCGGCGTAGCGCAACCGCACCAACCCACCCAACGCTGTCGTCGCCCGGCTTGACCGGGCGATCCAGTATTCCAGAGACAGCCGTGCCTAACTCCACGGCCGCGGCGTACTGGATGCCCCGCTTTCGCGAGGCATGACATCTGTATTCGACTTTGCACTGTGGACTCATCGGCCCCGGTTGCCTCTCCCGCCGCCGCCCGTTATCAACTCCTCAGGGATCAGATGGCGCCGCTGACGAGGTGGCTGGGGCATTTCGGGCGTTTCATGCGGTTTACCTCCCTGGTTGTCGAACTGATCCGCGCCCGGCCGCGCCTCGTCGTGTGGGTCGTGGTGCTGGTGCAGGCCGTAATCTGGCTGCTCCTGCCGCTGATCTTCTACGGCAGCCCACCCGGCAATCTCGCCACCGTCCTCGCGTTCGGCCGCGAGTATCAGGTCGGCACCGACATGGGGCCGCCGCTGTCGTTCTGGCTCGCCGACATCGCCTTCCGCGCCGCCGGCAATCACGTGTTCGGCGTCTATCTGCTGGCGCAGGTCTGCGAGATCGTCACCTTCATCGCCTTCTACCAACTGGCACGGGCCATCGTCGGCGGCCCGCAGGGCGTGCTGGCGGTGCTGTTGTCGATGACGGTCGTGGTGTTCTCCTCGCCAAGCGTCGAGTTCGGCCCGCTGATCCTGGCGCGTCCGCTGTGGGCGCTGTTGCTGCTGCATTCCTGGCAATTGATCGGGCAGAACCGGCGCGCCGCCTGGTTCGCCTGGTCGATCGATTGCGGCCTCTTGCTGCTGACGACACCGGCGGCGCTCGGCATGATCCTGCTCGTGGTCGGCTTTGCGATCGCAACCGAGCGCGGGCGGCGCACGCTGCGCGCGGTCGATCCGCTCTATGCGCTGCTCGTCATCATCGTGCTGGCGCTGCCCTATCTGATCTGGCTCGTCCGCGCCGACGTGCTGGCGCTGCCGGCCTTGCCAGTGCTCTCCGATCTCAAGGCGCGCGCGCTGCGCTGGGGCGTCGTGCTCGGCGGGCTGATCGTGGCGACGGGTGCGATCGTGCTGCTGGCGATCCTCAATTCGCGCTGGTTCGCCCGCGACCGTGAGGATGCTCCGATCATCTACCGTCCGCCGGTCAGTCCGCTGGCGCAGCACTTCGTCTATTTCTTCGCGTTCGCGCCGGCGATCGTGAGCAGCTTCGTCGCCGGGCTGTTCGATCTGGATCGTGCCTTTGGTGGCGCCGGCGTGGCGCTGTTGATGTCGGGCCTCGCGGTCGTCGTCGCGACGGGCGACCTGATCCATCTCAGGCGGCAGCGGCTGCTGCGCTCGGTGTGGGCCTTCGCTGTCGCTGCGCCCGCCGCGGTCGCAGTGGCAGCAGCGCTGTTCCTGCCCTGGACCAGCACCACCGAGGTGCCGACCTCGCTGCCGGCAGCCGCGATGGGCCGTTTCTTCGACGACAGCTATGAACGCCGCACCAACCAACGCCTGCGCGCGGTCGCCGGCGATCCCGAACTCGCGAGCCTGATTGCGATGAACGGGCGCCGTCCGCATCTCTTGCTCGACGCCGCGCCGCAACGGACGCCCTGGCTGTCGGTGGCAAAATTCAACGAGACCGGCGGCGTCGTGGTCTGGCGCGCGCAGGACACCGCCGGCACCCCGCCGCCCGAGCTCGCGCAGCGCTTCCCGGGCCTGGTGCCGGAAGTGCCGCGCTCGTTCGACCGGCTGGTCAATGGAAGGCAGCCGGTGCTGCGGATCGGCTGGGCGATCGTGCGGCCGAAGGGATCGTAAGGAACACGTCATTCCGGGGCGATGCGAAGCATCGAACCCAGAATCTCGAGATTCCGGGTTCGGTCCTGCGGACCGCCCCGGAATGACATCGTGTAGTTGGCTACGCCGTCGCGGCTTGCAGCACCTTCGCGATCGCGCGCAAATCCTGCCACGACAATCTCTTGTACGACGGCGAGCGCAGCAGATAGGCCGGATGGAAGGTGGCGACCGCGCGGATCGTGCGCGTGCCGGTGTCGTAGTCGATCCATTTGCCGCGCGTGCGCATGATGCCCTCGCGTGTGCCGAGCAGCGCCTGGGTCGAGGGATTGCCGAGCGTCACCAGCACGTCTGGATTCACCAGTTCGATATGGCGCTGGATGAAGGGCAGGCACACCTGCGTCTCCTGCGGCGTCGGCGTGCGGTTGCCCGGCGGCCGCCACGGAATGACGTTGGCGATATAGGCTTTGCTGCGGTCGAGCGCGATCGCCGCGATCATGCGGTCGAGCAATTTGCCGGAGCGGCCGACGAACGGCAGTCCCTCGATGTCCTCGTCGCGGCCCGGTGCCTCGCCGACGAACATCACGCGCGCCTGTGGATTGCCGTCGGCGAACACCAGCCGGGTCGCGGTGTGCTTCAGCGCGCAGCCGTCGAATGTCTCCATCAGCGTGCGCAAGGCTTCGAGTGTCGGTGCGGTGCGTGCGGCCTCGCGCGCGGAGGCGATCGCAGCGTCCGGCGCGATGGTGATTTCGCTGCGCGGAACGGCGGGCATCGGCGGCGGGCGCAGCGGGTTGAGTGCAACTGATGGACGCGGCGCGGCGGGGGCGGGAACTGGCTCGGGCTCGTCCAGCCGGTTGATCGGCTCGTCGCCAAGCGCGCAGTCGACCCCGGCCTCGAGGTAAAAGGCCAGCAATTGCTGCAGTGTAGGGGTGGGGTCGGGCATCAGGGCCATCGGCGCAATCTAGAGCATGGCGGAGAAAAGTGGAGGCTCGATTTCGGAAAAGATTATTCTCTTGAGGTGTCCGGGCCGTGCAAAGCCATGGGAGCGCAATTCCATGGTTGTCCTTCCGCCAAAAATCGGAAACAACGACTTTTGAAAAGCTTAGAAGCGTTCTCAATGGGCTGAGATCAAGATCATGAGTGCTGAAGACCTTCCCCCGCGCGAGTCTATGGAATTCGATGTCGTCATCGTCGGCGCCGGCCCGTCGGGCCTGTCGGCCGCGATCCGGCTGAAGCAGCTCAATCCCGAGCTCTCGATCGTCGTGGTGGAGAAGGGCTCCGAGGTCGGCGCGCACATCCTGTCGGGTGCGGTGATCGATCCGGTCGGGCTCGACAAGCTCGTTCCGGACTGGCGCGAGGATGCCGACTGTCCGTTGAAGACTCAGGTCAAGGAAGACCGCTTCTACTGGACCACGTCGCAAGGCTGGTTCCGCATTCCGAACTTCATCATGCCGCCGTTGATGCACAATCATCACAACTACATCGGCTCGCTCGGCAATGTCTGCCGTTGGCTGGCGCCGAAGGCGGAAGCGCTCGGCGTCGAGATCTATCCGGGCTTTGCCGCCGCCGAAGTGCTCTACGACGACAAGGGCGCGGTGCGCGGCATCGCGACCGGTGACATGGGCATCGCCAAGGACGGCAGCCACAAGGATTCCTACACCCGCGGCATGGAGCTGCTCGGCAAGTACACGCTGTTCGCCGAAGGCGCGCGCGGCTCGCTCACCAAGCAGCTGATCGCGAATTACAAGCTCGACGCCAACTCCGAGCCGCCGAAATTCGGCATCGGGCTGAAGGAGGTCTGGCAGATCGATCCGGCCAAGCACCGCAAGGGACGGGTTCAGCATACGCTGGGATGGCCGCTGAACGACAAGACCGGCGGCGGCTCGTTCCTCTATCACTACGACGACAACCGCGTCGCGGTCGGCTTCGTCGTGCATCTGAACTACACCGACCCGTATCTGTCGCCGTTCGACGAATTCCAGCGCATGAAGACGCACCCGGATATTCGCGAGCTGTTCGAGGGCGGCAAGCGGCTCGCCTATGGTGCGCGCGCCATCACCGAGGGCGGCTACCAGTCGGTGCCGCGGCTCTCCTTCCCGGGCGGCGCGCTGATCGGCTGTGCGGCCGGCTTCGTCAACGTCCCGCGCATCAAGGGCGTCCACAATGCGATGGGCTCCGGCATGCTCGCCGCCGAGCACGTCGCGGCCGCGCTCGGCGCCGGACGCGCCAATGACGAACTCGTCGACTACGAGAATGCCTGGCGTTCGTCCGCGATCGGCAAGGACCTGTTCAAGGTCCGCAACGCCAAGCCGTTGCTGTCGAAGTTCGGCAACCTGCTCGGAATGGCGCTCTCCGGCTTCGACATGTGGTGCAACACGCTCGGCTTCTCGCTGTTCGGCACCCAGTCGCACGCCAAGCCTGACCGCAAGACGCTCGATCCGTCGAAGCAGCACCATCCGATTGCCTATCCGAAGCCGGACGGCAAGATCTCGTTCGACAAGCTGTCGTCGGTGTTCCTGTCCAACACCAACCATGAGGAGGACCAGCCGGTCCATCTCAAGGTCGCCGACATGAACCTGCAGAAGACCTCGGAGCACGACGTGTTCGCCGGCCCCTCCAACCGCTATTGCCCGGCCGGCGTCTATGAATGGGTCGAGGAGGGCGCCACTCCGCGCTTCCAGATCAACGCCCAGAACTGCGTCCACTGCAAAACCTGCGACGTGAAGGACCCCAACGGCAATATCACCTGGGTTCCTCCGGAGGGCGGCGGCGGTCCGAATTACGAGGCGATGTAAGGCCCGGAGGCGATTGAAGGGCAAGGCTGACGCGGCCGACCACATTTGCGTGAGGCCGCCGCCAACCTGCCGCAGCTTCCGCTTGGGCTTTCCTCGCTTGGAGCGGCCGGATTGCACGCCGGATACAGCTGGAGACGCGGAACAAGGGCCGCGGCGCCAGTATCCGGCGCATTTTGCTTCCGCACGCGAATATGCCGGGCCCGGTCACGATACCGCCATAGTGGGAGGGTCTTGCGGTGGGCTGGCTGGATCGGCGGGCCTAACGGCCTAATCTGCCAATCGATTCGGCATGGGTTACCTTTGGGCGATCCTTGCGGATAAACGCCAAAAGCGGCATTGTCGCTCGCCGTGATGCCGCCGCTTGGGTTCGCATTTTGAGACTGATCGCAAGACCTTGTCGCGAAGATCTTGGCCGTAAATCCTTCGTGGCCTTAAACCCCTGGAGCAAGGCGACCGTGATGCTGTCCACCCGTTTCAACCGCCTGACGATTGCCGTTTTAGCTGCCGCGGCGCTTGCCGTGCCTGCGCAGCTGTCGGCGCAGACGCCCGACCATCCGACCGACAATGCCGCGCAATTTCCGAGCAAGACCGACCTGAAGTCGCTGACCACCGCCGGCAGCTATCTGGCCGCCCGCCACGCCAGTGTCGAGCGTGATGCGGCCTCGGCTGCGGCGTTCTACCGCTCCGCGCTGCGCACCGATCCGAAGAATTCCGAGCTGCTCGACCGCGCCTTCATCTCCTCGCTCGCCGACGGCGACATCGATGAGGCGGTGAAGCTCGCCGACCGCATCCTGACCCAGGACAAGGCCAACCGCGTCGCCCGCCTCGTCGTCGGCGTGCGCGACCTCAAGCTGAAGAAATACGCCGCCGCGCAGTCCAACATCAACCAGTCGGTGCGCGGCCCGATCACCGATCTGGTGGCGACGCTGCTGTCGGCCTGGGCCGCCTATGGCGCCGGCGACAGCAAGGGCGCGGTCGCCTCGATCGACAAGCTGACCGGCCCCGAATGGTATCCGATCTTCAAGGATCTGCACGCCGGCATGATCTACGAGCTGTCCGGCAAGGAGAAGGATGCCGGGGCTCGCTTCGAGAAGGTGTTCAAGCTCGACGATTCGATGCTGCGCACGGTCGACGAATATGCGCGCTGGACCTCGCGCAACAAGGATGCCGCCGCCGCGACCGCGATGTACGAGGCGTTCGACAAGAAGCTGCCGCGTCATCCGCTGGTGCTGGAAGGCATCAAGGAAACCAAGGCCGGCAAGAAGCTGCCGCCGCTGATCGATTCACCGCAGGCCGGCGCCGCCGAGGCGCTGTACGGCATCGGTGCGACGCTGACCCGCCGCGGCGGCGAGGACCTCGCGCTGGTCTATCTGCAGCTCGCACTCTATTTGCAGCCGAACCATCCGCTGGCGCTGCTGTCGCTCGCCGATCTCTATGAATCGGTGAAGAAGCCGCAGATGGCGATCAAGGTCTATGAGCGGATGCCGGCGTCCTCGCCGCTGAAGCGCAACGCGCAGATCCAGCTCGCGACCAATCTCGACGCCGCCGACCGCAGCGACGAGGCGATCAAGATCCTCAAGGAAGTCACCACGGATCAGCCGAAGGACATCGAGGCGATCCTCGCGCTCGGCAATATCGAGCGCGGTCGCAAGAAGTTCGCCGACTGCGCCACCACCTATTCGCAGGCAATCGACGCACTGCCGGCCGCCGGCGGCGACAAGAACGCCTGGGTCACCTATTACTACCGCGGCATCTGCGAGGAGCGCTCCAAGCAGTGGAACAAGGCCGAGGCCGACATGCGCAAGGCGCTCGAGCTGCAGCCTGAGCAGCCGCATGTGCTGAATTATCTCGGCTATTCCTGGATCGATCAGGGCATCAATCTCGACGAAGGCATGAAGATGATCAAGCGTGCCGTCGATCAGCGTCCTGATGACGGCTACATCGTCGATTCCCTCGGCTGGGCCTACTATCGGATCGGCAATTACGACGAGGCGGTGAAGAACCTCGAGCGCGCGATCGACCTGAAGCCGGAAGATCCGACCATCAACGACCATCTCGGCGACGCCTACTGGCGCGTCGGCCGCACGCTGGAAGCCAAGTTCCAGTGGGCGCATGCCCGCGACCTCAAGCCCGAGCCGGAAGAGCTGCCGAAGATCCAGGCCAAGATCGACAACGGCCTGCCGGACGACACCTCGAACGCCGCCTCCGCCGACAAGAAGAAGGACGACGACGGCAAGGGCGGTTGATCTGGCGCAATTCGCCAGCGTTGCATTGCCGATTGAGACGTCATGCCCGGGCTTTGTCCCGGGCATCCGCGTTTCTGGCTCCCGTCATTCCGGGGCGATGCGGAGCATCGAACCCGGAATCTCGAGATTCCGGGCTCGCCCTTCGGGCGCCCCGGAATGACGGAAGCAGAGATGGCCACGACGGTTTGCCCGCGCCCAGCGCATGCCAAGGGCGGAATTTCCGTGCAAACAAAGGGATAGGATCGTGAGGCGATTTACGCTAATCGCAGCACATGTTTGTTTTTAGGGGTTTATCGCCGTGCCGGCGCTGATTGAAGAAGGGCGTGCCAAGGTCAACCTGACGCTGAAGGTTGTCGGGCGGCGCGTCGATGGGTTTCACGACCTGGAGAGCGTCGTCGCGTTTGCCGATTGCGCCGATCGTCTCACGCTCGAGCCGGGCCCCGAGCTGTCGCTGTCGATGCTGGGGCCGCTGGCCGATGCCTGCGGCGATACGTCTGATAATCTGGTGCTCAAGGCCGCGCGGCTGCTCGGTGAGCGCGTCGCAGACCTCGAGGTCGGCCATTTCACGCTGGAGAAGGTGCTGCCCGTTGCGGCCGGCATCGGCGGCGGCTCGGCGGATGCTGCCGCAGCGCTGCGGCTTTTGGCGCGGCTCAACGAGCTCTCGCTCGACGACAGCAGGATCATGGAGGTCGCGCTGCAGACCGGCGCCGACGTGCCGGCGTGCGTCGCCTCGCGCGCCTGCGACATGACCGGCGTCGGCGAGGGCCTGCTACCGCTCGACCTGCCGACACTGCCGTGCGTGCTGGTCAATCCGCGCGTGCCGGTTGCGACCAGGGATGTCTTCAACGCGCTCGGCCTGCGCCATGGCGAGCTTTTGATCGGCGCCACCGATGTCGTGATGCAGGGGCCGTCCTGGCCGGACGCCGGCCGCGTGGTCGACGATTGGATCACAGCGCTGTCGCGCGGCACCAACGATCTCGAAGCCCCCGCCGCGCGCATCGAGCCCGTCATCAGCGACGTCTTGTCCGCGCTACGTGAGACCAGCGGCGCTCGCCTGGTGCGCATGTCGGGCTCCGGCGCGACCTGCTTTGCCGTGTTCGGAACCGACACCGACGCCCAGGCCGCCGGCGAAAGGCTCCGCGCCGCGCATCCCGGCTGGTGGGTGCATGCGGGTGCGCTGAGCTAGCGCACGTCCATTCTCTCTCCGTCATTCTCCGCTGCGCAATTGCGCACCTGAGGGCGCGCGTACCGCGAGCCCGGAATCCATTTCACCAAGCGCGGTGCTTATGGATCCCGGCTTTTGCCAGGACGACGAACGGAGAGAAGCGTGTACCTGCGCTCCATCACCGTCACCCTGAGGAGGCCGCGGAGCGGCCGTCTCGAAGGGTCGACGGCCACCAGCGGGGCCGTGCATCCTTCGAGACGCCGCTTCGCGGCTCCTCCAGCGACAAAGGCAAAGCCTTTGCGCGGGGATGACGGGCTTGATCATGTCGGCAGCGACGCCGCCGCTACTGCGGCATCATCCCACCTCAACGCCGGGCAGCGTTGCGCCCCGGATTGCTTGGCAAGCCAAACCCCGTTTGCCATAACAGGATGAAACAACAACGTTGCGCGTGCGGGACCGTTCGAAAATCCGCCTGCAGCAAATGAGCCGGGAGGATGCCATGGCCAATATCCGCGTACTCGCCACCGATCTGGAATTTCCCGAGGGTCCCGTCGTCATGCCCGACGGTTCGGTCGTGCTGGTCGAAATCCGCGGCCAGCGGCTGACCCGGGTGTATCCCGACGGGCGCAAGGAGATCGTCGCCAAGGTGCCGGGCGGCCCGAACGGCGCGGCCCTCGGTCCCGACGGCAAGATGTACATCTGCAACAATGGCGGCTTCTCCTGGATCCCGACCAAGAACATGATCATGCCGGGTCCGCAGCCCGAGGATTATCTCGGCGGCTCGATCCAGCGCGTCGATCTGCAATCCGGCAAGATCGAGACCGTGGTGACGAAGTGCGGCGAGCATGAGCTGCGTGGGCCGAACGATCTGGTGTTCGACAAGCACGGAGGCCTGTGGTTCTCCGATCTCGGCAAGCGCCGCGCCCGCGAGATGGATGTCGGTGCGTTCTATTACCTGAAGCCCGGCATGAACGAGATCGTCGAGGCCGTGCACGGCATCCTGCCGGCCAACGGCATCGGCCTGTCGCCGGATGAGAAGACCGTCTACATCGCGGAGACGCCGACCGCACGGCTGTGGGCCTATGAGGTGTCCGAGCCAGGCACCATCAAGCCGCGCGACGTGATCTATCGCGGCGAACGCGGCAAGCCGATCGCGGGCCTCGGCGGTTACCAGATGTTCGACTCGCTCGCCGTCGAAGCATCAGGCAATGTCTGCGTCGCGACGCTGATCTCCGGCTGCATCTCGGTGATCGCACCCGACGGCACATTGGTCGAGCAGGTGCCGACCGGCGACCGCGTCACCACCAACATCGCGTTCGGTGGCCCCGACCTGAAGACCGCCTACATCACGCTGTCCGGCAAGGGAGAGCTGATCGCGATGGACTGGTCGCGGCCGGGATTGCCGCTGAATTTTCTGAATAAGTGACGTAAGAACGTCATTGCGAGCGAAGCGAAGCAATCCATGCAGCCACGAACACGGCGGAATGGATTGCTTCGTCGCTTCGCTCCTCGCAATGACGGAAAGGAATCACAATGCCCTGGCTTGAACCGGTCACCCTTCGCGGCGCGCATGCGCGGCTCGAACCACTTTCGCATGATCATCGCGACGGTCTCGTCGAAGCGGTGAAGGACGGCGGTCTGTCGAACCTCTGGTACACCGCCGTTCCGCAGCCGGAGAACATGGCCAAGGAGATCGACCGCAGGCTCGGCTTGCAGGCGGCCGGATCGATGCTGCCGTTCACGGTGTTCGACGCCGACGGCAAGATCTCGGGCATGACGACCTACATGAATGTCGACACGCCGAACCGCCGCGTCGAGATCGGCTCGACCTGGTACGCCAAGCGTGTGCAGCGCAGCGCGGTCAACACGCAGTGCAAACTGCTGCTGCTGCAACATGCCTTCGAGAAGCTCGATTGCATCGCGGTCGAGTTCCGCACGCATTTCTTCAATCACCAGAGCCGGCGCGGCATCGAGCGTCTGGGTGCCAAGCAGGACGGCATCCTGCGCAGCCATCAGATCGCGCCCAACGGTACGTTGCGCGACACCGTGGTTTACAGCATCATCGCCAGCGAATGGCCAACGGTGAAGGCGCATCTCAACTATCAACTCAACGAAAAGCCGCGCTGACACTTCGGTCGGCGCCAGAAACGAGACGATGGAAACGTTCGATTATGTAATCATCGGCGCAGGCTCCGCCGGGAGTGTGCTGACCAACCGGTTGAGTGAAGATGCGGGCACGCGGGTGTGCGTGCTCGAGGCAGGGCCGAGCGACTGGCATCCCTACATCCATCTGCCGGCCGGCTTCATCAAGACCTTCCACATGAAGAGCGTGAACTGGGCCTACCAGCAGGAGGTGGGTCCCTACACCGGCGGGCGCAGCATCTACGCGCCGCGCGGCAAGACGCTCGGCGGCTCGTCCTCGATCAACGGCCACATCTACAACCGCGGCCAGCGCCAGGATTTCGACACCTGGGCGCAGCTCGGCAATCGCGGCTGGGGCTATCCCGACGTGCTGCCGTACTTCCGGCGCATGGAGCGAAGGATCGGTGAGGGCGACGACACCTATCGCGGCCGCGACGGCAATCTCACCGTCACCACGATGGATTGGCAGGACCCGCTCTGCGAGGCCTTCATGGCGGGCGCGGTTAGCCTCGGGATTCCGCGCAATCCTGACTACAACGGCCAGATCCAGGAGGGCGTGTCGTACTGCCAGCGCACCATCCTGAACGGGCGCCGGGTCAGCGCAGCGACCGCGTTCCTGCATCCGGCGCGAAAGCGGCCGAATGTCGACGTGCGCACCCATGCCCATGTCACCGGTATAATCTTCGAGGGCAAGCGCGCGGTCGGCGTGCGCTACAACCGCGGCGGCAAGCACGGCGATCCCTTGGAGATCCGCGCCACCAAGGAGGTCATCCTCTCCGGCGGCGCCTATAACTCGCCGCAGCTGTTGCAGCTCTCCGGCGTCGGTTCGCCCGAGCTGTTGCAGTCGCACGGCATCGAGGTGCGCCACGCGCTGCCGGGTGTCGGTGAAGGCCTGCAGGATCACTACGCGCCGCGCTCGGTGGCGCGGGTCAAGAATATCAGGACCATCAACGAAATGCGCCGCGGCTTCAGCCTGTGGGGCGAGGCGATCAAATGGGCGACGACGCGGCGCGGGCTGTTGTCGCTGTCGCCGACCATGGTCTACTGCTTCTGGCATTCCGGCGAGACCACCGAAAGCTCCGATTTACAGCTCACCTTCACTCCGGCGAGCTACAAGGAAGGCGTGCAGGGCCAGCTCGAGGACGAGCCGGGCATGACGGTGGCGTCATGGCAGCAGCGGCCGGAGAGCCGCGGCTATGTCCGCATCCGCTCCGCCGATCCGTTCGCGCCGCCGATCATCCAGACCAACTATCTTGCCGAGGAGATCGACCGCCGCGTCGTCGTCGCCGGCATGAAGCTGGCGCGCCGGCTGCTCGCCTCCGAGCCGCTCAAGCCGTATTTCGCCTATGAGGACTTTCCGGGTCCGAAGGTTACAAGCGACGCGGAGCTGCTCGCGGCCGCGACCCAGCGCGGCACCACCACCTTCCATCCCGGCTGCACCTGCCGGATGGGCCCGGCCGACGCGCCCTGGGCCGTGGTCGACGATCAGCTTCGGGTCCATGGCATGGAGGGCCTGCGCGTGATCGACGCCTCGATCATGCCGCGGATGATCTCGGCCAATCTCAACGCCTCGACCTTGATGATCGCCGACAAGGCCTCCGACATGATCCGGGGTAAGCAGCCAGAGGTGGCTGCGAAGCTGCCGGAGTATGCGTGAGGCGATTTCGTCATTGCGAGCGGAGCGAAGCAATCCATCTCTCCGCACCTGCGGATGCATGGATTGCTTCGTCGCTTCGTTCCTCGCGATGACGGCAGAGGTGCGCCGATGCTTCTCGATCGGCGCGCTGTGTCTAACACCGTCATGCTGAGGGGGCCGCGAAGCGGCCGTCTCGAAGCACAACGGCCCGACTGGGGCCGTGCATCCTTCGAGACGCGCTACGCGCTCCTCAGGATGACGGGACTGCTATCGGGAGCTCAGCCGTAGACGAACGCCTTGTCCTCAAGGTCGATCGCCGGGAATTCGTCCTTCTCGGCCCAGTAGTCCTGGTTGTGCTGCCATTCCGGCTTGTCGCCGCGCTTCGGCAGCAGGTGCATGCCGCGCATCATGTAGCCGGGATTGAAGTTCTCCGGATCGATCCACGGCAGCAGCGGCATGTTGTGGTCTTCAGGGCGCAGCGCCGGCGTCACCTTGTTCACACCGGTGGCCTTCATGTGCTTGAGCATGCGGCAGACGAAGTCGCCGACCAGATCGACGCGCAAGGTCCAGCTGGCGCGGAAATAGCCGAACACCCAGACGAGATTCGGCACCCCGGTGAACATCATGCCGCGATAGGTCACGGTGTCCTTGAACTCGAGCGGCTTGCCGTCGATCGCGAAGTCGATGCCGCCATTGGCGGAGAGGTGGAAGCCGGTCGCGGTGATGATGATGTCGGCCTCGAGTTCCTTGCCGGACTTGAGCAGGATGCCCTTCTCGGTGAAGCGCTCGATCTCGTCGGTGACGACGGAGGCCTTGCCGCTCTTGATGGCGTGGAACAGGTCGGCATCCGGAATGAAGGCGATGCGCTGCCGCCACGGTCGGTAGCGCGGCGTGAAGTGGGTGGCGATGTCGTAGTCCTTGCCGAGGACGGCCTCGACCGCCGCCAGCAGGTCCTTCTTGGCGCCCTCGGGCTCGGCGAAGGTCCGCCTGGTGAAGGCGTCCTGCTCGAATAGGATCTTGCGGCGGGTGATCTCGTGGATCCAGTGCTCGTCGACCTGCAGCCTGCGCAGCTCCTCGGCGATCTCGATCGCGTTGCGGCCGGTGCGGAAATAGGTCGGCGAACGCTGCAGCATGGTGACATGGCCGGCGTCATTGGCCATCGCCGGGATCAGGGTCGCAGCCGTGGCGCCGGAGCCGATCACGACCACGCGCTTGCCCTTGTAGTCGAGGTCGTCGGGCCAGGTCTGCGGATGTACGACCGTGCCCTTGAACTTCGCCATGTCGGTCCATTCGGGCGTATAGCCCGCGTCGTGGCGGTAGTAGCCCTGGCACATCCAGAAGAAGTTGGTGGTAAAGCGCAGCTGTTCGCCGGTGTCGACGCGGACAGCATCGACGGTCCAGAGATTGGTCTCGTTCGACCACTCCGCCGCGGTAATGGTGTGGCGATAGCGGATGTAGCGGGCGAGATCGTTCTCGTCGATCACCTCGCCCATGTATTTCAGGATCTCGGCCGCGCTCGCGATCGGCGCGCTGGTCCACGGCTTGAAGCGATAGCCGAAGGTGTGCAGATCGCTGTCGGAGCGGATGCCGGGATAGCGGTGCGTCGACCAGGTGCCGCCGAAGGTCTTCTGCGTCTCGAGCACCACGAAGCTGGTGCCCGGGCATTGCGTGGTGAGGTGGTAGGCAGCGCCGACGCCGGAGATGCCGGCGCCTGCGATCAGGACGTCGAAATGCTCTGATGTGACGGGCTCGGCGGCGCGGATTTGGGTCTGGACGTTCATCTTCCCTGGTCTTCTTTTTGGTTGGAGCGGCTCAGCAAAACGCCGGAGCGAATGCCCCGGCGTTTGCGTGAACTAGACTTCGCGGCGGCTGAGGAACGCCAGCCGCTCGAACAGATGCACGTCCTGCTCGTTCTTGAGCAGCGCGCCGTGCAGCGGCGGGATCAGCTTGCGCGGGTCGCGCTCCCTGAGCATCTCGGGCGTGATGTCCTCGTTCAGCAGCAGCTTGAGCCAGTCGAGCAGCTCGGAGGTCGAGGGCTTCTTCTTCAGGCCCGGCACCTCGCGGACCTCGAAGAAGATCCGCAGCGCCTCTTCCACCAGCCGCTTCTTGATGCCGGGGAAGTGCACGTCGACGATCTTGTTCATGGTGTCGACGTCGGGGAACTTGATGTAGTGGAAGAAGCAGCGGCGCAGGAAGGCGTCCGGCAGTTCCTTCTCGTTGTTCGACGTGATCATCACGATCGGGCGCAGCTTTGCCTTGATGGTCTCGCCGGTCTCGTAGACGTGGAACTCCATGCGGTCGAGCTCGAGCAGCAGGTCGTTAGGGAATTCGATGTCGGCCTTGTCGATCTCGTCGATCAGGAGCACCGGGCGCTTCTCGTGGGTGAAGGCCTCCCACAGCTTGCCGCGCTTGATGTAGTTCTTGATGTCGGACACGCGGGCGTCACCGAGCTGGCTGTCGCGCAGCCGCGACACCGCGTCGTATTCGTAGAGGCCCTGCTGCGCCTTGGTGGTCGACTTGATGTGCCAGGTCAAAAGCGGCGCGTCGATCGCCTTGGCGACTTCCTCGGCCAGCACGGTCTTGCCGGTGCCGGGCTCACCCTTCACCAGCAGCGGGCGCTCGAGCACGATGGCGGCATTGACGGCGACCTTGAGGTCATCGGTGGCGACGTAGTCCTTGGTACCCGTGAATTTCATCTATCTGTTTGCCTTGTTTCGTTCGTTGGCCGCATGGGTCTCACCTTGGGCCTCAACATGAAACGACCGCTCTCGCAGCGGCCGTTGGAGATGCAAATTTTTCGATCACGCTCGTCTGATCATCGATACGATCACCAGCACGATGCAAGCGCCGATCGTCGCGTTGACGATGTCGCGGATCGCGCTGCCGCCGAGGCCGACGCCAAGGCGCGGCAGCAGCCAGCTCGCCACCAGCGCGCCGATGATGCCGACGACCATGTTGCCGATCAGTCCGAAGCCCGCGCCGCGCACGATCAGCCCAGCGAGCCAGCCGGCAATCGCACCGATCACCAGTGCTGCAATGATGCCCATTCAAACGTCCTGCCCAATGTCTTGTCAGGCGCAATTGTAATTGAAAAAGCCGGGCGGTCTAGGGTGGATTCCGCAGCGCAGCGGTACCCTGAACGGCACAGGGCGCATAGTATGTCAGGCGTACTGTTTCCGTCCTGCGGAATGATTGTCACCCGCGAGCGACGAGGCGAGCACCGTGCGGTCGCGTCCCGAGCGTTTCGCCTCGTAGAGCGCAAGGTCGGCCTGGCCGAGCAATTCGCTCTCGTTGGCGGTCGCAGCCGACCGGCTGGCGATCCCGAGGCTGATCGAGACCACGCCGCGCCGCGTTGGCGGATTGGCGATCGCCAGCGATCGCACCGTGAGGCGCATTGCTTCGGCGACCTTCAGCGCGTCCTGCTCGCCGATCCCGGGCAGGATGATCGCGAACTCCTCACCGCCGTATCGCGCGGCGAGCGCCGTGGTGTTGATGGTGGCGTCCGCGATCACGCGGGCCACGCGCTTCAGGCATTCGTCACCGGCCTGATGGCCCAGCGTGTCGTTGAAACCCTTGAAGTGATCGATATCGAGCATGATGAGGGAGATCTGATCGCGGTCGCGGAACTCGCGCGGCAGCGCGCTGTCGAAGCTGCGGCGGTTGGCAAGCGCGGTCAGGCCGTCGGTGGTCGCAAGCTCCGACAGGCGCATGTTCAGCGCGTTGAGTTCATCCTCCATCTTGCGGCGTTCGGTCACGTCGCGCAGTACGCCGACGACCTCGATGGCCTGATGGTCTTCCGCAAGCCCGGCGAGCTTGAAGTTGATCTCGACCCAGATCTCGGTCCCGTCGGCGCGGAAGGTCTTGAAGTCCACGGTCTTGGTGGTCGTCCAGTTGGTCAATTCCGACGTCGCCCTGGCGACGTCGGCGAGGTGATCGGGATGCACGAACTCGAAGCAGGATTTGCCGATCAGATCGTCCGGCTTGCGGCCGAGGATGGTCTCGACCGACTGCGACACGAACAGGAAGCGGCCGTCGCGGTCCAGGAGGATCACGACGTCGGCGATGTTGTCGGCGAGCAGCCGGTAGCGCGCCTCGCGCTCCCTGAGCATCCGCGCGACCCTGGTCCGCTTGGCGAACTCCTTGCCGAGCAGGATGGCGAACAGGATGACGCTCCCCATCAGGATCACGGCGACAAACAGGTCGTTGCGCAGATCCTCATGCCAGGCGGCGAGCACCTGGGCTTCCGGCAACGCGACGGTGATCACGATCGGATATTGGGACGCGCGCTCGAAGCCGAGATATTTGACGCGTCCGTCGAACGGCGATGTGGTCTTGGTGTAGCCGGTGCGCTCCTGCTCGATCTGTGCCTTGAAGGCCGCAGATACCTCCTTGTTCCATTTGCCCGCCGGCCAATGCGCCAGAACGATGCCGTCGAGACGGAGCAGGGTAATTCCGGCGTGCGGACCGAATTCGAAGGCCTGGTAGAAATTGTCGAAGTAGCTGCTTTCGATGGTCGCGAACAGCACGCCGCCGAAGCTGCCGTCTTCCCTGGTGACGCGCCGCGACAGCACGATGGTCGGATGCCCGGTCAGCCGCGACTGCAACGGCTCGCTGATATGCAGCGTCGCATCCGGCGAGTCGCGATGGCCGATGAAATAGCTGCGGTCGGCATTGTTGTGGGCCGGCAGTTCCGCGGCCGACGAGTAGATCCGGTTGCCGTCGGGATCGATCACGCCGATTTCCCGGATCTGCGGCAGCGCGTCCGCGGTCTTGCGCAAGGCCGCGTTGAAGCGGTCGACGCGCGGCTTCTGGTATTTCAGCAGGTCGACCATGGCGTTCATGGAGACATCGATCGCCTGGACCGAATGCGAGGCGTGTTCCGCCAGCGAATGGGTGAGGTTGCGGATGTCGCGTTCGCCCTGGGCGAGCGCCATGGTGCGCGCCTCGACCGCCTTCCAGATCAACAGACCCAGCACGAATATGCTCATCGCCGTCACCACGGCGGCGACGATCGCCGTCGGCGAGAACAGTTTCGGCAGCTTGGCAGGGCTGTTGGGCAAGTCGATCGGGTCCACGGGCGGCGCGCTACCTCCAGTGATCAACGCCCCACCTTAACGTCACGTTTCGCCCCCGGGAGCCGAAGCCGGCCGGGGTGGTTAAGTGAAAGTGAATGGCTGATCCGCAGCCGCAACCGGGGCAGGGGCCCTTGACGGCACCGGCAGGGCGGGCGATTTAAGTAAATATGTTCCTGCAGTTCTTCACATCGCTGCGCGACGCCCAGGTCCCCGTGACGCTACGGGAATATCTGACCTTGATGGAAGCGCTTGACGCCGATCTCGCCGAACAGACCGTCGAGAACTTCTACTATTTGTCGCGCGCCGCCCTGGTGAAGGACGAGCGCAATCTCGACAAGTTCGACCGGGTGTTCGGCACCGTGTTCAAGGGGCTCGAGAGCCTGCTCGACGCCATGGGCAAGGCAGAGATCCCTGAGGAGTGGCTGAAGAAGCTCGCGGAGAAGTATCTCACCGAGGAAGAGAAGAAGCAGATCGAGGCCATGGGCTGGGACAAGCTCATGGAGACCTTGAAGAAGCGGCTCGAGGAACAGAAGGGCCGTCACCAGGGCGGCAGCAAGTGGATCGGCACCGCCGGCACCTCGCCGTTCGGCGCCCACGGCTATAATCCCGAGGGCGTGCGGATCGGCCAGGAGAAGAACCGCAACAACCGCGCCGTGAAGGTGTGGGACAAGCGCGAGTTCAAGGATCTCGACGGCAATGTCGAGCTCGGCATCCGCAACATCAAGGTCGCGCTGCGGCGGCTGCGCAAGTTCGCGCGCACCGGCGCGCCCGATGAGCTCGACCTCGACACCACGATCAAGGAGACCGCCAACCACGGCTATCTCGACGTGCACATGCGGCCTGAGCGGCGCAATGCGGTCAAGGTGCTGGTGTTCTTCGATATCGGCGGCTCGATGGACTCGCATATCGAGCAGGTCGAGGAACTGTTCTCGGCCGCCAAGAGCGAATTCAAGCACATGGAATATTTCTACTTCCACAACTGCCTCTATGAAGGCGTCTGGAAGCAGAACAAGCGGCGCTTCACCGATCGCACGCCGACCTGGGACGTGCTGCACAAGTATCCGCACGACTACAAGGTGGTGTTCGTCGGCGACGCCTCGATGTCGCCTTACGAGATCATGGTGCCCGGCGGCTCGGTCGAGCATGTCAACGAAGAGGCCGGCTCGGTCTGGCTCGACCGCATCACCCGCACCTATCCGCATGCGGTGTGGCTCAATCCGGTGGCGCAGAAGCACTGGGACTATTCGGAATCGACCACCATCATCCGCCGCCTGTTCTCCGAGCGCATGTATCCGATCACGATCGAGGGTCTGGAGCACGCGATGCGGGAGCTGGTGCGGTAGTCAATTCCGTCATTCCGGGGCGATGCGAAGCATCGAACCCGGAATCTCGAGATTCCGGATCAGCCGCTTCGCGTCTGTCCGGAATGACGGTGGCAAAAGATAAAGACAAAGGGAGAGCCCCATGCCCCAGAACATCCACCGCGGCATCAAGGTGATGATCGACGAGGCCAATGCCGAGATCGAGACCATCAGCGCGGCCGATGCGATCACGCTGATCGGAAAGAACGACGTCGTCATCGTCGACATCCGCGACCCGCGCGAGATCGAGCGCGACGGCAAGATCCCCGGCGCGTTCTCCTGCACCCGCGGCATGCTCGAGTTCTGGATCGATCCGAACAGCCCCTACGCCAAGCCGATCTTCCAGGAAGACAAGAAGTTCATCTTCCACTGCGCCGGCGGTCTGCGCTCGGCGCTCGCCGCCAAGACCGCGAAGGACATGGGCCTGAAGCCGGTCGCTCATATGGGCGGCGGCTTCGCTGCGTGGCGCGAGGCCGGCGGTCCGATCGAGGCGTGGGAGCCGAAGAAGAAGGGCTGAGCAAGATGTCACACGCGGGCTTGCCGCCTTCGCTAAGAAGTTTCGGCGGCCACTTCACGGAGAGCCCGGCGAAGCCTTTTGCGTAGCCGGGACCCGCGTGTCCATCGTTTCGAAGCAAGATGGATTGCCGGATCAAGTCCGGCAATGACGATGGAGAGACAGGCAAGATGACCACCACCGACGATCCGCTCGTTTCGACCGAATGGCTGGCTGCGCATCTCGGCGACGCCAACGTCAAGGTGCTCGACGCGACCTTCAAGCTGCCCGGCGTGCTGCCGCTGCCGAAGGACGACTATCTCGCCGTGCATCTGCCCGGTGCGGTGTTCTTCGACGTCGACGCGGTGTCCGATCATTCCAATCCGCTGCCGCACATGTTTCCGAGCGCCGAGCAGTTCGGCCGCGACATCGGCGGGCTCGGCGTCGGCAATGCCGACACCGTCGTGATCTATGATTCCGGCGGCTGGGTTGCCGCGCCGCGCGCCTGGTGGATGTTCCTGTCCTATGGCCATCGCAATGTGCGCATTCTCAACGGCGGTCTGAAGAAGTGGCGCGCCGAGGGCAGGGCAGTCGAGAGCGGCGAGGTGAAGGCGAAGCCTGCGACCTTCAAGGCGAGCTACGATCCGAAGCGCGTGCGCAGCATCGAGCAGATGATCGCCAATGTCGAAAGCCATGCCGAGCAGGTGATCGATGCGCGTGCCGCCGAACGCTTCGAGGGCCGCGCGCCGGAGCCGCGGCCGGGCATTCGTGCGGGCCACATCCCGGGCGCCCGCAACGTGCCCTACGGCCAATTGTTCGATGCCGTGACCGGCGAGATGAAGCCGCTCGACGATCTGCGCAAGTCGTTCAGCAGCGCCGGCGTCAAGCTCGACGCGCCGATCGTCACGAGCTGCGGCTCCGGCGTCTCGGCCGGCGTGCTGACGCTCGCGCTCTACCGGCTCGGTGTCACCGAGAGCGCGCTCTATGACGGCTCGTGGTCGGAATGGGGACAGGCGAGCGGCCCGCCGATCGCGACGGGTCCGGCTTAAGCTGCGGGATCAACGCCGCGTGAGCGGCACCAGGGTCGGGTTGCCGAACGGATCGAGCTGCTGCTGAACGGCCTGCCGCACCGGTGGTGCGCGGACGATCCGCCGGCGCTCCTTGCGATGTGCCGGCTTGCTGGTCGCGTTGCGCTCCGGCTTCTTCGCTTCCGTGGCCTTCGGCGCGGCCGGCGCTTCGACGACAACTTCGGGTCCACCCAGCGTTGCGATCCTGCTGGCGGCTGCGATGGCCTCGGGTGACGGCGGTGCTGGCTCCGGCCCAGCCATCGCTGGCGCCGCTGCGGCGGGCGTGGGTTCGCTGGGTGTGGCAGGCGGATCGACCACGGCGGCGACCTTGGCCTCGGCTGGCGCCGGTGCCGCTTCCGTGGAAACCGGCGCGGGCTGCGATGCAGGCGACGGATCTGCGGCCGGAGGTTGCGGAGCAACTTCGGCCGACTGCGCTGGCGCAGGAGTTTCGACCGTCTGGGCTTCCAGCTTCTGCGGAGCAGGCGGTGCGTCATCCGCCGTCACGGCGGCGAGCTTCGCCGGCTCGGCTGGAGGAGAGGCTTCGGCAGGAGCGGCCGGCTCGGAGGCGGCAACCGGCTCGGACGGCGTCGAGGGCGCTGGGCTGTCGGCCGCCGCCCTGTCTGCGGCTGATGGCTCGACCCGCACCATGGCGAGCACCGGCGGCGTTTCGGGCTGCTGCGCAAATTGCGGCTCGGGCGGGGCCCGGCGGGCGGGAATGCTGGCGAATTCCTCATGCGCCGCGCGAAACAGCGCGGCTGCCCCTAACCCGAACACCAGAAGCGACGTCGCCAGCACGATCGCGGCGAACAGGAAACGAAGGCCGGGGAGCATGGGCGCGGGTTCCCCCTTCTGCGGGAGGGTCTTTGATGTCGAGGGAACGCGGTGACCACACAAGAGAGCCGGCGTCGCGAACGCGAATCAGGCCGATTCGAAGATATCGCAACCCCCGGAGACTGTTTGTTACAAAATGCGGGTGATTGATGACTTTGGGCAGGTGGACAATCATTCCCGACCCATGAGACATCTTTGCCGCAGCGTTGACGGCAAATCACAAATGCCCGAAATGGCCCGGGTTTCGCGGATTTGTCTTGAATGCGCCGCTATCTTCCTGCATTGGGCCGTTAACAGTCCGGTGTGGCTTGGGGACTATAACAGAGCAATGATGATCAACCGCATTCTGACGATTTGCGCTGCCGCGGCTCTCGGCGTGGCGGGAACCTCGCTTGCGCATGCGCAGCAGGGGTATCCGGTTCCCCAGGGCCCGGCCTATTCGGCAGCGCCGCAGCCCTACTCGCAGGGCAACATGCCGGATTTCGACTCGCTCGACGATGAAGATGCGCCGCGCAATTCGGCCGCGCTGCCGCCGCCCGGCCCGGTGATGTCGCCGGATGACCCGCGCTATGGCCGCCCGACGAATGCACCGGTCTATTCCGATCGTGGTGCGCCCGCCGGTCCCGTGATGTCGCCGGACGATCCGCGCTACGGCCGTCCGATGAATTCCCAGCCGGTCTACTCCGAGCGCGGTGCGCCGACCGGTCCGGTGATGTCGCCCGATGATCCGCGCTATGGCCGGCCGATGGGGCCGCCGCCGGTGATCTACGGCGATCGTCCGGGCGCGCAGCAAGCCAATCGCGACAATGGCGTTCCGGCAGCCGGCGTGTCCTATGGCGACGACCGCGGCGGCATGCGTCCGCCCGAGGGCGTGACCGGAGCCGTGCCGCAGCAGCAGGCGCCGGTCGATGCCAATGGCAAGCCGCTGCAGATCGCGTCGCTGCCGGCGGACGAGCAACCGGAAGACGGCCCGGCGCAACTGGCCCCGAATCTGCGGCGCCAGGAAGTGGCGTTCGCGACCAAGGAACCGGCCGGCACGATCGTTGTCGATACGCCGAATACCTATCTCTATTACATCCTGGGCAATGGCCGGGCGATCCGTTATGGCGTCCGCGTCGGCCGCGACGGCTTCACCTGGACCGGGGTGCAGAAGATCACCCGCAAGGCCGAGTGGCCGGATTGGCATCCGCCGACGGAGATGATCGAACGCCAGCCCTATCTGCCGCGCTTCATGGCCGGCGGACCCGGCAACCCGCTCGGCGCCCGCGCGATGTATCTCGGCTCGACCGTGTACCGTATTCACGGCACCAACCAGCCGTCGACCATCGGCAAGTTCGTCTCGTCGGGTTGCATCGGCATGCTGAACGAGGACGTCTCGGACCTGTTCGAGCGCGCCAAGGTCGGCACCCGTGTGGTTGTGCTGCCCGGCGGCGCCGCCCCGGGCACGACGACGGCGTCCGCCGCGCCGCCGCCCAACCCGATGGCCCCCGCTCAGGCTGCGCCGCTGCCCGGCACGCAGCCGACCTCGGTCCAGCCGCTGCCCGCGCCGGTCACGGTGCGCTAGGCCAACCGGCAAACTCATCATTGAAAAAGGCGCGCGAACAGCGCGCCTTTTTTGTTTGCCGATCGATGTCCGATCTCAGGCCAGCCGCCGCGGCGGCTCGCTGCCTTTGGTGAAGGCGTCGATGCACGCGACCATCTGCTGATAGTGCGTCTGCAAGCTCTCGCGCGTCGCATAGCCGAGATGCGGCGTGATCACGACATTGTCGAGCTTGCGAAGCGGGTGATCTGATGGCAGCGGCTCGACCGAGAACACGTCGATGCCGGCGCCGGCGATCTTCTTGTCGCGCAGCGCCGTAAGCAGGGCGTCTTCGTCGACGATCGGCCCGCGCGCGGTGTTAACGAGATAGGCAGACGGTTTCATGCGGGCGAGATCGGCGGCGCCGACCAGTCCGCGCGAGCGCGGGCTCAGCACGACATGGATGGTGATGATGTCTGATGTCGCGAACAGCTCGTCCTTGCTGGCGTAGCCGACGCCGGCCTCCTCGCATTTCTCCGGCGTCAGGTTGGGGCTCCAGGCGATCACGTTCATGCCGAACGCCTTGGCCATGCCGGCGACCTTGCTGCCGAGCTTGCCGAGGCCGATGACACCGAGCGTCTTGCCCTCGATCTCGGTGCCGGCAAAACTCTGCCACGCCTCGCCGGCGTGCATCCGCGCATTCTCGCGGCCGATGCCGCGGGTCAATTCGAGGATCAAGCCCATGGTCAGGGGCGCGGTGGGATCGCGGCTATACTGCGTGCCGCACAGCACCACGTTGCGCTCCTTGGCGGCCTCCATGTCGATTGCCGCGTTGCGCATGCCCGACGTGATCATGAGCTTCAGCTTCGGCAGCGCGTCGAGCAGGCTGCGCGGGAACGGCGTGCGCTCGCGCATCGCGCAGATGATCTCGAAATCCTTCAGCTTGGCCGCTGCCTTCGCCTCGCTCGCGAACGGTTGGTCGAACACGGTGACCTCGACGCGATCCGTGATCGCCGGCCAGTCGGCCAGCGAAAGCGCGATGTCGAAATAGTCGTCGAGGATTGCACAGCGGAGCCGCGTCATCGGAAAGGTCCATTCAGGGTGAGGCGACGGCGGAAAATCAACCGTCGGGGAGACCCGGATGGTCGCGCGCAATCGGCAGGCGCGCAAGCGGCCGCAGGTTCAAAATGCGGCGATTGTCACGCGGCTCAGGATGGCTTGCGCGTCTTCGCGGTGCGGATATCGACGAGCATCGAGCGGACGGCCGGCGACAGCGCCATCTGCTTGGCACGGCAGGCCGGACCCGGGCCGCGCATATAGTGCAGTTCCGGCCGGTAGGGATGGAAAGCCTTGGCAACGAAAGCCCGCCAGAAGGCGCTGAATTCGGCGAACAGCGTCGCCTCGCGTTTGGTCGTGGAGCGCGAAAGAGGTGCTGAAATGATGGTAGCCATGACGTGGCCTCAACTGTTTGGTCGCGGTTCTGCCGCGAAAATCGCCGTTTTTCGGCGTTGGAGACGAGTTTTGGCCTGATTTATTAAAAGATGGTTTCCATTGTCGTGATTCGGCGCGCACATGGTGTCGAACCCGTAATCACCCGTGGCGAATGGACGGAACGTGGTGAACGGATGGAAAACAACCGCCCTGCGGTTGCGCTTTCGGGGGCCGGCCGTTACATCGGCGGCAGCAAAATTTCCTTTAAATCGGATCAATTCCAGGGACAGCGGATGGCTCGCCAGTTCATCTATTTCATGCAGGGTCTGACCAAGGCGTATCCGACCCGCAAGGTGCTCGATAACATCCATCTGAGCTTCTATCCGGACGCCAAGATCGGCGTGCTCGGCGTCAATGGCTCGGGCAAGTCGACGCTGCTCAAGATCATGGCCGGCCTCGACAAGGAATATAACGGCGAGGCCTGGGTCGCCGAGGGCGCCCGCGTCGGCTATCTCGAGCAGGAGCCGCACCTCGATCCCGCACTCAACGTCCGTGAGAACGTCATGCTCGGCGTCGCCAAGCAGAAGGCGATCCTCGACCGCTACAACGAGCTCGCGGTCAATTATTCGGACGAGACCGCCGACGAGATGACCAAGCTGCAGGACGAGATCGAGGCGCAGGGCCTGTGGGATCTCGACAGCAAGGTCGACCAGGCGATGGACGCGCTGCGCTGCCCGCCGGACGATGCCGATGTCACAAAGCTGTCGGGCGGTGAGCGCCGCCGCGTCGCACTGTGCCGTTTGCTGCTCGACCAGCCGGAATTGCTGCTGCTGGACGAACCGACCAACCATCTCGACGCCGAGTCGGTGTCATGGCTCGAAGGCCATCTGCGCAACTATCCCGGCGCGATCCTGATCGTGACCCACGATCGCTACTTCCTCGACAATGTCACGAGCTGGATCCTCGAGCTCGACCGCGGCCGCGGCATTCCTTACGAGGGCAACTACTCGTCCTGGCTGGTGCAGAAGCAGAAGCGGCTAGAGCAGGAGGGCCGCGAAGACGCCGCCCACCAGAAGACGCTGGCACGCGAACAGGAGTGGATTGCGTCGTCCCCCAAGGCACGCCAGGCCAAGTCGAAGGCGCGCTATCAGCGCTATGAGGACCTGCTGAAGCAGGCCAGCGAAAAGCAGACCCAGACCGCGCAGATCACGATTCCGGTCGCCGAGCGTCTCGGCCAGAACGTGGTGGACTTCGAAGGCCTCAGCAAGGGTTTTGGCGACCGCATGCTGATCGACGATCTCACCTTCAAGCTGCCGCCGGGCGGCATCGTCGGTGTGATCGGTGCCAACGGCGCCGGCAAGACCACGCTGTTCAGGATGATCACCAAGCAGGAGGAGCCCGACAAGGGCTCCATCACCGTCGGCGAGAGCGTGCATCTCGGCTATGTCGACCAGTCGCGCGACGCGCTCGACGGCAAGAAGACGGTGTGGGAGGAGATCTCAGGCAACAACGAGCTGATCCTGCTCGGCAAGAAGGAAGTCAACTCGCGCGGCTATTGCTCGTCGTTCAACTTCAAGGGCGCCGACCAGCAGAAGAAGGTCGGCGCGCTGTCGGGCGGTGAACGCAACCGCGTGCATCTCGCCAAGATGCTGAAGTCGGGCGCCAACGTGCTGCTGCTCGACGAACCGACCAACGACCTCGACGTCGACACGCTGCGTGCGCTGGAAGAGGCGCTGGAGGATTTTGCCGGTTGTGCCGTCATCATCAGCCATGATCGCTGGTTCCTCGACCGCATCGCGACCCACATCCTGGCCTTCGAGGGCGACAGCCACGTCGAATGGTTCGAAGGCAACTTCCAGGATTACGAAAAGGACAAGATGCGCCGCCTCGGCCAGGACAGCATCATCCCGCACCGCGTGAAGTACAAGAAGCTGACGCGCTGATCGGTCAAAGCAGTCGAACGCGGCCATCGCGCCGCGTTCGGCTGTTCCTCTTTGCAGGATCATGACGGTATCGCGGCGCAAATCTGCGGCCAGTTGTCGCTTTTCAAGCGCGCGGGATTGCGTAGATAGAGCGCTCCGCAATTTCTCAATTCCGCGAGCACCCCGACATGTCCGCACTATCAGACGCGCCCGCCCGCTCCAAGGGCCGGTCGCTGCGTCCCGTTCCCATGCTGATCTTCGGATCGCGCTGGCTGCAATTGCCGCTCTATGTCGGCCTGATCATCGCCCAGGGCGTCTATGTCGTGCTGTTCCTGAAGGAGCTGTGGCACCTGTTCGCCCATGCCTTCGATTTCAGCGAGCAGCAGATCATGCTGGCCGTTCTCGGCTTGATCGACGTCGTCATGATCTCGAACCTGCTGGTGATGGTGATCGTCGGCGGCTATGAGACCTTCGTCTCCCGCCTCAATCTGCAGGGGCATCCGGATGAACCGGAATGGCTCAGCCACGTCAATGCCAGCGTGCTGAAGATCAAGCTGGCGATGGCGATCATCGGCATCTCCTCGATCCACCTGCTGCGCACCTTCATCGAGGCCGGCGCGCTGTCGTCCGGCAAGAGCACGTACACCGAGACCGGCGTGATGTGGCAGACCATCATCCACTGCGTCTTCATCCTGTCGGCCATCGGCATCGCCCTCGTCGACAAGCTGTCGAACGACTCGATCGAGGGCGCCAAGCAGCAGTCCGGGCACTAGCCAGGACAACGACTAATGGCTGGCGCGGCGTCATCGCGCGGCGCGCTGGCCAAACAATGCCGGCGCGGATCTTCCAAGCCATTCGGGGATCTGCGCCGCGCCGCGCGGAAATCCGCGGGCCATAGCAAGGATGAACGCGGTCTGCCAGACGCCGAACAGCACCAGCCAGCCCAGCAAGGTCGGCAGCCTGACGATTGCACCGTAAATGGTTCCGGCCGCGATGGCTGCGATCCAGGTCACCACGACGCTGTCGATCCGCCTGAACGCGGGGTTGGTCAGGAGCACGCCGAGAATGGTGATCGCTCCGCCCACCGCGCCGCCGATGCCGCCGATCAGATAACCCATCAACGGGTTGTTGCCGAGCGTCTCGGTGATCTGGGCCGGGCTCGCGGCATTGCCGTCGACTGGGACGGTCTTCGCGTACTGGCCGAGCGCCTGAAGCGTGACGGCGCTGGCATCATAGGCCGCGATCCATGCCGCGGTCGTGATGGCGACCACCAGCGCCAGTTGAAACCGGTCCTTGGCGCCGAACACGACATTGCAGGCGGCGATCGCCGCGCCGAAGATCACCCCTGGCAGGATCGTGATCCCGCCCGCGTCTGAGACGACGAACGAATATTGCAGGACGTTGAGCGCATAGGTCGCGACCAGGCTGCACACGACGGCGGACGCAAGCGCCAGCACGAGGAAAGGCAAATTCGGTCGGCCGCGCGACTGCGCGCTCTCGGCCGCCAGCATGCGGTCCACCGCGGCCCGCGTCTCGGCGGCGGCGCTGCCCTGCGGCTCCAGGATCGTGACCGCCTTGAGATAGGCCGGAACCTGGTCGAGCGGGGTCGGCGCCATCATCACCGGCAGCACGCGGTTGCTCGGGTTCGGCCATTTGGCTCGGGCAAAGGCGAGCTCGCTCAAGGTGTAGCGTCCCTTGGTCACCGATTCCGGGCTGATCAGGAACACCATAAAATCGCTGCTTTCGATGGCTTTTTCGACGCGCGCATCGAAACTGTCGCCCGGCGGGAGATCGTCGTGCGAAAAGAAAACGTCATGGTCGCAATTGCGCAGGGACTGAGCGATGTTGTCAGCCTGCGATTCCAGTTCGGAGGGAAATGACAAAAATATGCGCATGGCAAAACTTACCACCCAGAATTGAATTCTGACATTGCCGAATCCACGTTGCAATGCCTGTTTCCGCCAGTGTGCTGAATGCGAAGTTCGTGCGATTTCGCGGCAGCCGCTTCACGAACTTCGCATTCATAAAGCACACTGGAATCATAAGTTTGCTAGTGTCCTTATCGAATCTGAAGTTCGCTCCGAAGGTGCGGCGAATGATATTCGGATTCGGGACACCAGGTGAGATCGATCATGAAATGGCCAGCCACCATCGTCGCATGCGCGGTGCTGCTGTGTGCGCCGCTGCAACGGCCCGCATCCGCCGCCGACGCCGCGTTCACCCAGTTCATCGCCTCGCTGTGGCCGGAAGCCAAGGCGGCCGGCGTATCGCGCGAAACCTTCGATCGCGAGACGCGCGGGCTCGAGCCCGACTACAAGCTGCCTGACCTGATCCTTCCCGGACGCCCGAAGACCGGCGCGCCGGCGCAGGCCGAGTTCGTGCAGGTGCCGGCCGACTACATCAAGGAAGCCTCGATCGCGCGGCTCGCCACCGAGGGGCAGCGGCTGCTGCAGAAGTATCGTCCGTCGCTCGACGCGATCGAGAAGCGGTTCGGCGTTCCCCCCACCATCGTGCTGGCGATCTGGGGCCGCGAGACCGACTACGGCCGCTATTCACTGCCCTACGACACGCTGCGCGTGGTGGCGACGCAGGCCTATGTCGGCCGCCGCAAGGATCAGTACCGCACCGAGTTCATCCTCGCACTGAAGATCCTCGGCGAGGGCGCCGTGACGCGCAAGGAGCTGCGCTCGTCGTGGGCGGGGGCGACCGGCTACACCCAGTTCCTGCCGTCGGAATATTACAAGCACGGCGTCGACCTCGACGGCGACGGCAAGGTGGACATCTGGCACTCGGTGCCCGACGCGCTCGCCTCCGCCGCGCAACAGCTCGTCAACAAGGGCTGGCAGCCCGGCGTGCGCTGGGCCTACGAGGTCACAGCACCCGCCAATGCCGATTGCACGATAGGTGTCCCCGAAGTGACCAAACCGATCAGCCAGTGGCTGCGGGCAGGCTTCGTGCCGGTGCGCGGCGTGAGGCTCAGCGCCACCGAGCAGGCGCAATCGGCCTCGCTGCTGCAGCCGGAAGGCATCTACGGTCCGGCCTTCCTGACCACGCCGAACTACTTCGTGATCAAGGAATACAATTTCTCCGACCTCTATGTGCTGTTCGTCGGCCATCTCGCCGACCGCATGACGAGCCCGCAGCCGTTCGCGACGCCATGGTCGGCGTCGAAGCAGCTGCGTTCTGCCGACGTCGAGGCGATGCAGCAGCAGCTGACGAAGATCGGGCTCTACAAGGACAAGCTCGACGGCAAGGCCGGGATGCAGACCCGCGCCGCGCTCGGCGCCTATCAGAAGCAGGCCGGGCTCAAGGTCGATTGCTGGCCGAGCGAGGCGGTGCTGCGCGCGATGAACGGGCAGCGCTGATTACCAAGCCTGCCTGGTGACGAAAACAAAAACCCGGCCGCAAGGCCGGGTTTTCGAGTGTGATGCTGATAGCGTCGATCGATCAGTCGCAAACCTGGATGCGACGGAAGCGCCAGCCGTAGCCGTCCCAGAAGCGCTCACGAACCCAGCGGCACGGAGCTTCTTCGACGTAGGTCGGTGCCGGTGCAACATAGACCGGAGCAGGACGGGCGCCTGCGATCGCGCCGCCGAGCAGGGCGCCGCCGATCAGGCCACCGGCAACGCCGGCCGCGATGGCCCCGCCGTCACCAGCCTTGGCAGCCGGAGCAACCGCCAGCGAACCGGCAAGCGTGGTAACGGCGACAAGGGCAGCTAAAGTCTTCTTCATGTCTTTGGCTCTCCTGGAGGGTGGTGGCGTCGTGGTTCGGCGCCAGGTTTTAGGTGACTCACACGCTGATCTCGAACTGCTGTCTTGCTAAACAGCGCAGAACAGTCAACCGAAAGTAAACGTCGGCAGGCTCATCGCGCAGAAAAGCGGTTTTTTCTGGCCTTCTACAGCAGATGTCCCGGACAAACAGTCGGTTTTCCGGGACATCTGGTTCGAATTAATCGAGATGAACGGCGATCAATCGCAAACGCGGACTCGGCGAACGCGCCAGGTGTAGCCGTCCCAGAACCGCTGGCGCTGCCAGAAGCAATCGGGACCGTAACCGGGCTCGGCGACATAGGCCGGACCGGGCGCGTAGTAGCCATAGCCCGGACCGTAGTAGCCGTTCTGCGAAGCGATCGCGCCACCGACGATGGCGCCACCGATCAATCCCGCAGCGACGCCAGCGGCGACACCGCGTTGTGCCTGGGCGGGGGCGGGCACCGCCACAGCCGAAACCGCCAGAGTGGCGGCGGCGCAAAGCGCCAGCAATGTCTTCTTCATGACCTCACCTTTCTCACGGGAGCAGGGACAGCGTACGTGGGCGATCTGTCTCGCCCTGAGGGTTCCATATTCCGCTTGAATGATCAATGAACGACGCTGCCGTATTCGCGTCCAAATGCTTGCAGCTTTTGGCATATCTTGCAACGCACAAGCTCGTAGCCGCAGTGAACCAGTGCGTGTGGCGATGGAAGCCCGGATTGGCCCGGTAGACTGGCCTGACGGGTCTCTTATTCCCGAAAGGCGGGGCCAACCGATTTAGATTCATTCCAATATGAATCTTGCATCAGTTTGGAATTGCTACAAAAACGGCTTTTTCCTTTTGCATCCGGCCGGGGTCGACAATATCCATATTGGCGAGCATCACCCGTTGGACCCGCCTCATCTGATGATTGTCTGTTCCTGTAACGTCCTCAGCGACCACGATGTCCGCAATGCCGTCAATGGCGGCGAGTCTGTGACACGAAGCGCAAAGCAGGTTTATGGCTGCCTCGGCTGTAGCGCCGAATGCGGTCGCTGCGCGCGCACCATCAAGGCGATCATCGACGAGGCGCTTGGCCCTTGCGCCAAGGCCTGCTGCTCGGGTTGCCCCCACAGCGGCCATCCGCACGCCGCCAACGAAGACGCCGAGCCGGCCGAATTCGCGCTCGCGGCCTGCTAAGCCATTTTCGGTTCTGATCGACGCAGAACCGAAGCTACCCGTTTCAACGCGTTTTCTTCATGCGATCCGGCTGCCACGCCGCCGGAAACGCTCTGCCTCCGCAAATCCCCCAAATCCGGTTATCCACGCGCTGCTTCCGCGAAGGGTTGCTCTCACCGGCAATCTGATTTAGAAGCGTTCTAAATTCAGTGCTGGCCGGTTTTGGCCGCGACAGGTGGAGTGGATCATGCAAGGCGACCCGAAGGTCATCGATTATCTGAACAAGGGGCTGCGCAGCGAACTGACCGCCATCAATCAGTATTGGCTGCACTACCGGATGCTCAACAATTGGGGCCTCCTGGAGATGGCCAAGGTCTGGCGCAAGGAGTCCATCGAGGAGATGGAGCACGCCGACAAATTCGTCGACCGCATCCTGTTCCTCGACGGCTTCCCGAACCTGCAGGTGCTCGATCCCCTGAAGATCGGCCAGGACGTCAAGGAGATCATCGAGTGTGACCTGGCTGCCGAGATCGGCGCCCGCACGCTCTATCAGGAAGCGGCGACCTACTGCCACGGCGTCAAGGACTATGTCAGCCGCGACCTGTTCGAGAGGCTGATGAAGGACGAGGAAGACCACATCGACTTCCTCGAGACCCAGCTCGACCTGATCAAGCGCATCGGTCTTGAGCTCTACACCCAGAAGCACGTCGGTCATCTGAAGGGCGAGGAGTCCTGATCGACGTCGCGCTGATCGAAGCGCGTCGGCAAAAATGCGAGAGGCCGTCCGTGCGGGCGGCCTCTTTCGTTTTCGCGATCCGGAGCGAGTGATCGGTCAGTAGCAGCGGGTGATGTTGATGGTGCGATCGCCGTCGCGGCCGGGCACTGTCACGCTCTCGGTGGGGCAACTCGACACATAGGGGCGATCCGACGGCACCACGGCCGGCGGATATCGATGCGCCCAATCCCAGGGCACGTCCTGAGTGTAAGTGTAGCGAACGTCGTTCGACGCCGGGGCCGGGACCGCGGCGGCGAAGGGAACGTCCGCCGCGCCATCATAGTATCCACCCGCGTCCGGCAACACGATGCCGGGCGCGCGCACATGATGACGGAAGGCCGGATGGTGCGCGGAAAACGTGCCGCGCGGCGCCGTTCCGGATCTTGCATAGGTCGCGGTCGAGGAAGCGAGCAGCAGTGCTGCAACGCCGATGGACGCCATCAGCGCCCCATATGTTCGATCAGTCATGGCCGGCACCAACTCGCGGTTACGGAGCATTGTGCAGACGCTAGGCCGCGCCTGAGGGCGCCCGCAAACTCATCCTTAATTATTGGTTAAAAAGTAAGGTTAACAGGAGGTATCTGTTTCAAATTGGCGCGACTGCGTGGCGGCGCCTCAGACCGCGTCTGCTGGAACGAAGCAGCTGATGATGATGTTGCCGCGGTGGTGCACGTACCACACCACTGCCTCGCCGACCGGATTGCCGCGATCGCGGATGATCGCGCGCTCCGGCACCATCATCCATTCGCCCTCGATCGGCACCCAATAGGTGCCGCCCCGAACGTCATAGCTCGTGCGATGGCCGTCGGAGATATCGCAGCACGGCACGCCGTTCGGCGCGATCACGCTCTTGAACCAGGCGCGGATATCTGATGGCACGTTGTCGTATTGGCCGTTGTCGAACGCCAGCGCTGCGCCCGCCGTCATGGCGAGCCACGCAAGCATCGCGCCATGCGTGAGCCTTCGCATCGCATCCCTCCGCGACAACCTTGTGCGTGACACGCGCGCATCGTCTCGCGCGCGAATCCGATGTTGGTGCAATTAGGCACGAACCGCGCACGAGATGCATGCCCAAAGAATCAGCGAGACAGCGCTGTTGTCTGTGATGCAGTGCGGGATCGCCGCGCTCAGGCGGGTTTCTTCGCGCGTGCCTTCTTCGCAGGCTTTGCCGCGATATTGTCGCGGGCCATTGTGAGCGCGCTGCGCAACGTGACCTGATCGGCTTTGGCGAGGCGGACATTGGTGCTGCCGCTCTTGCCCCAGCCGCCCGGCACCGGCCGGAAGATTTCCGGCTCGGCCTCGACCACGACAGCCTGTTGCTCCGGCGTCAGCTTCACCATGCCCCAATCCTTGTCGGGATAGCCGAGCGTCGCGAAGATGCGGTTGCCGACGCGGAAGTCGGCGGTGCCGTGATGCGCGCCCTCGATCCCCTCGGGCAGGCTCAGCGCGACATTGCGGAAGCGACTTGCGGACATCGCCTCGATCCCGATCGCTACATCGTGTGTTGCGGCGCCGTCTGCAGCAGCTCCTGCAATTGCCTGGCATAGAATTTGGCATCGCCGGTCGTGAGGTGGCCGCGTGTTTCGCTGCTCGCCGGAATCAGATCAATCTTGCCGTTCTTGATCCGCTTCACCGCCGCCTCGGTGACGCCGGTCTCCGGCGGATTGCGCTCATCGTCGGCCGCGTTGATCGCAAGCAAAGTGGCCTCGATCTTCTCCAGTCCCGCCGACGGATCGTAGTCGTGCGAGGCTTCCCATTGATAGATGTAATCATTGGCGTCTGCGGTGACCGGCAATGCCAGCTGGTCATCGACCATCTTGTCGGCCTGCGGCGCTGACGGCGCCAGCGTCTGGTAGCCGAGCGTGCCGCCGGCGCTCGCGAAGCGATAGGCGGCGATGGCGTATTTCATCATCCTCGGCTGGCTGGTGTAGTTGCCGCCATTGTAATCGGGATCGTTGCGAATTGTTTCCAGCATCGTCCGGCGCAGGATCCAGTTGCGCGCCGCCATCGCCGTCGGTTGCGAAGCCATCGGCACCAGGGCGTCCATCATCTGCGGATAGCGTACGCCCCAGATCCAGGTGTGCATGCCGCCCATCGAATTGCCGATCACGAGCCGCAGGTGCCTGATGCCGAGCCCTTCGGTGACCAGCCGGTACTGCGCGTCGACCATGTCGTCGTAGTCGTATCTTGGAAAGCTTGTCCGCATCGCATCCGACGGCTTCGACGATTTGCCGTGCCCGATGCCGTCGGGGATGATGATGTAGTATTTCGCAGCATCAAGCGGCTGACCCGGGCCGAACAGCTGGCCGGCAAAGGTCGGCGTCAGCATGCTGGCCGCCGAGCCGCCGGAGCCGTGCAGCACCAGCACCGGCTGCCCGGTCGGCGCGCCGACCGTGGTGTAGTGCAGCCGTAGCTCCGGCATCACCTCGCCGCTGTGGAACTTGAAGTCCTTTGCGATCCACTCGCCATCCTGCGGCGCGGGATAATCTGCAGCCATGGCCGGTACCGACATCGAAACGAAAGCGGCCACAAGCGCCGCGCACCAACGGAACATCATGCTTCTTCCCATGCACGGCATGTTTGTCCAGCCGCTCAGGCGCAGGTCTAGCATGACGCAAAGCGTTGTCCGAGCGCTGCGCCGCGTGGCTGGCGAAGATGTGTTCAGCTCGCCCTCAGCACGTTCAGCGCATACCATCCCCAATAGACCCGGTGACGCTGGATCAGACCATCCTTGATCTCCATGACCTCGACGAGATCCATCTGATCGCCGTCCGGAGACTGGCGCGGATATTCCCAGGTGAGAATTCGGCCGTCGCTGAAGAAGCCTTGCTTGAAGCGCCGTCGCTGCGGCGGGTTGGTGCGGAACACGCGCGTGATGAACTCGCGCAGCGCCTCGCGGCCCCGCACGATCCCGTCCTTGGTCTGCATCAGGTGCTGGACCAGCGGGCTTTCGATCGAGGCATCGGGCGCATAAAGCGCCAACGCTGCCTCGAGGTCCTTGTTGCCGAGGGCCTCGTCCCAGAGTTTGTAGATGCGTTCCGCGTCGGTATTGTCGGCTGCCATGATTGTTCCCTGTGTTCGTCCGATGGCGCCGATTTGATCGGAAGAGGCCGTCGCGACGTTTCAGGTAAAACTGAAATGAGTTTCACGGCACGGTGAATGCGGATAGGACGTTGTTGCGCGATCCGGAGGACGATGCGGTGAGATCATCCCAATCCGTGCAGACGGGATTTTCGCGGATCGCCGAGGCATTGGGCGATCCGGTGCGCGAGGCCATGGTCAGCGCGCTGGCCGACGGCAAGGCGCTGCCGGCCGGCGAGCTCGCTGCGGTGGCCGGCATTTCGCCGCAAGGCGCCAGTGCGCATCTGCAGAAGCTGGTGGATGCGCGCGTGCTGTCGGTGTGGGCCCAGGGCAGGTTCAGATACTACCGGATCAGGGACGATGATGTCGCGGCGCTGATCGAGAACCTGGTCGATCTTGCAACGAAGGCCACTGCCGGGCGCAAGCGCGCGATGCCCGCCGAGCAGCTCAGGCAATCGCGCACCTGCTACCATCATTTGGCGGGCCAGCTCGGCGTGTTGCTGTCGAATGCGCTGGTGCGCCGCCGCCTCGTCATCATCGAGGGCCGCGATGGTCGCGTAACGGAGCAGGGGCTGGCCTGGTGCCGCGCCGAAGAGATCGATTTCGATCCGGCGCGGCAGCCGCATCTGCGGCTCTGCAATGACTGGACCGAGCGCGTGCCGCATCTCGCCGGTCCGTTCGCCAATGCCGTGCTGGCGCGGCTGGTCGCGATGCGCGGCGTCGCGCCGCATCGGATTCCGCGCGCGCTGCGGATCACCGACCAGGGGCGGGCGTTCTTCGACCGGCTCGGCGTGCAGGTTCCGTTCTGAACCCGCGCACGGTGCTAGCGGCCGTCCTCGACCTCGGTCTCCGGGCGGTCATTGCCGGAGGCGGTTTCGGTCAGCCATTTGCCGTCCGACGTCTCGTACTGGATCGCCTCGGTGCGCCCGGGAACGCGCTGCTCATTGGCGGCGCGCCGGGCGGCGGCAAGCGCCGCGGCATGGGTTGGAAACGGTTCCGAGAACACTCCGTTGACGGTATAGGCCCAGCCGCCATCGTGCTGGACAACCTTGTAGATCACGTGGCTCATCCGGAACCTCGTTTCCATCGTGGACGATGAGGCTGCCAGAATAGACCACGATGTCGTATTTTGCAGCAGCCGATCGTCTTTGAGACGCAAGCCCCGAGATGCGGGCGAGGGAGACCGACATGTGCCGCAATATCAAGACGCTGTTCAACTTCGAGCCGCCCGCCACCGAGGACGAGATCCACGCTTCCGCGCTGCAGTTCGTGCGCAAACTGTCCGGCTTCAACAAGCCGTCGCAGGCCAATGAGGCCGCCTTCAACCTCGCCGTGACCGAGGTCTCGGACGCCGCGCGCAGGCTCCTGATCTCGTTGCAGACCACGTCGCCGGCGCGCGATCGCGAGGTGGAGGCGGAGAGGGCGAGGGAGCGTTCGCGCCTGCGGTTCGGCTGAGGCCAGGCTGAGCCTGCGCATTCCGTGATGCAGGTCACGGTGTGGGGCCTTGCCTCCAGGCATCATGGCCGTTCACCCCGGTCCCGGAGCAAACGCCATGAAGCCTGCCGCCCTGCTCACATTGTGCTCGATTGCGTTCGCCGTGCTCTGGACCTGCGGCATGCTGTGGTCGAGCGGCACGATCGACCTCGCCAACATCGTCATCCTGTCGGCCTGCGGGGCGTTCGTGGGTGTTGCCTGGTACTAAGCGATGCGCTGGTTCTTCCAGCTCATGCAGCTCGCCCGGCCGTCCGATCCTCCGGCCAATCCGGGCACCGAGCGGTGAGCATCGAGCGCGCTGAGCATTTAGCGCGACACGGATTTCGCCGGCCGTGTCGCCGCGTGATGACAGGAAGGGCTACTTCTTGTCCTTCTTGCGGTGCTTCTTCTTTTTCTTGTGGTCGTCGTCCTCGTCGTCATCCTCAGCGAAATCGATCGCGTCGACGTCAAGGGCGATCGCCTCGGCTGCCGCGCGCTCGGCGGCATCGCGCTCGGCGAGTTCTGCGGCTTCGCGCTCCTTGGTGCGCTTGTAGTCTGCCCAGGCGTCGAAGATCATGTGCAGCCACGGCATCACTTGCTCGATCGACGGCAATTGGCCGGGCGGGCCGGCTTCACCACGCGGGCCGGCCGGACCCTGCGGGCCCTGTTGACCAGCTTCGCCGCGCGGACCCTGCACGCCGGCCTTGCCTTGCGCCCCCGGCTTGCCCTGGGGGCCGGCTTTTCCGACCACACCGGCCTTGCCTTGCGGACCCGGCTTGCCGCGCGCACCTTCCGGCCCCGGTCGCCCCGGATGTCCCTGCGGTCCGGGCTTTCCCGGCTCGCCCTGACGGCCCTGCGGCCCCTGCGCCCCTCGTGACCCCTGGCGGGAAACTGTCTCGTCAGCCACTGCTATGCTCCGTCGCGATTTGAAGCCGCTTGTAACAGAGGTTGGAGCACGGCTTCAATTCTGCCCGCCGGCACCGATGCGAGCGATCAACAGTCATAATTCCATGCGCATATGACAGCGGAGGGCGCGTTGCGGGTTCTGGAGGGCATGTACCGCGAAGCCGCGGGCGAACCGCAACCGCTCGACATCGTCGTGACGCGGCACGATGTGCTTGACGAAGCGGCCTTTCGCAGCACGGGTGTGCTCGAGGTCTATGAGGAGCTGTTTCCTGCGAGTGAGCGCGACAGCGCGGACGACATCGTGCGCTGGCTGTTGTCGGATGATGTCGGCGAACGGCGTCACTTCAGCGTCGGCGGCGACGAGATGTCCTATCGCCTCGACTCGCGCTGCTTCATTCTGCGCGCCGGCGCCACGCGCGCGGTCGGGCTCGGCTTCTTCACCTACGATCACGCAAGCGAGCTGATCTTCTGCAACCACGTCGGCATCGCGACGGCGTGGCGCGGCGGCGGCCTGGCGCGCGCGTTCTATCGCGAGATGGTCGCCATGCTGGATGCGCTGTTTCCACACAATATCGGCGTGGTGCTCGAAGTCGAGCCATTCGATCACGATCGTCTTGAAGCGATGATCGCCGATCTCGAGCGGACCGGCAGGCGGCAGCTCGCGGCGGATGAGCAGGACGGGATCCGCCGATTGCTGCGCGTCGGCTGGTACGACAAGCTCGGCTATTCCGTGTTCTGCGTCGCGCGGCCACTCGCGTGCCGCTCGCCATGTCTTGATCCGTCGCTGCCGTCATCGGATTGGGCCGGCGGAGAGGAGAGCTACTGGCTGATGTGGCAGGCGCGGACCGGCGCGCCCTCCGCGGAGCTGCGCGCGGGTGAGCTCTGGCGCAAAGCCGCGACGGCGATCTATGTCGAGATTCTCGCAAAGTCCCTGGTCGCGCCGGATCCGAACGGCCGGCGCGACTATTGGGGTTATGCGACCGCACTGGTGGGCCAGACGCTGCAACGGACTGCGACGACCGACGTGCATCTCGCACCCTGCCTCGGCGAGGACGACAGAGTGTTATTGTCGCGCTGGCGGCGTCTTGCGATCGATCTGCCGATCTGATCCCTACGCCGCGGCGTGCTCGCTGTGCGGCACGTCGATGCCGTCGGCCGAATATTCGCGGATCTTGTTCCGCAACGTCCGCACCGACAGTCCGAGCACGCGCGCGGCGCGGGTGCGGTTGCCGTCGCAGCGCGCAAGTGTTTGCAGCACCAGTTCGCGCTCGACTTCATCGACAGTCGCGCCGATCAGCAATGGGACGATTTCATTTGGAGCCAGCGACGGCAGCAGTGCTTCCGGCGACGGTACGGTGGACGCGTAAGACATGAACTCCTCCCGATCAACGCCCGCCTCGTCGATGAGGCGGAGACATCGAGAAACCAACTACCCCGTAGATCCACGGTGTGCCGGTTTGGTTAACAATTCCTTAACGCGCCGCTAACTCCCTGCTTTGTAAGCAAAATACCCAGAAATCGCCACGATTGCGGTTCCATCGGTCACAGTGTCCGGTAGCCGCCATCGACCATCACGATCGACCCCGAGACATAGGCCGAGAGGTCCGAGGCGAGGAAGATCGCGGGACCGACGATGTCCTCCGGCTTGCCGGCGCGGCCGAGCGGGGTGTGGTCCATGAAGACTTTCACAAGGTCGGGATTGGAGGCGCGCACCTTCTCGTTCAGCGGCGTCTCGATGAAGCCGGGCCCGATCGCATTGACGCGCACGCCGTCCTTGCCGAGCTCGGCGGCCAATGCCTTGGTGAAGCCGAGCACGCCGTGCTTGGAGGCGGTGTAGGCCGGCGAGCTCGGCGTGCGCAGATGCACGAAGGACTGGATCGAACCGATATTGACGATGCGTCCCTTATTCTTGCGCAGCGGGGCGAGGAACGAATGCGTCACGTTGAAGACGCCGGTGAGATTGATCGAGATGATGTCTTCCCAATCCTTGATCACGGCCTCGTCGGCGCCGAGCATGCCGTTGCGGCGCGCGATGCCGGCATTGTTGACCAGGATCGAGACGGGTCCCACCTTGTCGGCGATTTGCTTCGCCATCGCGATACAGGCGTCGAGATTGGTCACGTCGAGCGCAAAGCTCTCCGCGTTGCCGCCGGCGTCGCGGATCTCCTTGGCCGCCTCCGCCGCGGCATCGCCGTTCATGTCGAGCAGCACCACGCGCGCACCCTCGCGGCCGTAGCCCGCGGCGATGGCACGGCCGATGCCTGAGCCTGCACCCGTGATGACGGCGATGTGATTGTCGAGAAGGGCCATGGTGTTTCCTCATTCTGATTTATGAGCGTTGCCGACAACACTATTCAAAACTGCGCCAACCGAAACGCCAAGCCGCGTTTGCGCGTTGCTGTTATCCGGATTCGGATGACAGTACGGACCGATCATGGACCCGAATATCAGACACTGGAAAGGTGCGATCGAGCGCTTCTGCGCTGCGCCTGATCCCGACTATCGCGAAATGGCCAGGATGATCGCCGAGATCGCCACCACCGACATCGACGACACGCTGCGGCATGCGGCCGCACAGGTGCTGCCGATTCTGCGCCAGGCGGCGCTGAAATCAGCCGACCGCCGCACCCGATCGATGGCGCTGCGCCGTCTCGGCATCGTCAGCGACGCGTTGCACATGCTGTCCGCGCCGCAGTTCGGCCGGCGTGGCCTGACGCCGAAGGCGCTGACGCAGGAAGAGCGTTACCGGCAATTGCTTGGCTTGCCGTTCGGCCGCCGCCTCGCCGCGACCGAGGTCCAGCAGGCGTTCAAGCGCGCCGCCAAGACGGTGCATCCCGACGGTGGCGGCAACGGCCCCGCATTCCTCGAACTCGCCGCCGCGCGTGATGCGCTGATCAAGCACCACTGACGCGCGATCGCGTGCGGCTGACAGCACGAGGGCGGACGCCGCGCTGTTGTCGCGTGTCCGCCCTGTGCGTGGTCGGGGAGGCGCTCAGAACGAGCAGGTGCCGTTGTTGAGGAGGCCGGTCTTGTAGCTGAACGCGGCGTCGAAGTTCGGCAGCTCCTCGCTGACGACGGCGAAGTTCGCGGGCCACGGCGTGGTCGGAACGCTCTGGTCCCAGATCTGGCAGAAGCCGGTGTCTTGCCAACGGATCAGATGATAGGGCGTGGCGCTGGCCGGGCTTGCCGCAGCAAGCACGGACACGGTGGCGGCCATGGCGGCACAGGCAATCGCAAGACGACGCATGGGAAATCTCCGGTTTGAAAAAGTGAATGCTCCGCGGGGAAATCCTGGAGCTCAGGGGCCGATCGCCCCGGACATGCAGTGAGTGTTGCAACCCCGGGAACAGGTTCAACGCGGTTCCCGCGGGCATTACCCTCACCAATGGACGCCTGCTGTGCCAAATTGCGCCTGACGACGCGCTTGCTACAGTCGGCGCATTGCGATTCGCGCTGGCGTCGCAACGTGAGCAAATCGACGTGAGCAAATCCCGGGGAGACCGCACATGAAACTTTCATTCACCCTTCGCGCCGCGCTGGTCGCACTGATGGCCTTCACGGGCCTCGCGTTCTCCACTGCCGCGCGTGCCGACAGCGGCTTCGTGACGCTCACGATCTACAAGGCCGGATGGTTCATCGGCGGCTCCGGCGGCAGCGGCGTGCTGACGTTCCGCGGCCGCTCCTATCGGCTCTCCACCGGCGGCCTCGACTACGGCCTGGTGTTCGGCGGCTCCAAGACCGTGCTGCGCGGCCGCGTCAGCAACATCAATCGTCCGTCCGACGTTGCCGGCGTCTACGGCGCGGCCGGCGCGGGCCTTGCCGTCGGCCGCGGCGCGCGCGCGATCGTGCTGACTAATCAGAAGGGCGCGGTGCTCGAACTGACCGGCCACCAGGTCGGCCTGATGGCCAACGCCGATCTGAGCGGCCTTGCGATCACGATGCGGTAGAGTTGACGGTGTGGAGCGGCGCGAGCGACAGCTGATCGTCGAGCCGGATTCAGACCATCCCCGTCATCCTGAGGAGGCCGCAACGCGGCCGTCTCGAAGGATGAATCGGCCACCAGCGGGGCCGTCGATCCTTCGAGGCTCGCTTCGCTCGCACCTCAGGATGACGGGGGCTAGATTTGCTCTTTCAGGAGGTTGTCCATCTGGTCTGAACCGAGGAAGCTGAGGTTGCGAAGCTTCAGTGTTCCAAGGAAAGACCAGA
>NZ_BOVL01000011.1:195502-321915 GCF_019972155.1 Bradyrhizobium sp. RD5-C2 | reverse complement strand
CATCGGCTCCAGCAGCACATCGGCTTCGCGGCCGATCTCGGCGAGCTGCTCCAGCACCATGAAGCGATAGGCCTCGTTGGTGATCACGATCGGCCGCTCGAACAGGCCGGCCTCGGAGACCCGCAGCAGCGTATCCTGGAAGGTCGAGCGCGCCCCGAACAAGGACAGGAACTGCTTCGGATGCACCTCGCGCGACGCCGGCCAGAGCCGCGTCCCTGCGCCGCCGCACATGATCAGGGGAATAATTCGTCGATCCATCGATGCCTCAAGTCCTGTCGTGCCAGTCCTGTCGTATCCATCCGCAGGCAGCACACCAAATCGGCCCGGGCTGCCGTGGCCGGCAGCCCTGTTACCTGGGAGGCACGATCCGGGCAGTCACGCGCCCCCACGCGTCTGGTCGGATCTTACCGGTCTTGTAAACTCCCGGTGAACGGCTGGCCGTCCCCCGTTCCGGCATCTTTAGCCGCCCCTTCACGCCTGCCGCAATAGGGACCAGTACGGGTATTGCCAGATCGGTGCGGAAACCATACCAAGGCGGCGAATTTGGGCGCGCGAAAGCGTTTTGCGCTGTTTTTGACACATTCTGAAAACCTGGCAGCGCGAACGGAAATGCGCCGAATCCTGCTTTCGACCGTCAAGATCCTGATCTCGGCTGCGCTGCTGTATTTCTCGCTGCGCAAGGTCAACCTGTATGACCTCGCCTCCCGCATCCAGGTCGAGAGCCTGGGCTGGCTCGGCCTCGCGATCGCGGTCACGTTCCTGCAGATCTTCCTCGGCGTGTTGCGCTGGCGCGAGATCAGCGTGGAGTGCGGCGCACCGCTGGAAACCGCGCAGGCGATGCGCTTCAACGTGATCGGTACCTTCTTCAACCAGACACTGCCGTCCTCGATCGGCGGCGACGCCGTGCGGCTTTGGCTTGTCGCGCGCGCCGGTGCGGGCTGGCGCGCCGCCACCTATTCGATCTTCGTCGATCGCGCAGTCGGACTGATCGCCCTGGCCGTCGTCATCGCGGCCACCCTGCCCTGGAGCTATCGGCTGATCGCCGATACAAACGGCTGGATGGCGTTGCTGCTGCTCGACCTCGCCGCGCTCGCGGCCGGATTTGGTTTCCTCGTGATCGGCCTGTTGCCGTGGCCCTGGCTGAAGCAGTGGTGGGCCACGCACCACATCCACGCCTGCGCGGTGATCGCGAACCGGGTGTTGTTCAGCCGCCAGCACGGATTGCGGGTCGCGACCCTTTCGATCGCCATTCACGTGGTGACCGTCGTGATCGGCTGGTGCGTGGTAAAGTCGATCGCGGCCCCAGTCACCTTCGGCGAGATCTTCCAATTGTTGCCCCCGGTGATGCTGATCACGATGATGCCGATCTCGATCGCGGGCTGGGGCGTGCGCGAGGCCACGATGGCGCTCGCCTTCGGCTATGCCGGCCTGATCGCGAATGAAGGCGTCAACATCTCGCTGCTGTTCGGCGCAGTGTCGTTCGTGGTCGGTGTGTTCGGCGGCCTGGTGTGGATCCTGAGCCCGGAAAAGGCCGCCAAGGGCGCCGAGCCGATCGAAGTCCCGGGATCTCAGTGACCGGACCAATGAGCAGTTTCGAGACCCTCCTGTCATTGATCGCGGCGGTGCTGGCCGCATCGCTCTCGGCCGTCCTGATCCAGGCGACGCGGCCCCTGCTGCTGCGCGTGGCACTGGCGAAGCCCAACGCGCGCTCGTCGCACCGTATTCCAACGCCGCAGGGCGCCGGCATCGCGGTCATCGCAGCCACGCTGCTGGCGGGCGGGATCGTCATCGTGCTGGCCGGATCGCCGGACCTCACGATACCTTTCACTGTGTTCGCGGCCTGCCTGTTCATCGCGGTGGTGGGCTTTGCCGACGACATCCGCTCGCTGCCCGTCGTCCCGCGGCTGTTGCTGCAGGCCGCCGCCGTCGCAGCCGTGGTGTTTTCGGCGCCGGCCGATCTCAGGCTCGTTGCGGCCTGCCCGGTCTGGCTCGAACGCGGCCTGCTGCTGGTCGCCGGCCTCTGGTTCGTGAACCTCGTCAACTTCATGGACGGGCTCGACCTGATGACGGCGGCCGAGGCCGTGCCGATCACCGTGGCCGTCGCCCTGCTCGGCAGCTTCGGCCATGTGCCCGCTGCTTGCGCGCTGGTCGCGGCAGCGCTGTGCGGCGCGTTGCTCGGCTTCGCGCCCTTCAACCGGCCGGTGGCAAAGATATTCCTTGGCGATGTCGGCAGCCTGCCGATCGGCTTGCTGCTGGGCTGGTGCCTGCTCGAGCTTGCCCTGCATCAGCAATTCGCCGCCGCGCTGCTGCTGCCGCTATATTATTTGACCGACGCGACGGTCACGCTGTTTCGCCGCATCGCGCGGCGCGAGCCGTTCTGGTCCGCGCACCGCTCGCACTTCTATCAGCGCGCGACCGACCACGGATTTGTGGTGTGGCGCGTCGTCGGCGAGGTCTTTGCGCTCAACGTGGTGCTGGCGCTGCTCGCATTCGCCTCGGTCGCCCTCAATTCCCTCGCAGCAGACATCGTCCTGCTGCTGGCCGGCGCGCTCGCCGTCGCCTGGCAACTGCGCCGGTTCGCGCGGCCGCTCTGATCGGGCCAGAGCGTTTTCCAGCCGCGTGAAGAAAACGCGTCAAAACAAGATCTAGATATCCGTTCGGCGCAGCGCGCGCCGCAGCCCCTCATCGAGGCTGATCGGCTGCTGCCATCCGGTGCCCGCGACCTTGGACAGATCGAGTTCAAGCGAGGCGAACAGGCTGTCGTAGGCTTCCTTGCGGCCGCCCACCGTGAGCGACACCTTCAGGAGCGGCGACGGCAGCCAGAACAGACGCGGCGAGGTTTCTGCCGCGCGGGCAAGGCGCTCGACGAACTCCCGCGTCGAGACCTGCTCGCGGTCGGCCACCAGAAACACGTCGAAATCATTTCCCGGTCGCGACAACCGATACAGGATGAACGACGCGAGGTTTTCCGCGGACAGGAACGCGCGGCGGTTCTTCACAAAGGCGAGCGGAAGCGGCATGCGATTGATCACCGCACGCTTGAGCAGGGCGAAATTTCCCTTCGCGCCGGCGCCGTAGATCAGCGGCGGCCTGATCACGGTCACCCTCATGCCGCTGCCCGGCACAATCCCCTTCAGACCAACTTCGGCGGCCGCCTTCGAGTTTCCGTAGAGGCCGCGCGGTGTCAGGACATCGTCCTCGCGAAACGGCGGGCGGCCGTAATTGCTGCGCCCATGCACCAGGATCGTGCTGACAAAAATGAAATCCCGAACGCCCGCCGCAACCGCCGAACGCGCCAGATGCAGCGTGCCTTCGATATTGACGTTGCGGTAGAGCTCGATCGCTTGTTCGTCGGACTGCTGGTGAACGCGAGCCGCGAGATGAACGACGGCGTCCACCCCGTCGAGCGCGGCGCGCCAATCGGTGGCCGGACTGAGCGAGCCGATCGCCACGTCGTTTGCGTCTTGCAGCGGGGTACGCACCGCGCGCCGCACCAACCAGCCGTTCTGCTCCAGCTCAGGCACGACGTGGCGACCGACAAAGCCGCTCGCACCCGTCACAAGAACCGTCGGCCGGTGATCATTCATGCTGTCCGCTCCACATCTTGATTGGATAACAGCTCCGCCACCAGCGCGGCGTAGCTCGACAGCGCCCGCTCGGGACTGAAGGTCCGCGCGGTCGCGACGGCGCGCTCGGCCATCGCGGCGTCCTGCGATTGCGCCGCCATCCTGATCGCATCGGCGAGTTGGTCGGGCCGTCCCGGCGTGACGACCCAGCCCAGCCGGTTCTCGCTGACGGTCAGCGCGGCCTCGGCTTCGGGCTCGGAGACCAGGATCACGGGCCGGCCGGCTGCAAGCAGATTATAGAACCGGCTCGGGACCGATACGCCGGCAACGTCCTTGCGATAGGGAATGAGCCAGACGTCGGCACTGGAGAGCAGCGCATCGAGCTCGCCATCCGCGACGCGCTCGACCAGCGTGACGTTGGCGAGCTGCGCCTCGGCCTGCATCTCCTTCAATCGCGCAAAGCCCATGCCCCATCCCGACAGCAGGAAATGGATATCGCGCTCGTCGCGCAACAGCCGCGCAGCCCCGAAGACGATGTCCGGATCGTGGGTGAAGCCCAGATTGCCGGACAGGCCGACGACGAAGCGGGCAGCGATCGCCTTGCGAAACGGATTGTCGGGGCTGACGGGACGATCGCCGGGGGCGAGCGTGGCCCAGTTCGGGATGAACCTGATCTTGTCCGGTGTCATTCCGCGATAGCGCAGCAGCAGCTTCTCGGCGTCGCGGCCGATCACGATGACGGTGTTCAAGGCACGGAACATCAGCGCGTTGATCGCGCGCATCGCCCGCGCAACCAGCGATGACGGCCGCAGCAGCCCGGCCATCACGAGAACATCCGGAAACAGGTCGTGCAGGATCAACGCCGACTTGGCCCCCTTCAACCTCGCCGCGGCGGCAACTGCATAGGGAAGCGCGAAGGGTGCCGTCACCGTCAGCGCCACGTCGCCGCGCTGCAGCCGCGACAACAACGCAAAGAACATCCGCACCGTGAACAGTGCCTCGGCCAGCGCGCGCTTGAGCAGTGCCGCCTTGCCCGGCAGCCAGTTCCTGATCTCGACGACGACGGGCCGCCCCGGCGCCGGCGCCCGCGCCGAGCCCGGCATCCCGGAGACCACCACCACGTCCGCCTCCTGGGCGATCCGTTCTGCGATCGCGGCCATGATCGCGGCGGTCGTGCTGTGGTCCGGCGGATAATGCTGGCTGGCGACCACGACTTTTCGGGAGCTGGGCATCAATAGCTTTCGAAACGGTCCTGCCTGATCGCCCGCAGGACGGCGCGGTCAGGCGGCATTCGATCCGAACTCGGGCACGGCGTCCTGAAGGACGGCACGGATGGTCACGCGGTCGTCTCTCTCGATCGCATCTTCCAGCGCCGCGAGCCACTTGCGCAACGTCGACATCGGAGGCTGGTTCGGCTTGGCGGCCATCACGCCGGCAACGCCGATTTCGAGCGTCGGCTCCTGGCTTGCGAACAGGATCTCGTTCAGCCGCTCGCCGGGACGGATGCCGCTGAACACGATCTCGACGTCGACGCCCGGTTGCAGGCCCGACAGGCGGATCATCCGCTCGGCGAGATCGACGATCTTCACCGGCTGCCCCATATTCAGCACATAGACCGAGACGTCGGGCCGTGCCGGCGTCATGGCGTGCGTTGCGGCGGTGATCACGAGATCGCAGGCTTCGCGGATCGTCATGAAATAACGGACCATGTCCGGATGGGTCACCGTGATCGGTCCGCCGGCCTCGATCTGGGCCTTGAATTTCGGCACCACGGATCCGTTGGACGCCAGCACGTTGCCGAACCGCACCGAGATCAGCCGCATGTGCGACCTGCCCTTGGCCTCGGCCATCAGATCATGATCCATCGCCTGACAATACATCTCGGCGAACCGCTTGGTCAGGCCCAGCATCGACACCGGCTCGATCGCCTTGTCGGTCGAGATCATCACCATGGCGCTCGCGCCCGCCGCACGCGCCGCGTCGGCGACGTTGACGGACCCGAAGATGTTGGTCTTGACCCCTTCGCTCCAGTCGCGCTCCAGGATCGGCACATGCTTGAGCGCCGCGGCATGGAACACGATGTCGGGCTTGAACTCACTCATCAGGCGCGTGATGCGCTCGCGATCCCTGATGTCCGCGATCCGGCCCTCGATCTCGGGGCCGATGTCGCGTGCGGACAGCGCCTCGGTGACCGCATAAAGCGCCGGCTCCGAGTTCTCGACGACCAAGAGGCGTGCCGCGCCGAAGGTCGCGACCCTCTCGCATATCTCCGCGCCGATCGAGCCGCCGCCGCCGGTCACGATGACGGACTTGCCCTTCACCAGCGTCTCGAGCCGCGCGTAGTCGATCTTCTGGCTCGGGCGCAGCAGCAGGTCTTCGACCGCGACGTTGGTGAGCCGTGGCGTATCGCCGCCCTCCAGCGACGGCAGGCGGCTGACCATCAGACCGAGCCGCTTGGCGCGCATCAGCACGCTTTCCGGATGCGCATCCGGCTCGAAGGCCGAGGGCATCATGACCACGCGCTTGATCGGCCGCTGGCGGCCCTCGAAATCCCGAATCACGGTTTCAATATCGTCGACGCCGCCGACCACGGGAATGTTGCGGATCATCTGGCCGCGGTCCGCGGCCGACGGCGAGAGCACGCCGACCGGCCAGAGCCGCTTGATGGCGCCGTTCTCGATGCCACGCAGCACGACTTCGGCGTCGGCCGTGCGTCCGACCAGCAGCGCCGACGCTGCATCGTCGGATCGGGCATGAAGACGCGTGCGCGAATAGCGGAAGTAGCGATAGCCGAGGCGCAGCGCGCTCAGCGCGAACACCTCGAGGAAGAAGAACAGGATGATCGTGACGCGGCCGAGGAACACCGGACTTGGCGAATTCGCTCCGGTGAAGAAGTAGATGTAGTCCACCACGACCAGTGCCAGCGTCAGCACCGCCGCGACCCGCAGGATGTTCATCGCGTCCGGCAGCGAGGTGAAGCGCCATTTCGCCGTGGTCAGATTGGAGAAATAGCTGACCACGATGCTGAACAGCACGAACCAGGGCAGAATGCGCAGCAAATGCGGCAGCCGATCGGTAAGCAGGCTGCCCTCGAAGCGCAGATAAAAGCTCGCCAGCAACGCGAACGTCGTCGCCAGCGCGTCATGTGCCAGGATCAGGAAGTTGCGCGAGGTGAATTGTGAAAGGCGCGTCATCTAACGGACGGGTTACTGGCAACTGGGAGTTGGCGACGGGACATTGGCAGGCTGTAGCGTATCTGCGGAGCCCTTGCCAGCGATCATGGACGGATCGGAGGCTCGGGTTCCATATCCGTCCCCAATCGCCCCTTCAACGCCATGCCGCCCGCAACCCCGACGCCCAGCACGTACATCCAGCCTTCATGAAAGTCGAAGATGTGTGAATTAAACAACGAACTTGAAATATTCTGTACCACGACGAGAAGCCCGATCCAGTTGACGAGACCGTCGCCGCGGAACAGCAACAGGTGCAGCAGCCACATCGCGTACAGTATCGATACACCCACAATGCCCCACTGCACGGCGACGTTCAACGTTTGATTGTGGGGGTTTCCGATCACTTCGCCGGAAGCCTGGTTCACGCCGCCGGCCGCGACGCGCTCGAACAGGCCCCGCGTCGAGCCGGTGCCGTGGCCGATGACCGGAGCCTCGGCAAAGAAGCCGAGCGACTTGCGCCAGAATTCGAGCCGCAGACCAAGCGATGTCGGCTCGTTGCGCTCCATGTAGAGCTTGTAATCGCGCTGGAATGAATCGGCCGTCGCGCGCAGTTGTGGCGATGCATACCACGCCGCAACGGACAATGCGCCGGCCGCACACAGGATCAGGGCGATGCTGCGCCAACGCAAATGCAGCAGCGCAAATACCGCGAACATGATCGGAATGGTCACCAGCGCGGTCCGCGACACCACCACGAACGCCATGTTGGCAAGCAGGCTGAGCGCGATCCCGACCAGCAGCACGGCCGGCAGGACGCGATTGGCCCGCAACAGCATCACGATCGGATAGGCCAGCGCGACCGCACACAGCGTGAATTCCTGGCTCTGGTCGATATAGTTCTTGACGAAGACGCCCTGCTCGCCGGGAGCCGGCGCCCGCAGCGCGAGGTGAGGATAGGCAAGCACCAGCCACGACATCAGCATCAGCAGCGTGCAGGAGACGAGGAAGGCCACGAACACCCATGTCCCGCGGCTCGAGCGCTGGAAGTGATAGAGCAGAACCGGAAGCACCAGCAGCTTTGCGGTCGGCCCGACCGCGTACAATCTCGCGCCCCAGGCGGCGTCCGACCAGAGCGTGCCGGTGAGCGCGAGGCAAAACAGCGCGATCGGCGCCACGCAGATCGGCCGCTTCAGCAGCGTCCAGAACGCCCGCAGGTCGACGGTCGGCGCAATCGAGATCAGCAGCATCACGCCGAAGATGCCGACCAGCGAGGTCGACCACGGCAGCGACAGCGCAATCAGGACCGCGACCACGTCGGTCGTGGCCTGCCATCGCGCCGGATCGCGCCAGGCCGGGCACGCCGCGGCGCCTGCCGGCGATGCCATGCTCGCGCTCACGCCTTGCCCTCGCGGGCCCGCGCAACCAGCGACGTCGTGCTGTGGCCCTGCAGGATCTCGACCAGCACCACCTCGCCGCCGGCGGCCTCGACGATCTCGTGGCCGACCACCTGCTCGCGGGTATAGTCGCCGCCCTTGACCAGCACGCTCGGCCGCACCTTCGTGATCAAATTGATCGGCGTGTCCTCCTCGAAGATTGCGACGAGGTCGACGGCTTCCAGCGCCGCCAGCACCTCGGCCCGGGCGCGCTCGTTCTGCACTGGACGCCCTTCGCCCTTCAGCCGCTTCACCGAGGCGTCGCTGTTCAATCCGACGATCAGGCGGTCACAGGCGCCGCGCGCGGCGGTCAGCACCTTGACGTGGCCGGGATGCAGGATGTCGAAACAGCCATTGGTAAAGCCGATCCGCAGATCCTGCCTGCGCCATTCCTCGAGAGACGCGTCGACATCGCCGCCGGCCGGGACGATCTTGTCCTCGGCCGCCAGCGACGCGTGCGGCAGGATCCTTCGCCGCAACTCGGCGGACCTGACGATCGCGGTCCCGGTCTTGCCGACCGCAACCGCGGCTGCGGCACTCGCGATCCGCAGCGCGCCATCCCAGTCGGCACCGGCAGCCAGCGCCAGCGCCAGTGCTGCAGCAACGGTGTCGCCGGCGCCGGAGACGTCGCGCACCTTGACCGGCAGCGCCGGCACATGGATCGAATCACCCTGCCGCGTCACCAACGTCATGCCGCGCTCGCCCTGCGTCACCAGCATCGCCTCGCAATCGGCAAGGACCATCGCATCGGGCGCGGCCTGCGCGATGCTGTCCTGGCTGTCGGCACGGCTGCGGGTCGCCTCGGCGAATTCCTTGCGGTTCGGCGTCAAGACGGTCGCGCCGCGATAGATCGCGAGATTGGCGCTCTTCGGATCGACGATCACGCGCTTGCCCGCCTGGCGCGCGGCGTTGATCACATTGCGGATCACGCGCGCGGTCAGCACGCCCTTGGCATAGTCGGACAGCAGCACGATGTCTGCGCGCGCAAGGTGCGGCAGGATCGCGTCGATCAGCTGCTGCTCGATGGCAGGCGCGGCCGGCGCGGCCAGCTCCCAATCGGAGCGCAGCATATGGGTCGAGAACTGTTCGGAGACGAAGCGCACCTTGCGCGTGGTCGGGCGCGCGGCGTCGCGCACCAGCACGGTCTCGATCCCCGCCTCTTTCGCCAGCGCCTCTGATAGCACCGTTCCGGCGGCGTCCTCGCCAATCAGGCCGACGAAGATGCAGCGGCCGCCGAGCGCGGCGATATTGCGCGCGACATTGCCGGCGCCGCCGATATTGATCTCGCTGCGCCTGACCGCGATCACCGGCGCCGGCGCCTCCGGCGAGATCCGCGACACCTCGCCATACACGAACTCGTCGAGCATGAGGTCGCCGACGCAGAGCACGGTCTGGCCGGACATTGCACGCGAGATCGCTTCAAAATCGAACATCAGTCACCGTCATCCGCTCTAGCGATAGCGATCCGCGCGATCGAGAAAGCCGTTCACATAGGCCCCGACCGCGTCTTCCAACTGCGTAAAACCGCCATTGTATCCGGCGCGCCCGAGACGATCGACGACGCTCTGGGTGAAATATTGATAACTGCCGCGAATCTGCTCGGGCATGTCGACATACTGGATGTTCGGCTGCAGGCCGAGCGCGCCGTAGGCCGAGACGATCAGGTCCTTGAAGCTGCGCGCCTTGCCGGTGCCGACATTGAACAGGCCGGAGACCCGCGGCGTCGCGACCAGCCACATCATCACCCGCACGACGTCGTCGACATAGATGAAGTCGCGGCGCTGGTCGCCGTCGGCGATGCCCTCGCGATGCGACTTGAACAGCTGCACGACGTGGCCCGCTTTGATGTCGTCGAAGCGCCGCGCCAGCACGCTCATCATCGTGCCCTTATGATATTCATTCGGGCCGAACACGTTGAAGAATTTCAGCCCCGCCCATTGCGGCGGCAGAGGTTCGCCTTTCGCCGCGCGCTCGGCGACGGCGAGATCGAACAGGTTCTTGCTCCAGCCGTACAGGTTCATCGGCCGCAGCCGCTTGAGCGCCTCAACGGAACCGTCGTCGTCAAAACCCTGGTCGCCGTCGCCATAGGTGGCGGCCGACGAGGCATAGATCAGCGGGGTTCCGGTGGCGGTACACCAGTCGAGCAGCCGCATCGAGAGACGGAAATTGGTCTCGATCACCAGATCGCCGTCGGTCGCGGTGGTCGCCGAGATCGCACCAAGATGGAGGACGGCATCCAGCCGCCGGCCCTGCAGCCAAGCCATCAACTCGGCCGGCGGCACGAAATCGGCGATCTGGCGCTTGGCCAGGTTCCGCCACTTGCCGTCGTCCCCAAGGATGTCGCAGACCGCAACGTCGCTGCGCCCGGCGTCATTCAACGCGGCCACGACGTTCGATCCGATAAAACCGGCGCCCCCGGTTACCAGAAACATGATGAAATCCCGCCAGATTCCTTTGCAGCCGCCAGCTTTGCCCCACTCCCGCGCTACAGGCAACGACGGCTTTACCTCACATCGCGAACCGGTTACCGACTTGGCCGCGCCGATCCGGCTCTGGCCCGTCTAGAAATGAATATTGATTCAATATCAGACATCGAAATCCAGGATACCGAGGATACCAGACCGATCCTCGTCGTGCCCTATGTTTGGATCGGCGATTTCGTGCGCGGCCACACCGTGGTCAGGGTGCTCCGCAAGCGCTGGCCCAACAGGCCGGTCGACCTCCTGACATCTAGGCTTTGTGCCCCGCTGGTCGATTATATGCCCGGCGTCCGCGCCGCCGTCGTGTTTGACCTGCCACGCAGCCGGCTGGCTCTGGCCCGGCAGCGGGCGCTGGCGGCCGAGTTTCGGAAACGGAACTACGCCACCGCGCTGGTGCTGCCGCGCACCTGGAAGGCTGCGATCGCGCCGGCCCTGGCGGGCATCCCGGAGCGGGTCGGCTTCTTCGGCGAAGCGCGGTTCGGCCTGATCAACGCCATGCGATGGGGCGAAAAGAAGCAGCCGCGCTTTATCGACAAGAACGCCATCCTGGCGCTGCCTGATGGCACTCCTCGGCCGCCCGAATGGCCGGTGCCCCAGCTGCGGGTTCCCACCGACGAGGTCAACCGATGGCGGCAGGCCAACGGCCTCGGCACGGGTCCGACCATCGCACTCGGACCCGGCTCGGTCGGAGTCTCGAAGCGTTGGACCTATTATCCGGAAGCCGCGCGGCTGTTCGCCGAACACGGCTTCGACGTCTGGGTGATCGGCGGCCCCGGCGAGAAGGCGCTGGCGCAGGAGATTGCCGCCGTCGGCGGCGCGCGGGTCCGCGATCTCACTGGCACCGATTTGCGCAACGGCGCGCTGGCGATGGCCGCGGCCAGCGTCGCCATTACCAACGACTCCGGGCTGATGCACATCGCAGCCGCGATCGGCACGCCGACGATGGGCATCTTCGGCCCGACCGATCCCTATCTCTGGGCGCCCCTCAACGGCCTCGCCGCCACGGTGCAGCAGACCAAGAGCAAGCTGCCATGCCAGCCGTGCCAGCGCACGGTCTGCACCATGAACGACCATCGCTGCATGCGCGACATCGCCCCCGAAGAGGTCGTCGGGATCGCCGAGCGCGTGCTGGCTCAGATCAGCGTGCGATAGACCGCGGCGATCGCGTTCGCCTCCGCGTCGAGGCTGAACTTATCCACAACTCGTTGGCGTGCCCGCGCCCCCATGGCCGCGGCCGACGCCGGGTCGCGCATCAAGGGCTCGAGCGCGGCCGCCAGCGCGTCGGCATCGCCTGCAGGCGTCAGCACGCCGGTCGTGCCGTCCTCGACGACGAACTCGGCGGCGCCCGCGCGTGCCGCCACCAGCGCCGCGCCGGCCGACATCGCCTCGATCAAGGTCAGGCCGAAACCTTCGTTGCGCGAGGTGAAGGCGTAGATCGTCAGCCGCTGGTACCAGCGCACGACATCCTCGATCGGCAATTCTCCGGTGATGATGATGCGCGAATGCAGGCCGGCGGTCTCGATCTTCCGCTTCAGCTCATTGGCAAAGGCCAGCTGCTCCGGCACCACCGCGCCGACGATCACCGCAGTGAAATCGGGATAGCGCGGCAGCAGCCTGCACATCGCCTCGACGAACACGTCGCTGCCCTTCTGCGCGCGCACCCGCCCGAAGCAGCCGATCGCATAACGGCCCGGCAATCCGCTTTCGGCGAAGGTGTTCGCGCGATCGGCCGGCGGCACATAGCGGTCGGTATCGACGCCGTGCATCACCACGGTGGCGTCGCGCTTCAGATAGGAGGCCGACAGCGGGCTGGTGGCGATGATCGCATCCTGGTTGCCGATCAGCCAGCGCGTCAGCCAGGTGTGATGACGCTGCGCGGCTGATGTGAACAGCAGTTTCAGCGGCCAGCCGAGCGCGCGCAGCAAAAGCCCGACAATCATCTCGTCATTGCGTCGCGCGTGCCAGATCACAGGTCGGGCGCGCCGCCATAGCCGCATCAGATCGACAAATCCGATCGCGTCGATGCCGTCCGGCCGATGCGAGCCGAGCCAGCCTGCGCGAAACATCTTGGCAAGCTTCGGCGCGACCATGCGATTGGTCGCGGTGACACCCGAATAGCGTCGGTGCAGATTGGGCACGATGAGCACGAGCTCGCCGGCAGGTGTGTTCTCGATCGGCACGCAAGTCTCCGTTTCGTGCCAGTTCTTATACGCAACATTAAGCATAGTGGCCAGTTCGGCCGCCGCGAAACCCCCTCTTCACCGCACTCCCGCTAGCATCGTCGGTTAAAGATATCGGGAGAGCTCTATCCATGACCGTGCTTGTGACCGGCGGTGCCGGCTATATCGGAAGTCACATGGTTCATGCGCTGGTCGATGCCGGCGAGAGCGTCGTTGTCGTCGACAATCTTTCCACGGGCTTCTCCGCGTTCCTGCCCGAAGGTGTTCCGCTGTTCATTGGCGATGCCGGCGACGAGAACCTCGTCGAGGGCGTGATCGCACAGCACGGCATCGACAGCATCATCCATTTCGCAGGTTCTGTCGTAGTGCCGGACTCGATGCGCGATCCGCTCGGCTACTACCGCAACAACACCATGACGACACGCAGCCTGCTGAATGCTGCGGTGAAGGGCGGCGTCAACCGCTTCATCTTCTCCTCGACCGCGGCCGTCTACGGCAATCCGGACCAGGTGCCGGTGCCGGAGATCGCACCGACCCGTCCGCTGTCGCCCTACGGCTCGTCGAAGCTGATGACCGAGATCATGCTGCACGATGTCGCCTCCGCCCATGGCATGAGCTACGTCGTGCTGCGCTATTTCAATGTCGCCGGCGCCGACCCGAAGGGCCGCGTCGGTCTTGCCACCATCGGCGCCACCCATCTGCTCAAGATCGCGGTCGAGGCCGCGACCGGCCAGCGCGCCAAGATCGACGTGTTCGGCACCGACTATCCGACCCAGGACGGCAGCTGCGTGCGCGACTTCATCCATGTCAGCGACCTCGTCGAGGCGCATCGCGCGGCGCTGTCCTATCTGCGCGGCGGCGGGCAATCGGTGACGATGAACTGCGGTTACGGCCGCGGCTATTCCGTGCTCGAGACCATCGAGGCGGTGCGCCGGGTCTCGATGCGCAATTTCGCGGTCGCCTATGCCGCGCGGCGGCCCGGCGACATCATGACCATGGTGGCCGATACGACCCGGATCCGCTCACTGCTCGACTGGACGCCGCGCTACGATGATCTCGAGACCATCGCGAGCCATGCGCTGGCCTGGGAGGAGAAGCTGTTCCGGGACCGCGGGGGCTCCGCGCGACAGGCAGAATCGGCCTAAAAATCAAGCCGTTATCACGCTGTTATTATGCTTGAAAAAGCCCCGCCAAGCGGGCAAGGAGGTCCGCAACCCTGATGGCCGGCGCTGCCCGCCGTCAATGGAACGCGGATGGCTCAGTTTCCAAAGAAAATTACCGACGATCCCTATGGCGCGGCGATCCTGATTCGCCGCCTGGTCACGGAACAGGGGATCACCTACTGGCGGCGCTATCTGACGGCGTTCGCCCTGATGGCCGTTGCGGCCGGCTCGACGGCCGGCGCCACTTACGTGCTCGGCCAGGTGATCAACCAGGCCTATGTCGACAAGAACATCCCCGGCATCGCGATGTTTGCCGGCGTCACGGTTGTGCTGCTGTTCATCAAGGGCGTGGCGACCTACGGCCACATGGTGATCCTGTCCAAGATCAGCAACGCCATCCTGGCGCGGAACCAGCGGCAATTGTTCGCCAAGCTGATGAGCGAAAGCATCGGCTTCTTCTCGCAGCGGCACTCGTCGGAATTCCTGGCGCGGCTCACCGCCGGCGCCAAGTCGATCACCGACGTGCTCAACATGCTGGTCAATGCGATCGGCCGCGACTTCCTGATGCTGATCAGCATGGTCGCCGTCATGGTGTGGCAGGACCCGCTGATGTCGTTCATCGGGCTGGTCGCCGTGCCGCCGGCGATGCTGGTGCTGCGCAAGCTGGTGAAGCGGATCAAGGGCCTCGCCTACAACCAGTTCACCGGCACCGCCGACATCATGGAGACCATGCAGGAATCGCTGCAGGGCATCCGCACCGTGAAGGCGTTCACGCTGGAAGACGCCATGCAGCAACGGATCGACGAGAACATCGCGATCGTCGAGCGTAACGCCAACAAGATGGCGCATGTCGCCAACCGCTCCAATCCGCTGATGGAGATGCTCGGCGGCTTCGCGGTCGCCGGCTGCCTGATGTATGGCGGCTACAGCGTTGTGGCGCTCGGCTCCACGCCGGGCCAATTCTTCACCTTCCTGACCGCCTTCCTGATGGCGACCGAGCCGGCCAAGCGCCTGGCGCGGCTCAACATCGACCTCAACAGCCAGCTGGTCGGCGCGCGGATGCTGCTTGAGGTCGTCGACAGTCCCGCCAGCGAGCAGGCCGACGACGACAAGCCGGCGCTCAAACTCTCCGATGCGCGGATCGAACTGCGCGACGTCAGCTTTGCCTATCGGCCCGGTGAGCCGGTGCTGAGCCGCATGAGCTTCATGGCCGAGCCCGGCAAGGTCACCGCGCTGGTCGGTCCGTCCGGCGGCGGCAAATCGACGGTGCTCGCTTTGCTGCTGCGCTTCTACGAGACGCGCGAGGGCGACATCCTGATCGACGGACAGTCGATCCTGTCGGTCTCGCGCAAGTCGCTGCGCCGGCAGACCGCCTATGTCGGCCAGGATGTCTACCTGTTCCGCGACACCATCCGCGCCAACATCGCCTTCGGCAAGCCAGGCGCCACCGAGGCCGAGATTGTCGACGCCGCCAAGGCCGCCTGCGCGCACGACTTCATCATGAGCTTCCCGCTGGGCTACGACACGCCGGTCGGCGAGCACGGCGCGCAACTGTCCGGCGGACAGCGCCAGCGCATCGCGGTCGCCCGCGCGCTGATCAAGAACGCGCCGATCATCCTGCTCGACGAGGCCACCGCCGCACTCGACTCGGAGTCCGAGAAACAGGTGCAGGAGGCGATCGAGCATCTCTGCCAGGGCCGCACCACGATCGTGATCGCGCACCGCCTGCACACCATCATGCACGCCGATGCGATCCTGGTGGTCGAGGGCGGCACGATCGTCGAGCGCGGACGTCACGAGGAGCTGCTGCGCCGCGGCGGCCGCTACGCCTCGTTCTTCCGCCTGCAGCATCACCACGACCCGTCGCCGCTGGCATTGGCGCCGATCAGCGCCACCGGCTGAAACTCATCCCTTGGCCGCAATACCTGCGCGCAGCACGCGCAGGACATTGCCGCCCATGACCTTGCGGATGTCGTCCTCGGAGAACCCGCTCGACATCAGCGCCTGGGTCACGGCGGCGATCCCGCTCGCATCGAATCCCGTGGTGGTCGAGCCGTCGAAATCCGAGCCGAGGCCGACATGGTCGATCCCGACCAGGTCGCGGACATGGGCAATCGCCCGCGCCACATTGTTCGGATCGAGCGAACAGACCGCACCCTGCCAGAAGCCGATCCCGACCACGCCGCCGGTCCGCGCGACACCCCTGACCTCATCATCGGTGAGATTGCGGTTGACCTTGCAGGTCGCCTGAACGCCGCCATGGCTCGAGACCACCGGGCGCGTCGTCATCGCCAGCACGTCGGCGACCGCCGCGTGGCTCGCATGGGCGAGATCGACGATCATCCCCTTCGCCTCCATCCGCTGCACCACCTGGCGGCCGAGCGGCGTCAGTCCGCCTTTCGCAACGCCATGCATCGAGCCTGCGACGTCATTGTCGAAGAAGTGCGCGAGACCGGCCATCCTGAATCCGGCGGCGTAAAGCACGTCGAGATTGTCGATGTTGCCCTCGATATCCTGCAGACCCTCGATCGACAGCATTCCGCCAACCACCGTCGTGCCGTTCTTGCGATCCGCCAGCAGGCGATCGATGTCGGCCGATGTCGTGATCACGCGAAGCCGCCCGGCGGACTTGTCGGCGAAGTCGTGCAATTTCTCGGCATGCCACAGCGAGCGCTGCAGCAACGAGAACCAGGTCCGCATCGGCTGCAGATCGACGATTGCAAGATTCGTGATCGTGTCGGTGTCGCCGGCGTTGGCATCATAGTTCTGGCCCTTGGGCGACTTGGTGACCGACGAGAACACCTGCAACGCGTAGCGGCCCTCGATCAGCCGCGGCAGGTCGATATGGCCGCGATCGGATCGCGCGATCAGGTCGCGCTTCCACAACAGACTGTCCGCGTGCATGTCCGCCACATCGAGCGTCGCCTGCAAGGCCTGCGCGGCGGGTGTGATATCCAGCGCCACGCGCTGGACCTTGTTCTGTCCCCGGTCGATCCGTTCCGGGGTCACCACAAAAAAGCGAACAGCGGAAGCGAACAAGACCGCGGCAACCAGCGCCAGGCCGACCGAAAGCCATCTGCGCATCGGCATCACCGCTCTTGCCGGCCAAGGCGGGCCGCGCTCGGCGGAAAGCTGGCCTCACGTCTGCGTCTGGTGCAGCCGCAGCCCCTAGCCCCCAGCGCCGTAACCGCGTAAATACGGCCCGCGCTCCCTCCTTCAACCCTCCGGGACCCGTTCATGAACGCCGCCTCCACCGTCATTCCGCTTCCGCCGCAGCCCTCGCTTCCCGTCGTCGGCGAATCCGGCACCTATCCGGTCCGCCGCATCTGGTGCGTCGGCCGCAACTATCTCGAGCATATCAGGGAGATGGGTAATGACGAGCGTGCGCCGCCGTTCTTCTTCGGCAAGCATGCCGACATGCTGGTGCCGGACGGTGCGACGATCCCTTACCCGCCGCTGACCAAGGACCTGCACCACGAGGTCGAGCTGGTGGTGGCGATGAAGAGCGGCGGGCTCAACATTCCCGCCGACAAGGCGCTCGAGCACGTCTACGGCTATGCGGTCGGCATCGACCTGACCCGCCGCGACCTGCAGATCGCCTCGCGCAAGAAGGAGCGGCCCTGGGAGATCGGCAAGTCGTTCGACTATTCGGCACCCTGCTCGGCGATCCAGCCGGCCTCGAAGATCGGCCACCCGACCGCGGGCAAAATCTGGCTCACCGTCAACGGCAAGGAAGCGCAGAAGGGCGACCTCACCGAACTGATCTGGAACGTGCCTGAAATCATCTGGCAGCTCTCGCAGCAGGTGAAGCTCGCCGCCGGCGACATCATCATGACCGGCACGCCCGCCGGCGTGTCGCAGCTGCAGCCCGGCGACAAGCTCGAATGCGGCGTCGACGGCGTCGGTACGCTGAAGGTGTCGATCGGCAAGCCGGAATAACCGACTTCAAGACTTGAGCTCAAGCCAAGAGCCCCGGACCTCGGTCCGGGGCTTTTTTGCTGCGCGTGGTCAGCGCATCGTGCCGGGCATGCAGGGCGGCTCGGTGAAGGGAGCGGTTGCGAACGATCCGACGTTCGGCGCGCGCACGCAGTCGGTCGTCTTGCTGCTGACCGGCGTCGTCGTCGTGGTCGTCATCGAAGCATGGGCGCGCCGCACCGCAGCATTGTTGCTGGCCGCGGACGCCTGAGCCGAATACGCAGCTGCCGCAACCAGGGCAAGCGTCACGAAGGTCAATTTGGTCATTGGGTTTCTCCGCACGTGGATGAAGCCGACAAGCTCGGCTCCTGTGATCAATGAGTGTGGATTCCGAAGAATTATTTCATCACGCGCGATCACCGAACCGCGAGCGCCTGATCACATCAGATCGACCGGGGAATACCGGAACGCGAGAGCCACTCCATTTCATCAAGGCCGCGCACAAACGCGGCGATGACGGTATGGAGATTCTGATGAGCGATCTTCGACGACTTGGCAGAGCACTTGGCCTGGCCGCAATCCTGTCCGCAGCCATGGCGACATCTTGCTTCGCACAGGCGACGGTGCAGGAGCCCGGTGTATTTGCATCAAATGAAACCGCGACGCGGCCATGGTTAGCGCCGGTCGGTCATCGCCAGCCGCGCGCTGCCGACATTCCGGCAGCGGCGGCGTCATCGCAGCAGATCATCGATCAGGAAGACGCGATCGTCGACCGCAAGATCAAGGGCATCTGCCGCGGCTGCTAGGATACACGCACCGCAGAATCCAACCTGCATCCGCGATCAGGAAGCGCCGGCTCCCGTGCGCCGATACGGAACGTAGCGCGGCGTCCAGACCTTGGCCTGGATGCGCGCCTCGACCTGGTCGATCGGAATATCCTTGGCGAGCCCTTCCTTGTGCGCCTGGAGTGCGACTGCCAAGGCAACCGTCAGCGACACATCGCGCAGCGCGCTGACCGGCGGCAGCAGATTGTGCTTCGGGTTGTTGCGGGCCGGCGAGACGCTGGCCAGCGCCTTGGCGGCCGCCATGAACATCCCGTCGCTGATCCGGCTGGCGCCGACCGCGAGCGCGCCGACGCCGACGCCTGGGAAGATGTAGGAGTTGTTGGTTTGGTCGACCTTGAAGCGCGCGCCGTCGCGCGTGATCGGCGGGAACGGGCTGCCGACGCCGATCAGCGCCCGTCCCTCGGTCCAGGCTTCGATGTCGGAAGGCGTCGCCTCCTCGCGCGAGGTCGGATTCGACAGCGGGAAGATCACCGGCCGCTTGTTGCACTCGGCCATCGCGCGGACGATCGGTTCGGAGAACGCGCCGGCCTGGCCGGAGACGCCGATCAGCACGGTCGGCCTGGCGTTGCGCACGACGTCGAGCAGCGCGATCTTGTCGGGATGGCTGAGCGGCCAGCCCGCGATCGCCTGCTTGCTCTGCACGAACGGAAGCTGGAACGGCGCGAGCCCGCTCATGCCCTCGAGCAGCAGCCCATCGCGATCGACCATGAAGAAGCGTTTCGCCGCTTCGCTCTCGGAAAGGCCGGCATCGACCATCGCAGCGCGGATCAGGCTGGCGATGCCGCAGCCGGCGGAGCCCGCGCCGAACACCGCGACGCGCTGCTCGGTCAGCGGCACGCCGGTGACGTTGATGGCCGAGAGCAAGGCGCCGGTCGCGACCGCCGCCGTGCCCTGGATGTCGTCGTTGAAGGTCAGGAGGCGGTCGCGATAGCGCTCGAGCATGCGCGTCGCGTTGTTCTTGGCAAAGTCTTCCCATTGCAGCAGGACGCGCGGCCAGCGCTTCACCACCGCCGAGACGAACGCCTCGATGAAGTCGTCATAGGCCTGACCGCGGACGCGCTCGTTGCGCCAGCCGATATAGAGCGGATCGGCCAGGCAGTCCGGATTGTCGGTGCCGACGTCGAGCAGGATGGGCAGCGTCGTTGCCGGATGCAGGCCGCCGCAGCCGGTATAGAGCGAAAGCTTGCCGATCGGGATGCCCATGCCGCCGGCGCCCTGATCGCCGAGGCCGAGGATGCGCTCGCCGTCGGTCACCACGATCGCCTCGACATGATCGAAGCGCGGATGAGCGAAAATGCGGTCGATCCGGTGCTGGTGCGGAATGCTGAGGAACAGCCCGCGCGGCTTGCGAAACAGCCGGCTGAATTTCTGGCAGCCCTCGCCGACCGTCGGCGTGTAGACGATCGGCAGCAGCTCTTCCAGATTGCCGACCAGGAGCGCGTAGAACAGCGTCTCGTTGGTGTCCTGCAATTCGCGCAGAAAGGCATAACGCTCAATGTCGGTCTCGTAACCGCGCAACGCCTCGAGGCGGCGTGAGACCTGCTCGTCCAGCGTCAGGATATTGGGCGGCAGCAGGCCATGCAGGTCGAACGCCTCGCGCTCGGCCTCGGAGAACGCCGTGCCCTTGTTGAACTGCGGATCGGCCAACAGCTCGTAACCGCTCAGCGCAGTGGTGGCAAAAGCTCCAGTGGTCTCCGACATGGCAAGATCCCTTCAGTGCGAAATACCTGATGAGACCCTATCACGCCCGTGTAACGGATCGGAGCGCGAAGGCCCCGCGCCGCACAAAGTTGAACGGCGCCCGACCTTGCGGCTGGCGAGATGGACCTCGTGGAAGACCGGAGCAGCCCCGCCGAATTTTGGCTAAGGAGCCATCGGCGTCCGCCCGCACAAGGCAACGCACTCCCGCCGCACCTCCGGACAGAACATACCTTGGTATAGCCTCTCTGATTCCTTGTGATGCCCCGTGCTTACCCTCGTACAGTTGAGCGATGGCGCGCGACTTTTATACTCGCGACTACTCCAACGGATGTGCAGCTCACAACTTCTCTCCGGGGTGCGACCAACGATAGCAATTCTGAGCGGCGCGAAATGCGATCCGAAATCCGTGATCGGGATCACTGCCCCGAGGACTGAATCGCAGGATTATCACGCGTAGCAAGTGTCGACTGGAACGCGGGTTCTCGAGGAACACTCACATGATCGTCAACATTCAGAAGCTGAATGGCCTGTGGCACCTCATCGTCGGGTCGTGCACGATCCGGACTCCGTTCCTGGAAACCCAGAACCGCGAGTGGGTCGTCGCATACGCCAGGCGCGTCTACCCCGGCGCCAAGGTCTTCGAACGCGACTGATTTCAGCCATTGCGGCTCAGCTTGTATTTGCGGAACTGGCGATATCACCGAAACGGCCGCACATCGGCACGAAGCAGACTTTCGGTCCGGCCGAACGAATTGGACTGAGCAGCGGCGCTCTTCACTCCCTGGACTGTCCATGCTCAGGTTCTGAGCGCATCGCGCCGCAGCCCCGGAACCATGCGCGTCAGAAGCAAGGCCTGGAGTTCGCTCCAGGCCTTGTCCTTGTCCAGCGCTATTCAGGGATCGAGGCACGGATTAGCCGCGAGGCTTGATCCGCCATGCTTCACTATCGATGACGCGGAGCAACGGGCCGCGCTTCGCGCGGACCCGGTGGGCTGATCCGCCCTCCACATTCATATCACCGCAGCGCCGACACCACGATCAGGCCGAGGATCAGCGCCGTCACGGAATACTTCAACGTGTAGTACACGTTCCGATTCCACTCCTTGACCTTGCGGCTGGCGAGATGGATCTCGTAGAGCTTGCCGAACACCTTGTTCAGCGCGCCGACATGCTCGCCGTCGACGTTCTGGGTGGCCGACGCCTTGACGATGTTGTGGCTGACCCAGCGATTGATCCGGGTCATGAAGCCGTACTTCATCGGGCGCTCGACATCGCAGAACAGGATGATGCGGTTGACGTCGGTCTTGTTCTCGGCGCTGTGGATGAAGGTCTCGTCGAACATGAAGGCTTCGCCGTCACGCCAGACGCATTCGACGCCGTCGACGAGGATGCGGCACGCGTTCGAGTTCGGCGTCACCAGGCCGAGGTGATAGCGCAGCGAGCCGGCGAAGGGGTCGCGATGCGCCCCGAGCTTGCCGCCGGGCGGCAGCATCGCGAACATCGCGCCGTGCACGTTCGGGATCGAGTTCAACAGCTCCACCGTCTTCGGGCACAGCGTGCGCGCCGACGGCAGGAAGTCGTCGTACCATTTCAGATAGAAGCGCTTCCAGCCGCTCTTGAAGAACGAATAGAAACCCCAGTCGTTGTTCCTGGAGGCGGCGCGGATGAAGCCCTCGTCGAACAGGCGCGTCGCCTCGTCGCGGATCGTCTCCCAATTGTCGGAGAGCTGCTTGAGCTCGGGAAACTGCTCGACCGGAATCACCGGCGTGTTGGGCACGGCGGAGCCCGCATACATCAGCACATTGTAGGGCGCGAGATAGGTCGAGTGATCGCCGAGTTGGCGGGCGAACCGCAGCCGCTGCTTGCCGCGGAAGTGGACGTAGAGTGTAGAGGCCACCAGCACGTAGAGAATGACGAGCTGCGGCGCGAAGAGTTGTCTCAACATGATCCGTCTATGATCGCGGCCCGCCGATGCTCTCCATGGACCGTCCCGTAGCAGCCTGGACCCTTGATGGGCGGCTTAGCCCCGGCGGCGAATAGCAACGCCGTCCGCGAAAATTCCCCTTGTTTCATAGTGACTTGGCATTGCCGCTGTATTCTGGCGCGAGCCCGAGGCCCAGCCGCGATGCCATCCCGGATGAGCCATGTAAGCGTCTACTCACCAGATGTGAAGCACCGTCACATTCGAGCGGGCAACCGTGTGACATCATTCACACACGTCTAATTCGCCATTGACAAACTTATTAGATAATTCCTAATCGAAGGACGCTCCGCCTGAGAATGCGGACATCCAGAGGGAGGAATGATGAGACATTTTTTGGCGGCAGCCATTCTCGCGGCGATGACGACGGTCGCACACGCCCAGATTTCCGATGACGTCGTGCGCATCGGGGTGCTGACCGATCTGTCGAGCTGGGGACGCGACAATTCCGGTCCGGGCTCGGTCGAAGCGGCCAAGATGGCGGTCGAGGAATTCGGCCCCACCGTGCTCGGCAAGCCGATCGAGATCATCTCCGCCGACCACCAGATGAAGACCGACGTCGGCGTTCAGATCGCGCGCGGCTGGTTCGACAACGGCAAGGTCGACGCGATCGCCGACATCCCCAACTCAGGCATTGCGATCGCCGTGCACAACATGGTGCGCGAACGCAACAAGATCGCGCTGCTGTCCGGTCCCGGCGCGAGCTCGCTGACCGATGAGCTGTGCAGCCCCAACACCGTGCACTTCACCTACGACACCTACGCGCTGTCGAAGGTGACGGCCTCGGCGGTGATCGCGGAAGGCGGCAAGTCCTGGTACTTCATCACCGCGGACTACGCCTTCGGCCAGCAGCTCGAGAAGGATGCGACCCGCTTCATCAACGAGATGGGCGGCAAGGTGCTCGGCAGCGTGCGCCATCCGACCAACACCGCCGACTTCTCCTCGTTCGCGCTGCAGGCGCAGAGCTCGAAAGCGGATGTGGTGGCGTTCGCCAATGCCGGCCAGGACACCGACAATTCGATCAAGCAGTCCGGCGAATTCGGCCTCGTGCAAGGCGGCCAGAAGCTGGTTGGCCTGTTGATGTTCGACACCGACGTGCATGCGATCGGCCTCAACGCCGCGCAAGGCACCTACATGACGACGGCGTCGTACTGGAACATGGACGAGAAGACCCGCGCCTGGTCGAAGAAATTCTACGCCCGCACCAACGTGATGCCGACCATGATCCAGACCGGCGTCTACGGCTCGGTGCTGCATTATCTCAAGGCGATCCAGGCCGCCGGCACCGACGATCCGCAAAAAGTGATGGCCAAGATGCGCGAGCTGCCGATCGAGGACACCTTCGTGCATGGCGGCAAGCTGCGCGAGGACGGCCGCGTCATCCGCGACATGTATCTGGCGAAGGTGAAGAAGCCCTCGGAATCCAAGGAGCCGTGGGACTATCTCGACATCATCAAGACGGTGAAGGGCGAGGACGCCTTCCGTCCGGTGTCCGAGTCCAAATGCCCGCTGCTCAAGAAATAGGATCGATCGCGTGGCCAACGAAGAAACGCAAGAAACGTACAACTGCGACGCGCTCGTCGTCGGCTCCGGCTGCGCCGGGCTGTCGGCGGCGGTCACCGCCGGCCATCACGGCCTCAGGGTCCTCGTCGTCGAGAAGGAGCCGCGCTTCGGCGGCACCACCGCGCGCTCCGGCGGCTGGCTGTGGATTCCCGGCACCTCGCTGGCCAAGGCCTGGGGCATCGAGGAGAGCCCCGACCAGGCCAAAACCTATCTGCGCCACGAGGCCGGCAACAGCTTTGACGCCGCGCGCGTCGATGCGTTCCTGACCGAAGGGCCGAAGGCGGTCGACTTCTTCACGGCGAAGACCGCCGTGCGCTTCGACATGCCGCTGACGTTCCCGGATTATCACGCGGAAGCGCCCGGCGGCGCGCAGGGCGGTCGCTCCATGGTGACGCGGCCGTTCGATGGCCACGAACTCGGCGATGCCATCAAGGATCTTGGCAGTCCCCTGCCCGAGCTCACCGTGTTCGGCATGATGCTCGGCTCCGGAAAGGAGATCGTGCATTTCATGCGCGCGACGCGGTCGCTGACCTCGGCGGCCTATGTCGCCAAGCGGCTGTCGAAGCATGCGATCGACGTGATGCGCAACGGCCGCGGCATGACGCTGACCAACGGCAATGCGCTGGCCGGCCGGCTGGCGAAATCCGCTTTCGACCTGAAGATTCCGCTCTGGCTCAATTCGCCGGTGCGCGAATTGATCGTTGAGAACGGCGTGGTGCGCGGCGCGGTGATCGCGCGCGAAGGCCGCACCATCCGCGTCAACGCGACGCGCGGCGTGGTGCTCGCCTGCGGCGGCTTCCCGCATGACATCGCGCGGCGGCAGAAGATGTTTCCGCATGCGCCAACCGGCAAGGAACACTATTCGCCGGGTCCTGTCGGCAACACCGGCGACGGTCTGCGGCTCGCGGAGTCGGCCGGCGGCCGCGTCGAGGACTCGCTGCCGAATGCCGCGGCCTGGGTGCCGGTCTCGGTCACCACCCGCAAGGACGGCTCGAAGGGCGTGATGCCGCATTTCATCGACCGCGCCAAACCCGGCGTGATCGCGGTGATGCGCGACGGCAAGCGCTTTGCCAATGAGGGCAATTCCTACCACGACTTCGTGCAGGAGATGATCAAGGCGGCGAAGCCGGGCGAGGAGATCGCGGCCTATCTCGTCTGCGATCACGAGACACTGCGCAAATATGGCCTCGGCTGCGTGCCGCCGCGCCCGATGCCGCTCGGCCACCATCTGAAGACCGGCTATCTCAAGCGCGGCGCGACGCTGTCCGAGCTTGCCGCGCAGACCGGCATCGATGCGAAAGCGCTCGAGGCGACCGTCGCGGCGTTCAACACGACTGCGGCAGAGGGCCGCGACCCCGCCTTCGGCAAGGGCTCGCGCGCCTATAACCGCTACCAGGGCGATGCGCTGCACGGCCCCAATCCGTGCATCGCGCCGATCCAGCACGGGCCGTTCTACGCCATCAAGATGGTGGTCGGCGATCTCGGCACCTATGCCGGCATCCGCACCGACGCCAATGCCCGCGCGCTCGACGCCGACGGGCAGCCGATTGCCGGCCTCTATGCCGCCGGCAACGACATGGCGAGCATCATGGGCGGCAACTATCCCGGCGCCGGCATCACGCTCGGCCCTGCTCTCACCTTCGGCTACATCGCGGGCAAGCACATCGCCGGCGCGGCGGCCGAAAGCAGCGCGGCATGAGCACGATGGCGACGCTGCTGGCGGGCAAGCGCGCATTGGTGACCGGCGCCGCGCACGGCAACGGACGCGCCATCGCGCTCGGCCTCGCAGCGCACGGCGCCGAAATCGTGGTCGCCGACATCGATCGCGCCGGCGCCGAGCAGACCGCTGCCGACATTCGCCAGCGCGGCCGCGCGGCGTGGCCGTTCGAGCTCGACGTGACCGATGCCGAGGCCTGCGCCGCCCTGGCGCAGCGTGTGGCACGCGAGGTCGGGCCGATCGCGATCCTGGTCAACAATGCCGGCATCATCATCCGTGAGAGCATCTCATCCCCGCGCGCGCAGGAGAACTGGCGGCGGGTACTCGACGTCAATTTGAATGGCACCTTCAACGTCACCCATGCGTTCCTGCCGGCGCTGCGCGAAACACGCGGCGCGATCATCAATCTCGGCTCGATCGCCTCCTTCCTCGGCGTTGCCGATACGCTGGGCTACGCGCCGTCCAAGGGCGGCGTAAAGCTCCTCACCCAGGCGCTGGCCCGCGAGCTTGCCGCGGACGGCATTCGCGTCAATGCGATCGCGCCCGGAGTAATTGAAACCGCGATGACCGAAGCAACCCGCAACGACCCTGCCCGGCTCGCCGGCTTTCTGGGCCGCACGCCGCTCGGCCGCGTCGGACAGCCGGAGGAGCTGGTCGGCCCGGTGGTGTTCCTGGCGTCGGAGCTGGCATCTTATGTGAACGGCGTGACCCTGCCGGTCGACGGAGGGTTTCTCGCCGTATAAGCACATTGTCGAAGAACTGACAGGACGACATGACGAGAGAAAGCCGCGGCATCCAATCGATCGAGGTCGGCGGAGAATTGCTCCGCGCGCTCGCCCGCAGCGGCGAGCCGATGATGCTGCGCGATCTCGCCCGCGAGGCCGGCATGCCGCCGGCCAAGGCGCATCCCTACCTTGTCAGCTTTTCCCGCATCGGCCTGATCGAGCAGGACGAGACCACCGGCCGCTATGAGATCGGGGCGCTGGCGCTCGAGCTCGGCCTGATCAGCCTGCGCCGGCAGTCCGCCGTGCGGATCGCAACGCCGCGGATCGCAACACTCGCCGACAGCATCAATCATGCGGTGTCGCTGTCGGTGTGGGGCACCCACGGCGCGACCGTGGTGCGGCTCGAGGAGCCGAGCCATCCCGTGCATATCGCGATGCGCGTCGGATCGGTGGTGGCGCTGCTCGAGACCGCGACCGGCCGCGCTTTCGCCGCCTTCATGCCGCCGAACGCCGTCAAGACGGCGCTCGAGAGCGGCCTCGATCGCCTCGGCGTCGGCTACAATCCGAAACGCGAGACCATCACCGCGAAGACCACGGAGATGCTTGCCGAGGTGCAGAACCGCGGGCTCGCGCGCGCGATCGGCGATCCCCTGCCCGGCGTCAACGCCTTCGCCGCGCCGGTGTTTGACCACGCCGGCCACGTCGCGCTGGTCATCACGGCGATGGGACCGGAGGGCACCTTCGACGCCGGCTGGGACAGCGCGATCGCAGCCGCACTACGCGATTGTGCGAACGACATCTCGCGGCAACTCGGGCACGGCTCGGTGCGGGTGCCGGGGTGATACTCCAGCGTTTCCGCCGTTATTCCTCGGTGCGAATGCGAAGCTGCGTCCCAGCACCCATCTGTCATCGCCCGGCTCGACCGGGCGATCCAGTACGCCGCGGCCTCTCGGCTCAAGCACAGGCGTCTCTGGAATACTGGATCACCCGCATGCGCGGGTGATGACACCGCACTGTTTGACATCTTGAATTGCGCCTCATCTTCATCGTCGTCCTGACGAAAGCCAGGACCCATTACCCCAAATCCCAATTGTTGCGCGATGCTGGGGCCGCGATCCCCTTCACAATCAAGTGCGGTGGTTATGGGTCCTGGCTTTCGCCAGGACGACGAATGGAGAGAGCCGCTGCAAGTCAGCACAGCAAAAAGCCCCGGACGACGCCGGGGCTCTTCACGTGATCGATTGCTGCGAGCGCAGATCAGTAGCGGTAGTGGTCCGACTTGAACGGGCCCTCCTGCTTGACGCCGATGTAGTCGGCCTGATCCTTGCGCAGCTCGGTCAGCTTGGCGCCGACCTTGGCGAGGTGCAGGCGGGCAACCTTCTCGTCGAGCGTCTTCGGCAGCACGTAGACCTTCTTCTCGTACTTGCCGCTCTTGTTGTTGGCCCAGAGTTCGATCTGCGCCAGCGTCTGGTTGGTGAACGACGCCGACATCACGAACGACGGGTGGCCCATCGCGTTACCGAGGTTCACGAGGCGTCCTTCCGACAGCAGGATGATGCGGTGCTTGTCGGGGAATTCGATCTCGTCGACCTGCGGCTTGATGTTGGTCCACTTCAGGTTCTTCAAGGTCGCGACCTGGATCTCGTTGTCGAAGTGGCCGATGTTGCAGACGATGGCGCGATCCTTCATCGCGCGCATGTGCTCGATGGTGATGATGTCCTTGTTGCCGGTCGCGGTCACGAAGATGTCGGCGCGCGGCGCCGCATCTTCCATGGTCACGACCTCATAACCTTCCATCATCGCCTGCAGCGCGCAGATCGGATCGATTTCGGAGACCATGACGCGGCAGCCGGCCTGGCGCAGCGAGGCCGCCGAGCCCTTGCCGACGTCGCCGAAGCCCGCGACCATCGCTAGCTTGCCCGACATCATCACGTCGGTGCCGCGACGGATGCCGTCGACCAGCGATTCACGGCAGCCATAGAGGTTGTCGAATTTCGACTTGGTGACGCTGTCGTTGACGTTGATCGCAGGGAACAGCAGCATGCCCTTGTTCGCCATCTCGTAGAGACGATGCACGCCCGTGGTGGTCTCTTCCGAGACGCCCTGGATGTTCTTGGCGATCTCCGCGAAGTAGCCCTTCGGCTTCTCCTTCAGCAGGCGCTTGACCAGCGCGTAGAAGATCTCCTCTTCCTCGGAGGTCGGCTTGTCGAGGAAGGCGGTGTCGCCCTGCTCGGCGCGATAGCCGGCATGCACCAGCATGGTGGCGTCGCCGCCGTCATCGAGGATCATGTTGGGCGTGCCGCCGCCATGCCAGTCGAACAGCTTGGCCGTGTAGTCCCAGTACTCGGTCAGGGTCTCGCCCTTGATCGCGAACACCGGAATGCCGGCGGCGGCGATCGCGGCAGCTGCGTGATCCTGGGTCGAATAGATGTTGCAGGAGACCCAGCGGATGTCAGCGCCGAGCGCGGCCAGCGTCTCGATCAGCACGGCGGTCTGAATCGTCATGTGCAGCGAGCCCGCAATGCGCGCTCCCTTCAGCGGCTGGTTGGGGCCGTACTCCTCGCGGGTGGCCATCAGGCCGGGCATCTCGCTCTCGGCCAGCGAGATTTCCTTGCGGCCGAAATCGGCGAGCGCAATGTCCTTGACGATGTAGTCGGTGAAGCCGGGCTTCGTGGGGGCGTTCATTTGAGCGTCCTATTGTTGAACTGGTCATTCCGGGGCGCCGCGCAGCGGCGAACCCGGAATCTCGAATTGATGAAAAGGGATTCCGGGTTCGCTCGCTCGCACGAGCTCCCCGGAATGACGCAAGTGTCAGAGCGCGCGCTTCAGCGGCTCGACGAGATCGGTCTTCTCCCAGGAGAAGCCGCCCTCATTGTCGGGCGTGCGGCCGAAATGGCCGTAGGCCGAGGTGCGCGCGTAGATCGGACGGTTGAGGTCGAGATGGGTGCGGATGCCGCGCGGCGTCAGATCCATCGCCTTGGCTGCCGCCTTCTCGAGCTCATCCTCGGACACCTTACCGGTGCCGTGGGTGTCGATGTAGATCGACAGCGGACGCGCCACGCCGATTGCGTAGGCGAGCTGCAACGTGCAGCGATCGGCGAGACCGGCCGCAACGATGTTCTTGGCGACATAGCGCGCGGCGTAGGCGGCCGAGCGGTCGACCTTGGTCGGATCCTTGCCGGAGAACGCGCCGCCCCCATGCGGAGCCGCGCCACCATAGGTGTCGACGATGATCTTGCGGCCGGTCAGGCCGGAGTCGCCATCGGGACCGCCGATGAAGAACTTGCCGGTCGGATTGATGTGCCAGATCGTCTTGCCGTTGATCCACTCCTTCGGCAGCGCCTCGCGCACATACGGCTCGACGATGTCGCGGATCTGGCTGGACGAGAGGTCCTCGACCAGATGCTGATGCGACACCACGATCTCGCGAACGCCGACCGGCTTGCCGTTCTCGTACTGCACCGTGACCTGGCTCTTGGAGTCCGGACCCAGTACCTTCTCCTTGCCGGAGTGGCGCGCTTCGGAGATCAGCCGCAGGATCTTGTGGGCGTAGAAGATCGGCGCCGGCATCAGGTCCGGCGTCTCATTGGTGGCGTAACCGAACATGATGCCCTGGTCGCCGGCACCCTCTTCCTTGACCTCGCCCGGCTGCAGCGCGTCGACGCCCTGCGCGATATCGGCCGACTGCGGATGCAGCAGGATCTCGATGTCGCAGGTGTTCCAGTGGAAGCCGTCCTGCTCGTAGCCGATGTCCTTGATCGCAGAGCGAACCACGCCCTCGATCTGCTCGTTGGTGACGGAAGCCGGACCGCGGGTTTCGCCGGCGATCACCACCTTGTTGGTGGTCGCGAGCGTTTCGCACGCCGCGCGGATCTGCCACGGGTCGATGCCCGCCTTCGGCCCCTCGCGATAGAACAGATCGACGATCTCATCCGAGATGCGATCGCAGACCTTGTCCGGATGGCCTTCCGAGACCGACTCGCTGGTGAAGAGATAAGACGCGCGCATCAAGCAAACCCCTTGTTTCGTCGAAGTCCGACGTTGGTTGGTGAATATGTCCCCGGAATGTCAGTCTCGTCGCCGCGAGATGACGTAGGATTCGTCGTAAAACCACAGCCCGTTGTGTTTACGGAGAACCTCGCGTGTGGCCTCGAGAGCTCGTCCGTTTTCGGTCGTTTCAGTCAACCGCTCATCTTCGATCTGCGCGACGTACACTGCTGCGTTCCAGGCGGCGAAGGCGGTCGAGGTTCCGATCGAGCCGGTCACCTCATTAGGCAGCGCTTCCATATCATATCGGAAGATCGAACGGTTATCGGCGTAGGCATTGAAATTCAGCTCGCGGCCGGCCGAGCCCAGCTCGTATTTCACCGCGCGCAGTATCTCATGACGGCTGACGGCGAAAGGATTTTCTCCGGGCCAGACGGCTTGAATGATTTCAAGTCCGGGATCGCTTCCGTGGGAGTGGATTCCTATCAGCCGCCCACCGCCGCGCAGCGCCCGGGCCAGCGGCGCGATGATCCGCTTGGCGCGGAAATTCACCGAGGATTTGGCGCGATAGGGCTGCGAGGCGATCACCAGGTCGAAATTGGCCTCGGTCCGGCCGGCGCGGGGAATGATGGAATCGAGCAGGAACCGGTGATCGTCGCGGTACAGCACCAGCGCTACCGGGCGCTCATAGATCGGCATCGCATTGCCGGGGCTGAGATTGGCCCGCCAGTTCTGCTCCAGGAAGGGTCCGAGTTCCGCGATCTGGGTCTCGAATTCCCCCGAGGACGCGCCCCGCAGGGCCACCTCGTGCCAGATCATGCTGGCGGCCGCCGCCGAGTTCTTGGGCGTCAGCCAGGGCGCCTCGGCGTAATACATGTTGGTGAACACGAAGACGCTCGCCGGGTGCTCGAACAGGCGGTCGGGGACCTTGTCGAGGGTGAGGCGGACGTCCTCCAGGCTCAGTTCCTTGCCGGCGACATAGAACGGCATATGTGGGAAGCGGCCATGCATGGCACGCAGGACCCGCGCCAGCACCGTACCGTCGCCCATCCCGGCATCGAACACCCGCAGCGCCGGCGGCCGCGGGTGGATCGCGGCCAATTCGAGCGCGACCCGGTCGGCGATCACCCGCTTCTCGCTGCAGGTGTGCACGAACAGCAGATAGCGCTGCCGGTTCTCGAAAAACCGGAAATTGCCCCTCGGATCGCGCTTTTCCGGTGGCACCACGAGGCCGCGCGGCGGCGCGACGCCCCCCGGCGTCGAGGTTGCGATGAAGGCGTTGATGCGGTCGAGCGTATCGATGGTGATGCGCTTGCCCTCGCGCAGCCGGTGCACCAGCTTGCCGTCGTTGACGGCACGGCGGCCGAACGTCGTCTCCGCCATGTCGGAGTGACGGCAGAAATCCGTGATCTGCCTGAGGATTTCGTCGTTCTTCATGGTGCCTGGAGTGGGCAGCGGCCAGTGGGACAAAAGTGGGCAGAGATAGTGTGCGACGAGGTCTTATCACCATTTTCCCACCAGTTGAACCCCCCTCCACGGCCAATCACCAAACAGTCATGGACAATCTCCCGGACCGCCTCGCCGCCGACCACCATGATGCCCTTACCCCTGGATGACCAATGCGCCGCCTGCTCCTGATACCCTGCCTGCTCGCGGCCATCCTGTGGTCGGCCCCCTGCTTCGCGCAGGCGCGCTCCCAGCTAGGCCCACTCTGCACGACCGACACCACACCGGCCGACCAGATGATCGACGCCTGCACCAAGATCATCGCGTTGAAGGTGTTTTCCGGCGAGAAGCTTGCGACGATCTATTTCTGGCGCGCAGTGGGCTGGAACAAGAAGGGCAACTACGCGCAGGTGATCGCTGACGCCACCGAGGCGCTGCATCTGAAGCCCAGCACCCCCGTCTACAATCTGCGCGGCTCGGCCTATTACGACAAGGGCGAGTACGACATCGCGATTGCCGACTTCAACGACGCGCTGCGCATGGGGCCGCCGGGCGGCATCATCTTTCACAACCGCGGCAATGCCTATCGCGGCAAGGGCGACTACGCCAAGGCGATCGCCGACTACGATGCCGCGATCAAGGCCGGCCCGAAATCGGCGTTCTCCTATCAGAACCGAGGCGCCTCGAAGCAGGCGCTCGGCGATCTCGACGGCGCGCTCGCCGACATCAACGAGGCGGTCAGGATCGATCCGTCGCTGCCGCAGCCGCTGATCAGCCGCGCCGTGATCTGGCGCGCCAAGGGTGACATCGCGCGCGCGATTGCGGACACGACGGAAGCGATCCGGCTCGCGAAGGCGAAAGCGCCGGTCAACATCATGACGCCGCCCGGCAGCGTGCTGATCTCGGCCTACACCCAGCGCGGCCTCGCCTATGAGGCGAACGGCGATGCTGCGCGCGCCAAGGAAGATTACGCGTCAGCGCTCGAGGGCGTGGCGTCCGACGCCGGCAGCAAGGCCAACCAGGCCACCGCCAAGGTGCGGCTCGCGCTGCTGAAGGAGGCCGACGCGGCGCCGCGCAAGACCACTGCAGCGCCTGCCGCCGAAAGCAGCCCTGCGCCCGCACCGCCCGCGGCAGCAGCTCCTGCAGCACCAGCGGCGCGTGTGCAGGCCGCGGCCACCGGCCGGCGCGTGGCGCTGGTGATCGGCAACGGCGCCTATGCGCATGTCAAGGCGCTGCCCAATCCACCGAACGATGCCCGCGCCATCGCCAAGAGCCTGCGCGACATCGGCTTCACCGTCTCCGAGGGTCTCGATCTCGATCGCGACACGATGCAGACGACGATCCATGACTTCCTGCGCGAGGCGGCGCGGTCGCAGATCGCTGTGGTCTATTACGCCGGTCACGGCGTGCAGATCGACGGCCGCAACTACCTCGTGCCGGTCGATATCGCGTTCAAGGCGGGAGCTCGTATGACCGACGCGATGGTCGACATGGACACCATCATGGCCGGCCTCGACGATCAGATCCGTACCAACATTTTGATCCTCGATGCCTGCCGCAACAATCCGATGGCGCCGCAGGTGGCGTCCGCAGGGCCGAGCCGCGGTATCGAAGCCGGCTCAGGCCTTGCCGCGCCCGCGTCGCTCGGATCGGGCTCGACGCTCGGCGCGGGCACGTTGATCGCGTTCGCGACCGCACCGGGCCAGGTCGCGCTCGACGGCGAAGGCGCCAACAGCCCGTTCTCGGCGGCGTTGTCACGCCATGTCGGCACGCCCGGCCTCGAAGTGCAGCAGATGCTGACGCGGGTCCGCGCCGAAGTCGTCGCCGCGACCAAGGGCAAGCAGGTGCCGTGGTCGAACTCCTCGCTGCTCGGGGAGGTCTATCTGGCGGAGCAGTGACGGCGTGCTCGAGAAACACCATCGGGGCGCGTCGGCGACGAGGCACATCTGTTCGCCGCGCCACGAAGGTGCCACCCGGCTGGTAAACGATCATCTCGTCGACGATCGCCTCATCACCGCAAAACTCGACGAAGCCGGCCTGCCCGGCAATGCGAAACCTCCTGCCTTGCTCCGGCGCGAGGCGATAGGCCGGCTGGTAGTCGGACTTCAATTCGAGCACCCCCTCGCTATCCAGCGCGACGCGGTGCGTGATCGCCCGCCACTTGAAGCTGCCGACACAGCGCGTGCGGAACGCGACGTCGGTGCAGTCGCCGGCCGCCAGGCGCACGAACACGATATCAGCGACTGCCGGTTCGAGCGGCGCCGAAAGGCTGACTATGTTGCCGTCGCGATTGGTCAGGAACGTGATCGGAAGCGAGTCCGGCACGTAGCGGTCCGGCACCTCGGGCGTTTCGAACGTCTCAAAGTGACGGTGCACCAAAGCCGCAAACAGGCCGCGCCAGGACCAATGCAGGATGCCCTCCAGCTCCCTAATCGACATCACGCCGTAAGCAGGGTGTTCATAATCGCCGGCGTAGGCCGCAAGCTCGTGCGCCGGGTGTGTGTTGGCGCGGCGGCCCTTCTCCCGCATGCCCTTGTCGACCTGGATCTGCTCAAGGGCTTCGACACGCCGCTTCCGGAAACGCTCGCGCCATTCGATCGGCTCGCGGCCGCGCAGCCGGTCGATGATCTGCAAGGTCAGCGTCCACGGCACCTGGTTCGGACTGCGATTGGTGAAGACGGCAATGCCGATGCCGAAATCCGGTAGCAGCGTCATCTGCGTATTCCAGCCAATCCAGCCGCCGCCGTGCTCGACCAGTCGGTCGCCGCGGTAGCTGTTGCACTGGAAGCCAAGGCCGTAATGCGCCTGGCCGAACTCCGCATAGCCCGGCAACGTGTTGTAGACACGCGGCGCATGCAGCTCACCGATCAGCGCTGCCGGCAATATGCGCTCACCATCGAACGCGCCCTGACCGAGATGCAGCCGCATCCAGCTCGCGAAATCCGCGACCGAGGTGGTCATCGCACCAGACGCGGTGGTCGTGATCGGCAGACGGAACGCGGGCAGCCGCGTGTCTTCGTAGATCTTGTAGGGCCGCGCCGGCTCGCTGGACGCTTCGAGATCATCGAGGTTGAAGCCGACATTCATGCCGAGCCGGTCGGTCAGGCGCGCGCGGATGAACGCCTGATAGCTTTGCCCGCTCAGGCGCTCAATCAACAAGCCCACAACATTGTAGCAGAGGTTGTTGTATTGAAATGCGCTCCGGATATCGCGGTTCAGTTCCAGATGCCGCATCAGGCCGAGCATGTCGGCCGGCGCGAGATCGCCGGGCTCGTGCACCCAGTCATGGCGTGGCAGCCCGGTATGATGACACAACAGATCGAGCACGGTGACGCGCTCTGTCGCCACCGGATCGCTGAGACGAAACTCGGGGATATAGTCGCGTACCGGTTTGGCCCAATCGAGCCGCCCCCCATCGTGCAGCAGCGCGATCGCAGTGGCGGTGAAGGATTTGGTGATCGAGCAGATCGCGAACTGCGTCGCCGGCGTAACCGGCAAATTCGCCTCGACATCGCGCTGGCCGTAGGCGCGTGTGAGCACGACCTTGTCGTCCTGCACCACGGCGAGCGCGACGCCCGGCACCTTCCAGTCGGCCATGACGTCGGCGGCGAGACGATCGAGCTCGGGAATATAGGATGCAATTTGCGCACTGGACGCGTCGGACGATTGGGGCATGATGGCCTCTCGGCTTCAACAGCAACAGACGGCGCCTCACCAAAGCGAGGCGCGGCGGCGTTACGGCAACCCGGTCATTCGACCGGCCAACCGTTCGTCAGTGCTGGCTAAGCTCGAAAGCGATCAACATCGTTGGATCATCCTCAATAGACCAAAGCTATCATGCGGCAAGAACGACTGTCCAGCCGCACAAGCTGACGCGGTATGCGCCTTCATTCCTGCACCTAGAAACTGCGAACCCGGAACGGCGAGCGAAACCTACTTCCCCCACACCTCGTTCGCGACCTCGACAGCGAGCCGCAGCTTGGCCCACTGCTCCTCCTCGGAGAGGATGTTGCCCTCCTCGGTCGAGGCGAAACCGCATTGCGGCGACACTGCGAGCTGCTCGATCGGGGCGAACTTCGATGCCTCCTCCAACCGCCGCTTGATGTCGTCCTTCTTCTCGAGCTCGCCGAACTTCGAGGTGATGACGCCGACCACCACGACCTTGTTGCCTTTCGGCAGGAAGCGCAGCGGCTCGAAGCCGCCGGCACGATCGGAATCATATTCGAGGAAATAGCCATCGTAATTGGTGCCGGCCAGCATGGTCTCGGCGACCGGCTCGTAGCCACCGGAGGAAATCCAGGTCGAACGGAAATTGCCGCGGCAGACATGCGTCGTGACCACCATGTCGGATGGACGATCGGCGATCGCGTAATTGATGACGCGGGCATAGATCTCCTGCAGCCCATCGGGATTGTCGCCGCGGTCGCGCGACTTCTGCAATTCCTCCTGCGAGCACAGATAGGCCCACACCGTGTCGTCGAATTGCAGGTAACGGCAGCCGGCGTCGTAGAACGCCTTCACTGCCTCGCGATAGGTCTTGCCGAGGTCCTGATAGAACTCCTCAAGGTCCGGATAGACCTCCTTCGAGATCAGCTTGCGGCCGCCGCGGAAGTGCAGCACCGCCGGCGACGGGATCGTCATCTTCGGGGTGACATGCGCCTGGTCGGCGTACTTCTTCAGGAACCTGAAGTGATCGAGCATCGGGTGACGATCGGAGAAGTCGAGCTTGCCGATCACCCGGATGGCGTCGTGCCGGGTCTGCACACCCGCGAACTGGATGCCCATGTCGGGGTGGAACAGCTCGCAGCCGGTCAGATGACTGAGGAAATCGAAGTGCCACCAAGAGCGGCGGAACTCGCCGTCGGTCGCAAGCTTGAGGCCGACCGAAGCCTGCTTGTGCACGACCTTCTCGATCTCCATGTCCTCGATCTTGCGCAGCTCGTCGGCCGAGATCTCGCCCTTCTCCAGCCTGGCGCGCGCTTCCTTGATCTTCGGCGGACGCAACAGGCTACCGACCTCGTCGGCGCGGAACGGTGGCTTGGTTCGCTGCATGGTGAACTCCCTGAGGGCGTCAGTGTTTTTTGGTCCCGGCAACGCCGAGATGGCGCTCGAGGACAGCGGGATCGGCCTTCAGCGCGCTGCTTGCCGCATCGTGCACAATCGTCCCGCGTTCCAATATCACAACGCGGTCGGCGAGCCCGAGAATCTTTTGTGCATTCTGCTCGACGATGATCGAGCAGATGCCACCCGAGCGCGTGATGGTTCCGATCGCCTTTAACAATTCCTCAACGATGATCGGCGCGAGGCCTTCGGTCGGCTCGTCGAGCAGCAGCACTTTCGGGTTCAACGTCAGCGCGCGACCAATCGCCAGCATCTGCTGCTCGCCGCCGGACAGCTGGTTGCCGAAATTGCCGCGCCGCTCCTTCAGCCGCGGAAACATCTCATACACCCGCTCGACCGTCCACGGCCCGGGCTGCGCCACCGCGGTCATGTTCTCTTCCACCGTCAGCGAGCGGAAGATGTTGCGCTCCTGCGGCACCCAGCCGATCCCGGCGCGGGCGCGCTGGTCGGGCCGCAATGCCGTGATGTCTTGGCCCGCAAGTACGACGCTGCCACTGAGGCGCCTAACGATGCCGACGATCGAATTGATCAGCGTGGTCTTGCCGGTGCCGTTGCGACCGAGCAGCGCGAGCACCTGCCCCTCGGCAAGCGCCAGCGACATGTCGGGCAGCACCACCGCCTCGCCATATCCGGCGCGCAAGCCCTTGATGGAGAGCAGGTCAGGCATCGGCGGCCTCGCCGAGATAGACCGCCCTCACCTGCGGATCGCGCGCCACCTCGTCGGGCGCACCCTCGGTGAGCAGGCCGCCATTGACCAGCACCGAGATGCGGTCGGCGAAGGAGAACACCAGATCCATATCGTGCTCGATCAGCAGCACCGTGACGTCGCGCGGCAGCGCCGCGACCGCCGCCAGGATATCGTGGCGCTCGCTCTCGGGCACACCAGCCGCCGGCTCGTCGAGCAGCAGCACCCGCGGCCTGGCGGCGATTGCGACCGCGATCTCGAGCAGGCGCTGCTTGCCGTAGGGCAATGTCGAGGTGAGCTCGGTCATTACGTCGAGCAGATGGAAGCGCGACAGGATCTCTGCGATCTCGGCATTGACGTCGCTACGCGTTCCCATCCGCCGCCACCAGTCGCCGCCGCGGCCCATCCGTTCGGAGACCGCAAGCCCGATGGTCTCGAGCGGAGTCAGGTCGGCATAGAGCTGGTTGATCTGGAAGGTGCGCGACAGCCCGCGCAGTACCCGCTTGTGCACGGCGAGGCCGGTGATGTCGCTGCCTTCGAGCAGGATTCGTCCGCGATTCGGCGCCAGCACGCCGGTGAGCTGATTGATGACCGTGGTCTTGCCGGCGCCGTTCGGACCGATCAGCGCGTGGCGGGCGCCCTGCATCACCTTCAGCGAGAGGTCGCGGGTGGCGCGAAGGCCGCCGAAGGACTTTTCGAGGCCGCGGGTTTCGAGCGCGATGGTCATGGCGCGTCGCCCTCGGGCATTGCAACGGCGGCCCTGCGGCCGGCGAACTGGCGGATGATCAGGTTCGGCACGAACAGCACCCAGCGGTGGATGCGCGCGCGGCCGACCATGACGATCACGACCAGCACGAGGCCGATCCAGAACAGCCAGTATTGCGGCGTGATGCTCTGAAACAGCTCCTGCAGCATCTTGAACACGACCGCGCCGATCAGGCCGCCATAGAGATAGCCGGTGCCGCCGATCACGAGCACCAGCATCAAATCGGCGGAGCGCTCAAAGGAAAACACGTCGAGCGAGGCCAGCGCCGTGGTCTGGGTGAACAGCGCGCCGGCGATCCCGGCATAGAAGGCGGCGAGCGCATAGACCGCGATCAGGCGGCGGTTGACCGGTATGCCGATTGCGGCCGCGCGCAGCGGATTGTTCCTGATCGCGCGCAGCGACAGGCCGAACGGGGAATGCACCACGCGACGGGCAAACAGGAACAGGATGAACAGCACGATCAGCGAGTAGAACAGCCCGGTCTTGCCGAACATGTCGAAGGCGAACAGCCCGAGGATCGGCTGCATCTCGATGCCCTGAAGGCCGTCAGTGCCGCCGGTGATATCCGAGAAGCGTTCGGCGAGCGCTTCCAGCAGCAGCGCGATGCCGAGCGTGACCATCAGCCGGGTCAGGTCGACGCCGCGGATGACGAGGAAGCTGGTCAGAAAGCCGAGCACCGCCGCAACGAGACCGGCGGCGACCAGCGCAATGACCGGCTCGTTGATGATGCCGTGCAGCGCCAGCAAGCCGGCCGAATACGCACCGACGCCGAAGAACGCCGCATGGCCGAGCGAGACGATGCCGGCATAACCGAGGATCAGGTCGAGCGAGAGCGCGAACAGGCCGAGCCGCACGATGTCGGTCATGATCAGATAGCGCGACGGGAACAGGAAGGCGCAGGCCAGCGCCAGCACCCAGAACGCGACCTCGCTGATCCGCCAGCGCGCGCTGGCCATCGCGTGAGTGGAGACGTCGGACAGCGCGGTCATATCAGCCTCACCGCGCCGCGGTGCGGCCGAACAGACCGTTCGGGCGCCAGAGCAGGATCACGATCATGACAGTGTAGATCACGAAGGGGCCGACCTTGGGCACGTAGTATTTGCCGGCGACGTCGGCGATGCCGAGCAGCAGCGAGGCAAGGAATGGCCCCGTGATCGAGGAAGAGCCGCCGACGGTGACGACGATCAGGAAGTAGATCATGAACTTGAGCGGGAAGTACGGATCGAGCCCGAGGATCTCCGCGCTCAGCGCGCCGCCGAGCCCGGCGAGGCCGCAGCCGAAGGCGAAGGTGAACGCGAACACCTGCGGCACGTTGATGCCGAGCCCGATCGCGGCGCGCGGATCGTCGACCGCGGCGCGCAGGCGGCTGCCGAACCGGGTCTTCGCCAGGATCAGTTGCAGCGCCAGTGTGAGCAGGCCGCAGATCACGACGATCATCAGCCGATAACGCCCGATGCCGACGCCGAACAGATCGATCTGCCCTTCCAGGGCCGCCGGCAATTTGATGAAGACCCGCGACGATCCCATGATGTAGTCGACCGCCGCGACCGACATGAACACCAAACCGATCGAGAACAGTACCTGATCGAGATGGCTGCGGGCATAGAGATGGCGGTACAGCGTGCGCTCCAGCGCGACACCGATCACGGCACTCCCGACAAAGGCAAGCGGCAACGCTGTGAAGAACGGCCAGCCGGAATTGTTGACCAGCACGGCGCAGATGTAGCCGCCGGCCATGGCGAAGGCGCCATGCGCGAGGTTGACGAAGTTCATCAGTCCGAGCGTCACCGCAAGCCCGCAGGCCAGCACGAACAGCAGCATGCCGTAGGCGACGCCGTCGAACAAATTGGTGAGGATTGAGGCCATGAAGTCAGCTTAAGCGAGAGGGCGCAAACGACACCACGTCAACAGGATCGTCATGGCCGGACTCGTCCCGGCCATGATGTGCAGCGAGCGGAGCTTTCGCGCGTCACTTCTTGGTCTTGCCGGAATCCTTGACGGCCTCGAAGGTCGCGAACTCGACGTTGTAGAGCTCGCCATCGACCTTCTCGACCTCGCGGATATAGATGTTCTGCACGATGTCACGGGTTTCCGGATCGATCGAGATCGGGCCGCGCGGGCTCTCCCACTTCATGCCCTTCATCGCCTCGATCAGCTTGTCGCCGTCGGTCGCACCATTGGTCTTCTTCAGCGCCTCGTAGATCAGATGGATGCCGTCATAACCGCTCACCGCCATGAAGCCCGGACGGTTGCCGTATGCCTTCTTGTAGGCGGCGACGAAATCCTTGTTCATCGCGGACGGATGCGCTGCCGAGTAGAGATGCGCGGTCACCGCGCCAAGCGCGGCATCGCCCATGTTGTTGAGCAGGTCGTCGTCCATCACGTCGCCGGGGCCGATCACCTTGATGCCGCTCTTGTCGAGCCCGCGCTCGGCATATTGCTTCATGAAGTTGCCGCCCTGCCCGGCCGGCACGAACACGAACATCGCGTCGGGCTTGGCATCCTTCATACGCTGCAGGAACGGCGCGAAGTCGGGATTGGCGAGCGGGACCTTGATCTCTTCCACGATCTCGCCGCCGCCGGCGGTGAAGTGCTGCTTGAAGAAGGTCAGCGCGTCGTTGCCCGGCGCGTAGTCCGAGGTCAGCGTCGCGACCTTCTTGATGCCGTTCTTGACCGCCCAGTCGCCGATGATGGTGGAGGACTGCGCCAGCGTGAAGCTGGTGCGCACGATATAGGGCGAGCGCTCGGTGATGATCGAGGTGCCGGCGGCCATCACGACTTCCGGGATCTTGGCCTGCGTCGCCAGCGGTGCCGCGGCCAGCGCCGCCGGCGTCACGCCGAAGCCGGCGATGAAATTGACCTTGTCGTTGACGATCAGTTCCTGCGAAAGCCGCTTGGTGTTGTCGGGCACCGCGGCGTCGTCCTTCAGGATGATTTCGATCTTCTTGCCGGCGACGGTGTCGCCCTTCTGCTGCATGTAGAGCTTGATGGCGTTATCGATCTGCTTGCCGGTCGAGGCCTGGCCGCCGGTCATCGGCAGGATCAGGCCGATCTTGACGGCGTCGTCCGCCCGCGCCGGCATGCTGGCGCACAAACCCGGAAGCACGGCCGAAGCGGCGCCCCACAGCAACATTTTGCGACGATTGAACATCGACATCCCTCCCCCTTCCATTGTTCTGCGTCGAGCCGAGTCCCCGGCCCTTGCCTTACCTTAGCCCAACCAAGTCACGGCCGAGCCGTAACGCGACAAGGCGTTTCCCCGCGCCCTCTGTCAATCGGACGATGGACGTGTGTCGCGCGCGCCGCGATTTGGCCCAGCCGCAGAAGCAAGTATCAGGATACCAGAATCCGCCCCCGAAACTCAACGCCCCCACAAGTACCGATGTCGCTCACTCAGGCGGCCGCCAGCTGAATTCATTTGTACGATCGTACAAATCAAGCAGCAATGTCAACAAACAAGCACAATTGCAGCCGAACGGTCGCGCCTGAGATCATCATCCATAAAGACCAGGGCTGTATGCTGCCGCCAATGCCGATCCTCACACGCCACATCCCTGTCCTGACTGCCCTCGCGCTCGCGGCCTGCGCGCTCGGTGGATGCAGCACCGTGAACCAAAAGGTCTCGGCCGGCATGGCCGACTACATTCCGGCCTGGGCCGGCGGTCTGCCCGCAGACGCGCCACCGCGGGCGGGCACCCCGGAATACGACAAGTTCATGCAGGAGCGGGAACGCAAGCGCCTGATGCCGGCGGCGGAGCGCGGCGATGGCTCCAAGCCGGCCGCGGCGGCGCCCGCGCAGAACCCGACCCAATGACTGCCTTGCCCGGCCAATCCTCGCTGAGGATTTCGCCGCGGTAACCGAACTCCACCATATGCACGGTGACATAGTCCGCGCCGATGAACGCCACGCCGTAGGACTCCGGCAGATCGGCGACGGTCAGAACCTCCGCGAACACGGGGTAGCTGGCGTGGTTCGTTCCGCGCAGCGAGGTCGAGGGGACACCGGCAACCGAACCACTCAGCACCATGTGGCAGTGACCGAAGAAGATATGCCGGATCTTGCTCCGGTGCTTCGCGACGATCGAGCGGAACGCGGCATCGTCGAGCAGGCCGATCCGGTCGACCGGGGCGATATGCGTCGGGAATGGATTGTGATGCATGAACAGGAAGAACGGACCGTCATGCTGCGATAGCTCCCGCTCCAGCCAGGCCTGCCGCCTCTCGCAGAAACTGCCGGCGGCGGTCTGCGGCTCATAGGTGTCGAGGAGCAGGCAGCGGCCGAACGAGGCGTCGTGCGCACCTTGAGCGAACCCGTCCGCGTCGGCGCATTCGGGAAACACGCCGAGAAACGTCTCGCGATGGTCGTGGTTGCCGATACAAAGCCGCACAGGGATCGGAAACCGGCTCAGGCGCTCGCGCAGCAATTGGTAATCGGCGAGCTCGCCGAGATCGGAAAGATCACCCGAGATCACCATGAGCTCGGCATCACGATGATCGGCAAGCACCTGATCGAGGGAACGCTCGAAGTTCAGCAGAGGATCACGGCCGAAGATCGTCCGCCCCGGCGCCGTCAGATGGATGTCGCTCATGTGGATGAGTTTCATGCAGCACCTCGATGCAGGGCGACACCACGGCCTTCAGCACGACAATCGGGTGAACGGCGGATCAGTCCACGAACACCACGGTCTTGCGCCCGTTGAGGATGACGCGGTCGGCGAGATGGTAGCGGATTGCCCGCGCCAGCACGCGGCGCTCGATGTCGCGGCCCTTGCGCACGAGATCCTCGGGCGTGTCGCGATGGCTGATGCGCTCGACGTCCTGATCGATGATCGGCCCCTCGTCGAGATCGCTGGTGACATAATGCGCGGTGGCGCCGATCAGCTTGACGCCGCGCTCATGCGCCTGGTGGTAGGGCTTGGCGCCCTTGAAGCCCGGCAGGAAGGAATGATGGATGTTGATGCAGCGGCCCGACAGCCGCGCCGACATCTCGTCCGACAGGATCTGCATGTAGCGGGCCAGCACCACGAGATCGGTGTTGGTGTCCTGGGCAAGCTTCCACACCGCGTCTTCCTGCTGCCGCTTGGTCTCTTTGGTCACCGGCAGATGGTGGAACGGAATATCGCCGAAATCGAGCGAACCGTAGCTCTCGCGCGGATGGTTGGAGACGATGGCGGTCGGGATCATTTCGAGCTCGCCGGTGCGCCAGCGATAGAGGATGTCGACCAGGCAGTGATCGGACTTGGACACCAATAGCATCACCCGGCGGCGGCTGGCGCGATCGCGCATCTGCCATTCCATGGCGAAGCGTTCGGCGATCGCGGTAAAGCCGGTTTGCAGCGCAGCCAGCTCCACCGCAAGATCGGCCGCGGTGAACACCACGCGCATGAAGAACTTGCCGGTCTCGATGTCGTCGAACTGCTGGGCGTCCAGGATGTTCTGCCCATTATGCGCCAGGAAGGTCGAGACCGCGGAGACGATCCCGGGGCGATCCGGACAGGACAGGGTCAGAACGAATTGATGGTCGGGCATGCCAATTGACCAAAGCTTGAGCAGATGCGTGGAACGTTCATTTTCGGCCCTCGTCTACACCGCAGGCGGCCTTGCGCCAATCCCGGCGCGGGGGTCAAATCGACCAAATGACGACAATGTTTGTTAGGGACAATCATGGCTGACCGGCTGAACGGCTACCGCATTCTGATCCTCGAGACGCGCGAGGAGGCGCAGTTTTCCCGCCTGCTCGCCGAGCAAGGCGCCGACGTGCTGCAATGCCCGATGTTCACCATCCACGACGCGCCGGATCCGGCGCCGATCGAGGCCTGGATTCGCCGCACCATCGAGCGGCCGCTCGACGACCTCGTGCTGATGACCGGCGAAGGCCTGCGCCGGCTGATGAAGGTGGTGCGCCGGATCGGGGTCGAGCCGGAGTTTATCACGAGCCTCGGCAAGGCGCGCAAATTCGCCCGCGGCCCAAAGCCCGGCCGCGCGCTGCGCGAGATCGCCCTGGAGCCACAAATGACGACGGAGAAGCCGACCTCGGAAGGCGTCGCCGAGATGCTGTCGAAGCTCGACCTGAGCGGCCATCGGCTCGGCCTGCAGCTCTATCCGGACAAGGATCACGCCACCCTGATCGGCGCGATCAAGGCGCAGGGCGCCGAGGTCGATACGGTACTGCCCTATGTCTATGACGCGCAGGCCGCCGACGCCAACATCGTGACCGCGATCGAGGAGATGGCGCGGGGCCGAATCGACGCCATCGCGCTGACGAGCTCCGGCCAGGTTCGCCGCCTGCTCGAGGTGGCGCAGGCGCACAAATGCGAGGCGCAATTGCGCGAGGGCCTGCAGCAGACCCCGATCGCCTCCGTCGGGCCCGTGGTGTCGGACGAGTTGAAGACCTACGGCTTGCGCACCGACATCTACCCGACGAACGACGCGTTCTTCATGAAGCCGCTGATCTCGGCGATGGCGACGGCGTTGTCGAAGGCTCCGCCGCGCGCGACGGCGAAGTGACGCTCGGCGCTACTCAGCAGCCTGCTTGGTCTCGTTCAGATAGGCCTGGTAGGCGAGCTTGATGCCATCCTCGAGCGAGGTTGTGGCACGCCAGCCGAGCTTTGCGAGCCGGCTGACGTCGAGCAGCTTGCGCGGTGTGCCGTCGGGGCGCGAGGTGTCGAAACTGATCTCACCGCGATAGCCGACGGTAGCAGCGACCACGCGGGCGAATTCGGCAATGGTGATGTCCTCGCCGGTGCCGATATTGACCAGCTCCGGTGAGGAATAGGTCTTCATCAGATGGATGCAGGCGTCGGCGAGGTCGTCGACATAGAGGAATTCGCGGCGCGGCGTGCCGGTGCCCCACACCACGACACTGCCGGCACCGGAGACTTTGGCCTCGTGGAAACGGCGGATCAGCGCGGCGACGACGTGGCTGTATTCGGGATGATAATTGTCGCCGGGACCGTAGAGGTTGGTCGGCATCACGCTGATGAAATCGGCGCCGTATTGGCTGCGATAGGCCTCGGCCATCTTGATGCCGGCGATCTTGGCGATGGCATAGGGCTCGTTGGTCGGCTCCAGCGGGCCGGTCAGCATCGAATCCTCGCGCAACGGCTGCGGCGCCAGGCGCGGATAGATGCAGGACGAGCCGAAGAACATCAGCTTCTCGCACCCATTAGCATGAGCCGCCTGGATCACGTTGCTCGAGATCGCCAGATTGTCGTACAGGAATTCGGCCCGCAGCGTGTTGTTGGCGACGATGCCGCCGACCTTGGCGGCAGCGAGGAACACGGCCTGCGGCCGCTTCGCGGCAAACCAGGCATTCACCGCGGCCTGGTCGCGCAGATCAACCTCGCCGCGCGACACCGTCAGCAGCTCGGCCCCTTCGCGCGCCAGCCGGCGCATCAGCGCCGAGCCGACCATGCCGCGATGGCCGGCGACGAAGACCGTCTTGCCCTTCAGTTCAAACGCCGTGCTTGCCATTGGCCGCATCCTGCCTGGCCTCGACGAGATCGCTGGCGACCATTTCCTTCACCAGCTGCGCGAACGGCGTCTTCGGTGCCCAGCCGAGCTTGGCGCGCGCCTTGCTGGCGTCGCCGATCAGAAGATCGACCTCGGTCGGACGGAAATAGACCGGGTCGATCTGCACCAGGGTGTTGCCGGTCGCCTTGTCGACGCCGATCTCTTCGATGCCCTTGCCGCGCCATTCGATGCCGCGGCCGACTTCCGCAAATGCCAGTTCGACGAATTCGCGGACCGAGCGCGTCTCGCCGGTCGCGAGCACGAAGTCGCCGGGCTCGTCCACCTGCAGGATCTTGTGCATACCCTCGACATAGTCGCGGGCGTGGCCCCAGTCGCGCTTGGCATCGAGATTGCCGAGAAAGAGCTTGTTCTCCAGGCCGACCTCGATGCGGGCGACGGCGCGGGTGATCTTGCGCGTCACGAAGGTCTCGCCGCGGATCGGGCTCTCATGGTTGAACAGGATGCCGTTGCTGGCGAACATGCCGTAGGCCTCACGGTAGTTCACCGTGATCCAGTAGCCGTAGAGCTTGGCGACGCCATAGGGCGAGCGCGGATAGAACGGCGTGGTCTCCTTCTGCGGCACCTCCTGCACGAGGCCGTAGAGCTCCGAGGTCGAGGCCTGGTAGAACCGGGTCTCCTTTTCCATGCCGAGGATGCGGATCGCCTCCAGCAGGCGCAGCACGCCGATGGCATCTGCGTTGGCGGTGTATTCCGGGCTCTCGAAACTGACCTGGACGTGGCTCTGGGCGGCGAGGTTGTAGATCTCGGTCGGCCGGATCTGCTGTACCAGCCGGATCAGATTGGTCGAATCAGTCATGTCGCCGTAGTGCATCAGGAACGGCACGTTGCCGGCGTGCGGATCCTGGTAGAGATGGTCAACGCGCGCGGTATTGAACGAGGAGGACCGGCGCTTGATCCCGTGCACGGTATAGCCGAGGCCGAGCAGATATTCGGCGAGGTACGCGCCGTCCTGCCCGGTGATGCCAGTGATCAGCGCAACGCGCCGCTTTGAGTCCTGAGCCGCCGAATCCTTAACCGCCATGTCATCTCCAGAGAGCGCGAAAACCGCGCGGTCCCGACGAGGCCGGTCTGTAGCATCCGGCCTGCTTTGAGTCTAATGGCATAATCGTTTGAAATCAGCGCTTTAGAGCATCGCGAAATAGCCGGGTGCGGTCTGGCGCCGGTCACTCCCCGTAATGACGCAGCCGGTCGAGCTCGATGATCGTCACCCCGCCATATTCGAGCCGCAGCAGGCCCTCGCGCTCGAGCCGCTTCAGGCACTGGTTGGCGTTCTGCCGCGAGATACCCGACAGCGCCCCGATCTCCTCCTGGGTGATCTCCAGGTGCAAGGTGAGTTCGGGATAGAGAATCGGATTGAACAGCGAGGCGATCGAGCGCGCCAGCCGCGCGGTGGCGTCCAGCGTGCGGCCGTATTCGAGCAGCGCGATGAACTGGCCAAGCCGCTCGTTGAGTTGTCCCACCAGGAAGCGGTTGAAGCCGACGCTGTTCTCGAACAGCCAGACGAAAGTCCGGCGATCCATCATCGCCAGCCGCGTGTCGCGCAGCGCGACCACGTCGTAGCGCCGCAGCTCGTTCTTGAGCACGGTGCCCTCGCCGAACCAGGCGCCGGCGGTGAGGCCTGCGAAGCTCGCCGCCTTGCCGCCGCGCGAGACGATGCCCATCCGCGCCAGCCCGGTGACGATGCCGGTCCAGTACTGGAAATTGTCGCCGCGCATGAAGATGAATTCGTTGGCGCGGTAGGCCTTCTCGGAAATGCCGGCGCGCGCGATTTCGATCTCTTGCTCGCTCAGCTCGCGCGACCAGGCCGCGATGCGCTTCAGGTAATCAGCAGCAATCATTCTAGCGACGGCATCCCAACCCAAGATACTGACCAAAGATACTGACCAAGATACTGGCACGATATTGCACCGCAGCAACGCCGTGAGCGAAGCCAGGAACCCGCTTCCTGGAATGCCAACGAAAATTCCTGACCAATTGTCGGGCACATGACAATTCAACCTATCGCTTTCTCGTATTCAGAGCCACCTCGCGTAACGCCGCGTGCAGCGCCTTGATGGATCGCTGACCGGACGACGCGAGAGACGGGCTTGCAGGCGGGGTGCGGCGTTACCGCGCATGACGCAGGCGATCGGGGGCGAGCGATGCTCCCGAACGCCGGCTTCATTAGTCGGATGGTCTCCCTCCGGTGGCCCATGTAAGATCGAAGTGTAAGATCGAAGCGAAGATAAAGAGCGCGCCAAAGCGCCCCTATCTGGAGGGAACAGGGTGGCCAACAGTCTCGAGGTGCGCGGAGTCTCATTGCGCTTTGGCGGCGTCCGCGCGCTGACCGAAGTCAGCTTCGGCGTCAACGAGGGAGAGCTGTTCTCCATCATCGGCCCGAACGGCGCCGGCAAGACCTCGATCGTCAACTGCATCTCCGGCCGGTACCGGCCGACCGAAGGCCAGCTGTTCTATCGCGGCCAGGACATCACCGCCCTCACCCCGAATGCGCGGCCCCGTCTCGGCATCGGCCGGACCTTCCAGAATCTCGCGCTGTTCCACCATATGAGCGTGCTCGACAACATCATGGTCGGCCGCCATCATCTCTTGAAGAACAACTTCATCACGGGATCGCTGTACTGGCTGACCGGCGCGCCCCGCGAGGAGCTGGAGCACCGCCGCAAGGTCGAGGAGATCATCGACTTCCTCGATCTGCAGTCGGTGCGCAAGGCGACCGCCGGCACCCTGCCCTACGGCTTGCGCAAGCGCGTCGAGCTCGCCCGCGCGATGGCGCTGGAGCCGCAGCTGATCCTGCTCGACGAGCCGATGGCCGGCATGAACTTCGAAGAGAAGGAAGATATGGCGCGCTACATCGTCGATCTCAACGAAGAGTTCGGCATGACGGTGATGATGATCGAGCACGACATGGGCGTCGTGATGGACATCTCCCACCGCGTCATGGTGCTGGATTTCGGCCGCAAGATCGCCGAGGGCGATCCGGCCGCCGTGCTCGCCGATCCGCATGTCAAGCGCGCCTATCTCGGCGAAGAGGACGAGGTGCTGGTCGATCCCGACGACAAGCCGGCGGTGCGGGAGAGCGCGGCATGATGGACTATGCCGGTCGCGCCGCGCAGGCCGACACCTTTCCCAAGATGCTGCGCCTCAACGCGAGGGAGCACGGCGGCGAGATCGCGCTGCGCGAGAAGGATTTAGGGCTGTGGCGCGAATTCACCTGGAGCGACTACCAGACCCGCACCCATGATTTCGCGCTCGGCATGGTCGAGCTCGGCCTCGGCCGCGGCGACGTGATCGGCATCATCGGCGACAACCGGCCGGACTGGGTCGCGGCCGAGATCGCGGCCCACGCGATCGGCGCGATGAGCCTCGGCCTCTACCGCGACGTGCTGGACGAGGAAGCTTCCTATCTCCTGATTTATGGCGAGGCCAAGCTGGTCTTCGCCGAGGACGAGGAGCAGGTCGACAAGCTGCTCGGCCTTGCCGACCGCGTGCCCAATCTCAAGCACATCGTCTATTCCGACCCGCGGGGTATGCGGAAATACGACGATCCGCGGCTGATGGAGGCGAGCAAGCTCGTCACGCTGGGCCGCGACCGCGCCGCGCGCGAGCCCGGACTGTATGACCGGCTGATCGATGCCACTGATGGCGAAGACGTCGCGATCCTCTGCACGACCTCGGGCACGACAGCCAATCCGAAGCTTGCGATGCTCTCGGCCGGACGTGTGTTGCGGCACTGCGCGACCTATCTCGCCTTCGATCCGAAGGGGCCGGACGACGAATACGTCTCGGTGCTGCCGCTGCCCTGGATCATGGAACAGATCTACGCGCTGGGCAAAGCGCTGCTCTCCCGGATGAAGGTCAACTTCGTTGAAGAGCCCGACACCATGATGAACGACTTCCGCGAGATCGCGCCGACCTTCGTGCTGTTCGCGCCGCGGGTCTGGGAATCGATCGCGGCCGACGTCCGCGCCGGCGTGATGGACGCCTCGCCGTTCAAGCAGCGGCTCTACGATCTCGGCATGAAGACCGGGCTTGCGGCGCTCGCCGACGGCAAGCGCTCGATGTTCGCCGACAAGGTCTTGTTCCGTGCGCTGCGCGACCGGCTCGGCTTCACGCGGCTGCGCTCGGCGGCAACCGGCGGCGCAGCGCTCGGGCCGGATACCTTCAAGTTCTTCCAGGCCATGGGCGTGCCGCTGCGCACGCTCTACGGCCAGACCGAGTTGCTCGGCGCCTACACGCTGCATCCCGAAGGCAAGGTCGATCCCGATACCACGGGCGTTCCGATGGCGGATGACATCGAGATCCGCATCGACAATGCCGACGTCAACGGCGTCGGTGAGATCGTGGTGCGGCACCCGAACATGTTCCACGGCTACTACAAGAACCCCGAAGCATCGGTCGCCGACATCAAGGACGGCTGGATGCACTCGGGCGATGCCGGCTACTACAACGACAATCGGCAGCTTGTCGTGATCGACCGCATCAAGGATCTCGCCGAGACCTCGCGCGGTGAGCGCTTCTCGCCGCAATATATCGAGAACAAGCTGAAGTTCTCGCCCTATGTCGCCGAAGCGGTCGTGCTCGGCGCCGGCCGCGACGCGCTGGCTGCGATGATCTGCATCCGCTATTCGATCATCTCGAAATGGGCGGAGAAGAACCGGATCTCGTTCACGACCTATACCGACCTGTCCTCGCGGCCCGAAGTCTACGCGCTGCTGAAGAAAGAGGTCGAGACCGTCAATACCACCCTGCCGCCGGCGCAACGCATTTCGCGCTTCCTGCTGCTCTACAAGGAGCTCGATGCCGACGACGGCGAACTGACGCGGACCCGAAAGGTCCGCCGCGGCGTCATCAACGAGAAATACGCCGACATCATCGAGGCGATCTACCGCGGCAAGGCCAACATTCCGGTGGACACCGTGATCCGCTTCCAGGACGGCACCACGCAGCGCGTCCGCACCACGCTCGAGGTCGTCGATCTCGGCCGCGCCGCGATCGCGGAGGCCGCGGAATGAGACATCTGGTCACAGGGAATTCGGTCGCCATGCGCGGGCTTGACCCGCGCATCCATCCCCTTCGCAAGGGTCTTCATTCGCGATTGATCGCCGGGTCAAGCCCGGCGATGACGATCTGCAAGGTTGGCAACACCCCATGAACATCCAGTTCCTGATCCAGCTGATCGTCAATGGCCTCGTGGTCGGCACGCTGTACGGCGTTGTCGCAATGTCGTTCGTGCTGATCTACAAGGCGACGCAGGTCGTGAACTTCGCGCAAGGCGAATTGCTGCTGGTAGGCGCCTGGGTATGCTGGGCGCTGCTGACGAAATACCAGGTGCCGTTCTGGGTGGGCATGCCGATCACCCTGGTGTTCATGTTCATCTTCGGCATCGCGATCCAGGTCGTGATCCTGCGGCCGATGATCGGCGAACCGATCATCTCCGTGATCATGGTGACGATCGGCCTCTCGACCGTGTTCCAGGCCGCGCTGAAGTGGATCTTCGGCGTCAACCCGCAGCCGTTCCCGCGCGTATTCCAGAGCCAGTCGGTCAGCCTGTTCGGACTGCAGATCCAGACCGTCTATGTCATGAGCCTCGTGGTCTCGCTCGCCATGATGGTCGGCATGGCCTGGTTCTTCCGCGCCTCCAAATACGGCCTGGCGATGCGCGCCACCGCCTTCAACCAGCAGGTCGCGCAGTCGCTCGGCATTTCCGTGAAGAACGTGTTTGCGATGGCGTGGGCGATCTCGGCCACCGTCTCGGCGGTCGCCGGCGTCGTGGTCGCCGTGGTCAACGGCGTGTCGTCCGGCCTCTCCGCCTACGGCATCAAGGTGTTTCCGGCTGCGATCCTCGGCGGGCTCGACTCGGTCGGCGGCGCCGTGCTCGGCGGCATCATCATCGGGCTGCTGGAAAACGTCGCCCAGTATGTCGACAGCGAATATCTGCACTGGGGCAATCTGTACGAGATCGCGCCGTTCTACGTCCTGATCATCATCCTGATGATCAAGCCGTACGGGCTGTTCGGCACCAAGGACATCGAGCGGGTCTGATCAATGGCAACGAGCACCCTCATTCCGTCGGGCGATTTCCGCACCAGCTACGCGGCCGACACCACGATCTTCCCGACCGCGACCAGCCGCAACTTCGCGATTCTGGGCATCGCGCTCGCCTGCTGCGCGCCGATGCTGCTGTCCAACTACCTACTCTCGATCGCGATCCAGATCGGCATCTTCGCGATCGCAGCGCTCGGTCTCAATGTCCTGGTCGGATTCACCGGCCAGATCTCGATCGGCCATGCCGCGTTCTTCCTGTTCGGTGCCTTCACCTCGGCCTACATCTCCAACAACGCACCGATCCCGGTCTTCTTCGCGATTCCCCTCGCCGGCGTGATCACGGCGCTGGTCGGCCTGGTGTTCGGCGTGCCGGCGGCACGGCTGAAAGGGCTCTACCTCGTCATCGCAACGCTCGCCGCGCAGTACATCCTGCTCGACTTCTTCTCGCGCGCCGACTGGTTCTCTGGCGGCTCAGTGCCGGCCAGCGCCAATCCGTTCTCGATCTTCGGCTACACGCTGCGGGGCGACAAACAGTATTTCTACGTCGTGCTCGCCTACATGGTGATCAGCTACCTACTGGTCACCAATCTGATGCGCACCCGCGACGGCCGCGCGCTGGTCGCGATCCGCGACCACTATCTCTCCGCCGAGATCATGGGCATCAACCTGACCAAGTACCGGACGCTGTCGTTCGGACTCGCCGCCTTCTTCGCCGGCGTCGCCGGCGCGCTCTACGCGCACTATCAGCTGGTGGTCTCCCAGGAAGGCTTTGGCATCGAGCGCTCGGTGCTGTTCCTCGCGATGGTGATCATCGGCGGCACCGGATCGGTGATGGGCACGCTGATGGGCACGGCCTTCGTGGTGCTGCTGCCGGAATCGATGGAATGGCTGAGCGCCTGGCTGAAGGGCAGCGCCATCGACAAGGCGCTGCAGCTCAACAACAACATCACCTTCCTGCGCGAAATCGCGATCGGCCTGATCATCATCGGCTTCCTGATGTTCGAGCCTGATGGCCTCGCGCATCGCTGGAGGCAGATCAAGGCCTACTGGAAGCTCTATCCGTTCTCGCACTGACGCTTGGAACAACTCAAATTCGGTTCAACGAATAAAAGCAGGAGGAAACAACAATGACGATTAGATCCCTTTTGAGCTCGGTCTCACTTGCGCTGCTGATCAGCAGCGCGGCCGCCACCGCGCAGGCGCAGATCGCCATCGGCCATCTGCAGGACCTCTCGGGCGGCACCTCCGACGTCGGCACGCCCTATGGCCAGGGCGTCGCCGACACCTTCGCCTGGGTCAACAAGAACGGCGGCGTCGGCGGCAAGCAGCTCAGCGTCGACAGCAACGACTACGGCTATCAGGTGCCGCGCGCGATCGCGCTGTACAAGAAGTGGTCGGCGTCCGACGCCAAGGTCGCGGCGATCATGGGCTGGGGCACGGCGGACACCGAGGCGCTGACCGGCTTCCTCGCGCAGGACAAGATCCCCGACATGTCGGGCTCCTACGCCGCCGCACTGACCGATCCCGAAGGCACCAGCGGCAAGGCCAAGCCCGCGCCGTACAATTTCTTCTACGGCCCGAGCTACTCGGATGCGCTGCGCGCCGAACTGACCTGGGCGGCCGAGGACTGGAAGGCGAAGGGCAAGCCCGGCAAGCCGAAGTTCGTCCACATGGGCGCCAACCACCCCTATCCGAACGCGCCGAAGGCCGCAGGCGAAGCGCTCGCGACCGAGCTCGGCTTCGAGGTGCTGCCGCCGCTGGTGTTCGCACTGTCGCCCGGCGACTACTCGGCGCAGTGCCTGAGCCTGAAGAGCTCCGGCGCCAACTACGCCTATCTCGGCAACACCGCGGCCTCCAACATCTCGGTCATGAAGGCCTGCAAGACCGCCGGCGTCGACGTCCAGTTCCTCAGCAACGTGTGGGGCATGGATGAGAATGCCGCCAAGACCGCGGGCGATGCCGCCGACGGCGTGATCTTCCCGCTGCGCACGGCGGTCGGCTGGGGCGGCAATGCGCCCGGCATGAAGACGGTGATGGAAATCTCGAAGATGTCCGATCCGGCGGGCAAGGTCTATCGCCCGGTGCACTACATCGCCGCAGTCTGCAGCGCGCTCTACATGAAGGAAGCGCTGGATTGGGCCGCCAAGAACGGCGGCGCCACCGGCGAGAACGTCGCCAAGGGCTACTACCAGAAGAAGGACTGGGTGCCGGCCGGCATGGACGGCGTCTGCAATCCCTCGACCTGGACCGAGAAGGATCATCGCCCGACGACGAAGGTCGACCTCTATCGCGCCAAGGTTTCCGGGGCGACCGATGGCGACATCAACGACCTGATGGGCAAGGGCACGATCAAGCTTGAGAAGGTGAAGACCGTCGAACTGCCGCGCAAGCCGGAATGGTTTGGCTGGTGAGGTTGTAACTCAGGAAGTCGTCATCCCCCGCGAAAGCGGGGGATCCAGTACGCCGCGGCCTGTCGATTGATCGCTGGCGCCTCTGGAATACTGGGTCACCCGCTTTCGCGGGTGACGACAGTGGAGAGTGATCAAGACCATGAACGAAACCCTCGAAGCCACCCGCCCGGTGCCGACGGCCGTCCCGCCGCCGCCACTGCTCAGCGTCAACAATATCGAGGTCGTCTATGACGACGTCATCCTGGTGCTGCGCGGCCTCAGCCTCGAGGTGCCGAAGGGCGCGATCGTGGCGCTGCTCGGCGCCAACGGCGCCGGCAAGTCGACGACGCTGAAGGCGATCTCCGGCCTGCTCAAAACCGAGGACGGCGAAGTCACCCGCGGCGAGATCCTGTTCGAGGGCCAACGCATCAACGGCATCGATCCGGACAAGATCGTCCGCCGCGGCATCTTCCAGGTGATGGAGGGCCGCCGCATCGTCGCCGACATGACCTCGCTTGAGAATCTGCGGCTCGGCGCCTTCACCCGGCGCGACGGCGAGGTCTCGTCCGACATCGACATGGTGTTCAAATATTTCCCACGCTTGAAGGAGCGCACGGGCCTGGCCGGCTATCTCTCCGGCGGCGAGCAACAGATGCTCGCGATCGGCCGTGCGCTGATGGCGCGCCCGAAGATGATCCTGATGGACGAGCCCTCGATGGGGCTGTCGCCCCTGCTCGTCAAGGAAGTGTTCGCGATCATCAAGGAGATCAACCGCGATCTCGGCGTCACGATCCTGCTGGTCGAGCAGAATGCCCGCGCCGCGCTGTCGGTCGCGAGCCATGGCTACATCATGGAGCAGGGCAAGGTGGTGCTCGACGGCTCCGCCGACGAGCTGCGCGACAATGAGGACGTCAAGGAATTCTACCTCGGCGGCGCCGGCGACCAGCGCAAGAGCTTCAAGAACCTGAAGAGCTTCAAGCGGCGCAAGCGCTGGCTGTGAGGATATCGGGGGTTTTCGGGCGGAGTTGCGTGTGCAGAAAACGCATCAGACCAGGAAGGCGGTTCTATCCGAGCACCTGCTCGGCTTCGGTGACCGCGCAGAGCACATGGTAGAACGACGACGCCGGGATCGTGGCGACCAGCGAGCTACCGTCGCGATCGAACTGGTCGTACCAGCCGCCGGCCACGGGATGGCTGAGATAGTGCCGCTCCAGCAGCACCAGCGCCGCGCGGGCTTCGTCCGCCGCACCGACTTCGCCCGACTCCGCCTGCGCGATCCAGGCCTTCGCCAGCTCGCTCTGCGGCCACAGCCGCCTGCTGTGGCGGCGGATGTTGCCCTCGGTATCGCCCTCGTCGATCAGGCAGCCGGTGGCGTCGCGATAGCGCAGCGCAGAGGCCAGCAGCTCGCCGCGCGGGCGTCCCGTGGGGCAGCCGGTGATCCGCTCAAATCCCTTCAGCAGCCAGACCCATTCCGCGAGATGCCCGGGCTCGACGCTGACCGGCGGGATCCTCGACCAGTCCTCCTCGAAATATTCGCCGAGCGTGTGCGTCTGCTTGTCGTAGAGGTTGGCCAGGAACAGCGCGAAGAAATCGCCGGCGCGGTTCTGGAACGACAAATCATGCGTCGCGTCGAAGCAGGCGATCATCGCCTCGAACAGATGCATCTGCGGGTTCTGCCGGCGCGGCATCGACGGCGGCAGGCCTTCCTGGAAGCCGCCATGGGGCGAGCGCAGCTGGGTGTCGAGGAACGACAGCAGCGCGTCGATCTCGGCGCGGATCTGGACGTCTTGGTCGAGACCGTAGGCGGTCGCCAGCGCGAGCAGCACGAAGGCATGGCCGTAGGTGTCGCGCAGCGGGTCATGCACGGCGCCATCCTGCGTCAGGCTGAACACGAAGCCCGGCCGGCCATCCGGCGCCTTGGCCTTGGCCAGCAAATATTCCAGCCCCTTCAGCGCGATCGCGCGGCCTTCGGGATACCAGCCCATTTGGGCCGCCTTGGCGTAGCAATAAATCTGGCGCGCCTGCACAAGCAGGCGGCGCGGCGCGGCGTTGTCGGCTGTCCCATCCTGGTGCAGCCGGTCGACAAAGCCGCCGGCCGTGGCGTCCCAGCCGACCGTCGACCACAGCGGCAAGGCGTGGTCGATGATGCGGCGCTTCAACCTCGCGACGACGTCGGCGGCCCCGTCCGCCGCAACGCTCTCTGCCTCAGCCATCGTGCTCCCTGGAACCGTCCCCATGTCAGCGCTCATCGTTTGATAGCACGGGCGGACGGGCACGCCACCTGCGCAAATCCTCTCAAGGACCTGCCATGACCGATCATTACGATGCCCTTGAAACGCGCGATCCGGCCCAGCGCGAGGCCGCCCTGTTCGCCCGGCTGCCGGACGTGCTGCGCAAGGCGATGGCGGCGCCCGCCTACGCCAACCTGCTGAGGGGCATCGATCCCGCCTCCATCGCCAGCCGGAAGGCGCTGGCGGGGCTGCCGGTGCTGCGCAAATCGGAACTGCCGGCCCTGCACAAGGCAGCGCCGCCCTTTGGCGGTTTCGTGGCCGACAAGCCCGGCGCGTTCGCCCGGCTGTTCACCTCGCCCGGGCCGATCTTCGAGCCCGAAGGCCGTCAGGCGGACCCCTGGCGCGGCGCGCGGGCGCTGTTTGCGGCGGGCTTTCGCGAGGGGGACGTGGTGCTCAACACGTTCAGCTATCACCTCACTCCCGGCGGCTTCATCTTCGACACCTCCGCGCGAGCGCTCGGCTGCGCGGTGATCCCGGCTGGCCCAGGGAATACCGAGCAGCAATTCGAGCTGATCGAGGCCTATCGCCCGGTCGGCTATAGCGGCACACCCGATTTCCTGAAGATCCTGCTCGACGCCGCCGCAGCTGATGGCCGCGACGTGTCCTCGATCAAGCGCGCTCTGGTCTCGGGCGCCGCCTTTCCGAAATCGTTGCAGGAGGAGATGAAATCGCGCGGCGTCGAGGCCTACCAGGCGTTCGGCACCGCCGATCTCGGCCTGATCGCGTTCGAGACGCCGGCGCGCGAGGGGATGACGGTCAATGAGGATTTGATCCTGGAGATCGTCAAGCCCGGCACCGGCGATCCGGTTGCGCCGGGGGACGTCGGCGAGATCGTGGTGACCTCGCTCGATCCGCATCATCCCTGGATCCGCCTCGCGCTCGGCGACCTGACCGCCGCCCTGCTGCCCGGCGCGAGCCCGTGCGGACGCACCAACATGCGCATCAAGGGCTGGATGGGCCGCGCCGACCAGACCACCAAGGTCAAGGGCATGTTCGTGCGCCCCGAGCAGATCGCGGAAATTGCCAAGCGCCATCCCGAGCTCGGACGGCTGCGCCTCGTGGTCACGCGCGCCGGCGAGGCTGACGCGATGACGCTGAAAGCCGAATGTGCTTCAGCGCCGGACGCCCTGCTGAACGAAGTCGCGGCCACGCTGCGTGCAGTGACAAAACTGGGCGGCGCCGTGGAGCTGGTCGGCGCAGGCTCGCTGCCGAACGATGGCAAGGTGATTGCAGACGAGCGATGAGCCGCCCACCCCGTATGGTCCAATCCACATTGTCGCGCGCGGCATTGTGAACTATTGAGCTGGCCCATGCCTCGTGGACACGTACGGATCATCATCTCATGAGCAGCGCTTCCGAAAGTAAGCCGCGACGGCCGGCGGTTTTCTTCGATCGGGACGGCGTCCTGAACCACGACATCGGTTACCTGTTCGAGAGCCACAGGTTGATCTGGATCGACGGCGCGCGCGAGGCGGTGAAGGCCGTCAACGACATGGGCTATCTTGCGTTCGTCGTGACCAACCAGTCAGGTGTTGCGAGAGGCCTCTATGAGGAGGCGCAAATCCAGCAGCTCCACGACTGGATGGCCGCCGAGCTCGGCAAGATCGGCGCGCATATCGATGCCTTCGAGTATTGCCCGTTCCATCCTGAGGGAACCGTTGAGCGATATCGGCAGGTCAGCCCCCGGCGCAAGCCGTCGCCGGGCATGATCACCGATCTGCTGGCGCGCTTTCCGGTCGACGTCGAACGAAGCTTTCTGGTCGGTGATCAGCCGACCGATCTCGAGGCTGCGCACGCGGCTGGCCTGAAGGGCTACCTGTTCTCAGGCCCCAATCTGGAAGCGTTCCTGAAGCCGCTGCTGCAGCGAAGCTGAGCCCCGCCCATGACGCGGGGCCGCCATCGCGATCAGAACTTGCGAACCAGCTCGATCACCTCATCCTGCTGCGGGCGCGTGATCTCGGCGAAGATCGGCAGCGAGAGAATCTGGCCCTGATCGCGATGGGCGTTGGGGAATTGCTCCGGCCGGTGGGCAAACCGGGCATAGGCCGGCAGGAAGGGCAGCGCGGTGGGGTAGTTGATCGCGGTCTGCACGCCGTTGGCGTTGAGATGCGCGGCGAGCGCGTCGCGGCGCGGATGCCTGATCGTATAGAGGTGGTAGACGTGGCTGCGCGCCGGCGCCACTTCGGGCACCACGACGTCCTCGATCTGGTTGAGGCCGGTGTCGTAGACCTCCGCCGCGGCCTGCCGGGCCTCGGTCCATGCGGGGAGATGCGGCAGCTTGGCCGAGAGGATCGCAGCCTGCATGCCGTCGAGCCGACTGTTGACGCCCTCGATATGGTGCTGGTGCTTCACCAGCCCGCCATGGCGCGCCAGCATCGCCATCTGCTCGGCGAGCGCCGCATCATTGGTGACGACCGCGCCGGCATCGCCCATCGCGCCGAGATTCTTGCCGGGATAGAATGAATAGGTCGCGGCCTCGCCGAACGTGCCGACCATGCGGCCCTTGTAGCGCGCGAGATGGGCCTGGGCGCAGTCCTCGATCACCCAGAGCTTGTGCTTCTGCGCGATCGCCATGATGGCGTCCATGTCGGCGGGCTGTCCGTACAGATGCACCGGGATGATGCCGACCGTGCGCGGCGTGATCGCGGCCTCGATTGCCGCCGGATCGATCGTGAACGTCGCGTCGTCGGTGTCGCAGAACACGACGGTGGCGCCGGAGTGGGTGATCATCGCCGCCGTCGAGATCCAGGAATGCGCCGTCGTGATCACCTCGTCGCCCGGCTTCACCTTCAGCGCCCGCATCGCGAGGTAAAGCGCATCGGTGCCGTTGGCGCAGGATACGCAATGAGCCACCTCCGCGGCCGCGGCGAATTCGCGCTCGAAGGCGTCGACATAGCTGCCGCGGATGAAGGCGTTGTCGCGGATCACACCGGCGATCGCCGCGTCGATCTCGCTTTTGATGGACTGGTATTGCAGCTGCAGGTCGGCAAACGGCACCGGCATCGATAGTCCCCTATTGGCTCGCCAGCAGCCGGCGCGCCGGATTACCGGCATAGGTGCCTGATATCGTGATGTCCTTGGTCACGACAGCCCCTGCGCCGATGACGACGTCATCAGTGATCCTGACCGGCATGATCGTGGCGTTGGAGCCGATCGACACCCGGTTGCCGATAACCGTCTCGCGCCACAGCTCCTTGCGTCCGCGCGCCGGGCCGCCGGTGGAGAACGTGTCGTTGACGAACATCACGCCGTGCCCGACGAAGCAGTCCTCGCCGATGGTGACGAGCTCGCACACGAAGGCATGCGATTGCACGCGGGTGCGGGCTCCGACGACCACGCCATTCTGGATTTCGGTGAAAGGTCCGATGAAGCAGTCGTCGCCCAGCGTGCAGCCATAGAGGTTGCAGGGCTCGACGATCTTGACGCGTTCACCGAACGTCACGTCGCGCACGCTGGCCTGATGCACTTCCGGCCGATTCACGAAACGACACCCAGCCGGCTCAGCCGCGGCGTGAAGCGCAGCGCAACTTCCTCTCCGGTCTCGATCGACTCATAGAGGGCCGAGATCAGCTCCAAGCTCTTGCGGCCCTCGAGCCCGTCGACCAGCGCCGCGCGCTGGTTCTCCAGGCAATCGACCACGTGATGATAGTAGGCCTGATGGCCGAAGCCGTAGACGTTGGGCGGGTTGACCGAGAACTTCTCCACGACGTCCTTGTCCGACGGCAGTTCGTTGACGAAACGCCAGTGCCGAATCTGGTTGACCGCGAAACCGGAAATTTCAACGGTGCCCTTTTCGCCCAGGATCGAGAGCGAACCTTCGAGATCGGTCGGGCGCGCCGCGGTGGTCGCCTCGATGATTCCGAGCGCGCCGTTGCGGAACTTCAACGTCGCGACGGCGGTGTCCTCGGTTTCGATGTTGGCCAGCGCCGTCGTCGCGCGCGCATGCACGCTCACCACGTCGCCGAAGAACCATTCCAGCATATCGACATGGTGGCTCGCCTGATTGGTCAGCACGCCGCCGTCATAGGCCCAGGTGCCGCGCCAATCGTCCTGGTCGTAATAGGCCTGGTCGCGGCACCAGCGGACGCGCACCGTCCCCAGGATGAGCTTGCCGAAGCGGCCGGCATCGAGCGCCTCGCGCGCCTTGACCACCGGCACGTTGAAGCGGTTCTGCTTGACGATGAACATCTTGATGCCGGCTTCGTCGCAGGCCCGGATCATGTCGTCGGCGTCTTGCAAGCGCAGCGCCATCGGTTTCTCGACCACGACGTGCTTGCCGGCCCTGGCACAGGCGATCACATGCGCTGGATGTAGTCCGCTCGGCGTCAGCACGGCAACGGCGTCGATATCCTTGCGGGCGAGGAATTCGTCCATGTCGTAATGGGCGGGAACGCCGAACTTCCCGGCAATCGCATCGGCACGCGCACGAAGCGGATCGCAAACGGCAACCAGGCTCGCTCCCGCGATGTGATTGCCACCCAGGAGATCGGAATGGCGCTTGGCGATACGCCCGCACCCGAGCAGGCCAAATCTGATCATGCAACAGGCCCTGTCTTGTCTCGTGACCAGCCATTGCAGCCAGCCGAAGAGCCGAGGGAACAAGCGGCCTTGCGAGCCGCAGCATAGCGTCCATTACCCAGAAAACTCGGGATAAGGCAAGGCCTTGCCCCGATCGGGCAACACGGCCCGCGGCGGATTTGTTGCACAAGGCGACGCCGCTGCATCACCGGGGCAGGAAAAGCAGCACGAAGCACCAGCCTATCCTTGTCGTCCTACCGGTGCCGTGCCATGTCGTGGGGCCCAGGAGGCGTCATCGCGGGGCGATTGTTCGGGCCCAGCCTGCCCGAATACGATCACCAACGAGACAGTCCAAACGCATGGCCCGGTACGGCGGCAAATGAGAATGAACCATCGCGTCATGCAACTGGAGCCGGATTTGGGCCGGCGCCAAGCCAGGCTTGCCCTGCTCGCCTATGCGCACGTCGCGATTTGCTGCATTTCGCTGTACTGCATCACGATCACGGATTCCTTCCCCGGCGTCATCGGCTTCGACAAATCGCACCTGACATCGGCAATCCTGAACGTTCTGGTATTCAGTCCCGTCGTCATCCTGTTCGCATTCAGCCGCTTCAGCTTCGGCTATCTCGTCGGCTTCTACTTCTACATCATGGTTCTGGGATATCTCTGGCTGATCGAGTTCTCGCTGCTCGACTATGATCACCGCCTGGCGCTCATCTCGATCGTGCTTTCGGCGTTCGCCTTCCTTGTCCCCACGCTGTTTATTACCTCGCCAATGCGGCAGGTCGTCGTCATGCCGGCCCGCGCCTTTCACATGATGCCTTCCGCCATCCTGATCGCCTCGGCTGCGATCATCGGCATCGGCGCCCTCTACAACCTCAAGCTGGTCGATCTCAACGAGATGTACAAATATCGCGCGGAGGTCGCGCTGCCGGGCATCCTGCGATATGCGGTCTGGATCGTCTCAAACGCCCTGTTGCCGCTCGCCTTTGCCTGCTTCGTCACCAGCAAGCGGTTCTGGCAGGCCGGGATCGCGCTCGTTCTGATGCTCCTGATCTACCCAATCATGCTGACCAAGATGGCGCTGTTCGCGCCGGTCTGGCTGCTGTTTCTCGCGCTCGTCTGCAAGCTGGTAGAGGCCAGGGTTGCAACGATCCTGTCGTTTTTCCTGCCGGTCCTGATCGGCATGATCCTGTTCGTGCTGGTCAAGACCGACTTGTTTCCACTGACCCCCGGACTGGTCTATTTCGGCACCGTCAACACCAGGATGGTTGCGATCCCGTCGCTCGCCCTCGAAATCTACAACAACTACTTCTCGGCACATCCGCTGACCCATTTCTGCCAGATCAACGCCGTGAAGCTTGTGGTCGCGTGCGCCTACAACGAGCCGATATGGGCCGTCATGGCCAGGTCCTATGATCTCGGTGCTTTCAACGCTTCGCTGTTTGCCACCGAAGGCATCGCTTCGGTCGGCCTCGTGCTCGCCCCGGTGTCCGCGCTGGGCTGCGGCCTGATCATTGCCCTCGGCAATCGCCTCTCGTCCGGGTTGCCGCCGCAATTCGTGCTGCTATCCGCGGGCCTTCTTCCGCAAGTTCTTCTTAACGTGCCGCTTTCGACAGCCCTGCTCACGAACGGCACCGGGCTGCTCTTCCTGCTCTGGTACATTGCGCCGCGGTCGGCCTTCGACCAGACGGCAGCCTCGACGGCCGCGGTAAGCGACCGTCGATCAAATGCTGAGGCCGCCTAGAGCTTCGGTTCTGGGCGAGCGCCTGCGCGGTCGCCTAGGCGCGAATGATATTATCCGCCGGCTGAGGAAACTTTCCACGGCAATCGACCAGCAGCGGCGCGTGCGCGCCGAGCAGTTGATAGTCGAACTTGTCGTGGTCGGTCGCAAGCAGGACGCAATCGAATTGCCGCAAACTGCCCTCGGTGAGCGCGACGCTCGACAGATCGAACGAATGCGCCCGCATCTTCGGGAACGCGGGGACGTGCGGATCGCTGTAGGACACCTTGGCGCCGAGATCGCGAAGCCGCTCCATCAGCGCCACCGACGGCGATTCGCGGACGTCGTCGACATTCTTCTTGTAGGCGATGCCGAGAACCAGGATCGAGCTGCCGCTGATCGACTTGTGCCTCTGATTGAGCGCCAGCGAGATCTTTGACACCACGTAGTCCGGCATCGAGGAATTGATCTCTCCGGCGAGCTCGATGAAGCGTGTGTGCATGCCGTATTCCCGCGCTTTCCACGTCAGGTAGAACGGGTCGATCGGAATGCAGTGACCGCCGATGCCGGGACCGGGGTAGTACGGAACGAAGCCGAACGGCTTGGTTGCCGCCGCGCGGATCACCTCGTGAATGTCGATCCCCATCTTGTCGGCAACCATCTTCATCTCGTTGACGAGACCGATGTTCACCGAGCGATGGATATTCTCCAGGAGCTTCGTCAGCTCGGCGGCCTGCGTCGAGCTCACCGGAACGACCTTGTCGATCACCTGACGATAGAGCGCGATGCCGGCCTCGAGACATGCCGGCGTGCAGCCGCCGCAGACTTTCGGGATCGAACGCGTGGTGAAATTCTGGTTGCCGGGATCTTCGCGTTCCGGCGAGAAGACGAGGAAGACGTCCTTGCCGACGGTGAAGCCGCACTTTTCGATGCGCGGCTTCAGTTCCTCCTCGGTCGTACCGGGATAGGTGGTGCTTTCCAGCGACATCACCATTCCCTGGTGGAGATACGGCAGCAGCGACTCCGTGGTGTTCAGCACGAAGCTGAGATCGGGCTCGCGGTACTTGTTGAGCGGCGTCGGAACGCAAAGGATCAGCGCATCGACCTCGCGGGCGCGCGAGAAATCGGTCGTCGGCTCGAACCCAAGCTCCGTCGCATTCTTGATGCTGGCGCTCGAGATATGCTCGATATAGGAGCGGCCGGCGCGAAGCGCGTCGACCTTGGTCTGGTCGATATCAAAGCCGATCACCTTGTAGCCGACCTCGCAATAGCGAAGCATCAGAGGCAGGCCGACATAGCCCAAACCGACGATGCCGATCTTGGCCGTTCTGTCGTTGAGCTTCGCGATCAATTCGGAATTCATTTCATCACTCGTACGGGGTTGTTACGGACAATCGGCCTGAAAACCATCTAACTGGGCCTCTGATAGCGCCATAGCGGCAAAGCCACAACCCTGGAAGGCCTGCTGGAGGCCTCCTCAAGCGCCGCGGCAGGAAACCGAATGGGAGCACTTGCCACAACTGGCGGCAGCTCCGGACGGAGCGCCTGGTCAAATTCCCGGCGGCAAGGCTACCGCGGGCCGCCCGAGCTCAACAGGCGCGCGACATCGTAGGCGGCGCGACCGGTCCCATACTCGTCGATATCGCGCCGAACGGCCTGCGCCGGCTGCTTCCAGAGCCGGTTCCACCCGTGCGTGATGGTCTCCGTCCACTCGGTCTCGTCGCGCAGCGTGATGCACGGCACACGATGGAAATAGGCCTCCTTCTGCACCCCTCCCGAGTCCGTATAGACTTCGAGGGCGTTGTGCAGAAGCTTCGCCATATCGAGGTAGCCGACTGGATCGATGACCTTCAAGCCATCCAGATCGACCCCCATCGCCAACGCAGCCTGTCGGGTGCGTGGGTGCAGCGGGAGGACAACGGGAAATTTGCGCGACTGATCCTGCAGGAACTGCACGACCGCGAGAAGCTGCTGCCGATCGCCGGTGTTCTCGGCGCGATGGATCGTCGCGAGCGCATATGTCTTCGAGGCCAGCCCGAGATTACTCAATATTGCCGAGCTCTTCTCTGCCTTGTCGGTCACGAACAGGGTCGCATCGTACATCACGTCCCCGACGTGATGGACGCCGGCCGTGACGCCTTCGGCGGCCAGATTGGTGACAGCGGTCGTCGTCGGACAGAGCTGCAGCGCGGAGAGATGGTCGGTCACGACCCGGTTGATCTCCTCCGGCATGCGGCGGTTGAACGATCGAAGTCCCGCCTCGACATGCGCGACCGGAATGTGCAGCTTCGACGCCGCAAGAGCGCCGGCCAGCGTCGAATTGGTGTCGCCGTAGACGACCACCCAGTCGGGCTTTTCCTCGAGCAGGATCGGCTCGATCGCCATTAGCATGCGTCCCGTCATGTCGCCATGGCCGCCGCCGTTGATGTCGAGATGATGTCGCGGTTTGGGAATGTCGAGCTCTTCGAAGAAGACGTCGGACATGTTCGGATCGAAATGCTGGCCGGTATGCACCATCACTTCCGAAAGCCCGTCGGTCTCCCGGATCGCGCGACTGACGGCCGCGGCTTTGATGAACTGCGGCCGGGCACCAACGATGGTCAGTATCTTCAGCGTCATGGGCTCTACTAACGGTGTTGCGATTCAGCCAGGCGATGATCCGATGCACCGACAGGGCTCGCCGAGATCGTCCTTTGGATTCCTTCCTTGAACTGCACAAAGCGTCGCAAGTCCAAACGAGATGCAAGGCGGCTCAGATCAGGAACAATGTCGACGGAGGGAGTGTTCGGGTTCACGAACTCGAACTTCGGTTCGATACCGAGCTGCTGACCTATCGTGTTCGAGATCTGTCGGATCGAGAGCGTCTCGGAGGCAGCTACGTTGAGCGTATCCGTCCAGGACGACGCAATGCTCGCAAGGACGACTTCGACGATGTCGTCGATATAGGTGGGAGCGAGGCGGATCCCCTCCGTGCCACCGGAGAGCTGGATCGCCCCGCCGTCCTGGATCCTGCGTACCAATTGCGGAATGAGCCGGTCGCGCTGGCCCGGTCCGTACGGAAAGAACAACCGCAGAATGCTCAGGGAAAAAATGCTGGAGAACGGCTTCGCAACGACTTCGGAAGCAAACTTGCTCGCGCCGAGGAAGCCGGGGGGCGCCAGGCCGGCGTCCTCTCTCAGCGCTGCCGCGAACGGCTCATAGACCGCGCCTGACGAGAGTAGGCAAAAGTGCTTGACCGCGGCCTGCGCCGCCCAATCCAGCAATCGCATCGTCATGCCGACGTTGACGTCGAACATCTCGCGCGAATCCGCGGGGAAGTCGCGATAACGTCGCGACTGAGCGGCATGAACAACCGCATCGATCGTCTTGGGGAAGCTCGAAGCTTCGATCGAAGCCGCTCCATCCCAAACCACCTTCGTTCCGAAGGCAACCGACGTGCCCGGCCGGCAGACGCAGAAAAGCTCATGCCCCTCAGCCACCAACCGAGGGCCGAGAGCAGAGCCGACGAAACCGCTACAGCCCGTCAATAATATCCGCATGCGCGTGTCAGACCGTTGGCTTCGTCAGCAAGACTGAAATCCCGTTCGGATTGGAGTCATTGAAGGCATAATCCTTCACTCCGAGCTCCTTCATCCAGCCCGCAACCTCGTCGTCACTGTGCTGCCAGGCGTTGTGCGGATGATACCAATCGAAGTTGACCATGTTGTTTGTTTCATAGTCGAACGCCTCATTCCAGAAGCATTTCAGGAAATTATAGTACAGCAATCGCTGGACGTTGTGCGTTCCTGCGGGAATCCCGAGCACCGGGATCGGCTTCTCAAGCGTGATCGTGGCATTCAGCCGGGAAAGCTCCCGGCCCAACTCCGTGATCCCTTCGCACGCCGCGTAGCATTCCTCCGCGGAGAGCGGCATGAAATTCTGGCGGACATGGTCGTCGGCGAAGACGCGCACGGCGCCCATCTTCCGATAGACGTAGAAGAAGAACTGGCCGCCGGGCCTGACCTTGCGGTACAGGGCCTCCACCGCCGCCCTGGTGTTGGGCGTGTGATGCAGCACTCCGTCCGCGATGATGAAGTCGAACGTGTCATCGGGGAAAGGAGCTTCCATCAAATCGGCCTGGACGACCGAGCAATTCTCGAGATCACGAGTGTTCTCGAACGTCGTCAACGCTGCATCAGAAACGTCGAGCGCGAACACCTCGCCCGGACAGTTCTCGGCGATGAACCTCGTGTTGAAGCCCGACCCCGGACCGACCTCGAGCACGCGCTGCTTGGACCGGTAGAAAGCCTTCAAGGCGTCCAGATCGGGCAGCCCGAGCTTCTTGCAATACCAACCGAACAGGAATTCCTTGTGCTCGGGTTGCAGCCCATACTGCTTGAAGCGGCGCCACTTGTCCGAGAAGGTCTGATTTGTCTTGGCCTGCTCATGGGCTTCCGGCCGGCTCTGCGCGGTCGCCGGCTTCGGCAAGCCGTAGCGTGAACAGAAATCGGTCAGGTCAGGCTGCATCGGGCCGCTCAGGAAGCAGGGAACCCCGTGCAAAATCGGATACCATAGCGATGCATCGGGCGTCCGAAGCACGCCTTCGATGACCTGGCCATCCTGTTGCGTGAAAGCCTCTAGCTGAAGCTCCATTCCGTTCGGACGGAGACGTGAAGACGCAACGGTTCGCATAAATCTAGCTCCTACAACTGCAACTAATGGAGGGCGCCGCCATAGGCACCATGTTGCTTGCACCAGGACTCGAAGCTGAGCAAACACCAGATCAACGCGACATGGTTTGCCTTTTGCTCGAAATGCTCGTCCAGAATCCGGCGTACGAAATCGTGTTGGAATACGCCCCGCTGCCTAATGCGGGATTCCGGGAGTTGCTCCTCGATCCATGAGCGCAGAATCCCTCTGTACCAAGACGCGTCCGGAGGACCAAATCCCATCTTCGGTTTCCGGTAAATGGTGTCGGGGACCAGCGGCCGGACGGCTTCGCGAAACAGGATCTTGCCCGTGGAGCCGTCGGACAGCAGGCCCCAATCCACGCCGAGCAGATAGTCGACCAGCTCGTTATCCAGAAGCGGCACCCTGGTCTCAAGGGAATGCGCCATGGACAGCTTGTCTTCCAGCAACAGAAGACCTGGAAGATAGGTCGTCAAGTCGACGTGCATGACGGCGTCCCAGGGATCCCGCGACGGAACCGACCCGATCGCATCTCCGATCGCAGCGAGCGGATCGAAACCACCTGCGGCGCGCAGAAATTCCGGCGTAAAGGCATCGCCGATCTTGTCGGCCGATACCGGGACGTTGAGGCTGGCCCGGTAGAGGGCAAACGGATCCCGCGAGGCTGCCGGATCTCCCGCCGCGGCGCGAAACCGCTGCATCACACGCTGCATCAGGGAAGCCGGAGCCGCCCTCGGCACGATGGCGTATCTGCCGACATACCCTCCGGTGACTTCGTCGCCGCCCGTGCCCGACAGGACGACCTTGGCGTCCTGAGCGACCCGCTGCGCGATCAGATAGTTCACATAGGCCATTCCCATGCGAGGATATTCAATCGCGCCAACGGTTGCATCGAGATGACGCGCCAAGGCATCCTGCGGCACCATGAGCTCGACACGCTCGATGTTGAGCTGCTTTGCGACCTCACGGGAGAACTCGCGCTCGTCGACGAACTTGTCGACACCGACATTCTCAAGATCGAAGATGCACGAATACGCGCGCACGACCGGATCGATCTGGTGCGCACCCGCCGTGATCGCCGAACTGTCGATCCCGCCCGACAGATACGCCATGACAGGCACGTCCGCAGCCAGCTGCCTGCGCAACGCCGCCTGCAATATTTCGCCGAATTCGCCCGAAGCCCGCGCCAGACCTGGCGCGTATTTGCGATGGTAAGAGGCAGCCCAATAGGTGCCGCTCGAGCTCCCGCTCGCCGTAAATCGCTCGAACGTACCGGGCTTGAGGAGACGGACGCCCCTGAATGGCGTGCGCCCTCCCCAATTATTCATCAGCGTGAAATACTCCAGCGTCGCTGATGCATCGAACTGCTTGTTCACCAATCCGCTGGCGTGCAGCGCACGCACTTCCGAGCCAAACACGAGGCCCTTGCCGGGCAACTCCGCGACGTAGACCGGCTTGATCCCGTATCGGTCGCGGGCGATCACCAGCTCACGCTGGTTTTCGTCCCAGATGGCGCAGGCGAACATGCCGTTCAGCTTGTTGAACAGTCTGTCCTTCCACTGCTCCCAGCCGTGAACCAGAACCTCGGTGTCCGAATGGTCGGTCGCAAAAACGTGCCCGGCGGCCTCGAGCTCTTTTCTCAGCTCGCGGTGATTGTAGATCTCTCCGTTGAAGACCACCCATACGGTTGCATCTTCGTTGCTCATGGGCTGGTTGCCGGTGGCCAGGTCGACAATCGCGAGCCTGCGGAAGCCCAATGCGACGTCCGCCGTCACATGGAATCCACCGTCGTCAGGGCCGCGGTGCTCGATACTGGCCGCCATATTCCGTATCCGGACGCTCGCGTCCGGACAGGCGCCAAAATGCAAAATGCCAGCAATGCCACACATCTGGATCTACTCGACCTCGGCGCCCGCCGGCGCCAGCACGAACTTACTGTCAGGGCTGCGATAGGCTTCGATCATCGCCCCGGCAATATGATCAGGATCATGCCATCGCTCGACATAGCGACGAGCCCGCTTCCCCAGCTCCGTCCACTCGGCGCGACGTTCGAGAATGGCCGCGAGATCTTCCGTGAGCCGCCCGGGATCGACGTTCAAGATCGCAAGATCATCCCGCATGGCCTGCGGGACGAACTGCAGGTCGCTTTCCCTGATGTAGCCTACCACCGGCTTTCCCATAGCCATCATCTCGACGGCAAAGCCGCCGTACCAACCCGCAAGCACCTGGTCAATGGCAAGATCGGCGGACCTGTAAATGGCCATCGCCTCCTCATGGGTTTTCTTTTCGACCAGGATCAGCTCGAAGTCGAACCGGGATTTCAGCCGCTCCAGCGCATCGAGTATCATCTGAGTGCCCTTGATACTCGGATCGCTCGGCGCGTGGACAATTCTCGGCCTGCCTTCAGCGCGGGGATACTGGGGAGTGAAATGACCGATCTCCACGTTGGCGTAAGGCAGGAACTGGCCTCCCGGAACGACGTGCCCCAGCTCCGGATTGAGATAGAACACGCGGTCAAACAGCGGAAGCACGCGATCGATCAGGCGGGACCGGCGCGCATCCAGCGACGTGACGCAAGTTTCATAGGCGGAGCAACGCCCGCTGGCGCACATCGTCCACGCGTTTCGCCGGTTGCCCTCGCCCGCCAGCCTTGCGTCGCAGCCCTGCAGGGTCATGAACCGCTTCTTGCCCAACCCCTTGGCCAGCTGGAGATCGATCGTCACGAGCCGGTTTAGCAGCGGCCCCATCCGGCCTATGCCCTCGAACGCATAGCCTGGATACAGGAACGTCGTTCCAAAATAGTAGTGCAGCACGTCGTAGCGCAGCAGCGCTGACAACCCGAACCACGCGCTGCGGGCCACCTTCTGAAAGTCAGTTGCCGTGTCGTCATACAGAACCTTGTCGGCCGGGTATCGAAACCAGGTTCCGCTTCGGATGACCAGGTCGCTCGTGTTTCCGCGCCGGCGCTCGGCACGCGAGAGTGACCAGGGCTGATTGCCGATATTGAAGGGACCGTGAAGGATTTTCATCTTGCTGAGCGAATGTAACGATCTGTGCGCGTCGCTGTCATGCATCGCAATGGCGGTTCAGGTCCGAACGGATTCGATCTGCCGTCGATACGCTGCCAACTGCAACTCGACGATTCTCGCCGCGGAATGATACTTCTGGATCCAGGCTGCTCCGGCAGCACCGAGCCCATGCCGGTCATCCTGATCCGCGACGATCTTGCGAAGCGCCTCGGCGATCTCACTCTCCGTCGATGCCGACAAAGTGGGAGGCGCTTCGGAAAAGAACTCTTCGGTCGTCCCCGAATCCACGTTGGTGATGACGCGCCTGCCAAGCGCGAGCGCCTCAAAGGTAATTCCACCGAACGATGGCAAAACGAACTGATCCAGCACAGCGTGGCTGCGGAGATACGTCCTCCACAATTCCGGTTTGCGCATCGGCGCAAGCCACTGCACCTTATCGTCGAGCCCCAGACTTCGTATGAGCTCCCGCGAGGCGTCAAGGTCGCGTCCCCAGGCGATCATCGCAAGACGCAGCGCCGGCGCCTGCTGCGCAACGCGCGCGAAGGCGCGGATCAACCGGTCATTGCCCTTCACCAGGCTGGGGTCCGCATCCCGCCAATCCTGTCGGGTCGGATGAAAGACAACGACCTGGTCGTCGGGCGGCCTGATCGCGCTGTTTCTCGCCCCGAATTCAACGAGCTTCGTATCGTCGAACGCATGCGGAAGCGGCGTGATCCGATCCGGCGGCACGCCAAGCCGTCGTGCGGCAGGCACGCAATCGATGTTGGTGACGAAGACATGGTCGGCTCCGAGGAATACCGTGGCGGTGAGCCGCCCGAGGCCGTCGTCCTGAAACGGGATTGCGCGCAACGTTCCATGCTCATATGCAAAATAGGGGCGGTGAGCGAGCAGCGGCCAGGCACCGTCGGTGGCGTAGGCCTGGATGACGTCAAACTGATCCAGCAGGCCCGTCAGCGGCGCGAGCCGCGCGCGGTAGCTGCCGAAGTCCGCGGCGCTCGGCGGAGAACCCGGCGCACGCCCTTGCCGCCAGACATCAACGAGCCGCTGCTGCTCCGGGTCATCCTTTGCCAGAACGCGTCGCATGATGATGTCGCGCGCCATTGCGGGGGAGCGACGGATCCTCCGCCTTATTTTCTGGCCAAGACGGATCACGCGGGCAGACGCTCGCTGCGAACACACGGACTGCCGGGCCCGATCCAGCGAGCGTCGGAATTCCTCGGCAAGCTCCGGCTGCCCGCCAACTTCAGCGCCGATCATTGCGCAACACAAATTCAGGGGTCCAGAGGCAAACCATCGCGGCCGCTGGTAACCTCCGAGATCGACCCCGGTCCAGTCCGGAAAGAATGGATCTCCGAGATCTCCCTCAAACGTCGCCTCCTCCCATTCCGGGGAAGCCATGATGTGGTAGTTTTCGTAGGCAATGACATAGGCGTCGATGCCGTGCTGGCGCTGGATCCTGGCATTGTTGAATGCGTTGTTCGCGATGTTGCCGAGGTGCAGCACGCGCAGCGCTCGCCCATGCTGTTCCTGGAAGCGCCGATGCCAATCGAGCCCTTGTGGCGGCGGCGCGTGCGCGATTACGCCTGGCGTGTCGACCGATGTCACCGGAGATGCCCTAGCGACCCGATCATCGGGGTGACGTCCCGGCGAGCGCACCGAGACCTTCCGTAACAGGCTGCCTCGCGATCAGGAATGGATGCTGCCAATTCCTCACCAGGGGAATAGTGCTGCGCCGGGCTTCCTCCTGCTCCTGCTGGCGCCGAATGCGATCGACGACAGCAGGCGGAAAGTTTGCCGTGTCCCGATAGAGCTGTCCAAGCCGCGCAGCGATCGCCGATATGCCGTGCCATCGCTCGACGTAGCGCCGGCCCTGCTCGCCGATCGTACGAAGGCTATCCCGATTGCGGATCACCCACAGCAATGCCTGCTCAAGTTCATCCGGCGTTGCGTTGATGATCGGGCATTCGTCCGGCGCCTCGACCAGATCCGGACTTCGCACGAAGCTCAGGACCGGCTTGCCGAGCGCCATCGCCTCGAGCGCGGTGTAGCCGTAAGCACCGCCGATAAACTGATCCGCCACGATGTCGGACTGGGCGAACAGCGCGAGAACCTCGCTGTTGGGAACGCCTTGTACCTTGCAGTATTCGATGTCGTATCCCTGCACCTTCAGCCTGTCGATCGTCCGCTCCAGGTATTTCGAGCCCTTGAAGTGCGTGTGGTTTGGCGCGTGAGCGATGCGAAGGGGACCGGATGGCGGGGTATCCGGGAGAACTGCATTGAACCGATCCAGATCCAACGGCCAGTAATTGATATGTTTTGCCTCAGGCATGTAGGTCAGCATGTCGCCGAGCGAGACCAGGGCCGTTACGGACTTGGTCAACTCGGAAACATAGTGTTGAGCCTCTGCGTCGTGACAGGTGCAATATTTGGGCGGCTCCGTGCAGTCGACGCAGAAATTCCATCTGCCGAGGGCCAGGGTCGCAAGCCTGGTACGAACATCGGCACCGTACGCATAAACATAGACCCGCTTGCCGGCCCGCCGCAGAGCGGCAAGCTCCTCGGAATTGATCTGCAAACGCTCGGTCGAATCGAGCAACCCGCGGTCGGCGAAGAAGTGAAACACATCATACCGAACCAGGGCCCACGCGAGCACCAAACGCTGGAACGCGAGCCCCAGGCCAAACTTCACTGCCAGGACGTAAGGCCGTTGGAGATTCAGATCGAAGCGAGACGTTATGACGTAGGTGACGTAGACAAGAGAGGTCGATCGAAAGCCGAGCGCCCGATCTGCCCTGGCCTTGAGCTGCAGGGTCAGGATCGGTGTTACACCCCACAAGCTCCTGGGCTCTCCGCGCCGCAGGCGCACGGCTCCAACTGCCGGAGCGAGCCAAATCGCGAGGTTCAGAACGACAATCGAAAGTGCAGTCGCGACCAGGCCGAGAAGCTTCCGCGGCAGCGCCCGCAGTTTGCGGCAGACGATTGTCCACCCACCCGGCGATCTCGCAATCGACCAGGTCGTTAGCATCCACCTTCGAACGCTCAGCGGCAATACGAGCCGCGCGAGCGATCTCAGTCGATCTCTCATTGCGTGTATCCGCGTTGCGGCGGCTTTTTCGGCGAAAAGCTGTCGTAGAGCGAAACGACCTTCCGCCACTCCGACTTTGCATCCAGCTTTGCGAGGGTCTTCCGCGTATTGGCGGTGAAGGCCGCCCGGAGCGCCTTATCCTGAACCATGCGGTTGATCGATTCAGCGATGGAACGCGGATCGTAAGGATCAAACGTCAACCCGACCTCGTTCTCCACGACGAGACGCTTCGCCTCGGCGTAGTGCGCAACGAGGACGGGAAGATCGGCGGCGAGGTACTCAAAGATCTTGTTGGGAAGCGCAAAGGTGAAGTTGCGGCACAGGGCCGGCAACGTCCAGATCCCGGCATCTGCCCCTCGGGCGGCCGCAACAACGTCCTTCGATGGCACCGGCGGAGCAAGCAGGACCCTGCCCTCCACGCCGCTGCGCTGCGCCAATTCCAGATAGTTGGGGCCAAACAGATCCAGAGACGGCCCCCGAATGACGAAAACACAATCAGGTGCATAGGCAAGGGCTTCAATAATCGGCTCGATCAGGCGCGTCGGGCCGGTTCCCCCCTGCCACAGCAGAACGAACGTCGATTCCGGTAGCCCCAGTTGCTGCTTCAGCGGCAGATACTCACGCGACGGCGTGACCGCGATATCGGGAATGTTGCGGACCACGACGGGACGGCTACCGCCGAGTTCCGCCTTCATTGCGTCCGCAATCGAGTCACATACAGTGATCGTGGCGGACGCCTCGTTAAGACAACGAACTTCCAACTCCTGAAGCGTCCGCTTCCACTCGGGAGGATACGGCGCCCAGGCGGACTGCTTCGTATCCCAATGAACATTCTCCGAAAACCACTCGTGGAAATCGACCACAAGGTGCGCGCCTCGGTACTTTGCAGCCGCCATCGCGGCGTAGGCGGTGGAGAGATCATGCGCATGGAACGCAAATGGCTTCCGCTTCACCGCTTCCAGGTAAAGCTGTTCCGCAAAGTAGCCCGGCTGCTCGCTCATGAACGTCGCAGCCGTCCAATCGGCATGCTGAATATGAACGCGCGGTCCCCAATCAAGATTGAAGGTTGCCCCTGCCCCTTTCGTAGGTTCGGGACAGATCACCGTCACGTCATATCCGGCGGCGCCGAGGGCACGGGCTTCTCGTTCAACTCTCGGGTCCACGCGTAGATCGGAGACGACAAGCATCACCACCTCGCGACCAGAGGCAGATCTGCCAATCTGCCTATTGCGCGACGTAGCATCACCCGCAGCGGACATCTTCGGGATTCGAGCCTGCGCGAACTGCGCACGACGGATCACAAGCCCTGAGACCAGCGCATTCCACCGGCCAAAAAGGAAATAGAATACCGGCCGCAACGCGCGAAAAACGGGAGGATACTGCTTGATCAAGGATGAGATCTGCTTAAGCATCATTCTGTGGCAACTCTAGAAAATCTGCATCGGTGCTGCGGGAAACGCCATCACCACTGACCCACCAGCAAATTGCTATACGCCTTGCACTGGAGAGCAACTATTCTTTCCGCGGAATGGTAGGTCGACATCCATTGAGAGGCAGCCTGGCCTCGGCCTTGGGCATCAAGGGGATCCTGGATGACCTCCCGGATTCGCGCAGCGCATTCCGCGATGCTACCGGCCGCGAGCAACGGCGGCTCTTGGCCGAAAAACATGGCTGTCTGTTGCTGGTCGATGGCTGAAATCAACCGGACGCCCAGCGCCATTGTCTCGAACCCGACGCCCCCGAGAGCAGGAACAACGAATTGGTCAACCACGGCATGCGATACGCAGTAGCGCTGCCATAGCTCCCGTTTGGACATGGTCGGGATCCATTCAACCAGCTCGGAAAGGCCGAGTTCCCCGATCAAATCCTTGCTGTCTGCAACCTCTTGACCCCATTCGACGAATACGAGCTTGAAGTTTCTCGTTTCGCGCGCGACTTCGGCCGCGGCGCGGATCATCACGTCGTTGCCCTTCAGCCAGGATGAATTTCCCCGCTTCCAATGATGCCGCGAGGGACTAAAGAAAATCACAGGTCCACCCGTCGGGGGACTTAGTTCAGGGTGCGCATCGCGGAATGCGCGCAGCTTGTGATTATCAAACGCGTGCGGGAGGTAGACCACCCTATCTTTATTTAGTCCCAACCGCTGGACCGAGGGCAGCACGTCCGAATTGGTTACGAACACCGCGGGCGCGCGCTGAAACGAGATCCGACAGATCAACCCGGTCAGATTGTTCTCGAACGGAATTTCGCGCAGCGTTCCATGCTCATAGCAGCAGAAATTCTTGACGCCGTTCATCATCGGTATCAGGCCGTCGATCGCATATCCCTGGATGATGTCATAGTACAAGAGGACATCCTCGAAGGGCTTTGGATGTATCGTTACATACTCCTCGCGATAACTAAGTGACTGACCATCGAGCTCGGCGGGATCGCTCCTGATTTCATCCAGCAACGTCTCGATTTCCCGTGCTCGCGTGACGGGATCGGACATCGATCGCGCCACGCAGCCGGTTTCCGAGACCGGAATGAACTTGAGCATGACGCGCTCCAGCAGCGCCAGGAAGCTGAGGGTCAGCGAGCGGGCAAGCGCAGACGACCTCTCGCGAATCCCGCCGGTGCGCAGCCAGCGAACATCCTCCCGCAACGCACTGAGGGCGGAGCGCGCCTCCGCGTCAGCTTGCGGACCCCGTCGCGCAATCTTCAACCATGCAGCAGCCGAGATTCTGTCGAGCCAGTTCGTCTTGAATTGACCCGTGCTGGATTCACGTCCGAGCACGCCGTTTGCGACGAACGTTCCAAGCCATATTCTGTACAGGCTGAGAGGTTGCCTGTTCCGATACCAGGACCGCCCCGGTCCGCTGAGCCAGAGCAGGAATCGCAGATGCCGAGGAACATATTTGGCGAGGAAGCCTTTGTCGTCGCCGGAACGAGCGTCCTGAAGGGCGGTCAACTCCAGTTCCAACCATTTCAAATATGCCGTGGATCTCCAACCCGCGTTCCGGGCGCGAAGGTATTCGATGCAAAGCGCGGATGGGCCCTGAACAAACCAACGGGGCCGCTTCCATCCCTTCAGGCTTGTCGCCCACCAATCCGGCCTGAAATGATCCTGCCCGAGCGCCGAGGACCCCTCCTGCAGCGCGCCGTCCTCCCACTCCGGGCACCCCATGATGTGGTAGTAGTTGTAGCACAGCACGTCGGCGTGGATGCCCAGCTTCCGCTGAATGCGGGCGTTGTTGTAGGCGTTGTTGGCGATGTTGCCGATATGAAGAACGCGAAGCGGCCGGCCCATTTTTCGCTGGAAGTCGTCGATCAAGCGCAACGCGCGCGCGTTTTCCGCTTCAATCGCCTGCGTTGAGTCGCTTTGCTTCACCTGACTCTCGAGGCCGGTTTCGACGTAGGGAATTGACACTGGCTTAGGCGTCCCGCGCACGAGTAACGAGTCTGCAAGACCCGTTCCAGTTTTCGAGCAGGGATCGCTTTGACGGCATCACGAGTTCAGCGACTTCGCGCGTTCGGCGAGTCTTGCCTTCAGCGCCCTTGGTAGATCTGCGGTCTCCAAATATAGATCCGCCAAATGCGTTCCGAGCGCCTCTACAGAGTAGTTCTTCCGGACATATTCAGGGCCCACTGCTCCGGCTTTGGAAAGCCGCGTCCGGTCCGAAATGAGCTGATGCAAGACGTCCTTGATCGTATCCGGATTTGCTTCAATGACCGGGCAGCTTTCGCGATCGGCGACCGCTACGCCATCGTGCAGGTAGCAGACGACAGGACAGCCTGATGCCATTGCCTCAACGGCAGTCAAGCCGAAGGATCCGCTGATGAGCTGGTCGACAAGAATGTCGATCTTCTGCATCGCCTCCAGTATTTCATGGTGCGGCTTTCCGCTCAGGAGCAGGAGCTCGACCGCATGACCTTCAGCCTGCAGGGACTGGATTGCGCCTTCGAGATACTTCGTCCCCTTGAAATAGCCGTGGTTCGGAAAGTGGCCCACAACCAGCTTTCCATCGCTTTGCGACCAGGATCGCCGGGGAGAGAATTTACTCACATCGACCGTCAGATACGGCACATTTCGAGCACCCGGAATGAGCTTCATGGCCAGCCCGTGCGCCACCACGGCTGTCGAGTATCCTCTGATGACCTTGAGCATGGCGGCGCCGCCGACATCGTCGCAGACACAATAGACACCCGGATCAGGACATTCGGAGCAGAAGTTCCATTTTCCAAGCGCGAGGTTCTTCTCGCGCGTCCTGTGGTCAGCGCCGTATGCGTAGGTATAAAGCCGCTTGCCGGCCTGACGATATATTTCCATCTCGCGCACCGCGATTCCAAAGCGCGGACTGCCATAGCCGCCGGCCGGCTCAATGATGCCGCGATCATTGTAGAGATGAAAGAAATCGAAATTGGCGATGGCCCAGATCAGCATCAGCCATCGAAGCAGGACCCAGTCCCCGCCACGTTCAGTCACGAGGCGCGCTTGAATTTCCGAGCATACGACGTCAAAGTTCGAAGACGTATGGTAGGTGGTGAACACCAGCGAGCGAGCGTTCACACCGAGAGCGCGATCTGCCGCAACGCCCGCGGTCAGATTGACGATCGGCGTAACCCCCCAGAGCGCGTTCATCTCGCCTCGCAGCAGCCGATCGGCAGCGATCACCCGACAATCGGCCACCAGAGCATCCCAGAAGTCGCGCGCATCAGGGGTTTGATCGGGATTTAGAAATGGTCGCAGCGCATCCAGCATGGACGTGAGGAGTTCGTAATCGCCCTCGGCGGCAACCCGGTTCACATTCTCGAAAATCGCCTGATCTATGCGTCTCCGTTGCGGTGTCGGGGACAGCGCAGCAACGGCTGCGCCAAAATTATGGTTCGTTCGCGCAAGCTGGGAGAGCCTGGCAAAACGCGAGCCCCCCAAAGCGTAGCGAACCGACCGAAATAGCTTCGAAGACACCGGCTGCGTTCCGCACTTGTCTCAAGCGCTGGCTCGATTGATGCAATCAACCACCCGGCGCTGATCTTCCTCCGTCATGTTCGGAAAGATCGGCAATGTGATTGTCGTGTCCTCCGCGAGTGCCGCGTTCGGAAACTGCTCGGGGCGCAGGCCATATTTGTTCTTGTAGTAGCCGAGCCGATGCACCGCATGCGTGCCCGGTCGGGTCTGAATTCCCGCGGCAGCCAGCGCAGACATCACCGCGTTGCGGCGCTCGCGATGTCCGTCAACGATACGAATGACGTAGGATTGGAATGCGTGTCCATCGACGTCGCCGCCGAGCGGTCGCACAATCGAATTGTTCCCGGCGAGCAACTCGGAATAGCGATGGCCGAGACGCCGGCGTTCTGCCAGCAGCCGCTCGAGCTTGCCCATTTGCGCCACGCCGACCGCGGCCTGGATGTCGGACAAGCGCAAGTTGAAGCCGAGATTGTCAAACGTCGCCATCGTCCACGGGCCGTGAGGCTCGATCGACGGATCCGGAGCGCCGGTCGAGCCGTGGTTGCGCTGCGACCGCACGCGTTCCGCAAGATCATCGCGGTTGGTGGTTACGGCGCCGCCCTCACCCGTCGTGACTGCCTTACGCGGGTGGAACGAAAAGCAGCCGATGTCGCCAATCGCGCCAACCAACCTGCCCTTGTAGGTCGTGCCGATCGCGCATGCGGCGTCTTCGATCACCTGAATGCCACGCGGCCGCGCAATGGCCAGGATCTCGTCCATCGGGGCGGCAAGGCCGAACAGGTGGACCGCGATGATGGCCTTCGTGCGTGGCGTAATCGCGGCTTCCAGCCGTTCCGGATCGATATTGTAGGTCGACAGATCGACATCGACGAAGACGGGCTTCGCACCGACGTATTCAGCCGAGTGCGCGCTCGTGACCCAGGTGAAAGCGGGCACGATCACTTCGTCTCCCGGCCCGAGCTTCAGGGCCATGGTCGCCAGATGCAGTGCGGCGGTGCAGGACGTGCACGCAAGGGCATGCTTGACGTCATGCTTCTCTGCGATGAGCCGCTCGAATCGTTCCGTGAGCGGCCCCTGCGTGACCCATTTCGAGTCGAGGCACTCTCGCAGCAACGCAATTTCAGCTTCGTCGAAACTCGGTTCTGTGATGTTCATTGGATCGCTACTCTCGATGCCTGGAATCCGGCGGGGAGTTGAGGGAAAGGTCTTTGACCTGACCTCAGGCCGAATACACTTCCACGCCGTAAGGTGCCAGCTTCGCCTTCACTTGATCGAAATAGACCGGGCTGATCGCCAGCGCCACGTGCCGGATCCCCAGTTCCTTGATCTTGTCGAGACCGCCCACCGGACGTCCGTTCAAGCCGCTTCCCCACGTGGAACGATTTTCATCGAGATAGGCCGCGATCTTCCCGGCGTCGAAGCCGAGGTAGAACGGCGCAAACAAGCCCGACGACCCCAAGCCGAAAATGGCGAATGGCTCGCCGGACGCATCGGCTGCTTTGCGGCACCGATCGATCGCATCCATCGCAACCTTGGCCACGGTCGCGTTCTGATCAACTGTGTGTCGATTGAGTTCTGCCACGTTCGCCGTGTGAGGCTTCGGCGCAGCAATCTTCCTCAGGAGAACAAAGATCGGCACACCTGCCTCTTTCGAGGACACCACATCAAATCCGGCGGCGTGCGCGAGCGATTCCAATGTATAGAGGGTGAGCTTCGAAAGGTGGTCTGCGCAAAACAGATCGTTCGGATTCTTCGCAAAGTTGGGAACGCGAATATAGAAGAGGCCCGCCTCCTTGAGGTGCCTGTGCGCCCACTTCAACATGTCGAGCGGATTCTCGACATGCTCCAGGACGCCCAAGGCGACGATCAGATCGAAGCTCGCCGCCTCAGCGTCGAAATCCTTGTAGTCGCAGCGTCGAAGCAGGGCGGAGGGAAATCTCTTCTGCAGCACGTCGAATGCCGAGCTCGGTTCGAATGCCGCCGCGCGCCAGTCGGGAGATTCTTCAACAAAATGTCCCAGGAAGTCGCCCTTTCCGGCACCAATCTCCAGCACCGATCCGTCGGCCGGCAGATTGGTCATTTCCCTCAGGATCTGGTGCGTGCGTTCCGCTTGAGAGATGGGAGCCGGACCCGAGAAGCTCTGGATGGCCGCGTCCGGGCTCTTCATCATCAGATTGTAGCTGTCCTTATAGAAGGCTTCGGCCCGCCCCCGCGTCCCGCCAGCGTTGAAGATGAGGCCGCATTCCTTGCACAGCCGATTGTCGAGGGATGCCTCGCGAAGCACCATCATGTCTGATGTGATGCAGGTCCCGGAGAAGGACGGATAGATATCACCTAGCTGCGTCGATTCGCATACCGGACATTGCGCTGTCATAAGCTCACTCCTTGTTGATCCGCTGCCGCCTGTCGAGTTCAGAACGCTCACTTAGCCAATCGAATGCTCTTGCAAGCCCCGCAGGATCGTCATTTCCTTGTATGGAAATCGCACCGGAATGTTCTCGCCGTAGACATCTCTTCGAACGAGAATGTCCGGCTCGTTGTATCCAGCCATTGCCCTCAACGAGGTCGTTCCCGAAAATCGGGGATTGATCTCAAACGGAACGACGGCCCCGTCCACGACACGGCACTGCACGTTGATCGGAGCTCTCGGTGAAAGCGAGCCGGCGATTTTCTCGCACGCGCTTCGCACATCAGGCCAGTCGGCAATATGTCCCTGCGAAATGCCGGTCGAGATCACAAGCCGCGATCCGAGATCGGCACGCCCCGACCGGTTGGGGACCTGAGTACGGATCGTCAGGGCGTTGTTGATGACCCGCCTGATCGCAATCGAATTGAGGAGGGCGCCATCCGCACCGAACAGCACGCCGACCGTATATTCGTCGTCCGAGGTTCCGATGTATTCCTGGATGATGAAGGCTTCAGACGTCGCAAGCAGATAGCGCGAGAAGGCCAGCAGTTCCTCGCGCGACTGAACGATGAAGACATTGGCCGACCCGCCGCCGCCGACCGACGGCTTGAGGATTGCCGGCAGGGTCTCCCATTGGTCGAGGTCCGACAGATCGCGCACTTCCATGAAGCTAGGCGCCGACAATCCGCACGAGGCCAGGTGGGCCATCGTTTTCGTCTTGTCCTGACAAACCTCCAGAACGGTCGGTGGATTCACCGGCACGTACAGGCCGTCAGCCTCAAGCGCGGATCGTGCCCGGCTCAGAACAGCCATCTCGGGTTCGGACCCATGAAAGACCGCAACACATTTTTCCGAGTGGGCCAGCGATCGAAGCTCATCCAGATACGCGGGGTGGCTCGCCCGCGGCAATTGCACGAATTTGTTGACGAGGTTCCGGTTGGCACACAGATCGCTCACGTCCGTGCCAACGATGTCGTACTCGAGCTCGCCCAACCGGAGAGCCTTGAGTATCTGCTCGCCGTGACCGCCGCCACCGATCCCCGTCAGCAGAACCTTTGCGCGTCTACTCTTCAAGATTGCACCTCATTCGCTTTGAAATCGGCGCACCTCTCAAGCAAAGAAGCGACCGGGGGCGCAAGCGGGTAACGCGACAGGACTCGACGGCAGGGACCCGAGATATCGAAGCGGATGATCTCTGCGGTGCGCTCGGCTTGATCGAAGATGCAGACCGATCCCCGAAGGTCATTTCCTCGCGGAAGGCCGCAACTCCCGACATTGACAAAGAGCTTGTCCGCGTGCCGCCGCACAAAGGGATGATGCGTGTGTCCCATGAAGACGACGTCTGCGTCGGTCTCCGCATAGTCCGACAGGCTGCTGTCCGGATAGACGTAGCCCTCCAGCGGGTCCTTCGGGCTGCCGTGAACAAACAGGATCGTTCCACGCTCATCGCGGACGGTCAGTTTCGACGGCCAGCTCCCGACAAAGTCGCGCTCATCGTTGCTCAGCAGCGCAAACGTCTCGCGATGACGATAGATCGCCTCACGGTCCGCAGCCGTCGTCTGCCGGACGAGCATGTCGTCGTGATTTCCTCTCACGATGTGGATGCCGCCCGACCGAAGCGCGCTGACAACGCCCTTTTCCGGAATGTACCCAACCGCGTCCCCCAGGAAGTAGATCGCATCGGCCTTCGCCTCCGCCAGGATGGCCAGTGCCAGCTCGAACGCCTCGATATTCCCGTGAGCATCGGACAGAACGCCGAGGCGCATACTCAGTTGCTCCGTCGGCCCAACAGCCGCGCCCAGGAGAAAGCCGGCCGAACGTCAGCCTGCCGCTGCTCGGGACGGCTCTCGAACCATGCGAGGCATTCGCTCATCGTCCAGGGAACGAATCCGTCGTCGACAACCTTGCGAACCGCGTGATGCATCCCGCGGGTCTTGTCGATGTTCTCCGGATGCAGGTTGACGACGATCACTCCAGGGATGCCGCTCTTTCGGATGTCGTCTGCAAGTCCGAAAATGCAATCCGCCGATTGATCATCATTCCAGCCGTGCACGAACACGATCCCGTCGCCGATGGCGGTCAAGATGCTCCAGTGACCGGTAAGCTTGTCATCGAGCAAGAGTCGCGCCGGTAACAGCGAGCCGTTGAGCATGCGGCCGTCGAGCCCGGGCAGATTGGAACTCCCCTTCACGCCGTGCGCATTCCATGGCTCGGCATGCTTCCAATACCCGTCGTTCAGAAATCCATGGTTTCGGACGGTCCGCGCGTCCTCTCCCGTCAGTTGCTTGAACCAGTTGGCCTGTTCCGAGAAGAGCTCGGCGTATTTCTGCGGCTCTTCAAGCGCGTCGGGATGCAGACCCAGTTCGACGCGCCCGCGCGAGTTGAGTTGCGCCAACGTCTCCGGCGTATGCTTGGTCAGCGGATGAAGAAAATATGTAACCGGCAGCGCGCCGAGCGCTTCCAGCTGCTCGGCATACCGATCGAGCGCGGCTTGATCGTCATCGCCCGTGATGACGATCGCGCCCGGCGCCCCATTCGGCAACATCGGAAGCCTGCTCTCACCACACACGCGCGTCAGCGCGTCCGACAAGGCTTCGCACCACCAGTCCGCATGCCGCTCCCGCGGTTCCTCGCCGGCAAGCTGGCCTTCGAAGAGATAGTTTGGCCGCTCCCCGGCAAAGCCCCACATCGCATCCGTAGGCCGCTTGTCGGCGGCCGCAGGATCGCCCTGGCGATACCGAACGAGGTCCGCAACGATATCGGTGCCGGCGAATATGATCGACCCGCCCGCGGACGTACGCAAGCCGAGCCAGGCAGCCCGCCCCTCGTCATCGGTGACGACAGGCACGCCTTCCGCGGCCACAAATCGCATATACGAGTGAAGTGTCCGCAGCCTTTTCCAGGGCTTCTGCCCCGCCATTTCGGCCTGCAGGACCCGCGGAGAATCGACGGCCCTCGCTTCCGACGTGACGGCGAATGCCTTCGCAAAGCCGACGGCCGGCAGCACGGCAACGACGGAGCCGCCGCGACCAAGAAAGTCGGACGCCCGGCTCACGTCCTCGCGCTGCGGACGATACAGGACCAGAGGCCCGCCGTCCGGCGACGCGGAGGCGCCAGGAAATCCGAAAACGCGCAGAAGGTGGGCAACAAATTCGCTACCGGCGCGCGCGGACACAGAAGACTGCGCGGCGCGGTAGCCCACGCCTCTGAGGCTCTCTTCCAACGCGGGCATTTCCCGACGGTATCTTTCCGGGCGACGAAACATGCTTCCCTGAATGATCGGAACCGACGTCGATCCGAACTTCGTCTTGAAGTACGATACTTTCGAGATCGGCCAGTCGCGCGGCACTTCCGGAAACCACGGCCCCAGACGATAGGTTCGGAATCCGGCGCGCTTGGCCCACAACATCGCGTTCCAATGCAGCAAATCGTTGGGCCGAAGCTTCAAGGCATCGGATCGGGCGGCTCCGGCCATGAAGTGCACGGCCGTCTTGTCGCTGAGCACGATCAAACCGGCCAGCCGGACGTCTCGTTCACGCACGAAGAGCAGGTGCGCCCGGCCCTGCGCGAAAAAGCCGTCAAGGACCGCCTCGTAGTAGGAAACCGGCGGCAGCGCCTCTCCCGTCCTCACGGCCGATTCTTCGGCGATTTGCAGGTAGTCCTTCAGCGCCGAGCGATCGGTAGCGACTTCGAACGTAAGACCCGCCTTGAGCGCCTTGCGAACCGCCCTTCGGCACCCTTCGTCCAAATTCGAAAACAGATCGTCTTCGGACTGGTCGAGATCGACCAATTGATCGGCATTGACCGTCGACAGACCCGGGAACGGGCTCATTCCATTTGGACCGAATGCGATTCCGAGCTGGAATCCAAAGTCTGTCACCCAAAAGGGAATTTCCTCACGCGAATCCGCGCGATTGCCTGGCGCAAGATTGTGGGAATTGAGCTGGATGCGATCGACATCGTACAGCTCAGCCAGTCGAAATATCTCGTCCATGGCCGCTGTACGCAGGGCTTTCCTGGTACCACGGTCGATCCGCTCGCTCGTTGCCAGGCCGGTATGACGATGGATCCCTGAGTGCAGAAGGCGCTCGCCAAACGGCGTACCGGTCCCGTCGCTCAGATACAGCGGCTGAATACCGACGATGTCGTCGTTCTCGATCAGGGCGAACGACAGGTTGGCATCGACAAAGAAGCGTTCCTCGATCGACACCCACGCCGTATCGTGGTTCAGCCACGCCTCGGGCGAAGACGCCGCCAGCGCGTTCCAGCGGTCACGACCGACGTCGTGAAACCCGACGATCTTCATTTAGCGACAAATATGACGTTGAAGCGCGTGCCGAGATAGGGATTGCGCGGGTGGATGTCGACTATCTCTGTCTCAACCCGAAGGCGCTTTCCGAGATCGATGAAGTCCTCCTTGAGGAAGTCATACGACACGATTTCCGGCTTAATCTGCGCGGCGGGCGCGTCTTTGGCAAATCCAAGATAGCTCGCAACCTTGGCCAAGGAATTGGGCTTCCGTTGCTTGACCATGGTTTCCAGCGGCGGACGAGCAGCGAGCTGTGCTCCAAATCCAGCCGCCAATTGAGCCGCGATCCGCTGGGACTGTTCTAGTTTGCTCCGGTCGGGCACAGAGCCGATGAGAACGCGCCCGCCAGGGCGCACGACCCGAAGCATCTCTCGAATGATCAATTCGCCGGTCTGAAACTTCGGAAAGTTCGAGAACACGTCATAGCAGAAGGCAGCGTCAAACTCGCGGTCGCCGAATTGCAGATTCTCCCCGGCAGCCTGATGAAACTCGGCATTGGGGAGCTCAAGCCGTCGCGCAACGCCGAGCGGGGTCTCCGCCAGATCGACGCCCACATACTTGCCCACGTTCGGCGCAACGAGCATCGCGAGAAGGCCCGCGGCGCATCCCACCTCCAGAACCCTAGAGTTCTGGTCGAGCTGCATCAGACTCGACATGTGCGATTTCAGATCGGAAAGCAGGTCCTGATCGGTCCAGAGAAACGGATTTCTACCGGCGACGTAGCAGAGGTCATCCAGCGTCGGCTTCTCCGATATCTGCCGAGCGCGAAGCTCAAAGAACGCCTCGAGCTTCTCCTGCCAATCACCATCCGTCATCGTCATCAGCTTCGCTCGATACTACAGGTGAATTTCGGATCATACAGATAATTGAAATGCCACAGTGAATTGCGCGACACCGAGAACTGCGCCGCCTTCTCTACATAATGCAGGATGGCTTCGGCCCCCTTCGGCAGCATGTGCCGGCACAGCGCGGCAGAAATGTAGTATTGCCCTTCGCCAAGAGCGAGCTCGGGCACCTCGTAGATGACGCTGCCGCGTTCCGGCAGACCATCATCTCCATCGAGGAACAGGCCACCGTCGTATCCCTCAATTCCGGTCACCGCCTGAAGGCGCGCGGTATCGATCCGCAGACTTGCGTAGATCTGCTTGTGCTCGGAGAAGCCCGACCACGATACCCGGATGCGAAGCGGCTGCCCATTCTTGACAACGCCGATCGGCTTGCCTTCGACGTCGATCACCTCGACGGCAGTGATCTGCAGGGTGTCGCCGCCAAGCTCGTATTTTCCGGTTTCGGCCGTACTCTCGATCGACTCGCTCAGCTTCTTGGTTTCCCGAAGATTGCGCGCTTCCTCGATATCCCAGACACTCTGCTCATAGGCCTTGCTGACGCGCTGGGCATTGCCGTGCATCAGCACCCGCCCCTTGTCGATCCAGATCGCCTCGTCACACAGCTCGCTGATCAGCCCGCTCGAGTGCGAGACGAACAGGACGGTGGCGCCGCTTTCGCAGATCTGACGAACCCGCTTCATGCACTTGTTGACAAAGGCGGTATCGCCGGCGGCGAGAGCCTCATCGACGATGAACAACTCCGGATCGACGCTGATCGCCGTGGCGAAGGTGAGCCGCGCCTGCATGCCGCTAGAATAGGTCCGGAACGGCTGATCGATCACCTCGGCAAGCTCGCTGAAATCGATGATCCAGGGAACCTTCGCCTCGATTTCCGCACGCGTCATACCCAGGCACATGCCGCCCAGCACGATGTTGTCGCGACCCGACACATCCGGATGAAAGCCGGTCCCCAATTCCAGAATCGCGGACAGCTTTCCGGCCACTTCAACTCGCCCAGTTGTGGCATCCAGCAGTCCGGCAATGATCTTCAGGAGGGTGCTTTTTCCTGCGCCGTTCGGCCCGATGATGCCGACCACGCGCCCGCGCAGCACCTCAAAGGAAACATTCTGGACTGCCCAATGCTCATGGTGCCGGGGCTTTCCAGTGATGATCTCCTTCAGGAAGTCCAACGGCTGCTGATAGAGCCGATAGGCCTTTCCCAGGTCAGTGACGCGGATGGCGCATTGCGGGTCCAGTGACCCGGCAAGCGCGATCAGGTCGCCGGCGTCTCGATTGTCAGAGAGCATTGCCATAGTACGGTTTCAGCTTTTCAAACATGCGGTATCCGAGCCCCAGACTCAGCAGCGCGAATACGAGGGTAACCGCCCAGGCGTACGGATGCTTGAACGAACCGAAGAAAAGAACGTCCTGGTAGACCCAGACGACGTAACTGAACGGATTCGAATAGATCAATGGACGAAGGGCACGCGGCATCCAGTCGGGCAGGTACACCGTCGGCATCAGATACATCGCGATCGAGGTGAAGACCGTGACGATCTCGCGCAGATCGCGAAAGAAGGGCGTGACTGCAGCAAGGGCGAAGCTCAATCCGACCGCAAGAATTGCGTGAACGACAAACACGATCGGCAGCAGAAGGATCATCCAGCTGAGGCCCCCTACATAGGCCTTGTAGACAATGACGAGCGCAAGCGCCGGCAGATGGGGGATCGTTGCGGCAATGGTTGCCGCGATCGGAAGCAGCTCGATCGGGAACACAACCTGCTTGACGAGACTTGCGCTCCCGATCAGGGCTCCGGGCCCGCGAACCAGCGCAGCCTGCAACATCAGCCACGGAACCAGGCTTGCCAGAATGTAGGCAGAGAAATCGCCGGGAAAATCTGTGCTGATCGACAGCTTGCTGCCCAACACGAAGCCGAAGATGAGCAGGTACGTTCCGACGACAACGAGCGGATGAATGAAAACCCACAACGCGCCAAACCCGTGCCGCGCATGCGCAGCGCTCAGGTCACGGTCGACCATCTCCCGCAACAGATCGGGATATCGCCGGATCTGATTGATCGTGGTCCATAAGGCCTGAGAGTTGCGGTATGGCGACAGGCCAACCCGCACCCATCGTGCCGCCGGGAAGAGACCGTTCATCTGCAGCGCGCTCCCATTTGTGCGTGCCTAAAAGCTGCTTTCCATGATCTGCTCGAGATTGAGCAAGGACCAGATCAGCAGCCGCCTGTTTTCTCGTCCTTCCAGATGTTCGTCGACCAGCGAGCGAACGGTCTTTCGGTCGACCAGGTCGTAGATGCGGGCCGTGTTGCTGAAGAGCCTCCGCTTGACGTACTCGATGCTCTCGCCCTTGAACCAGCTGGCATCCGGCGCGGAGAAGCCTTGCTTCTCGCGCTCGGCCACTTCGTCGGGGATGTGCCGGCTCATCATCTTCCGCAAAATCAACTTGCCGTCCTTGGTGCGCTCGTAATAGCGCTGCGCCTTACCGCCGGGCTCGTTCTCGTTGAGGCGAATGACCTCGGTCAGATTGCCTAGCTTCATCTTGGCAGGCAGCTTCATTGCGAAATCGACGAGATCATTGTCGAGAAACGGCACCCGGCTCTCGAGACCATGCGCCATCGCCAGCTTGTCCTCGACGACAAGCAGCCCGTTCAGAAACGTCTTGGCCTCGAAGTAGAGCGAGTGATTGACGTAGTCCTCGGGCCGCCGCAGCTCCGAGGCGTGCTCCTTGAACACTCCCCTGAAGATATCGATCGGCGAGGTCTGCCTGGCCTCATCCCATACCGGCCCCAGCAGCTTCGGCATCGTTCCGCTCGGAACCATGCGCTGCCAGAATCCGAAGTACTTCTCGATATAATGATCGAAGTCGTCATTCACGACGGCGCGGTAGTAACGCCAGGGGTACCCGCCGAAGAGTTCGTCTCCCCCGGTCCCGGTCAGGACCACCTTGCCAAATTTGGACGCGAGTTTTGCCGCATAGAAATTCGGATAGGACTGGCCGACGCGTGGCTCTTCCAGATGCCATGCGAGCTGCGGCAGCGCACGCTCCATGTCGCCGGCCTTCAAGACCATCTCGTAATGCTCGGTCTTGAACAAATACGACATATGCTCGGCCTTGGTCCGCTCGTCGTATCCGAGTTCGACGCCCGAGGCCGAGTTGAGATCGAAGCCGACCGTAAAGGTCCGCATGAACGGCAGTTGGCTCGATGCCAGCGCGGTGATGGAGCCGGAATCCATGCCGCCGGAAAGATAGCACCCGACCTCGACGTCGCTCACGAGTTGGCGGTTGACCGCCTGCCTGAACAGGCGATCGAGCTCGTCGGTCGCCTCGTTCTCGTCGACGGCGTACTCGGGCTCCTCGAAATGGAAATCCCAGTACTGCACCGGCTCGACGGCCCGGCTGTCCAGCGAAATCTGCAGATAACAGCCGGCCGGCAACAGTTTCACGCCGGCAAACAGCGTCCGCTCGGCGAAGAAGTTCTGAAAGCTCAGATATTCCGACAGCCCGCTGATGTCGACGCGCGGCTTGTACTCCGAGAATGCCCGAAAAGCCTTGTGCTCGGAGGCAAACACGAAGGTCTGCCCAAGTTCGGCGTAGTAGAGCGGCTTCACGCCGAAGCGATCCCGGGCCAAGGTGAGCTTGCGCTCCTTGTTGTCCCAGATCGCAAAAGCGAACATGCCGTTGAACTTGAGAAGCGCACCGAGGCCCCACTCGGCGAAGGCGTGCAGCAACACCTCGCTGTCGCCGGAGGAGTTGAAGACGTGTCCCCTCGCCGAAAGCTCGACCTTCAACTCCTTGAAGTTGTAGATCTCCCCATTGTAGGTCAGCACAAATCGGCCGTCGCGCATCTCCATCGGCTGTCGCGCGGCGTCGGTCAGATCGATGATCGACAGCCGGCGATGACCGAGCCCAACGGGACCGTTGCAGTAGTGGCCCTCGCCGTCCGGCCCGCGATGGGCAATGATATCGGTCATTGCCGTCAACGTGGTGATTGAAGCGGGCCGCCCGTCGCGGTGCAGAATTCCGGCTATACCACACATGTCATTCTGGCCGATCTATTCCATGATGTCGGATGCGAGCTCAGATCCGAGCCTTTCAGATCTGGGCCTTGGCACGACGCTGATCGACCTGATCGATATGGCTTCTGCGCCAGTCGATCAGCCGCCGCAGCCCTTCGTCCAGGTCGATCGCGGCGGTGAAGCCGATCTCTTCCTGCGCCCGCTTCGGCGATCCGATCCGGTTGCGCACCAGCGTGGCCTGGCTCCGCGGCGCATAGTTGATGGGCTGATTGGAGCCGGTGAGGTTCAGGAGCTTTTCGGCGATCTGCTTCAGCGAGGTCCGGTGTCCGGTGCCGACGTTGTAGAAGCGATCCGTCGCACTCGCGCCCATGGCGCACAGATTGGCGCGCGCGCAATCTTCCACCGCAACGAAATCGAACGCCTCCGAGCCATCGCCCAGGATCGTCGGTCCCTCGCCCTTGTCGATCGCGTCGAGCATCTTCATGATCACGGCGATATACGCACCCCGGTAATCCTGACGCGGTCCGTACACGTTCATGTACCGCAGGCCGACATAGTCGAGGCCGTAGCGGAAGTGGTAGGCACGGGCCATGGCCTCGCCACAGATCTTGGTCGCGCCATAGAAGTTCTTGTTGTTGAACGGATGGTCTTCTGTCATCGGCTCCTCGACGGCATCGCCATAGACGGAGGCCGACGACGACCAGACCAGCCGCTTGACACCGTTGCGCACGCATCCGTCCAGGACGTTGAACATTCCGTTGACGTTGACGTCAAAAGCCGTCCGCGGGAATTCGTGACACTGCAGCAGCCAGAGCGCAGCGAACTGGAACACCCCGTCGGCGCCCTTCAGGGCCGCATCGAGGATGTCGACCTGCGTGATATCGCCGCCGGCCTCGAAGATCTTGACACGAGGGTCGCGCAGCGCGCCGGCAAGGTTCTCATGCGTGCCACGCACGAAATTGTCGTAAATGACGACCTCGCCGACGTCAGTCTGCGTCAGCTGATCGACCGCATGCGACCCGATCAGCCCGGCGCCCCCGATAACGACAACCTTCTTTCCGCGAATGTCCATTGTCTTCAACCCTCGATTTCAACCAGCGCTTCATTGTGAAGCTCATAACGACGGTGAGTGCGTGGGCAGACCAGATCGCTGCCCAGCCGCTCGCCTGCTCTGCTCATCCAACCAATTCGGCGGGCCGGATTGCCCGCCATCAACGAAAATGCAGCGACGTTCTTCGTGACGACGGCACCGGCTCCGATGAAGCAGTACTCGCCCAGCGAATGTCCGCAGACGATGGTCGCATTGGCGCCGATGCTGGCGCCGCGTCCGATCGGCGTCTTGCGAAACTCGTCCTTCCGCGACACGCCGGCGCGCGGATTGTTCACGTTCGTGAAGACGCAGCTCGGGCCGCAGAACACGTCATCGTCAAGTTCGACGCCATCATAGATCGAGACGTTGTTCTGGATCTTGCAGCCGTTTCCGATCTTGACGTTCGGACCGATCATCACGTTCTGACCGATCGAGCAATCCTCGCCGATCACCGTGCGCGACAGAATATGGCAGAAGTGCCAGATCTTGGTGCCGCGCCCGAGCACCGCCCCATCGTCAACGTAGCTCGATTGGTGGATCAGGACGCCGGGAAAGCGCGGGTCCTCGCGCATCTCGCTCATTTGTGCATCGCCTTCTGGGCAAAGGCGTGAACGCCGTTGCTTCTAACGATCGGCGCATGGCGGAACGTGGAGACGATATCGATCGAGGGGCGGACTTCGTCCAGCCTGAAGCCGCGCCCGGCGACGATCTCCTCATAGCTCCGCGTATGGAGATCAGTGAACCCTTCCGAGAATTCGACCTCCTCGCCGTCGACCGTGATCGAGCGATAGGTCGTCTTCTTGCCCTTCACGCTGTCGGGCAGATCGTTGCGGTCCAGCGACAGAAACCAACTCACATCCGCGCGCTCGCACTCCAGGGAGCCGGCCGCCCTCTCCTCCTCGCGCAGGTGCGCCTCGTTGCGGCTGGCGGGGCCGAACACGAAGCTCAGCATGTCGAAGAAGTGCACCCCGATATTGGTCGCAACACCACCCGACTTGGCGTCTGCTCCCTTCCAGGAGGTGTGATACCAGCGCCCGCGCGAGGTGATGTAGGTCAGCTCGACCTTGTGGCGCTTGTTCGAGTTCGCGAAGCGATCGCGCAGCGCGATGATCGCCGGATGCAGCCGCAATTGCAGAATGGTCGAGATGCGGCGGCCGGTGTCCTGCTCGATGGCGGCCAGTTCGTCGATGTCGCCGGGATTGAGGACCAGCGGCTTTTCGCAGATGGCATCCACGCCCGAGCGCAGCGCAAACCGGCAATGCGCGTCGTGCAGATAGTTCGGCGAGCAGATCGACATGTAGTCGATCTTGCGGCCGCCTCGGCGCAACTGATCGACGTAGCGATCGAACAGCTCGAACTGGGTGAAGAACTCGGCATCCGGAAAGTGGCTGTCCATGATGCCCACGGAATCGTTGGGATCGTACGCCACCGCGAGATTGCCGCCGGTCTCGGCCATCGCCCGCATGTGCCGCGGCGCGATGTAGCCGGCAGCGCCGATCAATGCGTAAGTCGTCATGGGCCCCTCTCTCAAACGTTTCTGCCTGCTTCAGGCAAGCTACCGCACTCGGGGTGAATCGAACATCACACCCAAGCCAAACATGTCCATTCACGCCTGCCCGAGGGCAGACGCATTTACGCCGCGGCGATCAGGTCCGTCCCGACAAGAACACGAACCTTGCGGCCCAACAGATTCAACAGAACCGCAACGCGATGCTGATCGCTGGCGTCTTCAACGAGCGCAAGACTGTCGACGAACGCACCTTCGACAATTCGCACTTTATCCCCGGGCGAGAACGCCGGCCGGCGCGCAAGCGTGATGAAGCCGGCTTCGTCCTCGCGCCCTTTCAAGGCATCGATGACGCGGTCTTCCACCACGGCCGGCCGGTCTCCCACGCACACGAGATGCGACACGCCGAGCGTCGATTGAATGGCACGCCAGCGCTGCGACGCGAGGTCGATCCCGACAAAGAGATAGCGCGGAAACAGCGGACGCGACACAGTCTCCACCTTCCGGGCGTGGCTGCGGCGCTTCAGGTAACGGGGGAAATAGATCGAAAATCCCTGCCGCTCGAGGTTGGCGGCCGCCTTTGCTTCGGCATTGACTTGCGTCTGGACGACGTACCAGCGTGAACTGTGCTCCCTGGCCATCACGCCCCCAGCGACTGCTTTGGACGCAGGCCCAGCAGGTCCGGCGCGAGGACTTTCTCCGCCCCGAAATTGCTGACCGCCTGCTCGAATACACTGCGCGCCGCCGTCAGATGCGTCACGACGACCGCATCGAACGGCTCGTCTACCAACGCGTAGGAGGAAACGACCTTGACGCCAATGAACCGGGTCGCGGTTGCATCGGGATCGACGATCGCAATGACGGAAATTGGCCCGTCGACCGCGCACAGGATCGCGATTTCGCAGAGGTCGGATTGTCCGGCGAGCACAACCCGCCTGAAGCCGAGCGCCTGAGCGCGCTCAAACAGCCTGCCATATTCTTCCTTCGCCTTGCGAAAGAGCGAAAACGAGTCCGTCAGGAATTGAACGGTCAGTCGCGATTTCTCGGAGAAGCCCTGCGGCGTGAGGTAATAGGCATAGCGCCGTGCCGGCGCTTGCCCGACCTTGACGAAGCCCTTCTTGATCGCCCGCTTCAGGTAGGCGTTGACCAGGCCGAGCGCGACGCCGAGATCGGCTGCGATCCGCCGCTGCGACTGCGCACCATCGGCTTCAAGCGAGGTGAGCAGACCGAGCACCAGCCGGTCGCTGTCATTCTCATCTGTCGGTAGAATGCCCGCCATCACGCCTATCCCCACTGGAGAGGCTGATAGCGCGTTCACCGTATGAACGTCAAGCGAATTCGTTCACGCGATGAACATGTTAAATTATTGATATCAAAGGAATTTACCTAGGACCCACGTGTCGTCACAGCCACACTTAGGCCGGATTCCCGGCCTCTGCCAGGTACCGCGCGGCCAGCGACGAATAGCTGTACCGCTGCGCGATGGCGACGCGTTCGGCCTGCGAACGCGCCGGACCGTCCAGCGCCGCGCGCAGCGACGCGCCGAGTGCGGTGGGGTCGTCCGGCGCGCATCGCGCCGTCACCAGATCGTCGAGCCCGGCGAGTGCCCGCTCCTCGCAGGCAATGACGCTGCGCGGCGCGAACAGGCAGTAGTCGAACAGCTTGTTGGGGCTGATGCCGTGGTGATAGAGCGCGTTCTTGTGGAAGGCGACGACCGCGCAATCGGACGCGTGCAGCATGCCATGCACGATCGACCGATCGACTTCGTCGCGAAACTCCACATTGGCAAGCCCCGCCGCCCGCTGCTTCAGTGCGGCGAGCGAGGTGCCTGAACCGATCAGAACGAAATTGATCTCGGGGCTTGTGCTGCCGAGGACCGCCGCGGCGTCGAGAACGACCTCCACTGCGTTTGGCGGTCCCATGCCGCCGGCATAGAGGACAACCCGCCTGCCCTGCTGCTTCAGCTGATTGATGCGCTCTATCAGCGGATGACCGAGAGTTTCGATCGTCAGCGCGCTCTGGATCTCGTCATCGGACACCCCGTTGGGGATCCAGATGAACTTGCCGGCGCTCAAGCCACGCGCCCGCATATGCGCTTCCGCACCGGCCAAAAGACAGATCACGCGATCCGCGGCGCGATAAGCGGACCGCTCCTTCCAGCCGAGCAACCTCACGAGGGGGTGCCAAGTCGGGGTCATGCCAAGCGCCACGATGCTTTCCGGCCAGAGGTCACGAACCTCGAGCCAGAACCTGGCACCGAAGCGCCGCGCGATCTGGCGCGCCGCCGAAATGAAGAACAGATGCGGGCTGGACGCGATCATCAGATCCGGCTCGCCGAATTGCGCGGCGATCGCGGATGTCGCCGAACGAAAGGCCGGCGCAAAGCTCAGGTTGTTGCGAAGCCGCCCCAAATTGCCGCCATCATAACGCGGGGTATCGAGGAACCAGAAGTCGACACCGCTGATCCGCTGCGGCCCCGGAGCGCGCGGCTCCCTGTGCAGGTGATGGAAACCGGCACTGACCACCACCACCCGATGCCCCATCTTTCCCCAGGCATCTGCGAGCCAGAACGGACGCCAGTGACGGCCGAGGCCCGGCCCGCCCGCAAACGGATGCAACAGCCAGATGTTCATCGGTCCGCCCGCAAAGCAGTGGCCGACAAGCCGGCGCTCGCCGACGGCGACGATGACGTGCAGGAATCGTCAAGCCTCATGGCGCTTCGACCCGAAAGCGCTCACCCCAGAGCGCAACGCAATAAAGCCGCCAGCGCATTCCAAGATCGAGCCGGTGAAATCTCCTCGTCAGCTTCGGCATGTCGACATAGCGGGCCAGGAGCTCGCTTGCGATCACCTTGTCATACATCGCGCTCGAGTGTCGCGTGAGCCAGATCCGGTCCGGGGCAGCAAAACCGATCTTGTCCTTCCGCCAGGTGATGCTGGCCGGCAGCAGATCGCTCATCGCTGCGCGAAGCGGCCATTTTGCCCATCCCTTGTTCAGCTTGATGCGCGTGGGAAGCGCCAACGCGAACTCGACGAAGCGATAGTCGAGGAACGGAAGTCGCGTTTCGATGCCGAACCGCATCGAGTTCTTGTCCTCGAAACGCAGCAGCATCGGCAAATTGGTCTCGGTAATCTCCAGCACCTGCATGCCCTGCGCATCCCTCGTCTTCGACGCAAAGCGGCGAAGCGGCTCTGGCAAGTCGGGATTTTTGAGGAAAGTGTAACGCAAGCGGTAATAGGCCGCGCGCAGCCCTGCCGAACCGGCACCGAACAGATACATCAGCAACCGCCGGCGCGAAATGCCCGCCCGTGTGGCGGCGCCGAAGGCGGACAGAAATCCGCGGACGCCACCGCTGCGAAGATGGTCGAGCAGCCAGGCTGCATAGTAGCGATGGTACCCCAGCAACGTTTCGTCACCGCCCTGACCGTCGAGCAGCACGATGACGCCGTTCGATCGCGCAGCCTGCATCACCGCATACTGCATCATGATCGAAGGACCTGCGAACGGCTCCTCCTGGACGTCGAGCAAGGTCTCCGCCGTCGATGCAAAGTCCTGATAGGACGGCTTGGTGCGCAGCCAGTTCAGCTCCGCCCGTTCTGCAACCTCCGCCGCATAGGCCTCCTCATTGTTGGATGCCTGCTCGCTCACGGCCGTGATGGCAAAGAAGCGCTCGCTCGAGCCCGGCGCATAGCGCCGCGCAGCCAGCGTCGCGACACTCGAACTGTCCAACCCACCCGACAGGCAGGTTCCGACACGAACATCCGAACGCAGCCGCAGCCGCGTCGCGTCGTCGAGCAGCTCTCGCAACGATTTCGCTGCGCTGCCTTCATCAGACACGGCCAACCCGGGCGCAAGAGAATAGTAGCGCTCGATTTCAATCCGCCCCGTCGACACATCGACGCGCATCCGATGCCCGGGCGGCAACTTCTCGACGCCCTTGAAGAAGGTCCGGCTGGTATGGTCGGTCATGCCGCAAACGAGGAAATCGTTGATCAGATCGTCATCCGCGATCGGGCGCTCGATCAGCGGAAGAAGCTGGCGGATCTCGGAGCCGAAGGCGAACTGCCTCGCCGTATTGACGTAGTAGAACGGCTTCACGCCAAACCTGTCGCGGGCGCAGAACAGCGTGTTGTCGCGCTCGTCGTGGATCGCAAACGACCACATGCCGTTGAAGCGTTCGAGGCACGCTGCACCCCAGCAAACATAGGCTGTGAGCAGGACCTCGGTATCAGAAGCCGTATGAAAGGTGTATCCGAGAGCCTCGAGCTCCGTGCGAAGCTCGACATAATTGTAGATCTCGCCGTTGTAGGTGATCCAGATCGGGAGCCGTCTGTCGCGCATCGGCTGTGCGCCGTCATCGGTCAGGTCGATGATGGCTAGTCGCCGGTGTCCCAGCCCGACGTTCCCGTTGACCCTCACCCCACGCCCATCCGGACCACGGTGGGCAACGAGATCGGTCATCTGGTCCACTTGGCGGGCATCGACGGGCCCGGTCTTATCTATGAGGCCAAATATGCCGCACACGAAATGCCTATCCAGATTGATTCGATGGCGGAGCCCGGTATAACCGCCGCGTCAGAATATGCGTGCATTTGGAACAAACCGCCGCTGTCTTAGCCCGATCATCTACTGAGCGTCAACGTTCCCGGACCGATCGAAGCTGCTTTCATACGCCGGTGAAACCTGAGATAGCGAAGGCTGGCCGCCAACTCTGCGTTCCCTCTCGGGGACCGCATCGCATGGCCGCTTCGGACCAAACCTGTGCTAGAAGCTGCTGGCTGATGTTGAGTTGGCATCCATCGGATCCCTGAGTGAACAAGATCGAATCCATCGGACCAGCGTCCCTGACGGAAGCGCCGCTTCCCGCCGACGACGTTGCATCTCCCCGACCCGCCCAATCTGCCGTCGCGGGTTTCGTCACGCGCATGCTTGTTCGCGCGGCCCGGCGCGCCACCGAGAAGCGCCTTGCGAAGGGAAAGGTGCGTACGTTGTGGGCCGCCACCCCGATCCTCACCTTGCCGCTGCTCGCACGCTGCGATCGAATGTTGGGATTTCGCTCCTCGTCGCTGGTGTTCAACACGTACTATGTGACGAGATCATTCGACATCAATCTCATCCTGTTCGAGGGCTTCCTTCGACTGCTGCGCAGCCGAAGAGGTCTCGGCCTGTTTCGCCGCGTGGTCCTGACGTGGGCCCTGCTGCGCTACGACATCTTCAACTACTTCTATGACCGCGGCCTGATGCTGAGCGACGGACGCTATGGCATCAACCCAGAGGAGCTCGACCTCCTGTTCCAGTCGGGAAAGCGACTGTATACCTACGCCTACGGCGCCGACGTCCGGGCACGGGAAGCAACGCTCGCACTCGGCCATCCGAACCTGTGCGAAGAATGCCCGTTCCCCGGCAAGTTCTGCGTCTGCACGACAGAGATGCACGCCTCATCGATCAACCGCCTCAAGGGCCGTGCGACCGCGCAGATCGCAATGGGGGATATGGTGACGTATGTGCCCGGCTGCCGGGACATGCACTACTGGCCGATTGACGCAAGCAAGCTCGCCGCGAAGCCGCCGGTCTACAAGGCCGGCGACGTGCTGAAAGTGGCGCATGCGCCGAACCACGGGCATTTCAAGGGAACCAGGCTCTTGATCGAGGCGATTGATCGGCTGGTGAAGGAGGGAGAGAAGATCGAGCTGGTCTCCGTGCAGGGCGTTCCCAACAAGAAGGTCATCGAGCTTTTCGGCGCCTCGCACCTTGTTGCGGATCAATTCGTCGCAGGCTTTCACGGCTATACGGCCCTTGAGGCGATGGCCATGGCCAAGCCCGTGCTGTGCTTTCTGCGCAATGACCGAATGATGATCGATCCGGCAACCTGCCCGATCATCAACACGCGTCCCGACGAAATCTATGATGTGCTGAAGCGATGCTTGAGGGGTGAACTCGACCTGAACGATATCGGCCAGGCGGGGCGCCGCTATGTGGAAGCACATTACAGCTTGCAAGCGGTCGCAGCGAGGCTCGGGAAGCTCTATTGTGAAACCGCTGATCTGCCCGAGGATCTCAGGGCAAGCCTGACGAGGCATGTCAGCGAGTTCGAGAGATGATCATGCCTCATAGCCCTGTGCGGCCTTCGCGCCCGTCAGCGGATCTGAATACGCGCACATGAGAATCCTGCACGGACCAGTCAATGTCGGAAACCAGCCCTGGGTGCTGTCCCGCGCCGAGCGGCAGCTCGGAGCATCCAGCGACGTGGTCGTTCGAAACGACACATGGCTCGGATACTCGGCAGACCGGATGCTGTCGGCAAAGGATGCCGGGTTTCTCGAGACGGCCATTCGCAGCGCGGCGTTCGGTCTGAAGAACCAGTGGCACTACGATGTTCTTCACTACTATTTCGGCCAGACCTTTCTGTCGCCGGGCTTCCCCCTCTCCGCGCCGGGCTCGGTGCTCTCCCGGCCATCGCTGATCACGGACATCATCAACAGACTCGCTGCCGCAGACCTGCACGCCGCCCGCCTGCTCGACAAGAAGCTGTTCATGACCCTGCAAGGTTGTGATGTCCGGCTGGCGAGCGAGGGAAACAGGCGAAACGAATGGACGATGTGCGGCCCGCAACACTGCGAGCTGTATCAACGATGCACGGACGCTCTCGACCATCGACGGCACTTTCTGATCGAAACGGTTCTGCCGCTGTTCGATCGGGTCTTCTATCTGAATCCGGAACTCGGACACGTCGTACCGAACGGCCAGTTTCTCCCATATTCAAACGTCGAGATCGAGAAGTTCGAAATTGTGCCGCCTTCCGAACAAGGCCGGCCAAAGATCGTTCATGCCCCGACTGCCGGCCGGATCAAGGGTACACCGATGATCCTGGATGCCCTCGAACGGTTGCGGTCGCGGTACGACTTCGACGTCATCCTCGTCGAGAAGACGAGTCACGAGCAGGCGCTGGAGATTTATCGGTCGGCAGACCTCGCAATCGACCAGGTTCTGGCAGGATGGTACGGAGGTTTTGCCGTTGAAATGATGGCGATGGGAAAGCCGGCCGCGTGTTACATCAGAGAAGAAGATATGATGTTCGTTCCGGATGCCATAAGGCGCGAGTTGCCCGTCTACCGGCTGAACCCGGGAGACCTTGCAGAAAGCATTGCCGCGGTTCTTGATCGACGGTCTGAATGGTTCACGCGTGGCCAGGCATCGCGACGCTATGTCGAACGGTGGCATAATCCGAAGCTGATTGCCAAGGCGATGCTGGGCGCCTATGAAAGCCCCGACAGCAAGTTTGAATTGATGCCGAGCGCCGACTGAGACCAACGGCTCAGCCTACGGCTGCGGCTAGCGACCGGCAGGATCAGCCGCCGGCGGTCAATTGCCCGAAGCCAGGTCCCGCGGCGCCTGCGTCAGCTTCCATGCCGCCCAATATTTGAGGATCGGAACAGCAGGCTCGGTCAAACGTCCGGGAGCGGTTGCCTGTTGCTCTGGCTCCAACAGATTGGCTTCCGCAGAAAGCTCATCGATTGAATATCGCCTTGACGGGCACAGGACCTCAGCCGCTATCGCCCAGCAATCCCACTCGCCGATCGTCACCGCTCCGAGCTCTCCGGTCTTTCGATTGTAGAGCAGCGCCCTTGGTGAGGAGTTGGCCACGATCACAAGCCAGGTTGAGTTGCTGGCGATGCTCGTGACGTAAAACGGCGAGTCACCGTCGAATAACTCCTGCCGTTGAGGCATCAGGAGCAGCTTTCCATCATCCGTGTACAAAGCTCCGTAGCCGGCGCGGACGTTCTTGTCGAACATTCTGTAGCTTGGACGATCAAACTGCGCCGCCCCGTGCAGCATGTTCGACGCGTTTCGCAACCCAAGCGGAAAGTCTATGTATCCCCACTGCGCTGCGCCGAACTCGTACGAGGTCGTGCTGTCGCGACCGATGCTGACGAACCTGTCTTGATAGGTCGAAAGAACGTACATTCCCTGACGATCGCGGTAGGCGCAGAACGGAGACGAGAAATTCGTATAAGAGGGTCCATTGGCGCCGAATTTTCCGATGACCTTAAGAGCTTTGGTCATCGTAAAAACGATGCCGGACACCGCGTCCGATCCAACCAACTGTCCGGTACTTTCATCCACGTTGAGGCAGGTCGCAAAAAGAATCGGATCGGAACCGAGCTTTGAAGTTCTGGCTATCTCCTGTCCACTTTCGACGGCGAATTTCACAATGGTGGCCTGGCCAGAGCCGAATACGTAATCACCGATAATGGCCACGCCATGAGAACCAATGACCTCCTGCTTCCACCGAAATGTCCATTGGTCATCAATCCTTTCGAACAAGGACAGCGCATTGCCTTCATAGTCGGCGATCGCCATGAAGCGTCCGCCCTTGGAGACCGCAATGCCCTCTGCGCCGTGGATGGCGGACTCGTTCACGATCCGCTCCGTCAGATGGAGCTTGGGTCCCGCTGCGTCGCGCACGAGTTGCGCAACGACAACGTCCTTTCCTGAATAGTTGGCGATGAACACCCGATCGTAAAACGCGGAATAAAACACCGCTGTCGGATTCCAAACGGGCAACTCGACATCGATCTGAACCGGCACGGCGGTGCGACGATCTTGGTCGAAGAGAAAGATATCCAGATAATTGGCAATCAGGAACTCATGAGCTCCAATCCTTGCCGCCGAGACCGGCCCCATCGGTCCTTCATCATGCCGATCCAGCGCGACCGAAATCGAGGAGCCTCGGATATCGAGAATCTTCCGCTCGCGACCCGACATTGACGCCAAGCGCGCGCCGACTTGACGTTCGCTCTCCTCCAAGCGAGTCATCCGCTCGGCAGTCGAATGAATAGCGTCTGCGAGTTCGGTCCGCGGGCTCCACTTATATTGCGCCAGGGGAATCAGGAAGACTGCGCAAACCGACACCAGAAGCAACGCATAAAGTACCTTCAGTTTCATATGCTCTCGTGTTTTGTTTTTCGACTATCCGCCCACGCGGTTATCGTGGCGATATCCCGACATCCTCTCGTAAGAATACAGCTCTGCGCCGGCAACGTGCGCAAGAGCGAGAAGCATCGCGCTCAAAATGATACCGTGATGGACGGCAGCCGCCTTGTGAAATGTTTTGAAACGGACAAGCAATCTCGAGAGCGCGACTGCTCACGGTTCTCTCAAGCGAAGCGCGGAAAATCGGCCGATCGAGCGCGATGGCAACGCGCCAATATTTCTATGGAGACACCTGCGAGATTCGCGCGCGCCGGGCTTCCACGTCTGACCCATCGCGGCATATTGTCGCGAGCTTACAACGTCGGTCACTGCTGCGGAGCGGCGGCTCACTTGCAGACGGCATCAAGGAATCAGAATGCGGGTCGTGTACCGCCCGTCGCGGCCCAGCTGTTCTCGGCCAATCGCGACCCAGGTTCTGCTTCTACTTTGCCGCCAGCTCATCCGTTCTTATGAACGGCCTGCTGCATAGTGGCGGAAAAGCTAGCCGCAAACGCGCGGACATTGTCGTCCTGATGCGGAACGACATTTCGTATTACCGGATCGCTCTTGGGCTCCGCGAGTTGCATCAAGTGATCCGCTAATGCGACCGGATCATCGACGCCAAAATAGCGCGCAGCGCCAGCGGTCTGCTCCCGGTGCACGTCGATGTCGGAGAGGATCATCGGAACGCCGAACGACTTCGCCTCCTCCACCGTCGTGCTCCAGCCCTCGAAGCGCGACGGGTTGAGCAGGGCTGTGGAAGCCCGCAGCAGCGCGTAAACATGCGGCAACGGGATCACGCCGAGGTGACGAAAATGCGTATCGAGGCCGCGCCTCCGGATCTCGGAGTTGACCAGATCATAGTAGCCCGGCTCACGCCTATCTTCCGTGCTGCCGGATGCACAAACAACGACGTCGACCCCACGACGCTTCAGGATCGCCAAGGCGTCGACGACAAGCTGATGGTTCTTGTGGCGATAGAACTGATTGGGCAGATAGAAGTAGTTCGCCGGCAGATTGTGCGCCGCGATGACCTCTGATGGGTCGGTGTTCAGGAACGCGGCCGGCGGCTGGGTCGCGAAGCGAACGACGCTGACCCGGTTGCTGGCGTGTGGGTAGTAAGCCCTGAAATCGCGAAAGGCGCTCTCGCTGCTCAGCATGATGGTCCGCCCGGACGCGATCTGAACGCGAAAGCCAATCTCGCGACGCCAGCGTGCCGTCCGCGGGAACAGCTGAGGCAGCGAATGGTGCTGCAGATCCGGAATCCACGCCACTGCAGGGAGCGCCAGCCGCCAGCCGAAGAAACGCGCGGATTCAACAACAGCATCTACCTGCGCGGAGCGAAACGCTGCCGCGGCTCCGCGGTCCAGACCAAGCGCGAGTGCCGCAGCGAGACCTGGCTGCCCGTCGAACACCTCCGACCGGACGATCTCGACGCCCGATATCGCACCAAGCTCGGCGATTTCGTTCTCGTCGGCCCGTGTCCCGGCAAAGACGACCGGGGCGAACTCGCCGGGCAAAAATTGAGCAAGCGCCGCGAACAGATTGCGCTGATAGTTGAACCCGCCGGCCCAAATCCGTCGCGAAATGTGATTGAACGCGAACCGCAATGGGCGGGACGTCACGAAGCCTGCCCCTTGAACCAGGCTACGTAATCGGCGAGGCCCTGATCGAGCGGAATGCGCCAATCGAAGCCGATCTGGCGCAGCATCGCATCATCGGCCAACAGGCTCATGGGATCACCGGGGCGGATTACACCCGAGTGCCGCGCAACCGTCTTGCTACCCCACTGACCGATGAGACCGGCGGCGATGTCGGCAACGCTGGTCCCCCGGCCCGAACCGCCATTGATGACCCGGAAGGCCTGCTGTGACGACGGCGCTTCCGCGACGCTTGCAAGCAGCCTCGCGACATCGCGAACGTCGGTCCAGTCCCGTATCTCGTTGCCGGTCCCACCGAGCGTGAGTACCTGTTCCCTGGCGTTGAGCCGCGAGCAGATGTCCCAGAGCAATTGTTTGCGCAGGTTGGGCCCATAGACCGAGAACAGCCGCACCACCGTGCAACGCAAGGCGAACGACCGCGCGTAACTCGCGCACAATTGCTCCATCATCAGCTTATGCTGCCCATACGGCGACATCGGAGTTGCGATCGCGCTTTCGGCGATCGGGCCGAAGTGATCGGCGCCATAGACGGCCGCGCTCGACGCCGCGATCACCGCACAATCCGGCGCGGATCCGCGCAGCCATTCGAGCAGCCGCGCGGTGCTCGCGACAGTCCGCGAAAAATCCTCGAACGGCCGTTCGATCGAGACGCCAACGGACGATCCGCCAGCCAGATGAAAGACACGCGCCGGCAGCCCGTGCGCAGCCGCTAGCGCGTTGAGATTGGCCGCATCGATCTCGCCGTTGATCCAGCTCTGCAAACCGAGCCGCCGGGCTTCCGTTCCGTCAAGCGCCCCGTGTCCGACACCATGCACCGCATGACCCGCTCCCGCCAACGCATGCACGAGATGGCGGCCGATGAACCCGTTCGCGCCTGTAACCCAGACGATCATCGCTCAAGCCTTGTGACAGACAAAGGAGTAGAGCCGGCCCGGTCGATTGTCGAAACGCTCGGCCATCGACAGCAGCGAGCCAAACAGCCGGGGTGAGGCAAGCGCAGTTCTCCATAGCGGAGCAACCGGAATCTTTTGCGACAACCTGGTCACGATCGCGGCTTTCAGGGTCTCCGACGTATAGGGAAACAGGTTGATCGGGCTTTGCAGCGGAGCCAGCGTGTCGACCGTGGAGAACCCCGCCTTGGTCAGCGCGCCGGTGTAGCGATCGAGCAGGAAGGCATGTTCGCCGCCGTAAAGGTGATGCAGCGGATGCTGCGCCAGGAACTGCGGAAGGTCCGCTTCCTTGCTGATGACATGCTCGCGCGCCGCGATCAGCATGCCACCGGGCCGCAGCACGCGAAACATCTCCCGGCACGCCCCCTCGAGATCGCGCGTATGGTGCAGCACCGCGCGGGCGAAGACCAGATCGAACGTCGCATCGGCGAACGGCAGCCGCTCGGAGAACTCCTCAATCACCTGGATCGGCAATTGCGTCTGTTGCGCCAGGCCGCGGATCGCTGCCCCTCCCACGATCGCGCTCGGGTCCGGTTCGAGCGCAGTGACGGCAAAGCCGGTTCGGGCGAGCGCGTAGCTCGCAATGCCGCGACCGGCGCCAACGTCGAGCGCGGTACCTGACCGGCCGGCGAGCAGCGTGGCAACCGCTTGCCACTCGGAGCTCTGGAAATAGCGCTCGGCAGCGCCAACCAGCGGATCGTCGTAGAACGCGTCGAGCACGAGCTGGCGCTGCTCCGGCTGATTGCGCAGCCAGACCACCGCATCCTCCCAGGTGGTAAACTGGCGCTCACCGTTCATCGGGGCCAAGCTCCCTCACCAGCACGGCCGGATTGCCCGCTACGATCGTAAACGGCGCGACATCCTTCGTCACGACCGCGCCGGCCGCGACGATGGCGCCCTGCCCAACCGTCACACCGCGCAAGACCATCGCACCCGCGCCGACCCAGGCGTCATCGCAGATCGTCACCGGGCTCTCGTCAAGCGAGATATCGCTCGGATGGCCGCGCGTAAAAATCTGCTGGACCTGCCGGTGCCGCTCGGTCGGGCGCAGCGGATGCGTGAGATTGTCGAAGACATTCGCCGAATGCGAGATCAGAACGCGGTTGCCGATCTCGATCGAGGCTGCCGACCAGATCCGGGTTCCCTCGCCGACATAGCACCATTCGCCGATCTTGATTTCCCCGCCATGCGCGAAGGTCAGGAGCTCGCCCAGGATGCGGCTGTTGTGGCCGACGACGATCTTGTCGGAATCGCCGCGGATGTTTCTGATCCTGGCCGAACGCCCGAGCGCCGCGTCGACCTGCAAGCGGCACGTCGCGCGACCGAGCAGACGCTGGATCAAATAATCGAGATTCATGCCGTCAACTGCAGGCATGCGACGGCGCGCGATGACGCCGCAAGGTCGTTGCCCTGCCCCTTGCCGGTGTGGATGTCGAAAACGGTGGCATCGGCGAGCGCCTCGGCGCTCTGGCGCGACCAGCCTTGTCGCGAATAGCCGAAATAGTCGACATGGTGAGACGTCGCACCGAACGCCTCGATGATCCGCTCGATCATCGCAAGATCGAACACCTGATACCAACCGAGATTCTCGCGCTTGCCGAACGGCACCGAAATCAGGCAGGTGCCACCGGGCTTGAGAATGCGCTTGAATTCCTGCACCGCCGGAACAAAGCCGTCTCGATCGGTCTCGGCGTCGCGCGGATCGCCCGTGTAAAGCATCTGATTATCGAGGCCGATGTGCTCGATCGTCGAGATGCTGGCGACGGTGTCGAAAACCTGATCGCCGAACATTGTTTTTCGGAGATCGCCGAACACGTAGGAGTAGCCGTCATGCCAATAGCACCGCCGCTCGGGTGCCAGCGTCATGATGGTGAGATCCGCGCCGCGCAGCGGCGGACGCTGCAGCAGGAAGTCGTGGTTGAAGGTCGATCCAGCGTCCAGCATCTTGCCGACGTTGTTCAATCGGCCATAGACCCAGGGATATTCCACCACGCGCTCGTCCATGGCGACGCCGTAGCTCGGCGGAAGCTCCTTCCCTGCCTGAAGCAAGCCCGCGTCGATGGCCGCAGTAATCGTGTCGCGCTTGACCGTCTGATAGCCCGGCCCGAACGGCCGCGGCCGCAACCTGAACAGCGGTGCCGCAAGCCCGTCGGCCACCCATTTCAGTTGATGGATCAAGTCACTTGCAGACATCATCTCGGCCCGATCGCCCGCCCACCGGCCGGCACTGTGCTCCGTCTAGAGCCTTTTTCGTTCCGATGGAATCGGAACGGGACCCCAGATTCTCGTTTCGGCGTATTTTCTTTACGCGAAACGGCATCCAGTTCGCTCGAAAAGCCCTCTAGCACGGCTCAATCCGCGCCACGAGATCGCTAAACTGGGCCCATTGCGAGGCCTTGCTGTAGGTCTGCTGCACGCGGCTTCGACCGGACGCGGCGATCCCGGCCCATTGCGGCCAATCCCGCAGGCTACTCGAAATCGCCTCGGCGGCCCTCTCAGGCGCGTCGTAGGTGCGCATGGTCACACCCTCCTCCATCGCCTCCGGATAGTTGCCGGAATCCGACACGAGCAGCGACCCGCAGCCCATCGCCTCGAAGCAGCGCATGTTGCCGCGGTCGTTGCCGGCCATGTCGATTGCGCCGTTGAGCACGATCTTGGCGGATCCAAACAACTCGTAGAGGTCCCTGCCGAACAGCGGCAGCCGCGCTATTCGCGCGATGACGTCGGGCCTGCGGTGCTTTTGCAGCGGCAGCAACCGACCGACCGCGCTCTCGGCAAGCCGTGTCAGGCGCGACGCATCGAGACAGAACACGATCTTGCGTTCGGCAGCCAGAGCCGCGACCTGTTCGAGCGTTCTGCCGCGCGCGCTGTGATGCCGCGAGTATCCACCGACAAACGCCACGTCGATCGGCCGTTCGCCGTAACCGTACTGCTCCATGACAGGATCGATCGCGGGGAAGAACAGCTCCGCCCGGCAGCCTTTGCTGCGCCAGGCCTCGAGGATCGAGGGAAAGTTTCCAAGCACCGCGCCGTAGGCGGTCAAGTCGGCATTTCCGGAGGGCGCCGCGCGCCAGCACAACGTCTTCTTCACACAGCCCGGAAGCTTGGCGATGAACGCACTCGGATAACGCACCGGATCGAGATTGTAGAACACGTCGGTCCTGTGATGCTCGATCTGCGCAAGCAGAATAGCTTCGAGCGTCGGCGTCCCCTTCATACCCTGCTCACGCGCCCACTGGCGCTGCAGCACGTCGTCGTCGCCATTGGTGAAGAAGGCTTCAGGCGCACCGTCGAGCACAGGCTCGAGAAAATGTGCCGCGCCGAAGCGATCGTGCAGGAACACGTCGCGGCGTGCCGCGAAGCTCGACGCTTTTGCCGCAAGCTGGTTCAGCCGCGGCAGATAAGACGGATAGAGACCGCTATTCTGGAACAGACGCATTGGTTATACGGACCTTGCCAACATCCATTTCATGTTCAGGTATGGCCAGATCCGGCCGACGGATTCCCAATCCCAGCTCTGCGATGCCGTCAAGTGGCCGACCGTCTTTCGAAGCGGCGCTTCGTCGACGAACTCGGCAAACGCCGGAACATTGCGATTGAGCAACTCATTGGTCCAGCCCGCCAATGGCCCGTTCAGCCATTCCGGCATCGGCGAGTTGAAGCCGACCTTGCGGCGCGCGGTGCGGATGCTTTCGGGCATCAGGTTCGCCATCGCCTGACGCGCGACCACCTTGGTCATGCCATCGGCCGATTTGCTGGTTTCGGGCAGCGCCATCGTGTAGGTCACCAGCCGCCAGTCCATGAACGGCATGCGCACCTCGATCCCGTGCGCCATCGAGAGCCGGTCGAAATTGCGCAGAATGGTGGGCAGCGTGGTCGAGTGGAACATGCGATAGAGACGCCGGTTCAGCGCGCCCCACGTGTTCGGCAACTCGTCATCCTCGGCGACCAGCGGCAGCGCCGCAGGCATCGCGGTCAGGCCTCCCCGCAGGAAATAGTGCCCCTGCCGCCTGATCATCTGCGCCCGCAGGAAATCTATGCCGCGCTGCGCCAGTTGCGATCGTGACGTGAGCGCGGCGGCGGCGTTGCGGATCCGGAATGCGGTCGACTGCCCCTCCTGCAAATAGGCACCCATCAATTCGTCCGCTCCGTGGCCGTCAAGCGACACGGTGACGTTCTGGCGCCGGAGTTCGCGATAGATCAGCCAGGGCGCGCTCGGCAGCCCGATATAGACATCGTCGTTGTCGTCAAGGATCCGATCAAGGTCAGTGAGCGCATCGGAGCGCCCGATCTCGAGAAACCTCGGCGCCACATCGGCCCACGCGGCCGCTTCCTCCGCCATCGGCCGCTCGTCGTTGCTGGCGCCGGGAAAGGTGGCGACAAAGGCGTGCCGCCAGGCAGTCGAGTCGCGCGGTCCCATGCCGGCCTTCTCATGGGTCGCCATCGCGCAGATCACCGCAGACGAATCGAAGCCGCCGGACAGGCAGGTCCCGATCGGAACGTCGCTGCGCATGCGGAGCGCGACGGAATCCTGAAACAGGTCGCGAAAGCGCTCGATGCGTTCGGCCTCGGTGTCCGGGATATCAGGCAGATGATCCACGGTCCGCCACCAGCGGCGCACTTGCACCCGCCCCTGGCGCAACCACATGCAGTGCCCGCCCTGCAGGCGACGCAGTTGCGCAAACAGGGTCCGCTCGCTGCCTTCGATGCCGAACGGGTCCAGCAACAGCCGCCGCGCCACGTCGACATCGAGCGACGTCTCGACCAGCCCGCTCCGCGCCAGCGCCCGCTGCTCGGACGCGAACACGAACCGCTCGGGCGACAACGCGTACAGCAGCGGCTTGATGCCGAACCGATCGCGCGCGAGGAACAGATCATCCGTGACGGTGTCGTAGATCGCCAGCGCCCACATGCCGTTGAAGCGCAGCAGCATGTCCTCGCCCCACGCCTGCCAGGCGGCAAGGATCACCTCGGTGTCGGACTGACTGCGAAAGACCGCGCCCTTCGCCTCGAGCTCGCGGCGCAGTTCGAGGAAGTTGTAGATCTCGCCGTTGTAGACGATCACATGGCGGCCATCGCCTGATGCCATCGGCTGATAGCCGCCCTCGCCGGGATCGATGATGGCGAGCCGGCGATGGCCGAAGGCGACGTTTCGCTTCGCATTGAACCAGGTGCCCTCGCCGAACGGCCCGCGATGCGCGATCAGGCTGGTGAGCCGCGAGATGTCGGCTGGGTCCACGGGACCGCCGCGCAGATTGACGATGCCTGCGATACCACACATGTCTAGGCGGCCTTGAAGGGCAAGAAGCGGGCGATGATGATGCGGAGATCGCGCCAGCAGACGGAGCGATAGGGACCAAGTTGCGACACGGCGACGGCTGCGACAAATATCGCCGCCGCCGACACGCCGTAGAGCGACACCACATACCACCATGACGGCGCGTGGTCGAACGACACATGGCCAAGCTGTGCGCGGAGCGCCAGCGCAACGGCGATGCCCGTGCCGAGCGGGATCAGGACGAAATGCAGCATCCGTGACCACATCGCCGAGAGCCTGAAGGTTCGCCGCAGCAGCAGCACCGTGACGACCATCTGGGCAACCATCCCGACGCAGGAACTCCAGCCGGCCGCCTGCCAGCCGAAATACGGCAACGCAATGGCGCTGGTCGCCAGCGTGAAGATGCCGGTGACGAGCGAGATCAACGCGTTGAAACTGGAGCGTCCCTGCGACAACAGATAGAACGCGAACACGTTGGCGCTCGACCCCAATATCCCGCTGATCGCAAGCACCACCAGCACGAGCTGCGCCTCGGCGGCGACCTCGGCGCCGGTCCATCGATACAGCAGCGCGCCTGCGACCGGGATCAGGCCGCCAAGCGCACTCGCGGCAAGCACGTTGAGAATCCAGGACGAGCGCAGCAACAGGTCGACCTTGCGGTCGTCATCTTCCTTCTGCAGCGTGCTGAAGAACGGGAACAAGATCTCGCCGATCTTCAGCACACCGATATAGACCGCCTCCTCCAGCCGCTGCGCGACGCTGTAGAAGCCGACGAATTGCGGCTGCAGCAGCGCGCCGAGCAAATAGCGGTCCGCCTGCCCCGCGAACAGCGCGCCGCTTTGCGCCGCGACTTGCCAGCCGCCAAGCTTCACGAGTGCGCGCAACGCGCTGCGATCGAGTGCGGGCCGTGCCAGCCAGTCGTGGATGGCATGCCGCGACCAGGCGAAGGCCATCAGGAGATTCGTCGCGAAGCCCAGGGCCTGACAGCCGATGAAGGTCGAGGCGCGCGGCGCGTGTGGGATCAGCAGCAGCATCGACATCGTCGTCACCACCGTGCCGGCGATGCTGATCGACGCGATCCGCCGGTAATCCTGGCGCGCCGTGAACAGCGAGAGGAAGACCGCGAACAGGCACTGGAACAGCCAGCCGGTACCGGCCAATGCAAAGGCAAGCCCGAGGTCGTCAGACGCTGGACCACCCAGGTGAAATCCCAATCGCGCCAGCGGCGGTCCGGCAAGGATGAGCAATGCTGCGATCAGGCACCCCACGGCGATGGCGAGCGCAAGCGCTGTCGCGAAGAAACGCCGTGCCTCGCCGCGATCGGACGGTTCCAACCGTTGCGCGAGCTCGCGCGCCGTCGAGAGGCCAAGCGCGTTGCTGAACATCAGGGCAGGCGCAACGCAGGCTGTCACCAGGCCCGCAACACCGAAGGCAGCAAGGCCGAGCCGGAAAATCACGAATGGAAGAATCGCGAGATTGAGCAAAACCGCGACCGCGAACGCCGTCGCGTTCCATGCCGAGTTACCGAGCAGATGGGATGGACCCTTCTTCACCGCCATGCCCGCTTTCGGTCCATCGCCTCGATACGCCTCAAGTGCCTCTTCCATAAGGGCAAAACCCATTCGGCATGGCGACGGGCTAGCAGCCGGCGAAGTGATTGTCGAGGGTTGGCGGGTGGCGGGGCCTGTAAGCAGGTGTGGGGAAACCTGAACGACGGCCAAAGCGACGAGCCGATCTCCACGGAACCATGCCTGTTTGTTTCCAGCCCCGTTTGTTGCCCGGGTAACAGTTGGAAAGGTCAGCCAAATTGTCTATGGCAGATAGGCAGTAGCCCCAGAGCGGCCCGCCAAACAAGAGGTGTCTCAATGCCCTTTCCCCGCGCATCCCAAGCCCTGTCCCGTTTCACCGTGCTGGATTTGACCCGGGTCCGGTCGGGGCCGACCTGCGTGCGCCAGCTCGCCGACTGGGGTGCCAACGTCATCAAGATCGATGCGCTGCTGGAGGACGGCGGCGGCGAGCAGCCGGGCGGCCCGCGCGGCGGGTCGGATTTCCAAAACCTGCATCGCAACAAGCGGGCCATGACGCTGAACCTGAAAGACCCCAAGGGGCTCGAAGTGTTCAAGCGGCTGGCCGAGCAGGCCGACGTTATCGTCGAGAACTTTCGGCCTGATGTGAAGGCCAAGCTCGGCATCGACTACGAGAGCGTGCGCAAGATCAATCCGCGGATCGTCTATGGCAGCATCTCCGGCTTCGGCCAGGACGGGCCCTATCACAAGCGGCCGGGCTTCGATCAGATCGCGCAGGGCATGGGCGGCCTGATGTCGGTGACCGGCGCGCCCGGCGAGGGACCGATGCGGGTCGGCATTCCCGTAGCCGACCTGACCGCGGGCCTGTTCTGCGCGATCGGCATCCTCACCGCGCTGCTGGAACGCGACGTCTCCGGCGAGGGCCAGTGGGTGCAGACCTCGCTGCTGCAGGCGCAGATCTTCATGCTGGATTTCCAGGCGGCGCGCTGGCTGATGGAAAAGGAAGTCGCTAAGCAGGCCGGCAACAATCATCCGACCTCGATTCCGACCGGCGTGTTCAAGACCACCGACGGCTATATCAACATCGCCACGACAGGCGGGCGGATCTGGGAGCGCTGCGCGCAGGCGATCGGCGCGCCCGACCTGGTCACCGACCCCGACTATGCGACCGCACCGGCGCGCTCGAAGAACCGCGACGCGCTGAACGCACGAATCAACGCGCTGACGGAAAAGAAATCCACCGAGACCTGGGTGGCCGAGCTGAACGCCGCCGGCGTGCCGTGCGGGCCGATCTATTCGATCGACCAGATGTTCGAGGATGCCCAGGTCAAGCATCTCGGCATGGCGCAGCACGTGCCGAATGACGAGAACCGGCAGATCCAGCTGGTCAGCCAGCCCGTGACGCTGTCGCGGACGCCGAGCAAGATGGCGGCGCGCCCGCCGGAATTCGGCGAGCAGACCGAGGAAGTCCTGGCCGAATTCGGCTTCGGCCAGGACGAGATCGCCGAGCTGCGCCAGCGCAAGGTGGTCTAGATATTCTAGTCTTGACGCGTTTTCTTCACGCGAACCGGTATCCACTTCGCTTGAAAACGCTATAAGGCCTCACGCCTTCGCCGGCCGCACCAGACGCGCGACGCCGGCAAAGGCCCGATCGATCACCGGCCAGAACAGCAGCACGATCGCAAGCGTCGTGATGGTGCCGACCAGGCCATTCGACCAGAACACCTTCATGTCGCCGCCGGAACCGATCATCGAGAGCCGGAACGCGTCCTCGGCGCGGCTGCCCAGCACCAAGGCGAGCGTGAACGGCGCAAGCGGAATCCCGATCTTCTTGAAGACGTAGCCGACCACACCGAAGCCCAGCATCAGCCAGATATCGAACATCGCATTCTGGATCGCATAGGCGCCGATCGCGCAGGACACCACGATCATGGGCGCGACGGCCGCGAACGGCACGCGCAGGATCGAGGCGAAGATCGGCACAGTGGTCAGCACCAGCACCAGGCCGACGACGTTGCCGAGATACATCGAGGCGATCAGGCCCCAGACGAAATCCTTGTGCTCGACGAACAGCAGCGGGCCCGGATTGAGGCCCCATACCATCAGGCCGCCAAGCAGGATCGCCGCAGTCCCCGAGCCGGGAATGCCGAGCGCGAGCATCGGCAACAAGGCCGCGGTGCCTGAGGCATGCGCCGCGGTCTCCGGCGCGAACACGCCCTCGATGCGACCCTTGCCGAAGCTTTCCTGATCCTTGGCGAAGCGCTTGGCGAGGTTGTAGCCCATGAACGAGGCCGCGATCGCGCCGCCCGGCGTGATCCCGAGCCAGCAGCCGATCACGGACGAACGCAGCAGCGTCACCCAGTATTTCGGCAGGTCCTTCCACACCGAGAGCACGACGCGCAGGCTGATACTGGCGGCGTGTCCGCGCAGCGCCAGGCGCTCCTCCATCGTGAGCAGGATCTCGCTGATGCCGAACAGGCCGATGACAGCGACGAGGAAGTTGATGCCGCGCAGCAGCTCGGCGGAGCCGAACGTCATGCGCAGCTGCCCGGACACCGTATCCATGCCGACGCCGGCGAGCAGCAGCCCGAGCGACATCGAGATCACCGTCTTGTGCTTGGCCTCGCGGCCGAGGCCGACGAAGGAGCAGAAGGTCAGGAGATAGACGGCGAAGAACTCCGGCGGACCGAATTTCAGCGCGAACGACGAAATCATCGGCGCCAGGAAGGTGATCAGCAGCACCGCGACCAGCGAGCCGATGAACGAGGAGGTGAACGCCGCGGTCAGCGCTTCGGCCGCCCTGCCCTGCTGCGCCATCGGATAGCCGTCGAACGTGGTCGCAACCGACCAGGCCTCACCCGGGATGTTGAACAGGATCGAGGTGATGGCGCCGCCGAACAGCGCGCCCCAATAGATGCACGACAGCATCACGATGGCGGATGTCGGATCCATCGTGAAGGTCAAAGGCAGCAGGATCGCAACACCGTTGGGGCCGCCAAGCCCGGGCAGCACGCCGACGAAGATGCCGAGCACGAGGCCGACCATCATCAACAGCAGCGTCTTCCACGTCAGGAGGACGGCAAAGCCGTGCAGCAGGAGACCGAACGCTTCCATGTCTCGAGTTCCTGTCGATAGCTCAGTAGCCGAAGGCCGCTTCGAGCGGCCCCTTCGGCATGATGACGTCGAATGCGATGTCGAAGGTCACGAACATCGCGGCGGTGAAGACGAAGGCGGTGAGCAGCGACTTCCACAGCGCGATCTTGCCGACCAGGCGCATGAAGCCCGCGATCAGGAGGAAGCTCGCGACATAGAGGCCGAGATATTGGGTGGCGACGCAGAACAGGAAGGTCGGCACGAACACCGCCATCACCCGGCGAAGCTGGGCGCGGGTGACGAAGGTCTCGGCAGCCTCCCGGCGCGAGACGAAGGCCGCGCCGAGACCATAGAGGCTGGCGGCGCCGAGAATCACCGAGAGATAGAACGGAAAATAGCCCGGCTGCGGCCCGGTCGAATCCCACGATGCGCCGGTGCGCCAATTATCCCAGCCGAGCACCAAGGCGAGCGCGAGCAGCAGCAGCGAGACGATGACGTCGACCGCGCCGGTAGAGACGACGGCGGGCGAGTTCTCTTCAGGCGCGGTCGGATCGTCGACGACGATCTCAAGTTCGGTGTTGGACATGGACTGGACGGTCTGGGTTGCGAGGGCAACGATTGGGATAGCGTGCTGAACCAATCACCGTCAATGCAGCCTTCAGCTAAGCAGTGGAACGTTCGGGAAATGCGCTCGCAAGCGCAGCACGAGTAGCGCCGAGGACGCCGCGCTCGGTGATCAATCCCGTCACCAGCCGCGCCGGCGTGACGTCGAAGCCGAAATTGGCCACCGAAGAGCCGTCCGGAACCACGCGCACGGTCTCGATCCGTCCGTCCGCCGTGCGCCCGGTAAGGTGCGTTACCTCACTGGCCGCACGCTGCTCGATCGGAATCTGCCTGACGCCGTCGTCGATACTAAAGTCGATGGTCGGCGACGGCAGCGCGACATAGAACGGCACCTCGTTGTCGTGCGCCGCGAGCGCTTTCAGATAAGTCCCGATCTTGTTGCAGACATCGCCATTGGCGGCGACGCGGTCGGTCCCGACGATCGCAAGGTCAACCATGCGATGCTGCATCAGATGGCCGCCGGTGTTGTCGGGGATCACGGTATGCGGCACGCCGTGGTGACCGAGTTCCCATGCGGTGAGCGAGGCGCCCTGGTTGCGCGGCCGCGTCTCGTCGACCCAGACATGGACCGCAATACCGCGGTCATGCGCCTGGTAGATCGGCGACGTCGCCGTTCCCCAATCGACGGTTGCAAGCCAGCCGGCATTGCAATGCGTCAGGACGTTGACCGGCTCGCCCGGCTTCTTGGTCGCGGCGATTTTTTCGATCAGGCCGAGGCCGTGGCGGCCGATCTCGCGGTTGATCTCGACGTCTTCGTCCGCGATCTCGCGGGCGCGCGCATAGGCCGCTTCCGCCCGGGCGGACGCAGTGAGCGGTGCGAGCGCGCGTTGCATCTCGTCGATCGCCCACTTCAGATTGATCGCGGTCGGCCGGGTCGCGGCCAGCATCTTGCCGGCCCGGTCAAGCGCCGCATCGGAAGCATCGGCGCGCATCGCAAGCGCCATGCCATAGGCTGCGGTGGCGCCGATCAGCGGCGCACCGCGCACCAGCATCGAGCTGATGGCCTCGCCGGCCTCCTCAGCCGTCGTGATCTTCGCAACGATGAACTCATGCGGCAATCGTCGCTGATCGATCGCGCCGACCGACCAGCCGTCGGGTTCGAGCCAGATGCTGCGAAAATGGCGTCCGTCGACCTTCATGCGCTCAAGATCCTTCCGGCGACGGCGTCGAGCTTGGCAAGCAACTGCGGATCGCGCGCCGTGGGCGCCGTGATCAGCGCGGTGTCCAGCGCGCGATCCGAACCGATCGGACACGGCTCGTGCACGCGCGGGAAATCCCGCGCCAAACGCGCGACCAGCGCCTTGGCCTTCTCGGCGTTCGAGTTCAGCACGCGGATGATATCCTGCACCGTCACGGCATCATGCGCCGGATGCCAGCAGTCGAAATCGGTGACCATCGCCACGCTGGCGTAGCAGATCTCGGCTTCGCGGGCGAGCTTGGCTTCGGGCATGTTGGTCATGCCGATCACCGAATAACCCTGCGCCTTGTAGGTCAGGCTTTCGGCGAGCGAGGAGAATTGCGGCCCCTCCATGCAGAGATAAGTGCCGCCGCGCGCGAACGCGATGCGCTCGGCCTCGGCCGCCGCGGCGAGATGCTTGACCAGCAGCGGCGACACCGGATGCGCCATCGACACATGCGCGACGCAGCCCTTGCCGAAGAACGAGCTCTCGCGCTTGTGCGTGCGATCGACGAACTGGTCGACCAGCACAAAGGTGCCTGGCGGCAGCTCTTCCTTGAACGAGCCGCAGGCGGACAGCGCGACCAGGTCGGTGACCCCTGCCCGCTTCAGCACGTCGATATTGGCGCGATAATTGATGTCCGACGGCGACAGCGCGTGTCCCGGGCCGTGCCGCGGCAGGAACACGATCGGCAGTCCCGCCATCTCGCCACGGCGCAGCGGCGCCGACGGCTCGCCCCACGGGCTTGCGATGGTTTCATCCCGGACATTTTCCAGGCCCGGCAGGTCGTAGATGCCGGATCCGCCGATGATCCCCAACACGGCTTTGGTCATGATCGCTCCTCACAGTCCCGCAACGGCGACGGAGGGGTGACCCAGCCCGATCGGGCTCGCCGGACGTTCGGCCATACTGCGGCGCAATAATCACTGCGCCGCTGCCGCTTGCAAGCCAATTCCGGCGAGAGGGTAAGCAAACCGCGACCGCTATTTCGCGACAAAGCCCGCGGCATTCATCAGCGAGGCATTCTGCTTGTCGTCATCCTCGAGGAACTCGACCATGTCCTTGCCGGTGAGGAAGATCGGCTTCAAGGCCTGCTTCTCCATGTAGTCCTTGTATTCAGCCGTCTGCGTCACCTTCTGGAACAGGTCGACATAGAATGCCTGCTGCTCCTGCGTGACCTTGCCGGGCAGGAACATCGCGCGCAGCATCAGATACTGCACGTCCAGCCCCTCTTCCTTGCAGGTCGGGATATCGTTCCAGGATTGCGTGTCGGTGACCTTGGTCTTGTAGGAGATGCGCTCCTTGTCGAACACACAGAGCGCGCGAACCTGTCCGGCACGCCAGACTTCGAGGTTTTCACTGGGATTGTTGACGTTGGATTCGGTGTGGCCGCCGACCAGCTGGGTCGCTGCCTCGCCGCCGGACTTGTAGGGCAGATAGGAGAACTTCGCGCCGGTCTTCTGCTCCATGAAGACGGTCAGCACATGATCTTCGCGCTTGGAGCCGGTGCCGCCCATCTTGAACGGCGCGCTCGCCGCCTTCGCGGCCGCGATGAAGTCCTTCACGGTCTTGGGGCCGGAGGCATTGTCCCATAACACGAACTGGTCGAGCGCGATCACCGACACCGGCGTGAGGTCGCGCCAGTTGAACGGAATCTTGGCCGACAGCGGCAGCATGTAGATCAGCGAATAGGCGATCAGCACCTTGTTGGGATCGCCCTCGCTGGACTTCATGTACATCAGCGCTTCCGCCCCCGATGCGCCGCCCTTCAGCGAGACCACCATCGGCTGCTTCATCAGATTGTTCTTCTGGATCGCCGCCTGCATCATGCGCGCCATCTGGTCGGAGGCGCCGCCGGCACCCGCCGCAACCACGATCTCGACCGGCTTGCTCGGCTCCCAGCCGGCGAAGGCCGGCGTGCTCAGCAGCAGCGCCGCGATGGCCGCCGTGGTTTTCACAATCTGTCCCACGTTCTTCTTCCTTATCTATTTGTTCGGCTTCGCAAAACCGTCGAGGTGGCGGGCTCGTGTCATTGTGCTGAGAAAGCGAGTGAGTTCAAGCCGCCGAACTGCCGCATGACCTATGACTTTGGAATGAGGTGGGTGTCGTTGCCCTGGTCGCATCGACAAACGGTGTCATCGCCCGGCTTGACCGGGCGATCCAGTATTCCAGAGGCAGTCGTTGTTGAAAGGCAGTCGTTATTGAACCGATGGGCCGCGGCGTACTGGATCGCCCCGGTCCATGTGCGCAATTGCGCACAGGCCGGGCGATGACAGATGAGGATGGGGACGCAGTTGCGTCCTCGCCGCCGTTACTTGCCCTTGAAGTTCGGCGCGCGCTTGTTGAGGAAGGCGTCCATGCCCTCGCGGAAATCCTCGCTCATGTAGGCGCGCAGGATCAGGTCTTCGCCCTCGTCGCGCGACAGCGTGCGGCGGATGCGACGCACCGCTTCCTTGGTCACCTCGAGCGTGATCGGCGCGTGGCTCGCGACGAGCTGCGCGGTCTCGGTTGCGCGGCGTTGCAAGGTTTCCACATCGGGGACGACTTCGTTCAGCAGCCCGAGCGCCAGCGCTTCGGGCGCCTCGACCAGGCGCGCCTTGAAGATCAGATCCTTGGTCCGCGCCGGACCGACCAGCGAGACCAGCCGCGAGATGTTGGACATCGAGAGGCAGTTGCCGAGCGTGCGGGCGATCGGGAAGCCGATCCGAGTCGCCTCGGTGCCGATGCGGATATCGCAGCATGCGGCAATGCCGGCACCGCCACCGGTGCACGCGCCGGCGATCGCCGCGATCACAGGCACGCGGCACTGTTCGAGCGTTCCCAGCACGCGATCGATCCGCGCCTCGTAATCCAGCGCATCCTGCGCGGTCTTGAACGCCCGGAACTGCGAGATGTCGGTGCCCGAGGCGAACGCCTTGTCGCCGGCGCCGGTCAGGATCAGCGCCTTGATGGAGCGATCCTGATTGATGTTCTCGCAGATGGTGGCCATCTGCTCGTACATCGCAAAGGTCAGCGCGTTGCGGGCCTGCGGCCGGTTGAACGTGATGCGCGCGATCCCGTCCGCGACGGAGTAGATCAGGTCTTCGGTCGGTGCGACGGGCGCGTTCATGTCTCGCTCTTTCTGTTCTTTGCGATAGGGTTTCAGGCCAGCCTACTCAAGCAACGGCTTTCGACGCCTGCGACGGGTCGCGTCCCTTGAGGACCTCCATGGCCGCCAGCACACCGCCACTGCGATGCGGCACCTTGGCGAGATCAAGACCCATCTCGACGCCGGACAGCGTGCCCATCAGCATCAAATCGTTGAAGTGGCCGATATGCCCGATCCGGAACACCTTGCCCTTGACCTTGTTGAGGCCGGTGCCGAGCGACATGTCGAAATTCTCCAGCACGACCTTGCGGAAGTGGTCGGCATCGTGGCCGTCGGGCACGCGTACCGCGGTCAGCGCCGGCGAATGCGCGCCCTGCTCCTGGCACTGCGTCTCCAGCCCCCAGACCTTGATGGCAGCGCGCGTCGCTTCGCTGTGGCGCTTGTGGCGGGCGAAGACATTGTCCAGCCCCTCCTCCTCCAGCATCTTCACGGCCTCGCGCAGGCCGAACAGCAGGTTGGTGGCGGGCGTATACGGCCAGGTGCCGGCCTTGTTGATGTTGATGACCTCCTGCCAGTCCCAATAGGAGCGCATCCCCGGATTGGCCTTGGCCACCGCCAGCGCCTTCTCCGACACAGCGTTGAAGCCGAGACCGGGCGGCAGCATCAGCCCCTTCTGGGAGCCGGCGATCGAGACGTCGATGCCCCAGGCGTCGTGCTCATATTCCAGCGAGCCGAGGCCGGAGATGGTGTCGACCATCAAGAGCGCCGGATGCTTCAAGGTGTCGAGAATCTTGCGGACGTCGCGCGGATAGGTGACGCAGGCGGTCGAGGTCTCGTTGTGGACCACGCAGACCGCCTTGATCTTGTGCGCCTTGTCGGCGGCAAGCCTCGCCTCGATCTGCTCGAGATCGGCGCCGTGGCGCCAGTCGCCCGGAATGAAATCGACGTCGAGCTTGAACTTGTCGGCGATGCCGTGCCACAGCATCGCGAACTGGCCGGTCTCGCACATCAGGACCTTGTCGCCCGGCTGCAGCGTGTTGACGATCGCGGCTTCCCAGGCGCCGGTCCCCGACGAGGGGTATATGATCACGGGCTGCTTGGTGCGGAACACACGCTGCATCGCGGAAAGCACGGCAAAGCCGATCTCGGCGAATTCGGCGCCGCGATGGTCCATGGTCGGCATGTCCATCGCCCGCAGCACCCGGTCCGGCACGTTGGTCGGTCCCGGAATCTGCAGAAAATGCCTTCCAGTATGCACGGTCATGAGCGTCTTTCCCGGTCTTGCCTTGGTCTTGGTAAGCCGCTCGCATATCACTATTCGCCGGGTTTGTCCTAGGCCCGGCGGGGGGCCGTCATGCATATCTGACGGCGCTCCGCGGAGGCCGGCAGCCGCTCATTCGGCGGCCACCACCTTGCCCGGTACCACCGATTCGTTTGCCTCCTCGAACGGGCGCTCGGGGTGCATCAGGAACGCCGAGAAACCACCGAGCAGCAGCAGCCCCATCGACATCAGGAACGGCAGGTACCAGTTCCCGGTGGCGTCGATTACGAAGCCGGCAACCAGCGGCGACACGATTGCCGCGAACGCCGAGCCGCTGTTCATGAGCCCCGCCGCGGTGCCGGAATATTTCGGCGCGATGTCCATCGGGATCGACCACATCGGGCCGATCACGAGCTCGGCGCAGAAGAAGCCGGCCGACAGGCAGAGCGCGACCACCGTGATGTCGTGAACGAACAGGATCGGCATCAGCGAGAGCAGCGCGCCCGCGAAACCCACGACAGTCACGCTGAGTCGCGCTAGCCGCACATTGCCGGTGCGTTCGAGGATGCGGTCGGAGATGACGCCGCCGATGCTGTCGCCGACGACGCCGGCAAAGAACACGCCGGATGCGAACAGCGCCGAGTTCTTCAAGTCGAGGCTGTAGTTGTTCTTGAAGAACAGCGGCAGCCAGTTGAGGTAGAGCCACAGGCACCAGCCGTAGCAAAAGTACGTCAAGGTCACCGGCCACATCCGCTGCAACAGCGGGCCCCACGGCACCTTCGGCCGCTCGCCTTTCGGCCGCGGCGGCAGCGTCGCAAGCTCGGCCGCGGTGATCGAACCATGGTCGGCCGGCTGGTTGCGGAAGTACCAGACCCACACAACACCCCAGATCAGGCTGACGATGCCGAGCGCGACGAAGGCGCCGCGCCATGTCAGCCAAAGGATCAGGAGCGCGACCACCGGCGGGGTCACCGCGTTGCCGAGCCGTGCGAAGGCGTGTGTGAGGCCTTGCGCGAAACCGCGGCGGTTCGCGGGCGTCCAGTACTGCATCGCGCGGGTCGCAGTCGGGAACGTCGCGCCTTCGCCGAAGCCGAGCGCGAAGCGCGCGACGAACAGCGCGGCGAGACCATGGACAAAGCCGGTCATGATGGTCGCCGCAGCCCAGATCATGCCGCACCAGAACAAGGTCTTGCGCGGCCCGAAACGATCGCCGACCCAGCCGCCGATCACCTGGAACAGCAGATACGGATAGGCGAAGGCCGAGAACACCAGGCCAAGCTCGGTGTTCGACAGACCGAGCTCCTTCTGGATCTCGCTGGCCGCGGTGCCGATGTTGACGCGGTCGACATAGGTGATGAAATACATCACGCAGAGCATGGCCAACACGACATGGGTGGCCTTGAACCGAAGCCTCATATCCTTCCCCTCCCTGATCCGCGATTTTTTAGTTGTTGGTGTCGCTACGTGCTGACCACCTTCAGATGCGACGAGGCGTTGCGTTGATCGCGCTGCTCGAGCAGCCGCATCGCCGCCTCGACGCCGCCCGAGCGGTGCGGCACGCCGGCAACCGACAGCCCCATCTCGACGCCGGTGAGCGCGCCGAGCAGCGTCAGCTCGTTGCACTCGCCGAGATGACCGATGCGGAACACCTTGCCGGCGACCTTCGACAGGCCGGCACCGAGCGACATGTTGAAATTGTCGAGCACAGCCTTGCGGAACGCATCGGCATCATGGCCGGGCGGCATCATCACCGCGGTCAGCACCGGCGAAAACTCCGACGGCTCCTGGCAGAGATTCTCAAGCCCCCATTGGTTGACGGCCGCGCGCGTCGCGGCGGCGAGCCGCCGATGGCGGGCGAACACGTTGTCGAGCCCCTCTTCCAGCAGCATCGCGATCGCCTCGCGCAGCCCGTAGAGCAGGTTCGTCGCGGGCGTATAGGGGAAGAAGCCCTTGGCGTTCGGCTTCAGCATCTCCTCCCAATCGAAATAGGAGCGCGGCATCTTGTTGGTACGCGACGCGGCGCGGGCCTTCTCCGAAATGGCGTTGAAGCCGAGGCCGGGCGGCAGCATAAAACCCTTCTGCGAGCAGCTGACGCTGACATCGACCTTCCACTCGTCGTGCCGGTAGTCGACCGAGCCGAGCGAAGAGATGGTGTCGACCATCAACAGCGCCGGATGCGCGGTGCGGTCGATGGCGGCACGGATATCGGCGATCCGGCTGGTCGCGCCGGTCGAGGTCTCGTTGTGGACGACCATCACCGCCTTGATGCTGTGCGCGGTGTCGGCGGCGAGCCTTGCTTCGATCAACGCCGGATCGGCGCCGCGCCGCCAATCGCCGGCAATGAAGTCGACCTCGATGCCGAAACGGCCGGCGAGTTGCCGCCACAGCGTGGCGAAGTGCCCGGTCTCGACCATCAGGACCTTGTCGCCGGGCGACAGGGTGTTGACGATCGCGGCTTCCCAGGCGCCGGTGCCCGACGACGGGAAGATCACCACCGGGCCTGCGGTCTGGAAGATCTTGCCGCTTCCTTCGAGCACAAAGCGGCCAAGCTCGGCAAACTCCGCGCTCCGGTGGTCGATGACCGGCATGTCCATCGCGCGAAGAATGCGATCCGGAACGGGGCTCGGCCCCGGAATCTGCAGAAAATGGCGTCCTTGATGCATGAGAACCTCCCAATTGCCGGATTTCGGCTCCTTGGCTAACCATTTTGCATTCATTTTTTGTATTATCAATCAAATTTTGGTATTCGATCGTGGAGATCGACGCGACCGCGTCGGCAAATTATTGTTCAGAATATGAAATCTGCGATTCCCGAGACCGGGGTTCCGATCACCCAACCCGCCGCCGGCAACGGCAGCGACCGCCAGGAGATCTCGCTTCACGGCGAGATCCTGCTGCGGCTCCGCGACTATGTGGTGGAAGGCAACATTCCCGAAGGTGCACGCGTTCCGGAACGTCAGCTGTGCGAGATGCTGGGGATCTCCCGGACGCCGCTGCGCGAGGCGCTCAAGGTGCTGGCCGCCGAGGGCCTGATCGAGCTGTTGCCCAACCGCGGCGCGCGGGTGCGCCAGCTCAGCCAGCGCGACCTCGAGGAACTGTTCGACGTCATGGCAGGGCTGGAGAGCCTAGCCGGTCGGCTGGCATGCGAGAGCATTACCGACGAGGAAATCGCGGCGATCGAGCGGCTGCATTACGAGATGTACGGCCACTACCTGCACCGCGACATGCACGGCTATTTCCAGACCAACCAGCAGATCCACGAGAGCATCGTCGCGGCTGCGCGCAACGAGACGCTGAAGACGACCTACGCCAACTTCGCGGGCCGGATCCGCCGCGTGCGCTATTCCGCGAACTTCGCCCGCAAGCGGCAGCGCTGGGCCGAGGCGATGCGCGAGCACGAGGCCATCCTCGATGCGCTGCGCCGCCGCGCCGGCAGCGAGCTCAGCGACATCCTGTTCGCCCATCTGCGCAACAAGCGGGGCGCCGCCCTCGAGCACCTCGCCGAGGCGCCGGACACCGCCCCAGAGGCGACGCCTCAAGGCAGCTAGTTGCTCATTTTGAATTCATAATGTAATTCTCGGCTCAATCGAATGAATAATCCCCGGGCAATATTTATTGCGCCGCGGATCACGTCGGATCTGGGATGAAGAACGCCTCCTCGCTCGAACAGCGCCTGCGGTCCGACCTGACCGGCGACGTGTTTTTCGATGCCTTCAACCGCGGCCGCTACGCGACCGACGCCTCGTTCTACCAGATCATGCCGGCCGGCGTGGTGGTGCCGCGCACCGTCGACGAGGCGCTGCGAACGCTGGCGATCGTCCGCGACGCCGGGCGGATCGTCACCCCGCGCGGCGGCGGCACCTCGCAATGCGGCCAGACCGTCAACGACGGCATCGTGGTCGACCTTTCCAAGCACCTGAACCGCATCGTCTCGCTCGATGTCGAGAACCGGACTTGCGTGGTCGAGCCCGGCATCGTGCTCGACGATCTCAACCGTCAGCTCAGGAAGCATGGGCTGTGGTTTCCGGTCGACGTTTCGACTGCGTCGCGCGCCACGATCGGCGGCATGGCCGGCAACAATTCCTGCGGCGGCCGCTCGCTGCGCTATGGCACCATGCGCGACAACACGCTGTCGATGGATGCGGCGCTCGCCGATGGCACGCTGCTGCATTTCGGCGAGGTGCCGCGCGACCTGACGCGGGTCAATGCTCCCGACAGCGGTGAGAGGCTGTTTCGCGACATGCTCGATCTTGGCGAGCGCGAGGCGGCCGAGATCGCGGACAAATTCCCCAAGGTGCAGCGCCGCGTCGGCGGCTATAACCTCGACGCGCTGGTGCCGCGCAATGCGCCGAACAACATGGCGCATCTTCTGGTCGGCTCGGAAGGCACCCTCGCCTTCACGACGCAGGTCGAGCTGAAGCTGTGGCCTGTGATCCGCAACAAGGCGCTCGGCGTCTGCCATTTCGGCAGCTTCTACGAGGCGATGGATGCGGCCCAGCATCTGGTCAAGCTGCGGCCGATCGCGGTCGAGCTGGTCGATCGCACCATGATCGCGCTCGGCCGCGAGATCGCGATGTTCCAGCCGATCATTTCCGCCGCCGTGCGCGGCGATCCGGACGCGATCCTGGTGGTCGAGTTCGCCGAGGAGGATCAGGCCGAAAACCTCGCCCGCCTGAAGCAGCTCGGCGAACTGATGGGCGATCTCGGCTTCGGCTGGGACAGACCGCAGCGCAAATGGGGCGGCGTGGTCGAGATCGTCGAGCCCGCGCTGCAGGCCGGCATCGCAGATTTCCGCGCGGCCGGGCTCAACGTCATGATGTCGATGAAGCAGGAGGGCAAGCCGGTCTCGTTCGTCGAGGATTGCGCGGTGCCGCTGCCGCATCTCGCCGACTATACCGAACGGCTCAATGCCGTGTTTGCCAAGCACGGCACCCGCGGCACGATGTATGCGCATGCCTCCGAAGGCTGCCTGCATGTGCGCCCGGTGCTCAACCTCAAGCTCGATAAGGACGTCAAGGCAATGCGCGCCATTGCCGAGGAAGCCTTCGCGATGGTGCGCGAATACAAGGGCTCGCATTCCGGCGAGCACGGCGACGGCCTGGTGCGCTCGGAATTCCACGAGACCATGTTCGGCGCGCGCATCGTCGCCGATTTCCGCGAGGTCAAGCAGCGCTTCGATCCGGACAACACGCTCAACCCGGGCAAGATCGTCGATCCACCGAAAATGGACGACCGCTCGCTGTTTCGTTTTTCGCCGGATTATCGCGTCGGCGAATTCAAGACGGCGCTCGACTGGTCGGCCTATCCCGGCGCCGGCGGCGGCTTCCAGGGCGCGGTCGAGATGTGCAACAACAACGGCACCTGCCGCAAGCTCGAAGGCGGCGTGATGTGCCCCTCGTATCGCGCGACGCGCAACGAGAAGGACGTCACCCGCGGTCGGGCCAACACGCTGCGGCTGGCGATCTCGGGCCAGTTGGGTGCGGACGCGCTCGCCTCCGACGAGATGATGGACACCCTGAAACTCTGCGTGTCCTGCAAGGCCTGCCGCCATGAATGCCCGACCGGCGTCGACATGGCCAAGATGAAGATCGAGGTGCTGGCCGCCCGCGCCGCGTCGCACGGCCTGTCGCTGCGCGACCGGCTGGTCGGCTATCTGCCGCGCTATGTCGATCTCGCCTCGCGCTTTGCGCCGCTCGCGAACTGGCGCAACAAGAGCCCGCTGCTGCGTGCGCTGTTCGAGGCACTCGCCGGCATCAGCGCGAAACGCGCGCTGCCGGAATTTCGCCGCGACACCTTCCGGCCGGACGCCGAGGTGCTGGGTCCGCCTGAGGGGCGCGAAGTCGTGCTGTTCGCCGATACGTTCAACCGCGGCTATGAGCGGGAGAATCTCGACGCCGCGGTCGAGGTGCTGGTCGCCGGCGGCTATC
>NZ_BOVL01000011.1:28119-195406 GCF_019972155.1 Bradyrhizobium sp. RD5-C2 | reverse complement strand
CCGCCCGCCATGCTGCGGACGCACGTTCCTGTCGGCGGGTCTGGTGGAGCAGGCCCGCGCCGAACTCGACCGCCTGGTTGCCACCTACGCACCGTTCGCCGCGCGCGGCGTGCCGATCATCGGCCTCGAGCCGAGCTGCCTGCTGACCCTGCGCGACGAGCTGTTGTCGCTGCGTTCGGACGACGCCGCCAAGACCGTCAGCGCGCACGCTTTGCTGTTCGAGGAGTTTCTGGTGCGGGAGGCCGAAGCCGGGCGCCTCGCGCTGCCGCTCGGCGCCGTCGCCGGCAAGGCCGTCGTGCATGGTCATTGCCACCAAAAGTCCTTCGGCGCGTTCAAGCCGGTCGAGAAGGTGCTGCGCCTGGTGCCCGGCCTCGACGTCAAGACCATCGAGTCGAGCTGCTGCGGCATGGCCGGCGCGTTCGGCTATGGCGCGGACACCTATCAAGCCTCGATCGAGATGGCCGAGCTGTCGCTGCTCCCCGCGGTGCGCAGCGCGGATCCGGACACGCTGATCGTGGCCGACGGCACCTCCTGCCGGCACCAGATCAAGGACGGCAGCGGGCGTACGCCGCTGCACGTCGCCAGCGTATTGGCGATGAGCCTGAAACGTGCGACATCGAAATCCGACCAATCATTGCCGACAAAGGAAAAGGCCCATGGCTGAGCTCACTCTCGACACCGCCCGCAAGATTCTGGATGCCGCACTCGCCAAGGGCGTCGAGAAGAAGCTGAAGCCGCTGGTGGTCACCATCCTCGACGCGCGCGGCGCGGTGAAGGTGACGGCGGCGCAGGACGGCACCAGCCTGATGCGGGCCGAGATCGCCCATGGCAAGGCCTATGGCGCGCTGGCGCTCGGGATGGGATCGCGGGCGCTGTATCAGCGCGCGCAGGAGCAGGCCTATTTCATCGATTCCGTGAACACGCTGGCGCAGGGCCGGCTGGTGCCGGTCCCCGGCGGCGTCCTGATCATGGACGGCTCGACCCTGCTCGGCGCCGTCGGCGTCAGCGGCGACACCTCGGACAATGACGAGATCTGCGCCGTGGCCGGCATCGAAGCCGCCGGCCTGAAGGCCAACGCGGGTTAGAGCGTTTTCGAGCGAAGTGGATACCGGTTCGCGTGAAGAAAACGCGTCAAAACAAGAATCTAGACCCCCGATTCAATCGGAACCGGATAGGCTCTAGCGTGCGATGGGCATCTCGCTCCCTCACCTCGTTCTCCCGGGGAGCGGGTGCGCGGCGCGCTCGCGCGATTTCGGTATAATAGAATAATGCCGCTGATTTGCCCGACGTGTCAAGCTGCCGTGTCGAACGCCGGCAGCCGCCCGGCTACTGTGCATGGGGTTGTTTTCGATATTTTGATACTGCGCGCCTGAGAGCGCGCGAAGCTTTGTCCTCATCCACTGTTGTCGTCGCCCGGCCTGTGCGCAATTGCGCACATGGACCGGGCGACCCAGTACGCCGCTGCCTATCGGCTCAAGCACAACCGTCTCTGGAATACTGGATCACCCGCATGCGCGGGTGATGACACCGAGCAAGCCAGTTCCGCCACCCTGAGCGGCTGTATGCAGCGAGGCTGCGGCACAGTGATGCCTCAGCGCCCGGTCCACGTCGGCTTGCGCTTCTCGCCGAAGGCCTTGAGGCCTTCCTTGGCGTCCTCGGTCATCGCGAGCAGCGCGATCTGGCTTTCGGTGTAGGCGATGCTCTCGTCGAACGACATCGACGCGATCGCCCGCATCGCATATTTGCCGCGGCGGATCGCGGTCGGCGACTTGTCGACGATGCGGCCGATCAGCCAATCGACCTTGGCGTCGAGCTCGGCCGCCGGCACGACGTAGTTGAGCAGACCGGCGGCCTGCGCGGTCTTCGCATCGAACGGCTCGCCGGTCAGCGCCCATTCGTTGATCAGGCGTGCGGGGGCGATCGATTGCAGCAGGCTCAGCACCTGCATCGGAAACACGCCGACCTTCACCTCCGGCAAGCCGAAGATCACGCCATCGGCGGCCACCGCCATGTCGGTCATGCACAGCAGGCCCATGCCGCCGGCCATGCAGACGCCGCCGACCCGCGCTATCGCGGGCTTGGTCGCGTTCTGCGACAGCCGCAGCAAATCGGCGTAGTCGACATTGGGACGCGAGAAATCCATCGAGAATGCCGCACCGCTGTTCTGCAGATCGGCGCCGGCGCAGAATGCCTTGTCGCCTGCGCCCGTCAGCACGATGACGCGCACGTCCTTGTCGTCATGCGCCTCGCGATAGCCCCTGGCGATGCCCGCGATTACACCGGCATTGAGCGCGTTACGCTTGTCCGGGCGGTTGATCGTGATCCAGAACGCCTGCCCGCGCTTCTCGAGAAGAACGCTGTTGTCGGTCATGTTTCCTGCCTGTTTTTGCCTGTGCGCTATTGCTAGCGCACATTTGCGGCAGGATCGGCGCCGACTGCAAGCAGGAATTAAGCGGCGGCGGACGCCTTCCTGATCCAGACCTTGTTGTCGTGGAACGCGGCGCCGCCGAGCGGCGCGACGGCCTCCGCCCCGGTCAGCATGTTAATGCCGCGGCCGCCGATATGGGACTTGTTCGGATGGATCGACTCGGCGATCAGCACGCCGCGACGAACGCCATCGAACAGTTTTGCGGTCAGCGTGGTTTCGCCGCGCATATTGCCGAGCGTCACGGCCTCCCCGTCGGCGATCGACAGTGCGGCCGCATCATCGGGGTGGATCATCACGGTCGGCGCGCCCTCGCGGGCCTGCGACGACGGCGTTTCGTTGAAGCTGGTGTTGAGGAAGCTGCGCGACGGCGACGTCGCGAGCCGGAACGGATGCTGCGCGTCCGCCTCCTCGATGATGGTCCAGTGGTCGGGCAGCGAGGGCATCTTGTCCCACGCGCCCATCAGCCCGCCCGCGCCGACCGGCACCTTGCCCCAATCGACCTTGAAGTGGAACTTCTTGTCGGCATGGGCAAAGCCGTCGAGATAGTGCGAGGTGCGGAAATCCGGTTGCAGGTCGCGCCAAATATCGGCTTCCAACGTCTCGATATCGCCGTGCCCGCTTTTCTTCAAAGTTGCGTCTATCAGCTGCCGCGGCGTCATGTCGAAACCCGGATGCACCGCGTTGAGGCGGCGGCCGAGCCCCTGCAGCACCTCGTGGTTGGAGCGGCACTCGCCGGGCGGATCGATCAGCTTCGGGCCGACCGAGATATGCTGATGACCGCCGCCGTAATAGAGGTCGTCGTGCTCCATGAACATCGTCGCCGGCAGCACGATGTCGGCCATCTGCGCCGTCTCGGTCATGAACTGCTCGTGCACCGCGACGAACAGATCCTCGCGGGCAAAGCCCTGCCGCACCAGCGCCTGCTCGGGCGCCACCGTCATCGGATTGGTGTTCTGGATCAGCATCGCCTTGACCGGCCCGCCGCCCTTCAGCGCCTCGGCATCGCCGGTCAGGATGCGGCCGATCTTCGACTGGTCGAGCACCCGGGTGGTGGGATCGATCGCGTCGTGGCCTTCGATGATCGACTCGTCGAAGCGCCAGATGCCGGCATTGTTGAAGAATGCGCCGCCGCCCTCATATTGCCAGGCGCCGGTCACCGCAGGAATGCACAGCGCGGCATGCATCTGCGCGGCGCCGTTGCGGCTGCGGGTGAACCCATAACCAAGGCGGAAGAACGAGCGCTGGGTCGTCCCGACCAGCCGCGCGAACGCCTCGATCTCCTCGACCGGCACGCCCGAGATCGCCGAGGCCCATTCCGGCGTGCGGGTCTTCAGATGCGCTTCCAGTTCGTCCGGGCAATCGGTATAGCGCGCGAGATAATCGCGATCGGCAAATCCCTCGCGGAACAGCACGTGCATCACGGCGCAAGCGAAGGCGCCATCGGTTCCCGGCCGCAGCAGGATCTTGATGTCGGCCTGCCTCATGGTCTCGTTGTTGTAGACATCGACCGCCGCAATCTTGGCGCCGCGCTCCTTCCGCGCGCGCGATGCATGCGTCATCACGTTGACTTGGGTGTTCACCGGATTGGTGCCCCAGATCACGACGAGGTCGGAGACGCCCATCTCGCGCGGATCGACGCCGGCGATCTTGCCGGTTCCGGCGGCGAAGCCGATGCGCGCGATGGTCGAACAGATCGTGCCATAGAAGCGCGAATACTTCTTCACATGCGACAGCCGGTTGAGGCCGTCGCGCATTACCAGCCCCATGGTGCCGGCGTAGTAATAGGGCCAGACCGACTCGGCGCCGAACTCCCGCTCGGCGGCGTCGAAACGCGCCGCGATCTCGTCCAGCGCCTCGTCCCAGGAAATCCGCGCGAATTGGCCGGAGCCCTTCGGGCCGGTCCTGCGCAGCGGATGCATCAGCCGTTCGGCATGATGAATCCGCTCGGCATAACGCGCGACCTTGGCGCAGACCACGCCGGCCGTATAGGTCTGCCGTTTCGAGCCACGCACCCTGCCGATCGAACGTCCTTCGATCACCTCGACGTCGAGCGCACATGCCGAAGGGCAGTCGTGCGGACAGGTGGAATGGCGGATGTCGATCTTGGCATGCTGGTTCATGCCAAATTGGTAACATCAAAAATCCGCTCCGCCGAGGGGCATTATTGACCCAGTCCGGGCGAAAACCGCGCATAAGCCATGCGGCAAACGCCCAATTGCCCGGCTACCAGCCCACTCCGTCCGTCAAACACGGAAGATGCGGGTGTAGTGCGCCTTGATCGATTCCCCTTCCCGCTCCACCGCGGCCGGGTCATCCTTCATCGTCTTGATGTCCTTCAACGGCTTGCGCCCGGCCTTCTCCTGGGCCTGCGCGTGGACCGACCTGAGGCCACCGATCTCGACGTTGAGCTGCTGCCCCTCGCGTCCGAGCGCGAACGATTGAAACAGCCTTGCCGCATTCGGATGCGGACAGTCCTTGAAGATTCCATTGGGGCCGACAATGATCGGCGAGCCTTCGGTGGCGTAGACCGGCTCGACCGGGCGGCCCATCTCCTTCAACTGAAAGATGTTGTACTCGTTGCCGTCGGCCATCACCGCGCGCTCGCCGAGGTCGAGCTTCTTCGGCGGATCGGTTGAGGACTGCACCTGCATGATGTTCTGCTTTGCGAGCTGCTCGAAGAAGCTCCAGCCGAGATCGCGCTGCATCTGATAGGTCGCGGTCATGATGGTGCCGCTATAGCCGGGGTGCCCCTTCACGATCTTGCCCTTCCATTTCGGATCGAGCAGATCGGCAAAGCTCTTCGGCGCATCCTCGGCCTTCACGAGATTGGTGTTGTAGGCGATGATCGACAGCCACACCCGGAAGCTTGCGAACTGACCATCCGGATCGCGATGCTCGTCCGGATAGTATTTCGCGACCTCCTCCGGAACATAGGGCGCCAGAATGCCGTCGCGCTTCCACACGATGAAATGTGCGGCGTCGGAGGAATTGACGACGTCGACGGCGTGAATATTGCTGGCATATTCCTGGCCGACCCGCTGGAACACGCGCTCCGCGCCGGTGCGTTCGACGCGCACGGTAATCCCCGCGTATTTCGCCTCGAATGCCTTCGCCAGTTTCTCGGCGACCGGCAGATCGGTCGAGGTGTAATAGACGACCTGTCCCTCTTTCTTCGCTGCCTCGATCAGCGCCGGCGTAACCGGTTCCGCGGGCGGCGCGGCGGCCATCACGCGTGTTGAAAAGGCAGTCCCTGCCAGCACGGCACCGGTGCCCTTCAGCAGATCGCGGCGCGACAGCCCAGAATGTTTCCTCATTTGATCCCCGCACGCGATGGCGAAGTTTGAGTACACCGTCTTCCCGCCCTTATTCCGATGCGTGAAGACGATGTCTGTCGTCGACAGATGCTTCAGGTTGCAGCTAGACTTCTGGTCAAGAAAGAAGACTAAAGTTGGGGGAGACGATCAATGGCGGGCTTTCGGTACGCCTTGATGTGTGTCGCGGCATTGCTGACCGTGTCGATGTCAGGCGGACATGCGGACGCCGACGATTACCCTGCGCGGCCGGTCAGGATCATCGTTCCCTTTGGTCCCGGCGGCCCGGCCGACGTCGTGGCGCGCCAGATCGGCATCATCCTGCAGGAAAGCCTCGGCCAGCCCTTCGTCGTGGAGAACCGCACCGGCGCCGGCGGCGTGATCGGCACGCTCGAGGTCGCGAAGGCGCTGCCCGATGGCTACACCCTCCTGGTGATGTCGAACACCCAGACCGCCAATGAATCGCTGGTGCCTCAGCGCAAATATGAGCTGATGCGCGACCTGACGCCGGTCGCATCCCTGAACACTTCGGATCTGGTGATCGTGGTCCACCCCGCCGTGCCGGCCAAGACCCTGCAGGAATTCATCGCGCTTGCAAAGGCAGAGCCTGGAAAGCTGAACTACGCGTCGTCGGGTCAGGGCACGCCGTATCACATGGCGGGCGAGCTGTTCAAAGCCATGGCCGGGATCAATATCGTGCATGTGCCCTACCGCAACAGCGGCGAGGCCCGCAGCGGCGTCATCGGCGGCCAGGTTCAGATGATGGTCGATGCCGTTCCGGCGATGGCACCGAATGTTGCCGAGAACCAGGTCCGCGCGCTTGCGACAACCGGCAAGACCCGTTCCGCGGTGTTGCCCAATATTCCGACGGTCGTCGAGGCGGGCGTTTCCGGTTATGTAGCGACGATCTGGCTCGGCCTGATGGCCCCAATGGGTACACCGAAGCCGATCATCGACAAACTCAATGCGGCCGTGAATTCAGCGGTGAGGCGGCCGGAAGTCGAGAAGCTCTGGGCCGAACAGGGCGCGGTGCCGATGACCATGACGCCGGAAGCCTTCGACAAATTTCTGCGCGCCGATATCGTGAAGTGGGCAGACGTCGTCAGAAGGCTGGACAAGAACGAATAGACACGTAGCGGCCAAGACCGTGGTGACGGAACAGGTGCAAATGAAGACGTTGAACGTCCTGAGCGGCGGCGCGGCGCAAGGCTTGGTGCGCCGCCTGGAGCCTGCGTTCGAGGCCGAAACCGGCCTCGGCATTGCCGGTGATTTCGGCGCAGTCGGCGCCATGGCCGACAGATTGCGTGCCGGCATTCCGACCGACATCGTCATCCTGACCGCCGCGCTGATCGCGAAGCTTGCCGACGAAGGGCTGGTTCTGCGCAGCTCGATGACCAACATCGGCCGCGTTGAAACGGCGCTTGCGGTCCGCGCCGGCGATCCGCCGGCAAGCGCTGAGGACGCCGCCGGCCTGCGCGCAGTGCTGCTCGATGCAGATGCGATCTTCGTGCCCGACACCAAGGCATCAACCGCCGGAATTCATGTCGCCAAGGTGCTGGCGCAACTCGACATCGCCGATGTCGTCGCCGAGCGGCTGAAGGTCTTTCCGAACGGCGCGACGGCCATGCGGCATCTGGCCGAGTCCAGTGACCGGCGGCCGATCGGTTGCACGCAATCCACAGAGATCATCAGCACGCCGGGTGTCGTGCTATCGGGCACGCTGCCGCCGGGATGCAGGCTCGCAACCATGTACACGGCCGCCGTTGCGACGCAGGCCTCGGCTGCGTCGCAGGCGCAACGCCTGATCGCGCTGCTGACGTCGCCGGACACATCGGAGTTGCGCCGCCAAGCTGGATTCGTTTCCGGTCCAACGCCGTAGACACCAGGCAGTCAGGCTCAAGGGCGAAAATCAACCCGGTCCGTCGTTATCCGGCCGGTTCCAATGTGCTAGTTTGAAGCCAGGATTGGCAGGAATGTTGCCGATCGGCACTTCTCTGCCGTTCGCGGCTTGGCGAGGAGAGACCATGAAAATTCTGGTCATGGGTGCTGGCGGCATTGGCGGCTACTACGGTGGGCGTTTGGCGGCCGCAGGGCAGGACGTCACGTTCGTCGCGCGCGGAGCGCATCTCGACGCAATGCGCCGGGATGGGCTGCAGATCATTGGTATCAGCGGCGATCGCACTGTGAAGCCGGTGAAGGCCGTCGGCGATCCCGCCGGGGCTGAGCCGCCGGAGATGGTGCTTTTTGCAACCAAACTCGGCGATACCGAGCGCGGGGCGAAAGCGTTGCAGGCCGCGGTTCGGGACGGCACCACGATCATCTCGCTGCAGAACGGCATCGAAGGGCCGGACCTCATCAGGGCGCACCTGCCGCGTGCGCACGTGGTGCCGGGCGTGGTGCGCATCTCGAGCCACATCGCGCGGCCTGGCGTGATCGAGCACAAGGCGCAACCCGGCCGCATCGAGTTCGGCGAGCCGGATGGGCGAGCGAATCCGCAGCTCGAGGCCTTCCAACACGTATGCAAGGAGGCCAACCTCGATGCCGTGCTCACACCAGAGATCCGCTACAATGTCTGGCTAAAGTTCGCATCACTCGCACCGAGTTCGGGCATGATGACGCTGACCAATGCGTCGTATGGACCGATGCGCGAGACGCCCGGCACCCGCGCCCTGTTTGAGGATGCCGTACGCGAGGTGATCGCCGTCGGCCTCGCCGCCGGCGTACCGTTCAAGCCCACCGACTTTGCGACGATCATGAAGGCCGCCGACGCCAATCCCCGCGAGATGATCACGTCCATGCTGCTCGACCGGCGAGCCGGCAAACCGCTCGAGATCGACTATTTCTCGGGCGCCCTGGTACGCATGGGTGAGAAGCTCGGCGTACCGACCCCGACGCACAAATTCATTGCCCAGGCGCTGTCGATCGATGCCAACGGCCGCAAAGCATGATTCGAAAGCAATCGTGGCTCGATCGAGATAAACTCATCCTATTCTACCGTGCCAGTTGCGTGAGACCCGTCGGCGGCCCATCGACCGCCGTCCAGCCGCCGTCGACGAACAGCGTGCTGCCGCTGATATAGCTCGCCGCGTCAGATGCCAGGTAAGCGACGGCGGTGGCGACCTCGTCGGCACTGCTCCAGCGATTGAACACGGTGTGACCGGCATAGAGATTGTAGATGTCCGGCCGCTGCTTGAACGCACCGGTCAACGCGGTCTCTGCAATGCTGGGCGCGATGGCGTTGACGCGGACGCCGGAGCGCCCGACCTCGGACGCAAAGCCCTTCACCAAGAGACCGATCGCGGCCTTCGTCGAACCATAGATCGCAAGCCCCGGCTCGATGGTCACCGCGCGCACCGAGGAGCAGGCAATCAGGCTGCCACCCTGCTGCTGGACCATGATGCGGCCGAACGCCTGGAAAAACCACACGGTGCCCTTGATATTGAGGTTGATGACGCGGTCGAGATCCTCGTCGGTGTAGTCGAGGATGGTCTTGCGGATGTTCAACCCCGGCGTGGTGACGGCGATGTCGACGTGCTGAAATTCCGCGAGCGCCTTCGCTGCCAGCGCCTCGACGTCCGCACGGTCGGCGGCATCGCAGCCGGCGGCCGTTGCCGATCCGCCCTGCTCACGGATTGCCGCGGCGGTCGTATCCGCGCCCTCGAGCGTGCGATCGGCACACAGCACGCGTGCTCCAAGTGACGCCAGCGCTTCAGCCGACGATTTGCCGATGCCCGAGGCTGCGCCCAGCACCACGGCGGTCTTGCCGGTGAGATCGAATAGCTTGCGATAGTCGGTCATGTGACCTCCCGGTGTTCGTTTGCCTTCTATGACGCGTTCATATACTAATATATTAGTTATTGGAGCACGAATGCCCGCCCGCGCGCCGAAAAAGTCGGAGCTCCGCAACCCCGTCGGCCAGCGGCGCACCGGTCGTCCGCGGACCGCAACTGCGGCGGCGCGGATCTATGCCGAACTGCGTGCCGAGCTCGTCTCGCTGCAGCGCAAGCCCGGCGATCCGATCATCGAGACCGAGATCGCGCGCGCATATGGCGTCAGCCGGACACCGGTGCGGGAAGCTATCCTGCGCCTGTCGGACGAAGGCCTGGTCGAGATCTTCCCGCAATCGGGCATCTTCGTATCTCGCATCCCGCTCGCCGCCCTTCCGGAGGCGATCATCATCCGCAGATCGCTGGAGGAAACCACGACCCGCATGGCAACCGAGCGCGCCAGTGCCAGCCAGATCCTCAGCCTGCACGCGATCCTCCAACGCCAGCGCGAGGCCGAGATGGCCGGCGATCGCGAGGCATTCCATCAGGCCGACGAGGCCTTTCACGCCGCCATCGCCGAAATTGCCGGATATCCCGGCATCTGGAAGCTGATCCTGCAGGTCAAGGTTCACGTGGATCGCTTCCGGTGGCTCACGCTGCCGCAGCGTGGGCGGATGGCCGAAGTCATCGCCGAGCATGAGGCCGTGATGGCCGCGATCGAGGCGCGCGACCCGGCATCGGCCGGAGCCGCGATGGCCAGACATCTCGAACGCCTTCTGGCCGACATCTCGGCCACCCAGCACAACAATCCGGAGTTCTTCGACGCGCAGAGCTAGCCGGCATGACCGCGGCCGGACTCCGGCCAGGCACTCTGGGAGGATATGACATGAATCGTACAGATCGATCGCAGCATCGCGGCACCGGGCTCAACCGTCGCGACGTCATCAAGTTTGGCGCCGGCCTTGGCGCAGTCGTTGCGACCTCGACGCAGACCGCCCTCGCCCAGTCGAAAGCCGTCTTCAAGGCGTCGGACGTACAGCCGCCGGGCTACCCGACTGTGGTCGCGACGGAAAACCTCGGCAAGAAGCTGGCGGCGGCGACCAACGGCCGGCTGTCGCTACAGATGTTCCCCTCGATGCAGCTCGGCGGCGAGAAAGAAACCATCGAGCAGACCCAGATCGGTGCGATCCAGATGCTGCGCGTCAGCGCCGGCTCGATCGGCCCGATCGTCGATGACATCAACGTCGTCAACATGCCGTTCCTGTTCAAGAACATGGCGCATGCCGAGCGGATGATGGATAGGCCGATCGGCCAGGAGCTGCTGGACAAGATCACGGCGAGCCCGAATGCCGGACTGGTCGCGCTGTGCTGGATGAATTCCGGAGCACGCAGCCTCTACAACACCAAGCACGCGATCAAGACGATCGCCGACATCAAGGGCCTCAAGTTCCGCGTCATCGGCAATCCGATCTTCATCGACATGATGAACGCACTTGGCGGCAACGGCGTGGCGATGGGCTACGACCAGGTGTTCAGCGCGCTGCAGACCGGCGTTATCGACGGCGCCGAGAACAATCCCCCGAGCTACGTCTTCAGCAACCACTACACCGCAGCGAAACACTTTTCGCTCACCGAACACCTGATCGTTCCCGAGATACTGGTGTTCTCGAAACGCGCCTGGTCGGCGCTGGCAGCCGATGACCAGACGCTGATCAAAAAACTCGCCCGCGAGGCGCAGATGGAAGAACGCGAGCTCTGGAACGCCTACGAGAAGCAGGCGATGGAAAAAGCGAAGGCTGCCGGGTGCGAGATCATCGAGATCGCCGACAAGGCGCCGTTCCAGAACGCGGTCAAGCCGGTCTGGGACAAATACGGCCCGAAATACCAGGACATGATCGGACGTATCCAGTCTGCCTGACACCACGCCATACGGGAAATCGTCCTCTTACAGGAAATGGACATGGCCGGATCATATCGCCGCGCGATGGACTATTTGTATCTTGCCTGCGTCATCACGGGCTCTGTCGCGCTGATCCTGATTTCAGCCGTGATCCCCTGGGCAGTGTTCACGCGCTATGTCCTGAACAGCGCCGCATCCTGGCCCGAACCTCTCGCGGTGCTGCTCACCATCGTCGTGACGTTCATCGGTGCGGCCGCCGGATATCGGCTCAATCTGCATATGAACGTCGCCTACTTTGCCAACAAGCTGCCTGCCCCGCTCCGCAACCTGACCGACCTTGTCGTCCAGTTGCTGATGGGCCTGATCGCGCTGTTCATGATCATCTGGGGCGCGCGGCTCGTCGAGGTGACCTGGTACAACACGATCGCCGACTTCCCGTCGCTTTCGGTCGGCGTCACCTATCTTCCGATTCCGATCGGCGGCGCCTGTCTGCTGCTGTTCATCATCGAGCGGATTTTCCTGGGTGCGCCACCCGATCCGATCGCACCACACCGCGACTTTTCCGTCGACTGATCGCGAGAGGCCACGATGGACATCCTCATTCTGCTCGCGACCATGCTGCTGTGCTTCCTGATCGGCATGCCGATCGCCTACTCGCTGGCGATGGCGGCGATCGTCGGTGCCTTGTGGATCGGCATTCCCCTGGAAGCGGTGATGCTGAAGATCTCCGACGGTGTCAGCAAGGTCGCGATGCTGACGATCCCGTTCTTCGTGCTGGCCGGCGCGATCATGGCGGAGGGCGGCATGGCCCGCCGCCTGGTCGCGTTTGCCGACGTGCTGGTTGGACTGACCCGGCTGCGTGGCGGCCTCTCGATCGTCAACGTGCTGGCGACGACATTTTTGAGCGGCATTTCCGGCTCGGCCGTCGCCGACACGTCCGCCATCGGCTCGGTGATGATCCCGCAGATGGAGAAGAACGGCTACCCGCGCGTGTTCGCGACCAACCTGACGATCACCTCGTCGGTCCAGGCCCTTCTCGTGCCGCCGAGTCACAATGCAGTGCTCTACTCGCTTGCAACGGGCGGGACGATCTCGATCAGCGCCCTTTTCATGGCCGGCGTGTTCCCCGGGCTGTTGCTCGGCTTCTCACTGATCATCCTGTGCCTGGCCGTAGCCTATCGCGAGAAGCACCCGCACGGCCAGACCGTGCCGGCCAAGGACGCGATCCGGATCGCCATCGATGCCTCCTGGGGTCTGATCACCCTCGTCATCATCCTAGGCGGCATTCTCGGCGGCATCTTCACCGCAATCGAAGCCGGTGCCGTCGCCTGCATCTGGGCCTTCTTCGTCACCATGTTCATCTATCGCGACTATCGCTGGCGCGACCTGCCGGTGCTGCTCCATCGCACACTGCGCACCGTCGCGATCGTGATGACGCTGATCGCCTGCGCTTCGAGCGTCGGCTACATCATGGCCCTGACGCAGATGCCGGCCAAGATGACCGCCTTCTTCCTGTCGATCTCCGACAACAAGTACGTCATCCTGCTCCTGATCAACGTCCTGCTGCTGGTGCTGGGAACACTGGTCGACATGGCGCCGTCGATCCTGATCGCAACGCCGATCCTGTTGCCTGTCATGAAGAACTTCGGCGTCGATCCGGTGCATTTCGGCATGATCATGCTGCTCAATCTCGGCATCGGCCTGTGCCATCCGCCGGTCGGGGCAATCCTTTTTGTCGGCTGCGCGGTCGGCAAGGTCACGATCGAGCAGGTCATGCGCAAGATCTGGCCGTTCTATGCGGTGATGTTCTTTGTCCTGATGTGCGTGACTTATCTTCCGGAAATCTCGCTCTGGCTGCCCCGGCAACTGCAGGTGCTGCACTGAGCGCAACCGGCACCTTGCACAACCGCGGCAAACCCGTCAGCATCACGGGCAGAAGCGCGCCTGCGCCGGCTCCGCCAAGAAAGGGCACACGTCGTGAGGATCGTCGACCTGAGCCGCGAGCTCTATCACCGCACGCCGAGCTACCCCGGCCACCCGCCGATCATTCACGGGATGTGGAAAAATCACGAGGAGGCGCTGGCCGAATCGAGGAATGTCTACGGCCTGGCATCGATGTTCATCTCGATGCCCGACCACGGTGGAACCCACATCGATGCACCCCGGCATTTCGGTCCCAGCGGCATCCCGATCAATGAATATCCGCTGGCGAAGTGCATTGTGCCCGGCATCTGTCTCGACCTGCGCCACATTGCGCCGCGTGCCGAGATCACCCCGTCCGACCTCGATACGGCCGTGAAGGCGGCCGGGCGGCCGATCCCGAAGGGTGGCACCGTCCTGCTCTGCACCGGTCATCATGCGCGGACCTTTCCGCGCAAGGAATATTCGACCGACAATGCCGGGGTGAATGTCGCCGCCACCGAGTGGCTGGCCAAACAAGACATCGTTCATTTCGGCATCGACTCGATGCGACCGGGTCCCGACAGCGACGAGAACCTGCTCGTTCACAAGGCCTGCCTCGATCTCGACATCACCCACATCGAAAGCCTTTGCAATCTCGAGGCCCTGCTCGGCCAGGGGCCGTTCACCTTCATCGGCCTGCCGATGAAATGGCGCGACGGCACGGCGTCGCCGATCCGCGCGGTGGCGGTGTTCGATTTTTAGAGGCGTGATGCAGATGAGGGATATCCGATGACAGCAAACGGATCGGCCCCTCCCTCGCGTCGCGCGATCCTGAAGACTGTTGGCGCGCTCGCGATCGCTGGCCTCACCGGGCGGGCCAAGGCCGCCGGTTATCCCGAACGTCCGATCAAGGTCATCGTGCCGTTCGCGCCGGGCGGGCCGACCGACATCATGGCTCGCATCCTCGGCGCCCATCTCGGCGAGGCGCTCGGCGGCACCATCGTGGTCGAGAACCGTCCCGGCGGCGGTGGCAATATCGGGATCGGCATTGCGGCACACGCCGAGCCGGACGGCTACACGCTCCTGATCACGTCCAGCGCCTATGTCGTCAACCCGGGCCTCTACGCCAGGATCCCGTACGACCCCGTCAAGGACTTCGCGCCCATCGCCGAACTGGGCACGTCGCCGAACGTGATCCTCGTCAATCCGAAGCTCGGCATCAATTCGGTCGCCGACCTGATCGCGCGCGCCAGAGCCAACCCGGACGAGCTGAACTATGCGAGCCCGGGCCTCGGCACGACGCCGCATCTCGCCGGCGAGCTGTTCAAGATCATCGGCCGAATCCAGATGACGCATGTGCCGTTCTCGGGCGCAGGCCCAGCGATCCAGGCGATCCTGAGCGGGACGACCCAGGTCGCGTTCGCGGCGCTGCCGCCTGCCCATCCGCATATCACGTCGGGAGCGCTCAAGGCGCTGGCGGTCACCGGAACCCATCGATGGTTCGATTTGCCCGATGTGCCGACCATGATCGAACTCAGCTACCAGGATTTCGTCTCCGACACCTTTCAGGGTTTTCTCGCGCCCGCGAACACGCCCGCCTCCATTGTCGCGTTGCTGTCGGCGAAATCGATCGGAATCCTGACGACGCCGAAGATCGCCGAACAACTCCGCAATGACGGCTTCGAGGTGCTTGCGAACGGCCCCGACGGCATGCGCAAGCGGATCGCGGACGAAGTTCCGAAATGGCGCGACATCATCGCCAAGGCGGGGATCAAGCCGGTCTGAGCAGATCAACATTGCGCGACACGCACAGCGTGTGGTCTTGCGACCGCTAGCCCACGTCCCTAGGCTCCCTGCCCATAACAAGACAAGACCAGGGAGGCGATCGTCATGACCACAAGGCGGGATTTCCTGAAAGCGGGAGCGACGGCGGCGGTAGGCATCGTGTTCCGCGGCTGCGGGCTTGTCCACAACGCGAATGCGCAAGCATCAAGCCAGAAATTGCCGGTCACCGTCGACGGCAAGCGCATCAAGACGATCGACATTCACGCGCATTGCCACTTCCGCGAGGCCGGCGCGCTGCTCGGGGCAGATTCCGGAAAATATCAACTGCCGCCGGTCAACGGCGCTGCGGAAGCGTTCATCGAGATCGACAAGCGCCTTGCTGCGATGGACGCGCAGGCCGTCGATATGGAGGTGCTGTCGATCAATCCGTTCTGGTACGACCGCGATCGCGATCTCGCTGGCAAGATCGTGAAGATCCAGAATGAAAAGCTCGCCGAGCTGTGCGCCTCGAAGCCCGACCGGTTCGCAGCCTTCGCCTCGCTGACGCTGCAGGCGCCGGACCTCGCGGTGCAGGAGCTGGAGACGGCGGTGAAGAAACAGGGGCTAAAGGGCGCGGCGATCGGCGGTGTGGTCGATGGCGTCGAATTCTCCGACCCCAGGTTTCATCCCGTGTGGGCCAAGGCCGAGGAGCTCGGCGTCCCCCTGTTCATCCATCCGCAGGGCGTGCCCGAGCTCAACAAGCGGCTCTCCGGCAATGGCTGGCTCGGCAACACCATCGGCAATCCGCTCGAGACCACGATCGCGCTGTCCCATTTGATCTTCGAGGGCACGCTCGATCGCTTCCCGGGATTGAAGATCATCGCCGCACATGGCGGCGGCTATCTCCCCTCCTATGCCGACCGTTCGGACCACCCCTGCCTGGTCGGACCCAAAGGGTGCAATCCGGAGACCAAGCTGCAGAAGGCGCCGACCGAATATCTCAAGCAGATCTACTTCGACTCGCTGATCTTCACGCCCGAGGCGATCCGGCATCTCGCCGCCCAGGTTGGCGCCGGCCAGATCGTGCTGGGAAGCGACTATCCCTATCCATGGCAACTGGCACCGGCCGACCACATCTTCGCCTGCTCATCGCTGAGCGACGACGACAAGGCCAACATTCTCGGCCGGACCGCGGCGAAGCTGCTCGGCGTTGCGGCGTAACGAGGATGCCAACGATCAGTTGGTCTTCACCGTCCGCGTCTCATTGCGCGGCAGCGCCGTGGGCGCCGGCTGCGCGATCTTGGTCAACGGATCGGCGTCGACGGCATCAGTTCCCGCGAACTCCGCTTGCGCCGCGTCCGATATCCATTTGACCGCGGCGGGGTGGCTGACCAGCATCCCGACCAATGCAACGATCACGAGCACCGGCAAAGCGATCAGCTTGATGCTGAAGCTCCGGTAGTTGCTTTCCGGATCCCGCCGCCGCGCGGCCTGCTGCCGGTTGTCCAAAGAGCCCTGCATGGATTCCTCCACAGTGCGAGTGTGCTCCACCGAAGCGTCACTTACCGCACGGCACGCAAGGCCGATGTGAATGGTTTCACAGGCTTTGTCCGGTTCACCATTTCGTGAAACGTTGGAGCGACCGCGCCGACCGGAGAGCGACTACTCGCCGTCATCAGCCCCGGCGTCGACCAGCGCCTGCAGCGACTCGGGCTTCAGCACGACGATCGCGCCATGTTCGAGCCTGACCCAACCGCGTGTCGCCCACGCGCGGAGCTGCTTGTTGATGCTCTCGCGGGTCATCCCGACCATCTCGCTGATCTCCTGCTGGGTGATCGAGATGGTGCGCCCCTGCGGCTTGTGCTTGTCGCTCAGGCGCAGCAGCGCGCTCGCCAGACGGCCAGGCAAGTCCTGCAGGATCACCTGTTCGACCTGGTCGCTGGTCCAACGCAACCTTGCGCACAGCAGCTCGATGAACTTCATCGCAAGCGTCGGCTGGCTGCGCACGAACGGAATGAACTCGCGCCGGTCGATGACGAACAGCTCGCAATTGGAGTTGGCGGTGGCATCGGCCGTCCGCGACAAGCCGTCGAGCAGCGCGATTTCTCCGAATATCTCTCCTGCCTCGATCAGGTTCAGGATCGCGTTGCGACCATCCGGCGAAGAGATGCTGATCTTCACCGTGCCCGAGATCACCGCGATCAGGCTGGTGCCCGGATCGCCCTTGGAGAAAATCGTCGTTCCGCGCTTCAGCGTGGTGTGCTTGGCATAGCGGCAGAGCTGATCGAACGCCTCGGGCTCGAGATCGGCAAAGTAAGGATGCTTGCGCAGCACCGATAGCTTGTTGTTCGAAAACAACGGCGCGCCGGTAGTTCGTTCTATGGGCAGCGCACCGGTCATTGTGATCCAGACTGATTGTGTTGCGTTCAATCGGCGCGCCAGCAGCGCGACACACCGACAAGCCATCGATCAATGAAAGCGGAGAGGACTATAGCCCTACCGGAGACCTACAGCAACAAAAGGTCCAGGCCGGTGAGATCGGGCTAGAAGGCATCGAAAGTACAATTTGGAATAAATTTGTGCCTAGTTGCAACGCTCAATTGTAGGCAACGGCCGCCCTTGGTCTTGAAAACCCGCCCGTCACTGGCAATCCCGCCTGGCGAAACACGTCCGTGTGAGGGTTCGACACGCCCCACTCACAGCAGCTTACCGTCCGGCCCAAAGAACGGATGCGGCCCGTCGAACTGACCGATCGGGACCTGGTGTGTGACCAGCTGTCCAAAGTCCTGCCCGGGAAACCATGTGTGCAAATGAAATGCGGGCGGTTCCACCTTGAACGATGGTTCGCGCAGTTGTCCGAGGTCCAGGTCGACCGCATGGTTCGGAGCGGGGCATAGTGTCACGGGAATCCCGGCGAAGGTGGTCAGCATCGCACGATGGACGTGCCCGCACGCGATCAACCGCACACGCGGATGACGCCTGACGATCTCCGCCAATGCATCGGCATTGAAGAGGTCTTGCCGGTCCATATGCCAGATGCCGCCCTTGAATGGCGGGTGATGCAGGAAAAGCAGCGCCGGCCGGTCGACGGCCGTCGCCAGCGCCGCGTCCAGCCAATGCAGCGTGGATGGTTCGAGCATGCCGTGCGGCTTACCGGCTACGCTTGAATCCAGCAGCAGGAGATCAAGGCCATTCACCTCGATCTTCTGGTCGAGGGGACCGGTTGGGTGAGCATACGGCGCGGCTGGAAACGCATCACGCATCCACTGACGCGAGTCGTGATTGCCGGGAATACCGGCAAACGGCAGACGCAGCGGCGAGAGCAATCTTTTCAGATAGTCGTATTCCTCGACCGACGGCGTATCGACGAGGTCGCCCGAGATGACGACGAAATCGGGCGCCGGCTCGAATGCGCTGAGCGCCGCCACACAGCGCTCAAGCGCCTTCGCGGTATCGACCCGGCCATAGGCCAGCGCTCCCGGCAGCTTGATGTGGAGGTCGGATATCTGCGCTATGAGGACCGGTTTTGAAGGCATCGATGACTCTTAAGATTCGGACGGCAGAAGACGAAGCGCGTTGGGCGCAATCGATAGCCCGATTCGATCGCCGACCTTGGCCAGGATTGTGTTGGGCGCGTCGACATTGAGCGGCTTGCTCGATGCACCGCTCACAACGAGCCGCTGCCGGTCGCCGATGAAGCTCACGGAATCGACTATTCCCGAGAGCGCCCCCGCCCCGGCATCCATCACGCGAATGGTTTCGGGACGGATCATGACGGTCGCGTTCGCAGCCGTCGCGCCACCCTCGATCGGCAATCGTCCGCCGGGCAGGATCAATGCGCCGTTCTCGATCGGAGCTTCCACGATATTCGCCGCTCCGATGAACTCCGCCACGAAGCGGTCCTTCGGTGCGAAGTAGACCTCGCGCGGCGTGCCGATCTGGGCGATCGCACCTTTCCGCATCACGACAATGCGGTCGCCCAATTCCATGGCTTCGGCCTGATCGTGGGTGACATAGATCGTCGTGATTCCGAGCGCGCGCAGCAACCGGTTGAGCTCGCCTCGCAGCCGGTCCCGCAAAGCGGCATCAAGCGCGGTCAAGGGCTCGTCGAGCAGCAAAATGCCGGGCCGGATCGCAACGGCACGCGCCAGTGCGACGCGCTGACGCTGGCCGCCCGAAAGCTGCTCGATGCGGCGGTTCTCCAGCCCCGTGATGTTCGTCAGAGCAACCAACTCGGCGACGCGTGCGGCACGCTCGCCCCTGGCAACGCCACGGATCTTCAAGCCGTAGGCGATATTGTCCGCCACCGTCATGTTGGGAAACAGGGCGTAGGACTGAAACACCATGCCGACATTGCGGCACTCGATCGGGACCGAGGTCATATCCTTGCCGTCGAACAGGACCTTGCCGCCCGCATCGGGCAACTCGAGGCCCGCGATGATGCGCAGCATCGTGGTCTTGCCGCAGCCGGATGGGCCGAGCAGCACCAGCGTCTCGCCGCGCGCGATGTCGAGGGTCGCAGGATCGAGCGCACTCGTCCCATCGGCAAAGGTCTTGCCGCATGCCTCGATCCGCACCGCCGCGCCATGCCCCGCCGTACTCATCGCTTGTGGTCCTTGTCGGCCAGCAGCTGCATCGCGACCAGCAGCGGAATGATCATCACGAAGAAGATCAGCGTGTAGGCCGAGGCCACTTCGAGCCGCATCGAGGCGTAGCTGTCGGCGAGCCCGATCGGCAGCGTCTTCGTCAACGGCGTATGCAGCATCCAGGTCAGGTTGAATTCACCGAGCGACAGCGTGACCACCATCAGTGCGCCAGCCAGAATTCCCGGCAGCGCGTTCGGCACGATGACATCGCAGAATCGCCGCCATGGCGATGCCCCGAGCGAGGCAGCCCCCTCATCGAGCGTCTTGATGTCCACGGTCGCAAACACCGCCATGACCGACCGCACCATGAACGGCATGGTGAAGATCACGTGGCCGACCAGGATGAACAGCCAGGACCGGCGAAAGCCGCCAAAGCTCTCATAGGTGAGCAGCAGTGCAAGCGCGATCGCAAGCCCGGGGATCGCCAGCGGCAAGGTGATGACCTCCTCGACGATGCGGGCAAGCCGGCCGCCTCGCGTATGCAGGGCATAGGCCGCGGGGACGCCCGCGAGCAACGTGACGGCAAGTGTCGCGAAGGCGATCACGAACGACAGCAGGATGGTCCCGGCATAGAGCTCCCAGACCTGGGCGACCCATTGCAGGGTCACGCCCGACTGAATGCCCCGAAAGTAATTGACGGTGACGCCGGCGGAGATCGAGAGCGCTGCGGGCACCACCAGGAATGCCGCAACGAGCAGCGTGAAGATGAACTGGCCGGTGAAGATCAGGCGATCGCGCATGCTTTCACCCAGCCGCCGCGACCGCGCTGCCGCTGAACGTGCGGGCCAGCGCAAGGATGAGCCAGGTGATCAGGCCAAGCCCGACCGACAAGGCTGCCGATGTCGCGAAATTGGCGGCCAGCGTGAACTCGGTGTAGATCAGCATCGGCAGCACGTCGATATTGGTCGCCAGCGTGAAGGCAGTGCCGAAGGCGCCCATCGCGGTCGCAAATGCAATCGCACCGGACGCGACGAAGGCCGGTGCCAGCGCCGGCAGCACGACGTCACGCTGCACGGCCCATGGGCTTGCGCCGAGCGAACGCGCGGCCTCCTCCAGCCCGACGTCGAGCTTTTGCACGGCCGCCATGATGGTGAGGATCACGCGCGGGATCGAGAAATAGAGATAGCCGAGGAAGAGCCCATAGATCGAATAGGCGAACACGAACTTCTCGCCGAAGATCCGGTTCGAGAGGTCGCCGATCAACCCTTGCCGGCCTGCCAGCAGGATGATCATGAAGCCGACCACGACGCCGGGAAACGCCAACGGAAAGGTCAGCATCGCAATCAGCACGGCCCGCCCGGGAAAGCGGTGCCGCTGCAGAAACATTCCGGCGATCGTCGCCACGATCAGCGTGACGACCGTGGTTGCCGCCGCCAGCAGCACGGTGTTGATCAGCGTCGCGCGATAGCGGCCTTCGGTCAGGATGGCGAGATATCCGGCAAGGCCGTGCGGCCCCTCGGCGCCTGCCACCACCAGCCGTGCCATCGGCAACAGGAAGAACGCCGCGGTGACCAGCACGAGCGGCAGCAGGCAGAGCCAGACGAAGGATTTTTGCGACATCGGAAGAATGGTGCCCGTCGAAGGGCACCATATTGCCTCAGCGAACCTCGGCGAGATAGCGGTCGACGAAGGCTTTTTGCACGTTTTCCATCTCGCCCCAGTCGACGCTCTTGGCGCGGGCATAGTCGCTGTCGGGGAGGAATTTGCCCTTCACGGAAGCCGGCAGCTCGATCGGGCGGGCCGGACGCAGATAGGCATTGGTCCAGATCGCCTGACCCTTGTCGGACAGGAGATAGTCCATCACCTTCTTGGCCTTCTCCTTGTCGGGCGCGTTCTTCACGAGACCAACGACGTAGGGAAACACCACTGACCCCTCGCAGGGAATGACAAACTCGAAGTTGCCCTTCTCTGAATACTTCGCGCGATAGGCGTTGAAGTCGTAGTCGAACAGGATCGGCATCTCACCCGACACGACGCGGGCATAGGACGTCTGCTTGGGCACGATCGGATCGTTCTTGCGCAGTTCCTTGAAGAAGGTGATCGCCGGATCGAAGTTGGTGGGCGAACCGCCCAGCGCCAGATTGACGGCGACCGCGCCGACATAACCGACCGCCGCGGATGACGGGTCGAGATAGCCGACCATGCCCTTGTAGTCCGGCTTCAGGAGGTCCTTCCAGCAGGCCGGCACCGGCTTGCCGCCGAGCGCGTCCTTGTTCACGAACAGGCCGAGCGTGCCGGAGTGGATTGTGGTCCAGTAGCCGTCCGGATCCTTGAGACCGGCCGGGACCTGATCCCAATGCGCGGGCTTGTAGGGCTCGAGCGCGTCCTGGGCCTTGGCCTTCATGCCGAAAGTGACGCCGAAATAGCCGATATCGCCGACCGGATTGGCCTTCTCGGCCAGTATCTGAGCCAGCGCCTGGCCGGAATTCTTGTTGTCATGCGGGATGTCGTAGTTGAGATCCGTTTTGATCGCCTTCAGCATCGAGGCCCAATCCGCCCATTCCGGCGGGCAATTGTAGCAGATCACGTCGGCCGCCTTGGCGGATTGCCACGGCGCGATCAGCGTCAGCGCCAGCAACGCAAGGACAAGGCGGATCTTCATGGGAGGCTCCGGTCTGGGAGAGGATGCAATGCGGATTTCAACATCAACGGGGGACCAAGTATAGGCCGCGCATGAAGGTTTTGCGACGCGCTTGCTGCCGTGCAGCAAATGCAACAGCCCGGATGCCAACGATCGGATGCTCGCGGCAAACCGCCGTTTCGCGCTAGGCTGAGAGCCAAAACAGGAAGCGCCCATGTACCAACCGCCCGGCGTCAAGACATCGCCCGACCTTCCCGTCCCCGATCTGATGAAGGCCTGGGTCCTTGGCGACCCCGACCAGCTCCTGCTTCGCGACAAGCCGACGCCGGTCCCGTCGCGTGCCGAAGTGCTGGTGCGCATCGACGCGGTTGCGATCTGCGCCACCGATCTCGAAATCATCCATGCGGGGTCGCCGGCAAGCATTCAGGGCGGCGCGCCCTTCAACAAGAACTTTACGCCGGGTCACGAATATATGGGCACGGTTGCTGCGCTTGGCCCAAACGTCGACGAGTTCAGGATCGGTGAGCGGGTCAGCGTCGAGATCCATGCCGGCTGCGGTCAATGCAAACGCTGCCGCCAGGGCATGTACACATCGTGCCTCAACTATGGAAAACCGGAGAAAGGTCACCGCGCCAACGGCTTTGCGACCGACGGCGGATTCGCCGAATACGCGGTCAATCACATCAACACGCTGGCGCGCGTTCCGGATACCATGAGCGACGCGGAAGCGACGCTCGTGGTCACTGCCGGGACATCGATGTACGGCTTGACGGAATTGGGGGGATTGGTGGCCGGCGAGAGCGTCGTGGTAATCGGCCCGGGGCCGATCGGACTTCTCGCAGTTGCCGTGGCCAAGGCGCTTGGTGCAAGCCCGGTGATCCTGACGGGAACGCGAAACAAGCGGCTGGCGATCGGCGGGGAATTGGGGGCCGACCGCGTCATCAACATCAACGACGAAGACGTCGTTGAGGTCGTGAAGCAACTAACAGGGGGGATCGGCGCGGACTACGTCGTCGAATGTGCCGGCACCGAAGCGACACTCAACCAGGCCATTCACATGACCAATCGCGGCGGCAAGATCTGTCTGGCCGCCTTCCCGCACGAGGCCGCGACGCTGGACATCGCGCATCTCGTGCGGAACAACATCTACGCTTACGGTATCCGCGGCGAAGGCAAGAGCGCCACGCACCGCGCGATGGAATTGATGGCCGCGAAGCGGTTCGACGCGACCAAGATCCACACCCACACGTTTCCGCTGGCCGACCTGCCGACGGCGCTAAGATATGCGCGGGACCGCGTGGATGACGCGATCAAGGTTGTCGTCACCAATCGGAAAGCCGACTCGATCACGAGCGCCGCGGAATAAGGTCCCTTCGGCCCGATCGCGGAAGCACCAACCCGAGAGCCTGCTCACACCGAGCAGTAGCGCTCCTTGATCTCGTCGTCGGCAAGCAGCGCCCGCGCGGAGGCCTGGTGCACCACCGCCCCCTGGTCCAGCACATAGGCACGATCGGCAATGCCGAGTGCGAGCTCGACGTTCTGCTCGACCAGCAGAACCGTCGTTCCCTGCGCCTTCATGCTGCGGAACAACTCGAACATCTCGTCGACCAGGACCGGCATGATGCCCTCGGAAGGCTCGTCCAGCATGATCAGGTCAGGCTTTGCGATCATCGCCCGCGCGATCGCCAGCATCTGCTGCTCGCCGCCGGACATCGTGACCGCCTCTTGATCCATGCGCTCGGCCAGTCGGGGGAATATCTTTGCGATCTCGTCGATCAGCTCGGCTTCCCGCTTCTTCTCCTTCGAGGCGACCAGCCCGAGCCGCAAATTCTCCCGCACGGTCAGCCCCTGCACAATCCGCCGCTCCTCTGGAACGTAGGCCAGCCCCAACGCGAAGCGCACATGCGCCGGCTGGCGCAGCAGTTCTTCACCCTTGAAGGTGACCGAGCCACGCGTGCGCCCCATCAACCCCATGATCGATTTGAGCGTCGTCGTCTTGCCGGCCCCGTTGCGCCCGATCAGGCAAACGATTTCGCCTTTGTTCACCTCGAGGCTGATGTCTTGCAACGCGTGGCTTGCGCCATACCAGGCATTGAGCTTGCTGACCTGCAGCATCGCGTCAGTGCTCCCGCTGACCGAGATAGACACGCTTCACTGCCTCGTTTTGCCGGACCTCCTGTGGCGTTCCCTCGGCAAGCAATTCTCCGTGGTGCAGCACGAGGATACGATCGCTGATCCCGAGCACCAGCTTCATCTTGTGCTCGACGAGGATGACCGTGCGCTCCTTGGCGAGTTTCACGATCAGATCCATCATGGTCCGGGTTTCTTCCGGGCTCATGCCGGCCGTCGGCTCGTCCAGCAGCAGCAAACGGGGCTGGCTGGCAAGCGCCATGCCGATCTCCAGTGCCCGCTGCTCGCCATGGGCCAATGTCTTGGCCGCACGCTCTCGGGATTCCCACAGCCCGACGAGAGCCAGCAGTTCGTCCGCCCGCTCGATCAGTTCGGTCAGGCGCGCACGGGGACGCCAGATATCGTATCGTGACACCAGGGCCTGCAGGCCGACGCGGATGTTCTCCCGTGTCGTAAGCTGCGGAAACACGCTGGTGATCTGGAAGGATTTCGCGATCCCCATATGCGCAAAGCGGTGTTGCGGCAGACCGGTGACATCCCTGCCCTCGAACTCGACACTTCCCTTCGTCGGCGGAAGGGCACCGCACAGCAGGTTGAAGTAGGTGCTCTTTCCAGCTCCGTTCGGACCAATGATGGAAGTGATCGCTCCCCTGGAAAACTCGGCCGAGATATTGTTGAGGGCGACGAACTTCCCGAACGTCTTGCCGACGCCGCTGGTGCGCAGAATGATTTCGCCTGCCGGGCGTTCTGCGGCGCTCATCGTCTGCCCCGCGTGATCAGAGTGCCCCAGATGCCCGCCGGGAAGAACAGCACGCATGCGATGAAGATGGCTCCAACGATCAGTTGCCAGTGAACGGTCCACACCGAAACCACATTCTCCAGGACAAGGAAGACAGCTGCGCCGATCATCGGCCCGAAGAACGTCCCCATGCCGCCGAGGAGAGCGATCATCACGACCAGGCCCGAGGTCTCGTAGTGCAGGATTTCGATCGGAACGATCGACAGGTGCAACGCCTGCAACGCACCCGCTAGGCCGCAGAAACCGCCTGACAGGACGAAGGTCAGCAGTCGCGTCAGGGTCACGTCGTAGCCGGACGCGCGGGCACGCCCTTCGTTCTCGCGCACCGCTTCGATGACGGCACCAAAGGGCGACGCCAGAATGCGTGACATCACGAAGAACGCGGCGATCACAAAAGCCGCGATGACGTAGTAACGGGTCATCGGATTGATGAAATCGATCCGCAGGCCGAACAGATCGATGGTGCGGACGTTGATGCCGCGAAGGCCGTTCTCTCCGCCGGTCAAGTCAACCGCCTGGTAGAAAAGGTAGTAGACACATTGCGACAGCGCCATTGTGACCATGGCGAAGTAGATGCCGCGGGTCCTGATCGCGAGCACGCCGATCAACAGCGCCATCAACAATCCACCGGCGACCCCGGCGGCGATCGCCGCATACCACGGCCAGCCGAAGTGCACGATGGCGATACCACAGAGGTAGGCACCGGTCCCGAACAGTGCCGCATGACCGAACGACAGGAGGCCCAGATATCCAAACACGAGGTTGAAGCCGAGAGCATACAGTCCGTAGATCAGGATATTCACCGCCAGAGCTGTGAACGGCATCACCAACGGGAAAACCAGGATAACCGCCGCCGCAATGCTGGCACGGTGCCGCGTTGCAAACTTATACCAACTGCCCGTCGCGGTACCGGGCTGTTTGATCGAATGAGTGGTTTCGGTCATGCCGGGCTCAGCTCATCAATCCGGCGCGGCCGAAGAAGCCCTGGGGACGAACAATCAGAACGACCGCCATCAAGGCGAAGATCGAAACCTTGGCCATCTCGGGTGCGAACAGCGAGGTCATGCTGACCACCACACCGACCAGAAGGCCTGCCAGGACGGCGCCGCCGATCGACCCCATCCCTCCTACGACGGTCACAACGAAGGCTTCGGCGAGGATCGTGCCACCCATCTCTGGAATGACACCTTGAAGCGGCGCGGCCAACAGGCCGGCAAAGCCCGCGATCGCGGTACCTATCCCGAACACGATCAACCAGACCTTGGAAACATCGACCCCAAGAACACGCACGATCTGCGGATCGCGCGCCCCGGCGCGGATAATCAGCCCGAAGCTGGTCTTCTCCAGAAACAGCCAGAGCGCCAGCAGCACGACGGCTGTCGCCCCAATCACGAACAGGCGGTAGAGCGGGAAATAGCCGACACCAATGTCGACGGCGCCCTGCAGAACCTCGGGCGTATCGAAAGGATAGCCAGTCTTGCCAAAGGCAATGCGCACGCATTCGACCATCACGTAGCTGAGCCCAAAGGTCAGTAGCAGCGGATAGTCGATGCCGCGGCCGTAAAGCGGCCGGATCAGCACGCGCTCGACGGCAATGCCGAACAGGCCAACGGCGATCGGCACCGCCACGAGGCAGATCCAGAAATTGCCCCCGATCGAGATCAGATAGAGCCCGACATAAGCGCCGACCATGTAGAACGCGCCATGGGCAAAGTTGACAACCGTCAACATCCCGAAGATCAGCGAGAGGCCGATCGCAAACAGCACGTAGATGGCGCCGAGCGCCAGCCCGGCGAACAGTTGCAGCGCGATCAGGTCAAAGCTCAGGCCCGCCATTTGTCCCCCTCCGCACGGCGCGCACCCGCGGCGCGCGCCGTCGCACGAGCTCAGCTCTTGTGACCGAGCGCCTCGCAGGTGCGCAAGTACTTCTCGTTGGGTTCTTCGGTCGACAGGACCTCGAACACGTCGGACTCGTTCCTCAGGTCCTTGGACTTCGACTTGATCACGAGCACCGATTGCACCGACTGGTGGTCGCACTTGCGATAATACTGCGGCCCCTTGTAGTAGTCGTACTTCAGCGCTTCCAATGCCGCGACGACCTTGTCGGTCTCCACGCTGCCGGCGCCCTTGACCGCCTCCAGCACGGTCCGAACACCGCCATAGCCGAGCGCACCGTAATCGGTGGGCAGCTTGCCGTCGTACATCTTGCGGAACGCATCGTTGAACGCCTTGGTCGAGGCGAACTTGTCCTCGATACCCCAGTAGAACGAGCAGCCGCCGACGACGCCCTCGAATGCCTGGGGGCCGGCCGCGACGCGGCTGGCATGCGAGAGCAGCGGAGCGATGATCTGGATCGACTTCTTGATGCCGAAGTCGGTCGCCTGCTTCAGCGCGATCTGCTGGTCGCGACCGAAATTGCTGATGCACAGAATATCGGGCTTCAGCGCCTGGAGACGCGGCAGCAGGGTGGAGAAGTCGGTCGTTCCCAGCGGATGGCGGATGTCGCCGAGGTTCTCGACGTTGAACTCCTTGCCGACCTCGAGGAAACCGCGAACCATCTCGTGACCGTAAGCGTAGTCCGCCGTGAGAAACGCAACCTTCTTGCCGAATTTGGCGAAGGCATAGCGGCCGACCGCGCCTGACGTCATGTGCGGGTTCAGCGCTTCGTGGAATGTATATTTGCTGAAGTCGGCTGCCTCGTTGATGGCGTCGGACTGGCTGATCGAATTGAAGATGACGCCGCGCTCTTTGGTGACGTTGTTGATCGCAAGCTGAACCGCGGCCGACAGACTGCCGACGACGAAATTCACCTTCTCCTTCTCGACCAGTTCCAGTGTCCGCGTTGCCGCCTCACCGGGATTGAGCTTGTCGTCGCGCACGACGAGCTCGGCCTTACGGCCATTGAGGCCACCCGCATCATTGAACTGGGCAACCGCAAGCTGACCCGCCCGCACCTGATCCTGGGCCTCGGTGCCATACGGACCGGTCAAGGGAACCGGGAAGCCGATCTTGATGGGGGCTTCCTCAGCCTGGAGCAGATTGATGCGAAAGGGTGAGACGGCGAGTGCGGCGCCGGCGCTTGCCGTCGTCAGCAGACGACGCCGCGATATCGATCCAGCTTTGGTGACCTTGTTCGTCATGACCTATTCCTCCCCAAGAACTGTCTGTGTTTTGCTTAGCGTATTATCGTTGCCCGGAACGTCTCCACTCAGATCCGTCCCAAGGCCGTCAGGATAACCTGAGGCGTGAGCGGAATCTCGGTAATTGTTGCGCCGAACGGCCGCAGCGCGTCATTGACCGCGTTGGCAACCGCAGCTGCTGCGCCGGCCGTACCTGCCTCACCCGCCCCTTTGGCTCCGAGCTCCGTTTCCTGCGTCGGAGACACCACATGGCCAATCTCGATATCGGGCATCTCGCCGGACATCGGGACCAGGTAGTCCGCCATATTGGCGTTGGTCAGCTGACCGCGTTCGTCATAGATGCATTTCTCGAACAGCGCAGCGCCGAGCCCCTGCACGACCCCGCCCCGGATCTGCTCGTCGACCAGTTGCGGGTTGATGATGGTGCCACAGTCTTCGACGACCCAATGCTTCAGCAGCGTCACGAACCCGGTCTCGGTATCGACCTCAAGCCAAGAGGCCTGGACCCCGTTGGTGAACGCAAAGGGATACTGCCGTGGCACGAAATGCCGCGTCGCCATCAGCTCGGGCTGGACGCCCGGCGGGAGGGTATCCGGTCGAAAATAGACGATCCGCGCCAGCTCGTTCAGCTCGATGCGCGGCGCACCGTCGACGGCATTGACGATGCTGTTGTTGACGATATCGAGTCCGGCCGGCGTCGATTGCAGGATGGCCGCGGCGACGTCCAGGATATTCTGGCGTAGGGCCTTGGCGGCCTGCAACGCGGCTTCGCCGCCGATGCCGGCACCGCGCGAGGCCCAGGTGCCGCCGCCATAGGGCGTGTTGTCGGTGTCGCCCAGGGTAACGCGGACCCGGTCCATCGAGACGCCCAGCACGCTGCCCACGATCTGGGCAGTCAGCGATTCCGACCCTTGCCCCTGCTCCGTGATGCTGGTCTGGCAGATCACCGAGCCTTGCGCGTCGAGCCGAACCGCAACGCCATCCTGCGACGAGATTTTCGCGCCGCCGACGCCGTAAAAGGCGGCACTGGGATTGGTCACCTCGATGAAGCTGGCAATTCCGATACCCCGGTGAATGTTTCTGGCGCGCAATGCCGCTTGCTCGGCACGCAAGGCGTCGTAATCCATCATCTGCAGCAGCTTGGCCAGCGAGGCATGATGCGAAAGCTGCTCGAATTTCATGCCGGAGGGGGATGCACAGGGATAGGCATCGTCGGGGATCAGATTGCGCCGGCGGATCTCGACAGGGTCCATGCCGATCTTCGCTGCGGCAAGGTCGACCAGCCCCTCGGTGACCGAACAGGCAATCGGGTGTCCGACTGCCCGGTACTGACACATCACGTTCTTGTTCTGGAAGACGACCCGCGCTCGCGCCCGATAGTTCGCCGTGACATACGGCCCACCGACCAGGTTGACCACCTGATTGGCCTCGATGGCGCTGGTGCGCGGATACATCGAATAGGGACCGATCCCCGTCAGGTCGTCGATCTCGAAGGCCGTGATGGTGCCGTCCGGCTTGACGCCGATCCGGCCCCGGCATCGATGATCGCGGGCGTGAATGTCCGTGTTGAAGCTCTCGACACGGTCGGCCACGAACTTGATCGGCCGCCGTAGCAGTTTGGACAGCGCATAGGTCGCCATTTCGTCGGCGTAGATGTGGACCTTGATGCCGAACGAGCCGCCGACATCCTTGCAGACCACCCGCACCTGCGCCTCACGTAGTCCGAGATGCAGGGCTGCGATGTTCTGCACCATGTGGGGGGCCTGCGTGCCCTGATAGATCGTCAGCCGTGCCTCGGCCGCATTCCAGTCGGCAACCACCGCCCGCGGTTCAAGCGTCACGCCGGTGTGACGCCCGAATACAAAGTCGGCCTCGACCACCTCGGAATCCGACAATGCCTGGTCGACATCGCCGGCGTTGAGGGTCCGTTCAAAGGCGAGGTTATCACCGAGCGCGCTGTGAATGACCGGCGTCGCCGGATCGAGCGCGGTACGCATGTCCGTGACCGTCTCGAGCTCCTCGTAGTCGACGACAACATGCTCCATCGCATCTTCGGCTGCCGCACGGCTGGTTGCGACAATCGCCGCGACCGCCTCACCCTGCCAGCAGGCCCGATCGACCGCGATCGCGTGCTGCGGCGCCGATTTCAGTCCCTTCAGATGCGAGAGCACCCCGACCCATGGCGTGATGACAGCCTCGAGCTCGCGACCTGTGACAATGGCAATAACGCCTGACATGCGCCGTGCCGCGTCGGCATCGATCGCCACGATCCTGGCGTGGGCATAGGGCGATCGCAGGAAGACCACATGCGCCATCCGCGGCAATTCCAGGTCGCTGACGTATTGTCCACGCCCTTGCAGCAACCTGTCGAGGTTCGGCCGTGGCACCGTCTTGCCGATATAGGAATTCGAGCGATCGAGCACCGAAAGTGTCTCTGCTGGAGCACGCGTCACCGTCATGCCGGCCGCCCCGCGCGCGTCTTGGCTGTTGCCTCCACCGCATCCACGATGGCTTGATAGCCGGTGCAGCGGCAATAATTGCCGGAAAGATGCTCGCGGATCGCCTGGCGATCAGGCACGGGCATTTGCTTCAGCAAGTCTTGTGCCGTCATCAGCATTCCAGGTGTGCAATAGCCGCACTGCAAGGCATTGCGTTCGCGAAATGCCGCCTGAAGGTCGGCGATTTCACCACTGTCGGACAGCCCCTCGATGGTCTCGACCGACGCCCCCTGCGCCTGGACGGCCAGCATCAGACAAGAGCGGACGATCTCGCCATCGAGCCGGACCGTACAGGCACCACAAACGCCGTGCTCGCAACCGACATGGGTGCCGGTCAGCCTCAGGTTCTCCCGGAGGAAGTCAGCGAGATTGAGCCGCGGCAGGACAAAGGCATCGATGGGCTCGCCGTTGACCAGAAGCGAAACCGACACTGGGGCACTCACCTGGCAACTCCCGCTTCCAGGTCGGGCCGCGCCAGCAATGCGGCCACGCAGCGCCGGAGCAAGACCGTAGCAAGATGTCGCCGCATTGCCGCGGTCGCCTGCTGATCCTCCTGTGGATCGAGTTCATCGGCCAACGCTGTCGCGGCTTCTGCAAGCAAGGCAGAGGTCACTGAGGCATTGATCAACCTGCCTGCGGCCGCGGCTAGCATAGGCCGATCGCCAATCGCAAAGAAGCCGAGCCGGAGATCAGTGAACCTGCCGGCTGCAACAACAGCACGTGCAGCAAGTCCGACGACGGCGTAGTCACCATGTCGCCGGGCATACTCCTGAAAGAAAAATGTCGAGCCCTGGCCCGCGACTGGCACCTCGATCGCGACAAGCAATTCGTCTGGCGACAGCGCCGTTTCGTAGATGCCCTTGAAAAACTCGGTCGCGGCAATCCGTCGTTCGCCGGAGGGACCGCGAACGACAATCATGGCGTCAAGTGCCACAACACAGGCCGGCAGCTCCGATGCCGGATCGGCATGCGCAAGGCTGCCGCCTATCGTTCCGCGATTGCGAATTGCAGGATGAGCAACGTGGGCAACGGCATCCCGCAACAGCGGCGCGTACAGCGCAATCTCCGGCGACCTAAGCAGGTCGACATGCCGCGTCAGCGCGCCAACGATCAGCACGCCTGCCCTCACGGCGATGCCACGCAGCTCGGCGAGGCCACCGATATCGACCAGAATGTCCGGCGAGATGAGCCGCAGGTTCATGGCCGGCATCAAGCTCTGGCCACCCGACAGAACCTTCGCCTTGTCGCCGTGCGCGGCAAGCAACTCCAGCGCATTCACGACGCTGGTCGCGCGGGCGTAGGCGAAAGCCGCAGCTTTCATGTGGGCGTGGCCTCCCGGCCCAATTTTGGTTTGCCCGATTAGAGGGCCGGCCCCTTCAAAGGTCAAGTTTGTTTATCGAGTGATTATTTGTGCGGCAGGGCTTGTCTTCGCCCTGGGAAGGCCGCAGGTTCCTTGCCAACTAAAGTTCAACGCGGAGGGAGGCGGATCATGAAGATCGGATTCTTTACGATGCCGATCCATCCTCTCGAAAAGGATTGGCGGCAATCGCTCCAGGAGGATCGGGAGGCCTTCCTGCTCGCGGATGAGCTCGGGTACACGGAGGCGTATGTCGGCGAGCACGTCACCGACAAAGCCGAGAACATCACCTCCAGCATTGCGTTCATTGCCTGGCTCGCAGCCGCGACCAAGCAGATCAAGCTTGGAACCGGCACCATCAACATGCCGAACACGCATCCGGCAGCGGTCGCCGCATCCGTCGCCATGCTCGATCACATGCTGGATGGCCGCTTCATATTTGGAATAAGCCCCGGCGGATTGCTGTCCGATGCAGAAGTTTTCGGCAATCTCGATGCCGACCGCAATGCGATGTTCCTCGAGGCGATCAATCAGGTTCTGGGGATTTGGGCTGGCAAGCCGCCCTATGATTTGCGGGGCAAATATTGGAATGTCTTGGTCGAGCGAACCCTGATCGAGGACATCGGCCAGGGATTGATAGCTCGCCCATTGCAAACCCCTCACCCGCCGATCGTGGTGACCGCGGTCGCGCCGTTCTCAAAAGGCGTCACGGAAGCCGCCGCGCGCGGCTGGGATCCGATCTCGGCGAACTTCCTGATGCCTGCCTGGGTGAAGAGCCACTGGCCCAAATATGTCGAGGGTTGCGCGCGTGTGAACCGGGCAGCGGACCCCGCCAACTGGCGCGTCGCCAAGAGCGTGTTTGTGGCAAAGGACGCAGCAACGGCGAAGGCCTATGCCACGTCGCCCGATAGCCCCTACGTGTATTATTATCACCAGCTGTTCACGAAGCTGAAGCGCGGCGGCCGGCTCGAACTGTTCAAGACGCGGCGGGATCAACCCGACGCGGAGGTCACCCTCGAGTCGATCTACGACAGGCTGATCATCTACGGCACGCCCGAAAGCGTGGCTGATCAACTGCTGGCGTTCCAGGAAGAGATCGGCACCTTCGGAACCTTGCTCTATGCCGGCAAGGATTGGAAGGATCGCGAGCTCGGCCGTCAATCGATGATCCTGATGGCCGAGAAGGTCTTACCGCGGATCAACGCCGCCACCGGATCATCCGCGTGACGAAGGGAGTTTCGACGTGGCTTTCACTGATCGCATTCCGTACCAGGCTCAGATCGACCGACCGAAACTGACGTTGCCTGATGGCAAGAAGCTTGCTGTCTGGGTCATCCTCAACGTCGAGGAATGGCGTATCGAAAATCCGATGCCACGCACCGTGCTGAGTCCACCGATGGGCCAACCGCTGCTGCCTGACGTGCCAAACTGGTCGTGGCATGAATACGGCATGCGCGCCGGCTTCTGGCGGCAGTTCAAGGCCCTCACGGACCGGAAGATACCGGTGACGCTGGCCACGAATGCCAACGTCTGCAACAGCTATCCGCGCGTGGCATCAGCGGCGCGCGAGGCAGGCTTCGAATTCATGGGGCATGGGTTCGTGCAGGGCCCTATGCACAAGGTCGAGAACCAGGCGGATGCGATCAAGCGTGCTGTCGATACGATCGCCGCATTTGCCGGCAAGCCGCCGCGATCGTGGGAAAGTCCCGGCCTGACCGAGACCGAAGAAACACTCGATCTCCTGCGCCTCAACGGGATCGAATATGTGGCCGATTGGGTGATCGACGATCTTCCTCAGGACATCGCTACGCCGCACGGAACTGTGACGACGATTCCCTATTCCGTCGAGACCAACGATATTGTCATTCACGCGCTACAGCACCTGCCCTCGGAACAGTTCCTGACGCGCTGTACCGACCAATTCGATCGGCTGTATCTCGAGGGCGCAGAGAACGCGCGGATCATGGCAATTTCCGTGCATCCTTACATCACGGGGGTCCCACATCGAATCAAGTACCTAGAGGCGTTGCTCGATTACGTGATTGGCCATGACGGCGTCGCGCTCATGACGGCGAGCGAGATTGGAGATTGGTATCGGGATCAGATGGCGGCAAAGTAATCATGCTCAGCCGACGACCTTGATCGACGCCGCCCGACGATCGGTCGCGCTCTCCCCCATTCTCACAAATCCGGCCAAAAAGATATCCAACGCATCACTGATCATCTGCGCCTTGTCCTCCAGGACGGGCGCATCGTAGATGTACTTGCGTACACCATAATAGAAGATGCCGCCGTGGAACACCCAGGCCAGCTCCAGTTCGGCCGCGCTGGGCCTGGTCTGCGTCGCGAGGCCGGCATCGTGGCGGCACTCCCTGAGAATACGTGTCAGGATCTTGTCCTTGACCATGCCAACATACCAACGATTGATATCGAGGCCCTTCAGTCCTGAGTAGAGATAGATCCGCAACCATCTTCGGTTGAAGATCGCGCCCGTATAGACCTCGTAAAATTCCTGCAGCCGCATGCGGAGCGGACGCGACCGGTCCGAGAGCAATTTCTCCCAGCCGATTTCAAGGGGCTCGAGATAAACCTTGCGGTAGACCTCCTTGATGAGATCGTCCTTGCTCGGAAAGTAGCGATAAAGCAACGGTTGCGTCACACCGAGCCTGCGAGCAAGAGCACGCGTGCCGCCGCCAAATCCTTCCTCCGCAAAAAGCTCTGTCGCCTTGGTGACGAATTCACTGCGACGATCGTCGGCCGACAGCCGCCTCTGCTTGGAACGAGTTCGCTTGATGGGCATCTTTCGATTCATGATGCGTTGCCCTTATCGTCAGCCAGGAACCGGCCAAAACCTCCCTGCGCGAACAGCAGCGGATTGTTCCGGTTGTAGGCGTAGGCCTCCACCGCTCCAAGGAAAATGACGTGATCGCCGCCGTAGTAGCGGTTGGCAGCCCGGCATTGGAAATTTGCGACTACGTCGGCAAGCACGGGAGCGTTCCCGAGACCTGGTGACCAACTCACACCAGCGAATTTGTCACCCGATGATCTGGCAAACTTTATCGCCAGCGTCTGCTGCGACGCGTCAAGAACGTTGATCGTAAAATGGCTGGCATTCTGGAAGATCGGCAATCCCTGCGAAAACATCCCCAGGCTCCACAACACGAGTGGGGGGTTAAGCGACACCGACGCAAACGAATTGCAAGTAATTCCGTACGGTCGTCCTTCGGTCGACATCGCGGTGACGATCGTCACACCGGTCGCAAACATACCGAGTGCATTGCGGAAGTCACGGGGATCGATTGTCGAGCTGTCGCTTGCGAGCTCGCTGGCCGGGTCCGGCGGACGTTTGGGTGCGTCAGACATCCGGCCAGCCTCAAAGTGTCAGGTTTTCAGACGGCAGCCCAAGAGCTACTCGCCCATAGTTGGTGCCGGCCGCGTCGAAATTGAAGGCGAGATGCGAATTCACTGCATGCGCATCGCGAAATTGGCGCTGCAACGCTCCCGAGGTGAACAGGCTGCGCGCCCCGCTCGCTGCAAACAGAAGAGAAACCGCTTCGGTGCACAAATTGACCGCGAACGCGCCATCGCGCCGGAGCCTCGTCTTCGCCGCAATGCTGGGGATGTCACCGCGCCGAATCGCTGCAAGCACCTGAATGCAATTCGTGCGCATGATCAGTCGTGCGGCATCTATCTTCGCAGAAGCCTCGGCGATCTTGATCTGTGTACTTTGCAGGTCGCCGAGCTTGGCCCGATTATATGTCGAGGCACGGTGTCGCGCGATCTCGACGTAGTCATCGAGGCAAGCCTGGGCATTTCCCAGACCGACCCCGGACAGCACATAGGGAAACAAAGAGAAAGCGGGAAGCATGTAGAGTGCGTTCGGATTGACGACACTGCCTGGCGTTGCGCCACCCGCAAGATCGCCGACGGCAACCGTCATGTGCTCGGGAACGAATGCGTCAGTTGCTCGCACATCGTTCGATCCTGTTCCGCGCAGACCCGCCGCGTTCCAGGTGTCGTCGATGTTGTAGTCCCGTCGGTTCAACAGGAACAGCCGATACTCGACGCCGTCGGCCTCATCATCCGAGGCAACTACGCTCCCGAGCATGTTCCACCCGCACGCTTCCACCCCAGACGAGAACGGCCAATGACCGCTCAGCAAATAACCGCCACTTGTCTTCCTGGCCCGTCCTGCCGGGAAAACAAAGGAAGACGCGATCAGCGTATCGGGATTCTCGCCCCACACAGCGCTCTGCGCCTCGGGCGCGAACATACCCAGCATCCAGTGGTGGCTCGCAAGATTGGCAAAATTCCAGGAGACCGAGGCGTCGCCCTGCCCCAGGGCGTCGGCACAATCGACCAGCGCAACATAGTCGAGCTCGCTGCCCCCGACGCGCTTGGGCTGCAGGATTCGGAAAAGCCCACTGTCGTGTAGATCCCGCTCGGTCTCGGGCGGCAAACGGCGCAATTCTTCGGTCCGCGCTGCCCGTTCACGCAGAGCCGGTGCCAGCACTCGGGCTCGCGCGACCATGAGCGAATATTGATCCCGATCTGACCCTGGCGGCATCTTGGTGTCGAGCCCGCGGCCAACCTCAACCATGGTCTCTTCCTTCGTTCGATCTCCGAAACATTCGCGTGACGGGTCGTTCGGTTCAGTTTATCGAGCGATCACCAGAGATCAAGACGCGCAAGCCTCCGTCCGGCGATTCAAGGCACAGAACTCTCAACTGCCGCCATCGGGCGTTGAGTGACGGGGACGCTCTCAGCCATGTTTCGTCCGCGCGGGACGCGGCACTCTAGCATTCTCCCACCCAAAATTCGATGCGCGACCAAGCTCCGGCTAACGACCGCAGCTTACCGAGGGGGCGACCTACGAACCAGAAACGCCAGGAGGCCCGGCGGCCAATCGACCACCGGGCGTCCTACGTCGTCAAACTGTCGGCAACGGTCAATTCCACCTCGCAGGAACTAGACGAGCTCCTTCCGCCAATACAGCGTGTGCTGCCATGACCAGGGCGAGGCAGGTTGGAAGAGCCGATACCCCTGCCGGATGAAGTTGTTGGCCGAGAAATGATTGTCGGTCGTGTCCGAGACGATCGCATTCCAGCCGGACCGCCTCGCTCGCGCTTCCAGCGCGCGAGTAAGCCGCACTTGCAGGCCGTGGCCGCAGTGCGGCATCACCACCCCAACACGGCACAGATATCCGGCGTTGGCAACATGGGTTGACGGAACGACGCCCGCGAATGCAATCGGCTTGAGTCCACGAAAGGCGAGCCACCAATACCCCTGTTCGAAGTCAGGCACGCGCGTCCCATCGCAGAAAGTCAACTGATGAAGCTCGACGAGCGCATCCGTGACCTCTTCGTCCTGCGGATCAACCTCGCGTATCCTGTACATTCTTAGCACCTCGAGATTCTATCGTCCGCCAAGCGTACTTGGCTCTCCAGTCTGGAGAGAGTTCCAGCCACTCCAGCTGCAACACGGATTACTTTCCAAGCGTGGCCTTGATACCCAGCCAGACGGCGCCGAAAAATCCGGTAGCGATCACGGTGATCACTGCCTTGAAAGTATAGCTTTGCGCCTGCTCCACGCTCCGTCGCCATCGCCGGAGGTGCTGAAAGTCCGCGCGCAGTTCTCGTCGGTCACCCTCCTCAAATCCAAATGAAGTCAAGACCGTCGCAATGGTCTTGACCACGACGGCGTCGATGTCGCTTCGGCGCACCCGATCCTGTTCGATCAGCGTTTCCATCACGATTGCTTTGACGTCGGCTTCGTGCATCGGATCACCTTCGTATGATGCGGGCGACATTTTCAAACGTACGCTTTCCGAAGTAAAAGCCCATGATCATGCCGGCCCAGGTGCTCACGTCTCCCGCGAGTTGCGGCGTCGTCCCCAAGCCGAGAACCTTGTCCCAGATCACGCATTTGGCGTAAAACACCTCGCATGCCCCGGAAGATCATCACGCCGTCACCGGGGGTCGCGATCCTGTCCGAATAGTTCTTGAACCCTTGACCGACACCAAGCGACGCAATCTTGCTTTCGATCAATCGCTTCGATGATTGCGCCAGCGTCCGCTGCGCCTCGCGGATGCAGACCGCCAGCGTGCCGCGCTCGGCCTGACACATCTCGACCAGAAGCTCACCGAAGAAATGAGATTTTCCCGAGCCCCGGCCGCCGAATGCGCCCTTGTATCGCGCCGGCCGAAGCAGCGGCTCAAAGACTTTTGCGGTTGGAATTTTCAGGATCGACAAGGCTGCTCTCGGTAAGGCAAATCGGATCGGACGCCCGCCTGGTGCCGAGCGGTGATCATCTCGCTTGAACGGTCATTGACGAGGGCGCGCCCCGAGCAAGTCGGCAAGCCAGTCGGTCAGATTGCTGTTCGCACTTGAGGCGTCCGGAAGACCAAACGTCGACGGCGGCAAATATCGCATCGGCTGAATCGCCTGAATGGCGTTGTGGAATTTCACTCCCGCCGGACCAAAGTCAATAAGCAGAGGATTTCGGATTTTCTTCCGAATATCCGGTCCTACCGTTATCGCGTTTGGGGCGACGTTGTACCGGTTAAGGATATAGTCCGAAGCACCGCGCTCGGGGTTGAGTGGGTCCATTGCCACACCCGCCGCGTACGCGTCTGCGAGAGATTTATATGCGTAGAAGGATGAACCGACAGCTCTCGCCTCATTCCAATAGCTGGCAGTTCGGTCGAGTAGCTCTTGGGCCAGACTTCCGGCAATCGCTTCGGCGGGCACTCCATACTTTGCCGCTGCAGTATTGATCTGAGGCGCCATCGATTGAATTTCAGTCAGGATCTTCTTGCTGTATAAGGAAGGGAATTCATGAATGGCACGCTCGTGTGAGGCTACGAATATTCACGAAAGTGCCCAGAACAGACCGGCAAGGTGCGCCCAATCTACAATGACGCATATCAGCACCACTGTGCTCCACAAACCTACACGAGTGATCCGTGTTATCCGGGCCAGTATTCCGATCAAGGCAACAGTGAATAGTGGAAAGATAAACGCCAGGAGATGCGGAGTAACGAAGACTATTACCGTGATCTCTGCGCCCAGTCTTGCAAGAGAGAAAGCGATTCCCAAGGACAGACACACTCTATAGGTCGCAGGACGAAGGTGAAGAAAATACGTTGGAAGCACGCATCCAATTGCTGCGAGGGTAGAGACGTGATTGATCGCGGGCAACGCGTCGAAAATCTGATCAGCATCCATGGTACGCTCTGCGGAAATGATCTATGTAAGCCGTAGTCCCTTTACTGCTCATTGTTGAACCATATCGACAAAGAGCAACGAGCGGGGCCATCGGCTCAGCATTTGTTGCGCATGGATCAGGATTTTTTGTGCAGTATGGCCTGTGCTTGCACGTGGTCGAGAAGACCGAGAAACTCTCTCTATATGCGATCAACATAAGCCTCTTTGCGGCGCGGGTTATCGGGCCGCGGCCGCTGCTCTCAGGTATCTTCGCCCTCAACCTCCTCGGGCTCGACGATGACCCGCTCGATGCGGTGCACAAGTTCGAGCGCTCCGTCGCCGTTCTCGATCGCCTGCGGCGCTTTGCCCCAGCCGCGATCGAGGATGGCATTGGCTGCGGAGACGCGGGCGGCCGGCGTTGCGCTGGTCGATCGCATCACGCCGACCAGCGCGTTGAGAGCGCTTCTCGTATGGCTCCGCGCAAGTGAGCGGATCTGCGTAATCGTCCTCGCCACTCACTTCTCCTCCCAATCGGACGGGAGATATTCGCTCGGAGCCGTATCGACATCATGCGTATCAGGAGGCACCGCCGAGCGAAATGCGATCGTGGGAAAATCCGTTCGCTCGCCTTCGTGACGCGGACGGGGGATGAACTGTATGATCTCTGCGCTCATGCGAACTCCGACAATGCAATGGCGATCAGGCCCGCGAGCGCGAGCAATATCAGATAGGCGGTCATGCAACCTCGTTGATCGGCCGTCCGCGCGTGATGCGGCCATCGAATGAATGTGCGGCAGATCGCGCAGCGGGCGGCGATCTTTGGGGCGCGAACCTTATCCCTGACGAGTGGGGCCGCTGGCGGCGCCGGCTTGCGCCGCGCCGCAGGACCGGCGCGTTCGCGCGCACCGGCCAATCTCGTGCTCGTTTCGATGGGTTCGGACGGCGGCTCGCTTGCGACGCTCAGGCGACGGGCTGGGAGGATGTGGCGTCGTGACGTTGCGGCCGCCGTCCGATTGGTGAAACGGCAAACAAAAAGCCCGCCGCGGATTGCTCCGCGCGGGCTCAACAATTTCTGATTTTCGGATTATGCCCCTGAGTTGCCCGACGTGTCAAACGTTTTTGCGAACTGAATGCGATCGGTAAAATGTGAAGCGTCGGCTTCGACGGCGGGAAACCGCTTTAACCGAAACTCTGCGCATGATCCGGAATCGCAACACGAGCCGGCGCCGATCGCCTTATGCTGGTTGCGATGATGTCAGTGTGCCGCTGAGTTGCCCGACGCGTCAAGCGGACAAGCGGCTCACAACATTTGGATCGACATCAGGACAGTTTTGGCTCGGGTCGACCCGCGCCGCAGTTTGATTGCAAGGAGGAAGCGTCGATGTATTTCGTTGCTGCCGTGCTCGCGGTCCTGTCCGGCCTGTTCTATGCAGCGGGCCATCATGAGATCGGCTCGATCGGTGCCACCATGTGCCAGTATGGCGGTATCTTCTGCGACAGTCCGGTGCTGGTTCTCGTCGGTGCCGGGTTCGCCGCGGCGTGGGGCATGCTCGTCAGCGTGCGCTGATCGGCCCGCGGTATTTCGACTATAGCTTTGTGCCGCTGATTTGCCCGACGAGTCAATTGCTGCACTTTGCGTCGGATGCAATCTCAAGAACGCCCCGCTTCTATTGCGGTGTGCTCGGATTTGCCGGCTGAGCGGGCTTTGGACCGGGCGGAGCTGGCTCAATCGGTGTCTTGGGCTCGGTCTGCATCACCTTTGCGCCGGCCGCGCGTGCCGCCTCGCCCGTCGTTGAGTAGTTGGCGGAAGCGGCCGGCTGCACCTTGGGCTTGCTCCACGGACCGTGGTCGACCATCAGCATGCCCAGCACGCCGATGATCGCAACCAGCGCCGCCACCAGCAGCGGCGTGCCACCGTGCCGAGTTCGATCCTTGACCGAACGGCCATCCGATATGCCATGCGCCTGCATTGTCATCGTCGTCTCCTCCAGGGAAACAAGCCGCGACCGGCGCATAAGTTTCCGGTTCCGCCATGTGAAAGCGAGGCACGTTGCTGGAACCAATCCGCAGTTGCTGAATTTCCCGATATGTGGCCGTCGACACGCGCGTGCAGATAGCCAGGATAACGGCCACCCCACTTTCAGTGATCTCGCGGGACGACGCATGAGCTCCGAAACACCCGAGTCTCCGCTTCAGCCCACACTCGGTGAGCGGGCGATCGATACCGCGACGGACGTGTCGCGGACCATCACAGAGGTGTCGGACGGACTTCGAGCGGCGGCCGATCGCCTCAGCGACGCGATCGCAACCTCACGCCGGCCGGGCGGCGTCCTCGCCACCGTAAGCGCGGTCACACGCGAAGCGCCACTGGCAAGCCTGTTCGTCGCGTTTCTGCTCGGCGTTGCTGCAGCGCGCCGGCGCTAGACGCCGACGCGCCGTGAAGGCTGCCTGCCCTAGAACTTGCCCTTCGCGGCGTCCTTGGTGGCGGACATCACGCTTCCGCTGATCTGCCGCATATGTTCGCCGGCATTGGTGAACTGGCTGCGCAGAAATTCCGACTGGATCCGCATCGCCTCCTGCAGATCGGTCGCGTGCACGAGCTTGCGCGCGTGCTCGAACGCCGCCTTCATGTTCTGCTCGGTGAACGACAGCGCCTGTTTGGAAATCTCGGTCCCGGTGCCCGGCATCGCCGTCATCGACTTGCTCGCGGCATCAAAGAACAGGCTGAACGCCTGCTCGGCCTGGTCGATGGTCTTTTCCGCCAGATCGCGCAACTCGGCGGGAACTTCAAGCTTCGGCTCAATCATGATCGCGCCCCCTGAAAAAAAGCGTCTGCCGAGGTTAGCATAGATTGTGACGGCGTCAGCGCCGTATCGCCAAAACCATGAGGCCCACTCGCTCCTGCGCCCAAGGAAAATTTACCTAGCAGCGACCGGACTGCACGCAGGCCGATTCCAATCATGTCAGCACTGTGGCATAGTGATTCGGCCTCGTCGTTGGTCGCGTTCGCGTCTCTTGTGGGGAATAAGGGGATCCGATGCTGCGCGCCATTCGTCCAACGCCGACCTGCACCCGCTTCAAGACCAGCATAGAGATGCCGTGCATGAAGTGCGGCACGCAGATGCGGCTTGCCTTGATCGAGCCACGCGACCAAGTCTACGACGTGCTGACCTATCAGTGTGCGCCCTGCAATTCCGGCGAAAGCTTCCTGAACGCGCGCTAGGCTACCGGCCCGTTCAGTCGTTCAGCACCGCGGCGCCCGCCTCCGTCAGCTCGGGCGCGCCGTCATACAGTTCGACCAGACCGAGCTCCGTGAGCACGCGCAGATCCTCGTCACTGACCGGTGACAGTTTGAGCCTGCCCGCCTGGATATCGCGGAGGGTCCAGCGCAGGGCGATCGCGCGCTCAAGTGAAAATTCAGCGAATGGATTGTTTGCCATTCGCCTCGACTAGTGCGGCATTTGGATCAGACTTTGTCTTTGCCGCGGCGGCTTCATGAACACCACAGATTGACGGCGAGCCGGCGCGATCGAGGTATCCCTGATCGCGTGATCGCTCCCTAGTCTCTCGCGGCGGCGCGGCTCAGTAGCGGTACGGGTCGATATCGAGCAGCGGGAATGCGCTGAACGCGCTCGGCGGATTGGTCGGCGTCGCCGGATGCAGATAGGACTTGTCCAGTTCGGCAAAGCTCGTGACGCCGAGCAGACCGAGGCAGCGGATCACCTCGTCCTCCAGCAATTCAAGCATCCGGACGATGCCTGCCTCGCCGGCCGCGGCGAGTGCCCAGCATTGCAGACGGCCGATTCCGACGAGATCGGCCCCCGAGACGATGGCCTTCACGATATCGGTGCCACGGCAGATCGAGCCATCGACCATGATCTTGGCGCGGCCGGCGACGGCCTGAACGATCTCGGGAAGAACATGCATGGACCCGCGGCCGTGGTCGAGCTGCCGTCCGCCGTGATTTGAGACGTAGATCCAGTCGACGCCGTGATCGAGGGCGATCCTGGCGTCTTCGGCGGTGGCGATCCCCTTCAGGATGAGCGGGATCTTGAACTTGTCCTTGATCAACTTCACCGTCCGCCATTCCAGCCCCTTCTGGAAATCGCCGCCAGTGGCGCGGATGCGGCTTTCACGGACGTAGCGCTTGGCGATGTCGCGCTCACGCCGGCTGTAATGGGCGGTGTCCACGGTGAGGCAGAACGCGGCGTAACCGTTGTCGATGCTGCGGCTGACCGTATCCTCGACGAACGCATCGTCGCCGCGCACATAGAGCTGGAAGATGCGCAAGGCGTCAGGCGCCGCCTTGGCGGTATTCTCCAGCCCTGGCTCCGACACCGAGCTCAGCATATGCGCCGCGCCGAACGTCCCCGCTCCGCGCGCGACGGCTGCGCCTGCATCCGGATCGAAGATCTCGAGCGCGCCGACCGGGGCGATCATCACCGGAAGCCGGAGCTTGAGGCCGAAGACCTCGGTGGATGGATCCACATTGATGACGTTGCGCAGCACGCGGGGCCGGAACGCGATCTCGTCGAGCGCCATTCTGTTGCGGCGCATCGTGGTCTCGGTTTCCGAGGCTCCGACGATGTAGTCCCAGGCGTTCTGGTTCAGCCTGGCGCGGGCCTTTTGCGCGAATTCGTGCAGGTTCTGGAATTCCTCGCCGCTGGCACCGAGTTCGACATTGCGCGCCTGCTGAATGGGGGTCCCGTCATTCATGGTCGTTTCTTCTCCCGATTTGGCCGGCACATTAGCCGCAGACAAACCGGAAAAGCTACTACCTTGACCTACGAAACCAGCGAGCGAAGGCCAGCTATTCGCTTGTGAGGTAGATCGGGTTTCGACCCCGCCGAACTGAGCTGTCCGACACGCGCTAACTGCCCGAAAACCGGTTTCGGTACTCGGTCGGCGACACGCCGAGGTGGCGGAGGAAGGCCCGCCGCATTCGTTCGTCGTCGCCAAATCCCGCGCGCTTGGCGACCTCGACCACGCCGCCGACCTGGCGGCTTTCGAGCAGCAAGCGCGCAGTCTCAACGCGCAGTGCCTCGACACCGCTAGCGGGTGTCATGCCGGTGCGGCTGACATAGGTCCGGGCAAAGGTGCGCGGCGTCATCCCGGCCTTTTCCGCGAGGGTCTCGACCTTGAGGTCGCTCGTGATGTTCTCGATGATCCAGGCGTGCAGCGCGCTGAAACGTCCCTCGACGTCCGAGGCCTGGGCCGCAAGGACGGTCGAGAACTGGCTCTGACCGCCCGGCCGCTTCAGAAACACCACAAGTCTGCGCGCAACATCGAGCGCGATGGTGTGGCCGAAATCCTCCTCGATCATTGCGAGCGCCAGATCGATGCCGGCGCTGACACCCGCCGACGACCAGACATGTCCGTCCTTGACGAAAATCGCGTTGGGCTCGACGCGTATGTTGGGAAAGCCGTCCTGCAAACGCGGACAATAGCGCCAGTGCGTTGCAGCACGCTTGCCGTCCAGAATGCCGGTCCACGCCAACGCAAATGCGCCGAGGCAGACTGATGCGATACGCCGCGCCTTCGGCAGCGCCTCCGCGATCCAGTTCATCAACTCGGCGTCGTTGCGGATCTTCCAGATGCCGGGCCCGCCGGGGATCACCAGCGTATCGACCTCTGTGGGCGCAACACTGGCGATCGGCGCCGTGTCGATCATCATACCGACATCGGTCGGCACCAGGCCACCTGAAGTCGACAGGTAGGATAGCGAATAGTCCGGCCCGGGCAGTTCGATTGCCTCCAGCTCCGCGAATACCTGAGCCGGCCCCGAGATGTCGAGCAAGGTCACGCCCGGAAAGGCAACGATCGCGATCCGCCGCATCGCTTTCTTGTCGCGCGGCTCGGGCCGGGGCGGCTTGGCAGTTTTCGAGGGCATATTGTCCTTTAAGCCATTCGAGGCTGCCCTGTATAGCTTGCAATGGAATTCTGGAGTTCTGCCATGTCGCGAAATCTGGGCAGCGGATACGAGGCGATCAAATCGCCTTGGGCGGATTACGCGATCTACAGTCTACCCGATGCCTCCCGGATCGAAGCCTGCGACCGTCAGCCGCTGATGGACGCCATGAACGGCATCATTGCCGTCAACTGGCAGGCCGCCGAGCCGCACTGGACGGCAACCTCCTCGCCCTTCGACCAGAAGTACAGCCTGATCCTTGTCTATGACGGCTCCGGCCTCGTGGCCTTCTCGGTCTATCGCATCCTGCAGATGTCCGCCGGACTTGGAATCTATCGAAGCGGCACAGAAGTGCTTCCCGCGCATCAAGGCCGCGGCCTCTACGGCTTCTTTACTGCGGAAGTTCTGAAGTGCTCGGGCGCCGCCGAGAGAGCCGACGGCAACGTGCTCTACGGCTGGCGGACCCGCAATCCGATCGTCTGGGCGGCGAACGCTAAAATTTGCGAGAAAGTTTCTCCGTCATTGCTCGATGATGCGCAGGACCCGGCGTTGCAGGCAGCCTGTGTCGAGATGTGCACCTCGCTCTATCCGGGCAAGCCGCTCGAACTGCCCGACATGATCATGCGGGGCGCCTACGGCCATATTAAGCACCATCGGCAGGCCTATCGTGGCACCGCATCACTGGTCGATGCCGCAATGTCGCGGAAGATTCCGAATTCAGCTGATGCCCTGTTCTCGGTAGGTTACGCGAGGGTGTGATGTCGATGCTCGGACAACAAGCCGTTTACGCCCCGACGTCGCGCGTCACCGACCGCGCCTATCTCGCTTGGACGGCAGTGGCCATCGCCTACGCCATTGCCTTCCTGCAGCGCGTGTCACCGCAATCGGTCAGCCTCAGTTTCATGCACGATTTCAACACCGATGCGGCCGGTGTTGCGATGCTCGCCTCGAGCTATTTCTGGGGCTACACCTTGATGCAGATTCCGGCCGGCCTGCTGGTCGATCGTTACGGCGTCAAGCGTGTCGTACTCGTCAGCATGATCGCCTCGTCGCTCGGCAGCGCAGCGTTCGCGCTGGCACCGAACCTGCTCGACGTTTTTGCTGCGCGCCTGATTGTCGCCTGCGGCGATGCGCTGGTCTTCACGGCACTCCTGAAGCTCGTGGCACAAAGCTTTGCCGACGAGCGGTTCGGCATGATGTCTGGCATCTCGCAGGTCTCCGGCTATGTCGGCGGCGTGATTGCGACCACGCCGCTCGCGGCCGCCGTCTCGGGGTTTGGCTGGCGAGCCTGCTTCCTGTTCATCGCCTGCATCGGTCTTGCTAACCTCGCCTTCGCCAAGCTCGCGCTCAAGCCCGATCCGGCGTCGCACAGCAACAAGACGTTGAAGGGCGTCGCGATCGCTGCACGCCAATCACTGGCCCATATTGCGAACTGGGGTTGCGCAATGACGTTCGCGTCGCACTTCGCGGTCGTGACGACGCTGTCGGGCGTCTGGGGCATTCCGATGGTCGCCCACTTCTTCCATATCTCCCCGACGGCTGCCGGCACGCCGCTGCTCGCCTTCATGATCGGAAATGCGCTCGGCTCGATCTTCCTCGGTCATGCCGCCGATCGTGCCGCAGCGGCGCTCGACCGCGCATTGATCGGCATTTGCGTATTGCGCATGCTGCTGATCGCGATGCTGCTGCCGCCGGTCGCCCGGACATTTGGTCTCGCCTACGTCACTGTCGTGTTCACGGCCTTGGGGCTCGTCGCCGGCGGCACCGTTCCGCTGGTGCTGAAATGCGTGAAGAAGCTCTACACCTCCGACCTGATCGGTGTCGGCGCTTCCGTGAATACCACTGCTGCCGGAATCTTCGCCGGCGTCGCGCAGCCGATCATCGGCTTTGCGATGCTTGCCGCCAGCAGCGCCTCCGGAACCGATGCCGTGCACAACGCGGCCGCGATCGGTGACGGCGGCTACAGCGCCTTGATCGTCATTCTGCTTCTCATGTCGCTGCCGGGTGTAGCCGGGCCGCTATTGATGAGAAGCAAGTTGATAGCTCGTTAGTGTCGTTATGAGTGTAGGGGGTGTTATGGAGCGCTTGTTCTTGAGAAAAGGCGAAGTCGCGTCAAACTTTCCGGTCAGCAGCTGGCAAAGCGTGATGTTCTCCGAGTTTGAAGCACAGATGAGCAGCGAGGCAAGGCCGTTCCCTTGCGTGTTCGGGGTGACCGGACATCGCCAGGATCAGCTCCGCTATCTGTTCCTCGATCCGTATGACGTCGCGGTGCTCGGCGAGCAACTCGCACAATATGTTTCGGAGGCGCGCTCGTTCGGTCCCAACACCTCGTTGATCGTGTTCACACGGCCCCGCCCAGTGCAAACACTCGACGCCTATTATCGCAAGATGTGGTTGACGCTCGACCAGCTCGCGCGGCTGGACAAGAACCCGTGGCCATCAGAGATTCCGGAACAGATCGACCATCCGATGTGGGAGTTCTCGTTCGCGGGCGAGCCGATCTTCGTCGTGTGCACGACGCCAGCCCATGTGATGCGCCAGAGCCGCCGATCCAGCGCCTTCATGCTCACGTTCCAGCCGCGCTGGGTGTTCGACAAAATCCTCGGGACGGAAAAGGCCGCGACCGCTGCGTTCGCCGAGGTACGCAAGCGCCTGATCCCGTACGACAGCGCGAGCCCGTCTCCGCTGCTTGGACGCTACGGCGCGACTGATGGCCGCGAATATCTGCAGTACTTCCTGCACGACGACAACAATGCGAGCGGAGGCTGCCCTTTTGCCAAGCTCGCGCAGAACAAGACGGCCGCTATCGCGAACAAGGAACAGGCAGCATGACCCAGATCATCGCGGGCACGAAGACCGAATTTGCCATCGATCCGGAGATCCTGAGCCTGCTCCCGGCCCAGGGCTCCGTCGAGCTGCAGCATGATGCGGCCGGCAAGGTGCATCACTTCCATACCCATCCGGCCGATGAAATCCTGATGATCATCAGCGGCCGGTTGAACTTCATCTGGGACGGCGGTGAGCGGGTGGTCGGCGCTGGCGACACCATCATGCTGCCTGCGGGCACCCGCCATCAATCCGAAGCGCTCGAGGGTGGTGCAATCTACGTGATCGCGACCCAGCCGCCCGCTAAGCCAATGAACAACTGACATCCAGGAGAAACGCGAGCACCTCAGGACAGTGAGGGACCGCGCGGCGGCTCAACCGCCAAACGTTCGAGCAGCTCGATGACCTCGGAACGCTGGTCGGGCGCAAGTCGAAGGAAGGCCTTCAACAGTCGCAGGCTTTCCAGTGTTTCGCTCGATGGAGCTCCGAGCTTGTTCTGCAGCTCCGTAACGTATGTGGGATTTTTCATCTCGCACCTTAAGTGAGGATTACGAATGGCATACCCAGGTAAACGTGAAGGCTTGGCCCAGAAGGTCGACACCGCAGCGCAAGAGGCCGAACGCCTCGGCCTGACCACGGCAACCCTCATACTCCGGATGGCCCGTCTCGAGATCGACCGGGCGGAACCCGAGGAAGTTGAAAGTATGCCAAGGAACAACTTGCGCAGCAAGCCGAACTGAGGTCCTGAACGGGCCAGTTCCGGGTGGAAGGCCGCCGGCACGCGGTGCGGGCCCGTGACGTCTGAACGACATCTTGCGAGGCGAGAGGCTTCCCTCTCGCCTCAGGTCAGGTGGCCAGCGCGTATCTGATCATTGGTTCAGGCCGAACGGCTAGCCGGTGTTGCCTGGCTTGCCGAATGCGCCTGCCTCGGCCAGCGCGGCGATGCGCCGGTCGTCGTAGCCAAGCGTCTTGCTCAACACATCCCGGGTGTGCTGACCGAGCAGTGGAGCCGCAACGGGATCGACCGTCGGCGTCAGGCTCATATGGACCGGCGACTCGATGTTCGGAACCGAGCCGGCGGTCGGATGCGCGATCTTGCTCAGGCGATGACGATCGCGCACCTCGGGTGCGTTGAACCCTTCCTCGACCGTACGCAGATAGCCAACCGGAATATTGGCCTTCTTCATCTTTGCCATCCAGTGCTCGAGCGTGTCGCTTGCAAACACGCTGGCGATGATGGCGCGCAGCTTCTCCTTGTTGGCGGTCCGTGCCTTGCGGTGAGCAAACTCGGGGTCGGTGACGAGATCCGGGCGCTCGAGCACGTCGGTCACGAGCCGACGATAGAGCCGGTCGTTGGCGCAGGCCATATAGAGCGGCCCATCCGACGCCCGGTAGACGCCGACGGTCGGCGAACCGTTCGGCGAGTTGCCGAAACGGCCGGGGTTGTTGCCGTTGATGAGATAGGCCATACCGTAAAAGCCGGTCATCGACACTGCGGTGTCGATCAACGCGACCTCGACCTGCTGCCCGCGACCGAGCCGATCGCGTGCAATCAAAGCCAGCAGGATAGCATTGCAGGCCGACATGCCCGTTGCCATGTCCACGATCGGCGGCCCGGTGCGCACCGGTTCGCCATCCGGAAAGCCGTTGAGCGACATGAAGCCGCTTTCGGCCTGCGTGATCGGGTCGAAGCCCGGGCGCAGCGCGAAATCGCCCTTGCGGCCATAGGCGGAGATCGAGCAATAGATCAGCCGCGGATTGGTCGGCGCCACCGACGCATAGTCGAGGCCAAATTTCTTCATCACGCCGCCGGAGAAATTCTCCACCACGACGTCTGCCTTGGCAATCAATGCGCGCGCGACTTCAAGCGCGGCCGGATTGTTGAAATCGAGCGCAATGCCGCGCTTGTTGCGGTTGAGGCTCAGATACGCTGCGCTTTCCCCGCCAATTTCGGCGTGCTCATAGGCGCGCGTATCGTCCCCACCGTCCGGATTCTCGATCTTGATGACCTCGGCCCCAAAGTCGGCCAGCGTTTGCGTACAGGCCGGGCCGGCAACGACGCGGGTGAAGTCGACCACCAGCAGACCATCGAGCGCCGTCGGAATCCCCTCCCCGCGCGGCGCGCGCCCTGGCAATTCTGGTTTGGTCATGATCTGACGCTTCCTCTGTTATTTTGTCAGGCGAAATACGACTGTCCCTGCCAGGACCGGCACTGCCTGCTTTTAGCGGAAGGGCGTCACCAAGACCAAACCCGGATTTTGCAGGGCGGGACCTTCGCCTGACATGGCTGTCACCGGCAAAGGGGGGCCCGCAGTGCCGGCATCGCCGACACAGTCAAACGATTCAAATATCGAACAAGCCCACCGGATACCGGATCTGTCAGCGCGTCCGGCCAGCGGAAGAATGGACATTGGCGGGTAGCGACGCGCCGTCGCCACCCGCTCAAAAAATGTCGCGCTATTCGGCGATCATTTCGCCGGAGCCGCCGAACTCGGCCGGAAAGTCCTTCAGCTTCGGCAGGCCATCGCGTATCGGCAGCACCGCCTCGGAATAGTTGACGTGAACGCCGGGGCTGAACTTCAGAGTCGGGATCGTTGCCGTGAACACGTCGACCAGACCAAGCGTCGGGTGGTTCGTCATCAGGTGACCACCGCACCTGGTGCAGTATTTGCGCTGGCTCATCCCGGTCTTCTCGAACGTCCCGAGATGATCGGCGCCCTTGGTGACTTCGACCGCCTCGGGCTTCCAGAGACTGAACGCATTCACCGGGCCGCCGGACCAAGAGCGGCATGAACGGCAGTGGCAGTAACCCATCGCCTCCGGCTCCCCAGTGACCTTGAGCTCGACGGCGCCGCAAAAGCAGTTTCCAGTGTGATTCATCGCTCGGTTCTCCCGTGGGTGAATTGATCGGAGGGTGAATAAATCGGACTCCGCGCCGGCATCGACCCACGTTACTCGTGGTGTTCGCGATGCAGAATAAGATCAAGGCGGGTGTCACCGCCGCGAACTCCCTTGTGGACGTACCGGACCATTCCTCGCACAAGAAGCAATCACACTGCGCTCCAATGCGGGCAGGTCGTCGACGCGAGCGAAGTTACATGAGAGTCCGCGCTGCTGTCGACCGTCTTCGACGCAGATCAGGATGAGCTCAGTGTGAGGCCAAGCACAGTGCCGCAAGGTGATGAATCGCTGCCGCGCCGGATGCCTGCGCGGCAACCGGCACAATAGCACATCACCTCAAGTCAGCATTGACGGTCCTTCACCGGAACCTTGTTCAGCGTGGCAAGTCCGTACATCAGCGCCAGCCGGTCGAGGCATTCCTTGAGGCGCCGCGCGAAATAGTCCTGCCAGCGCTGCGTACGCAATCCGCGCCGTTGCCCCACCTGCTCCATGGTCATACCGAGGATCAGGACGTCGTGAACCAGCGCCGAACCGTCGGCACCAAGCTCATGCTCGGCGCGATTCAGGCGCAAGGTCGCCTGGCGCTGCCCCTCCGTGATCGGCTCACGTTGCTGACCGCCGTCAACGTATTCACGCGTCGTATCCACCGCGCGAGGGCCGCGCTCGGCCTTCTCCCAATCGTTCTGGAAGGCCCGACCGCTTCGGTACTGTGTGTTGTCGATCTGCCGGTGTGCATGCAACCGGCCGAGCGGGTCGTTGCGTATCGAGCGAAAGGCAACGATCTTCTCGCCCAGTTCGAGTGCGAGGGGATCGTCGATCTCGACGGTCGCCACCTCGGCGTTGAAGGGCAGATCCTGGGAGCGCCGATCATGTGTTCCAGCGGGATCGTACGGTTTCCGGCGTTTTGCGCGCGGCATTGGAGACCTCCGATAGTGTGTCATGAATGCGCGCGGCGTCCTCCGCGCGATCGCGGTTGTGTGGATCGACATCGATCGGTCGGCAGATGAGGGACCTCAGATGGTCCCGATGGCCTGAAGCCAAGCGTCGTTCAGTACCGGCCTCGCCGACGCCTCGGGATCGCGGCTCAGGTGAAAATGCGGAGTGCAATAGCTCGAGCCCGGCCGGCGCGGGTGACCACAGAAGGTCATGGTTTCGCCGTCGGCATCCCCGCCATAGGGATACCGGCAGTCTCCGCGCTTGAGGTCGAACAGTGAAAGGTGCCGTGGCGCGACCGCCGCGCAACGAAGTTGGGGCATCTCCACCGTTTCGGTGAAGCCTTTCGGCCAACGAAGCAGATCGAACTTCAGCTCGGCCGGCCCTTCACGCAGGCGCCCCACCCTCGGTGGCTCCGGCAAGGCCGGCTTGGCTGGATCGAGCTGCCCCGGCAGGGACGGCTCGGGCCGATCGAGGCCCGCCAGTCCCATGCGTTGCGCCCGGCTGAGGGCCGCGTTGCGTGTATAGGCCGTGCTGAAGGTTGCGTTGATCGTGTCAGCGATTTCCGAATAGGACAAGCCGCGGGCGCGCAGGTCCTGCAAGGCAGCCGAATGCTCCGGCAGCCAGTTCATCATATCCATTCCAAATTCCCATTTTTTTCATTCCGCCGGCGCCTCGCACACCTTCCGATATTCCGAAGAAAAAGTCAAGCTTGAATTCTGATAATCGTAACGCTAATAATGCATCCAGCTTTGGAGAGGATGCAACATGCTGGACGCGGCACTTATCGAACGGGCACTGGAAAAGACGGGAAAGAGCAAGGGCGGGCTTGCCCGAGCAATGGGCGTTCGGGCCGGAGCGGTGTCCGAAATCCTGTCGGGGATCCGCTTGATCAAGGCATCGGAGATCGCCCCGATCATGGAATACCTGGAGCTGAATTCGGTGCCGATCGTGGGCCGGGTCGGCGCCGGCGCCTCGATCCAGCCGGAGCTTGAGCAGGTCCCGCCGGAGGGTCTCGGCGAGATCGAGCTCCCCTTCCCGATGACGGAGGAAACCGTCGCTTTCGAGGTTTCGGGCGATTCGATGCTGCCGAAATACGAGAACGGCGATGTCATCGTGGTGTATCGCGAGCAGCGCTATCCGCTGTCGAGCTTCTACGGAGAGGAAGCTGCGGTCCGGCTGAAGAGCGGCGAGCGCTATCTGAAGACGATCGAGCGCGGCAGCTCGTCCGGCACGGTCAACCTCAAGAGCTTCAATGCCAAGCCGATCAATGGCGTCAAGCTCGAATGGATCGGCGAGATCTGCGTCACCCTGCCCCGCGGCCAGATCGAAAGGCTGCGCGGCAAGACGGCGGCGAAGGGCCGCAAATCCGCCCGGTCGCAGGGCGGACGGTCGTCCGAGAAATAGCAGCGTGGCTTCGGGGCCGGCTTGACCGATTCGGGTGCCTTCGGCCCGAACCGGTCGGAGCGTCTGCGCCTGGGTTCCGATTATCGTCAATTTCCCTTGACATAATTCCGATTATCGGAAATAATAGCCAACGAACGTCAACGCATCGAACCGCCAGGCAATGCAGTATTTTGTTGTGATGATCGACTATGGCCGCCGTGGCCGCGAGGCGATCGTCGATCCCGAAATGACGCGGCGCGAGGTCGTCTCGCGGGTCGCGTCAGGGGAATACGCCAACATCAGCTTCATCCACGAGGTTGCCGAGTGCTCGGTCGAGGATATCACGGACGATATCCTCGCGGAGGCTGCCCTGCCGGAAGTCGCCCTGACCGGCGCAAATCTGCAAGCCGATATACTGGATCACGCCCGCGACCTGCGCAAACACGAGCCGGTCTGACGGCGCTCACACGGTGATTGCGAAAACGTGATCTTTCTTGAGCCGGCCACTTGGCCGGAACCCGAAACAGACTAGATAGGGTTCACGCAGAGTCTATTCGGACCGGGCGTGGGTTCCCACTAGATTAGCGATCGTTTTCCCGGGCCGGCAGATTTCAGCTTCAGATGACTTCGACAACAAACGCCGAGATCGCGAAGGCCGATGGCGATCTCAGGGTCGCGCTGCTGCTTGGCATCGCAAACTGGTTTCTGTTCCTGGATCACGTTCCGCATAATGTCGTCAACGCGCTGACCATGCGCAATTTCGGCTTTAGCGGCGCGACCGACCTGTTCGTATTCGTCGGCGGTTACGCGACGACGCTGATCTACACAAGGATGGCGGTCGAGCGTGGAATGCTGGTGGCGGCCACCCGCATCTTCAGGCGCGTGTGGCAACTTTACGCCGCCTACATCGTTCTTTTCGTCATCTATGTCGAATTGATCAGCTATGTTGCGGCCCGGACTGCGGCACCCGAGATCATCAGCGAGTTCAACATCACCGGGTTCATCGACCACGGGATCCGCACGCTGATCTACGGTCTGTTTCTGCAGGCCAAGCCACTCAATCTCGATGTCCTGCAACTCATTATCGTTCTGATGGCGTTCCAGCCCATTGTCGTGTGCGGGTTGTTCTATGCTCCGAACGCGACGCTCGCAGGCTCGACGGCCCTTTATGCGACCGCTCGCATGCTCGACTGGAACCTGACGTCATACCCGGATGGACGCTGGTACCTTAACCCGCTCTGCTGGCAATTGCTGTTCGTGATGGGTGGCTGGCTTGCGCTCGTCGGCAAGCGGTTCGCGCCTGAGATTCGCGCGCTGCAGGCCACGCCAGCGCTGCGCGCTGCGGCCCTGTTGTATCTGGTGTTCGCTCTCGCGATCGTCTCCAGCACCGACATTCCGGCACTTGCCCAGATGATACCGAGCGGATTGAGCGATATGCTCTTGCCAACCGACCGGGAGGACATCGCGCCGCACCGCATCCTGCATTTCCTGGCCCTGACATTCCTGTTCACCCTGCTGGTGCCGTGCAATTGGGAACATTTGCGATCTTACGCCTTGCAACCGATCATCAAGTGCGGCGAGGAATGGCTCGCCGTATTCTGTGCGGGCGTTTTCCTCTCCTTTGCCGCGCACCTGATCCTGATTACAGGCCCGAACTCGGCGGTCAGGCAGGTCGCGGTCAGCATCGTCGGCATCGCGGCGATGATCGCCGTTGCCTACTACGTCTCGTGGTCGAAGCAGCAGGACAACAAATCGACCGTCGGTGCTCATTCCTGAACTCGGCGGTCTAGTCGACCAGCGTCGCGCGCCTCAGCCGTGTCTCACTGTCATGCAACATTGCGGTGTCGAGGCCCCCTCGCGCAGCTGCATCCGCAGCGCAAGCGAACAGGCGGTAGAACTGCAACCCGTCATAGGCGACCAGCAACAGATCGACACCCGCGTTCAACGCCTCCACGACCGCGGTGCAGACATCGTGCTGGTAGATCGCGCCCATCACTAGATCGTCCGTTATGACGATGCCCTGGTAGTTCCAGCTTTTCCGGATCAGCCCGTCGATGACGGCCTTTGAATGCGACGCCGGCCGTCCGGGGTCGAGCGCACTCACCGCCACATGCCCGACCATCAAGTGCGCGCCGGTCGACGACAGCACATCGCGGAACGGGCGCCAGTCGGTCGCGGCGAGCTCGCCGACCGGCGTATCGAGATCGGCGTTGAAATGATGCGTGTCGGCGTGCACACGGCCCAGTCCCGGAAAGTGCTTTACGGTGGCGCTAACGCCCGCGGACTCGAGACCATGAATGTAGGCACCCGCGATCGCGCTCACCTTGGCCGGGTCATCGGAGATCGCGCGCTGATTGATCAGCGTATTGAAATCGAGCCGGTTGTGCTTCGCCACCGGCCGCAGGTCGAGCACCGGGGCAAAATTCAGGTTGATGCCAAGTGACGCCAGCTCGCGTCCATGGGTGCGCCCGAACTCCTCGGCTTTGGCTTTTTGCTCATCCGGTGCCAGCTCGGCCAGGGAGGCCAGTGCGGGCAGCCTCGTGAGCGGCGGTGCCAGATGCGAAACGATGCCGCCCTCCTGATCCGTCGCGACCATCAGCGGCGGCAGCCTCGCGGCCCGCCGCCTGGCCTGCAGCGTGGCGATCTCCGCCTTCAACGCCTCAGCCGTCCTGCCGGCGACGTTGCGCCGCGTGACATAGATGCCCGCCACGAACCCCTTCTCCACGAGCGGCGCGACCTCGTCGAACGACCGATAGCCGATGACGAAATGCTGCCCGAGCGACCGCGCGAGAACCGGCTCAGTTCGGAGAACGCGGTGCTTGCGCACCTCGAACACACCATGCGCGGCAAGCATCGCGAGCGGCGGCAGGCACCACAGGATAACCAGGAGCCCGTCTGCCCACGTCCGCCTGCGCCAACCCGCACGGCGGAGCAACAGGAGGACGACGGCGACGCTCGCGATCACGAGCAACAGATTGCCGATCCCGCGTAGCGGGACCAGATAGGGATCGTTGTTGTTGACGCCGGCCAAGACGAATACGAGCCCGACGATCCAGGCCAGGGCAATGCCGACGCGCTTGATGAGTTGCATGGAGACGGGGGCTGAACGAACCGAACAAATTGTCCGTATCAGAGCGGACTCGCCGCAGCGAGCGGATAAGACCGCTCTGCACGCAATCTGCATAACAATCCTGAACTCCTGCTGATCGCCTTCCCGCCGTCTGCACACGGCCAACCCAAGGTGCGTCCTGCCGCAACCGGGATCGCGTTCGCCCCCCCACCGATGACGTCAGCGCGACTGCCGAACTCCACACGTCCTTCAATCCAGAGGTCATGATGACAAGCCTAGAGTCACCGGAAACCGAGGTTCACTCGATCGCCAATGGTTTGCCGCCGGCCAAGGCCGCCGCTGCGCTTGTGCTCGCCGCGCTGGCCGATTGGTTGTTCTATGATCAGAATGCCGGGCTCTCGGCGGTCCTCTTCGCCTTCGCGCTGGCCGGCGTGTCACTGGCCGCCAACTTCGGTCACGTCGCTCACCACAGGCTGCCGATCGCCGGCGCGATCGTTGTGGCCGGGCTGATGCCTGCCCTGGAGGAGGTCAACGCAGCAACGCTGGCCTTCGCCGTTCTTGCGCTCGGCACCGCGCTTGCGCTCACGACCAATCCCTGTCTCGACAGCGTGACCAGGGGAGCTGCCTCGCTGGTGGATCTCTTTCTGGTCAGCCCTTTCAGATTGTTCCGGGACGTGGTCAGCGCATTCGACCTGCCGGGCCTCGCCAGGGGGTTCATCCTATGGTTCGTGCCGTTGCTGCTCGGAACCGTTTTTGTCCTTCTGTTCGTCGCAGCCAATCCGGTGCTGGAAATATGGATCAGCCAGCTGAACCCCGGCAATCCCGCCGCCAGCCTCAGCCTCGGTCGCACGCTGTTCTGGACCCTCGCATTGGCGCTGGTCTGGCCGTTCGTCCATGTCAAATGGCGTCGCTACGCCAACGTCGCGCCCAACGGACCGCGATCCTCGCAGGGTCCGGCCGAACCCGATCATTTCATCGACTTGTTCGGCGCGGGCACCATTCTGCGTTCCCTGATCCTGTTCAACTTGCTGTTTGCGATTCAGACAATTCTCGACGTGGTCTATCTCTGGGGCAACGCGACGCTTCCCGCCGCCATCACTTACGCGTCCTACGCCCACCGTGGCGCCTATCCGCTGATTGTCACGGCGCTCCTGGCCGCGGCCTTCGTTCTGGTCGCGATGCGGCCGGGCGGCCCGGCCGAACAATCGCGGGTCATCCGACCGCTCGTCTACCTCTGGGTCGGGCAGAATGTCCTGCTGGTGATCTCCGCGATGCTCCGGCTTGATCTCTATGTCCAAACCTATTTGCTCACCTACTGGCGCGTCGCGGCATTCGTCTGGATGCTGCTCGTTGCTATCGGGTTGATCCTGATTCTGGTGCGCATTGCCCTGCGGGCATCGAATGAATGGCTGGTCCGCGCCAACCTGTCGGTACTGACCATCGCGCTCTATGTCTGCTCCCTGATCAATTTCGCCGCCGTCATCGCCGACTATAATGTCAGTCACAGCCGCGAGGCCTCGGGCAGCGGCGTCAGTTTGGACATGGACTACCTGATCCAGCTCGGCCCGAACGCGCTTCCAGCCATCGACCAGGCGATCCAACTGCGTTACGCCAACCCGGTCCTTGTCTCTCGCCGCAATAGCCTTGTAGAACAGCAACGCCGGCAGATGGCCTCATGGCGCAGCTGGAGCTTTCGCGGCTGGCGGCTTCAGCGTTTCCTGGACGGACAGCAGAGCAACGTGCCGGGATAGTCGAAGTGCCGGTTTTCGGAGACGACTCGTGACGCACCACATTCTCATCGTCGACGACGACCTGCATATCCGCGAGGTCATTCGCGTCGCCCTCAGGAAAGCCGGCATGAACGTGGCCGAGGCCCGCGACGGCAAGGAGGCGCTGACCCGGTTTGCCGGCGAGCGGCCGGACCTGATCGTACTCGACATCGGCATGCCGGAGTTCGACGGCCTCGACGTCTGCCGCGAGATCCGCAAATCGTCCGACGTGCCGATCCTGTTCCTCTCCGCCCGTGACGAGGAGATAGATCGGATCCTCGGCCTCGAGATCGGCGGCGACGACTATGTGACCAAGCCGTTCAGCCCGCGCGAGCTCGTCGCGCGAGTGAATGTTATCCTGCGGCGCCTGGCCCCGCGGAAGGCGGGGCCAAGGACAGAGACCGGCGTGCTCTCCCGGGGACATCTCTCTGTTGACCCCGAGCAGCATGTGGCAGCATTCGCAGGCGTGCCGCTCCGCCTGACCGCGATCGAGTTCGGAATTCTGCGCGCCTTCCTGACGCGGCCAACGGCGGTGTTCAACCGCGAGCAGATCATGAGCGCGGCCTACCAGCTCAATATCCAGGTCTCCGACCGCACCATCGACAGCCACATCCGCAACATCCGGGCTAAGCTTGCGGCCGTGAACTGCGACAACGTTATCGAAACCGTTCACGGCGTCGGCTTCAAGCTCGGTCGCTGCGAGCAGCAAGCATGACATCGTTCCGCGCCCGCCAGAAGTGGCGACCGTCGCTTGGTCTGGTCATCTTCACGGTGCTTGCCTCGGTCGCGGCGCTGCCGCTGATGGGGCTGTTCTTCTTCCGCCTCTACGACAACCAGCTGATTCACCAGACGCAGGCCGAGCTGATCGCGCAGAGCCGCGTGTTGGCCGCGATCTATGCGCGGGACGTGCAAGCACGGCTCGGCAATGGCATCCCGCTCGGCGCTTCGGTCCCTCAGGAGGCCCTGCCCGACCCCAACGACCAGGTGACGCCGATCCGACCCGCGCTCGATCTCGCCGGCAACGACCTGCTGCGGCGACGGCCCGATGCGCTGCCGGCGGCGAAGCCGGCGGATCCGGCCTATGTCGAGATCGGGACCGCGCTCATGCCCATCATCCTGGAGACCCAGAAGGTCACACTGGCGGGTTTCCGTATTCTCGATCCGCAAGGCGTGGTGATCGCCGGACGCCAGGAAGTCGGACAGTCGCTTGCCCATATCGAGGAAGTGGCCGCGGCGCTTCGCGGCCAGTATAGTGCCACGCTCCGTATTCGCATGCCGGACAAACCTCCGCCACCGATCTATTCGATCAGCCGTGGCGTCGGTGTCCATGTCTTCTCGGCGATGCCTGTGATCGTCAACGACCGCGTCGCCGGCGTGATCTACACGTCGCGGACGCCGAGCAACATCTTCGATCATCTCTATCAGGAGCGCGGTAAGTTCCTGCTCGCCACATTGGCCGTGCTGCTGGCAACGGTTGCGATCGGGTTGATGTTCTCACGAACCGTCTCGCGTCCGATGCGCGAGCTCGTCGATCGCGCCGTCCGGATCGGTCGCGGCGACCGCAACGGGTTTCAGCCGCTGCAGCACTATGGCACCCGCGAGCTGGCCCAGCTCTCCGACAGCTTCCTCGACATGGCCCAGCAACTGTCGCGGCGTTCCGACTACATCGCCACCTTCTCGGCACACCTGACGCACGAATTGAAATCACCGCTGACATCGATCAGGGGCGCGGCCGAGCTGCTGCAGGATTCGCTTCAAAGCAAGTCGGACACGCTGACCAGATCCGAGCAACGGAGTTTCATCTCGAATATCCTTGGCGACGTCGCGCGGCTTGACGTGATGAGCCAGCGGCTGCGCGAGCTGGCCCGCGCAGAGAGCGCGCCGCAGAACGAGCAGACCCCGCTCTCCGGCGTCATCGCGAACCTGAAGAGCCGCTTTGCGGAGCGGACAATCATGGCCAGCGGCGACCTCAACCGCTCGATCGGAATGTCCGGCGAGAAGGCGCTAATCGTGCTGGCGCATCTGGCCGACAACGCGTTCCGTCACAATGCCAGGTCGGTGCAGCTCGAAGCGACCGCCGAAGCCTCGACCATAAGGGTGACGGTGAGCAACGATGGCGACGCGATCTCCGACGCCAACGGCGACAAGATCTTCGATGCTTTTTTCACCACCCGCCGCGACAGCGGCGGCACCGGAATGGGGCTCGCCATCGCGCTAGCCGTCATGGCGACCCATGGCGGCTCGATCCGTCTCCTGCCCTCCAGCCAGGACGTCGCTTTCAGGCTGGAGTTTCCTGCGGTCTGACCGGCTTCAGTGCCGCTCGATGATGATCGCGGGCGCGATGCAGCCGGTCGCGCCGCCGACCACACAGGAGGAATTTCCCGCGTGGTGGACAAAATTGATGTCGATATCCTAGTGCTTCTCAGCATCAGCTTTCAGTAAGCCGCCCCCTCTGTCGTCGACGGATCGAGCGCGAGTGTCTTGCGGCAGGCGGAACCGAGCTCTTCTAGAGATGACGCGCACTTAAGGCTCAAGACCAAGCCCATCGAATCCTCTCGCGTAATCCCTTCCACCCTCGCAACCGCGCCCCGCGCTCTCCGGTTGTCCGATCAGGCATGCTCAGCCGAGCACTGCTTGACGCGCAAATTCGTTTGTGCGCAGCTGCTCAAAACAACAAGGCTACTCAGGGGCAGGAAAAATGGGCGGGCTTCGACAGGCGCTGGCCGGTTACGGCTTCCTCATCGCATCGATCAATCTGGCTGTAGCAGCGGAGCCGATCAAGCTGCGGGTCGCTGACTCCTTTCCGAAAGGCCACTATCTCGTCCGCCTTGTGCTCGAGCCCTGGATGGCCGAAGTCCAGAGGCGCACCAACAACGCCGTGACGTTCGAGCACTATCCCGCCCAGCAGCTCGGCAAGGCCGCCGACATGCTCAAGCTGACGCAAACCGGCGTTGCCGACATCGGCTATGTCGCGCCCGCCTATGTGTCGGACAAGATGCCGGTCTCCGAAGTCGCGATGCTCCCCGGCGCGTTCGAGCATTCCTGCCAGGGCACGCTCGCCTATTGGAAGGCCGCGCGGAGCGGCGTGATTGCACAGCAGGATTATACCGCAAACGGGATACGCCTGCTGCTCGCGGTGAGCCTGCCGCCCTATCGTATCCTGACCGTGAAGCAGCCGGTGAAGGATGTCGCCGATATCAATGGACTGAAGCTGCGGTCGACCGGCGGCGCGCAGGACCTCACCTTGCGCGCGATCGGCGCGGTGCCGGTGCGCATGGCGGCACCCGATGCCTATGAGTCGCTGTCGCGCGGCACGATGGATGGCCTGCTGTTTCCGCTCGAGAGCGTCGTCGCCTATGGCGCCGACAAGCTCGTGAAACATTCCACCGACGGCTTTGGCTTCGCGAGCTTCGTGGTCGCCTATTCGATCAGCGAGAACGCCTGGAAGAAACTGTCGCCCGAGATCCAGAAGGCGATGATCGACACCGCCGAGGAGATCCTGCCGTCCGCCTGCAAGGAAGTGCAGAAGCAGGACAGCGAGACCATGAAGTCGATGGAAGCCGCAGGCGTCCACTTCGACACCCTGCAGCCTGACGTCGTCGCAAAGCTGAAGGACCTGACGAAGGGCGTCGGCAAGGCATGGGCCGACGGGCTCGACGCGCGCGGCAAGCACGGCAGCGACGCCCTGAAGGAATTCAGCGCCGCCGTTGCGGCCGTGCCGGCCAAGTAACGCGGACGGAGCCCAACGTGATCAAGACAAGCCTGAAGGCCCTGACCGCCATCGAGAAGGTGACCTCGGCTATCGCCGCGGCGATGATGTTTGCGATCATGATCATCGTCTTCTCCGATGTCGTGATGCGCTACGTCTTCAATCGGCCGTTCTCCTGGGCCTATGATTTGATCTCGCTCTACGTGATGGCCGGCGTATTCTTTCTCTCCCTCTCCGGCACCTACGCGGTCAACGGCCATATCAGCGTCGATATCCTGCTGCCGCGCTTCTCGGCACTCATCCAGCGCCTCTGCGTCATCATCTCCAATATCGTTGGCCTCGCGATCTTCGTTCCGATCACCTGGCTCGGCTATCAGCGCGCGCTCGACAATTATGTCTCGGGCGACGTCATGGCGGGTGCGATCCCGTGGCCGACCTGGGCTTCCTCGATCTTCGTGCCGGTCGGTGCGGGAATTCTCGCGCTGCGCCTTGCCGTTCATCTCATTGCCAATACCGCAAGCCTCCTGACCGGCGAGAACCTGCTGCCGCTGCCGGCCATCTCCGGTCATTCGGACAAGGCTGCCGGAGGTTTCGAATGATCCCGACCTTCATCCTCGCGCTGCTGTTCTTCCTGCTCGCGATCGGAACACCGGTCGCGTTCGCCATGGCATTCTCCGGCGGGCTCGGCCTCTATCTGACCGGCGGCCTGCCGATCCTGCTCGGCGTGCTGCAAACCACGCCGCTGTCGGCCGTCACCTCCTACGAGTTGATCACGATCCCGATGTTCCTGTTGATGGCAGACCTCGTGCTGCTGTCCGGCGTCGCCGATGACCTGTTCAAGACCGCGGCAGCCTGGGTTGGACGCATCCCCGGCGGTCTCGGCATGGCGACTGCGTTGGCCGGCGCAGGCTTCGGCTCGATCTGCGGCACCAGCACGGCCTCCGCCGCGACGCTCTCCTCGACCAGCCTGCCTGCGATGATCCGCCAGGGCTACGAGCCCAAGATGGCCGCCGGCGTCGTCGCGATCTCGGGAACGCTCGCGATGCTGCTGCCGACCTCGGTGGCGCTCGTCATCTTCGGCCTGCTTGCCGAGGTGAACATCGGAAAGCTGCTGATCAGCGGCATCATCCCAGCGATCTTCGTCACCTTCATCATCATGTCGACGATCTATATCCTGGTGCTGCTCGATCCCTCGCGCGCACCGACGATTTCGGCCGTGACATGGTCGGAGCGGTTCAGCCTGCTCTGGCAGGTCAGCCCGATGGTGGTCCTGTTCTCGATCGTGACTGGCACGATCTATCTCGGGATCGCGACGCCGACCGAAGCCTCGGCGTTCGGTGCGTTCGGCGCCTTCTGTCTTGCCTGTTGGAAGCGCAAGATCAACCTGACCTCACTCTACACGACGTTACGGCATGCCGCCCAGGGCACCTGCATGATCGTCCTGATCATCATGTGCGCGCACATCTTCGGCTATTTCTTCACGCTCACGCAGGTGACGCAGAACATCGTCGGTTGGGTCGGCGCGCTCGACGTCTCGCGCTGGATCATCATCACGCTGATTCTGTGCGGCTACATCGTGCTCGGTTCGTTCATGGACCAGATCGCGATCCTGGTGCTGACGGTTCCGATCGTACTGCCGCTGATCAAGTCGCTCGGTTTCGATCCGATCTGGTTCGGCGTCATCAAGATCGTGACCGCCGAGGTCGGTATGATCACGCCGCCGATCGGACTGAATTGTTTCATCGTGGCACGTTACGCGCATCGCCCCGTGGGTGAAGTGTTCCACGGCACATTCCCGCATTTCATCGCGCATCTGATCGCTATCGCCATTTTCGTGGCATTTCCGGAGATCATCCTCTGGCTGCCGAACCATATGCAACATTGAAGAAGCCGTCGGTCGAGACGGCCATTTCTGGGAGACCATGATGAGTTTGTATTCCCGCTTCCTCGCCGGCGCAGGTGTCGCCACTGCCTTTCTGGCGGCTTCCGCATCACCGGGCCTTGCCCAGGAGAAGATCACCCTGCGCCTTGCCGATAGCCTGCCCTCCGGCCACGTGATTCATGAGCTGGTCGGCAAGCCGTTTTCGGAGCTCGTCACCAAGCTGACCAACGGCCAGGTCACGTTCCAGCATTTTCCGGCGGAGCAGCTCGGTAAGGCCAAGGACATGGCCCAGCTCACCGCGCTCGGCGTTGCCGACGTCTCCTACATCGTGCCGTCCTATTCGTCGGACAAGTTTCCGCTGACGGCGGTTGCCGAATTGCCCGGCATCTTCGACAACGAATGCCAGGGCTCGCTCGCATTCTACAAGGTCTCGCACAATGGCGGCATCCTGGAGACCAAGGAATTCGCGCCGAACCAGCTTCGGCCGTTGGTGACGCTCGCGCTGCCGGCCTACCAGGTCCAGCTTGCGACCAGCCGCGACGTGAAGACGGCAAAGGACCTCGAAGGCCTGAAGATCCGCACCACCGGCGGCGCGATGGACCTGATGATGCGCTCGAGCGGCGGCGTGCCGGTGCGGATGGCCGCGCCCGAGATCTATGAATCGCTGACCCGCGGCACGCTCGACGGGCTAATCTTGTCCTACCAGAGCTCGGCATCCTACGACTTCGGCAAGATCCTGAAGTCGGGTACTGAGGGGCTGAACTTCGGCACCGCTATCTTCACCTATTCGATCGGCGAGCTGAAATTCAAGTCGCTGCCCGAGAATGTGCGCAAGGCGCTGGTCGAGGCCGGCGAGCAGACCACACGCGAGGCCTGCAAGCGGTTCGAAGACGGCGAGAAGGCCGCGGCCGACAAGATCAAGTCACAGGGCATGAAGGTCATCAATTTTAGTGCCGACGACAAGAAGGTGTTCGACACCGCCTTCAAGTCGGTGGCGCAGGATTGGGTGAAGGACGTCGACAAGCGCGGCAAGCCGGGCACCGACGTCTTCAAGGCCTTCACCGAAGCACTGGCCGCCACCCATTGAGCAAGGCACCGACGAGAGACAAACCATCCGCGCCGGCGGGCCCGCTCGCTGGCGTCAGGATCGTCGACCTCACCAGCGTGATGATGGGCCCTTACGCGACCATGATGCTTGGCGACTACGGCGCCGACGTGATCAAGGTCGAGAGCCCTGATGGCGACGTCATGCGCCACGCCGCCCCGATGCGCCATCCCGCGATGGGCGCGATGTATCTGCAGGGCAATCGCAACAAGCGCTCGATCGTGCTCGACCTGAAGAAGGCCGGCGGTCACGCGGCACTGCTGCGGCTTGCCGCGGACGCCGACGTGTTCGTCCACAACGTCCGTCCTGCGGCGATGGCGCGGCTGAAGCTCGGCGCCGACGATCTCCTCGCCACCAACCCTCGGCTGGTCTATGCCAGCCTTCACGGCTTCGGCGAGACCGGGCCCTATGCCGGCCGTCCCGCCTATGACGACCTGATCCAGGGATTGACTGCGCTGCCCGCACTGACCGGCAGGATCACCGGCGAGCCGCGCTACTCTCCGGCGACCATGGCCGACCGCATCGTCGGCCTCAACGCCGTCCACGCCATCCTCGCGGCGTTGTTCCACCGCGAGCGCACCGGCGAAGGCCAGGCGATCGAGATCCCGATGTTCGAGACCATGGCGCAGTTCGTGCTCGGCGATCACATGGCCGGCCGCAGCTTCGAGCCGCCGATCGGACCGCCCGGCTACTCCCGGCTGCTGTCGCCCGACCGCCGCCCCTACCAGACCAGCGACGGTTACATCTGCGCGCTGGTCTATTCCGACAAGCAGTGGAACGCGTTCTTCGCCAAGATCGGGCTGACCAATGAGGCCGACCGCGACCCGCGGCTGAACAGCATTTCGGCGCGAACGCGGAACTACGACTTCGTCTACGACTGGTTCTCGCAGATGATGAGAACCCGCAGCACCGCCGAATGGATACGCTTCTTCGAAGAGGCCGACATTCCGCACGCGCCGCTGCACGATCTGGACAGCCTGATCGACGATCCGCATCTGCAAGCCGTTGGGCTGATCCAATCACTGGATCATCCGACCGAAGGCACGCTGTGCCTGGCCGGCCCGGCCGCCACCTGGAGCAAGACCCCGCCATCGATCCGGACCTATCCCCCGAACCTCGGCGAGCATGGCCGGGAGATCCTGCGCGAGGCTGGACTAGCGGATGCAGAGATTGCCGCCCTCCTCGAGGAGGGCGCGCTGATCGAACCCGACTGACTATTTCCTGCGCGACGCCAGAATCTTCTCGGCGGCCCGCAGGTGCGGCTTGTCCAGCATCTTGCCGTCCATCTTGGCGACGCCAGATGGATTGTCGGCGAACGCAGCAATTACCCGCTCCGACCAGGCGATCTCCTCGTCGGTCGGCATGAAGGCCGCGTTGACGACATCGACATGCTTGGGATGGATCACGGCCTTGGCTAGGAAGCCGTCCTGCCGCGCGGCGATCGCTTCCGCTTGCAGCGCATCGAGATCGTTGATGTCGGTCGCGATGGTATCGATCGCAACCACGCCGGCGGCGGCCGCGCCAATCAGGCAGAGATCGCGGGCGAGAATGAAGGGCGAATGATAGCGGCCGTCGGTGCGGTTGCGGGTTGCGCCAAGTGAGGCCGCAAGGTCCTCCGCGCCCCACATCATGCCCCAGAGCCGCGGGCTCATGTTCTCGAAGTCGAAGATTTTCAGCACCGCTCGCGCCGTCTCGGTCGCCACCGTGACAATCCGCGTGGTGCCCTGCGCGATACCTGAGGTGGCCTCAAATGCATCGAGATAGAGCGCGAGCTTGTTGACGTCGGCGGCGCCGGCACACTTCGGCAGCACGATGCCATCGGGCCTCCCGGGCATCACCGCTGCGAGGTCGCCGAGCGTCAGATCGGTGTCGAGCGCGTTGACACGGATATAGAGCTTCTGGTCCAGATTGCGCGCATCGAGCATCTCGCGCGTGATGCCACGCGCAACGACCTTCTGCTCCGGCGCGATGGAATCCTCGAGATCGAGGATCAGGGCATCGGCTGCGGTCTTCTTCGCGCTCTCATATTTCCGGGTGCTATCGCCGGGAACGAACAGAAACGATCGCATCGTCTATGCCTTCGGCTTGCAGTGCATCAGGCCGGTGCGGCGGCAGCTTGCCACCACCTCGCCGCGCTGATTGGTCATGGTGTGCTCGAACTCGACGATGCCTTGGGTCGGCCGCGACTTGCTGGCGCGCTTGCCGATGATCCTGGTATGCGCTTTCAAGGTATCGCCATGGAACACCGGCTTCGGAAACTTGACGTCGGTCATGCCGAGATTTCCGACCGTGGTTCCCAAGGTCGTGTCGTACACGCTCATACCGATCATGATGCCGAGCGTGTAGAGGCTGTTGAACAGCCGCTGGCCGAACTCGGTCTTCTCCGAGAAATGCGCGTCGATGTGCAACGGCTGCGGGTTCATGGTCAGGAGGCTGAACATGGTGTTGTCCATCTCCGTCACGGTCCGGCTGAACTCGTGATGGAATTCCTGCCCGACCTCGAACTCTTCGAAATACAATCCAGCCATCTACCGCCCCTTGTAGTTGGGCGTTCGCTTCTCAACGAACGCATTCAGTCCTTCCTGGCAGTCTTCCGTCGAGGCGACCACCACGAAGCTTTCCGCCGTGTTCTCCACCGAGCGGCGGAAATCGGCATCGACCGCGCGCATGAAGGCATCGCGGCCGATCTTCATCACGATCGGCGATTTCGCCGCCAGCTTCCGTGCGATCTCGCGGGCCCGCTGCAGCGCAGTGCCCTTCGGCACCACTTCGCTGAGCAACCCCATGCGATAGGCAGTTGCGGCGTCGAACGGCTCGCCGAGGAACAGCGGACCGAACGCTTGGTGTTTCCCCACCAGCCGGGGCAACTGCACAAAATGGATCGCCGGGATCAGGCCGACATCGATCTCGGGATAGCCGAAGGTCGAACTGTCACCCGCGACAATCATGTCGCAGGAGATCGCGATCGTCATGCCGCCGGCGCGCACCGCGCCATCGATTGCAGCGATGGTTGGCTTGCCCATGCGATACTGCGTATCGTTCAGCGCGAAATACAGCCGCTCGAGGAATGCCTTGGTCTCGATCGCGGGCTTGCCTCTGACGATGTCGAGATCGAGGCCGGCGCAAAACACCTTGTGGGCGCTGCTGATGATGACAGCGCGCACCGCATCATCATCGCGCGCTTTCGCCAGCGCCGCCAGCAGCGCGTCGATCAAGGGGATGCTGAGCGCATTGACTGGCCCGCGATCCAGCACAATCTCTGCAATCTGGTCGCTGACCAAGTAGCGAACGAGGTCCGTGCTCATGATATCTTGCCTCCTGTCATCGCTTTGGCCTGCCGCACCGCGCCCGACAGCAGCAAGCCGTCGATCTCGGCGGAACCAAAACCAGCCTCCGTCAGCACCGCGCGGCTGTCCTGCCCAACGTCCGGCGCGGGACAAAGATGATCTTCGGACAGGCTCGCGATCCCCGGCGTCCGCGGCGAATAGACCGCGCCGACGCCCGGCGTATCATGGCGGACCGACGCGCTGATCGCCTCGACATGCGGATTGCGCAGCCATTCGCCGGGATTGAGGATCCGCTCCGCGATGATATCGGCGGCGTGCAGCCGCGTCAGCCAGGTATCCGTCGCCTGCGCCAGGAACACCTCGCGCAGCTGCGGGATCAGCGTGTCGGCCGCGTCCGCACGCCTGGCGAAGTCGGCGAAGCGCGGATCACTTGCGAGATCCTCGCGGGCGATCGCAGCGCACAGGCGCTTGTATTGCGGCTCGTTCACCAGCGTGACCATCATCCAGCCGTCCCGCGTCTGGTAGGTGCCGGCCGGCGCATTGAGCGCGCGCGGGGCACCGCCCTCGAGGATGAACTCCGCGACCTTGTGCCCAAGCAGCGCCGACGTTGACTGGCAGAGATTGACGTCGATCCAGCGACCGGTGCCGACGGTCGCACGCGCGAACAGCGTCGTCGCAATCGCCTGAAACGCGTAGACGCCGGTGACGACATCGGAGATCGTGGTGCCGACCCGATGCGGCACACCATCGGCGCCCACATTGACCGAGACCAACCCTGAAAATGCCTGCGCGACCGAGTCCGAGCCGGGGCGCTTCGAGTATGGCCCGCTCTGCCCAAAGCCGCTGACCGACAGATAGATCAGGCCCGGATTGTCGCGCGATAGGCTCTCATAGCCGAGCCCGAGCCGCTCCGCGACACCGGGGCGAAATCCTTCAATCAGCACGTCGGCCTCGCGCGCCAGAAGCTGCGCGATCGCGATGCCATCCTTGTGCTTCATGTCAAGGCACAGGCTGCGCTTGCCGCGGTTGTAGACCGCCGACAGGGTCGTGTGATTGCCGTAGGTCGTACCGAGATAGCGCGACCAGTCGCCCTCGGGCGGCTCGACCTTGATGACGTCGGCGCCATAGACCCCAAGCAGCATCGCACAATAGGGCGAGGCGATTCCCTGCCCGAAATCCAGCACTTTCAACCCGCGATACGGCGCTTCGTGCGTCGGCGTCAACTTGCCCGCCATTTGTCCTCCCATGACAGTCGAAGAGCCCTACAGCGCCAGGTAACGCTGCCGGATGTTGTCGTTGGCCTTCAGCTCATCGATGGAGGATGTGTAGACGATCTGTCCCTTGTCGATAACCGTCGCGTGGCTCGCAAGGCCAAGGCAAAAATGCATGTTCTGCTCGGCGATCAATACTGTGGCACCGGTGCCGCGGAGCTGCCGCAGCAGTTCGCCGATGCGCTGCACGATGATCGGCGCCAGCCCCTCGCTCGGCTCGTCCAGCAGCAGCAGCACCGGATTGCCCATCAGCGTGCGGGCGATCGCCAGCATCTGCTGCTCGCCGCCGGAGAGCCTGCCCGCGATCCGATGCCGCAGCGGCTCCAGCAGCGGGAACACGTCGTAGACGCGGCGGATCGACCACTCGTCCTCGCCGTCCGGTCCCTTCTTCTGGCCGATAACGAGGTTGTCCTCGACCGTGTGCTCGGGAAAGATCTGGCGGTCCTCCGGCACGAAGCCGAGCCCGGCCCGCGCGATGTGATGCGGCCTCATCCCGGATACTAGCTGACCGCGCAAGGTGACCTTGCCGCGGCGCGCCGGCGCCAATCCCATGATGGCCTTCATGGTGGTCGACTTGCCGGCGCCATTGCGGCCCAGCAGCGCCATGGTCTCACCCTTCCGCACGGACAGACCGACGCCGAACAGGATCTGGCTCGTGCCGTAGTAGACGTCGAGGTCCTCGACCTGCACCACCGGTTGAGCGCTCATGCGACCGCTCCCGCGTGGTCGTCGCTGCCGAGATAGGCCTCGATCACGGCTTCATTGCTGCGGATCGCATCCGGCGTCCCGGTTGCCAGGATCCGGCCGTAGCACAGCACGACGATCTGAGGCGCGATCTTGAACACGATATCCATGTCGTGCTCGATGAACACGACCGTGATCTTCTGCTTCTCCCAGAGCTCGCGCACCTTGTCGATCATGCGCCAGCGCTCCTCGGTGCCCATGCCCGCGGTCGGCTCATCGAGCAGCAGCACCTTGGGATCGAGCACCAGCGCGAGCGCAATATCGAGCAGCTTCTGGTCGCCATGCGACAGCGTCGCCGCGGTCCTGTTGCGCTTGCCGGCAAGGCCGAGCAGCTCCATCGCATGCTCGGCGCGGTCGCGCGTCTCGGCCAATGGAAAGCGGTGATGCATCACGCTGGCGCGGCGCTGATCGGCACCGACCGCCGCCAGCATCGTCTCCTCGACCGTCAGCGACGGGAAGATGCTCGCGACCTGGAAGGCGCGGCCGATGCCGTGGCGCACGATCTCCGGCGGCGTCTTGCCCGCCATGTCGACGCCATTGAGCAGGATCTGCCCGGCGTCCGGCCGCAACGCGCCCGTGATCAGGTTGAAGAAGGTGCTCTTGCCGGCGCCGTTGGGGCCGATCACGGCGGTGAGCGAGCCGTCGGCGAAATCGAGCGAGACGTTGTCGGTCGCCTTGACGCCGCCAAAGGATTTCGAGAGGGCGCGAATCTCCAGCATGGCTAACCGCGCCCCTCGCCGCGACGCTGCGCGAACCATTCGACGACGAAGTCCATCAGGCCCTTTCGCAGGCCGATGGCAAAGAACAGGATCACGATGCCGAGTACGATGCCGTGATACTCGGTCAGCCGCGTGACGGTGTCGTTGAGGATCAGCAGCAGCACCGTGCCGACCATCGGCCCGAGGAAGGTCGTCACGCCGCCGAGCATGTTGATGAAAATGCCCTCGCCCGAGATCGTCCAATAGGCGAATTCGGGATAGGCGCCGGAGACGAACAGCGCCATGATGATGCCGCCGGTCGCCGCAAACAGCGCCGCCAGCACGAAGATCACAAGCTTGGCGCGCCAGACGTCGATGCCGATGAAGCTCGCCCGCGTGGCGTTGTCGCGGATCATGCGCAGCGTGTACCCGAACGGCGACTGCGCGATCTGGCGCATCAGCAGCAGCCCGATCACCAGCAGCGCGCAGCTCGTGATGTAGAGATGCAGATGGTTCGAGAGGTCGATGCCGAGGAACGGCGGCCGCGGAATGCCGCCGCGCAAACCCTGGTCGCCGCCGGTCAGCGACTGCCACGACAGGATGGTCGAGTGGATCAGCATCTGGAACGCCAGCGTGACGAAGGCGAAATAGATCTCCTTCAGCCGCACACAGATCGCGCCGATGACGACGGCAACGACGAAGGTTATCGCCAGCGTAGCGACAAAAGCCACCGGGATCGGCACGCCGGTCTTCTGCATCATCAGGCCGAAACCATAGGCGCCGAGGCCGAAGAACATGCCGTGCCCGAACGAGATCAGCCCGGTGTAGCCGACCAGAAGGTTGAGCGACGTCGCGAACAGGCCGTAGGCCGCGCAGCGGATCACGAAGTCGAGCAGCTGCTTGCTGCCGAAGACCATCGGGAGAAGCGCGAGCACGGAAAACGCCGCGAGCGCGATCAGCAGGTCGCGATAGCGCTGCGGCCTGGCGTCGATCCGGGGCACTTCGAGCGGCTGCGCGCCTTGGCCTGCCTGCAACTCGGTCATGCGACCTCCTTGCCGAACAGGCCGGTCGGACGCGACACCAGCACGATCACCATGAAGAGATACATCAGCCCCTCGGTGAACAGCGGGAAGCCGAGCGATCCGAACGAGCGGATCAGGCCGATCAGGAGGGCGCCGATCAGAGCCCCCAGGATCGAGCCCATGCCGCCGATCACGGTGACGATGAAGGACTCGATCAGCACCGAGAAACCCATGCCCGGCGTCAACGAGCGCACCGGCGCGGCAAGCGCTCCCGCCAGTCCCGCCAGCATGCCGCCGAGCGCGAACACGCCGCCATAGATCAGCCCGGTGTTGATGCCGAGCGCCGACACCATCCCGGGATTATGCGCAGCCGCCCGGATCACCTTGCCGATCCGGGAGCGTGCCAACCCCAGCCCGAGAACCACTGCGGCCACGAGCGCGACCCCGATCAGCAGCAGATAATAAGGCGGCACCACGCCGCCGGCGATGAACAGCGGCGGCACCTGGAACGCGGCCGGCATGCCCATCGACTTGAATTCAGGTCCCCAGATCATGCGAACAACGTCGTCGAAGATCAGCACGAAGGCGTAGCACACCAGAAGCTGCATCAGCACGTCGCGGCCGTAGACCCGGCTCATGAACGCGCGCTCGAAGATCAGGCCGAGCAGCGCGGTGCCGACGGCGCCGCTCAGGATCGCCAGCGCAAAGCTGCCAGAGAGCTGGTAGGCCGTCATCGCGAAATAGGCGCCGAACATGTAGAAGGCGCCGTGGCTGAAATTGACCACCTTGAGCACGCCGAAGATCAGCGTCAGCCCGACGGCGACGAGAAACAGCAGCATGCCGATGATCAGGCCGCTGGTGGTCTGCGTCACCAGGCATGCAGGACTGGCGAGGCAACTGGCAAGCGCGTCGAGGTCCACGAAAATCATCCATTACGGCGGGCCGCAACGCCGGCGCGCAACAAACTTCAGACGGAAGGCGGAGGCAGCCGGTCGCTGCCTCCGCGCCGCATGCGGATCAGGTGTAGCCCTTGCTCTTCTTCCACTCGGCTTCGAGCTCGAAGATGGTCTTCCAGTCCCCGGCCTTCACATCAGGCACGTAGGGCTCCTGCGGGATCGTGGTACCCCAGCCGATCGCGTAGCCGACCAGCGTGTGGTCGTCGGCGCGCATGGTGACGGTGCCGTCGGCACCGAACGGACACTTGATGGTGAGCCCGGTGAGAGCTTCCGCGACCTTCTTGCCGTCGGTCGAGTTCGCCTTTTTGACCGCCTCGTTGAGGAACATGACCGCCGTCGCGTTCTGCCAGGACCAGTTGGTCGGATACTCGTTGTACTTCGCCTTGTAGGCATCGCCCCAAGCTGCATTCTCCGGCGTCGGCGGGAATGTCTTGATGTAGCGGTCGCCCGAGTGGATGCCCTTGGGTAGGTTCTTCACCACCGTGAGCGCGGTGTAGTCGGCCATGTTGACCGCGAACACCTCCATCTGGGTGAACATCGCGTAGATGTTGGCCTGGTCGATATAGGAGGTGAGATCGCCGCCCCACAGGCAGGAATAGAGCGCCTGCGGCTTCGCTTGGAGGATCTTGGTCACCACCTCGGTATAATCGGGCTGGAACAGTTTTGGCCAGGACTCGCTGATGATCTCGACATCGGGCGCGAATTTCTTCAGGTACAGCACGAACTCGCCGGTGGTGTCGCGGCCATAGGCGTAGTCGGGCGAACAGGTCGCCCATTTCTTCAGGCCCTTGGCCTTGGCGATCCCGGCCGCGTAGCCGGCGCCGACGATCGAGTCATGAATGCCCTGCCGCACGCAACGGAACGCGTTCGGAATGTGCTGCTTGGGATCGGCGGTCAGCGACGACGCTTCCGAACAGGTATGGATGCAGAGCACACCGAGGTCGCGCGCCACCTCGTGAACCGCGAACGATCCCGACGATGCCTCGCCGTCAAGCAGCATCTCGCAGCCGTCGGTGTTGACGAGCTCGCGCGCGATCCGCGCGGCTTCCTGCGGCTGTCCCTTGGAGTCGCGGATCACCATCTCGATCTGCCGCCCGGCAAGGCCGCCGGCGGCATTGACCTTCTCGACTTCCAGCATCACCGCATTGCGCGAGGACGTGCCGAGTTGCGCGACGCGACCCGACAGAATGGTCGGCATGCCGATCTTGATGGTCTTGGCCTGTGCACGCGCCACCCATGGCGCAGCAAAGGTCGCCGCACCGGCGCCCATCAGCGCAAGCGTCGAGCGCCGGCTGATGCCCGGTTTCCGGGTCCTCGTCATATTCCCCTCCCTGTCGGGTTCGCGTTCCCAAAATCCCTTGCGGAGATCGTTCCGTCTCCATGGCCACGATGTTTTCAGAGCAAGGGGGGTGACGTCAAGCCAAAGATGAATTACGACTCACAATTCATCTATGGAGAAAGCGGCGCCGGAATCGGCCCGACGGACGGCAAATGATCAATCTTTCCAGCTTCATCGCATTTCATGCCAGGCGGACTCCGGACCGCTGTGCGCTGAAATATCGCGGCGAAGATGTCTCCTACGCAGATTTTGATCTGCGGATCCGGCAGGTCGGCAGCTGGCTCGCAGCACGCGGGATCGCTCCGGGCGACGTCGTCGCCGTCCTGATGAAGAACAGCACGGCCTTTCTCGAACTGGTGTTCGCCACCAGCCATATCGGCGCGGTATTCCTGCCGATCAATTATCGCCTCTCGGCCGATGAGGTCGGCTACATCGTCCGCAATTCCGACGCACGGCTGCTCGTCGCCGACGAGGAATTTGCAGCGGTCGCAGCCGGTGGCGCGCCGGTGGTGTTGCTGGGTGAAGTCGCGCAGTCGAGCGTCACCAACCTTGCGCCCGACATCGCGCCGGCGCCGATCAATGTGCGCCAGCCGCGCGACCTGATGCGGCTGATGTACACCTCGGGCACGACGGATCGCCCCAAGGGGGTGATGCTCACCTACGAGAACATCTACTGGAAATCCTCCGACCAGACCCTGGTGCTTGGACTGAGCGCCGACACGCGGCTGCTCGTCGTCGGCCCGCTCTATCATGTCGGCGCGCTCGACCTGCCCGGCATCGCGGTGCTCTGGCACGGCGGCATGCTGTGCATTCACCGCACCTTCGAGCCCGAACCGGCGCTGGCCGCGATCGAGCGCGAGAAGCTGAACGCCGCGTGGTTTGCCCCGGTCATGACCGCGGCCCTCCTCACCTGCCCAAACCGCGAGCGTTACGACGTCTCCAGCTTGCAATGGGCGATCGGCGGCGGCGAGAAGACGCCGGAGCTCCGCATCCGCGCCTTCTCCCACTACTTCAAGAACGCGCGCTACATCGATGCTTACGGCCTGACCGAAAGCTGCGGCGGCGATACGTTCATGGATGCGGGCCGCGAGATCGAGAAGATCGGCTCGACCGGCCGCGCCATCGCCCATGTCGAGATCGAGATCCGCGACGATGCCGGCAAGCGCCTGCCCGCCGGCCAGAATGGCGAGATCTGCCTGCGCGGCCCGAAGGTCACGCAGGGCTACTGGAAAGATCCGGAGAAGACCGCATCCGCCTTCTTCGGCGACTGGTTCCGCACCGGCGACGTCGGCTATCTCGACGACGACGGTTTCCTCTATCTGACCGATCGCAAGAAGGACATGATCATCTCCGGCGGCGAGAACATCGCCTCCTCCGAGGTCGAGCGCGTCATCTATGAAATCCCCGGGGTGCGCGAAGTCGCGGTGATCGGTCTGCCCGACGACCGCTGGGGCGAGAAGCCGGTCGCCATCGTGGTGCTGGCGGACGACGCCAAGCTCGACCTGCCTGAGCTCACCGAATTCTGCCGGACACGGCTCGCAGGCTTCAAGGTGCCGCGGCAGTTGATCATCCGCGACAGCCTGCCGCGCAATCCATCCGGCAAGGTGCTCAAACGCGTGCTCCGCGCCGAACTCGAGGCCACCGCATGACGCAAGCGACATCCGCCAAAGTGACAAAACTCAACCGGGTCGAGCGCAACGCCTGGACCAAGCAGAAGATTTTTGACGCCGCGACCAAGGTCGTCGGCAAATACGGCTACGCCGAAGCCTCGGTTGCGCGCATTACGGAAGCTGCCGGCGTGGCGCAGGGCACGTTCTACAATCACTTCGAGAACCGCCAGGAGCTGCTCGATCAGCTGCTGCCGAAAATCGGCCTCGACATGGTCCGCTTCATCCATGCGCGCACCAGCACCGCCAACGAAGCCCGGCAGGAGGTCGAGCGCTTCAGCGCCTTCTTCGATTTCATCCGCGAGGTCCCCGAGTTTCTCCGCATCCTCAACGAGGCCGAGTTCTTCGCGCCGATCGGCTATCAGAAGCACTTCGACAACATCTCGAATGCCTATGTCAGGATCCTGCAGCGCGCGCGGGCTGCGGGGGCGACCAACACTTTCAGCGACGAGGAATTCGAGGCCATCGTCCAGGTCCTGATGGGTGCTCGCGGTTATCTCAGCCGCCGCTATTCCTACTCCGAGCAAGGCGTCACCGCCGTGCCCGACTACGTCATCACGGCCTATCAGAAGCTGGTCACGCGCGGCCTTTTCACCACGAGCGACAAGGGAAGAAAGTCATGAGCGCCGACGGCACCATCCTCGTCACCGGCGGCAGCCGCGGCATCGGCGCTGCGACCGCAACGCTGCTCTCCGATCAGGGCCATCGCGTCGTCATCGTCGACATCGCGCCTGAGCCCCTGGTCGGAACAGCCGCCATCCTTTGGCCGGCGCCATTCGACGTCGCGAGCGAAAGCGCCGTCGTCACCGGTATCGCGGATATCGAGAAGGCGCACGGCCCGATCACCGGCCTCGTCAATGCAGCCGGCGTGTTCGGCAAGATGCACACGATCGAGCGGGTGCGGATGGAGCAATGGGACCGCGAGGTCAATATCGACCTGCGCGGCACCTTTCTGGTCGCGCGCAGCGTCGGCATCGGCATGGCGAAGCGACGGCATGGCGCGATCGTCAATGTCGCCTCGGTGGCCGGCATGACGTCGGGTCCGATCCACGCCTATACCGCGGCGAAGGCCGGCGTCATCCAGATCACGCAGACGCTCGCCGCCGAATGGGGACGTTCCGGCGTACGCGTCAACGCGGTGTCGCCCGGCTTCACCCGCACAGTGGCGCTCGAGGCGGGTATCGCGTCGGGCGCCCTGAACAAGGATCTGCTGGCCCGCCCGACAGCGATGAACCGGCTGGTCGAGCCGATGGAGGTGGCGCAGGCGATCGCCTGGCTGCTCTCGCCGCAGAGCAGCGGCGTGACCGGCATCAACCTGCCGGTCGATGCCGGCTACATCGTGGGCACCACCTGGGCCGCCTATGGCGGTCTGCCCGACGCACCGGCCAGCTGAGGACAGCACATGAATATCGAGCTTTCGCGCCAACACCTCGATCTGTCCTCCGCCATCGCCGAGGGCGACATCCGCGTGCTGCTGATGGTGCTGGTGCACATGACCGGCGACGAGAAGTGGCTCGAGCCGCCGTACAAGCCGAAGCGCGACGTCCGCCTGATCCCCGATCCGGACGCTGGCGTCCCAAAGGAGATCCAGGACGAGATCCGCGCCGCCGTGCTGAACCTGTTCGCGAACGGAACGCCTACGCCCGTCATCACCGATCCCGACGACGAGCTGATGCTGCGGATGATGCGCGCAACGCTCGGCGAGCACGTCGCGCCGGAATATGCGCCGCTGATGCGGGAAGAGATGGGATTCGTTCCCCGCGACGCGCGCTGGCGCGAGCGCCCCTCCGAGGCGAGGCTCGCGCAGCAGCATGTGCTGATCGTCGGCGCCGGGGTCTGCGCGATCGCGCTCGGGGTTTCGCTCGGGCGGCTCGGCATTCCCTACACCATCGTCGAGAAGCAGGACGAGATCGGCGGCACCTGGTACGTCAACCGCTATCCCGGCTGCGGCGTCGATACGCCGAACCACTCCTATTCCTTCTCGTTCGGCGCCCGCAACCCGTGGACCCGCTACTTCGCGCAGCGCCCGGAATTGCTCGATTATCTGCTCAAGGTCGTGCGCGAATACGACATCCGCAGGCATGTCCGCCTCAGCACTGAGCTCGCCGCTTCGCGCTGGGATGAAGCCAAGCGCCGCTGGATCTCGACGCTGAAGACCGCGAACGGCGAAGAGACCTTCGAGTCCACCGCGCTGGTCAGCGCGATCGGACAACTCAACGATCCCTCGCCTGCCTCTTTCAAGGGCGACGGGGATTTCACCGGCCTGAAGGTTCATTCGGCGCGGTGGTCCGACGACATCGAGCTCGACGGCAAGCATGTCGCCGTGATCGGCACCGGTGCGACCGCGATGCAGCTGGTGCCGTCGATCGCCGACCGCGTCGCCTCGGTCACGGTCTACCAGCGCACCGCGCAGTGGGCGCGGCCGGTGAAAGGTTATTCCGATCCGATCACCGAGGGCGCACAGTGGCTGCTGGCGCATCTGCCGTTCTATGTGCAGTGGTATCGCTTCAATATGTCCTGGCGTTACGGCGACGGGCTGCTGCCGTTCCTGCGCAAGGATCCGGCCTGGCCGCATCCGGACCGCGCCGTCAACAAGGGCAACGACCGGCACCGCCAGGAGCTCGCCGAATTCATCCTCTCCGAGCTGAAGGATCGCCCTGATCTGATCGAGAAGTGCATGCCGACCTATCCGCCCTACGGCAAGCGCATCCTGCTCGACAACAACTGGTTCAAGACGCTGACCCGTCCGAATGTCGAGCTGGTCACCGACAAGATCGATCATTTCGCGGCTGGTGGAATCGTCACAGCCGACGGCACATCGCGGCCGCACGACGTCATCGTGATCTCGACCGGCTTCAAGGTGTCGGAGATGGCGGCGCGTCTCAACATCACCGGGCGCGACGGCAAGAACCTCAAGCAGGCCTGGCGCGACGACAATCCAACCGCCTATCTCGGCCTCACCGTGCCTGACTTTCCCAATCTGTTTCTGATGCTCGGCCCCAACTCGGGGCCTGCGCATGGTGGCAGCGTGATCTTCCAGTCGGAATGCCAGAGCCGCTACATCTCCGCCTGCCTCGTCGAGATGATCGAGAACGATATCGCTGCGATCGATGTGCATCCCGACGCGCATGACGAATACATCCGCAACGTCGATGCCGAACATGAGCAGTTGATCTGGACGCATCCGGGCATGACAACCTACTACCGCAACAGAAGCGGGCGCGTGTTCTCGGCAATGCCGTGGCGGTTCGTCGACTACTGGAAAATGACGCACGATCCGGACTTCACGCAGTATCGAAAGACCAAGGCGCGACAGGAAAGCTGACCTGAAATACCCCGCTCGTTAACTTGACAGCAGGCGATATCTGCCGCAGCATTTCGCCGACTGCACCTGTTGGGGTGCGGGAGCGCCTGCTCCCCGCGTCGCAGGAATTGACGGACGATTTTGGAATCGGCCGCCAGGCAGATAAGCGGACAGAGGTCCGTCGGCCCACCCTTGGAGAGGAGCATGACGCCACCGGCGAAAGCCAGCGACCTTGCTCGGCAAGGTCTCGGTGCACGTTGAGGCGAACAGCAGCTGCTAGCCGCGTGCGCCGCCGACAATCTGAACATATCCGCAGGACGAGAGCGCAAAGGCCAAGCGCTTTTAGGTCCCGAAACACCACTGGTCTACACCAGAGATCCTTCGCTAAAACGAAGTAGCAGGGCCCCGCGATGCTTGAATGCACCGGGGCCCATTCGTTTGCGCGCCGTCTCCCCTTCGTCGCACCACATTGCGTCATCGCGCGGGATCGGGAACAATTGTCCCGACAGGGTGAGGAACGATGATCGTAAAGCCGCGCGTACGCATCTACACCGACTACAAGTCTCCCTATGCCTATGTCGCCAACAAGCGGCTGTTCGAGCTCGAGGAGACCCTTGGCGTCGAGCTGGAGTGGCTTCCGTACACGCTTCGCATTCCCGAATTCATGGGCACGGTCGAGGCGCGCACGCCGCACTTCTGGCGCAAGGTGCGTTACTCCTACATGGATGCGCGACGGTTCGCCAACGCGCAGGGACTGACCATGAAAGGCCCGCGCCGGATCTATGACGCGTTCTATTCGAGCGCCGGGATGTTGTTCGCGCAGCGCCACGGGCTGTTCCGGCCCTATCATGACACGGTGTTCCGGAGGTTCTGGAACCACGAGCTGGAGATCGACGAATTGTCGGAGATCGCCGGCGTGATCGCAGCGATCGGCGGCTCCACCGAGGCATTCGAAACCTATGTTCGCGGCCCTGCTCGTGCGGAACACGACCGCATCATCGACGAAGCGGAAGCGCTCGGCGTGTTCGGCGTGCCCAGCATGGTGTTCAACGGCGAGCTGTTCTGGGGCGGCGATCGCATCGACATGCTGGTCGAGCGGATCAGGCATCCGGAATCGGTCGCCGCCGCACTCGGGAGCAGGCACCGGACCTGAGCTCACGCCGTATTGAACCTAGTTGCCGTCCGTGATCGATCAGCCACCATTCAGGACCGCCCAGCATCCCGTACGTTCGAGCACCGGCTTCAGCGCCGCGCGATCGCCGGCATCCAGCGCGGCAAATTTCTCGCGCAACTGCTGCAGGCACTTGACCTGGTATTTGAACGGCGCCAGCGCGTAAGGCAGTCCCCAGACAGTGATCTCAAGCCGCTCGAGGCCTTTCGCGAATGCATCGGCATTGGCGGTAAGGAACGGCAGATAGAGCTCGCCCGCAATCCGCAGCAGCGCTTCGGCAAACCCGCCGAGCGCCCGCTCGCGCGGATACCAGGTGCCCTCGACACCGGACGCATCATCGAGCCGCCGCACCCAGTGATCGGTGAACGGCGCGCGCTCGCGCATGATCCGCATCGGGGTCGGGTCGGTTGCCATCTCGCTGAGCTGGCCAAACCAGGCGAAATCCGCCAGCGATGGCCGGCTGCCAAACAGATAATTCGTCATGCCGACATGCGGCTCGAACGCCGCAAGCGTCCGGCGATAGCTCTCCTCCAGCAGCGGCCGGTTCTCCTCGGTGGCGCCGAGAATGACCATGCGCGAAATCTGCCGCTCCCGGAATTCCTCGATCTCCGCGCGGCTGCCGGCCGCGGCCTCCGACGTCGACCACTCCTCGCCGGCCCAGCACGAGACATAGGCCTGATCTTCCGGATCCCACCATCGATAGAGAAACAACGGCTTCACCGCCCATTCGTCGGCGAGATCCTCGAGGAGATCGCAGACGAAGGCTGTGGCCTTGTCCTCCGGGATCACCGACCGCCCCTGGTGACGCGCTTCCAGATCATAGGCCAACGTCGTGGTCTCGCCGCGGTAGCTGCCGTCGGGATATTGCAGCACCGGGATCAGCATCGGCTTCAGATGCGCGGTCGCCGCGCGCAGCGCCTTGGTCATGATCACCCAGTCGTGGGGGATCCGTCTGTAACGCAGCAGCGCCCGCAACTTGATCGCATAGGGCGACGCGGTCGATCCGATCAGGCGGTAGCGGCCCTCTGTCATGACGACGCCTCCGGGAACGCCGGATTGCCGTACGGGTAGAACCGTGTGAGGTCGACGTTCCTGTAAGGCAGCTTGTCCAGCCGCGTGGTGCCGAGGAACGCCTGGTCCGGCTCGACCAGCAGGATCGTCTTGGCAAAGCCGTTGTCGTCGAAGCCACGCCGGAAATGCACCCGCGACTTGATCGCCATCACATCGAAGCTGCCGATGTCCGGCACCAGCGCTTTCAGCGAGAACGGCTCCATGACCTGCACCAGATAGGTGGAGAGGATCAGCGCATTGTTGCGGCCGAAACGCACGCAGACCCAGAACTGCCCGTATCCGTCACCCGCTGCCGAAATCGTGCCCTGAATCCGGACCGGATCGCCCGCCGATTCGTCGGCGCGGCCGCCGATCTCCATGTCGAAGGCATCGCCGGCCTTGGCGCCGGCCGCCTTCAGGCTTGCCGTCGCCCTGGCATCGGCAATCGTGGCGATCACCGTGTTGGCGAGGTCCTGCGCGATGATCTCGCGCAGCAGCCAGATTGCCGATCCCGAACGGTCGCTGTGATCGGCCAGCACCACCGGCGTGTTGCCATCGGCAACGGCCTGCCTGGCCAACGCGACGCCCTCGGCAATGCTGTGTAGTTTCGTCGACTGCAGCAACGCCTCGCGCAGCCGCCAGATCGTACCGGCGAGATCGCGCGCGACCTGCTCCGCGAGCTTTGGATTGTCGTTGGTCAGGACCTGCACGGTCATGCCGATGTCGGGAACATCGGCGAACGGAAAGCCGAAGAAGATGTTGATGTAGACGTCGACCTCGCGGGCCTCCCACACCAGCGCGCGCTGCACGAGATCCATCCAGGGACGCGCGCCGGTCCATTGCAACACGGTGGGCGAGATCACGGGAACCTTGATGGTCTTATGCGCCGGCTTGTAGTCGCCGCGGATCGCCCGCACCAGCATGCGCGCCGCCCGTTCGCCTTGCAGATGCGCGTCATAGTGCGGGAAATATTTGACCGCGAACGCTATGTCGGCCTGTTCGAGGAACGCCTCGTCCTCATTGCCATGAGGATCGAAGGTGGCGGCGATGAAGGCGGAGCGGCCGACCACCTCGCGGACCTGCCGCGCCAGATCGGCCTCCGGCCGCGGCACGTCGCGCACGGCCATCGCACCATGCAGGCACAGATAGACCCCGTCGAACGGCCCCTCCTCCTTCAGCCCGGCAATCATCTTGCCGACGAAGGTGCGATAGGCTTCCTGGGTAATCCAGCCCGATCCGGTGTAGGTCTTCGGCCAGAGCGGGGATTCGATGCCGGCCAGCTCGACCTCGGAGAACTCGCGCGCGACCTGCACGAAGCCGCCCATGTAGTTCTTCGGATCGAACTGCAGCAGCGCCTCGCCCTTGGCCGGCGAGCCCGGATAGATGAAGTCGTCGAGCGTGGTCTCGTTCGGCAGGAACGAGACGGTTTCGTGGGAGAAATGCAGGACGGCAATACGAATCTTGCGTTCGCTCATCTTGTGCGCCTTGGCCATTTTTCCGCATCCTGACATCGAAGGCGCGGTGCGCCAATGCCGCATTCGGTTTTTGCCCGCCAGACCTGCAAATAAGCAGACGCGCCGCCGCTTGCTGCCGTGCCGATTCTGCTATGGTCCACACCAACAATCGGGCCTCGGCCCCGCAGATGTCTCAAGGAGAGAACGCCATGAATCCACCCGTCAGCTCACCCGCGATCAAGGTCGTGAAATCCGTTCGCGACCAGGTGAGCGCCGAGGAGTGGCAAGCTCGCGTCGATCTCGCCGCCTGCTATCGCCTCACGGCGATGTACGGCATGACCGAGATGATCGCGAACCACATCTCCTGCCGCGTGCCCGGCACCACCGACCAGTTCCTGATCAATGCCTACGGCATGCTGTATGAGGAGATCGATGCCTCCAGCCTGATCAAGGTCGACGTCGAGGGCAATACGCTGCTCAACGCCACCGACTATGACGTCAACGTCGCGGGCTTCGTCATTCACAGCGCCATCCACATGGCCAAGCACGACATGGACTGCGTCGCGCACACCCACACCCCCGCCGGCATGGCGGTGTCCGCGATGGAATGCGGCCTGCTGCCGCTGGCGCAGACCTCGATGCGCTTCCTGCAGATCGCCTATCACGACTTCGAGGGCATCGCCGACAATGTCGACGAGCGCGAACGGCTGGTCCGCGACCTCGGCGACAACGAGGCGATGATCCTGCGCAACCATGGCCTCCTGGTTGTCGGCCGCACCGTGCCTGCCGCCTTCAACGTGCTGTTCCGCCTCGAGCGCGCCTGCCAGACCCAGGTGATGGCGCTGTCCTGCAACACCAAGCTGATCTATCCGCCGCAAAACATCCTCGAAGACACCTATGAGCGGATGCTGCCCAAGCCCGGCCGCGCCGCGCGCAACGGCGAACTGGCCTGGCCGGCGCTGCTGCGCAAGCTCGATCGCGCCGATCCGTCCTATCGAGACTGAGGCGAAATCGCGCCTTCGCATCAACTTTGGGCGTCGCTTGCCCGCTATTTGAGCGCACATTTTACTGTGACATCGCCGATGCTAGACGTCGGCGAGACGGCAGGTGCGTGCGATGAAGACCTTCATTCGCGTTGTTGAACTATGGGTGCCCGATCCAACGCGGACGCGGCTCGAATTCGGCGGCAGCCTGCACAGCTCCGAGTTCGCGGAGTTCAACGCGGTCAGCGAGAACGCGCTGTTCGCCTATGACGAGGGCCTTCCCGGCAAGGCCTGGGCGAGCGGCCACCCGGTCATCCTGACCGAATTCGCCAACTCCTATTTCAAGCGAACCGACGAGGCGCGCGAGGCCGGCCTGACCTGCGCCGTCGCGCTTCCGGTGTTCGCCGGCGAATTCCTGATGGCGGTGATGGTGCTGCTCTGCGGTGACGACAGGAAGCATGTCGGTGCGATCGAACTCTGGCACAACGATCCGGATCGATCCCACGAGATGGCGCTGGTCGACGGCTACTACGGCACCGCCGACATGTTCGAATTCAACTCGCGTCACACCAAATTCCCGCGCGGCTTCGGCTTGCCCGGCCGGACCTGGAAGGCCGGCATGCCGCTGATTATCAAGGATCTGCACAATTCCAAGGGATTTCTGCGCTGGGAGGACGCATCCGAGATCGGCATCAATTGCGGCGTCGGCATCCCCTACACGACCGGCGACCAGACCTGGGTGGTGACATTCCTGTCGGCCCAGGCGACGCCGATCGCACGCCGGTTCGAGATCTGGGTGCCGAACGAACAGCGGTCGGCGCTGGTGTTTCACTCCGGCGATTGCAGCGAGCAGTCCGATCTCGCCACGCTCTATGCGGCAAAGACAATCGGCCGCGGCGAAGGCTCTATCGGCGGCGCGTGGGCCACCGGCATGCCCGCACTCACCGAGCATCTGAAGCAGGATGAATCGATCGCGGCTACCCTGGCGCGCAGCTCCGGCATGAACCAGGTGGTCGCACTGCCGGTGAGCGAGAACGCCCGGCTCAAGGCGGTGCTGGCCTGGTATTTGTGACGGTCGTATTTGCAATTGCCGGCTCCCCGACATTCGTCGTCCCGGCGAGAATGCGTGCGAGGCCGCCCTGCGACTGTCATGCGGTTCGGAACCCTGGCTCCGCGATTTCCGGACGAAAGCCGAAATCCGTTCAATCGCAACTGCTTATGTGCTCGCGCAAGTTGCAGCCAAGGTTCGGCGCCTGCCCGGTGAGAGCCCTCCTCCCGCCTATTCTGTCTGACCGTGGCTTTAGGTCAGCCCGTCGGAGCAGGCGCTCACCACGCACAATGCTTCCATGGTCCTGCTCCACGCATCGCGGCGACACAAATTATTTGGTGCCGGTCGCCATCGACACCACGTGAGGACCTTGCGCTGGACGTGCTGCCGATGATCAACTCGCAGTTCGGAATGTTCCTGCGCCGTTGGGGGAAGCATGAAGTTCAAGATGATTGCGATCGCGGTTGGCCTCGGGCTCGCACTCGCCGCCTCGGCGGAGGCCCAGACACCGCGCAAGGGCGGGACCATTCGCATGACGGCGCCCTACGGCTCCAGCTTCACCAGCATGGACATCCACACGACACCGCGCGCCCAGGACGAGATCTACGCCAAGGCCCTGCACCGCTCGCTCTATATCTGGGACTCGACCGAGGGCAAGCCGGTGCCGGAGCTTGCCAAGGAGGTTGTCGTCTCGGGCGGGGGCCTCATTCATACCTTCAAGCTGCGCGACGACGCCTATTTCCACAACGGCCGCAAGATGACGGCCGACGACATCATCTGGTCCTACAATCGCATCATGGACGGCACCAAGGCCTATCCCGGCGCGCGCTTTGTCCGCATGATCGAGGGCGCGGCCGAGGTCGAGAAGGGCCAGGCCAAGGAAATCTCCGGCCTGAAGAAGATCGACGACTTCACCCTCGAAATGAAGCTGACCGAGAAAGTCGATCCCGCCTTCTATTTCTTCACCGCGCTGACCTCGATCTATCCGGCCGATGAGGGCGGGAAGGAAAGCTTCCTCCAGAAGCCGATCGGTCTTGGTCCATTCAAATTCGTCGAGCACGTGCCGGGATCGCGCATCGTGCTAGAACGCTGGGACCGTTTCTACAAACCCGGCAAGCCGTATGCCGACAAGATCGTGGTATCGCTGATGGGCGAAGCCGCGGCACGCGATGTCGCCTTCCGCAACAAGGAGATCGACACCTCGGTGCTTGGGCCCGCACAGTATGTCGCCTATCAGGCCGACCCCAACCTCAAGGGCACCATCGTCGAGGTCGCCGAGGTCTTCACCCGCTACATGGGGATGAATCCCGCGTTCAAGCCGTTCTCCGACAAGCGGGTTCGGCAGGCCGTCAACTACGCGATCGATGCCGATCTGATCATCAACAAGCTGGTCAAGGGCAAGGCCTATCGCGCCACGAGCTGGCTGCCCTTGACCTCGCCGGCATACGACAAGGCCATGAAGCCCTACTCTTACGATCCAGCGAAGGCGAAGCAATTGCTGGCGGACGCGGGCTATCCTAACGGCTTTGAATTCGAATGGACCACCAGCCAGAACGAAAGCTGGGGCCTGCCGATCGTCGAAGCCGCGATCCCGATGCTGGACAAGGTGGGCATCAAGGTGAAGGTCAAGCAGGTCGAGACCGCGGTCCTGGCGGAGGTCATCCGCAAGGGCGACTTCCAGGCCTTCATCTATTCCCAGGCGACCGGCCCGGATCCGCAGGCGGCGCTCAAATGCTTCCATTCGGCGACGCCGCAATCGGCCTGCAACTACACGACGTTCAAGAACGCGGACTTCGACAAGATGATCGATGCAGCCGGACAGACCGACGACCCCGCAAAGCGCGTCCAGCTGCTGCAGAAGGCCAATGCGCTGCTCCAGGAGGAAGCGCCGATCTGGTTCTTCAACTACAACAAGGCTGTCATGGCGGTGCAGCCCTGGCTCAAGGGGATCCAGCTGGACGCAACGGAACTGACCCATCAAAACGTCGAAGACCTCTGGGTCGACGACACCTCGCCGGCGAAGTGACAGCTGCCATCGCTCTCCCTCCATCATGCGAAATGATGGAGGGGATGAGGAAAACGTCCAATGCTCTCCTTCGCGATCCGTCGAGTCCTGCAAACCATTCCGACCGTGCTGGCCGTCGTGCTGCTGATCTTTGTGCTGTTCAGCATCGTACCGGGCAGCATCGCCTCGAGCATGGGCGATGACGGCCGGGGTCCGACAGACCCGCAGGTCGTGGAACGCATGAAAAAGCAGCTCGGCCTCGACGATCCCGTCTACATGCGCTTCGGCTCCTATATCGGCAAGCTCATGACGGGTGATTTCGGGACCTCGTTCCGGACCCGCGAGCCGGTCACGACCATGGTTGCCAAACGGATGTTGCCAACGCTGCAGCTGATCTTCGCAGCGCTCGCGTTCGCGATTGCGGTCGGCGTACCCCTCGGTTTCATCGCCGCACTGAAGCCAGGCAGCATCGTCGACACGCTCTCGATGGTCCTGGCGGTGTCCGGCCTCTCGATGGCCAAATTCTGGCTCGGGCTGCTGTTGATGTATCTGTTTGCATTGAAGCTCGGCTGGCTGCCGAGCTTTGGCTATGGCGATGGCAGTCTCAAATATCTGCTCCTGCCTGCCGTGACCCTCGGTGTCTCGCCGATGGCGCTGCTGGCGCGGACGACGCGGGCAGCGATGCTCGAGATCATGACCGCGGATTTTGTCCGGACGGCGCGCTCGAAGGGCATGAGCGAGACCCGGGTCGTGACGTGGCACGTGATGCGCAATGCCCTCGTCATAATTCTCACGGCGATCGGCCTGCAATTCGGCGTCGTGATGGGCCAAGCCGTCGTCGTCGAGAAACTGTTTTCCTGGCCGGGCATCGGCTCGCTGCTGGTCGACAGCGTCCTGCAGCGCGACATTCCAGCCGTCCAGGGCACCATTCTCGTGGTGGTGCTGTTCTTCCTCACCGTCAATACACTGGTTGATCTGCTCTACGGCGTGATCGATCCCAGGATCAGATACGCATGAACGGCCGCCAGTCTCACCACGCCGGCGCACGCTCGACCGTGCAAACTGTTACGGCGGAGCGGTCGCGATGAAGCTTGGAACCAGCGCCATCATCGGCGGGTTGCTGTTCGCGCTTGCGATCTTCGTCGGCCTGTTCGCGCCCTGGCTCGCACATACAGATCCGGTGATGGGCGCCAACCTCATGAATGCGGAAGAACCGCCGAGCTGGATCTGGTGGTTCGGTACCGATGCGCAGGGTCGCGATATCTATTCCCGTGTCGTGCACGGCGCGCGCATCTCGCTGACGGTCGGCATCGTCTCGCAACTCGTCAATAGTGTGATCGGCGTGACGCTGGGCCTGACCGCGGGCTATTGGGGCGGCTGGTGGGACGATGTCGTCAACGGGCTGACCAATCTGATGCTCGCCATCCCCTCGCTGATCTTTGCACTGGCCATCATGGCGGTGCTTGGGCCCGGCCTGACGAGCTTGCTGATCGCGCTTGGATTGACCAATTGGTCCTTCACCTGCCGGATCGCACGCGCCTCGACGCTGTCGCTCAAGAGCCAGGGCTATGTGCAGGCTGCGCGCGTGCTCGGCTATGGAGATTTGCGCATCATGATCACGCAGCTGCTCCCGAACATGGTCGGCCCCATCATTGTCATCGGCACGCTCGGCATGGGCGGTGCGGTACTGGCAGAGGCCTCGCTTTCGTTCCTCGGCCTCGGCATCCGTCCACCCTATCCGAGCTGGGGCAGCATGCTGTCGGAGGCGCGCGACCAGATCACCACGGCGCCGTGGCTGTCGGTGTTCCCGGGCCTCGCCATCTTCCTGACGGTGCTCGGCCTCAACCTGCTTGGCGATGGCTTGCGTGACGTGCTCGATCCGCAATCGCGGAGCCGGCGCGCATGACGGCTCCTCCGCTGATCGAAGTTGAGGATCTGCGCATCGATCTCGACGACGGCGCCAAGCATGTTGCGGCGGTCGAGGGCGTTTCATTCCGCATCGATCGCGGCGAGACATTCGGCCTTGTCGGCGAGTCCGGCTGCGGCAAAAGCATTACGGCTCTCGCCTTGATCGGCCTGCTGCGCCGGCCGCTCTCGGTCGCCGCCGGCACTATCCGTTTCGAAGGCCGCGAGATTCAGGGGCTTTCCGCGGCCGAGCAGCGGGCGCTGCGTGGCAACCGCATCGCCATGATCTTTCAGGAGCCGATGACGGCGCTCAATCCGGTCTCGCCGGTCGGCCGGCAGATCGCAGAGATGTTCGTGCTGCACAAGGGCAAGAGCTGGCGCGAGGCAAACCGGCTGGCGGTTGAGGCGCTGGCGAACGTGCGCGTCCCGGCACCGGAGCGGCGGGTGAAGGACTACCCGCACCAGCTTTCGGGCGGCATGCGCCAACGCGTGATGATCGCCATCGCGTTGGCATGCGATCCGGATCTTCTGATCGCCGACGAGCCGACCACCGCGCTCGACGTGACGGTGCAGGCGGAGATCATCGAGCTGATGCGCAATCTGTGCGCCGAGCGAGGCACGGCGATCCTGATGATCAGCCACGATCTGGGCCTGGTCGCCAACGTCTGCCGCCGCGTCGGCGTCATGTATGCCGGCCGCATTGTCGAGGAACGCGGCTCGGACGACATCTTCCGCGCCTGCGCGCATCCCTACACGCAAGGCCTCGTCGACTCGCTGCCGCGACTTGGCAGTCGCGCAGCACTCGGCCGGTCGCGGCTCCGCGAGATCGCCGGCGTCGTCCCCGCGATCGCTGACTTTCCAGGCGGTTGCCGCTTCAATCCGCGTTGCGCGCAGGCGACCGAGATCTGCCGGACCACCGCGCCGGAGACGACATGGCTCGGTGCAGGCGGCCTCGTCAGGTGCCACCACCATGCATGAACCCGCGGCGAGGCCCGGCGACGATGTCATCCTCAGCGTGGAGGATCTCGCTGTTCATTTTCCGCTTGGCGGCGGCTTGCTGGGCGGCGGCCAGCGGCTGCTGCGCGCGGTCGACGGTATCGATCTCGAACTGAAGCGCGGTGAGTGCCTCGGCCTCGTCGGCGAATCCGGCTGCGGCAAGTCGACCGTCGCACTTTCGCTGCTTGGGCTGCTGACGCCGACACGCGGCAGGATCGTGCTCGACGGGCACGTCGTGACCGGCCAGCGATCGGTCGATCGAAAGCTGCTGGCCCGCACCGCCCAGATGGTGTTTCAGGATCCCTACGCTTCGCTCAATCCACGCCAGACCGTTCGCCGCACGCTCGAAGACCCGCTGCGCCTGCATGGCGTGACGGCCAAGAGCGAAATCGACGGACGCGTCGCGGCGATGCTCAAACATGTCGGCCTGCGGCCCGAGCAGGCCGGCCGCTACCCGCATGAATTCTCGGGCGGTCAGCGCCAGCGCATCGGCATCGCCCGTGCGCTGATCCTCAATCCCAAGATCGTCATCTGCGACGAGCCGGTCTCGGCGCTCGATGTCTCGATCCGTGCCCAGATCATCAATCTGCTGCTGGAGTTGAAGGAGACTCTCGGCCTCTCCTACATCATGATCAGCCACGACCTCGGCGTGGTCGAGCACATGAGCGACAGGGTCGCGGTGATGTATCTCGGCCGCATTGTCGAGACGGGCGGTTGGCGCGAGATATTCGAACGGCCGGCGCACCCGTATACGCAAACCCTGATCGCCGCCATTCCCGATCTACTACGCCGCGCACCGCTCGCGACGACAAGGGGCGAGCTTCCCAATCCGCTCAATCCGCCGGACGGATGTGCATTCAGTCCACGCTGCCGCTACGCCGAAGCGGTGTGCCAGCGCGAGCCCGGGCCTTCGCTTCAAACGCGCGCCGACGGGCACGCGGTCCGGTGCTGGCGCGCTGACGAGATTGCCGGTCAGCCTCCAAGCTGAATGGTGCGTTCCAGCGCAGCGGCGAAGCCGTTGAGCGGGACATTGAAAACGACAGCCTGCCCGTTGTTGATGTTCTGCACGGCAACGGTGAGCGTCTTGGCCTTGCTGATGGTGTCGGTCACGACAGCGGGAAAGGACACGGGAAGCAAACAGCCTTGCGCCGTGCAGGTGGAGAATCGGGTCTGCTCCAGATCCTTCCCGTCGAGCTTGAGGACGGCCCCGGCGTCGAACTTCAGCCCGAACGGCATCAAGATGTTGCCTTCGGCCTTTCCGTCCCTCGGAATCAGTTCGATGGCGAAGATCTGCTGATTGGTCTCCTTGGAGGTCTGTGTCTGACCCAGGGTGCAGAGCTTAGCACCGCCATCGAGCAGGCATTTGACGATCCAGTCTCCGTAGGTCTCGCTGACCGCGGAAGCGCCCTTGGGAAGCTGGACGGCGCGCACCACGCCCTCCATCGCGGACGTCTGGCTCCTTGTGTCGATCGGAATAGAGACCGTGCCCCCGCTGACATCCGATTTATCAGAGGTTCGAGCGGCCTGCGCCGAACCGATGCCGGCCATGACGATGAGAGCTGCGATCGCCCGAAGACGTCTGTCTGTTGCGCTGACTCTCACCATGCCTTCGCTCCGCCTCTTTACGTCTCGAAACCGACTTGCCATTTCGTGGGCATAATTCCCACGTATGTGAGATACGTGTACTTGGGGAGCCGCCGACATGCAAGAGACTATCGCCGCCGCCGTGATTGTTGCGATTATTGCATTCTGCGGCGGGTATTTCTGGGCCGTTGCGCGCGAAGCCAGGATCTCGAACAAGACCTCGAACAAGCAACAGCGGAAATGGTAGAGCCGACAGCGGTATCCCCGCCAGCCACCGCACAACTCCGTCATTTCGGGGCTCGCGATGCGAGAAACCCGGCATCCATTCATCCACAAGGCCCGCGGCGCGATGGATTTCCGGGCTCGTGCTTCGCACGCCCCGGAATGACGAGGCCGACCCGTGTCATGGGTGGATTAACCACGCGCTACGGAGCTAACGCGCCTCTACCCTTCCTCCTGTGATTTGCCCGAGGGCCGCGTTTTCAACTAAGGTCGCGGGATGGACATGCTCGTCAAGCTCTATGCCCTGCCCGATTCCCGGCCCGCCTATGATCGGTTGCTCAAGGCCGGAATTGTCATGCGCCGTGCGCTCGCGCCCGAAAAGCACAAGGTGGTGGCCTGGGTGCGGGAAACGTTCAGCGAGGCGTGGGCCAGCGAAACCGAGGTCGCGTTCAGCCGCCAACCCGTCTCCTGCTTCATCGCGATCCAGCAAAAGAAGATCGTGGGATTCGCCTGCCACGACGCGGCCTGCCGCAACTTCTTCGGCCCGACCGGCGTCGCACCGAAGGCGCAGCAGGGCGGCATCGGCAAAGCACTGCTGTTCGCCTGTCTCGAGGACATGAAACACCAGGGCTTCGGCTACGCCATCATCGGCGGCGTCGGGCCGGCAGAATTCTATTCGAAGGCCGTCGGCGCGGTGGCCATCGAAGGCTCTGCGCCGGGGATTTATCGGGGATTGCTGTAGCTGCCCCGCAAGGTCACGGAGGTCGGATAACCCAAGGATGGCTAGCGGGTTGAAGATCACGACCGGCATCATCGCCGCGGTGCTGGTCACTGCGGCGGTAGCTCAGGCGCGCAGTGTGCTCGCTCCGCTCGCGGCCGCCCTGTTCATCATTGCGATCGTCTGGCCCATTCAGGAACGGCTTCAGTTGTGGCTGCCGAAACTCCTCGCGCTCGCCATCACGGTCGTTGTGACGACCGCGACCTGCGCCGCGTTTGCCTCACTGGCGGCGTGGGGATTCGGCCGCGTCGGGCGCTACCTGATTGCGGATGCGGCGCGGTATCAGGCCTTCTACGACGCCGCGGTGATCTGGCTGGATGGCCATGGCGTCTCCTTCGCCGGCCTTTGGGCGGAGCATTTCAATGTCGGCTGGCTGCTGCGCACCACGCAATTCGTCACGGGCCGCATCAACACCACGTTGAGCTTCTGGCTCATCGCGCTGGTCTATGTTGTGCTCGGGCTTCTCGAGGTCGAAGACGCGGGTCGACGAATCCGGCGGCTGGAGAACCGCACGGCTGCGCGCGTGCTGCTCAAGGGCAGCGAGGCGACGGCCGCCAAGTTCCGGAAATATATGCTGGTGCGGACGCAGATGAGCGCGGTCACGGGTCTCTTGGTCGGCCTGTTCGCTGCCGTGACCGGACTGCCTTTCGCATTCGAATGGGGCGTGATCGCATTTGTCCTTAACTATATTCCTTTCATCGGCCCTTTCATCGCGACCCTGTTCCCCACCCTGCTGGCCATGACGCAGTTCGAGAGTTGGCCCGCGGTGTTTGGTGTCTTCGCCTGCCTCAACGTCATCCAGTTCGTGGTCGGCAGCTACATCGAACCGCGGGTCGCCGGCTCGACGTTGTCGATCTCGCCGTTCCTGGTGCTGTTTGCGATCTTCTTCTGGAGCTCGCTTTGGGGCCTGTTCGGGACTTTCATCGGCGTGCCGATCACGCTCGCTATTCTGACCTTCTGCGCCGAGAGCCCATCGGCCGCTTGGATCGCCGATCTGTTCGGCGGATCGCATGAAGATAAGCCGGGAACATCCTAGCTTTTGGCAATTTGCACCCGCTCGGGCTCCGCGAGGCAGAGATTCCCGTCCGGTCCGACCGTCATTCTGTGGATGTAAAAATAGGTGACTGCATCGTCGGCGCCCATCACCGGCGACGGGGCCGAGACGATCTTCGACGCACCACATGTACCGATCCAATCGATATGACGGTGACCGTGCATCACGACCGAACGATCGGAAAACTTTTGCACCCTGCGCACAAACCAGCTGCCGTTGATCAAGGCCGTCCCGATGCGCTCGGCGAAGGTCTTCACCGGCATGGGATATTCCATCAAGTGATGATGTAGCGCGATGGTCCAGTACGCCGTCGGAAAATGACGGATCGCAGCCTCCAATCGCCGCGTTTGCGCTTCCGAAACCAATCCGAGCGCGTTGGTGAAGGAGAAGTGAGTGTCGGCATTGGAGTTGAGAATGGCGATCCCTAGGCCGCCGTCCTGGTCCGGCGGCAGGATCATTGGAAACTGATCATCGAACAAGCCGCGGAGCGCAGCTGCGCGGCGCACGCCGCCGTGCTGCGCAAATTGCGTTATCCGATCATGATACGGCGCCAGCGCCTGGTTCAGCGTCACCGATGGTTTTCCGGAACCGTCGATGACGCGGACGCGATCGCCCTGGACAGCCGCGATCGCCGACAGGGTACGCATCTGCCGTAGCCGCTTGCTTGGGCTGAACGGCAGGTCGAGGCGCGCGGGATTGGCGCGGTCCACGACGTTAACGTCATGATTTCCCGGAAGCATGACGACGCGTGCGGCAAGTTCGGGATGACCTGCCAATGCATCAAGAAATTCAGCCCATTCGCCGGGCCGGCCGGCATCCGTCATGTCGCCGCTGATCAGCACGTGGTCGAGCGGATCAACAGCGTGAATTTCCGCAAGCCTCGCCAGCACGCGATTGAAGCGTTCGTTTCCCTGCGGACCAGCCGTCCCGCTTTCGATGCGGAAGCCGTATCGCTCGCCGACCACGTGGAGATCGGACAGATGTGCAAGGCGCCAGAAGCGGCCTCCGGGTGGCGTCGCGTCGAACGCGGCAAGATCAGCCGGTTGGTCCATGCTGGCGTCGGCCACGCTCCAGGCCAGTGATGCGACCGCAAGATAGCAGGACACCAGCACCACAGCGTTAGCGAACGTCGGCATCACAAGACGATGGATCAGAACCAGATCGTTGATGGTCGCAGTCCATTGCGAAGCAGGCCAAGCCAGGGCCGCGACCAATGCCGCACCTGCAGCGAGCAGTATGCCAGCACCGACAGAGCAGCCACGGCGCAGCCTCATGCGAGAGGCAGGAGTTGCGCCGGTGCGCCAGAGCAGCTCCGCCAGATGGCCCAGCGCCTCGCGCGCGAACGCGTAGCTCGGTTGGACCGCGAGCGCGTTGAGCGACCAAAAGCTGGTTTCCACGATTTGAACCAGCGGTCGCCCGCCGAGCCATCCTAACGCCGCGATCGCAACCAGCGCCAGCACGGCGCCCACTTCGGACAGTCCAAGAACATGTTGCGAAAGGCTCGAAATCCAGGCGGACGCGACCAGCGGCGCAAGGCCGAGCAGCACGCCCGGAAGCAGGATCGAAATTGTCCAGGCAAATAGCAGTTTCGCCGGGCTTATCTCGACGAGAAGGCTGCCCACGATCGCGAACAACGACCGCTGCTCGGGGCTGGCGGCATTGTCCTCAAAGTCGCCGTCGCGGGGGTCCAGCAGCACGCCGACGTCCCTCCGTTGGGTTTCGCTTGGCTCTACCTATTCTACACGGCTAGCGCAGCTTCCCGAAAAACTCGCGCACTTCGCCAACGAACAGCTCGGGCTGCTCGAACGCCGAGAAATGTCCACCCTCCGGCATCTCGCGCCAGTGCTGGATATTGGTGAAATTCGTCTCCATCCATTTGCGGACCGGCGTAACGATCTCCTTGGGAAATACCGCAACGCCGGTCGGCACGCTCACCTTGTGCGGGGTTCGCTTGCCGGGCCCAAAACTTTCCCAATAGAGCCGCGCCGACGATGCGGCCGTCTCGGTCACCCAGTACAGCATGACGTTGTCGAGCAGTTCGTCACGGCTGAGGATGTTTTCCGGATGCCCGTCGCAGTCGGTCCAGGCCCAGAACTTCTCCAGGATCCAGGCCGCCTGCCCGCTCGGCGAATCCGTCAGGGCGTAACCAAGCGTCTGCGGCCGGGTGGATTGCTGCTTGGAATAGCCAGAATCCCAGTCGGCATAGTATTTGATGCCGTTGAGTGCCCGCGTTTCCTCCGGCGTCGGCTGCCCTTCGACATTGGGCCGGGTCGACATTGCAAGCGTGATATGAATACCGGCGCAATGCGCCGCATCCTGCCCGCCGATCGCGGTGGTGACCGCGGAACCCCAGTCGCCGCCTTGCGCGAAATACCTAGTGTAGCCTAGCCGCTGCATCAGGACGGCCCAGGTCGTGGCGATGCGATCGACGCCCCAGCCCGTTGCGGCCGGCTTGGCCGAGAAGCCGAAGCCCGGCAAGGACGGACACACCACATGGAAGGCATCGGCCGCGCTGCCGCCGTATGCCGTCGGATCGGTCAGCGGTTCGATCACCTTGTGGAATTCGACCACCGACCCCGGCCAGCCATGGGTGATGATCAATGGCCGCGCCTCGGGATGCCTCGAGCGGGCATGGATGAAGTGGATGTCGAGCCCGTCGATTTCGGTCGTGAACTGGCTGAAGCGATTGAGCTGGGCCTCGCGCTGCCGCCAATCATAGGTCTCGGCCCAATACTGGCAGACCTCCTTGATCCATTTCAGCGGCGCGCCCTGGCTCCAGTCGTCGACCAGCTCGGCCTCCGGCCAACGGGTCCGACGCAGCCGGCTGCGGAGATCCTCAAGGACACCGTCGCTGACGGCGATGCGGAACGGGCTGATGGCGGTATTCATGGCGTCTCCCCGGGATGCAGAGCTTTCCGAGAAGATAGGCGCGCGCGGGTCGCCAATCAAACCCGCGCCGTGCCATTCGCGAGCCATCGATTGCAGCGATACCGGGCCTGCGTGCCAGACATCGGCAAGAGCACGGCTGCGGCTACCCTGTCGGTCTGCACAAACCCTGCACGACAAACCGCGAATTCTGCACGACAAAATCCATCATCGGCGCTGCCACGTTGTTAAGACAGGAGCTGCGATCGATCGAACCGACATGAATCGCGAACGATCGAAGCACTCATGTCGCAACGCAGGGAGCTTGATGTGGCACTCTACCTGACGAGCATCATGAGCGCCGAGGACGTGCTGTTGAAGCTGGGCGTGCCGCTTGTCGTCATGTTCATGTCGGGATGGATCATCATCAGGGCTTGGGTGAACAGGCCCGGCGTCGATTCGTCAGGGGTCTCGCCGGCAGCGTCGTCGGCCCTGTTTGCCCCTGTTCTCCTCGGCATATACTTTTTCCTGCTGCAATCCTTCACGCAGGAAGGCCTTGCCGCTCACGCGGAGCTTGTCATTTTATACGGCGCGATTTTCGCACCGACATTTCTTCTGCTGCTTCCATTCGGAATCACCTCCCTCGTGAGGGTGCGTCGACGCAGCGCACCGCTCGGCAATGGCCTGTTATGCAGCGCATTCGCGGTCTGGCCGATCCTGCAGGTGGTGTGGATGTGTCTGCTGTTTGGAGAGTGGGAATAGCGTGCGGACCTACCTGCCGATCGCCGTCTCCAGCAGCGCCTGGGCCTGCTTGGTGGCTTCGGCGAATGCCGGCTGCTCCGGAGCGTGCTGAACGAAGCAGCGCTTGAATGCGTCTTCGCCCTGGCGGCGCAGGTCGCCGAGCTTGTCATAGGCCTTCCGGGTGATCTGCTTGCGCTCGAGCGTCTCGGCCGCCTCGGTGGCCTTCTTGTTATAGTCGGTCCGGATCGCCGTACAGGCCGGCACCTTCACGGCGGGCTCGATCTCGCCGTAAGCGATGTAGAACTTGCCGTTGGCGAGCGCGGCGACAAATACCTCGTCGGCGGCCTCGGGGGTTGTGTCCTGCGTGCGGCCAGCCAGGAAACCGTAAGTCAGGGTGGCCGACGCCGGCTTGGTGACCGGCAGCTCGTTGAAGTTGATCACCGCAGCGTCGGTCGAAATCGCCTGCGTGTAGAGGCCCTCGAACTTCAGGGCCGGTTCGATCTGCTGCGGCACGTTCTTGCTGCCCTTGTCCCACCACGTCTTGTGCTCGTGCAGCCAGCGCGTGAACAGGACTTCGGAGGTGACGATGATATGGGCTTTCGGCTCGACGAAGCTGCCGTCAGCCCGCTTTTCGCCGATCTTGCCGCCGTCCCTGCCCTTGTCCGCATCGAAGCGCAGGCCGTCCAGCATGCCGAATCCCATATCGCCCTTATAGAGAGTGTCGAGATTGAGCTGGGCGGGCGCAAAGCCCGGCCGGGCGGGTTGGGACAGGATCGCCGTCAGCTGCCCCTTCAACTCGTCGCGCGCGGCCACCTCTGCCTTGTCGACGGCCTCGTCGATCTTGCCGTCCTTCTCCTGCTTGGCGAATTTTGCGACCGCGGCGTCGCGCGCGGCGATGTAGCGGTCCTCCGGCGACGCAGCGCGGGCCGGCGAAAGGACCAGGATCGGGGATACGACGAGGGCAACGCGGAAAATAAAATGCATGCCCTGTGGTCGCCCGCAGGGCATGCAAGGTTCAAGGTCACGGGTACTACCAGCATATCCGTCGCCGGCAGGCCCTCTGCCGACGCAGGATCTCGTCAAGGCCGCCCGGTCGCGCCGCCCTTGTCAGGCCGCCTTGGTCAGACTGCCTTGTTGGTCAGGCTGCTTTGGATTTCGCCACGTGGGTGGCGATCGCGTCCATCAGCGGCGGCGACAGGCAGTCATAGGGCTCGAGCCCAAGCTCCTTCAGCCGCGACCTGATCCCCGCCATATCGGCCGGCTTGACGCCGGACTCGATCACCGACGACACGAAGGCGGCAAATCCCGGAGCCGCTGAGCCGGACTCCTGGAACAGCTCGGGGTGGATGAAGTCGAGGCCATAGAACGGATGGCCCTTGTTCTCGATCCGGCCGTACATATGCGTGCCGCATCCGGTGCAGGCATGGCGCTGAATCACGGCAGCCGCATCCACGATCTTCAGCTTGTCGCCGTTCTCCAGCACGGTGACGTTCTCGCGCGGCACCACCGCAACCACCGAGAATGTGGCGCCCGAAGGCTTCCAGCATTTGGTGCAGCCGCAGGCGTGGTTGTGGGCGACGTCGCCCTTGACCCCGACCTTGACCTTCTTGTCCGCGCATTTGCAGACAAGCGTGCCGCCGGCAAAGCTGCCGGTGCCTTGCTTGACGCCGTTGTCGATTGACGGGTGGATATGAACAGTCATTGACCTATCCTCCTAGTGCTTGCTGTTTTGATTTTAGAACACGACGACCGAACGGATCGATTTGCCCTCGTGCATCAGATCGAAGCCCTTGTTGATCTCGTCGAGCCTCAGAACGTGGGTGATCATCGGATCGATCTGGATCTTTCCATTCATGTACCAGTCGACGATCTTCGGCACGTCAGTGCGGCCGCGCGCACCGCCGAACGCGGTGCCCTTCCAGACGCGTCCGGTGACGAGCTGGAACGGCCGGGTTGCGATCTCCTTGCCGGATTCCGCGACGCCGATCACGACCGACACACCCCAGCCGCGGTGGCAGGCTTCCAGCGCCTGACGCATCACGTTGGTATTGCCGGTGCAGTCGAAGGTGTAGTCGGCGCCGCCGTCGGTCAGGCCCACCAGGTGCTGGACGATATCGCCGCTCACCTTGGTCGGGTTGACGAAATGCGTCATGCCGAACTGGCGGCCCCAATTGTCCTTGGAATCGTTGATATCGACGCCGATGATCTTGTCGGCGCCGACCATCCTGGCGCCCTGGATCACGTTGAGGCCGATGCCGCCGAGGCCGAACACCACGACGTTGGAGCCCGGCGTCACCTTGGCGGTGTTGACGACGGCACCGACGCCGGTGGTGACGCCGCAGCCGATGTAGCAGCTCTTGTCGAACGGCGCGTCCTCGCGAATCTTCGCCACCGCGATCTCGGGCAGCACGGTGAAGTTCGAGAAGGTCGAGCAGCCCATATAGTGGAAGACCGTCTTGCCCTTGTAGCTGAAACGCGAGGTGCCGTCGGGCATCACGCCCTTGCCTTGTGTCGCGCGGATCGCGGTGCAGAGATTGGTCTTCTGGCTCAGGCAGCTTTTGCACTGGCGGCATTCGGGCGTGTAGAGCGGGATCACGTGATCGCCAGGCTTCACCGACGTCACGCCGGCGCCGACCTCGCGAACGATGCCGGCACCTTCGTGCCCGAGGACCGAGGGGAAGATGCCTTCGCTGTCGAAGCCGTCGAGCGTATAGGCATCGGTGTGACAGATGCCCGTCGCCTTGATCTCGACAAGGACCTCGCCGGCCTTGGGGCCTTCCAGGTCGAGCTCGACGATCTCAAGCGGCTTCTTGGCTTCGAATGCGACTGCGGCGCGGGTCTTCATCTTGGTCTCCACAAAACATCAAACAGGTTTGTCATTCGCGCCGGTCACGCTCAATTCTTGTTGCCCATGCAGGCGTCTTCGGCCTTTCCATAGGCTTCCGACTTGTCTTCGTGCTTGGCCGGCCGAACACGCCCAACCGCATCATTGGCGCGGGCGCGCAGGTACACATAGAGGTCGTCCATGTAGCAGGCAACGTTCGGATTATCGCCGAATGCCGGCATGACGTTTTCCTGCGCCGTCGACACGTTCTTGCGCCCGCTCGCGACCACGCCCATGAAGTCGGCATAGCTCATGGTCTTCAGCGAATCCTTCAACGCCGGCGCGTAAGTCGAGCCCATGCCGTCGGGTCCGTGGCAGACATGGCACTCCGAATGATAGCGGCGGTAGCCGGAGTAGGTGTACCAGTCCACCGTACCGTCGGACGTCACCTTGAATGTCGGGTTGCCATCCTTGTCGAGCCACTTGCCGTCCTCGGACTTGACGGCGGTCGGATCACCCACGTCCTCAGCGGAGGCAACTCCTCCCATTGCCACGACGAAGATCGCGGCAGTCACAAACCAGATCTTACGCAAAAGCATATCCTCGCGTGCAGATTGAAGACGGACCGGCGCATGGAGATCACCCCATGCGCCGGAACGAGCTTGCTCAGCTCACTGCTGCGGCAGCGAGAACACGGTGAGCGTTCCGCCGAGCGCGGTGTAGTTGCTCAGCGCGGCATAACCGCCGACTGCACCGAGACCGGCCGTCGGATCAGTCAGACCGGCCGCGAGGCCGATGCCTGCCCAACCGCCAACACCCGACAGCACGGCGATGTACTGCTTGCCGCCGTTCTCATAGGTGGTGACGTTGCCGATGATGCCAGACGGAGTCTTGAACTTGTAGAGCTCCTTGCCCGTCTTGGCGTCGACTGCCTTCAGGTAGCCTTCCAGCGTGCCGTAGAACACCACGCCGCCGGCGGTCGCGAGTGCACCCGACCAGACCGAGAACTGCTCCTTGTTCGACCACACGATCTTGCCGGTCTTGCCGTCCCAGGCGATGAAGTTACCCATGTTGGTCTCACCGGGAGGCGGATACATCGACAGCGTCGCGCCGACATAGGGCTGACCTGCGGTGTAGCTCACCTTGAACGGCTCGTAGTCCATGCAGACGTGGTTGGTCGGCACGTAGAACAGCTGCGTGTCCGGCGAGTAGGCCGCCGGCTGCTCGTCCTTCGAGCCCAGCGCCGCCGGGCAGATGCCCTTGACGTTGTGGTCTTCGCCGGCCTTGTCGGTCGACGCTGTGTCAAGAACCTTCGGACGACCATAGGTCGGCGAGTCCTTCTTCATGTCGACGCCGGAGGTCCAGTTCACCTTCGGATCATACTTCTCGGCGACCAGCAGTTCGCCGGTGACGCGATCGAGCGTGTAGCCGAGGCCGTTACGATCGAAGTGCGTCAGCAGCTTGCGTGCCTTGCCGTCGATCGACTGATCCGAGAGGATCATCTCGTTGACGCCGTCATAGTCCCATTCGTCATGGGGCGTCATCTGATAGACCCACTTGGCAACGCCGGTATCCGGGTTACGCGCCCAGATCGTCATCGACCATTTGTTGTCGCCGGGACGCTGCTTCGGATTCCAGGTCGAGGGGTTGCCCGATCCGTAGTAGACGAGGTTGAGTTCGGGATCGTAGGAGATCCAGCCCCAGGTCGCGCCGCCGCCGATCTTCCACTGATCGCCTTGCCACGTCTTCAGGCTCGAGTCCTTGCCGACCGGCTTGCCGAGCTCGGTGGTCTTGTCGTCGACCAGGATCTGGTCATCCGGACCTTCCGAGAATCCGCGCCAGACCAGCTTGCCGGTCTTGAGGTCGTAGGCCGTCATGTGGGCCTGAACGCCGAACTCGCCGCCGGAGATGCCGACCAGGACCTTGTCCTTGACGACCATCGGCGCCGACGTACCGGTCGATCCCTTGCTCGGATCGCCGTTCTTGACGCTCCACTCCACCTTGCCGGTCTTCGCATCGAGTGCGACCAGTGTGGTGTCGGCCTGATGCAGGATGATCTTGCCGTCACCATAGGCGACGCCGCGATTAACCGTGTCGCAGCACATCACCGGAATGACGTTCGGATCCTGCTTGGGCTCGTACTTCCAGACGATCTGGTTGTCCTTGGAAAGGTCAATAGCGTAGACCTTGTTCGGGAACGGCGTATGCACGTACATCATGTTGCCGATGATCAGCGGGCCGCCTTCGTGACCGCGCAGCACGCCGGTCGAAAACGTCCACGCTACCTGCAACTTTCCGACGTTCTGGGCGTTGATCTGATTCAGCTTTGAATAGCGCTGATTGGTGTAGTCGCCGGTCGGCATCACCCAGTCTTTCGGGTTCTGCGCCATCTTGTGGAGTTCGTCATTGGCGTTGGCAGCTCCGGCGGCGAACACCGCCATTGCCCCAAGGCTGGTCGCGTAAAGCAACTTGCGCATCGTGGATTTCCTCCCAGGTTCAAGAGCTCAAGGGTTTCCGCCGAAACGGCCCCACTTCTTCCATTTTGGTACCCCAGTGGTAGTCCGATCGAATCCCGCTGACTTGCCCAGCAGCGAAGCGCCGTTTGCTCAGAAGCGAAGCATTGTCAGATTTTTGCCGTTGGGCCGCGAATTGGCGGTAAGGGCTGCTTCATGTTGCAGGGCATCAAACGTCTTCAGTGCTGTTCCAGTGTCGGATAGAACCGGCCCAAGGTTGCGCTTGACGCGCCCAGAACTAAGTCGGAGGATCGCCCGGCTTTGATCGGGAAGAAATCCCGCCGCCTCCTAAACTGTTCAGAATCAGGGAGAAGGCGCATCATCCCGGACCAGAAGTAGGCGCGATGGGCAGTCACGTTGGGGATCGAATCGGTGGCTGGAAAGATGACCGACACAGTCCATTCACTCAGCACGAACGGATTGACGCCCAAGCGGCAGATCCAGCGCTGGTCGGATGCGCTCACTGACCTCTGCGGTCAGTTCGACGTCGATGCGCTGGAAGGATCCTCGCTCGAGGGCCGGATCAATTTCACGACCGTATCGCGATTGAAGCTGTGCCAGATCGAAGCAAGCCAGCACCGCATCGCCCATACCGTTTCGCGCATCAGGCTGAGCGAGCACCCCTACATCAAGATCGTCTTCCAGACCCACGGCGTCTCGCATTTCGAGCAGGACGGTCTGCACTTCGACATCATGCCGGGCGACTGCTTCGCCTACGACGTGTCGTGTCCGCATACGATCATCAGCCCGTCCCTGACGCGCCACGAGGTTGTCATCGTTCCGAAGGACCTGCTCAAGGAGCGCGGCTTCCAGCTCTCCAAGATGGCGCCATGCAAGCTCTCGGCACGCAACGGCACCGGCCGCATCGCCTATGATTTCGTGCATGCCGCGTTCGGCGAGGCGCCGACGCTGACCCCGGTCAACGCCGTCGGCGTAGCCGATGCGCTGATCGACCTACTGCTGCTGCCGCTGCGCGAGACCGGTGCGATGTTCGACCGCGGGAGCGCCGAGGCGACCTATGTGCGGGCCCAAGGCTTCATCCGCGAGCATCTGCGCGATCCCGATCTCTGCATCGACCGCATTTCTGCGGCGCTCGGCTGCTCGAAGCGCTATCTGCACATGCTGTTCAGCGATCGCGGCATGACGGTCAGCGACTACATCTGGAAGGCCCGGCTGCAGAATTGCCGGCAGGAGCTGGAATCGCAGAACGGCAAGACCATCACGGACGTCGCGTTCTCCTGGGGCTTCTCCAGCTCGTCGCATTTCAGCCGCGTATTCCGGAAGTATTTTGGCATCGCACCCTCCTCCGTGCACAAGGGTCTGCACGGCGGCATGCCGGTCGATGTGGTGCTGGAATAGCGCTTCCGCCTGGCGTGCAGGCGCCACGCCATGCCGTCCATCAAGCTACCCTCAATCAGACTTTCCTCAATCAAGCTTTGGGCGCGCAACCTCAAACGAGACAGCGTTGCGCTGTATCTCGCGTCGCGTGATCCGCGCGTACCGTGGTACGCAAAGGCCCTCGCCATCGCCATCGCGGCCTATGCGCTCTCCCCCGTCGACCTGATTCCGGATTTCATCCCGGTCATTGGCTATCTCGACGATCTGATCCTGCTGCCGCTCGGCATCTGGCTTGCGATCTCGCTCGTTCCGGATGAGGTGATGGCCGAATGCCGCGCCAAAGCCAGCGCCGTCTTGCAGCGCCCGACCAGTCGAGCGGGAATGATCGCGATCATCGTGCTCTGGATCGCCGGCGCACTCGCGCTGGCATGGGCCGTCTTCGCATACTGGCCGCGAGCCGCGCGCTAAGCCTGCACGGCCTTCGGCACCAGCGCCTCGACCGTCACGCCGTCATCGCTGGAATTGATCTTGAGCGTGCCTCCGAGCGCGAGGATTCGCTCCTGCATGCCGGTCAAACCGCGGCCGAGCCGGTGATCCCTGAGCAGGCCGCGGCCGTTGTCGCGGACGCGCACCAGCGCGCAGCCGCGGCTGCCGCGCAGGCCGGTTGGCCGCTCCGCGGGCGCGATCGTGATATCGACCGCCGTTGCGCCGGCGTGGCGGAACACATTGGTGAGTGCTTCCTGGACGATACGATAGATCGTCAGATCGGCCGTCTCGCCGGTGTCGCCGAGATCAGGTGATATGCTGCTCTCGATCTCCACCTCCGGGTGGGTCTCGCCCCACAGCCGCACCAGCGCGCCAAGTGCTTCCGCAAGCCCAAGCTCCGCCAAACCCACCGGTCGCAATCGCTCCAGGATGCGGCGAGTGAACTGCTGAAGCGCGTTGACCTGCTCGAGGATGGCGCTGCCGTGCTTGCGAAGTGCAGCTGGATCGGGCTTTTCGACCTCCGACAGCCGCGTCAGCGCGCCCGCATGCGCACGCAACGCGAACAGATAGGGCCCGAACTCGTCGTGCAATTCGCGCGCGATCTCCTTGCGTTCGGAATCCTGCAGCGAGACCGCACGTTCGGCCAGCTGCCGCTTGCTGTCGACGGCCTCGCCAAGGGTCGCCGCCAAATGGTTCAGTTTGGCACAGATTGCAGCCAATTCAGGCGATCCACCAGGCTCGACGCGTGCATCGTAATCCCCGGCCTCGATACCGGTCATGGCCTGCGACAGCGCTTCCAGCGGAGCAAGTGCGCGGCCGACCACCAGCATGGTGACCAGCAGCAGCGCCACCGCGATCGCGGAGCCGATCTCGAGCTGGGTGACGATGCCGTCCCAGATCTCGGCCATTTCGTCGTCGGGATGCGAGGTAATGACAAGCGATTGCGGCTTGCCGTGAACCGAGATCGGCACCCGCACCGAGGTTTGCTCGGGATGCACCAGCGCGACGAACCACTCCGGAGGGGCGCGCGGATCGCCTGCCTCCTCCGGGTGCTGGGGAGACCTTGCGGTCGCGTCGTCCTGCCGCGTGATGCTGACGTGACGCAGCCGGCTCAGATCTTGAACGATCTGGTCGAGCCGGGCATCCGGATCCGGCGCCTCGTCGAGACCGGCCACCATCGTCGTAACAAACTCGCGCGCCAGCCGGATCACGCTCTGGTCCTCGGCCTGGACGCGCGGCCCCGCTTCCAGCACGAGCCGCGCAATATTGATGCCCAACCCAAGCGCCAGTATCAGCGCCAGCAGCAGGTTGATCCGTGCGCGCAAGGATAGCTTTTGCCACATGACGTTGCCCCCGACCGCGATCCCTCCTCCGAGAGGATCGTTGACAGCCAAATTTGCCCGGCTATCTAATCGCACCCTATCGCAATCTCGTGCGAGGTGCACAACCGGTCGGAACCGAGGTGTTCTTCGTGCAAATCGATGTGACGAAGAGTGAACCGAAGCAGGTCGCCGGAACAACGCCATGCGCATTCTGATCGTTGATGATCATCCCATCGTTGCCTCCGGTTGTCGCACCGTGTTCGCCGACGATCCCGAGATCGTCCTGCTGGAAGCTGCGGATGCCGAAAGCGGCGAACGGGCGTTCGTCGCGGAGAAGCCCGATCTCTGCGTGATCGACATCAACCTGCCGACCGTCTCCGGCTTCGAGCTGGCCCGCCGTATCTTGAGCCGCGATGCATCCGCGCGCCTCATCATGTTCAGCATGAACGACGACCCGGTGTTCGCCGCCCGCGCCATCGACATCGGCGCCAAGGGCTACGTCTCGAAGACCGGCGATCCCAACGATCTGGTGGAGGCGGTACGCGAGGTCGGCAATGGCGGCGTCTACCTGCCGCCGGCGATCGCACGCAACGTCGCCTTTGCGCGGCCGGGCTTTGCGCAAAATCCACTTTCCAAGCTCACTTCGCGCGAGATGGAGATCCTGCGGCTGCTCAGTTCCGGCAAGAGCCTGTCGGAGATCGCCTGGCTGGTGCATTCGTCATACAAGACGGTCGCGAACACGTCATCGATCATGCGCCAGAAGCTTGGCGTGCGCACCTCGGCAGAGCTGGTGCGGCTGGCGATCGAGAGCGGCGTCGCCTGACGTCGCGCTCCAACACAGGGGAATATGACAATGCAGACGGTTTCCCGGAACAAGTCGCATGGCGGCACGCAAGGCGTTTACCGGCACCCAAGCCGCGAAACCAAGACCGACATGACCTTCTCGGTGTTCGTCCCCGATCATGCGACCGGCTCCAAATTGCCCGTCGTCACCTATCTGTCGGGCCTGACCTGCACGCACGCCAACGTCACCGAGAAGGGTGAATTCCGCCAGGCATGCGCCGAGCTCGGCCTGATCTTCGTCGCGCCCGACACAAGCCCGCGCGGCGAAAGTGTCCCCGGCGATCCCGCCAATGCCTATGATTTTGGCCTCGGCGCAGGCTTCTATGTCGATGCGACGGAGCCGCCGTTCGCGACCAATTACCGGATGTGGAGCTACGTCACCGAGGAATTGCCCAAGTTGATCGCCGAGCAATTCCCGGTCGACACGAAGCGGCAATCGATCCTCGGTCATTCCATGGGCGGCCATGGCGCACTGACGGTGGCGCTGCGCTATCCCGATCGCTATCGCGCGGCAAGCGCGTTCGCGCCGATCGTGGCGCCGTCGCAGGTACCGTGGGGCAACAAGGCGCTGGGCGGCTATCTCGGCAGTAACAAGCAGGCGTGGCGCAAGCACGATGCAGTCGCGTTGATCGAGGACGGCGCCCGCTTCTCCGATCTGCTGGTCGACTATGGCGATGCCGACGGTTTTCTCACCGAACAGCTGCGCCCCGAGCTCCTGAAGGCCGCCTGCGAGAAGGCCAATATTCCGCTCACGTTGCGTCGTCAGCCGGGCTACGACCACAGCTATTACTTCATCTCGACCTTCATGGCCGATCACCTGCGCTGGCACGCCGCGCGGCTGAAGGCGTGATGCTTTCCCCGGCCAAGGCGGCGCGATGCCAAAATATCGAAAACAACCCCATGCAAAGTAGCCGGCGGCGGCGTTCAACCAGACGAGTTGACACGTCAGGCAACTCAGGGTTATTCTTCTAATATTCCGAAATCGTCCGAGCACCCGTCGCTCATCGCGCCTGCGGCGCGCCGTAGTTCGGTGCGAGCAGGCGGTTGCGCACGAGGTAATCGGTGGCGCGCGACCAGGATTCGTCGGTATTGCCGCGCATGTCGGCGCTTGCTGCTGCCACCAATTGCCCGGAATGGACGTCGCGCAGATAGAGATTGATGTTGAGGATCAGGTTGGAGACCTTCTGCACCACACCGGTCATCGCAAGATCGGCGCCCAGCTCGCCGGCCAGTTTCACGTCGCATCCGCCGCAGGCCTGAAGATTGCTGCCGTGCGCCGCAGCATTGACGGGCGCGATATCGATCACGTGGAACTTGCCGGACTCTGCAAGCTCTCTGCGCACCTGTTCGCCGGTGCGGAGCAGCCGCGCCTGCTCATCGGCCCGCGGCCCGTTCACCTCCCCTTGAAGACTGGTGTCGATCATCTCGAGGTCGAATACCGCGAGCTTGGGCGGTTCGGCGCGTGCCGCCGCAGACATCAGCAGCAATGATATGACGAAGACGAACGCTGATCTCATGATTGTGAACCAATCGCAATTTGGTACCACGCAACGACAAAAAGCGGGGTTGCAAGCCAGGCCAATTCCGGCATCTTGCATGTCAACGCATGGCTCGACAATGCCGGCCGAGTGAAGGATGACTACGGGAGGAATTATGTTCCGATGGCTGATCGGCACGATCGCGCTCAGCATGGTGGTGACCGGAGCGCTGGCGGCTGATCCCGTCGAAATCCATATCGGCTATCTCGGCCACGCCGGCATCAAATCGACGCTCTCGCTGATCCAGCAACCGGCCGACAATGACGGCATCGCCGGCGCACGCCTTGCGATCGAAGACAACAATACGACCGGAAAATTCCTCAACCAGCGCTTCACGCTCGACGAGATCAAGGTCAAGGACAGCGACGATGTCGCCAAGGTCGCGACCGATCTCGCCGGCCGCAACGACTATATCATCACCGACCTGCCCGCGGACGCCCTGCTCAAAGTCGCCGACGCGCTGCGCGACCGCGGCACCATGCTGTTGAATGCCGGCGCGATCGACGATCGGCTGCGCGAGCAGGACTGCCGCGCCAACGTGATCCACATCGCACCGACCCGCTCGATGCTGGCGGACGCGCTGGGCCAGTACCTGGTGTGGAAGCAATGGAAGCGCTGGCTGCTGGTGACCGGCTCGCATGATCAGGACAAACTCTACGCCGACGCGCTGCGCCGTGCGGCCACGCGGTTCGGCGCCAAGATCGTTCAGGAGCGGACATTCGAGGACACCGGCGGCGCGCGGCGCACCGACTCCGGCGTGACGCTGATCCAGCGCCAGATGCCGGTGTTCACGCAGCAGGCACCGGCTTACGACGTGCTGGTCGCCGCCGACGAGAGCGAGGTGTTCGCGAACTATCTGCCCTACCGGACCTGGGACCCGCGCCCCGTGGCGGGCTCGGCGGGCCTGGTGCCGACCAGCTGGGACGCCGCGCATGACCAATGGGGCGCGGTCCAGATCCAGAACCGCTTCGTCAAGCTGAACATGCGCCGCATGACGGCGCTCGACATGCAGGCCTGGACGGCAGCCCGCACGATCGGGGAAGCCACGTCCCGCACCAATTCGGGCGATCCCAGGAAGGTCATCGCCTTCCTCAAGGGCAAGGATTTCTCGATCGCCGCCTTCAAGGGCACGCGATTGACCCTGCGAGACTGGAATCTGCAGCTCCGCCAGCCGATCCTGCTGGCCGATGGTCGTATGGTCGTTTCGGTCTCGCCGCAGGAAGGTTTCCTGCATCAGGTCTCCGAGCTCGACACGCTCGGTGTTGACCGGCCTGAAACGAAGTGCAAGCTGCAGTGAGGGAGATGAAACGCATGTGGCGCCGCTGTCTGTTGACCGGGATGCTGGTTTGGCTTGCCGCAACACCGGCGTCCGCCTTCGTTGCCTACGTCTCCAACGAGAAAGGCAACACGGTTACGGTGATCGACACTGACAGCTGGACGGTGACAAAGACCATCAAGGTCGGCCAGCGGCCGCGCGGCATCGAGTTCTCGCGCGACGGCAAGTTCGTGATGGTCGCGGTCGGCGATGACGACACGATCCAGGTGATCGATACCAAGACCCAGGAGATCGTCGACACCCTGCCCTCCGGCCCCGACCCGGAATTGTTCACCCAGGATGCCGCCGGCAAGACCATGTATGTCGCCAACGAGAACGACAACACGGTCACCGTGATCGATCTCGAGAAGCGCGCCCGGCTCGGCGACATCCAGGTCGGCGTCGAGCCGGAGGGCATGACGATCAGCCCGGACGGCAAGATCCTGATCAACACCTCCGAAACCACCAACATGGCGCATTTCATCGACACGACGACGCGCCAGATTGTCGCCAATGTGCTGGTCGATTCGCGGCCGCGCTTCGCCCAGTTCAAGCGCGACGGCTCCGAATTATGGGTTTCCTCCGAGATCGGCGGCACGGTGTCGATCATCGATCCGGTCAAGCGCGAGGTGACCGGCAAGATCACCTTCGAAATTCCGGGCCTGCGCAACGAGGCGATCCAGCCGGTCGGCATCGGTATGACCAAGGACGGCAAGACCGCGTTCGTCGCACTCGGCCCCGCCAACCGCGTCGCGGTGGTCGACGGCGCGACCCACAAGGTCCTCAAATATCTCCTGGTCGGCCAGCGGGTCTGGCACATGGATTTCACCCCGGACGAAAAATATCTGATGGTCACCAACGGGGTCTCGAACGACGTCTCGGTGATCGACGTCGCGGCCCAGAAGGTGATCAAGACCATTCAGGTCGGCGAACTGCCTTGGGGGATCACGATCGCGCAGCCATGACCGCAACCGACGCCCATATCGCGAGCCAGTCCTCGCCGGATGCAGGCCCTGTAGCGGCCGTGCAGCCGGCGCTGTCGATCGGCAATGTCAGCCACAGCTACGGCCCGCGGCGCGCGCTGATCGACGTCAACTTCACGGTTCAGCCTGCGAGCTTCACCGCATTGCTGGGCCTCAATGGCGCCGGCAAAAGCACGTTGTTCTCGCTGGTGACGCGGCTGTTCGGGATCCAGAACGGCCAAATCAAGATCTTCGGTCACGACATCAGCCGGACGCCGGGTGAAGCGCTGCGGCTGATGGGCGTCGTGTTCCAGCCACGCACGCTCGATCTCGATCTCTCGCTGACGCAGAACCTGCTGTATCACGCCGCGTTGCACGGCATCTCGCGGCGCGAGGCGCGGCTGCGCAGCGCCGAGGTGCTTGGCCGCATCGGGCTCGCCGACCGCGCCACGAGCAAGGTGCGCGATCTCTCGGGCGGCCAGATGCGGCGGCTCGAGATCGCCCGCGCGCTGCTGCACCGTCCGCGGCTCTTGCTGCTCGACGAGGCCACCGTCGGGCTCGACGTCAAGGCGCGCGCCGACATTCTCGACCATGTCCGCCAGCTTGTCACCGAACAGGGCATCGGCGTGCTCTGGGCGACGCATCTGTTCGACGAGATCATGCCGGGCGACGACCTCGTCGTGCTGCATCAGGGCCGGATGCTGGCGCACGGGCCGATGTCGCGCGTGATCGCGGACGCAGGCGCCCAGGACGTCAACACCGCGTTCATGCGCCTGACCGGAACGGCAACGCTCACCGGAAAACCGCCAACATGAGCAGCACGACGGTTACGCCTGAGCGAAGCGGCTTCTCGGTGTCGGAATACATCGTCTGCCTGAACGGCATCGTGTGGCGCGAGGCGCTGCGCTTCCTGCATCAGCGCGAGCGCTTCGTCTCGGCGCTGGTCCGGCCGCTGGTCTGGCTGTTCATCTTTGCGGCCGGCTTCCGTCAGGTGCTCGGTATCTCGATCATCCCGCCCTATGAGACCTACATTCTCTACGAGGTCTACATCGCGCCCGGCCTGATGGCGATGATCCAGCTCTTCAACGGCATGCAATCCTCGCTGTCGATGGTCTATGACCGCGAGATGGGCAACATGCGCACCCTACTCGTCAGCCCGCTGCCGCGCGGCTATCTCCTGTTCTGCAAGCTGCTCGCCGGCACGGCCGTATCGCTGCTCCAGGTTTACGCCTTCCTGCTGATCGCATGGTTCTGGGACATCACGCCGCCGACCATCGGCTACCTTACGGTGCTTCCGGCGCTGGTGCTGTCGGGCCTGATGCTCGGCGCACTGGGCATGCTCATCTCGGCCAGCATCAAGCAGCTGGAGAATTTTGCCGGCGTGATGAACTTTGTGATCTTCCCGATGTTCTTTGCATCGTCGGCCCTCTACCCGCTCTGGCGTGTGCAGGAAGGCAGCCCGATGCTGTACTATGTTTGCCAGTGCAATCCGTTCACGCATGCAGTGGAGCTGATTCGGTTTGCGCTGTACGGCAAGATGAACTGGGTTTCGCTCGCGGTGGTCGGCGGCTGCACGGTGGTGTTCATGATCGGCGCGATCCTGGCCTACGATCCATCGCGCGGCCTGGTGCGCCGCGGACCCGGCGGAGGCGAGGCATGACAGGTTGGCGGCCAGCACTCGGCGCGCTGCTCGCGATGGTTCTGTCGAACCAGGTCGCGTTCGCGGCCGACCCGCGTTACCCGGACTGGCCCTGCCAACAGGCCAAGGTGCCCGAGATCTCGCTCGCTGCGGTCTGGGCCGGGCCGCCACTCGGCGATGCCGAGACCAAGTGGCGGGACAATCCGAAGATCAGCCAACTTGCGACCAAGCTCGCGGCGCGCCGCGTTCCGCTCGAGGATGCCCAGAAGGAGATCACCGAGTTCCTGTCGGCCGCCGCGGCCGACAAGGCCAATGCGGGAAAACTGCTCTTCGCGGGCCTGTTCGATACGCTCAACGGCCAGCGGGCCTCGGTCTTGAACGGGCTGGAGCGCGTGATGCGCAAGCAGCGCGAGGCCGCAGAAAAGATCCGCGCCGATACGATCGCGCTGCAGGCACTGCAGGATGCCACGCCGCCGGATCAGGCCAAGGTCGACGAACTCGGCAACCAGCTGGTATGGGAGACCCGGATCTTCGAGGACCGCGGCCGCGTGGTGAAATTCGTCTGCGAGGTGCCGACCATCATCGACCAGCGGCTGTTCGCGCTCAGCCGCACCATCCAGCAGGAACTGGATTGAGGCCTGCGGCCGATCGCCCCGGGGATCATTGACTCGCCGCCGGAACAAACTGCGCTGCCCGCTCGTTGTCTCCAACTATATCTGAAGTTGGGAGACCTCGATGAGAGCAGCCAAGATCGTCATGACCAGCCTCGCCGCCGCGAGCCTGATCACCACAGCGGCTTTGGCCCAGCAATCCATGTCGGGAATGGTCACCAAGATTGACCGACTGAGTGGGACCATCTCGATCCAGCAGGCGCAAACCGGCACCGTCGGCGCGGCCGGCGGCGCGATCCAGGAATACAAGGTGGCCAAGGGACAATCGCTGGAGGAGCTTCACGCCGGTGACAAGGTGACGTTCACCACGTCGGACGGCGACGGCGGCAAGACCATCAACAAGCTCGACAAGCAGAAGTAGCTCGCTGGAGCATTTCCTGGCCTCGTGAGGACGGGCTTATTGCTCGCCCTCGCGCGGCTCGGGCTCGACATCCGTCAGCGGCAGATTGGCGCGCCCCCAACCGTCGGTTCCGTCCGGATACCACGCCACATTCCGGTAGCCGTAGGACAGCACGCGCTTAGCGGCGTTCCACGACATCCAGCAATTTTCCTGGCAGTAGATCACGAGCAATCGGGCCTTGTCGTCGCCCGAAGCGCGGACCAGCCCACGTCGCATGTAGTCCTCGGTCGATGCGGCGAGCTTGCCGTAGCCGGTGTCGGGCAGCCAGATGCTGCCGGGAATATCGCGATGCGGCCGCTCGCGCCACACCGTGCCGGCCGGCAGGTTAGGCTTCGGCGCGCGCGGCAGCACGTCGACGAAGGCGCCTGATTTGTCGCGCCAGATCGCTTCCGCTTCCGCGGTCGTGAGCACCCGTGCGCCCGCAAGCGTGATCGGCACCGGCGCGCGATAATCCTCGGTTCGGTAGCCCTCGGGCTCTGCAAGGTGGTCCTGCGCGCGGACATGCGAAACGGCGAGTAATATCACCGCGAGCATGGCCGCGAGCCTGATCATGGCGATTTGGTCGCGGTCTCCGGTCCGATCGGACGGTCGTTCTCATCGAGCAGCGGAACGCCGAAGTCGAGCAGGATCTTGTTGATCGCCGGCTGGTTCTCCTGGATCAGGCGATTGAGCTGCCGCTTCCAGTTCTGGTCGGACGCCCGCACGCCCATGCCGATGCGATAGACCAGCTTGGGTCCTGAGGTCTCCTTGAGCAGCGGCGTGACATGCAGCGGCGGGTTCGCCTTCTTGGCATAGAAGCCGGCCATCGGCCCCCACAGGATGCCGGCGTCGATCTCGCCCTTTTCGAGGTCGTTCATCATCGCCTCGGCCGAGGAATCGTAGCGCGTATCGATCATCAGCGGATAGGGCTTCGCATTGCTCATCAGGCCGTTGATGGCCATGTTGGTCGCGGGCGGCGTTCCGGCGACGATGCCGATATGCTTGCCCTTCAGCCGCTCATCCTCGAGCGTCGTGACCTCATCCAGTCCACTGCCCGGCTTGGCGACGATCGCATAGGCCGTGCGGTAATACGGATTGGTCCCTTGCGCGAGGTCGTCGCCTTGCGGAAAGCCCATGATCACGTCGCAGCGATGCGAGCCGAGCGTGACCCGCACGAAGCCGGTCGCCTGCGGGAAATACATGTAATCGAGCTTCTTTTGCAGCTTCTCGGCGAACAGCTCGCCGATCTTGTTCTCAAAACCCTCGCCCTTGTCATTCGAGAACGGCAGGTTGCGCGGATCGGCGCAGATGCGCAGCACCTTGGGATCGACCAGCTCGATGGAGAGTTCGCCCTGCTCATTGACCTGCGCACGCGCGATATCGCGGCCGGCGAGACAGGCGATGAAGCCGGCAAGCGCGAACAGGACAGGACGGCATCCGATAACTCTCATTGCGCGGTCTCCTCTCGATCGGACAGATTGCCGCCATCCGCCAATTGCCCGGCGCAACATGACGTGCAACAGGGATAATGATCGCGACGGTGCCGCGTTGCTTGTTGCAGCGCAAACTGGAGCGCGGCGACATCGATCGCGCGTCCCGGAAAAACTGAGGCGGAAACATGGCTCATGGCGGTTCGGTGCTTGCGCTGCTCCTGATGCTTTGGACGCCGACCATAGCGCGGGCTCAAGAGGCGGAATTGCCTGTGAGCGAAGTCGCCCCCGGAATATTCGTTCACACCGGGGTCACTGCATTGATGACGCGCGACAACGAAGGCGCCATCGCCAATGTCGGCTTCGTGGTCGGCGACAGCGCCATTGCCGTCATCGACACCGGCGGCAGCGTCCGCGAAGGGCGGCAATTGCTCGCCGCCGTGCGCAGCCATAGCGACAAGCCGATCCGCTACGTGATCAACACCCACGCGCATCCGGATCATAGCTTCGGCAACGCGGCTTTCGTGGCTGACGGGACCAGTTTCGTCGGCCACAAGGCCCTGCCCCGCGCGCTGGGAGCGCGCGGGCAATTCTATCTCGACGGCTTTCGCCGAACCATGGGCGATGCTTTGATCGACGAGGTCCGGATCGTTCCGCCCACCGTGCTGGTCACGGACACGCTGAAGCTCGACCTCGGCGGACGGAGCCTCACCCTGAAGGCATGGCCACCCGCCCACAGCGACAACGACCTCACCGTGTTCGATGAACGCACCGGCACCCTGTTCGCCGGCGATCTGGTGTTCCTCGAGCATATTCCGGTGGTCGACGGCAGCCTCAAGGGCTGGCTGCGTGCGCTCGACGACCTCCAGGCTATTCCTGCCGAGCGCGTGGTTCCAGGTCACGGACCCGTGAGTGCGTGGCCTGCAGCACTTGCCGACGAGCGGCGTTACCTTGAGACGCTGGCCGCGGACGTCCGTGCGCTGGTCGCAGGCGGCAAGCCGATCACGGCTGCGGCGGAGCATGCCGCGGCAGCCGAGCGGCCGCGCTGGCAATTGTTCGACGATTACAACGCCCGCAACGCAACTGCAGCATTCTCGGAAATTGAATGGGAGTAGCTGTTGGTCCTATAATGACGCGGCTGCATAGGATCTCGCGAACATGACTGGACATCGCACCCGCCTGCTTTGCATCGCCAGCCTTCTTGCGATCGCGCTGGGGACACCCGCTGCGCTCGCAGCCGAGACCTATGATCCCTGGCCGGGCCTCGTCCAGGACATCTTCAGCAATCGTCCGATGAATGACGGCAACGATGTGATCGGCATTGAGATGCCGGTGCGCGCGGAAGATGCCGCGATCGTTCCGGTGACGCTGCGCACCAAGCTGCAGCCTGGCGATAGCCGCCGCGTCGTCGTCATCACGCTTGTGATCGACGAGAACCCGGCGCCGATGGCCGCGAAGTTCACCCTCGGTCCGGACGCCAACGTCACCGAGATCTCGACCCGCGTCCGCGTCAACAACTACACCAATGTGCACGCCGTCGCCGAGCTCAGCGATGGCAAGCTCTACGTGAGCAAGGTCTATGTCAAAGCGTCCGGCGGCTGCTCGGCGCCGGCCGGCAAGAACGTCGAGGAAGCGAACAACCGGCTCGGCCAGATGCGCTACCGGCAGTTCACAAAGTCCGAACAGGGGCCTGCGACGAGCACACGCGAGGCCCAGATCATGATCGGGCATCCGAATAATTCAGGCCTGCAGATGGACCAGGTCACACAGCTCTATATCCCGGCCTTCTTCGTCAATGAGCTGCACATCTGGCAGGACGACAGTCCGGTGCTGGCGATGGAGGGCGGCATCTCGATTTCAGAGGACCCCAACATTCGCTTCACTTACGTCTCCAATGGCGCCAAGCACTTCCGCGCCGAGGCCAAGGACACCGACGGGCACGTCTTCGACCACGAATGGAAGGTCGAGAATCCCGGGACCTGACGCGCTCGCGATCTCACGATCGACGCTAGAAGCACCTGACTTCGGCCTCGGCCTGCGCCCGCCTGAGGTCGCTGAGCGCGTTGGCGGCCTGCTCGGACGAGCGGAACTGGCCGCCCAGATTGCCGCGCACCTGCGCCATGCTCAGCACGGTCTCGGCAGTGACGTAGCGGTCATAGGGGATGATCGAGGCGACCACGTCGATCGAGCAGGAACATTGTTCGATCGACTGCCGCGATTCGCCATTGGACTTCATGCAGCCGAACACATATTCGGCCCGCGCCGAGGTTGGATAGTCGTTGATCTCCTGGGCCAGCACGCTGATGGTCGTCCCGGCGAGCACCAGGACGGCGACAATCGGTCGTAGCATGCCAGCTCCTGCCATGGTCCTGCTTCCTCTTCTCTTCCGGCAAGCTATGCTATGGATGTTGATCAGAAAAGAAAACATTCGGGGAAGTGGCTCAACAAACGATGATCATCTCTGTACGCACGGTGTTGGCTGCGGCAGTCGTGGCGGTCATGCAGTTCGGCACCTCGTGCAGCGCGGAGACCATCCGCGTTGCAGCGCAGAAGACCGGAACGCTGGCCTGGGAACTGGCCGTCATTCGCTCCCATGGTCTCGACAAGAAGGCCAATCTGTCGATCGATATCGTCGAGCTCGCCAGCCCCGAGGCCGGCAAGATCGCGCTGCGCTCCGGCTCGGCCGACGTGATGGTGTCCGACTGGCCCTGGGTGTCGCGCGAACGTTCGCTCGGCGCCAAGCTGCAATTCTATCCCTATTCGAGCGCGCTGGGCGCCGTGATGGTCCCGGCCGCCTCGCCGCTCAAGACGCTCGCCGACCTCAAGGGGCGCAAGCTTGCCGTTGCCGGCGGCGCGATCGACAAGAACTGGCTGCTGCTGCAGGCCGCATCGAAGCAGGACGGCGTCGACCTGAAGTCGCAGGCGACGATCGTCTACGGCGCGCCGCCGCTGCTCACCGCCAAGACGCTCGACGGCGAGATGGACGCGACGCTGAATTACTGGAATTTCTGCGCGGCGCTTGAGGCCAAAGGCTTTCGCCGGCTCGCCGGCATGGAAGAGATCCTGCAAAAGCTCGGCAGCAAGGGCCGCATCGCCATGATTGGGTACGTGTTCGACGAGGCCTGGGCCAACGCCAACAAGGATCTGGTGGCCCGCTTCATCGCCGTGACGCGCGCCGCGAAAGAGATTCTGGCGACCTCGAATGCCGAATGGGACACGATTGCGCCGCTGACCGGTGCGCAGGATGCGGCGACGCTACACGCCTATCGCGACCGCTACCGTGAGGGCATCCCGCGACGTCCGATCGCTGACGAAGAGGCGGATGCACGCGTGCTGTACCGGGTGCTGGCGCAGCTCGGCGGCCGCGATCTTGTCGGCACCGCGACCGAGCTCGATCCCGGCACGTTCTACCAAGCGATCCCGGGAGACTAGCGGTGCTGCGCCTCCTGTCATTCGCGCTGTTCATCGCGACCTGGTGGATCGCCTCGCTGTTGATCGGCGATGCGAAGCTGCCGGCGCCGCCGGCGGTGCTGTCGGTCCTCATAGTCGAAGCGCGATCGGGCGCGCTGTTCGTCAATCTCGGCGCAACGCTGGCGCGCGTCGCGCTGGCCTTCACCCTCGCCATGGCGCTCGGCTCGGCGATCGGTTATCTGATGGGCCGCGTGTCGCTTGCCAATCGCCTCGGCGATCCCTGGCTGATCCTGCTGCTCAACCTGCCGGCACTCGTCGTCATCGTGCTGGCCTATATCTGGGCCGGGCTGACCGAGGTCGCCGCGATCACGGCCATCGCCATCAACAAGCTGCCGACTGCCGTCGTCACCCTGCGCGAGGGCGCCCGCGCGCTCGACCCCGCGCTCGACGAGATGGCAACGGCGTTTGCCTTGCCGCGCGGCCGCGCCTTCCGGCATGTGGTCCTGCCGCAGCTTGCGCCCTACATCGCGGCCGCTGCACGCTCCGGGCTGTCGCTGGTCTGGAAGATCGTGCTGGTCGCCGAATATCTGGGCCGCCCCAACGGGGTCGGCTTCGAGATCGGCGTCGCCTTCCAGCTGTTCGACATCCCGTTGCTGCTGGCCTACTCGCTGAGCTTTGCCGGTGTCGTGCTCGTGATCGAGACCCTGCTGGTGCAGCCGTTTGAAACCAGGCTAACGCGGTGGCGGCTCCGTGCAGCTTGAGGTCAATATCACAGGCAAGAGCTTTGCGAGCGCAGCCGGAAAGCGGCACGACGTACTCGACAACGTCACCTTCACATTGAACGCCGGCGAGGTTGGCGTGCTGTTCGGCCCATCGGGCTGCGGCAAGAGCACCCTGCTCCGGATTCTCGCCGGGCTCGACGCCAACTACCAGGGCCACGTCGCGCGCTCCCCCGGCATGCGCCTCGGCATGGTGTTCCAGGAGCCGCGGCTGTTGCCCTGGCGCACCGTTGAAGAGAATGTGCGGATCGCCGCACCGCATGTCGACGACGGCACGCTGTCGGCGCTGTTCGAGGTGCTCGAATTGAGCGTGCATCGCAACCACTTTCCCGGTGAGCTGTCGCTCGGCCTTGCCCGCCGCGTCGCGCTCGCCCGCGCCTTCGCCATCGAGCCGGATTTCCTCATCCTCGATGAGCCGCTGGCCTCGCTCGACAATGCGCTTGCGGGGCGGTTGCGCGACCAGGTCGCCACGCTGGTCGCCAGCCGGAAGATGATGACGCTCCTCGTCACCCACGATCTCGACGACGCAGTCCGCCTCGGAGACCGCCTGTTCTTCCTGTCGCCGCGACCCGCCCGAATCCTTCACGTCGAAACCATTGCCGCGCCGCGCGCAACGCGCAGCGAACCGGAGATCGACGAAATCAAGCGGCGGCTCTCACAGTTGGACCTTGCAAATATGTGAGACGCCGTCATCCTTGGACGAAGCGTAAGGGAGAGGTTGGATGCCGCGTGCGTCGATTGCTGTTGGTATTGCGTTGCTTGTGCTGCCGGCCACAGTGCTCGCCCAAAGCAAGGGCAAAGGCATCCGGCTGTGGAATCTGACCAGCGCCACGATTTCGAGCTTCGAGCTGTCGCCGGCAGGCAAGAACGAGTGGGGTCCTAACCAGACGCTCAACGACAAGGACAAGGAAGTCGACCACGACGAGCGCCTGCGGATCACCGGCGTCGAGCCCGGCCGCTACGATGCCAAGGTCGGCTACAGCGGCGCAAAGCAGTGCTTCGTTCGCGACATGGAGATCAAGGCCGATGCCGTGTTTTCGGTGTCCGACAAGGACTTGAAGGACTGCAACAAGTAACAGCTAGGCCGCCGGCGGTTTGCCGTCCGTGCCGGCGCGATCGTTGGTGTGCGGATATTCGCAACGCCATCGCACCGCCGTCCATTTCGGATGTTCGCCGACCCATTGCGCGATGTAAGGCGGCGCGGCCATGGCGCATTGTTGCAGCGAACCGCTCCAGTTGAACACCAGATGCTGCTCCTCGCAGGTGGCGGGCGACAGCACGGCACATACGGTGACGATCAGATCAATCGGGTTCATGCGCGATCCCTAAGCGTGCTCACGAAATAGATAACACGACGGAATACGTAATCAGCCAGGTCAGGGTTTCACAGGCTCGTGACAGGGCGCGGGAACCCGGCTCTAGAAGTTCAGACCGTACACCAGCCGCGCCTGGTGGCGCTCGAAATTGACCAGGTCGAGGGCGGCATTGCTGCCGGCCCGCTGCCCCCAGGCCTGGACGCTCCAGGTCGCAGTCAGGCGCGAGCGCTCCGAGAGCTGAAAATAGGCGGTCGGACCGATGAACAGCGCCTGCCCGGACAGTTCATCAAGGCCGATCCCGTCATACTTCCTGAAATAACGCGCTTCGCCGCCGATCAGGATATCCGGCCTCACCTTGGCCATCAGGCCAAACGCGACGCCGATCGTGGCATCCTGCTCTGCGGTGCCGGTGCGCGGCATCCGCGTCCATTCGGGCTCGTAGCTAACGTTCAGCGCCGCCACCACCAGATTCGGGATCACCTCACGGTCGAACGCCACCGTGAGCTCGGTGCCGTAGCTGCGGACTGCCGCGGCCGTCGTTTCATCGACGCGGCCGGCGCGTGTCTCCAGCGCGACCGTCATGCCGAAGGGCGCCGCCTCACGATCGAGAAAGCGATAACGAAAATCGACCGACACGCTTTGCCACGACAACTGGCGGCGATCATCAAAGCCCGGGACGCGATTGATATCGTAAGCGCTGAACGACGTGCCGAGTTCGACACGAAAGTTCGGCGCCGGAACGAGCTCGAGCTCCATCTCCTGATTGAGCGCGCGATAGCGGCCGCCATCCTTGGCGAAGCGCCCGGTGGTCTGGCTCTGGAATTCCCGCTCGCCGACGTCGCCCACATCGGAGCCGATCATGAAGCCGAAGATATGCTCGGTATCAAAGCCCTCGGCGTAGGCGCCGAGCGGCAGCACGGCCGCGACGCCGGCAATCGCCGCGCCCAGCACGCCCACCCAACGCCCTCGCCTGATTTCGAAACTCATCGTCCCCGGACCACCGCCTCAAGCCGCACTGTAGGACAAAGCAGCATGGCCCGCCAATCGCGCAGGTGGTCTCGATTTCAACGTGTTGTGGGAAGGATCTGCAGGAAATTCGAGCGGCAGCATCGCGGCCGCGAAAGACGCCTGCCGCGGCTCGATGCAGCAAGCTGCTCGGGCCGGGCAGGCTGCCTCGCGTTACTTGTCTCGGATTATTTGCGCGCTGCGCAGGCGTACATGTTGATTTCCATGCCAACCGGCACTTCAACGATCTTCGGTGTTTTCCAGGCCATTTCCTTCTCCCAAGTATATGTTGGCGCAAGCGTCGCGCCGCGCGGCAAGCTAGGGCTGGCTGTTCCAGGGCGCAAGCCGGCCGGGTAAGGACCCGACTTCGCTGCTGGGCATGCCGAAACGGACGACGGCTCGCTGACGTCCGCCCGGCTTTGAAACGATTGGGAAACCCCGACGCTGATCTGTCAGGCATTTTCCGGCTGCCGGGCGGCTACGTACCGATAAGCAAACCCGATCACGCCGGCGGCGTCTTGCCCAAGAGCGAAATCGCAACTTTTTTTGTTATGCGCGGAATCCAGCGTCGATAACCGGGATCAGCCCGGCGAGATGCGCAGGCACGGACCTATTTGAGCAGGCGCAGCAGCGCCCGGCCGGCGCGCGACTTCAACTCCTTCGCATCCAGCGTTCCGTCATTGTCGGGATCGGCGGCCTTGAAAACCGCTGCTCGACGACCGCGAGATACTCGTCGAGCGTCAGGGTGCCGTCGTGATCCGGATCCGCCATCTTGAGCTCTTTCGCAGTCAGCCGTCCGCGCAATTCGCGCACGTCGAGCGTGCCGTCGTGATCGGGATCGAGCTTCGCGAACAGATCGGCGGCAGCCTTCTTGGCCTCGGCAAGGTCGACCGTGCCGTCATTGTCGGGATCGAGCATCTTGAGCGCGCTGCGACCGCCCGTTGCGGCCAGGGCAGGACCTGAGAGCACGGCCATGGCCAAAGTCAAAGCAAGCGATCGGCGCGAAATCATCGTTCGTCTCCCTTGAGTGTCGCTCCGCAAAGATACCGGCCCACCATAGCAGCTTCGACGAAGCTTCCCACAGCTAGTGCAACCCGCGAGACCTGTCAGGTTTCGGGTGGAAAGAAACTTCCTCACGGATCATCTGTGGCGTTCGGATGGCATTGCACCGGAACAAGCGAGGTGACCCATGAGCGACATTTGCAGGACCACGTTGGGCTGCCTGGTTGCGCTCGGTCTGGCCGCGCCCGCGTCCGCGCAGAACAAGGCCCCTGCCCCATCGGCAGAGGTTGTCCAGCAGCGCACGCTCACTGGCAAGGAGCGGCTTGGACGCAAATGGACCGACGAGCAGCGCATCGACAATTGCAATGTGCCGCCGGACAAGCGGGGCACCAAGCCGCGTCCGAGTGCCTGTCCGCATGCGCCGTCTAGCTGATCGAACCGTTCGCGCTGCGGCATAGCGGCGGGTCGCACATGGCGTTGTGTATTCCACGTGGCGGTAAGCTACGGGCGCATCAGCGAAAACCTGAGGCTTTCGACCGGTCTCTTGAGGCTGCTGGGGTTCGTTCACGTTTTCGTATTGACCCGTTTTGGTTTCAGGGGGATGGTTCCGTCGCAACGTCAGGAATAGGCGTGCGGGAAAAGGTTCATTGGGAGGATATGATGAGACGCATTGCGCTGGCCGCAAGCCTCGTGATTCTTGCATCTTATGGTGCAAGCGCTCAGACCAACGAGCAGTTGGTGAAGGGCGCGACTGATACATCGAACGTTCTCAATTATGGTATGGGCTACAACCTTCAGCGCTTCTCGACGCTGAACCAGATCAACAAGGACACCGTCAAGAATCTGGTCCCGGTCTGGAATTACAGCTTGAACGACGACCGCAGCGAGGAATCGCAGCCGCTCGTCTACCAGGGCGTCCTTTACGTCACCACGCACAGCGCCACGATCGCGATCGACGCCAAGACCGGCAAGCAGATCTGGAAGACCAAGGTCGAGTATCCCGCCGAGACGCCGCGTATCGTCTGCTGCGGCATCATCAATCGCGGCGCGGCCCTGTATGACGGCAAATTGTTCCGCACCACCCTCGACGCCAATGTGATCGCGCTCGATGCCAAGACCGGCAAAGAGCTGTGGCGCGAAAAGGCCGCGGACATCAAGGAAGGCTACTCGATGACGGTGGCGCCGCTGGTCGCCGATGGCGTCGTGATCACCGGCATCTCCGGCGCCGAATTCGGCACCCGCGGCTTCATCGACGGCTGGGATCCGGCGACCGGCAAGAAGCTCTGGCGGACCTACACGATCCCGACTCCGGACGAGCCCGGCGGCGATACCTGGAAGGGCGACACCTGGAAGCTGGGCGGCGGATCGACCTGGATCACCGGCTCCTATGATGCCGAACTGAACACCGTGTATTGGGGTATCGGCAATCCCGGACCGTTCAACTCGGCGGTGCGTCCCGGCGACAACCTCTACACCTGCTCGGTGCTGGCGCTCGATCCGAAGACCGGCAAGATCAAGTGGCATTACCAGTTCTCGCCGAACAATCCGTTCGACTATGACTCGGTGGCCGAGATGGTGCTCGCCGACATGAATGTCGAGGGCAAGCCGACCAAGGTGCTGATGGATGCCAACCGCAACGGCTTCTTCTACGTGCTCGACCGCACCAACGGCAAGCTGCTCGCGGCAAATCCTTATGTGAACGTCAACTGGGCCACCGGTGTAGACCTGAAGACCGGGCGGCCGATCGAGACCGACGTCGTCAAGGATGCGCGTGACGGCAAGAAGGTCACCGTCTACCCGTCGATCCTCGGCGGCAAGAACTGGGAGCCGATGTCATTCAATCCGCAGACCGGCCTCGCCTATGCCAACACGCTCGCCTTCGGCGGCAAGTACAAGTCCGAACCGGTGACGTTCAAGCAGGGCGAATGGTATGTCGGCATGGACCTCACCGATCCCTGGGAATGGGGCACCGGACCGCGCGGCCATCTCAAGGCGATCGATCCGATGACCGGCAAGGCGAAGTGGGAAGTGCCGAGCGACATTCCGCGCTTCTCGGGTGTGCTCTCCACGGCGGGCGGCGTGGTGTTCTCCGGTCAGCTGACTGGCGAATTCGAGGCATTCGACGCGGACAGCGGCAAGAAGCTCTGGCAGTTCCAGACCGGCTCGGGCATCGAAGGACAACCCGTGACCTGGCAGCAGGACGGCGTGCAGTATGTCGCCGTCACCTCGGGCTATGGCGGCGTCTATTCGCTGTTCTCGGGCGACGAGCGGCTAGCCAAGGTCCCACCCGGCGGCTCGCTGTGGGTGTTCGCGGTCAAGAACTGAGCGCGGAGCACACGTGACTGAAAGAGTAACCCTGTTGACGGCGGCGATCTTCGCCGCCGTCGCGGCGGCCCTGATCACGTTGATCCCGGCAGCCGCACAGCAAGCCAGTGCAATCGACCTTCAGGGTCAGGCCGACCAGGGCAAGGTCACCTACGCCAAGAACTGCTCGCATTGCCATGGGCCCAACATGGTCAACTCCGGCACCATCACGCCGGACCTGCGTGCGTTTCCCGACGACAAGACGCGCTTCGTGACCACCGTGAAGCAAGGCAAGAACGGCAAGATGCCGCCCTGGGTCGACATCCTGAGCGAGCAGGAGATCGCCGACGTCTGGGCCTTCCTGTCGAGCCGGAGGCCCCAATGAGAGCGCTCCTGACGGGCGCTGCGGCAGCCCTGCTTCTCGCCGCCACGGCGACAGCGCATGCCGCCGACGCGCCGCTCAAGATATGCCTCGATGAGGATCTGCCGCCGTTGTCGGCGCATCACCGCGGCAAACCGGATGCCGGCTTCGACGTCGCGCTCGCGCAAGTCATCGCCGAGCGGCTCGGGCGGCCGCTCAAGATCCAGTGGTTCGAGAGCAAGCTCGACGAGGATTCGAGCCCCGCGCTGGAGGCCAATGCGTTGCTGTCGGACGGGCGATGCTCGCTGGTCGGCGGGTACGCCTTCACCACGGACTCGCTGAAGGCGCCGGGCGTCGCGACGGCCAAGCTGCCGGACTTCGATGGCGCCACGCGCGACGATCGCCGCCGGCGCATTCCGATCGGGGTGCTGGCGCCAAGTCAGCCCTACATCTATTCGCCGATGACCGTCGTGCTCGGCCCCAAGGCCAAGGACCGGCTCAAGGACCGCAAGATCGCCGACATCGGCGATCTCGCCGGCCTTCACCTGACGATCGAAAGCGGCACGCTGGGCGATGCCATCCTGATGACCTTCGACAAGGGTAAGCTGATCGAGGACATCACCCACCTCGTTCCCGGACGCAGCGACCTGTTGGGAGAGCTGGAGCGCGGTGAATTCGACGCCACCCTGCTCGACCTGCGCCGGTTCGACGCCTACCGCGCCGATCATCCCGACACCAGGATCACCGCCTCCGGCTATTACTATCCGATCGGCGCCAATCGCGGTTACGTCGCCCTCGAGACCGACAAGGCGCTGCTGGAGGCCGTCAACAAGGTGCTGTCCGACCTGCAAGCCAAAGGCGCCATCGCCGAGCTCGGCAAGGCCGCAGGCCTCACCTGGCTCGCTCCGCGCGAGCCGATCATCCTCGGCGATGTCTGGCTGAAGATCCTGAACCGATGAACCGCTCGCCGCGGGCCTGCTATTTCAGATAATTGGCCAAGTTCATGCTCTGGATCTTGGCGATCGCCGAATAGGATGCCGTCAGCTGCGCCTGATAGGTCGAAAGCTGCGCCGTCACCGCGGCGACGTCGACGCTGGTGAGGTTGGTCGACAGGGTCTTGGCAAAATTCTGGTAGTCGCTCTGGTCCGTGCTGGCGGTCTCGATCTGCGACGCCGAGGTCGAGAGCTTTGCCTGCACCGTGGACGTTGCATCCAGCGCGGTGCTGGCGAGGTTGAGCGCCTGCGAGATATCGCTCGACGACAACGTCGTGCTGTTGCCGACGTACTTCAACAGCCGCAGGACCTGCTCGAAGCCAGGATTGTCGGCGGTGACGCCGTAGGAAACCGACTGGCTGTCGGAAACGCGTACCGACGCAATCTCGCTGTCGCCCTTGTAGTAGCTGGTATCCGACGTCGTCAGCGAGCCCGTTCCGGTGTCATAGCTCGACAGATCCACGGGCGCAGTGTCGGTGCGGGCGCCGCTGAAGACGTATTCGCCGTCATACTGGGTGTTGAGCAGCCCCTGCATCTGCGAGATCGCCTGCTGGGCATAGTTGATCACCGATGCCGTCGCCGTGCTGCTGCCGGTCGTGGCGGCGCTGAGCTGGGTCCGAAGCTGCGTGATGATATCGGTCACCGAGCCGACCGCCGAATACATCGCCTGCACCTTGTTGTCGGCGAGATTGCTGGCATCGATATAGGACTGGGCCCGCGTCACCGAGACCTGCAAATTGATCACGCGCCCGGCGCCGGAACCGTAGCCGCCGAAATCCTCGGATTGCAGCCCGGAGGACTCCTGCACCTGCTCGTTGGCCATCACCGACTGCACGCGCAGCGCGCTTGATATCATCTGCTCCGATTGCGCGAAGGTGGCAACACGCATCATCATGACAACGCCCTCACACTCAGGCTGTGCCCATCGCGGTCATCAGCGCCGAGAACATGGAATTGATGGTCGTAATGATCTGGGATGCGGCAGCGTATTTGTTCTGCAACGCACTCAGATTCGCGCTTTCCTGGTCAATGTTGACGCCGGACTGCGACGACAGCGAACTCGCATAGGTCGACTGTGCAGTCTGCTTGGATGTGTAGGTCGCCGATGCCTGGCTCGCCTTGCCCGCAACGCTGGCAACGATCGCTGCCGCATAGTCGGTGAAAGAGCCAGTGGTGGCGCCGAGCCCACCCGCCATCGCGAAGTTGGTCGACCCCGTCAGCGCACTCGAGAGCGCGTTCACCACTGTCGCCGAGCCCGACGACAGCACCGAGTTTCCGACCGTCAGCGTGGACGATGCATCGAGCGTCGCCGTCGGCAGCGCGGCGGTGCCGCTGAGGATGTCGCTGCGCACCCCGATGTTAGAGGCGCTGGTCCCGGTAATCAGGTCGTTGAGCCCGAAATTCTGGGAGAATCCCTCACCGCCGACCGAACTCGTCATCTGATTGATGGCGATGCCATTGCCCGACCCGGTCGCCGAAATCGACAAATGTCCGTTGGCATCGACCGATGCCGATACGCCGGAGATGGTGTTGATCTTGGCGGCCAGAGCCCCCACCGTAGAATACGCCGATAGATCGATATCCTGATACGATACGAGATTGCCGCTCTTGTCGGCGACTGCGATCCGCACCGTGCCGGTGCCCGCGAACGATGTCGAATTGCTGACAGTCGCCGTACCGGTCAGGCTCGTCGGCGGCGGCACCGATGTGCCCTGGTTCGATACCGCATTCACGCTCGAAGCCAGCTGCTGCGCAAGCTCATCGAGTTGCGACTGCGCGGCCGGCAGGGTCTGGTCGCGCAGGGTAATCAGGGCACTGACCTTGCCGGAGGAGATCTGCGAAGTGATGTCGACCCCGTTGACGGTGATGCCGCTGAAGCCGCTCGTCGCCGATCCCGCGGTATACGTTGTCGACGCCGTGACGCTGGGCGCCGCCGCATAGCTCAGCGGGTGCGCCGTGCTGTCGACGAGCGCCTGCCCGGAACCGGTATAGATCTGCAGATCACCGCTCGACGTGGTGAAATAGCTCACGTTCATCTGCGACGCGACGTCCTGCAGTGCGCTGTTGCGCTGATCCTCGAGATCGGCGGTTGGCTGGCCTGCGGCCGCTTCCTGCTTGATCTGCTTGTTGAGGTCGGAGATCTGCTGCAGGTCGGCATTGATGTCGGTGACCGACGAGGCGATGTCCTGGTCGGCATTGGCGCGCAGCTTCTGGATGCCGCTCGAGGTCTGCTGCAGCTGATTGGTGACGGCCGCGAGCGCGCTGACGGCGTTGGATTGCAGCGAAGCGCTGCTCGGCGTGCTGGCAAGCGAGGACAGCGCCGACTCGAATGCCGCGATCGTGTTGGCCAGCGAAGTGCCCGTCGTGGAACTGCCGCTGCTCGACGTGCTGCCATAGAGCTGCTGGAGCTCAGTCAGATAGTTGTTGTTGGTGTCGGCGGCGCCGAGATCGGAATTGGCCCCGACCAGCGACTTCAGGAGCAGCTTGTCGACCGCGCTGGTGATCCCCGAGATCGTGACGCCGGTGCCGACGCCGCTGGTGACGCTGCTGCTTTGGTTGGCGGTCTTCTCGGTATAGCCCTTGGTGTCCGCATTGGAGATATTGGCCGAGGCGACGCTGATCTGCACCTGCGTGGCAGACAGGCCGCTGAATGCGATGCTTCGTGCGATATCGAGCGACGACACGGCCAACTCCCTCCGGCGACGGCCCGATCAGGCCCGCACGTTGGTGCCATAGGACATCGCGGATGTGACGCGACGGCCACCGGCTCCGTATGGCGATACGTTGGCGATCTGCTCGCGGATCGCCTGCATGATCGCCTCGATCCGGCGGTTGCTGGCATCGATCGCCGCACGCAGCCGCATCACGTTCTCGTCCATCGCGACCCGAAGCTTCAGGATCCGGTCCATCAGCTGTTCGCGCAGCACGCGATCCTGGACGTTGAGATTGGCGGTCTTGCCGACGGCCTCCGCGACACACTGCTCGAACAGCGTCGCGAGGCGGTTCTTCTCGTCGACTTGCTTCAGCCGAGAGGCCGGCAGGCCCTTGGCGAGCTCGACGTTTTCCTCGTTCACGATCTCGATCAGATTGTCGATCAGTGCGATCAACGACCTGGCGCGCTCGTCATTGCCCGCGGGATTGATCTTGATGTTGCGTTCCGGTGTCATGTCATCGCTCCCGTTCAAGCTAGTGTCCGCGACGCAGGGCGCGAACCGACTGTGCGCTGCGTCCATACGCGGTGATTGCCGTTACCCGGACCGAGGCCCGGTTGAGTTCCTGGTCGAGCCGTGCGCATTCTCGCATCAGCAGGTCCCGCAGCGTTTCGACGTCGTCGAGCAACGCAATGAGTTGCGCCCGATCGTTCGGCTGAGCCGACGCAGCCCTCGCCTTCAGCCGCTGAAGCCTGACCAGCAATCGGTCATTCTTCGCTTCGGTCATCATCGCGACACCGCCGAGATCAGCGTGTCGAACATCTTGTTGACGGTGGTGATCACCTGTGACGCCGCCGAATAGGCTTGCTGCGCCGAGATCATGTTGGAGAACTGGCCGCTGGTGTCAGTTGTGCTCGATTCCAGCTCGCTGCCGTAGATCGTGCCGGCACCGTTGGCCCCCGAGGTCTGTAGCGTGGCGTTGCCGGAGGCTGCCGTCGCGGAGTACAGGCCGTCGCTGGCCGCGCTCAATCCGTTGGGGTCGCTGAAGGTTGCGACCGCAATCTTGTAGATCGCGATGGTCTGCCCGTTGGAGTAGGTCGCATCGACCACACCACCCTTGCCGATCGCGATGCTACTCAGCTTGCCGTAGGGAAGACCGTCGGGCGTAATGCCGGTCAGGTCGACTGACGGGGTCGTCTCACCCGAGGCGTACTGGGTCAGGCCATCAGTCTTGCCGACGGTACCGAGATTGAGCGCGATGCTGCTGTTGGCAGCCCCGTCGGTCCAGCCCGTCACCGAGATCGTCGGCGGGCTTGGATTCGTCGAGGCGAGAGAACCATCGCTATTGAAAGTGATGGCCACTGTGCCGCTGCTCGTTGTTCCCGTCGTCGTACTCGAATTCGAGGCAAGCGTTGGATTTCCAAAGCTTGCGGTCCAGGCATTGGCGCCGGTCTTGGTCCAGGTGATCTGGATCGAATTCGCTGTTCCGAGCGAGTCGTACGCCGTCATGGAGCTGCTGAAGGTGGCACCAGTCGCCGCATCCGACGGCAAGTTCGCTGCGATCGTCGCCTTGGTCGTAGCACTGCCACTGGTTGCAGCAACCTGTGTGTTGATCGGCCCAAGGCTCGCGGCCGACGCATTGCCGAGGATGTTGCCTTGCGCGTCGGTGCGCCAGCCCTCGAGGTAGTTACCGTTGTTGACGAGATAGCCCGAGTTGTCGGTGGTGAACGCACCGTTGCGCGTATAGGAGGTGGTGCCGCCGGTCGTCGCATTCGTGGTGACGAAGAAGCCGCTGCCCTGGATCGCAACGTCGGTGGCGTTGGTGGTCGCGGCCAGCAATCCCTGCTGGCTGATGTTGGCGCGGCCGGACACGTTGACGCCGCCGGACGTGTACGAGGTGGCACTGTTCGACGCCGTCACCAGATCTTCGAACATCGCCGACGTGGTCTTGTAGCCGGTGGTATCGGCGTTCGAGATGTTGTCGGAAATCATTGCCAGCGACTGGCTCTGCGAATTGAGCGCCGAGATCGCCGAGGAAAGTGCACCAGTAAGACTCATGATAATACTCCGGAAGCAATCAGGACGTGACGCCGATGATGTTGGCGGCGCTGACGGGGACACCGTTCACGAGCAGCGAAGGTGTCGAGCCGGACGCATCGATCCCGGTCACCGTTCCAGTCATCGTGGTGTAGCTGAGCAGCGAGTTCCCGGCGGAGTCGGTCGCGGTCACCTGGATCGTGTACTGGCCGCCATTGCTGAGCTGGGTGCCGTTCGTGGTCTGGCCGTTCCAGGTGAAGGTGTTCGAGCCGGCGGTTCCGGTCCCCTTGCCGCTCCACACAGTGTTGCCTGAGGAATCCTGGATCGCGATCGCGACGTTGGAAGCGGCCGAAGTGAGCGAGTAGCCGAAGGTCGCCGAGCCGTTGGTCAGCTCCGCCGTGTTCGTCTTCGCCTCGACGGTGTGGCCGATATAGTTGACCGAGTTGAGCGTCACGAGGCTCGAGAACGAGCTTGCGAGCGACGTCATGCTGGCGTTGGTCGACTGCTGCTCGGTGAAGTTCGCGTAAGAGGTGAGCTGATTGATGAAGTCGGTCGTGCTGGTGGCATTCAGCGGATCCTGGTTTTGCAGTTCGCTGACGAGCAAGTTGAGGAAATCGGTCGAGCTCATCCCCATCGACGCGCTGGTTGACGAACTCGACGACGAGCTCGAGGCGGCGGAGGCTGCAGCAGAGGTTGCCGAGGAAACGGTCATGACAAGGCTCTCTTCGTCGCGGGCTAGGCGACGGAACGCGGTGAAACATTGGGATCGTGAAGTCGTTCGCAGATAAAACGGATGACGCGGCGATTTCAGGCGCGGATTCATCCGCGCGGAATCATTTGATTAATCGGCAGAATTTGCCGATCGGCCGCGGCGCCGCAGCACGCAAATGCGCCCGCCGCGGGAGGGCGCAGTGCGCTGCAAGAGAATGCGGAGAGCTTAGAGCGAGAGGCTGATTGGCAGATCCGGCTCGTCGAGCATCAATGCCGGCGGCGCCAGCGCGGGCAGCAAGCAGAGGGCCAGCAACAGCGCAGGCAGCACCTTGCCTTGCTGTGCGGAATCGCCTTGAGCCCGCGCATCGTTCGACTGCTCCTCGGCTGCGGCCGGCTCCGAGGCCGGCTCTTGGGGCGGTTCCTGCTGGGGCAGTTTCGCCGCCGCGGTCACGATGCGGTCGAGAAGGCCCTTGGGTGCGCGAACCGGCGGCGCCGCGAGCGCCCGGCGGACCGCGCTCGCTTCTTCATAGAGCGTCCGCGCCTCGACCGAGGATGCGAGCAGCTGGACGGCGGCAAGACGTTGATCATCGGGCCAGCGGGACAGATCCTCCCCCAGCCGGTCGATCAGGTCTTCGAATGTCGCAACGTCCATCCCGCGCGCAGATCCCGCCTCGTCGCCAAGGCTGTCATAAAGCATTCGCGGGACGGCGGAAATCAATTTCCGCCGCCTAAGCGTCAGGTCCAGCATGGTGCTCACCGAGCGGCCTTTTTCCCCAACAGGACGCCCGCCCGAGCGCCCTGCCCCCTTCCGGCGAAACTGGGTCGCCGGCCGATTCGCCCGCTCAGCGGCCGGTGGCTGATTCGAGCGCCTTGTCGAGCGTCTTGGCCTTGGCGGCCTTGCCGGCGGTCGCCTCGACGAACTTCCAGGCGTCGCGGAGCTCGGTCAGGCTGGCAATGATACGCCGAAAATTCTCCCTGGCGTGCGGCCGGCCGTAGGAGCGCAGGCACGCCATGATCAGCGCGTTGTAGGTCCGGAACAGGCGGTCGGCCATTGCGCCGCCGCGGGTGACGTCGAGATGGTGGCTCAGTCCGCGCAGGATCGCGGTAGCCCGCGTCAGATAAGTGTGCCCTTCCTCGAAGCGCTTCGCCTCGTGCGCATCCAGCGCCTTCTGCAGCAACGTGATGGCGCCGTCGCACAGCATCACCACCGCCTTCAGCGGCGGAACCGCCACCGCGGCGGATCGATAGGCATTGTTGGCGAGGTAGGCCGTAGCATTCTGGGTCATTATTTACTCGATGATGCGTTCAGGAGGGCACTCAGGTAGCCCAGCGTGTTGTTCGCGCTTTCGATGGCGGCCTGATAATTGGCGTATTGAAGCTGCAGCTGCGCCTTGAACGTCGCTGCATTGCTCTGGATGTCGCTGACCTGGGACTGCAGATCGGTATCGCGGGATTGCAGGTTGGTGATCATGGTCTGTAGCTGACCGCTGGTCCCGGAGTTGGTTTGTGCGAGCTGATAAAGTTGTGCCGCAAGCCCGGACGATGACGTCACGGTGATCGATTGCGAGGTCGAGCCGGTGTAGGTGAATGCCATGCCGGCGTAGATCGTGCCCGAATTGCCGATGATGGAGTCGCCGACCACCGAAAAGCCGGAGCTGTCGCCGCCGACCGAGGCGCCGCTCAGCGTGCCGGTCGAATCCACCGTCACATCGAGCGTGAACGATTGCGGCGACGTGCCGGTGTTGACGACGTTGAGCTGGCTGGACGAGGCCGTCGTCTGTGCGGACAGCAGCTTGGTCACGCCGGTCAGGTTTTGCGTCAGCACGGTCGACAGCGTGCCGGTGTCGAGCTGCAGCTCGTTGTTCTCGTTGAACGACAGGCCGAGGTCGGCCATCGTCATGCCGCCGACGGAACCGCTGAGCACCTGCTGAAGCTGGGTCATGATATCGCGCATCGTGCTGTCGCCGAACAGCACCGCACTCGATGACGCCGTGCCGTCGGAATTCTGGGCGGACTGCGCGATCACCTGGTCGCGAAACGCATTGTAGTTGGTGACGAAGGTCTGCAGCGCTGACGTGATCTGGCTGGTGTCGGTCGAGATGCTGATGTTCAGGCTGGTGCCGCTCGGTGTCGGCTGCAGAAGGTCGAACGTGACGCCCGAGAGCACGTCGGAAATATCGTTGGTGTTGCGGGTGAGCGCGATGCCGTCGAGGGTGAATTCGGCGGATTGCGCCTTCTGCAGCACGTCGGTGAACGCCCCCGTTGTGTCCGTGACGCCGAGCTTGTTCAGGATGTCGTCGCCGGATGTCGACGAATAGGTGATGTTGGCGGCGTCCTGGGTCCCCGTCAGCACCATCTCATAGGACCCGCTCGACACCTGGACGATGGAGGCCTGAACGTTGGTGCTCGAGGTCTGGGCGTTGATGGTGTCGACGATATCCTGCATCGACATGCCGCTGGTAATCGAGATCGCCGTGCTGCTGCCGCCGGCGAGGCCCAGCGAAAACGTTCCGGAGTAACCGAGCGCGGTCGAGCTGCTCGACTGCGAAGTGCCGATTACCTTCTGCGCGGTTGCGAGCTGGGTGATCTGGAGCGTGTGATTGCCGGTCGCCGAGCCGCTGTTGACGCTCATCGACAGCGCCGAGGAGGCACTGACGTCGCCGGTGGACGAAATCGTCGCCGAACGTGTGGCGAACGCATTGGTCGCGATCGTGTTGATGATCGACGTGCTGAGCGACGACAATCCGGTCGCCAGTGTCGACAGCTCGGTCTGCAAGGATTGGTAGGCCGTGACCTTGGCCTGGTTCGCGGTAATCTTGGTGGTGATCGTGGTCGCCGCCGTGAGCTTGGCGTTGACTTCGGCATCGATCAGGGCGGTCCAGTCGATACTGGCCGAGTTGGTCGTGCCGGTCGTGGTCACCGTGCTGGCAGAGCTGGCGGAACTCGACGATGTCGTACCTGATGTGCTCGAGGTGGCGCTGCTAACCGTCATGTCGACACCTCCGCCGTCGTGAGAATCGGGCCGGCAAGATGCCGGCCCGACCTATCGTTCGAATTAGCCGAGCAGCTTGAGCAGGTACTGCGGCATCTGGTTGGCGGCGGTTTCCGCCGACACCGCGGCCTGGGTCTTCACTTCGGCCGACGACAGCGTCGCCTGCTCGGAAGCGATATCAACGTCCTTGATCGCCGAATTGGCGGACTGCAGGTTCTGGGTCTGGGTCGAGATCGAGTCGGCGCTGAAGTTGAAGCGCGATTCCTGGGCACCGATCTCGGCGCGGGCGGACGACACGGTGTCAATCGCGCTGTCGAGGGCCGACATCGCGCTGGTGGCGCTCGACAGGCTGGAGACGTCGAGCGAGGTCACGCCGAGCGAGGATGCCGTCAGGCTGGTCAGCGTGATCGTGATGGTGTCGGCCGAGGTCGAGCCGACCAGCACCGAGACGCCCGAGGAGAACACGCTCGAACCGTCGAGCAGGCTCTGGCTGCTGTAGCGGGTGCCGGACGCGATCGAGTCGATTTCGCCTTTGAGCTGCGTGAATTCCGAGTTGATGTAGGCGCGGCTGGAGTCAGCCACGGTGCCGGAGGCGGACTCGGAAGCCAACGACTTCATGCGGGCCAGGATGTCCGAGATGTTGGACGCGCCGCCATCGGCGGTCTGCAGGATCGAGGTCGCCTGCGCCGCGTTGGTGGCAGCCTGCTGCAGCGTCGTAATGTCGGAGGAAATGCGGGTCGAGATCGCGAGGCCGGCCGCGTCGTCGGAAGCGGAAGTGATGCGCGAGCCGCTCGACAGCTTAGAGAGCGCGCTGGTTTCCTGCATCGAGTTGATGTTGAGGTAACGGACCGCGGAGTTGGCGGCTGTGTTGGTGGAAATTGCGGGCATGATTAGCTCCTGTGCTGATGGGGCATGGCATGCCGCATCGTGAGAAAGTGAGGTGACGCGGATCCAGCCCCCGTCCGACCGATCAAACGGAGCGGCCGCCGGTGGTCAGGCGCGAAATCTTCAGAAGCCGAAATTTATGGTTAACAGTCGGTGAACGCACCGCGCAGGTCGCGCTCGTGCCGCTTGAGCAACTCGCGCAACTGTTGCCGCCCGCGCTTCAGCAGCGACTCGACCGCGGCCACGGTCGTATCCATCACCTCGGCGATCTCGCCGTTGCTCATGTTCTCGTGGTAGGAGAGGATCACCGCGACGCGCTGCTGCTCGGGCAGCCGCTGCATCGCAAGCTCCAGAAGATTGCCGATCTCGTTGCGCTCGATGACGGTCGAGGCGTCGAGCTGAGTGTCAGCCACCTCGGGCACGACATCGACATTCTCGGTGCGCGGCTTGCGGCGCAGATCGATGCAACGGTTGCTGACGACGCGATAGAGCCAGGTCGAGAACTTGGCGCGGCCATGCTGCCAGCGGCCGCGATGCGTCCAGACCTTCAGCATGGTGTCTTGCACCACGTCTTCGGCATCGGCGGCGTTGCCGACAATGCGCAGCGCGATCGCGTAGGCGCGATCGACATGGCGTTCGACGAGAGCACGAAACGCCGCCTCGTCGCCGGCGGCTAGGCGGTCGAGCAGTTCCTTGTCCTCGTCCTGGATTTCGACGGTGTCGAGCGGGCCTGCATCGGCAATCGTGGGAACGTTGCTCCAGGCAGCAGTCGCTTCGACCGGCGCAGCCGTGGCCGCCGTAGCTTCGACCTCGACCGCTGCCATCACATCAAGCGCGTAACTCATCCGCCGCTCTCCAACCAACGCCGCAAGCACACATCGCATGCGGCTTCTGAGCGTTGAACGGAGGGGCCAGACAAACCAGGCGAAGTTTTTTCGTTATTTTTCAAATGCTTAGCTGGATTTTTTTGCCGACCGCCCGGCAAAAGCTGCCGCTGCGCGAAGGCGCAGGCAGCAATTCTACGGAGTCTGGAGCAGTCGTTCAGCATCGCCTCGCATGCCCGCGGAAGATTTCGTCGCGCCGGAAAACGCTGTTGTCACATCAACTAACGCCACGCGAACACATGCATGCGCGGAGCATGCGAGTGATCCATCGCCGTTGGTCGCCATCTTGCATTCGACGATTGCGACTAGGCAAATTTTTCCGAATCACCATTTCGACGTTATCGGATTTTTTGAATCTGTCAGTCGCGAAGCGCGCGTTTTCGAATCCCGCATCAACTTTTTTGAATCATCGCGCCTGATTTGTCTCACGCAGGCGTTCAACGCATGAGGACTGGCGGGAATTTTGCGCATGACGATCATGACGGTCGACGCAACGCGTCGAGCGCAGAATGTTTCTGCATGTTCATTCGATGTTTTCGATACATTTCTGTTGCGCGCCTGCACGACGCCGGATGGCGTATTTGAAAGGGTTTTTCAGCTTTCTCGCATTGCTGAAAAATTTCCAAATATGTCCGTCAGTTTCGTTCAGCATCGAATCCAGGCGGAGGCGCGCGCGCGCAAGCTGGCGCTGGAGCGCAGCGGCTCTGCTGAAGTGCGCATCGCCGACATCTACAAGTTCTTTCCGTTCAGGCTGTTCGGCCTGAGCCGCGATGCATTGGGCGATCTCGCGCAGATCGAATTCGAAGCCGAGCTCGAACTGTGCCGCGCCAACCCGGAAATGTTCGAGCAATATCTGGACATGAAGCGGGGCGGTTTTCGCACTGGCTTCATTTCAGACACCTACTGGAGCACCGAGCAGCTCGCGCAACTGCTGCGCGCCTGCAGCCCGGGACTGACCTGGGATTTCCTCTACGCATCCTGCGATCACGGCTCTGGCAAGAGCGAAGCGCTGTTCGAGGCCTATCTCCTCGAGCAAGGCATCGATGCGGCAAGCTCATTCCATGTCGGTGACAATCACAACGCCGATATCAAGGGCGCCCGCCGTCACGGCATCCGCCCGCGCTACTATCCGCAAGCCAGCGCGCCGCTGGCGTCGAAGTTTCAGCGCGAAACATCGATCTTCGAACTGCTGTGCCCCGATCAACCGTCGCGGCTCGATTGCGGCGCGCGCACGCTGCGGCGCGCGGTGACGGCGCGCAGTGCTGAGCACTCTCCCGCTTTCAACCTCGGCGTCACCGTGCTCGGCCCGGTGATGGCGGCGTTCGACGCCTTCATCGAAGCGCGGCGCGCTGCGCTGGCGCGCGAGGGCGCGCGCGTCGCGATCGGTTTCCTCGGCCGCGATGGTCTGTTGCCGTATCGCGTTTGGCAGGCAAGCCATGGCGAGACCGGGGCCTATGTCGAGATCAATCGCCGTGTGAGCCTGGTCGGGTCCGCCGATACGCTCGAACCTCTCAGCGAGCTGCTGAGCCGCGTCGTCAAGATCGACGCGGCGACCTTTGTCGACATCGTCAAGGTGCAACCACCGGCGGTGATGAAGTTCTTCGCGCGGTATCCTGACGGCATTGCGAGTGGCCGCGAACTCGCCGACGCCCTGCCCGATCTGATGGACCTGCGCGAAATCACCGACATCGCTGCCGGCGTCCGCACGCGCCTGCTGGCTTATCTTCGGGCGAAGATCGCGGATTTCGACGGCTGCACCGACCTCATCCTTGTCGACCTCGGCTACTCCGCCAGCGTGCAGAAGTCGCTGCGCCGCATCTTCGATCGCGAAGGCATTCGCATCCGCCTGCATGGCGCCTATCTGCTGACGCTCGATGATGCCTTCGACGACGTCGGCGATGACGACACCGCAGAAGGTCTGATTTCGGATCGCATCGTCACGCCGCACGTCAAGCGCATGCTGATCCGCAACGTCGCGTTGCTGGAGCAGCTTTGCTGTTCCGATGAAGGATCGGCACGCGACTATCGCGGCGGAGAGGTGTTACGCGAGGGCGATCAGCGCCCGGCCGCTCAGCTGGCGCTGGCGAACGAGGTTCAATCCGGGACGCTGGCCTATGCGTCGCGCGCCCGCGAGCTGGCGCCGCACTACGCATTGCGGCCCGACGCGGATCCCGTTGTGGCGGCACGCTGGGCCGCCGCCGTGCTCGGACGCCTCCTGCTGCTGCCCGACGATGATGAACTCGTGCTGCTCGGCGGCATCAAGCATGACGTCAACCTTGGCACCCAGGCGCTGGCGCCGCTGCTCGACGCCGGCTTCATCAATGACTGCATCGTCGCGCGCGGCCTCTCGGCCGCCTGCACGGCACCGGCGCCCCCGATGTGGCTGGCCGGCAGCTTTGCCGCGTTGTCACCGTCGCACGCCTACCTCTACACATTGTTCGGCGCCAATCGCCTGCCCGCGAACGTGTTCGGCGAGGCGCAATGCGGGACGCTACAGGTCGGCCTGTTCGGGCCGAACGGCCATGCGTTGCTGGAAGCCGTCGGCGTCTATCACACCGGGCTCGGCGACCTCCGCCTGCGGATTCCATTGTCGCGGCGCATGGCGGTTGCGACCATCGCGTTGCCGCTGGCCAAGCTCAGCCGCGCCGGAATGCTCCATGGCATCACGGTCCAATACGGCGAGAACGCCGCGAAGGCGGCGGAGAGTTCGAACGTAAAGACGATCGCCGCGGAACGGCTGGTCGATGCGGGCCTCGAGCGGAGCGGCCGTCAGTTCCGTGCCACCAATGAGGACGGCATGCTGCTGATCCCGGTCGACGGCTTCGAGGACGATGTTGCGATCTACACCGTCGCGCTGACCGCCCTCGACCATGACCGCATCCTTACCGTCGAGGGCCGCGACGGTAACGGAGTCCCCTCGGCCACGCTGACCTGGCGCAGCGCTAGCGGTGCGCAGGCAACCAACGGCCACTGAATTGTCCGCCTGATCTGGCCGCCCCGCTCGTAGAAGGTTAACGAGGGGTAGCGCGGGCATGATTTCGGCTGACACGGTGCAAGCGGACGGCTTGCAGACGAATTTCGACCAATTACTGGCGACCAACAACATCCGGATGAGCGCTGCGCAGCGCCGGCGGCTCGCATGGCTGTCCGAACGGCTCGGACCTGCGACCGTCCACCAGGCCGGTTCGGTGCCGGCGCGGGAGCACGGTGTCGTCATCCTCGTCGAGCCGCCGAGCGGCCCCGCCGCCGAAATACTCTACCGGTCGCTTCGCGCCGATTGTGCGGTCGTGATCCCGTTCGGCGAGAATCCGGCCTTCGATTTCCTGAAGTCCAAGCTGACCGACTTCGGGACGATCGGGCCGAGCTTCGATGGCCCGCACGAGATGTGGTGGGGCGGCCTCAACTGGCGCCCGATCGCGCCCGCGGAAGGTACTCGATCCGACGCAGCGCTGCGCGTAGTCTCCTGCTATCCCCGCGCCTGTGGCGACGATCATGCCCGCGCGCTCCGCGAGAAGCTGGCCGAATTCGAGATCGCCTGCGACATCGTGCCGATCGATACCGCCGACGGCGCGCACATGCAGGCGTCCGAGAGGTCGGCCTTCATGCTGCAGATGTGGCAGCAGCACCGCGAGCCGCTGCTGTTCATCGAGGCCGATGCGACGCTTTGCGAACCGCCCCTGCTGCCATCCTCCCTCGGATGCGACATCGCACTCCACAAGTGGAACCGGTGGGAGATGTCGGCGCGCACGTTGTATCTCGGCCGCACCCCGGCCGCCGAAGCGCTGCTGCGCAACTGGCATCACATCGCGACCGCCTACCCCGCGGTCTGGGAGGGCTACCTGCTCGACCAGGCCTGGAGCCTGACGTCGTCGCAGATGGCGCTCGACACCGCGTGGCTGCCGCGCTCGTACCATGCGCCGGCCGAAGACGCCGGCACGCCCCGCCACACCACGGTCGTCCACAATCTGCCGACCGACAACAGTGACCTCGGGCCCGACGCCGAATTCGGCATCACGATGCGGGCCGCGCGGCGCGCCAGCCGCAGCGGGGGCCGCGACGCCATGATCGTGATCAAGTCGCCGGCAGCCTCGAACGACGCGATCACCGTGATCATGCGCGATATCGCGACCAGCGACGCCCGCGAAATGGCCGCCAGCATCGAGGCGGTCACCGGCGCGTTCGCCGCCGATTGCGGCGGGTTCGGCCGGCTGGAGCTCGCGCTTTGCCCCTGGCAGGACGATATCCGCGCGGCGAAATCGGCAGCCGCCAGCGCGAACAACCGGATCATCGAGATTGCGCCCTGGCAAGCATTGCCGGCCGATCTGTTCCGCACCGTGGGTCAATCCCGCGATGCCGGCAGCGTCCTCGTCATGACCGGGCAGCGCGGCTGATCAACGGCACAACCACCAGGCAAGAGAAGGACATCGACATCATGAAAACCATCATCCTTCTCACCGGCGTCGCCGACCAGCAATTCGCGCTCACCGAGCTGTTGAAGGCGCACAATCCGGCGCTGTCGTTCCGCTGCGCGGTGACGGCCGAGGAGCTCGCGGCGATCGAGCCCGAGGTGTTGCGTGAGGCCAGGCTGCTGGCATTCACGACCAGCGTCATCGTGCCCGAAAGCATCCTGGCGGCGCTCGGCCACGGCGCCTATAATTTCCACCCCGGCCCGCCGCAATATCCCGGCTGGGCGCCGGCGCATTTCGCGCTCTATGACGGTGCGCGCACGTTCGGCGCGACCGCCCATGTGATGGCCGCGCGCGTCGATTCCGGCCCGATCGTCGGGGTCGAGTCCTTCATCATTCCCGACAAGATCAGCGTGCGCGGGCTCGAGCAGATCGCGTATGTGCGGCTTGCCCATCTGTTCTGGCGGATGTCGCGCGATCTTGCCCGCGATCCCTCACCGCTACCGGAGCTGGAAATCGCCTGGTGCGGCATCAAGAGCACCCGGCAGATGTACCGCGACATGTGCGAGCTTCCCGCCGGCATCAGCCCAAACGAGCTGGCCCGCCGGATCCGCGCCTTCCATGACGACTTCCGCGCCATCCCGCTGACCGTCTCCGTGCACGGCATCCGCTTCGAGCTGGCGACAGCCGCCACGCAGGCTCCCGAGGCACCGCAGGTGATCTCGCCACCGCTCGCTGCTGCGTCCTGAAGCGCGACGAGATCAGGTTGAAGCGTCACCGCGCTTGCACTGTCCAAGCATGATCTTTTCGGAGAGTCGTTTCGCACCTCTCCGGGTCAGGCTCTAGTGCCGCCAAGGTTCACCCTGGGGATCGGCAAGCATTCCGTTCAGGAGCGCTTCGGCCCGATGCAGCAGCGGCTTCGTTCCACTGCTCGATGCAATCGCAATCGCTGCGCGCAACTTGTGCAGAATGGAAGTCCTGTCGTTCTCGTTTGACGCCGGCGATACCGTCGCCTCTCCGAACAGCGCCTCGGCTTCGAGGCCGGAGAATCCTTGCTGCCGCGCGGTATTCCGAGCCTCTCGCAGCATGTTCAGCGCAGCCTGCACATCCCCGAGCCGGCTGAGAGCGAGTGCCAAATAGATCGAGGTACGTAGCACGATCGAGGTATAGCTCACCGACCTGGCGACCTCTCGGGCTTCGACTAGCGTAATCCGCGCGTCAGCGAGACGTCCCTGTTCCAGATAGGCAATACCGAGATGGCAGGTGATGACCGGTACAAAGAGGCGAATTCCATACTTTTGTGTAATGGCAAAAGCGTCTTCCAGGATCGCCGCTGCTTCGCCAGGATTGCCACGCCCGAGCGCTAGACAACCAGCGCTATACCCCGCGCCAACGCGATCAAATGGCCTGTTGCTCTCATTGGCGATTGTTGACGCGCGTTGATGAAACTCGGCCCCCGTATCAATCTCTCCCAAGGTCGTGTGGGTCACGCTCTTCATCATGCAGGACAGCAGCTCCAGGGTTTTCGGCGTCGTCCCGGGCGGCGCGCTGGCATCCGGCCCTGACAGGCGCAGGCACGCCTGTCCCAGCATCTGCTCTGCGTCGCGATAACGCCCGGCAATGAAATAGGCTTGGCCAAGGCTGTATTGAGCAAGGTTGAGCCAACCGGGATTGCCCCACTCTCCTGCCAAGCGAGCAACCTCCTCACCGGTTTCGATGGCCTCGATCGGCGTGCCGTAGAAGTTCTGCGCCCCCGACCTGACCGCCATCGCCGCGACCTTCCGCCCGATATCATCAATCGCGTTGGCGCGCCCCTCCGCATCCCTTCCAAGGTCGAACCATTCGGCGACCTTGCCTGCGCTCATGAAGGCTGTGCGCGCCTCGATGCGAAGGTCGACCGCATCCGCTTCGCGCGAGCGAGCGAACGGCGTCTTGTCGAGTGCGGTCATCGCGATCTCGAAGTAGTTGGTTGCGTCGGCAAATGCCGATCGTGCCAGACTCTTCCGAGCGGCAGTTCTGCCGTAAGCGAAGGCTTTTTGCCAATCCTTGGCCCGGGTTGCATGGTAACAGAGCCTGTTGGGCTCATCATGCGAACTCCCATTGGCCTCCAGCGCCGCAAGAATGCGCGCATGGACGCTTTCCCGTAGCTTCTCGACCATCGAGTCATAGGTCACTTGGCGAACCATCTCGTGCGGGAACTCGAGCAAGCCATCCTGCTCGACATCGATCCTCACCAGAAACTCCGCGCGATCGAGCGCGATCAGGCAGCGCTGAAGCGCCTCCGGCGACAGACCGGCCACCGCGCGCAGCATGGATTCCATCGACTGGGGTCCCAACGCCGCCGCGATCTGCAACAGCGAACGCTCCTCCTTCGAGATGCGGTCCAGACGCGTGGCGATCACGCCCTGGATGCTGCTCGGAATTCCGAGATCGCCGACCGGACGCGCCAGCGCCAGATCGCCCCAATGCCCGCGGAGAACCCCGCTGTCCTTGAGGCTGCGGCAGACCTCTTCGATGAAGAGCGGAACGCTGGCGGTATGAAGAACGACGCGGCTCTTCAGGTCGGCCATGTTCGCGGACGAGCCCAGGATGTCGTCCAGCATCTCCCGTCCGGCGTCCTCGCCGAGCGAGCGCAACGCCGCGACTTCAGCGTTGCAGCGCGCGACCCAATCCGGAACTCCATTCGGCCTGCTGGTCAGCAGCACCAGAAGCCCGGGTACCGGCAGCGAAGCAAGTGACGCCATGACGGTCTCGCTGGCGCGATCGATCCAGTGCAGATCCTCGATCAGGATCACCGCACGCCGGCGAACAATCACGCCTTCGAGAATCGCGCAGCACGCCTCGCTGATCGCGCGGCCGCGCGCATGCGGCTCCAGCTCGCTCCATTCCGGATCCGAGATCGGACGGTCCAGCACCGCGTCGATGGCCGAACGCTGAAGTCCTATCAGGCGCGTTGGGCCATCGGTGTCGGCCGCGACTTCCTCCAGGATCGAGAGCATCAGGGACTTTAACGTACTGAACGGCGCGCCTTGAAGATTCGGGCTGCACTCGGCGTGAAACGGGAGCCAGCCCTCGCGGGTGAGTTCGTCGACGAACTCATGCACCAGCCGCGATTTCCCGATACCGGGATCACCAATCAAGAGCGCCGTTTGCCGGTTCGGGCCGGCGTCCTGCGCCAACCGCCTGAGCAGCGCAGTCTCATTCGACCGGTTGACGAACCGCGCAACGCTTCGTGCCCTGCGTACCCGCCAACTGGAGACATCGGTCGCACCCGTTACGCGGTAGATCGGCAGAGCCTCACTAAACCCCTTGAGCTGCCTGCGTCCGAGAAACTCGAACTGAACGTTACCTTCAGCGAGTTTCTGACAGGCTTCGGACGCGTAGATCTGATTCGGTTCAGCAGCCGCTTCGAGCCGCGCCGCCAGATGTTGCGCGGCGCCCCCAATCTCATAAACCTTGGAATATTCGCTGGCGACCATGTAGGCCACGACACGACCCGAATGGAGCCCGACCCGAACCTGGAGCCCCGAATCGCCCAAAGCGGCGACGCGTCGAACGAGCTCGATCGCAGCATGGCAGGCAAGCGGCGCATGGTTGTCATCAGCAATCGGGGCGCCAAATACCGCGGCGAGCCCATCACCCAATTCCTTGCTGACGATTCCGCCAAACTGGCGCACAGCGCCGCGCATGGCGGCCAAGGCCGGCTCCAGGCGGGAGACCGCCTCTTCCGGATCCAAGTCAGCTACGAGCCCCGTGGAGTCGACCACGTCGGCGCGAAGGATCGTCACAAATCGCTGTTCGCTGTCGGGGTCGACGCGCTTGGCTACGGCGGCACCGCATTGGGCGCACCAATTGTCGTTCGCTCCGATCGTCGATTGGCATGCAAAGCAAAGCATTCCTGCTCTCAAAGGCTGCTGCGGTCTCGCCAGCTCAGCATCCCGGTGAGCAGCTTAGAGTAGAGATTACCCATCGGGACATGCTTATCAATCCGGACGTGCAGTCTGCCCGCAACCGCGCCAACCCGAGAGGTTGCTCAACTGGACGAGATACAGTCTTGAGTGGTAGGTCGAGGCGCGAGAAATCAAACGGCGCAACTCGAGCCGTGCGACCGATTTCGTTCGACGTCCCCGCGTTGCATAACTTATGTATAGCCAGAGCAAGACAAAGTTGTAATGAAAGGGAAATCCTATGGGCGGAAGAGTATTCAATAACCAGCAATTCAAAGATCATATCAACGCGCACTACTATCCTTTGGACAACATGATCAAGAGCGTCGCTATACTTAAGGCGTCGGATCTCATCGACATCGAGACGCTGGAATATGGTCAATACCAGCCGATCCTGTCGCCCAGGCACCAGTGGCCGGGCGGAAGCGGCAAGTTGTGGCAGAAGGAGATGGGCAAGGCGCGCCTTGACCTTGCCACTCAAGCAAGCACCGCAGCCCTCTCCAAGGACGAGGCCGGCGTCGTACCGCTGACGAAATGCGCGCTGATGGATGCCGCCGTCCGCAAGTGCTTCAACTCCCAACCTCCGATCCCGATGAAGATCGATGTGAAGGAGAAAGACAAGAATGCGCCGAACGCCGATCGGCACGACATTCTGCTGACCTGGGAACACGCCAACGGCGACAACCAGCCGCCAACGCTGCTGCTGCTGACGATGGTCTGCCCGGCCTGATCCCTCGATCGCAGGCGACACTTTCCGCACGACGGTATTGCACATCACGCGGCTGCCTGCTGGCAGCCGCATCAACCTTGGCCCACCGCCGATGCCGTGGGGATGATCTATGACGCCGGGCGGCGCTGCTGCAACAGCGCCCTCACCGCACGCTCCGCGGCGCGAGCGGAGCCGAAATAGCCGCCATCGAGGCCATCAAAGGCGCGATCCGAGGAGAAGAAGCAGAAGCCTCTGGCGTCGCTGACAACGATACCCGCGGTTCGATCCGATACTTCGATGACGTAAGCTTGGGACATTTGGGCTTGGGACATGCGTGCTCGATCGCCGGATGACGGCGCTCCTGTCTGATTGTCGGGTGCTTGGATTTTTCTTAAGCGATCAACAACAGACGCCGGTCGCCGCCGAGACGCAGCGATGCTGCATGCGGTTTCGCATGTCGCACATCAAGCTGCGGTGGTAATGTCTCATGGCAGTGACCTTGAACAACGCGGGTTAGCGCGGATCAATATCCGGCCGAATCGCGCCGCGGTCAATGAAATGACCGACCAAAGATCACGGCCCGGCGCGATGCCTCATTCGCGACGACCGGGAAAACAGCACGGTTTTGGTGATGACGGTTGCGGTCCGCCGAATTGGCCGACCTTGGCCGGGCACCTTGTGTCCTGGTGCCCGGCCGTGATCGCTCAAGGCAGGATCGGGGGGTGATAGGTGAAAGTCGCCGTCAGGATCGCGGCCAGCAGCATCACGATCGGGAAGTGGATGAAGAACTGCACCGACGTATAGCCGATCAGGTCCTTCGACTTCAGGCCGAGGATGCCGAGCAGCGGCAGCATCCAGAACGGGTTGATGAAGTTCGGGAGCGTCTCGGCGATGTTGTAGACCATCACCGTCCAGCCCAGATGCGCGCCGATGTCGTTGGCCGCCTTCATGATGTAGGGCGCCTCGATGATCCACTTTCCGCCGGCCGACGGCACGAAGAAGCCGAGCAGCGCCGAATAGATTCCGACCAGGAACGAGAACACGGTGGAATTGCTGGAGGCGCCGACGAACCAGTGCGCGATCGTGTCAGACAGCGTGGTGCCGCTGCTGTTCGGCACCTTGGTCAGGATCTGCGCGATGCCGGCGTAGAACGGAAACTGCAGCAGTACGCCGGAGACGCTCGGCATCGCCTTGGAAAAGGATTCGATCAGACTGCGCGGCCGCCAGTGCAGCACGATGCCGAGAATGAGGAAGACGAAATTGTAGGTGTTGAGCCCCGACAGCGTGATCAGCGGATTGCCTGACTGGAACGTCTGCCACAGCCAGCCCGCAGCAAGCAGGGCGATCAGGATCGTCAGCAGCGGACTGAACTCCAGCCAGTCGCCCGGACGGGCCGGCTTCCTGGCCTCGATGCGATCATCGCCGAGCGCAACGCCGAGGTCTTCCGCCGTCTTGGCCTGCTCGGGCGCGGGCGTGGTGAAATAGCAGATCGCCGCCGACACCACGCTCACCATCACGACGGTGACCATGTTCTGCCAGGTCAGGATGGTTTCCGAGAAGCCGATCACGCCGGTGATCGGCAGAAGCGATGCCGGAATGCTGCCGGCATTGGCCTGGAGCTGAGCGGCCGACGACGTGATGCCGAGGGTGAAGCCGCAACCGAGCCCGAGATAGCCGGCCGCGCCGGCAGCGCGATAATCGAGCCGGATATCCGTGCGCCGCGCGATCTCCCGCACCAGCAGACCGGAGAAGATCAGGCTCAGCCCCCAGTTCAACAGCGAGAGGAAGATGCTGAGCATCCCGACAAAGACCACCGCGCCGCGCCCGGTCTTCGGCACGCTCGCGAGCCGCGCCAGCACGGCCGCGACCGGCGGCGACATCGCCACGACGTAGCCGCCGATCGCAACCAGCGCCATCTGCATCGTGAAGGGAATCAGGTTCCAGAACCCGTCGCCGAACGCGCGGCTGACGGCGAGCGGCGAACCGCCATGCAGGATCGCGCCTGCGGCAACCGCGATCACGGCGATCAGGACGAAGACATACGCATCCGGAAACCAGCGCTCGGCGAACGCAACGAGGGCCTGCGAAAAGCGCGCCATGATGTTGTTAGCGACGGGTTTTCGCAGGCTCATGGTCTGGTCGTGCGTTGCATTCGTCATCAATCTGATCCCCTTCCGGTGATGCGGTTGGCCTTCAATCGTGTTTGGTCATCAAAGCGCGAGCGTGAGATCGGTGAGCGGCACGGCCTGGCAGGTGAGGCACTGCCCCTCGCTGCCGTCGACAGGGCCGAGATGGGTGAACTCCCCATCGACCACCTCGACCACGCAGCTTTCGCATTGCCCGACACGGCAGCCGCTCGGCAGCGCAACGCCCGCCGCACTTGCAGCGTCGAGCAGAGTCCCCTGCTCCGGTCCCCACGTGAAGCTCTGCTTGCTGCCCGCAAGACGGATCGTTCGCGGCGCGAGGTCGCTCGGCACCGACGGCGGCGACACGAAGCTTTCGGCAAAGACGTCGAACCGCGGGATACCGAGCGCCACGGCTGCCTCGATCTGGGCCGTGACGAAATCCGGCGAACCGCAGATGTAGACCAGCGGCCGGCGAGCCAGTAGCGGCTTGACCTGTTCGAGATCGACCCTTCCCTTGTGCAGCGACTGCGAAGCGACCGGGTCTGGCGCGAGCGGGGCCGAATAGAACGTCACCCGCGTCAGCTCCGGCGTAGAGGCTTCCAGCTCGGCGAGCCGCTGCGCGAAGGGGTGCTCGCGGCCGCTGCGGCAGCCGTGCAGCAGCAGGATTTCGGCTACACGATCCTGTTGCGCCGTGTGTTGCAGCGTCTCGATATGACTGATGAACGGCGTGATGCCGATGCCGGCAGCGAGGAAGACCAGCGGCCGCGGCCCCTTCAATGGCGGCGTGAAGATGCCACCCGGCGGCTCCAGCAGAACCTCGTCTCCAACATCGAGACCATGCAGTCGATCCGGCATGAAGAACGGCGCATCGCTGCTCCGAACCTCATTGAGGAAACGTCCCTTCACCGCAATCGACAGCGCTTGCGGCAGGTTGCCCGATCCGGTCAGCGAATAGGCGCGCGCCTCGGTTGCGCCGGGCAATGCGGTCATCACGTGTTGCCCCGGCAGGAAGTCGGGCAGCGGACCACCGTCGAGCGGCCGCAGGCTGAGGGCCATGACGTTATCGGCCTCGGCCCTGCGCTCGCCGACCACGAACCGCCGCCGGCCGCTCCAGACGCCGCGGCTGGCCACGTCGTCCCGCCTGATATCGCAGACGATCGCGCGCAGCGGAACGGAGCCGCTGACCGGATCGCGCGCATCATCGTGCAGCACCGCGTTGATGTTGCGCGTGAGGTTGCCTGATGTCGCGGAACGATCGCGGCCGAGCGGCGGACAATCCTCCCACCAGCCGAATTCGGCGACGACGACCCGCGCGTCGAGCGCCGCATTGAGGCGCACTTTCAGGCGCACGGCACCGCCTTGTGTTTCCACCACGGCCCAGTCGCCTTCCACAAGTCCGCGCCGCTCGGCGAGTTGCGGGCTGATCTCGACGGCCGGATCGGGCGACTTTCGTCGCAGCGAGGCGACATGCCGCCAGGAGGAGTGAACGAACCAGCCGCTCTTGGCGGTGGAGAGCACGAGCGGAAAGCGTTCGTCCGCCGCTGTCGTGAGCGGGCTGCCGACCGGTTCGACGTGATCGGGCAACGGGTCATGCCCGTGTCCCAGCATCAGCTCCGAATAGATCTCGACACGGCGTGTCGGCGTGGCAAAGCCCGCCGCCGTTCCGTCTTCGCGCGTGACGGCGTATTTTTCATCGCGGAAGACCTGCGGGAAGCGGCGTCCCTCGGGATGTTCGCGCAGATCCTCAACATCGATGCCGAGCGGCGCCAGTTGATAATTCCAGCCGGCCTTGATGTCGCCGCCGAAGAACAGGCTGCCCATGCCGAGCTTGAGCGCGAGTGCGGCGGCGATCTCGTAATCGGCCTTCACTTCACCGACCGGCTCGACCATGCGCGGGCGAAACTGCACGGTCTCGACCGCTTGCTGCGTGATCTCGAACCCGATCTTCAGCGCATCACGCTCCCACGGCGTGCTGGCCGGCAGCACGAAATCGGCGCTCTCCGCGGTCGGGTTCATGAACATGTCGACATGAACCTGGAATTCCAGCGCATTCAGCGCCGCGCGGTTGCGCTCGGAATGGCCCTGCGAAACGACGAAGTTGGTGCCGAAGGCGACCAGCGCGCGCACCCGGTAAGGCTCGCCCTCGAGCACGGCGCGGCTGAAATCACGCGCGGTGATCCAGCCCTTCGCCGGTGGGCCGAGCGGCAATTCGGCAATGCCGAGCGCCTTGGCCTGCTGCTCCGGTGGCAGGATGTTGTAGTCGTTGAGCGGACGCGTCGGCGGCGGCACCGGCCAGCGATTGCCGCCGGGCCGATCGCAGGCGCCGGTCAGCGCGTAGAGCGATGCGATCGCGCGCTCGATCGCGGTGGCGTTGGTGTGCTGGCCGACACCGGTCCAGGAATGATAGGCGAGCCGCGGCCGGGCCGCGAGCAGCGCATTGAATGCGTCGATGTCCTCGGCACGCAGCCAGGTCAGTTCCGCCACGCGCGCCGGTGTATAGGGCGCGGCGCGCTCGGCCAGCAATTCGAACGCGGTTGCTGCCGAGATCATCCGGCCGTCGCGCGCACGGATCGACAGCGTGCCGCGAAGTTGGCCGCTGCGCTCCGGCGCATAGCGGGTGTCGCAGGCGAACGGCGAGCCCGAGGCATCGAGACGAACGAAAGTCTCAGGCCCGCCATCAGGCCACAACGCGTCGGCGCGCAGGAAGCGCCCGGTCGCGCGATCAACCAGCAGCGATCCATTGGTCCATTGGTCGACGAAGTCAGCATCGAAGCTGCCAGTCGCGATGAGATGACGGATCGCGCCCATCGCAAGTGCGCCATCGGCACCGGGGCGAATGCGCAGCCAGAGATCGGCCTGCTGACCCGACCCGTTCGGCTTCGGATCGACGACCACGACCTTGGCGCCGCGCCGCCGCGCGTCAGCGATCCGCGTCGCCTGGGCGAGCCAGGTGCGGGCGGGATTGTGGCCCCACAGGATGATCGCATCGGCATTGTCGTAATCGGGAAAGCCGATGCCGCGGCCGAAGGTCAGCGCGTGTGCATAGTCTTTGTGCCAGCCGCAGATCTCGACCGCGTAGATCAGGTTGGGACTGCCGAAGCCGCGGATGAAGCGCTCGACCCACTCAAAACTGTCGACCATCGGCGTGCCGCTCGGCGTGGTGACACCGAATGCGACGGCTTCGGCACCGCTCTCGGCGCGGATGGCGGCGAGCCGGTCGGCGATCTCGGTCAAAGCCTGGTCCCAGGACACCTCGATCCAGCCCGGATCGGCGGCATCGCGTGGCCGGGTCCGCTTCAAGGGCACGGTCAGACGGCGCGGGCTGGCGACGATTTCAGGTGCGGCCCGGCCCTTGGCGCAAAGTGCGCCACCGGTCGGGTGGTTATTTAATACCTCCACACCGACCACGCGCCCGTCCTCCACCACGGTGATGGCACCGCAGCGCGAGCGACAAAGCGTGCAATAGCCGGGTAACCGCTGTTTCACCGCCGCCTCTTCATCAAGTCAGCCCTTGTGACGCATTTTAGTAATGCGCTACACATTTACGTCATACGCTACCAGCCGCGTCAAGGCTAAGTAATAATCAGGGACGAATCGAAGCTCGGAACGAGAGGCGGCGCGACCACCCATGGACCAGAATTTGCGTGAACAGGTGCTGCAGCGGGTGCGCGCCGAGATCATTTCCGGGCAGAGCCTTCCCGGCACGATGTATTCGGTGCCGTCGCTCGCGGCGAGCCTCGGCGTCTCCTCGACGCCGGTGCGCGAAGCACTGCTCGAGCTCAGCCGCGGCGGTCTGGTCGAGCCGATGCGCAACCGCGGCTTCAAGGTGGTGGAGCCGTCGCTGGCCGAGCTGCGCAATTTGTTCGACATGCGCGAGGTGCTGGAGCTGCACGCCGCCGTGCTGGTCGCCGCCAATCCTCCAGAGGATCTACCAGCCGTGCGCGGCTGGGCCGATGAGATCGCCAAGGCCGTAGAGACCGATGACGTCCAGCTCTATCTCGAAGCCGACCGCAACTATCATCGCGCGTTCATCGCCGCCGCCGGCAACGAGCTCTTGACCGACATGGTGATGGGCCTGCGCGACAAGATGCGGCTCTACGGCATTAGCTCACGTGCCGGCCTCGAGCGGCAGCAGGCCTCGGTGCCTGAGCACTACCGGCTAATCGAGCTCGCGCTCGCAGGCGACACCGAGGCGCTGCCGACCCTGCTTCGCAGCCACATCCGCTCCTGGGAGCCGATCTTCGTCGACGCATTGATGCGCTCGAAGGAATACGCGCGCGAGCCGCTGCGGCAGGCACGCGGGTAGCGCGCGACCGGAGCTAGATTGCTTGCTGCGCTGAAGAGCTAGTCCAGAATGCTCTTGTAGTGCTCCGAGAAAACATCGCGGCCGATGATCAGCCGCATCACCTCGGAGCTTCCCGCCAGGATCCGATTGACGCGCGCGTCGGTGAACATCCGGCTGATCGGATATTCATCCATGTAGCCAGCGCCGCCGTGCAGCTGCACGCCGAGGTCGAGCATCTTCCACTCGACTTCCGACGACATCATCTTGGCCTTGGCGCCCATATTGCTGGTCAGGCGTCCCGCGTTGTGCTCGGCCACGCAGTGATCGACATAGACCTGCACGAGGTCGATTTCGGCATCCATCTCCGCCATGCGGAACTGGGTATTCTGCTGTTCGGCGAGCGGCTTTCCGAACAGCTTGCGATCCATCACGTAAGCGCGCGTGATGTCAAACGCCTTGCGGCCGTTGGCGATCGATCCGACCGCGGAGATCAGCCGCTCCTCGGCAAGGCCTTCCATCAGATAGTAGAAGCCCCTGCCCGGTTCTCCCAGCACGTTGGCCTTGGGTACCTTCACGTTCTGGAAGAACAGCTCGGCGGTGTCCTGCGCCGGCATGCCCATCTTCTTGAGATTGCGGCCGCGCTCGAAGCCCTCCATGCCGCGCTCGACGATCAAGAGCACCATGGCGTGTTTCTTCTCGGCGCCTGCGAGCCTGGCGGCCACGATCACGACGTCGGAATTGATGCCGTTGGAAATATAGGTCTTCGAGCCATTGAGCAGGAAATGATCGCCCTTGTCTTCCGCCGTCGTCCGCATGCCTGCGAGGTCCGAGCCTGCGCCGGGCTCGGTCATCGCGATCGCCAGGATGGTCTCGCCGCTGACGCATTTCGGGAGGAAGCGGCCGCGCTGCTCTTCGGTGCCGAAGCGCTTGAAATAGGAGCCGACCAGGCGGCTGTGCAGCGTGTTGAACCAGCCCTTGCAGCCGGAGCGCGCGGTCTCCTCGATGATGATCTGCTCATAGCGGAAGTCCTCATCGCCCATCCCGCCGTATTTCTCCTCGGGCCAGATCATCAGGAAGCCGAGGTCGCCGGCCTTCTTGAACGCGCTGCGGTCGACGATGCCAGCCTCCCGCCACGCCTCCATATGAGGCGCGATCTCGCTGGCGAGGAGCTTGCGGTAGGAGTCGCGGAAGATGACCTGGTCTTCGGTAAAGTTGCGCATCATTCACCAAATAGCGCTCTCAAGCGGCATGGAAACCGGCCGGCGTGTGCCGAAGCACTGACAAAAAAATTCGGAGCGCCGGTTCTGCTTCAAAACCGGCGCTCCGTCATCGAAACGAGCGACGCCTTACTTGCCCTTCCAGTTCGGCGCGCGTTTTTCTGCAAAGGCCGCCGCACCCTCGCGGGCATCTTCGGATACGAAGACGGGAGCGACGATCTCTTGCTGCTTCTTCCACATCTGGTCTTCCGGCCAGAGCCTGGATTCTACGATCACCTGCTTGGATGCCTTGACCGCGAGCGGGCCATTGGCGCCGATCGCGGCGGCAAGCTCGAGCGCGGCGTCGAGCGCCGGGCCATCGGTCACGCGATTGATGATGCCGAGCTCGTAGGCGCGCGGTGCGCCGAAGAACTCGCCTGTCAATGCGAACTCCATCGCCACGCGGAACGGCATCTGGCGCGGCATGCGGATCAGCCCGCCGGCCGCGGCAGCTAGCCCGCGCTTCACCTCGGGGATCCCGAACTTGGCGTTGCGGTTGGCGACGATCATGTCGCACGACAGCGCGATCTCCATCCCGCCAGCGAGCGCGTAACCGTCGACGGCCGCGATCAGCGGTTTCTTCGGCGGCGCCTCGGTGAGGCCGGCGAAGCCACGGCCGGGGATCGACGGCCGCTCGCCCTTGAGGAACCCCTTGAGGTCCATGCCCGAGCAGAATGTGCCGCCAGCACCGGTGATGATGCCGACGCTGAGGGCATCGTCGGCGTCGAGCCGGTCGATCGCCGCGGCCACGCCCTTGGAGAGGGCGAGGTTAGCCGCGTTCTTGGCTTCCGGCCGGTTCAGCGTGATGATCAGAATAGGTCCGCGGACTTCAGTCAGGACCGGAGTTTCTTCAGACATCGCTTTCGTCTCCTGTTGCCGTAGCTCAGCGCGGGGCCATGCGAATGGCGCCATCGAGGCGAACGTCTTCACCGTTGAAGTAGCCATTGGTGATCATGGTCAGCGCCAGCTGGGCATATTCCTCCGGCATGCCGAGACGCTTCGGGAACGGCACCGAGGCGCTGAGCGCGGCCTTGACGTTCTCCGGGGCGCCCTGCAGCAGCGGCGTGTTGAAGATGCCCGGCAGGATGGTGTTGACGCGGATGCCATCGGCCATCAGGTCGCGCGCGATCGGCAAGGTCATGCCGACGACGCCGGCCTTCGACGCTGAATAAGCCGCCTGCCCCATCTGGCCGTCCTCGGCCGCGACCGACGCCGTGTTGACGACCGCGCCGCGCTCGCCGTGCTCCAACGGTGCCAGCGACAGCATGCCCTTCGCCGACTTGGCGATGCAGCGGAAGGTGCCGACAAGGTTGATCTGGATGATGCGGTTGAAGGCGTCGATCGGGAAGTGGGTGGGTTCGCCGGTCTTCTTGTCCCGGCCGGCGGTCTTCACCGCATTGCCGGTGCCTGCACAGTTCACCAGGATGCGCTCCTGGCCGTGGGCCGCGCGGGCCTTGGCGAAGCCCGCATCGACCTGCTCGTCGGAGGTGACGTCGACCTTGCAGAACACGCCGCCGATTTCCTTGGCGATGGCTTCGCCCTTTTCTTCGTTGAAGTCGAAGATCGCGACCTTGACGCCTTGCGCCGCGAGCGCCCGCGAGGTGGCTGCGCCGAGGCCGGAAGCGCCGCCGGTAACGACGGCGGCGACCGATGAATCGAGTTTCATGGCAAGTTCCTTTCGCGATCAGATGCGTTCGATGATGATGGCCGGCGCCATGCCGCCGGCGGCGCACATGGTGACGAGACCATAACGTCCGCCACTGCGCTCGAGCTCGTCGAGCGCCGTGCCGATCAGGATCGATCCGGTCGCGCCGATCGGGTGGCCGAGCGCGATCGAGCCGCCATTGATGTTGACCTTCTCGCGATTCAGGTCGAGATCGCGGATGAACTTCTCGGCGACGACTGCGAAGGCCTCGTTGATCTCCCAGACGTCGATGTCGTTCTTGGTCAGGCCGGCCTTGGCGAGAACCTTCTTGGCCGCCGGAACGGGGGCATTGAGCATCAGCGTCGGATCATCACCCTGATTGGCATAGGCCACGATGCGTCCGCGCGGCTTGAGGCCGTGCTTCTGGGCATATTCCTTCGACGTGATCAGCACCGCCGCGGCGCCGTCCACCACGCCCGAGCTGTTGCCGGCATGATGCACGCCCTTCCACTCGAGATCCGGGTAACGGCGCTGGATCTGCTTCTTGAACGTCGTGCCGTTGCCGAGATCGAAATCGGCAAGCTGCTCGAAGCTCGGCTTCAGCGAGGCAAGGCCTTCGGCCGTGGTCTCGGGGCGCGGGAATTCTTCACGACCGAGGGCGACGCTGCCGTCGTCGTTGAGGACCGGGATCACCGACTTGGCGAAGCGGCCTTCATCGATCGCCCGCTTGGCGCGCTGCTGGCTGACCAGCGCCAGCGCATCGCAGGCTTCCCGGCTGATCCCCTCACGCGTGGCGATGGCGTCGCCGCACACGCCCTGGTGCGACTGCGGGTGAATCTCGTCGAGCGCCGGATTGCCCGAACCCATCATCCGCGCCGGCTGCCCCGCCTTGGAGCGCTCGGCTGCGAGGGTCTGCTGATAGCTCATCATCTCGGTGCCGCCGGCGATGACGCAATCCTCCATCCCCGACATCACGGATGCTGCCGCGAGGTTCACCGACGTGATGCCGCCGCCGCAGAAGCGATCCAGCGTCGTGCCGCTGGCGTTGATGTCGTAGCCGGCCGCAAGGGCCGACATGCGTCCGAGATCGCCGCCCTGCTTGCCTTCCTGGGTCGAGGTCGACCAGATGATGTCATCGACGGTCGACGTATCGAGCTTGTTGCGCTCCTTGAGCGCGCCGAGCACGGTTGCCGCCAGTTGCTGCGGATGCAGATGCGACAGCGCACCCTTGCCCGGCTTGCCGATGCCGCGCGGCGTGCGGACCGCGTCAATGATGTATGCTTCAGACATGCGTTTCCCTCTACTTTGGATGTTTCTTCACTGTGAGCCCGTGCCGATTGGTCCCGACCGCTTGCGCTGCGTCTTCTGCCCCGGAACAAACCGAGGCGTCAGCGGTGTGGCGTGACCGAAAGCGGGGCGGCAACCGGCTTGCGCTGATCTTCGAAATAGCGCGCGTTGATCAGCATCGGCGGTTGCGCCGTCTCGCGCTCCCGCTCGTCGGCGCAGGCGGGCTTGTCGCAGCCCTCGGCGAACAACGGGACGCTCGGCGCGGCGGCGTGCGGGCCGAGAGCATATTTCTGCTCTTGCGGCAGGTAGATCAACTGACCGATCTGGGTGAGGGTCAAGGTGAGACGGGAGACCGTCGATCGGGGAAGACCGCAGCGATCGGCGATGTCGCGATTGCCCAGGCGTATGCTTCGACCTTCGAAGCAACGCACGATGTCGAATGCGCGCGATACCACCTGTATCACGCGCCGGTTGTCCGTGCCGGCGGTGTCTTGCGCCATCAATACTTCAGATCGACGTCCCATCGTTTACGCCTCACTCCTCATTTGTCGTACGGGTGAATGAAGCCCACCCTGGTTCGGGCAGGCCGCGCCGATCCGCGACATCGCTGTCAAGCGCGCAACGCCGAGCGGCGCACGCGTGAACGGAACTGCATGCGGAATCTGAAGGCAGCGATCGGGGCACGCCGCGTCGCCGCCCGTGAGGATCGAGCCGGCGCTATGCCATGCCCGAGCGGCAACGAATGCGGCATGCTGGACGACGCCATTTCCGCCCTGTTCGAGGCCGATCTGCATGGCGCCGACGGGCGCCTGGTCTTCCAGCCCAGTGAAGCCGCGACCGCGCGGGGCAAGCAGCTTCGGATTTCGACGGCCGGCCGGCATCAGGCGGATTCTTTCCCTAGGGTTTCAGACCTTAATTAATTGATTAATTAGTCAGGTGATTAAAGTGACCGCTCCCCCCTGTCAACCGTCCTCGCCGCAGGGCGCCCCGCGCTCGGGTCGCACCTCACGCATCGCTCAAGCTGCTCAGGCCGGTTTATCGGAGCAGCAGCTGCCGATCCGTTCGTGCCGAACGTCGGACCGGTGCTGGACGGTGATCGGGCGAGATGCGCGGTACAAGCCACCGCCCACGAGCGCCGAGACGCAACGATAGAGCGTGCGGCAGACCAGCTCTCGTCGTTCGATGTGGCGCACTCACGCGGCCCTCGCTCCGCGAGCGCCGCTCAGATCGAGATGCCGTCGCTGATCGGCGATAGCTCCGAGAATGAATTTCCGTTGTCGGCTCGGCAGGCGAAGCTACCGTTCCATAGAACGGGCATGGTTCGACTCATTGATTGCAAACTGGACGCGTCGATCATGGTTCGCGTTCGAGCTGGGCAAAGACGTGCTATTTTAACAGGACGACTATTCGACGGAGGTTTTATGCGTCACGCATCCTCTTGGCTTCACTCCCTCAGTCGCATGACCCGACAGCTGCAGCGGTGGCGCAGGAAGCGCGCCCGCGCCGCAAATCCCGATGGACAGCGCGATCTGCACGAGCTGTTCCTGTTCGGGCCGCATGGCTAGTTGAGCCGACAGCGCGCTGGCCGCGCACAGCGCGTGCTGCGGTTTCAGCTGAGCCAAGACACTTGCTGAAGACACACGCGGCCAACGTTCTCGACGTGGCCGCCTGTCCACATTTCCCCGACATCCGCAACCAGTGTGCCGAACTCGCTGCCCTGCTCTCCCGTACTGAAGAGACAGGGCAGCACCCGATCCGCCGTGAACGGACGCGCGTTTAGCTGCTGAAGCCGGCCGGAATGAACGCCGGCAGCTTGTCCTCGATGAATTTCTTCACCTCGGGCGAGTCGAAGACCTGGATGAAGGCCTTCAGGCGCGGATCATCCTTCTTGTCCGGCCGCGCCGTGAAGCGCAGCACGAGTCCGTCATCCACCGTGCGATCAATCAGCAGCGCCGATTTGGGATCGCCGCCCGCGGGGATCAAATAGGTGATGTTGACGAGTGCGAGCGTGACGTCGTCGAGCGAGCGATAGGTCTGCGCCGGATCAAGCTCGACGATCTTCAGATTCCTGGGGTTCTTGATGACGTCGAACCGGCTCACCGCGAAGCCCTTGCCCGGCGTCAGCTTGATCAGGCCGGCCCGCTCGAGCAGGATCAATCCACGTGCGCCGTTGAGCGGCTCGTTCGGGATCGCGACGCTGTCACCGGATTTGATCTCGTCGAGTGACTTGATCTTCTTCGAGAACAGCCCGACCGGCGCGATCACGCCGACCTTGTCGACCTGGACCAGATTGAAGCCGCGCTGCTTGTTCTGGATCGCAAGATAAGTGCCGTGCTGGAACAGGTTGGCGTCGACGTCGCCGCTGTTGACCACCTCGTTCAAGGCGACCCAGTCGGACAGCTCGACGACCTTGATGTCCTGTCCCTTGTCCTTGGCCAGCTTGGCGGCGAACGCCGCGAGTTGGCCGACCGGACCGGCGCTGGTCGCGATCTTGAGGGGTTCATCGGCGACGGCACTCGCCGTCAGGGCAAGGAGAACGCCTGCCGCGTGCGCCAGGCGCAACAATGTCTTCATCATCTCAATCCTGTTTCGATTTACCAAATGCGATCACGCCGCCTTGCGGGCGCTGCTGCCTGCCTCGGCCTGGGCCAATGCCTGAACGAGGTCGGCGATGATGTCGTCAGGGTGCTCGATCCCGACCGAAAGCCGCACGTAGCCGGGCGTGACGCCGGCCGCGATTTGCTCCGCACCGGTCAGCTGCTGGTGGGTGGTCGAGGCCGGATGGATCGCGAGCGACCGCGCATCGCCGATATTGGCGACGTGATAGAACAGCTTCAGCGCATCGATGAACCGGCGACCAGCCTCGACACCACCTTTCAACTCGAAGCCGACCAGCGCGCCATAGCCGCCTTTCAGATAGGTATCGGCGCGGCGGCGATTCTCCCCGTCCTGCAATCCCGGGAAGATCACATGGGAAACGCCGGGGTGCCTGGCCAGGAACTCCGCCACCTTGATGGCATTCTCATTGTGCTGGCGCAGCCGCAGCGGCAGCGTCTCGAGCCCCTGGATGAACTGGAAGGCATTTTGCGGCGCGATCGCGGCGCCCAGATCGCGCAACAGCTTGACGCGCGCCCGCAGGATGTAGGCGATCGGACCGAGCGGCTTGGCCGCCTCCGTCCAGATCGCACCGTGATAGGCGGCGTCCGGCTGCGTCAGCAGCGGAAAGCGCTCGGCATGCGCCGCCCAGTCGAAATTGCCGCCGTCGACGATCGCGCCTCCGATCGACGTGCCATGGCCGCCGATATACTTCGTCGTCGAATAGACCACGATCGCGGCACCATGCTCGAACGGGCGTGCGATCAACGGCACCGCCGTGTTGTCGAGGATCAGCGGCACTCCGAGCGAGCGGCCAATGTCGGCCACTTCCCTGATCGGGAACACGTTGAGCTTGGGATTGGGCAGGGTTTCCGCAAAATAGGCGCGGGTCTTCGCATCGGTGGCACGGCGGAAATTCTCGGGATCGGTTGGATCGACGAACCGCACCTCGATGCCGAACTGCTTCAGGGTTTGCGACAGCAGGGTCCAAGTGCCACCATAGAGATCGGTCGAAGAGACGATGTTGTCGCCGGCCTGCGCGAGGTTGAAGATGGCAAAGGCCGAGGCGGTCTGGCCCGACGCCACGGCGAGCGCGCCGACGCCGCCCTCCAGCGCCGCCAGCCGTTCCTCGAAGGCGTCCGCCGTCGGGTTCTTGATCCTTGTGTAGATCTGCCCGATCGCTTCCAGCGCGAACAGCCGCGAGGCATGGTCGGTGTTCTCGAACTGGAACGAGGTGGTCTGATAGATCGGAACCGCCACCGCACCAGTCGTGGGATCGGACCGGTAGGACCCGCCATGCAGGGCGAGCGTCTCGAGATTCTTCGTTTCGACCGGCATTTCGGACTCTCCTGGGATCGGTGAACACGCGTTGCAAGTCGCGAAATGATGCGCAGCGACCTTGCCGCTGTCGAGATGCCCAGGAAAATAGCGATGGACGTGCTGACGTCTCGCGGAACGGCATCTTGAATTTTTCAGACGAAACATCCGGCACGACGCATTTGTTTCGTTTCCCGGCGGCCGGTGCCGGCGCGTGAGATCGCCGATCACGCAGTGCGGTGATGGCCCGCGATCCGAGCTGCATGGACGCGTCCACTCCGCCCGCGCGCAGCAATGAGCGTAACGTGCTGTCCGGGAATTCCGCAACAGCAGGATTTTTGCGCAGACCGTTCGAATAGACAAAGTCGCGCAGGCAAGCTGTTACGTTGTCCCGACACGATCACTGTCGGAACAGGTCGATGACAAAATCGAGAGAGCTTCGCTTCAACGCATTCAACATGATGGCGCCGAGCCACAACTGGGCCGGCCTGTGGTCGCATCCGCGCGACACCTCGCTCGACTACAACTCGCTCGATTACTGGGTCAATTATGCGAAGACCGCCGAGCGAGGACTGCTCGACGGCATCTTCCTGGCTGACGTGTTCGGCATCTATGACGTCTACGGCAGCAATCCGGACACCGCGCTCCGTCACGCCGTTCAATTGCCGAACGCAGAGCCGACCTTGCTGGTCTCCGCCATGGCGCTCGTCACCAGACACCTTGGTTTCGGCATCACCTCCAACCTCACCTATGAACACCCTTACCAGCTCGCGCGCCGCTTCTCGACGCTCGATCATCTCACCAACGGGCGGATCGGCTGGAACATCGTGACCGGCTATCTCGACAGCGGTGCCCGCGGCATGGGCCTCGACGCCAACCGCGCCCATGACGAACGCTACGAGGCGGCCGACGAATTCCTCGCTGCGAGCTACAAACTATGGGAGGGCAGCTGGGAGGATGACGCCGTGCGCCGGGATCGCGCGGCTCGCATCTTCACCGATCCCTCCAAAATCCATCGCGTCCGCCATGAAGGGCCGCACTACAAGGTCGACGGCATCCACCTCGCGGAGCCCTCTCCGCAACGCACGCCGCTGCTGTATCAGGCGGGCACCTCGAAGCGCGGCCGCGCCTTCGCGGCACGGCATGCCGAGGCCATCTTCCTCAACGGGCAGACCAGGCCAATTCTCGCCCGCGCGGCCCGCGACATCAGGAGCGCCGCGAAGGAGTCCGGGCGCGATCCCTATGATATCCGCCTGTTCGCCGGCGCGACCGTGATCGTCGCGCCGACCCGGGCTGAGGCCGAAGACCTGCTCGCCGACTATGCCGCACATGTCGACCAGACTGGGCAGCTCGCGCTGCTCTCGGGCTGGACCGGCATCGATTTCTCGACCCATCGCCCCGACCAGGCGGTGCAATATGTCGAGAGCAACGCGATCCAGTCGATGGTGGAGAACTTCACCCTGCGGAGCGACCGCCCAGTCAAGGTCGGCGATCTTGCGACGCTGAGCCGCGTCGGCGCACGATCCCCCTTCGTGGTCGGCTCGCCCCAGGATGTCGCGGACGAGCTGATCGCCTGGGCGGAAGACACCGACGTCGATGGCTTCAACCTGTTCCGCCTCGTCGCGCCCGAATCGCTCGACGCCTTTGTCGACCTCGTGGTGCCGGAACTGCAATCACGCGGCGTATACAAGACGGCCTATCGCGAAGGCACGCTGCGGGAAAAACTCTTCCCCGAGCGCGGACCGCGTCTTCATGCCACGCATCCCGGCGCTGGCTACCGGCGGTCGGTCTCGAACACAGTCCGCTCCGACGCCGCCGAATAAGGTCACGGCCTGACTCCGGCCGGCGCGTTGTCGCCGGCCGCGGCTACCAGCTCGGCAGCACGGCGCCCTTGAATTTGGTCAGGACAAACTCCTTGACCTCCGCCGTGTGATAGCTGTCCACGAGGATCTTGACCCACGGCTTGTCCTTGTCCGCAGCGCGAACCGCGATCAGGTTGACGTAAGGCCCCTTCGGGTCCTCTCGCAGGATCGGGTCCTTGACCGGATCGAGCCCGGCCTGGGTCGCATAGTTCGTGTTGATCACTGCGGCATCGACATCGTCGAGCGCACGAGGCGCCTGGGCCGCATCCACCTCGACGAATTTGAGCTTCTTCGGATTGTCGCTGACATCCAGGACGGTCGGCTTGAACCCGACGCCGTCCTTCAACTTCATCGCACCCTTGTCGCGCAGCAGCAGCAGGGCGCGGCCGCCATTGGTCGGATCGTTCGGGATCGAGACCTTGCCACCATCCGGAATGTCCGCCCAGCTCTTGTGCTTCTTGGAATAGACGCCGATCGGGAAGTTCACCGTCAACCCCACCGCCTCGATCTTGTAACCGCGATCGGCCTTCTGGTTGTCGAGATAAGGCTGGTTCTGGAACGAATTGGCCTGGATATCGCCGGCGTCGAGCGCTGCGTTCGGCACCACATAGTCAGAGAACTCGATCAGCTGGATGTCGAGCCCGTTCTTTGCCGCGATCGGCTTCACGGCCTCGAGGATTTGCGCATGCGGCCCCGGCGTCACACCGATCTTGATGGTCTCCGCCGCGACAGACGCTGACCAGAGCGTGAGCACGCTGGCAAACGCGACAATGGAACGAAACGACATTTGGGTCTCCACAGGAATTGTCAGTATTGCAAAAAGGGCGCCGAAGAGATCGTGGCCGGTCTCAGCGATGGCGCAGGCGGCGGTTGACGCGGCGGGCGAGATAGTCGCCGGCCGTCTGCACCGTCTGCACCAGCGCGATCAGGACGACGACAACCGCGAGCATCATCTCGGGCATGAAACGCTGGTAGCCGTACCGGATGCCAAGGTCGCCCAGCCCACCGCCGCCGACCGCGCCGACCATCGCCGAATAGCCGAGCAGGCTGACCACCGCGAGCGTCAGCGCAAGCACGAGGCCCGGTAGCGCTTCCGGAATAAGAACCTTGAGCACGATCTGCAGAGGGCTGGCGCCAAACGACGACGCGGTCTCGATCAAGCCGGCATCGACCTCTCGGATCGCCGCCTCAACCAATCGCGCGATGAACGGCATCGCGGCGATGGTCAGCGGAACGATCGCCGCGCCCGAGCCGATGGAGGTGCCCGCGATCAGGCGCGTGAACGGGATGATGGCGACCACGAGGATGATGAACGGCGTCGAGCGTGTCGCATTGACGATGATGCCCAGCACGCTGTTGACCGCCGGCGCCGCGAACAATTCCCCCTTGCGGCTGGTGGCCAGGAAGACGCCGATCGGAAGCCCGAACGCGGTGGCGATCAATGCGGCGATCGACACCATGAACAGGCTCTCGCCGGTGGCCTGAACGATCAAATTGAGGAGGTCACGCGACATAGCCGAGCCGCTCCGCCGGCAGGTTGTTCTGGGAAAGATACGCCGCCGCCTTGTCGGCCGCGGCCTCGCCGCCGGGAATGCCCAGCGACAGCGAGCCGACATGTTGACCGCCGATCTCATCGATCCGGGCCGACAGCAGCGCGACGTCGATCGAGAGCTCGCGCGCAAGGCGGGCGACGATGGTGTCGCCGGCGTCGGCGCCACGAACCTGGATGCGAATGACGGCGTGACCACCGGCAACCGGTCGTGGCTGCAAGCGACTTGCAAGCGACACCGGAACGCTGTCGCCGATCACCTCGGAGAGGAAGGCCTGGGTGACCGGATGCGCGGGATGCGTGAAGATGTCAGCGACGTGACCACGCTCGACGATATGACCGCCGTCGATCACCACGACTTCCTTGGCGAGCTGACGCACCACCGACATTTCGTGGGTGATCAGGACGATGGTGACGCCAAGCTCGCGATTGATGTTGGCCAGCAGATCGAGGATCGAACGGGTTGTTTGCGGATCGAGCGCCGACGTCGCCTCGTCCGACAGCAGAACGTTCGGCCGCGTCGCCAGCGCGCGGGCGATGCCGATGCGCTGCTTCTGGCCGCCCGACAGCTCGGACGGGTAGCGATCATATTTGTCCGCGATGCCGACGAGCTCGAGCAACTCCGCGACGCGGACCGCAATGTCGCGCCTCGACCAGCCCGCAATCTCGAGCGGAAGCGCGATATTGTCGGCGGCCGTGCGCGACGAAAGCAGATTGAAATGCTGGAAGATCATGCCGATCGAGCGCTGCGCCAGGCGCAGATCACGGCCCGAAAGTCCGGAGATATCGCGGCCGTCGACGACGACACGGCCGCTCGATGGCTTCTCCAGCCCGTTGATCAGCCGCACCAGGCTGGACTTGCCGGCACCGGAACGCCCGATCACGCCGGTGATCGAGCCGCGCGGAATTGCGAAGTCGATGTCTTTGAGCGCCTGCACGCTCGGCTTGTCGCGGTAAGCCGGGTAGGCCTTCGCGACCTGCTCGAACCGGACCATGGCATCGGCCGTGGTCGGCGGATGCGGCAATGGCGACAGCGTCTCGACAGGTTCCGCTGCCGTCAGGGATTGATGCACGTTCATTCAGTCAGTCCATAAGGTCGTCTTGGTCGCCACGCGCGCGGCCGCGCCTCAATGACCAAAGAGCAAATAGCTGCGGTCGACGCCGCGGCGATCGCTGGTCTCATCGGTCCAGCCCACGGCCCGGCGATAGCTGCCCATGCTGTCCGTTTGCTTGAGCGCAACGAGGTCGATCGGCTGCGCCTGATCCGCAAAGGGCGAAACATAGAGCGCATCCTCGGGACAATAGAGCTCGCAGAGGAAGCAGGTCTGGCAGTCGCCTTGCCGGGCGATTACCGGAATTCCGTCCGTCTTGTCAAACACGTTGGTGGGGCAGACGTTGACACAGATATCGCAGGACGTACAGCGCTCGCCGTCGATGACCTCGATCACTCCGCAGCCTCCGCATAGCCGGCCTCGGCATGGGGCCGGGCCGAGGTCCAGATCTCGTCGAGGCCGCCGGTCGTCACATAATGCCGCTGCCGGCTGTCCTGCTCGGAGAAGTCGTCGCGGCGATGCATGCCGCGGCTTTCCTGCCGGGCGAGCGCGCTGCGGTACATCCATCGCGCGGTCGCCAGCATCGCCGCGGTCTCGCGCGCCCGCACGATCTCGGATGTGTCGGCGGCGTCCGCTTCCGACACGTCGCGCCACGCCGCGTCGAGACGCCCGAGCGCGCCCTGCAATCGCGATGCCTCGCGGAAGTAGTTCAGCTCGTACGGGAAGACCTCAGCCTGAACCGCCCTCGCCAGCGCGGCCGGCGCGAATGCACGGCGCGACCGGCTTCGAAATGCCACGGCACCCGCGGACGACAATGTGCGCCCGGCAGCCGGTCCGACCTGGGTGGCATAGTCAGCGGCGCCCTGCCCGGCCCAGGCTCCCGACGACATCGCCCAGGCGGCATTGTGGCTGCCGCCACCGGTGAAGCCGCCGCAGATCAATTCGCGGGTCGCCGCGTCGCCGGCGGCATAGAGCCCCGGCACGCTGCTGGCGCAACTGTCGTCAACGATGCGAAGGCCACCGGTCCCCCTGACGGTCCCCTCCAGCCGCAACGTGACCGGAAAGCGGTCCTTGAAGGGATCGATCCCGGTGCGATCGAACGGCAGGAAGAAATTCGGCTGCGATACGCGCATATGATGCCGCACATCGTCATCCGCCTTGTCCAGCCGGGCATAGACCGGGCCCTCGAGCAGGGCGCGCGCAATCGCCGATCGTCCGCCCTTCGACGCCGCGCCGGGCACCACGCTGCCGTCGTCATAGCTGAAACTGGCCCAGCCGTAGAACAGCGTCTTGGTCACCGAGCCGAATGCCGGTGAGATCGCGTAGGGGTTGGAGAACTCCATGCTGGTGAATTCGGCACCGACCTCCGCGGCCATCAGATAGCCGTCGCCAGTCAGCACGTTCGAGCCGAGCGTCTTGCTGAGGAATGCACAGCCGCCGGTGGCGATCACCACCGCCTTGGCCCGCACCGTCCAGCGATCCTGCTTCTGCCGCCGCATGCCGCTGGCGCCGGCGACGGCCCCGTCGTCGTCGACGAGCAGTTCAAGCGCCGGGCTGTGGTCGAGAATGGTGACGCCGGCCTGCTTGGTACGCTTGCGCATCAGGCGCATATATTCGGGGCCTTGCAGCGAGTTGCGCTGCGACTTGCCGCGGCCGTCCACCGGATAGGGATATCCCCAATCGGCCAGGCGATTGCTATGTTGATAGGTGCTGTCGAGCACGCGCGTCATCCAACGGCGATCCTGGAGATAGCCGCCCATCTTCTCGCGATTGGCCATCGCGGCCTCACGCAACGCCGGATCCGGATCGATGTACCAGACGCCCGTTCCCGCCGCGGCGGTGGCGCCCGAGGTGCCGCAAAATCCCTTGTCGGCGAGCACCACCCGCGCGCCGCGCTCGGCGGCGCTGACTGCGGCCCAGGTCCCCGCGGGTCCGCCGCCGATCACCAGAACGTCGGCCTCGAACACGACCGAGCCTTCAGGCGCGGACACGCGTTCGGCGCGATGAGACGGGTTCGGCATGATGGAAGGCTCCAGGCGGATCGGTCGCGGCGCAAGGTGCGCCACGACACATCGTCGCGCGCGCCAGCCCGACTGGCAATTTCAGATATTTGCGGAGAGTTGGACGAAGCTTTCACCTGCCTTGCCGCGCAAAGAAAATTCGTGTCGCCGCATGCCGGATGTTGCGTCATCGACGAACAACGCGACACGAGCTTGCGCACAAGGCGCGCCGGCGGGGACGGATATTTTTTTTTGCCTGCTCCGCGCCGCGATGCATTTTCCCGCGCGCATCATGTCGATATCTAGCGACAAGCATCATCGCAGATACGGCCGCCATGTCCCATCGTCAGCTTCACCTCAACGTCAATCTCCTGCATTCCGGCGTCTACGCGTCGGCCTGGCGGCTGCCGGACAGCGACCCGCGCGCCTGTTTCGACGTCGGCCACTACGTGCGCGTTGCCCAGATCGCGGAGCGCGGCAAGCTCGATGCGATCTTCCTGGCCGACACGCCCGCCATCACCGACCGCATCGACTACCGCTCGTTCATGTCGCTGGAGCCGACCATCGTGCTGGCAACCGTCGCCGCCGCGACCAGCCATATCGGGCTGATCGCAACAGCGTCGACCACGTACAACGAGCCGTACAACATCGCGCGCCGCTTCGCGACGCTGGATCTAGTGAGCGGCGGTCGCGCCGGCTGGAACGCCGTGACCACGGCCGATGCCGCAGCCAGCCGCAACTTCGGCCTTCCCACCGTGCTCGAGCACAAGGCGCGCTACGACCGTGCCAAGGAGTTCGCCGAAGTCGTCCATGCGTTGTGGGACAGCTGGGAAGACGATGCCTTTGTCGGCGACAAGGAGGCGGCGCGGTTCGTCGATACATCAAAAGTCCACCCGATCGGACATCGCGGCACCCACTACAGCGTGACCGGCCCGCTCAACGTACCGCGTTCGCCGCAGGGACGCCCCGTCACCGTTCAGGCCGGCGGATCGAGCGACGGCCGCGACCTCGCCGCCGCGCAGGCCGAAGCGGTGTTCACGCTTGCGCAAACGATCGACGAAGGCGTCGCCTATGCGCGCGATCTGCGTGCCAGGGCTGCCACGTACGGCCGCGCCGGAAGCTCCATCGTGATTCTGCCGGGACTTGCGACCGTCATCGGCAGCACGGAGGCGGAAGCCAAGCGGCGGCAAGACGAGCTCTGGGAGCTGGTTCCGATCGAATACAGCCTTGCCCGACTGGCCGGCACGTTGCAGGTCGACCCGGCAATTCTCGAGCTCGACAAGCCCCTGCCCGATCTGCTGCCGCTGCCGGCCAACGCCAACCACACCATGTTTCAGGGAACGGTGAACATCGCGCGCCGCGGCAATCTCACCGTCCGTCAATTGCTGCGCGCCCTCGGTGGCGGCGTCGGCCACCGGATCATCGTCGGCACGCCCGAGCAGATCGCCGACGACATCGAAGCCTGGTTCAAGGCCGGCGCGGCCGACGGCTTCAATCTGATGCCGGACGTATTGCCGACCGGGTTGGACGTGTTCGTCGACACCGTGGTGCCGATCCTGCAGCAACGGGGGTTGTTCCGGCACGACTACGCTGGCACCA
>NZ_BOVL01000011.1:0-28016 GCF_019972155.1 Bradyrhizobium sp. RD5-C2 | reverse complement strand
GCGCAACACCCGGCGCCCGCCACGAGCGCCTGACGCATCAGCGCGAGCCGGCCAGCTGTGCCGGATCGCCAGCGGCGGGTAACTTCGCACGAACGCGCGGGATGATCTCCTTCGCAAAGCGCTCCATCTCCGCCTCGAACGGCTGGAACTGCAACATGAAGAGCTCGATGCCGGCGGCATGGAAGCCACGAATGCGGGCCGCCACCTCTTCATAGCTCCCGACCAATCCCGCAGCCGTGCCGCCATTGCTGCCGACCCGCGCCGACTTCTGCATCGTCTGCATCATCACCACCTTGGGATCGGTGTTCTGCTTCTGGATCGCCTTGATCGGCGCATCCAATCTGGAGAGATCGAGCAGCCGCTGGTAGGCCACCTCGGCCTCGGCCCGGGTCTGGCGCGCGATCACGAAGGCGGAAAGCCCGAAGCGCAGCGGTGCCGTGGCTCGCGGCCGCGCAGCCACGTCGGCGATCAGGCCGGCGACGTCGTCGAGCGGCTGTCCGTTGATGAACCAGACATCGCCGTGGTCGGCAACCAGGGCGCGCGCCGGCTCGGACTCGCCCCCGACATAGATCAATGGCCGCGGCCGGTAGAGGCTGCCAGGCCGCAGCAAATAGTCCCTGACATCGAAATGCTCACCCTTGTAGGTCAGCCGCTCACCCTGCATCAGGCGCGACACCACGGTGATCCACTCGCGGCCGTAGGCATAGCGGGCGTCATGCTCCGCAAAGCCGATGCCGGCCTTGTCGAGCTCGGGCCGGTTCCAGGCATTGACCAGATTGATCGCGAAGCGGCCGCGGCTGATGTTCTCGATCCCGAGCGCAAGCTTCGCCAGCACGACCGGATGATAGAGATAGGGCTTGATGGCGGCGATGATCTCGATCCGGCTGGTCAGCGCGGCAAGTGCGGCGGCGGCGCTCCAGGCCTCGAGCTGATCAAGATCCTCCTGATGCGGATTGATGGTGTGCTGCGCGATGAGCGTGGAGTCGTAGCCGAGCCTTTCGGCCGCGATCACGAGGTCGCGATTGCGTTCCCACGATGCATCATAGGGCTCCTCGGGATCTTGATAGGCAGCGCGCGAACCGTGCACCAGCGCCCAGATCCCGAAGCGAAGCGGTCGTATCGTCATTGGCGATCTCCGAATTGCGCTTTGTCGCTTTGCTTTTCACGAAGACGCGGCTGGAGATCAAGCAACGTCACATCAAAAGATTTTCCTTGCCGCGCCGCGCGCGCGGACAAATCAGAAAACTCCAAATCTCACGACAATTGAAATACCGCTCTATTTCTGTTGGCGAAAAATCGTGGGACAGTTTGCGTCATCTGAACGATCCCAGTTCGACCGCAGTCGAATGCGCAACTGACAAAGATCATCATTCCAGGCCGACATCCATGAACAAGCCCGTATCCGCCACCTCGTTGCAGCCGTCCGATCGCCTGGATAGCCAATCCCCTGACATCGATGCGCTGCTGAGCCGCATCGCCGAGGGCGCCGGTCAACGCGAGCGCGAACGTATCCTGCCCTTCGCCGAGGTCGATCTCATTCGCAAGGCGCGTCTGGGCGCACTACGGCTTCCTGTAGATGTCGGCGGCGCGGGCGCGTCGATCCGCACGCTGTTCGAACTCGTGATCCGGCTCGGCGCCGCCGACGCCAACGTCGCGCATATCCTGCGCAACCATTTCAGCGTGGTCGAACGGCTGGTGCGCCGTCCCAGGGACGAGCAGCACCGGCAGTGGCAGAAGGCCGTCACCGACGGCGCGATCATCGGGCTCGCGGCCACCGAACTCGATACCCCGAAGGTCGGCAATGTCACGCCAAACACCACACTGACCGCCGATGGCGACGACTATCTGCTCAACGGCACCAAATACTACAGCACCGGCACGCTCTATTCCGACTATGTGCTGGTGCGCGCGGCCGATACGGCAGGCGCCAATGCGGCGGTGCTGATCCCGGTCAAGCGCGAGGGTATCGAGCTGATCGACGATTGGGACGGGCTCGGCCAGAGGCTGACCGCAACCGGCACCACGCACTTCCGCAACGTGCGCGTCAAGCGCCAGGAGGTGGTGTTCGATGCGCCTGACGCCGGCTACGGCATTCCCTACTCCAACACGTTCGCGCAGCTGTTCCTGACCGCAATCAACGCCGGCATCGCGCGCGCGGTGCTGCAGGACGCGACCGAACTGGTGCGATCGCGCAAGCGGACGTTCTACTATGCACCGAGCGAGACTCCGGTCGACGACCCGTTGCTGCAGCAGACCGTCGGCCAGATCGCCAGCGGCGCGTTTGCGGCCGAGACCGTGGTGCTCGCGGCGGCAGAGGCCCTCGACGCCGCCACCGATGCGTTCGACGCCGGCGATGCCAATGCCGTCGACGCCGCGCACAAGGCCGCGCTGCTCTCGGCCAAAGCCAAGATTGTCGCCGATGAGCTCGCGATCCGCAGCGGCAGCCTGCTGTTCGATGTCGGCGGCGCGTCCGCCACCAAGAAGGCGACCAATTTCGACCGCCACTGGCGCAACGCGCGGACCCTGGCCTCGCACAACCCGAACAACTTCAAGGCCCGCTCGATCGGGCAATATGAGATCAGCGGCACGCCGCTACCCGCCAAGGGCTTCTTCTGATCGGAAGCAGATCCGGCGGCGACAAAAGGGAGAGACCCGATGAGCAAGCCGGACATCCATTTGGTCGACGCGGATCACGAGATCGAGCTGCAGTTTCGCCTGGTGATGCGCCGCCTCGCCGGCGGCGTCTGCGTCATCACGGCGGGAAGCGGCGATGACATCACCGGGATGACCGTCACCTCGCTGACGTCGCTCAGTGCCTCGCCGCCTCGGCTCCTGGTCAGCATCAACCGGCAGGCCTCTACGTTCGAGCCGATCGCCCGCCACCGGCTCTTCGGCGTCAACATTCTCGGCTCGGACCAGCAGGCGTTGGCGGAACGGTTCAGCAACAGCCGCCTGAAGGGCAGCCAGCGTTTCGACGGAACGGCCTGGACCCCTGGCGCTTCCGGCATCCCGTTGCTGGACCATTCGCTTGCCACGGTCGAATGCCAGGTGGAGGAGATCATCGAGCGGCACTCTCACGGCATCATCGTGGGTCGGCTTTCAAGCATGGACGTGTCGCACCGCCTGTCCGGCCTCACCTACTGGAACGGACGGTATGTTCAGATCGATCACGAGGCTGATCTCGATCTGCTCGCCGAAGTCAGTATTCCGCTGGCCCACGTCCGCTAGGACAGGAGAGGCACACCATGAAGCGCGAAATGCCGCCGCAATCGCCACCGTCATCGGCCGGCGTTGCCGGCAGCCCGCCGGGCCGCTGGCAGCTCGACCGGATCGTCGCCGAGCTGCGCGTCTCCAGGGAAGACACCCACAGCATTCGGCGGGACGGCGATCCAAGGCGCGCCCCATCGCGCGATGCGCTGGAAGCGATCCTCGACGGACTGACCGAGGCGCTGTTCCCGCGGCACTACGGCCAATCGGATCTCGACGGCGAGAATATCGACTATTTTGTCGGCAATACCTTGAGCATCGCGTTGGATTCGCTCCACGCGCAAATCCACCGCGCGGCGCTGTTCGTCGGCGACGAGCTTGAACCGGGTTTCCAGCGCCACGACGCCGTCGAATTGACGCGCGCGTTCGCCGCGCAATTGCCGCAAGTGCGCGGGCTTCTCGTCAACGATCTGCGCGCGGCCTTTGTCGGCGATCCGGCGGCGCGAAATTTTCCGGAGATCCTGATCGGCTATCCCGGCATGACCGCGATCATCCACCACCGACTTGCCCATCTTCTGTATCGGCTCGGGGCGCGGCTGGTGGCGCGCCTGATGGCGGAGATCGCGCATGCAAGGACCGGCATCGATATTCATCCCGGCGCCAGCATCGGCTCGGGCTTCTTCATCGATCACGGCACCGGCGTCGTGATCGGGGAAACCGCGATCATCGGCGACAATGTCCGGATCTACCAGGCCGTTACGCTCGGCGCGCGGCATTTCCCGACCGACGACGAAGGCAGCCTAATCAAGGGCGACGCCCGTCATCCGATCGTCGCGGACGACGTGGTGATCTATGCTGGCGCCACCATCCTGGGCCGCATCACGATCGGCCGCGGCTCGACCGTCGGCGGCAATGTCTGGCTGACCCGGGACGTGCCGCCGAACAGTGTGGTGACCCAGGCCACCGCGCGCAACACGCCGGGCGGCAGCAACGCCTCCTCCTAATTGGCCACCGGCGCCTTCCAGCGCATGAAGTGCCGTTCGATCGCCTCGAGAACGGCATTGAAGGCCAGACCGATCACCGTGATTCCGAGAATGCCGAAATACATCTGCGGGATCAGGAAGCTGTACTGGCTGTTGATGATGAGATAGCCGAGGCCGGCCTTGGCGCCGACCATTTCGGACGCCACCAGCACCAGCATGGCCGACGCGCTGGCGAGGCGAATCCCGACGAAGATGGTCGGAAGCGCGGCGGGCAGGATCACCTTGCGGAACAGCTGCTGCGGCGTCGCGCCCATGGTCCGCGCCGACTTGATCAGCAGCGGATCGACCTGCTTCACCGCGGTAATGGTGTTCAGCAGCAGCGGCCAGGCGCAGCTATAGATCACCATCGTGATCTTGGACAGTTCGCCGATCCCGAGCAGCAGAATGAACACGGGCAGCAGTGCCAGCGGAGCCATGTTACGGCAGATCTCGATGAACTGGTTCAGGAGATCGCCGAGCCGGCTGTACCAGCCGACAACGAGCCCGAGCGGGACAATGAACACGACCGAGATCAGGAATCCGCTCAGGGCGCGCAGCAGGCTGGCTGAGATGTCGTCGTAGAGCTCGCCGGTTTGCGCAAGCTGCCAGCCGGCCGCGATCACCTCCGAGAATGGCGGCAGGAACACGGCATCGATCAGCCCGAGCCGCGGCACTGCCTCCCAGGCGGCCAACAGGGCAATCAGCAGCAGGGAACGGCGACCCACGGTGGCCAGCCGGCGAAGGGCAGCGCGGATCCGAACCGCCGCCGATGCCTGGCCGTCCGCGCCAGTCTCTCGCCGGCCATAGCCGAGCTCCAGCAAGGTCAACATCTCCAGACTAGACATGCGCAGCCTCCTCCACCTCACGGTCGGTGCGACGCGCGCCGCCGGCCAACTGTCCCTGCTGGGCCTTCTGCACTTCCTCGCGCAGCAGGCTCCAGATCTCATGCCTGACGTGGCCGAATTCCGGCAGTGAACGCACGTCTTCGGCCTCGCTGCGCAGCACGTCGGGGATCTCGATAACCTGCTTGATCCGGCCCGGGCGCGACGTCATCACCGCGACACGCTGACCGAGCACCACGGCCTCGTCGATGCCGTGGGTGATGAAGACGATGGTCTTGCCGGTGGCGCGCCAGATCCGCAGCAGTTCGCCCTGCAGCGTTTCGCGCGTCTGTGCATCGAGCGCAGCGAACGGCTCGTCCATCAGCAGCACCTCCGGATCGTAAGCGAGGCTCCTTGCGATCGCGACGCGCTGCTTCATGCCGCCGGAGAGTTCGTGCGGGTAGCGGTCGGCAAAACCGGACAGCCCGACCAGGTCGAGGAAGTGCCGCGCAACCTCGCGCCGCTGCCCCGCCTTGAGACCGGCGATATCGAGCCCAAACTCGACATTCTGCGCCGCGGTCCGCCACGGAAACAGCGCGTATTGCTGAAACACGATGCCGCGGTCGCGTCCCGGCCCGGTGATCGGCCGGCCATCGAGCAGGATGCGGCCGCTGGTCGGCGCCGTCAGGCCACCGAGCAAATCAAGCAAGGTGGATTTGCCGCAGCCGCTCGGTCCGACTAGAGCGAGGAATTCGCCCGAGCGAACATCGAGCGTGATGTCTTCCAGCGCAGTGAAACGGCCCGCAGGGCGGCCGCCCTCGCCTCGCGTGACGAATTCTTTGCAGATCTGCTCGAAACGGATCTTGACCGGGCTCGTCATCGCGCCTCCGCCGTCTTGCCCGGACGGAAATAGTTGAACTCATTTGTGTAGGTGTCGGAGGCCTTGATCTGGCCGGGCTTGAACAGCCCATCCTTCACGAGCCAATCGATCCACACCTGGATCTCGGCATCCGAAATCACGCCGCCTTTGCTCGCGACGCCAGTGCTCTTCCAGTACTTGATCGAGGAGCCGTCCTCGTTGCGCTTGCGTTCGGCAATGATCCGTTCGAAACGGGCCCGGACTTCTTCCGGCCGCGTGGTCTGCGCCCATTGGATCGCCCGCGAGATGCCCTCGACCAGCTTGCGCGAAGCATTGGGATTGTCCTTGATGAACTTGTCCCGCAGCACATAGGCGCCGCCGGTGAACTGGCCGAACAGATCGGTATCGTTGAACATCGAACGGATGCCGCCCCGCTCCAACGCCTTGTCACGCAACACGCCGCTGAGCGTACTCACCTCAACCTGGCCCTGGCGCAACGCCTGCTCACTGGTCACCGGCGGTATAGCCACCAGCGTCACCTGCCTCGCCTCGCTGGCGCTGAGGCCATTGCGTGCCAGATATTCGCGGAGCACGAATTCGAGATGGGCGCCCAGCGTATTGACCGCGACCTTCTTGCCGATCAGGTCGCGCGCCGTCCTGATCGGGCTGTCGTCCTTGACGAAGTAGCCCTGATAGGTGTTGGCGTCGGAGCCGTAATAGCCGACCACGGCCTTGATCGGCGCCTTCGCCGCGATCAGCTTGAGAATGGCGCCGTAGAACGCACCGCCGATGTCGATGTCGCCGGTGACGACGGTTTGGATGTCCTGCGGTCCGCTGATGGTGTTGCCGACCCATTTCAGCTTCAGCGGCGCGAGATAGCCGAGGTCTTCGGCGAGCTCAGTGAACGTCACCTGGCCGGCCCAACCCTGGTAGCGAATCTCGGTCTTCTCGAGCGGTGGCTCGGCAAAGGCCGGAGCCGCCAGCCCGAGCGCCACGGCGCCGGTCAGCATCAGGCGCGCGGCCGCGCGCGCGGCAAAACGCCGGGCGCGCAGGATTCGGATCAATGCATTCATGTTCACAACTCCCCTCGATCCAACCGGATCATGCCGCCTTCGCGGCCTGCTGCTTCGGTGCCTTGATGCGCGTCACGCTGTGGCGACCGTCGATCGATACCGGCACTTCGCCGTCGATCGTGGCGCGGCGCACCACGCGGTGCAGATCGCCATAGTCATTGACCGCATAGTGCTGGGTCGCCCGGTTATCCCAGATCGCGACGTCGCCGGCCTTCCAGCTCCAGCGCACCGTGTTCTCCGGCGCCGTGATGTGCGACTGGAACAGGTCGAACAGCTTCTGGCCGTCATATTTCGGCAGACCGACGAAGCGCTGCACGAAATTGCCGAGCACCAGCGTCCGCTCGCCGGTCTCGGGATGAACGCGCACCACAGGATGCTCGGTCTCGTAGATCGTGCCGGTGAATACTTCATCGAAGTGCTTGCGGTCGGCCTCGCTTGCGCGCGCCTTGACGGCATAGTCGTAGGCGTTGCTGTGAACGGCCCAAAGCTCGTCGGCGAGCCGCTGCAACGGCGCCGGCAGGTCGAGATAGGCCGCGGCCGTATTCGACCAGACGGTGTCGCCGCCATAGGGCGGGATCACCACGCCGCGCAGCACCGAGATCTTCGGATAGGCATCGACGAACGTCACGTCGGTGTGCCATTGGTCGGCGCGGCCGCCGCCACGTCCCGAGTCCAACTCCAGGATCGAGGATGTCCCCTTGATCGTGCCGACCGTCGGATGCGGCACCAGCCTGCCGAGCCGCACCGCAAAGCGTTCCTGCTCGGAATCGTCGAGATGCTGCTGGTCGCGGAAGAAGATCACCTTGTGCTCGAGCAGCACCTGGTTGATGGCGCGGATCACCTCGTCGGACAGATCACCCGACAGCTGGACATTCCTGATCTCCGCTCCGAGCCTCGCCGCACGCTTGACGATATCAGCGCGCGGAATGACGTTATCGATGACAGTCGTGTTGCTCATGATCGTGCTCTCACCGCGATCTCCCAGGACAAGGCTCCGCCATGCGCCGGTCGCGGGAACGACGGCGGAGACAAACGGACCGGCTTGCAAACCGGCTTGATGGTGTGGGCTCTATTCGGCCGCGACGTGCTCGGGTGGACGCCAGACCGCCGGCGCATAAAGCTCGGCAGCAAAATCGTCGGCGATCGGTCCATTGATGCGCGCCTCATGCGCCGCCAGATCGGCCAGGAACAGATCGCGGCTGATCCGCGCCACAACCGCGGGAATGTCGCGCTTGAAGCTCGGGACATCGCCGACCGGCAGGCCGAAGCTGACGAAGCCCGCCGGGTTGAAGACATGGATGTTCTTCAGGAACGGCGCGCGACCGGGCTCCTTCTCCAGATATTCGTGCCCCGATCCCAGATAGGGATATGCCGCGAGAGTCTCATCCCTTTCCTGGTCACGCGGCGTGAAGCGGTCGCGCCACAGCAGGATCTCATCCGCAAAGTCGCGAAGCTCGGCCTGCGCGCCGAGGTCCACGGCATATCCGGTACCGGCGATGGCAAAGTCGAAACCGAATTCCCCCTGCGGCGTCACCGCGACGGGACGCCCGCCCTCGAGCCACACCGCCTGCCACGGCGCGCCGAGATGGAGATGGAAATTGGGAAACGCGACGGCGCGCGAGATTGCATCGGGCGGCGGAGTCGAGCCTGCTCCGCGGAAGCGGATCGCCTGCTGCCAGCGCACGGCATCCGGCAGCGCCCCGTAATTGTCGTAGGCGCCCGGATAACCGCGGATCCGGATCACCGGGAGCGAGGCCAGCGTCTCGCGCCGTGCATAGAGGTGAACGTCGCGCGCTCCGGCTTCCAGCGCGACGGCGGCGGCGTCGAACGCCGACGCGGCGCTTCCAATCACCGCGACCGATCGGCCCCTCAGCGACCTGAAGTCGATCCTTTCGGAAGTATGCGCATGAATCTGTTTCGGCAGATTGCGCAGCGCGTCCGGAATAATGGCGCCGCCACCTCCGGCAAAGCCGGTCGCAAGCACCAGCTTCCGCGCGGTCTCGACCGTCACGCGACCGCCTTGCTCCAGATGCAGCCGCAGATGCCCTCCCGCCGGTTCGATCCGAACCAGCCGCGTCGCGTAACGGACCGCGACACCGGTGACCTTGCGGTACCAATCGAGATAGGCCGCCCAGTCGAGCCGCAGGATGCGATCGAGCGCGTCATAGGCGGCTGCACCGTAACGCGCCTCGTACCACGCCTGGAACCCGAGACCGGCCAGACCAAGCTCCGGGCCCGGCAGGGACTTCGGCGTCCGAAGCTTATGCATGCGCGCGCTCGTCAACCACACGCCCGACTCGGTCCCGCCGGCCGCGGCATCGATCACCGAGACCTTCCCGATCCCTGCCCGCCGAAGCGCGAACGCAAACGCCGAGCCGGATTGTCCACCGCCGACGACGACCACATTGTGATCGATCCCGTCCAGATCGGGCACCCAGTTTTGCGGATCGGGTCCGATCAGGCGCAACGCCTCACGGGCAACACTGTCGGGGTCGGATTGCGGCATGATGATCGGCCTCGCTTTGACGTTGCAAATCGTAAAAGCGATCGATCGCCAGTCAATGAAACGAAACCAGCTTTGTTTTCCGCGGCGAGCAATGATCGCTTCGTGGCCGACGCAGCCGTTGAAATATTTGCGACGATCGTCGCTTTCCTCGCCGTTTCAGCGTGCGCGACCAGAACGACTGAAGCGCTTGACAGGCAAGAACGGCACGAGCGGCCTGCTGATTTCTTCGCGACGGATGCACTCGTCTATCATCGCCGATCAACTCACAAGCTTCATGCTGGCTTCCGACGCAACAATGCAAGTTCATTTCATCGACAGGCTTGCGATCACCGACGTAGAGTCAATGCATCGCTCGCACGCCGAAGTGCACACAGCGCTGCAATCATCGATAGGACACGCCGCAGATGAGTGGTGTCATTAGCCTCGAACACGATACGCCTGAACTGGCTCGCTCCTATGATGAAGCGGGGCTGGTTCAGTTCCGTCACGGCAAGTTCCTGATCGGGCCATTGGCGATCAGGACCGGCGAGCATGTGCTCGATATCGGGACAGGCACCGGCCGCCTCGCCGAATTCGTCGCCGGCCTGGTCGGACCGAACGGCCGGGTGATCGGGATCGACCCGCTCCCCGGCCGCATCGAGATCGCGCGACTTCGGCAGTCGGATCATCTTCAATTCAGCACGGGCCGGGCCGAAGACCTCTCAGGCTTCGACGACGGCCAATTCGATGCGGTCTATCTCAACAGCGTCTTCCATTGGATTGCCGACAAGCGCGGCGCCCTGCAGGAAATCCATCGTGTGCTCAAGCCCGGCGGCCGCCTCGGGCTTAACGTGCAGGACCCATCCCGTCCGCATCAGTCCCGCGTGCTGCTGCGCCGGGCCATCACGGAGACCGGACTCGCCGATCATCGCCAGGATTCCAATCCGGTGCTCGGCCTGACCGACGAGGAACTCAGGTCACTGTTCGCAGCCGGCGGCTTCGTCGCTTACCGCAGCGAGTTGCGCACGCTGACCGACGTGCATGAGGACGTCAATGCGCTGCTCCGATGGTCGGAAGCCAGCGCCTTCGGCAACTTCCTCGAGGCGTTCTCACCATCCGAACGCGAACAGATCCGCGGCGCGTTTGCCCGCCTCGTCGAAACGAAACGAACCCAGGAAGGGCTGCCTCTGGAGCGCTACCTGCGTTTCGCGTTTGCACACAAGCCGTCAACCGGCAACTGACCACCCCAACATTCCGCGAGCCGCAGGCATGAGCGATCGACAGCTTTCTCTCAATCTCTTCATCTATCCGGGTGGCCATCACGAAGCGGCCTGGCGCTACAAGGGCTCGGCTGCGGAGCGGATCCTCGACGTCACCTACTATCAGGAGCTGGCGCAGAAGGCCGAGGCGCACAAGTTCGACGCGATCTTCTTTGCCGATGGGCCGGCGCTCGCCGACAATGTCCGCTATGCCCAGCGCTTCCGCTTCGAGCCGATCACCTGGCTTGCCGCCATCGCAGTCGCCACCCGTCGCATCGGCCTGATCGCGACCGCGTCGACGACCTACACCGAGCCTTACAATCTGGCGCGTCTATTCGCCTCGCTCGATCATCTCAGCGGCGGCCGGGCCGGCTGGAACATCGTGACGACGAGCACGGCGCAGGCGGCGCAGAACTTCGGCCTGCCCGAACATCCTCCGCATCATGAACGCTACGAGCGCGCGCGCGAATATCTCGATGTCATCACCAGGCTGTGGGACAGCTGGGAAGACGACGCACTGATCAACGATCCCGTCTCAGGCGTTTTCGCCGACACCGACAAGATCCACGACATCAATCACGCCGGAAAGCACTTTCGCGTCCGCGGCCCTCTCAATATATCGCGGACACCGCAGGGACGGCCGGTCTACGTGCAGGCCGGCTCGTCCGACGACGGCCGCGCCTTTGCCGCGCGCTTTGCCGAAGCCATCTTCACGGCACATCAGACCCTGGCGAGCGCCCAGGAGTTCTACGCCGATATCAAGCGGCAAGCCCGTGCCTTCGATCGCAGTCCCGATCAGATCAAGGTCCTGCCGGGCATCAGTCCCTTCATCGCCAGTACGCAAGCCGAAGCGGATCGGCTGCAGGACGAGTTCAATGAACTGATCCAGCCGGAATATTCGCTGACCCAGCTGCGCCAGATGATCGGGCTCGATCTCTCCGGCTTCGACCTCGACGGTCCGTTCCCACGCCATCTGATCGACACGACAGGTGCGCGCGGCGTGGCGAGCCGCTTCAAGCTGGTGGTCGACATCGTCGATCGCGAGCAGCCGACGATCCGCCAGCTCGTCCAGCGCCTGGCCGGTGCGCGCGGCCACTGGGTGATTGCAGGGCCGCCGGAGAAGATCGCCGACAACATCCAGACCTGGTTCGAGAACGGCGCCGCCGACGGCTTCAACGTCATGCCGCCCTGGCTGCCCGGTGGGTTCGACGTCTTTGCCGAGCAGGTCGTCCCGATCCTGCGCAAGCGCGGCCTGTTCCGCGATGACTACGCCGGCACGACACTGCGCGACCATTATGGCCTGCACCGGCCGCCGAGCGTCTTCTCCAGCTCGATTCAAGCGATCGCATGATCGCCTGACGTTCGCCAAGTGAAGCAAATCAAAGTGAAGCGGCGCACGCGACGCGTTTAGCCGTCGACCGCGGCCGCGATCCTGCGAAGGCACTGGAAAAGAAGGTCTTTTCCGTGGTGGGCAATCAGGGTTCGAACCTGGGACCCGCTGATTAAGAGGCGAATGATTTTCTCTGTAAGACCAAGGGCCATTCCGACAAACGCCTCGTTGAAGGTGCATTGAACCCACAATTGGATTTCCAATTGTCGGAATGGCCCGGTAGCAAATGCGCGCACCTCGCGAGAACCTACAAGATGAGGCGCCGGGGGTTCGAGTCAGGAGAGCGCTACCGCCTTTCCCCACACTCGGCGGATCTACGGTATCAGCTTCAATCTTCTGCATAGCGCCCTGATTAAGCTCTGACCATGGGCCTACACAGCCGCTGATTAGGACGCGTATGATTTCGCTGCAAAATCAACGCTCATTCCGATAACTGGGCCGCCCAACCCGCATTGAACCCACACTGGGTTTTCCGTTTGTCGGAATGGAGCGGCAGCGAATTTGAACCAAAAGGCGGCTGTTTGGACGCTCAGCTCGAGAGGATGAGGGGCGGTCAGGAGTCCGCCCGGCCTCTCCCCACACGGAGGGAATCTGCGGTAGAATCCGCAATCTTTGGCCTAAAGCCTCGCCTCTGCCCATTGCGACTGGCGGAATCAAGAACCTGCTTGATTATGCAATGATTTCAACGCGCTTAGACAAAACGCCAAATTTGCCTCTTTAAAATCAACAACTTGGTTGAGTTTCAGATGAGTAGCATCATCGTTGAACGGACAGACACAAAAACTCGACGCCCCAATCCCTCATGGTGAAGCGGCAGATCGTCTGTGAGAACGGTGAGGCGCAATAGACGATATGCCCAAATCGAACGGACCGAGCGCGGATTTTGTCAGTGGGTGGCTGCAACAGCTAGAGCTGTCCAGCTACCTACAGGCGTTCCTCGACAACGACATCGGTGCTGGCGATTTGGCACATCTGACATCGACAGATCTTGTCGAACTCGGAGTTACGTCGGTTGGTCATCGCCGCAGGCTGCTCGACGCGATCGCAAGGCTTGCGGTGGAGGTGCAGCGACCTGAGCCGAAGGAAAAGCCTGCCCCGCGCGTCCCCGCGGCCCTACCGCGGCCACTTGCGATCGCCGAACGACGGCAAGTGACGACGCTGTTCTGTGACCTCGTCGGCTACACTAGAATTTCCTCTGATTTCGACCCCGAGATCGTGTTGGAGCTCCTCACCAGCTACAAGGACACTTGCGCCACTTTGATCGAGAGCTATGGCGGACACGTGCTGCGCTATGTCGGGGACGGCGTGCTCGCGACCTTCGGTTATCCGCGTGCACACGAGGACGATGCGGCGCGTGCCGTCACCACCGGGCTGATGCTCGCCGAGGGGATCGGCAAGCTGGTCACACCGAACGGAGATCGACTAGAAGCTCGGATCGGGATTGCGACCGGGTTGGTAGTCGTCGGAGACCTGATCGGGGATGCCGCCATTGAGCGGGACTCGCTGGTCGGCCAGGCACCCAACCTTGCCGCACGGCTGCAAGGCGAAGCTTTGGCCGGCGAAGTACTTATCGCGGAAACGACCGCAAAACTCATCGGCGGACAATTCCGCCTGCACAATCTCGGCCCGCGAAGCCTGAAGGGCTTCGACGCGCCGCTCAACGCCTACCGCGTACTCGGCGAGCACTGGGGAGCGACCCGCTTCGAAGCCGTGCACGGCGCGATCAACCTGCCGATGATCAGTCGCGAGGATGAGGTCTCCCGACTCGTTGACTTCGCCGCCACTGCTCTGCTCGGCCAAGGCCAGATCGTCGTCATCACTGGCGAGGCCGGCATCGGCAAGTCCCGGCTGATCGAGGAGATGCACCGCCGGCTTGAGATCAGGCCGGAACAACGCGTGGTGCTGCAATGCTCGCCGATCCACACAAACCGGCCATTTCATCCGATCGCCCGCTATTTCGACTACATGACCAGCGTCGAGGCGCCCGATGCCGATGTGCGCCAGTTGGACAAGCTCGACAAACTGCTGCGCGGCCTCGGCCAGGCAACGCCCGAACGGCTGGCGCTGATCGCCGAGCTGTCGCGGCGCGAGAGCAGCGACCGCAAGCTGTTGCTGCGGCTTGCGCCCACGGAAATCCGCGCGCGCACCATCGCGGCGCTGCTTGATATCGTTGAGGCGATCTCGCACGACAGTCCCATTATCGTCATCGAGGACGTGCACTGGGCGGATCCCTCAACCAACGAATGGCTGGAACAGCTGGCCGGCATGATCTGCAGTCTCCCGGTACTGTTGGTTGCGACCATGCGTCAGGAGCGGATCCCGCAATGGGCAGAGCGTTCGGGCGCGAGCATGATGCAGTTGGTGCGGCTGCAGCCCGACGAGATCCGGAGGATTGTTAACTGCATTGCAGCCGAGCGCAGAATGCCAACGAGTGTAGTCGATGCGATTGTGGCGCGCTCGGACGGCATTCCGATCTTTGCCGAGGAATTGGCCCGCAGCCTCCAGGCAATGGAGGACGCGTCCCCCGGCACGACGAATGCGACTGACATTCCGGTCACGCTGAACGAAATCCTGCTGGCGCGGCTCGATCTGCTCGAGAATGGCCGCGAGACCGCACAGCTTGCAGCCGCGATCGGGCGCGATATCCCGCTCGATCTCTTGATCGCTGTGTCACCTTTCGGCGCGGACGTTACGCGGGCGAGCATTGAGCGGCTGGTCGGAAGTGGCATTTTCGTCATGCGCCCCAGCGGCTTTGGCGATGCCGTCGATTTCCGCCACGCGTTGCTCCGCGACGCCGCCTATCATCTGCTGCTGCGGCGCGACCGGGTGCGCGTCCACAAGCTAATTGCCAACACGATCGAGGCGGAATTTCCCGCGATTGCCGACAGCATGCCGCACGTGCTGGCGCACCAGTTCGCGGAAGCCGGCGACCATTCCGCCGCCATCATCTATCTGGAAAGGGCGGGCCGCGATGCCGCGCGGCGTTCGGCAGCCATGGAGGCGGTCGCACATTTCACGGCGGCGCTGGAGCAGACCTCAAAACTCCCAGCTGGCCGCGAGCGTGACGTCCGCGAATTCGACTTGCGCCTCGGCATTCTGGGACCGCTCATCGCAGCACGAGGCTACGGCGCACGCGAGGTCGAGCGGCAAATCGCGCATGCCGTCGAACTGTCGGCGCGCATTGGCGGCGGCGATCGCATCGTTCCGGCGCTGTTCCTGAACTGGATTGCCCGCTTCAACGAGACCGATGTGCGGCTCGAAGTAGCGCGCCAGATCGCGCAAATAGCAGCGCATGGTAACACGCTGGATAGGCTGATCGCGCATCGCTGCATGGGCACGACCTTGCTGTTCCGCGGCGAGTTCGCAGCAGCGATCGCCGAATTCGACCAATTTCAAGGAATGTTCGATCCCGAATTGCACAACGATGCGCTGAACAGGATCGGCGCCACGGTTCATGCCGTCATCATCAAGGTCGGGCTTGCCGAAGCCTGGACTATGCTTGGCGACGCTGAACGAGCCGGCATGTGGCGAAAGGCTGCGCTCGACGACGCCGAAGCGAGCGGTCACTACCAAACGATCTGCCATACAACCGCTTTCGCCGGCGGACTGCTCGCCGCGTTGATGGAGGACGCCGACAATCTTGCCTTCCACGCCACGCGGTTGCGGGACCTGACGCTCCAGCATGACCTGCCTTACTGGCGGCCACACGCCGATCTGCTGGCGGGCGTAGCCGAGATTCGTCGGGGGATGGTCGAAAAGGGGTTCCGTCTGGCGCAGCACGGCATGGAACGAATGATCGCCGAGCGTTTGCCCTCGCTGTCGGCGTGGTGCGTGGTGTTTGCCGGCGGTTGTGTCAGGGCAAACCGTCCGCAGGACGGACTGGCGGCGCTCGCGGGCATCGCCGAGGAGATCGATACCGGCGAGCGCTGGACCGCTGGCGAGTTTCACCGGTTGCGCGGCCTGTTACGGCTGCAGTCCGGTGACAGCACGGGCGGACTTGACGACCTCGCCGAAGCACAGCGGATCGCCGCTCAGCAAGGTTCGGTGCTGGTTCAACGCCGCATCATGGCTGACCACGAGCGGCTGGCGAAAGACGGGTAAGCTTGCGCCTGATCTGCCGCAAGCAGATGCCTCTCACCGGGGTAAGCTTTTCGCGCGCCGTCTGGCGCAAGAACAATGGCCGGCGTTGCTGGTGACCTCAGCATCTCGGAGCGAGCGCTGCGTGTGGTTTGCAAAAGGTATAGGATCCCGATGCCAACGCGCGGACACTTCAACCACAAGAACGCGAAGGATCGTCCGCCGAAGCCGAAACTGCCGCCGCTGAGGCGTGAACAACCCGTCGATATCGGATCGCGCTGACTTGGCGACGCGCGACGAGTCCATCGCATTCTCATTTTATTATATCTGCCAATACCTTAGCCGCCTTATTCTGAGCAAAATTCGGCGAAAGGCTGCGGTTTTTCGGAAGCTTTGCCGTTCATTGCGTTGGTCAGGAGCCATTCGTGTGGATCCGAATTTTAGCGGTTGGAGTAATTGGCCTGGTCGAAATGGGTGCGGTTGCAGCACTCGGGAGAAATCCTGCACCAGAGCCTCGCGCCGATGACTATCCAGTCGCTGAGACCGCCGGGAAAGCCGATCGGCTTCCGCTCATCGCCGAACAAGAAACAGTCATGAGCGCAGTGAAGGTTCCGCCTGCGCAGCCCGCCTCGCCTCAGCTTCCCGCCTCGATCGCTTTGGTAGCGCCACCGTCGCCTCAAGTAGCAAAACCGGAACCGGCTCCGCCCATCATCCCTCGACACTGGCACGATCCGACGGATCCTAAACTTAAGTCACGAAAACAGGCGGTGACCGGCAAGCAGTATCAAACCCTCCAGGACGAAGGCCGAGACGAACTGTCGAAGCAAAAAACTGCGGCGGGAACGGACTGGACAGCCTGCTACAGTCGATCAGGCTAAAGCCACGCTGCGAATAGCGGCTCGCCCCGGGCGTGACGCCTTTATGAGGTGCAGCAACGGCCCCAGCATTACGGTTGCTGGAGCCGTCATTCTGTCTGGTGGGGGCGCTGGCGCCAGTAAACAGGCCGCCTCGGTTCAGCACTGCACCGGTACATCCGCGGCAGCTGGAACTGTGTCCGACGTCGTAGCGTTCCTGCCGGGGTCTGGCGCATCCGGCTTGCGCCATCCAGTGAGGATGGCATTCCAAATCGGGGCCGCCGCCAATCCGTCATCGCCTACTGGCGACGTGCACGGACGAATTTGAGCTCGGCTGCGGCGGTCCCATGGTAGCCCAAACGGCAGTGGCAATGGCCAATGCAGCCAGCACGGTCTTTGTCGCGATCTTCTCGCGCCTCATGCCTAAAAGCCCTCCGGCCTTTCTGCTGCGCATCTTTAGAAACTTGCCCGTGAATGTTCATCACCCGATAGGGTGAATTCTCACTACCAACTGACGGCGTTCACTCGAGCGGAAGAGAAAGCGCCGTAGTCGACTTTTGCTCACAACCTGTTCGTCCCCTGATTGGTAACTTAGCAGCAGCCACCTCGGTCGTCCGGCCTATGAATTGGGCCAGGTTGGCGTCCGACGACCACTCCACATAACCAACGAGCGCGGAGCCAAGCGCCGCTACGATAAGCACTCCGCACATCGAAGCTGCGGCCGTTCCCGACCAGTTCTCGTTGCTGAATAATGGCATCGCGATTCTCCGACACCGGGGTTGCCACGGTAAATAGATCGACACGCGATTTTCGATTGTGATCGACCTCACATCTCACGCGCACTTGATGCCGTGACACAGCTACCGGTGGCGGGGCGTAGCCGGACAGCGACCCCTGCTGGGAACGCCAGGGTCGCCAAGACCCTCCCGGACGGGGCAACCCGATCGCGGAAGCATATGCATGACTTTTTCCAGCTTGGCGGCTTAGTTTAAGTGGGTCGCCCGATAACCTCCGCGTGAACGAAACATCGTTCCTGACCGATCGAAGTGAGCGCGAAACAATCCGCGCTCACCATTCCGGTGCGTTGTTCCTTTGACCTGACAATTTTTGGGGTAAAGCATTGAAGCGAGAGACAGGTATTCAATTTCGGGATCTCGATCAGGTTTTACGAAACGCACAACTTCGACGGTCCGCTGATCTGGTTCGCTGGATTCGACAATACTCCCGTGAACGACGGCTTGCCCGCCAGCAGCAGGAGAGGGAGTGCGCCGCCCGAATGCGAAATCAATTTCCAGGGAGCACGAAGCCGGCCTGAAACAATCCCGTCCTAACCTGCCCTTGTTGAACGATTGTGGATTTGGTCATGTGGGTTTTTATCAACGTCCTCTATCGCAACTTTTGCCTCGCACGCCTTCATGAGATGCGCCGATTGGCGCATTGAAGAAGACCGCGGAAGATGGAAGGCGAAAAACTCGAGACGAAGACTGTGTTCGCCGCGCGAGCGATCGGCATGCCATATGGGTGGCTTTAGGACCGCCATCGCCAAGCACCAATTCGTCTGTGGGCAGCGTTGCGCCCTGAATCTCTGTGGCGGCTATATCAGCCCGACCCGAAAATCATATAGAGCAGCATCGTGCCGACAACGGCTGTCCAGCCGATCGAAGTGGCTAGCGCCCACACCTGTATCGGCATTGGAGTGTTCCTCCTGTAACGAAAATCAAAAAATGAAGAGGCCGCTGGCCGCCGACAGCGGCCTCTTGGACCCGATCTCAAATGAACGTCTTGGAAATAGAAATTGCCGCCGAAGGTCCGACGTTCTTAAACGACGAATTTCCAGCCCCGTGAAGTCCGAACAGGTATATCCACAAAAGGAACTGTCGTGACGTTGCGGGGCCGACACAGTCCTGTGACCTTGGAGCTAGCGCGTCGGGCTGCTTCCTCCGCAAGAAGTCGGTCAAGGTGCCGGCAACCCCAACCCGACTGGCTGGCGGCCGTGGTGCTTCTATTCACAGTATAACGGAGTTCGCCAAACCGATGCCGGGTGCCTATATTTCTGACCATGCCCGTCACCCAAAACTCGCTCGAGATCCCGCCAGACCTCGCCCGCCCGTTTTCCGCGGATGGGCCTTCCATGCCGAGCGCGACCCTCTCAAGCGTGACGAGATCGCGGCCGATAGCCGGCACTCCTCCTGCAACACATGCCAAAGGGCACGAAGCTCCGGCTCGCCAATGTCCTCAAGCTATTTGAATGCGATGATTAAGCCAGCACGCCATCCTCTTACTGTGGCAATCGCAGTTTGGCTCGTGCCTTACGTGCTCGCCGCGAACGCACAAAGCTGCCTCACCGGCCCCATCAAAACGAAGGACGGCTCGTTGCAAACGTGGACTGTCGATAATCGCTGCGGCTCACCCGTAACGATGCGCTATTTTGTGAAGGGCTCTCTCGACAGCGTTGCAAGAATCGCGGTCGTCCCGGCCTGCAGTAAGCAACGAATCGTTCAAACCTTCGAGACAGATCAGATCGAGTTCCTGGACACGGCATACAATCCCGGCTGGGAGAAGGTCTGCCCACCACTGGACAAGGAAAGTCGTTCCCAAAAACGACCGGACAAATCGACCAACGATGCAGATCAAATCCATTTTCCAACCATAAGCCCCGCACCCTTGGCCGGTCCAAAGCCACTAGGCCCTGCGGGAGATAAGCCTGGTCCAAGAGGATGACGCGAGTATCTCCCTCTGTTGAGAATTGGCCGCTGTGTCCAAGGGAACTTACCATTCTGCCGATAGCTGCAGCCTGCGTTGGCCCGGTTGAGAGAATGAAATGAATTCGGTTAAAGCGTTGCTGTTGCTCTCCGTGCTTTTGCTCGGATGCGCCGATTTCGCGACTACTAACAAGATTCTGGAACTCGGCTTCAGCGAGGCCAATCCGTTTATGCAGATGGCCCAGACATGGTTAGGTGTCTGGTGGTCAGTCCCCAAAATTGAGCTTTACGCTCCTCCTCATGGCGTTGCTTTGGCGCAGCAAGAACGCTTTCAACATTGCTCTGGTAGTAGCGTTTTGCTCGACCCCCGTAATCAGCAACCTCCTCATCAACGCAGGCACGAACTGATTTCCGCTGAGGGGACGTGGCGCACCCACGAGCCTTTCATCAGGCCGGCGTCAACTCTCCGATGCTCGGCATGAATTGTGCTGTTGTTTGGCTGCCGGGAATTTCAATGTCCCGGTTTGGGAATAAACGGTCACTCGGTGTGTGTTTTTGAGACCGGGGCCGCCATTTTGGGAGGTATCGTTGCATTACACAGCGCTTCAACAAAACAGGTTCCTCGTGCGGAGAGGAAGCAGTGACGACTGGATGGTTTATGATCGAGAGCTGAGGGGGCCAGCGCAGCCAAGGAAAAATGGCCCGTTCGCCGAGAGGCTGACCAAGGAACAGGCCGAACAACTAAAGCAGATGCTGACCGACAGTCTGCGCGGAGCCGAAGCGATATAGTCATATTGGATACTGGTCCGTAGCAAAAACAGAAACGGACCCCGAACAGACGACAGTTTTGTAACTACTAAGGCTTATGAACAGAATTAGGCATGGCGAACGCGGCGCGGCTAGAAAGCGGCGACGCGATGGAGGAACTAAGGTCAGTCTGAAAATTCGACTTTGACTGCTGGACCTTAACGCGCGTGCCCTTCCGCGCTTACCAGGAACGATCGAGCAACACCTCGAAATGCCGGCGCGAGTGCAAAGGGGGTCAAGCACCTATCCCGCACATCCGCGTCCAGCCCGATGATCGCGTCTTGAAGACGGCTTTTCCGATCGCGACATCCAGTTGATCGGGATCAAGCTCGAGGCGATGCGTCAATGCTCTAAAGGTTTCCCGCATTACCGAGGGCAACACGCTTTCATCCGCAGTCAACGCGTGTGGCGTCGATCATCCGAGCAATAGAGCGCCCCCGCCGACGACAAAGAACACTATCGCTAAGCCTATGAGGCTGTACTCAACGCCATCCACCTCGATCGACCTTTCGAACGAGTGACCCGATGGGCCCCAGCTCAGGGGGTGAGCTGGGGCTGCCGGGGCTAGGAAGCTGTGGCGGCACAGCCTCTGCGCACAACGTTACGGCTTTCCCGAACTTCATCCACAAGGAACCGCGATTGCTGCGGCGCGCTACTACCATTGCCCCACGCACACGGTCACATACTTCTCATACAGCGCACCGGCGCGGGTTACGGCGCTGCCGTTTAGCTCATTTTGATCAAGCCCATTGGCACAATTCGCATTACGCAAACAGAACTGCTGGAGCCTGTTACTGGTCGCCCCGTTAGCGCACCCGGGATAGCCTCGCTCAGCCGGTCAGAAATGCCTTGGCCGCCAGAAGGCGGAGAAGAGCGTGGAGGATCTGTTCGACAGCCGAAGGACCCGAAAGCAATGCCGGTAATCCCTGCCACCAGGGAGGAGCGTGACGTTTGGGTGCGCGCCCCTTGGGATAAAGCGAAGGCCTTGCGGCGGCCGCTGTCGAATGACGCCGTCCAGATCCTCGCCCGCGGCGACACGAAGGAAGACGTCTCGGTATCGTCATGACGCAACTGGGCCGAGCGCAGCTTTGAGATCGAGCATTGCACGAAATGGTACGCTCGCCTTTCCTACAAGCGCCGTTCCGTCGACTGTGGCCGAACTATCACCGTAGGTTCCTGTAAAGCCGCAGGTGACTTCGCGGCCACCGAACAGAAAATTGACACCGATAGCATCGGTGTGCTGGACCGTTGTCAGTTCGCCGCGCCATTTGCCGTTTTTGAACGTGTATGTCCCAGAGTAATAGAAATTGCTATCGCCGCCCATGATGCGGCCGTCGAGTAGAACTATGACGCCGCTAGCATGCGCGTTGGATCCGTCCTGCATGATGATTTGGATCGAATACAAGCCATTCCTGACATCCGACATCCGGCGCCCTCCCCGCGACCAAAATAACATCGTCTGACTACAGGGGCGATGACTTCTATCGTCGCATCGAGCGGATTATAGAACCGTCTCGATCAAACCCAACGTCATCGCCTCCTGCGCCTCCAAATACCAGTTTGACGGCGCCTTCTGCATGACCTCGTCGATCGTCACGTTCGATCCCAGGATGAGATTCTGAAAGCCCTCGTTCTGCATAGCGATCGAGCATTCGATTTCGTTGAGCGTTGCCCTTACAACTGCGATGCACGTCGTTAAAGGGCCATCGATCACCAAGCTCTTCGAAAGCTTGCGTTCGTGAATCATCAGACGCGTGCCGCGCGCAAGGTATCGGTTCGGCCGCGCGAAGAAGCTCATGAATGTAACGCCAGCCGAATAAATCATAGCCTTACCAAGGAAGACAAAGCGCCGTTGCGGCTCAGTCTCGCTCGCGAACCGCACGTCCTCCCCCATCATTCGGGCGACCTCCGGATCCCCACCTAAGGTCGACAGTTCGATGACAACAAGGTCTTTATCGGCCGCGTTGTCGAACTGCGTTCGAAAAGCGGTGTACATGTTATAGTCGACGACGCCAGAAAGGCTGATCGCCGGCGACTTAAAGGCGGTGGTCGGAAGCGTTGCGAGTTCCATCTAACAACCCCATCACGGCTTTGGTCTCTGACCACATGCAGGTGCCGTGCCGGACGGGATTAGCCTTCACGGTCGCCATACAGCGCCCGATCGCGCCAGGCGACTGATTGCAACATTCGATAGGCGATCTGCGATGGATCGCCACAACTATCCGTCAAGAACTCCGCTTACGTCCGACTTTTCAATCCCTGCGTCGATATCATCCGATCGGTTGCAATCGCAGCGCATTGCGGCGCCGCGCTGGCAGCCGTTGGGTCACCCGTCCACGCGAGATGCGGATGGTTCTCGCACACCCAGCCAAGGCCGTGCGCGCCGCCACTGCTTCGTCAATCCGTCTGTTCATTGGACCTCTCCTGCCTCTTAAACCGAGAGGAACTTCAGGCGTTCGTTCGGTTATGCGCCCCATCATGAGACCTTCGGAGAAAGACTGCCGCGACAGGCTCCGTACCAGGCAGACAATGCATGATTGGAACGAATATCCGTGAAGAAAGTCGATCTTCTGCACTTTATCGAAAGAGCAAACGATGACAAACGAGCCGGTGCAAGACACTGGTGGCCCAAGCACGATCAATAAGGCCACAGAGGCCGTTCAGGCCGTGACGAATACCGTCAGGGATACCACTCGGACCTTAGCCAACGCGATCGAAAGCGGGCGGCAGCCGGGTCGACCGCTCGACCGACTGGCGCATTGGGCGCGCGAGGCTCCTTTGCAAGCGCTTAGCGTCGCATTCCTCTTCGGCGTCCTGTTCGGCCGCCGGCGCGGCTAAGGGCAAAGTAGGAAATTATGACAAAGGCTAGTCGCTGAAGACACCCCCTGCGCAACCTCGAATTGCACGAGAAATGTTGCGTCTGTGGCCGGACCAACTGTAGCCCGGAACCTACTGGACTTGCATCGATCGCGGCACCATCTCAGAGAAATGGTTGTGGGTTGGTACGAGGGCATGAAGGATGGCGGGGCGATACGTTGGTCGCCGCTGTCTCAACTGCAGTTGACGATCGCTGAAATCCCACCGCAACGCGCTTGGCAGGCAGTCACGATCGCTGTATCGGCGACCCCGCCGCCGGAAGATCAGCGCGATCTCGTTCGACGCGTCGTTCGTAGTGGGCCGCCAGCTGCAACAGCCGCAGCTTGATGAGAGGATCGGCCTGTTCAGCTAGCGCACGAACAGTCCGCGCTCTTTCCTTGCAAAACTCGTCGTCCATAGCGTCCCGCCAAAATCACCGCGGGATACTGCCAGTCAAACGGTCGGGCTGACTGTGACGTAGGTTACATTGCTGTCGTGCTTTCCCCGGAATTCACCGCGTCGTGATAGTCGGCTCGGTAACGAATGCAACGCCAACCCATGGGCCTTTTCGCCAAACGACGTTGCACGCGTAGGTCTTGCTAGGCGGAACGATAAGCGTGAATTGGTCAGGAAGGGGCGACGGCGGATCATCCACCTTCAGCGCCGCGCCGTTCTCTGTGATGTTGCCAACGACACAAGACAGTGACAGGTCACCAACCCTGATCAACGCATTGTCCAACCATGGATTACGCACAGACTTTCGTCTGTCAGGATGACCTATCATCTCCGAGTCCATCAATAACTAATGCAAATTAGACCGATGCTGCGCGAGAAGGATTGCGTTTCTGCTAACGATCATAGTGCTGGGCTAAAGCTGGCGACGCGGCTTCACGCCGTCTGCCGATTTGATCGGCCTTTGCCGCGACGACGCCGCGTTCGTTGACGACGGTTTCGCGGAGGGTCAGACAGTTTCGGCGCATCCGTCGCTCCCGACACGGCGGCTTCGGTCGTTGGCGGATCGTCCACTGACCGAAGCGGCGACCTTCGAACGGCGACGGCGGTTTCGAGCGCAGCTAGGAATAGCCGCCCCTCCTCCGTAATCTCCCAACCCGCGTCATCGCGCACAACGAACTTGGCCAAGAAGATGTTCAGGTCCGGCGCATGCTCGGCCAACCGCTTCATGCGATCGGTCCAGTCCTTGCCGCTATTCATCAGGATTGCAACAGCCTGCCGCAGGTCGGCAACGGAGGCTCGCCCGGCGGACTGGCCGGCCAGCACTTTCAAGACGGTCAGTTGGAAGGACACTTCCACGTCTCCGGTCTGGCTGGCCGTGCAGTATGACGGAGATTCGTTAATCGCCAGTCAAGAACCCAGTGCGCGAAAGCTTCGCGATGAAAGCCGATGATGACTGCCGTTACCTGGATTTCGGCGTGTACGTATAAATCCGGGACGACCGCTTCGAGAGGTACGCGGACAGGGTGGTCCTGCCGCAGAGGCGACCACGCCTCATTGCAACGCCGGCGTAGAGGTGGGACAGTTTTTGCTATCTACGAGACACATTTCCAAGAGAGCTTCGTGATGCGCGAGGCTGCACCAAATGTCCGCACCTCGTTCATTTGCACATTCCCGTCGCCGGTCGCCACCCAGCATTTCGGACAGCTTTGCTTCTCGCCCGCATCGCTCACCCAGAGAGCTTTTTTTTGGCGCGGCGTAATGCTCGCGTTGGAGAACCGATGCCCAGGCTATCGACGAGCCAAACATACTCCTAGCAGGAATGCGAGAGCGAGTGATCGAAGCGGAGCCGCTCTCGTCGCTTCAGTCATATGGCGGAGCCACCGGTCCTGCTGCGGTAGAGGTTCGAACGCGGCGTCTTCAGCCATTCGACGGATCGCTTCCGAGGCCTGATCTATTCGTTGTTCAGGCGTAGCAGTATGTGCAATGAGGTTTCCATCTGTCATGTACGCTTCCTCGCGGCCGGTCAAAGCGCTGGCCATTGTCCGTCATCACACGCACCAACGGACATCTCGCAGGAGCGCCAACGTGCCGTGAACGCTGACTGTTCCTGTCGTTCGGGGTTCGCTCCCGGATATTTGCCTCAGGCCGATTCCGAGCCCGCAGTTGGGGCCGTCCATAACTTGGAAAAACGGACGGCCCCTGCCGGCCACTTCCAATTGCCCTGCCTCAAAACAGAAGCGATAGCCGACCAACCAGAAACGTAAATGAGGCTGCCCCAGTTTCGCGCCGCAACGCGGCCATTCGTTTTCATCTGACCCATTTGAGTTAAGGCTGCTTCCGTTCGCCCAAGGCTTGGAAGGCAAGAGGCTTCAGATGCACCGACGCTCAGCCCGCACCTCAACTCTCTCTGCCTGGCCAGTATTTCGCCTTGGTGGCGATCCAACGCTCCGCATCGGCTTTCGTATCGAAGTCTCCGATGTGAGAATCCGGGCCATTGCCAGTCTTGACCGCCACAAACCAGCGACCATCCTTCGCCTTTTCAGGCTGAAAATAAGGCGTCTTGATCGTCATGCCGATGAGTATGCGACGCTGACCGTCAACATTCCAGAGCGCTGCGACTGCGCGCAAGCATAGTCCATTTGGAACATGACCTTATGGCACGAACTGTATGACCCAAACGGACTATCAGGTCGCAAGCACACAACGTGCATGAAATTGGCCAGCTCCGTACTCGCACGGATAAAACAAAAATGCATTTCAGGCCCATCATGGATGGCTCGGCGAATAGCGTTTGGGGGACTTCGCTATGCCAACGATGTCCAGGCAAGAGACAGAAGCGCTCGCATGCAAATGTGACGTTTGCGGTCGCCACATGGCCTTGTTGGCTGGGCTACCGTCCGTTGGCAAGTATGAAGCCGTCCACGTATTTCGTTGCTATGGCTGCAATTCGGTGAGGTCAGAGCATGACGTTCGGCGCTAGTTCGAAATGCTACGCGGATTGCGGCGCCAGGGCGCAATCGAATCGCCCTACTGCAATTCCGCCTCCGCTGACGCGACCGATCTCTTCGCCAGGTTGCGGTGGTGGTAACCATACCGCCGCACGTCGTCGCGAATGCTGCGGCTGACGGACCGCACGAGACGCTTCCGCTTGCGCCATCGCCCGGAGATTGCCAACGGGATAGATCCGCCTCGAGCAACAACCAGAAGCTCGTTGCTCTTGCTCAGATAAACGTCATACATGGAATCCTCGCCTTTGTGCGGATGCCCGGTAGTTGCGAGCAACTTCGATTGAGAAGCAGCAGATCCTGATTGGCCGATTATGCCGGACGGCCTTCCAGAAGTCCCCGCAGTGCCTGGCGGGCGACACGCTCGAGAGCTCCAAGCGTCTTCTTCCCTTGCGCGACTGCGCGCAGCAGCTTCCGCGCAATGAACTTCCTGGCCTCGTGGCCACCGCCGTTCGGGAGGTCGCGGCAGGCGCTTTCCAGAGCAACGTCGAGGTTAGCGCTCGTGCGCTCGTCAAACTTCTTCATGAAAATGCCCAATACGAAAAAACAAACATACCGGCAAAGCACCAGGCGCTCGCTGCCCGTGGTGACACCGCCAGGTCCGACAACAGGTCCGCCAGCATGAGCCCGACGACGATTGGCTAGCCAGTTGGGAATGGCAGTTTTCCCCGCTCTCCCCGTCATTCCCGCGCGGGTCAGCTTGGGGTATTGTTCCCGAATGAGCTCGTCGGACTGGGCGCGGAACAGCGGCGAGGCCCGCCAGCGCAAGATCATCCATATCGATATGGACGCATTCTACGCGTCGGTGGAGCAACGGGACAATCCCGACCTGCGCGGCAAGCCGTTGGCCGTAGGCGGCTCCGCGGAACGCGGCGTCATGGACGCAGCGAGTTATGAGGCCCGAAAGTTCGGGGTTCGCTCGGCGATGCCGTCGATCACCGCGAAGCGTCAATGTCCGGACCTGATTTTCGTGAAGCCGCGGTTCGAGGTCTACAAGGTCGTCAGCCGGCAGATCCGGGATATTTTCGCCGAGCACACGGAAATCATCGAGCCGCTGTCGTTGGATGAGGCCTATCTCGACGTTACCGAGAACATTCAGAACATCCCACTCGCAACCGAGATCGCGACCGCGATCAGGGCCAGGATCCTTGCCGAAACCGGTCTCACAGCCTCCGCCGGAATCTCGTACAACAAATTCCTGGCGAAGCTCGCCTCCGACCAACGCAAACCCGACGGCCAGTTTGTCATCTCGCCCAAGGTCGGCCCTGCTTTCGTTGAGAAGCTTTCGGTCGGCAAATTCCACGGCATCGGCCCGGCGACGACAGCCAAGTTCAACGCGCTCGGCATCTTCACAGGGCTCGACATCCGCAATCAAACACTCGAATTCTTGAACGCGAACTTCGGCAAATCGGGCACCTATTATTACTGGATCTCGCGCGGCGTCGACGATCGCCCGGTGCAGGCGAACCGGGTCCGGAAGTCGATTGGCGCCGAGAACACATTCTCGGTCGATCTGACCGCGTTCGATGCCCTGGCGGCGGAGCTACAGCCGCTCATCGACAAGATCTGGCGGCATTGCGAAAGCACCGGCGTCCGGGGGCGCACAGTGACGCTAAAGGTCAAGTTCTTTGATTTCGAGATCAT
>NZ_BOVL01000010.1:346182-440710 GCF_019972155.1 Bradyrhizobium sp. RD5-C2 | reverse complement strand
GGACGCCAACGGGCTGAAGCGGCTGGTCGCGAAATTGAAAGTGGCGGCGCCCGGGGTGACCGAGAACCACATCAAGGTGCATCGCCCCTGGGGCTCGTATCAGTCGGTCGACAATGGCGACCGCCACCAGGTCAAGCGCATCATCGTCAAGCCGGGCGGGCGGCTGTCGCTGCAGAAGCACCATCACCGCTCCGAGCACTGGATCGTGGTGCGCGGCACCGCCCAGGTCACCGTCAACGAGCTGGTCAAGACGGTGCACGAGAACGAGTCGATCTACATCCCGATCGGCGCGGTGCACCGGCTGGAGAATCCCGGCAAGATTCAGCTCGAGCTGATCGAGGTGCAGACCGGCAGCTATTTCGGCGAGGACGACATCATCCGCATCGAGGACGACTACCGGCGCAGCTGAGGCGAGCCGGTTGCAGTGCCGGCTCGCCACCGGCCTGTCCGCATCCGAGTGCAGCACGCCGCGTGATCTCATGATCTGCACCATGCGCCCGATTAACCAAGATCAGCGAGTGGCAACGCAATTGCTCGAGTTGATCGTGAGTCAGGGTGGCTCCGCGACGGCGTTGCGCACATTTCACGCTCGACGGAATACCTCGGAATTTCCAGCCCACTCTCTGCAAAGAAGGGTAACTAATCTACATCCGCTTCATTGCAGCGGGAGCAAATTGTTCATTGCACGCCTTCGATCGCTCGCAAGATGCGGACCAAGGCATCTATTTTTATTGCGGGAGGCCTTATGGTGCTGGATGGGTCGCGCCTCGCGCGAGACCGGTGACGATGCGAGTACGCATCGCGAGACGCTGATCCGCGCCGTTCCGTGCAGAGAAGCTATTCGGTGCGCATCGTCACCTTCCAGCCAGGAATGGTTGCGCAAAGCCACGACCGAAATCATTGAAGCGGCGCAGAGACAGCGGCGAGATTTTCCTGGCTCTCTGCAATTTTGTTGGGAATGGCCGGGGGCTGTCTGCCCATTGCCGGTCTCGCATGGAGACGAAGATGACCGACGAGCAGTTGATGCGCCTGAAAGTCTACGGGAACAATGTCCAGCGCTATCGTCGCTTGCTCAAGGGCAACCTAACCGAACAAGAGAGGGAGTTCGTCGAGCGGCGCCTCACCGAAGAACAATTGGCGATCCAGAGTCTGAGGACGAATGGCCTAGCACATAGTACGTCGAAGGTAATGTGAACGGGTTACCTCCTCCGCAAGATGATGACATCACGCGGATTTTGACCGCAATGTCGGGCGGCAGCATGTGAATGAAGAACAAGCGTCTCGAGAAGTTGCTAGCTTGTTCCAGAGGCTCACCAGGCAATGGCGGTCCTTAACGCTCGGCAATCATAGTCGGATTCCGCTATGGCCTAGCTTGTTCCACGAAGGTGTCGCCCAGCCTCGTTCCCCGAGGTCTCATTCTGTTCATATACCTTACTAGGTAACACAGGCGTCATTTGTTCGCGGTCTGTTTCGCCGACACGTCGCGACGAGGCGGTCGATCACCGCCAAACCCGAGCATTGCCCGCAGACGCCGGTAGAGCGTCGGTCAGCGCCTGCTTGATGTGTTCGGCCTGCTCTTTCGTCAGCTTCTCGGCAAAGCGGCCACCTCTTTCGAGCTGCGCCGGCCCCTTGAGTTCTCGATCATAGACCATCCAGTCGGTGCTTCCCTTCCGAACCAGGAATCTGGACTGTACATGTGCGGTGAAGTTCAACCATGCCTCCCAATTGGTCAGTCCGCCGGTCTCAAAAATACACAGCCGGGGACGGTTTATTCCTAACTGGGACACTGAAATTCCCAGCATTGCCCAGACTGCAAGGCCTATGCCGATACACCCCAATTTCCGCGAACCACGCCGCGGCCTCAAATATGGTAAAGACCTCGAGGTAGTCGACCTTCCGAAGTCGCGCCTTGCATGACGTCGAGCCAGACAGTTCTCACAGCTCGGCCATCCGCGCTGCGGGTTCCGCTCGATGTCACCAGCTATTGCCGCGAGGTTGGCCCGTGCGGCCCTGTAACTCATTCCAGGATGAGAGCGATCGCGGCGATCGGCCGAGGCCGGCGTTATGGCGAACCTCTGGCGAAGATCCTGTTTCTAGGGCGAAGATCCTGTTTCTAGGGCACTGATTAAGATTGGGTTCAAGGCCGCAGCCAAAGCGACCGCGGCCTCCTCGCACGGCTTGTCGTGATGGCGGTCTCGCAGATTAGCGCACTGACCACGGCCATGCCGACGGTTGCGGCTTGTTGGCTTGCGGGCGCGCCGGCTTGTGCGCCTGGATGACATTGGTCGGCCGCCGCGGGCGCGGCAAGGGTACGTCGGAGGCTATCTTTGGCTGCTCTTGTGGGGTTACCTTTGGTTGCTCTGACGTCTGCTCAGGGGCTTCAGCCTCCACCTTTGGTGGTGAGGCGTTAGCGATCAGACGGGCCAATTGCTCCTGGCTTGCGTTGAGCCGCTCGGTGACCGTCTTGCTTTCTTGCGCCATCTGACTTTGGACAGCCTTGATCTCGTCGATGACATTGTTGTTGCGTGCTATTTCTGCCTGGCCCGCCGCGATTTGCTTTGCCACGCCATCATTGTCGCGAACCAGTTGGTCTTGCCTCAACTGCAGCTTTTCGACCGCTTGCCTTAGGGCTGCGAGATCGCGCGCCATCGGTCCGAGCTGCTGTGCCAGGTCGGGAGAAGGTGCGACGGAGGTCGGCGCAATGTCTTTCGGTGGGACTTGTGTCAACGGTGTAGGGTTCGAGGAAGGTACGACCGCTGTACCAGCGGAGGACCACCACCAAGCACCGCCACCAACGGATGCCAGCAGTACAAGACCAACGGCGGCCGGGTAGCGCCAATCTCCCAATCGTGGAATCGCTTCTAGCAGCGCGCGAGGCACTTTCATGCTGGTCGGTGGGCTCGAAGGGCTGACTCCCGCTTCGCGCGCGAGGTTCGAAAGCTGCTCGTCCAAGCTCGCGAGCCGCCCTTCCCCAGCCTTGTTGTCCAGCGTGGAGTCCATTTTGGCGCTCCGTATCAATACAAATCTGATCCGACCGAAACCAGAACCAGGGGCAATAGCTATCCCACCTGAGCGGTCATTGAAGTACGCAAATGGGAAAGCGGGTAGCGTACTTCAGCTCAGGCAAGGAGGGAAGCGGCTCGGCGCGCTTGAGCTCACTTGGACAGCAAGGGCATTGGTCCGAGTAACCCAATGGAACGACATAAGCCTGGTGCCGTATTTCTACCGCAAAGCGTGCGCGAGCCGGTTCTTTATCCCGTCCGGACGAACGTCCACTCCGGGACTTCAAACGGTAGCCCGCGGGCAGATGGATAATAGGCATACCCGCCGAGGAGATCGTTGAGCGCCGCCACTGCCGAGTGATACGATCCCAAATTCTCCTCCTCGAAGAAGAAGTGAAACCGTCCGTTCGATGGCACGATGCGAAACGTGCCACCCTTGGAGCGGAATTCCCAATAGCCTCGCGTCATTGTCGCCACCAGACGCGCGGCCGACCGGTCCTTACGGCCTCGACCGTGTGAACCATCAACCTAACGACATCGCCAGGATGGCGGGTCTGGAACGTCATATGAAGCGCGCCTCCGAATCGGGTCGATTCTACGGCGGCGGGGCATTGTCAGCCAAAGCGTTGACCGACTTATCCATCGACTTTCGGAGCGGACGTCCACAGCGCCGAACGATTATTCGACGGTAAAAACGCGGAGTATCGCGAGGGCAATCGGCAATTTCGATGAAGCCTTCGTCATCCCCGTCCTTCGAGCTGTGCAGCGTCACGTCGCAAGCCGTGCGACGTGATGGAATCCTATCAAAAGCTGTTTGAGGAGATCAGGTCGCTTTGGGCGAACGGTAAGATTTCCTCCATCCAGATTCTTCGAGGCGACCAGACGAAGGGTGCCGCCGAGAATATCGGATCCGTCAATGCCGAGCTCAGCAGAAGAAGCCGGGAACTGACGCCATCCGGATACGAAGCCCTGACCAGCATTACCGGGGAAGGCATGGGTTCATCGTAGCGGTTCAACGAAGCTCTGCGCGAGCCGTCGGTGACGCTTGGGCGCAATCTGGCCCTTCTAGCTCAGCATCGAGATGATCGATTGCAGCTGACCGGAAGCCGCCGTCACGAGCCCGTCGAACGACGTCTGGCCGTGCGCCGCGGCCCGCAGGATGGATTCGGCAACTGCCGCCTTGAGGCCGAACACCGATTGGTCGGCCGGCACGCTTGCCATCACCGTGTCGAGCGCATCGCGCATCGTCTGGATCAGTTCGGAGCTGAATTTCATGACTATCCTCCGCGTGCTCAGGATAGACCGGGCGCGCCCGGCCACCACTCACAAGCCCGCGATTCCAGATTGCGTTTTCTTAATGCAATGACAAACCGGTGAACCTGCGAAGAGCTAGAGATCCTTCTCGGCCAGCTTGCGGAAGTCGTCGGGCACCGAACGAACGACCTCCAGCGCTGCCGAGCCGTATCCGATCGCATCCCAGCCGAAACGATCGCGGACCTTGTCGATGGCACAGTCTGCGGCCCAGCGCGCCATCCCGATCGGACTTCCAGGGCGAAGCGCCTGATCGGCCAATCCGAGCGGCAGCTCGAGCGCAAGATCCCAATGCTCCTCGAGATGCGACACGGAGATGGCCAGCAGCGAGATGATCTTTTCGCCCGGGTGGTCGGCAAGCGTGGCGCGCACCAGCTTCTCGGCGAGCCTGGCGAGGATCACTGTGGTGCACACCGGCGCATCGAGCGTTATCGAGCGCGTCACCGATTTCAGGTCGGCGAAGCGAACGCGCACCGTCACGGTTCGTCCGGGCCGGGATTTCGCCCGAAGCCGCGTCGCGACGCGATCGGCGAGATGAAGCAGCGTCGGCCGAATGACCTGCTCGATCGCGGGCTTTCGGCCAAGCGCCGATTGTGCTCCCGCCGATCGCGCGCGCCGATGCGGCGTGAGCTGGCGCGGATCGCGATTCCAGGCCAGCGCCGCGAGCTTCTCGCCTGCCACCGGACCGAGCAACCGCGTCAGCGACCGCTCCGGCAATCCGGCGAGTTGACCGATCGTCGAGATGCCGATCGCGTCCAGCCGCGTCCTGGTGACCGGCCCTACTCCCCACATCAGTTCAACCGGCAGTTCGTGCAGGAATCCGAGCTCGGCGTCGGGATTGACGACGACGAGCCCATCGGGCTTTGCGACCTGCGAGGCGATCTTCGCCAGATGCTTGGTGCGCGCGACGCCCACCGAGATCGCAAGGCCGAGCTCCGTGCGCACGCGCCGCCGGATCGCCGCGGCTATTTCGGCGGGCGCTCCGAACAGATGCGTGCAGCCGGCAACGTCGGCAAACGCCTCGTCGATCGAAATGCGCTCGACCAGCGGCGTGAAGTCGCCGATCACTTTGATGGCTGCGTCACCCAGCCGTTGGTAGTCGCTGAAGTGGCCGCCGACGAAAATCAGTTGCGGGCAGAGCCGGCGAGCTTCCCGTCCCGACATGCCGCCGTAGACCCCAAAGGCCTTGGCCTCATAGGACGCGGCGAGCACCACCCCGCCGCCGACGGCGATCGGCTTGCCTCGCAGCGACGGCTCGAGCAGCTGCTCGACCGACGCGTAGAACGCATCCAGGTCCGCGTGAAGGATGGTGGCTGCGGCTGCCATCTCAAGGCGTTCATCCCCGACCTGACCAAGATTGCTCGTGCCTGGACGCTACAGCAGTCAAAAGAACAAAACAAGAACATATTCAACTTCGGTCGACCAGGGACGGCCGCGGGCACTGGCGGTCTGCCGGCGAACGTTGGGCGCGCGCTGTTGTGCCAGGCATCCAAGCGGGTTGGCGGCTGCTGTCGAAGGAATCACCGCGAAGCAGTGGGCAGGTCGCTCGACATCCACGGGCATTCTCTGCCGAAGACGAACATCACGACGCGCGGCCGTCGCGTCCTGCTGCGCCGGCTCGCTCATGAGCCGGCGTTGTTTGACGAACAGGCTTTTTCGGGTAGACATCAAGGAATGACCGACCACTCTCATCAGGTGGACTTCCAGGCTGCGGCCTCGCTTTACAAATGGCCTTCTCTCGGCAATTCCAGGCGAGAGGATCGTGCGCCCTATATGATCGTCAACGGAACGCTCGACCAATGCATCCGGGACTTCATGGGCAAGCCCGAGAAGACCCGGCATCTCTACGAGATCCGCACCACGTCGCAGCCTCCCCTCGTGCCGGATGTGCTGTCGCCCGAGCACGTGATCGAGCTCTCCAGGCTTCGCGAGTTTCTCTGAGGCACTTCGGCGGACGTGATCCTGACACGTCTCGTTCGCAGGCAGACTTATCCATCTGTCGTGCGCCGGAAGGCGCATTGTTTGCCTCTGAGGGAGCCGCTACACTCGCATCACTCACTGACTCGTCCGCGCCGGCATGATTGATCCGCTTCCGCCTCTTCTGCGGTTCGCACATCACTCGCACGAGAGCGGAGCGGCTGCACGACCGGTTGCCGAGGCATCGAGAGGCGCCACATGAGGTTCAATCTGGCGATCTTGAGCGTGCTGGCCGCAAGACCCGAGCAACGGATCCCGCTCGAAGAGGTCAGCCGCGAAGTCAAGCGCATGATCGCGGCGGGCGATGCAGCCACCAAGTTGAAGCGATCGTCGGAGCTTGGCGACGCCGACGTGTTCCAATCCGGTTGGGCTTCGATCAACGAGGCCGGGCTGCAGATCACGGACTCCGGCCTCGCGCTATGGCGCGAGCTCGAAGCGTCCCGCGTCGAGCAGGAGCTCGGCGAGCAGGAGCTCAGCGAACCACGAGCGGAGCGCGTGGCGATCGTCGCGGCCGACCCGCGCGATGCGATCAGCGAAGCTGTCGTCGAACAGCCCGACGCGATTGATCCGCAAATCCTTCGCGTGATGGAAGAAGGCCTTGCCGATCGCACGATCTTGGGCGCAAGCCGCGCAACGGCAGCACCCGACCCGCCCCCGCGCGCGCCGATCATCCCGGAGCCGGCATTCGGCTCCATTCACGAGACGGACCAAAACGCTTCTCGGCTCTCGTGCCTTGTCAAACGCCTCGGCGCCACCATGCCGCGACTTGCCCGGGCGCGGCGGGGGCGCTCCGAGGGCGAGGTGCCGGACCGGAAAACGGCGAGTGGCGTCGGAATGACGGGGCTGGCCGTTGCATGCCTCAGCCTGATCTCAGTCGTTGCGTGCGTTGCGGCAGCGATTGCACTCGGCCGGATCTCGTCGCTGAAGTCGGACAACGCCGCGCTGCGGCGGGAGCTGGTCCCGCTGCGGGACCGTCTTGCACGGCTCGAGCAGGACGCCGCGAAGCGCGAGGCCGCCCAACGGGACGAAGCGCAGGACAAGCTTGAGGCGGACAAGAAGGCCGCTGACGCCGGCAGCGAACAGGCTGCACTCAACCTCTCGCGAGAAGAGATTCAGATCATAAGGGAATACATCAAGGCCGCCCCTTCGGCCGGCGCAGATGCAACGATGATCAATGTCGGCGATCCCATCACCGGCGGAATGATCCCGTTGCCATCACCGCTGACGCAGAAGGTTCCGCGCCTTGTCGGTGCGAGGTTTGCGACCCGTAACGGCGCGATCATCATCAGCATACGAAGCAGCCGCCGCGTTGATGCCGTGCTGATGCCGAACTAAATCGGCGCAAGCGGCCTTCATTGCACCGCGCGCGCGGCCCAGCACGCAGTCAGCGCCGCAGCGGGTCCGAGCGGTGTCTCCCAGGGATCGCGCCCGGCCGCCGGTTCACGGGAAGCGAGCAGGAGACGGCGCGATCGAGCCGCGACGGCAATAGCCAGCCGTTTCCAGAATCCGCTCGTTGATGTTATCCTCGGCCGTTTTCAAGCGTACCATTGCACAGCTTTCTCGGTTTCAGTTGTCGGCAATTTTGCACCGCGTGCCGCGAGCAATTTCAGAACGCCATGCATTTTGATGACCAGGTCAATCTTCGGGCCATATCAGCACCAGTCTTGCGGTTCGCGCCCGCGATATATCCAGCGGCGCTCTTCCTTTCGGCGCTCTTGCTGTTCGCGATCGAACCGATGTTTGCAAAGATGGTGCTGCCGCGGCTCGGCGGTGCCGCAGCCATCTGGTCCGTCGCGATGGTCTTCTTCCAGTCGGCGTTGTTGCTGGGTTATGCTTACGCCCACCTGCTCAGCCGTACATTGTCGCCCGGACCATCGGCCCTCGTTCATCTCGGCTTTCTGGCAATCGCCGCCGCCACGCTGCCGGTCGGCATCGCTCATGGCTTCGAGGCTGCGCCGCCGCAAGGGCTCGAGCTCTGGCTGCTGACATTGTTCGCCGCATCGATCGGCCTGCCGTTCATCGCGCTCGCCGCGACCGCCCCCCTGTTGCAAAACTGGTTCGCGGTGAGCGGTCATCCGCAGGCTGCCAATCCCTACCTGCTGTATGCGGCATCCAATCTGGGTTCGTTCACAGGGCTCCTCACTTATCCTTTCGTTATCGAGCCGCTGTTTGCGTTGCGCACCCAGATTGGGATGTGGTCGCTCGGCTATTTCCTTCTGACCGGGCTGATCGTGGCTGCGGCGGTCATCGTCGCCGGCGCCGGCAAGCCCACGATCAACCAGGCAAGCGCGGGCACGGCGAGCGCTCCGACGATCGCCGAACGCACGATGTGGACGCTACTCGCTGCGATTCCGGCCGGTCTCGTGGTCGCCGTCACGGCGGCGATCTCGGTCGACCTCGCGGCAGCACCATTCCTCTGGGTCTTGCCGCTGTCACTCTATCTTCTGACCTTCGTGGCGATCTTCCGCGAGCGTGCCTGGGTCGCGCACGGGCTTGTCTTGAAGCTGGTGCCGTTCGCTGCGGTAGCCCTTGTCGCCACCGCGTCGATGGTGGTTCGGCAGTATATTGGCGTCCTGCTCGCGATCCATCTCGCGAGCTTTCTGGTGATCGCGCTCGCTTGTCATGGCGAGCTCTATCGCCAACGTCCGCAGCCGGCACGTCTGACGGAATTCTACCTCTGGACCTCATTCGGCGGCATGATTGGCGGACTGTTCGCCGCGTTGGTCGCACCGCACATCTTCAACGGCGTCGCCGAGTATCCCATTCTGGTGCTGGCTGCGCTACTGGTCATGCCCGGTGCGTTTGACGGCGGGCCGGGCCGGTTCTTGCGACAAAGTAGCCCCGGTCTGGCATTGGGCGCGCTGACCTTCGGCGTGATATTACTGCGCATTCGCGCTCCAGCCAACGCCACGATGCCGATCGAGATCACGCTCATCGTCCTGGCCGGCATCATGGTGCTGGTGCGCCGACAGCTGGCCTGGTTCTTCGGCCTTGCGGTGCTTGCCTTCGTGATCACCAAGCTCGATCCCCTGTTCACGCCCATCGAGCAAGTCCGCAGCTTCTTCGGCGTGCATCGCGTGGTCGAGGATCGCAGCGGGCAATTTCGCATCCTGATGCATGGAACGACCGCGCACGGCGCCGAGCGCGTGCGCAATGCCGATGGGACGCCGGTCAGTGGCCGACCGGAACCGACGACATACTATTACGTCGGCGGGCCGATCAGCGACGCGATTGCAGCAGCCCGCAAAGCGCAAGGACGACTGGCGCGCGTGGCCGCGGTTGGGCTCGGCACCGGCAGCCTTGCATGCCATCGCCAGGACGGCGAGGCGTGGACCTTCTTCGAACTCGATCCGCATGTGGTCCGGATCGCACGCGACCCGGCTCTGTTCCGCTTCCTCTCGGAATGTGGACCGGATATCCGCATTGTACTCGGCGACGCACGGCTGACCCTGACGACATCTGCAGAGCGTTACGACCTGATCATGCTCGACGCGTTCTCCTCTGACGCCATTCCCGTGCACCTGCTGACGCGCGAGGCGTTTGCCGGATATCTGGCGCACCTCACCGCCCACGGCGTCATCGTTCTGCACATCTCGAACCGGCACATGGCGCTGCGCGCACCGACGGCCGCCGTTGGCACTGCCGAAGGTCTCGCTGTTTTTGCCAAAGCGCAGCTTCCGCCGAACATGACCGACGACGACATGCGCACCGCATCGGACGTGGTTGCATTTGCCCGGGATGAACGGGATCTCGGCGACCTGCCCAAGCAGGGATGGACGCGCGTCGATCCCGGCTCGCGGGCTGCATGGACCGATGATTACGCCGATATTCTCAGCGCAGTGCTCGACGCGAAGCTTGGCCGCTGGCTCGGGCGTTGAGAACGACCTTTGCCCCGTGAGGCAATCATCCTACGGCTGATTGTTCGGCGGCCGCTCGATGAACTTCCGGCTGCCGTTGAGAAGCTCGAGATTGTTGGCGATGACCGGATTGCCCGGATCGAGCGAATATGCCTTCTCGAACTTGCGCCGCGCGCCGCTCAGATTGCCGCGCAGCATCAGGGAATAGCCTTGATCGTTCAGGATCTGGACGGTCTCGCCGCCGATCCGGATCGCTTGGGCATAGGCTTGATCGGCAAGATCAAAGCGACGCAGCTTGTCATAGCTCGCCGCGAGCCCGACCCAGGCGGTCACGTCCTTCGGCGCCTTCTCGACCGCGTCCTTGAAATAGCGCTGGGAGATTCCGTAGTTGCCGCGGTTGTATTGCTCCAGGCCCATCCGCACCGGCTCATCGGAGGGATAATATTTGACGTCGGTCGGCTCCTGCACGGGGTCGCCGCCCGGCGGATCCACGGGTGCAACGATCGCGGCCTCTCGCGTCGTGTAGTCGCAGGCCGCGAGGCCCGCAGCCAGCCAGCAGCAGGCGAGCGCCGGAATGAGACGCCGTAATCCTCGTCCCATGTTCCAGCTCCAGCGACTTCCCTGCGTCATTCGAAAACCCATCGTGAAACTACCTAACAAAAAACCGACGGCGCGATCCGACACTGTCAGCGCCAGAACCCAATCTTCAGCTCGTTACCTGCCCCCGCCTCCTACCCCGACGGCGACCGAGCCTCCGGTCCCTGCCCCCAATCCCGTTGTGTTGACATTCTGAATGGTGGTGACGGGCGGTGCCTGGCCCATCGCCCTCGTGGGATCGCCCATGTCGGGAAGCTGATCCAGCGGGCGTTGTTGATTTCCATAGCGCGTTATCGCACCACTCGTCCGCCGCGCGTCGTACGCGATCCTGCGATCGCCGACATTTGCCGGCCACGGATGGATCGTGTGGGTGACGGCGTTGACCTCTTTGGCATTGCCGGCACTCATCGTGATAGTGTCGGAACGCTGGACGTAACGGTCCATCTCGTCGTGCCCGTAGACGCCGTAGCAGCCGCCGAGCAGCAAGGGGGCGAGCAGAGCCAGATATTTGACAGTCATCTCTCGCCTCCTCTAGTTCAGGGTTTTCACGACCGGCTGGTTTGCAGCGGCAGCCGGTAGCGGAACGGGCGCGACGGCGTTCGGCGCGATGATGTGGCCATAAGGTCCCTTCACCTCGCCGCCGGAATTGACGTAGTCATCGTAACGCTTGCGAACTTCCATCTGGCCATTGAGGAAGAAATCGACGTCGTTGGCCGGCAGGCGGGAATCGAGCGGCGATGCCAGTTGCTGGCCGGGCGCCGCCGGCGCCACCAGGCGCGGCGTCACGATGATCACGAGATCGGTTTCTTCCTGCTGATAGGATTTGCTGCTGAACAAGCTTCCAATCACCGGCACCGAGCCGATCCACGGCAGTTGCGACACGTCCTGCCGGTTGCGGGTCTGCAAGAGACCGGCGATGGCAAAGCTCTGGCCGTCGCGCAGCTCGACCGTGGTGCGCGCGTCGCGCCGGGTCAGCGACGGAACGGTGGTGCCTTGGATCGTCACCGCATTGGCGAAATCGAGCTCGCTGACCGAGGGCTCGACGCGGAGGTTGATCACGCCGCGCGAGAGCACGGTTGGCACAAAGGCCAGCTCGACGCCGAACTTCTTGTAGTCGATCGACACGGTCGGAAAGCCGGCCGCCGACTGCGTCGGGATCGGCACCGGAAATTCGCCGCCGGCCAAGAAGCGCGCGGCGTCGCCGGAAAGCGTGGTCAGGTTCGGCTCCGCCAGCCGGCGTGCCAGTCCCTTTGTTTCCAGTGCCGTAATCAGAAGGTCGACCGAACTGCCGTTGCCAGTCCGCAAGATGCTCGTCAGCAGGCTTCCGAACGGGGGCGGGGCTACGCCGCCGGCGGAACCTATGAGCGTGCCTGCCGTAGCAAGCACGGGAAGGCTGCCTGTGGGCGGAGAACCAACAGCACTTCCACCGGCGCCCAACGGGCCGGTGCTGGTATTGATACCACCAATGGGAGTCCGGCCCGCGGCCCCGACTCCGCCCTGCCCCGAAATGCCAACATTGGTCCCATTGGCGTTGGCCGCCATAAGGTTCACGCCGAGATCGCGCCCCGCCTGCCGGGAGACCTCGAGGAAGCGCACCTCGAGCATCACCTGCTGCGGCGCCGCAACGCTCATCGCGTTGACGACGATGCCGTCCTTCGGAACGCTGCCCTGGGCAATCGTCATCGCACGCTCCGCGGTGACCGCATCGGGAGCCAATCCGCTCAGCACAACCTGGCCTTCCGACGCGGACACGCGAATGCCGCGCGCACCCGTGCCGGTCTGGATATTCTGTTGCAGATTGCCGATATCGAGCGTCACGTCGACATCGAGAATGCCGATCTGCTTCATCGAGCTGTCGAACAGGATGACGTTGGTGGTGCCGGTCTTCTTGCCCTGGACGTAGATCAGGTGGTCGCTCAGCGACTTCACGTCGGCAATATCGGGCGAGCCGGCGACGATCGACGAGAACGCCGTCTCGACCCTGAAGGTGCGTGACTTGTTGAGCGTTACCCTGACGCGCTGGACGTCGCTCATCTCGCTGACGAAGACGCCGCCGGACGACGGAGCCCGCCGGTCCGCGGCCGCTGCAGGATCGGTGGAATGAAACAGGGCAACCGCAGCGCCAAGCGCCATCGCGCTCAAGGCCAAGAGCCCAAGTCCCGCATCATTCGAAACGCGACTTCCCATCATGCCAATCCCCCTCGCCGTGTCTCCACAGCGATCCCCGTAAATCTACGGCCTCGGCGACCCAATCACTCCCATTAGCGCACCCACGCCGTAGAGCTTACAGTCTGTCCGACTACAAATAGTTACTTGCGAATTCCCATTCCCCGGCGCGCCGATTCGAAGCAAAAGCGCAACTCGCTCCAGACGCCAGGCCGCAAATGGCGGCTTGAAGATCATCCTCCGCTACGCGACTTGATTGCAAGGAAAGAGCCCATTCGAACGATGGCAACCCCCGAGAAAACTCTTCGATGTTGCCAGCGCGCACCACTTCCGTATCCCGTCTGTACGATCACGAGCCGGCCTTGCGACAGAGGCTGGCCTGCCAGCTGTCGGTCCCGAACGACCTACCCCAATCAGGCGCAACGAATCTGCACTCCTCAGAACGGAATCTTGGTCGTCACGCTCGGCGCGTTGAGCGTGGTGCCCCAGACCGGCATCAGCATCTTGAAGTTGGGCGAAGACGCCGTCACGACGAGCGGACTGCTGGCAGTCGCCGGGACGTTCAGCGTCGGCGAGAGACCACCATTGAACAGGAACGGAGCAACGGCCTGCTTTGCCGCGGTCGTCGGCAACGGGTCACCAGTGCAGCCGGTCGGCTGATTCTTCAGGATGACGGAGTTGGTGTAGCAATTGATCATGACCGCCCGGGCGCCGGCATTCGCGAGTGAGCGCAACGACTGCAGCGTGATCGCGTAGCGTCCGAGATCGAAGATAGCGAAGATTAGAGTAAAAAGCGGCACGGCAACGAGGCAGAACTGCATTGCCATCACACCGCGCTGATCGAGCCTCCGCATCACTGCACCAATTGTACGTATTGGGGTGTCGAGGGCACCGTGTTCGTCGGACACCCGGTGTCGTTGAAGGTGGCGTTACCATTGAAGGCAATCGACGCCGCAATCAACTCACCGCACCCGCTTCCGCCCCCAAGATCGATCGTCGGATTGCCCTGGAAGGTCACGGATGCATTCGGCGCGTACATCGTTCCGCTCAGATTGATGTTGCTGTTGCCTCCGAATTGCACGGCAACGTTGCTCAGATCGTAGATCGCCATATAGGACAATAGGCCGAGGTATGGCTGCAGCGCGCTCGGAACCTGTGAGTTGGTCACCGAGGCGTTGCCCGTGATCGTGATCGTGCCGGTGCCTTTCATGCTGAAGCTTGCGCCGGGCAGCAGGATGAACAGCGCCGTCCCCGAGATCGATGAATTCCCCTTCAGCGTCAGCGTTCCAGAGATGAAGTAGACACCCCCCGTCAGATTCAGCGCTCCATTTCCCGTCAAGCTCACGTTGTTGTTCTTGCACGGTGTAGCCGCAGAGTACGCTGTCAGGCTGCTGCTACTAGAGCAACTGGCGAGCGTTGGCAGCGTCACGCTGTCCAACGCAGAGAATGGATTGGTGACCGGCGGCATATACGTGTACGCGGTGTTACAGAATGACGAGGCGCCCGAGCACCCGCCGGCAGCCGAGAGTGAGCCGAGATTGATCGACATCCCGCCGCCAGTGAAGTCGAGCGCATTGCTGGCGGTATCGTTCGACGCCATGCCGCAATTGGGCGCATTGATGTTCGGGCTGCCCTGGAAGCCGATCGTGCCCGTCAGCGCCAGTGCGCATGGCGGCTTGGTTGCACCCTGCACCTTGGCAACGGCTGTCGCGCCGATGGTGACTGTGGAAAGCCCGAGCATCTTCGCCAGATACGTCGGTTGCGTCTGGCTGACCTTGGCTTGAACGTATTGCCCGGCTGTACCGCCCCACGAAGTGAGCTCAGCGATCTGGACATTCTGCGAGATCCCGCTCGGAAGGCTAGTTGGACACTTCGAGCCGGGATAGGACGTATCGCCCGAATTGCAGAACGTGTTCTGCGCAGCAAATTGCTTGCCACGGTAGGTCACATCATTATTGCTCGTTATGGAGCAGGACGTCCCGCCTATCTGGCAGGCCTTTTGCAGGCCACCCGAATAGGCCGCAGCATCGGCAGCATTCTGCGCGCGCTGCTGGGTGACGTACCAGGATCCCGCCTCGCCGCCGAGCGCGAGCACGCCGATCAAGGGTATCATTGCAACCGTGGTTGCGAATGCGACCGATCCTCGGCGGCAAAGGAGCACGTTACGCATGGCACACTCCTATTGAAACCGTTCGGTATAAGGCAACGTGAACGAACAGGTGTTGGTATTGCCGCTGGTGCACAACATCGTCTTCAGCACCATCGGCTTCAGGGTAACTGTTGTGCTGTAGGAATAGTACTTTGGCGACGCAGTGTTGGCGCCCGAGCACGCGGAATTGCCGTCGCCACAGATGAGCTGAATGCTCGTAATCGGGTAACGTGAATCGGCCTTGGCGAGCGCGGCGGTCGCCCAACTCGACGAGTTCGTCACATCGGGCGGCGGCGAGTACTGGATGGACTGCCCGAACGCGCGCAGCGCGTCCCACGCCGATGCATATTGGTAGCCGGCAGCCGCCAGATCAGCGAGCGGCAGAAAGACAATCATGAGCAGAAAAAGGTAGACGATCGGCATCTCCAACGCGACGGCGCCCCGCTGATCCGCGATCAGAGTACGCCTAATGCTCACACGATTATCCCTGCGGGGCATGGCCATTCACCAGACGTAGGGGATCAATCTCCAGCGCGACGCCTCGTAGCTGGAGTATTCGGGAAGATTGCGCCGAAGCACGTCCTCCTCGTAGAGAATTCGGCAAACCTGGATGCCGATGTGCAGGATCAGCAAGGCCACGGTCACCAGACTCAGGTGCTGCAGCACGACCCCCAGGAACACGATCTCTTCCGACAGATAGAGCGGATGCTTGATCCACCGGTACGGACCGGTCTGCACCACCGAACGTGCCTGCGGCACCAGACTGAACGACCGTCCGAGATGCCGGATGGTGACGAGGATCATGATCATGCCGGTCAACACGCAAAGCGTTGACGCAAGGTTCGGCACCGCCCCTTCGGTCTTGGCGAAGAACGTGATCGTCCACGGCCAATAGGTGCCGACGAATGCGGCGATCCTCGGCAGCAGGCCTTCGGCGTGCGCCTTGGCAGGCGCCCGGGTCAGAACCAGCACTGCCAGCATCAGGTAAAACACGCCGAGGCAAAGGCTCGACACCAGCGACGGCCACGGCTCGCCGGCGGATGCCCCGAGCTTGAATGTCACGGTCAGTCCCAGAAGCAGGAACCAGGCGCTGCCCAGCACCCGGGTTATCCGATCGTAAGCCAGGCTTCCCGGCAGTGTCATTGTACTTGCGTTCATGGCCTAGTGACCGATGTTGGAGAATGTACGCATGAGGTGGAGGAAGGGGCTCGCGCCCAGAATGATGAACATCGCCGGCAGCATGAACAGCACCATCGGAACGGTGAGCTTGGCGCCCAGCTTGTGCGCGCGCTCCTCCAGCTTGGTGATGCGCTCGCGCCGCAAATCGACGGCGATGCTGCGCAGCGCCTGACTCAATGGCGTGCCGTATTGCAGGCTTTGGCTGACCATGGTGCCGAAACGACGTAGACCGTCCGACGTGGCAGCGAGCTTCTCGAACGCGTCGGCACGATTCGGCAGGATCCGAAGATCATCAAGAAGACCGTGCAATACATGGGCGATGGCGGGATTGGTCTCCCGCATCTCATCCGCCACGCGTTCCAGCGCGCTCTCCAGGCCCATGCCTGCCTCACTGCAGACGACCAGTAGGTCGATGGTATCGGGCGTGCCGAGCCGGATCGCCGCGTCGAAGCGCCGCTTCAGCACCGACAGGATCAGACGCGGGCCCACGATTCCGATCGCCACGCCAAGCAGCGTGTAGATCATCGTGTCGCTGAACGGGCTTCCGATGATTTGCGCGACTGCGAAAGCCGCGATCGGAAACATGAACATGCTGACCGTTTTGAAGCCGATCCAGATCGGCAGCACGCGATAGTGATTGAATCCCGCGGATTGGAGAACCACCCGCAACTGGTCGAGGTTTTCCTGACCGTAGAAGCGCCTGTAGCGCGTGCCGAGCGACGAAAGCCAGCCGATCAAGTCCCTTGACGAGGTCGATTGGTCGGGAATGCCCAGCACCGCGTTCGAAACACGCGTGTTCAAGGCGCGGAGGTGCACCTCCCGGATGATCAGCAGGAAGGTTGCAGCCGCGGTCACGACGGCAAGGGATGCAAAGGCGAGAACAGCCGTCATAGCGCTGTTTCCCTTCTGACCATCCACCGGATCACGAAATGTCCAACCAGGACCGAACACGCCGCATAAGCGAGCAGCATGTTTCCTTCAGGATCGAACAACAGCAGATCGATCGACTGCGGATTGATCCAGTAGAGCAGCCCGCCAACAACCAGCGGCGCGAATGTGAGGGCACGCGAGGAGAAGATGACCTCCCCCGCCAGCGCCTTCGCACGGGCCGCCAGCGCAACCCGCTGGCTCACCGTCTCGCCCAGCGTCTGCAGCGTTTCTGCCAGACTGCCGCCGGTCTTCAATTGCACCGCAAGCGTGACCGCAAACATCGCATATTCCGGCACCAGCGTTCGCTGATAGATCTCTTCCACGGCCTCCTCAGGCGACCTGCCCATATTCAGTTCGCTACAGACGATGGCAAACTGCCCGGATGTCGGTTGCGGCATCTCGCGGGCGATGGTGCGGAATGCTTCGTTGACCGGCAGCCCCGACCGGACGGTACTCGTCACCAGCTGGACCGCGTCCGGAAGCTGCTGGAACAGCCGGTTTGCGAAGTTCCGCTGCTGCCATCCGAACAGGCCACGCACGACCAGGATGGCGACGACCGCTGCCGCAATTCCTGCTCGATAGCCCGGGAATTTCAGCACCTCATTGAGGTAGAGGACGCCCGCCGCTGCTATTCCCCCTGCAAGCAGCACATAGGCCGGGCGCACCACGTACACCATCTCGGGGCGATAATTGGCGAGGCGATTGAGCAAATTCCAACGGGAAGCCTTGGCCGCGCGACGGATGGACACCAGGGCTGCCGCCTGAGCCGTCGGCAAGGCAATCTCGAGCCGGCGATCCAAACGCCTCTGCCGCGCGTCGAGCCACAGCGTATTAACCGTGGCACACAGCAGAAGCACCAGAACGATGACCAGGGGTGTCGACATCAGATCTGCCTCATCGCCTCGGCCCAGGCTCGCTCGAGCCCGAAGTAGACCAGGCGGCTCTTGAATTTCGGAACCGCGTTGGTGGACCTGTAGCTGCCTGATATCCGCCCGTGAACGTCCTCGTCCTTGTACTCGAAGAGCGCAATGTCATTGGTGGTGATCACTTCACCCTCGAGGCCGATCACCTCGCTGACCTGGACGATGCGGCGCTGGCCGTCCCGCATGCGCTCGACCTGCACGATCAGATCGAGCGCGGCGACAATCTGCGCACGGATGGCGCGTGACGGCAGATTGACCTGTCCCATCTGCACCATGTTCTCGATGCGGGTCAGGGCATCGCGCGAGCTGTTGGCGTGCACGGTGGAGATCGATCCGTCATGACCGGTGTTCATCGCCTGCAGCATGTCGAACGCCTCGGCGCCGCGCACCTCGCCCACGACGATGCGGTCCGGCCGCATGCGCAGTGCATTCCACAGCAGGTCGCGCTGCGTCACCTGTCCGGTACCCTCGAGGCTGGGCGGCCGCGTCTCGAGGCTGATGACGTGCGGCTGCTGCAGCTGCAGCTCCGCGGCGTCCTCGATCGTGACCACGCGCTCGCTGTGATCGATGAACTGGCTCATCGCGTTGAGCAGCGTCGTCTTGCCGGAGCCGGTGCCGCCGGAGACCAGGACATTGAGCCGGCAGCGAGATGCGATCTCCAGAAGCTGTCCGATCGCCGGGGTCATCGAGCCGTTCTCGATCATGCCGACGATGTTCAGGCGCCTGCTCGGAAATTTTCGGATCGAGATGCAGGGGCTATGGACCGAGAGGGGCGGCAGGATGATGTTGACGCGGCTGCCGTCCGGGAGACGGCAGTCGACCATCGGACTGGATTCGTCGACGCGCCGGCCGACCTGCGCCGCAATCTTCTGCGCGACCTGGGCGATGTGGTCGTTGTCGCGAAACCGGACCGCGACCCGCTCGAGCCTGCCGCTCCGCTCGACATAGATGTTGCTCGGCCCGTTGATCATGATGTCGTTGATCGTCTCGTCGAGCAGAAGCGGACGAAGCGGCCCGTAGCCGGTCATGTCGTCCGCGATCTCCTCCGCCAGGAAGAGCTGCTCACGGCCCGACAGCTCCAGCCGTTCCTGATTGGCGATGCCGTGGATGATTTCCTCGATCTGCCGCCGGAGGACGTCGCGGGACACGGTCGCAGCCACCGCCGGCTCGATCTGCTCGATCACGCGTTCGCGCAGCGACGACGGCATCGCCGGATGGTGCGTCACGGGCTCGTCCTGCTTCGGCGCCGATACAAACAGGCTCGACGCCGATGGCGCCACGCCCGGTTCCGTCGGCGGCAAGGCCGGCGGTACTGGCCAAACGCCTGGCGCCTCTGCCGACGGGCTTGGCACCGCCCCAGGCATCCGCACTGGCATTTCGTCTGCGCGCCTACCGAACTTCTTCATAGCCCAAGCCACCTCTTCCACCCTGCCTTCTTCCTGGAGCCGACGCCGGTAATCTCCCGTACGATCGGAGCGAGGTGACGCCGCAGGGCCGAGACATGCTTGAGCGCGGGAACGCCGAGATTGACCGCCTGGGTCATTCCCTTGCCGAGATCCGGGATCACCATGTCCGGTTCTGCGCCGAGTGCCTTGACGATCGTCGCCCTGGGCAAACCGCCGGCGCGATCTGCACGATTGAGCAAGGTAAACACCCGATCCTTGCCGGCGATGTTGGTGACGGCGTTGCGCAGCGCATGGGCATTGCGCAGGCCGGTCACCTCGGCTTCAAGCAGGACCAGCACATGGCGGGACATCGTGATGACCGGATAGATCGATGCCGGGAACGGCACCGGCACGTCGACGACGACGTAGTTGAACCGCTGGCGGAGCAAACCGATCACGTGCCGCACGCCTGCCTCGGTGATATCGAGCTTGGCATCGAGATCTTCGTCGCCGGAAATCAGGACAACCCGATCGTTCACCTCGATCGCCGCACGCTCCAGGAACAGCGTGTCGGCCCGCATCGGATTTTCCAGGGCAATGCGGAGGCCGGGTCCGGGACGGACACCCAGCATCACCGCGGTCTCGCCGCCCTGCAGATGCAGGTCGAGCAGCGCGACCTTGGCCTTGGTGGTCTCGGCCAGTTGTAGCGCGAGGTTGATCGCGATGCTGGTCGCGCCGGCACCGCCCTGCGCACCACAGATCGAGACCACATGCCCGCCCCGGTCGTTGTGAACGGGCGCGACCTCGCCAAGCAGCTTCGGCCGAAGCTGGTCGAGCACGATATCCCTTGTGATCGGCGTCGGGAGATACTCGGTAAGGCCGATCTCCATCAGCTCGCGGTAGAAGGTGATCTCCCTGTTGTCGCCGATCAGGCACACTTTGACGTCAGGTGGACAGACACTGGCCAGACGTTCCAGTTCGGTAAAGGGATCATCGATCCCGCTGATGTCGGTCACCAGCGCTGACAGATCGGTGTCGGTTTCGAGCATGCGCGTCGCATGACGGATGGTGCCACGCCGGATCACCAGGTTGCTGCCGTCGAGCCCCTTGCGGAGGGCTGCGGCGCTCAGCTCGTCGTTGACGAAGCAGACGATGCGGTTACGCGTGACAACGGACGTCGTCTCTTCGGGTGATTCCACCACTGCCATGTTCACACTCATCGACGTTTCTCCGGCCCCTTACTCGCGTCACCCACTACCGCTGGCGTCTGACGGTCGACCTCCGTCGCGCCGTCGCAGCTCGCAAGGGCGTCGTCGTCGAGATCCTGCTTCCGGACCGAGTATTGCTTGACTTCGCTGCCGGTGTAGATCGCGACCATCGTGCTCTGGCCGGCAAGCGCACTCTGACGCGCCAGCTCGGGCGACACATCGCAGCTCGATGTCGCTCCCGTATCTGCTGCCCTGTCCCACTGCTCGGCCGCAGCGCGGACGACGAGGGAGAGCGTTCCGAGCTGCTTTGCGACGGAGACCTTCTTGACCTGATCCGGCTTGAGCTCGAGCGATACGGTTTGTGCCGTCTTGCCCGCGACCGTGTTGGTGATGGATCGACCGCCTTGCGCGATCTCCTGATCGATTGCGATCACGCGGACATTGGACAGAACGGTTTCGCTCACCGCCCGCCGTGCCAGATTGGCCTTCTCGAACACCTGGGTCAGCACCACGTCAACGTTGTCGCCCGGCCTGATCAAACCCGAGACGCCGGTCTCCTCATCGACCTTGATGCTGATGGCGCGGCTGTCAGGCGCCAGAACGCTGGCGAGGAAACCGCGATCCCTGGGACGCAGGATGTCCTGCAACGTGATGGGAGTGCCGGCGTCGACGAACCTGCGAACCAGAGAACCGGGAAGTCCGGCCTTGGTGTCGGGCGTCTCGAGGATCGCCCCGGCGGGGACATGGTCCGCCGCCGCCTGACGCACGGCGAAATCTTCATCCCGCGCCAGCGCGCCCTTGGAAAGCGGTCGTGTCGCGACAAAGTAACCAACCGTCGCAGGCGGGGCCGGCCGCTTTTCCGCGACCGCCTCCGCGACAGCCTGGTCTTTCGGCTGGTTCACGCTATAGGCAATCAGCCCGAGCGCTGTAGCTGCAAGCAACAGCACCATGATGATCGAGACGCGCAGAGCGGACGACATGTCAAAATCCTTTGCTCAAAATGGTCCAGATGCCGCCGCATGCGATGGCGACGCCGTAGGGCAGCGGCGCATGTCGCACGTGACGCCAGCGCTCGACCGCGTAGACCCGGCGCACCAGCGACGATCCGGCGGGTGCCAGCTTTGGATGCGGCAGGCGGCGCATCATCAGATGCACCGCGGCGAGCGCGCCGCCGGCCAATGCGGTTACCGTCAGCAGCTCAATCACACCGGCCAATGGCAGGCCGATCGCCAGGGCAACCAGCAACTTGACGTCGCCGCCGCCGATCATCCTCCGCTGGTAGATCACGAACAGCGCCAGGAACAGGATTGCGGCGACGATCAGCGACTGGCCGACCTGCATCGGGCTGGCTAATTGACCGACGATCCCGAGGAGCGCCAGCGCCAGACAGATTTCGTTTCGGATCAACCGCGTCGCGATATCGATCGTTGCGACATAGAACAACAATGCGATTTCCAGACACGAGGTCGTGGACGCAATCCAACTCATGAAAATATATGCCTCAGAAATGGTGGGGGGCATAGAATGATGCCCCCCTCCGAAGCGCGGTCTTCCGATCTAGGCGGAGACCGCGGTCGTAACTGCAGTAGAGATCGCGGTGATCGCCGTGCTCAACGCTTGCCCGATACCGCTGGAAGTACTTGTGCCGAACGCGGCGGCGACCGCGGCAACGACACAAGCGGCCACGATCACGTACTCGAACGACACGACGCCGTCCTTGTCCGTGCGCAGGCGCAGCAACGCGTCTCTGACCTTGATGCAATGATGCAACATGGAACGAGCCTCCTCTTACCTAGCCGACATCTCAATCCCGTTGGCGACCGTTGGCAGAAAGACTCTGCCAACGCCGTCAGTGATCGGATTTAGGCCGAGACAGCGGTGGTGAGAGCGGTGCTGATGCTGGTGATCGCGGTGCTCAGCGCCTTGCCGATGCCGGACGAAGTGCTGGTACCGAACGCAGCCGCGACCGCGGCGACGACGCAAGCGGCGACGATCACGTATTCGAACGACACGACGCCGTCCTTGTCCGAGGCAAGACGCTTGACGGTTTCGGTGGTCTGGATGTAGAGCTTCAGCATAGGAAAAAATCCCTTTTAGGATGAATGTATTTACAATTAATTTACGCAACTCGTTGGGGGCAAAATCCGCCAACTAGGTTCCAGCTATAATCCGCCGTCACAAAGCTGTCACTTGGTAATCCTTTGTTAACCCTACTGGCGTGACGGCCGACACCGCTTTCCGGTCACGCCGCGCCGAAGCGAAACGCACGAAACCCCTTAAATTATAGCCGTTTCGGCATCTCACGATATTTCAAGATGGCGGCCCCCGTGTGAATACGGTGACGGCCCCGAGAGCGCGCCGACGGACAAGTTGTCGCGAGAACGACGTCCGGCATGACCGCCTCGTTTCAGGAGCAGGTCCCGGAATTTCCGCCGATCAGGCCGCAGCTCTCCGGGCTGGATTGGCGTCACCGGACGACCGCCGGGCGGCGGCTTGCTCGCCTCGGACGGCGCGGCCGACAGCCTGCTGCGCTCCTCATCGAGGAGCCGTTGTGTCGCTCACGGCAAGCCCCCATCGCAAGCCCCACTTGCCTCCTGCCGATACGAACATCACATCGAGCCGCGGGTCGATTGCGACGGTTCGTTTATCGATGAGGGCGAGAGAGTTGTTGAGGCGGCGCAACAGACACGCCGCCGCGCATTCACGCCCCCGCCGGCAATAGCAGACTTCTGCTCAATCCGGAGGCGCAAAGCCGTGCCCCTCGGGCGAAACTGCCATCGGCGAAAACCTGCATCTGCAAAAAAGTGGTATCTCGAAATATCGCATCGGCACGAAATAGCGCCGGTCCATCCGATTGATTTTAGTTGTAGTTTTGTCGGTGACGCCAGGGTCGCCTCTGGCGCAGCCGCGCAGCTCGTGACCGTTTCATCTCCATGCGACGGGCCGGCCGCATGCTTGGACCAAATACCTTATCAATAGGCGCACGATCACCATGGCACCCGTCGGTGTCGAAAATTCCGCTTCATCCCCGCCGAGTCCTTGCTCTAGGATCAGACATTCCGATAGAGCGCCAAGTAAATTTTCAGAACCAAAGCGTACTGCAGCTGATCCGGGCCTCATGGGGACTTGAGATGACCGATCGTATTGCACTTTTCATCGATGGTGCGAATTTGCACACGACGGTCAAGAACCTCGGCTTTGAAGTCGACTTCCGGCGATTGCTCCTGGAGTTCGGCAAGCATGGGCAAATCGTCCGCGCATATTTCTACACGGTCGTGAGGGATGACGACGAGTTCAGCAGCCTTCGCCCGCTGGTGGATTGGCTCGATTACAACGGATATGCGGTGAGGAGAAAGGCCGCCAAGCAGCATGACGACGGCGATGGACGGAGGCGAATGAAGCGCAGCATCGGCATCGAGCTCGCGGTCGACGCGATGGAGATCGCGCACCGCATCGACCATGCGTTCGTGTTCTCCGGCGATGGTGACCTGCGAGCCGTTGTCGAAGCCGTCAGGCGGAGGGGCGTACGTGTCACCGTCGTTTCCAGCATTCGGACGAAGCCTCCGATGATCGCCGACGAGCTTCGCAGACACGCCGATGCCTTCGTTGAACTCGAAGGCCTCAAGCCATCGATCGAGCGGCCTGCGCATCCGATAGCGCCGGAGTGACGTTGCGAGCGCCTTCCGGCGGAGATCGGCTGGAGACGCGCGCGCGGCACGGTCGAGGGCGAAGTGGTCCGGTCCGGCGGCTCGCCAGCCAGCGCGCAGTCCGGGCCCTACACGGCGCGGTTTTGCGTCGGCGAGCGGCCGCCGCCATCGGCGACCAGCACCGCTCCGGTCACGAAGGACGCCTCGTCGGAGGCCAGGAACAGGCAGCACGCAGCGATCTCGGCGGGCTCGGCCATCCGTCCCAAGGCGATCCGCCGTTCGACGCCGCGAAATTCGGTCTCGGCGCTGGTGCCATTCTGGTCGGCGAGCAGCTGCATTTCATAGGCGCTCATCGGCGTTCGTACCCAGCCGGGCGCCACGGCATTGGCGCGGATGCCGTCGGCGCCATGAGCGTAGGCCAGCGAACGCGTATAGGCGACGACGGCCGCCTTGCTGGCGGCGTAGCTTGCGCTCTCCGGGCTGGCGTTGAACGCGGCAACCGAGGCGATATTCACGATCGCCCCGCCGCGCTGCCGGAGCAGCGGCAAGGATGTCCGGCAGATCCGCATGGTCCCCGTGAGGTTGACGTCGAGCGTCCTGGTCCAGACCTCGTCGGAGACGCTGGCGGGCTGATCCGGCACGATCAGGCCGGCCGCGTTGACGACGATGTCGAGCCACGCGCCGCAGGCGGCGACGGCGCTGGCAACGTCGTCCGGACGCGTGACGTCGCCATGGACCGCCTGCCCGCCGCACTCCGCTGCGGCGGCCTGAAGCTCGGCATCACCGAGCCCGAACAGCACGACGCGCGCGCCGCTCAACGCTAGCAACGCCGCCGTGGCCCGGCCGATCCCGGTGGCCGCGCCGGTCACCAGCGCCGTCTTTCCGTCCAGCCGCGGCATCAGCGCGTGAGCCGGAGAAGTGGAAACCGGTTTTCCGAAAAGATCATGCTCATCTAGGCTCCCCACTGCCGTTCGACGGCAAAACCGGTCTCCGGCAAGGTCGAACCACCGTCGACGACGATAGTCTGCCCGGTAACATACTTGGCCTCGGTGGACGCGAGATAGAGCATCGCGCAGGCGATGTCGTCGGCGCTCCCCATGTGCCCCATCGGAATGAAGCGCTCGAGCTTCGCCTTGTTCTCCGGCGCGCTCATGGTGCCACGGCCGGGCTTCTCGATGAAGCCGGCTTCGACGCCGTTGACCGTGATGCCGTCGCGCGCGAGCTCGAAGGCGGCGCCGCGGATGAACGCGTTGACGCCGGCCTTCGCCGCCGAGTAATGCGCGCCACCGCCCATCGCGACCCGCGCCGACACCGAGGATGTCACCAGAATGCGTCCGAAGCCGACGGCGCGCATATGCGGAACTGCGGCCTGCGCAAGCCAGATGCTGGCGTTGAGATTCAGCGCCAGCGTCTCGTCGAGCTTCGCTTCATCGAGCTCGTCAAGCGAGGCCCACGGACAACCACCGGCATTGTGAACGACGATATCGAGCCGGCCGTATCTGGTCGCGACGTCGTCAACCATCGCCCGCAAGCTGCCACGATCGAGCCGATCAAACGGAACACAATGAGCGGTCCGGCCATCGGCCGCCAGTTCGCGCGCCAGCGCCTCGGCCACGTCAAGCGTCCGGTTGGCGATCACCACGGTTGCGCCCGCCTGCGCGAGGCGCTTGACAATGGCCGCACCGATCCCCCTGCCCCCGCCGGTGACGATGGCGACCCGGCCGTCGAGATTGAATGGAGGCGCCTGCATCAGATTACTCCCGCGCCGCGCAGCAAATCGATGAACTGCGCGAACACCGCCGTGTGCTTGTCGACATCCCGCCCCGACGTCGCCGGACACATCAGCAGCATGGTGTGGAACGGCGTCACCAGGATGCCCTCGTTCATGTAGAACGCATGCAGCAAGGTCTCGAGATCGGGCTGCCGGCCCGCGATGACGTCGGCGCCGCTACGTGGCGGGTGCGGCATGAACATGATCTCGGCACGCGCGCCGATCTGGGTGACGTGCCAGGGCAGCCCGGCTGCTGCGATCAGCCGGCGCGCCTCCTGCGCGAGCCAGGTCGCGGTTCCGATCATCCGCTCGTAGTTCGCCGAGGTCAGGACCTTCTCCAGCACCGCGCGCATGGTAGCGACCGTGAGCGCGTTGCCGGCAAGCGTGCCGCCGAAACCGAGATGCGCCGACTGCCGCTCGCGCGGATTGACATGGGGGACGAGCTTCCAGAGCCGCTCGGCGATCTCCTGGCTGAGACCGAACACGCCAGCGGGGATGCCACCCGCGATCGCCTTGCCGGCGACGAAGATGTCGGGCTCGAGCCCGTGGCTCTCCGTGTAGCCGCCCGGTCCGCAAGACAGCGTATGCGTCTCGTCGATGATGAGCACGGTGCCGGCGCGGCGGGTCAGGTCGCGCAGCGCTTGGTGAAAACCGGGGTCGACCGGGATCATGCCGAAATTCGTCATCAACGGCTCGGTCAGCACGCAGGCGACATCGCCCTGCGCCAGCGCCGCCTCGAGTGCTGCGACGTCGTTGAACTCGACCACCCGGCTCACGGCGTCATGATCGATGCCGTTGGGATGGATCATGTTGCGCAGGCCGACGCGGCCGTCGCGGATCTCGACATGCGCCTCCTCGACGCCGCCATGGTAGCAGCCGGAGAACACCAGCACCTTGCGCCGGCCGGTGATCATGCGCGAGATGCGGATCGCGGCGCGGTTGGCGTCGGTCGCCGACGTCGTCAGCGTCCAGTATTTCGGACCGAAGCGGCGCGACAGCTCGGCGCCGACCCAGAGACTGTCCTCCGTCGGCAGCATCATGGTCGCGCCACGCTTGAGCTGATGCAGCGCGGCCTCCGTCACCGCCTCCGGCGCGTGCCCGCACATGGCGCCGGTGTCGCCGAGGCAGAAATCGATATAGTCGCGGCCGTCGATATCCCTGATATGCGCGCCCTGCGCCTCCTCGGCGTACACAGGGAAGCCGCCGGCCCAGCGCCGCATCCAGTGCGACGGGCCGCCATAGAGGTAGTGCTGCCGGCCTTGCTGCCAGGCCGCCGCCGATCGCGGATGCAGTGCCCGGAAGCGTTCCTGCTCAGCATCGAGCAAGCGGTTCAGAACGCCTGCGCGCTCAGTAGTTGCTGATGTCATAGCGCGATCCAGGCGGTCTTGAGGTCGGTATAGGCGTCGAGGGCGTGCAGTGACTTGTCGCGTCCAAAGCCGGATTGCTTGAAGCCGCCGAGCGGCACCGTGATATCGGCGCCGCCATAGGCGTTGACGTGCACGACACCGGCCCTGATGGCGCGCACCATGCGATGCGCCGTTGACAGGCTTCCGGTCCACACCGCCGACGCAAGTCCATAGGGTGTCGCGTTGGCGAGGGCTGTGGCCTCTTCCTCGCCGCCGAACCGCGTGACCGATAGCACCGGGCCGAACACCTCCTCGCGCCAGACCTCCATCGACGGCGTCACCTCGGTGACGATCGCGGGGGCCATGAAGTTGCCGCCACTCTCGACGCGGATCTGCTCACCGCCGGTCAGCCGCTTCGCGCCCTGCGCTTCCGCGCGGGCAACCGCGTCCAGATTCTTGCGCAACTGCACTTTGCTTGAGATGGCGCCGATATCCGAGGCCAAATCGAGGGGATCGCCCACCCTGAGCTTTCGGGTCGCGTCGAGCAGCGCATCGATGAAGCGATCATAGATCGCCGATTGCACCAGCAGCCGCGAGCCGGCGACGCAGACCTGGCCGGAGTTCCGAAAGATGCCGTTCGCGGAGACCTTGGCCGCATGCTTGATGTCGGGCACATCGGCAAACACGATATTGGGCGACTTGCCGCCAAGCTCGAGATGAACCCGCTTCAGGTTCGACCGCGCCGAGCATTCCAGCAGCCGCCGGCCGACCGCGCCCGAGCCGGTGAAGGCCAGCCCATCGACATCCATATGCAGCGCGAGCGCCTCACCCGCCGATGCACCGCGGCCGGTGACGAGGTTGAGCACGCCGTCAGGTAACCCCGCCTCCGCCGCGAGCTCGGCGAGCCGCAGCAGCGTCAGCGACGCCAACTCCGGCGGCTTGACCACGACGGAGTTTCCGGCGGCGAGCGCAGGACCGATCTTCCACGCCCCGATCATCAACGGGAAATTCCACGGCACGATCACGCCGACGACACCGAGCGGTTCGCGATGCACGAGCCCGAGTACGTCGCCTGAGGTCGGCGCGATCTCGCCATACACCTTGTCGATCGCCTCGGCGTAGTACCTGACGGTGCCAGCCGCTGACAGCGGCTCGGCCTTGTAGGCCATGCCGATCTCGGTGCCGTTGTCGCGCACACCGAGCACCGCGATCTCGAGCGCGTGCTGCTCGATCAGATCGGCGAACCGCAACAGCACCTTCTTGCGCTGCGCTGGTGCCGCGCGCGACCAGCATCCCTGCTCGAAGGCCTGCCGTGCCCGCTTCACCGCAAGGTCGACATCGGCTGCATCGCCGTCTGCGATGGTCGTCAGCACCGTGCCGTCGATCGGCGACACCACATCGAGCCGCGCCTCGCCGATCGCCTGCGTCGGCCGACCGCCGATGAAGAGCTGCTGGGCCGGAATTGCGGCCGAACGTAACAGATCGATCTGGGCTTGCTGCATGCGTGATCATTGTGACGGTGACAAGAAGCGGCTCCCGACCGGAGACCGCTGGCATGGCGCAATCCTCGCCAAATCAAGGCTTTGGCAGCAATCAACCGATAGGTGGATGTTGCCGCAGCCAGCGCCCTCATAGCGTGATCGCACGATGGCCGAACGCCCTGCCCGCTGGGTGCAAACCAACTCGTCCACATCCCTCACGCCGCCGGCGAGCCGAAGGTCATGCCCGAGATCACGCAGCCCCGCATTCTTCTGATCGGCACTGGAGACACCAAGGCCGACGAACTGTTGTTCATGAGCGATTGCATCGCCCGCGCCGGCGGCACAACCATCATGATGGACATCAGCGTGCTCGGCGATCCGCCGTATCGGCCCGCGCATGACAAGCACGCGGTGGCGGCGGCAGCGCAGACCACGATCGCGGCGATAGCATCCAGCGGCGACGAAAACTCCGCGATGTCCCTGATGGCGATCGGCGCTGCAAATCTGGCGCGCGAGCTTGCGGCGCGCGATGCCATCGACGGCGTGATCGCGATCGGCGGCACTATGGGAACCGACCTTGCGCTCGACGTCGCGCAGGCGCTGCCGCTCGGCCTGCCGAAGCTGATCGTCTCGACCGTCGCATTCTCGCACCTGATCCCGCCCGAGCGCGTCGCCGCCGATCTGATGATGATCCTGTGGGCCGGCGGCCTCTATGGCCTCAACGGCACCTGCACCGCCGTGCTGTCGCAAGCCTGCGGCGCGATCGTCGGCGCGGCGAAGAGCGCCATCAAGCCGAACCGGGACCGGCCGGTGGTTGCGATCACATCGCTCGGCAAGAGCTGTCTGCGCTACATGGTCGAGCTCAAGCCGCAACTCGAGCAGCGCGGCTACGAGGTGGTCGTCTTCCACACCACAGGAATGGGTGGCCGCGCCATGGAGTCGATCGCAGCCCAGGGCGGCTTTGCCGCGGTGCTGGACCTCAGCCTGCAGGAGGTCGCCAATCAGCTCACCGGCTCGGTGGTCAATTCAGGCGCCGACCGGCTGGAGAACGCGGGCAGAGCCGGCATTCCGCAGATCGTCGCCCCCGGCGCGGTCGACATGGTCGACTTCCCGGCGTGGCTTGGGATTCCGAACGAGCTATCGGATCGGCCGTTCCACGCACACAACCGGCTGCTCGCATCGGCGACATCGGGAGCCGCCGATCGCCGCCGGATCGCCCACGCGATTGCGGAGAAGCTGGCCGGCGCCAGCGCCCCCGTCGCCTTTGTGCTGCCGGCCGGCGGCATCCAGCAATGGGACCGCGAAGGCGAGGCTTTGCACGATCCCGACGCCCTCGCCGCCTTCGTCGACGCGATGCGAACGGCGGTCCGGCCACCGGTCGAACTGCACGAGATCAAGGATCACATCAACAGCGCGACGTTCAACGAAACGGTGCTCGGCATCTTCGATCGTTGGGTCGCTGCCGGCATCGTCCGCCCCGGCCGCGCAACGGTTGCCGCATGACGAGGCCGCTCGCAAAGGCGCTGGTGCTCGACTTCGGCGGTGTGATCTCGAAGACCTTGTTCGAGACCCATGATTTGACCGAGCGCGCGCTCGGGCTCGCACCGTGCACGCTGAAATGGCTCGGACCATTTGCCCCCGACAGCGATCCGCTCTGGGCTGCGATGCAGCGCGGCGAGATTTCCGAGCGCGATTACTGGCTGACGCGCAGCCGCGAGGTCGGGCGCATGGTCGGCGAGGACTGGCGCGACATGGAAACCTTCGTGAAGCGTGCGCGGGGCGCCGATCCCGACACCGTGATCCGTCCCGAAGCCGTGCGCGCGATCACCCTTGCCGCGGACGCCGGGTTCCGGCTCGCGATCCTGTCGAACGAGCTCGACCTGTTCTACGGTGCGGAGTTTCGCACCCGCCTCTCCATCCTCAAGCGCTTCGACACCATCGTCGACGCGACCCATACCGGGATCCTGAAACCCGACCGGCGCGCCTATCAAAGCGCGCTGGACGAACTGGCGCTGGAGGCAGAGGATTGCGTCTTCGTCGACGACCAGCGCCGCAACATCGCCGGCGCCGCCGCGTGCAACATGCGTATCGTACTGTTCGACGTGCGCAATCCAGCGGCGTCCTACAGCGAGGCGCTGCGGCATTTCGGGTTGCAATTCGACTAAAGCGTTTTCCAGCGAAGTTATACCGGTTCGCATGGAGAAAGCGCGTTAACGATAGAGAGCGATCATGCGCGACAGAAACTTCCTGGTTGAGAACAACGCCAAGCCGATCTGGCACCCGATGGCCCATCCCGCCGAGATGCGGGCGCAGCCGCCGCGGATCGTGATGAAGGGCGAAGGCGTCCACGTCACCGACATCGACGGCAAGACCGTGATCGATGCGGTCGGCGGCCTGTGGAATGTCAACCTCGGCTACAGCTGCGATCCGATCAAGCAAGCGATCGCAGATCAGCTCAGCGCGCTGCCGTATTATTCTGGCTTCCGCGGCACTTCAAGCGGCCCCTCGATCGAACTCGCCTACGAGCTGACCGAATGGTTCAAGCCGGAAGGCATGGTTCGCGCCTTTTTCACGTCGGGCGGATCGGACTCGGTCGAGACCGCGCTGCGGCTTGCGCGGCAATACTGGAAGATCAAGGGCCAGGCCGACCGCACCAAGTTCCTGGCGCTGAAGAAGGGCTATCACGGCACCCATTTCGGCGGCGCGTCGGTCAACGGTAACGCCAATTTCCGCCGCAACTATGAGCCGATGCTGCCCGGCGTATTCCATATCCCGGCGCCGTCGACCTATCGCAATCCCTTCAACGAAGCCGATCCCGCCAAACTCGCGCAGCTTTGCGCGGCGGCGATGGAGGAGGAGATCGCATTCCAGGGCGCCGACACCATCGCGGCCTTCATCATGGAGCCGGTGCTCGGGGCTGGCGGCGTGATCGTGCCGCCGGACAGCTTCATGAAGCTCGCGCGCGAGATCTGCGACCGCCACGGGATCCTGATGATCGCCGACGAAGTCGTCACCGGATTCGGACGCACCGGCGCGTGGTCGGGCTCGCGGTTATGGGGCGTGAAGCCCGACATGATGACGATGGCTAAGGCGATCACCTCGGGCTATTTCCCGCTCGGCGCGACCTTGATCGGCGAGCAGGTCGCGGAAACCTTCGAGGCTGACACCACCAATTTCGGCTCGATCGGCCATGGCTATACGTATTCAGGCCATCCGGTCGGCTGCGCCGCGGGCCTTGCCGCGCTCGCCGAGACCCGCCTCCTCAAGCTCGACGAGAATGCCGCCGCGCGCGGCAAGGACCTTGCGCAGGCGTTGGCCGCGCTCAAGGCGAAACATCCGCTGGTTGGCGACGTCAGGGGCAAGGGCCTGATGGCCGCGCTCGAGCTGGTCGCCGATCGCGACAGCAAGAAGCCCGCCGACAAGAAGACCATGGCGAAGGTGGCAGATAGCGCCTACGAGGCCGGAGTGATGCTGCGCGTCTCCGGCAACAACCTGATCCTGTCCCCGCCCCTGATCCTCACCGCACTGGATGTGAAGGCGATCGCCGAAGGGATCGACACCGGCCTCTCAGCGGCCGGCTGACATGCTATTGGGCTTCCCTCGTCATTGCGAGGAGCGATAGCGACGAAGCAATCCATATCTCCACAAGCGGCGGGATGGATTGCTTCGCTTCGCTGGCAATGACGGGGTAGGACTACACGCAGAAGTCATCGCGCGCTGACGCAAGCGATAGCGCGCTCGAACAGCGCGCCATCCGCCTTGTCACGGTCGAGGCAATTGGCCAACGATGCCGCCGACATTGTCTGATCGGTGCAGAAGATCCGCATGAAGTCGGCTGCGAGCGCGACCTTGCGCGGCGCGGATTGGCGCTGCCAGTCGCCGCTGCTCAGATAGAGCAAGGACGCATCGTCAGCGCCGCTTTCGGCCGCCGCGCCGTGCGCGGCCGGCTGCGCCGCCAACAGCGTCATCAGCGCGCCGGCGACCGCTCCCATGCGATGCACGCGGCCCCTCATTTGGTGTCCTTAGTGGTATCCTTGGCATTCACCATCGGCGGCACGTCGAGCGCGGGATTGCGATCGAAGAAGTTGAATGGGCGCAGCCGGAAGCCATGCCAAAGGCCGGGCATGACCGGCCAGTCCTCGGCGCGCGGCACGTGGCGGAAGCCGACCGTGTACCACAGCACGAGGTCGCGATCCTCGATCGGCCGTTTCGCCGCCGTCCATTTCGGCAGGCCATCGACCTCTGGGTTTTCGTTTGGATACATGCCTGCGGCGTATCGCTCGTCCCTGGCGTAGGCCGAGGTCCATAACGTGTAGGCGCTGAAGCCGGCGCGCAGCTGGATCGGATCGTCCTTGGCGAGCAGCGAGACGTCGGAATGTCCGGGCATCAGCTGATAGCTGGTGCGATAGCCCTGTTTGTTGGTCTTGCCCGTGCTCTCGATCCTGAACTGCGCCGCGCTCAGCGGCGTCGTGATCGGCCCTTCGGTCGCGACCGGCCTGGTGTCGACCTGCCAGAGGCTCTTGCGCTGGCCTTCGTCCAGCCGGCGGACGCTGAAGCGGTCCTCGACCAGCCGGTTCGAGGTGCCGTCGACGTCCATGTCGATCCGGAACGTCATGTAGTGATCGTGATTGACGGCCAGCAGCCGCTCGTCGACCAGCGTCCCGTAGGCCGTATCCTGCGCGGCCGTCGAGTCGCTCAGTGTCCGGCTCGCGACGCCCTTGGTCGCATCGATGCCGTAGGCGCCGAGCCGCACGTCGATATTGCCGGCACGGTCGAAGACGTAATCCACCAGATAGTCGTAATTGCCGACCACCGGCGCCATCCGCACCACCAGCTCATTGTTCGGTCGCACCTCGGCGGTGTTGTTGATCAGCTCGCTGTGGCGCCAGATCGGATCGCCGGTCGGGCGCTCGAAGATGCAGACCGCCCCCTTGGAGACGACAGGCATGCCCTTGGTGTCCGAGATCGTCAGATCGAGATAATGCGCGCCTTCGGGGCAATCGATGCCGCGCTGCAATTCGCTGGAGAGCACGCCGAAGCCGTATTCGCCGATATCCATATAAGCGCGGAACGACCAGGTCGGCGAAGGATCCATATAGGGCACGAACATCTCGCTCGCCGAGATCTGATAGGCGATGTCGCGCAACGTGCCGTGGTCGTCGTAGCGGATCAGCGACAGCACCGCGCCGACGCGCGGCTCGAGACGGACATGGAACGACCAGTTGTCCCAGCGGACCTGGCCGCCCTCCACCTTCACATTGCTGCCCTCGGGCGCGGTGATCTCGATCGACTTCGGCGGCTTGCGATATTTTCCGGAGTCGGCATAGGCGTGCGAGGGTGTCTGCGCCGGCGGCGGCACCACGCCGAGATCGGTCACCGACAGCACCGTCTTGCTCTTGAGATCGACCTGCGCGACCAGGTTCTCGATCGGCTTACCCCAGAGATTGTTGGCGGCGCCTGTCGTGTCGACGCAGGGCACGTTGAGCAGGCGGCGGCCTTTCAGCGCCGGCTCGCTCACTGGACCTACCGTCAGCGGCAGGCACAGCACATTGTGAAAATCGGTGATGCCGCGCTTGGCCATCGCGGCGATCCAGCGCGGGTCCTGCTTCGGCAGATCGCCGGCCGACATCAGCTCGTCGATGGTGAGCGCGGCCTCGTGATCCCGGACCTCGTCCCAGCCGAGCAGGTTGCGCGTGGCGAGGTCGATATGCGCTTCGTAGAGATGCCCGCCACTCAGCAGCGTCACGTTCGCGCGCCGCGTGAACGGCTGTCCGGGCTTCCACGCCCGCACCTCGTCCTTGGGATCCTCGTCGACCGTCATGGAGACGACCCGCGTCGCATCGTCGAACTTGCCGGCGCCGCGGAGGATTTCGGAGACCGAGCGGATTTCGTCCGTCGTCAGCCCGTCCATCGGGTGCATCGCGGCCGCCTGCGGCCACATCCTGCGCTCGGCCTGCGCCGGCGGCGGTGCCGCCAAGGTCGCCGCAACCAGGCCGGCCAATGCCCATCCGCCATGCCGGAATTTCAGAGCCATCACGCCCTCCACTCAAAGCCAGAACGCTCAGAATACAAGCAAAGGTGACGGCGTGAAGGCCTGCCTCACCCGGTAACCCGTTCCGACGCGCCCGGCAGGATGGCGGCCGCGGCCGGCCGTGGCGCGGCACGGTGGACGTCGAGCAGCCGCACGCCGAGACGGTCGCGCAACGCCGGCCAGATGCCGCGCGGCGCCACGATCATCACGACGACGGCAATGATGCCGAGCCCAACCAGATACCAGCCGCCGGACAGGCCGAGCGGTCCGGTCATCACTTCGCGCAGGCCGAAGAAGATGATGACGCCGAGGATCGGGCCCTCCAGCGTTCCGATACCGCCGATGATCGCGATGAACATCATGTAGACGGACCAGTTGACGTCGAAGGCCGCGAGCGGCGCGATGAACAGATTACCCATGAAGCTCAACGCACCCGCAAGCCCACATCCCGCCGCCGACAGCACGAAGGCGATGAAGCGGTTGTGGCGGACATCGACACCGACGCTCATCGCGGCCAGATCATTGTCGCGCACGCTCATCAGCCCGAGCCCGAAGCTCGAGGTCATCATCTTGTACAGGGCCGCGATGGTGACGAGCGTCAGGCCACCGGCGAGCCAGAACATGGTCGGTTCGAACCAGTCGAAATCGATCAGCTTGCTGGTGGCGAGCGGCACGCCCGAGGTGCCGCCGACAGCCTGCGATTTCATCGTGAAGGCGCCGATGATCTCGGCGAACACCCACATCGCGATCGAGAAATACGCGTCGCGCAAGCGAAACAACGGAAAGGCGATGATCGCCGCGACGGCCGCGGCCACCAGCGGCGCCACCGGCAGCACCCAGATCGGGGTCACCTCGAGCCAGCCGGAGGTCAGGAACAGCGCATAGGCGCCGAACGCGATGAAGACCTGATGGCCGAGCGACACCAGCCCGGCGTAGCCCGCCAGCAGGTTCCACATCTGCGCCATCGTCAGCAGCAGCAGGCATTCGGTCGCGAGCCGCAGGATGCCCTCATTCAGCACGAAGGGTGCGCCGGCGATGACGGCGACCAGCACGATGGCACAGGCGAGGAGAATTGTCCGTGTCGGCATCGGCGTCATACCCTGCTCGACACGAGACCCGATGGGCGGATCAACAGCATGATAAAGAACAGGAGATGCGCGTAGAGCAGCCCAGCGTTCGGATCGATCTTCAGACCGATCAATTGCGCCATGCCGAGCGCGATGCCGCCGAGCAGCGCGCCCCAGAACGAGCCGAGCCCGCCGAGCACCACGACCTCGAAGGCGATCAAGAGCCGCTCGGCGCCCGAGAACGGCGTGAAGCTCGACCGCACCGCGAGCAGCACGCCGCCGATCGCGCCGAGCGCCAGCGACAGGCCCATGACATAATTATAGACCCGGTCCGGCTTGACCCCGGACAGCCGGACGATGTCGCGGCGGTCGGCGGTGGCGCGCACGATCCGTCCGAACTCGGTGTGGCGCAGCACCAGCTGCAGCGCCATGAACAGCAGCGCGGCCAGCACCAGGGTCAGCAGTGGCATGATGCCGATGTTGAGGCCGGCGATCTCGAGGCTGGCGCGGGAGAGCTCGCCGACCTGCAGGCTGCGCACGTCGGCGCCGAAGATTTCGACCATGACGTTGCGCAGGATCACCGAGACGCCGAAGGTCAGTAGCAGCGGCGACAGCGGATCGGGCGACGTCACGACCCGGTTGACGATGGCGGCCTGGTAGAGCCAGCCAACCGCAAAGGACAGTGCGATCACCGGGATCAGCATCAGCAGCGGCGACACCTGCGGAAACAGGTTGGAAAGCAGCACGGCGCAGAACGCGCTCAGCACCATGAACTCGCCATGCGCGATGTTGACGACGCGCATCACGCCGAACACCAAAGCGAGCCCGATGCCGAGCAGGCCATAGAGTCCGCCCAGCAGGGCTCCGTTGATCAATGTTTCAACCCAGATCATGTCGTGCCAATCCTGGCTAGTTACCGAAATAGGCGTGGGTCAGCTGCTCCGGCTGCAATCCTTGCGCCGGACCGGTCAGCGACACACGCCCCTTCAACAGGCAATAGATTCGTTCAGAGGTCGCGAGCGCGCGCTTGACGTCCTGCTCGACCAGCACGACGGCGGTGCCCTCGCGGCGAATGTCGGCAAAGGAGCGATAGATCTGCTCGACCACGACAGGCGCGAGCCCGAGCGAAATCTCGTCGCACAGCAGCAGCCGCGGGTTCGACATCAGCGCGCGACCGATCGCCGCCATCTGCTGCTGGCCGCCGGAGAGCTGGCCCGGAAACATCCGCCGCCGCTCATCCAGGATCGGGAACAGGTCGAACACCCGCCGCAGCGTCCAGCTGCCCTTGCGACGGTTGACGCTGCCCATCAGCAGGTTCTCCTCGATGGTCAGCGAATCGAACAGCAGCCGCCCCTCGGGCACTATGATGAGGCCGAGCCGCGACACCTCTTCGGCCGGCATCTGCGAGATGTCGATGCCGTCGAAATGTACCGTACCGCGCCGCTCCTCATTGAGCCCGACCAGCGCCTTCAGGAACGTCGATTTGCCGGCGCCGTTGGCACCGACCAGCGCCACCGCCTCGCCGTCGGCGACGGTGAAATTCATGTCGAACACGGCCTGGAGATCGCCGTAGAAGATCTGCAGGCCGTTCACATCAAGCAACGCCATCGGCCTTCAATCCCATGTAGATCTCGCGCACCACGGCGCTATCCATCACCTCGGCCGGCGGCCCTTCCAGCACCTTGCGGCCGAAATCGAGCACCAGGATCCGATCCGAGACCGCGCGCAGCGCGTGCGGAATGTGCTCGATCCAGATCATGGCGTGATCTGCCTTCACCGACTTGATGATGGCAACGAGGCGCTCGACCTCAGGCTCGGTCAGCCCCGCGGCGATCTCGTCGAGCAGGATCAGTTTTGGCTTCGAGGCCAGCGCCTTGGCGAATTCCAGCCGCTTGCGGTCGATCAGCGGCAAGGCGCCCGCGAGTTTGTCCGCTTTGGCGTCGAGCCCGGTCCGCTGCAGCACCTCCATCGTCCAGTCGGACGCCGCGTCGCCATAGAGGCCCGCACCGTAGGACGCTGCCACCAGCGCGTTCTCGTAGACCGACAGATGCGGAAACGGTTGCGGGATCTGGAACGCGCGCCCGAGCCCCATCCGCGCCCGGCGATGCGGCGGCAGGCTTGATATCTCCCTGTCGTCGAGCATGATCGAACCGCCGTCGGCCGCGAGCAGGCCGACGATCAGGTTCAATAGCGAGCTCTTGCCGGCACCGTTCGGGCCGATCACGCCAAGGCATTCGCCGCGCGCCAGCTCGAAACTGACGTTGTCGGCGACCACGATCTCGCCGAAACGCTTCGACAGCCCGCTGACGCGCAGAAGCGGTGCCATCTCAGGCCAGCTTGGAGAGCAGCTGGAGATCGGCCTGCTTCGGGATGAACGGCGCCGTCCCGTTGTGCACGATGAGCAGCTCGTATTTCGCCTTGCCGCCCTTAGTCTTGCGCCATTGCCCGCCCGACAGCGAGGTGACCGCGACGTTCTTGATCGGGCTGTCCTTGAACTTCACCCGGCCGACGACCGTCTCCATGTCGAGACCGGCGATCGCATCGCGCAGCGAGTTCTTGTCCTTGGGATCGCTGTTCTGCAGCGCCGCGAGCCCGACCTCCCACAGCGCATGCGCGTAGCCGATCGGCTGGGTCCACTGCTTGCCGGTGGTCTTCTCCCACTCCGCGGCGAGCTCGGCGGCGCTCTGCCCGGTCAGCGAGGACTTGAACGGATAGGCCGGCGTCCACCACACCTCAGTCGACATGCCGTCGCCGCGATCGCCGAGCGCGTTCACCGCGGCCGGGAACAGGAAGGCTGCCGCCACGGTGCAGATCTGCGGCTTGAAGCCGGCCTGCGCCGCCTGGTTCCACAGCGTCACCCAGTGATTGCTGAAGGTGAAGCCGGAGACGATGTCGACGCCGTTGTTCTTGAACGAAGCGATCTGGTTGGTGAAGTCGTCGGTCGCGATCTGGAATTTGCCGGCCGAGAATTCCTGATAGCCGGCGCCCGAGATGCCCGCCGGCAGGCCGAGCTTCGGATCGGAGAACGCCTGGCCCGGCGGGTTGTCAATGTAGAGCGTGCCAACCTTCTTGTTGGTCTCGACCGACTGCCACATGCCGAGAAAATTCCTGGCGACGTCATCGGCACCCCAGAAGAAATGGTAGCTGTAGGGGAAGCCCTTGTCCGGCGTCGACTTGCGCGGGAACATCCAGCCCTGCCACGGCACCTGGGTCGAGATGGTGGGAATGCCGCGGGCGTCGGCGAGCTCCTGCACCGGCGGCTGGGCGTCACCGTCCTCGATCAGGATCAGGTCGCACTTTTCACGGAGTACCAGTTCACTTGCGATCACCGACGAGCGGTTCGGGTCGGATTGATTGTCCTTGAATACCAGCTCGACCTGATAGGTCTTGCCGCCGATCTTCAGGCCATCCTTCAGCCGCGCCTTGATGCGCTCGTGGATCCAGGGATCGGGCTCGGCGAACTGGGCACGGACGCCGGAGAGGCAGCCGACCCAGCCGATCTTGATCGTGTTGCCGGCGGCCCGCGCGATGTTGACCAGCGGCACATTCATCGCAGATGCGAGGCCCGTGGCACCGGCCGCTTTCAGCAGCGTGCGCCGGTCGAGCCGGCCGGACGTCTTGTCATTCTTTGTCTCAGTCATGTCCCTCTCCCTCCATAACCAATGATGAAATTGTTCGATCTCGGGTTCACGCCGCCGATCGCTGGATCGCTGCGCGGCTCACCGCGCCAAACTTGCACAATGTGTTTTCGATGATCTGGCGCGGGATGCCGCGTACGATGAAGACGAGCCGCGAGCGCCGGTCCGCAGATGGCCAGCTGGCAAGCGTGATCGGCGGATGGAACACGTGCTGGACGCCATGCACCACGACCGGCGCATCGGGCTGTTCGGCGACATGCACGATCGCCTTGAAGCGCAGCAGGTCTTCGCCCCTCAGCGCCGCGACATAGTCCAGCCAGCGCGCAAACGCCTCGCGCTGGATCGGCTCGTCGATGATCAGGCTGTAGGAAGATACGCCGGCATCATGCGCATGGTGACTATGGTGGCCGCAGTCTGCGCCATCGCAATCGTGATCGGCGTGACGATGCGGCGCGTTCGCCGCCTGCGACGCCAAATCGAACCAGCGCACCACGTCTGCCGAGCGGGCCGACGGATCGAACAGTCCGGCATCGAGCACCTTTGCCGGATCGACCATCCCGTTCCGCACCTGCGCGCGCGTCGCGACCGGATTGATCGCAGCGAGCCGCGCCTCGAGCCGCGCCAGCGCATCTTCGCTGGCAAGATCGGTCTTGGTCACCAGCAGCCGGTCGGCGACCGCGATCTGCCTGACGGCTTCACTGTGCGCCTCGAGCGTATGTGCGCCATTGACGGCATCGACGGTCGCGACCACGCCGTCGATCCGGTAGCGACTGAGGACATCGGGCGCCGTCATCAGCGTGTGCAGCACCGGCACGGGATCCGCGAGCCCGGTGGTCTCGACCAGCACGCGGTGGAACGGCGGGATCCTGCCATCAGCGCGGCGTGCCGCGAGATCGGCCAGCGTCTCGATCAGATCCTCGCGCACCGAGCAGCAGACGCAGCCATTGTCGAGCAGCGCGAGGCGGTCCTCACTGCTCTCGACCAGCAGATGATCTACGGCCACCTCGCCGAACTCATTGATGATTGCGACGACGCCATTGAGCTCCGGCTGGCGCAGCAGATGGTTCAGCACCGTGGTCTTGCCGCTGCCGAGGAAACCGGTCAGCACCGTGACCGGGATCTGATCCGCCGTGTCCATCACGCGCCCCGCTGGTAGACCTTGCGGCCCTCGAAGAAGGTCATCTCGACCCGCGTGTCGGCAAGCTGGTCCGGCGGGATGTCGAAGATCATCTGGTCGAGCACGATCAGGTCGGCCGACTTGCCCACCTCGATCGAGCCGATCGATTGGCCGAGACCGGCCGCGCGCGCGGCGTCGATGGTGTAGATGTCGATCACGGTGGCGAGATCGAGCGCCTGCTCCGCCCACAGCGACTTGCCGGGAAAATCCCCGGTGGGATTTTGCCGGGTCACCATGCCTTCGATGCCCTGCCAGGGATCCGGGATCGGGATCACCGGCCAGTCCGAGCCGCCCGCCATCAGCGCGCCGGCCGCCTTCAGGTCCTTGTTCGGCCAGAAGCGCTGCGCGCGCTCCTCGCCCATCGCGGCCTTGTGCGCCTCAAGGAAGACGGTCGGATACCAGATGATCGGCGACAGATCGGCTGCGACGCCGAGCTCGGCGAAGCGCTTGATGTCGTCGGGCGCGATGTAGCTCGCATGCGCGATCTGGTGGACCAGATGGGTCGCCCCGTTGAAGCTGCGCACGACATCGATCGCGTCCAGCGCCTGCGTCACCGCGGCATCGCCCGCGCAGTGGATCTTCGCCGCGAGGCCGAGCTTCTCGCAGCGCCCGAGCCAGCGGATCAGATCGGGCACGGTCAGCATGGTCGATCCGCGGAAGCAGCAGCCGCGCACGGGATCGGCCAGATAAGGCTCGTGGAACGCCGCGGTCTTGGCGCCAGGCACGCCGTCGAGGAACACCTTCACATAATCCGGCTTCACATGCGCACCGCGATACTGCTCGCGCAGCGCGAACAGGTCCTCGCCGGCCTTGCCGAACATGAAGCCCGGCTCGACCACCGGCATTGCGCAGACCGCCCAGGCGGTCAGCTCGCCGCGATCGTCGAGCCCCTTCAGCGCCGCCATGATCGGCTGCATGCTGGCGGCGTCGATGAAGGCGGTGACTCCATACGTGTTGAGCACCGAGATCGAGCGCGCCACCGCCGCGCGGTCCATCTCGGCTGTGTAGTGACCGGAGGCCGCGAGCGCCCGCTCGACCAGGCCGGAGGCGGCCTCGATCATGATCCCGGTGAGCGTCCCGGTCTTGAGGTCGCGGCCGATCTCGCCATCGGTCGGATCGGGGGTGTCGGCCTGCACGCCGGCCAGCCGCAGCGCCGCCGAGCTAGCCCAGCGATTGTGATAGGTGTCGTCGCGCAGCACGACGGGATGCCCGAGGCACGCCGCGTCCAGCAGCGCACAGGACTCCGTGGTGTTCATCTCGTTCAGGAGATTGTTGCCGAACTGCCCGCCGACGATCCAGGCGCCGGGCGCAGCCGCGGACGCCGCCTTGTGCAGGGTCTCGGCGATCCTGGGCACACTGTCGGCGTTGGAGAAGCGCAGCTCGTAGAGATCGGCCTGCCCGCCCATCATGATGTGATTGTGGATGTCGACGATCCCCGGCATCGCCATGCGTCCACCGAGATCGACGGTCTTGGTCCCCTCGCCGATCAGCGCGGCGACGTCGCGCTCGTCACCGACGGCGACGAACCGGCCCGCCTTGACCGCCGCGCATGTGGCCCACGGCAACTCCCGGTTCGACGTGTAGATCCAGCCGTTGCGGAAGACCGTGTCGGCGAATGTCCTGTTCATACGGAGCAACTTCTCGATTGGGAAAGTCCGGAGCGATCAGCCTTCGCCGTGCGGTGCACAGGTCGGAACCGCGTACGGCGCCGGCATGATGACAAGGGTTCGGCATGTCAGCGTCGGGAACAATCCACCATCCGGTGGATGCTACGGCCTGACGGATTCAACAGGCGGAAACGGGCAGCCGTCGGGGAGCCGCGCGATCGACGCAGCTCCCCTTTTCTCCGTCCGGTGCTGTACGCCGGCGCGTGCGCTACTTGGTGAACATCGGACGTTTTGGCGGCGTCGCCGGCTCGTCCGGCGCCCACAACCGGAAGCTCAGATTGGCGAACACCGAGTAGCCCTTGGTGATCGACGCGGTATCGATTCCGGGCGGGCCCGCGGTGCCGCCGGAGGCGTTCGAGGAGAACTCATGCGTCGCCCAGACCGTCAGCGCGGCCGGTCCGAAATTGTAGCCGACCAGGCCGCCGCCGGCCCAGATGTTGTACCGATTGACGTTGATCGCGCCGTTGTAGAACGCGCTCGACGTATCGCCGGTCACCTGCCCCGCATAGTAGGCGATCGGCCCGAAGGTCCAGTTGCCGATCGTCTTGGCGGCGGTGAACTCGGCGTGGAAGACGTCGCCCGAGCGATAGCCGGTGATCGAGTTCCTGGTATTGATCTCATGGTACAGATTGGCCGTGAGATTCCAGCCGTCCTTCAGGTAGGACACGACCAGCTCGGGCTGGAACGTCCACCAGGGATTGCCGACATTGTTCAGGCCGGACGGACCGCTGATCGACCCGTTCGGCACATACATGCCGAGGCCGGTCTTGACGAAGAAGCCGCTGTCGCCGAGCTTCCAACTCAACTCCCCCGGCACGATGAAGGTGTTGTGCATCCCGGCCTGCTGGACATTAATCGGCCCGCCGACATCGGCCATGATCCAGGGCTGCACGATCACCGCGTCATACGTCGCGCCGAGGAACGTCCAGCCCGGCACCCACAACAGACCGGATGCTTCGACGGCGGCGTGGACCGGCGTCGACGCGCCACCGACGTTGGGCGCACCCGGGCCGACGATGTTCGCCTGATAGGTGAAGACCTGATTGAAGCTGTAAAGTCCGGGCGGCGGCGTGCCGGCCGTGCCTCCGCCAAGCGTGATGCCCGGCTTCTGCGCCCAACCGGGAGAACCGAACTCGTACGCATTGGCCGATGTTGCACCCGCACTCGCCACGATCAGCACGGCAATGGCAATCTTTCGATGTGTTGTCATGTAGCCCCCTTGTCCCCACCGCGCTGCGCTGCATTGCGATCGACGATCGATCGTGCAGGCTCCGCGCGGAGCGGGCGAAATCTAGGAAGGGGATTTCAACCGGCGTTATCCGGAATCGGCAGAAGCAACCACCGTGCAGTGAATATTCCTAGCGTGAGGCGGATGCGACACGCTGCACGGTGTGCGAGGGCAGCTCGCCGAACAGCTGCCGATAATTTTCGGTGAAGCGGCTCCAGTGCCAAAAGCCCCACCGCGCCGCGACGTCGCCGATCGAGACCGGCTGGCCGGTCGCGGCAAGCGCACGGAGCTCGCGGCGCACCGCGTTCAGCCGCAGCGTGCGCAGATATTGCAACGGCGTCAGCCCGAGCGCGTCCTGAAAGCATCCTTGCAGCGTCCTGCGGCTGATGCCGACATGACGGCAGAGTTCGGCGATGCGCGGCGGATCCTCGACCCGCTCGAACACATATTCGCGGATGCGATCGACCGTCTACTTTTGTGCGGTGCAGCTGCGAACGTCGGTCCGGTCGTTCTCCGACAAGACGTCGGCCAACGCATCGACGAGGGTGTCTTGAAGCGAACTGCGCACGTGCTCGAACCCGAGCGCCGGTCCCAGCCGCTCGCCCTGATCGCAGAGCCGGCGAAGGCCATGCTGAAGACCGACGAGCCCGGGTCCGCTGAAGAAGTGCTGCTGCCCGCGAAGTCCCGCGATGAAGTCGGCGGCGCGGGTCTCGCCGAGCCCATCCAGGCATGAAAACAGCCGATCGCGGGCGACCGCAACCGACACGACGTCGACCCGCGTCGACGTCAGCAACGGCAGCAGGTTTGCGCCGTCGCTCAGCAAGAGCTGCGGAAACTCCAGCGGACGGCCGTTGTAGTATCCGGGATTGGATATCGCGAGCGGCAGGCTGAAGACGAGTGCATCCGGCCAGGCAGAGTCTTGCTTGAGCAGGGCCTGCGTCGTCGTCTCCCGGACGATCTCCAGACCGCGAAGGCGGATCATCACGAGGCGCCCGGCAAACCTTCCCGACGACACCTGGTCCATCCGCATGTTCCAGCCGCTCATACGACCGGCATAGTCGTTCGCATCGACCGACTCGACGATCGACACGCCGGCCATGTCGGCCGCGGCGCGCTTGTCGCTCATGATGCACTCCCCCAGCATCCAGCTTGGTGGGCGCGGAGGGCGGTAACAATCAACCGTTAGAACGATACCGTCGAGGTAACCTGGTTTGTCCCTAGAAACCGAGTGCGAGCCCGTCCTTGCGATGGTCGGAGGCGCCGAGCAGAACGCCGCGCGCATGGTCGATGCGGATCGCCTGGCAGCCGCCGATCGGCTCCTCGGAGAAGCGGGCATCGTGGCCGCGGGCGCGAAGATCGTCGCGGATCGCTGGCGATATCGTCGTCTCCAGCGACAGCGCGCCGTCGAAGGCAAACGAGCGCGGTGCCTCGGCGGCGGCCTGGATGTCCATCTTCAGATCGAAGATGTTCGACAGCAGATTGGCATGGCCGGCGGCCTGGTAGTGCCCGCCCATCACCCCGAACGACATCACGGTCTTGCCGTCCTTGCGCAGCAGGCCCGGAATGATGGTGTGCATCGGGCGCTTGCGCGGCCCGAGCGAATTGAGGTGTCCGGGCCTGGCGCGGAAGCTCCAACCACGGTTGTGCAGCAGGATGCCGGACTTCGGCGCGTAGATGCCGCTGCCGAACGGATAGAACAGCGAATTGATCAGCGAGACGGCGTTGAGGTCGCGGTCGACCACCGTGACATAGACGGTGTCGCGATGCTCGATATCGTCCCAGATCGCGGGCGCGGAGGCGCGGCTCATGTCGATCTTGCTGCGGATCCTCCCGATATAGTCTTCGGCAAGGAATGCGGCCGGATCGACCTTGCTGGTCGAGGGATCGCAGAAGAAGGCATCGCGCGCGCGGTAGGCCGCCTTGGTCGCTTCGGCCAGCAAATGGATCCGATCGGCCTGCGCCAGCGTGCCGACATCGAAGCCGGCGAGTGTCCGCAGGATCATCAGCGCCGCCAGGCCCTGCCCGTTCGGCGGGCACTCGATCACGTCATGATCATGGTAGCGCGCCGAGATCGGCCGCACGTAGTCCGAGCTCTGCGCGGCGAAATCCTCGGTGCTGTGGGCACCACCCAATCCACGCAGGATGCCGGCCATCTCGTCGGCGGCCTCGCCTGCGTAGAACGCCTCGCGCCCGTGCTGCGCGATCCGGTGCAGGGTCCGGCCAAGCGCAGGCTGCGTGCGGATGTCGCCGACCTCAGGCGCCTTGCCGCCGGGAAGGAATTGCGCAGCGGCATTGGCGTCGATCTCGATCCGCGCCCGGAAGCGGCGCCAGTCTTCCGCGACGCGCGGTGTCACGCAAAAGCCCTGCTCGGCCGCAGCGATCGCCGGCCGGAAGATCTCCTCCAGCGACCTGCTGCCGTGATCGGCGACCAGCCTGCACCATGCGTCGATGGCGCCCGGCACGGTCACAGACTCGGGCGCGGTCGGCGGAATGTCGCGCGCGCCGCCGCCGGCATATTTTTCAGTATCAGTGCCGGCGGGCGTGCGGCCCGAGCCGTTCAGCGCGATCGGCTCGCCGGCCTTGGGCGAATACAGCGCAAAGCAGTCGCCGCCGATCCCGGACATCTGCGGCTCGACCACGCCCTGCAGCGCCACCGCGGCTACCGCGGCATCGACGGCATTGCCACCGGCCTTCAACATCTCGACCGCGGCAAGCGTCGCCTGCGGGTGCGAGGTCGCGGCCATGCCCCGCTCCGCAACCGCCACCGAGCGGCCGATGGCCATGAAATCACGCATGTCGAATCCTTCAATGTTCGTGAGCGGCAGCCGCTCGCCAACATTGTCGAAAACGACACCGGTCCTTGGGGGATTCTCTGCCGGCCGCGCGGTGAGCGGCAATCCACCTAACGGTGGAGCGGGTGAACGCGCGAGCGAAGCGAATAGCGAAGCTCGGACAGATCATGTCACGAGAATGCGGATGCTTGACCCACAGGCCGTGCAACAAACTCGGCGTCGTCCCGGCGAAGGCCGGGACCCATTACCACCGAAGGTGATTGTTGCGCGACGCTGGGGCCACATCTTTCCGTACCAACACAACCCTGTGGTTATGGGTCCCGGCCTTCGCCGGGACGACGGGAGGAAAGAGCCGGCCCTCAATGCGGCCGCGACATCAGCGCGACGACGGCGGAGCGGGTCTCGACGCCGAGCTTCTCGAAGATATGGATCAGGTGAGTCTTCACCGTCGCAAGACCGATGCTCAGGCACTCGCCGATCTCGCGGTTGGTGCGGCCGCAGCACAGCAGCTCGACCACTTCCATCTCGCGCGAGGTCAGCCCGTAGCGCGCCGGCTCGTCGGCGTTCGACGACAAGCGGCTGGTCAGGTTGAATTCGAGGTAATCGTGGATTTTCTCGGCAATGTGCATGCTGCCGTCGGGGATCGCGCAGCCCGGCGCCCAGAGCACGCTCATTCCGGCCACGATCCGGTCGTTGCGGCGGAAGAAGAACTCGATCATGTCGGCGACGCCGCACTGGCCGGCGAAGGCACGGTAGGTCGCCGCCTCTTGCGATGCGCACTGGTTGAGCGCGACGCTCAGCCGGGCAATCGGCCGGTTGCTCGCGGAGCGCGGATGCAACGGATCGAGCCGGTTCATGCCCGCAAGATACTGGTCGTGGAAACTCGGCGGGACGTTGCTAGAGAGCACGAAGCGGTTGAGGGTCAGATTGCCGTCGACCTCGTAGAACGCGGTTGCCGAGCCCTCGAGAATCCCCCGTGCGAACTGAATGGCCTGTGTGGTCGCCGGATCCGGTCGGCCCAGAAGCGCGATCATGACCTACCTCCCGATGTTTCCCGATGGCGAACGTCTGCGCGTCGCATGGCCGGCACGCTGGGGCAGACGCAAGGCGTAGTCAAGCAAATTGCGGGCCAAACACACATCCCGGAAACGGTTACGCCGGAGTAACCTGATAACCCCCTCCACCATCCGGTTGATTGCGGGCAACGCGACCGACGCGGAACTTTCGCACACCTCCCAATGTCATTGCTGGATCAAGAATGAATTCGCGTCGCATCATGGCCGCCTTCCCGTCGGCGGCCGACGAACAAGTCACGCTCGCCAACTGGCGTCAGCACCCGTTCAGCGAGTGGGCATTCCGCAACGTCCGCGAGCTGCTACCCACCGCCAACATCCCGCGCGCCTCGACGCCGGCGCCGCTGTCCTTTGCGCCGCGCTATGTCGACGACGTCAGCTTCGCTGACCCGCGCGGCGAGACGATCGGCGTCGGCCAGGCCCTGCGCGCAAGCCACACCGACGGCATCGTCGTGTCGCATCGCGGACAGGTCGCCTTCGAATGGTATGCCCACGGCCTGACGCCGGACACCCCGCATCTGATCTTCTCGGTGAGCAAGTCGGTCGCCGGAACGCTCGGCGGCATCCTGGCCGATCACGGCAAGCTCGATCCCGACGCGCCGGTGACGCGCTATATCCCGGAGATGGAGGGATCGGTCTATGGCGGCGGCTGCACGGTGCGCCACCTGCTCGACATGAGCGTCGGCATCCGCTTCGACGAGGACTACATGGCGCGCGACGGCGACGTCATGAACTACCGGCGCGCGACCGGCTGGGAGCCACCGGACCCGACCGTGCCGCCGAGCAATCTGCGCGACTATCTGCGCACGCTGCGGCCGAATGGCACGCCGCATGGGCAAACCTTCCACTACGTCTCGACCAACACCGACGTGCTGGGCTGGGTCTATGAGCGCGCTTGCGGTGTGTCCTACGCGAAAATCCTCGCGCAATATCTGTGGCAGCCGATGGGCGCCGAGCACGATGCCTACATCGCCGTCGATTCGCGCGGCGCGGCGCGCGTCGCCGGCGGCATCTGCGCAACACTGCGCGATCTCGCCCGTTTCGGCGAGATGATGCGCAATCACGGCATCAGCAACGGACGGCAGGTGGTGCCTGGCTGGTGGGTCGACGACATCAGGCAGAACGGCAATGCCGAGGCCTGGTCGCGCGGAGACCTGACCAAGGTGTTTCCGAACGGAAACTACCGCAACAAGTGGTACACGCTCGACAGGCGCGAAACGCCGTTTGCTGCGGTCGGTATCCACGGCCAGTGGATCTACATCGACCCGGTTAGCGAGACGGTGATCGCGCGCGTCTCCTCGCAGCCGCTGCCGATGGATCTCGATCTCGACCACATGTGGATGCGCGGCTATCGCGCGATCGCGGCCAGACTTGCCGGCCAGGCCTGACGGCTTGCGACGGGGGGACATCATGGGACCATCGATCAACCGCCGCCGTCTCCTGCAGATCGGCGCGGGCGCAGGCCTCGGCATTACAATGCCACCCATTGCACGCGCCAGCACAAAGACGATCACGGCGGTCATGCACGCACCACTGCGCGCCACCGATCCGATCATGACGACAGCGTGGACCGCACGTAACCACGGCTACATGATCTACGACACGCTGTTCTCGACCAACTCGAAATTCGAGATCAAGCCGCAGATGGTCGAAGCCTGGGAGGTCTCCGCCGACAGCCTGACCTATACGTTCCGCCTGCGGCCCGGCCTCAAATTCCATGACGGCAGCGCGGTGACGTCGGCCGACGTGATCCCCTCGCTGCTGCGCTGGGCCAGGCGCGATACGATGGGTCAGAAGCTGTTCGAATTCGTCGCGGAGCTGAAGGCGGTCGACGAGCGGACCTTCCGCATGGTGCTGAAGGAGCCGTGCGGCTTCGTGCTGGCAGCGCTCGGCAAGCCGACCGCCAACGTGCCCTTCATCGTGCCGGCGCGGATTGCCGCAACGCCCGCGGACCAGGCGATCACGGATCATCTCGGCTCCGGGCCGTTCCGCTTCGTGACCGCGGAATTCCAGCCAGGCGTCAAGGCCGCCTACGAGAGAAATCCGGACTATGTTTCGCGCGACGAGCCGTCTGATGGCACCGGCGGCGGCAAGATCGTCAAGATCGGCCGCTACGAATGGATCAGCGTGCCGGACTTCCAGATCGCGACCAATGCGCTGCTGAACGACGAGATCGACTATTTCGAGGTGCCGCCGCACGACCATCATCCGATGATCGCGCGCGCCTCGAATGTCGAGCTGACCGATTACAACACGCTCGGCTTCTCCGGCATGTGCCGGATGAACTGGCTGGTTCCGCCGTTCGACCGGCCGGAGATCCGCCAGGCGGTGCTGCACGCCGTGAACCAGAAGGACTGGCTCGACACCCAGATCGGCAATCCCGACTACTACAAGGTCACGCCCGCGATCTTCATCGCCGGTACGCCGTTCGAAAGCGCGGTCGGCTGGTCGACCAAGTCCGACACGGCAAAAGCCAACGATCTGCTCAAGCAAGGCGGCTACAAGGGCGAGCCGATCACGATCCTGCATGCGACCGACGCCCCGATCATCACCGCGCTCGGCACGGTCACGGCGGAGGCGCTGCGTTCGATCGGGATGAACGTCAACCTGCTGGCGATGGACTGGGGCTCGGTGGTGGCACGGCGCGCCAAGCAGTCGATGCCGGCCGAGGGCGGCTGGTCGCTGTACCATTCGACCTGGGCCAGCGCCGATCTCGTCAACCCGATCGGCAATGCCTGCGTCAACGGCAAGGGCAAGAATGGCGGCTTCTTCGGCTGGGTCGAGGACGCCGAGTTGGAGCGGCTGCGCGACGGCTTTGCCCGCACCGCGGCGCCGCCGGACCAGAAGGCGCTGGCTGACAAGATCCAGGCGCGTGCCTACGAGGTGGTCACGCACGTCCCGACCGGCCAGTACAACCAGCCGGCCGCGACGCGGAGGGCGCTGAAGGACGTCGTCCGCGCGCCGGTGCCGTTGTTCTGGAACGTCGACAAGACCGGCTGACGGCGCGCTAAAGCGCGATGAAATTCGGTTGAATCGTCATCGCGCTTTAGCTTGTTATCTAAGCATGATCTTTTCGGAAAACCGCTTCGCACTTTTCCGGATCATGCTCTATTCGATCGGCGGCCGCCGCGTATGCCAGTCCGTCACCGACTGGAATGCGGCGCCGGCGCGGACCAGCACGTCCTCAGAGAGATGCGGGCCGACCAGCTGCATGCTGAGCGGCATCTGGTCCGACGCCATGCCCATCGGCAGCGTGATGGTCGGGCTGCCCGAGAAGTCGAATACCGCCGTGAAGCGCAGGATGTTCAGGAGGACGTTGGGGTCGGCGCCGTATTCGCTCATCTTGGTGAGCGTCGGGATCGGCACCGGCATCGTCGGGATCAGCAAGAGATCGATATCCTCGAACATCGCGGCGAGGCTGCCTGCGAACTTCAGGCGCTCGTGATGGATCGCGGCGATGTCGACGCCGCTGGTCGCCCTGCCCTGCTCGATCAGCTGCGCGAGGTCCGGCCCATATTCCGACTTCCGGGCCGGATAGGTGTCGAGGTGCGCCTCCGCCGTCTCCACCGAGCACATCGCAATCCACTGGCTGACCAGCTTCTGATAGGGCGGGAAATGCACCTCGCGGATCTCTGCGCCGAGATCGGCGAGCGTGCGCTCGGCCTGCACCAAAGCGGCGACGACCTGCCGGTCGATCCCCTCCTGGGTGTACCTGCGATCGACGCCGATCCTCAAGCCCCGGATGCTCTCGCCGACGCTGGCCAGGTAGTTCGGCACCGGCGCGCGTAAGGCAGTCGGATCGTTGACATCCGCGCCCGCGATGACGCCGAGTATTGCTCCGGCGTCGGCCGCGCTGCGGCACATCGGGCCGACGTGATCGAGCGAGTCCGCCAACGGGAAGATGCCGTGCCGGCTGACGCGGCCCCAGGTCGGCTTGATGCCGGTCAGGCCGCAGGTCGCCGACGGAAACCTGATCGAGCCGCCGGTGTCGCTGCCGATCGAGCCGTAGCAGAGGCCCGCCGACGTCGCGACACCCGACCCGCTCGACGAGGAGCCGACCCAGTAGTTCACATTCCACGGATTGAGCGGGGCCTGCACGGCCGGATGGTGACCGGTATAGGCACCCTCCGTCATCTTGAGCTTGCCGAGCGTGACTGCACCGGCGACTTCGAGCCGGTCCACGATCGTGGCATTGAAGGACGGCACGAACTTCGCATGGATCGTCGTGCCGCCGGCGGTCGGCGCAAACGTCGTGAAGCAGAGGTCCTTCAGCCCGATCGGAACGCCATGCAGCGGACCGCGCCAGATGCCCCTGGCGATCTCCGCATCGCGCTGCTTTGCCTGCGCCATGGCCCGCTCCGCAAGGACGAGCGCGTAGCCATGAAACTGCCCATCGAGCTTCGCGATCCGGCCGAGGATCGCCTCTGTGATCTCCGAGGATTTCGCTTCGCCGCGGCGAATGAGCCCGGAGATCTCGGTGATGGACTTGTAGTGCAATGGATCCGCTGACATTTCGTTGTGGCCCCGGCTAGAACTGGACGCCGCGCGTCAGGGCACCGTCCACGACGAGGTTGGTCCCCGTGATGAAGCTCGCCGCCTTGCTCGCTAAGAACACCGCGGCGTTCGCCATCTCCTGCGGCGTGCCCATGCGGCCGGTCGGGTTGAGCGCCAGTGCGGTCTTGTACAGTTCGGGATTGCCGTCCTTGATCATGTTCCAGACGCCGCCCTCGAAATAGGTGTTGCCCGGCGATACCGAATTGGCCCTGATGCCCTTGGCCGCGAGCTGGTAAGCCAGCCCCTGCGTGTAGTGGATGATCGCGGCCTTGAACGTGCCGTAAGGACCGCTGGCAAAATCGACCTCGCGCCCCGACACGCTGGCGATGGTGACGATCGCCGCCGCGGCGCTCTTCTCGAGATACGGCATCGCCGCATTGACGAGGCGCACCGTTCCCATCATGTCGGTGGAGAATTCCTTCTCCCAGCTCTCCTCGTCCTGCCCGATCGACAGCGCGCTGACATTGGCGACCACGACGTCGATGCCGCCGAGCTTTCCAGCCATGTCGGCGACCCAGGCCTTCAGCGCCGGTCCGTTCGAGACGTCGACCGCACCACCGAACGCCGCACCGCCCTTGGTCTTGATCGCGGCAACCGCAGCGTCGACATCCGCCTGGTTGCGCGCGCAGATGCCGACATTGGCACCCTCCGCTGCGAATGTGTCGGCGATCGCTCTGCCGATCCCCTTGGTGCTGCCGGTCACGAGAACCTTTGCTCCCTTGAGTCCCAGATCCATGTCCATTCCCTCCGTTGTTATCGATTATGGAACGCGTACTTCCTCACCACATGGTGTGGCCGATCAGAGCAGCAATTGCGCACGAACATTGTCCGCGTTGACCTCCTCACCGGTCAGCGATCGCGTGATCTTGCCCTTCTCCATGATGTAGCAGCGCTGGGCGATCGCCAGGATGGTGTCGAGGTTCTGCTCGACGAAGATGATCGTTGTTCCGAGCTCGCTGCGGAACGATTGGAGCGCCTCGCAGATATGCTGCACGATCGAGGGCTGTACGCCCTCGGACGGCTCGTCGAGGATCATCAGCGACGGATTGCCGATCAGCGCGCGGCCGATCGCAAGCTGCTGCTGCTCGCCGCCCGACATGGTGCCCGCGATCTGCCGCCGGCGCTCCTTCAGGCGTGGAAAATAGGTGTAGACGAGCTCCGGCAGCTTCTTTCCGTCGGGGCCGCCGATCAGCTCGCCGACCTGCAGGTTCTCCTCGACACTCATCTGCGGAAACACGTCGCGGCCCTGCGGGATGTAGCCGAAGCCGGCGCGCGCCCGCGCATCGGCCTCGAGCGGCGTCACATCCTGATCCATGAAGGTGATGGTGCCGCGCCAGCTCTGCAGCAGCCCGATCAGGCAGCGCATCAAGGTCGACTTGCCGACGCCATTACGACCGATCACGCCGACGATCTCGCCACGCGCGACCTGCATGCTGACGCCCTGCAGGATCGGCGTCGCGCCGTAGCCCGCCCAAAGTCCGGATACGTCCAGAATGCGATCAGTGGGCATGAGTCTTACCCAAATAGATTTCCGCGACCTTCTCGTCTTCCAAAATTGCGTCGAGGCTGCCGCGCGCGAAGATCTTGCCAAGATGCAGAACGGTGATGCGCTGGGCGACCTGACGCACGAATGCCATGTCGTGCTCGACGACGAGGACCGTCATGCCCTCGGCGTTGAACGACTTGATCAGCTCGCCGGTCTTGTAGGTCTCCTCCGGCGACATGCCAGCGGTCGGCTCGTCCAGCAGCAGAAGCTGCGGCTGCAATGCCAGCGCCATCCCGATCTCCAGCCATTGCTGCTGGCCATGCGACAGCGCACCGGCAAGCTTACCAGAGTCCTCCGCCAGATTGAGCAGCGCCAGCAGCCGCTCCTCCTCGGTCCGGCACTCCGCGCCCGAGAGCCGCTCCTGCAGCGCGATCTGGATGTTCTGCCGCACCGGCAATTCCTTGAACACGCTCGGCGCCTGCATCTTGATGCTCATGCCGCGCTGCACCCGCGCGTAGGGACGCTCGGCGGTGATATCGACGGAGTCGAAGAAGATGCTGCCGGTGGTCGGCGGATAAAGGCCGACGATCAGCTTGAACAGCGTGCTCTTCCCGGCCCCATTGGGCCCGATCAGGCAATGGACCTCCCCGGCACTGACCGTCAGGTCGACATCGGAGACGGCGGTCAACCCACCGAAGCGCTTGGAGACGCCTTTTACATCGACCAGCGCCATGGATCAGGTCTCATCCGATTGCAGACGGCTGGCGTCCGCCAGCGCAGGGGCCTCGTCGCGCCGCCGGCGCCTCGTCCACCAATCGACGACGAGCTTGCCGATGCCGAGCACGAAGCCCTGCGGCGCCAGCATCACGGTGGCAAGCAGAAGCACGCCCATCAGCACCAGTGCCGCCTGCTGGCTGTAGACCGTGATGGTCTGGAAGCCGAACAGCAGCAGGAACGACCCGACCAGGGTCGCGGTCAGATCATTGCGTCCGGAGAACGCCACCCAGACGATCGGCATCGCCGCCGCCGGCAGGCCGATGCTGGACGGCGTGATGAACTGCCCCCAGGACGTGTACAGCGCGCCACTGAGACCCGCGAGGCCGCTGCCGATCACGAAGGTCAGGAGTTGGTACTTGCGGACGTCGTAGCCGAGCATCTCGGCGCGCTGCGGGTTTTCCCGCGTCGCCACGATCACGTTGCCGATGCTCGAGTTCACCAGCATGCGCAGCGCGACGTAGACGATCACGATCAGTGCAATCATGAGGTAATAGAGCGCCGCCCCCTCGATATCGAAGCTGCCGACGGTGAGCGGATCCATCCCCTTCATGCCGTTGAAGCCGTTCAGCCGCGCCGGACCGATATGCCATTCGGGTCCTGCGGTCTGCCCGAGGAAGAAGGCCAACACCAGCGTCGCCGACAGCGTCACGATGCCGAAGAAGATGCCGCTGATGCCGCCCCAGATCATGAAATAGCCGAGGATCCCTGCCGCGATCATCGCGATGATGACCGAGAGCACGAGCGCGGCGATGGTGGCCGTTCCCCCACCCATGTTGATGGCGAGCACGCCATAGCCATAACCGGCGATGCCGAAGAAGAAGGTCTGGCCGAACGACAGCATGCCGCCATACCCCCACATCAGGCAGAGCCCGAGCGCCATGAATATCCAGATCAGAAAGTAGGCAAAGTTGCCGACATCGTAGGAATCGGCGAACAGCGGATAGATCAGCGCGCCCGCCAGCACGGCGAGGAAGCAGGACCAGAAGATCTTTCCGCGTCCGAGCGTCTGCGGACCGTCGAGCAGCTTCAACATCAGAAATTCCCGTCTAGCGCCCACGACGAACCAGCACGCTGGATAGCCCTTCAGGCAGCACCCGTATGATCAGGATGACGGCAAACAGCATGCCGATCTGCCCAATGATTTGCCCATAGCTCGCATTCAACGCCATCCTGATCATGGCCAGGAACACCGCGGCCGGCGCGGTTCCGAGCAGGACATTGGCGCCGCCGATCACCACGGTGACAAAGCTCTCGACCACGAAGGTCGCGCCCATGGTCGGGATCAGCGTCATGGTCGGCGCGTAGAGCGCACCGCAGAGCCCCGCGAGCGCCGTACCGATCCCGAAGCTGATGGAATAGATGCGCCCGGTGCGCGCGCCGAGCGCTTTTGCCATTGCTGCATTCTGCATCGTGGCGCGCGCGATCACGCCGAAGCGCGTCTTCATGAAGATGATGTAGAGCCCGGCCAGCACCGCCACCGCGCAGCCGAACAGCACAAGGCGATAGGTCGAGAACGTGTAGCCTCCGATCGCAAAACTTCCTTCCGGTGTACCGATTCCGCGCACCGCGGAGCCTACGATCAGCAGCATCGACTGGGTCACGATCAGGCTGAGACCCCAGGTCGCGAGCAGCGAGTCCAGCGGACGCTTGTAGAAGCGCCGCACGATCAGCAACTCGACGATCATGCCGATGATCCCCGCGGTCAGAGCCGCCAGGATCTGGGCGATCGGGAGCGGCACGCCGAGATTGACGAGCCCGACCGTCACATAGGCGCCGCACATGATGAACTCGCCATGCGCCATGTTGATGACGCCCATCATGCCGAACACGATGGCAAGGCCCGCCGCCGACAGGATCAGGAACGCGAAGACATCGGCGAACTGATAGAATAGCGAGAAGAGTTCAGCCGACATTCCGCTCTCCGTGATCACGGCGCCGCATCATTGCGGCGCCGGTTCGCTTCAAACTCGAGATGCAAAACACGAGCAAGATTCGTGCCCGTACGCGTCACGATTTGCTGGGAAGATGACTCGGCGTGTACTGATCCTTGTCGTTCTTCTTGGTGAGATCGCAGCCGATCTCGCCAAGCCAGTATGGCTGGATCGTCCCGTAGTCCTTCTCGACGGTCACCTCGTGCTTGGGCCCGACCGAGATCAGGCGCATGCGGTGCGACGTATGCTGGCTCTTCGGATCGATGCAGACTTTGCCCTCCGGCGCGTCGATGCAGGCATCGCCAGTTGCGATCACCTTGCGCATGTCCTCGAGCTTGGTCGACTTCGCCTTCTCGACCAGCGCCTTGTACATGTAGAGCGCGTTATAGGCGTTGTAGCCCATGTCGTTGATGTAGAGCTCGTCCGGGAACTTGGCGTGCCAGCGCTTTTTGAAATCGTTGGCTTCGGGCGTGTCGATCTCCTCGAACCAGTTGGCGGTCGCATGCATGTTATTGAGCGCCGGCGGCTTGAACCGCTTGTGCTCGAAGCCGAGCATGACCTTGATCGAGGACCCCATCGGCAGATTGAGGTTGGCGGCGGCCGCCTGCTCGAAGAACGAGTCCTGCGCGGCGCCGACATTAATCGTGAGCAGCCAATCCGGCTTCGCCTTCTGGATGTTCTGGATCGTCTGCGCGAATTGCGACACGCCGAGCGGGATGAACTCCTCGCCCACCACCTCGCCGCCGAGGTCCTTCATGATCTTGCGGTTCCACTCGGCGGAGATCTGGCCGAAATTATAGTCGGCCGCGATAACGTAGACCTTTTTGCCGAACTTCTGGACCATCCAGGGGATCAGCGTCGAGAACTGCTGCTCAGGCACCGCGCCCATGCTGACCATGGAGGCATCGCACACGCCGCCTTCATACTGGTTGGTGTAGAAGTATGGCGTCGAGGTGCGATCGACGATCGGACGCAACGCCTCGCGCGACGCAGAGGTGATGCCGCCGATCAGCACATCGACCTTGTCGCGGTTGAGCAGCCTTCGGCCGAACTCCTGGTAGCGGGCATTGTCACCTTGCGGATCAAGGTGGATCAGCTCGATCTGGCGGCCGAGAATGCCGCCGCTCTTGTTGATCTCCTCGACCGCGAGTTGCGATCCGTGCAGCTTCGGCATGCCCATGAATGCCAGGTCGCCGGAGACATCCTCCAGCAAGCCGACCTTCAGCGGCGGGTCGGCCGCCTGAGCGGCACCAATTGCAGCCGTCCCGAGCACGGCACCAAGCAAAGCCATTCCAAATATACGCCCCGAATTCATCGCGATGTTCCTTGTTGAAAGATGTTGGACGTCACGCCTTGAGGTAATTCTTCAGGATCGACGCCCCCATCGTGTATTTGGGGTCGACCATGTTACCGAGCCGCATGCGGCCGGCCTGGCTGAGCAGCATGTAGGCGTCGATCTCGTCAAAGCCGTAGTCGGCACTCATCCACCGCACGAGCTCGCGATAGGCGATGCGCGCGGCGTCTTCGAGCGGCCGCGCGCTGCCGATCGTCATGATGAAGTCGCGCGTCTCGAGCCGCGGCCAGGCGAAGCTCCAGTTCTTGATCAGATCGATCTGCAGCGTGACGGTGGCGCGTTGTTCGAGCGCGACGCCCGAGAGCTCGCCGTCGCCTTGCGTGGCGTGGCAGTCGCCGACATAGAGCAGCCCGCCTTCGGTATGCACCGGAAAATAGATAATCGAGCCAGGTGCGACGTCGGGCAGGTCCATGTTGCCGCCGTGATAGTCGGGCTGCAGCGAGGAGATCGCCTCGATCTCGGGCGACACGCCGATCGTACCGATGAACGGCTCATAGGGCAGCGTGATCTTGTCGTTCCAGCGCACGCCGTTGCGATCGACGTGCAGCTTCTTGACGCGCTCCGGCAGCGGCGGATTGAGTAGCGCGGTAGACGCGGTTCCGACCAGGCCGCCGAACTCCGGAATGATACAAGTGGTGCCTGCCGGCTGTGCGCCGCGGGTCTCGACGTCGCGGATATAGACGGCGAGGCAATCGCCCTTCCTGGCGCCCTTCACCGCGATCGGCCCGCATTGCGGGTTCAGATAAGGGAAGTTCAGCTTTGCCGTCGGGCTGTCGCTTTCGCTGGTGAGCACGCCGCCGAAGGCATCCTCGGTCTCGACGACGACCACCCCGCCCGGATCGATCGACAGCGTCGGCTTGGCGTAGGGTCCATAGACGTAATGGAAGCCGCCCTGCTGCTCGATCGTCAAACTATGGGTCGTGCCTGTCGCGCCCTTGGCGACGGCCCGCTTGGCCATGATGGAACTCTTCAACCAGTCTTCGGTCATGCGAACGGCTCCTCAACTCAGATCGCGGGATGGCGCTTGTGCCAGTCGGTGACGCGCTGGAAGGCATCGCCCGCACGGACGAGACTTGTCTCGTCGAAATGGCGGCCGACAAACTGGAAGGCGACCGGACCGCCGTTCGGCGCGAAGCCGCCGGGAAGCGTCACGGTCGGGCTGCCCGTCATGTCGAACGGGCAGGTGAAGCGCAGCAGCCCGGTAATCAGCGATGGGTCTTCGCCCAGCGCCGCCATCTTGGCCAATGTCGGCGCCGCGAATGCCTGGGCCGGGACCGCGATGAGATCGACCGTGTCGAACAGCAGCCGCACGGCGCCGCGAAACGCTTCGCGCCGCAGCACGATCTTCTGATAATCCATGCCGGACTGCGCGCGGCCGAGGTCGAGCAGGCCGGCGAGCGCCGGACCGTATTCGTCCTTGCGCGCGGGATAGGTTTCTTCGTGCGCAACGGCCACTTCGATGCCGCACAGCGGGAACCAATCCTCGATCACCGCTTTCGGATCAGGGAACGTGATGTCCTTGATCTTCGCGCCGAGATCAGCAGCAACCCGCAACCCTTCGCTGAGCACCTTGCCGGCAGCCTCGTCAGTGCCCTCGCTGGTCCAGCGCCGATCGACGCCGATCGTCATGCTGCGCAGGTCTCCGGACATACCGGCGAGATAGTCCGGCACGGCCAACGGCACCGACGTGGTGTCCTTGGGATCCTGGCCGGCGATCACGGCGAGGATCGCGCCGCAATCGGCCGCGCTGCGCGCCATCGGGCCGATGTGATCGAGCGTGGCCGCGAGTTCGAAAGCGCCGTAACGGCTGACACGGCCCCAGGTCGGCTTCAGCCCGGTGATGCCATTGGCAGCCGAGGGAAAGCGGATCGAGCCGCCGGTATCGGTTCCAAGCGATCCGAAGCAAAGCCCCGCCGCGGTGGCGACGCCGGAACCGCTCGACGATGCGCCGGACCACAGATCGGCATTCCACGGGTTCTTCGGCGGATCGATCTTCGGGTGATGATCGGCATAGGCGCCCTCGGTCTGCTGCAGCTTGCCGAGGATCACAGCACCGGCATCCTTCAGCCGCGCGACCACCGTGGCATCCTCACCCGGACGGAACTCGCGATGAATGGTCATGCCGTGCGCGGCGGGCGCGCCCTTGACCCAGCACAAATCCTTGACGGCGATCGGCACGCCGTGCAGCGGCCCCTTGATCTTGCCGGAGGCGATCTCCTTTTCGGCTGCCGCGGCGTCAGCAAGCGCTGCCTCGCCCATCACATGGGCATAGCTCTTGAGCTTGCCGTCGAGCTGCTCGATCCGCCCGAGCATCGCTCTTGTCACCTCAATCGACGAGAGCTTTTTGGCCTGGATTTGCTGCCCGACCTCAATGAGCCCGAGATTGTGAAGTTCCGTTGTCGGCATCGTTTCTCATCCCCGCACTTGGCACGACGCAAGCGCAGGCACTGCCCATCACCGCGCATGCGCCTCCGGCTTGGCGACACGGATGTGTCGCCAATTTGTTTTGGCGGCAAAAGCAAAAAGCCACCCGCCCCTCCAAACGAAGGTGACGAATGGCCCAAATGCCGCGGCTATGAACTATCGCGTGGGTCCGGGATCGAACGGAGCACTCTGCGCGGCGATCGGGACGTCATCGGCCAAATCGACGCACGCAAGGTTCGACAGGAAGCCCTGTAGGAGAAAATTCTAAGGAGGTGTGCAGCGCGTTGTCAACGAGGCTGGCTGCACAAATTTCGCGAGGTGCTGCGCAGCAAATCGGCATGACCTCTTGCACCGGCCTCTGCGAAGATGGTTTCCTGCATGAGTTGCACTGAAAGTCTTCGATGACAAAGCCGTCCATTCCCGTTGGGATTATCTGCTCGCAGCATGGGCCCTATCAGGCCATGGGGCGCGAGATCCTGAAGAGCGCCATGATGGCGGTCGACGAGATCAACGAGCAGGACGAGTTCGACTTCGCGATATCGGCACATGTCCGCGATCCCCGCGGCATCATTTCAGAATACCATACGGTCTGCGATGATCTCATTCGCAATGTCGGGGTCGAGCACATCATCGGCTGCTACACCTCGGCCTCGCGCAAACAGGTTCTTCCGATCGTCGAGCGCACCGACCGCCTGCTCTGGTATCCGGCGCGCTACGAGGGGTTCGAGTGCTCCGACAACGTCATCTATGTCGGCGCCTCGCCCAATCACAACGTGCTGCCGCTGGTGCGCTACGTGCTCGACAATCTGTCGCGCGAGATCTTCTGCGTCGGCTCCAACTATGTCTGGACCTGGGAAACCAATCGCGTCACCCGCGAACTGGTGACGGCGGCGCGGGGACGGATTCTGGCGGAACGCCTGCTCGAGCTCGGTGAAAGCGCGGTTACGCACATCGTCGACGAGATCGTGCGGCGCCGGCCGCCGGTCGTGTTCAACACGCTGGTCGGCAGTTCGAGCTATGATTTCATCCGTGCGTTTCATGCCGCAACCCTTGCTGCGGGTCTCGACATCCCGATGCTGAGCTGCAGCCTGTGCGAGCCCGAGCTCAAGATCGCAGGTCCCGCATCGGCCGGCTGCATCACGTCGTCGGCCTATTTCGAAAGCATTCGCCTCCCCGAGAACCAGGCCTTCGTCGCGCGCTGGAAGGCGCGTCACGGCGAGCACAGCAGCCCGTCGGTGGACGGGCAATCCGCCTATGTCGCGGTCTATCTGCTGGCCCGCGCGCTGCAACGTGCCGGCACATCCAATATCGGCGAGGTGCGGCGCGCCGCAGCCGGCCATCGCTACAATTCGCCACAGGGTCCGGTCTGGATCGACGGCAGCAACAACCACTGCGTCTTGACGCCGCGGCTCGCCGTCTCCAACGCCGAAGGACAGTTTGACATCTTCTGGGAAGCTGAAGCTCCGGTTAGACCGGATCCCTATCTGACGCAGCTCGACATCGCCGCCGGTCCCGCAAGGGATGGAACGTTGCCGAATGCGCCGCATTTGCGGGTTGTGAAATGAGCAAGCCGTCATCATTTTCGCTGCGCGGACGCAAGGCGCTCGTCGCCATCAAGGACGAGCGCGACGCCACCATCGTCAGGCGTCAGTTCGAGCGTCTCGGGATCGACATCGTCACATGGGATGGCGACGCCGATATCGACTGCCGGCCGGATGTGACGCTGATCGACGACGAGTTCCTTCCGCTCACCTCGCCGGCGCAGCGCGCATCGCTTGGGCGAAGCCCGGTCATCGCCCTGCTCGGCACCGAGACGCCGAGCCGCCTGAAGCTGGTACTCGACCTCGATCCGGCCTCGTTCCTGGTCAAGCCACTGCGCTCGGCCGGCATCTATGCCGCGCTTGTCCTGGCCTTCGAGCGAAGCGAGCGCACCAGCGAGCTGAAGCAGCAGGTGCTCAAGCTCGAACAGCGTCTTCGATCTCGCCGCGTGGTGCTCGCAGCCGTCCTTCAGGTCATGCACACGCATGCGCTGGCCGAGCCGGCCGCCTTTGCGATGATCCGCCGGGCCGCCATGGAGCAGCGCAAGACCATCGAGGAGCTCTCGGCCGAGATCACGGCAAATGGTTCCCTGCCCCGCGCAGCCGGCTAGACCTTACGACTATTTCTTCAGTTCCGCATAAAGCTGCATCACCCGTTGCGGCAATACCTCGATGCGGGGCACCCGGAGCGCATGGCGCTCGCCGAAAATGCGATCGAGCTGCGGAAATCTGTCCTCACCGATGCCGAAGGCAAAAATATCGGCGCCGCGCCGCCGCAGCTGCTGAGCGGCACGGCGCGCGTCCTCCACCAGATATTGCGGATCGGGCACGTCGACGTCGGACGGCTCGCCATCGGTCAGAACCAGCAACACTTTGCGGAATGCGCGTCGTCCCGCGAGGTAGCCCCCGGCGTGGCGCAACGCGGCACCGAGCCGGGTGGAATGGCTGCTGCCAAGGCCCGCGAGACGGGAACGCACCACGGCGTCCATCGGCTCCTCGAAGCTCTTGATGCGGAGATAGCGCACGCGCTCGCGGCCGTCGGAGCTGAAGCCGTGCACCGCGATGGCATCATTGGCGGCCTCGACCGCCGTCGCCATGATCGCGGCGGCCTTGCGCTCGACGTCGAGAACGGTCCGGCCGCGACGATCACGGTCCGCGGTCGATTGCGACAGGTCGAGCAGCAGCAGAACGGCAAGATCGCGCGGTCCCGGCGCATCGCGCTGGTAGACCCTGGGCTCGCTGATACTGCCGGCACGGCGCTCGATCGTCAGCGCGATCGCCGCATCGATGTCGAGCGCTTCGCCGTCGCGCTGACCTTTGTGTCTGATGCGGCGGCCGATCGAGGCGTCGCGGGTCAACTCGGTGATCCAGCGCATCGCCTCGGCATCCGTCGAAGGGTCGAACGGCTGGGCGGATACCGCTGCATCAGCCTCCAGGATCGTGGTCCAGTCCGCCCGCTCGATGCGCGTGGCATAGTCCCATTCCGGGTAGGTCGCGGCCGGAAATCCATCCAGCAGGGTCACTGCCGCAGCCTTCGCGCGCAGCGTCTCGTCGGGCCTTGCATCGTTGTCGGTGGATTTTCCATCGGCGTCGTCGCGGCGCTCGATCCGCACGGAATCGACCGCAAGTTCGATCGTCTCGGCCGGGCTGTCCGGCTGATCGCCAAAATCCCACAGCGCCAGATTGTCATCGCGATAGGCCGGTTCGACGACGTAGCTCTTGGCATTGAACTGCAGCCGCATCTGCCCGATGTCGTTGCCGAGCAGCCCGCCGATCTCGCGGCTGATGGCCGGATCAATCCAGCGGTCGGCGGCTTCGGCAAACAGCGCGCGCCCCTTGGTCACCCACGCATCCGGATCCTGATAGTCCGGATCGATCAGCGCCCGCGCCAACCGCGTCATCAGTCCGGCGGCAGTTGCCTGGCCGGTTGGCGTTGCAGTGTGAAACGGCAACCACAGCCGGCGCAGCCCGGGCATCTCGCGAAGCGCCAGCGTCTCGACCCTGGCATCCTCGATCAGCGAGACCAGCGCAATCTGCAGCGCCTTCAGCCGCCCCATCGGAAAGCGGACGGTGGAATGCACCACATGCGCGCCGGCATGCGCGACCGCGGCGAGATAGATGGTGTCCGCCGCCTCGCCCGCGAATCCTGGAAAGGTCTCCGGGAGCCCGATCAGGCCCGCGGCGAGCGAGGCGCGCCGCGGCACAGGCGTCGGCGCCATGGTAAGCTTGCGGAAACGCGGCTTCCTGTTCCACAGCGCAAGCGTGGTTGCGGCGAGGCGCTTTTCCAGCCGTGCAAAATCATCGCCGGTCCGGCCGACCGCGAACAGCCGCACCGAGAGCGGATCGTCGAGCGCGAAATAGGCGCGCCGGCGCGATGCGCGGCCGCCACTTGCGCGCAGGCCGGCCGAAACCCAGGCGGAAAAATCGTCGGCCCCGGCATGTGCGAGCAGCGGCTCCAGCCGGCCGATCGCAAGGCCCACCGATTCCGGGCCTGCATCTGCGAGTTGGCCAAGCGCTGCAAGAACCGCGGTGAGTTCTCCAGCACCCGCAAGCCGCGACAGCACTTTGGACAATTCGGTCAGCAGCCCATGGGCAGTGCGGCTTCCGGCGCTGCGGCCGATATCGCCCACGGCGCGTCCGATCGCGATCAGATCATCGGTCGATCGCGGCGCCTGCCATTGCTCCGATAGCTTTAGAAAACCCAGCACCACGGCCTGGCCGAGGTTGGCCTCGAACAGGTCGTGCACCGCCTCGTCCCAGGCCGTCAGACGATCGAACGAACCCATCCGGTGCAAGGTGGCCCGCGCCGACTGCACCGCCAAGGCGATCTCATCGTGGCCGCGCAACAGTGCCGCAAGCCGGCGTCCGGATCGGAAGCCATCGAGCGAACTGATTTGCGCGACCGCCACCTCCGGGCTTCCATTCACGCAGAGGCCGAAATCACGTCACGCAACGTGTTCCTGGTGTCCGCATCATCGGTCAATGGAACCACGATGGTGGTCTCGCACGCCTTTTCGAGGCTGATGCCGCATCCGATCAAGCGGCCGGCATTGACCAGCATCCGGGTGGAGGCGCCTTCGTCGAGGCCCTGGCCTTTCAGATTGCGGCTGTGCTGGGCGATCTTCACCAGCAGATCGGCGAGATTGGGCTCGATGCCGGCCTCGCGCGACACCACCTCGGTTTCCGCCGACCGGTCGGGGTAGCCGAAGTCCAGCGCCGCGAAGCGCTGCTTGGTGGATTCCTTGAGGTCCTTGATCGCGCTCTGGTAGCCCGGATTGTAGGAAATCACGAGCTGAAAGTCCGAATGCGCGTGGATCAGCTCGCCACGCTTTTCGAGCGGCAGTACACGCCGATCGTCGGTCAGGGGATGGATCACGACCGTGGTGTCCTGACGCGCCTCGACGATCTCGTCGAGGTAGCAGATCGCGCCGAGACGCACGGCCGTCGTCAGCGGCCCGTCACTCCATACCGTACCCTCGGCATCGAGCAGCCAGCGTCCCACCAGATCCGCCGCTGTCATGTCCTCATGACAGGCGACCGTAATCAGCGGACGGCCGAGCCGCCAGGCCATGTATTCGATGAAGCGGGTCTTGCCGCAGCCGGTGGGGCCTTTCAGCATCACCGGCATGCGGTTCGCATAGGCTGCACCGAACAGCTCGACCTCATCCTTGAGCGGCCGGTAATACGGCTCCTGGCGGATGCGGTACTGATCGAGCAGCAAAGCGGGATTGGACAAGCTCACGCCTCCCATGATCGCGCAGGCAGCCGTTCGCAACCGTTCGAACTCACGATGCGAGCAGCTCCTTGAGCTTGGTATCGATGAAGGCGACATCGACCGGGTTAGTCCCCGGCCCGCCCGCGAAATGGCCCCAGATCGACGGCACCGGCACGAACTTGGCGTTCGGCATGTTCGCGACCTCGTTCTCGCTGTCTTCGGGCGGGAAGTAGAGATCGGTCTGCCCCGGCATGACATAGGCCTTGGCCTTGATCGCCTTCAACGCGGCCTTGAAGTCGCCATTGTAGATCTCGTTGGCGCTGATGTCGCCGTTCTGCCAGGTCCACAGCATGGTGAGCAGGTTGTTCGGGTCCTTCGGCAGGAAGAAGCCTTCCCAGAATGCCACCAGGAAATCCTCCAGCGACGAATAGCCCATCGTCTTGATGTCGAGCTGCTCGCGGTAGAAGGACTGCGAAAAGCCCCAGCCGGCATAGACCCGCGCGGCGGCGCGCAGGCCGCGAGCCGGCTTGTCGGTGTACCAGCCCTCCTTCCAGGCCGCGTCTGCCGTGAGCGCGGCTTTCACGCCTTCGAGGAACACATAATTGTGGCGCGAGCATTTCGCCGAGCCGCAGAACGGCGCCAGCAGATCCATCATATCGGGATAGAGCGCGCCCCAATGGAACGTCTGCAACGCGCCCATCGACCAGCCGACCACTAGACGGATGTGCTTGATGCCGAATTTTTCGGTCACCAGCCGGTGCTGGGCGCGGACATTGTCGTAGGCCGTTACCTGCGGAAAACGCGGCCCGTTGTAAGGCTCCGGCGTGTTGCTCGGCGACGACGACAGGCCGTTGCCCAGCATGTTGGGAATGATGATGAAGTACTTCGCCGGATCGAGCGCCATGCCCGGCCCGATCAGCCATTCATTGTCGTAGTGCTGGCCGGAGTACCAGGTCGGATAGACGATCACGTTGTCCTTTGCCGCGTTGAGCTGGCCAAACGTCTTGTAGGCGAGCTTGCAGTCGCGGAGGGTCGCACCGCGCTGCAAGGTCAGATTGCCGAGATCATAGATCTGATAGTCGACGCTCATTGATGTACCCTTCTTGCTTGATCGAGCTTGTCGCTTACGCGGGACGCGCCACCTTTTCGGTGGGCGATTCCACCCGTGCGATCGCCCCGTACACGATGCCGGCGACCAGCGCGGCTGATATCGCAGTGGACAGCCCCGGCATCAGATTTTCAACCGCAAATGCGCACAGCGACCCGATGCCCCAGGCGATGAACGGCTTCGCGCGCCAGTCGACGTCCGCACGCGACCCGGTGCGCAACAAATACTGATCGACCAGGATGATCGCACCGATCGGCGGCACGAGGATGCCGAGCAGCGACAGCCACTGGATGAAGAACGCCCAGACGTTGCCCGCGGCAACCACGATGCCAATGGCGCCGAGGATCACGGCCATCAGCCGCATGTTGGTCCCGAGGATACGCGACCAGCCGGTGGCCGCATTGTAAAGACAGTGCGAGCAGACCGATCCGAGATTGGCGTAGAGGAAGATGAAGGCGAGAATGCTGAGCCAGGTGAGCTGCTTGCCGTTCATGTAGCCGAACATGTTGTCGACGCCGAACGGGTTGGCGTTCGGAACCGCAAGCGCGGCCGTCATCACGCCGCCGACCAGCATCGCCACCAGATTGGCGAACGGAAACGCGCTGAATGTCGCAAACAGCGACGCCCGCGGGCTCGGCGCCCAACGGTTGAAGTCCGCGGTCACCGTGCCGGCGTCGATGAACAGCGCGAGCACAACCGTGAGGCCAACGCCCATCGACATGCTGGCGACGCCATTATTGCCGGCATAGCTGAAGATCGCCGCTGCCGTCGTGGTCGAGGCCGCGTCGGCCGCGACCCAGAGGCCGAGGACGACAAAGAGCGGCACCGACGCCAGCCCGATATAGTGCAATCCTTTCACGCCGACGAAGGTGATCCCGATATAGAGCACGCCCGCGACGATGGTCATCGCCACATAGTTGAGGCCGTAGGTCGAGGAGATCAACGCGCCGGTGATGCCGGTCTGCACCGCATACCAGCCGAGCAGCAGGGTCGACAGCAGGCCGGACGCCAGCACATAACCCTTCTTTCCGAACACGATGCTCGCGATCAGCGCGAAGTTCATGCCCTTCCGCGTGCCGATCAGGCCGAGTGCGCCCACATAGGCGAACATGATCAGATTGCCGATGATCATGGCCGCCAGTGCGTTCTTGAAGCCCATGCCCAGCACCAGCAACGATCCCGTCATGGCGCCGGTGATGATCATCGGAAAGCCTAGCCACACCATGGTGACCGAAAAGGCGCTGCGCCGGGCGCTGATCGGCACCGGCTCGTGCTCGAATTCATGGCCGAGAAGGTCGTCGATCTGCCCTTCGGACTGCACCAGCCCGCTATTTGCTTCGCTGCTCATGGTAACCCCCGTTTCCCGTTGCAACAGTTTCAGAACCGCGCCGGTGCGAATGATCGCGCCGGCACGGCTCGGCTTTTCCAATCAACGATGTGCGACTTTCTGGTTCGGAATGCCCTCGATCGGACACTCGTCGGTCCCGACGGTCGGACGCGTCATGGCTTCAACCATCTCCCGCGTACCTTCGGGGTCCGTGATCCAGTTCTTGTAGAAGGTGTACGGACAGACCGCGTGGCCGCGATCGCCCTCTCCCGAGTTGATCAGGCCGGTGTAGCCGCGGTGCATCAGCTTGAAGAGATGGTTCTGCGACTGCATGTTGCGGCGGGCATCGCGGATCAGCGACACCGAGAGCTGGGCGTACTGGATGCCGTTCTCCTCGGTGCCGCACTCGCCGAGCGTCCGACCGTCGAAGCCGATGAGCGCAGAATGGCCGAAGTAGGAATAGACGCCGTCGAAACCGGAAGCGTTGGCGACCGCGACGTAGCAGTTGTTGGCCCAGGCCATCGATTTCGAGATCTGGATCTGCTGCTCCTTGGCCGGATACATGTAGCCCTGGCAGCGGACGATCAGCTCGGCGCCGCGCATCGCGCAGTCACGCCAGATCTCCGGATAGTTGCCGTCGTCGCAGATGATCAGGCTGATCTTCAGGCCCTTCGGCCCCTCCGAGACGTAGGTGCAATCACCGGGATACCAGCCCTCGATCGGCACCCACGGCATGATCTTGCGATACTTCTGGACGATCTCGCCCTTGTCGTTCATCAGGATCAGCGTGTTGTACGGCGCCTTGTTGGGATGCTCCTCGTGGCGCTCGCCCGTCAGCGAGAACACGCCCCAGACCTTGGCCTTGCGGCAGGCATCGGCGAAGATGCGGGTTTCCTCGCCCGGCACCGACGAAGCCGTCTCGTACATCTCCTTGGAGTCGTACATGATGCCGTGAGTCGAGTATTCCGGGAAGATCACGAGATCCATGCCCGGCAGGCCGAGCTTCATCCCCTCAACCATCTTGGCGATGTTGCGCGCGTTATCCAGCACCTCGGCCTTGGTGTGCAGGCGCGGCATCTTGTAATTGACCACGGCGACGCCGACCGTGTCCTTGCTGCTCGATATATCTCCATGCAACATGTCTCGACTCCCTTTCTGAACGATAATTCCCGCTACACGGCCATGTGCAGCTGGATGAGATCATCGGTGAGCTCACCGATCGCGCCCTTGGCGACGACGCGTCCCTTTTCGAGTAACGCGAAGCGGTGAGACGCGCGCCGCGCGAACGCGACATTCTGTTCGACCAGCACGACCGTGATGCCGCGCTCGCGATTGAGCTTGACGATCACGTCCTCGATCTGCTCGACGATGTTCGGCTGGATGCCCTCGGTCGGCTCGTCCAGTAGGATGACCTTGGGCTGGGCAAGCAGCGCGCGCGCGATCGCAAGCTGCTGCTGCTGACCGCCGGAGAGATTGCCGCCGTAGCGGTTGAGAAAATCCTTGAGCACCGGAAACAGCTCGAGCACCCACTCCTCGATGCCGTTGGCCGATTTCGCCGCGAAGGTCCCGAGCGTCAAATTCTCCCGCACGGTAAAGCGCGGCAAGATGCCGCGGCCCTGCGGCACATAGGCGATGCCGGCCTTGGCGCGCTGATGGGTCCGCAATGGCGAGATGTCGGCGCCGTCGAGCGACAAACGTCCGGTGCACCGGTCCATCAGGCCGAGGATGCTGCGCATCAGCGTGGTCTTGCCGACGCCGTTGCGGCCGAGCACCGACAGGAACTCGCCGTTGCCGACCATCAGGTTGATGCCCTGCAAGGCGCGGCTATTGCCATAGAATGCGTCGACGTCGGTCAGCTCAAGCATGGCTGATGCCTCCCGATCCGAGATAGGCGCGGCGCACTTCCGGATGCGCCTCCACCTCCGCGGCGGTGCCCTCGGCCAGCATCTGGCCCATATGCATCACCGAGATGATGTCGCCGATCGCCTTGACGAAGCCCATGTCGTGCTCGACCACGATCAGCGTGTGCTTGCCCTTCAGCCGTACGAACAGTTCGGCGGTCTTGCGGGTTTCCTGCGCCGTCATGCCGGCAGTCGGCTCGTCCATCAGGATCAGCTCGGCGTCCTGGGCGACCAGCATGCCGATCTCCAGCCATTGGGTCTGGCCGTGCGACAGATACGCGGCCGGCCGGTCGAGCTGTTCGGTGAGCCCGACCAGCTCGGCCAGACGCTCGATGTCGTTGCGCGCGGCATTGCCGATACTCCAGCGCAGATTGCCGAACACGGAGGTGCGGCGCGCCCGCGCCACTTCGAGATTGTCGCTGACCGAGAGCTCGCGGAAGACGCTCGGCACCTGGAACTTGCGGCCGACACCGGCGCGGGCGATCTCGTATTCCTCGAGCTCCTGCAGCGCGGTGCCGTCAAAGCTGACGCTGCCGGCGCTCGGTTTGACCTTGCCGCAGATGATGTCCAGCGCCGTGGTCTTGCCGGCGCCGTTCGGCCCGATCAGGCAGCGCAGCTCGCCCTTGCGCACGCTCATGTTGAGCGAATTGAGCGCCTTGAAACCGTTGAAGCTGACCGAGACGTCGCGGAGATCGAGATGGGAGTTCACGTGCTGCCCTCCGTCTGGCTGACACCCCGTGCAACCGCGCCGCCGGCGGCCTGTCTGCGCTGGGCAACCCAGCGCCAGGTGGACTGCGCGAGGCCGGCGAGCCCCTTCGGCAGGAACAGCACCACGAGCACGAACAGCGCGCCCATCACCAGCGTCCAGGTTTCCAGGAACGCCGCCGATTCCGACAGCGCGCCCTGCATGCCGGCGACCAGCACCGCGCCGAGGAACGCACCGACCAGGCTCTGCCTGCCGCCGACGGCGCACCACACCACCACCGAGAGCGAGAGCTGCACGCCAAGGAAAGTCGGCGAGGCAAACTCCATCACGACCGTGTAGAGCATGCCGGCGAGGCCTGCGATCGCAGCCGAGAGCGCAAATACGAAGATCTGGTAGAGCGCGACGTCGTAGCCGAAATAGCGCACCCGGCTCTCGTGATCGCGGATCGCCTGCACGATCAGGCCGGCCCTGGACTTGGTGAAGGCAAAGGCCACCAGCAGACTGAGCAGCACGCATCCGGCGACAAGATAATAGGTCGCGCGGCCATAGGCATCGAACGCGACGCCGAACAGCTCGAGCTGAGCGAGATCGGTGATGCCGTTGAAGCCGCCGGTGTAGCTCTGCTGGTCGATGATCACGAGATTGATCACCACCATGGTGGCGAGCGTGATGATCGAGACGTAGACGCCCGTGACCCGTCCGCGGAACATGAACCAGCCGAGTGCTGCTGCAACCAGCGCCGGCACGATCAGCCCCGCCGCGATGGCGAAGCTGAGCGACCGGAACGGCTCCCAGAACCACGGCAGATGCTGGACATTGTTCCAGACCATGAAGTCCGGCAGTCCGCTCGCTCCCGTATGCACCGGCACGGTCTTGAGCTTCAGGGCCATCGCCATCGCGTAGGAGCCGAGCCCGAAGCTCATGGCCTGGCCGAGATTCAGGATGCCGCCGAAGCCCCAGGACAGCCCAAGGGATATCGTGAGGATACCCAGCACTAGATAGCGCGCGACCTTGTTGAGCAGGAAGTCGTTGTTGAGCAGCACCGGGAGCGCGAACACCAGCGCGGAAACGATCAGCAACGGTGCAAGTTGCGCGATCAGGCGCTGCAATCCGCTGGAATTGGAAGCATTCGACGGCATAGATGAGCGATCTGTCTCAGGCCCGCACGCGTGCGGTGAAAAGCCCCTCGGGGCGGAAACGGATGAGCACGACGATGGCGAGCAGCACGATCGTCTTGGCGACGGTGTCGTTCTGCAGGAAGGCGATGCCGCCGGAGAGCTCGCCGAGGATGAAGGCGCTCGCCACGGTGCCGGCGAGGCTCTGCACGCCGCCGAGCACGACCACCATGAAGGCGTCGACCACGTAGCCGGTGCCCATATCGGGCGACACGCTCTTGAGCGGCGACACCAGCGCGCCGGCAAGTCCGGCAAGGCCCGCGCCATAGGCGAAGGTCAGCGCGTAAACCCGCTTGGCGTTGATGCCGAACGAGGCGGCGACCGAGCGGTCCTGGATGATGGCCCGCAGCTTCATCCCGACCGTGGTGCGGTTCATGAGCACCCAGGTCGCCCCGAACAGCGCGATCGACACGACGAACAGGAACACCCGATACGACGATATCGGGATGCCGAACACGTTCATGCTGTCGGCCAGCGCCGGCGGCAGCTGCACATAGCGGAGTTCGCTGCCGACCATCAGCCGCACCGCCTGCTGCAGCATGATTCCGACGCCCCAGGTCGCAAGAATCGTATCGAGCGGTCGGTTGTTGAGCAGGCTGAGGACGTAGCGTTCGATGACCCAGCCGAAGGTTGCCACCACCAGGAAGATCGGAACGAGGCTCGCGAGCAGGCCGAGCCCGAGATAGGTGTGAAACACCCAGGCGGCATAAGCGCCGAGCATCACGAACTCGCCATGGGCGAGATTGATGATGCCCATCGAGCCGTAGATGATCGACAGTCCCAGCGCCACCAGCAGCAGGATGGATCCGATGCTGAGGCCGGTGACGATTTGTTCGATGAGTTGGTCCACGTCGGGATCCGCTTTCGATGTTCGTTTGGGCGCCTGCGCCCCTCGCATGTGTGCGAGAGGCGGCTTTCGTTGCGGGAAGCCGGCCGCCGGCGCCGCACGCCGACGGCCGTCGTCAGCCCCCGTCAGCTCTTCTCGACCAGGCCCTTCTCGGTGCAGGACTGCCCGGGATAGGCCGCGTAAGGCACCGGCTTCAGCCAATCCTTGGCCTCGACGAGAATCTCGAACTGGCCGTTCGACTTCGCCTGCGCGATCTTGGGCCACAGCCAGGTGTGCAGATTCTCCGGCTCGATCCGGACCTTGCCTTGCGGCGCAGTCACTTCCTGGCCCTTGACCGCGTCGCGGATGTTCGGCGGCGTGAGGTCGCTGGTGGCGAGCTTTTCGACCGCCTGCTTGAACAGATAGGTCTGGAAGTAGCAGGCCTCCGAGACGAAATGCGTCACCTTGTCGGCGCCCCAGCGCTTCTTGTAGGCCTCGACGAATTTCTCGTTCTCAGGCGACTTGTGCACCATGAAGTACGGCGCCGAGGTGAAGTGACCGGCGGCAGCCTCGCCGCCCATCGCCGCGACCTCGTTCTCGGAGGTCGTGAGACTAGCCATCGGCATCTTCTCGGGATCGAGGCCGGCAGCCTTGTACTGACGATGCAGCGCGACCACGGAATCGCCGACCACGGTGGAAAAGATCACGTTCGGCTGCGTCGAGCGGATCTTGTTGATGACGGAAGAGAATTCGGAATGGCCGAGCGGCACATATTCTTCCGCCACGACCTCGCCGCCGAGTTTCTCAAGCAGCTTCTTGCAGTAGTTGTTCTCTTCCTTCGGATAGATGTAGTTGGAGCCGATCAGATAGAACTTCTTGCCGAACTTCTTGACCAGCCAGGGCACGAACTCGTCCTGCTGCTGGTTCGGCACTGCGCCGGTGTAGATGACGTTCTTCGAGCACTCGCGGCCCTCATAGAGCGTCGGATACCAATAGAGATTGTTCTGTCGTTCGAAGACCGGAAGCACCGCCTTGCGGCTCGCCGAGGTATATGAGCCGAACACGCTCACGCATTTGTCGCCGACGACGAGCTTGCGGGCCTTCTCCGAGAAGGTCGCCGGATCCGACGCAGGATCCTCGACGATCGGCACGATCTTGCTGCCCTTGATGCCGCCTGCGGCGTTGATTTCCTCGATCGCGAGCAGCGTCGCCTTGTTGAGCGATTCCTCGATGATCGCGGTCGTTCCCGTCAGCGAGAACAGCACACCGACCTTGATCTCGCCGCCCGCGGCGTAAGCGAGATCGGCGTTCTTGATCCAGATATGCGGCAGTCCGGCGCCGGCAAATGCGCCAAGCGCCGCGGTATTCCTCAGCAAAGTCCGCCGTGAAATGCTCATCCCTAGCTCCCTTCAGGACTGAAAAAACAAAAAGCCCTCCCGATGCGCGCTTACGCGAGCATTGGGAGGGCTTTGTTGCCGGTTGTGTCGAAGGCGGCGCTGTCGCCGCCGGCCCCGCTATTGGGGCTTACTGTTGATGATCGTAGCCAAGCAGTTCGAACGAGTCAACAATCGCTGCGGCGACTGCGCTTGCCGACACGCGACGATCCATCGCCTGTCGTCTGATGAAGCCATAGGCTTCGGTTTCCGGCATCTGGCGCGTCGCCATCAGGATCGCCTTGGCGCGTTCCACCGTGCGCATCGAGCGCAGATTGTCGTCGAGCTTCTCGATCTTGCTGCGCAGCCGCCGTTCGTAGCTGAACTGGCTGCGCGCCAACACGAGGCTGGACAACACCGCATTCTGCGTAAACGGCCGCGGCAGAACGGCGTTGGGCGTTGCATGACACAGCGCATCGGCGTGAACGGCTTCCGTCGCCGGCAGGATCACGACCAGCGCGGAACGCGCATCGCCTGGAATCCACGGCAAACGCCGCGCCAGATCAGGCGAATATTCGCAGTACACCACGTCGGCATCGGCCGGCACGCTCTCCGGCATCGGCCAGACCTGACGCACCCGCATCCTGAACCGCTGCAATTCGCGCAGCAACATGCCGACCTGATCATCGACCGGCGCGACCACGACGGCCGACAGATCGGCAAGTTCCTGAACCATGGTCTTGCGTCCGCCGACGTCTCGGCTCAGCGACGGCTTACGCGACTGCTCGTTCATTGGACGCTTCCTGTTTGCGTTGCACGACCATACCCGATCAGGAATGGATCCGCATGCACCGGCTCCTTCGATTGGCTGACCACGTCGAACTGCCCCTGGCGGTTGGCACGTCCGATGCGTGTCCACAGATCGGTGTGGCCCGACATTGGGTTGACGGTGACGGCACCTTGCGGTGCATCAAAACTGGTACCGAACACCATGGAGCGGAGGACTTCCGTATCGAGCGAATTAACCTGCTCGAGCGCTTTCGCAAACAGATGCAGCTGGAAATAGGATGCCTCGGCGCACATGTTGGTGGAGATGTCGGCGCCGAACCGCTTCTTGAAGCGCTGCACAAACGCGTTGTTGGCGCTGCCCTCGACGCCCTGGAAGTAGGATGCCGCGGTGACGTGTCCTGCGCCGACGTCGAAGCCCATGGCGGCGATTTCGGCTTCCGTCGTGGTCAGGCTGGCGATCGGCACTTGCTTTGGATCGAGCCCGACATTCGCGTAAGCCTGATAGAGGAAGACCGTGCCCTCCCCCACGACGGTCGAGAAGATCACGTCGGGCCTGACCCGCTTGATGTCCTGGATGATCGGGACAAAGTCCTGCCAGCGCGCGTAGACGTTGACGTAGCGTTCGCCGACGACCGAGCCGCCGTTGCTCTTCAGCAGCTCCCGCATCACCCGGTTGGACTCGCGCGGATAAATGTAGTCCGAACCCACGAAATAGAATCGTGTTCCGAACGTATCCATCAGATAGCGGCACAGCGCGAGGCTGTTCTGATTCGGCGAGGCGCCGGTGTAGATGACGTTCGGCGACGCCTCGAAACCCTCATAGAGCGTCGGGTACCAAAGCAGGCCGTTCAGCCGTTCGACCACCGGCAGCACCGCCTTGCGGCTCGACGAGGTGTAACAGCCGAATATAGTGCTGACCTGATCCTCCACCATCAACCGTTTGGCGTAGTGGCCATAGGCGGCCGAATCCGAGCCGGGGTCGTAGGCGACGGGAACCAGCTCGCGGCCGCAGACCCCGCCCGCCTCGTTCACCTCCTCGATCGCAAGCTGCGTGCCCTGATACTGGGTCTCCTCGATCACCGACATGAAGCCGGTTCGCGAGAACAGCACGCCTATCCGCCATGGAGCGGAGGTCGCTTGGGTAGGATTCGACATGATCAGGCCCTCGACAGAATTGGAGGGACGAGAGGGGTTATTGTTCTTGTTGCTCTCGAACAGCATTGCCGGGGGCGGAAGATTGCATGTCATCTGCCGTGAGACAAGGACCCACGAAGCTCATCCTGTCAGCGGCGCTGACGCGAAAGCAGGCAAACCAGATATCACCCGTGATGGATCAAAGGTGCAGCGATCCACGGACTATCTATCTCCGGTAGATGTGCGATCGATTGCGCGTATCAAGCGAACGGATCGATAGTAACTCCTAAAAAACCTACGGCCGGCGCCATTGCAGCAAAGAGTAAGGCGGATCCGACTCCAGGTGATGCTCGAAGACCCCTTCGACATCTGCACCGATTGCAACCGCCTGTTCGGGATCGCCGAGCAGATTGCCGACCATGCGAACGCCGCCGGCCTGCGGCAGTTCGACAAGCACCGCGATGTAAGGTCCATGCCCTTTCAGCGCGGCATGCGATGGATGCCACGCGCGTTCCCAGCTGAATATCCGGCCGCGCGGCGCGACTTCGGTCCATGCCGGATCGAAGGCGTGGCAGCGATGACAGAGCCATTCGGGTCCGAACTGCCACGTATTGCAGTGGCCGCAGCGTTGCACCAGCAGCTTGCCCTGACGCAATCCTTGCCAATAGGGCGCGGACAGGCCGTCGGGCTCCGCGACCGGGATCGGCAGGCCTGCCGGGAGATAGCGCGCACTTGGCTTGCTCATAAGGTGGCCTCCGAACCCAGAATGAGGTCGCTCGCAGGAGAGACCATCGGACCTCCGATGACCATTGCGACGTCGCTGCGTCGCGCCGGGTTCGTCGAGGTGCCGCGCACCTGGCGAACCGCTTCCAGGACGAGCTCAAAGCCGTGCATGTAACATTCGGCGAGGTTGCCGCCGCTGGTGTTGAGCGGCAGCCGTCCGGACGGCGCGATCAGGTTCTCGACGGTCAGGAAGTCGTTGGCCTCCTCTGGCTTGAAAAAGCCGTGCTCAGCCAGCGCCATCACGACACCGCCGGTGAAATTCTCGTAGGCCTGGACCACACCGACATCCGACGGTCCTACTCCGGCCATGCGATAGAGATCGGGGGCAACGGTGTCGAAACTCGCCGTGGCGTAGAGCGGCGCGTTGTGCGCCGTCGCGGCCGCGCGATGTCCGGATCCGAAGGCGGCACCGAGCAGATAGGCCGGCTTATTCCGGAATTCGGCGGCGCGCTCCGCCGATACCAGCACCAAGGCCGCCGCGCCGTCATTCTCCATGCAGCAATCGTAGAGATGGAAGGGCTCCACGATCCAGCGCGAGGCGTCGTATTTCTCGACGTCCAGCGGCTTGCCGTGCATCACGGCACGCGGGTTGGCCTGGGCATGGTGATAGGAGGCGAGCGCAATCGCGCGCAACGCCTCTTGGCGCACGCCATGCTCGTGCATGTAGCGCTGCACCCGCATGGCAAAGCGCTGCGGCGGTGCCAGCACGCCGTAAGGCATCAGGTAGGACCGCTCGCCTGAAACGGTGTGGATCCCACCCGCCTGTCCGAACCGACCATACTGGCCCTGCGCCAGCGAGCGGAACACCACGACACAATCGGCGAGGCCCGCGACGATCGCGGCCGCCGCGTTGGCAACCGCGGCACAGCAACCGCCGCCGCCTCCGCCCCATTGCATGGTGGCGGCGCGCAATCGATGCGTCCCCAGCGCCGCGGCGAGCCGCGAGGCCTCGCTGCGATCGTCGCTGTAGGACGAGAATCCGTCGATCTCGCGGGGATCGAGCCCGGCATCTTCGCAAGCCGCCAGAATCGCTTTCAGCGCGAGCTTGAACTCCGGGTCGGGAGAACCGCCGTGGCGATAGTATTCTGTTTCGCCGATCCCGATCACGGCGACACGACCCCGCAGCGTCCGCTCGTCTCGCCCGCGCCCCGTCACGGCTTGGTCTCCTGTCGCGAGGGTTGGCTGCCGAAGGCCCCACTTGCGGCAAGGCGCGCGATCTCGGCCTCATCGTAGTTGAGCAATTCGCGCAGCACGTTTTCGGTGTGCTGTCCAACCGCTGGTGCCGCAACGGGATCGACGATCGGGGTCCGCGAATAGCGGATCGGAAGGTTTACGTTCGGCACCCAACCCAGCGTCTCGTGCGGTATCCGGGTGACGATCCCGCGCTCCCTTGCCTCCGGGGAGCGGATCGCCTCGCCGACGGTGCGCACCTGACCGCAGGGCACCCCGGCCGCCCGCATCCGCGACTGCCAGTGCGACCAGGGCTGCCGGGCAAAGGCATCGCCGAGAATCGCAAACAGCTCCTCGCGCCGACGGATTCGATCAGGGCCGGCTGCATAGATCTCGGCCGCGGCGAGATCCTCGCGCTCGAGAACTTGCGCCATCAGGCGCTGAAAGATCTTGTCGTTGCCGCAATTGATATAGAAGGCGCAATCGCTGGCCTGAAACACACCCGACGGACACGTATCCGGGCTGGTGTTGCCGCTTCGCTTCGGATCGGCATTGTTGAAAAGCGACTGCATGGTGGCGTAGCCGGTCATCAGGACGGCATTCTCGAACAACGAGACCTCGATGGCCTGGCCCTGCCCACTCCGCTCCCGCGCGAACAACGCGCCAAGGATCGCATTGCTGGCCATCATTGCGGTGCTGATATCCATCACCGGCGACAATGCGCGCACGCCCTCGCGATCGGCGTAGCCATTCATGGAGACAAAGCCGCTCTCGACCTGCGCGATCGGATCGAAGCCGAGCCGGTCCGAAAACGCTCCGTCGCGGCCATAGGCCGACACCGAGCAATAGATGATCTCGGGCTTGATCTTGCGGCAGCTCTCATAATCGAGCCCCAGCCGCGCCATCACGCTGGCCGAAAAGTTCTCGACAACGACGTCTGCCGTCGCGACCAGCTCGCGCGCGACCTTCAGGCCCTCCGGCGATTTGAGATCGAGGGCAATGCTGCGCTTGTTGCGGTTGGTCCAGAGGAACGGCGCACCGTGCCTGAGATCCGGATGCACCGGGGGATAGCGGCGCAAATCGTCGCCGCGGCCGGGCGCTTCGACCTTGATCACCTCGGCGCCCATGTCGGCGAGGATCATGGTCGCAAACGGTCCCGCAATGAAATGCGAGAAATCGATCACCCGGACCCCCTCGAGCGCCCTTGGCGCATCGGCAGGGCGCGGCGTGTGCTCGGGGAAGTCGGCTTCAAGCTGATCCAGCATCGGGAGGTCCGTCAGTTTGAGAAGTGTTGATCCGAAGGTCGCTTCCGTCGTCGTCAATTGCTCTTCGGCGGCTCGACGAGCGAGCATCCGCCCTGGTCGAGCGGCCGAAACGCCTCCGGCCCGGACAGCACGCCGACCTGCTCCAGCAGGTCCCACTTGCTCTTCGACTCATTCGGGCTCTTCACTTTGAAGATGTACATGTTGTGAATGGTGCGGCCGTCCGCGCGCACCACGACCGGCCCGAACAAGGCGTCGTCGATCGGCTTCTCCTTCAACTTCCGGATCACCGCCGGCGCGTCATTGGTTCCTGCCGCCAGCGCCGCGTTCAGGTAAGCCAGCACGGAGGAATAGACGCCGGCATGGAACGCGGTCGGCGATTGCCCGTGCTGACGCGCGCTGAACCTCACCGACCAGGCACGGCTGGCATCGTTGAGGTCCCAGTAGAACGGCTGGGTGATGATCAGCCCCTCCCCAACCGCAAGGCCGCTCGACTCGACATCGTTGGTGGTGGTCAGCAGCGCCGCGAAGGTGCGCCCGCTCTGTTTCAGCCCGAACTCGGCGGATTGCTTGATCAGGCTGACCGTGTCGCCGCCGGCGGTCGCGAACGCGATCACGTCGGCGCCCGAGCTATCCGCCTGCAGGATGAACGAGGCATAGTCTGCATTGTTGATCGGCACGTTGACCGATCCGAGCACGGTGCCGCCGCCGGCGCCGATCACCGCCGTGCCGTCGCGCACCATCGACTTGCCGAGCGCATTGTCGGTCGCAATGAAATACCATTTCTTGCCGCCGTGACGCACGAGGTAGGTGCCGATGGTGTGCGAGGCCGCCCAGGTATCGAAGGTCCACTGGATCGTGTTGGGCGAGCAGTATTTCCCGGTCAGGTCGGAGGATGCCGCGCTCGATGCAATCAGCGCCGCCTTGGTGCCGCGCACGACTTCGTTGACGGCGAGCCCGACGGCCGAGTTCGGCACGTCGGCGACCGCATCGACCTTCTCCTGATCGATCCAGCGCCGCGCGATTGCGGCGCCGACATCCGCCTTGTTTTGGTGGTCGGCGGAGACGATCTCGATCTTGAAATCCGAGTGAAGCCGCATGAAATCCTCGGCAGCCATCCTGGCCGCCGTCACCGAGCCTTCGCCGGCATTGTCCGAATAAGGGCCGGATGCGTCGTTGAGCACGCCGATCTTGAGGAAGCGCGCAGCGTCCGCCGATGCGGGCGAACCGGCGCAAACGGCCAGTAGGGCCATTCCGGCGATTTGCGAAAGATACTTCATTGTTTCCACCCGTCGTCTGTTGTTCTAGAGATCGAGCACGAGCGTGCGGGACTTGGCGCCCGAACAGCAGATCATGACGCTCTTGTTCGCCGCTTGCTCTTCCTTGCTCAGAAACTGATCGCGATGGTCAGGCGTGCCCTCGAGCACGCGCGTCTCGCAGGTGCCGCAGACTCCCTCGGTGCAGGCGTAGTTCGCGGTGATGCCGGCATCCAGCAACGCATCGAGGATCGTCTTGCCGGGCTCGACCGCAATCGTGCGATTGCTTCGCGCGAGCTTGACGTCGAAGCCGCCCTCGGTAGCAGGCGCTTCGCGCGCCTGGAAATATTCGACATGCACGCGGTCCGAAGGCCGATCAGCCGCCGCTGCCTCGAATGCCGCGAGCATGGGCACCGGGCCGCAACAATAAAGATGCGCGTGGGCCGGTGCGTTGCCGACGATTGCCGGCAGGTCGAACAGAAGCCCCGAACGCTCATCGTCGAAATCGAGATGTATCCTGGAATGAAGATCGGATCGGAATGCGTCGAGCTCGTCGAGGAACGCGGCAGCGGTGCGCGTCCTCGCGGCGTAGAACAGCTCCCAGCGGCGTCCGAGCGCCTCCAGGCGCCGGATCATGGACAATAACGGCGTGATGCCGATGCCTCCCGCGATCAGGACCGAATGCTCTGCCGCTTCGTGCAGCGCGAAATTGTTGTGCGGCTCCGAGATCGTCACGATGTCCCCGACCTTCATGGAGTCGTGGACGAAGCTAGAGCCGCCCCGGCTCTCGGCATCCTTGTTGACGGCGATCACATAGCGATGCCGCTCGCGCTGATCGTTGACCAGCGAATAGCTGCGGATCATGCCGTTCGGCAGATGCAAGTCGATATGGCTCCCGGCCGTGAACGGCCGGAGCTCGCCGCCTGTCCGGGCGATCAGCTCATAGGAATTGATCCGTTCGGCCTCATAGCCGATGCGCTTGACCAGCACGTCCTGCGTCATTTCAGCCATGGCGGGATGCGCTCACAATTCGTACCCGAAGTCGGCACCAAGCTTCGCCCGCATGAACGGCGCGCCGACGTCGACCCAGGAATCCTCCGGCGGCAGCCGCAGCGACACCGCGCGCACCATGAACACGTCGGGATCCGAGACGCCCTTGGGCTTCATCCCGTGATCGCGATAGGCGCCGACCGCTTCCAGAATGAAGCGCCGCGTCATCGCAATTCCGGTATCGCTCGAGCACAGCGTCTCTTTGGTGCGATCGAAGATCGGCGAGACGCCACTCTGGCAGGCGCCGTCCTGCACCCACAGCCCCGGCAGGCCCGAGAACCAGGTGGTGCGCTGCGCCTCGTAGTCGAATTGAAAGCCGTTCTGCGGATTGTATTTGGTCCAGTAGCCTGCATAGGGGACCGTCACCGGGTGCTGAACCAGCGCGTGGCGGCTGGCATGACCGCTCTCGCGGCCCTTGTGTCCTTCGGCGAACACCTGCCGCGTTTTCTCCAGCAGCGGTTCCGACGGATGATAGGAGAACATGATGCAGAGCGTATTCTCGTCATCGATCGGCACCCAGGCGTGCCCGCTCAGATCCGGGAATGGCGACAGCGGGGGCACCAGCGTATAGAACGGCAGCATGAACTGGTTGACCCGCCAGTACAGCGTATTGGCATCGTAGTTGCGCCGCGCGGCGATACTCATGCCGAAGTCCTGCTTGATGCATTCGAAGGTCGGCCGCAGGTCGCGCTTCTGGATCCAGGCGCTGGTCGTGCCCTGCGCGTCCAGCCGGCCATGAAGCAGCGGCGCGTGCGCCGAGTCGATCTCGCCTTCGACAGCCTGCAGCCAGTTGCACTCCTGGACCCGCACCGAGATGTGCACCTGCTCGGCCGGCACCAAATTCCATTCGAGGTTCGGCAGCGGCGGAAGCTCGGCCTGGTCGGGGCCCATATAGGTCCAGATCATCCCGTTGCGCTCCTTGCAGGGATAGGCCTTGATCCGCACCCGCTCCTTGAGGCGGCTGCGCACCGGCTCCGCGGGCATATCCGTCACCGCGCCGGCGAAGTCGAATTTCCAGCCGTGATAGACGCAGCGCAGCCCGCAATCCTCGTTCCGTGCGAAGATCAGCGGCGCGCCGCGATGCGGGCAGGCCTGATCGACCAGCCCGACCCGCCCCTCGGTGTCGCGGAAGGCGACCAGATCCTCGCCAAGCAGCCGGATGCGCTTCGGCTGTCCGCCCTTGGCGAGGTCCGCCGACGGCAGGAAGGGAATCCAGTAAAGCCGAAACAGGTCGCCAAGCGGCGTGCCCTTGCCGACCCTCACCAGGCGTTCATTGTCTTCGCGCGAGAGCATGAATTTGCCTCCTTCAATTGCGTGTGGCCGGACCCGCCGCACCGCCGAGAAGCGCTGCGACGCGGTCAGACAGTCCGAGATCCTGAGCGGTCCATAGCGGATCGGATGCGGAGAGCGGCTTGCGCGGAATGGGAGGCTGCTTGCCCGCCTCCACGAGGCCGACGATCAATTCGATGCGGCGCCGCTCGAGCTCCCGTAAGGCGTCCTCGACGACGGCGGCTTCCGCCGTGCATCCCGGCAGCTCCGGATAGGCAAGACGAACCCGCCACTGCCCCGGCTCGGTTTCGACCGCCTCAGCCTCGAGCAAATAAGGAATCGACAGCAGCTCACGCAGGTCCAAGTTCAACCTCCCTGCACGATGTCTTGGCATCGCATTTGATACGTATACGTACTACATTGCCAAATGCCTGACAAGGCCGAAAGCAGTTGCATCGTGCCACGAACAGACCGGGGGGCGGTTCACCGCAGGGTTGAGAACGTCAGGCCAAGCTGCTAACGGCTAACGCGAATTCGAAAAATCGGAGTCCAACGACGGCATGGCAGCCGACAAGAATATGAAACCGAGTTCGGCGACGGACATTGCGCGCGACTGGCAGCTCGAAGGCGGCGTCGGGTTTCTGCTGCGGCTGCTGGAAGCCCGCTATGACGGGCTTTATCAGAGCATAACCCGCCAGAGCGACATCACGCCGCGGCAATTCGGCGTGCTGATGGCGCTGTACCAATTGGGTCCTCTCACCCCCTCGGTGTTGGCAGACCGGATCAGCTGCGACCGCAACACGCTCAGCGAGATGCTGAAGCGGATGGCGGCGCGCCGGCTGGTCTCGAAGAAGAACAATCCGGACGACCGCCGCTCGCTCCAGGTGCAGATCACCGCCAAGGGCGAGGAAGCGTTGCTCGCCGTCATCCCAGCCGCTGCCGAGCTGCAAAACATCATGCTGGCGCCCTTGCGCAAGGAAGACCGCGCGCATTTCCTGAAATGCCTGCTCGCGATCGCGAAGGCTCCGCCGCCAGACGCTCCGTCCGATAGCTGAGATCGCCGGCGTCCGGCTGCCTAGGCCGGCGTCCTGCCAAACGTGCCCGCAGCCGCGAGCGCCGCAATTGCGTCCGGCGACAATCTGAGGATCCGCGACAGCACATCGTCCCGTTGCGCGCCGACCCCGGGAACTTGACTTCCGATCGACGTATCGGCCCCCGACATCTGCCATGGCGCGTTGACGCCGACGAACTCGCCGGCACCATCCGAGACCGTCCCGAACACGCCACGTTGACGCAGATGGGCGTCGGTCAGCGCGGCACCCGGCGTCCGGTACTCGGCGCAGGGAACGCCGGCTCGATCCAGCGCCGCGATGCATTCGGCGACGGTGTGGCGGTCGGTCCATTGCTCGATCACCTGCATCATGGCGGTCCAGTGGGCGCCTCGCGCCGGAATGGTCGCAAAGCGCGGATCGTTCGCCAGCTCGGCCTGCCCCGTGACCTCACATAGCGCCGCAAAATTGCGCGGCGTGACTGGGGCGATCAGGATATCGCCATCGCGGGTGCGGACCGGCCCATAGGTCGGACGCGGCGAGCGGATCGGGAATTGGGCTTCCTGGAGCTCATAGACCAGCAGGTTGAGCATACAGTCCATCAACGCCACATCGACGCGCTGCCCCTTGCCGGTGCGTTCGCGCTGGACCATCGCGGTCTGGATCGCGGAATAGCCGAAGATGCCGCCGAGGATGTCGGCAACAAAGATCGCTCCGGCCGCGGGACGCTCCCGGTCACCGGCATAACGCATCAGCGAGGTATCGAATCCGCTTTCGGCGTGCACGATCATCGCGTATGCCGCGCGCTCGGCGGCAGGGCCCGACTGGCCATAGCCCGAGATCGAGCAATAGATCAAACGCGGGTTGATTTCGCGCAGCGCGTCGTAGCCGAGGCCGAGCCGCTCCATCACTCCTGGACGGAAATTCTCGACAAGGATGTCCGCCTCCGCGACCATGCGATGCACGAGCTTGATGGCATCGGCGTTCTTCAGGTCCAGCGCCAGGCTGCGCTTGCCGGCATTGAGCTGGCCGAAATAGGTGCTGTGGCCTTCGCGCAGCGGCGTCCGCAGCCGCATGTCGTCGCCTTCCGGCGGCTCGATCTTGATGACCTCGGCGCCGACGTCGGCGAGCAGCCGCGCGCAATAGGGCCCCGCCACCATGATGGAAAAATCCAGCACCCGCACCCGGGCGAGCGGCGTCCTGTCGTCATCCTTCTGCATCCGATCTCTCCTACCTCGGCAGCCCGAGCGCGCGTTGCGCGATCAGGCTGCGCTGGATCTCGTTGGTCCCGATGCTGATGACCCACATCAGCGAATGCCGCAGATTCTGCTCGAAGCGACCGTTGTCGACCACGCCCGGCATCTGCTCGGACAGCGCGGCGCGCATCCCGAGAATATCGAGCGCGACCTCGCCGAAACGCTCCATAAGCTCTCCGGAGAACACCTTGCTGATCGCGCCATATTCCGGCGGCGTCACGCCGTCGGCGGCAAGCTCGGCACAATGCATCATCAAGAGACGGCCGATCTCGATCTCGGATGCCAGGGTCGCCATCCTGTCGCGGACGATGGGGTCGTCGGCCAGAGACCGCTCGCCCTCCTTGGCCATCACATGCGCACGCAGCTGCTCGAAGGCGTGCGCGACCTTCAGGACGATGCCGCCACCGACCAGCCCTCGCTCGAAGGCCAGCGCGCCGGTCAGCACCTTCCAGCCGCCATTGACCTCGCCAACCAGGTTCTCGGCGGGAATCCGGACATTGTCGTAGAAGATGTTTGCAAACGTGCCGTCATACATGGTGACAGATGGACGGATGGTGATGCCCGATGCATCCATCGGCACGATGAACATGCTGACGCCCGCGTGCGGCGGCTTGGCATCCTTGTCGGTTCGCGCGGCAAGGAACATGTATTTGCCCCACCAGGTGGTGGTCCAGATCTTCTGGCCGTTGATCACCCAGTGATCGCCGTCCTTGATCGCACTGGTGCGCAGCGCCGCGAGGTCCGAGCCCGCCTGCGGCTCGCTGTAACCCATGCCGTGCATGGCTTCGCCGCGCAGGATCTCCGGCAAGTATTTCCGCTGCTGTTCTGCCGTGCCGAACATCATCAGTGCATTGGCCTGGATCGCCGCACCGATCCGGGGCGCCTCGCCCCGCTCCATCGTCTCCATGAAGGCGATCTGCTCCAGCGGAGAGCGGGCCTGGCCGCCGAATTGCTCCGGCCATCCGAGGCCAATCCACCCGGTCTCGCCCACATCGCGCGCGAAGCTCGCATCGAACTCGCGCTTGGCGAATGGCCTCTGGTCGAACGCCTGCTTCGTGTCACCGGTCCAGTTTTGCGCGAGCCAGAGCCGGACCTGCTCGCGAAACGCATTTCCGGCGGAGCCGAGGTCGTATTGCGGCAGCCCGGCGCCGTCCGCATCCAACAGCCGTGCGGCCAATCTCTGTTTCGCATCCGCGGCGCCGCCGAGCACTATGGTATCGAGGTGCACGCGCTTGAAATGGATCGGCGCCTCGTGCTCCTCGGCATAGCCGATCGCACCGAATGTATGCTGGGTCTCCAGCGAGACCTGTCGCAGCGCATTGCAGGAGAATGCCGACGCGCAATCGGCGAAGTAGCGCCAGTCGTCGTTGCCGCCATCATGCAGTCTGGCGGCATGCTCGAGGATCAGCCTGACGCCTTCGAGCGAGATCAGGCAATTCGCCAGCTTGTGCTGGATCGCCTGGAACTTGCCGATCGGTTGTCCGAACTGGTGCCGTTCCTTGGCGTAGTCCACGGCCAGCTCAAACGCACGCCGCGCCGCGCCGTAGGCACGCGCGGTCAACGCCGCTCTGCCCTTGATGCGGAGATCGTCCAGATCAACCCTCCCGACCGGAATGCGCGTGAACGGCGCTGCGCTCAGCCTGACCTCGTAGTGTCCCCACGCCCCCAACGCGCGGGTCGCGACGCATTCGACACTGACACCGCCAAGATCGATCAGCGCAAGATGGGCCTGATCGAGCGCGACCAGAAGATCCGTGGCGTCTCCCGCTGCCTCGACAAAGCGAAGCACTCCTGTTGCTGTGCTGTTCGTGGCCTCGACCGAACCAGTCCCGCGATCGGGATCCAACGCCCCGAACGAGAAGGCGACGATGGCCTTCCCGGAATGCAGCCGCTCCAGCAGATCCTCCACGACGTCGGCCTGCGATCCGGAGATCGCAAGATTGGCCATAGCTGCAGACCACATCGGCGCCGGACATCCGGCCCGGCCGAGCTCCGCCATGACGACGAGAATCTCGGCGAGGCCGCCTTCGCCACGTTCCGCACCGAGCGCGGCGACGCCCTGCCCGACCAGCTTGCGCCAGATCGCCGACACCTCATCCGGCGAGGACGACGCCGTTGCGCCGCGCGAACGCCAATGCTCGTCGAGGAAGCCGCGCAAGGAATCGCGCAACATCCCTGCGACATCGTCATTCGACGCTTCGGTCGTCGTCATTGCCCAGCCTCGAGCTACGCCTGGCCGAACCTGGGCTTGCGCTTCTCCTTGAACGACATCGTCGCTTCCTTGTGGTCGGCGGTCTCGAACGTCACCTGCTCCAGCGCCATCGAGGCCTCCAGCAGCATGTTCACGCGCTCCTTGACGATCTGGTTGATCGACAGCTTGGTCCAGCGAATGGCCCAGGTCGGGCCGTTCGCTAGCTCGATTGCGATCGCGCGGGCCTTGGCCAATACCTCGGCGCGCGGCGCGACATGGTTGACCAGCCCGATCCGCTCCGCCTCATTGCCCTTCAACAGGGTGCCGCGGATCAGGAATTCCTTGGCCTTGTTGATGCCGATCAGCAGCGGCCAGATCACCGTGCCGCCGTCGCCCGCCACCAGCCCGACGCGCGAGACGTGGGTGTCGCCGATCCGGGCATCCTCCGCCATCACGGTGATGTCGCAGAGCAGCGCGTGGGTCGCAGCCAGGCCGATGGCGTCGCCGTTGATTGCCGCAATGATCGGCTTGTCGAGCTCGAGCTGGCGGGTCACGCCGCGCCGGCTGATCATGGGATCGTGCACCTCGCCCTCCTCGAGCACGTCGCCGCCAGGCCGCTCCGACATCGCCTTTACGTCACCACCGACGCTGAAGAAATCGCCGGCGCCGGTCAGCACCACGGCATTGACGGCATGATCGTCGGCAAGGTCGTCCCAGATCGTCCGCAGCTCGCGGATCAGCTTCTGATTGATGGCATTTCGCGCCTGCGGGCGATTCAAGGTCACGGTCGCGACCTTGTCCGCGACCTCGACCGTCAGGCATTCATACTTGGCGTAGTTGGACACGTTTGCCTCCATTGTTATTGCCGTTTGAGTGTTGATCTATTTGCCCGCGCCGCGCGTTACCGGCGCATCCCGGGCTGCACGTCGGCCAATGCCACGTGAAGCGACATGGCTCCCGGATCCTGCTCCAGCATGCGCTGCACGGATTCGAGGTGCGAGCGCAGCAGCCGGCTCGCCAGCGCCACGTCTCGCTCGCTGAGCGCCGCCAGGAATTGCCGCCGCTTCTCCGCGAGCCGCGCCATCGCAACCCCGCTGGAAGCGACCTTGGCGTAGACGAAGCGCATGTGGATCTCGGTGACCGAGTCCACGATCATCGCAATCACCTTGTTGCCGGTCGAAGCCGCGAGCAGCTTGTAGAACTCGCGCGAGCATTCGACCCGATCGAGCAGCCTGCCTTCCTTCGTCGCAAGCTCCGTCCGCTCAATATTGGCTTCCAGCGCATCGAGGTCGGCCCGGCGTGCATTTGCGCATGCCAGCTGCACCACAAGGTCGAGTACGTGGACCCGCGCCTCCGACAATTCCCGCACCGATATCGTCCCGAGGCTCAGCATGTCGCGCATGACCTCGTTCATGCGCCGGGTGTCGCCCTGCTGGATGAAGGCGCCGCCCTTGACGCCCTTCTGCAGCCGCAGCACGCCGGCCATCTCCAGGCTGCGCAGCGCCTCCCGCAGCACATTCCGGCTGACGCCGAGCTGCTGTGCGAGTTCGCGCTCGGCCGGCAGCTTGTCGCCGGGCTTCAGCACGCCGAGCGCCAGCTGCTCGCGAATGCGCTCGCAGATCTCCTCGAACGTCCGCCTGGTGTGGATCGGCTTGAATGTCGGCGTGGCCGCGGTGGCGGCGGCACGGAGATCGGTGGCCCGCTCCCGCCGGTTCGGCGATGCGGTGCGCGGGCGCTGCGGCGCGCGAGGGCTTGACTTGGTGCTCATGCGGTGAATTATTAAATGGATCACCCATTCAATGGAAGCCCCTTTTTGGCTTCCGGCAAAGAAAACAAGCGGGAGCCCGTATGAGTTTTTCCGAGGAGCAGGTCGCGTTCCGCGACAATTTGCGCAGGATGGTCGCCAGGCACGTGGCGCCGATTGCCGCCGAAATCGACGAGACCGACCGCTTCCCGCTCGAGCTGGTCAAGCTGTTCGGCGAGATGGGATTGATGCAGCTCTGGGTGCCGGAGCGCTATGGCGGCCCGAACGGCAACCTCACCATGGCCTGCATCGCGCGCGAGGAGATCTCGAAGGTCTCGCCCGCCTGCGCATCGATTGCTGCGCTCAACACCATGTTCATCATGCCGCTGCTGCATTTCGGCTCGGAAGAGCAGCGCCAGAAATATTTGCCGATCATCGCCCAGGGCGGCGTGGTCACGGCGATCGCGATCTCGGAGCCACAGGCCGGCTCCGACGTTGCCGCGCTCAACACCCGCGCCCGGAAGGACGGCGACAGCTATGTCCTGAACGGCCGCAAGCAATGGTGCAGCTACGGCGTCGTCGCCGACTACATCGTGGTGATGGCGCGGACCAGTGACGGCGCCGGTGCGGACGGAATCAGCGCCTTCATCGTCGAGCCGAAGAAGATGCCGGGCATCACGTTCGGCCGCCACGAGCGCAAGATGGGCTTTCGCGGCGCGCCCAACACCCCGATCTTCTTCGACAATGCGCGGGTGCCGGCCGAAAACCTCGTCGGTGAAGAAGGCAAGGGCTTTCGCGCGTCGATGCGCGCGCTCGACCTCAACCGCCCGACCATCGGCGCGCAGTCGGTCGGCCTTGCCCAGGGTGCGCTCGATGCATGCGTCGCCTACGCCAAGGAACGCAAGCAGTTCAAGCAGCCGATCGCCGAGTTCCAAGGCGTGCAGTTCATGCTTGCCGACATGGCGATGCAGATCGAGGCGGCCCGCGCGCTGGTCTACGAATGCGCCCGCGCCGGCGATGCCGGCGACTGGAAGCGGCTCAACGTGCTTGCCAGCATGGCCAAATGCGTCGGCAGCGACATGGCCATGAAGGTGACGACCGACGCGGTCCAGATCTTCGGCGGCTACGGCTACACCATGGACTACCCGGTCGAACGCATGATGCGCGACGCCAAGCTGACCCAGATCTTCGAAGGCACCAACCAGATCCAGCGCGTGGTGATCGCCCGCGAGCTGCTGCGCTAGCGCAACAAGAAACGAATTACAGGGAGGAACGACCTTGAACCACATCATCGACCGGGCTTTGGCGGCCGTCGCGCTGTCAGCCCTGCTGGCGGCGCCTGCCTACGCGCAGAAGGCCTATGGACCCGGCGCCAGCGACACCGAGATCAAGCTCGGTCAATCGACGCCGCTGAGCGGCCCCGCCTCCGCCTTCGGCGCCGGCGCCGGGCGTGCCGTGGTCGGCTATTTCGAGATGCTGAATACGAAGGGCGGCATCAACGGGCGCAAGATCAACTTCACCCAGCTCGACAACGCCTACAGCGCGCCGAAGGCGGTCGAGCAATCGCGCAAGCTGATCGAGGATGTCGGCGTCTTGGCCGAGGTCGGTACGATCGGAACCGCGCCCAATGTCGCGATCCAGAAATACCTCAACGCCAAGCAGGTGCCGCAGCTCTTCATCACCGCCGGCGGACGCCGCTTCAACGATCCCAAGACGTTTCCGTGGACGATCCCGCTCTATCCGGACTTCGAAACCGAAGGCCGCGTCGTCGCCAAGTACATCCTGAAGGCAAAGCCCGACGCCAGGATCGGCGTGCTCTACCAGAACGACGACTACGGCAAGGACTATCTCAAAGGCCTCCGCGACGGTCTCGGTCCGAAGGCCGAACTGATCGTCGCCCAGGCCTCCTACGAACTTGCCGACCCGACGATCGACTCGCAAATCGTCCAGCTGAAGGCCGCTGGTGTCGACACGCTGATCGAGCAGTCGTCGTCGAAGGCCGCCGCGCAGTCGATCCGCAAAGTCTACGAGCTCGGCTGGAAGCCGCTGCACGTGATCGGCGGCTCGACGGCATCGGTCGAAACCATCCTGAAGCCCGCAGGCCTCGAAGCATCGAAAGGGCTGGTCACCACGCAATTCCTCAAGCAGCCCGGCGACCCGGCCTGGGCCAATGACGACGAGGTCAAGGCCTACAAGGATTTCCTGAAGACGTACGCCCCCTCGGCCAACCCGGACGACTATTCCGTGCTGGTTGCCTATATGAACGTGCACGCCGTCGAGCTGGCGTTACGCAAATGCGGCGACGATCTCACCCGCGAGAACCTGATCAAGCAGGCGACGTCGCTCAGCGGCGCGCGGCTGCCGATGATGCTGCCGGGCGTCTCGATCAGCACCCGGCCCGGCGACTACACGCCGTTTCGGACCCTGCGGATCGCGACGTTTGATGGCGAGAGTTGGTCGCTGACGGGCGAGCCGCTGTCGGCCGATTGAGCCGGGTTGGCGAGAACCGTCATCAGCGGCTTCTCGCCAACGCCATCTCAGGCGCGCAGGCTCGGCAGATCAAGGCCATTGGCCTGGGCGCATTCGATCGCGGTTTCATAGCCAGCGTCGGCATGGCGCATGACCCCAGTCGCCGGATCGTTCCACAGTACGCGTTCGAGCCGGCGCGCCGCCTCCGGCGTGCCGTCCGCGACGATCACCATGCCGGCGTGCTGCGAATAGCCGATGCCGACGCCGCCACCGTGGTGCAGCGACACCCAGGTGGCGCCGCTCGCACAGTTAAGCAGCGCATTGAGCAACGGCCAGTCGGACACCGCGTCCGATCCGTCGCGCATCGCCTCGGTCTCCCGGTTCGGGCTCGCCACCGAGCCACTGTCGAGGTGATCGCGCCCGATCACGATCGGCGCCTTGAGCTCACCACGCGCCACCATCTCGTTGAAGGCAAGGCCAAGGCGATGGCGGTCGCCGAGCCCGACCCAGCAAATCCGCGCCGGCAGTCCCTGAAACTTGATGCGCGCCTTCGCCATGTCGAGCCAGTTGTGCAGATGGCCATCGTTGGGCATCAGCTCCTTGACCTTGGCATCGGTCTTGAAGATGTCCTCGGGGTCGCCCGACAACGCCGCCCAGCGGAATGGCCCGACGCCGCGGCAGAACAACGGACGTATATAGGCCGGAACGAAACCCGGAAAGTCGAACGCCTGCTTCAGGCCCATGTCCTTGGCCATCTGGCGGATGTTGTTGCCATAGTCGAGCGTCGGGATTCCCTGCGCGTGGAAATCCAGCATGGCCTGCACATGATCGACCATCGAGGTCTTGGCCGCCGTCTCGACCGCCTTCGGATCGGCGGCGCGCCGCGCCTCCCATTCGGCGAGCGTCCACCCCTTGGGCAGATAGCCGTTGATCGGATCATGCGCGCTGGTCTGGTCGGTGACGATGTCCGGCCGCACGCCGCGGCGCACCAGCTCGGGGAAGATCTCGGCCGCATTGCCGAGCAGGCCGACCGACACCGGCTTATGGGTCTTGGCCGCGTCGGCAATGATTGCGAGGGCTTCATCGAGCGTCGTCGCCTGGCGATCGAGGTATCCCGTGCGCAGCCGCATCTCGATGCGGCTCGGCTGGCACTCGACGGCGAGCATCGAGGCGCCGGCCATGGTCGCGGCCAGCGGCTGGGCGCCACCCATGCCGCCGAGGCCCGCGGTAAGAATCCATTTGCCGGCGAGACTGCCGCCATAGTGCCGGCGGCCGACTTCGACAAACGTCTCATAGGTGCCCTGCACGATCCCCTGGCTGCCGATATAGATCCACGAGCCTGCCGTCATCTGGCCGAACATCATCAGGCCCTGGCGATCGAGCTCGTTGAAATGATCGAGCGTCGCCCAATGCGGCACCAGGTTCGAGTTCGCGATCAGGACGCGCGGTGCATCCGCATGGGTGCGGAAGATGCCGACCGGCTTGCCGGATTGCACGAGGAGCGTCTGATCACCTTCGAGCTTGCGCAAGGAGGTAGCGATCCGGTCAAAACTCTCCCAGTCGCGCGCCGCACGGCCGATGCCGCCATAGACCACGAGCTCGCTCGGACGCTCGGCGACGTCAGGGTCCAGATTGTTCATCAGCATGCGCAGCGGCGCTTCGGTCAGCCAGCTCTTCGCGCTGATCTCGGAGCCGCGGGGCGCGCGGATGATACGTTCGTTATCCAGTCGGCGGTTCATGACGGATGTCCCTGTCGGCTACGCAAGTTTTGGAAATGGATCGGACGAAAGGGCCGCGATCGCAGCGGCGGGCAACGCGTCGGCTTCGATCAACGACGCTGCCCGCGCGAGATCGTCGGCCATGTAGCGGTCGGCGGCGAGCGCCGGAACATGCGCGCGCAACGCGGCAATCACCGCAGCGAGCGATACGCTTGTCGCGTGTGGTGCGCGCAGCGTGATGCCCTGCGCGGCGACCAGAAGCTCGATGCCCAAGATGGCCGCGAGGTTGTCGGCCATGTCGGACAGCCGGCGCGCGGCATGCGCGGCCATCGAGACATGATCCTCCTGATTGGCGCTGGTCGGCGTGGAGTCGATCGAGCACGGCATCGCGCGCTGCTTGTTCTCGGCATAGAGCGCCGCCGCCGTCACCTCAGCGATCATGAACCCGGAATTGATGCCGGGCTCGGGTGTCAGGAACGGCGGCAGGCCGAAGTTGAGCGCGGGATCGACGAGGGTCGCGATCCGGCGCTCGCTGGTGGCGCCGATCTCCGAGAGCGCGAGCGCGATCTGGTCGGCGGCGAACGCCACCGGCTCAGCATGGAAATTGCCGCCTGAGACGATCTCGCCGGTATCGACCAGGACCAGCGGGTTGTCCGTCACGGCATTGGCCTCAATCGTCAGTCCGCGCGCGGCGTGCACGAGCAGATCGAGCACGGCGCCCGCGACCTGCGGCTGGCAGCGCAGGCAATACGGGTCCTGCACCCGCTCATCGCCTTCGAGATGCGATTGCCTGATGTCGCTGCCGTCGAGCAGCGCGGTCAGGGCCGCGGCCGCAGCGATCTGTCCATCATGGCCGCGCAAGGACTGGATTTCGGGACGGAACGGCACCGTGGAAGCCATCGCCGCATCGACCGACAGCGCACCGGTCACCAGCGCGGCACGCGCCAGGCGATGCGCACGCAGCAGGCCGGAAATCGCATAGGCGGTCGAAAACTGCGTGCCGTTGATCAGCGCGAGTCCTTCCTTGGGGCCGAGCGTCAGCGGCGCAAGACCGGCGGCGGCAAGCGCTTCATGACCCGGCACGATCTTGCCATCAAGGAATGCCTGCCCCTCCCCGATCATGACGGCGGTCATGTGGGCGAGCGGCGCCAGATCGCCGGAGGCGCCGACCGAGCCCTGTTGTGGGACCAGCGGTGAGACGCCGCGCGCCAGCATGCCCTGCAGCTGCTCGATGACGTCGCGGCGCACACCCGACGCGCCGCGCCCGAGCGAGATCACTTTCAACGCCATCATCAAGCGCACGATCGGCTCAGGCGTGGCCGGTCCAACTCCGCAGCAATGCGACAGGATGAGGTTGCGTTGCAGCAGCGCGGTCTGATCAGGTGCGATCCGCGTCGACGCCAGTTTCCCGAAACCGGTATTGATGCCGTAGGCGGGCACGTCGGTCTGCGCCGCTTTCGCCACGATCGCCGCGGCCGCCTCGACGCGCGGCCAGAACGATGGATCGAGCGCGATGGGCGCACCGTCAAGCACGCGCGCCAGCACGTCGAGGCCGACCGTTCCGGGCGTTACGACAATCGGCCCAGCCGGA
>NZ_BOVL01000010.1:215984-346111 GCF_019972155.1 Bradyrhizobium sp. RD5-C2 | reverse complement strand
CTCATTGCCCCCCCCACCCCCGCCGGTGCAACGGATTGAAGCCGATGCGGTAGACCAGCTCGGCGGGACGCTCGATGTCCCAGATCGCCAGATCGCACCTTTTGCCGGCCTCCAGCGTACCGGTCTCGGCGAGCAAGCCGAGCGCCCGCGCCCCTTCCCGTGTCACCCCGGCGAGGCATTCGGCGACCGTCATCCGAAACAACGTTGCGCCCATGTTCATCGCAAGCAGAAGCGAGGTCAGCGGCGAGCTGCCGGGATTGCAATCGGTCGCGAGCGCCATGTTCACGCCGTGGCTGCGGAACAGCTCGACCGGCGGCTTCTGCGTTTCGCGAATGAAATAGAATGCACCGGGCAGCAGCACCGCGACCGTGCCGGCCTTGGCCATCGCGACAGCGCCGGCTTCATCGGTGTGCTCCAGATGATCGGCCGAGAGCGCCGAGAATTTTGCGGCGAGCGCGGCGCCGCCGAGATTCGACAGCTGGTCGGCATGCAGCTTGACTGGGAGCCCCAACGCACGCGCCGCCGCGAATACCCGGGCCGTCTGCTCTCCGGAAAACGCGATGCGCTCCATGAAGCCGTCGACGGCATCGGCAAGGCCGGCCTTGGCTACCGCGGGCAGCATCTCGTTGCAGACCAGATCGATGTAGCGGTCCTTGTCGCCATCGGCTTCGGGCGGCAATGCGTGCGCGCCCAGAAAGGATGTGCGGATCGCAACCGGTCGCAAGCGGCCGAGGCTGCGTGCCGCCGCAAGCTGCCGGATCTCGGTCTCGACGTTAAGGCCATAGCCGGACTTGATCTCGACGGTGGTCGCGCCCTCGCCGATCAACGCGTCTAGCCGCGGCAGCGCGCCGGCGATGAGCTCGGCCTCGGTCGCGCTGCGCGTTGCAGCAACGGTCGAGACGATGCCGCCGCCCGCGCGCGCGATCTCTTCATAGCTCGCGCCCTTCAGGCGAAGCTCGAATTCGTGCGCGCGGTTGCCGCCGTAGACGAGATGGGTGTGGCAATCGACCAGCCCGGGCGTGATCCAGCGGCCCGCGCAATCGGTCCGCTCGACCGCATCCGCATCCACAGGAAAATCCGACTGCGCGCCTGCATAGACAATGCGGCCATCGCGCGCCGCGATCAGGCCGCGCTCGATCTCGCCGAGATCGGCGCGATCGCCGCGCATCGTGGCGAGCCGGGCGTTGTGCCAGATGCGGTCGAAACGCTCTGCCATGCGATCGTCCCTCGAGGTGGGATGCTTGACTTATATGTCTAGACATATAATCGTGTGCCGGTTCTGTCCAGCCGGCATGGAAAAATGACACGACTGCATTTCGCATCCGCGCTGCTGCCTTCGGGCTGGGCCAATGACGTGCAGGTCGTGGTCGCCGATGGTGCGATCGCCTCGGTGACGGCAGGCGTGGCCCCCGCCGCCGGCGATGAGCGTCACCAATTGGCGGTTCCGGGATTGGCGAGCCTGCACAGCCACGCGTTTCAGCGCGGCATGGCCGGCCTTGCCGAACTGCGCGGCGACACCACCGACACGTTCTGGACCTGGCGCGAGACGATGTATCGCTTTGCGCTGACGATGACGCCGGACGACGTCACGGCCGTTGCGACCCTGCTCTATGTCGAGATGCTCGAGCGTGGCTTTACCCGCGTCGGTGAGTTTCACTATCTCCATCATGATCGCGACGGCTCGCCTTACGCCAATCCGGCTGAGATGGCCGTGCGTATTGCGGAGGCGACTGAGGCCTCCGGCATCGGGCTTACGCTGCTGCCGAGTTTCTATGCCCACGGCACTTTCGGCGGCGCAGCGCCGCACGCCGGGCAGCGTCGCTTCATCTGCTCGGTCGATCAGTTCGCCACGCTGATGGCTGCCTCGCGCGAGGCGATCCGAAAACTGCCCGGCGCCAACATCGGCATCGCCCCGCACAGCCTTCGCGCGGTGGCGCCCGATGAGCTCGCGGCGATCATTCCGCTTGCCGGCACCGACCCGATCCACATCCACGCCGCCGAACAGGTGCGTGAGGTGGAAGATTGCATGGCCTGGTCAGGGCAGCGGCCGGTGCAATGGCTGCTCGAACATGCGCCCGTCGATCGGCGCTGGTGCCTGATTCACGCGACCCACATGACGGAACGGGAAGTCGCTGCGCTCGCCGGAAGCGGCGCGGTTGCCGGCCTCTGCCCGGTAACCGAAGCAAGCCTCGGCGACGGCATCTTTTCGGCGCGCGAGTTCCTCGCCGCGGGCGGCCGGTTCGGCATCGGAACGGATTCCAACGTGCTGGTCGGGGTCGCCGACGAGCTTCGTCAACTCGAATACGGCCAGCGGCTGAAGCATCGCGAGCGCAACGTGCTCTCCGGACAACCCGGTGCATCCACCGGCCGTGCCCTGTTCGATCACGCGCTCGCGGGCGGCGCGCAGGCCCTGGCGCAAACCAATGCTGGCCTCACGCCCGGTGCGCGCGCCGATATCGTTACTCTCGATACCGCTCACCCATCCCTGGCGGGACGGTCGGGCGATGCCGTGCTCGACGGCTGGCTGTTTGCGTCCGGAAGCGATGGGATCGATTGCGTCTGGGCCGGCGGCCACAAGCTGGTCGTTGGCGGACGGCACAGGTTGCGCGACAAGGCGCGCGAGCGGTTCAATGCGAGCGTCCGGAGACTCGTCGCATGAGCCTCGCCTCCGAACGGGCCAAACCGGGTGCAAGCAGCAAGCCGACGCTCTACAAGCGGATCAGGCTCGATATCGAGACGCGGATCCTGACCGGCGAATGGCCACCGGGCCACCGCATCCCGTTCGAGCACCAACTGATGGCGCGCTATCGCTGCTCGCGCATGACGGTCAACAAGGCGTTGTCGGAACTGGCGCAGGCCGACCTGATCGAGCGGCGGCGGCGTGCCGGCTCCTTCGTACGCCGACCGCAGCATCTGTCGGCCGTGCTCAAGATTGCCGACATGCGCGCCGAGATCACCGCGCTTGGCCGCAGCTACGGCTACCAGCTGATCGATTGCCGGCGACGCACCGCGACCGCGGCCGATCGCGCCCGGCTCGGCGTGAGCACGGCCGGCAAGGTGATCGCGATCGCCTGCCGGCACAGTGCCGACAATGTGCCGTTTGCGGTCGAGGACAGGCTGATCGATCTCTCCACGGTTCCGGAAGCCGCGACGGCGGACTTTGCGCGCGAGCCGCCGGGATCATGGCTGCTGCATCATGTGCCGTGGACCGAGGCGGAACATACGATCAGTGCGGTTGTCGCGGACGATCGCACGGCGAAGGCGCTCGGCATCGCGGTCGGCGCACCCTGCCTGGTGATCGACCGCTACACATGGCGCAGCGCACGCACCGTGACCGCGGTACGGCTGCATTATCCGGGCGAAACGCACCGCCTGGTGGCTCGCTTCAAGGGAGGCTGAGGACGTCTTGCGCGGCATATTTCATGCAATGCATCATGGGCCACCATCCATCAACGTTTCTGATGCGGCAATCCGCCGCGACTGACGAAGAAATCAACAGGGTTCAATCCATCGTTCAAGGGGTCGACAATCATGCGTTCGTTCAAGCTATTGCCCGCAATCGCAGCTCTGCTCGCGTCCACCGCCGCGTTCGCGGATGACGTCAAGGTCGGCGTCGGCATCTCCGGATGGACCGGCTTCGCGCCGCTGACCCTCGCCAAGGAGGCCGGCATCTTCAAGAAGAACGGCCTCGACGTGACCTTGAAGAAGATCCCGCAGAAGGACCGGCATCTCGCGATCGCTTCGGGCGACATCCAGTGCGCGGCGACGACGGTGGAGACCTGGATCTCCTGGAACGCCAATGGCGTCGCGACCAAGCAGATCTTCCAGCTCGACAAGAGCTATGGCGCCGACGGCATGGCCGTGCGCAACGACGTCGCCGCGATCAAGGACTTGAAGGGCAAGACCGTCGCGGCATCGGCGCCCGGCACCTCGCCCTATTTCGCGCTGGCCTGGATGCTGAAGAAGAACGGCCTCACGGTGAAGGACGTGACCGTGGTCAATCTGGAACCCGCCGCCGCGGCGCAGGCGTTCGTCTCCGGCCAGAACGACGCCGCGATGACCTACGAACCCTATCTGTCGACGGTGCGCGCTGCCCCGGACAAGGGCAAGATCATCGCCACCACGCTCGACTATCCGATCGTGATGGACACGTTCGGCTGCACGCCGAAATTCCTGACCGACAATCCGAAGGCGGCGCAGGCGCTGGCCAACAGCTATTTCGAGGCGCTCGACATGATCGCCAAGGACCAGGCCAAGGCCTATGAGATCATGGGCGCCGATGTGAAGCAGTCGGGCGAGCAGTTCGGCAACTCGGCAAAGTATCTGCGCTGGCAGGACAAGGCCGCCAACCAGAAATTCTTCGCCGGCGACTTCCTCACCTTCAACAAGGACGCCGCGGAGCTCCTGCTCGAGGTCGGCATCATCAAAGCCGCGCCGAAGGTCGAGGACATCTACGACGCGAGCTTCATCAAGTAACGCAACAATCATTACGGCCGGTCCCGCCTCGCGGCAGAGCGAGCGGGACCGGCGCATGAGATACGCCCGGATCAATTGATGCGTCCCCTCGAGCCCACAACATCGAAGCAGCGCGTGACCTATGGCCTCGCCTTCTTCGTGCTGTTCGTCGCCCTCTGGTCCTGGGCGACGTTCGGCGGCCATGTGTCGAAGACATTCCTCGCCAACCCGCTCACTATGGTGCAGGAAGGCTATGAGCTGCTCGCCAAACAAGGCTTCCTGTTCGACATCGGAATGACGATCTGGCGCGTGATCGGCGGCTTTGCTCTAGCCGCCATCATCGCAGTGCCGCTCGGTGTGCTGATGGGGGCCTACAAGCCGGTCGAGGCCTTTCTCGAGCCCTTCGTCTCCTTTGCGCGCTATCTGCCGGCATCCGCCTTCATCCCGCTGTTGATCCTGTGGGCTGGCATCGGCGAATTGCAGAAGCTGCTGGTGATCTTCATCGGCGCTGTGTTCCAGATCATCCTGATGGTGGCCGTCACGGTGGGTGCCACACGGCGCGACCTGGTCGAAGCCGCCTACACGCTCGGCGCCCGCGACAGCGGTGTCATCCGCCGCGTGCTGCTTCCCTCAGCCGCGCCCGAGATCGCCGAGATCCTGAGGCTGGTGCTGGGCTGGGCCTGGACTTACGTGATCGTGGCCGAACTGATCGGCTCGTCGTCCGGCATCGGACACATGATCACCGACAGCCAGGCGCTGCTCAACACCGGCCAGATTATCTTCGGCATCATCGTCATCGGGCTGATCGGCCTGGTCTCCGATTTCCTGTTCAAGGCGTTCAACGCCTGGCTGTTCCCGTGGAAGCTCGCATGACCGCGCTCAGGATCGATCAGGTTTCGCGAACCTTCCCGGCCCGCGCGGGCAACGCGCCGACAAGGGCGCTCGAGCCGACCACGCTCGACGTCGGTGACAACGACTTCGTCACCATCCTCGGGCCGTCCGGCTGCGGAAAATCCACCCTGCTCCGGATCATCGCCGGGCTCGACCGGCCGACCAGCGGGCGCGTCACGCTCGACGGCCGCGAAGTCACCGGCCCCGGCGCCGATCGCGGCATGGTGTTTCAGTCCTACACCCTGTTTCCCTGGCTGACGGTGCGGGAGAACATCGCCTTCGGCCTGCGCGAGCGCGGCGTTCCGCAACAAGGGCGCCATGACATCGCCGACGCGTTCATCCGCCGCGTCGGGCTATCCGGCTTCGAGAACCACTGGCCCAAGCAGCTGTCGGGCGGCATGCAGCAGCGCACCGCGATCGCCCGCGCGCTGGCCAATGATCCGAAGATCCTGCTGCTCGACGAACCGTTCGGCGCGCTCGACAACCAGACGCGGGCACTGATGCAGGAGATGCTGCTCGGGATCTGGGAGCGCGACCAGAAGACGGTGCTGTTCGTCACCCACGATATCGAGGAAGCGATCTTCCTCGGCAGCCGCGTCATCGTCATGAGCGCCCGTCCCGGCCGCGTCAAGGCCGAAATCGCAGTCGACCTGCCGCATCCGCGCTCCTACAAGATCAAGACGACGCCCGAATTCGTCGCGCTAAAGGAGCGGCTGGTCGAGGAGATCCGCACCGAGGCCTTGAAGGTCGTCGAACAGGCCTGAGAGCCCGTTTCGAGGTGCGAGCAATGACATCGAGATTTCTTGACTAGCTCCGTCATGCCCGGCCTTGTGCCGGGCATCCACGTCCCTGCTTCGATCGGGCAAGAAAGACGTGGATGGCCGGGACAAGCCCGGCCATGACGAAGCAGCGCCAGTTTGAGGAAAACCGACGATTGGCTGCGCTGTCAGTGGCTGATCATCCAGGGACGCGCGGTCGGAAAACCCTTGGCGCCGCTCTTGGTCTTGGTCATCAGCCGTGCCGGCTTCTTCTTTCCCGTCGTGGAGCAGCAGCCGCAGCCCGGGCCGTGCGCGGCCTTGTACTGATCGAGCGTCTTCGGCGCGTGCCGGCTCTGCTCGTTGGTGGCGTACGCCTTGCGCTTGTCCGAGGGCATGCAGAAGAACGCCGGGGCAGTCAGGATCACGCGCGGCGACGTCGTCTCGCATCGCGGGCAGTCCTGCGGCAGGTCGCATTCCGCCATCGGCCGCATATCGGTGAACGGGCCGCAATCGTTGCAGAGATATTCGTAGATCGGCATTTCGTTAATCCTTGCGCAGTCGTGTCTGACGTCCGGCGATGGATGCGGGGCGGCCAATACGCAGCCGTCCCGCACCCTTCGCGCAGGGATCACGGATCACTTGTCGGGCGAGATCGGCATCTGAACGTCGCCCTTGATGTGTTTGATCGGTCCGGCCGACGACGGCATGATGTCGAAGTCGAAGATCTCGGTCGGCAGCCACAGCGTGGCGCAGGCGTTGGGCACGTCGACGACGCCGGAGATGTGGCCCTGGCACGGCGCTGTGCCGAGGATCGAATAGGCCTGGGCGCCGGAGTAGCCGAACTTCTTCAGATATTCGATCGCGTTCAAACAGGCCTGGCGATAGGCGATATGGACGTCGAGATAGTGCTGCTTGCCGGCCTCGTCGACCGAGATGCCTTCGAAGATCAGATAGTCCTTGTAGTTCGGCGTGATCGGCGACGGCTTGAACACGGGGTTCTTGATGCCATACTTCGAGACGCCGTCCTTGATGACGTCGACCTTGATGTGCAGCCAGCCGGCCATCTCGATGGCGCCGCAGAACGTGATCTCGCCGTCGCCCTGGCTGAAATGCAAATCACCCATCGAGAGCCCGCCGCCCGGCACATAGACCGGGAAGTAGATCTTCGAGCCGCGCGACAGATCCTTGATGTCGCAATTGCCGCCGTGCTCGCGCGGCGGCACGGTGCGGGCGCCCTCAAGACCGATCTTGGCCTTGACGTCACCCTTGGCCTGGCCGGCATGCGCGGTCGGCGCGAACGGCGGATTGGCGAGGCCCGGCACGCGGGTCGGGTTGGTCGCGATCAGTTCGGCTTCGCGCTTGTTCCAGGCCGCCAGCATCTTGGCGTCGGGCAGACAGCCGATCAGGCCGGGATGGATCAGGCCGGCGAAGTTGACGCCGGGGATGTGACGCGACGAGGTGTAGAGGCCCTTGATGTCCCAGATCGACTTCTGCGCCAGCGGGAAGTGATCGGTGAGGAAGCCGCCGCCATTCTGCTTGGAGAAGAAGCCGTTGAAGCCCCACAGGCTCTCCTTCAACGGACCGACGTCGAGCAGGTCGACGACGAGAAGATCGCCGGGCTCCGCCCCCTTGACGCCGATCGGACCGGACAGGAAATGCACGATCGACAGATCGATGTCGCGCACGTCGTCAGCGGAATCATTGTTCTTGATGAAGCCGCCGGTCCAGTCGACGGTCTCGATGATGAAGTCGTCGCCCGGGCTGACCCACTCGACGATCGGAACTTCCGGATGCCAGCGATTGTGAATCTTGTCGTTTTCATAGGCCGACTTGCTGAGATCGACCTTGATCAGTGTATCAGGCATCGAGATGCTCCCCTTCGTTTACATGGTTAAATGTTTGAGCGTGATCTGGTCGGAAAACCGCTTCACACTTTCCGGATCACGCTCGGTTAGACGGACAGGTATTTGGAGATTTGCGCGGCATCGACGCTGGCGCGCGGATCGTCGCGGACGATCTCGCCGTTCTCGATGACGAGCACGCGGTCGGCGATGTCGAGCGCAAAACTCAGGACCTGCTCGGAGACAACGATCGACAGCCCCCGTTCATCGCGGATCCGCTTCAAGGTGCGCGCCATGTCCTTGATGATTGACGGCTGGATGCCTTCGGTCGGCTCGTCCAGCAGCAGCACCTTCGGCTTGGTCGCCAGTGCGCGGGCGATCGCAAGCTGCTGCTGTTGTCCGCCGGAGAGGTTGCCGCCGCGGCGGCCCTTCATTTCGAGCAGCACCGGAAACAGCTCATAGATGTCGCCGGGCACCTCGGAGCCTCCTGACACCACGAGCCCGGTCTCGATGTTCTCCTTCACCGTCATGGTGGAGAAGATCATGCGGCCCTGCGGCACGTAAGCCAGCCCCTTCGCGACCCGCTCATAGCTCTTCATCGCGCCGAGCTCGGTGCCGTCCATCGTCACCTTGCCGCTCTTGGCCGGCAGGATGCCCATCAGCGACTTCATCAGCGTGGTCTTGCCCATGCCGTTGCGGCCCATGATCGCGACGATCTCGTTGGGCGCGACGGAGACGTTGAGGCCGTGCAGCACCTCGCTCTGGCCGTAGGCGACGTGAAGATCATTGATTGCCAGCATCGCGGTGTTCCTCAATGGCCCAGGTAAACTTCGATCACTTTGGGATCGTTCTTGACGTGCTCCATCGTCCCCTCGGAGAGGATCTGGCCCTGATGCAGCACCGTGACCTTGTGCGCGATGTCCTCGACGAATTTCATGTCGTGCTCGATCACCAGCACCGAACGGTCCTTGATGATGCGGTTGAGCAGCTCTGCGGTCTTGGCGCGCTCCGAGACGCTCATGCCGGCGACCGGCTCGTCGAGCATCAAGAGGTCCGGGTCCTGGATCAGCAGCATCCCGATCTCGAGCCACTGCTTCTGGCCGTGGCTGAGCTGGTCGGCATAGGTGTTGAGGCGATCCTTCAGGAAGATCATCTCGGCGACCTCCTCGACCCGCTGCTTGACCGCATCGTCGCGCTGGAAGGTCAGCGAGCCGAACACCGTGCGGCCGCGCGGGTATGAGATCTCGAGGTTCTCGAACACGGTGAGATCCTCGAACACCGACGGCGTCTGAAACTTGCGCCCGACACCGGCCTGCACGATCTCGTTCTCGCGCAATCTCGTCAGCTCCTGGCCGCGGAACTGGATCGAGCCTGATGTCGCCCGGGTCTTGCCGCAGATCAGATCGAGCACCGTGGTCTTGCCGGCGCCGTTCGGGCCGATGATGACGCGGATCTCGTTCTCCTCGACATAGAAGGAGAGATCGTTGACCGCTTTGAAGCCGTCAAAGGACACGGTGAGTCCGGAGACCGCGAGCAGGAAATCCTTGGGCTGATGGCCGACGAGCATGATGGTCCCTCCTCACTCGGCCGGTGCGCCGTCGGCGACAAGGCCGGCCGCCGATTTTGATTTGCGTGATGCGAACAGCCGATCGATGCGGGGCTGGATATGATCCGCCCAGATGCCGGAGAGCCCGTTCGGGAAGGCCAGCACGACCGCGATGAACAGTGCGCCGAGGCCGAACAGCCAGAGCTGCGGGAAGGATTCTGAAAGGCTGGTCTTGGCGAAATTGACCAGCAGCGCACCCCAGACCGCGCCGAAGATCGACATCCGGCCGCCGACCGCGGTGTAGATCACCATCTCGATCGACGGCACGATGCCGACGAAGGACGGCGACATGAAGCCGACCTCGAGCGTGAACATGGCACCGCCGATCGCCGCGAACACCGCCGCGGCACAGAACGCGAAGATCTTGAAATTGGCGACGCTGTAACCGGAGAAGCGCACGCGATCCTCCTGCTCCCTCATCGCCACCAGGATGCGCCCGAGTTTTGTCAGCCGGATGAATTGCGCGGCAACGATGCATCCGAACAGCAACACAACCTCGACAAAATACAGAATGAACTTGGCGTGATCGGTGCGGATGTCCCAGCCGTGCAGCGTACGCAGATCCGTGATGCCATTGATGCCGCCGGTGTAGCCCTGCTGCCCCACGATCAGAATGGTGAGGATCGCCGCGATCGCTTGCGTGATGATCGCAAAGTACACGCCGCCGACCCGGCGCTTGAACATCGCGGCGCCGATGATCAGCGCGAACAACGCGGGAACCAGCAGGATCGCCAGCACCGTGACCGGAAAGCTGTGGAACGGCTTCCAGAACAGCGGAAGCTGCGTGATCTGGTTCCAGTCCATGAAGTCGGGGATGCCCGGCGTCGACTGGATCTTGGTGTTCGCGACCGAGGACGCCTCGAGCTTGAGGTACATCGCCATGCAGTAGCCGCCGAGGCCGAAGAACACGCCCTGCCCCAGGCTCAGGATGCCGCCATAGCCCCAGCACAGCACGAGGCCGATGCCGACGAAGGCGTAGGTCAGATATTTGGCGACCAAATTGAGGCGGAAGATATCCAGCGACAGCGGCAGGATGAGAAGTAGCAGCACCGCGAGCGCAAGGAAGCCGAGCAGTTCGGAGCGATTGAAAAAGCGCGAGTTGATGACCATGACCTGCCTGCTTGTTCTTATTTGCGGACCTTGAGCGCGAAGAGCCCCTGCGGACGCACCATCAGGATCGCGACGATCGTGAGCAGCGTGATCACCTTGGCCATCGACCCCGACAGGAAGAATTCCAGCGTCGACTGGGTCTGCGAGATCGAGAAGGCGGAGGCGATAGTGCCGAACAGCGAAGCGGCGCCGCCGAACACGACGACCAGGAAGGTGTCGACGATGTAGAGCTGGCCGGCGGTCGGCCCGGTCGAGCCGATCATGGTGAAGGCCGAGCCTGCGACCCCGGCGATACCGCAGCCGAGGCCAAAAGTGTAGCGATCGACCTTCTCGGTGTTGATGCCGACGGCGCCCGCCATCACGCGGTTCTGCACCACCGCGCGCACCTGCTTGCCCCAGCTCGACCAGAACAGCACGTAGGCGACCGCGATCGTGATCAGCATGGTCAGCGCCATCACGAACATGCCGTTGATGGGGATCTGGATCGAGTCGGTCGCCTGCCAGGAGCCCATCATCCATTCCGGCAGCTCGACGCCGACTTCGCGCGCGCCGAAGATCGAGCGATAGGCCTGCTGCAGGATCAGGCTGAGACCCCAGGTCGCCAGCAGCGTATCGAGCGGACGCTTGTAGAGATGGCGTATCAGCGCCCATTCGACCAGCATGCCGAGCGCGCCGGAGGCGATGAACGCCAGGATCATGGCGATGAAGAAGTAACCGGGGAACAGCCAGGGCGCGACGTGCTGCACGGCGTTCGACGTCATCCAGGTGACGTAGGCGCCCAGGATCATGAACTCGCCGTGCGCCATGTTGATGACGCCCATCTGGCCGAAGATGATGGCAAGCCCCAGCGCCATCAGCACATAGACGGAGAACAGGATGAGCCCGGCAAATCCCTGCATCGCAAGGATGGCGCCGAGATCGCTGATCGAATAGTCGCCGAACATCTGGTTCTCCGTCATTCCAAAGGGCACGCGCCGCCGGTCAAGCGACGCTCGTTCCGTGGCGTGGACGATGACGTCCACGCCGCGATGCGTTGTGGAGCTTCGTAACCCGGGTGAGCGGCAGCGATACCCGGGACGGCCCCGCATATCGCTCCGCTCATGCGGGCTACTGGCTCACTGGTAGCCCTTGGGGAACGGATCCGGCTCGACGAGATCGGCGGTCTCGTAGATCAGCTCATACTGGCCGTCGGCCTTGGCGCGCCCGACGCGGGTCTTCGACCACAGATGATGGTTCTCGTGGATCCGGACGTAGCCTTCCGGCGCGCCCTTGAACTCGACGCCGGGGGACGCCGCCGCGATCTTGTCGATGTCGAAGGAGCCCGCCTTCTCCACCGTCAACTTCCACAGCCACGGGCCGAGGTACGCAGCCTGCGTGACGTCGCCGATCACGGTCTTCTCGCCCCACATCTTCTTGAAGGCGGGCACGAATGCCTTGTTGTTCGCATTGTCGAGCGACTGGAAATATTTCATGCAGGCATAGGCGCCGGCGATGTTCTCGCCGCCGATGCCGTCGATCTCGTCCTCGGTGACCGAGATGGTGAGCAGCGTCTGCTTCGACAGGTCGATGCCGGCCGCCTTGAGCTGCTTGTAGAACGCGACGTTGGAGCCGCCGACGATGATCGCGTAGATCACGTCAGGCTTGGTCAGCTTGATCTTGTTGATCACCGAGTTGAACTGGGTCGAGCCGAGCGGGAAGTACTCCTCGCCGACCACCTTGCAGCCCTGCAGATGATTCTCGATGTGCTTGCGCGCGATCTTGTTCGAGGTGCGCGGCCAGATGTAGTCCGAGCCGAGCAGATAGAAGCTCTTGGCGCCCTTGGTCTTGTTGACCCAGTCGAGGCCCGCGATGATCTGCTGCGTCGCTTCCTGGCCGGTGTAGATGACGTTCTTGGACTGCTCGAGGCCTTCATAGAAGGTCGGGTAGTACAGCATGCCGTTGTACTGCTCGAACACCGGCAGCACCGCCTTGCGCGAGGCCGAGGTCCAGCAGCCCATCACGGCGGCGCATTTGTCGTTGACCAGCAGCTTCTTCGCCTTTTCCGCGAAAGTCGGCCAGTCGCTCGCGCCGTCTTCCTGGATGAACTTGATCTTGCGGCCGAGCACACCGCCGGCGGCGTTGATCTGCTCGATCGCGAGCTTCTCGGCCTCGACCGATCCGGTCTCGGAGATCGCCATGGTGCCGGTCACGGAGTGCAGGATGCCGACCGTAACTTCGCTATCGGTGACTGCAAGACCCGTCGTGTTGACCGCGGAGGTTGCAGGAACGTCGGCGAATGCGGGGCGGCCCAGCATCGAAACGGCCGGCAAAGCCGCCATTCCCATCAAGAGCTTGCGCCGGAGCGGAGACTTCAGGCCTGGTTTGGTTTCGTCTGACATGAGCACCCCATTGGTTCGAGAACGCTTATTGATCAGGCGAGGATTGCTCACTTTTGTGCAGCGCACAGATACGTGAGATCGCGTATACTGCACCGCAAAATAGCGACGTAGGTTTTTGGTACGGGATTTGCCCGCGATCAGAGCATCGTGGACCAGGAGTTAGAGCGAGTGGCAGGGCGGCAGCGGATAGACCGCGTCAGGCGCCAATACAATCAATGGGTCGCCAACCAGACGCTGGAAGACTACGCGCTGCGCTTCACCGCCAAGAGCGCGCGGCGCTGGTCCGCCGCCCGTGTCGCCAACACCGCGCTCGGCGCGATCTCCTTCCTTGCGCTGGAGGCGATCGGCGGCACCATCACGCTGAACTATGGCGCGATCAACGCCTCCGCAGCGATCCTGGTCGTCAGCGTCATCATCTTCCTCTGCGGACTGCCGATCGCCTACCATGCCGCGAAAAGCGGCATCGACATCGACCTGCTGACCCGCGGCGCCGGCTTCGGCTATATCGGCTCGACCATCACCTCGCTGATCTACGCCTCCTTCACCTTCATCTTCTTCGCGATCGAGGCCGTGATCCTGGCCAGCGCGCTCGACATGTGCTTCGGCATCCCGCGGCCGATCGGTTACCTGATCAGCGCCGTCGTGATCATTCCGCTCGTCGTCTACGGCATCACCCTGATCAGCCGCTTCCAGCTCTGGACCCAGCCGCTATGGGTGATCCTCCACATCATGCCGTTCGCGGCGATCGCGTGGGCCAATCCGCATTCCTTCACCGAGTGGCGCAAGTTCGCCGGCGAGCACGGCGATCCCGCCGGCAACCTTGATCTCCTGCTGTTCGGAACAGCCGCCTCCGTCGTGTTCGCGCTGGTGGCGCAGATCGGCGAGCAGGTCGACTTCCTGCGGTTCCTGCCGCGCGACCGCCGCACCTCGCGCAAGGCCTGGTGGATCGCGCTGCTGAGCGCCGGTCCCGGCTGGATCGTGCTCGGCGCGCTCAAGCTGCTCGCCGGCTCGTTCCTGGCCTTCTTCGCGCTCAGCCACGGCGTCTCGGCCGAGCACGCGGCCGAGCCCGCGAACATGTATCTCGAAGCCTTCCGCTACGTGCTGTCGCAGCCGGATCTCGCAATGGCGCTGACCGGGACCTTCGTGATCCTGTCGCAGGTCAAGATCAACGTCACCAACGCTTATGCCGGCTCGATCGCCTGGTCGAACTTCTTCTCCCGCCTCACCCATTCGCATCCCGGCCGCGTGGTGTGGCTGGTGTTCAACGTCGTCGTCGCGTTGCTGTTGATGGAAATCGGCGTCTACAAGGCGCTGGAGCAGACGCTGGCGCTGTATTCAAACGTCGCGATCGCCTGGGTCGGCGCGCTGGTCGCCGATCTCGTCATCAACAAGCCGCTCGGCCTGCGGCCGCAGCACATCGAGTTCAAGCGCGCCCATCTCTGCGACATCAATCCGGTCGGCGTCGGCGCGATGACGATCGCGACCGTGGTCTCGATCAGCGCGTTCTACGGCCTGTTCGGCCCGACCGCGAAAGCGCTGTCCGCCTTCGTCGCGCTCGCGGTGGCCTTCATCACTGCTCCGCTGATTGCGTGGGCGACCGACGGAAAGTATTACATCGCCCGCAAGCCGAAGCGGAGCTGGCAGAACCTTGAATCGATCCAGTGCTGTATCTGCGAGCATGCGTTCGAGCCCGAGGACATGGCCTCCTGTCCGGCCTATGCCGGCCCGATCTGCTCATTGTGCTGCTCGCTCGACGCCCGCTGCCACGACCTCTGCAAGCCGCATGGGCGGATCGGCGCGCAAGTCTCGGACGCGCTGGGCAAGGTGATGCCGCAGCCGATCTACGCCCGCATCAACTCGCAGCTCGGCCATTACCTCGGCGTATTCGCGGTCTCGGCCGGTCTCGTCGCGCTGGTGCTTGGCCTGATCTACCTGCAGACCACGGCGGCCGTGCATGCCAACGAACTATTGGCCGACGTGCTGTGGAAGGTGTTCTTTGCGCTGACCCTGATCATCGGCGTCGTCGCCTGGCTGTTCGTGCTGGCGCAACAGAGCCGGCGCGCCGCCGAAGACGAAACACGTCGGCAGACCACGCTGCTGATCCAGGAGATCGACGCCCACAAACGCACCGATGCCGAGCTGCAGCGCGCCAAGGAAGTGGCCGAGGCCGCCAATCTCGCCAAGAGCCGATACGTCGTAGGTCTCAGTCACGAACTTCGCTCGCCGCTGAATGCGATCTCCGGCTACGCGCAGCTATTGGAGCAGGACGACAGCCTCCCGGTGCGGCCACGCGGGCAAGTGCGCGTGGTCCGCCGCAGCGCCGATCATCTGTCGGGTCTGATCGACGGTATTCTCGATATCTCCAAGATCGAGGCCGGCCGCCTCTATCTTTCGCGCGACGAGGTGCGGCTGAACGATTTCCTCGAGCAGCTGGTCGGCATGTTCCGCCTGCAAGCTGCTGCAAAAGGCATCGACTTCGTGTTCAGGCGGCCGGCCGTGCTGCCCGTCGTGGTCTATGCCGACGAGAAGCGGCTGCGCCAGATCCTGATCAACCTGCTCTCGAATGCGATCAAGTTCACGCAGACCGGCAAGGTGCAGTTCGTGGTGCATTATCGCAGCCCGGTCGCCGAGTTCGAGGTGATCGATACCGGGCCGGGCATCCAGCCCGACGATCTCGAACGAATCTTCGCCCCGTTCGAGCGCGGCGCACTCGGCGTCAGCCAGCCCCAGACCGGCACCGGGCTCGGCCTCACCATCAGCCGCCTGCTCGCGGGTGTGATGGGCGGCGACATCAAGGTCCTGAGCACGGTTGGCACCGGCAGCACGTTCCGCGTCAAGCTGCTGCTGTCGGAGGTCACCAATCCGCGCCGCGATGCGCCGGTCGACGCTCCCGTGTACGGCTATCACGGACCGCGCAAGACGATCCTGATCACCGACGATGATCCGACCCACCGCGACCTGCTGCGCGAGATCCTGGCGCCGCTCGGCTTCATCCTGCTCAGTGCACCAGACGGACCTGGCTGTCTTACCCTCGCGCAGCATTGCCGGCCGGACATGTTCCTGCTCGATATCTCGATGGCCGGCATGGACGGCTGGACGGTCGCCGAGACCTTGCGCTCAGAAGGCCATCACCAGGCCCGAATCCTGATGATCTCGGCCAGCGCGCTGGAAGCCCATGGCGCGCCGCTGGCGCAGCCGTTCCACGACGGCTACTTGATGAAGCCGATCGACATCCCGCGGCTGCTCGAGAGCATCCGCCAGCTGCTCAAGATCGAGTGGCAGTATGAGGCCGAGCAGGTTCCGCCCCCGCAATGGAAGCCCGATACGGGCTCGCGCCCGCCGGTTAAATATGTCGAAGAGCTGATCAGCCTCGGCCAGCTCGGCTATATCAGGGCGATCCAGCTCAAGCTCGACGAGATCGGCAACGAATGTCCCGAACATGCCGACTTCGTCGGACAGATGCGCACGCTGATCGACCGGTTCGATCTTGATCAATATATGGCGACGTTGAAAACATTGTACAGCTATGACCATTGAACAGCGAAAGCGCGACGTCGCGCTCGTCGTCGACGACTCGCCCGAGACGTTGCGCCTGCTGACCGACGCGCTCGACGGCGCCGGCATGACCGTGATGGTCGCGCTCGACGGCGCCTCCGCGATGCGCATCGTCGACCAGATCACCCCCGATATCGTGCTGCTCGATGCCGTGATGCCCGGCATGGACGGCTTCGAGACCTGCCGGCGGCTGAAGCGCGACGCCGGGCTCGATGGCGTCCCGATCATCTTCATGACGGGACTGGCCGAAACCGAGCACATCGTGCGCGGGCTGGAGGCCGGCGGCGTCGACTATGTCACGAAGCCGATCGTGATCGAGGAAATGCTGGCGCGCATCCGGGTCCATCTCGCCAATGCACGGATGACCCAGAGCGCCCGCGCCGCGCTCGACGTCTCCGGCCGCTATCTGCTCGCAGTCAACAGTTCAGGCGCGCTGCTGTGGGCGACGCCGCAGGCACAAAGACTGCTGTCGGATACGCTCGCCGACGCCGCCGACAATTTCGTGCTGCCGGAGCCGATGCCGCAATGGCTAGACCAGGCTCAGAAAGGCAAGGCCGGAGCGAAGACCGCGGCCGTGGCGTCATTCCCCGGCAGCGAGCAGCTTCGGCTGCAATTCATGGGCAAGCTCGGGCCCAACGAATTCCTGCTGCGGCTGGCCAAGGACACCAGCGGTGACATGCCGGCCGAGTTCTCCAGCGAGCTCGGCCTGACCACCCGCGAGGGCGAAGTGCTGTCCTGGCTCTCCAAGGGCAAGACCAACCGCGACATCGCGCAGATCCTGGGCTTGAGCCCGCGCACCGTCGACAAGCACCTCGAGCAGATCTACGCCAAGCTCGGCGTCGAGAACCGCACCGCCGCCGCCGCGATCGCGGTCAATGCCAGGCATCGCAAGTCGTAGCCTGCCGTCTCCTCTGCCGACGCGCGTCCGGAAATGGCCAATCGCCTCGGACCGTGAGAGGATGGGGATGATCGCTCATTCCTGTGGAGAATAGCCATGGATCGTCTGGCGGCGATGGAGACATTCGTGCGGGTGATCGAGACCGGCTCGTTCTCCGGGGCGGCGCGACAGCTCCGGGTCGGCCAGCCGGCGGTTTCGAAATCAGTCGCGCAGCTCGAGGAATTTCTCGGGGTCAAGCTGCTCACGCGGTCGACCCATGGCCTCACCCCGACCGAAGCAGGGCTCGGCTATCTCGAGCGCGCCAGGCGCGCGCTTGAAGAGGCGGCCGAGGCCGAGATCGCGGCACGCGGCGCGGGTGCGGGCCTCAAGGGCCGATTGCGGATCTGCGCCGCCGTCACCTTCGCCCGGATCCATCTCATTCCGATGCTGCCGAAGTTTCTCGCGCAGCATCCGGAGCTGGAGCTCGAAGTCGTGCTCGACGACCGCCAGATCGATCTCGTGCAGGAAGGCATCGACGTCGCGCTCCGGATGGGCAAGATGCTGGATTCGACGCTGACCGCGCGCCGCGTCGCGAGATGCAAGCGCCTCGTGCTGGGTACGCCGGCCTATTTCGACCGCGTCGGCACGCCGGCCACGCCGAGCGAACTGAGCCGGCACCAGGCCGTCGTTTATCTCCGCGAGGGCAGCGTGTGGTCGTTTCAGCGCGAGAGCACGGAACTCGCCGTCACGGTGCGGAGCCGGTTGCGGGTCACCGCGGCCGAAGGCGTCCGGGCTGCGGTGCTCGCCGATGCCGGGCTCGCGATCGCCTCGGAGTGGATGTTCACCCCCGAACTCCAAGCGGGCGCTGTGCGTGCGGTCCTGCCGGAATGGAGCCTCCCCGCGCTCGATCTCTGGGCCGTGCTTCCGACCGGGCGCGCCGCGACCGCCAAGGCCCGCGCATTCGTGAACTTCTTCGAGCGCAGCTTCAATGCATGACGCGTGATCCGCCGGTTGAAGCGGTTCGCCCCCATTCCAGCTAGGAATAAACGCTAGTCCAGCGGTAGCGCTACCCTGCGCGGCCATCTCCTTTAGCTTCCTGTGTGTGATTTCAACAAACGGACGGCGCTGCCGTCCACCACGCAGAAGCCAAGGAGAACCGCCATGTCGCTGCAAGCCAAGCTCGACGCTTTCAAGGCCGATTTCGAGGCCGGAAAGCCGCCGTACAACGTTCCGCCAGCCGTCATCGAGATCATGCACCGCGCCACCGCGGAGCTGATCGCATCCGGTGCCGCCCAGCGCGCCAAAAAGGCGGGCGATGTCGCCCCTGCCTTCTCGCTCCGGGATCCCGACGGCAATATCGTCAACTCGGCCGATTTGTTGAAGCGCGGCCCGCTGGTGCTCAGCTTCTACCGCGGCGTCTGGTGCCCGTATTGCAACATGGAGCTGCAGGCGCTGGAGGCCGCCAAGCCGGAATTCGACAAATATGGCGCGTCGCTGATCGCGATCTCGCCGCAGACCGCGCCGAACAGCCGGAAGTCGGTGCGCCAGAACAAGCTCTCGTTCCCGATCCTGTCCGACGCGAAGGGCCAGATCGGCGACGCCTTCGGACTGCGCTTCCATCTGCCCGACTATCTGGTCGAGCTCTACAAGCAGCTGAAGAACGATCTGCCGACCTTCAACGACGATCCGAGCTGGACGTTGCCGATGCCGGCCCGCTACGTCATCGGACGGGACGGCGTGATCCTCTACTCGGAGGTGAACCCCGACTATACCCGCCGCCCCGAGCCCGAGGACATGATCGCAGTTCTCCAGCAGGCCGCTGCCGTGAAGGCGTGACAGCGCGCAGAGCGGCCGGTGGCGATCGCCCATCGGCCGCTGCCCGACGTGGGTCAGGCTTGTGCGGCGCCTGGCGGATCACCCGGTGCGGCGAGACCCATCACGGCATCCGGTTCGGACGGCTGCGTCTTCCGCCACTGCGCCGGCGTCACGCCCATGTGGCTCTTGAAGGCGCGCTGAAACGCGGCCTCGGATTGGTAGCCGACCTTCTCCGCAACGGCGCCGGTCGAAAGCGATGATCTCTTCAACTCGTTCGCCGCAAGCGTCATCCTGATATCGGTTTGCAGATCGCTCGGCGATCGCCCAAGCTTGTCCTGGAACTGGCGCGCTAGCGTGGCGCGCGACATGTTGCAGAGACGCGCAAGCTCCGGCAGCGACCATGCGCGCGCAGGCTGGTTGAACATGGCCGCCACCGCCGGCGCAAGTCGGGGATCGCCGACCAGTGCGAGCAGGCCGCTTGACCTGTCATCGGTCTCGCTCGCAAGCCGCAGCACAAGCGCAAACATCGCCGTGGACAGCGCGTCCAGCATGGCGCGGCCGCCCAGATGATCGTCGGCCGTTTCGCTGCGCATCAGGGACACGAGGCCAGCGAGCCGTGCGGCCGTACCCTTTCCCATACGCGAGCCGGCATGCACGACAAGACGCGGCGGAAGATAAGTGCGCAACAGACGGTCGTGCGGAGGTGCAATCGCGAAGTGTCCGCACAGCAGATCAAGCCGCTCGTCCGAACCCAGGTTTTCGCTGATCGTGAAATTCTGCGCCGCCCGGTTGCGCGCCGGCAGCGGTGTCGCGCCGCTGCCGTCATGCATCACGTGCCGGGGGTTGCCGGGCAGCAGAAGAATGTCGCCGGTCTTCAGCAGCAACGGCCGGCCGCCAGCGGGATCGTCAAGGATCGCCGAGCCGGCGAGCACCGCATGATAGGGGATCTCGTTGGTCGCGCCCGGCCCCTGGTCGATGCGCCAGGGCACGCTGTAGCTGCAACGAAGGTCGAGCCGCCCGCGCACCGGCATCATCTCGAATAGCCGGCTGAGCCAATCCATGGCCAATCCCCCGAAGCAGAGCATGAGACGATTGAGCATATAATCGAGCAATATGAACATTCAGTGTCTCACGTCTCGTTCCTATTGTCACTCCGCAATCGTTCACCACCCCAAACAAGGAGTGCCACCATGTCGCGTCTCTCAGTTCCCAATCTCGAAACCGATACCGGCCCGTCGGGCCAGATCTACGCCCAGATCAAGAAGGCTGCCGGCAGCGTGCCGAACGCCTACGCGGCAATCGCCGCCCACGGTCCGGCCGCCCTCAAGTCGATGCTCGCGGCCGATGCGGTGCTTGCCAGCGGAAGCCTTTCCAAGCGCGATCGGGAGATCATCAAGCTCGTGGTCAGCGCCGCCGGCGGCTGCGACTATTGTGTCGCCGCGCATTCTCATCTCGCCAAGCTCGCCGGTGTGAAGGCAGACGCACTGAAGCAGATTCGCGACGGCGCGCCGACCGGTGATGCCAAGTCCGACGTGTTGATCGGCTTTGTCCGCAAGCTCGCACAGTCGAGCGGCACCGTCAGTGCCGAGGACTTCGCCGCGATCAAGGCCGCCGGCTACAGCGACGCGCAGCTGGTCGAAATCAGCCTGGCGTTTGCGACCATCGTCTTCACCAACGTCTTCAACCGCATCAACGACACCGACATCGACTTCCCCGCGGTCGCCTAGAGCGACCGAACGATGTCGCACGAAGGGATCACGACCATGACCACGCTTACCAACACCACACAGAATCCACTTGTCCGCGCGCTCGACAGATCAGGCCTGCTCGCGGATGACCTCGACTACCACGTCGTTCGCGCCGCGATGGTGATCATGTTCCTGTTCTTCGGTTACCAGAAATGGTTTCCGTACGAATTCGAACGGCTGGTCCCGTTCATCAGCAACGGGCCGCTGATCTGGTGGCTCTATCCAGCCTTCGGCCATGCCGGCGCCAGCTACTTTCTGGGCGCCTCGGAGTGGACGTTCGGCTCGCTGCTGCTGGCGGGTTTCAGGGACAAGCGGCTCGGCGTTCTCGGCGCCCTCGGCTCGACCGGCACCTTCATCGCGACCGTCACCATCATCCCGTTCATGCCGGATGGTTGGGACGTTGCCGCCGGAGGCTTCCCCGCAATGACCGGCAACGTGCCCTTCCTGATGAAGGACGTCGTTCTGCTCGCTGTCTCGCTCTACCTGCTGAGGCAGGACCTGGTTCGCCTTATCAGGCAATAGGTGGCATCCGCTGATGGCGATGGATCGCCGGCGAACCCTGCGTTCGCCGGCGATCACGCGTTGATCGGGGGTCGGGGAAACCGCTGATGTCGCGACATCGCAGCCATTGTTGCGGTGCAGGCAAGGTCAGATCGTGTTTCGGCGCTACGCCATAAGCTGTTGCCGAGTTTGCGGAATGCGTTGCAGTTGCCGGTCCGTTCCTGTGCGGGATCGGGTTGGCGGTGCGGCATGTTCAATCTGGATCGCGTCGGCATTGCCATGCAGGAATGATCGGTCGCTCTCCCGGCCATGACCATAGTTCTGCCGTGCGGTCTAGGTTACAAAATACCGCCGGTGTTGTTCTGGGGTGGGTTGATGAAGAAGGACGACGTCACGTGTCCGCGCTGCGGGGCTGGATTCCGGCGCCTTGAGCTGTCATCCGGATCGGGAAGCAAGGGCGAGTATCGCTGCCCGGTCTGCGAGACAACCCTCGAGCAGTTCGATGGTGACAAGCTCGTGGCCTACCGCCTGACGATCCAACCCTCAATTCGCGGATTGAAGACCGGATAGCCCCCCGCTGCGTCGACTGCCGACGCAATCCCTCGATCACGATCGCCGCTTGAGGACATAACTGTCCATGATCCAGCCGTGCCGCTCACGCGCATCACGGCGCGTGGCAACGATGCGAGGGCCCACCTCGGCCAATTCACCCGCCATGAGGATCTGATCGGGCATACCGAGATAGGCGCCCCACCAGATCTTCAAGCCCTCCGGATCCAGCGTCTGGAATGCCGCGCCGCCGTCGAGCATCACGACGATTGTGTCGACGCCGGGCGGCCAGCCGGCCTCGCGGAGCCGCCGGCCGGTCGTGACCAGGAACGGCTCGCCGATCTCGTTGAGCGGCAGCGCATGCGCCGCGCACAGCGCCTGGATCGACGTGATGCCCGGGATCACCTCGATCGACGGCGGCGGATCGAGCCGTTGCGCGATCCGCAGGCTCGAATCGTAGAGCGAGGGATCGCCCCAGATCAGCAGGGCGACGCGACCCTCGCCGCCGAGATGGCGCGCGATTTCCTGTGACCAGGTTGCGGCGATCGCATCGTGCCAATCGTCGACACCCTTGCGATAGTCCTCCTCTCCGGCATCACGCACCGGCAGGTCGAACTCGGCAACGCGCGTGCGATCGTTGTTCAACGCCTCTGCGCAGATCGTTCGACGCAAGTCCGCGAGATCCGACTTCGCGGTCCCCTTGCGCGGGATCAGCACCAGGTCGGCGGCATTGATCGCGGCGATCGCAGCAAGTGTGAGCTGCTGCGGATCGCCGCAACCGATACCGATCAGGGAAAGCGTCAACATCGCCGTATCAACCTTGCTCCGGTGCCAGCGCACCGAACAGGATGACGGCAGCCGCAGTGGCAGCGTCGGCAAGCGTGAGCCGTTCGGCGAGTTCCGCGATCGTGGTGCGGACCAGCCGCTCGTCGGCGTGGCCGAGCGACTCCGCCAGCAGTGCGGGCGTCTCGGGGGAAAGGCCATGCGCGATCAGCTTCGCGGCCAAGGCCGGAAACGTCCGCCGGCCCATATAGACGACGGTGGTGGCTTCCGGATCGGCCAGCGCCGCCCAGTTCAGATCCGCGGGCAACTCGCCGGTGACATCGGCGCCGGTCACGAACTGGACCCGGCGCGAGGTCAGCCGCCGCGTCAGCGGAATGCCGGCTTGCGCCGCGGCGACCGAGGCCGAGGTCACGCCGGGAATGATCTCGTAGCCGATGCCGGCCGCGCGCAACGCCTCGATCTCCTCCTCGAGCCGTCCGAAGATGCCGGCGTCACCGGATTTCAGCCGCACCACGCGCACGCCGGCCGCCGCGTAATCGACCAGCAGCCGGCTGACATGATGCTGCTTCGCCGAGAGACGGCCGGCGCGCTTGCCGACTGCGACGAGATTGGCGCCGGAGCGCGCGAGATCAAGGATCGCGCCCGAGGCAAGGTCATCATAGAGAACCACATCCGCCTCGCGCAGCCGCGCGGCTCCCTTCATGGTCAGGAGCTCGGGATCGCCGGGGCCGGCCGAGACGAAGGAAACGAATCCGCTCATCGATCCTCCGCAATCAGATGGAAGAATGTACCCGTGGCGTTACCGCGCCGCGATCCGGTTTCGGCCACGATCGCGCCGGTCGCATCGCGCACCACCGCGAGCGGCGTGTCCGGCTGCGCGATGATCGTCGAATAGTGAAATTCGTGACCGCGCAGACGAGAGCCCGGACCGTGCCCGGGCATCGCCGCGGCAAGCTCGGCGAGCCGGTAGCCGAGGTGCATGCGGCGCTTGGCATAGCTGGTCTCGAGGCCGAGTAAGCCCGCCATCGGGTGGCGTGTGCCTTCGGCATCGGTCAACGCGGTGCCCAGCACCATGTAGCCGCCGCACTCGCCGTGCACCGGCCTCGTCTCCGCGAAAGCGCGCAATTGCCCAAGAAACCGCGTGTTGGAAGCAAGCCGGCCGGCATGCAGCTCAGGGTAACCACCGGGCAGCCAGCACACATCGGCGTCCGCATCGGGGCCTTCGTCGGCGAGCGGCGAGAACGTCACGATCTCGGCGCCGGCCGCGCGCCAGGCCTCCAGCATGTGCGGATAGACGAAGGAGAATGCGGCATCGCGCGCGAGCGCAATCCGCTGGCCGGGCGGCGTGATCTTGAGGCCCTGCGCGGCTGATTGCGGCGACCAGGCGCGCGCCGATTGCAACACGGCGTCGAGATCGACATGCTCGGCGACGAAGCGTGCGGCCTCGTCGATCAGACCGTCGATCTGAACCTGCTCTTCGGCCTGCACCAGGCCGAGATGCCGCTTCGGCAACGCGATCTCGGCGTGGCGGGGAAGCGCACCCAGCACCGGAATGCCCGCACCCGCCATGGCACTGCGCACCAACGCTTCGTGCCGCGGACTGGCGACACGGTTAAGCACGACACCCGCGAGCTGCACGCCGGCGCGAAAATCACGCAATCCCGCTGCAACCGCCGCCGCGGTCTGTGCTTGGCCGGAGGGATCGATCACCAGCAGCACCGGCCATCCCATCATCTCGGCAATATCGGCGGTGGCGCCGGTACCCGAGACGCCGCGCGTCGCGACCCCGTCGAACAATCCCATCGAGCCTTCGGCCAGCACGAGATCCGCGTCCGCGCCGCGGCCTGCCAGATGCGCGATCGCATCTGATGCCATCGCCCAGCTGTCGATGTTGACGGATGCGCGTCCCGTCGCGACCGCATGAAAGGCCGGATCGATATAATCCGGCCCGCTCTTGAGGCATTGTACGCTCAGCCCGCGATTGCGATAGGCGCGCGCCAGCGCCAGGGTCAGCGTCGTCTTGCCGACACCCGATGCCGGCGCCGAGATCACGAGCCCCGCGGTCATCGCGATGGTTCCGGAAAGCGTGGCTCGGCGCCGACCGGCCGGTAGCGGCGGTCGTAGTCGGCCGCATAGAGACGGCTCTCGGCGAATTCGCCGGCGCCGAGCGTCTTGCCGACCAGGATAAGCGCCGTCCGTTCGAGCTCCGGGCCGACCGCGGCATCAAGCGTTGCGAGCGTGGCGCGCACGATGCGCTGCTCCGGCCAACTCGCGCGCCAGACGATCGCCACCGGGCAATCCGCGCCATAGTGCGGCGTGAGCTCGGCGACGACCTTGTCGAGCAGATGGATCGACAGATGGATCGCCAGCACCGCGCCGGTCGCGGCAAAGGCTGCGAGCGTCTCGCCGTCAGGCATCGCGCTCGCCCTGCCCGGCGTGCGCGTCAGCACCACCGATTGCGCAAGACCGGGCAGCGTCAGTTCGGCCTCCAGTGCGGCCGCGGCCGCCGAGAAGGCCGGCACGCCGGGCGTGACCGAATAGGGAATCTGCAACGCGCGCAACCGGCGCAGCTGCTCGCCCATCGCCGACCAAATCGAGAGATCGCCCGAATGCAGCCGCGCGACGTCCTTGCCTTCGGCATGCGCCGCAGCGATCTCGGCGACGATGTCGTCGAGCGACAGCGGCGCCGTGTTGACGATGCGCGCATCCTTCGGGCAATGCGCCAGCACGCCCTCGGGGACCAACGACCCTGCGTAGAGACAGACCGGGCAAGCGGCGATGAGATCGCGGCCGCGCAAGGTCAGAAGGTCGGCAGCACCCGGCCCCGCGCCGATGAAATGCACCGTCATTCGCCGTCTCCTTCCGCGATCGCCGCAGTGGCCATCCGATCCTGCGACACGGCCCTCGCCGAAATCAGGCGCGCACCGCGCCCGGCGGCCGCGACCGCGGCAGCTTCCGCGACCGAACCCGTCCGAAATCTGGCCTTGACGAATTCGGATTGCGTCACGGTTTCTATCTCAGCCAACATTTCGGCGGGAATGCTCCGGATCGGCAATCCCAATTGCTGGGCCAGCGCCTTCAATGCCACCGCACCGGCCTTGTCGCTCACCGTCGCAACCGCCGCAAGGCCGTTGGGCCCGCCGGCCGCATCGAGGGCTTCGCGCAAGGACGCGACACTGGCATTGCTCCTGAACCCCAGACCCGCGACCTTCATCGGACCGCGCTCCATTGCACGATCGGCCGCACGGCCTTCCAGGAGCGATAGCGGCCCAACGGCTCGGCCTGCGCGATCTCCACTCGCATCAATTCGCCGCCGTGGCGCTGATGCAGATCGGACAGCAGCGCCTCGGTTTCCAGGGTCACTGCGTGGGCGACCAGCCGCGTTCCCGGCGCGATGCGCGACCAGATGGCATCGAACATATCAGCATCGAGGCCGCCACCGATGAACACGGCATCAGGCGCTTCGAGGTTCGACAGGACGCCGGGCGCATCGCCTTCGATGACGGTGATCCGGTGGGTTAAGCCGAAGCTTGCCGCATTGCCGCGGATGTTGGCGGCTCGTTCGCTGCGGGCCTCGGCGGCGATCGCCGTCCCGCCGCAGAGCGCCCATTCGATCGAGATCGAGCCCGAGCCGGCGCCGACATCCCACAGCCTCTCACCAGGCCGTGGCGAAAGCGCCGACAGCGCCAGCGCGCGGACCGGCCGCTTGGTCAATTGCCCGTCATGCATGAAGAGTGCGTCGGGAAGACCCGAGCTGCGCGCGATCCCCTGCGATCCCGCCGCCTCCAGCGCAACGGTGACCAGACTGTCGCCGGAATCGCCGGCATAGCCGTCGGCCCGATGCTGCGTGATGGATTCACGCGGTCCGCCAAGCGCTGAAAGCGTCCACATCGCCGACGAACCCCAACCGCGCTCGGTGAGCCGTTGCGCAAGATCGGACGCCGCACTGCCATCGCGCACCAGGCAGATGATCCGTGCATCGCGCACCAGATGCGGCAGCAGCCGTTCGAACGGTGCGGCATGAAGGCCGAGGCAGACGACATTCTCGAGACGCCAGCCGAGACGCGCGGCGGCCAGCGAGAATGTCGACGGCGCGGAATGCGCGACCCACTCGCCGGCCTGCAATTTCCCGACAAGGCTGCCGCCGACGCCATGCCAGAACGGATCGCCCGAGGCGAGCACCGCGGTCGGTCGCCCCCGGCATGCAAGCACGATGTCCGCATCGAACGGCACCGGCCAGACGCGGCCGCGGCCGGTGATCCCAGCCAACGCCAGATGCCGTTCACCGCCGAACACCGTTTCGGCTTCACCAAGCGCCTTTCGGCTTGCGTCGGAGAGGCCGGCAAGGCCATCTTCGCCGATACCGATGACGGTCAACCAGGGATTACCCATGATGCGCGCCCTGATCCTGGGCGGAACGGCCGACGCCAATTCGCTGGCCGCGACGATCGCGCGCGCGGGCATCGACGCGGTCTATTCCTACGGCGGGCGCACCACAGCTCCTGCCGAACAACCGCTGCCGACCCGGATCGGCGGCTTCGGCGGCGTCAGCGGTCTTGCCGACTATCTGCGTCGCGAAGGCATAACCCATGTGATCGACGCGACACATCCCTTCGCAGCCGAGATGAGCCGCAACGCGATCGCCGCCTGCGCGCAAACCGCAACGCCGCTGCTCGCGCTCGAACGCGTGCCCTGGAATAGAACATCCGGCGATCGCTGGATCGAGGTCGCGGATGTCGTCTCGGCGGTCGCGGCGTTGCCGGACGGCCGCGCCAACGTGTTCCTCGCGATCGGCCGCCAGCACGTCGCGCCGTTCGGCAGCCGGCCACAGCATGCCTATACGTTGCGGTTCGTCGACCCGCCCGACGAGAGGCTGCCATTGCCCGGTGCCGACGTCATCGTCTCGCGCGGGCCATTCACGCTCGACAACGAGCTGGAGATGATGCGTGCGCGCTCTATCGAATGGATCGTCGCCCGCAACTCTGGCGGGGCCGGCGCACGCGCCAAGATCGATGCCGCCCGCACGCTTGGCCTTCCCGTCATCATGATCACGCGGCCGCCGCTGCCCGAGCGGCCGCGTGTGGAACGTGTGAGCGAGGTGATGGAATGGCTCGGTCATCGGACCTGCCTCGGCGCATAGACCCAGCGGCCGACCCGCCGCGTCGTCGAATTACAGACGATCACAAGCGTCCGCATATCGGCCATCTCGGGCTTGGCGTCGCGCAGTTCGACGGTCTCGATCCGCTGCTCGGGCGTACTGACAGCGCGGGCGAAAATCACGATGCGCTCGCCGCAGCCCGCCTCTTTCAAAATCTCGAGCGTCCGCGCAAAGCCATGAGGGCGGCTCGCCGAGCGCGGATTGTACATCGCGATCGCGAAGTCGGCTTCGGCCGCGAGCCGCAGGCGCTGCTCGATCAGCGGCCATGGCTTGAGATTGTCGGACAGGTTGATCGCGCAAAAATCATGGCCGAGCGGCGCGCCAACACTTGCCGCTGCCGCCAGCATCGCGGTCACGCCGGGCAAAATGCGGATCGGCAGGTCGTGCCATTGCGGCGCGTCGTCGAGCGCCTCGAACACGGCAGACGCCATCGCGAACACACCGGGATCGCCTGAAGACACGACGACGACGTGGTGGCCTTCGGACGCCAGCCGCAGTGCCTCGGCGGCGCGCTGTAGCTCCACGCGATTATCCGAGGGATGCAGCGTGAGCCCGTCGCGCGGCTGCACGCGGGTCACATAGGGCGCGTAGCCGACGATGTCGGTCGCCATTGCGAGTGCAGCGGAGACCTCCGGCGTGATCAGCGCCTCGTCACCCGGCCCCAGTCCCGCGATGGTCAACGTGCCGGTCATTGCGCGGCCTCCCTGCGCCGCCCCTGCCCGTGCACCAGCACGATCGCAAAATACGGACAGTCCGCCTCAGCGAGGTCGGCGAGCCGGGCGACCCGCTGATCGGGCATGGTGCCGCGTTCGACGAGCCACGCATCGTCGAGGCGGCCCGCGGAGGCGAGCGCGCGGCGGATCTTCGTCAAGTTGCGGCCGGTCTTCATGACGACCAGCGCGTCGGAGCTGCGCATCCGCTGTTCGAGCTCAGCCTCCGGCAACGTGCCCATCAGCACGGTGGTCACATCGTCGGCAAGCGCGATCGGCTGGCCGACCGCATTCCAGCAACCGACCATGCCGGGAATACCGGCAATCACCTCGATCTCGACACGACCTTGCAAGCGCGCATGCAGGTGCATGAACGAGCCATAGAAATAGGGATCGCCCTCGCAGAGCACGACGATGTCGACCGCGCGCGCAAGCCGCGCCAGGCGCTCGGTCCATTCGTCGTAGAAGCCCGCCAGCAGCCGCGCATAGTCCGGACTGTCGAAACTGATCTCCGTGGTGACCGGATACTCCATCGGATATTCGCTGACGCCGGCGGCGAGCATGCCTTCGACGATGCGCCGCGCCTGTCCGAGCTGCCCCTTCTTGCGAAAATAGGCGACATGCTTCGCCGCGCGCACCGTCCGGTCGGAACGCACGCTCATCAGGTCCGGATCGCCTGGGCCAAGCCCGCAGCAGATGATGCGTCCCATCGCTATTCGCTCCGGCTCGCCAGCGCATTGACGGCGGCGACCGTGATCGCCGACCCACCGAGACGTCCCTCGACCGTCAGCGCCGGTACCGGCGGCGCGGCCATCAAGGCCGCCTTGGACTCGGCCGCTCCGACGAAGCCGACCGGACAGCCGATGATCGCCGCCGGTCGCGGACAGTCGGAATTCTCCAGCATGTTGAGCAGATGAAACAGCGCCGTCGGCGCATTGCCGATCGCAACGATCGCGCCGGCCAGATGTGGCCGCCACAGCTCGAGTGCCGCCGCCGAGCGCGTGTTGTGCATCGACTGCGCGAGTGCCGGAATCCTGACATCGCCGAGCGTGCAGATCACGGCGTTGCCGGCCGGCAGCCGCGCGCGCGTGATGCCCTCCGACACCATGCGCGCATCGCAGAGGATCGGCGCGCCGTTCTGCAAGGCGGTACGCGCGCGCGCGGCCATGCCGGATGTGAAGCGGACATGCGCTTCCAGACCCACCATCCCCGCGGCATGGATCATGCGCACAACCACCGGTTCCTCGTCTGATGTAAAGCGCGCAAGGTCGGCCTCGGACCGGATGGTGGCAAAGGACTGACGATAGATCGCCGCTCCATCAGTCTCATAGACATGCGGCATCAGCGGCCTCCCATCAGCGCGGAGGGATTTGCGAGTAGGTACGAACAGGTCAGCCCGCGCAGGACCGGCGCATCCCGCGTCGTGCCGCGACGGATCAGGTCAAAGCCCTCGCCTGACGCAACCAGGGTGACGTCAGCAGAACCGGACTGGGCGCAGCCCTTGGCGCAGCCGGACACGTGAAGCCGGGCATCGGCCGGGATAAACGACGCAAGCGCCGATGCCAATGCGCGCGTATCGGCATGCGCCTCACGACAACGCGGTGCGCCGCTGCATGCAATCACGCGGAGCGCCGGATCATAGGGATCAGTGACCAAGTCCGCCCCACGGGGCATCTCATGCATCCCCTCAACCAGCACCATCCGCCACGGCGTCATGCGGAGAGCCGGCCCGCACCCGGCGAGATAACCGAGCGCTTGCTGCGTCAGTTGTCCGAAGGTTACGCCAACCATCGCACCAGTCGGATAGAGGCCGGGCACAGGGTCCGGCGATCGGGCCGCGGGCTCCGCATCACCGCTAAGCGACTGCGGCAAGCTCGCGCCGCCAGCGAGATGAGCCGCCATCCGTCGCTTCTCACCCTTGGCTCCGCCGGAGGCGACGTACCATTCGGCCAACGCCAGCGCGATATCCACCGCCTCTCCGCGCGAGACAGAGCGGCCGCGCCGCGTGCCATCGGCACGCACTAGAAGTCCTCGGTTGCGATCGCGCTCGATCCTGATATCGGCAGACGCGCCAACCAAGACCCGCTCGTTGCCGTCATCGATTGCGAAACCGAACTTGGTCGGAAGATCGAGCGACGCGCCGGCGAGCGCCTGCTCAAGCTCGGCCGCGAGCGAACGCGTGTCGGCATCGGGCGTCCAGAACGGCGTCACCAGAATGTTGCGCTGCGCCTCGGTATCCGAATCCTGGTCCAGCAACGCGAGTTCGGCGAGCCCATCGATCAAGGCCGGATAACCTTCATCGCCGACGCCGCGGATCTGGAGATTGGCGCGGCTGGTCAGATCGATCAAGCCGTTGCCGTATCGCGCAGCGAGATCGGCAATTCCCGCCGCCTGCGCCGCATCCAACCGCCCGCCGCGCGGGCGGATGCGCACCACGAGGCCATCGCCCGACTGCATCGGCCGCAGCGCGCCGGGACACCAGCCCTTGATCGCGATGGCGCTCATGAGACCTCCTGCAACGCTGCCGCAATCGAATTACGCCGCGTCTGCCAGAGCGACGCGTCATGCAGCCGGGTGAAGCAGGTTTCGATCGCAGCCAGCGCCGCCGGATTCTCGCGCGCCATGAAGGCGCGGACATCGTCATTGCCAAGCGTCGCGTCGTAATAGAGGTCGAACAGATGCGGCGGCACCGCACCGGCGAGATGCGCGAACGCCGCCATGTGCTCCAGCGTTGCCGATATTTCGGCGGCGCCACGGAAGCCATGGCGCATCATGCCGGCGATCCATGCGGGATTGGCCGCGCGCGCCCGCACCACCCGCGAGATTTCCTCGGTCAACGAGCGGGCCTGCGGTTGATCCGGCCGCGTTGCATCGAGGTGATAGAGCGACGGGACCTTTGCGCCGAGCCGCCGCGCCGCCGCGGCGATGCCGGCCTCATGCGCGGCATAGTCCGCTGCGAGCAGCAGATCGGTCTCCGGCAAATCCTGGGTATGCACGAAGCTGTCGGCCGCGGCGAGCCGCGCTTCGATGCCGGCGCGGTCGGGCCGGATCTCGCCGTCCGATGCAAAGGCCCAGGACGATGCCGACAGCCACGCTTCGCCGGCCGCGTCGCGCGCCTCCTGTGTGAAAACGTCAAGGACAGACGCGATCCCGGCGCCATAATGTCCGGGGCGAGGCCCGAACACGCGCGAGATGCGTTGCCGGTAAGGATTCTCGTCATCCTCATCGCTGCGCTCGGACAATGCCTCCGCCGCAGCTTCGAACAACTGCGCAAGCCCGGAGAAGACGTCGCGGAACAGCCCCGACACGCGCAGCGTCACGTCGATCCGCGGCCGGCCGAGCTCCGCCGGCGCGATGATGTCGTAGCCCGACACCCGGCCCGATCCATGATCCCAGCGCGGCGCGATGCCGGCGAGATGCAGCGCCATCGCAAAATCCTCGCCGGCGGTGCGCATCGTCGAGGAGCCCCAGAGATCGACGACCAACCCTTTCGGCCAGTCACCGTGATCCTGCAAATGACGGCGCAGCAGCTCCTCGGCGAGCTTCACGCCTTGCGCATGCGCCGACGGCGTCGGCACCGCGCGCGGATCGACCGCAAACAGATTGCGTCCGGTCGGCAGCACATCTCTGCGCCCGCGATAGGGCGAGCCCGACGGCCCCGGCGCAACACGCCGGCCTGCGAGCGCATCGCGCAACGCCGCCCGCTCCGCCTCGCCGCAAGTGCCCTGCCCGAACACATGCAGGCCGTCGCCGAACTGGCTTTCCTTGAGATCGCATACAAAGCGATCGATCTGCGGAATGGCCTCGGCCGCGGAGACTGACGCCGCGAGACCGAGATCGTCCTCCAGCCCGGCGATGCGCGCTTCCTCGCGGATCGCCGCAATCAGGCGCTGCCGCCGCGCCGGATCGAGACCGTCCGCGGTCGAATACTCATCGAGCAATCGTTCGAGATTACGCAAGCCCTCCGGTACCGCCGCCTGCGCGAGCGGCGGCGGCAGATGGCCGATCGTCACGGCGCCGATCCGGCGCTTGGCCTGCGCGGCCTCGCCGGGGTCGTTGACGATGAAGGGATAGACGACGGGCAGATCGCCGATCAGCGCCTCCGGCCAGCACGCGGATGACAGCGCAACCGATTTGCCGGGCAGCCATTCCAGCGTTCCATGCGCGCCCATGTGGACGACGGCATCGATGCCTTGCTGCCTGAGCCACAGATGGAACGCAACATAGGCATGGCGCGGCGTGCGCGAGAGATCGTGATAGTCGGCATCACGCTGACCGACATCACCGCGCTCCGGCTGAACCGCGATGATCGACTTGCCACTCCGGATCGCCGCGAAATGAAATGCGCCGTCACGGCATTCGGGATCAGCCTCCGGCGCACCCCATGCGCGCGCAAGATCGTCCTGGAGCGGCTGCGGGAGGCTGGAGACCAGTGCGCGATATTCGGCAACGTCCCATGTCAGCCTCCGGTGCAGCAGCACGAGCCCCAGCGACTCCACCGGCTCAAGATCAAAGCCTGCAGCCGCGAGATCGGCCAGCAGCGTCTCAACCGAGGCAAGTGCATCGAGGCCGACCGCGTGCGCGATCTGGTGCGGGCGCCCCGGATAGTTCGAGAGCACGAGCGCGACCTGCTTGTCCTGCGCCGGCCTGCCGGCAAGCCGATGCCAGGCCGTGACGCGCGCAACGATCGCAGCGACGCGTTCGGCATCCGGCCGATGCGCAAGATGCGCGAATTGCAGATCGGGATCGCGATCGCCCGGTTGCTTGAAACTCACGACGCCCGCGAACAGGCGACCGTCGACCTCCGGCAACACCACATGCATCGCGAGATCGCCGGGCGACAGGCCGCGCAGCGACAAGTCCCAATCCTCCCGCCGCGCCGTCGACAACGCGACCTGGAACACCGGACACGAGGTGGCGTCGAACGGCGTCGTGCCGTCATCGCCGGCCGCGGAGAACGCGGTCGCATTGACGATGGCGGCCGGCGGGCATTGCGCGAATTGAGCGCGCATCCAATCGGCCACGCCCGCCGCCTTCAGCGAGGTGACGAACACGCCGTGGGCATCGAATCCCTTTTCGCGTAACGCATCGATCAGCGCATCGACCGGCGCGGTGTCGCCGGCCACCAGATAGGAGCGATAGAAGGTCACGAGAGCCCGCGGCCGGCCATCCGAAGCTGGCAGCGCCGCCACGGCGCCTCGCCTTGAATCGTAGACGCCGATCTCGGGAAGATCGATCTCACCGACGACAGGCCCGGCGTAGAGCCCGGACGCCAGCGCCAGTTGCGCGATCACGGCCTGCGCGGCAACCGGGCCGCCCTTGTCGCACAGCACCTTCAGGCGGCGCAGCGTCGAGACCGGCAAGGTCGAGAATTCATCCAGCCGCAAATCGTCGCGGCCATCCGCCGGCAGCACGACCAGGGCGATGCCGCGCTCCTTCGCCAGCCGATGCACTGCGGCCAGGCCGTATGACCAATAGGGTTCGCCGCCGATCAGCCGCACCAGGATGCCGCGCGCATGCGACAAGGTCCGCTCGATATAGGTATCGACCGACAGCGGATGGCGCAGCTCGGCGAGATTGGCGAGCCGCAACGACGGCAATGCGGCACGGCCCCGCCGCCAGCCGGCCGCGAACGCAGCGAGATCGCTGTCCGAAAACGACAACACCACGAGATCGGCCGGATCCTGGCCGAGGTCCCTTGGCGTCGCGGTCTCCTCAAGGCCGCGGCTCTCGCGGAAGACGACGTGCATCAGACACCTAGTCGTGCCCTGATCGCGGCTTCATCGATATCGCCGTGTTCGCCGATCACGACGAGCTTTGATTGTCTCGCCCGCACGCCCCAGGGCATGTCGAACTGATGCCTCACCCGCTCGCCGACCGATTGCACCAATAGCCGCATCGGCTTGCCTTCGACCGCGATGTAGCCCTTGGCACGCAGCACGTTCTGCTCGCGCGCCAGCCCCTTGATCGACGCGATCAGCGCATCGACATCCGCGATTTCCGGAAGATCGATCACGACGGAGTTGAAGTCGTTGTGCTCGTGCTCGTCCTCGCCGTCATGGTGGGACGGCCGCGACGCGAGGTCATCCTCCGCCGCAGCCTCAAGGCCCAGGATCACGCGGGCATCGATCGCGCCGTCGACGATGGGCAACATCGGCACCTCGCGCGGCATCTCGGCCGCGATCAGCTCTTTAGCCGCTTTGATCCCCTCCGCTCCGGCGAGATCGGCCTTGGTCAGCAGTACGATATCGGCGCAGGCGATCTGGTCCTCGAACACCTCCGACAGCGGCGTCTCATGATCGAGATTGTCGTCGGCCGCCCGCTGTGCATCCACCGCGGCGGGATCAGGCGCAAACCGGCCCGCCGCAACGGCCTCGGCATCGGCCAGCGCAATCACGCCATCGACCGTGATCCGCGAGCGGATCTCGGGCCAGTCGAACGCTTTCAGCAGCGGCTTCGGCAGCGCGAGGCCCGATGTCTCGATCACGATGTGATCGGGCCGCACAGGGCGTGCGAGCAATTGCTCCATCGCCGGGATGAAATCGTCGGCGACGGTGCAGCAGATGCAGCCATTGGCGAGCTCGACGATGTTCTCGGTCGGGCAATTGGCGTCAGCGCACGACTTCAGGATGTCGCCGTCGACGCCTTCGCTGCCGAACTCGTTCACCAGTACCGCGAGCTTCTTGCCGTTGGCATTGCGGATCAGATGCTGGATCAGCGTCGTCTTGCCGGACCCGAGAAAGCCGGTCACGACGGTGACCGGAACCTTGGCGAGCGTGGTCATTCTGCGGCCTCCGGCACGACGGCGATGGGTGGGATTCGGGCAAGCGATTGCTTGCGAAAGATTTCGGGACGGCTGCGCCACGGCACGATGCCGTCAGGCGCCGACGCATAGGCAGAGGCGCCGACGATCACATCCTTGGCATTGTCCGCGGACAGGCGGCCGTAGACATAGGACCACCGCCCCGGCGCGCTGAGTGCGACCGAGCAGCCCTGGCTGCAGGCCGACAGGCATTCGACGGGAACCAGATTGACATCATCGGGCACGCCGGCCTCAACAAGCGCGGCATGCAGGCGCGCACCGGGCGCGACCTCACCGTCCGCGAGCGTCTGGCCCGCGCGACAGGTGATACAGACATGAAGTGTAACGCTCATCGCCCTTCCTGGATTGACTGCGGGAAGCGATGAGGCACACGAACCTGACGTGAACAGGTTCGTTCCCCGTCGCGGAACACCCCGTCCGCCGGTCTCAAACACACTGCGTCGGCAGGTCTCCCGGCTTGCGGAGCAGGATTTCTCCCTTGATGCCCACCTTCCCGACTCCATCAGGGAATCAGTGGCTTGGGCATCTCTCCGGTCACGGTCGCGGGGGCGGCTGCGCTTTGGGGCAAACCCTGCGGTCTGGGCCCTATCGCATTCCCTCTTCGCCTGTCGTAGGACAGGAACCAACGCGGGGTCACCATTCGGCCTAGCCTCGCACTTGTCAAGCCGAAGGAACGTGATGATTTCTGATGGAAATGACGCTGAGAACGACGCCGTCGGCAGCGACCCCTCGCTGGATGCGCGCCATGCGGCCAAGATGGCGAAAAAGAAGGTCGCCCGCGACAAGATCATGGCGACCAAGAGCGGCGAAAAGGGCCTGGTCATCGTTCATACCGGCGCCGGTAAAGGAAAATCCTCCTCCGCCTTCGGTATGATCGTGCGCTGCGTGGCGCACGGCTTCCCCTGCGCCGTGGTGCAATTCATCAAGGGCGCCTGGGATACCGGCGAACGCCGCCTGCTCACCGGGCATTTCGGCGACCTCTGTCAATTCCACGCCATGGGCGAAGGTTTCACCTGGGAGACGCAGGATCGCGCCCGCGACATCGCGGCAGCGCAGGCCGGCTGGGAAAAAGCCAAGCAGCTGATCGCGGATCCGAGCCTGCGCATGGTCGTGCTCGACGAGATCAACATCGCGCTTCGCTACGACTATCTGGCGATCGCCGATGTCGTCGACTTTCTGACCAATTCGAAGCCGCCGATGACGCATGTCGTGCTCACCGGACGCAACGCCAAGGACGAGTTGATCGAGATCGCCGATCTCGTCACCGAGATGACGCTGGTGAAGCACCCCTTCCGCTCCGGCATCAAGGCCCAGCCGGGCGTCGAGTTCTGATGCGATAATCGATCATGGCGCGCGCATTGATGATCCAGGGAGCCGGTTCGGACGTGGGCAAGTCGCTCATCGTCGCCGGCCTCGCGCGTGCCGCCCGACAACGCGGCCTGCGCGTGCTGCCCTTCAAGCCGCAGAACATGTCCAACAATGCCGCCGTGACCGTCGACGGCGGCGAGATCGGACGCGCGCAGGCGCTGCAGGCGCTCGCCGCCGGCGTCGAGCCGCACACCGACATGAACCCGGTGCTGCTGAAACCGGAAACCGATGTCGGTGCGCAGGTCATCGTGCACGGCAAGCGGATCGCAACCGCCCGCGCGCGCGAATATGCCGGCATGAAGCCATCGCTGATGGGCGCGGTGCTGGAGAGCTTTGAGCGCCTAAAGGCGCGCGCCGACCTGGTGCTGGTTGAAGGCGCCGGCAGCCCCGGCGAGGTCAATCTGCGCAAGTCAGATATCGCCAATATGGGCTTTGCGCGCCGGGCCGATGTGCCCGTGGTCTTGGTCGGCGACATCGACCGCGGCGGCGTCATTGCGCAGCTCGTCGGTATCCAGGCGGTGATCGATCCTGATGATGCCGCGATGATCCAGGGCTTTGTCATCAACAAGTTCCGCGGCGATCCGACGCTGTTCGACGACGGCTACCGCCTGATCGAGGCCCGCACCACGTGGCGCGGCTTTGGCGTGCTGCCCTGGTTCGCGCGCGCCGGCGAGCTTCCGGCCGAAGACGCGCTCGGGCTCGGCGACGCGCGCAGGCCTGGCCAGTGCAAGATCGCCTTTCTGGCGCTGTCGCGGATTGCGAATTTCGACGATCTCGATCCGCTGAAGCTCGAACCCGGCGTCGATCTCGTGATGGTGCGGCCGGGTGAAGCGATTCCGGGCGACGCGAAGCTCGTCATCCTGCCCGGCTCGAAATCGACCCGCGGCGACCTCGCCTTCCTGCGCGCGCAAGGCTGGGACATCGATCTGCTGGCGCATCATCGCCGCGGCGGCCACATCCTCGGCCTGTGCGGCGGATACCAGATGCTTGGGCAGAGCGTCACCGACCCTGATGGGATCGAGGGTCCCGCCGGCGAAACGCCCGGGCTCGGGCTTCTCGATGTCACCACCACCATGACCGAACAGAAGACACTGACCCGCGTCAGCGCGGTGCATGCTGCGACCGGTCAACCGATCAGCGCCTACGAAATCCACATCGGGCGCACCGATGGCCCGGATCGCGCGCGGCCTTTCTCAATGCTTGACGGCGCGCCGGAAGGCGCCATGTCGCGTGACGGCCGCGTTCACGGCAGCTATCTGCACGGCCTGTTCACCTCGGACGAATTTCGCAAGGCGTTCCTTGCCCAGCTCGATATCCCTGCGGCGGATCAGCCGTACGGTGACAGGGTCGAGAGCGCGCTCGACGCGCTTGCCGAGCACATCGAGACCCATCTCGATGTCGAAGGCCTGCTCGCTCTGGCACGCTAAACCGACAACGCGGCAGAAAGGCGGGACCATTCGGCCTCGCTGCCCGGCAAGCCCAAACGCAGCCATCCCGGCTTTTGCTGGAACACCCGCGACCAGATCTGCGCGCGGGCAAGCTTCTCCTGCGCGGCCAACGCGTCGCCGGTGTCGAAGAGACGGAACAGCGGCGTGCCGCCGAGCAGCGTCCAGCCCTGCGATCGCGCCGCCGCATCGAGCCTGACACAGTCGTCCGCCAGCCGCGCAATCGTCGCTGTTGCCCAGTCGTGATCGAGCAAGGCGCGCCGCCCGATCGCTATTGCGGCGCCCGAAACCGGCCATGGGCCCGCCATCGCCGCAAGCGCGGCGATATCCGGCTCGCTGCCGACAGCGAAGCCGAGCCGCAAGCCGGCAAGCCCGTAAAACTTGCCGAATGAACGCAGGATCAGGAGGCCCGGCTGTCCGGCCTCCGGCGCAAGCGAGATGCCGGGTACCGCGTCTGCAAAACTCTCATCTACGACAAGCCGGCCAACGCGCGGCAGCAGCGCGAGCAGCTCGTGTCGATCATGGTGTGTTCCATCGGGATTGTTCGGATTGACGACGACGGCAATGTCCGCTCCCGCAAGCGCTGCGAGATCGGACACCTCGGTCACGTCCCAACCGGCCGTCGAGAACATGGCAGCATACTCATTGTAGGTCGGTGCAAGGATGCGTGCCCGCCCCCGGGACGCCAGATGCGATATCAGTTGAATCGCGGCCTGCGCGCCGCCCATTGCCACGATCGGCGCGTCAGTGCCATAGGCCTGCCGCGCGGCGTGATGAAGAGATTCAATGTCCGATCGCGACGGCAACGCGCGCCACTGCCGTGGCTCAACATCGACGTCAGGATACGGCACCCGATTGATCCCCGTCGACAGGTCGATCCAGTCTTCCGCGGCGCCGCCGAAGCGCTGCTGGGCGACATCGAGATTTCCGCCGTGCTCACGCATGCGCCGCTCCTTCACGCCAGCGCCAGCGCCACGAACGCCGTGGCCAGCAGCATCATGGCGTAGCGATAGAGTTTCAACCCGGTGAGGACGTCGGCGGCAGCCGGATCGCGCGCGCCCTCGTTCAGCCAGGGCTCATCTGCGATGCTGCCGTGATAGATGCGGGGCCCGCTGAGGCGCACGCCGAGCGCGCCGGCCATCGCCGCTTCCGGCCAGCCGGCATTCGGCGAGCGATGGCGCCGCGCATCGCGCAACATGCACGACCAGGCCTGCGAACGATGCGGCGCAAGCAGCACGAACAGCAGGCCGGTCAGCCGCGCCGGAATGAGATTGGCGAGATCGTCGATACGGGCAGCGGCCCAGCCGAACGCCTCGTGCCGCTCGGTGCGATGGCCGATCATGGAATCCAGCGTGTTGATTGCCTTGTAGCCGAGGATTCCCGGCAGGCCGAACAGCGCGCCCCAGAACACCGGCGCCACGATGCCGTCGGAGGCATTCTCGGCGAGGCTCTCGATGGTCGCGCGCGCGATGCCGGCGTCGTCGAGCGTTGCCGGATCGCGTCCGACGATCTGCGCGACCGCCGTACGCGCGGCCGCGATGTCGCCGGAGGCAAGCGGATGTGCCACCGCCGCGACATGATCATGCAGCGAGCGTAGTGCGACCAGCGGCCACGCCAGCACACCGACAAGGACGACGTGAACCCATCCGGATGGGAGCAAAGACTGCACGGCCCAACCGAGCGCCGTCGCCAGCGCGATCACCAGGATGGCAGCCGCGACACCAGCCGCGCGACGAAACGCCGGCGGATCGGAGGCCCGGTTCCAGGCGGTATCGACAAGATGGATCAGCCGGCCGAGCCAGGTCACGGGATGGCCGATGCGGGCAAACAGCCAATCCGGCCAGCCGATCAAGGCGTCCACAGCCATCGCCACCGCCATCGCTCCTGCAAAACCCACGCGCCGCTCCTCACCGCGATCCCCCTGATGCGCAAGACGTCGGCCGAGTGCAAGCCCTCCGGGACGGATTTCGGCTTTGTCTTTTGCCGCGATTGGTGGTTAGAGCGTTTTCGAGGCGAAGCGGATACCGGTTCGCAACGGGAGACCAAATGGCCGTCATTCTGATCACCGGCGGGGCCCGGTCCGGAAAAAGCCGGCGCGCCGAATTGCGCGCGCGCAGCTTTCCAGGTCAGCCGGTCTATGTTGCGACCGCCGAGGCGCTCGACGCGGAAATGGATGAGCGCATTGCCAGGCATCGCGCGCGGCGCGGCAATGACTGGATCGAACGCGAGGTGCCGCTCGACCTCGTGGAGGCACTGGCCGAGACCGATGGCGGCGGCGCAAGGCTGGTTGATTGCCTGACGCTCTGGCTGTCCAACCTGCTGCATGCGGAGCGCGACTGGTCGCAGGAAGTCACGCGGCTGGCGGACGCGTTGTCGCGCCAGCGCAGCCCGGTCATCATGGTCACCAACGAGGTTGGCCTCGGCATCGTGCCTGATAACGCACTGGCGCGGACCTTCCGCGACGCCGCAGGTCTCATGAACCAGAGCATTGCCGGCGCGGCAGACGAGGTCGAGTTCGTCGTTGCGGGTCTGCCGATGAAGCTGAAATGAGCAACACGATCGATCCCGCCAAAGGCCCCGCGATGGTCTCGTTCGACGATACGTTTCGCCGGCAACTGCACGAGCTGTTCGTGTGGCGGCGCGACGTACGCCGCTTCCAAACCGATCCGCTGCCGGATGGTACGATCGAGTGGCTGATCGAGGTCGCCTGCCTCTCGCCATCGGTCGGGCTGAGCCAGCCCTGGCGATTCGTCATTGTCGACGATGCGGCGCGGCGCCGCGCTGTCATCGAGGACTTCAAGACCTGCAACGCCGACGCGTTGCGATCCTATTCCGGTGAGCGTGCGGCGAAATATGCCGCATTGAAACTATCAGGTCTCGAAGAGGCGCCAGGCCATCTGGCCGTGTTCGCCGAGAAGAGCGACCAGATCGGCTCCGGTCTCGGGCGCGCGACGATGCCGGAGACGACAGAATATTCGGTGGTGGCCGCAATCTGTTCGATGTGGCTGGCCGCGCGCGCGGACGGCATCGGGCTCGGCTGGGTCTCGATCTTCAATCCAGGTCGCGTTCACGAGATTCTGGAAATACCTGATACGTGGAAATTCATCGGCTACCTCTGCATCGGTTACCCCCAGGCGGAATGCGACCGTCCGGAGCTCGAGCAGGCCAAGTGGGAATCGCGGCGAGGTCCCGATGAATTCACCATCCGGCGCTGAACAATCCCCGACCGGCAGCGGCGCCGAGAACAGCGCCGCCCACTGGCGCGCCGACATCGCCTCCCTGGTTTTTCCGCTCCCGGAGCACGGCGCCATCTGCGCGGTGCATCGGGGCGCGCTTCGGACTCTGCTTGGCGCCGACCCGACGCCGGAAGGCTGCCTCGGTTATTTCGCGCGGTTTGAAGGCGCGTTCAGGGCGGCAGCGAGCGCCAAGATCCTGCGCAAGCGCATCCCCCTTGGAACAAATCTGCATCTTACCAGTCGCGACATCGCTCGAAAGCTGCTAGAAGCCGACCAAATCGAATGTGGAGAACGACCATGAGCCAGTCCCCGGCCGCGCAAACCCAGGTCATGCAATCCCAGGTCACGCATCTGCCGGTCGCCGCCCGACAGGTCGGACGGCTTGCCCAGTCCCTGATGGCGATGACGCTCGGCCTGTTCATCGTCGGCGTGGTCGGCTTCTCGCACATCGACGTGATCCACAACGCCGCGCACGATGTGCGCCATTCCAACGCTTTCCCCTGCCACTGATCTCGTCGGCATGAGCACGTTTCGCTCGATCGTCTTCTCCTCGGTCATTGCCGGATTCATCGTTGGCCTGATCGTCACCGCGGTCCAGCAGTTCGGCACCGTCCCGCTGATCCTCAAGGCCGAGGTCTATGAGAAGGCGGCCGAGCACAAGCACGAAGCCGCCGCGCCACCGCAAGTGACCCTCGTCCACGATCATGCGGAACATGATCACGGCGCCGAGGCGTGGGAGCCGCGCGACGGCCTGGAGCGCAATCTCTATACCGCGGGAGCGAACATCCTGACCGGGATCGGATTTGCGCTGCTGCTTTGCGGCTTCTTTTCGGTCCGCAGCGGCGCGACCGGCGAGCCGATCTCGTGGCACGAAGGCTTGATGTGGGGCCTCGCAGGCTTTGCCGTTTTCACGATTGCGCCGGGCCTTGGGCTGCCGCCTGAACTGCCGGGCGTCCCCGCCGCCCCACTGCTCTCGCGTCAAATCTGGTGGACGACAGCGGTGCTGGCGACATCGGCCGGCCTCGGGCTGATCGTGTTCCGGCGCTCGATGCCGGCCGCGATCGCCGGCGTGGTCCTGATCATGCTGCCGCATTTGATCGGCGCGCCCGAGCTGGAACATGTCGAGACCAACGTGCCCTCGTCATTGTCGCATCAATTCGTGGTCGCGGTCACACTGACCAGCCTGGTGTTCTGGTCCTTGCTCGGCGGCCTGACCAGCGCCGCGTTCGCCTATTTCGACCGGCCCGCATCGGCGTAGCGCCGCTGCCTGACAGCGTGGCCGCTCAGCGCGCCTGCCTGAGCGGCTTGCCGGCCCGCAGCTCCCTGTCCTGCACCAGCACCTTCTCGGCATAGAGCTGGTCGATCTCCTGCCCGGACAGCCCGAGTTCGCCCAGGATCTCCTCATTGTGTTCACCGAGCAGGTCGGCCCTCAGCTCCGTGCGCTGCGGCCATTCCGAGAAGCGCATCGGCGCGCCCGGGATCGCAAATTGGCCGATCCGGGGATCGCTGACATGGCGGACCGTGCCGCGCTCGATCAGATGCGGCTGGGCCATGGCGTCATTCAGTGTCAGCACCGGCGCGCAGGGGATCCGCTCCTGCTCCAGCGCGGCGATCGCCGCATCGCGTGACGGAAACGTCTTGAGCCAGGCTTCGACGATCTCCCCCACCAGCTCCCTGTTGTCGGCCCGGGCGCGCGCGGACTCGAAACGCGGATCCTTCTCGAGCTCCGGCCGCCCCAGCGCACGGACCATTTGCGGCCATTGATGCGCCAGTGCGCAGATCACGAGAAACTCACCCCGGCTACAGTCGAACACGCCCACCGGGCCACCATTCGGGTGCAGCGAGCCCTCCCGCTGCGGCACGAAGCTGTCCCCGCGCAGCGAGACCTTCGGCACATTTGCCTCGTGCATGTGGAAGTAGGTGTCCAGCAGCGTCGATTCGATGAACTGGCCTTCTCCGGTGCGCTCGCGGTGAAGCAGCGCAAAGCCGACCGCCATCGCTGCGGCAACGCCGGTCGAGGCGTCCCCGATTGCCACCGGCACCTGCGCCGGCTTGCCATCGGGATCGCCGATCACCCCGGTGATGCCGGCAAAGGCCTGCGCGATGTAGTCGAAGCCGGGCTTGTCGCTCAGCGGCCCGGTCTGTCCGGCGAATGAGATCGAGCACATGACCAGCCGCGGATTGATTTTCCTCAGCGTCTCGTAACCAAGTCCGGCGCGCTCCATCACGCCGGGCGTAAAGTTCTCCACCAGAACGTCGGCCTTGGCGGCGAGCCGGGTCAGGATCTCGCGGCTTTTCTCATGCTTGAAGTCGAGCGCCAGGCTGCGCTTCGAATGATTCTGCTGGAAGAAATACGTACTCTGCGAGGTGTTCCTGTGCGTGGGATCGCGTGGCTTCAGGCCCTGGAAGCGCGATCGGTCCCCAAATGGCGCGAGCTCGATCTTGATGACGTCAGCGCCGGCTTCGGCCAGCAGACGCGTGCAGGTCGGGCCTGCGACGAACTGGGTGATATCGAGCACGCGATAGCCGGTCAGCATTTTCGGAGGCAGGGTCATCTCAATTGTCCAGTTGTTGTGATTGCAGAGTTCCGGCGGGCGCGTCTCCGCCCGCGGGCCTCGTTCCAAACAGATTGCTGCGGGCCTGCTCGTCGAGCGCCTTGCGAATGCCACGCCGCCCGACCGAGAGCCCCTTCTGGAGCAGCGGCCGCGCGCGCAGCTCAGCGAACCAGCGCTTGACATGTGGGACATCGTCGAGCGTGAAACCTTGCGCCTTGTGGGTCATCACCCAGGGGAAACAAGCGATATCGGCAATCGAATAGTCGTCGCCGGCGACATAGGTGCTCTCGCCCAGCCGATCGTTGAGCACGCCGTAGAGACGCTGCGCCTCGTTCCCGTAACGCTCGACCGCATAGGGAATCTTGTCTGGCGCATAGAGCGAGAAGTGCCCGTTCTGGCCCAGCATCGGCCCGAGCGCGCTCATCTGCCACATCAGCCATTGCTGCACGCGGGTGCGGCCATGCAGATCACGCGGAACGAACCTGCCGGTCTTCTCCGCGAGGTAAAGCAGGATCGCCCCGGACTCGAAGATCGTCAGCGGTCCGCCTCCGCCGGGCGGATCCCTGTCGACCATGACGGGGATCCGGCCATTCGGATTGAGCTTTCGGAAGGCGGGCCTGAACTGATCGCCGCGCGTGATGTTGACCGGCACGACGGTGTACGGCAGCCCGCATTCCTCGAGCATGATCGAGATCTTCCAGCCATTCGGTGTCGGCGCGAAATGAAGATCGATCATCGGAGCCTCCCGCACCGCTCAGGCCAGTTGCCTTTCGCGCGACAGCGACAGCCCGGCCTCCTGCAGCCGCCGCTCCAGCATCGGCACCCGGTCGTTGCCCCAGAACTGCTCGCCGCGGAAGACGCAGATCGGCACGCCGAAGATGTGATCGCCCTGGCTCTCCTGCTGCGCTTCCTCATATTCGCGGCGGCCGTCTCCTTCGAAATAGCTGCGGAATTCAGCGCCGGACATCCCGAGCGACTCAATGAAGCGCTCCACCGCATCGACCTCGTCGACCGCGAGCTCGCGGCGGAAGAACAGCTCATAGACCAGGCGGCTGTATTCGATCAGACGTCCGTGCTTTTCCGCGAACAGTCCGCCGATCAGCGCCGGCGCGGTGTCGAAGATCTTCAGCGGGCCGCGGATGATCTTCTTGTCGCCGCGCTCGTTCGCGCTCCGCCGCGCATCCATGTAGGAATACTTGACCTTGTATTCCGAATAGACGCTGCGCTGGCCGGAACCCTTGATCCGGAGCTGGAACGGCCGCCACTGCACCTTGATGTCGAACTTCTTCTCCAGCTCGAACACCGGATCGAATGCCAGCCAGGCATAGGGGCTCTTATAGTCCGAATACATCTTGAGAATTTCGCGGGACATTGTCTCTCCTTTGTCGATTGTCATTGCGATTGAGCGACGAGCGGGCACTGGCTCTCCGACAACGGCTGCGCCGCCTCGGATGCCGGAATGACCTTCTCGATGGTGTAGTAGTCCCAGGGCTTCCTGACCTCGCCGGGGGCCTTGATGCTCGCCATGTAGAACGGATGCATCAGCCAGCCATCGGCGCGCACAAAACCGTTCTCGACATACATGTCGTTGACCGGCAGCTTCCGGATCTCGTCGGCGACCTTCAGGCCATCGAGCGTCCTGGCGGCAGCGACGGCCTGGAGATAATGCAGCGTTCCCGAGTAGACCGCGGCCTGGTCCATGGTCGGCATCGCATGATGCTGTCTGAAGAAGCGCTCCGACCAGGCGCGCGTCTTGTCGGTGCGATCCCAGTAGAACGGGGTTGCGAAGGTCAGGCCCTGCACATTGGCAATGCCGAGTGCGTGCACATTGGTGATGTAGGTCAGGGGCACCACGATGTGCTGGCCGCCCTCGGCGATGCCGAACTCCTTGGCCTGCTTCAGGGCATTGGTGGTGTCCTCTGCGGCAGAGATCAGCCAGATCACCTTGGCCTTCGACGCCACCGCCTGCAGCAGGAACGAGCTGAAGTCGGGATTGTTCTGCGGGAAGCGCACCGAGCCCAGCACCTTGCCCCCGGCCGCCTTGATCGCGCCCGCCGCGGCATCCTCCATCGCTTTGCCGAAGGAATAGTCGGCCGAGAGAAAGAAGAACGTATCGAGCCCGCGCTCGATCAGCGGCTTCGGCAGCGGCGCCGAAATCGCGTAGGCATTGAGCGACCACGAGAAAGCGGTCGCCGCGCAGGCTTGCTGCGTGATCGCCGGGCTTCCGGTCACGCCGTGGATGACGATCTTGTTGCGCGTCCGCGCCAGCTCCTGAACGGCGAGCGCCACGGCCGATTGCGCCACGTCGACGACGACGTCCGCACCGCCATTGTCGAACCAGTTGCGGGCGATCGCAGCGCCCACGTCGGCCTTCGCCTGGTGATCGCCCGAGATCACTTCGATCGGACGATCCAGCACCTTGCCGCCGAAATCCTCGACCGCCATCCTGGCGGCGAGCACCGAGCCCGGCCCCATGATGTCGCGATACATCCCCGACATGTCGGTGAGCACCCCGATCCTGACCGGCTGCGCATCCTCAGCCTGTACCGGCGTCAGCATCGCGCTGCCGACCAGCAACGCGATCGCCGCAGCCGTGATTGCTCGTTTCTTCGCCATGACTATCCTCGACGCTCCCGCTTGGGACGGCATGCATGTGCCGGCCTTCTTTGCTTTCAGATGATCCGCCTCGACGTCAGATCGTCGATCCGTTGCCCCGAGAGGCCGAGCAAGCCGCCATAGATCTCCTGATTGTTCTGACCGAGCGTCGGCGCCGGCGCGGTGTATCCCTTGTGCGTTCGTCCCATCTTGATCGGGAACCCGGCGCTGATGACGCGCTGCTCCAGCGGCTCGGTCGGATGCACGACCGGCTGCAGCATGTCCCGCGCGTCGAGATGCTCCCAGGCCAGGATGTCGTCGATGTCGCGGATCGGGCTCGCGGCGACGTCGCCGCGATTGAGCGCCTCGATCGCCTCGATCGTGGTGCGGCCCAGCGTCCATTCGCTGACGATCGCATCGACGATGCTGTTGTTGGCGACGCGCCAGCCGGTGTTCATGAACTTCGCGTCAGCGGCGAGGTCGAGCCGGTCCATCACACCCAGCAGCGCCAGCCAGTCCTCATTCGTGGCGGCGCCAAGCGCGATCGCGCCGTCGCGCGTGGCATAGGTGTTGAAGGGCGAGAATCGCATGATGCGATTGCCCTGCCGTGGCGCCATCCCCATCTGCTTGTAGCAATCCAAGGGCTCGTCGAGCACCAGCGACAGCAGGCAGTCGGCCATCGCGACATCGACGAACTGGCCTCGTCCCGACATGCGCTGCTCGGTCAGCGCGGCCAGGATGCCGGAGACGGCGAAGGCGCCGGTGATGCCGTCGGCGAGCGCGGTGCCAGCCTTGCTTGGGGTGCCGTCGGGTGCACCGGTGATCGACATCAGGCCGGACGCCGCCTGGATCATCAAATCGTAGGCCTTGAGACGCCGGTCGGTGCCGGTCGAGCCGTAGCCGGTCAGCGCACAATGCACGATAGCGGGGTTGACCTGACGGTTTGCTTCATAGTCGATCCCCAGCCGCTCGGCAGCGCCGGGACGCAGATTCTCGACCAGGATGTCGGACTTGCACAGCAGCGCATGGAACAGCTCCATGCCCTCCGCCGTCCGCATGTTCAGCGTGATCGACTTCTTGTCGCGGCAGCGCTTCAGATAGGCGAGGCCGAGATCGCTGTCATGCTTGCGGTCGAGCGAGACGCCGTCCTTGCCGAGAAACGGCGGCCCGGTCATGGTGGGATCGCCCTGCTCCGGGGTATCGATACGAATGACCTCTGCGCCGAAGCCCGCCAGCATCAAGGTCGCAAACGGGCCTGAATAGAACCGCGTGAGATCGAGAACGCGGACCCCGTGCAGCGCGCCTTGCCTCGTCATCGTCGGGCTCGCCGTCATCCGCAATTTCCCTTCCCGCTTGCTGCCCTGCCGTTGTCTTCATCGTTGACGCGGCGGGCATATAGATCAAATATTTTCCGATCCGGATTATTGATGCGAAAATGGAATGAATGATGCGCGAGCGACGCCCACGCCGGTTCGAAGTCAGCCTCAAACATCTTCGCGCGGCCAACTCGGTCGCGGTGTATGGCAGCTTCACCGCAGCCGCCGCCGACCTCGGCATGACGCAGTCGGCGGTGAGCCGCCTCGTTCTTCAGCTCGAACGGCAGCTCGGCGTCTCGCTGTTCCTCAGGTCAACGCGCAACGTCATCCTGACCGCACCGGGCCGCGAATTCACGGCATCGACGCAGCGCCTGCTCGCCGATCTCGGCGCCCAGGTCGACAACGCCCGAGCGCTCGGCGAGCAGATCAAGGGACGCCTGATCATCTCCTGCCTGTTGTCACTCACGCATCACGTGGTGCCGGAGGCCGTGCTGAAATACAGGAAGGCGCATCCCGGCGTCGAGATCCACCTGCGCGAGGGCCTCGGCAGCGAGGTCTATGAGGATGTCCGCAGCGGCCTCGCCGATTTCGGCGTCGGCAACGTCACCGCGCTCGGCCAGGAGGTCGTCAGCGACGACGCGGTGCAGGAGTCCTGCTTCGCGATCCTGCCCTCGCGCCATCCGCTGCGCAACAAGGCCACGCTGAGCCTCCGCGAGCTGCGCAACGAAACCTTCGTCTCGCTTCCGACCGGCTCGGGCCTGCGCAAGCAGATCGACAGCGCCGCGACCGCAAGCGGCATCGTGCTCAATCACAGCACCATCGTCGAGCAGTTCGGCACGCTCTACGACTTTGTCGCAGCCAATGTCGGCATCTCGATCGTTCCGGCCTCGGCGGTGCCGCCGCGCGCCCCGCGCGGCGTGATCGTCAAGCGGCTGGTGTCGCCGCCGCTGGTTCGCAAGATCGGGATCCTGCGGCTGAAGAACCGCCCGCTGACGCCGGCCGCGACGGGATTTCTCGACATCTTCCGGCCGCTGTTCCTGAGCGCGTCACGCCGATAGCCTAAGACTCCCAAGAATCATTTGAGATTCGCAGCGGAGCCTGATTAGGTTCGGCGATGCCGTCTGCTGCCCGCCGCAACTGGCGCGCCTGACCGCGGCAATACCGAACCGACAGGACCCGACCACCGATGACCAGGACGCGACGGACACGACCGACGATTCGTGACGTCGCGGCCGAGGCCGGCGTCTCCGTCTCAAGCGTCAGCCGCGCGCTCAATGGCGGCATCTATACCAGCGCGGAACTGCATGCCCGCATCATGCGCGCGGTGAAGCGTCTGGGCTTCGAGCCCGACCAGGCGGCGCAGGCGCTGCGCTCAGGGGCATCCAACACGATCGGCTGCATGGTCGCCGATTTCTCCAATCCGCACTACACCGGCATGGTGAGCGCGGCGGAGGAGGAATTCCAGCGCGCCGGCTTCCTGCTGATGCTGGCGGCGACCAAGCACGAGGAGGCGCGCGAGGCGGCGTTCCTGTCGGCGGTGCGGCGGCGCCAGATGGATGGCTTGCTGCTGTTCGCCGGCGACAATTCGCACAAGGATTTCATGAAGGGGCTGGCCATGCTCGACCTGCCCTGCGTCACCGTCGACCGCGACGTGCCTGATAGTGTGATGGTTCGCGTCGATCACCGCGGCGGCGCGCTGGAGGCGACGCGCTACCTGATCGGCCTCGGCCATCGCCGGATCGCGTTGCTCACCGGCAGCGCCGCGGTGCTACCGAGCTCGGAGCGGCTCGCAGGCTACCGGCAGGCGCATCAGGAAGCGAAGATCGATGTCGATCCAACCCTGATCCGTCCGCACATGCAGGGCACCAACACGGCCTTCAGCTCGGTGTGCCAGCTGCTGCAAATGACAAAACCGCCGACCGCGATCATCTCGCTCGGCACCAGCATGCTGGCCGAGGTGCTGGAGGCAATCACCAGCAACGGCCTGCGCTATCCGCAGGACGTGTCGATCGTGTGCAGCGGCGACACCGACCTCGCCCGCCACGCGACGCCGGCGATCTCGGCCTTGAGCTGGGACATGAACGAGGTCGGCCGCACCGCCGCGCGGCTGCTGCTGGAGCAGATCCGCGAGCCCGACAAGGCCGGCAGCAGCGCCCCGGTGTTCCTGCCAACGCGCCTCATCCTGCGGCATTCCTGCGCCGCGCCGGCAACGCCCGTGCGCGGCCGGAAGTAACACTGCGCCGATCAATCGGCCTGCGGTGCGGCCGCGTACTGCGCGTCGGAGACGTGCTCCATCCAGGTCGCGTAGTCGCCATCGAGCGCCTCGTGAATCGCGATATGGCTCATGCCCGTGGTTGGCGCCGCGCCGTGCCAGTGTTTCTCGCCCGGCGGAATCCACACCACGTCACCCGGACGGATCACGCGGATCGGGCCGTCCCAGCTCTGCACATATCCGACGCCGGCGGTGACGTAGAGCGTCTGGCCGAGCGGATGGGCGTGCCACGCCGTGCGCGCGCCCGGCTCGAAGGTGACGCGTGCCGCCTGCATCCGGGCCGGCGCGGGCGCACTGACGATCGCGTCCGCCCATACCGTGCCGCTGAACCAATCGGCGCTGCCGCGCCGGCTTGCAATCGATCCTGCGCGCTTGATGTCCATCTGTGATCCTTTCATCTTTTCAAACTGGAAACGGTTCCAGTGCAACGTCATTGCGAGAAGCTCGCGACAAAATTGCAAGGCAATTTTGCGCTGTAGCGACGAAGCAATCCATCGTCCCGCATATGCCGCGCGATGGATTGCCTCGCTGCGCTCGCAATGACGGAGCGAGACGCTGCCTCAGCGGAGCACAAACCCTTCATAGCCGCGCTGCGCGATCTGCGCGATGCGGTGGCGGTAACCCTGGCCGACATAGGGCATGAACACCCGCGGCTTGCCCGCGATGTTGGCGCCCTGGTACCAGGAATTGGCCTTCGGATAGAGCGTGCGGCTGGCGGCGTCGGCGACATGCGCCATCCAGGCCCGCTCGGCGTCGGGCTCCGGCTCGATCCGCGTCAATCCCTTGGCGCGCATGCTGCCGAGGCAGGTCGCGATCCACTCGACATGGTTCTCGCAGGCGTGGATCACATTGCCGATGACAGAAGGGCTGCCCGGTCCGGTCACGACGAACAGGTTCGGAAAGCCTGTCACCATCAGGCCGAGATAGGCGCTGGGCCCGTCGGCCCAGGCCTCCTTCAACGTCGCGCCATCCCGCCCGCGGATTTGCATCGCGGCGAGCGCCCCGGTCATCGCGTCATAGCCCGTCGCCAGCACCAGCGCATCGAGCGCAAAGGACCGCGTCGCGGTCTCGACGCCCGTCTCGGTGACCGATGTCAGCGGCTCCGTGCGCAAATCGACCAGCTCGACATGTGGCAGATTATAGGTCGCGAAATACCCGGTATCGATGCAGATGCGTTTGACGCCGAGCGGATAATCCTTCGGTGACAGCGCCTCCGCCGTCGCCCCGTCGTGCACGATGCCGCGGATCTTGTTGCGCACGAAATCGCAGGCGACGTCGTTGACGGCCGCATCGGTCAGGATGTTCGGGTACGCGGTCAGGATGCCGCCGCCGCCTTGCTCCCACAGCTGTTCATAACGCGCCCATTGCACGTCCCGCTCGGGCACCGGCGCGTCGAAGGCATTCGCAGGCACCCGCCCGAACTCCGGCGTCTCGAGGCTCTCGCGATATTTCGCGATCACCGGCTCTGCGGCGGCGATATCGGCATCGCCCAGCGGCGCATTCCGTGCCGGCACCGAATAATTCGGCGTGCGCTGGAACACGGTCAGTCGGCTCGCAGCCTTTGCGACCATCGGGACCGTCTGCACACCCGACGAGCCAGTACCGATCACGGCAACGCGCAAGCCGGAAAAGTCGACCTCCTGATGCGGCCACTGCCCAGTGTGATAGACCGGTCCGCCAAAGCGTTCGAGGCCCGCGAGCTTGGGCTTGTTGGGCACCGAGAGATTGCCGGTCGCCATCACGCAAGTCGATGCGACGATGCAATCGTCGCGATCGGTGCGCAACGTCCAGCTCTCGCCGGCCTCGTCCCAGTCGGCGCTCGTCACGCGGGTGTCGAAGCGGATCAGCGAGCGCAGATCGAACCGGTCGGCGACGCGCTGCGCGTAGCGCAGGATCTCCGGCTGGGCGGCGTATTTCTCGCTCCAGCGCCATTCCTGCCGCAGCTCCTCCGACCAGGTGTAGGAATAGAACAGGCTCGGTATGTCGCAGCGCGCGCCGGGATAGCGATTCCAGTACCAGGTGCCGCCGACGTCGGACCCCGCCTCGATGCCGATCACCTTCAGCCCGAGCTCGCGCAACCGATAGATCGCATAGAGCCCGCCGAAGCCGGCACCGACCACGACCGCATCGCATTCGGCGACCAGCGGCGGCCTCGCGCCATGGTCCGGGCTCGTCTGCTCCAGTCTGCTCATTTGTCACATCTCTCCGGCCGCGGGAATATTGCCATCGGTGGGAACGCGCGCTAGTCTGGAAACGTTTCCAGACTGGAACCGCATACGATAATTGTCGCCGGGCGTCAACGCACCGGCCGTCGACCGGGGAACCGCGCGCACGCCACACGGCGATCAGCGGACAATCAGGGAGTGACTGAGGGATGTTGGACGGATTCTGTCTTCGTGCGTGCCTGACGGCCGCGGTAACGATCGGCGCGCTGTCGCCGGCGCTGGCGCAGAAGAACTACGGCCCGGGGGTCTCGGATACCGAGATCAAGATCGGCAACATCATGCCCTATAGCGGTCCTGCTTCGGCCTACGGCGCGATCGGCAGGACCGAGGCGGCCTATTTCAAGATGATCAACGACCAGGGCGGCATCAACGGACGCAAGATCAACTTCGTCAGCTATGACGACGGCTTCTCGCCGCCGAAATCGGTCGAGCAGGCGCGCAAGCTGGTCGAGGGCGACGAGGTGCTGCTGGTGTTCCAGCCGCTCGGCACCGCGCCCAATGTCGCGATCCAGAAATATTTGAACGCCAAGAAGGTCCCCCACCTCTTCATCGCATCGGGCGCGACGCGCTTCGGCGATCCCCAGGGCTTTCCCTGGACGATGGGCTGGCAGCCGAACTACCAGAGCGAAGGACGAATCTACGCCAGATACATCCTCGACAAATTCCCGAACGGCAAGATCGCGGTTCTCTGGCAGAACGACGATGCCGGCAAGGATGCGCTCAAGGGGCTGCGCGACGGCCTCGGCGACAAGGCAACCGGCATGATCGTCGCCGACAAATCCTACGAGCTGACCGATCCGACGCTGGATTCGCAGATCGTCGCGCTGCGCGCCTCCGGCGCCGACATCCTGTTCACCTGGGCGGCGCCGAAGGGCGCGGCGCAGACCATCAAGAAGGTCGCCGAGCTCGGCTGGAAGCCGACTTTCTTCCTGACCTCGACGGCGACGTCGGTCGCTTCCGTCATGCGCGCCGCCGGCATTGAGCATTCGCAGGGCATCATCTCGGTCGCCTACCTCAAGGATCCGACCGACACGATCTGGAACGACGATGCCGAAACCAGGGAATGGCGGGCGTTCATGGACAAGTACATGCCCGACGGCGACAAGACCAACGGCAATCACGTCTATGGCTACGCCGCCGCGCAAACGCTGGCGCAGGTGCTCAAGCAGTGCGGCGACGATCTCACACGCGAGAACGTGATGAAGCAGGCCGCCGGCCTGAAGGACTTCGCGCCGAAGATGATCCTGCCCGGGATCGCCACGTCATTTTCCTGCTCCAGTCTTCTCAATGGGTTCCGATTGGTTTTGGCTCACCGGGTCAGAAGGTGAGCCAATGCCTGTTCCTGAAATGAGCTTCGCCCCCTCGCGAGCCATGCGCTTCCGGTTCGCTGCCCTCGTATAGACCTGCGCCTGCGAGATCGACGTCCAGCCGAACCACGCCATCAACTGGTGGTCGGTGAAGCCGCGCTCCGCCAGGTACGTCGCGGCGAACTTCCTGAGGCCGTGCGATGTGCAACGCTCCGGCAAGCCGGCCTCACGACAACAATCTCGGAAGTAATTGCCGAATCCAGCTGCGGTGAATGGCTTGCCCTGCGCGGTGACCAGGAAGGTCAAGTGATCGCTGGCGGGCATCGCGTCGACCGCGGCCTGCAACCGCGGCATGATTTCGACATTAAACGGCACGCCGGTCTTCTGGCGTCCCATCGTCATTATCCCGCTGCGGATATGCTGTCGCCCCATCCGGACGACGTCGCAGCGCGACTGTCCGGCCTGCAGCAACAGTTCGTAGGCCAACCGCGCTCTCGTACCGATCGTGTGGCGCTTCTCGAACTGCTCGCATTCGCTCAGCTCCCAAGGGTGATGGCCGCCGGTTCGAGGCATCTTCGCGAGTTTCACCTCGGCGAGCGGATTGCTCCTTATCATCCTCAAGGTAAGGCAATGGTCGACCCATCCGCGTAGCGCCTTCAGCCAGTTGCGCTGCGCCGCCGGCGTCTTCCGATTCAAGATGTTCTGGATCGCGACTGAAGGCATGCTTGCGACCGGAAGGGTTCCACACTCCTCGCGAAACCGCTCGAGAATTGCGCGACGGCTCGATCGCGTACTATCGCCGAGAGCCTTCCAAGCCGCACCCGAGTAGTAGCTGGCGAGCGCGGCGTTCACCGTGCCGGGCTTCAGCCGGCTAGCGCCGATCTGGGGCGACAGCTTGTCAGCCTTGGCCTCGGTGTAGGCCTTCATGAATTCAGGTGAACCGGGGTGGCCGGGAAGCCTGACCTTAGGAAGGCCAGACCGGCGAAGGTAGAACACGGCCTTGCCATGTCGGGTCTCATACCCGTGAACTCCAGCCGGAAGCCTCCACCTCATTTGACGCGATCCCAGCCTTCGACGTCGGCGGGATCGGTGCTGGGCTCCGCTTGCCCGGACACGACAACCATCTTGCCATCAAGCGTGAATTCGATCCGCTCGACGACAAGGCCGGCCGCTTTGGTCGCCTTGACGACCTTCACGATATCGGTGAGCCGAAACCTCTGAGGTCCGCGGGACATCACGCCACCGCCATGGACAAAGCACATCTACAACTACGTACCATCGCACCCTCCCGCCCGTAGGGCGAAAACAGCCAACAAAGGACGGAGTTTCCCCCCGCACCCTGGGGCGAGCTGCGATAGCTCACGGGGTGTTTAAGCCCCGGTTGTAGCTATTTGGGGTCTTTCTTGCCGAAACGCAATATTTGCAGTCAAAGGTGCGCCAGCGGGTGAAAAACCGTCATAAGCAACGTCGACCAAGACGCGGATCAGATCGGCCCCGGCGGTCAATCCTGAACGCCACAAGCCCGGGGAGCCATGTGAATAGCCGGGATTGCGCTGCGATTCCGCGGCGTGCGAACCCCTTATGCGTCACCCTACGATCGTTCCGATTCACCCGTCCTGGGAGACATCTATGGCGCCTTCCCGAACGTTCAGAACGCTCCGCGCGCTGCTGACGACATATCGCCTCGACACGTTTCAGAAGGCCTTTGCTCGCCTGGCGCCGGCGGTGGTGACAGTGGTCATGTTCGCGGTGGTGTTCCCGACGGAGCTTGCCGCTCATTGGGGGAAGGTTGCGTCGGCGGCGATCGCCTGGCTGATTGTCGCATCTATTATCTACATTTGGGGGTTTCGCACGCTCCCAGAAGTATCGAGGGCCGGATACGGGCTCAGCCCGCTCTACACAGTCGCTGGCCGGCAGCAATTCCCGCCGAGCAGGCCTTCATCAAGCAACAGATCGTGCAGCTCTCGTCTCGATCTGCGCGGCTGGACGCTGAGATGGCAGGAGTAGATCTCGCGACGGTACAGGGCCAAGAGAGATTGAGGTTACTTTCAAATAAGAAAACGGACGTCGACGAGGTCCTGGTGAAACTCAATCCATCCATAAGCGATGGTATCGGATTCACGATTGATCGATAATGAGGTGCCCAGCTATCGAACCAACCGCAGCTTTGTTGGCTTTGCCGCGCGCGACATCAGACCGCCGCCGCTGCACGTCTCCGAGCTAACAAAGCCGTGAGCAGACTACGTCGCGATAGAGCTCGGAAACGCCTGAGCGAAGTTTTGTCTCTCGCTGATGACAAGTCGTTTATTGTTATGGTCTGGGCCGTTGACGCTCTGCAATCAGGTCGCGTTGAGGAGGCGAGACCATTCCTCCGTAGCTTTCCCAAGGAGGCCGCCATCGCAAACCTCGGCGACCGCTTCTTCGTCTATAAGTGGGCGCTGGAAACATTGGTCAACGAGCTGCTAATCACGCCTAAAAAAGCTACGCCGCAAAATAAGCCGTTCCGCTTTCTCGACTGCAAGAGGTTCGAGACAGTCGCGACATGTGTCAACATCCTTCGCGACCTCGAGGATGCGGAAGACGGGATGACGCTGAAGCGTTTCAGCGTGCTCGATGTCATGCACAAAATTGGGCATCGGCAGTTCGAGTGGCAGCGAGGCTTCTTCAGCTATGCGCAGACCTATCGGGCGCTAACTGTATACGGTGGAGAGCTAGCAGCGGAGCATTTCAAATCGACAAACGGACTCTCGCTTGCGGAGTTCTTTATATGCGGGTTTGCGTTCTATGCTCTTTACCAAGACAAACCCGGCATTGACGCGGAAGTCGACCTCTCGGAAATCGGGGTATCATGGCAAACGCGCGACGCCGCCTTTAGATTACTTTCGGCGCCCTTGCCCGAAGTCCGCAAGCACGCGCGCTCTATCAGGCAGACCATAGGTCGCTCGACAGCCTACCAGCAGAGCATTCTTCGCAAGATCCCCATGGCGATCGACGAAGGAAGTGTTCGACGCACCGTGCTGGCTCCCTTGCCATCGCTGATCTGGCAACGAATGACGGCCGGTCTGTACTATGATCTCGTGGGCGGCGGTCCGCGCATTTGGCGTGAGATTGGCGACAGGTTTGAGAAATATTGCCTTGAGCTGGCTCGAGCCCTACTTCCCGACGCCAAGCCTGCTGGCAGCTTCAAATATAAATTGGGAAAGATCTTCGACTCGCCCGATTTATTTCTCCATGCCCCTGACGGCTCCGCAATGACCATCGGCGAATGCAAAGCCAAGAAAATGTCCATCGTCGCGAAGTTCTCCGATAATCCGCTAGATGATGCTCAGAGCGCGTTCTCAGAGATCATCAAGGGGGCGCTACAGCTTTGGCGATTCTTCTCCCATTGCCGTCGCAATCCAGGAATTAAGGCGATTCACCCTGGTGCTAGCGGCGTGGTCCTTACTCTAGATCCCTGGCTGGAGGTTTCTAATCACCTTGATCGACTCTTAGCGGAGGCTCAAAGATGGGCCGACCTTGATCCGGACATCCTTGAGGAAGACCGTCGACCGATCCTGTTTTGCTCGATTGACGATCTCGAAAAAACGCTCGAAATCGCCACAGAGGCATCGCTTTTTGAAGCAATTCGCGCGACATCGGAGCCAGAGTTTCGCGGGTGGCACCTCTTCAGCGTACATCAGAAGGTCTCAAACGTGCAGCAGCAAAACCCTTATCCTTTCAGCGATCGCATTGGGGAAATCATCCCTACTTGGCGGCTGTTCGATGTCGATGCGGTATAGCGGGCGCACCCGCCGAGCCGCTGGGCGCCACCCGGCATCGCCACCGCCCTAGAAGCGGATGTCGCAACTGCTTTGACGAAGCTGCAGTGTTTCTCGGCCTCCGTCAGACGATTTGGCTCCAGATCGTGGTTATCTAGGCTTCACGAACCCAATGAGATCCAAATGCCACGCCGCCGCGAGCGTGTCTGTCTCCAAGACGGACTTTATCTCGATCTCCCTTGGCTGGTGCGGAACCACTTCATTCATCTCACCGCGACTCGCCAAGGCTCTACGGTCAATTGGACTAGGCCAAGTGTCGGCGTAATAGCATCGGCATTTATCTGTGCTGATGTAGGGAAAGCTGAAGGTTGCCTACACGTGTCGATCGGCGGTATCTGGCAAGAGCTTGCGCTCGCACCGCAGCCGAGGAATTTCGGCGGTCAACAGTGGTACTTCGTCTGTCCCGTAACGGGTCGTCTCGCATCAGTGGTCTGGAGGCCCCCGGCGCTACGATGTTCGCCAGCCGGCACGCTTGGCCCTCCCAGGTCGCATATCGCTCCCAGTTCGGAAGCTGGGTTGATCGTGCCACCTCAGGCAAGTCAAAAATCGGAGCGCGCTTGTCGAGCAATTGCGCGCCAGAGAGTTGTATTCCGCCTCCCCGGCCGAAAGGAATGAGGCTGCGAACCTACAACCGATTAGCATCTCGCTTTGCAGATTATCAGGCAAAGCTGGATCACGGATTGACAAACCTGGCGTCAAAATGGGCGTCACGATACGCAAGAGATTTCGAATAGTAATAGCAAGGAAGCAGCGGAAGCGCACGGCTTCGCGGCCGGCAAGATGTCGGCCTTGCGACTGCGCGGTTTGCCATCCTTTGCTCCGTAGCGCGGACCTGACGAAGCTGCTTAATATATCTACTCGCATGGTTCGGTGAGTCCTGGTTGGTTGCGTGATTGCCTGGACGAAGTCTGAAGGCGACGGCGCGGGTCGAGCAACTCAGGAACTAGAAACGGGGCACGAGCGCTGAGCGATCACGTCGCGTGGCGAGATGCCGCGATGCAAAAGTTGTTTCTACAGTTTTCCGTGGGCTGTCTCGATCAAACCAAGTCGCCCTAACGCGCGACACCATCGTGATCACGATGGAAATTGGCGGAGTCGTCCATGCCGATAGAACGTCGTCCAAATCCAAAAGCCTTGGCGCCGCGGCGCCCGCCGGGGCACAACAATCCATACCGCCCCGGCGAAGATCCAAACCGGCCAGAAGACTGGAAAACAGTCGCTGCGGACCACCACGTACACGTGGACTATTTGATCTACTACAATTTCCGGACACACAATCCGGACATTGTGAATTGGTACTTGAGGCACTACGTCGGCTGCACAAAGTCAAGAGATGGACGCAACTGGGCATTTAGTCCCGGCATGAAACCCGGCGTCATATACATTCCCATCGAAACGCTCGTTTTCGAGGAAATAGTTGTTCCGGGCCCGAGCGGACGCAATCGGTTAGCCAAGTATATTCGCGGCATGGAAGGCGATATCGAGCATAGCGAGTCAAAAGCCTGGGAGCTGAGGCACTTTAAGCTCGACATCGCTGAGTTCGTTCACATCGGAACTGCAGTGATTGCGGCGGAAGCCGTAGAATTAAGTATCGCCAGCCTCGCCTTGGAAGTCGCTGGCCCGTTCATGACACTCGCAGGCACATTCTTGTCCCTCGGCGGCGCCGTTTTGGGAGCCGTAGATCACAACAAACAGGACCAAACATTGCGGGGCTTAAGCTACGGCGTGGTTTTGGGCGCGAACGGAGCGAGCGCTGAATGGATACGTTCGAGTTGGTTTATGCGTGGCCAATACTTCAACGATGTGCAGTATCCGCGATATGTAAATCAGTACAAACTCGCCTACTACTCCGGTCTCGTTCACGGCATCGCTTACGGCAGAATGCTCAACGGTCCTGAAGCCGCGGTACTCATGAAAATGTTGTCGATCAAGGCGCGTCGTGACGACGACGACTACATTCTCTATTGGGATCGGCGCGGCGGCGAGCTTCCACTCATGAGCTTCATTAAATGGAAACAGGAGAACTTCTCCGCTAAACACGATGCATTGGGCGATGGTCAGCGAGTCGACTACTTCATGGACTGTGCAGCCAAGTTCCGAAGAGATTTCTTGCCCAGCCCGGATTAGCGCTGGCAAGATACACGAGATTTCGTGCACCTTACGGCGCGGACTCCATGCATCTCGGGAAGATCACGCTGGGGCGCGCTAAGCTGTTGGTGATATCGTATCGGGAACGTTGTCGATGGACGTCGGCGCATTGCTACCCCTGACGTAGCATTCCAGTCGGAAAGGTCGGCCTCAACGAATTCGCGATCATCCTCGCCGCCACAATCGGCAGCGCGCGTGAACCGGCGACGTCTGCAGAGTTGAATGACGCGGCGGATGAACCGCGCTCCGGTGATCAGAACGATGCGCCATTGGCAGGTTGTTTAAGCGAGTATCCGAACCTACCGCCAGTTCCAAGTTTGCTCAATTCAAAGATCTGGGACAGTCGCGCTCTGTCGTTTAGCGATCTTGGCTATTGTGGCTCGACTACATCCAGTCATCCGTTGAATGGTGGACCAGCTTTGCTTGGCCTTAAGCATGGTTGCGATACCGTCATTGCGATTGGTGTCCTCCCGCCTTCCTTTGTACCGCCCGTTTGCCTTCGCCTTCGCTTGCCCTTGCGCCTGCCGACGCCGCCGATCATCGTAGTCTTTCCGCGCGACGGCGGCGAGCATGTCGAGCAACATTCCAATAATCGCTTCGAACATGCGCCCCGTAAATTCGTCGGCCGTGTTCGTTGCCATCATCCACGACGTTGGTAGGTCGAGAGCCACAACACGAACGCGACGCGATGTCAGTTCAGTCTTTAGGCGCTCCCAATCCGCCGCAGCGAGACGTGACAATCGATCAACCTGCTCGACCAGCAGAACGTCCCCTGACTGCGCATCCCCGAGCAGCCGAAACAGTTCAGGCCGCGCAAGCTTGGCACCAGACTCATTCTCGACGTACCAGGAGGCGATGGCTAAGCCCCGATCCTTGGCAAAGCTGAGCAACTGATCACGGGCGCGGCCGGCATCCTGCGCGCTGGTCGATGCTCTGAGATAAGCCCTGACAAACACCCTGAGCCTCTTGTCGGTTTAGTTTGAATGGTTCACATCGTGGCGGTTCAGTTTGGTTTGTCAAATTTGATTAGTGAACCAAGCCGTCAGCGGTTCTGTTAAGGCACAGCCAAACTGAACTACACCTACGTCGGTCAATGCCAGGACGTTTCGTCAATCCAGCTCAGCGCGCCGCCGTTCTGGTACTCGATCACGCAGCCACGCAGATGCAGCCTTGTTCATGCGACGAGGGTCAGTTCCGGAGGACTAGAAGGTCGGCCCACGTAGCCTCCTAGCGGCACCGCCCCGGTTCAGGAGAGCATTCTCGTTCATGGACCTCCTCCAAGCCCACCCTCTTGTGGTCGCCTTTTCTTCGCCTGACCGACCGAGATGCTGCCGATTCCCTCGACTTCCGGATGTTCAAACCAGAGTCGAAACTTCCTAACCCATTGCGGCGTGTAGTTTTCCTACTTGGGCTCAACCTTTGGACCCACGTGTGGACCCAAGCACATCAAAGCACGCAGGAACCCCTTCCCTTGATGCTCACGCCGGGGTCTCTCGACCTCATGGAGCGCCAGCATCTGCCGCGCCATTCGAAATCTCCCCAAGAAGCTCGTAAACTCTTGTCTCTGCCGCCATTCCCTTTGCCACGACCGTGTCGACGAACCGGCAGCGGAAGCTCTGCTTGACGCGCACGTAGACGCTCTCGCTGACGAGAATTTGAGTGTCGTATTGCTTGTTGAGCCCTTCGAGTCGGGCCGCGAGATTAACGACGTTCCCGAGCGCGGTGTAGTTCATCCGCTCCGACGAGCCGAGATTTCCGACGACGGCTTCGCCAACGTGAATGCCGAACCGCGTGAAGAAGGATGGCAGCCCTTCCGCTTCGAATTGCCGGTTGACCGCTTCATTCGCGGCTTTTGCCTGCAAGGCGGCGCGGCACGCGCGCTCGCAGTGATCGCTTTGCGGGTTCGGCGCGTTCCAGAATGCCATCACGGCATCGCCGATGAATTTGTCAACAGTGCCGCCCTGACGCAGGATGACGTCAGTCAGAGCGGTGAAATAGCGAGACGTCTGCTGCATCAGCCGATCGGGATCGGCTTTCTCCGCTATCGTCGTGAATCCCCGCACGTCGGTGAACAGCGCCGTGATTTCCTGGCGCGTCCCGCCGAGCTCGGTCGAGATCGAATTGTCGAGCACGCCGCTCACGATCGCGCGCGGCGCGAGCCTGGAGAACAGCCAGATCGCCCTTTGCGATTTGTGAATTGTTCGCGCCAGAATATCCAGCTCCTTGATCACCGAGCCGATCGCCTGTTTGGGCGGCGGCGCCATCGTTTGCAATCGCGCAGCCTCGCCCGTGATATCGCGGATCGTCGTCGACATGCGCGTTCCGAATATCCAGGCCGCGGGAATAAACAGGAGGCAGGCCAGCAGTGCGATGATTCTGGCTTTTCGGTCGAGCTCCCGGATACCGGAGGCGAATTCGTCCTCGGGAGCAATCAGAAGCACGTTCGCCGAGAGGTTTGGCCCGAGCGCAATGGTTTCAAGACGCGCGAAATACTCCCTGCCGTCCTTCCAGGATAGCTTGTGCCTGTAGGGGCTGCTCTTGTCCCAATCGGCCACGACGCGTCCTTCGATCGTATCGCGAAGATCACTTGTACTGGGAAGTCTTGGACCTGCCGCATCCGTCGACGTACGCGCGAACAGCGCCGCGTAGTTGGGGTGGATAATCAACGCGCCCTGGTCGTCAAAAATCAGCAGATAGCCATACTTGCCGAACTTCATGATTGGCGCTGATCTGCTGTAGCTGTCGAGCTTGAGATCCAGCCCGACGACACCATGCGCCTTCCCGTCAAACGGCACGCTGAAGGTGAGCATAGGGACGCCGAGGTTGAATGAGAGATAAGGCTCAGACGTGATCAAATGGCCTGCCTTGCGGGCGTTCATGTACCAGTCGCGCTCGCGTGCATCGTAGCCTCGTGACGAAATCTCAATCTGCTCTATGCGGTTACCGTCCTTGTCCAGAAACACGCGCGTCGTCGGCATCTCCTCGCCGCCAGCCCATTGCGTGATTGTCGTGGCGTAGGCCGCGTCGGCCGGACCGCCGACGCGCTCGCGCTGCACCCCTCTCAACCCGTCCAATCGCTGCACCTGAAGCCAATAGCCGTTGTCGTAGCCGACATAGATACTGTCCAGTGCCGGCCATTGCGACAGATTTCCCCTGATGAGGGCCGCCGTCGGGCTTGCGTCGCCAGGGTCGGACGAATCCATGATGGCCGGGGTGAAAGCCAGCGAACGAGCCAAGCGCGACAGCATTTCGACCTGGAGCTGAAGTGAGGAGACCGTGCTGCGGCTTGTCGTGTCCATGGTCGATGTCGCTGCATTCTCGGTCACGAGCTCGAGTGTCAGAACCTGGACGACAATCAGCAACGCGGCCAAAAGGCCGATCATGAACATGACGCAAGCCGTCAGGGTGAGGCGAAAACTCATCAACCACCCAACCGTTTGCCGCTCGAGACCATTGCACGCGCTCCGTCAACGCCGCTTGGACGGCAGATGCACTCGAACTGCACGCCGCTTGTCTTGCTTCCTCGGGAGCACGATGCGGCGAGACGCTCATGTCTCGCTGCACCGACCTTCATCAGTGCATCACCAATCACTTCTCGTTCTTGAAAAGCACGTCGATGGCCTGGATGACCTTGAGCTCAGGGTGCGCCTTGCAATAGACGATCACCTGGTGCTCGCCGGATTTTGCTCGCGTGACGTGGGCAAAATGCTTCTGCGCCAGGCCGTTGTACCAGCCGCTGTACCATGCCGCGAGATAGTCGGCGTCTTCCTGATAGGTGTTGGCGAGCTGCGCACAGGTCAGAGCCTGAACGTCGATGAATCCTTTCGAATCCATGTAGCTGGAGAGCGGGACCTGCGCCTGAGTGGGAGCGAACGAGATGGTCAGCGCGACAACAGCGAGCCCGATCTTGCACGTAAACATTTTGAGTTTCATGGTCTGGTATCCTTCTGATTGAATTTGTTCTCAAGCGGAAGCGCTAGACCGCCTCATAAGGGATGTCTTCAGCGGATCAGTTTTGTTCGTCGTCATTCCTTCATCCTCCTTCCCCGTCGCTGAGGCCGTGACACCCGATCATTTTTGCGACGGCTCGGCCGTTACGCTTGCCGGTGCGGGCGAACGGATCGCCTCGTAGGCGACGTAATATTTGTAGATCTTGCCGACGTACTGGACCGTCTCCTGCCCGACAATCGCCGCGGCGCCATTCTCGACATTGCCAAACCAGATGGTCGCGTCGAAGCCGTGCTTGCTCGCATAGTCCCGGAAGCGCTTGAGATTGCCCGGGCCGGCATTGTAGGCGGCCAGGGCCATCAACACGCGCTCACGCGGGTCGACGACCGCGGGATCGACATAGGTGTCGGCGAGGTAGCGCAGGTATTTTGAGCCCGCGTGAATGTTAGTGTCGGCGCTGGCTGCGATACCGGTGATCTCGATCGGTTTCTCTTTCGCAGTACTGGGCTTGATCTGCATGATGCCCGTCGCGCCTGAGGCGTTGTGGCAGGCCTGGTCGAGCTCGGATTCCTGGTAGCCCTGGGCAGCAAGCAGGACCGGATCGATGAAATACTGTCCGCCGTATTTTTCGAACGACGCGCGCAGCGCCCTGAATTTATCCGCCTCGCTATGCGCAAGCGCGTTCTTCAGCGGCTTTGCCGTCCTAAAATAGCTAGCGCGTAGATCATTGCCGAACTCGGTTCCTATCTTGTGTGTGCGGACGAACTCGGCCAGCTCCTTCTTGAATCCCGGACTGTTCTTTCGGATCGCCCAGGCGATGTCGCCGCCTTCGTTGATGGCGATGTCGTCGCGCACCGTCAGCCCCTTCAAGAGGCCCGCCCACGCCTGCGCCTTGAAACGGTCGACGACGGCCCAAGGCAACAGGCCGACGCTGACCATCTCCAGCAAGTCCTCGTCCTCGAGATTCCTGTCGGCCGGCTTTATGATGATGGGCTCCAGTCCCTTGACCTTCCGGTCCGCATTGAGTGCCGTCAGGTGCTCGAAATAGCTGCTCGATTGCCGGACCTGAATCGTCTTTCCACCGAGATCGTTCGGCGAGCCAACGCTCGGCGCGGCGGAGCCCGTCACGAGCACCTCGCGAATACCGGAGGCCCATGGATCGGTGAAGTCCACCAGCTTGCTCCGCTCCGGCGTAACCGTGAGCAAGCCCGCGGCAACATCGCCCTTTCCTGCGACGAGGTCGCTCAGCAATCTGTCGCGCGGCGTCGGAACAAAGCCGACATAGAACCTCTGCTTTTTCTTGCCATAGCGCTTGTTCAGCCAGTTCTCGAACTCGGCGCCTAGCTCGGCCTCGAAGCCGAGTTGCTCACCTTCGTCGATGAAGAACGACGTCCTGTCTGTCGGCACGAGAATTCGCACAAGTTTGCGCTTCTGCATGCCGTCAAAGTCGCCCTGCCAGGCCTTCAGCGCGGGGAGCGCAAGGACCTGCGGTTCGGCGTCGGCCGAACAGTTTGCAAGCAGCAACGCGCCGAGCACGAGAATCTGCCCCGCCGCCAGATTGCGAAGCTTTAAACAATTTGAATATGCGAACATCGTCATTACCCAATTGTCGCTTCATCAAGAGTGGAAAAAAGTTGGTCGTCGGTGTCGTGAGCACCGCTTGGCTAATTTCCCCCCGCCGTCATGACGTAAAGAACAGATAGTTCAGCCAACTGTTGGCGCGCAGGACTGCCATCCTGATCACACCGGCGATTTGCACGTCGCCACTGAACACAGCCGCGCTTCCCTGCATACCCGCGGGCAATCTCAAATCATCGCCGTCATCCAGCTTGATGCGGACGGCGAAACGCGCGTTGTGAGGAGTGTCGATCCCCGGGAACAAGCCGGTTGCAGTGAGCTGGCCCTCGGATGCGAGATCGATCGTAGTCAGCACTTTGCCGGGAAACACCCGCCCAGGGTACATCGGAAACACGACCTCGGCGTAAGCCCCCGGCTTGATGGCCAGATAGGGCCCCTGCATGAACGTCGCGACGACCACGCCGCGGTTGCCTTCGTCGCGGTTACAGACAAAAGGCATAACGGATGCCGCGGCGCTGACGACCGTGCCCGGTAGAAGCTGCAGGTTTGTCACATAGCCGTCGCAGGGCGCGCGGACGGTTGCTTCTCCCAGATTGTATTTTGCTTGGTCGAGCTGCTGCCGCGCCTGCGCGACGGTGGTGTTCTCGTCTCCAATGTTCGATTCGTAGGCAAGCCGAGCTTTCGTCTCGACCGCCTTCGCTCCCGTGACCGCCTCTTGGGCGGACTCGAGGTTACGCTGATATTTGTCGAGCGCGGCCTGCGCGATATCGCCTTTGGTGAACAGCACGTTCTGGCGATCGAAGTCGGCTTGAGCCAAACTCAACTGCGCCCCGGCACGTTCAACGCCTGCCGTCGCCTGGTCCAGCGCCGCCTTCAACTGCGGGACAGACTGCGTGGCAGCCGCGACGGCAGCCTCCAGGCGATTGACCTCGAACTGAAAGGGCCTTGGGTCGATCGTGAAGAGCACGTCGCCCTTCGTCAGCGGTGTGTTGGCCTGCGCTACGACAGTCTGAACCCGACCCGGGACGGTGATGTGCGGCGTGATCTGCACCACCCGCTGGAACACCCGCGCGTCGGTCGAGGACGGATGATCATTGTTCATCGACAGGATGATGTAGAAAGCAAAGAGCGGTCCGACCGCGGCCAGAACGATTGCGATAGGTAAAGTCAGCGGAATCAGCCTGAGCTTCGCGAAGACGAGCCAGATCAGCGCCGCGTAACTTCCGAAAATGGCCGGCATCATGGCTTGACGCCTCCGCCGCCCGAGCCCGCAATTTTGGTTTCGAGTGCTGCAATTTGCGCATTCAATGCGGCGATCTCGGCTTCGATCGTGCCGGCGGGGGCGCCTCCCGATGCAGTAGCAGGAGTGCTCGGCGCGTTGAGCTGGCGATAGAGGTAGATCACGACGATCGAGCTCGCGATGGCCCAGAGCATGTCAGCCCCCTGCCCGCTGCTGCTGCGGAAGTCTGCCTTCGATCGCCGCGAGCCGCCGCCGGGCGTCCTGAAGCTGGGCGATCAATGCCGTGTCATTGGCTCCCGCCGCAGCACCGCCGGTCAATGGCTTGCTTGGCGCGAGATAAGCCCAGATCAGCGCCAACGGCCACAGCACCAATGTGAGGATACCCATCCAGCCACAGATGTTGATGGCCTCCGCCTGCGGATGATTGCGTGAGCGCGCGATCGCCCCGGGAAGCCCCCCGAGGCGGTAAATCACATACGCCAGCACGACCGGCATGATGCAAAGCACGATCAGCGTCAGCCAGTGCAGAAATGGCCCGAACGCCTGAAGCTTGAAGTCCATTCTATCGACCTCTCGCCAAGTTAGGTGAAGCTTCACCCCCAAGCGGGCCGTGGCCCACCTGGAACGTACGATCGAACGACATCTAGTAGCCGTCTACTCCTGTGCACCGACGAACATCGTCTGCATCTCATGCAGCTTCGCTTCGTCTTCCGGTTTCAAACTTTGCGGGCCGAGTTCGATATCGACGCGTTTGATCTTGCCGGTGAACGGGAAGGGAGCGGTGTAGGCGTCGGATACCGGAGCGCCCGTATCTGAGCCGACACCAAACGTATCGATGCCGAAGCGACCTGCCACCGTGTTGGGGATGCGGCCTCGGCCGACCTCCTTGCCGTTGATTCCGATCACGGCCTCACCTCCCTTGCCGAGACCACCGCCGTCGTAGGCAAACTCGAGGGCGACCGTGGACTCGCCGGTCGGCAACGGCACGTTGGAGGTGATGCTGGTGCGCTCGCGACCAAACCAATTGTAGTGATAGATCAGCATGCCGTCTTTCACGTACAGCGCATATCCCGCCGATTGACCACCAGAGGCAACGATGACGCCTTCGCCGCCTTTATCGGGCATCTCGACGACGGCCGTGATCCGATGCGAGCGATTCTTCGTGTTCGGTGACGCAGTCTCAGGCAGGCGCGACGCGCCCGCGTAATAGGTGAACTTGGTTCGATTGGGGTCCGTCCCACCGGGCGAGGGCTTGGGCACCGCGAGACGCGCTGCGCCGCGATCATCAAACGGGTAGACGTGGTTCTTTTCCGCCTCCGCATCGAACAGCTTCTTCAGTTCCGCCAACTTCGCGGGATTTTTTGCCGCCAGATCGTTGGCTTCGCTGTAGTCCTCGTCAATGTTGTAAAGTTCCCACTTGTCGTTTTCCCAATGTCCAGGCGCCAGATCCTGCCGCCAGGGCAGCGTATGCTGGGCGGCCGCAATCCAGCCGTGATCATAGATTGCCCGGTTGGTGAAGACCTCGAAGTACTGCCGCTCTCGAACCGGCTTTGCGTTGGCATCGCCGAACGTACTCGCGATCGACACCCCGTCCATGGGCTTCTGCACGATACCATCGACGGTCTGGGGCGCGGGGATGTGGGCTACATCGAGAATCGTCGGGACGATGTCGATCAGATGCGTGAACTGGCTGCGCATCCCGCCGGCATCCTTGATCCGTGCTGGCCACGATACGACCATTGGATTTCGGGAGCCGCCAAAATGCGAAGCGACCTGCTTCACCCATTGGAACGGCGCATTGCCAGCCCAGGCCCAGCCCAACGGGTAATGCGGCTCGGTGTCGGGGCCTCCGATTTTGTCGATTTCCTTGAGATTGTCTTCCAGACGCGCCTGGATACCACTCAGGCTCGCCACCTCGTTAACCGTGCCCTGCATGCCGCCTTCAGAACTCGCACCATTGTCACCGACGATGTAGAAGATCAGCGTGTTGTCGGCATCCGGTAGCTCCTTGATCGCGCTGAGCAGCCGTCCGCATTCCGAGTCGGCGAACGATAGATACCCGGCGTAGTTCTCCATGAAGCGCGCATAGAGCTTCTTCTCGTCGGCGGCGAGCGAATCCCATGGCTTCACCCAGTCCGGCCGCGGCGTGAGCTCCGTGCCGGCGGGAATGATCCCCTTCTGCAACTGCCGTTGATAGGTAGCTTCACGCACCGCATCCCAGCCTGCGTCAAACTGCCCCTTAAACTTGTCTCGCCATTCCTTGGGTGCGTGATGCGGCGCGTGGGCCGCGCCCGGCGCGAAATAGAGAAGTACAGGCTTCTGAGGTGCGACGGATTTATTGTAGCGCAGCCAATTGATGGCCCTGTCGATCATATCCGTCATAAAGTGATAGCCCTGCTCGGGCGTCTTGTCAGGCTCGACAGGCGAGGTGTTTTCGAAAAGCACCGGATAGTATTGATGAGTCTCGCCGCCGATGAAGCCGTAGAAGTAGTCGAAGCCCATGCCCGTGGGCCACCGGTCATAAGGCCCGGCAACACTGCTTTCCCAATCGGGAGTATTGTGATCCTTGCCAAACCACGATGTGTTGTAACCGTTGTACTTCAATATCGAACCAACTGTCGCGGTCGTCCGCGGGATCATGTTGTTGTAGCTGGGGAAGCCTGTCGCCCACTCGGCAAGGAAGCCGGTCGCCACGTTGTGGTGATTACGTCCGGTGATCAACGCTGCACGCGATGGGCCGCAAATCGCTGTTGTGTGGAAGCGATTGTAGCGAAGCCCCTCCGCAGCAAGCTTGTCCAGATTGGGTGTAGGGACCGGACCGCCAAATGTGCTCACCTGACCAAACCCGACGTCATCCAGAACGATAATGACGACATTCGGCGCCCCCTGAAGCGGAGCCGGAACGGGCGGCCAGGCGGCAACCGAATCCTGGTAGGTTTTGCCGATCTTCCCGGTGAAGGGAGGATCAGCAAGCGGGAGCTTGCTCCGGTCCCAGACCGGTGGGCTTGCAGATTGCGTCTGAGCCTGAACGGCTGACGTCAAATTCGTAGTTGCGAGCAGAACGGTTGCTGCGATCAAGGCTTTCGACGTTCGCATGAATGCCTCCATTTTCTTGTTGTCGACAACGTAAACGAAGTGGCCGCCAACGAGCAGCGGAGCACGACGCTTGCCTATTTCTCCAGGTCCACCACGACCTCATCGATCTTGCCCTCAAATGGGAAGGGCTCCTGATAGTCCCTGACGACCGCCGTGCCGGTATCCTCTCCGATGTCCTGGTTCTCCGAGAGCGAATATTTGAACGGCGTAGTCTGATCGACCTTGCCCGAACCGACTTTGTTGCCGTCGACCGACAGCGTGATGATGCCGCTCTTGCCCATCTCCTTGCCGCCCTCATAGCTGAAGGCCATCTTGAGTTCGTGCTTGCCGGCAGGTACGGGCTGGTCGCTCGCGACTATGAACGACTTGACGTCGAGGAAGTTGTGCGCGCCGACGAGCTTGCCGTTCTTCATGTAGAAGCCCCAGCCGCCGGTGTTGCCCCCCTGGGTGAAGATCACTCCGTTGGCACTGTCGCTGATCTCAACCTTGGCCGCGACGCTGAACGACTTGTTCTTAAGGTCGGGGGCCGAGGCCTCGGGCAATCCGCTGAGGTCGCCGGGATAGACGAACCTCTTGCGATCACCTGCGAGATTGGGCTTGCCGGTCAGCTCGGCGCTGAAGCGCTCGGCGCCGCGCCAATCCAGCGGCAGCACCTTGTTAGCGGATGCCTGTGCCCACCAGAGCGCGACAATCTCCTGAAGCCTGTCCGGATTCTTGTCGGCGACGTCGTCGGCCTGGCTGAAGTCCTTGTCGAGATTGTACAGCTCCCATTTAGCCTTGAACGGATCGAACTCGCCGCGTACGGCCTGCCAGGGTTCGAACGCCAGGGATGCCGCCCACCAGCCGTCCTTGTACATGGCCCGGTTGCCGAACATCTCGAAATACTGGCTGGTTCGCATCTCCGGGGCCTTGGCGTCGTTGAAGGTACCGAGCATGCTTCGCCCCTGGATCGGCTCCTGCGGTGTGCCGTTCACGCTGCGCGGCTCGTTGACACCGGCCGCAGCAAGGATCGTCGGCGCGATGTCGATGATGTGGGTGAACTGCGTCCGGATCGCATGGTGGTCCTTGATCTTCGCCGGCCATTTGATGATCAGGGGATTGCGCGTGCCGCCGAGATGGCTGGCGATCTGCTTGGTCCATTGGAACGGCGTGTCCATCGCCCAAGCCCACTCCGCCGGAAAATGATTGAAATGCTTCTCGGTGCCGATCTCGTCGATCAGCGGAAGCATCTGCTGATAGGTCATCTGATATGTGTTGAAGAACGCGTTCTCGTTCAGCGTGCCGTCCAGGCCGCCTTCGGCTGACGAACCGTTGTCGCCGACGATGTAGATGATCAGCGTGTTGTCGGCGTCAGGCCGTGAGGCAACGTAATCCAGAACCCGGCCCACCTCTTGATCGACCTGATAGCCGTAAGCGGCGAACGTCTCCATCATGCGCGCATACAGTTTCTTCTGGTCGGCGTTCAGGCTGTCCCAGGCCGGCAGGCTTTGCGGCCGTGCCGTCAGCTTCGCATCCTGCGGGATGATGCCGAGCTTCTTTTGCCGCTCGAAGGTCTGCTTGCGATACTCGTCCCAGCCCATGTCGAATTGGCCCTTGAACTTGGCAATCAAGTCCTTCGGCGCCTGATGCGGGCTGTGGGTCGCCGCCGGCGCGAGATACATGAACCACGGCTTGCTCGGGGCGATGGCTTCCGCCTTCCTGAGCCAGTCGATGGATCTATTGGCGAGGTCCGTGCTGAGGTAGTAATCCGACTGGCTCGGCGTGCCGACCGGCGTCTGGTTCTCGAAGATGAATGGCCTGATCTGGTTAGTGTCGCCGGCCATGAAGCCATAGAAGTAGTCAAAGCCGAGGCTATTGGGCCAATGATCGAACGGACCGATCGTGCTCGTCTCATAGATCGGCGTATTATGGTTCTTGCCGATCCACGCCGTGGCGTAGCCATTCTGACGCAGCACCTCAGCGACAGTCGCCGTGCTCTTGGGAATGACGCCGGTATAGCCGTCATATCCGGTCGCGAGCTCCGTGATGACTCCGGTTCCCGCAACCTGGTGGTTGCGCCCCGTCAGCAAAGCCGCCCGCGACGGCGAGCAGAGCGCCGTCGTGTGGAAACGGTCGTAGAACAGTCCGTCGTTGGCGAGCTTCTCCATGTTGGGCGACGGCACGCCGCCGCCGGCGACCGAGAACTGACCGAACCCGACGTCGTCAAGCAACACGAGCAGGACGTTGGGGGCGCCTTGCGGCGCCTGCACGCCCTTGGGAAACGGGGCCGGGTCGGAATCCTTGAAGGTCGTGCCGACGTTGCCTCTGAAGCGAGGCTCTGCATATGGCAGAACCGTTTGCCCGTTCGAGGAAGACGAGACCGCCTGGGCGTAGGCACTCGTTCCGAGCAGCCAGGAAGCCACGAATGCGTTGAGTACGGTTGAAAGCGGTTTGGTACGATTCATTTCGCCAACTCCGTCTTGCTTCGATTGTTGTTCTTCTCAGCCGGTCCGGCCATCGTTGTTAAGTCGGGCGATCCGGCTTGTCGGGGTCGTGCCTTCCAGTGCTGCGCCCCTAGCGCCGACGGCCTCCACCATGAAAACCGCCGCCACCACGGCCACCTCCGTGGAATCCGCCGCCTCCACGACCGCCCCCGTGAAAGCCGCCTCCCCGCATGCCGCCACCGCCGCGCATCGCTGCCGGACGCCCACCACCGCCGACACGACCGCTGACGCGTGAGTGCGTCACGCTTGTGTGCGAGATCGCGGCGCGATTGCCGGCGCCGGTGCGGGCGCGGGTGACGCTTCGACTGCTGGTGCGGCGGGAGACGCTGGCGCCGCGATTGCCGGCGCGCTGCGAGACTGCGCTCTTGGCCCGGCCTGCGCCGGCGTTCGAAAACTTGCCGCCGCCGGGACCACCCGTACGATTGCGCAGGGCTTCGCGCGCGGCCGGCGTATTGCCGCTGCCGAAGCGCCGCGCCACGCCGGCGTCGCGATATGCAACGCCGCCGCGATGGGCGGGATTGTGGGCCCAGGTGTTGGTTCTGATGTTGGTGCGGTTGAAGCTGTTGTAGCGATTGACGTTGACGTAGACGTTGCGGTTCCACCAGTTGCAGCCACCCCAGATGGCAGCCCCGACGGCAACGCCCGTTGCAAAGCCGATCACGCCTGCGGCGGCGTAACCGGGCGGAGACCAGTAGAACGGCTGGTAGGCGGGGTAATCCCACGCGCCGTAGACGACACCGGGATCGTAGACCGGCACATAGTAAGTGTCCGGATCGACCGGTTCGATCGAGATCGCTTGCGACATGCCTGATGGCGCCGACACACCGGCCGGCGGCGTGCTCTTGGTCACCTTCTGCTGCGGCGTCGACTTCAGATTGCCGGCGGCATCGGCGCGCTGGCGCAGCTTCTGCACCGCGCTCATCACGTCCGCCTCCTGGGCAAGGAACGCATCGCCGAGCTGCTGCACCCATTCGAGCTTGTCGTTCATCATCTGCAGCACCTGTGGCACCGAGGTCAGCGCCTTGACGCTCGGATCCCAGGATTGCTTCTGCATGGCGTCTTCGAGCGCCTTGCCGGTGAGGCTCTTGTTGTCCTGCGACCAGCGCGCGGCCTCAACGACTTCCAACGGATAGGTCGAGGCCATCAGGATCTGCGACAGCAACGCATCCGGATAGAGCGCTATGGGTGCCACCAGTTGCTCGATCTGTCCGTCCGGGAGCTTGGCAACCGCCGGCGCTGCGGCCTGAACCGGCGCGGGCTGCTGGTCCGCCGGCGCCTGCGCATGCGCGCGAGCGAGGATTATAAGGCCGACAGCCAGAGCACCCAGAAAATTGAACGTGCGCAGTTTGGAAGTGCGTTTCTTCATTTTTGCTTCCCTGTAGCTCTTACAACCAATGTCTCCGGCTTACTGGAAGGCAAATATCCGCTTCCAATCGTCCTTCATGCTGACAACGGTCCAGCCATTGGCGCTCGCGGCGTCGAGGCCCTTGTCGAGCTTGCCGAAGGGCGACTTGCGGTCGTACGCGTATTCGCGCTCAGCATCCGTGTGATGCACGATCAGGCCGAAGCGGCGGTCGCGCGCGGCCGTGGTCCATTGCAGCATCTGGAAATCGCCGTCGGAATTGCCAAAGGCCGCGATCGGGCGCCGGCCGATATGAGAGTTGATGCCGACCGGCTTGCCGGGACCGTCATCGACCAGATCGATCGTCGGCAGGCGAACCAGGACCGGGCCGTCCTTGTCGATCTTGAACTGCGTCTTGATGCTCGATCCGACGACCTGCTCGGGTGGAATGCCGTAGACACGTTCACTCCACGGCCGCATGAACTCGATGCCGCCGCCCGAGACGATGAACGTCTTGAATCCGTTGGCTCGGAGATATACGAGCACTTCCAGCATTGGCTGGTAGACGAGATCGGTGTAGGGCCAGTTGAACTTCGGATGACGCGCCGTCTTGATCCAGTCGCTGGCGATCCGCTCGAACTCGGATGTTGTCATACCGGCGTGGGTCGCCATGACGAGCTCAACCAGGCCCTTCTCGCCGGCCTTGGCAAGCGTTGCGATATCCTTGTCGAGAACGGCTTTGAAGGGTTGCTTCTGCTTCCATTCCGGATGCTTGGCGGACAAGGTCTTGACCCGGTCCAGCACAAACGCGAGTTGCACATACATCGGCTGCTCGCACCAGAGCGTGCCGTCATTGTCGAAGGTCGCGATACGCTCCGACGCGGGGACAAAGTCCGGCGCGCCCTCCTTCGTCACCGCCGAGACAAAGTCGAGGATCGACTTCTTCGGCTGGCCGTCGTTCCAGGACGGGAGAGGATCGCTCTGGGCCCGCGCGGACCGGCCGAAGACCGTCAGCGTAGCCGCCGACACCAGCATACTTGTAAGGATCGTACGGCGATCAACAGAGCTTCCCTTCACAGGCCCTTGTCCTCATCCGTTCACGACTGCGGAACGGCCCCGCGATCCAGGGCCGTTCCGTAGATCCAGTTCAGTTCCCGTTGGGCAGACCGATGGAAAAGCCTTCCTTCGCGAGCGCGTCCCTGAAGAACTGGAAACGTTCGTACTGTTGAATCGTGATCGGTCCCGAGTAGGACTCGCTCTGAATCTTTCGTGGCGGATATTTCACATAGGTCTTCATCAGATCCTTGATCGAGTCACTAATCGTGACCATGATCCAGGTGCGTTCCGTGTAATTGTTCATGAAGATATCGTAGCGCTCCTGCGGGTCCTGCCAGAGATCGAAGACCTGCGGAACGGTTGCCACATAGGCCTCCGCTCCCTTCCAGCCGAGATTGCTGTCAACCGCGAGACCGCCTGTCTTGGCGCCGTCATCGCCGCGCAGGTTGAACACCGCCTTGTAGTTGCCGACGCGCGCGGCACCGGGCGTGAGCTCAGACTCGGTAAAGTAGAACCAGTTCTTGCGTTCCGACTTTCCGGTCCCGAACAGGATCGAGGACATGTCGATGCTGTCGAAGATGATGGGCTTACCTTCGCGGTCGTTCTCCGGCAGCTTCACGCCGGCGAGCTTCGCGAACGTCGCCATGTAATCGAGGCCGCCGACGATGTCGGAGTTCTTCGTACCGGCCTTGATCCCCGGCCCCCATGCGATGGAGGGGACACGGTTGCCGCCTTCGCGAACCGTACCCTTGGTGCCGCGGAACGGCGTATAGCCCGCATCCGGATAGACATCCTGCCAGGCGCCGTTGTCGGTGGTCCAGAACACATAGGTGTTCTTGTCGAGCCCGAGCGACCGCACCTTGTCCATGATACGACCGATCCGGGTGTCGTTCTCCACGATTGAATCGGCGTACTTGCTCTTCGACATCGACTTGCCCTGGAATTCGGGCGCCGGCATGTTGGGCTGGTGCACTTTCATGAAGTTGATGCTCATGAAGAACGGGCCTGACGACTTGTTACGATCGAGATATTCGAGCGAGGCCTTCTCGACATAGTCGTCGAAGAAGGGGATGCCGACCACGCCCTTGTCCGGCGTGTTGACGTACTGGCCGTTGATCTTGAAGTCCTCCTTCGCCTTCTCGCCTGCGTTGCCGGACAACGCGCCTTTGGTGACCTTCGTGAACATTGCCCTGAGTTCGGGGTCCATGTCGGGAAACCAGGTCGGGTCGGCGTAGGTGTAGGCGTTGAGATGATAGAGTCCGCAATACTTCATCTCGTCATAGCCCTGGGCATTCGGGATCGCGTAATCGTCCTCGCCGAGATGCCATTTGCCGGTGAAGAACGTCTTGTAGCCGCCGGTCTTCAAAACCGAGGCCAGTGTCCATTCCGCGGCGGGAAGGCCGCCACCCTGGCCCTGGAACGCCACGGTGGTCATGCCGCTGCGGTTCGGAATGCGACCGGTCTGCACTGCCGCACGTCCGGGCGTGCAGCTCGGCTGCGCATAGAATGACATGAACTGCAGTCCTTCGGACGCCAGGCGATCAATGCTCGGCGTCGGCATGCCGCGATTTTCGCCGCCACCGTAAGGCCCGGAATCACCGTAACCGAAGTCATCCGACAGGATCAGGATGATGTTCGGCTTTGCTCCTCCCGCAGAGGACGACGGCTGCGGGGTGGTCGCCTGCGCTTGCGCAGATTGGACGGGTGCCATGGCCGAGAAGGCGGCAATGGTAGCAAGCGAGCTGGAGGCCGCGAGCAGTTTGCGGCGGCTGACGTCTTTTGTCGTCTTCTCAGTCATCACCTTCTCCCTGGACGTGTCACACAACGAAATCCAAGATGGCTGGTTGACGTGTCGATCGGCTCGGCATGGCGCGCAGCCGGCCGGTACCGCCGACAATAGTTTGGCGCGCAGAGATGCGAGCCGCCCTTGATCACCTTGCGCGGGATCCGGCTGAGCGGCAGCGACGGATCGTGACTGTCATGCTCGACGCCGCCCCGCGGGTTCTGCGGAATGCAACAGGCCTTCTTTGCGTCGGCGGAATGCTTCGGCGCCCACCAATCGCTGGTCCACTCCCAGACATTGCCGATCATGTCGAACACGCCGTAGCCGTTCGGCGGATAGGTCCTGACAGGCGAGGTCCGCGCATGGCCGTCCTCGCACCGGTTCTCGAACGGAAAGTGACCTTGCCACGTATTGGCTTGATGCACGCCGCCCGGTACGAATTCATCGCCCCAGGCATACTCAGCGCCGTCGAGGCCGCCGCGCGCGGCAAACTCCCACTCTGCTTCCGTCGGCAGATCCTTGCCGGCCCATAGCGCATAGGCGAGTGCGTCGGCGTGGGTGACATGCACGACGGGATGATCGTCCAGCGACTTGATGTTGCTTTTCGGGCCATAGGGATGGCGCCAGTTCGAACCTTTGAGCAGCGTCCACCACTGGCTGTAGTCACGCAGATCGACGGGATGGTCCGGCGGCGTGAAGGTGAGTGACCCCGCGTAGATCATGTGCGGCAGCGCATCCGGATAGTCCTTCGGGTCCGGAGCGACCTCTGCGAACGTGACATAGCCGGTGGCGCGCACGAACGCCTTGAATTGTCGGTTCGTCACCGGCGTGCGGTCGATCCAGAACCCGTCGACGCTCACCCTGTGCGACGGAGCTTCCTCCGGATAATGCCGGTCCGATCCCATCCGAAACGTGCCGCCGGGAACGAAAATGCTGCCGGAGGCGAGAGTTTCGTCTACGTTCGCGACCGTTCTCTGCGCGATATTCACGAACCTTGCCTCCACTTCTTCGTTGTGGCGATCTCATGCGCCAAGGCTTCGTTGGGTTTGTTGTCGTGGACTGCCGGCGGAACTTGGATCACGGCCGACCTACCGACCCAAGGCTTTCCTGCCGACTATGGCCCGTTCAAATGCGCCAAGACCTCCTCCTCCAATTCGCCAACCAGACGTTCATAATCGGCGGCCCTTGGGCCGGCTTCGGGATCGTTCTGCCTGGCAGCCTGTTGCCAGCGCCGCAGCGCTTTCATCGCCTCGTCATAATCCGCACACACCGCTCGAAACTGCGCGTCGCGATTGAAGCAGCGGCGAATGTCCAGTTCGCGCCGCGGGAAGCGTGCCACTATCGAGCGAATTACCTCCATGGCATGTCCATGGCTTGAATTCGTATGTCATCCCCGAGCAGCATCGTTTTAGGAGCGGCCTCGTCAAGGTACGAACATGTTCGCACTCCGCGCTACCTGCGCCTGACACGGGTGGGCGACGAATGCCGCGAACAAGCGCCGCACCACGCGCAGCCGCGCTGCAACTGGTCTTCATTCGCGTTTGCGCGAATAAGTAACGACTACTTCCGGTAAGCGCGCACACCAGGGCCAACCATGTGAATGATCTGGCTGGGTTGCGATCTCACCTCGAGATCTGTCTGGACTGGATCGTCGTTTTCAAGCTCGGACCTCGTTCAAACGGAAGCCCCGTGCGGATCACAAACGATGGCGTGCGAACACCGTGTCGAAAGGCCGCAGGATGGCTCGACTTCGCAAAATTCGCATCAAACCTGCAAGAATCCGATATGCAGTTTGTGCCAGCAACACCGGCGCGCCGAACAAAAATGCCGACGCGCAGAGGATCTTGGAAGAAGGCTGGGTGTTGAAGCATTGCCTCGCGCCCGCTGATGCAACAGCAACACATCATCAGCAACACATCCCTCGGATAACGGAACTCGCTTACGCGTTGCAATCGCGACCCGGAGCACTTACTTTCTTTGACGTAATCGTGAGCTCGTTGGCTCGATGCGTAATCCGTCTCTCTCGTCTGCGCAGGGGAAGCCTTCTGCCGGTTCAGTCGGTCGGGAAGGAAGCATCGTGTTGCCGGCGGACGTGTCCGCCGAGTTGGAGCGCATCCTCTCGAACCTGCGATTCCAGGCAAGCGAACGACGTCGCGCATTTCTTCGCTTCATTGTCGATGAGACGCTTGCGGGCCGGGGCGAGAGCTTGAAAGGCTACACAATTGCGTTAGCCGTGTTTCGTCGCGACGACTCTTTTGATCCGCAGGCCGATCCCGTCGTACGTCTTGAAGCCCGGCGACTACGCCGCGATCTCGACAGCTACTATATGGACGCGGGCCGTGACGATCCGATACGGATCTCGATTCCAAAGGGCTCGTATGTTCCCAATTTCGAATGGCACCACGCACAAGTTGCCGCTGCGCCGCCCCGCGAAACGATCTTGGACATTCAGGGTCAATCGACGCCGGCTGCCGCGAAGACGACTTCCGCGATCGGCAGGCTCCGCTTGCGCCGCAATACGCTGATCGCTGCGATCCTGGCGACCGTCCTGGCAACATCGATATGGCTCGGAACAAGGCCGCCGCCTGCCACGCCGCCGCGCGAGCCGGCGGTCCTGGTCCTGCCGTTCGAGGCGCTGAGCTCCGGGGAGAATGCTCGCTATTTTGCCACCGGCATCGGTCAGGAGCTGATCGGCAATCTGTTTCGCTTCGCGGGCTTTCGGCTCTACATGTCGCAAGCAGGATCGGGCCAGCCATCAAGCGAAGAGACTCTGCAACTCGGTCGTGGGCTCGGCCTCTCTTATATCGTCAAGGGAAGCGTACAAATGAGTGCTGATGAAGTGCGGGTCATCACGACCGTCCTGAACGCAACGAGTGGCGAGATCGTCTGGGCGCGGACGCTTGCCCGGTCGTTCGATCCTCGCTCTCTCGCCGACGCCCAGCGCGAGCTCGCAAATCAGATCGCAATCGCCGTCGGCCAGTCTTCTGGCGTGGTCAAGAACGATGTCGGCAGCACGCCGCCGCAAAACATGGACAGCTATGCCTGCGTGCTGCGCGCTTTCGGCTACCGGCGCACCTTCGCGCGTGCGGGTTTCGATCCGGTTCTGCAATGCCTCGAGCAAACTGTACGGCGCGATCCGGAGTATAGTGATGCCTGGGCCATGCTCGGGTGGTTACATGTCGACGCAGGCCGCCTGGGTTATCTTGGCGACGGCACCGAACAAAGCGAATACGCGAAGGCTCTCGCTGCCGCGGATCGCGCAGTGAATCTTCAACCGAACAACTCGCTTGCAGTCAAGGCGCTGGCCGCGGTCTATCATTTCACAGGACGATACGCCGAGAGTGATCGCCTCAGCCGTCAAGCGATCGATCTCAACCCGAACGATCCCGACGTGTTCGCTCAGTTCGGCTGGCGGCTTGCCATCCGCGGCAATTTCGCGGAAGGAGTTCCGATGCTCCAGCGCGCGATCAGGCGGACCGTCAATCCTCCCGGCTGGTACTTTCATATGATCGCGATCGACCATCTCTTCAGGCGTGAGTATCAGGACATGCTCAGCGTCGGCGAGAAGGCTGCTTTCCGCGATTCCGGCTTCAGCCAATTGTTGATTGCGGTAGCGAACGGCGAGTTGGGGCATCGCGACGCCACGCAGGCCGCGCTGGAGAAGATGTTACAATACAAACCACTGGCTGACGATCCCGCTGGCTTCTTGCGTCGCAACGGCGCCGCCGATCAGGTTGTTGACGCTCTGATGGCAGGCTTACACAAAGCCCAGGCCCTCGTCGCAAACTGACGTTCCCCACCGCGACCGGCTGCTCAGCCTGGCACTTGGCAACGGGCGCCAACCGATGGCCCGAGACCGATCTTCTGGCTGTTGGAGCTTTGCGGCTGGCGCGCAATTGCGCGACGCGCTCGGCACATGCATTTCAGCTCTCGGAGGCCATGCCGCCCCACGTTTCTCACTTGCCGCATCTGCGCTTGGAATAGACCGCCCGCAGCGCGGCGTTCCATAGGTTTGCGGTAACCATGGTGGCGTCGCTCGGTAGGCGGCCTTGCGTCTGAGGTCCGCGCGAATGCGAGGACCGATCCGTCATGACCGGCATTTCGCTCTCGCGCCCCTCTTCTACCAGTTGACGCGCAGTCCGGCCTTTCCGCTGTACGAGAACCCGCCACCGTCGAAGCGGCTCTGATAGGAAGCGCTGGCATAAAGCGTCGTGGTGGTGGTGACCTGTCCGCTGATGCCAGCATTGATCTCGCCCCACAGGCCGCCCAGGCTGGCTACGCTTCGTCCGTCGGCGAATCAGAGGCGGGCATCAGTGCCATCGCGCTCGCCATTCCGGGCGGCAGCCCATTCTCAGCAGCCTCAATCTGATCTTCTTCTCATCGTCTATGACTCCTGAGGTTGCCGCCCAAAGGTATCTACCCGGTATGAAGACCGCAGAGATCGAACGCCGGTGGTCCGCTGCAAACGAGGCCCGCGGTAAGGTCTCTTGAACACGGACTCGACGACTCGTGAGCGAGCGAGAGCGGCGGCGCGCTTGACCTTGGTCAATTGCGCCCGAAAGCGGACATTCCAGCTTTCTGAGCAAAGGTCGGCTATGCTGGATGGTCGGACCCTGGTTGGCCGGATCAGGTCTATCTCGGTGCGCCGCGAACGTTCGAACTGTCGGCATAGGCGAACTTGTGAGTGTGGGAAGACGCGTGCAACTGAGCATTCCCAGCAGGCATTCCAAGACAAAGTTTCCGTGTACGCATTATGGGGCCAGTCTTGAGTCCACAGCTCCGCCCTTTCCCTCCCTCCGGTCTGACTTCCGGCTGGCCACTGACGAAGTGGAGCCCATCATGTTGACGGACTAGGTACTCGCTTCCCTTTGGCATCCGCCCACCGCATTGTCCCTGCAGTGCCTCCTGAGAGCTTTTTTGGGCGCCCTCGCAGATCATCATGTCGGTGCGGGTGGTCATCCCGTTGACAACATGTCCTGCCTCTCGACCCCACCCGGGTTGCCGGGTTACCGCTTGGTCGCAGGTCGCAATGGGCACAGCGTTGCCTGCACTTTTGTTTCCGTTCGCGCGAAGGCGTGTGGCGTCCGGCTCGCCTCTGCGTTTTGAGAGTGCAGTGCTCTGCGGTCATCATCGGCGGGGCGAAGAACTTCGCTTTCCGGCGACGGGGCCATGGCCGATCTCGACCCGTCGCTACTCTCACGCTAGCTGCCAAAGGTGTGTTGATGGCGCCGGGACCTCCGAGCGGACAGTCCTCGTCCACACCAATGCCAAGCAGGCGTGGTGGTGACGTCAGCGCTCGCGCGCCGAACCGTTGCTCAGATAGTCCCGGGTGAGCGTCTGACTTGAAGTCGACGTTTCCTCGGTATAATTGGAACCTAATGCAGCGTTATCCGAAGTCGAATTGGCCCTCGCACTGGCGGTGCGGGGGCTTCGTCTTTTTGGAGGTGGGTCGACCACGGAGAGCGGTCTGTTTGAGCTGCTGCTGGCGTCCTGTTCGCATAGGGAGGCGTTAGGGCTTTCCGATGGTAGGGTAGCCTCCCCCTCGGAATAGCGCTTCTGAGCGCCGACCGCCGACGAGGAAAAGGCCTTCCAGCGAGCGAGGCGCGCCTTGTACTCATCGATTGTAAACGTCGCCGCCGTTCCTAGCCGGGCTCGCAGGGCCCAGGTCGCCTCGCCCCTCCGCCAGCCGACCAGCACCGAGTCGGGGCTGGCGCCGGCCGAGATCAGCACCCGGGCAGCGACCAGGAAAGGCTGCCGGCTCAGACACAGACACGTGCCATCCGCAAGTTCGGCTCGGTAACGGCCGTGGCGGCCTACCGCGACCAAGAAAATATCGATCCGGCATGTGTTTTTCGGTGAGCCAGCCCCGAAAATTCCGCTTAGGTTACAATTTCGTCCCTTAAGCCGGTGAGCCGGCTTAAGTAATTGATCCGTCTTAGTGTGCCTGTTCTGCCCGGGATCAGGATCAACACCAGCGCAACGGACTTCCGTCCGATCGAGCAGTCGCAGCTGATGCGGTTCGAAGGCGAGAGCTGGAAGCTGTTCGGCAACATCATCACCGGCGAGGTCGGCAGCGAATAGTGCCTCTGTGCACACTGTTCGATGAGAAGCGGGACGAGACGCAAAGCTCGGGCGGATCACGTCGCGAGAACGCGGATCCGAGTTCACGGGTCTTACATCAAGTTCAGTGTCGTCCTGGCGAAAGCCAGGACGACCTGTGGAAGGAGCCGTGCGTGCATGCTCTCCGATGTCATGCACGCGAATGTGTACATCAGATACGCCGCAGCCCCTCCGCTCAAGCATTGACGCCTCTGGAATACTGGATCACCCGCTTGCGCGGGTGATGACACCGAACAAGCTGTTTGACAGTTGAATCGGAACTCGCACACCCGCCTCTACCCGGACGGCGTCAGGATCGCCTGCTGTACCGCATGCCAGCTCGCTTCGTCGGGCGCGCAGAGCAAGCCGCCGGTCAGATTGACCGGCTTGTATGGCGATCCGTCGAAATGCGCGCTGTAGCCACCGGCCTCGCGATGCAATAGCCAGCCCGCGGCGTGATCCCACGGCATCAGCTTGTTGTAGAACAGGAGATGGCAATGGCCGGACGCCGCCATGCGGTATTCATGCGCGGCGCATCGGAGCCATGCGCTGGCGCCAAGCCTGGACAGATTGCCGGCGACAGTTGCGCGCAGCGGCTCGGGCAGGAAGTTGACGCCGACCACCGCGTCCATCTGCTTGACCGGCACCGCCGGGGCGACCTTCAAATCATGCCGCCGGCCATCCGGCATCTCGAGCCACGCTCCCTCGCCGCGCAGCGCGAACGCGGTGTCGTTGCTGACGGGATCATGGATCGCGCCGAGCACGATCTCGCCGCGCATCGTGGCGGCCACCATGGAGCCGAACAGCGGCAGGCTCGAGGTGAAGTTCCGCGTGCCGTCGATCGGATCGATGATGAAGGCGAGCTCCGCGGTCCCAACCAGATCGAGCGCGGCCGGATCGCGTGCCGTGCCTTCCTCGCCGATCACGACTGCATTCGGAAACGCCCGGAGCAGCGCCGCCGAGATCGCCTGCTCGGCAAGTTCGTCGGCCTCGGTCACCACGTCGAATGCCGACGTCTTGGTTCGGACCTCGATCTCCCGGACGCGGCGGAACCGCGGCATGATCTCGGTGCGGCCGACTTCGGCGAGGATGTTTCCGATGTTCAGTGCATCGGCATGGGACAGTTTCACGCGGCATTCTCCTGCGTTGCACCGCCATCCTATCGCAGGATCATGACCGCGCGGCAGTCAGCGGCGCTGGTTGTAGACATCGATGCAGACGGCACCCAGCAGCACGAGGCCCTTGATCACCTGCTGATAATCGATGCCGATGCCGAGGATCGACATGCCGTTGTTCATCACGCCCATGATCATGGCGCCGACCACCGCGCCGCCGACCCGGCCGACGCCGCCATAGGCCGAGGCGCCACCGATGAAGCAGGCGGCGATCACGTCGAGCTCGAAGCCGAGGCCTGCCTTCGGCGTCGCAGTGTTGAGCCGGGCTGCGAACACCAGCCCGGCAAGCGCCGCCAGCACGCCCATGTTGACGAAGGTGAAGAAGGTCAGCCGCTCGGTCTTGACGCCCGACAGCTTCGCGGCCTTGGCGTTGCCACCAACCGCATAGATCTGCCGGCCGATCACGGTCCGCCGCGTGACGAAACCGTACAGCGCGATCAGCACCGTCATGATGACGAGCACGTTCGGCAGGCCGCGATGCGAGGCGATCAGATAGGTGAAGTAGAGCACCGCGCCCGCCAGCGCGATGTTCTTGGCGATGAAGAACGCGTAGGGTTCGACCTCGATGCCGTGCGACTGCTCGCGCGCCCGGCTCTTGGCGCTCGCCAGCACCAGCGCGAACGCCAGCACGACGCCGATCAGGAGCGAAGTCGGATAGAGCGTGCCGGCACCCGGAAACAGCTCGGGGATGAAGCCCGACGACAGTTTCTGGAAGGTCGGCGGAAACGGCCCCACCGACCGGCCCTGCAGCACCGCGAGCGCAAGGCCCTTGAACACCAGCATGCCCGCCAGCGTCACGATGAAGGACGGAATCTTGAAATAGGCGACCCAGTAGCCCTGCGCCGCGCCGATCGCGGCACCGACCAGAAGACAGACGATGAAGGCGGTCGGATAGTCGACATGGTAGGTCACCATCAGCACCGCCGCGACCGCGCCGATGAATCCCGCGACCGAGCCGACCGACAGGTCGATATGCCCGGTGACGATCACGAGCAGCATGCCGAGCGCCATGATCACGATATAGCTGTTCTGCAGCACGAGGTTAGTGAGATTGACCGGCTGCAACAGCGTGCCGTCGGTGACGATCTCGAAGAACAGCATGATCGCGAGCAGCGACAGCAGCATGCCGTAGTTGCGCAGATTGTTCTTGATGAAGCCGGAATGCTTCGGAGTCTCGGGAAGTGATACCGTCTTGTCGGTCATTGTGCTCCGCCTCCCGCCCGCGCCTCACTGGCAGGGGCGCCGTTCCCGGACATCCTGACATTGCGCATGATGGCGCGCATGATCTTCTCCTGCGTCGCGTCGCCTTTCGCGAACTCGCCGACAAAGGCGCCGTCATTCATCACGCAGATCCGGTCGCAGATGCCGAGCAATTCCGGCATTTCCGACGAGATCACCACGACGCCTTTGCCGGCGTCCGCGAGCTCGTTGATGATACAATAAATCTCGTATTTTGCCCCGACGTCGATGCCGCGGGTCGGCTCGTCCAGCAGCAGCACCTGTGGATCGGTCATCAGCCATTTCGACAGCACGACCTTCTGCTGGTTGCCGCCCGAGAGCTGTCCGGCCTCCTGATAGACGTCGGAACAGCGGATCCGCATCCGGTTGCGATAATCGCTCGCGGCCTTCAGCTCGACGACATCGTCGATCACGCCGCGATCCGACACCTGGCGAAGGCTCGCCAGCGTCACGTTCTTGCGGACGTCGTCGGCGAGGATCAACCCGAGCTGCTTGCGGTCCTCGGTGACATAGGCGAGGCCGGCCTGGATCGCAGCCGGCACGCCGGCGAGGTTCGCCTCACGTCCGTCAAGGCTGATCCTGCCGGAGATATTGTAGCCCCAGGCCTTGCCGAACAGGCTCATGGCGAACTCGGTGCGGCCGGCGCCCATCAGGCCGGCGATGCCGACCACCTCGCCGCGGCGCACCCTGAAATCGACGTTCTTGATCACCTGCCGGGCGGTATGCAGCGGGTGATACACCGACCAGTTCTCGACCGTCATCACGGGATCGCCGATCTCGACGTTTCGCTCCGGGAAGCGATGCGCGAGATCGCGGTTGACCATGCTGCGGATGATGCGGTCCTCGTCGACCTGCTCGGTCCGGCAATCGATGCTGTCGACGGTGCGGCCGTCGCGCAGCACCGTGATCCGGTCGGCGACGCGCGCGACTTCGTTCAGCTTGTGCGAGATCAGGATCGAGGCGATGCCCTGCTCGCGGAACACCAGCAGCCGGTCCAGCAGCGCAGCACTGTCGGCCTCGTTGAGGCTCGCGGTCGGCTCGTCCAGGATCAGGAGGCGCACCTTCTTCGATAACGCCTTGGCGATCTCGACGAGTTGCTGCTTGCCGACGCCGAGGTCGGTGATCAGCGTATCCGGCGATTCCCGCAGGCCGACCTGCGCCAGCAGTTCGGACGTCCGCCGGTACACCGCATTGCGGTCCACCACCCCGAACCGCGACGGCGCGCGCGACAGAAAGATGTTCTCGGCGATCGACATCAGCGGGATCAGCGCCAGCTCCTGGTGGATGATGATGATCCCCAGCGCCTCGGAGTCGTTAATGTCGCGGAAGCGGCGCTCCTCACCGTCGAACAGGATCGCCCCTTCGTAGCTGCCGGCGGGATAGACCCCGCTCAGCACCTTCATCAGGGTCGACTTGCCCGCACCATTCTCGCCGACCAGCGCATGGATCTGCCCGGCTTCCACGGTGAGGCTGACGTCGCGCAATGCCTGCACGCCGGCAAAGCTCTTGCTGACGCCACGCATCTCAAGCATCGCCGTCATCGCATCATGTCCCGCAACGTCACTCGGCCTCGGCGCTATCAGTCCCGTTCACCTGCCCCTAGTCGAATTGCGAGCGCTTGTAGTAGCCGCTGTCAATCAGGACTTTCTCCCAATTGGTCTTATCCACCACGACTGGCTTGAGCAGATAGGACGGAACCACCTTGACCCCGTTGTTGTAGGTCTTGGTGTCGTTGACGGTGACCTCCTTCTTGCTCAGCACGGCATCGACCATGTCGGCCGTGACCTTGGCGAGATCGCGGGTGTCCTTGAAGATGGTCGAGTATTGCTCGCCGCGCAGCATCGCCTTGATCGAGGGCACTTCGGCGTCCTGACCGCTGACGAACGGCATCGGCTGGTCCTTGCTGCCGTAGCCGACCCCCTTCAGCGAGGAGATGATGCCGATCGACAGGCCGTCATAGGGCGACAGCACCGCGTCGACGCGCTTCTTGCCGTAGAAGGCGCTGAGCAGATTGTCCATCCGCGCCTGCGCGGTGGCGCCGTCCCAGCGCAAGGTCGCGACCTTGCCCATGCCCGTCTGGCCGCTCGCGACCACGAGCTTGCCGCTGTCGATATACGGCTTCAGCACCGACATCGCGCCGTCGTAGAAGAAATAGGCATTGTTGTCGTCGGGCGAGCCGCCGAACAGCTCGATGTTGAATGGCCCTTTGCCGTCCTTCAGCCCGAGCGCATTCACGAGCGAGCTCGCCTGCAGCACGCCGACCTGGAAATTGTCGAAGGTCGCGTAATAGTCGACATTGGGGGTATCCCGGATCAGGCGATCATAGGCGATCACCGTGATGCCTTGCGCCTTGGCCTGCTTCAGCGCATCGGACAGCGTGGTGCCGTCAATCGCCGCAATGACCAGCACCTTGGCGCCCTTGGTCACCATGTTCTCGACCTGAGAGAGCTGGTTCGGGATATCGTCGTCGGCATATTGCAGGTCGGTGCCGTAGCCGCGTTCCTTCAGTACCTTGACGATGTTGTTGCCGTCGTCAATCCAGCGCGCCGAGGATTTGGTCGGCATCGCGATCCCGACGGTCGGCTTGGCCTGGGCCATGGCGTCGCGATCGGACACCGTCGCGGCAACGCCGGCCAGTGCGAGCGCGAACAAGGTGGTCTTCAATTTGAACATGCTTCACTCCCTAGGTTTTTTTGAGTTGGGGTACCGTTGCCGTGGACAGCGTCAATCGACGGCTATCATTCGTGGGCTGGCCGCAAATCTACGGCGATATCGGATCGGCGTCGGGGCCATCACGAACCGAAATTGCGGAATGTCGATTGAACCCGTCAACAGCGCCAATGTCCGCACGACCAGTCGATCCTGCAATGCCGGGTTCATCCGCGAGTCAAGTCGTGCGACTGACGAGGCGCAGAGATGACGTGGAGGATCATGAAGCGCCCATCTCCCGGAATCGTCCGCGAGCGCCGGTCTCCGCCAGAACTTCTGGCGGTGCGGCACTTTGCTTCTGGCAACCTTTGGTGGACGTCGTCCCACCATATGGGTGCAAGCGCCAACTGGTCATTTATTTAAGCATCCGAATAAATTGACCGGAGAGCGGCGGATCATAGGGCGTTGTCTCCCGAAATTGTTGGCAAAGCCCACAGACCGCTGGGGTGCGGCAGGGCTTCTCGCAACCTTTGGTGAGATTGTGCCTCTACTATGCGATGGACGCAAGTACCATTTATTTCACTGCATAAATAAATTAATCGAACTGCCGCGTGGCAGCGGCGGCCTTCAGGCGTCGATCTGCGAGAGATCGTCAACAACCAGCAACGCTCCGGCGAAATCGTCGTCGCTGAAATAGGTGCTGCGGGTGATGACCACGGGGATGCCCGCCTGAGCGGCGGCGGCGAGGCCGTTGCCGGAATCCTCGACCGCGATGCAATCCGCCGGTCCGAGCCCGAGCCGCGCCAGCACCTCGACATAGACATCGGGGGCCGGCTTCTTGCGCGGCACATCATCCCCGGCGACAACAGCCTCGAACAGATCGGCCCAGTCCAGCCCCAGCGCGACCGACAGCAGCGCATCGATATTGCCATGCGACGTCGTCGTGGCGATCGCCAGGCGCTGGCCGCGGCTACGCGCGCCCAGCGAGCCAGGCCCTCACGCCCGGCCGCAACGGGCAGCCGCCCGCCGCAATCAGCGCGGCGTAGCGCTTGGTCTTGATCCCCTGCAGGTCGGCAATGTCGGCGAAGGTCAGCGACGGAACCGCGTTTCGCTGATCGAAGGCGCGGATGCGCTCCTTGCCTCCGGCGACCCGAAGCAGCCGCGCGTAGGCGACCTGGTCCCAGAACCAATCGAGGCCGGCCTCGGCGAACGCCTCATTGAAGGCGCGGCGGTGCACCTCCTCAGTTTCGGCGAGCGTGCCGTCGACATCGAAGATCAAGGCGCGGGCGCCCGCAATGATGTCGCGCATCCCGGCGCTCCGGATCGCTGCGAGCGCCTGGTTCATCACCCCTCGCCCGCCGCGCCGGTCGCTTTCGCGAACACGCGGCTGGCAAGCACGTCGCCGGCCTCGATCGACATCACGTCGTCGGCCGTGAGCGTGCGGTCGAGCTTGGCCACGATCCGGTTGGCCTGGCGCAGCCGGATGCGGTCGAGCGCGTTGCGGATCGAGCGTGCATTGGAAAACAGCGGCTGTTCCTTGCGGATGCCGATGTACCGGGTGAAGGCCTCGCGTGCTTTCGGGGAGAAACGATAATTCTGCTGCTGCAACATCAGCTCGGCGATCCAGAGCAGTTCGCCGTCGGAATAGTCCGGGAAGTCGATGTGATGCGCGATGCGGGAGCGGAACCCCGGATTGCTCTGGAAGAACTTCTCCATGCGGTCGCCGTAGCCGGCCAGGATCACCACCAGATCCTCACGCTGCGCTTCCATGATCTGCAGCAGGATCTCGATCGCCTCCTGCCCGTAGTCGCGCTCGTTCTCGGGGCGGTACAGGTAATAGGCCTCGTCGATGAACAGCACGCCGCCCATCGCCTTCTTCAAGATCTCTTTCGTTTTCGGCGCGGTGTGGCCGATATATTGCCCGACAAGGTCATCGCGCGTGACGCTGATGACGTGGCCGCGGCGCACGAACCCGAGCTTGTGCAGGATGCCGGCCATCCGCAGCGCGACCGTGGTCTTGCCGGTACCGGGATTGCCGGTGAACGACATGTGCAGGGTCGGGAATGTCGTTGCCAGCGCCATCTTCTGCCTGATGCGTTCGACCAGCAGCAGCGAGGCGATCTCCCGGATGCGGGTCTTCACCGGCTTCAGGCCGATCAATTCGGAATCGAGCTGGTCGAGCACGTTACCTATGCCGAGGTCGGCGAATTCATGCCGGAGGTCGATGGTCTCGGGCGGCGTCTCGTGGATTTGTTCTTGCGCTTGGGTCATCATCCTCTCGCTTCGAAAAGGCTCCGTCGCCGCGGCGGCGACGACGGAGAAGTGCATCCGGACCAGACGGTCGAGGGAGCAATCCGCCTGGCTTACAAGCCGGACGCGGTCACTGATCGGCGTAGCGCTCGCCCTCGGGGCGACCAGCCGCATAGGAATGCGTCGCGTAACGCAGGTTGCGTCCGGTGCCTTCCGCACGATCGAGCCGGAAGCCGGGTTCCTCGCGCGGCCGGTTGACGATGAAGGACAGCCGCACCGACTCCCAGCCATGGCCGGAATCGAAGCCGGAGATCCGGATGTAGCGGTCGCCATAGACCCGCCGGCAATCGGCGAGCTCCTTCATGATGCCGGCCGCGTCGCGCAGGTCGAACATCGGCAGGCCCCACATGTCCCAGTAGGTGTTGCGGGGATGCGGGTCGTCGGTGAACTCGATGTTCACCGCCCAGCCCTTGTCGAGGCAGTATTGCACCTGCGCGGCGATCTGCTCATCGGTGAGATCGGGCAGGAAAGAAAAGCAACCTTGGGTCACGCGCATGAGAAACTCCTGTCAGACCGCCATGCTCGGCGTGGGAACGAAATCGGGGGCGTCGGTCGACTCATAGTTGAAGGTGACGTCCTTCCAGACGTCGAGCGCCTCGCGCAGCGGCGTGCAGGTCTGCGCCGCCTTGGCCAGGATCTCCGGCCCCTCATGGACGTAGTCGCGTCCCTCGTTGCGGGCGAGGATCATGGCTTCCAGCGCGACGCGGTTGGCGGTGGCGCCGGCCTGGATGCCGCGGGGGTGGCCGATCGTGCCGCCGCCGAATTGCAGCACGACGTCCTCGCCGAGCAGGTCGAGCAGCTGGTGCATCTGGCCGGCATGAATGCCGCCGGAGGCCACCGGCATCAGCTTGTTGAGGCTCGCCCAGTTCTGGTCGAAGAACACGCCGTGCTCGAGCTGCATCGGGTTGAAGTCCTCGCGGCAGATATCGTAGTAGCCGCGCGTGGTGTTCGGATCGCCCTCGAGCTTGCCGACCACCGTGCCGGCATGGATGTGGTCGACACCGGCCAATCGCATCCATTTCGCGATCACGCGGAACGAGACGCCATGGCTGCGCTGCCGCGTGTAGGTCGAATGGCCTGCCCGATGCAGATGCAGAATCATGTTGTTCCTGCGCGCCCACTTCGCCATCGACTGGATCGCGGTGTAGCCGATCACAAGGTCGATCATGACGATGTTGGAACCGAGCTCATGGGCGAACTCGGCGCGCTCGTACATGTCCTCCATGGTCGCCGCGGTGACGTTGAGATAAGTGCCCTTGATCTCGCCGGTCGCGGCCTGCGCGCGGTTGACCGCCTCCATGCAGTACAGGAAGCGCTCGCGCCAGTGCATGAAGGGCTGCGAGTTGATGTTCTCGTCGTCCTTGGTGAAGTCGAGCCCGCCTTTCAGCGCTTCATAGACGACGCGACCATAGTTGCGGCCGGACAGGCCGAGCTTCGGCTTCACGGTGGCGCCGAGCAAGGGACGGCCAAACTTGTCGAGCCGCTCGCGCTCCACCACGATGCCGGTCGCCGGGCCCTGGAACGTCTTCACATAGGCGATCGGCAGCCGCATGTCCTCGAGGCGTAGCGCCTTCAGCGGCTTGAAGCCGAACACGTTGCCGATGATCGAGGCGGTCAGGTTCGAGATCGAGCCTGGCTCGAACAGGTCGAGATCATAGGCGATATAGGCGAAGTAGCTGCCGGGCGAGTTCGGCACCGGATCGACGCGATAGCACTTCGCCCGGTACTTCTCTGCGGCGGTCAGCCGATCGGTCCACACCACGGTCCAGGTCGCAGTCGAGGATTCGCCCGCCACCGCCGCACAGGCTTCGGTCGGATCGACGCCGTCCTGCGGCGTGACGCGGAACAAGGCGATGACGTCGGTGTCCTTGGGCTCGTAGTTCGGCTCCCAATAGCCCATCCGCTTGTATTCCATCACGCCGGACTTGTAGCGATCCTTGCCACGCACCGTGATCGACTGCTGTATGTTCATCTCAATCTCCTTGTCGTCGTTCGCCGCCATTTGCTCAGGCGGCCTGGGTGATCTTTCCAATCTGCGGATCGAGTGCACCGGCGCGATAGCGTCGGGCCATCTCCGGCAGTGCAACCACCTTGATCCGGGCGGCATTGCCGGCCGTGCCGAACTGCTCGAAGCGGTCACGGCAGAGTTCGCGCAGCGCATCCATCGCCGGCTTGAGGAATTTGCGCGGATCGAACTCGCTCTTCGACTGCACGGCGACCTTGCGGAACGCCGCGGCCATAGCCAGCCGGCAATCGGTGTCGATGTTAACCTTGCGCACGCCGTGCTTGATGCCGCGGACGATCTCCTCGACCGGCACGCCCCAGGTCTGCGGCATCTCGCCGCCGAACTGGTTGAACATGTCCTGCAGCGGTTGCGGCACCGAGGACGAGCCGTGCATCACCAGATGCGTGTTCGGCAGCCGCGCATGGATATCCTCGACCACGCGCATCGCCAGGATCTCGCCGTCGGGCCGCCGCGTGAACTTGTAGGCGCCGTGCGAGGTGCCCATCGCGATCGCGAGCGCATCGACCTTGGTGGCGCGGACGAAATCAACCGCCTGGTCCGGGTCGGTGAGCAGCTGATCGTGGCTGATCTTTCCTTCGACGCCGTGACCATCCTCCTGCTCGCCGCCGCCATGTTCGAGCGAGCCGAGCACGCCGAGCTCGCCTTCGACCGACGCGCCGACCCAGTGCGCCATGTCGACCACCCGGCGGGTGATATCGACATTGTAGTCGTAGTCGGCCGCGGTCTTGGCGTCGGCCTTGAGCGAGCCGTCCATCATGACGGAAGTGAAGCCGTAGCGGATCGCGGTGGCGCAGGTCGCCTCCTCGTTGCCGTGATCGAGATGCAGGCAGAGCGGGATCTGCGGATACATCTCCTCCAGCGCATCGATCATCTTCGCCAGCATGATGTCGTTGGCGTAGGACCGCGCGCCGCGCGAGGCCTGGATGATGACAGGCGCATCGCAGGAAGCCGCGGCCTCCATGATGGCGAGGCCCTGCTCCATGTTGTTGATGTTGAAGGCCGGCACGCCGTAGCCGCGTTCGGCGGCGTGGTCCAGCAATTGCCTCAGTGTGATCCGCGCCATGTTGGCGTCCTCCTCTCAATTCGCTCGTTGAATGAGCTGTTTTGCCGCCGCGGCAATCGCCGCCGGCGTGATACCGAATTCGCGGTACAGCACGTCGGCCGGCGCCGAGGCGCCGAAGCCGCTCATGCCGACGAATACGCCGTCGTCGCCGAGCCAGCGCGCCCAGTCGCCCTCGACTGCGGCTTCCACGCCCACGCGCGGCGCACTGCCCAGCACCTCGGCGCGATAGTCGCGCGGCTGCTGACGGAACAGGTCGAAGCACGGGGCCGAGACGACCGCGGCCTTCACCCCTGCTTCCGCCAGCAGCTTTGCGGCTTCGAGCGCGATCGACACCTCCGAACCCGTTGCAATCAGGGTGACGTCACGCCCGAAGGCCGGCTCGACGAGAACGTAGGCGCCGAGCGCGACCTGGTTGTCCTTGCTGCCGTCGCGGACCGTCGGCAGCGCTTGCCGCGACAGGCAGAGGATCGACGGCGAGGTCTCTGCCTTCAACGCGCAGTCCCAGGCTTCAGCCGTCTCGACCGCATCGGCCGGGCGGAACACCAGCACGTTCGGGATCGCCCGGAGCGCCGCTAGATGCTCGACCGGCTGATGCGTCGGGCCGTCCTCGCCGAGCCCGATCGAGTCATGGGTCATCACGTGGATGACGCGGATCCCCATCAATGCCGCCAGGCGGATCGCCGGCCGGCTGTAATCGGCGAAGCTGAGGAAGGTGCCGCCATAGGGGATGAATCCGCCATGCAGCGCGATGCCGTTCATCGCCGCCGCCATGCCATGCTCGCGGATGCCGTAGTGGATGTAGCTGCCGTCGAGTGTTTCCGGCCGCACCGAAACCTGAGACTTCGCCAGCGTCAGGTTGGAGTGCGTGAGGTCGGCCGAGCCGCCCAGGAGATTCGGCAATGCCTCCGCGATCACATCGATGACCTGCTGCGAGGCCTGCCGCGTGGCGAGCTTCGGCTGCTCAGTCGCGAACCGCTCCACGAGCTTGGCCATCGCCTCGACATAGGCACAGGGCAATTTCCGATTCAGCGCGTCGTGGAACGCGGACCGCTCGCCTCTGTCGGCCTTGCAGGCGCTGCGCGAGCGCTCGATCCAGGCCCGCCGTGCGTCGCGGCCGCGGCCACCGAGGTCGCGCCACTCGGCCAGCACCGCATCGGGGACTTCGAATGCCGGATAAGGCCAGCGCAGTGCGGCGCGGGTCTTCGCCGTCTCATCAGTGCCGAGCGGCGCGCCGTGCACCTTCTCGCTGCCCTGCCGGTTCGGCGCACCGAACCCGATCACCGTGCGGCAGGCGATCAGCGACGGACGGTCGCTCGCGCGTGCCTGCCTGATCGCCGCAGAGATCGCCCGCTGATCGTGGCCGTCGATGCGGCAGACGTTCCAGCCGCTGGCCGCAAACCGCGCCGTCTGGTCGTCCGAACAGGACAGCGAGGTGGCGCCGTCGATCGAGATCTGGTTGTCGTCGAACAGCACGATCAGCCGGTTCAGCCGCAAATGGCCGGCGAGCGAAATCGCCTCATGGCTGAGGCCTTCCATCAGGCAGCCATCGCCGGCGATCACGTAGGTGTAGTGATCGACCAGATCGTCGCCGAAGCGCGCGTTCATCAAGCGCTCGGCGAGCGCCATGCCGACCGCGGTCGCGATCCCCTGCCCGAGCGGCCCCGTCGTGGTCTCGACACCAGGCGTATGCCCGTATTCAGGGTGGCCCGGGGTTTGCGATCCCCATTGCCGGAACGCCTTGAGCTGATCGAGCGTCATGCGCTCGTAACCCGTCAGATAGAGCAGCGCATAGAGCAGCATCGAGCCGTGCCCTGCCGACAGCACGAAGCGGTCGCGATCGGGCCAGGCCGGATCGGCCGGATCGAACTTCAGGAAGTCGGAGAACAGCACGGTCGCGACATCGGCCATGCCCATCGGCATGCCGGGATGGCCGGATTTCGCCTGCTCCACCGCGTCGATGGCGAGGAAGCGGATGGCGTTGGCCATCTCGTCGTGGCTGACGTCGGGCCGGCTGGCAACGGACGCAAGTGCGGTCATATCGTTCGCCTCTTTCGTTCGATCAGTTGCAGGATCAGCGGGGTCAGGATCAGCTGCATCGCGAGATCGAGCTTGGCGCCATGAATCACGATCGAATTGGCGCGCGACATGAAGCTGTTCGGGATCATCGAGAGCAGATAGGGAAAATCGATGCCACGCGGGTTCTTCAACCGGATCACGACCATCGATTCATCCGGCGTCGGGATCCAGCGCGCGATGAACGGGTTCGACGTGTCGACCGTCGGGACGCGCTGGAAGTTGATGTCGGTCTCGCTGAATTGCGGACAGATGTAGTTCACATAGTCCGGCATGCGGCGCAGGATGGTGTCGGTCACCGCCTCGGTGGAGTAGCCGCGATGGCTGCGGTCGCGATGCAGCTTCTGGATCCATTCGAGGTTGATGACAGGCACGACACCGATCTTGAGGTCGGCGTGTTGCGCGACGTTCACCTTGTCGGTGACCACGGCGCCGTGCAGGCCCTCGTAGAACAAGAGGTCGGAATCCTCCGGTAACGCTTCCCACGCGGTGAAGGTGCCGGGCTTGGCGCCGTAGAGCCGCGATTCCTCCTCGTCGTGCACATAGTGCCGCGTCGTTCCGCTGCCGGTCTCGGCATAGTCGCTGAACAGCCTCTCCAGCTCCTCGAACAGATTGGTCTCGGGGCTGAAATGACTGAAATGCTTGTCGCCGCGCTCGGCCTTATCCAGCATCTGGCTGCGCATCTCGGCGCGGTCGTAGCGATGGAAGGCGTCGCCCTCGATATAGGCCGCGACCACATTCTCGCGGCGGAAGATGTTCTCGAACGTCTTTTTCACCGAGGTGGTGCCGGCGCCGGACGAGCCGGTGATCGAGATGATGGGATGTCGACGAGACATGCGCTCCCCCTCAGCGGAACAGGCCGCGCCGCGCGAACAGCGGGGCATCGCTGCTCTCGAACAACGGCTCGACGGTCAGGTGGATCGCATCGACGTCGCGCACGGCGCGCGCCGATCCCATGATCAGCGGCACGCGCTGATGCGGCGTACGTGCCGAGAGATCGAGAATGCGCGACCGGCCGCTCGAGGCGGCACCGCCTGCCCATTCCATGATCAGCGCGATCGGGTGCGCCTCATACAGCAGGCGCAGCCGGCCTTCGCGGTAGCCCTGGCGCGCATCCGCCGGATACAGAAACACGCCGCCGCGCATCAGGATGCGGTAGGCCTCGGCCACCAGCGAGCCGATCCAGCGCATGTTGAAGTCCTGGCCGCGCTCGCCGTTCACGCCGGCAAGGCACTCGTCGATGTAGTTGCGCACCGGGCCGCTCCAGTGCCGCCGGTTCGAGGCGTTGATGGCGAACTCCGACGCGTCCTGCGGCACCCGCAGCTCACGCGCAGTCAGGACGAACTCGCCGGTTCGCGGGTCCAGCGTGAAACAGTCGACGCACTTGTCGAGCGCCAGCACCAGCACGGTCTGCGGACCGTAGATGAAGCAGCCTGCGGCACATTGCGCCGTGCCGGGCTCGAAGAAGGTCGACAGGATGTCGTTGCCCTTCGGCCGGATCGAGAAGATCGTGCCGATCGAGATGTTGTTTTCGAGATTGGCCGATCCATCGAGCGGATCGATCGCGACACAGAGCGGCGCATCGATATCGAGCGTCTCCGGCAGCTCGACCTCCTCCGACAGCACAGCGGCGACCGGAGCAGTGCGCAACGCGTCGCGCATCAGGCCGTCGGCGACGATGTCGATGGTCTTCTGACGATCGCCGTCGGGGTTGATGCCTCCGCTCTCGCCGCCGATGCCGGCAAGCGGTCCGGCGGCGATGATACGCGAGAGCTCGATCGCGGCGCCGGCAAGGGCTTCGATCACCGCAACGGTCGCGGCGCGCAGCGGGTTGTGCTGCGTCGGCCACTCCAGATGGGCATGCAATGCAGGACGAATCTCCACCGGCCTCTCCCTTGATCGCGCCCTCTGTCCCGAGGTGTCGAGAGGCGACCTCAGGGGAGTCGCCTTGGCCGTATCAACGCGCGAATTGCCCAATTAGGGAAATTTCATTATCTTTGGTCTGGGCAAAGTATTTCTTATGGAGCTTGTGATGGCCGGGAACTTCTCGCGGGACCTCACCATCCGCCAGCTGCGCGCGCTGTCGGCCGTGCACGGAGCCGGCTCAATCACGTCGGCAGCCAACCAGTTGAACCTGACGCAGCCGGCGGTGACGCTGCAGCTCCGCAACCTGCAGGCACTCGCGGGATTGCCGCTGATCCAGCGCACCGGCGACGGCATGGCGCTGACGGATGCCGGCGCGCACGTGCTGGCGCTCATCGAGCGGATCGAGGCCGCGCTGAAGGACTGCGAGCAGTCGCTCGACATGATCGCAGGCCGCAGCGGCGGCCGCGTCGCGATGGGCGCGGTCTCGACCGCGAAGTACTTCGTGCCGTTCGCGATCGCGGCGTTCTCGCGCCGCTTTCCCAAGATCGAGGTGACGCTCAGGATCGGCAACCGTGAGGAAATCCGCGACGCGCTGCGCGGCTACGATCTCGATATCGCGGTGATGGGCCGGCCGCCGGCCGATGTCGAGGTCGAGATGAAGCCGCTCGGCCGGCATCCGCACTTCATCATCGCCGCACCCGATCATCGGCTGGCGCGGCGGCGGCACGTCGCGACATCGGAGCTCGCCAATGAAACCTTCATCACCCGCGAGCAGGGATCCGGCACGCGGATGCTGATGCAGCAATACTTCGAGCGGGTCGGGCTGGAGCCGAAGCTCGGCATGGCGATGGACAGCAACGAGACCATCAAGCAGGCTGTCATGGCCGGGCTCGGCATCGCCTTCATTTCCCAGCACACGGTGTTCCATGAACTGGAGGATGGCCGGCTGGTGGTGCTCAAGGTGAAGGGCCTGCCCATCGTCCGGCAGTGGCACGCCATCAGGCGTACCGACAAGATCCTGCTGCCACCGGCCCAGGCCATGCTGGACTTCCTGGGCAAGGAGGGCTGGCGCTACCTCCCGAATTCGCGCTGACGCCGCGACGTTGCGACACCGGCCCGTTCGGAAAAATCGAGTTAACGCCGTATGTTAAGCATTGAAGTTCCCGCGAACGCGTGCCACATCTTGATTGCGGTCACTGGGGGACCGTATCCCTGCGAGGGAGGATGAACTGCAAAACCAGTCCCCGCCGATGCCTGACTTCAAGGCGTTATTCGAGGCGGCACCCGGCCTTTATCTGGTGCTGACGCAGCCTGACTTCTGCATCGTGGCAGTAAGCGACGCCTACCTGCGCGCCACCAAGACCGAGCGCGCCGCGATCCTTGGGCGCGGGCTGTTCGAAGTTTTTCCCGATAATCCGGACGATCCGGCCGCCGACGGCGTGCGCAACCTGCGCGCCTCGCTGGAACGTGTGGTCCAGTTCCGCCGCCCCGACACCATGTCGGTGCAGAAATACGATATCCGCAAGCCCGAGTCAGAGGGCGGCGGATTCGAGGAACGCTACTGGAGCCCGCGCAATACGCCGGTGTTCGGACCGAGCGGACAGTTCAGCTACATCATCCATCGGGTGGAAGACGTCACCGGATTCATTCACCTGAAACAGCGCGGCGCCGAGCAGGACAAGCTGACCGACCGGCTGCGCGAGCGCACCGAGCAGATGGAAGCTGAAATCTTCATGCGCGCGCGCGAAGTCGAGGTCGCGCGGGAACAGCTCGAGGCCGAGCAGAAGCTGCGCCAGGTGCAGAAGATGGAGGCCGTCGGGCACCTCACAGGCGGCATCGCCCACGACTTCAACAACATCCTGACCGTGATCACCGGTCTGATCGACATCCTCGCCGAGGCCGTGGAACACGACGCCGCGCTGTCGTCGGTGACAAAGATGATCAGCGACGCCGCCTTTCGCGGCGCCGAGGTGACCAAGCATCTGCTGGCCTTCTCGCGGCAGCAGCCGCTGCAACCGCGTGAAGCCAACCTCAACACGCTGGTGCAGGACACCGCGCGGCTGCTGCGCCCGTCGCTCGGCGAGCAGATCGAAATCGATACCGCGCTCGAAGCCGACGCCTGGCCAGCCTTCATCGACCCCAACCACATGTCGACCGCGCTGCTCAATCTCGCCCTCAATGCCCGCGATGCGATGCCTGACGGCGGCAAGCTGATGCTGGAGACCAGCAACGTCATCCTCGACGAGGTTTATGCCGCCGCCAACCTCGATGTGCGCGCGGGTGAATATGTGATGGTCGCGGTCAGCGACACCGGCGCCGGAATCCCGGAACCGATCCGCGAAAAGGTGTTCGAGCCGTTCTTCACCACCAAGGATACCGGCAAAGGCACCGGTCTCGGGCTGAGCATGGTCTACGGCTTCATCAAGCAATCCGACGGGCATCTCAAGATTTATTCCGAAGAGGGCCACGGCACATCGATCAAGCTCTATTTGCCGCGCAGCATGGGCGACATGGTCGACGTCGAGCCGCCTCCTCCGGTCGACATGCGTGGCGGCCACGAATCCATCCTGGTCGTCGAGGACGATCCGCTGGTCCGCAATTACGTCAGCGCCCAGCTCGAGCAGCTCGGCTACCGCACAATGGTCACCGCCAACGGCCCGGAGGCATTGGCCGCCGTCGACAAGGGGTTCGTCTGCGACGTGCTGTTCACCGACGTCATCATGTCCGGCGGCATGAACGGCCGGCAGGTGGCCGATGCCGTGATCGCCAGACTGCCCTCGGTCCGCGTGCTGTTCACCTCCGGCTATACCGAGGATGCGATCATCCATCACGGCCGGCTCGACCCGGACGTCACGCTATTGCCAAAACCCTATCGCAAGGCCGATCTCGCCCGCATGATCCGCCAGGTGCTGACGCAGCCTCCCGCATCGGCGGTGGCGGCCAAATAACGCGGCTTGTAACGCAGGCCCGCTCAGGGACCAAAGCTCGAGCGGCTCTGGATTTTCCAAGCGCCGCCGAGCAGGCTCAGCACATAGAGGGAATCGTAGACCCCGATAACCGATCCGTCCTCGCGGTAGCGCGTATAGCGGACGGCGTAATGTGTTTTCGCCGGCGAGGACTGCACGAGCTTCGTTTCGTTCCAGACGCTGTGATGCCAGCCGTCCTGTTTGCGCAGCCGCTCGAACAGGTCCATCGGATTGTTGCCGGGCTGCTGATAGACGGTGACCACGCCACCGGCGATCCGCACATGCGGGAAGTGCATCAGCGCGTCCATGGCCGATGCGTCATAGTCGTTGAGCGCAGCCATCCAGCGCGTCAGGACGTCCTCACATCTGGATTGGTCGTCGCGCGCGATCTGCGCCTCGACGGTATAGGTCGCGGCCGGCTCCGGCATCACGCGCCTCCACCTTGCTTGTTGATCTGGTCGGCCGGCATGGCGCATCCGGACAGGAACAGCGCAGCACAGGCCTTGGCGCGTGCTGCCATCTCGCTATGCAGTGGCGCGGGCTTGTGCCCGAACATGACGTCGCGTTGCGGCTTGAACACGAGCATGCCGAGCAACATGCCGGCTGCGGCTTCGGTGTCATCGAGCACGATCCGCCCTCGCCGCTGCTGGACGCCGAGCCAATTCGCCAGCGCGGCGATCGAGCGCTGCATGGCCTTCTCGTAGAACGTCTCGGCGATGTCAGGAAATTTATCGCTCTCGGCCAGGATGATCCGCTGCAGCGCGATGACCTCGGCATCGAGAATGAGCTCGGCGCAGGTCAGCAGCGCCGCCTCCAGCGCCGCCGCAACATTGCGGCCATCGCAGGCGCCGAGATTCACGACGGACACGAACCGCTCGACCCGGTCGGTCACCATGCCTTCGAACAGCGCCAGCTTGGTCGGGATCAAACGATAGAGCGTCTTGGTGGATACGCCGGCGCGGCAGGCCACGTCGGCGATACTGGCCGCAGCGAAGCCGCGCTCCGAGAATTCACGCCGCGCCGCCTCATAGATCAGTGCGCGTGTTTCGTCGTCGGAACGAAGCTGTGGCCGCCCGCGGCCGCGCCGTTCCGGCGCGGTCTGCTCTGTCTGGTCGTTGTCGTTCCGGTTCATGCCCGAGCCATGCTTTTAGATGATGACTGTCATTCTATTGACAGTCCAAATATGGGCTCTATTTTGGAAAACATCAAGTTTCCTAATTATCCCGGGTCGCCGAAGTCAGAATTCGTACGGTTTCCCAGAGGGATAGAACGATCAGGAGCACCTGCCATGAGCCAGCACGAAACGTCCTTCAAGGCCGAGAGCCAGGTTCCGGCCGAGACCGCCAAGCAGTTGATCGCAAGTCCCGAGGCGGCCAAGCCGCCCGCCGCCAAGGGTAAGCTTCGCCGCCTGCTCATGACGGGCGCAGCACTCGCCCTGCTCGCGGGCGGCGCCTGGTATGGCTGGGATTACTGGACGGTCGGCCGCTTTCAGATCTCGACCGACGACGCCTATGTGAAGGCCGACAACACGACGATCGCACCGAAAGTGTCAGGCTATCTCAGCGCGGTGCTGGTCGGCGACAATGAACATGTGCGCGCCGGCCAGATCCTGGCGCGGATCGACGAGCGCGATTTCAAGGTCGCGCTGGATCAGTCGAAGGCTGACGTCGCTGCCGCCGAAGCTGCGATCACCAGCAAACGCGCGCAGCTCGACGTGCAGCACTCGGTGATCGAGGCAGCACGTGCAACGCTCGCCGTGGACACGGCGAACCAGACCTTCGCCGAGCAGGAGAACAAGCGTTACACCGACCTCGCCGGCACCGGCTTCGGCAGTGTGCAGAACGCGCAGCAGGCACAGTCGCGCTACGCCGGCGCGCAGGCCGCTATCGCCCGCGACACCGCAAACCTCGCCTCCGCCGAACGGCAGGTGGAACTGCTCAAAGCCGACATCGCTCAGGCCGTCGCGGCGCAGGCCCGCGCAACCGCGCTCCAGCATCAGGCCGAGTTGAACCTCGGCTACACCACCATCATCGCCCCGATCGACGGCGTGGTCGGCAACCGCACCCTGCGCACCGGCCAATTCGTCCAGGCCGGCACGCAACTGATGTCGCTGGTGCCGGCCACCGGCGCCTATGTGATCGCGAATTACAAGGAGACGCAGCTCACCAATGTCCGCAAGGGCCAGCCGGTGGAGATCGAGGTCGACATGTTCCCCGGTCAGGTCGTGCGCGGTCATGTCGACAGCCTCGCGCCCGCCAGCGGCCAGGAGTTCGCGCTGCTGCCGCCGGACAACGCCACCGGCAACTTCACCAAGGTGGTGCAGCGCATCCCGGTGAAGATCGTGCTCGACGCAACCAATGTCGACCTGCGGCCGGGCATGTCGGTGATCCCGTCGATCGCGACGCTGTCGCATCCCGCCGGGGACACTCCGCGCTCCAGCGCCTCGCCCAAGCTCGCTGTCGCCTCTTTCAAATAGGTGATGTCATGTCCGACCTCGCGCTCTCCTCCCCGGCTGCCGCGCCGCCCGCAGTAGCCGCGGCAGCCGACCCCAACCGCGCCAGCATGGCCGTGTGGATTTCCATCGTCGCCGCGATGATCGGCGCCTTCATGGCGATCCTCAACATCCAGATCACCAACGCCTCGCTGCTCAACATCGAGGGCGGCATCGGCACCGGCGTCGACAACGGCTCCTGGATCTCGACGTCCTATCTGATCGGCGAGATCGTGGTGATCCCGCTCACCGACTTTCTCAGCCGGGTGTTCTCGTTCCGCAAGATCATCATCGGCTTCGCCACCCTGTTTGCGATCTTCTCGGTCGCCTGTGCCTTCACCCACGACCTGCCCTCGATGATCGCGATGCGCGGCCTGCAGGGCTTCTTCGGCGGCGTGTTGATCCCGATGGCCTTCACGCTGGTCTTCACCAAGCTGCCGAAGTTGCAACAGCCGATCGGCCTTGCGATGTTCGCGCTCGCCGTGACGTTTGCCCCGGCGATCGGCCCGACCATCGGCGGCTACCTGACCGAAAACTACGGCTGGCAGACCATCTTCTTCGTCAACGTGGTTCCGACCGCGGTGATGGTCATAACTCTGTCCTTCACGCTGGAACGCCAGCCGATGCAGCTCAATCTGCTGCGCGAGGGCGACTGGCTCGGCATCGCCACGATGGCGATCGGCCTGGCATCGCTTCAGGCCGTGCTCGAGGAAGGCAACAAGGACGACTGGTTCGGCTCGCCCTTCATCGTCAAGCTTGCCGTGATCGCTGCCGTCAGCCTCACTTTGTTCGTCTGGATCGAGCTCGTGGTCGAGAAACCGTTGCTCCGGCTGCGGCTCCTGACTCAGCGCAGCTTCGGCTTCGGCACCATCTCGGCGGTGTTCGTCGGCTTCGCGCTGTTCGGCTCGGTCTATCTGCTGCCGGCCTATCTCGGCCAGGTGCAGCGCTACAATGCGGAGCAGATCGGCCAGGTGCTGGCCTGGACCGGCCTGCCGCAGCTGATCCTGATCCCGCTGGTGCCGAAGCTGATGCAGCGCTTCGACGCGAGATTCATCGCCTTCACCGGCATGATCCTGTTCGCGGTCTCATCCTTCATGAACATACAGATGTCGCTCGACTATTCCGGCGACCAGTTCTTCTACCCGAACATCGTCCGTGCCGTCGGCCAGGCGATCACGCTGGCGCCGTTGTCCGCAATCAGCCTCGGCAGCGTCGCGCCGCAGGATGCGGCGGCAGCCTCCGGCATCTCCAACATGATGCGTAACCTCGGCGGCGCGATCGGCACGGCGCTGCTCGCCACCATCGTCACCAAGCGCGAGCAGTTCCACTCCAACATCATCGGCCAGTCCGTGCATCTGGGCCGCGAGGAGGTGCGTGCCCGGATCGCCGACGTCACCAACTACTTCCTCAGCCACGGCATCTCGGACCCCGCAACCGCACACAGCCAGGCGATCGTTGCGATCGGCAATATCGTGAAGCGCCAGGCGCTGGTGCTCGGCTTCAGCGACGCCTTCGCGGTGATCGGCGTCGTGCTGGCGCTTGCTGCGATCGCGATCGTGCTGACCGGCAAGCCGAAGAACGCGGCGGGCGGCGCCGGCGGGCATTGAACGATCGAGGGCGGCGGCCACGGCCGTCGCCCCGCTCTCAGCTTGCTTCGCGGAGCTTGAAGCGCTGGATCTTCCCGGTCTGGGTCTTCGGCAACGCTTCGACAAACGAGATCGCGCGGGGATATTTGTACGGCGCGATCGTCGCCTTGACGTGATCCTGCAACGCCTTGACTTCGGCATCGTCGCTGCGCGCGCCCTGCTTCAGCACGATGAAGGCAGAGACGATCTGCCCCCGCTCCTCGTCGGGCGCGCCGATGACAGCACATTCCGCGACATCAGGATGTCCGAGCAGCGCCGCCTCAACCTCGGGACCGGCGATGTTGTAGCCCGCCGAGATGATCATGTCGTCGGCGCGCGCCACGAAGGACAGCCTGCCATTCTCGTCGCTGACGAAGGCATCGCCGGTGATGTTCCAGCCATCGCGCACATACTTGGTCTGCCGGGAGTCGGCGAGATAACGGCAGCCGGTCGGGCCGCGAACCGCCAGCTTGCCGACCTGGCCCGGCGGCAGCTCGTTCATGTCCTCGTCGACGATCTTCGCCTGGTAGCCGGAAACAGGCGTGCCCGTGGTCCCGGCGACGGCGCTGCCGGTGCGGTTGGTGATGAAGATGTGCAATAGCTCGGTGCTGCCGATGCCGTCGAGGATCGGCTTGCCGGTCTTTTTAGTCCAGCTCTCGAACACCGGCGCCGGCAGCGTCTCGCCGGCCGAGACGGCAAGCCGGAGTGACGACAGATCGGCGCCCTTGTCCATCGCGGCCATCATCGCCCGGTAGGCGGTCGGCGCCGTGAAGCAGATCGTCGCCTTGTAGGTCTCGATGATCCGGATCATCTCGCTCGGCGCCGCGTTCTCGAGCAGCGTCGCGGTGGCGCCATAGCGCAGCGGGAAGATCGCGAGCCCGCCGAGCCCAAAGGTAAACGCGAGCGGCGGTGAACCGACGAACACGTCGTCCGGTGTCACCTTGAGCACTTCCCTGGCATAGCCGTCCGCGACAATCAGGAGATCGCGGTGGAAATGCATCGTCGCCTTGGGTTCGCCTGTTGTCCCCGACGTGAAGCCGAGCAGCGCGACGTCGTCGCGGCCGGTCTTCACCGCATCGAATTTGACCGGCTTGTTCAGCGCAATCCGGTCGAGCTCGGCATCGTGATTTTGTGTGCCGTCGAAATTGACGACCTGCTTGAGGAATTTGCTGGTCTTCGCGCAGGCTACCAGCTCATCCGCGATGCGGCTGTCGGTCAGTGCCAGCGCAATCTCGGCCTTGTCGACGATCTTGGCCAGTTCGCCGGCGCGCAGCATCGGCATGGTGTTGACGACGACAGCGCCAGCCTTGGTCGCCGCGAGCCAGGCCGCGACCAGTGCCGGGTTGTTGCCCGAGCGGATCAGGACGCGATTGCCGGGCTTGACGCCGTAATTCTCCACCAGCGCATGCGCCAGGCGGTTCGACCAGTCGGTCAATTCCTTGTAGGTGCGCTGGCGACCATTGCCGATCAGCGCGATGCGATCGCCCATGCCCTGCTCGACGATGCGGTCGGTCAGTTCGACCGCGGCGTTGAGATAATCGGGATAGCTGAATTCGGGCCGGTCGAGCAGCAGCTGCGGCCACTGCGCGGATGGCGGCAGATTGCGCCGCGCGAAATCGTCGACATGCCCGGATGGGCCGAGCCCGGGAAATTCACCTGACATTCGATTGCCCCTCGCTTTCTATCCAGAAAGGCCAAGACCAACATCAAGATCAACATCGAGAAAACCAGTATCGAGGACGCCCGGCGGCGTCCCGACCGCCAATCATTTTATACTTAAAATAATTTGGCGCAAGGGTGGAAATCGCGTAGACATGGCGCGGGCCAGCAAACCTCAGAGTTGCGTGAGCTGCTTCAGCCGCGCGACCATCTCCGACTCCGGGTCGGCGAGCGGTGCGATCGCGGTGAAATGATTGGCATTGGGCACGGTGCCGAACCGCGTTGCCACGCCCGCTTTGCCCCAGACGTCCACGATGGTTCGGCTCTGCCGGTGATATTCGGCGCTCTCGGCGCCGCCAACCATCGCATCGAGCGTCGCGCCTGCGGGCGCTTTCCAGAGCAGCGGGCTCGCCGCCCTTGCTGCGTCGCGGTCAAGGCCAAGCGCCTTGTTGATGGAGGTGCCGACCAGCGGCTCGAGCTCGAACAGGCCGGAGATCGCGTAAGCGGCCCTGACCAGATTCGCCGGCAGCGACGCATCGTAGGCCGGCCAATCGGTCGCGAGCATGCATGCGGCCAGATGCCCGCCAGCGGAGTGTCCCGACATGACCAGTGGCCGGCCGAGCTTCGCCAGTTCGCGTGTTGCCGCGCGCATCTCGCCGATGATGTCGCCGACAGTGACATTGGGGCAGAGGTCGTAGCTCGGCACCGCAACGCTGATGCCGTGACCATTGAGGCCCCGCGCGCAGTGGCTCGACGACGAGCCATCAAGCGCCTGCCAGTAGCCGCCATGGATGAAGACCACCAGCGGCCCGTCGCGATCACCCTCAAACAGATCGATGACGTTGCGGCTGCCCGGACCATAGCTCAGCCGCCGCGGCGGATGCTGCTCGCGATAGGCCGCGGAGTCCCTCGCCCAGCCGGCCATCAGCGCCGGATTTTCCGGCACCCGCGCGCGGTTGTTGTATTCGACCTCGTAATCGATCTCGCTCACGGCTTAAGCGGTCCTCGCTTTGGCGGAGCGCTGGGCCGAGCCCTTGGCCTTGGCGAGCAGCCGCATCAATTCGCGGATATCCTTCGGCGACAGGTCGCCGAAGATATCGGCGATCCATTTCTCGTGCTCGGTCGCCATCTTGCGGAATTCGGCCCGGCCGAGCTTGGTCAGCCGGATGAACTGCACGCGGCGGTCGGTCTCCGAAGTGCGGCGATCGAGATGGCCGGACTCGACCAGCCGCTCGACCAACCCGGTGACGTTGCCGTTCGACACCATCATCCGCTTCGACAGGTCCGACAGCGTCATGCCGTCGGAGACCTTGTCGAGCTGGGCCATCAGGTCGAAGCGCGGCAGCGTGACATCGAACTTCTCACGCAATTGGCTGCGCACCTCGCTTTCGATCAGCGTGGTGCAGGTCAAAAGACGCAGCCACAGCCTGAGCTCGGTGCCATGATCGTCGGGCAGTTCGACGGCTTTGGTTTCGGAATCGAGGTTCATGCGGCGATCGTGCCTCCGCGCCGGGTTTCGGTCGGACCGATTGCTTTGAGCTTCAAGCAATTCGCGCTGCGCCGCAAGGACAATTGCGAATCCTGCCCGAAACTCCCGGTCGATCGGTAATTTGTTTAAACTTCAAGCAATTGGCGCGACGCTTGCATGTGCAGCGCCTGCATGGGGCGCGGCGTTTGCCCTGACGCAATGCCACATCGCTTGCAGCGGTCGCGCGCGTCAGACTAAGCTGAGGTCAATGAGGCTGAGACAAGGGCAGCAAGCCGGTGGTTGGGGGAAAGACATGAAACATTTGACGAAGCTCGCGGGACTGGCGGCGCTGCTGGGTATCGCAGTGACCCCGGCGACCGCGCAGGAGAAGATCAAGATCGGCGTGCTGGTAACAACCTCCGGTCCGGCCGCAGCGCTTGGCCAGCAGGTCCGCGACGGGTTTGCGCTCGCGGTCAAGGATCTCGGCGGCAAGATGGCCGGCCGCGAGATCGAGATCGTCAACGCCGACGATGAGCTCAAGCCCGACGGCGCCGTGGTCAAGGTCCGCGGCTTGCTCGAGCGCGACAAGGTCGATTTCGTGGTCGGCCCGATCTTTTCCAACATCCTGCAGGCGATCCACCGCCCGGTCACCGAGAGCAAGACTTTCCTGATCAGCCCGAATGCCGGTCCCTCCAGCTACGCCGGCAAGGAATGCAACCCGTTCTTCTACGTGACGTCGTACCAGAACGATCAGGTGCACGAAGTCCTCGGCAAGGTCGCGCAAGACCGCGGCTACAAGCGCGTCTATCTGCTGGTGCCGAACTATCAGGCCGGCCGCGATTCCGTCGCCGGCTTCAAGCTCGACTACAAAGGCGAGATCGTCGAGGAATCCTACACGCCGATGAACACGCTGGATTTCCAGCCCGAGCTCTCCAAGATCGCCTCCCTGAAGCCGGACGCGCTGTTCACCTTCATGCCGGGCGGCATGGGCGTGAACCTCGTCAAGCAGTACAAGCAGGCCGGCGCGACCGTGCCGGTGCTCTCCGCCTTCACCGTCGACGAATCCACCCTGCCCGCGCAGCAGGATGCCGCGGTCGGCATGTTCGGCGGTGCGAACTGGGCGCCTGATCTGGACAATCCCCAGAGCAAGAAGTTCGTCGCCGCCTATGAGGCGGCCTACAAGGGCGTGCCCGGCACCTACGCCATGCAGGCCTATGACGCAGCGCTGTTGATCGACAGCGCGGTCAAGGCGGTGAAGGGCGACCTCTCCAACAAGGACGCGGTCGCTGCGGCGCTGAGAAAGGCCGACTTCACCTCGCTGCGCGGTAACTTCAAGTTCAACAACAACGGCTATCCGATCCAGGATTTCTACCTCACCAAGGTCGCGAAGCGGCCGGACGGTAAATTCCAGACCGAGATCGTCGAAAAGGTGTTTTCGAACTATGGCGATCGCTACGCCAAGGACTGCGCGTCGAAGTAAAGATCAGGAGGAAACATGACGATGAAAGACGAGATCGCCGGCATCACACGAGCCAATGACGGCATCCAGGGCATTTCCTGGAGCATCCTCGGCCAGACCTATGTGCCGAAGAGCCGTACCGAGCATTCGTTCTCCTGGCACGCCACGTTCCCGCCCGGCACCTTCGTTCCGCCGCACATCCATCCCGACCAGGACGAGTATCTCTACATCCTCGAGGGCAAGCTCGACTTCATGCTCGACGGCGCCGATGAATCAGCCACATCAGGCGATCTGGTGCGGCTGCCGGCGGGCAAGCCGCACGGCATCTTCAACAAGTCGCAGCAGTTGGCCAAGACGCTGTTCTGGGTGTCGCCGACCCGCAGGCTCTATGACCTGTTCTGGGCGATCCACAACATGAAGGAGCAGAACCCGGATGACGTGGTGCGGCTCGCCGCCGAGCACAACATCCACTTCCTGCCGCCGCCGCCGGCGTAGGACGCTCCTCCGTCATCGCGAGCGAAGCGAAGCAATCCGTCGTTCGGCGATCGCGGAACGATGGATTGCTTCGTCGCTACGCTCCTCGCAATGACGATCTAGAGATCGCCGACCGGGCTTCTCTTCCTTGAAAGACCTACTGCCGCGCCACCACGCGCGCGGCGAAGCCGGCCTTCGCGGCATAGCCGCGCACGATCGCCTCGCGCGCTTCGTAATTCAGGATGGTGTCGACGTCGGTAAAGCCCTGCGGCGCGAGCTGCTCGACGGCGTCTATCACGCCCTCCGGGCCGCCGCGGCGGTTGGAGGCGACGATGTCGGCGGTCATCGGCAGCCGCTGCCGTTCATAGGCCGCCAGCGCCTGGCGCGGATGCTCGGCCCGCGCCAGCATGTCGGCGAGGCACCGCGCATCAAGAATGGCCTGCGACGCGCCGTTCGAACCAACCGGATACATCGGATGCGCGGCGTCGCCGAGCAGCGTGACGCGGCCGCTCGACCAATAAGGCAGCGGATCGCGGTCGCAGCATGGATACTCCCAGAACTCCGGCGTCGCGTTGATCAGGCCGGCGAAGTCGACCTGCGGGATGGTGAAACCAGTGACATAGGGCATCATCTCGTCGCGACGGCCGAGATTGGACCAGCCCTCGCGCCGCGGCGGCGGCGAAGAGCCGTCGCCGATCCGCACCAGCACCGCCCAGTTGGTGAGGCGGCTCGCCGGGCTCGATCCCGGCGCGATCGGATAGATCACGGCCTTGGCGTTCAGCCCGCCGGCGATGATCATCGAACGGCCGGTCAGGAAAGCCGGCCAATCGGTCGCGCCGCGCCACAGCATCAGCCCGTTCCAGCACGGCCCGCCCTCATCCGGAAACAGCATCTCGCGCACCTTGGAATGGATGCCGTCGGCGCCGATCAGGATGTCGCCGCGCGCAGTGTGGACATGGCTGCCGCTGCGATCGAAGAAATACGCGGACACGCCGCCCTCATCCTGCGTAAAGGAGCCGAGCCGGCACCCGGTGCGGATCGCATCGGCACCAAGCCGATCGATCACCGCCTGATGGATCACGCCCTGCAGGCGGCCGCGATGAACAGAGAATTGCGGCACGTCGTGGCCGGCATCGAGCCCGCGCTTCTCGTGCCAGACCTGCTGGCCATGCCGCGTCAAATAGAACAGCTCAAAGGTCCGGATCGCGACCTCGTCGAGCTTGTCGAGCAGGCCGAGCCCCGCCAGCTCGCGGATCGCATGCGGCAGTGTGTTGATGCCGACACCGAGCTCGCGGATCGTCTCCGATTGCTCGTACAGCTCGCAACTGATGCCGCGCGAGCGCAGCATCAGCGCAGTGGTGAGGCCTCCGATTCCGCCTCCGACGATAATCGCCTTCATCGTCCCTTACTCCACTCACAACAGGACGTTCTTACGCTTTCGCCTAAGGTCGCACGGCCCTTTGTCCGGCCGCAAGCGGGTTTGTCGCCCGGGACTTGGGCCGGCGGGCGATGATTGAGCTTAGGCTTAACATTGCTTCAGCGAACTCCAATCCATCCCCGTCACCCTGAGGAGCGCGGAACGCGCGTCTCGAAGGGTCGACGGCCACCAGCCGGGCCGTGCATCCTTCGAGACGCCGCTTCGCGGCTCCTCAGGATGACGGACGATCCGGCATCGTCGTTAATCCGGCACCACGGCGATGGCCTGGATTTCCACCTTGGCGCGGTCCTCGATCAGGCCCGCAACCTGGATCGCGGTCATCGCCGGAAAGCGCCGGCCGATCGCGTCGCGATAGACGGCGCCGATCTCCTTCAGCCGCGCGGAGTATTCCTTGCGATCGAGCAGGAACCAGGTCATCGACACGATGTGTTCGGGCCCGGCTCCGCCGGCGGCGGCGACCGCGACGATGTTGTGCAGGGTCTGGCCGATCTGCGCCACGAGATCGTCGCTCTCGAACACGCATTGCCCGTTCCAGCCGATCTGGCCGGCGATGAAGATCTGTTTGCCGCGCGCGGCCATGCCGTTGGCATAGCCGATCGGCTTGGCCCATCCGTCCGGTTGCAGAATTTCGATCATCTCAATTGCCCTCGAAAGCGGGTTTCTGCTTGGCGGCGAAGGCCTCGAAGGCGCGGCGGAAATCGCCGGTCACCATGCAGATCGCCTGCGCCTGCGCTTCGGACTCGATCATCTCGTCGACGCCCATCGCCCATTCCTGGTTGAACATCGTTTTCGTCACGCCATGTGCGAACCACGGTCCATCCCCAAGCGAGCGCGCCAACTCTTGCGCGGCGGCAGCGAGCTCGGCCGGCGGCACCAGGCGGTTGTGGAAGCCCCACGCAAAACCTTCGTCGGCGCTCATCGCGCGTCCGGTATAGAGCAGATCGGCGGCATGGCCCTGCCCGATCACGCGTGGCAATAATCCGCACGCGCCCATGTCGGCGCCGGCAAGCCCGACGCGGGTAAACAGGAACGCGGTCTTGGCCAGCGGCGTCGCCAGCCGCAGGTCGGATGCCAGCGCCAGCATCGCGCCGGCGCCGGCGCAGATGCCGTCGATCGCCGCGACGATGATCTGCGGGCATTTGCGCATCGCCCGCACCACCTCGCCGGTCATCCGGGTAAAGGCGAGCAGGTCCGGCATCGCCATCCGCGTCAACGGCTCGATGATCTCGAACACGTCGCCGCCGGAGCAGAAATTGCCGTCGGCACCAGTCAGCACGATGGTACGGACGTCGGACGCGTATTTGAGGTTGGTGAAGAGATCGCGCAGCTCCTCGTAGGACTCGAAGGTCAGCGGATTCTTCTTGTCCGGCCGGTTCAGTGTGATCGTTGCGACACGGCCACTGGCGTCGGTCGACCAGCGGAAGTGCTTTGCGGGATAATCCCTGAACGGACGGAGCTTTGCTTTCATCTCGGACATGATGTGTTCCTTCACCCGGTAAAGACTTCACCGCCGGCGACCGCGACGGCTTGTCCGTTGATTGACGATGCGCCCTCTGACGCGAGCCAGAGGATGGTGTCGGCGACCTCCTCCGGCGTGACCAGCCGCTGCATCGGATTGACCTTGGCGAGCGTGGCGCGCGCCTCCTGCTCGCTGCGCCCCGTCTTGGCGACGATGTTGGCGGCCGCATCCGCCACCAGCGGCGTGTCGGTGTAGCCGGGGCAGACCGCATTCACGGTGACGCCGCGCCGCGCGTATTCCAGCGCCAGCGAACGCGTCAGGCCGACGACGCCGTGCTTGGCGGCGACATAGGCCGAGACATAGGCGTATCCGGTGAGACCGGCGGTCGAGGCAACGTTGATCACCCGCCCACGGCCGCGCTGCGCCATGGCAGGCAGCACCGCATGCGTCACCAGGAACACGCTGGAGAGATTGCTCGCCAGCATGTCCGCCCACAGCGCCGCGCTCGTCTTGTCGAACGGCGCGCTGGCGGCCTTGCCGGCATTGTTGACGAGGATGTCGATCGGGCCCGCCTCGGCCTCGATCTGCGCGACGCCTTTGGTCACCGCAGCTTCATCGGTCGCGTCGATCGAAACGGCGGCGCCCGCGTGCGCTCCGAGCAACGCCGCCGTCGCCTTCAGTGCGTCGATCCGACGTCCGGCGATGCTGACGCGCACGCCGGCTCTTGCGAGCGCGATTGCCGTCGCGGCCCCGATGCCGGAACCGGCACCCGTGACCAGCGCATGGGCGTTGGGCCAGAACCCTGTCATGCCTTCACTCCCGCGGCTACGCGTTCGAGATTGGCCTCGTATTGCGACTTGCCCGACAGATACTGCTTCGGCCAGGCAACCTGCTTGATGCCGATCTTCGCGGCCTCATGCAGCGTCCACGCCGGATCGGCCAGATGCGGCCGCGCGATGGCGCAGAGATCGGCGCGTCCGGCGGCGATGATCGAATTGGCGTGGTCGGCTTCCGAGATCGCGCCGACCGCGATGGTGGCGATGCCGACCTCGTTGCGGATCTTGTCGGCGAACGGCGTCTGGTAGAGCCGGCCATAGATCGGATGATCGTCGGCCCAGACCTGGCCCGAGGAGCAATCGATCAGGTCGGCACCCGCCGCCTTGAACAGTTTTGCGAAGGCCAGCGCATCCTCGGGCGTGTTGCCGCCCTCGGCCCAATCGTGACAGGACAGGCGGACCGACATCGGCTTGTCCTCCGGCCACACCGCGCGGATCGCACGGAACACTTCCAGCGGATAACGCGCGCGGTTCTCGATCGATCCGCCATAGTCGTCGGTGCGGCGGTTGGTCAGCGGCGACAGGAAGCTCGACAGCAGATAGCCGTGGGCGCAGTGCACCTCCAGAATATCGAAGCCGGCGCTGGCGGCGCGCCTGGCGGCGGCAACGAACTGGTCGCGCACCTCGTCCATCTCGGCGCGGCTCATCGGCTCCGGGATCTGGCCGTCGGGCAGATAAGGCACCGGCGAGGCCGATACCAGCGGCCAGTTATGGTCAGGCAGCGGTTCGTCCATGCCTTCCCAGGCGACGCGCGTCGAGCCCTTGCGGCCGGCATGGCCGAGCTGGATGCCGATCCTGGCTTGCGAATTGCGATGCACGAACTCGACGATGCGCTTGTAGGCCACGGCCTGCGCGTCGTTCCACAGACCGCAGCAGCCGGGCGTGATCCGCGCCTCCGGCGAGACGCAGGTCATCTCGGTGAACAAGAGGCCGGCGCCGCCGAGCGCGCGGGAGCCGAAATGCACCAGGTGGAAGTCGTTGGGCACGCCCTCCTCCGCCGAATACATCGCCATCGGCGAGACGATGATCCGGTTGGCGAGCGACAGGCCGCGGATCTGGAACGGCGTCAGCATCGGCGGCGTGGCGCGCTCGTTGGTGGCCGGCACGCCGCTGCGCTCGGCGAACCAGCGCTCATAGCCTTCGAGCCATGTCTTGTCGCGCAGCCGCAGATTCTCGTGGCTGATGCGCTGCGAGCGGGTCAGCAGCGAATACATGAACTGCTCCGGCTCCAGCGTATCGGCATAACGCGAGCCGACCACCTCGAACCATTCCATCGCATTGCGCGCGGCATTCTGGATCCGCGCCACATCGACCCGGCGCAGTTCCTCGTAAGCCTCCAGCACGGCGGGAATGCTGTCCTTCGTTGCGCCGTGGATCTTGAACTGGTTGGTGAGCTCGATCGCATCTTCCAGCGCGAGTTTGGTCCCCGAGCCGATCGCGAAATGCGCGGTGTGGGCGGCATCGCCCATCAGCACGACATGACTGCTGCCGTTGAACGCGGTCCACTTGCCGCAGATCAGCCGCGGAAATGACAGCCAGGCCGAGCCGCGCAGATGCCGCGCGTTGGAGACCAGATGATGCCCCTCGAGAATCTCAGCGAACACCTTCTCGCAAAACGCGATGGATTCTCCTTGATCCATCTTGTCGAGGCCGTGGGCGAGATACGCCTCTTCGGTGGTCTCGACGATGAAGGTCGCCGCGCCCTCCTCGAACTTGTAGATGTGCGACTGGAACCAGCCATGCTCGGTCTTGCGGAAATCGAAGGTAAAGGCATCGAACGGCCTGACGGTGCCGAGCCAGATATAGCGGTTCGGCCGCATCAGCATGTCGGGCTGGAAGGTTTCGGCATATTTTGCGCGAACCTTCGAGTTGACGCCGTCGCACGCCACGACCAGATCGGCGTCGGGGAATTCGAGATCGGAATTGACCTCGCGTTCGAAGATCAATTCGACGCCGAGCTCCTCGGCGCGCGCCTGCAGGATGTTGAGCAGCCGCTTGCGGCCGATACCGACGAAGCCGTGGCCGGTGGTGCGCATCCGGCGGCCCTTGATCAGGACCTCGATGTCGTCCCAATGGTTGAAGGCCTGCTCGATCGTATCAGCGGTGACCGGGTCCCATTTGCGCATGTTGTCCATGGTCGCATCGGAGAACACCACGCCGAAGCCGAACGTGTCGTAGGGCCGGTTGCGCTCGACCACGGAGATGACATGCGTGGGATCCAGCATCTTCATCAGGATGCCGAAGTAGAGCCCGGCCGGCCCGCCTCCAATGCAAACGATGCGCATGGCGTTCTCGCCTTTCCGTTTGAGCATGATCGCGTCGGAAAACCGGGTGCCACTTTTCCGGATCATGCTCTGGCTTCGGCCGGGGTCAGTTTCCCTGCCAGCCGATACGGCATATTATTTTATACTTAAAATAATTGTCAAGGGTGGTTGTCGGCTCATCCATTGCTGTCGTCCCGGCGCAGGCCGGGACCCATACGCCGCAGCAGGCCTTGCCGGCGGGACTCGTCGTTCCAGCAACGCGCAATAATGACAAATTGTGGTTATGGGTCCCGGCCTTCGCCGGGACGACATCGAGGATGAGGCGCCGCCGACGCGCATGTGTCGACATCAAGGGCGGATTAGCCGACCACGTCCGCCGTAGCTCAACGAGCGAAGGCGGAAGGCGCAATCTGCCCTACTTATCTCGCTGCTCGTCATTCCGGGGCAGCCCAAAGGGCTGAGCCCGGAATCCATCAGGCCGCATCATGTGCGGCGAAATGGATTCCAGGCTCTCGCTTCGCGAGCCCCGGAATGACAGCGGAGAGACGTCGCGCGCGCCCTCAATGCACCGCGGCGTACAGGATCTTGTCCTGGGTCGCGTCCGCCGCATCAAACTCGGCGACGATGCGGCCAGTGCGGGCGACCAGGATGCGGTCGGAGACGGCGAGGATCTCCGGCAGATAGGACGAGATCACCACCACCGCCTTGCCCTCGTCGGCGAGGCGGCGGATTTCGCCGTGGATGTGCGGGATGGTACCGACGTCGACGCCGCGGGTCGGCTCATCGAAGAAGATGATCGACGGTTCCTGCACCAGGGTCTTGGCCAGCACCACCTTCTGCTGGTTGCCGCCGGACAGCTCGACGATCCGCGCCTTGCGTTGCAGCGCGCTGATCTTGAGCCGGTCGACCCAGTAACTGGCGAGCTTGCTGCGCCTGGCGCGCGACAGCAGCAAGCTCCAGCCCTTCCGCGTGGCGAGGCTGCCGATATAGACGTTGTCGTCGACCACCATGGTCTCGAAGAAGCCGTTGGCCTTGCGGTCCTCGGTGATGTAGGCGATGCCGTCATTGATCGCCTGCCGCGGCACGCGATAGCGGATCGGCTTGCCGCGCAGCCGGATCGTGCCGCCATTGACCAGATTGCGTTTCAGCGCGCCATAGACGATCTTGGCGATCTCGGTGCGGCCGGAGCCGATCAGACCGGCAATGCCGACCACCTCGCCGGCATAAACCGAGAACGACATGTTCTTGACCGCCATGCCCATGGTGACGTTCTCGACCGTCAGCACCTTCTCGCGGCGCTGATGGGTCTTCGCTCTTCCGCCATAGACGGCCTGCGCCACCTCGCGCCCGACCATATGCTGCACCAGCGCATCGCGGGTGAGCTGCTTGGCGGGCGCCGTGATCACCAGCTTGCCGTCGCGCAGCACGGTGATGCGGTCGGCGATCTGCAGCGATTCCTCCAGCGCATGGGAGATGTAGATGATCGAGACCCCGCGGGCGCGCAAATCGCGCACAAGGTGGAAGAAGTGGACGATCTCCTCAGGCGTCAGCGATGCGGTCGGCTCGTCGAAAATGATGATGCGCGCCTTGTTGTAGATCGCGCGCGCGATCTCCACCATCTGCTTCTTGGCGGTGCCGAGCAGCGCCACCGGCGTCGCGGGGTCGACGTGGAAATTGAGCGACTGCAACAGCTGCTGGGCCTGGATGTTCAGCGTGCGGAAGCGCGTCAGCAGCTTCTCGTTGCCGAGCTCGATGTTCTGCGCCGCGGTCATGGTCGGCACCAGGCTGGTCTCCTGATAGACCATGCAGATGCCGGCATCGAGCGCGTCGCGCGGCTGCTCGAAATTGGCGGGCTTGCCGTCCAGCAGGTAGTCGCCGGAGGTGAGATTGATCGCACCCGCGATCGCCTTGCACAGCGTCGACTTGCCGGCGCCGTTCTCCCCAACCAGCGCGTGCACCTCGCCGGGATAGAGATCGAAATTGACCCCCTCGATGGCGTGGACACCGCCGTAGATCTTGGAGCCGTTCGTGATTCGCAGCACCGGCTCGCGGGTTGGGGACTGGGTGGCGGGCGCCGCCTGCGTCACACCGTCATTCATCGCAGCTCTCCCGTGTAGCGCAGCAGTCGCCCGGCGCCGCGCGCAGCGATCACGATGCCCGAGGGCGTCGCGCAGGCAGCGGTGATGCCGTGGAAGCGGCCACCGGCGCGGCTGTGCAGGCTGTCGCTGGCCTCGCCTTCGGCATCGAGATGCACGAGCAGGCCATAGGAGCGCGGCGGCGCCCATGGCTTCTGGATGCCGAGCGCCTTGACGCTGCCGATCTGCATCGGCTCCAGGCAATCGCTGCCGCCGACCAGCGCCGGCGCGACCCAGTAATCGGGCGGCATCGTCGCCATCATCTCCTCGCGGAAATCGTCTTCCTTGAGCACGAATTCGATCAGATGGGTGCGGCGCGCGAACACGCCGAGCAGCGCCCCGCCATGGCCGTCCGAATGCAGCCGTGCCGGATAGCCCGCCATGTTGGCGGCGACGGTCTCGCGCGGACCGAGGCCCGTGCCAGCTAGCGCGAACCGGCTGAGGCGATGCGCCCAGCTCTCGGTGAGCCACAGGCTCTTGCCGTCGGCGGAGACCATCACGCCGTAGGGATATGGCAGATCGCGCAGCAGTACCTGCGGATCGTCGAGGCCGGTGCCGCAGCTGATCAGGCGACCGCCGGCGCGCTTCTCCATCAGATCGTGCCGCCACTCGCCCGGGCGGCGGCCGGCGCCGCCTTCGACGGCATAGATGCGGCCATCGGGCGCCGCCGTGACCGACAACAGCCCCGTGAGCGCGCTGCCGCCGGCAGCCTCCAGCCAACGCGGCGCGGGTTTTGCGGGATCGATCGCGGCAAGCCCCCTGCCCGCAACGCAGACCAAAAGGCGGCCGTCCGGATGCAGCGCGAGCCCGCCGGCATCATCCTCGAACTCGGCGACAACCGTGCGGGTCGCGAAATCCGCACCGGTGAGCTTCAGCACCTGGCGGCCGGCGGAGACATAGATCGCGCCGTCGCCAGCGGCGATGACGTCGTCGATTCCGGGCAGCGGCTCGCCGATCGGCACCGCGGTGTCGAGCCGGTCGTTCGGGCTCATCGCGCCATCGAGCGGCGGGATCGCGTTCTGGCCGCCGTCGCGGTCGGTGACGCTGCGGATATCGCGCAGCAGATGATCGAAAAATCCCATTATTTCGTCACCCTGCTTTTGGCGCCCCAATAGGCATCGTAGCCGGTCCAGCTGTCGTCGACGCCGTCGAGCTTGATGCGGCCGATCCGGTTGTTCTCGAGCCCGCCGAGATAGAGATAGCCCTGATGCTCGCGCATCGAGGTCAGGGTCGAATGCGAGATGCCGGTCGGGTCCCACCACGACTCCAGCGCCTCGCCCTTCTCGTTGAACTTCAGCACGCAGCCATGGTTGAGCGCGGGCGCCAGCCACTCGTCGGCCGGCACCTGCTTGACCATGCGCAGGCGGAAGCCGGGCTTGCGCGCAGCAAGGTCGAAGGTTGGTGTGCGGATGCCGACCAGCGCCAGCCAATACGTGCCGTCGGAAGCGCGGTTGATGTTGTCGGGGTTGCCCGGCAACTCGTCCATCAGCACTTCGGTCTTGCCCTTGTTCGGGCCGTCGATCCAGTGGCGGAACACCTTGCACAGCGAGGTCGACGCAATCAGGATCGACTTGCCGTCATGGGAGACGCAGATCCCGTTCGGGAAATAGAAGTGGTTGATCACCGTGCGCGTGGTCTTGGTCGCCGGATCGTAGCAGACCACGCGGCCGTTGGGCCGGCCCTCGAGGATGTCGAGGGTGTTGGTGGTCATCTCGTAGCGCGTGGTGCAGTCGCTGAAATAGATCTTGCCGTCGGGCGCGATGTCGAGATCGTCGGCCATGCGCAGGCGGGAGTCATCATTCAGCTTGTACCAGGTGCGGTTGGTCTCGTCGGTGACCTTGAAGATGCGGCCGTCGGGCGCGATGCCGTAGACGCCCATGCCGGCGACGGCGACGATCAGATTCTCGTCGCGATCGAACTGCATGCCGAGCGGCCGGCCGCCGATATGGGCGAACACCTCGCGGGTCTTGAAGTCAGGCCCGGAGAATCGGATCACATTGCCGTCGCGGGTCGAGCCGTAGAGCCGGCCCTGACGATCGAGGATGACATCCTCGGGCCCCTCGACCTGATCGACGCCGATCGCCTGCGCGTTGATCAGCCGGTCGTTCTGCGCGTAAGGCGAGGCCGCGCCGGGCTGCACCGCCGGCGCCGACGCCAGTGGCACGAAGGCCGGATTGACGTAGATCTTCTGGATCGCCTTGCCGCGGTTCTTCGACCATTTGACGTCGATGCCGACGGCGGCGAGCAGGATCATGCCGGTTACCGCCGAAGTGACGTAACCCGGGATGCCCATGCGCACGAGGCCGTTGATCAAGAGGAAGATGATCAGCGCGCCGATCATCGCCCGCCACACCGTGCCCTTGCCGCCGGCCAGCGACACGCCGCCGAGCACCACGGCGGTCAGCGCCTGGAATTCCCAGCCCACGCCGGTGGTGGAATCCGTGGAGGCCTGACGTGCTGCGTAGAAGATGCCGCTCGCCGCGCACAGCGAGCCCGACAGCACATAGGTCATGAACAGCATCAACCGGACGCGGATGCCGGCATGGCGCGCGGCCTTGCGGCTGGCGCCGATCGCGGTGAGATGCCAGCCATAACGCGAGCGCGACAGGAAGATGTGGCAGATCAAAAGCACCACGAACAGCGTCGCCGCATTGACGGGAATGCCGAGCACGCTGCCACCGCCGATGAAATCCCAGGCGTCGCTCTCGACCGAATTGGTCGCAAACACCTGGGCGTAGCTGGTGTTGAGCAGATTGACCGAGGCGCGCAGGATGATCAGCGTCACCAGCGTGGTCAGGAACGGCCGCGTCTTGAGAAAGCCGATCAAAAAGCCGTTGATGCTGCCGAGCACCGCGCCGACCAGAAGCGTCGCCGGCACGGCAAGCCCGACCGGCCATTCGCGCACCAGCAGGAAGTAGAGCGCCGCGAAATTGCACAGGGCGAAGATCGCGCCGACCGACAGGTCGATGCCGCCGGTGACGAGGCAGAAGCCCATCGCGAGCGCGACAAAGCCGAATTCGGCGAATAGCCGCAGCAGCGAGACCGAGTTCTGCACCGAGGCATAGTCGGGAATGGTGAGCGCGAAATACGCCCACAGCCCGATCATCACGGTGAAGGGAACGACCGGCTCGAACCACTGTTTCAGCAACAGCTCCGACAGCAGGAGCCGGGGTGAGAACCGCCGCACCGAAGCGGAAAAGGAATCAACTGCCATCGACATCGCCAAAGCACTCCTGATCCGGTTTCAACGTCTCCGGATTCTGACCCGTGATACAGCCGGCGCGGGAATGCCCCCCGCGCCGGCTGTCTCGCGCCTTGTTAGTTTTTCTTGGGTAGCGCGAAGCAGGTACCGCCGAGCGAGGCGTTCGACTTATCGATCCAGATCGGGCGCGTGTAATAGGACAGGTTCTTCGAGCCGGGCTTGTCGCCGGACATCAGCAGCGTCTCGGCTGCGAACATCAGGTCGTGGCCCTGCTCGGTTGCCTTGTAGCTGAGGAACTTGCTGAAATTGCCTGACGTGACCTGGTCGCAATCGAGCTGCGAGCCCTCACCCGAGGCGAACACCTTCACGTCGTCGATCTTGCCGGCATTGCGGATCGCCTGCGCGGCGCCCGATTCCATGATGCCCCAGAATCCGATCGAGGCGCAGAGATCAGGATGCTGCTGGATCACGGTGGCGGTGATGTTGAGCGCGGTGTTGGCGTCCCAGTTCGCTGCCTGGTTCGACACCACCTTGATGTTGGGATCCTTGTTCAGGACATCCATGATGGCGCCAACCTGATCGACGCTGGCGGCTGCGGTCAATTCGCCCTGCACGATCTGCACCTTGCCCGATTTGCCGGAGCCGGTGCCGCAGGCCTTGACGGCTTCGTTCGCCAGCATCCGGCCGATCTCGCGCCAGTCGACGCCGACAAAGGCGCCGGACTTGTAGTTGGAGGCCATGTTGACCTGGATCACATGGGTGCCCTGGGCCTCGGCGCGCTTCAGATCCTTCATCAGCAGTGTCACGCTCGGATTCTGCACGATCAGGACGTCGGGCTTCTGGTCGACCAGCGCGGTCAGCGCCTGCTGCATTGCCGATGGATTGTTGTTGGGGTCGCGCACGATGTATTTCATGCCGCGCCACTCGGCCTCTTCCTGCACCACGCGGCCCCATTCGTCGGACAGCGGCACGCCGAGCGCGATCGGCAGATAGGCGACGGTCTTGCCCTGCAGCGACTTGTCGTAGGCGGCGCGCAGCTCGCGCCCGGCCTTGGTACCTTCCTCCTGCGCCGATGCCGCGAACGGCACCGCGGCGAGCGTCACCCCGGCGAGCAGGATCGTCCAGAACTTGGTCGTCTTCATCGTCTCCTCCACAGAAAATTCTTTTGATTGATTGGAATTGTTTTTTTGATTGGCGCAGCGCGCTCAGTCGCCTTGTTTCAGTCTCCTTGCCGCGCGGTCTCCTCGTCACGGGGATGCAGCCAGTTGTCGAGCACGATCGCGGCCAGCAGCACCACGCCCTTGATGATGTTCTGCACCTCGCTGTTGACGTCCATGATGGTGAAGGCGTTGAGCAGCGTGCCGATCAGGACACAGCCGACCACGACGCTGAACACGCTGCCACGGCCGCCGATCAGGCTGATGCCGCCGATCACGACGACCAGCACGACGTCGAAGATCATGGTGCCCTGGGTGATCGCCATCTGCATGCTGCCCGTGGTGCCGACCCAGACCAGGCCTGCAATCCATGCGAGCAGCGCAACCAAGACGTGCTCCAGCACAATCAGCGGACGCAGCGGAATGCCGGTCAGCCGCGCGGCTTCCGGATTGTCGCCCTGTGCATAGATGAAGCGGCCGATCGAGGTGCGCGACAGGAACAGGTGCATCGCGATCGCACAGACCGCGAACACCAGGATCGGAACCGGGATGCCGAACAGCCGTCCAGCGCCGAGATACATCAGGCCCGGCGCGTCCTTCGGCGCGTAGACCACCCAGGCCGGCGCGATCCAGAACGCCAGGCCATAGATCACGAAGCCGGCGGCCAGTGTCACGAACAGCGCCGGCGCCTCGACGAAGGCGACCATGACGCCGTTGACGACGCCGATCAGCACCGCAATGGCCAGCGCCAGCAGCACTGCCGTGAAAAAGGGCATGCCGTTCTGCATGTAGATCAGCGCGATCGCCCAGGAACCGGCCATGATCGCGACCTCGGAGAGGTCGATGCCGCGGCTGATCACGATCAGCCCCATGCCGAGGCCGAGCACGCCGAGGATGGAAATGCTGCGCAACAGGTTGAGGAGATTGGAGACTGTGGCGAAACCGTTCAGCGTCAGGCCGAACACGACCAGAAGCGCAATCGTAATCAGGAGCACGATCTGCTCCTGGCTCGGCTTTGCGAACATTGAGCCCGAGCGAGATGATGCCGCAGGGACAGCAACGCCGCGCGATGGCGATTGCACGCTCATCGTTTCCTCCAGGTATTATTTTGCTTGAGACTTTAAGAGCGCCAACTCATATTCGTCAAATGCATTCGACGGATACGGATTGATTATTTCCATGCATGTGCGCGATATCGATCTCAACCTGTTCGTCGTGTTCGACGCGATTTACACTGAGGGCGGCGTCAGCCGTGCCTGCTTCCGCCTCAATTTGACCCAGCCCGCGGTAAGCCATGCGCTGGGCCGGCTGCGCGCGATGTTCAACGATCCGCTGTTCGTGCGCCGCCATCACGTGATGACGCCGACCCCGCTGGCGCGCCAGATCATCACCACGGTGCGCCAGGCGCTCAACGGCCTGGAGACGACGCTGACCCATACCAACCGCTTCGATCCGGCCAAGACGCCGAAGCGGTTCGTGATCGGCCTGCGCAACAACCTCGAGGCGCCGATGCTGAGCGCGCTGATCAACCGCATCAGCACCGTCGCGCCGCTGGTCGAGATCGCGACCGTGCGCAGCGAGCGCAACAATCTGGAGCGCGAGCTTGCTGCCGGCACGCTTGATGTCGCGATCGATACGCTGCTGCCGCTCTCCACCGAGGTGCGGCGCGAGCAGATCCTGACCGAGCATATCGCGGTGTTCGCCCGGCGCGGCCATCCCGAGCTCGGCAAGCGGCTCGACAAGAAGGCGTACCTGCGCCTGGAACATGTCTGCGTGACGTCGCGGCGCAGCGGCCTGTCGTTCGAGGACTTCCAGTTCCAGCGCCTCGGCTTGACCCGCACCGTGCGCCTGACCTGCCAGAATTTTGCGACCGCCTGCCATGTCGTGAGCCGCAGCAACATGCTGCTGACGGCGTCGGAGAGCGCCGCCTCCGTGCTGGAAGACCCCGGTCTGTTGCAGTGCTTCCCCTGCCCGTTCCCGATCAGCCCGCATGTCAATTATCTCTATTGGCATGCCACTGCCGAGGGCGACACCACCAACCAATGGCTGCGCGAGCAGCTGCGCGCCGCCGCCGCGTTGCTGGCCGGCAGCCGTTTCAGCAAGAACAACCGCCGTGCAGCCAGGACACGCCCCAAGGTGGGCATCCCGGTGCCGACCAGCCTTGCCGCGGAGTAGCGGCGGAGTTCAACTCGGCTAGAGTCCGCTCAGGCCGCTATCCACCGCGAGCGTCTGCGCGGTGACGTAGACGCTTTCATCCGACATGAAGAACAGCACCGCATAGGCGATCTCCCACGCCGTCGCCTGGCGGCCGAACGGAACCTGGCTCTTGCCGCGCGACGGCCGGCCCGCGCCGGCCTCGCGGCCGTTCGGCGTGTCGACCAGCCCGGGATAGACCAGATTGGCACGGATGCCGCGCCGCGCACCGGTATGCGCGATGTTGCGCATCAGCCCGCCGAGCGCCGCCTTGGAGGAATCATAGACCGCCATCTGCGATCCCGCCTTCAGCGCCGCGATCGAGGAGATGAAGACGATCGAACCGCCATCGGCGAATTCGGGCAGGGCCGCGCGGCAGCACAGCATCGGGCCGCGGACATTGACGTCGTAGATCCTGTTCCATTCCTCGGCGCTGACATTGTCGAGCCCGGTCTTGCCGAAGGTGCCGATGTTCAGCACCATGCCGTCGAGACCGCCCATCGCGTGGTGCGCCTCGGCGATCATCCTGATGACATCGGCCTCGCTGGTGACGTCGGCAGCGATCGCGAAGGCTCGGCCGCCGTCAGCCGCGATGCGCGCGACCGTGTCCTCCGCAGAGGCCCGGTTGAGGTCAGCGACCGCGACATGTGCGCCCTCCCGCGCGAACAGCAGGCTCATCGCGCGGCCGTTGCCGATCGGATCGGTCGCGGCATCGAACACGCGCTGGCCGCCGCCGACCACCAGGATGCGGCGGCCGTTGAGGCGGCCCCTGCCCGGCGCGGTGCCTGACGATTCCGCGCTCAGCGGACGGACACAGCGCTCCAGCTTCGTGTCTTGCGAGGTCTCTTGCTTGGCCTCTTGCGAAGTCTCCGACATCCCATCAACCCCGCTTCTTGCCGCCCTCGAACACGGCCATGCCGGCGGCCGGATCGAGATCGGTCTCGGTCGCCTCCGTCAGCCGCGCCATCATCATGTAGAAACCGAGCGTGACGATCGCCTCGACGATCTCCTGATCGCTGAAATGCTCGCGCATGCCGGCAAAAGCCGTCTCGCCGACGCGGACCTTCTCGACCACCTCGCGGCCGAAGCGGAGCAGCGCTCGCTCGGCGGCGTTGAGTGCAGCGTCGTCATAGTCGCCGCGCTCAACGGCATCGATTTGCGCTTGCGTCACGCCGACGCCGAGCGCGATCGGCACATGCTGCCGCCACTCATAAGCGCCGCCCTCGAGCTGCGCGGCCTGCAGGATCAGCAGCTCGCGATTGACCGCCGACAGCTTCTGCTTGTGCAGGATCGAATTGGCAAACCGCATCGCCGGGATCATGTTGGCCTCGGCATGAGCCATCATGCGGAAGATGTTGAGCTTGACCGGCATGCGGTCGAACGCGGCGCGGATGTCGCCGCTCGTGGTGTCCGGATCAATCAGAGGCAGCCTTGCCACGCGTCTCTCCCTTTTTTCGTTGCTTCTTGTCCAATGTGTCTGCGTCCTTTGCCGCAATCAGCGACAGGAAGAACGCGAGATAGCGGTCGATCGCCTCGATCACCTTCGGCCGCGGCGAGGCCTGCGCGCCCATCACATAATGTTCGAGCCTGACATAGATCAGGCCGGCCGCGAACAGCCGTGCCGCCTCGCGCGGGTCTGAGGTCGAGATCAGTCCGGCGAGCGCGAAGCCGCGGAAATAGTCCGTCATCAGGCTCTGTTCGCGCGCGTAGAAATGGTCGGCGAACTTGGCGCGGATGCCGGGCACACGGTTGCGCTCGGCGGTGATGACCTTCTGGAACTGATGCTCGCGCGGATCCGACCATTGTTCGACGAGGTCGAGCGCGAACTGGCGGCAGAACGCCGCCGGCTGCCGCGCGAGCTGCCGGTAGCGCGGCGCCTCGAGCCGGTCGGCCGAACTCGCCGGACCGTGCTCGCTGACGATCGCCTCGAGGATCGCGGCCTTGCCTGGAAAATGATTGTAAAGGCTGCTCTCGCGGATGCCTACGCGGCGCGCGAGCTCGCGCATCGACGCGCCGCCATAGCCGCTTTGCGCGAACAGGCTGAGCGCCTCGCTGAGGATGCGCTCGCGGGTGGAGGTCACGACCGCCTCGGCCGCGCTGGATGTGGAAGCCGCCATACCGTCTTGACTAACGAACGATCGTTCGCTAGTCAACCGTACGAACGATCGTTCGTCTGACGGCAGCGGTCACGACCCGCAAGCCGCGCAGGCAGCGGGCGAAGTATTCGCGTTTCAACTCCGCCCGAAGAGGCGGAGAGCAATCCGGGAGATTCCGTCATGGCTCGCCTCGTCCGCTCTCATTTGCGCGCGACCCTTTTGTTGCTGCCGCTGATCGCCGCCGGCACCGCACGAGCCGAGAGCCCGAAATACGATCCAGGCGCCGACGACAAGACGATCAAGATCGGAACCACCGCACCGCTGTCCGGCCCCGTCTCGGCCTTTGCGCAGATCGCGAAATCGGCGGAGGCCTATTTCCGCAAGGTGAATGACGAGGGCGGCATCAACGGCCGGCGGATCCAGATGATGATCGCCGACGACGCCTACAGTCCGCCCAAGACCGTGGAGCAGACCCGTCGCCTGGTCGAGAGCGACGAGGTGCTGTTGATCTTCGGCGGCGTCGGCACGCCGACCAACAGCGCCGTGCACAAATATCTCAACGACAGGAAGGTGCCGCAGCTCTTCCTCGGCTCGGGCGCGGCGAAGTGGGACGATCCGAAGAACTTTCCGTGGACCGTCGGCTGGCAGCCGACCTATCGCGACGAGGCCATCGCCTACGCCAAGTACATCAAAGCGAACCACCCGAACGCCAGGGTCGGTGTGCTCTATCAGAATGACGACCTCGGCAAGGACTATCTGAAGGCGCTGGAGGAAGGCCTCGGCAGCACCGAGGCGATCGTGGCGCGCGCGGCTTACGAGACCACCGCCCCCACCGTCGATACGCAGATCCTGCTGCTCAAGAGCAGCGGCGCCGACGTCGTGCTGGTCGCGGCGACGCCGAAATTCGCGGCGCAGGCGATCCGCAAGATCGGCGAGATCGGGTGGAAGCCCACCACCATCATCTCCAACGTCTCGGCCTCGATCAGCGGCGTGCTCGAACCCGCCGGAAAGGACAATTCCACCGGCGTGATCTCGAGCCAGTACCTGAACGACTCGACCGACCCCGCGCTCAAGGACGACGCCGGCTACAAGGAATGGCTCGCCTTCATGGACAAATATATGCCCGACGCCAACAAGAGCGACTGGCTCAATGTCTACGGCTACACCATCGCGCAGACGCTGGCCGCGGTGCTGAAGGCCGCCGGCAACGACCTTACCCGCGCCAACGTGATCAAGCAGGCGACCAGCATCAGGGATCTGCATCTGCCGATGCTGATCAATGGAACGGCGGTCAGCAATTCGCCGGAGCGGTATACGCCGATGACCAGCCTGCAACTGATCCGCTACGACGGCACGCGCTGGGTGCCGTTCGGCGAACTCATCAGGAACTGAGCACCGCATGCGCCAGATCACGATCGGCAGCATGCGGATCGATCGGCTGGTCGAAATCCCCTCGCTCGCCTTCGACAAGACATGGCTGTTCGCCAACGTCACCGACGAGGTGATCGCCGCGAACCGAAGCTGGCTCGATCACCGCTATATCGAGCCGGAGACCGGTCGCTTCATCCTGAGCCACCACTCCTATCTGGTGCGGACGCCGCGCTGGACCGCGGTCGTCGACACCTGCTGCGGCAATCACAAGCCGCGCCCGCGCGTGCCTGCCTGGAACAATCTCAACCAGCCCTATCTGGAAAACATGGCCGCGCTCGGCGTGCGGCCCGAACAGGTCGACTTCGTGATGTGCACGCATCTGCATGTCGACCATGTCGGCTGGAACACGCGGCTGATCAATGGACGCTGGGTGCCGACCTTTCCGAAGGCGCGTTATCTGATGGGACGCGCCGAGTTTCGCCACTGGGAGGCGGCGCACCGGGCGAACCCGCCCACACCGGTCAATCACGGCGCGTTCGAGGATTCGGTGCTGCCCGTTGTCGCGGCCGGTCAGGCCGAATTCGTCGACACCGATCACCTGCTGTTCGATGACCGCGACGCGGGCCTGCGCTTTGCGCCGGCGCCGGGCCACACCGCCGGCAACATGCAGATTCATCTCAACGGCGGCGGCGATCATGCCGTGATGTCGGGCGATGTGATCCATCATCCGATCCAGTGCGCGGAGCCATGGCTGTCGAATGCCGCCGATGTCGATCCCGCGGCAGCGCTCGCCACCCGTGTGACGCTGCTGGAGCAATTGGCGGACACGCCGAGCTATCTGCTGACCGGGCACTTCCCCGCCCCGACCGCGGGCCGCGTGGTCCGGCATGGCGAGGCCTTCAGGTTCAGGTTCGAGGGTTGAGCGTGTGAGCCGCGGCCACGGCGGCCGGGATCGAAGTCGGATAGCGGGGTTCAGCCATGCGGTTCCGCGCTTGAATCGGCTGCTGCGGGCGGGCATAAGGGCTGCCATCTCCCCTAAAAAATGGCCATAGCCCAAGGATTTACGATGCCCGCCTATCGCTCCCGCACAACCACCCACGGCCGCAACATGGCGGGTGCACGCGGCCTGTGGCGCGCCACCGGCATGAAGAACGAGGATTTCGGCAAGCCGATCATCGCGGTGGTCAACTCCTTCACCCAGTTCGTGCCCGGACATGTGCATCTGCAGAACCTCGGCCAGCTGGTGGCGCGGGAAATCGAGAAGGCCGGCGGCGTCGCCAAGGAGTTCAATACCATTGCGGTCGATGACGGCATCGCGATGGGCCATGACGGCATGCTCTACAGCCTGCCCTCGCGCGAACTGATCGCCGACAGCGTCGAATACATGGTCAACGCGCATTGCGCCGACGCGATGGTCTGCATCTCCAACTGCGACAAGATCACCCCCGGCATGCTGATGGCGACGCTGCGCCTCAACATCCCGACCGTGTTCGTCTCGGGCGGCCCGATGGAGTCCGGCAAGATCCTGCTCAAGGGCAAGAAGCGCGCGGTCGACCTGATCGATGCGATGGTCGCCGCCGCCGACTCCAACGTGTCGGACGAAGAGGTCGAGGCGATCGAGCGCTCGGCCTGCCCGACCTGCGGCTCCTGCTCCGGCATGTTCACCGCGAATTCGATGAACTGCCTGACCGAGGCGCTCGGCCTCGCGCTGCCCGGCAACGGCTCGGTGCTGGCGACCCATGCCGACCGCAAGAGCCTGTTCGTCGAGGCCGGTCATCTGATCGTCGATCTCGCCCGCCGTTATTACGAGCAGGACGACGCCAAGGTGCTGCCGCGCAACATCGCGAACTTCAAGTCGTTCGAGAATGCGATGACGCTCGACATCGCGATGGGCGGATCGACCAACACCGTGCTGCATCTGCTTGCCGCCGCGCGCGAGGGCGACGTGCCGTTCACGATGGCCGACATCGATCGCCTGTCCCGCAAGGTGCCGGTGCTCTGCAAGGTGGCCCCCTCGGTGCCGGACGTCCACATGGAGGACGTGCATCATGCCGGCGGCATCATGGCGATCCTCGGCGAGCTCGATCGCGCCAGGCTGCTCACGACCGACGGACCGATGGTGCATGCTGAGACGCTCACCGACGCATTGAACCGCTGGGACGTGGTGCGCACCTCGAGCGACAAGGTGCGCAACTTCTACTGCGCCGCGCCGGGCAACGTGCCGACCCAGGAAGCGTTCAGCCAGGATCGCCGCTTCGAAGAAGTCGATCTCGACCGCGCCGAGGGCGTCATCCGCAGCGCCGAGCATGCCTATTCGAAGGACGGCGGTCTCGCCGTGCTGTTCGGCAACCTCGCCGAGGATGGTTGCATCGTGAAGACCGCCGGCGTCGATCAGAGCATTCTGAAATTCTCGGGCCCGGCCCGCATCTTCGAGAGCCAGGACGCCTCGGTCGACGCCATCCTGACCAACAAGGTCAAGGCCGGCGATGTCGTGCTGATCCGCTATGAAGGTCCGCGTGGCGGCCCGGGCATGCAGGAGATGCTCTATCCGACCAGCTATCTGAAGTCGAAGGGCCTCGGAAAGGCCTGCGCGCTGATCACCGACGGCCGCTTCTCCGGCGGATCGTCCGGCCTGTCGATCGGCCACGTCTCGCCGGAAGCCGCCGAAGGCGGCCTGATCGGCCTGGTCGAGGAAGGCGATATCATCGAGTTCGACATCCCGAACCGCAAGGTCAATCTCAAGGTCGACGATGCCGAACTCAAGCGCCGCCGCGCAGCGATGGAAGCCAAGGGCAACGCGGCGTGGAAGCCGGCCGCGCCGCGCAAGCGCGCCGTCTCGACCGCGCTGAAGGCCTATGCGGCCTTCGCGAGCAGCGCGGCAAAGGGTGCCGTGCGCATCCTGCCGGAGTAATGAACGACGAGGTTGCCGTACTTGGCTGCAGTCTCGCGGCAGATTAGCTGCACC
>NZ_BOVL01000010.1:93278-215894 GCF_019972155.1 Bradyrhizobium sp. RD5-C2 | reverse complement strand
GGGGGGGGGGGGGCCTCTCTCCGCAATGTAACTCGTGGAGAGAGCCCCCACCCCAGCCCTCCCCCGCAAGCGGGAGAGGGAGCGCAGAGCAGATGTGGCTGCTACTCGACCTCGCCTCAGGTCACTTGCAAGTCGGCCGCTTCGATCCGGATGCGGTCGGCATGCAATGACCAGTCGCAGAGTGCCTGTTCCTGACAGAATATGAGCTTGGCCATCTCGGTGGCCTGGCCTTCGCTCGAGGCATCGACCTCGAGTTCGCCCTGGCAAACTTCGCGCTGGCGGCCGTTGCCGCCGAGCACGTCCTTCATGAATTGAACGACGAAACGCGACATGGAACCCTCCCTGCTGCGCCGGCAGAGCCCGGGGGTACCACGTTAGCACTAACGCGAAATGGTGTTGAGTTAATTCAGCGCGCGCGGATGCGGCGCTTCGCGGCGGTGGAAAACTAGGCGCCGGCCTGCGGCAGGCTGGCGGCAGCGATCGCGACGATCTGCGCAAGACGGCGGCCGATTTTCGCGGGCGCGTTGCGGAGCAATGACTGGACCTGTCGCATGACACTTCTTCCTTCCGTGCTTCGAACGGGCGGGCACGAAGGGAAAATGGCGATTCCGGGCTAAGCCGTCGATATCTCAGCGAAAATAACAACGGACGCGTTGCCGGGCGCCGTTTCGACAGTGGGTTTATTGCCTCGATCGAGGCCAACACGAAGGAGATTTTCTCCGGTATTTTTGGCGCGACAACGCTGGCACGATTGGCTATTCGCGTGAGGCACGCACCGGCGGACAGTTTCCTCCGCCCCTGCGGTCGCTCTCCTCGCAAAGCCGGGCGCTTGCGCGATTTCTGAATATTGGAAATCTACCCCTGAGTTGCCCGACGCGTCAAGTTGCCTGGTCGAACCGCCGGCAGTCGTCAGCTTCTTTGCATGGGGTTGTTTTCGATATTTTGGCCGCGCACAGCCACGGCCCCCGCAAGGGAGGCCCTCTGACCAGCGTACTCACCTCACCCGGCTGGCCTCATCGTCGACAGCAATGATCGTCGACCTACCCCGGCGTGAACCCGAACGCCTTCTCGAACCGCTTGGCGTAGACCGGCCAGACCTCGGGATTGATGATGCGCGGCGGGCGCTTGCCGTCGAGGGCGTCGAGGATCTGCTCGGCCGCGATCCTGCCCATGTTGATGCGCGCCTCGCGGGTGACGCCGGCGGTGTGCGGGCTCGCCAGCACGTTGTCGAACTGCAGCAGCGGATGATCCGGCGGCGGCGGTTCCTTGGACCAGACGTCGAGGCCGGCGCCGGCGATGCGCTTCTCTCGCAATGCCTCTTCCAATGCCTTCTCGTCATGGATGAAGCCGCGCGCCGTGGTGACGAAGTAGGCGTGCGGCTGCATCAGCGCGAATTCGCGCGCGCCGATCATGCCGCGGCTCTTGCCGTCCAGCGGACAGGAGATCGAGACGAAGTCCGCACGGCGCAGGAGATCGTCGAGCTCGACCTTCTCCCCGCCCCGCTTCGCCATCTCATCCGCCGTCAGGTAGGGATCGTAGGCGATCACCTTCATATGCAAGAGGCCCTTGCACAGCTCGGCGATGCGGCGGCCGACATTGCCGAGGCCGACGATGCCGACGGTCTTCTCGTTCAGCTCGTTGCCGATCAGGTCGTTGCGGTTGACGTTGGCCTCGCGCCGCAGCCGGCGGTCGGACTGGATGATGCGCTTCGACAGCGTCAGCATCATGCCGAGCGCGTGCTCAGCGACCGAGTTGGCGTTGCCGCCGGACTGGTTGACCACCAGCACGCCCGCCGCGGTGCAGGCATCGACATCGACCGGATCGAACCCGGCGCCGTTCGACGACACGATCAACAGGTTCGGCGCGCGCTTCAACAGTTCGGCATGGGCATGGAAATGCGGCGCCAACTCGTCGCGGGCGGCGCCGATCTGATAGGCATGTGCGTCGGCGAGAACCGGCGCGAACGTCGCCTCCGGCGTCTCGTTCTCCAAACGGTCGAGCCGGACATCCGGCCGCTTCTTCAGGATGTCGACGTAGATCTCGTGGGCGAGGTATTTGACGTAGAACACGCGCTTGTTGTTGACGGTCATGTCGTGCAGCAGCTTTCAGTTTGGGAAGCCATAGAGTCGTGCGGGATTATCGACGAGGATGCGGTGTCGGGTCGCCGCATCCGGCGTCCACGCCTGGAACAGCGTCAGCAGATGGCCGGCGTCGGGCATCTCACCCTCGACGCGCGGATGCGGCCAGTCGCCGCCCCACACCAGCTGTTCGGAGTTGGCCGACACTAGCGCCTCGTGGAATGGCCGCGCATCCGGATAATCCGGCGCGCGCTGGCTCAGGCGATGCGCGCCTGACAGTTTGGCCCAGCACCAGCCCTCGCCGACCGCGCGCAGCAGGCTCTGAAAGCCCGCGGTGTTGATGCCGGCGGCCGCATCGGTGCGGCCCATGTGATCGACCACGACCGGCAGGCCCAGTGCCTTCAGCGTCGGGACCGTGTCAGGCAGATCCTTGACGTCGATCCAGAGCTGCAGATGCCAGCCGAGCTCGGCCATCACGGGCGCGTGCGTCTCGGCGATGCTCAAGGGGATGCCGCCGCGATAGTGCAACTGCCCGCCGCGGAAGAAATGGTTGAAGCGCAAGCCACGGACGCCGAGCACATGCCATTGCCGCAGCGTGCCCGCCGCCACATCGGCATCGGCCACCGCGACGCCGCGCAACCGCGCCGGCTCGCGTTGCAGCGCCTCCAGCATCGCCGAATTGTCGCGGCCATGCGCGCTGCCCTGCACCAGCACGCCGCGGGTGAAGCCGAGCGCATCGAGCATGCCGAGATAACTCGCAAGCGGCGCGTCGGGCGGCGTGTAGCTGCGATCGGCGGCATAGGGGAAGCGGTCCGACGGGCCGAATACATGCGCATGCGTATCGCACGCCTTTGGCGGCAGCTTCTCTCTCGGCGGCGTCACCGGACGCGGCGGCAGGCAGGGGGGAATCTCTGATTCAGCCATCTTCCTACTCCGCCTTCATGCCGGCGGCCTTGATGATCGGCCCCCATTTGTCGTAGTCGGCCTTGATCTTGGCGGCGAGTTTGTCAGGCGTGGAGCCGATCGGGATCGCGCCGAGCTTGCCGAGACGCTCCTTCACGACATCCGTGTTCACCGCCGCGACGAAATCATGCGAAATCTTCGCAACGAGATCCGCGGGCATGTTGCCCGGTCCGAGCAGCCCCCACCACACCTCGGTGTCGTAGCTCGGCACGGTTTCCGACATGCTGGGCACATCGGGCAGGAACGGCGCACGCGACGCCGTCGTCACGGCCAGCGCGCGCACCGTGCCGGCCTGCAACTGTCCGACCGATTCCGGCCCGTTGTTGAACGACATCGGAATCTGTCCGCCCAGCAGATCGTTGATCGCCGGCGCACCGCCCTTGTAGGGGATGGCGTTGAGTTCGATCTTGGCGAGGCTGTTGAGCAATTCGCCCGCCAGATGGGTCGAGGTGCCGTTGCCGGCATGGGCAAACGACAGGCTGCCAGGCTTCGCCTTCGCCGCCGCGATGACATCGCCGACCGACTTGAACGGCGAGTCCGCGCGCACCAGCAGCACATTCGGCGACGATGCGAGTAGCGAGATCGGCGAGAAATCCCTGAACGTGTCGTAGGGCAGTTTGGGATAGAGGAACGGATTGGTGGCGTGGCCGCTCGCCACCATGATCAGATTGTAGCCATCAGGCGCGGCGCTTGCGATCGCCTGCGAGGCGATCACCCCGCCGGCGCCGGGCCGGTTCTCCACCACGATCGACTGCGTCCAGGTTTTCGACACGGCTTCGGCGAGTGTCCGCGTCAGCACGTCGACGCCGCCGCCGGGCGGATATGGGACGAGAATATGAACGGCCTTTGCCGGGTATGGCTGCGCGGACGCGAGGCCGGCCACAACCATGGCCGCTGCCGCAATGGCGGTCCGCCAGACCCATCCGGTCATCGACGCCTCCCGTCCCGTGATCGTTCCGTCCCTTTGTCGTTACCGCCTGTATCGCACGCCGGTCCGGCGCTGCGATGACCGAATTGCGCAGATCGCGATGCGGTCGGGGCATGTTGACAATCGCAGGCACCGCGTCAAGTTTTGGATCGCAAGCGAACATCAGCGTCGCGTGACAAGGGAGAACAGGATGGCGGCCGCGGAACAAGCCTCGTCCCAGAAGACGGCGACCACCTGGCACGGCATCGTGCTGCAGACGCTGAAGCGGAACGAGATCAAGCTGGTGCCCTATGTGCCCGACCGGGTGCTGACCACGCTGATCAAGGACCTGCATGCCGATCCCTATTTCACCACGTTTCCGACCGCGCGCGAGGAAGAGGCCGTCGGCATCGTTTCCGGCGCCTGGATGGCGGGCACGCGCGGCGCCGTGCTGATGCAGACCTCGGGCTTTGCCACGCTCGCCAACGTGCTGGCCTCGCTCGCGGTGCCCTACCAGATCCCGCTGATCATGTTCGTCTCCGAACGCGGCACGCTCGGCGAGTTCAATTACGGCCAGGCGCTGGTCTGCCGCACCATGCGCCCGGTGCTGGATTCGCTGGCGATGGAGCATCACACCATCACCCGGCTCGACGAGCTCGAATTCATCGCCGACCGCTCGATCAAGCAGGCCGTCACCACCCAGGCGCCGGTGGCGCTGATCCTCTCGCCGCTGTTGACCGGCGGCAAGACCTTCGACAAGTGAGATCAGCCATGACCAGCACACAAGCGCGCAACACCAAGGTGATGAACCGCTTCGAACTCACCCAGCGCCTCGTCGCCGGGCTGAAGGACGAGGCCGTGATCGGCGGCATCGGCAACACCAATTTCGATCTTTGGGCCGCCGGCCACCGGCCTGAGAATTTCTACATGCTGGGCAGCATGGGACTTGCGTTTCCGATCGCGCTTGGCGTCGCACTGGCGCAGCCGAAGCGCCGCGTGTTCGCGCTCGAAGGCGACGGCTCGCTGTTGATGCAGCTCGGCTGCCTCTCGACCATCGCGACGCTGGCCCCGAAGAACTTGACCATGGTGGTGATGGACAACGGCATCTACCAGATCACCGGCAGCCAGCCGACCCCGGCCGCAGGCCATACCGACATCGTCGCGGTCGCAATCGCCAGCGGCATCGCCAACAGCTCCTGGGCCGCCGACGAGGACGATTTCGAGCGGCTGATCGCGCAGTCGAAACAGGCTTCCGGCCCGACCCTGATCGGCGTCCGCATCGACGACAAACCCGGCACCGGCACCACCCGCCGCGACCCCGTGCAGATCCGCGAGCGCTTCATGCACGGGATGGGAGTGAGGCAGCTGCTGTAAGACTCCGCGAAGCTCAGCGCACAAGCCGAAGACGGCCCGCCAATCCGCAAGACCGACCATACGGGGGAAGGTCGAACCAGCACGCTGGTTCGTGATTTACCCAAAAACAACCTATGCTAGTATTCTATTGGTCCGCGCGGGGGACACTGCAGCAATGCGCTGATAACTTTGGCCTGCCCAGGCGGCACTTCACGGCTCGCCACTTCAGTTAGCGTAGGTTCCTCCGTCATGCTCGCACTGTAGTCACTACCCATCGAGCTGCTGCGCATCGCCTACTATGCGCTGCAAGGCCTCGTCGACGCGCTGCGGGCACGTAACCGATTGCGGTGCGAGTTCACTGTTCTCATCAACGCGCCGCGCGAGGCCGTGTGGCGCTTCAATATTGCGGACCGCATGGTGTTCGATGGGCCGCCGATCATGGAGATATCGCGCGAGCCGGTGCCCGACAGCGCCGATCTTTGGCTGACAAGCGCCACCGTGAACGGCCAGGTTCGGGCGCAGAACGTCTCGCGCGAGCTCGAGCGCGACGAGGAAAAAGGGATCATCAGAGGACGAATCGTGGCTCACCCGCTCTCCATTCCACCGGAAGGCGGCCGCGATACCGTAGCCGAACTCACGATCGAGGCGACGTCCGCGGGGACGAAGCTCATCGTATCCAATGAATTGACCCCGCACGTCTTTCGCGACCGTATCAACTATCCGATCGGGCTGCGCCGCATGGCGAACCTGATCAAGCAGCAATGCGAGAAAGAAGCCGGCACCTCCAATCGTCTCTCCACGGTCGGCAACAACGGATGGCTGCTGTCGATCGTGGCCCTGCTCAGCTTCTGGTACCTCGTGGGGTGGAAGGCGGCGCTGCTCCTGACCGTGGTCGTCGTCCTGCACGAAGCCGGTCACGCCGCGGCGATGCTGATGGCGGGTGTCGGCGTACGCGGCATCTACCTCGTGCCCTTCTTTGGCGGGATGGCCGTTCCCAAGACGGGCTATCGGACGGAGGGCCGGCTCGGCTTCATCGCGCTGATGGGCCCAGGCCTGAGCCTCGTGCCGACACTCGGCCTGTTCGCCGCTTATCAGGCCACCGGCCAACTCTATCTTGGAAAGCTGGCCGAACTGTTCGCTTTTGTGAATGCAAGCAACCTGCTGCCGATCTATTCCCTCGATGGCGGCCTGATCCTCAATGCTCTCGTCGGCTCAGTGAATCGGAGGTCCGCGTTGATCGTGGGCTGGATCGGAATCCTGATCGGCATCGCGCTCGCCGTCTACCTCCAATCGCTCCTGATCGGGATTCCCTTCATGTTGTTTGCTCTGCAGCGCTACCTCAGCGGCGGACGGACCATGGAGCTCGAACGGCTGACCCTGCACGACGGGGTCATGCTGGCAATTGCCTCAACCGCAACCTTCGCCCTGTACATGCTCGTGCTGAAGGCGACGTGGCCGCTTCCGGCCGTCCGCCTTTGACGCCGCGTCGCAGCACACACGCTGCTCAATTCATCCGCAATTCCGTGATGTGCCGCGGATCCGGCGCGAGCTCGCCGCGTTCGACGCGCTTGACGATGTCGGTCAGCGCGGCGTTGGCATTGCAGGCGAGGCCGAGCTTCTCACCCTCGCGCACCACGAAGCCGTTGAGGAATTCGATCTCGGTGCGGCGGCCCTTCTGCATGTCCTGGCCCATCGAGGGACGTTGTGCGGATGAGGTGCGCTTGGCATCCTTGAAGCGCTGCTCGTCGCAGGCGCGCGTCGCGGCCTCGTCGCCCTCGCCGGCCCGCGCGATGGTCTCGGGCGGCAGATGCAGGATCTCTTCCAGCTGATAGCCCTGCGCCTGGCCGACGCGGATCGCCTCGCTGCCGAGCCGCGTCGAGAAGCGGCGCAGCGGTTCGCTTTGCAGCACCTCGCCGCCCGCTAGACCCGTGCAGGCCGACAGTCCGTTGCCCATCACGTTGGCGACGAGCTTGGACCAGCGTTCGCCCCAGAGATTGGAGGTCACCTTGGCGCTATCGGAGTAGCCGACCAGCCGGCAGACTTCCTCCGCCCGCGCGGTGATGCGGCCATGCACCTCGCCGGCGCGAAACACGGTATGCGCGGCGCCACCCTTGCCGGCGCCGCGGTGGATATGGCCGGGCTCCGGCAGATTGACGGTGATGCTGCTTGCGATGCAGCCGAGTGTCTTGCCCCAGCCGACGATGCCAGCGATCGTCTCCTCGTTCATGCAGTTCTGCAGCGACACGACATAGCCGTCGGCCGCCAGATATTGCCGGATCAGCATGGTCGCCCAGGCGGTGTCGTAGGACTTCATGCAGACGAAGGCGATGTCGACCGGCTTTTCCTTGGCCAGCTGCTGCGCGTCGGTGATATCAAGCGCGCGCACCGGCACCGAGAACTTCGCAACATCCATCGCGTGCGTCACGTGGAGTCCGTGCTTGCGCATGTGCGCGACATGCTCGGGCCAGGGATCGATGAAGGTGACGTCCTCACCCGCCTGCACCATATGCGCACCGGCATAGCCGCCGACCGCACCCGCGCCGACGATCGCGATCTTCCGACCCATGTTTCCACCCTGCTCTCGAGGCGGCCGCGGGCTGCGTCCGCTTGTTGCGGACCAGTCTAGGGGATCGGGCCGTCAGGCCAACCAGGCGCCTCATGAAAAAAGCGGGCCTGTGCCATGCGAAAATCCCCGCGGGCGACAAGCCCGCGAGGATGTCCGCAGTCGGAAATCCAGATCAATCGATGATCTTGACGATACGGCGGGTGCGCGGCTCCACGATCACGCGGCGATCGTTGACAACAGCGTAGCGATATTCGGTGTAGCGCGGCACCGGGCGCAGCACGACGGTGTCGGGCAGCGGCTCGCCGACCACGACGCGTTCGCGCACCACGACCGAGGGTTCGTCGCGCGGGATCGAGGTGATCACCGCATTCGGAATCTCCAGGCCGGCACCGACCGCAGCACCAACGGTGCCGCCGACGATCTCGCCAACCGGGCCTGCGATCTCGCCACCGGTCCGCGCACCGTTCGCGGCACCCGCTGCCGTCGTGGACTGTGCGAACGCCGAACCGGACGCGAGCAGCGATACAGCAGACACAAGGGAAACAGCAAAACGCTTGTTCATCATTCTCCTCCTCCGAGCTATGAGACGCCCCTTCAACATCGCAGGGAACGAGACGTTCCAGTTCCAACGCGGCAATTTGCGCGCAAATTCCAGTTCCGCGGCAACTCGCTTCGGTTCCGGCACATACGAAAATGCTGCTCCGAATAATGTCCGAGGCAGCATTCATCGTTGGTTCAGATTCAGAGATGGTTCAGAGCAGGAGCGCGCTGCGCGCCATTCATTCCGGCGGTTTTTGACCGGCTCGTCGTCTTGGCGTTCGCCGTCTTGGAGGTGCTTTCGCAGGGGCGTCAGCTGAAGGCTTGATGCGGATTCGCGTCGTCCCGCCCTTGGGCTGCTCGATCTCGAACGCGTTTGTCCTGCGCACCAGTTCGCTCAGGGTGCGGAAGCCGTAAGTCCTTTGATCGAAATCCGATGCCAGATTGGCCAGCTGCCGTCCGACCTCGCCAAGCGTCACCCAGCCGTCCTCGCTGGCCATCTGGCCGATCACCTTCTTGAGGATGGGCGTGGCGGCGTCCGGCGGCTGCAGCGGCTGGGCGCGCACGGCCGCATCCTGATTGTTCGTCACGCCGCCGCGCAAATTCTCGGTATAGACGAACCTGCGGCAGGCCTGCCGAAAACTCTCCGGCGTCTTCTGCTCGCCGAACCCGAATACGTCGATGCCGTGCTCGCGGATGCGGGCGGCAAGCCGGGTGAAATCACTGTCCGACGACACCAGGCAGAATCCATCGAACCGGCCGCTGTGCAGCAGGTCCATCGCATCGATCACCAGGGTGATGTCGGATGCATTCTTGCCGGTCGTATAGGCGAATTGCTGCTGCGGGATGATGGCGTGCTTGGACAGAATGTCGGCCCAGCCCTTGGACCTCGGATTGGAGAAGTCGCCATAGATGCGGCGCACGCTGGCCTCACCGATCTTGGCGATCTCCTCGAACAGCCCATCGGCGATCCTTGCAGATGCATTGTCGGCGTCGATCAGGACCGCCAGACGGGGCGAACGGAGTTCGGAAGGCATGGCGTCTCTCTGCTGGGATACGATGGATCAAGATGCGCGCACAGTTCCGGAACCGGCGCAGCCGCCGCATCGGAGCACATCGTGCGTCCCAAGCATAGGGTCGGTGGCATCGCCGGGACTTTCGCGGCGAATGCACCCTCGGCCAGCGTGGTCAGAGCACCTCGCCCATATCGATCGCGCGCCTCGCGAATTCGATGGCCTTCTCGGCGGTGATCGCATCCGCCGTCGTCGTCGCCTCGTCGCGCACCGACGGCGGAGACGCGATCCGGATCTTCTTGCCGTTCGACCGGCGGATGGTCGCGCGCCAGCGATCGACATCGCGCCGGTAGGCATCGATCACAAAATCCCGATAGGTGACGCCGCTCATGAGCGGCTGAAGCGACGCCGCTTCGAGGCCGGCCGGCCGGCTTGCGACATCGCGAACCATCTCGACAATTATCTCGACCGCATGCTCACGCGCGGCACCGGTCGCGTCCCTCAGCAGATAGCTCACCGCTGCGCCGATCTGCGCCCTTGCGCGATCGTCGCTCGCAAAATCCAAATCGACCTGAACTGACATGATGGGGAAAACGCCTCCTCCGGACCCAATATCGGATACCTCCCGGCATCCGGTACGCTGCAACAGGAAGACCTTTAGTCGGCCCCCATTAAAGCCGGATTATCGGACAGGCCCCGATTTCTCGGATGCCGTTAACCGGGCTTTGATGCCGCTTCGGAAGATGTCCGAAGCGGCATCGAACGTCGATCAGATCACAGAGGGCCGGCGCCGCGCGCCGATTCGTCTCTGGCCCAGTCGGGCGCCGCAGGCCGGCTCACGTTGCCAATTCGCACGTGATCACCAATTGACATATCACTGCTATCCGTGTGACATTTTATAGAACGGGCCGACAAGAGCCCGGCAACGTCCACTTGGGGAGGACAGCATGACCGTTTCCGACGTCACCGCATCGGCCGGAAGCCGTGCTCCGGCCGCCGTCGCGCGCACCGCGCAGGCGCAGCAGGTCGCCGACATCGCGGCACGGCTCGAACGCCTGCCGCTGACCTCCTATCAGCGCTGGATCTTCGGCATCATCGCGACCGCATGGTTCTTCGACAGCATGGACCTGGCCGCGCTGACCTTCGTGCTCGGCTCGATCCGCCAGACCTTCGGCCTGTCGACGGCGGAAACCGGGCTGCTGTCCAGCATGAGCTTCCTCGGCATGTTCGTCGGCGCCGCGTCCGCCGGCCTGCTGGCCGACCGTTTCGGCCGCGCCCGCGTCTTCCAGGTCAGCATGATCTTCTGGGGAGTGGGCAGCCTGTGCTGCGGCCTCTCGACGACGGCGACCGCGCTCGGCGCATCCCGCTTGCTGCTCGGCTTCGGCATGGGCATGGAGTTTCCGGTCGCGCAGTCGATGGTCTCGGAGATCATGCCGGCCAAGAACCGCGGCCGCTACATCGCGTTCCTCGAAGGATTTTGGCCGCTCGGCTTCATCGCGTCGGGCCTGTTGACCTACTTCGTGCTGCAGGTCGCGGACTGGCGCTGGGTCTTCATCCTGCAGGCGATCCCGGCCGTGTTCGTGCTTATCGTGCGACGCTACGTTCCGGAATCACCGCGCTGGCTCGCGTCCCACGGCTATTCCGAGCGCGCCGAAGCGACCGTGCGCGACATCGAAAGCAGGGTCCGCGATCGTTTGGGCAGCAAGGAACTGCCGCCGGTGGTTCGCGCCCGCGTCGGAAGTGACCGGCCTGAGGACGCTGTTTTCGGGCATCTACGCCAAGCGGACCGCGATGTTGTGGACCTTGTGGTTCTTCGCGCTGCTCGGCTTCTACGGCCTGACCACGTGGCTCGGCGCGCTGCTGCAGGCCAAGGGATTCCCGATCACCAAATCGGTGTTCTACACCATCCTGATCTCGCTCGCGGGCATCCCCGGCTTCCTGGTCTCGGCCTGGCTCGTCGAATCCTGGGGTCGCAAGGCGACGCTGGTGATGAACCTGCTCTGCGGCGCGATCGCCTGCCACTTCTATGGCTCGGCGGCGGACCAGACCCAGCTCATCATCGCCGGCCTCTGCATGCAGTTCTTCCTGTTCGGCATGTGGTCGGCGCTCTACGCCTATACGCCTGAACTGTACCCGACCCATGTCCGCGCCACCGGAACCGGCTTTGCCTCCGCGGTCGGCCGAATCGGTTCGCTGATCGGCCCCTATGTGATCGGCGTGATCCTCCCTGCGGCGGGACAGAGCGGCGTGTTCGCACTGGGCGCCGGCGCGTTCGTGCTGGCGGCGCTGGCGGTGCTGTTGCTCGGCGAGGAAACCCGCGGCCGGACGCTGGAGAGCATTTCGCACTGATGATGCGCTGCTGCTCGCGGCACGCAGCCGGATTCGGTGTAGCGCCGATCGAGCGGCCTTGTCAGTGCCGGCAGGGCGTGTGAGGTATCTGCTGTATAATAGCACGCAAGATCCCGATGGCCGATTCGAGCAAACGATCCAGCACGGTGCGCGCCCGCGCAGCAGTAAACCGCCGGCCGGCGCGGCCATCGTCCGCCGCCGCCGGCAAGCCGCGCGCCGCCGCTCAGGCCCTGCTCCCGCAAGGCGACATCACCCTCACCGATCGCGCCTATGCCGAGCTGGAAGAGCTGATCGTGACGCTGCAACTGCCACCCGGCACCGCGCTGTCCGAGCTCGTGCTCGCCAAGCGGCTCGACATCGGCCGTACCCCGATCCGCGAGGCGTTGCAGCGGCTGTCGCGCGACGGCCTCGTCAACATCCTGGCCCGTCGCGGCGTGCTGGTGTCGGAGATCGACCTGCGCGCCCAGCTCCGCCTGCTCGAGGTGCGGCGCGAGCTGGAACGGCTGATGGCGCGCGGCGCCGCCGAGCGCGCCACCACCGAGCAACGCAAGCAATTCTCCAAGATCGCCGCCGGCATGCGCCGCGCGTCGGAAAAATCCGACGATCTGCTGTTCATGCGGCTGGATCACCAGTTCAACACGCTGATCTCGGCGGCGTCGCGCAACGAGTTCGCGTCCCGCGCCATGGGCCTGATGCACGGCCTGTCGCGCCGGTTCTGGTATCAGCATTACAAGGAAGCGGCCGACCTGCCGCTTGCGGCGCGGCTGCACGCCGACGTCGCCGAAGCCGTCGCCGAGCGCCGCGTCGACGCCGCAGGCGCAGCCTCCGACAGCCTGATCGACTACATCGAGAGTTTTGCGCGTTCGACGCTATAAGCGTTCAGAACTCGACGACCGTGCGGATCGACCGTCCGCGCCGCAGCACCTCAAAACCATCATTGATGCCGTCGAGGCTGCAGCGGCCGGTGATCAGTTCGTCGAGCTTGAGCCGGCCGTCGAGATAGGCCTGCGCCAGCAACGGAAAATCGCGCCGTGGCCGCGCGCCGCCGTAGCTCGAGCGGCGAAACCGCTTCTCGCCCATCAACGCGCCCCAGCGGAAACTCACGTCTTGCGTGACGTCGATCTTGCCGAGCCAGATCACCTCACCGCCCGGCCGCACCGCCTCCGCGGTCTGCCGAAACGCCTGGGGATGGCCCGCCGCCTCGAGGATGACGTCGGCGCCCCGCCCGCGCGTTGCCTCCTTGGCGAACTGGACCGGGTCCTCGCGCGCCGCGTTGACGGCGTGCGTGGCGCCGAGTTGCCGCGCCGGCGCAAGCTTTGCATCATCGAGGTCGACCGCGATAACAGCGCCGGCGCCGGCGAGCTGGGCGCCCTGCACCGCTGCCAGCCCGACCGCGCCGCAGCCGGTGACCATCACGGTATCGCCATGGCCGATGTCGGCGATGTTCAGCGCGGCGCCGACGCCGGTCATGACCCCGCAGCCGATCAGGCAGGCACGATCGAACGGGATCTCCTTGGGCACGGCAATCGCCTGCTGCGCCGGCAGCACGACATATTCCGAGAATGCGCCGAGGAACATCAGATGCGTCAGGCTGCGGCCACCCGCGAGCTGCGCTTTCGACGCGCCGTCGAAATGCACGCCTTTCGCGCCCCTCGCGAGATAGGTCTCGCACAGGATCGGCTGCGCCCGATCGCAGTGAAAGCAGTGCCCGCAATGCGGATTCCAGGACAGGATCACGTGATCGCCGACGTGCACCTCGTGGACCGCGCTGCCGACCTCCTCGACCACGCCGGCGGCCTCGTGCCCGAGGATCATCGGCAAGGGATAGCGCAGCGATCCGTCGATCACCTCCAGATCGGTGTGGCAGAGCCCCGCGGCACGCACTTTCACCACGACATCGGTCGGCGTGGGTGGTGCGAGCGAAACGCGCTCGATGGAGAGCGGCATTCCGCTTTGATGCAGCACCGCCGCGCGACAGGTCAGGGTCATCTCATATTCTCTCGCCCGGAAATCAGCGTGGGGTTACACCGTGCGTCCGGACCGCAGCGCCGCGACCGCCTCGTCGAGATCGGCCGAGGAGAGCTCCCATTCATTGCCGAAATTAGCGACGATGCGCCGCATGAAGCTCTGGTGCAGCGCCTTCGCCGCAACCGCGTCATGCAGATGATCGTAGAGCAGCGCGAAGGCCAGCTGTGCCGGCTCGGGCCCCTCATAGCTCCATTCAAAACCGTGCTCGGTGAGCCGAAGCTGGTCGTAGTGCGGTGACAGCGGCTCCCCGTCGACCAGCACGGAAATGCCGTCGATGGTGCGGTCCCCGGCATAGCTCGCCATCGGAGTCTCCCTGTGCTGCAGCATCATGTCAGGATCCCGGTGGGCGCATCTTGAGGTCCTTCTTGACGACCTCGGGGAAGATCCACATCGCGACCGTGGCGAATACGCCGAGGAAGGCGACCGCATAGCTCGGTCCCTGCTGTCCGAGATAGACCATGAAGAAGTACCCGCAGGCGGCCGTGGCGAGGCACGCCAGCGACAGCATCAGCTTGATGTGGCTCGGCATCGAGACCTCCCCTTAGATCCACATGTGGAACGACGGTGCAGCCACGCGGAGCAGCAGCGCCAGCGCCGCAATCATGGCGCAGCAGGACAGCCGCAGTCCCGCGCGTCCGTCGCGCCACCAGTCCGGCAAGGCCTGAAACAGCCCAGGCAGGAACAGGAACAGCACACCACCCACGACGACGACGGTGGTCCAGCGCAGCTCGACGAGGGCGAACGCCAGCGTGCCGGCGAGCAATATCGCCCATAAGGTGGTCGTCATCGTCACCGCCAGAACGGCGCGTCCGCGCAACGGATACATGCCGGCGAGTTGCAGGAAGCCGATGCAGCACACGCTCCACAGCAGGCCGAACCAGGCGAGGCCGGCGAGATTGGGTTCAAGCTGCGGCATGCGGCACCGATTGCTCCTTCATCGCGACCCGCGGCGTCCGCGCCGTCCGTCGCATGTCGGTCTTCACGTAGCGCGTGCTGTAGCCGTTGAAGACGTGGCCCAGCAGGCCGCGGTTGAGATCGGAGGTGCCGAACACATAGTCCATCACCGGGAAGGTCAGGTTCATGTTCCGCTCCATCATGATCGACTGGTTGTGATGGGCGGTGTGATGTCGGCGGATGGTGTTGACGAACGGCATGTTGCGCACGAAGGCGTTTTCCTCGACGTGGCAGCAGAAATGCATGAATTCGTAGATCAGGTACATCGACGTGGTCGTGGTGATCAGCAGCCAGCCGGTATTGGCCGAGATCACGAGACCGGCGACGATCGCCGGCGGGATCGACATCAGGGTGAACACCACGAGCGCGTAGGGCGGGAAGAAGGTGACGCGCCAGTCGTGATGATCGGCAAAGCGCATCTCGTCCTCGGTGAAGAACTGATGGTGCATCAGGGTGTGGCGGCTGTAGATCGCGCGCAGCAGCGGCACGTTCGACGGCCTGTGCATGACGAAGCGATGCACCGCCCATTCGAAGAAGTTCGCAATCAGGAACACCGCCGGAATGGTGAGGTATTCCCACCATTTCACGTCGTGCACATTGGCCAGGTAGACGTACAGCGCGGTGAAGCCGATCGTGTAGATCAGCACGACGTGCAGCCAGCCATTGTACCAGCCCACCACGCGCTCGCGGTAGGTCGCGCGATATTTGCGCTGGCGGTCGGTCATCCCTGTTGCAGCCAACTCCATCGCGGCGTCCTCCATCATTCTTATCTGACATATCAGTAGCACATCAGATGCGAAAGGCAAGCTGCCTTGGTGGGCCGGTCGCGGTCGAGAAAAAGGAATGGGCGCGCGGAACCCGCGCAGGACGGAGCAGCAAAGCCCGGGCTGGTTTCGAACGATCGGGCTGCTATCGCCCTCCCCGCCCACCCGGGCGGCAAGGCTCAGACAGGAGCCAAATAAAAAGCCGCCCCGGACGATGTCCGGGGCGGCCTCTGATCTTCGACTGATCAGGCGATCAGAGGAGGCCCGCGCCGCGAGCCCATTTGTACTTGGCGCCCAGCACTTCGACCGGCAGCTCGGTCGAATAGGCGTAGGCCGGAATGCCGTTCTGGTAGAGATATTCGGCGGCTTCCTCGACTTCGACGTCGCCGGCGAGCGAGGCGACGATCGGCTTCACGAAGCCCTTGGCCTCCATCTCCTTCTTCACCTCGACCATATTCCGGGCGAACACCATCGGCGGCGTCACGATGGTGTGCCAGTAGCCGAGGATCAGCGCGTGGATGCGCTCGTCGGAGAGACCGAGCTTCACCGTGTTGACGTAGGTGATCGGCGGCTCGCCGCCGGTGATATCCACAGGATTTCCGGCCGCGCCGAACGGCGGGATGAACTTGCGGAACGCCGCATCGAGGTCCGGCGGCATCTGCATCAGCGACAGGCCGTTGTCGACGACGGAGTCCGACAGCAGCACGCCGGAGCCGCCGGCGCCGGTGATGATCAGGACATTCTCGCCCTTCGGCGTCGGCAGCACCGGTACGCCGCGAGCGAATTCCAGCAGCTGCCGGAGCGAGCGCGCGCGGATCACGCCGGACTGCTTGAACACGTCCTCGTAGATCTTGTCGTTGCCGGCAAGCGCGCCGGTGTGCGACGACGCCGCCTTCGCACCCGCAGACGTGCGGCCGGCCTTGAGCACGACCACCGGCTTCTTCTTGGAGACGCGCTTGGCGGCCTCCGCGAAGGCCCGGCCGTCCTTCAGGTCCTCGCAGTGCTGCGCGATCAGATTGGTGTTGGGGTCCTGTTCGAAGAAGGCGAGCAGATCGTCCTCGTCGATGTCGGACTTGTTGCCGAGGCCGACGATCGCCGACACGCCCATCTTGGCCGAGCGCGAGAAGCCGATGATCGCCATGCCGATGCCGCCCGACTGCGACGACAGCGCGGCATGGCCCTTGACGTCATAGGCGGTGCAGAACGTGGCGCAGAGGTTGGCCGGGGTATAGTAGAAGCCGTAAATGTTCGGCCCCATCAGGCGGATGTTGTACTTCTTGCCGACCTCGACGATCTCGGCCTGCAATTCGGGTGCGCCGGCTTCGGCGAAGCCCGAGGGAATCAGCACCGCGCCGGGGATTTTCTTCTCGCCGCACTCGACGAGCGCGCCGGCGACGAATTTCGCCGGGATCGCGAACACCGCGGTGTCGATCACGCCGGGCACGTCCTTGACGCTCTTGTAGGCCTTGTAGCCGAGGATCTCCGCGGCCTTCGGGTGGATCGGATAGATCTCGCCCTTGTAGCCGCCGTTGATGAGGTTCTTCATCACCGAGTTGCCGATCTTGCCGTCCTCGGCGGAGGCGCCGATCACGGCGACGCCCTTCGGCTGCATGATGCGGCTCATCGCGGCGACGATCTCTTCGGTCGGGCGCGGCGCCGGGCGCGGCTTGTAGTCGAAGTCGACGACGATGCGCACGTCGGCGGCGATCGCGTTCTTGCTGGTGGCGAACACGGGATTGAGGTCGAGCTCGACGATCTCGGGGAAATCGCTGACCAGCTGCGACACCTTGACGATGACGTCGGCGAGCGCCTCGCGGTTGACCGGCTCGCCGCCGCGTACGCCCTTCAGCATCTCATGCGCCTGGATGCCGTCGAGCATCGACAGCGCATCGTCCTTGGTCGCGGGCGCGAGGCGGAAGGTGATGTCCTTGAGGATTTCGACCAGCACGCCGCCGAGACCGAAGGCGACCAGCTTGCCGAACGAGCCGTCGGTGATCGAACCGACGATTACCTCGGTGCCGCCGCCCAGCATCTGCTGGACCTGGATGCCCTCGATCTTGGCATCGGCCTTATATTTCTTGGCGTTGGCCAGAATGGTCTCGTAGCTCTTCTCGGCGTCCGCGGCGCTCTTGACGCCGACAATCACGCCGCCCGCCTCGGTCTTGTGGAGGATGTCGGGCGAGACGATCTTCATCACGACCGGGAAGCCCATGTCGGAGGCGATCCGGGCTGCCTCGGCGGCCGACTTGGCGACGCCCTCCTTCGGCACCGGAATGCCGTAGGCGTCGCAGACCACCTTGCCTTCGGGCGCGGTGAGGCTCGTGCGCTTGTCGGCCCTGACCGCATCGAGAATTTTGCGGACCGCATCCTTCGAATTTGACATTGGCTTCCTCCTGGGACAGATTTCGTGGCATTTGGTATGCCAAAAACGTAATTGTCAAGGTCGGTCGATGCCCAAAAATGCCGAAAAATATGGGCAGCTTGACATTCTGGTATTTGGCATGCCAAAAATCTAAGGTACTTTCTTCTGCTAAGAAGACGTCTCCAAGAGGAGGAGACGAGTCGTGCCAGAACCGAAACAGACCAAGGCGTCGCCCACTATGGCTGACACAGATATTGCCATCGTCCGGATCGCCCCGGAGACGAGCTTCAAGAACAAGGCCTATGAGGCCTTGAAAGAAGCGATCCTGAAGATGGACATCTACGCGACGCCGGAGCCCGTGATGCTCGACGAGCGCGCATTGTCCGAGCGTCTCGGCGTCAGCCGCACGCCGATCCGCGAAGCGATTGCGATGCTCGAGCAGGACGGATTCGTGAAGACCGTGCCGCGCCGCGGCATCGTTGTGGTCCGCCGCACCAAGGCGGAGATCGTCGACATGATCCGCGCCTGGGCGGCGCTGGAAAGCATGGCGGCGCGCCTAATCACGACAACCGCGCGCAAAAAGGACATCTCGTCGCTACGCGACTTCTTCAAGGACTTCAGCGACGATCGCCTGCCGCAGGATCACGTCGAGGAATATTCCAAGGCCAACATCGCCTTCCACCAGGCGCTGATCTCGCTGTCGGAATCGCCTGTACTGGTCGACCTCACCAATGACCTGCTGCTGCATGTGCGCGGCTATCGCCAGCTCACGATCGGCCGCAAGGACCGTACCGCGACCTCCCTGCCCGAGCATCTCGGAATCATCGAGGCACTGGAAGCGCGCGACACCGAGCTCGCCGAAAAGCGCGCCCGCGATCACACGCTCGGCCTTGCCGCCTATGTCGAGGCGCATGGCCAAGAATTATTCACGTAGAGAACCGTTCACGTAAGTTTGAGAGTCCACACCCGCTTCAGACGACAATCAGATCGTCCGAACCAAGAACGATCAGGGAGACGATGCCGATGCTGAATACCGCTACGAAGTCCGAGGCACCGGGCACCGAGCAGGAACTAACCGATGGCTTCCACCTCGTCATCGATGCGCTCAAGCTCAATGGCATCGACACCGTCTATGGTGTGCCGGGTATCCCGATCACGGACCTGGGCCGCATGGCCCAGGCGGAGGGCATTCGCGTGCTCTCGTTCCGCCATGAGCAGAATGCCGGCTATGCCGCCTCGATCGCCGGCTTCCTGACCAAGCGTCCCGGCGTCTGCCTCACGGTGTCGGCGCCCGGCTTCCTCAACGGCCTCACCGCGCTTGCCCACGCCACCACCAACTGCTTCCCGATGATCCTGATCTCCGGCTCGTCCGAGCGCGAGATCGTCGACCTGCAGCAGGGCGACTATGAGGAAATGGATCAGCTCGCGATCGCAAAACCGCTCTGCAAGGCGGCGTTCCGCGTGCTGCACGCCCAGGACATCGGCATCGGCCTTGCGCGCGCGATCCGCGCCGCGGTGTCGGGCCGTCCCGGCGGCGTCTATCTCGACCTCCCCGCAAAGCTGTTCGGCCAGGTCATGGACGCGGCGGCCGGCGAGAAGTCGCTGGTCAAGGTGATCGACGCTGCCCCGGCGCAGCTCCCTGCCCCGTCGGCGGTCAAGCGCGCGCTCGACGTGCTGAAGAGCGCAAAGCGTCCGCTGATCATCCTCGGCAAGGGCGCCGCCTATGCGCAGGCCGACGAGGCGATCAAGAATTTCGTCGAGAAGAGCGGCGTGCCGTTCCTGCCGATGAGCATGGCCAAGGGCCTGCTGCCCGACTTGCACCCGCAATGCGCGGGTGCGGCGCGCTCGACCGTGCTGAAGGAAGCCGACGTCGTCATGCTGATCGGCGCCCGCCTCAACTGGCTGCTGTCGCACGGCAAGGGCAAGACCTGGGGTGAAGCTCCGAAGAAGTTCATCCAGGTCGACATCGAGCCGAAGGAAATGGATTCCAACGTCGAGATCGTCGCCCCTGTGGTCGGCGATATCGGCTCCTGCGTGTCCGCGTTCCTCGACGCCATGGGTGCCAACTGGTCGGCCGCACCGAGCGATTGGCTCGCCACCGTGGCGAAGAAGCGCGACGACAACGTCGCCAAGATGGCGCCGAAGCTGATGAGCAACGCCTCGCCGATGGATTATCACGGTGCGCTCGGCGCGCTGCGTACGATCATCACGGAACGTCCCGACACCATCTTCGTCAACGAAGGCGCCAACACGCTCGACCTCGCCCGCGGCGTCGTCGACATGCACAAGCCCCGCAAGCGGCTCGACGTCGGCACCTGGGGCGTGATGGGCATCGGCATGGGCTATTCGATCGCGGCTGCGGTCGAGACCGGCCTGCCCGTGCTCGCGGTCGAAGGCGACAGCGCGTTCGGCTTCTCCGGCATGGAGGTCGAGACCATCTGCCGCTACAAGCTACCGATCTGCATCGTGATCTTCAACAATGACGGCATCTATCGCGGCACCGACGTCAACAGCGCCGGCGACGATCCGGCGACCACCGTGTTCGTCAAGGGCTCGCGCTACGACAAGATGATGGAAGCCTTCGGCGGCGTCGGCGTCAACGCGACCTCGCCCGACGAGCTGAAGCGCGCGGTCAATGCGGCACTGGATTCCGGCAAGCCGACCTTGATCAACGCCGTGATCGATCCGGCAGCGGGCTCGGAGAGCGGCCGCATCGGCAACCTCAATCCTCAGAGCGTTCTGAAGAAAAAGTAAGCAATCCCCTTCAACCCATTTTCCCTGCGGGTGCAGGGGTAGACCAGAGTACGGAGCATACATTATGACCAAGGCGCTCAAGGGCGTTCGCATTCTCGATTTCACCCACGTCCAGTCGGGCCCGACCTGCACGCAATTGCTGGCCTGGTTCGGCGCCGACGTGATCAAGGTCGAGCGTCCCGGCGTCGGCGACATTACGCGCGGCCAGCTACAGGACATCCCGAACGTGGACAGCCTGTATTTCACCATGCTGAACCACAACAAGCGCTCGATCACCCTCGACACCAAGAACCCGAAGGGCAAGGAAGTGCTGACCGCGCTGATCAAGCAGTGCGACGTGCTGGTCGAGAATTTCGGCCCCGGCGTGCTCGATCGCATGGGCTTCCCCTGGGAGAAGATCCAGGCCATCAACCCGAAGCTGATCGTCGCCTCGATCAAGGGTTTCGGCCCCGGCCCGTATGAGGATTGCAAGGTCTACGAGAACGTCGCGCAGTGCACCGGCGGTGCCGCCTCGACCACCGGCTTCCGCGACGGCCTGCCGCTGGTCACCGGCGCGCAGATCGGCGACAGCGGCACCGGCTTGCACCTCGCACTCGGCATCGTCACCGCGCTGTATCAGCGCACCCACTCCGGCAAGGGCCAGCGCGTCACCGCGGCGATGCAGGACGGCGTGCTCAACCTCGCCCGCGTCAAGATGCGCGACCAGCAGCGCCTCGCCCACGGCCCGCTGAAGGAATACAGCCAGTTCGGCGAAGGCATTCCGTTCGGCGATGCCGTGCCGCGCGCCGGCAACGATTCCGGCGGCGGTCAGCCCGGCCGCATCCTGAAGTGCAAGGGCTGGGAGACCGACCCGAACGCCTACATCTACTTCATCACCCAGGCCCCGGTCTGGGAGAAGATCTGCGACGTGATCGGCGAGCCGACCTGGAAGACCGATCCGAACTACGCCAAGCCGCCGGCCCGCCTGCCGCGCCTCAATGAGATCTTCGCCCGCATCGAGCAGTGGACGATGACCAAGACCAAGTTCGAGGCGATGGAGATCCTCAACAAGGACGACATCCCCTGCGGCCCGATCCTGTCGATGAAGGAGATCGCCGAAGACCAGTCGCTGCGCGCGACCGGCACCGTGGTCGAGGTCGATCATCCGACCCGCGGCAAGTACATCTCGGTCGGCAACCCGATCAAGCTGTCGGATTCGCCGAGCGAAGTCGCCCGCTCGCCGCTGCTCGGCGAGCACACCGACGAGATCTTGCGCGAGGTGCTCGGCTTCAGCGATCACCAGGTTGCCGAGATCCACGACTCCGGCGCGCTCGACCCGCCGCGCAAGCAGGCCGCCGAGTAACGGCTGCGCTCAATCAAGACACGAATGGCCGCAGGAAACTGCGGCCATTTTTGTTTGAGCCCGCTGTCTGCGCTCCGCAATCAATAGCGGACATTGATGAGATCAAGGCCCTCATGATGGTGCGACCGGTCAACTTCTGCGCGCTGCGTCGGAAGTGCCTGACGCCAAAGGTATGCCGGACGAGCGCGTCGATCTCGCCGGCGCAAGATCCTGGATAAAGTCTCGCAGCGCCTCGGTATCGAACGGCTTGCGGAGTATTTTCAAACTTGGCGGAGCGGCTTTTGCGGCATCGCTGTAACCTGTCGTAAGGGCTATCGGCAAACCGGGGTACCGCGACCGAACTTCTCTCGCGAGCCCGACGCCATCGATGGTCCCTGGCATGACGATATCGCTGAAGACGAGATCGATCCTTGTACCGGTATCGAGCAGTTTCAATGCCGCTTCGGCCGAATCTCGATAGATGGTTTCATAACCCAGATGCTCGAACAGCGATGATGTCACGTCCGCCACTTCGGGACTGTCGTCGACAACGAGGACCGTCTGCCGCGGCGGCTGCCTGGGCCTTGCCCGGGCGGCGGCGAGCTCTTTGTTGGTGATCTGCTCGTCCGCACAAGACGGCAGATAGATTGTAATCGTTGTTCCTTGTCCGACCTTGCTGTCTGCCGTCACCGTTCCGCCCGCCTGGTGCGCAAAACCATACACTTGGGACAAACCGAGCCCGGTCCCTTTGCCGACCTCCTTGGTCGTGAAAAACGGATCGAACATCTTGGACAGAAGATTTGGCGGAATACCGGTGCCCGTATCGCCAAGTGTGATCGCAAAGAAGGCTTTGCCACGGCGATCGCCGCCGGTTTCCTGATTTGCGGTGACCGCGTGGACCGACAACGTGAATGTGCCGCCGCTTGTCATTGCATCTCGCGCATTGACGGCGATGTTGACGATCGCAAGTTCAAGTTCGGCAAGGTCAACCTTCACCGGCGAAACACCGTCGCCAACGTTCTCGTTGTACACGATGTTGCCGCGCAGCGAGCTCTCGATCATGGTCCGCATGTTCTTGATCGACGCATTCAGATCGACGACCGTCGGGCTGAGATGCTGGTGACGAGAGAATGTCAACAATTGGCGCGTGAGGCTTTCGCCGCGTTTGGCTGCGGTTTGTATGGCGTCGATGGCCTTTGGCAGTTTTGGATCAAGCAGCCGTTGAAATATCTGCGCACTGCCTCCGATGATCATCAAGAGATTGTTGAAGTCGTGCGCAATCCCGCCGGTCAGCTTGCCGATTGCCTCCATCTTCTGAGACATCGCGAGCTGTTCGCGCGCCTGGACCAGCTTTTCCTCCGCATCGCGGCGCTCCGTCGCGTCGCGCAGGATACTGATGAAACCGATCAGATTTCCTGCGTCATCATGGCTCGATGAGACTGAGCCCGTGATGAAAAACGGCGTACCATTCTTCCTGATACGCCAACCCTCCACATCGTACTTGCCGCTTTCGATTGCCGACTCCAGCGCGTGCGTCGGCGAACCCGCGCGGCGTTCATCCGGCCGATAGAATATCCCGAAGTGCTTGCCGATGATTTCTTCCGAGCTGTAGCCGATGATCGTTTGAGCGGTGCTATTCCAGCTCGTCACGTGTCCTTCTCGATCAAGCGCAAAAATTGCATAGTCGACGACGCCTTCGATCAGGGTCTGGAAGTGCCGTCTGATGCTGTCGAGCGCCAAAGCTTTCCGTTCGAGTTGGCTGTTCAGCTGGTCCTGGACGGAAAGCAAATGGGCTTCCCTGGCCTGGCGCGTCGCGCTTGCCGCGGCCAGGGCAAGAGGCGGCGCCGACACGATGATCGAAAGCACAAACAAGGATAACAGCGCTCCGTTCGGATCGATTTTCGGAAATGGATCATTCCCCACCGAGAACCCCCACACGGCAGTTCCGATGAAAATGAACGCGGCCGTCGCCACGGTGCATCGATCGCCGCGCAGAGCGGCCCAAATCAAGGGCAGCAGAACCAGAAAGCCCAGAAGGCTCCGATGTGGCAACAACACGTCGAGGCCGCTGCTGACGAGATCGCTACCGATCAGCGGGCTGTAAGCAGCGAGCCCAATCATACCGGCGAGAGCAGCGACCGCGACCGATTCCAACAGCGTCCATTTGGAAGCAATGCGTAAGGGCATCGTCGCCCAGAGCACGATGACCGGAGCAAACACCAAGGCGCCGGCGGCGTCCGCAAGCCACCAGGTCAACCCGGCCACGACGGAATCGGAAAAGCTCGATTCGTTGGTGAGCGTGAAGCCGGCCAAGGCGACGGCTGAACTGATCATCGTGGTCGGCGCAAAGGAAATGATTGCAAACTTTGCGACACCGGATGGTGTGGCAAACGTCTGGCGACCGTTCGACCAGCGGCCGATCAGCCATGTCCCGGCACATGCGGCAAGGAGGCTGCCGATCCCGGCGGCACCGAACTCTGGGAGCGATCGGCCGGCCATGAGGTACGAAGAGATGGCCCCCACCAGGATCGCTGGCCAGATCCGGTAGCCGCGCAGCAGGACCAGGGCAAGCGCAAGCCCGGTTGGTGGCCATAGCGGTGTCGCGGCTGGGTTTATTGCAGGAAGGAACCGCGCGGATTCAGCAACGCCGGCATAAATTGCGGCAACTATCAGGATTTCGACCGCGTAGGCCGCAACGCTCCGCATATCGCCAAAAGCGAAAATCCCGGCCTTGGCGAACGTTGCCCTTTCCATCGCGAGCCTTTGCAGTGGGCATCTCAACAATGCGGACGCAGTTTTGACCAAAACATGGCCGCACGATCATGAGTAGAGAGGCGCTAGGCAACTTCGGAACGAGAGGCCATCGGGCAGCACCGTTGACCTAACGGCGGTGGTACACTACGCGCGCGGTGGTATCCGGACTACGAATCGATCCGATCCCGCCGCGTTTCGGTCGGATCATCAGCAATCATTTTCGCCGTTGGCGCAAGAACTCTCGCTGCCGCTCTCATGACCGCTTCGGGTCGGAAGCGAACCTGCGCCCCATCTGCATCTTATCTGGGCAAAACAGGCAAACCGCAGCCGTGATTTGCGAGGGGCAGCGGAACTCTAACGGGGAAGCGGAGACACAAATCTGCTTCGCACCCTGAAATAGTCAGGGAGCGCCGGGAGGCGAACGAACGGGCGTGTTCTGGAAGAACAGGATGGCCCATCGGTCGCCGATATCCTGGCATATATAGCTCTGCGTCGCCTGAGGAGGGTTCTCCTGCCCCTGCCTCGCCGGTCCGCCGCTGGTCGCGACGAGATAAAGCGTCTCCGACAGCGGACGGATGTCGACGAGATCAACGAGCAGCCGCGATCCCTGAAGCTCCGTCGCGAAGGGCCGCATGTGAAACTCGGCGATCGCCGCGCGGCCGAGCAGGCGCGAACCGTTGAACGGGACGAAAATCGCGTCCTGCGCGAAGGCCTGCGCCAACCTGTCCGCGTCGTTGGTGGCCCAGGCGGCCTTGATATCGGCGAGCAGTGCGTTGATTGCGTTGCGCGCCCGCTCCTCGCGCGCGTCCGTCTTGCTGCTCATTGTCAACGTTGCCCCTGCTTGCTGGCTGCTGCGATGCTGTCGAGCTGCGCGATCGCCTCGGGCGGCAGTTGCAGGGCGCCGGCTGCAAAATTCTGGTGGAGATGCGCGACCGATGACGTGCCGGCGATCAACAGCACGTTCGGCGCGCGCTGCAGCAACCATGCGAGCGCGACCTGACGGGCCGTTGCCCCGAGGCTTTGCGCGACGCCGTCCAGAATGGGCGAGTTGAGCGGGCGGAATCCGCCCAGGGGGAAAAACGGCACATAGGCGACCTGCCTGGCCGCGAGGTCGTCGATCAAGGCGTCGTCGATGCGATGCGCCAGATTATAGTGGTTCTGCACGCAGACGATGGCGGCGATCCTGCTGCCTTCTTCGAACTGCGCATGGGAAATGTTGCTCAGGCCGATATGGCGGATCAAACCTCGCTGCTGCAATTCGGCCAGCACGGAGAGCGGCGCTTCCACCGAACTGTCGTCGGGGCCAAATTGGCCGCCGAGGCGCAGATTGACGACATCGAGCACATCAAGGCCGAGATTGCGCAGATTGTCGTGCACGGCGTCGATCAATTCCTGCCGGGAGATCGCCTGGGGCCAGGATTTGTCCGGACCCCGGCGCGCGCCGACCTTGGTCACGATGGTGAGGCCGGCGGGGTAAGGGTGCAGAGCTTCCTTGATGATCTGATTGGCGATGTGCGGACCGTAATAGTCGCTCGTATCGATGTGGTTGACGCCGCAGCGGACAGCCTCCCGCAGAACGGCAAGCGCGGCTGAGTGGTCCTTGGGTGGCCCCCATACCATGGGCCCTGTCAACTGCATTGCGCCAAAGCCCATGCGATTGAGCGTCCAGGTGGTGCCGGCGGGCGTGAAGGCGCCGCCTGAGGATATGGTGGTCGTCATCGGATCTCCGATTTCATGAACTTACATATGTTAGCTTACATCCGTTAAGTTTACAGGTCAAGCCGAACGCGCGTAAGGTTACAGGCATCAGCCAAAGGAATCGGATGAAGGCGCGTCAACGGAATGCGAGAGGCGAAGGCGGACAATTGCGCGAGGACATCCTCATGGCCGCCATTACGCTGATCGAAAAAGCCGGCTCATGCGAAGGCGTTTCACTGCGCGCGGTCGCCAAACAGGCCGGCATCGCCGCGCCGTCGGTCTATCCGCACTTCGCCGATCGCGACGCGCTGCTGCTTGCGGTTCTGCAAAAGCTGTTCGATGAACTCGTCGAGCTGCGCACCAAGGCGGAAGAGGCAGCCGGCAGCGGTGCATGGGAGCGCCTGCGTGCCGGCGTCTTCGCCACAGTCCGTTTCGGGCTGGAACGGCCGGGCCATTACAAGATGCTGTACGAAGGCCGCGTGATATCCGGCCTGAGCGATCCGAAAGCAGCAACGTTCGGGCGTGCGATCCAGATCCGCGTGGTGGCGCTGATCAAGGATATCCTCGCGGCGACGCCCGGCCGCGAGGCGGAAGATGCAGAACGGCTGTCACTGCTGCTATGGGCGGCGACCCACGGCGTGATCTCGCTCCAGATCAACAAGCCCACCTTGCGCTGGCCCAAAGCAACAACCCTCGTCGAGGAGCTGATGCGCGCCCTGATCCGGCCAGGCGCGGCTGCAAGCTGAGCAGATGTGGCCTTGGCGGTACAGGTTGTTGCGCCGCCACCACTGCGATGCGGATGACGATCAGGACAGCGCCTTCATCAGCAGGGTCGCGATCACGATCATGATTGCCCCTCCGACCCGTGTCGATATCTGGGCAAAGGCCATCAGCCCCATGCGATCGGCGGCTCCGAGGATGGCGACGTCGCCGGTGCCTCCCAGTCCGGAATGGCATGCCGTCACGACCGCAGCCTCGATCGGATACATGTTCAGCCACTTTCCGACGAAGAACCCGGACGCCGTCATCGCGAGCACGGTCGCGGTGCAGATCGAGATGTACCCGGGATTGAACGACGCGACGAGCTGCTGCCACGACACAAGCAACGCTCCCATCGCGACCAGGATCGCAAAGGTGAGATTGGTCGACATGAACTTGTTGATCTGGTAGGCGCCGAGCTCCACCTCGGCGGGAAGCGTCCTCGTCAGCTTGAGGATGACGGCTGCGATGATCATGAGGATCGGTCCGGGAATGCCGGTGTACGGCGCCAGCACCATGCCGAGCACGAACAGCACGCACGACAGCACGATTCCGGCACCGAGAAGGCCGAGATCGATCGGACGATCGGATCGCGCGGGACCGAGGATGCCTTCATCTCCGGTCTTGACCAGCATGCCCTGACCATTGAGATCCCGTCGCTTCTCGCCCAGCCGCACCAGCAGGCCGGCGGTGACGATGGCAACCACGTTCCCGAGCAACGCCGCGGGAACCATCTGCGCGACAAGGTCGGCCTGCGGCTGATGAAGCATTTCCGAGTAAGCGATGGACAGCGGCAACACGCCTTCCGCCAGACCACCCCCGATGATCGGTATGATCACGAAGAAGAACGTATCCCTCGGGCTGTGACCGAACAGCACGCCGACCGCGATGCCGATCGCGACCGCGCTCAGGGTCCCGATCAGCAGCGGAATGAACATCTTGAGAAAGCCCTGCACCAGGACGCGATGGGGCATCCCCAGGATCGAGCCTGCGACGAGACAGGCGATGAAGAAATACTGAAAGTTGGCCGTACGAAACGTCGTCGTGATGGCCTTGAGTGCGGGCTCGGGCATCAGTCCGTAGCTGACAAGCGCCGCGGGAACGAATAGGCACAAGATCGCCGTGCCGCCGATTTGCTTCAGGACTGGAATGGTCTGACCGAGCTTGCCGAGAAGGAAGCCAAGCAGCATCAGGACGGAAAGGCCGCCGATCACGTCGTTCGGAAGCTTTCCCGAATAGACGGCGACCGCGCAGACAAGCGCAGCGAATAGATAAACCCCGATCGGCAACGGCCCGATCTTCAGTGCGGCAGACGCGGACGAAGCAGGCGAGTCCGTCGCATCGTTGAGCTTAACGGTCGTGTCAGTCAAGAAAGCCTCCCTTGATGGTGTTTTAGTCGTTGAGCGTCACCACGGCGCCCGGCGTCCGGCTCAGAACATCCAGGGATTCTCAGCCCTGTGCCGGGCCTCGAAGGCGCGGATGTCGTCGGCAAAGGCGAGCGTGGAGCCGATCGCATCCCGTCCCGTGAGGAATGCCTCTTTCCTGGCGGCCTCGATCCCGAAGGGCACGCTCCGGCCATCGCCGCCCTCGATCCGGATGGTCTGTTGCTCGAGATCGACGGTGAGGCGGTTGCTTGCCGGATCGGAGACGGCATCGGCGAGAGCGCCGCACGTGGCCGCATCGAGGCTGATCGTGAGCAGGCCGTTGTTGGCGCAATTGTCGTTGAAGATGCCGGCGAACGTCGTGCCGATCAGGGCGCGGATGCCGAGTTGCTGAAGTCCCCATACCGCGTGCTCGCGGCTCGATCCGCAGCCGAAATTCGGACCGACCACAAGGAAAGAGGCGTCGCGGTATCCGTCCCGGTTCAAGACGAAGTCGGGGTTTGGCCTGCCCGCGTTGAAGCGAAGGAGATTGAAAACCCCCTCGCCGAGCCCGCTGCGATCGATCCCCTTGAGGAACATCTTGGGCATGATCACGTCGGTATCGACATTGGGCGTCATCATCGGCGCCGCGGTTCCGGTCACGCAATGGAACGGCGTCATTGCGCACCTTCCTTGATCAGGGCGCGCACGTCGGTGATGCGACCGGTGACGGCCGCAGCCGCGACCATCGCGGGGCTCATTAAATGGGTCCGGGCGCCGGGGCCCTGACGCCCCTCGAAATTGCGGTTGGTCGATGAAGCGGATCGCTGACCCGGCGCAAGAATGTCGTCGTTCATCGCAAGGCACATCGAGCAGCCGGACTGCCGCCACTCGACGCCGGCATCGATCAGGATCTGAGCGATCCCTTCGATTTCGGCCTGCACCCTGACCTGCGTCGAGCCGGGAACGACGATCGCGCGAACACCCGTCGCGACATGACGGCCGCGGAAGACCTTCGCTGCCTCGCGCAGGTCCTCGATGCGGGAATTCGTGCACGAGCCGATGAAGGCGAAATCGATCGGGACCGATTGAATCGGCGTGCCCGCCTGCAACCCCATATAGCTCAAGGCACGGACGGCAGCGGCGTTGTTCTCCGGATCCGGCACCTGACCGGTGACTGCGATCGCCTGATCGGGACTGGTGCCCCACGTCACGACCGGCGCGACCTCTCCGGCGTCGACCGTCATCTCGCGGTCGAACCGGGCGTCGGGATCGGAGCGAAGCTGCAACCAGGCGCGGGCAGCACGGTCCCACATCTCGCCTTTTGGAGCCCGCGGCCGTCCCTCGAGATAATCGAGCACCTTCTGGTCGGGCGCGACGACGACGCCGCGTGCGCCGGCCTCGACGATCATGATCGACATCACGATGCGCCCTTCGACGCTCATGTCGCGCACGGCAGGCCCCGCGAACTCGACCGCATAGCCGGTTGCACCGTCCGCGCCGATGCGCCGGATGATCTCCATGACGATGTCCTTGGACGTGACCCCGAGCGGCAGGTGCCCGGTCACGTTGATGCGCATCGTCTTCAGGCGACGGTAGCGAACCGTCGAGGTCGCCAAATAGTGCTCGATGTCGGAGGTGCCGATCCCGTAGCCGAGCGCGCCGAACGCGCCGTAGGCCGTGGTGTGGCTGTCCCCCGCAGCGATCACCATTCCCGGCATCACCAGGCCCTGCTCCGGCGCCACGACGTGCTCGATGCCCTGCCGGGGATCCATGATGTCGAAATACTCGATGCCGAAATCGCGCGCGTTCTCGGCGAAATAGTCGACCTGCCGCGCCGCGTCGACGTCGGGCATCTCCCGTGTTCGCCGCGCCGCGGTCGGATTGACATGGTCGACGACCATGAGGGCCGCCGACGGATTCCAGACCCTGCGCCCGGCGGCGCGCAATCCTGCGAAAGCCTGCGGACTGGTGTACTCGTTGAGCACCGTGCGATCGACGTAGAGCAGAACGAGACCGTCGTCGTCGATCCGCCGCACCACATGCGCGTCGACCAGCTTGTCGTAGAGCGTGCGCCCCGGCATTCCGCCTCCCGAATGGAAAATCTGACTTTCAGCGAGGGTGCAGGCCGGGGTTCTGGAAATCCAATGTCACGTCATGATATGATTATGCAGAATTTGCATAAGCAAGCCGGATCATGGAAATCAATTGGCTGCACGACTTCATTGCGGTGGCGACGGCGCGCAGCTTTTCGCGCGCCGCGGAGGAACGAAATTCGTCGCAACCTGCGCTCAGCCGGAGAATCAAGGCACTGGAGCTATGGGCCGGCGCTGCACTGTTCGAACGCACGACACATGTCGTGCATCTCACCCCTGCCGGCGAAGCTTTCCGCCTGACGGCTGAAGACATCGTGCGGCGGCTCGCCGCCGGCCGGCTCGAAGCGCAAGAGCTGGCGCGCGGCTCGTCCGATGCCCTGAAGTTCGCATCGACCAATGCGCTGTCGTTGACCTTCTTCCCGGATTGGCTTCGGCAGATCGAGATGGCGCTTTCCTTTGTGCCGAACGTCCAGCTCGTCGCCAACCATATGGAGGCCTGCGAGCGCATGCTGCTTGCGGGCGAAGTCCATTTCCTGCTTTGCCATCATCATGCGGCTGCTGCGACTACGCTGACGAATTCGCATTTCCTGTCGATTCACGTCGGCAATGATCGCCTGATACCGGCCTCCGTACCGGGCTCGAAGTCGGGCAAGGCTCCTCGATTCAGATTGCCCGGAACCAGCTCTGCGCCCGTGACATTCCTGAGCTTCAAGACCGAGTCGGGCATGGGAAGAATTCTGGATGCCGTCCGCTCGGCATCGCCGCTGCAAGCGCATTTGAAGCCGGCATTCACCTCGCACCTCGCAAAACTCCTCGTCACGATGGTGCAAGCCGGCCGCGGGATGGCCTGGCTTCCGGAGAGCCTCATCACCGACCAGCTTGCGTCGGGCGAGCTGGTCGCGGCGGGCAGCCCGGAATGGAATATCCCGATTGAGATCCGGGTGTTTCGTCCGCGATCGCGGCTGACGCCCGCGGCAGAGGCGTTCTGGAAGCACGTTCAGGAGCGCCCGGCCCGGAATCGCGACGTCAGGGTCGCTCGCTTGCGCCGCGGTCGGTCAAAGGGCGCGCACCCATAAACCTTCGTCGATGTCGGGTTCGACCCGACACCGACCGCCTTTCTGCGATGACAACAAATGTCACGATGGACCAGAAGGCGACATCGCCGACGCGCCACAATTGTCGCCGGCGACTTCTTCGATTGAACTGCCTAGCCGTGCAGTTGCGAGTTGAGGCCGCCCCAATTGGGTGTACGTCGGGTTGCCTCAAGAGCGCCGCTCTGGGAATTACGACGGAATAGAAGGCCCTTCTGGCCCGAGAGTTCTTTGGCTTTCAATACTCGGCCATCTTCCAAAAGGATGCGCGCGCCGGCCGTGACATAACAGCCCGCTTCGACGATACAATCGTCACCCAACGCAATGCCGATACCGGCGTTGGCTCCGATCAGACAGCGCTCGCCGACTGTAATCCTCTCTTTCCCTCCTCCGGACAGAGTGCCCATGATCGACGCTCCGCCACCAACGTCGCTGCCGCTTCCGACAACCACACCGGCGCTTATCCGGCCTTCGACCATGCAGGGACCGAGCGTGCCCGCATTGAAATTGCAAAAGCCTTCATGCATGACGGTCGTGCCCGGAGCCAGGTAAGCCCCAAGCCTTACGCGATCCGCATCTGCAATTCTCACGTCCGCTGGCGTCACATAATCAGTCATGCGCGGAAACTTGTCGACGCCGGTCACCTCAAACGCAACGGCACGCCTTCGCGCTAAGATGCGCGCTTCCGATACACGAGAGCATTCACAGGGACCGAGCGTCGTCCAGGCGACGTTGGGTAACAGACCGAAGATTCCTTCAAGGTTCATGCAATTGGGCTGGACGAGCCGGTGGCTCAGGAGATGGAGGCGAAGATATGCGTCGTGCACGTCAGTCGGCGCAGATGCAAGGGAGTCAATTTCTGTACGAATGGCAACGATATCGACATTGCGAATGTCGTCGTGTCGCGCATATCCGTCTGCCGACTCGCCCAACGATCTGCTGATCTCGTCGCTCGCCAGCCGTACCGTTGCCGCTTTGCCGCTCTCCGCAACGAGGCGTAGCTGAAGAAACCAGGAATCCAACACGCGACCATCAGCGGCAATCGTCGCAAATCCCTCGCCGCTCGCGCCCCTCAGCTCCATCGCCATTTGGATGTCTCCCACTACGATCCTGCACGTGGAGCATACGCGAGCGCTCGTAAAAATGGCAACTTCCGGGCTTTCAGACACGTCTGCTTTGGATCATTTTCGACGGATTCATCTGGGATCTGTCAGTTTGGCTGCACCCCGCCGGCAATGCCGTGACGCGACCGATCGCGCGCCGGATCAGCCGCCCTCGCCGGCATCGGCCTCGCCCTCATCACCCGGCACGTACTCCAGAATATCTCCCGGCCGGCAGTCCAGTTCGCGACAGATCGCCGACAGCGTCGAGAAGCGCATCGCCTTGGCCTTGCCGGTCTTCAGGATCGACAGATTTTGAATCGAGATGCCGATCGCGTCCGCGAGGTCTCCGAGGCGGCGCTTGCGCTTTGCGAGCATGACATCGAGGTTCACCACGATGGGCACCGGCATTCACCTCAGATCGTGAGCTCGTTTTCGGACTGCAGCAGGATGGCGTGTTCGAGCACGAATTTCAGCGCCATCAGGAAAACCCCGCCCGCGATGGTGCCGACGTCGACGTTGTAGCTCGGCAGGAAGAACTTGATGTCGCCGGTTCGATACAAGACATAAAGCACCGCATTGGTCGTGATCGTATCGACGAACGGCCAGACCACCAGAAAGATCCCCATCCACCACACCCCCTGCAGCGTTTCGGACGCGAAGATCCGCCCGTTGGCGAATCGGTTGACCATGCGATGAAGGATGCCGATCAGCACGGCGTAAAACGATACCCCAAGCGCGAACAGCGACCAGAACAGCACCTGGCCCATGGTCGACATGGTCAGCGGGTTGGCGACGATGCTGGCGCACTTCGCCTGCTCGCCGCTGAGGCTTTCGGCGATCGCGCCCGCGGCAGTCGTAGTCCGGTAATAGGCCAGCCACAGCACCACAGGCAGCGCGGCCCAGATCGCCCAGAACGCCCAATCGAGCCGGCGAAACCAAAGCTGGCGCTGCTCGCGAACCGACTTCCTCATTGCACCCATCCGAATAATTTTTTGCCCTGCAGGCCGTTACGGCCTGAAAGCATCATGCTGCGGTAATGTTGTTGACTCAACCTTAAACGTGATTTATTTCATGCTTATCATGAAATTTTTCATGAAGAAGGTGTATGATGACGTTACCCCCAGATATTAACGGCCTCCCCAGGGCCCTGAAACAGCTGATCCGCGCTCACCTCACGCGCCGCCTGATCGTGGCCGCGTTCCACATTCCGCTGCTCGGCAGCGCCGCCGATGCCGCCAAAGCCACTGACAAGGCCAGCGATCCGGCCGGCGTCTGGCTGACCCAGTCCGGTGACGCCAGGATCAAGGTCCAGCGCTGCGGCAGCGCGCTGTGCGGCCGCGTCGTCTGGCTGAAAGAGCCGACCGACAAGGCCACCGGCAAGCCGCAGCGCGACGACAAGAATGCCGATCCTACGCAGCGGACCCGGCCGGTGATGGGCATCTCGCTCTTCATCAACATGCAGCCCGCAGGCTCGAACAAATGGGCGGGCAGGATCTACAACGCCGATGACGGCAAGATCTATGAAAGCTCGGTGACACTGGTTTCGTCGGGCACGCTGAACGTTCGCGGCTGCATGGGAACGCTATGCGCGGGCGAAGACTGGACGCGGTGAAGGGATCTGGCCCCGACCCTTCATCGGCCAAGAAGAAAAGCAAACCCAGTCACTCAAGGCCGCCCCGTTTGGGCGGCCTTTCTTTATGACGCAGCGACGGCGGCGGTCGGGCCGCATCGAAGGGTACGCGCAAGAGCAGCAGGATTGCTGATCTGGTGAAGGCCCGATTGCCCAGGCTTTGCCGCTGCTTCAGACCGTTCTCCCCTTCAATCTGGGATGCCAGTCGGTCCGCTTTGTTGCATTGCACCATTGTCCATGCTGCCATGCAAACAAATCCGTTGTCCCTGGCATCTGGTATACATAGTTTGGCTGCAGATGATGAGCCGGCCCGTTGCTGGCCCTGCAGTTGAAAGGGGACACCAATGTCCAAGACTACCGCAATCGCGTTCGCGCCCTCCTCGACCCTGTTCGGCCGCCTGATGGCCACGATCGATCGCCTGCTGATGAAGAGCGCGGAGATCGCGAACCGCAATGGCGACCTGCCGCGCTTCGGCCTCTGAGGCCTGCGCGCGCTGCACCGAGACTGTTTCGCGCAAGACGCGATCTGACATTGAACCTTCGACCAATGGCCCCGATTTTCGGGGTCATTTTTTTTGCGCGCTGAATTACTCTCACTGCGGTGACCGCCTTCAGTCCTCTGCGGCATATGCGCACGCGACCTCTGCGACAGCTTGAACCTTGGCATATCAAATACCAAGATGACCGAGCCGCGCCACAAGCAGAATGACAAAGCGCGCACTGGGAGGATGAATGTCGGACATGGTTCAGGCAACTGCGGCCCCCGCGGCCGCGCGTGTCAGCGATACCTATCGCTGGACGCAACTTGCGATCGGCGTCGCCGCGATGGTGATGATCGCAAACTATCAATACGGGTGGACATTCTTCGTCCCCGACATCCAGAAGAAGTTTGGATGGGATCGCGCATCGATCCAGTGGGCCTTCACGCTGTTTGTGTTGTTCGAGACCTGGCTGGTGCCGGTCGAGGGCTGGTTCGTCGACAAATACGGTCCGCGCCTCGTCGTGCTGATCGGCGGCATTCTCTGCGCGATCGGGTGGGCGATCAACGCGCATGCGACCTCGCTGAACGGCTACTATCTCGGCATGATCGTCGCCGGCATCGGCGCCGGCGGCGTCTACGGCACCTGCGTCGGCAACGCGCTGAAATGGTTTCCCGACAAGCGCGGACTTGCGGCGGGCATCACTGCAGCCGGTTTCGGCGCAGGGTCCGCACTGACGGTTGCGCCAATCCAGGCGATGATCAAGGACTCCGGCTTCCAGACCACCTTCCTCTATTTCGGCCTCGGCCAGGGCATCATCATCGTGCTGCTCGCCTTCTTCCTGCTCGCGCCGAAGGCCGGACAGGTGCCGGCCGTCGTGGCCAATGCCAACATCATCCAGACCCGGCGCAACTATCAGCCGACCGAAGTGCTGCGGCAGCCGATCTTCTGGCTGATGTACTTCATGTTCGTGATCGTCGGCGCCGGCGGCCTGATGGTGACGGCGAACCTGAAGCCGATCGCGGTCGACTGGAAGGTCGACAGTGTGCCGGTCACGCTGATGGCGGTGACGATGACCGCGGTGACCTTCGCGGCCACCATCGACCGCGTCCTCAACGGTCTGACGCGTCCGTTCTTCGGCTGGATCTCCGACATGATCGGCCGCGAGAACACGATGTTCATCGCCTTCGGCATGGAAGGCTTCGGCATCTGGATGCTCTATCTGTGGGGCCACGACCCGGTCTGGTTCGTGCTGCTCTCGGGCTTCGTGTTCTTTGCCTGGGGCGAGATCTATTCGCTGTTCCCCTCGACCTGCACCGACACGTTCGGCGCCAAGTTCGCGACGACCAATGCCGGTCTGCTCTACACCGCGAAGGGCACCGCGGCGCTATTGGTGCCGATCGCCAACTACATGCAGCAGTCGTCGGGCCATTGGGACAACGTGTTCATCATCGCAGCCGGCGCCAACATCCTTGCCTCGCTGCTTGCGATCGCCGTGCTCAAGCCTTGGCGGAAAATCGTGGTCGAGAAATCGGCGGCGACGGCTTAAGCAACGCGCCACTCTTCGACTGACGAAAGCGCCCGGTCAAACGCCGGGCGCTTTCATTTTGCGGCATCGATCGCAAACCCAAATCAGCCCAAAGTATGCCAGTTTTGCTGCGACGCAGCAGAAAGATAGGCTTGCTTTCTGGAATATAGTATACCAACCTCGCGCCAAGCGCTTGCGACGATACGCCACAAGAATTGCGACACTGGGTCACTACAAGACCGGCGCGCTCGGGAGGATTTGATGGTTTCCAGCAATGCTGCCGTAACACAAGCACAACCTTCGTCCAGTGGCTTCCGCTGGCTTCAACTCGCCATGGGCATCGTCTGCATGGCGATGATCGCGAACCTGCAATATGGCTGGACGCTGTTCGTCGATCCGATCGACGGCGCGCATCACTGGGGCCGCGCAGCGATCCAGTTCGCCTTCACGATCTTCGTGGTGACGGAGACCTGGCTGGTGCCGGTCGAGGCCTGGTTCGTCGACAAATACGGCCCGCGGGTCGTCATCATGTTCGGCGGCGTCATGATCACGCTGTCCTGGGTGCTGAACTCCTACGCGGATTCACTCACCCTGCTCTACGCCGCGGCGGTCGTCGGCGGCATCGGCGCCGGCTCGGTGTACGGCACCTGTGTTGGCAATGCGCTGAAATGGTTTCCCGATCGCCGCGGCCTCGCCGCCGGCGCAACCGCGGCGGGCTTCGGCGCAGGTGCTGCGCTGACCGTGGTGCCGATCGCCAACATGATCGCCTCGAGCGGCTACCAGACCGCGTTCTTCGATTTCGGCATCGGGCAAGGCCTGATCGTGTTCCTGCTCGCCTTCTTCATCCAGAAGCCCGCGGTGACGATCCCGCCGAAGAAGAAGCAGCTCAACCTGCCGCAGACCAAGATCGACTTCACGCCGCCGCAGGTGCTGCGCAGCCCGATCTTCTGGGTGATGTATCTTGTGTTCGTGATGGTCGCCTCCGGCGGCCTGATGGCGGCCGCGCAGATCGCGCCGATCGCGCACGACTACAAGATCGCCACCACGCCGGTCTCGCTCGCCGGCTTCCAGATGGCCGCGCTGACCTTTGCGATCTCGCTCGACCGCATCTTCGACGGGTTCGGGCGGCCGTTCTTCGGCTGGGTCTCCGACAATATCGGCCGCGAGCACACGATGTTCATCGCGTTCGGCACCGGCGCGCTGATGCTGCTGACGCTGTCCACCTGGGGCCACAACCCGCTGGTGTTCGTGCTGGCCACTGCAGTCTATTTCGGGGTGTTCGGCGAGATCTACTCGTTGTTCCCGGCGACCTCCGGCGACACCTTCGGCTCGAAGTATGCGACCACCAACAACGGCATGCTCTACACCGCGAAGGGCACCGCTGCGCTGTTGGTGCCGGCCGCCAGCATCGTTGCCGCCAGCTATGGCTGGCAGGCCGTGTTCGTGATCGCGGTCGCCCTCAACGCCACCGCGGCGCTGATGGCGCTGTTCGTGATCAAGCCGATGCGCCGCGCCTTCATCAACGGCAACGAGGCTGCCGCCGCCGCGGCCGAAACCGCGACGAATGCCAAGACGGCTTGATATGTCGACTTGAAATGCCCGCCTGATTTCGGGACTGACTGTGAACTGATCGAGGCGCACTTCGGTGCGCCTCTTTTGTTTTGACCCAACAGGGATGCCAGATACCGCAGGTGCCCGGGAGCCGTGGACGGCCAGCCCGCTCAGGCCAGGTCACAATCGTCTGAAACGTCAGCGACTCTGCCTATTTCGGTTGTTCGCAGGTGGTAGATTTCTGTGACGGCCGCGTTGACAATTGGCATTTTGTATACCAGAATCCTGTCAACGATAAACCAAGGAGGTTGCCATGCAAGTCGGAGATATCCTGCGCAAGAAGACCCCTCGCGTCGCCACGGTTCGCATGAACGAGACGGTCGCGATCGCCGCGCAATTGATGCGCGCCAGCAATATCAGCGCGCTCGTGGTCAAGGATGTCGTTCGCACCGAGGGCAACACCGCCGTCGGCATGTTCACCGAGCGCGACGTGGTGCGCGCGATTGCCGAGCACGGCGCGGCCGGCGCCAGCATGAAGGTCTCGCAGCTCGTCTCGGTGCAGCAGCTGGTGTCGTGCACCTCGAGCGACACGCTCGAGCACATCCGTCATCTCATGACCAAGCACCACATTCGCCACGTGCCCGTGATCGACGATTACAGCCTGATCGGCGTCGTCAGCATGCGCGACATCGCGGCCGCGTTCGACGAGGAAACCTCCGCGTTGAACAAGCAAGCCGTGCCGGCGTAACAGGCATCTCGATTGCCGCTGCTCTCGGCCAGGCGCTGTGTATTTGGTTCAACGGCGCCTGAGCAATTGACTGAAACTTTCGGCCCCGTCCTCACCTGACCTCCGCGCCCCGTCATTTCCGCATGGGCGCGCCGCAGGTCGCCGGTAGACATTTGCCGGACAGGACTGCATCCTTCCCTCGACATCCAAAAACAACACCGCGCGCGGCCGTCCGCGTCGCGGAAAATTCTGATGGAAACGAGGGCAGAATGATCAAGACACGCTTCACCGAAATGTTCGGCGTCGACCACCCGATCGTGCAGGGCGGCATGCAGTGGGTCGGGCGCGCGGAGCTGGTTGCCGCCGTCGCCAATGCCGGCGCGCTCGGCATGATCACCGCGCTGACGCAGCCGACGCCGGACGATCTGCGCAAGGAAATCGCGCGCTGCCGCGAGCTGACCGACAAGCCGTTCGGCGTCAACCTGACCATCCTGCCCGCGATCAAGCCGCCGCCTTACGCCGAGTATCGCCAGGCCATCATCGAGAGCGGCATCAAGATCGTCGAGACCGCCGGCAACAAGCCGCAGGAACATGTCGACGAGTTCAAGCGACACGGCGTCAAGGTGGTGCACAAGTGCACCAGCGTCCGCCACGCGCTGTCCGCCGAGCGGATGGGCGCCGACGCGATCTCGATCGACGGCTTTGAATGCGCCGGCCATCCCGGCGAGGACGACACCCCCGGCCTGATCCTGATTCCGGCTGCCGCCGACAAGGTGAAGATCCCGATGATCGCCTCGGGCGGCTTCGGCGATGCCCGCGGCCTCGTCGCAGCGCTGGCGCTCGGCGCCGAAGGCATCAACATGGGCACGCGCTTCATGTGCACCAAGGAGAGCCCGATCCATCAGCTGGTGAAGGAGCGCATCGTCGCCAATGACGAGCGCGAGACCGAGCTGATCTTCCGCACCATGCGCAACACCTCGCGCGTCGCCAGGAATGCGATCTCGACCAAGGTCGTGCAGATGGAGAAGGAAGGCGCCAAGTTCGAGGACGTCCGCGAGCTGGTCGCCGGCGCCCGCGGCAAGATGGTCTACGCGACCGGCGATGCCGACGAAGGCATCTGGTCGGCCGGCCAGGTGCAGGGCCTGATCCACGATATTCCGTCCTGCGCCGAACTGATCTCGCGCATCGTGAGCGAGGCGGAAGCGATCATCCGCGAACGTCTGGACCGCATGACCTCTATCGGCAAGCGCCAGGCCGCGGAATAACCGTCATTGGTCCTCACAACAGTCGGCTTGCAACGGGAGTTCGCATGCGTCTGTTCAAGGCGGCCGTTGCAGCCGCGCTCTGCCTGTCGGCCGCGTGTGCACACGCGGCCGGTCTCCGGCTCATCAAGGTGCAGTCCGACGGCGCCCCGCCGATGCAGATCGCGGTGTGGTCGCCATGCGCCGCGCCCGCGGGCGAGGTCAAGCTCAAGACCTCGACGCTGCCCGGAACGGAGGACTGCCCTGTCGTCGGCGAGAAGCTGCCGCTGGTCCTGATCTCGCACGGTTTCGGCGGCAGCTTCACCGGACATCACGACACCGCCGAGACGCTGGCCGATGCCGGCTTCGTCGTGGTCGCCGTCAATCATCCCGTTGATAGCGGTGCAGGCGACATGACGCGAGCCGATACGCTGGCCGCGCTGGTCGAGCGCTCCGCCGACATCAAGCGGGCGATCGACTACATGCTCGGCGCCTGGTCGGATCGCACCAAGCTCGACCCCGGCAAGATCGGCTTCTTCGGCTTTTCCCGTGGCGGCTACACCGGCCTCGTCGTCGCCGGCGCCAAGCCGGACATCAGCAAGGCCACCGCGTTCTGCGACGTGCCCTATCGCAAGCCGAGCTGCGAGGAATTGCAACGCAACGAGCTTCCGGCGCAGGCTGTGGTGCATGACCCGCGCGTCAAGGCGATGGTGATTGCCGATCCGGCGTTCGCTCCGCTGTTCGATCGCGACGCCTTGAAGGACGTGACGATCCCGACGCAGCTCTGGGCCTCCGAGCTTAGCGGCGACGACAAGATCACCGAAATCAATCCCGGCTACGTCACGGCGATCAACGAGGGCCTGCCGATCAAGACCGACTATCACTTGGTCCACAATGCCGGACATTTCGTGTTCCTGGTGCCCTGCTCCGATAGCCTGGCCGCCCGCCTGCCGAAGATCTGCACGGACCGGCCGGGCTTCGATCGCGTCGCGTTCCACAAGGAATTGAACGCTGACATCCTCGCCTTCTTCCGCAAAGAGCTGGACGTCCACCAGCCCTGACCTCACATCACCAAGCGCGCGACGTGTCCCAAGAGACCTGACGCAAGACACGCCTCGGCCAACATAGCCGGAGAGAACGATATGAAAGCTTACGTGTACGGAGCCAACGGCCCCGAAATCGCCGACGTCGCCAAGCCCGTGCCGAAGGGCACGCAGGTGCTGGTCAAGGTTCACGCCTGCGGGCTGAACCGCGCCGATCTCGGCATGACCAAGGGCCACGCCCATGGCGCGGCCGGCGGCGTCGGCACCGTGCTCGGCATGGAATGGGCCGGCGAGGTCGCCGAGCTCGGCCCCGACGCCAGGGGTATCAAGGTCGGCGACAAGATCATGGGCTCCGGCGGCGCGGCGTTCGCCGAATACACACTCGCCGATCACGGCAGGCTGTTCCGTAGCCCATCGAACATGAACTTCGACGAGGCCGCCACCCTGCCCGTCGCGCTCGCCACCATGCACAATGCCGTCGTCACCAATGGCGCGTTGCAGGCGGGCCAGACCGTGCTGATCCAGGGCGCGAGCTCCGGCGTCGGCCTGATGGCGATGCAGATCGCGAAGCTCAAGGGCGCCAAGCTCGTGGTGGGATCCTCGACCGATGCGATGCGCCGCGGCCGCTTGACGGAATTCGGCGCCGATCTCGCCGTGGACTCGAAGGATCCCGGCTGGGTCGATCAGGTGTTGCAGGCAACCAACGGCGAAGGCGTCGATCTGATCGTCGATCAGATTTCCGGACCGGTCGCGAACCAGAACCTCAAGGCGACCAAGGTCAAGGGCCGCATCGTCAATGTCGGCCGGCTCGGCGGCACCCACGGCGACTTCAATTTCGACCTGCATGCGGCGCGCCGCATCCAGTACATCGGCGTCACCTTCCGCACCCGCTCGATCGAGGAGATCAGAGAGATCTTCGACGAGGTGCGCAAGGACATCTGGCCCGCAGTCGAGGCGCGCAAGCTGCAGCTGCCGATCGACCAGGTCTACAAATTCGCCGACATCGGCAAGGCGTTCGAGCACATGGAAGCCAACAAGCACCTCGGCAAGATCGTGGTGACGCTGTAGCCAAATACTCCACTCTGTAGGATGGGTAGAGCGAAGCGAAACCCATCCTACGCCCTTGCACTCGGCCTTACCTGCGTGATGGCGACGCCGGAGATCGCGAGCAGCCCGCCGACAACCAATTTCGGCGTCACGCGTTCGCCAAGGAACATCACGCTCGAGATCAGGGCGAACACCGGAAGCAGCAGACCGAACGGCGCGACGCGGCCCATCGAGCAACGGGCGATCAGCCAGAACCACAGGCCAAAGCCGACAATGCCACCGATGAAGATGGTGTAGGCGAGCGCCAGCCAACCGTGTTGGTCCGCCGTGCCAAGGCTCGCCAGCTGTCCATATTCAAGCAGCAACGACATCAACATCACCTGCGGCACGGTGAGTAGCGACGACCAGCCCATCAACATCAGGGGATCAAACGGGCCGTAGCGTTTCGTCAAGACGTTGGACACCGCGAACGCGAACGCCGCCCCGACCACAAGCAGCAGCGGAAGCGCGTTGGTCGACAGCCCCGGCCCCGCTGCCAACACCACCACGCCGGCGAATGCAAGCACCACTCCGGCTGACGTGACGAGCGACGGCCTCTCCGCGAGCAACGGCCAGGCCAACAGGACGGTGAAAGGCGGCGCGAGTTGATATGCGACAGCCGATATGCTTCCCGAGCCGAGCCCAAGACCAACATAGAACAGCCCGAAGTTCAGTCCACCAAGGAAAAGCGAAATGGCCGCGATAGGGCCGAACTGTTGACGCGTGGGCCTCTTGACGAACGGAACAAGCAGCAGCGCGATCGCCAGGAAGCGCAGTGCGAGGAAGAACAGCGGCGGAAACTCCGTGACGCCCACCTTGATGGCGACGAACTGAAGACCCCAGAGCAAGGGAACGGCCACTGCGCAGACGATCTGGATGGCAGACATGGCATCATTCCTTTCAAGACCAATCAGTCCAAATATGGGCGCACCAATAGCGAAGGCGTCCATGGGTTATTGTTTATCTGATGAAGCGATCGAGAAGCGCGTCAGCGGTGGTTTGCCACGTGATCCGTGTCTGTGCCGTTTTGGCGACCACTCGTAACCCCCAAACGAAACAGACGAGAATTCGGGCGGCGCTTGCAGGCTCGACGCCATCGGCCAATCTGCCCGCCGCCTCCGCGCGGGACAGCGCGTCCGCCAACCTGGCTTCCATGGTTTTGAAAAAACCCGCGATGCGACGACCAGCCTCAGCATCCTGCCCGGCCAGTTCCATGGCTGTCGCCACCAGCAGGCATCCGCGCCGGCCATTGGCGCCGCTGGCACGCTCGACGTAACCGGCAAGGTAGGCCCGCAGGCCGGCGACCGGCTCTCCGCGAGGGGCGAGTTCAACATCCATCCGCGTCTGGGCATCGGCAATGTAGCGATCGAGCGCGCGCAGGAACAGCGAGTGCTTGTCACCGAAAGCGGCGTAAAGGCTGCCGCGCGAGAGTTTCGTCGCACGCAGCAAGTCCGGCAGCGCCGTGGCGTGATAGCCGCGCGACCAGAACACATCCATCGCGCGTTCGACGGCGGCTTCGACGTCGAAACTTCGGGGACGGCCACGGGGCGACTGCACGGGGGCTTGGCGGCTCATTGTCAATATATAGACCGATCGGTCTTTAAGTTGCAAGTCATCGCTTTGGGCACGGGCGCGGCAGAGCTGGCGGGATTCGTCGGTGCTTTGGCGACATCGCGACGCGATGCCAACCTAGATCAGCGATTTCGGGTTCAATTGAACCGGAAAAGCCGGCCGCCGTCACGCCCGGCTTCATATCCTCGTTGCGCGGCGATCTGATGCGAGCACCCTGCGGTGAAAAGGAGAGAGCCATGACGACGGCTTCCACGACCATCGTTAGACCTTCGCTCCACCACGTGACGATGAAAACCAGCCGCCTCGACCAGTTGTCCGTTCCTGGTCGGGCATAGAGTGGGTAGCGCGTAGAGCGGATCAGCGAAGCGTAACCCGCCCTCGCGCGCTCTTTGCCGTGCAATATTCAGCCGACCGGTCCCGGAGTCCAATAATCCCCCGCAAGCGGGCTAACTTTTACGTCGCTAATGACTCCGAGCTCCAGGCTTGGATCGAAATAGCGCATCGTTCGCTCATTGAGATCAATGATGCGGCCGGGCCGTAGTGGCCCCACGTCATTTATCTTCACGATGGCCTTCTTGCCTACAGCCTCGACGAGGGCATATTTCGGCCTCGCGCCAAATTGGACCCCACCAAACTTCCGACGCAGACTTGTCTTGATGGCAGCCGCCCAGACCGAGCGATCATAGCGCTCGCCGGAGGCTGTGCTCGGACCGCCCTCCTCCTTGCCGGGCTCGAACGGATTGTACGTGGATGCTGCGCCGACGATCGCATCTCCACAAGCAGCATTGACGACATCGCTTGAATGAACTGCACCGATTTCACTTCCAGAAGCGCGGCCAAAAATGGCGAGCGCAACTACGGCGCCGCAGACTGCGGCGCTCGAGCCGAACAGCATCATGACTCCTTGACTGATTTTTCTCGATCGTTCGGTTCCCGATTCCGCAAACATGGTCGAGTGAACGCGGAGGCGCTAACTCTGGGCAATTCTTTGCGGATTCGTGCCATTTCCGGCGACGGAACCATTGTGGGAACCGCGGCGGTCCCACACAGTGTTTTTAATTCTCGCCCGACTAAGACAGAGATTGCGTCAGCAGCATGACTGAACAGAACTTCTTCGACGGCGCGTCAACAGTGTATCGGCGCCACCTTCCGTACCCGCTCGCTCTAGGAGATCCGCGAGGTCTTCGACGCGGTGTGCAAGGACATCTGGCCCGCGGTCGAGGCACGCACGCTGTAGGTGCCGATCGACCAAGTCTACAGATTCGCCGACGCCGACAAGGCCGTTCGAACACATGGAAGCCAACAAGTACCTCGGCAAGATCGTGGTCACGCTGTAGCTGCGTTGGCGTATTAGCGAAGCGGGTTGTGACGAGCCACGCGACCACTGCGCTGATGGGAAAAACCGAAAAGCGATAAAGCGCGGAGTTCTGAATCGAGGCGCTGTTGCCGGATGAGCTTCGATGATCACCGCATCGACGGTTACCAGTCGTCGTAGAGCCATTCCCTTTGCATTCGAGGCGGCGCTCTCGCGTAGGGCGGCTCATATGTCCGCTGGGGCTTGCGCGAGGTCGGAGCCGGCTGCGCCGGAGGCGATGACGTCTTCTGCTCGGAAACCTTCGCGAGTGCCCGTTTCAATTCCTCCTGGCTTGCCTTGAGCTCCTCAATGGCCTTGGAGCTCTCGCGGGCCGCTTGTTGCTGGTCCGCCTTGAGCTGTTCGATGTTTCGCTGCACGTTCGCAAGATCGCGTGCAATGGTTTGCAGCAGCTCGGTTCGATCCGGAAGTGCTGCAGGAACTGGCGGCGCGGTGTCCTGCATTGCTTTCGGCGCGGCGTCCTGCGGTGCGGTCGAAGGCGCGGGCGTCGGTTGCTGCGGTGCGGCTTCCGCCGCGGCGACCTGAACCGCAGATGGAGCGGGCTGCGCGGGAAGCGGCGGATCATCCCGTGGCGATGATGGAGTTGAAGCCAGCTGCGGCACCCAGCGGGCGACGACCAGCTTGGCTCTCGCACCATACGACGACTGCGAAGCCAAGGCTGCGATAACGACACACGCCGCGAGCGACAAGGCGCCAAACGCCCGGAAAGCCGGCCTTCCAGACGATGATTGCGAGCCAGGTCCGGACGAAGCAGGGGCAGGCTCGACCAAAGGCGCGTCAGATTGAGCCGGCGGTGATGGCGCAGCATCGCGCTCCATCTTTGCAAGCCGCTCACTCAAGCGTGTGAGCTCCTCATCAGCGCGGACGATCTGCTTGTGGGCTTCCGCGAGTCGCTCATCGGTACTCGCGATCGACCGCTCACCAGGTTCACCTGCATTCGGAGTGGGTGTGGAGTTCATTGGCGTGTCCCTCTTCCGTCCAATGTCATCCAAGACTGCCGTCTCGGTTATCCATCAGGGTCGACCAGCGCCCAGCCCCAGGTTAGGTCTCGTCCAAGCAATAGTAGCGTGCTTGACGTCTCGTGATAAGCAGGATCGTCCTCCCGTTTTCGCGCGGAACACCGGTCCCCGGCCAGCCGGAAGCCAAACGCGCCGCGAGAACGAGGATCGATGCCTGAGTGAGACGCCGTGAACTCGCGTCCAGCACGCTGGATTCGGAATAGTTCGCAACAACTCCACTGTTGAGATTCGCTCTTGCAAGTGAGTGGCGATTGCGCATCGTGAACGACACTTGATGTTCACAGATGGCCTGCTAAACCCCCGCCCATGAGCTCTTCCAGCACCAGCGCACCCAACACCAAGACATCCGTCGCCGCGATCTCGATCCTCGCCAGCGGCAGCATGGCCGTGGCGAAATTCGTCGTCGGCATCGCCATCGGATCGCTGGCGCTGATCTCCGAGGCGCTGCACTCTTCGATCGACCTCGTCGCCACCATCATCACCTGGGCGGTGGTGCGGGTATCGGACCAGCCGGCCGACGCCGAGCATCATTACGGCCACGGCAAGTTCGAGAGCGTCTCCGCGCTCTTCATCATCGCCCTGCTCTATGTGCTGGCCGGCGGCATTCTGGTGCAGGCCTATAGCCATCTGCGCGAGGGCGCGCCGCCGCCGTCGATCTCAGCCATTCCGTTCATCGTCCTGGTCATCGATATCGGCGTCAATCTGTGGCGCGCCCGCGCGCTGCACCGCGCGGCGCGCGACACCAAGAGCCAGGCGCTGGCCGCCGACGCGCTGCATTTCGCCTCCGACGTGATGGGATCTGCGGCGGTCATCGTCGGCCTGGTGCTGGCGGGCTTCGGTTTCTGGTGGGGCGATGCCGCGGCCGCGATCGCGGTTGCCGTGATGATCGCCCTGCTCGGCCTGCGCATGGCGCGGGAGACGGTCGAGACCCTGCTCGACCGCGCGCCCGAAGGCGCATTGGAAAAGGCCATCGCGGCCATCAAGGCCGTGCCCGGCGTCGTCGACGTCGAGCGACTGCGGGTCCGCATGGTCGGCGCCACGCATTTCATCGACGCCATCGCCGCTGTGCCGCGCACCTACCCGATCGACCGCGTCGAGGACATCAAGCGCAGGGCGCAGCAGGCGATGACCAAGACATTCGGCGACGCCGACCTCACGTTCACGGCGGTGCCGGTGGCGCGCGACAATGAGAGCGTGCGCGAGCGCATCATGGTGATCGCGCGCAATTCCGGCCTCGCCATCCACCACGTCACCGTGCACGACATCGGCGGCAAGCTGATCGTCGGCATCGACCTCGAGGTCGACAGCGACATGGCGCTGGACGCCGCACATGACATCGCCCACGAGCTCGAGCGCGCGATCCGCGAGGACTTTGGCGAGGACGTCGAGGTCGACACCCATATCGAGCCGCTCGAGCCGGAACTGCCATGGGGAACCGACGCCGCGCCGGACCGCGTCGAAGCCATCAAAACCGCGCTGACCGGCTTTGCCGATGGCGGCGCGATCCATGACATCCATAATGTGCGGGTCCGCAACACCGACGCCGGCGAGATCGTCAACTTCCATTGCCGCGCCGCGCCATCGATGAGTGTGATCAAGGTGCACGAAAGCGTCGACGAGATCGAACGCGAGCTGCGTCGCACGTTCCCCACCGTGAAACGTGTGATCAGTCACGCAGAACCGGCGCGCGCGTAATTCTACGGAGCCGTTCCTGTTTCGGACTCACTTTGCGCTGACTGATTCTGTTTTGGACAAGAATTATTTCGCATTAACGAATCGTTGACTCTCGACAGCCCGGGAAATCTGGATTCAAATCATCATGATTCGGATGCGACGTGGGGAGCATCCGATCCGGGTAAAAAATCAGCTTAGATGGGGGTCTAAGGCATGGCGCGCGCGCATGCAGCGAACGCTTGTGTCCAATCCGATTCGATCAAGGGATTGGCGCAGTCGATCGCGAAACCGGCCTATCACAGGCTCTTGACGGCCGAGCCTGCACTGCGCCGCGCTGTTCCTACGCTGATCATCGCCTTCCTCATCACAATCTGCCTCGGCGCCTTCGTCCAGGTGATCGACCAGAACCGGCAGAAGCGCGGCGCGATGAAGCGCGACCTTGCCGCACTCTCCGACATCCTCGCCGAGCGTCTCGACCGCCTGACCTCGGTGCGGCGCGACCGGCTCGCCAATATCGAGCGGATGCAGGAGCTGCTGCCCGATCTCATTCCGTCCTGGGGCATCGCCAACGGCCGCCACGTCATCATCACCAGCGCCGACCACCGCGTGCTGGCGCGCGTGCCGATCGACGGCGCCGGCGAGAACGACCGCGTCCTCGACATCGTCTCCACCGCGCAGCTCCTGATCGCCCCGGGGCAGCAGGGTGCAGTCAGTGACATGACGCTGCCGGGCGGCACCGGCGCGCTGGCGATCTCGCAGCTCGTCAAGTCGCTGCCCGGCCAGGTCGTCGTCATCCAGGAGATGAACGAGCCGATCTGGGGATCGGACGCCGCGCTCTCGGTGACGCTGTCGGCAACCACGAGCTTCGTGGTGCTGATCCTCGGCTTCGCCTTCCACTGGCAATCGACCCGCGCCCGTGAGGGCGACCTGATCAACGATGCGGTGCGCGGCCGGATCGACACCGCGCTCAATCGCGGCCGCTGCGGATTGTGGGACTGGGACCTGTCGCGCGGCCGGATCTTCTGGTCGCAGTCGATGTTCACCCTGCTCGGCCTCGATAGCCGCAACGACCTCCTCACCTTCGGCGAGGTCAACGCGCTGGTGAACTCCGACGACATCAACCTGTTCGACATCGCCGAACAGCTGATCTCGGGCAAGATCGATCACATCGACCAGAGCTTCCGCATGCGCCATGTCGGCGGCCACTGGATCTGGCTGCGCGTGCGCTGCGAGCTCAGCCACGCCGCGGCCGACAGCGGCCTGCATCTGATCGGCATCGCCGTCGACATCACCGAACAGAAGAGCCTCGCCGAGAAGTCGGTGGAAGCCGACCTCCGGCTGCGCGACGCCATCGAGACGATCCCGGAGGCCTTCGTGCTGTGGGACGCCGAGGACCGCCTGGTGCTCTGCAACTCGCACTTCCAGCGGCTGCACAAGCTGCCCGATAGCGCCGTCAGCCCCGGCACATCCTATGAGACCGTGATCGAGGTCGGGAGCATGCCCGAGGTGCGCACCCGCCTGCATGAAAGCGGCGTGCCGGCGCCCGGCGCCCGCACCTTCGAGGCGCAGCTCGACGACGGCAGCTGGCTGCACATCAGCGAACGGCGCACCAAGGACGGCGGCTACGTCTCGGTCGGCACCGACATCACCCGCATCAAGGCGCACGAGCAGAAGCTGGTCGATAACGATCTGCGCCTGCGTGCCACCGTGATCGACCTGCAGCGGTCGCAATCCGAGCTGGAACGGCAGGCCGTCGAGCTCGCCGACCTCGCCGAGAAGTATTCGCAGGAAAAGACCCGCGCCGAGGACGCCAACGCCGCGAAGTCGAAGTTCCTCGCCAATATGAGCCATGAGCTGCGCACGCCGCTCAACGCCATCATCGGCTTCTCCGAGATCATGGGCTCTGGCCTGTTCGGGACGCTCGGCTCGGACAAATACGCGGAGTACTGCCATGACATCCTGACCTCGGGGAAATACCTGCTCGAGGTCATCAACGACATTCTCGACATGTCGAAGATCGAGGCCGGCCGCATGAAGTTCGACATGGAGCCGCTCGACCTCTCCGGCATCCTCGCCGAGTCGCTGCGGGTGGTCTCTGGCCGCGCCGAGCACAAGGGCCTGTCGCTGGAATCGGACATCGAAAGCACGATCTCGGTCGTCGCCGACCGCCGCGCGGTCAAGCAGATCATCGTCAACCTGCTCTCCAACGCCGTGAAGTTCACGCCGGACCACGGCCGCGTGCTGGTGCGCGGCCAGATGCTGGATGACTCGATCGTGCTGCTGATCGCCGACAGCGGCATCGGCATCGCGCCGGAATCGCTGCGGCGGCTCGGCAAGCCGTTCGAGCAGGTCGAGAGCCAGCTCACCAAGAGCTACCAGGGCTCGGGCCTTGGACTGGCGATCGCGCGCTCGCTCACCAACCTGCACGGCGGCTCGATGAAGCTGCGCTCCAAGCTCGGCGTCGGCACCGTGGTCCGCATCACTCTGCCGCGCGATCCGCGCTCCGTGCAGAGCAGGCTGCGTGAGGCAGCCTGAACCACGCCTACTTGGCGAGCAGGCCCTCCAGCGACGCCGGATCACCGAGAACGGCCAGCGTCTCGCGCGGCGTAAGGTGGTCGACGGCCTCGTCGAAACTGTTGCTTGCGTCGATCCGCGCGCGGGCCACCGCGAGGTGAAGGTCGATCTTGCCCGGTCCACCATGCTTCGCCGACGGAAGCGATGACAGATGGCGGTGCAGCAAGCCGGAATCCTGCCGCAGCGCAGCCAGCGCAGGCACTGATGCGTGAGCAGGAGACGCCGCCAGTTCGTTGGCGCGGACCAGCACGCTCGGTGGCCTCACCTCCTCCGGCGTCGTGAACAGTGCGCGCATCGCGGGCTTGGCGGTCCACGCGCCGATCGGAATCGCGAACAGGAGGCCTACGATCACCGGCGACATCCACAGCAGCAGCGGCAACGACACCGCCCAGGCACTGATCGCCATCGCGACACCACAGGCGGTCGGGACGCCGTACTTCCGATAGAGCTCCCGCCGCTCGACCTCGCCATCGTCGCGCCGCTGCGTCTGCCAGCCCGCATCGCGGCCGAGCAGGATCTCGACCACGGCGATCGACTGGAACACCATCATGACCGGTGCGACCATCGCCGAGATCAGCACCTCGGCGATCACACCTGCCAGCGCCCGGAAGCCGCCGCCGAAGTGCCGGCGCGTGTCCGACCGTGTCAGCAACAGGATGAAGCCGAGCAGCTTCGGCACGATCAGAAGGGCCATCGTGAGGCCGAACACCCACGCGGCGAGCACGGGATCCTGCGCCGGCCAGTTCGGGAACAGCGAGAAGCCCTTCGGGAAATATTCGGGGCGAATGAAGCGCGCCTGCAACGAGATCAGGATTCCGAGCAGCAGGAACGCAAGCCAGAGCGGCGCGGTGATGTAAGAGCCGATCCCGGTCATGAAATGCAGCCGCGAGATCCAGTGCAGGCGGCGCGTGGTCAGCACCGCGAGATGCTGCAGATTGCCCTGGCACCAGCGCCGGTCACGCGCGGCAAAATCCAGCAGCGACGGCGGCACTTCCTCGAAGCTGCCGCCGAGCATCGGCGCCATGTAGATGCCCCAGCCTGCGCGCCGCATCAGTGCCGCCTCGACGAAATCGTGGCTCAGGATATGCCCACCGAACGGCTTGCGCCCGGAGAGTTCCGGCAGCCCCGCCTGCTCCGCAAAGGCCTGAATCCTGATGATGGCGTTGTGCCCCCAGTAATTGCCCTCGGAGCCGTGCCACCACGCGACGCCGGCCGCGACCATCGGCCCGTAAAGCCTGCCGGCAAATTGCTGCAAGCGGCTGAACAGGCTGCGCGCATTGACGATGATGGGTAGCGTCTGCAGCAACGCCGCTTGCGGATTGGTCTCCATGGCATGGACCATCCGAACCATGGTGTCGCCCGACATCAGGCTGTCGGCGTCGAGCACGATCATGAACTGGTAGGCGCCGCCGAACCGGGTGATCCACTCGCCGACATTGCCGGACTTCCGCGCGGTATTGTCGGCGCGATGCCGGTAAAAGAGCCGCCCACCGCCGCAGGCATCGCTGAGCACGACGAACGCTTGTTCTTCGGCGATCCAGATATCCGGATCGCGGGTGTCGCTCAGCACGAACCAGTCGAAGCTGTCCGCTTGTCCCGTTGCTTCGATGGACTCGTAGATGGCCTGCAGGCGCGCCACCAATTGATACGGATTCTCGTTGTAGGTCGGGAGCAGCACTGCGGTCCGGCTCGCAAGCTGTGGCAACGGACCATCGTCGCGAATCGGCAGGGCATTCCCGTTGCGCCGAAGCAGCACGAAGAAGCCGGCCAGCGCCGAGGCGAACGAGAACGCGATCCAGGCGAGCAGCGCGACGAACAGCGCCAGCACCATGCCTTCCATGATCGTCACGCCGCCGACCTGGACCACCATGTACATCTCGTAGGCGCCTGCGCCGGTCAGAGCGACGGTCAGCATCAAGACGAACGCACGGCGCATGAACATGCCCGCACCGACCGACACCGGCTTGCTCACCGCGCGCGGCGGCCGGCCGAGATCGGCCGCGGCCATCGCGAGCGGGCTCTCTTCTGGCAGGAAGCCTTCGGCCGCTGCCGCGACGTGGGGACGAGGCGACGTGACTATGGCGCCCATCGATAGACCCAGATCTCCGAAATCGGCTTGTCATCCTGCGCCAGATGGGCGCGCAGCTCGATCGGATCCTTCTTGACGGCGCACTGGAAGCTGAGCCGCCATCCGCCCGTATTCGGGTTCGGCTGAGTAACGACGTTCGTGATCTCGGCCTTCTCGGCCGACACGACGCCCTTGATGTTGTTGGGATCGACACCTTTCAGATTGTCGCCGAACAGATCGAGCACGAACAGCTTGCTGTTCTCGCCATGCGCGCCGATGCCAGTGCGCGTGAAGCGCGCCAGCGAATGCGGCTTCGGCGCGTCAGGTCCCCAATGCAGGCGATAGGTGAGATTGGTCTCGCTCTTGGCCTTGAGCGGCGCCTTCGGCCGCCAGAACGCGGCAATGTTGTCGTGGATCTCCTCCCTGGTCGGAATCTCGAACAGGATGACCGCGCCCTCGCCCCAATCGCCGATCGGCTCGACCCACAGGCTCGGGCGCTTCTCGAAGCTCGATTCGATGTCCTGATAGGCGAAGAAGTTCTTCTCCCGTTGCATCAGCCCGAAACCGTGCGGATTGATATCCTGGAACGTGCTGATCTGGAGGTCGCGCGGATTGCTCAGCGGGCGCCAAAGACTCTCGCCCCTGCCGTTGTAGATCGCAAGCCCGTCGGAATCGTGCACCGACGGTCTGAAGTCATCGACCTCGTTGCGATCGTTCGGCCCGAAGAAGAACATGCTGGTCATCGGCGCAACGCCGGCGTGCTCGACATCGGCGCGCGGATAAAGCGATGCCTCGACGTCGAACACCGTGGTCTTCCCCGGCCTGATCGTGAAGCGATAGCTCGCCGCACAGCTCTTGCTGTCGAGCAACGCGTGAATGACGAGGGATGTCGCGTTGGGCACGGGCCGCTCGAGCCAGAACGCCTTGAAGAACGGAAACTCCTCGCCCTTCGCCTCGCCGGTATCGATCGACAGGCCGCGCGCCGACAGGCCATAGGTCTCGTCCTTCGCGACGGCGCGGAAATAGCTCGCTCCGAGGAAGACGCAGACCTCGTCGTAATAGTCCGGCTTGTTGATCGGCGCGTGGATTCGAAATCCGGCGAAGCCGAGATCGGTCTCGGTGAACGCAGGCACGGCCTCACCGAACGAGAACATGTCCTTGCTGTAGCTGACTTCGCTCACCTTGCCGTCGGCGACCTCGAAGATCTTGACCTTGTTCTTGTAGAAGAAGCCGCGGTGGAAGAACTGCGCCTCGAACGGCAGCTTCTGGCCGCGCCACAGCGCGCGCTCCGGCACGAAGCGGATCGAGCGGTACTGATCGTAGTTCAGGTCGGTCAGGCCATTCGGCAACTTCTCGTCCGGCGCCTCGAACGACTTGCTGGCGAGATTGCGGGCAAGCTCCCTCACCATCGACGGGTTGAAAGGAGCATCAACCGTGTTCCCCGCCGCGGCGGCCTCCCGCTGCGGCAAAAGCATGAGTGCCGGCAACATGGCCGATCCGTGGAGTAACTGGCGACGATTCAAAGCAGCTCCTGCTCGCTGACCGGGACGTCGCAATGAAACCGCTAAGCCGTCGCTGAGTTCCATTATTGCCGGGTGCGCAGGACGATTGCTTCGCCGCGCGACGAGGCGCGGCGATCGTCTGAAGGGGAACCATCCTGAAAGCGCCTCGATTGCCGCGCTTACGCGCTCTCCAGCTTCGGCGCTACCTCGCGCGCGACCTGCACCAGGGCAGCAATCAGCGGCGTCATCGGATCGCGCTGCGGGATCACGAGGCCGATGCTGTAGTCCACCACCGGATCGACGATCGGAATGCTGCGCACGGCATCGGCGAGGCCAAGCGTCTCGGCGAGCTTGGCCGGCATCACGCTGGCCCAGCGTCCGGTCTTCACATGGGTGTAGAGTACGAGCAGTGAATTCGACGTCAGCGACGGTGTCGCCTCCGCGCCGACCGAGGTCAGCGCGCGATCGATGATGCGGCGGTTCTGCATGTCGGGCGTCAGCAGGCACAGCGGCACGGTGCCGACTTCCTTCCACGTCACCTGCTTGCGGTCGCCGAACATCGCATCCGGCGCGGTCAGCAGACGATAGCTCTCGTTGTAGAGCGGAATGGTGCGGACCTTGCCGATCGGCTCGTTCTCGATGTAGGTCAGCCCGGCATCGACCTCGAGATTTTCAAGCAGGCCGAGCACGTCGGCGGAGGTGCACGACTGGATGCGAAACCGCACGTCGGGATGGCGCGCGCGGTATGGCGTGGTGAGCGAGGCCACCATGCCGAGCGCAGTCGGGATCGCGGCGATCCGGATCTCGCCCGACAGCTTGTCCTTGAGGCTGTTGATCTCCTGCTTCATCGCCCGCGTATCGCCGACGATGCGCCGCGCCCAGTCCAGCGTCCGTTCGCCCTCCGGCGTGAAACCCTGAAACCGCGATCCGCGCTGCACCAGCATGACGCCGAGGATTTCCTCGAGCTGCTTGAGACTGGTCGACATGGTCGGCTGGGTGACCCCGCAGGCCTCCGCAGCACGGCCGAAATGCCGTTCCTTGGCCAACGCCAGCAGAAGTTCCAGCTTGTCGATCAAGGTTCAAACCCCTTCGGAAAACGGCGCCCCAAATGGCAGCCCGACGCGTCCATAGGTAGCACGATCGGGGTGCGATCCCGAAATCCAAAGCGCCCCGGAAGTCCGTGATTCCAGAACATTATTGCGATCCCGGATCGATCCATTCGGCAACGCTATTAATCGCATTTCGCAATCGCCGCATGAGACAGCTTTATTGATGTTTCGAAGGATTCCAATTCTGATGTGCAAAGCAAAAAACGGATCGTGAGAAGCGCGGATGACGGTGGGATACGAACCTTGGGACACGGCGCGCGGCACGGAGATCATCGCCGAGCATGCCGGGCTGGAAGGCGCCACGCTGGTGATCCTGCACGCGCTGCAGGAAGCCTTCGGCTACGTGCCGGAGCCTGCGATCCCGATGGTGGCGGAGGCGCTCAATCTGTCCCGCGCCGAGGTGCACGGCGTGTTCACCTTCTACCACGACTTCCGCAAGCAACCGGCCGGACGCCACGTCCTCAAGCTCTGCCGCGCCGAGGCCTGCCAGGCTGCCGGCGGCGATCGGATTGCGGCGCGGGCGGAGGCCAAGCTCGGCGTTTCCCTGGGGAATACCACGGCGGACGAGCGCGTGACGCTGGAGCCGATCTACTGCCTCGGGCTCTGCGCCACCGCACCCTCGGCGATGCTGGATGGCCGGTTGGTCGGCCGGCTCGATGAAGCGCGGATCGACGCGCTGGTCGCGGAGGCACAGCGATGACGATGCGAATTTACGTCCCTCGCGATGCCGCGGCCGTCGCCGTCGGCGCCGACGAGGTCGCCCTCGCCTTCGCGCAGGCCGCAGCCGCGCGTGGCGCAGCAATCGAGATCGTCAGGAACGGCTCGCGCGGGCTGTGCTGGCTGGAGCCGATGGTCGAGCTTTCGACCGCCCAAGGCCGCATCGCGTTCGGCCCGGTGACACCGGCGGACGTGCCGTCGCTGCTCGATGCGATGACCGGCAACGGCCAGCATGCCCTGCGGCTTGGTGTCACGGACGAGATTCCCTGGCTGAAGCGCCAGACGCGATTGACCTTCGCGCGCTGCGGCGTGGTCGATCCGCGCTCGGTCGACGACTACTGCGCCCATGGCGGCTACAAGGGCCTGGAGCGGGCGTTGACGCTGACCTCCGCCCAGATTCTTGCCGACGTCACGACGTCGGGCCTGCGCGGCCGCGGCGGCGCCGGCTTCCCGACGGGCATCAAGTGGAAGACGGTGGCGCAGGCCAGCGCCGACCGCAAATACATCGTCTGCAACGCCGACGAAGGCGACAGCGGCACCTTCGCCGACCGCATGATCATGGAAGGCGACCCCTTCGTCGTGATCGAGGGCATGACGATCGCGGGTATCACGGTCGGCGCCACCAAGGGCTACATCTACATTCGCTCGGAATATCCGCACGCGGTCGAGGCGATGAACGCGGCGATCGTGGCGGCCCGCCGCACCGGCTTCCTCGGCAAGCGCATCGGCGGCACCAAGCATGAGTTCGATCTCGAGGTTCGGGTCGGCGCCGGCGCCTATGTCTGCGGCGAAGAGACGTCGCTGCTCGAAAGCCTCGAAGGCCGCCGCGGCATCGTGCGGGCCAAGCCGCCGCTGCCGGCGCACAAGGGCCTGTTCGGCCGCCCCAGCGTGATCAACAACGTGCTGTCGTTCGCGGCGATCCCCTTCATCCTCGACAACGGCGCCAAGGCCTATGCCGATTTCGGCATGGGCCGCTCGCGCGGCACGATGCCGATCCAGCTCGCCGGCAACATCAGATATGGCGGGCTGTTCGAAACCGCATTCGGCGTCACGCTCGGCGATCTTGTCGACGAGATCGGCGGCGGCACCTTCACCGGACGCGAAGTGCGCGCGGTGCAGATCGGCGGCCCGCTCGGGGCCTACTTCCCTCGCGCGCTGTTCGACACGCCGTTCGACTATGAGGCATTGGCCGCGCGCGACGGCCTGATCGGCCATGGCGGCATCGTGGTGTTCGACGACACCGTCGACATGGTCAAGCAGGCGCGCTTTGCGATGGAATTCTGCGCTGTCGAATCCTGCGGCAAGTGCACGCCGTGCCGGATCGGCTCGACCCGCGGGGTCGAGACCATCAACAAGATCATCAACGGCGAGCGTGTGACGGAAAACCTCGCCGTGATCGAAGACCTCTGCAACACCATGAAGTTCGGCTCGCTGTGCGCACTCGGCGGCTTCACGCCCTACCCGGTGATGAGCGCACTGAAACACTTCCGGGAAGATTTCGGCCCCGCACCGGCCCGGCTGCAGGCCGCGGAATAACAGGAAATCACGATGTCGCTGATCCAGGAAATCGATTTCGGCACGCCCAAGTCCAAATCCGAGGCGATGGTCACGCTGACCATCGACGGCAATCAGATCACAGTGCCCGAGGGCACCTCGATCATGCGCGCGGCGATGGAAGCCGGCACCCAGATTCCAAAGCTCTGCGCGACCGACATGGTCGACGCCTTCGGCTCCTGCCGGCTCTGCCTGGTCGAGATCGAGGGCCGCGCCGGCACGCCCGCGTCCTGCACCACGCCTGTCATGCCGGGCCTCGTCGTGCATACCCAGAGCGACCGGCTGAAGAAGCTGCGCAAGGGCGTGATGGAGCTCTACATCTCCGACCATCCGCTGGACTGCCTGACCTGCGCGGCGAACGGCGACTGCGAATTGCAGGACATGGCGGGCGCCGTCGGCCTGCGCGACGTGCGCTACGGCTATGAGGGCGAGAATCATGTTTTCGCCAAATCGCACGGCTGCGAAAACGACAACTGGATGCCGAAGGACGAATCCAATCCGTACTTCACTTATGACCCCTCGAAGTGCATCGTCTGCTCGCGCTGCGTCCGCGCCTGCGAGGAAGTGCAAGGCACCTTCGCGCTGACGATCTCCGGCCGCGGCTTCGACAGCCGCGTCTCGCCCGGCATGAGCGAAAGCTTCCTCGGCTCCGAATGCGTGTCCTGCGGCGCCTGCGTGCAGGCCTGCCCGACTGCGACGCTGACCGAAAAATCCGTGATCGAGATCGGCCAGCCCGAGCACTCGGTCGTCACCACCTGCGCCTATTGCGGCGTCGGCTGCGCCTTCAAGGCCGAGATGCGCGGCGAGGAAGTGGTGCGCATGGTGCCGTGGAAGGACGGCAAGGCCAACCGCGGCCATTCCTGCGTCAAGGGCCGCTTCGCCTGGGGCTACACCACCCACAAGGAGCGCATCCTGAAGCCGATGATCCGCGAACGGATCGAGGATCCCTGGCAGGAAGTGTCGTGGGACGAAGCGTTCAACTTCGCCGCCGCGAAGTTCAAGGGCATCCAGCAGAAATACGGCCGCGACGCGGTCGGCGGCATCACCTCCTCGCGCTGCACCAACGAAGAGACCTACCTTGTGCAGAAGCTGATCCGCGGCGGATTCGGCAACAACAACGTCGACACCTGCGCGCGCGTCTGCCATTCGCCGACCGGTTACGGCCTGTCGCAGACCTTCGGCACCTCGGCCGGCACGCAGGATTTCGATTCGGTTGAAGACACCGACGTCGTGATGATCATCGGCGCCAACCCGGCCTCGGCTCACCCGGTGTTCGCCTCGCGGCTGAAGAAGCGGCTGCGCCAAGGCGCCAAGCTGATCGTGCTCGATCCGCGCCGCACCGAGATGGTGGAATCGCCGCATGTAAAGGCGCTGCATCTGCCGCTGATGCCCGGCACCAACGTCGCGGTGGTCACGGCGCTCGCCCACGTCATCGTCACCGAAGGGCTCGTCAACGAGAGCTTCGTGCGCGAACGCTGCGACTGGAGCGAGTTCGAGGAATGGGCCGCCTTCGTCGCCCAGGAGAAATACAGCCCCGAAGCGACCGCGATCATGACCGGCGTCGATCCCAACGCTCTGCGCGAGGCGGCGCGGATCTACGCCACCGGCGGCAACGGCGCGATCTATTACGGGCTCGGCGTCACCGAGCACAGCCAGGGCTCGACCACGGTGATTGCGATCGCCAACCTCGCGATGGTGACCGGCAATATCGGCCGGTCCGGCGTCGGCGTGAACCCGCTGCGCGGCCAGAACAACGTGCAGGGCTCCTGCGACATGGGCTCGTTCCCGCACGAGCTGCCCGGCTACCGCCATATCTCCGGCGATGCCGTGCGCGAGCAGTTCGAGGCGATGTGGAACGTCAAACTCAACAACGAGCCGGGCCTGCGCATCCCCAACATGTTCGATGCCGCGATCGAGGGCACCTTCATGGGGCTCTACGTGCAGGGCGAGGACATCTTGCAGTCCGACCCGAACACCAAGCATGTGGTGGCGGCGCTGTCGGCGATGGAATGCGTCATCGTCCACGATCTCTTCCTGAACGAGACCGCGAACTACGCCCACGTCTTCCTGCCCGGCTCGACCTTCCTCGAGAAGGACGGCACCTTCACCAATGCCGAGCGCCGCATCCAGCGCGTCCGCAAGGTGATGACGCCGCGCAACGGCTATGCCGACTGGGAAGTGACGATCCTGCTCGCCAAGGCGATGGGTTTCGAGATGCACTACAACCATCCGTCCGAGATCATGGACGAGATCGCGGCGCTGACGCCGACCTTCACCGGCGTGTCCTACGACAAGCTCGATGAGCTCGGCTCGGTGCAGTGGCCGTGCAACGAGAAGGCGCCTGAGGGCACGCCGATCATGCATATCGGCGGCTTCGTGCGCGGCAAGGGCAAGTTCATCATCACCGAATATATCGCGACCGACGAGCGCACCGGCCCGCGCTACCCGCTGCTGCTCACCACCGGCCGCATCCTCAGCCAGTACAATGTCGGTGCGCAGACCCGCCGCACTGAGAACGTGGTCTGGCACGCCGAGGACCGTCTCGAGATCCACCCGCACGACGCCGAGCTGCGCGGCGTGCGCGACGGCGACTGGGTGCGGCTGGCGAGCCGCGCCGGCGAGACGACGCTGCGCGCCGAGATCACCGACCGCGTGGCGCCGGGCGTGGTCTACACCACGTTCCATCACCCGGACACCCAGGCCAACGTCATCACCACCGATTTCTCGGACTGGGCGACCAACTGTCCGGAGTATAAGGTGACAGCTGTGCAGATCTCGCCGTCGAACGGTCCGTCCGACTGGCAGAAGGCCTATGACGAGCAGGCCCGCCATTCGCGCCGCATCGCGCCGGTGGTGGAAGCCGCGGAGTAACGATGCGCGAGCCGGTCCACAAGGCGAACCGAAAGGTCTGGCGCGACGGCGTCTTCACCGAGGGCGCGCGCCTGATCCCGGAAGAGACGCCGCTGGCGCTGACCTATAATGGCGGCACCTACGCCGTGATGATGGGCTCGCCCGAGGACCTCGGCGACTTCGCGGTCGGCTTCAGCCTGAGCGAAGGCATCGTGCAATCGGCCGACGAGATCGAAACCCTCGACATCGTCGAGCTCGATGACGGCATCGAGCTTCGAATGTGGCTCAAGCCCGACAAGGCCGCGCGGATCGCCGAGCGACGGCGCAACATCGCCGGCCCGACCGGCTGCGGCCTGTGCGGGCTCGATTCGATCAGCGAGGCGGTTCGGCCGGCCGCGGTGGTGCCCGCGGGCCGCGTCTTCGCGCCGCGCGAGATCATGACCGCGGTGGCGGCGGTCCCGCCGCTGCAGGAGATCAATCACCAGACCCGCGCGGTGCACGCCGCCGCGTTCTGGACCGCGGCGCGCGGCATCGTCGCGCTGCGCGAGGATGTCGGCCGCCACAATGCGCTCGACAAGCTCGCCGGGGCGCTGGCCCGCGACAAGGTCGTCGCAAGCGATGGCATCGTGCTGGTGACCAGCCGCGTCTCGGTCGAAATGGTGCAGAAGACCGCGGCGATCGGCGCGCCGCTGATTGCTGCGGTGTCGGCGCCGACCGCGCTTGCGGTGCGGATGGCGGATGCCGCCGGCATCACGCTTGCCGCGATCGCCCGCGCCGATGGATTTGAAATCTTTACGCATCCGGAACGCGTCACAGGCGCGGTGCCCGGCAAGGAGTCCGCTTATGTCGTCGTCGCCTGACAAACTGGTCTACATGGCGAACCAGATCGGAAAATTCTTCCAGAGCCAGGGGCACGACCGCGCCGTGCCGGGCATCTCCGAGCACATCTGGAAGTTCTGGGACCCGCGGATGCGCAAGCAGATCTTCGCCCATCTCGACACCGGCGGCGCCGGCCTCGACCCCGACGTCCGCGAAGCCTTGCAGAAGCTGAAGCAGCAGGCGTAGCGAGTAGCAACCACGCAAGGCTTTGTATCTCCGTCACCCTGAGGAGCGCGTAGCGCGTCTCGAAGGGTCGACGGCCCGACCGTGGCCGTGCATCCTTCGAGGCCCGCAAGAGCTCGCACCTCAGGATGACGGGTCGAGAATCGTGGGCGCTACCCCCCGCCGACAATCGCGTTGAACACCCGGCGCACCTCGCTTTGCGTCTCGCGCAGGCGGGCTTCCAGCGCGGAGAAGTCCGGCGCGTCGCCGGCCCGCGCCATCACGCGCCGCAGATCCTCTCCCGCGGTCTCGGGATTGAACTTGCCGGTGACGCAGAGCCGCAGGATCTGGGTCAGGTCGTGATAGAGCCGCGCCGCCGAGCGCAGGATCTCGGCCTCGGACTGACCGAGCAGGCCGAGCTTGGCGGCATGGTCCAGCACCTGCAGCGTCGAGACGCTGAGGATCTCCGGCTTCACTGATGCGTGCGCGAGCTGGAGATATTGCGCGATGAAATCGATGTCGACGAGCCCGCCGGCGGCAAGCTTGAGGTCCCAGACATCGTCCTCGCCCTTCTCCAGCGCGATGGCGCGCCGCATGTCGGCAACATCGGCCGCGGTCGACGCCGCGTCGCGCGGTCGGGTCAGCACGCTGCGGATGATCGCCTCGATCTTCTCGCGGAATTGCGCTGACGACGAGATCACACGCGCGCGCGTCAGCGCCATGTGCTCCCAGGTCCACGCCTCGCGTTCCTGGTAGTCGGAAAACGAATCGATCCGCGAGGCGACCGGGCCGGCGCGCCCCGACGGCCGCAGCCGCATGTCGACCTCATACAGCACGCCGTAATTGGTCCGGGTCGTGAAGGCGCTGATCAGGCGCTGGGTGAAGCGGGCGAAATACTGCGCGCCATGCAGCGAGCGCTCGCCGTCGGAGTCCGGCGCCTCGCTGTCGAAATCGTAGAGCAGGATCAGATCGAGGTCTGAGGATGCGGTCATCTCGCGGCTGCCGAGCCGGCCCATCGCGACGATCGCGGTCTCCTGCCCCTTGATCCGGCCATATTGCGCGGCGAACTGGTCGGTGACGAGACCATGCACGGTGTGCACGATGCCTTCAGCGACATCGGCAAACGCCGTGCTGGCGTGCTGCGCCGACACCGTGCCGGACAGGATCCGCGTGCCGATCAGGAACAGGCTCTCCTGGCCGAACAATCTCAGACGATCGAGGAAGTCCTCATAGGACGACGCATCCTGCAGCGTCGCGGCGAGCCGCGCCGACAGCTCCTTCTTGTCCGGCATCGCGCCGAAGAAGCGTGGATCGACCAGGCCGTCCATGATCTGCGGCTGCCGCGCCAGCATGTCGCCGAGCCGCGGCGCAGCACCAAGGATCAGCGCCACCAGCGCGACGAAATCGCGGTTCTGGCTGAGCAGCGAGATCAGCCGCCCGCCCCGCTGCAGCGCGCCGAGGAAACGGTCGAACGCCGCGACCGCATCGTCAGGTTCCTCGGCATCCGCGAGGCCATCAATCAGGCCGGGAATGAATTCGAGGAACGCCGCGCGCGTCGCTTCCACGCGCAGCGCGCGATAATCGCCCTCGATCCACTGCTGCACGGTGCCGGCGACCATGACCGGCTTCTTGAAGCCGAGACTGGCGAGATGCTCGATCAAGCGGCCATCTTCGGGGCCTGCCCCGTAGTCGACATCCGGCAGCTTCGCGCTCCCGGTCGGATCGTCGCCCTCGAACAGCTTGCCGTAATGGTTCTGCACGATGTTGAGCTGGCCGAGCAGGTCTTTGGCGAAGGCCTCGCGATTCTCGTAGCCGAAGAAATGCGCGAAGCGCTCGACGTCCTCAGGCGCTTCGGGCAGCGAGTGGGTCTGCTCGTCGGCGATCATCTGCAGCCGATGCTCGACCCGGCGCAGGAATTCGTAGGCCTTGGTCAGCTCGTCGCGCGCCTCGAAAGTGATCCAGTTGCTGTCGGCGAGCACATTGAGCGCCTCCAGCGTCGGCCGCACCCGCAACTCCGGATGGCGGCCACCGGCGATCAGCTGCTGGGTCTGGGCGAAGAACTCGATCTCGCGGATGCCGCCGCGGCCGACCTTGACGTTGTGGCCCTCGACCGAGATCTCGCTCTGGCCGCGATAGGTCTGCATCTGCCGCTTCATGTCGTGGACATCGGAGAGCGCGGCAAAGTCCAGATGCTTGCGCCAGACGAAGGGCGCGAGCTCGCCGATCAGCGCCTCGCCGGCCTTGGGATTGCCGGCGCAGGGCCGCGCCTTGATCATCGCGGCGCGTTCCCAGGTGCGTCCCTCGCGCTCGTAATAATGCAACGCCGCGTCGGTCGAGATCGCGACCTGGGTCGAGGCCGGGTCCGGTCGCAGCCTGAGATCGACCCGGAACACATAGCCTTCGCCTGAGCGCTGCTGCAGCATCCGCGCCATTGCCTGGGTGACACGGACGAAGAACGGCTGCGGCTCGATATCCTCGGCGAGCGAGGTGGCCGCGCGATCGAAGAACACGATCAGGTCGATGTCGCTGGAATAGTTCAGCTCGCCCGCGCCCATCTTGCCCATCGCAAGCACGATCAGGCCGGAGCCCGCTTCCGGATACTCGGGATCGGCGGCAATCATCCGGCCGCGGGCAATTTCCTGCCGGAGCAGATATCGCAGCGCCGACTGCACCGAATTCACCGCGATGTCGGTCAGCGCCGCCGTCACCCGCATCACCGGCCAGACGCCGCCGATGTCGCACAGCGCGATCATCAGCGCGGCCTCCGCCTTCATGCGGCGAAGCAGGACCATCACGTCGGCCTCGCTGCCGGCGGCGAGCACGTCGCGCGAGGTGGTCTCGATCAGGTTCGCAAGATGCGACTCCGGGTCGCATGACAGGATCCGGATCAGCCGCGCGGGATCAGCCCGCGCGAGCTCGAACAGATAGGGCGAGAACTCGGCAATGCCGCGCAGGATGTCCCGTGCGAACGGGTGCTCCAGCAGCACCGCGAGCGCAGCCGACTGCGCCGGTTCGAGCTCGGCGAACCAGTCAGTCAGGCGCTGATCGGCAGATACGGAAGCGGCGACACGCGGTCCATCCGCGAACCGCGCGGCCAGATGGTGTCGATCCGCGTTTCCCGGCGCGGCGGCATTCATGCCGCCTTCTGTGGCACATCCTGCGTTTGAGCCGCAAGCCTGTCACTGCCGCCCGCCCGCGCAGGCAGCACCAGGGTCGCCACCAGCCCCGGATGGGCGTCGCCGAGCCGCAGCTCGCCGCCATGGAGCGTGGCAACCGCCGAGGCCAGGCTGAGGCCGAGACCGGAACCGGGTAAGGTGCGGCTGGCCTCCAGCCGGACGAAGCGCTCCACCGCGTGCTTGCGGTCGCCCTCGGGGATGCCCGGACCATGGTCGGTGACGCTGAGCAGGACCTGATCGCCCTCACGGCGAGCCTCGATCAGGATCTCCCGCGCATCGGCCTTCATCGGCTCCACGCCCGGTTCGGGCTTGCCATATTTGATGGCGTTCTCGACCAGGTTGGCGACCGCCTGACTGATCAATTCGCGGTTGCCGTGAATCGGCGCCGGCGCGGTCTTCACCTGCAGCGTCATGCCGTCGTCCTCGGCCAGCGGCTCGTACAATTCGTGGATGCCGTTGGCGACGTCAGCACCGTCGAAATCGTCCATGTTACCGCGCGCCTGGCCGGACTCGGCGCGCGCGATCATCAACAGCGCGTTGAAGGTGCGGATCAGCCCGTCGGACTCCTCGATCGTCCGCTCCAGCGCCGCGCGATAGTCGGCCTCGCCGCCCGACCGCGCCAGCGCCTCCTCGGCGCGATTGCGCAGCCGCGTCAGCGGCGTCTTGAGGTCGTGGGCGATGTTGTCGGAGACCTCCTTCAGCCCCGTCATCAGCGCCTCGATGCGCTCCAGCATGACATTGAGATTTTCCGCGAGACGGTCGAGCTCGTCGCCACTGCGGCCGACCGGCAGCCGGCCGGACAGATCGCCCGCCATGATCCGCTTGGTGGTGCCGGTCATGGCGTCGATCCGGCGCAGCACACGGCGCGCGACGAAGATACCGCCACCGATGCCGAGCACGACCACGACGAGGATCGACCATTGCGCCGCCTTGGCGACGATGCCGAACAGCCGCCGCCGCTCCTCCAGATCGCGCCCGACCAGGAGGCGGAAGCCGTTGTCCATCTCGGTGACCCGCACCAGCGCGCGGTGATCGGTCTTGTCCTGTTCGTCGATCCGGCGATAGGCGGTCTCGGTCCAGCCCTGCATGCTCATCACGCCAGGCGCCAGCGAGCCGACATTGCCGGCCAGCGCCTGCCCGTTCGGTGCCGTCAGGAGATAGAGGTTGGCGCCCGGCCGCAGCGCACGATTGCCCATGGTGGTCAGCAGGCCGTGCAGGCCGCGGCGGTTATAGATGGAGGTGATCTCGCTGATCTCGACGTTGACGGTCGTCGTGATCTGCTCGGTGATCAGCCGCCGCGTGTTCCAGGCGAAATAAGCCAGCAGCGAGGCCGCGAACAGCGCGAACAGGAACAGATAGACCAGCGTCAGCCGAAACGCCGTGGTCCGGATCAGTTTGCCGAAGGCGGTCACGATCTACCTGATGCCATCTCTGATCATATACCCCGCGCCGCGGATGGTATGCAGCAGCGGCCGCTCGAAGCCTTTGTCGATCTTGGAGCGCAGCCGCGAGATGTGGACGTCGATGACGTTGGTCTGCGGATCGAAATGATAATCCCAGACGTTCTCGAGCAGCATGGTGCGCGTCACCACCTGCCCTGCATGCTTCATCAGATATTCGAGCAGGCGGAACTCGCGCGGCTGCAAGGTCAGCTCATCCTTGCCGCGGGCGACGCGATGCGACAGCCGGTCGAGCTCGAGATCGCCGACCCGGTAAGTGGTCTCCTCGGCCGGCCCGACATTGCGCCGCGACAGCACCTCGACGCGCGCGAGCAGCTCGGCGAAGGAATAGGGCTTTGGCAAATAGTCGTCGCCGCCGGCGCGCAGGCCCTTGATCCGGTCGTCGACCTGGCCGAGCGCCGAGAGGATCAGGACCGGCGTCCTATTGCCCTTGTCGCGCAGAATGCCGATCAGCGACAGGCCGTCCCGCTTCGGCAGCATGCGATCCACAACCATCACGTCGTAATCGCCGGTCTCCGCCATCGACAGGCCTTCCTCGCCGTCGGAAGCGAGATCGGCGATATAGCCGACTTCACGGAATGCCTTGACCAGATAGTCGGCTGACTCGCGGTCGTCTTCGATGATCAGGATGCGCATTTGCGGAGCGGTTGCGGTCACGGGAATAGGCCCTCTGTCAGCATGGCGCGGCCGGCCTGCACATGCAAGACGACCGCGAATATTCCGGGAAGCTTGTGGGCGCATGATCTCCGCGCAAACCCGTTCCGGGTTTGTCGCGGGGGAAAACCGGTCTCCACTTTTCCGGATCATGCGGCGCTGAAAAAAGTGGGCGGTGAAGCTGGGGGACCTCACCGCCCTGAGACCTTCCGACAGAGGGGGGCATATTCCATCGAAAGGCAACATAGGGAGCGAGCAAGGGGCCCGCCCCCCGGAACGCGCCGTCGGCGGGGGCGACTAATGCCGGCGACGCGTTCCAACTCATAGATAGTTATCCCTTGGCCAGCGGCACTGCCACAAAGCGCGACGAACCGCCGCTCTTCACGCGCATGAGAACGCTGTTCTTGTTGTCACTGCGCGCCGCGGTGATCGCATCACGTACCTCACCGGCGGTGCCGACGGTCTTGCCGGCGACCTCGAGGATCACGTCGCCTTCCTTGAAGCCCCGCTCAGCGGCAGCACTCTTGGGATCGACTTCGGTCACGACCACGCCTTCCTTGCCGGCGCCGGCCACGCTGTTGGCGGGTGCCACAGTGAGGCCCAGTTTCGGCACGTCGGTGCCACGGGACGAGTTGCCCTTGTCGCCGTTGTTGTCGGTGTCAGCCTTGGCTTCCAGGCTGTTCGGCAACTGGCCGAGCGTGAGGTTGACGGTCTTGTCCTGACCCTTGTGCAGCACGTTCAGCTTCACGGCATTGCCGGGCGCGAGGCCGCCGATGGTGCGGGCGAGTTCGCGCGCATCCTTCACCGGCTCGCCATTGACGGCGGTGATGACGTCACCGGACTCGATGCCGGCCTTGGCCGCGGGGCCGTTGGCCTGCGGTTCGGCCACCAGCGCGCCTTCGGCCTTCTTCATGCCGAGGCTGTCGGCGATGTCTGATGTCACCGGCTGGATCTGGACGCCGATCCAGCCACGGCTGACCGAGCCCTTGTCCTTCAGCTGGGCGACGACGCTCTTCACCGTGGAAGCCGGGATCGAGAACGCGATGCCGACGCTGCCGCCGGACGGCGAGTAGATCGCGGTGTTGACGCCCATCACCTCACCGGACACGTCGAACGCCGGCCCACCCGAATTGCCCTTGTTCACGGGCGCATCGATCTGGATGAAATCGTCATACGGGCCGTTGCCGATGTCGCGGCCGGAGGCGGAGACGATGCCCGCGGTCACGGTGCCGCCGAGACCGAAGGGATTGCCGACCGCCAGCACCCAGTCGCCGATGCGCGGCTTGGTGTCGGAGAGCTTGGCAAACTGGAAGTTGGAGCCGCCCTCGACCTTGATCAGCGCGAGATCGGTGCGCGGATCGGTGCCGATCACCTTGGCGGAAAAGGTCTTGCCGTCGTCGGTGGTGACCTCGACCTTGTCGGCGCCGTCGACGACGTGATTGTTGGTCACGGCGAAGCCGTCAGCCGAGATGAAGAAGCCGGAGCCCTGGCCCGTCACCACGCCACCGCCACGCGGTCCACCGCGCAGACCCGGGGGCAAGCCATCCGGACCGCCGAAGCGGCGGAAGAAGCGCTCCATCGGCGAACCCGGCTGGAACGGCGAATCGTCATTGTTGTTGCTGTCATCCTTCGCGACCTTCTCGCGAATATTGACCTTGACCGAGATCACCGACGGCTTCACCCGCTCGACGATGTCGGCAAACCCGACCGGCTGCTGAACCTTCTTGACCTCGTTATTGACCTGCGCGTGCGCAGGCGTCGTGAACAGGTCGGCCGGGTTGTGGGTGGGGCTGAAGCCGTAGGTGGCGGCGCCGAGGCCGGCCACGACCGACGCCATCAGCGCGAGTTTGCGGGCAGAGAACAGCGAGCGCTTCGGCGCCTTGTAGGACGGAAGGGTCGAGAGGTCGGGACGGTCGGTCATGTCTTGAGATCTCCAGGGCCAGAATCATTCGGTGCGGGGCGAGCACCTGATGCGTCTGAACATGGGGTCATCAGCCTTACCGCGCGCTGGCTGCGGAATTAAACTTTGGTAATTGAGCAAACCTGCGCTGCGGCAGAATAGCGCATGCAAATTAAGGGCTTGGAAAGGAACTAAAGCGGCTTGTCCGGCGCGGATTCGGCCGCCAGCAGCCGCTCAAGGCGCGCCTCTTCGTCGGACGTCAATCCGGGGGTGGAATCGCCCCCGCCGGCGGCCGGATTTGCCCTGCGCCGGCCGAGCCGCCAGAGCGCAAGACCGCCCAGCAAAAGCGCCAGCGGCGGGGTCAGCCACAGCACCAGCGTGTGCTCGTTGAGGCGCGGCTTCAGCAGCACGAATTCGCCGTAGCGGGCCACCAGGAAATCGATCACCTGGCGGTCGCTGTCGCCGGCCGAGATCCGTTCACGCACCAGGAGGCGGAGGTCGCGCGCCAGCGGCGCCTCCGAGTCGTCGATCGACTGGTTCTGGCAGACCATGCAGCGCAGCTCTTTCGAAAGCTCGCGCGCCCTCGCCTCCTTGGCCGGGTCCGCCATGATCTCGTCGGGCAGCACAGCCCGGGCGGGCATCGCGCCGAGCATCAGGGTCGCCGCAAGCGCGGCGGCTGCAAGGGTGCGCGACCGCATCATTCGGCGGCCTGCAAGGCGCGCGCCGCTGCTTTGGCCGGCTTCGGCGCACCGACCCGCAAGCGGCGGTCGGACAGCGACAGCATGCCGCCGAACGCCATCAGCACCGGCCCCCACCAGATCATCAGCACCAGCGGCTTGTGATAGATGCGCACCGCGATCGCGCCGTCGGCCGAAGTATCGCCGAGTGAGATATAGAGCTGGCTCGCGCCGCGCGTCAGCAGCGCGGCCTCGGTCGTCGAGGCGCCGCGCGTCGTGAAGTTGCGCTTCGACGGCGTCATCACGCTGACCTTTTCGCCGTCACGGGTCACCGTGAATTGCGCGACCATCTCGCGGAAGTTCGGCCCCTGCCGCGGGTTCAGGCCGTCGAGCCGCAGCTCATAGCCGGCGACCTTGGCGACGTCGTCCGGCTTCATGGAGCCGATGTATTCGCTGTTCCAGGTGGTCTCGCAGACGATTCCGATCAGTGCGACGCCGAGGCCGGCGTGCGCGAAGACCGTGCCCCAGGTCGCCCGCGGCAGGCCGCGTGCGCGGCGCAGCGAGAGCGACAGCGGAATCCGGAACAGCGCGATGCGTTCGGCGAGATCGCACAGCGCGCCCATGATCACGAAGGCGGCAAGCCCGATTGCGAGCGGCGCCAGGGTCGCGCCGCCATAGGTCCACGCAAACACCACCGCGATCGCAACCAGCGCGACGATGCCGGCGACCATCAGCCGCTGCGCCGCGCCGAGCAGGTCGCCGCGCTTCCAGGCCAGCAGCGGCCCGAACGGCACCGCCAGCAGCAGCGGCACGAACAGCGGCGCGAAGGTGAAATTGAAGAACGGCGCGCCGACCGAGATCTTCTCGCCGGTCAGGACCTCGAGCGCCAGCGGATACAGCGTGCCGATGAACACCGTCGCACAGGCGGTGGTCAGCAGCAGATTGTTGAGCACCAGCGCGCCTTCGCGCGAGATCGGCGCGAACAGCCCGCCCTGCTTCAGCGCCGGCGCGCGCCAGGCATACAGCGACAGGCTGCCGCCGATGAAGACGAACAGGATCAGCAGGATGAACACGCCGCGGGTCGGATCGGTGGCGAAGGCGTGGACCGATGTCAGCACGCCGGAGCGCACCAGGAAGGTGCCGAGCAGCGACAGCGAGAAGGTCAGGATCGACAGCAGGACGGTCCAGACCTTCAGCGCGTTGCGCTTCTCCATCACCAGCGCCGAATGCAGCAGCGCGGTGCCGGCCAACCACGGCATCAGCGAGGCGTTCTCGACCGGATCCCAGAACCACCAGCCGCCCCAGCCGAGCTCGTAATAGGCCCAGTAGGAGCCCATCGCGATGCCGAGCGTCAGGAATATCCACGCCATCAGCGTCCACGGCCGCACCCAGCGCGCCCAGGCGGCGTCGATCCGCCCTTCCAGCAGCGCCGCCACCGCGAACGAGAACGAGATCGAGAATCCGACATAGCCGAGATAGAGCATCGGCGGATGCACGGCGAGGCCGATGTCCTGCAGCACCGGATTGAGGTCGCGTCCCTCGATCGGCGGGTTGGCGATCCGCAGGAACGGATTCGAGGTGATCAGGATGAACAGATAGAACGCGCTGGCGACCCAGGCCTGCACCGCCAGCACATGCGCGCGCAGCGACAGCGGCAGATTGTTGCCGAAGGCCGCGACGAGGCCGCCGAACAGCGCCAGGATCGACACCCACAGCAGCATCGAGCCTTCATGGTTTCCCCACACGCCGGTGATCTTGTAGAGCAGCGGCTTCAGCGAATGCGAATTCTCGAAGACATTGGCGACCGAGAAATCCGAGGTGACGTGCAAGGTCACCAGCGCCGCGAACGACGCCGCGACGAACAGCAATTGGGCGAGCGCGGTCGAGCGCGCGACGTTCATCAACGCCGCATCGCGCCAGCGCGCCCCGACGATCGGCACGATCGACTGGATCAGCGCCAGCGCCAGCGCCAGCACCAGGGCATAATGTCCGCTTTCGGCGATCACCGCATCGCTCCCTGGGTCGGCGCCGCGGAGGCGCTCGGCATGCTGTTCGGCTTGGCGCCGTAGTCGTCCTTCCAGTGGCCCTGCTTCTTCAGGGCATCGGCGACGTCCTTCGGCATGTAGGTCTCGTCATGCTTGGCGAGCACGGTGTCGGCACGGAACACGCCGTCGGCATCGAGCGCGCCTTCCGCCACCACGCCCTGCCCCTCGCGGAACAGATCCGGCAAAATGCCCTTGTAGGCGACCGGCAGCATCGCGCCGCCGTCGCCGACGGTGAAGGTCACCGCGAGATTGTCGCCGCGCTTGAGCGAGCCCTGCTCGACCAGGCCGCCGAGGCGGAACCGCTTGCCCGGACCGAGATGCTTTTCGGCGACCATCGACGGCGTCGAGAAGAACACGATGGAATCGCGCAGCGCGTTCAGCACCAGGCCCGCGGCGATCGCGAGCACGACGAGCGCGCAGCCGATCAGTGTCAAACGCCGTTGTTTCCTGGTCATGGTGCGTCCTTGCGCATGACATCAGCCGAAAACCGCTGCACATGTTTCGGCATCATGCGTTATCCATCCAGTCCGAGACTCTTCAGCCCCTCATTGAGCTGACGCAACCGGTCCGCATTATTGCCCACCGCCTGACGGGCATCCGCGAGCGCGCTGATCGCCTTGTCGCGCTCGCCCATCACGAGATAGGCGCGGACCAGCCGCAGCCAGCCCTCGACGTCGTCGCCGTTGGTCTTCAGCCGCGTCGCCAGCCGATCGACCATACCCTTGATCATGGTGCCGCGATCGGCCTCGCTCATGTCCTTGGCCGCCGCCACCGCGCCATCCGGCAGCGCGGGTGCGCTGACGCCACCGACCCGAACCAGCGCAGCCTGCACCAGCGGCCGCCACGGCGCATCCGACGGCGCCTTCGCCAGCATCTTCTGCCAGAGCGCAGCGGCGTCGGCCTTGCGGCCGTCCTGCTCGGCGGCGAGGCCGAGGAAATAATTGGCCTTGGCGTCGTCGCCATTCAGCGCGACCGAGCGCTCGAACTCCGCCTTGGCGTCGGCAGTGACGACGCCACCGGCGCTCCCCATCAACGCCTCGCCGAGATCGGCGCGGCGATCGGCATTGTCGCCAGCATAGGTGATGGCATTGCGATAGGCACGGACGGCATCATCGTAGCGGCCGAGGCGCGACAGCACCGGCGCCAGCACCGTCCAGCCGCGGCCGTCGGTCGGATTCTTCTCCAAATGAGCCTCGACCTGCGCGACCAGATTGGTGAGCGGCTGGTTGGCATCGGCCACCTGGCTGCGCTCGGCGAGCGGAAAGTCGCCAAGACGCGGCGAGCCGAGCGCGAGATAGAAGCTGGAGGCAATCACCGGCAGCCCAACCAGGGCCACGACCGCGGCAGCGCGCCGCAGCGTGATGCTGCCTGTCACCGGGGCGTCACGTCCGCTCTGGTCGGCGGCAGCCAGCAGCCGGCGGCTGATCTCGATCCGCGCGGCATCGGCCTCGGCGGCGCCGATGATGCCTGAGGCCATATCGCGGTCGATTTCGGCGAGCTGGTCGCGGTAGACCACGACCTCGCTGCCCCCGCTATCCGCCCGTCCGCGGCGGCTGAGCGGCCACAGCACGGCAAAGATCGCCGCGACCGTCATCAGCGCGAACACAAACCACAGCGTCATCAAGCGGTTCCCGGATGGAACGGCGGCTTCAGGCAAGCCGCCTTAGAATCGCTTTACACTACCGGCGCCAAGCCCGGCAATTGACAATTGCTGGATCGACCGAAGGTCGAAATCAGCCGGTCTCCGGTGCCGTTCCGGCGGTATTGCAACGGCGTCGCCGGGCGAAAAGGCGCATACGACCAAAATATCGAAAACAACCCCATGCACAGTAGCCGGCGGGCGCCCGCTGGCGCTCGAATGCCGACTTGACACGTCGGGCAAATCAGCGCCACACTTCCATTATTCCGAAATTGCGCAAATGCGTGCCGTCCCGACTTGGCGGCCTCGTCGGCTTGCCGTCGAAAACGCTCAGGACCTACGCTTGATCCATGAGATTGTCCGGCGGTGCTTCCCGTCAGGGCGCGACTGTGCGATCGAATGCACTGTCACCGTAATCCCCCAAGCAGCGCTTGCTTGTTATCGCATCGTCTCAAACGACGCAGCAACAACATCAAACAGTTCAATGTTGGCTCGAATTCCAAGAACTTCGTCGCTGGCATCCCCGCCGCCGCTGTACAATCGACTCCCGTAAACAAGCCGATCAAACGGATCGTTACCTCTCAATTCAAAAGCACATTCTGGATCGCTCTCATGGAATATCCAGAAAACCAACGGGTCCCCTACGCGCTTGGGATCGCCCCCAAGATCCAGTCCAACCTCGAAGATGAGACCGCAACCCAGCTTCTTTTGCCAGCGGTTCCGGCGACGCTTGAATGCGAGCGCGGTGCAGAATTGGTCGACGAGCGGAATGACCCCCCTCTTTTTTCCCGTCCATCCCGTCGTCTGGATCTCTAAACACTCCCTTTCGCGCTTTCTCCAACCCCTAATGGCGATTAATTCGTGCTCTCTAAATTCCCGATCATGCCAGTACTTCCTGAAATGCTCGAGCAGGCATCTGACAGGAGGTCCATTCGGAACATCCGCGTGAGGAAAATCTTTGCGGGCGAACAGCTCATCCAAGAAGGCCGAGCGATATCGCGGCTCAATGCGAAATGTCCTGTTGTCCGAATTCACCTTTCCAACGGCTCGCATCGTCTCCATCGCTACCTCATCCCAATAGCGATTAAGCAAGTCCGCTTGGCCTGCTCCGCAGAACTCGATCATCCTGTTCTGCCACGCAGCCGGCATCAAGAAGCCGCGCGCTTCAAACGCAAGCTGCGTCGAAACTCGGCCTGGCCAGTTTTCCAAGACATCAAAAATAGGGTGATCGTCCATTCAGTTAAGTCTCATGGGGATTACGGTGACACTTGGCTTCTCGTTGGCGATTGAGTGCATTGTCACCCAAATTCTTGCCGTCGAGAATGCCCGCGAATTGCGCGGTCTCGCTACCCCGCGCGCGAGGACTTCCGTTCGCCGGTGACGGCGTTTTCGGCCGCCCGGTTCATCAGGGAGGCGTAGTCGTGGCCGAACAGCACTTCGCAGAAGCGGATCGCGGCCTTGACCTGCTGCTGGCGGAAAGTGCGGACCCGGGCGTCGCCGCCGCGCAGCGACTGCACCAGCCCCTCGGTCGACTGCTCGACATAATGTTGCAGGTCCGAGAAGGTCCGCAGCGTCACCTCGTTGATGGCGAGCTCGCTGGCATAGGTGCGGCACACCGCGACGAAATCGATCAGGGCGGCGGCGTCCTCGACCTCGGACGCATCGATCTTGGCGCCGGCCGTAATGTCCTTGTCGGCACGCTGGCGCAGGATGCGGCGGACCCGGCCCGGCACGCTGTCGATCTCCGATTGCAGCGCGTTGGAGGTATCGGCGCGCACCGAGGTGAGCTGGCGGCCCCAGGTGGAGTCGTTGCGCAGGTCGAGTTCGGTGCGCAGGCCGCGGACCCCGTCATGCAGGGTCTTGAGCTGGTCGCCGACATAATCGAAATGCCCGCGCTTGATGTCGGTGCGCAGACAGGCCGCGACGAATGACAGGTCGTGCAGCGCGATGGTGACGGCGATGCCGTACGGCGTGGCCGCGACCCGCAGCTCGTCGTCGGAGGCCGCCATCTTGATGGCGAGGCGGATGATCTGCCATGGCGCGGCGAGCCGCTGCGTAATCAATGACAGCGCGAACGGCAGCAGCTGCGGCGTCTGCAGCGACGGCAGCTTGAGCGCCTCCATCGCCGAGGCGATCTGGGAATCGGAAAACACGCGGATCTGGCTCGGCAGCCGGCTGCCGAGAGTTTCCAGGGCTTCACGGGCCTGCAGGACGAGGCCGATCGGCAGCAGGTCCTCGACAACGCTCGGCGGGCCCACGCGCGCCAGCGCGCGCTGACGGTCGTCCTGCGTCGGCCCAGCGACCTTGAGGATGGCTTCCGCGGCCGCAAGCTGGAACCTGCGCGCGGCGATCTCCATCGGACCGCTCTCCGTGGCCGACGCCAGCGCCGTCTCGAATTCGCGGGCGGGCTCGGGCGCACCTTCGCGGGCGAGCCACTGCCAGATCGGCAACAGGGACGCACGCCGGAGCTGGCCGGCACGGGTCGGGAAATTGGTCTCGGCAAGGAACGGCTCGAGCGGCCGGAACAGCAGCCGTGCCGGATCGTCGCTGCGCGGCTGGATCTGCTCGTCCTGCTCGGCCCCGCGCACGATCTTGCGCAGCTGTTCCAGGACCAGATTGGCGACCGCGACGTCATCACCGCGTTCGACCGCGCGCTCCAGCTCGCGCATCAGCAGCGCCTGCGATTGCGGCGGAAGCTGCGCGAGATAATCCGTCAGGCGCTCGATCGATTTCTGGCTCATGCCCGGTCGTGAAAGCTAGGTGCCCGGCAAACGCCGCAGCCCGTCCGCCCGCGATGATAGAGGTGGGCGCGTTAAGAAGCCGTTTAGGAATATTGACGGCAACGCCGCCCAAAAGGCTGCGCAGCATCCGTATGCCAAATCGCATATGATGTCTGCGACGATTGTCCGCGAGCTCCCCTCGCCTCTCCCGCTTGCGGGTGCCGTCCCAATGCGGGCACTCGCTCCGGGAACCAGGACACTTGTCAAACACCCGGGAAAGCGTGGCAGTTTATTTGCGTACGATTCACACAGGTGATTTCTGAAACCACCCGCTGATTCGATCCTTTCGCGACTGGGCAGGGCGTTTCATTAAGATCAAATTACAGCCCGGAAGGGGCCGCCAATTATCGGCAACCGGCGGCTCGGCGTGAGAATGGGAATAAGAACGGCTCCGGCATTACCTCCAAGGGTGCTGGGGCCGTTCGTTTGCGCGCCACAGGAACGAGGCGTGCGGGCTGGCGATTGTTTAGGTCTGGCGTCCCCGTCGGGTCCGTCGGATGACGTCTGTCAACTCGGTCCCGGCTTGCCCCCTCGCTTGGGCCGTTTCTTTTTCACGGCTAGGAACATCCCCCGGTGACAAAGGACTTCTGCGGCGCGTCAACAATTCAGCGCGATCCCGCCTGCTGCGTTGGAGCAAGCATATTATGCTGTTTGTGTACGACGCGATTGATGGCGACGTCGGCAAAGAGTCCTTAGGTCGTGGATGATTGAAGCCCCCCAGCGCGCAGCCATTCGGTCATGCTGGCGCCAGCCTCAGCTTGCCGGGCTAACTTCAGGAGCGCTTCTCTCTCGATACCCGGGGCGTGCGCTGCGGCCTGTTCGCGTAGCTCTCTAGCTCTCTCAAAAAGGCGCGCTTCAAGTGAATTGGTGTGTCTGACCCGACGTCGAATTTGGCCCATGTGACCTTTTTCCTCGCTCAGTTCCTTACGGGAACGGGGCTGTAAATCCACATGGGAACGCAAAGTTCCTATCCTGCTTCCTTCATGGTTCGCTCGACCTCATCGGCCAGCGTCCGGTGATGTGCGGCCAACCTGGCGAACAGTTCTTTCTTGGCCTTATTGGTCGCCAGCTTGCTGATTAGCTCGCACTCTTCCGCCTCGACGCGAAGCTTCTCCAAGTGCGCCTGCATGTCCTTCATGGGCAGTCTCCCAAGATCGGGGGATGATTGCACGCGCACTCCGTTCACCCACGGAGAAGCCCCGGATTGGATCTAAATCCTTTGATCTAGATCAGGGGCAAGAACAGATGGCGTCCCATCCGGGGCTTAAATACGGACGGCGCCTACGAGCGGAAGCGGGAGCGCACCGCCTTCGCGATCGCATGCAACCGAATTCCATCATGCCCTACACCGCCGGCAGCATGAGTTCGGCCCGCAGACCACCGATCGGCGCGTCATTCAGGGCGAGCTTGCCGCCATAGAGGCCGGCGAGATCGGTCACGATCGAAAGACCGAGGCCCGAGCCGGGCTTCGATTCGTCGAGCCGCTGGCCGCGCCGCGACACCTGGGCGCGTTCGGCCTCCGACAGGCCGCGCCCGTCGTCGTCGACCACAATGCGCAGCCTGGGACCCGCGCCCGACGCCTCCGGCGGGACCACGCTGACTTCGATGAACACCTGCGACGCCGCCCATTTGCAGGCGTTGTCGACGAGATTGCCGACCATCTCCTCGAGGTCCTGTCGCTCGCCGCGAAACCGCGCCGCCGGGTCGGCCTTCGCCTCGATCGCGAGGTCGCGATCGCGATGGATCTTCTCCATGGTCCGGCGCAGCGCCTCGATGACAGGGGCGACGTCGGTGATGGTGCTGACGATGGTAGCCCGGGCGGCGATCCGCGCGCGCTCGAGGTGATGCGCGACCTGGTCACGCATCAGGTCGGCCTGCTCCAGCACCTTGCTCGCGAAGGGATCGCCGGCATGCGTGCCCGCTTCGTTCACGATCACCGACAGCGGCGTCTTGATCGCATGGGCGAGATTGCCGACATGGGTGCGCGAACGCTCGACAATCTCCCGGTTGGCATCGATCAGCGCGTTGGTCTCGCGCGCCAGTGGCGCGATCTCGACCGGAAACTGGCCCTCCAACCGCTCGGCGCGGCCGGAGCGGATATCGGCGATCGAATCCGAAATGCGCTTCAGCGGCGCAAGGCCGTAGCGCACCTGGAAGATCGTGGTCAGCAGCAGCACGATGCCGAGGGCGGCGAAGGTGCCGCCGAGGTAATAGTCGAAGCTGCGCGTCTCATCGAATATCTCGGTGGCATCGCCGGCGACGCTGACCAGGAACCTGCCGTCGGCCCCGAGATCGACCGGCCGCTCGACCACGCGCAGGCTTTGGCCTTCGGGTCCATCGACATAGCCGAGCCGGACCCCGGCGGCGGTCAGGTCGGCGCCGTGCTCCTCGAGCTTCGGCAGCTTCTTGTCCCACAGCGAACGCGAGGCACGGGTTTCGCCCTTCTCGGTATCGGTGCGGGTGATCTGCCAGTACCAGCCCGACAGCGGAAGGTCGAACAGCGGCTCGCCGAGCGACTGGAACTGGCGGTCCGCCGGCTCGTCCGGCGTCGCCACCTCCGCGATCAGGGTGCGCAGATAGAGATTGAGCCGCCGGTCGAAGGCGCGCTCGGTGGCGTCGCGATAGACCGACGAAAGGATGACGCCGGTGATCGCCAGGATCACCACCACCCAGGCGGTCGCCGAGACGAACAGGCGCGTCGCAAGCGAGCTGCCGCCCATCAGAGCACGGGCTCGAACGGCGTGTCAGCGGCAACAGACGTCAGGGATTCAAACATTGGCGAATCCAGTTCTCCCGGCGCGGATCATGCCAATGCCCGTGTACGCCGATCAAGCGCTCTAAGAACATGATCCGATTGAACAGGATATGCTCTCATCCTTTTGTTTGGTCGTGTTTTCTTCACGCGAGCGAACTGGTTATCCACTTCGCTCGAAAACGCTTTAAGTCGGCGGCGACAGCATGTAGCCGAGGCCCCGAACAGTCTGGATAATATCGACTTCCAGCTTCTTGCGGATGCGGCCGACGAACACCTCGATGGTGTTGGAGTCGCGGTCGAAGTCCTGGTCGTAGAGGTGCTCGACCAGCTCGGTGCGCGAGACCACCCGCCCGGTGTGGTGCATCAGATAGTCGAGCAGGTTGTACTCGTGCGAGGTCAGCTTGATCGGGTTGCCGTTGACGGTGACCCGCTTGGTGCGGGTGTTGAGCGCCACCGGCCCGCAGACCAGCTCGACCTGGGCATGCCCGGTCGCGCGGCGCAGCAGCGCGCGGATCCGCGCCAGCACCTCCTCCAGATGGAAGGGCTTTGCGACATAGTCGTCGGCGCCGGCGTCGAACCCCTGAACCTTGTCGCTCCAGCGGTCGCGCGCGGTGAGAATCAGCACCGGCATCACCCGCTTGTTCCGCCGCCAGGCCTCCAGCACCGAGATACCGTCCATCTTCGGCAGGCCGATATCGAGCACGACCGCGTCGTAGGGCTCGCTGTCGCCAAGGAAATGCCCCTCCTCGCCGTCGAACGCCCGATCGACCACATAGCCGGCGTCCGTCAGCGCGGTGGTGAGCTGGCGGTTCAGATCCGGGTCATCCTCAACGACGAGCAGACGCACTTTAGCCTCCGAGAGTGAGCATTGCGATATTCCGGCATCAAATGAGGCTCCCGGCCGTGAACGGCCTATGAATGGAGCCACGGGCGAAACCTTATTTTTTCGTCAGGTGCACCATGCCGGGAACCCGCGCAAGCGCGACAGGTTCCCGCTGAGAGATGCGCGCCAAATGGGATTGAGTTTCAATTCAAGGTATTTAAATACCTTTTTTGGCAACAAGACGACGCGTCATGGCTGCCACAGTCGGCGGGCAAGTTAACCTTCGGCGACCATTTCCATGTCACCGGCGCGAGTGATGCGCTAATCAGCCCCGGGGGTCGTCTGCGGTACAGGACCGGGAATACTTTGTTGGAAATTTCACAGATACGGAAGTTCGGCGTGATTGCGGGCTGGCTCGCGCTTGCCTTTATCGCCTTCGTGACACTGTCGCCGATCCAGGACCGTCCGTCGTTCTTCCCCCCTCAGACCGAGCGCTTCGCCGCATATGCAGTGATGGCAACGGCCTTTGTGTTGGGTTACCCGCGGCGTACCGCGCTGATCGTGCTCTTTGTGGTCTTCAGCTCGTTCACACTCGAAGCGATGCAACTGCTGACACCGGACCGTCACGGCCGCCTGCTTGACGCGATCGTCAAGGTGTCGGGAGGTCTTGCCGGCATCGGCGCGGGTCACCTCATCCTGCTGGTGCTGCGCAGCCAGTTCGGCCGGTTGAGGTCGCGCACGGACGCAGCCTAGAGCATTTTCGGTTCTGATTGAATCAGAACCGAAGCTCTAGATTCTTGTTTTGACGCGTTTTCTTCACGCGAACCGGCGTCCACTTCGCTCGAAAACGCTCCAGTCTTCCGCCATTTTGGGCAAGATCTTCGCGCAAACGCGTTCCGCGTTTGTCGCGACGGAAAGCCGCTTCGCACCTTTCCGGATCATGCTCTATCGCCGGCGCGGATGCGCCTTCTGGTGCCACGCCCAGGCCGAGCGGATGATGTAGCCGAGATCCGATCGGCTCGCCTTGAAGCCGAGGCCGCTCTCCGATTTCGAGGGATCGGCGACCAGGATCGGCGGATCGCCGGCCCTGCGTTCGCGCACCACGCTCGGCACCGCCTCGCCGGTCTCGGCGCGGATCGCGTCGAGCACCTCACGCACCGAATAGCCGGTGCCGGTGCCGAGGTTGAACACACCGCCGGCGCTCCCCTTCAACAGCAGTTCGAGCGCCGCGATATGGGCGGCGGCGAGATCGTCGACATGGATGTAGTCGCGCACCGCGGTGCCGTCGGGCGTCTCATAGTCTTCGCCGAAGATCGCAAAGTCCGGCACATGCCCGAGCAGCGCCATCAGCGCGCGCGGAATCAAATGCGTCTCGGGATCGCGCAGCTCGCCGATGGTGCCGGATGCATCGGCGCCGCAGGCGTTGAAGTAACGCAGGCAGACCGATTTGAACTGATAGGCAGCGCGATAGTCAGCGAGGATCTGCTCGATCATGAACTTGGAGCGGCCGTAGGGATTGACGGTTGGCCCCGCGGCGCTCTCGGGAATGGGATCGCGTCCGGCATTGCCGTAGACGGCGCCGGTAGAGGAGAACACCAGGCGATCGCAGCCCACCTCGCGCATGCCGCGCAGCAGGCCGATCGTGCCGTCAACATTGTTGGTGTAGTATTTCTGCGGATCCGCGACGGACTCGCCGACTGCGCTGAACGCGGCGAAGTGCATCACGGCCAGCGCATTGTGCTCGCGGATGGTGGCGGCGATCTTGTCGTGATCGGCGACGTCGCCGGTCACGAGCGGTCCCCATTGCACGAAATTGCGATGGCCGGTGGAGAGGTTGTCATAGACGACCGGGAGAAACCCGGCCTCGGCGACGGCCTTGGCGCAATGGGATCCGATGTACCCCGCGCCGCCCGTGATGAGGATCGAACCCCTGCTCGCCATTGAAAATGCCGTCCCTGCGCGGACCGATCCCGCGCGTCACCAAACGCAGCCATCGCATGGGTACGACATTCCGTCCGGCGCGGCAAAATGACGGTGAGAATAGCGTTAAAGCCGAACGGATTTGCCGCCGCAGCGACGGTTAACGCGCCGCAAGCGGCGCGTTGGCTAACTCAGATGTTATTAGACGCCGGCCTGTGCGAGGGCGGCCCAGCGACCGGGGTTCGCCGGGGTCTGCATCCTGACCCAGCGATAGCGCGCCTGCGACCAGTTGCGGATCTGCGCGTTCAGATTGTCGAGCACGACATCACCGCCCTGGGCGCGGACAACCAGCACGAGATGATGCTCGCCCCAGGAGGTCACGACCTCGCTCAGCAGCAGGTTGCGCATCGGCCAACCGCGCGCCAGCAGCTCATGGCGCTTGCTGACGGCATAGTCGTTGCAGTCGCCGCGCGCCGGATTGATCAGCCATTCCTCGCCGGCGAGGCCGCGCTCGTTGCGCTGTGGCGCGATGCTGCGATTGACCGTGGCATTGACTTCGATCAGGTCGGCCATGCGCTGCTTGGTCAGACGTGTGGCGCCGCCGCGGAACACCATGCGGGCGCGCGGCTTCTGCTTGCATTCGTCGGCATAGCGCATGCAGAACATCATGTAGGCCATCGGCGCCAGCGTTGGCTCGCTGAAGCGGATCTTCTCGACCATGCCGCGCAGCGGCAGCGGCGAGCCGATCATCGCAGCCTGCGTGTGCTGGGCGCTGGTCCCGAGCGCGACGATGGCCAGCAGCAGGGCCATCACTTTCTTGACGTTGTACATTCTTCACTCCCCACAGTGAGAGGAAGCATGTACGGGAAATGTCTTGAGCTTAGGCTCAAGCGCGCGGCGGCATTTGCCTCAAATGCCGAGAGGCGCGCGAGCAGTCCGTTAACCAAAAAAGGTTCGCGCGCCGGCAAGTCTTTCGGCTGCCGAACGATAACGCGCGTGCAGGCCGACGGATCGCGACTCCATCGCGCTTGCGGGCCATTTCTCCTGCGGTCTCAGCGGACGCCGCCGTCAGACGAAGGGGCCGTTGCGGCGCGGGATTTCTTGTTCGCATGCAGGCATGGTTAGCCTGATGTGAAGCGGCCGGAGCGCTCGGCCAATCTAGACCGTCACGCGCTGCCGGGGTGCGATCCCGCACCAGTTCATGACGAGATCGGCGAGCGTCTTGATCTCGATATCCGCGGGCGTGCCGCTGGCGAAATCGGCAACCGATTGTCCCAGCGCGACGGCGCGAACATAGGCCGAGCGGCTTCCGATCATCGGCCCGATCTCTTCGTCGAGCGTATCCAGCTCCTCGATCAGTTGCTGGCCTTCCAGCGTGCGCTGGTCGACGCGGTTCGGCACGATCATGGCACGGAGCGCCGTTCGTCGCGCTGCACGCACCTCACGCACGATGTCGAGCGTCCGCGCAGTGGCCTCGATGTCGAGGCCCGACGGCGTACACGGCATCAGCACGATATTGGCGACCGCGAGCACGGCGCCCAGCACCCGGTCGTTGGGCGCGGAATCCACGACGATGATCTGATGCGGAATCTGGCGCATCAGCTTGGCCCATTCGGCAACCGGCCGGGTTTCCGGATCAAGCTGGTAGACAGGGAACGACAAATTGCCGGGCTCGGCCCAGTGACATGCGGACGCCTGGGAGTCGGCGTCGACCAGTCCCACCAAGCCCGTACGCCGATCCAGTTCTGCGGCCAGCAAGACCGCAAGGGTCGTCTTTCCGACCCCGCCCTTGCGCTGGGCAACCGAGATGACAAGCGGCATCGCTAGCTCCTGGCGTTATCCGCCGTACGTGCGCGGTAGGACACCTTCATCGACAAGCGTCAGCATCCGGGGCAGACAGACCCGCTTTGCGTCGTAATTGTCTCGCACAAAGCTCCGCGCCTTCATCCGCATCTTCTTGAAGGTCTTCGGCCGTGACAGCACCGAGACGACCTGATCGGACAGCGCATCAATATCAAAGAACGGCGCCAGCAGGCCGTTGCCGTCCGAGATGATATCGCGAAGCGGGGCGGTGTCGGATGCCACCACCGCACATCCCGCACTCATGGCCTCCAGCAGCGACCATGACAGCACGAAGGGATAGGTCAGATAGACGTGCACCGAGGAGATCTGCAGCAGCGCGAGATACTGGTCCCGGGGAATCCGGCCGAGGAAATGCACGCGGCGCAGGTCGATGTCCAATCTGATCTCGTCCAGGAACATCGACTTCCAGCTCGAGCCCTTGGGCGGATTGGCGCCGTAGGATGTCCCGCTGCCGCCGACGATCACCACCTGCGCATTCGGCCGCGCAGCCAATATCCTCGGCAGCGATCGCATGAAGACATGGAAGCCGCGTACCGGCTCCAGATTGCGCGAGACGTAGGTGATCACCTCGTCGTCCGCCGACAGTGTCGCACCATTCGGAAGCTGAAACCTGGCGACCGGATTGGGCTTCACCTCGTCGGTGTCGACGCCCTCGTGAATGACCTCGATCTTGCTCTGAAACTCGCGGGGAAAGGTCGACCTCTGCCATGGCGTCGGCGAAACGCCGGAATCGCATTCGGTGAGCGCCAGCAGCGTCGTCGCGTTCTTCAGATGGAGTGCGACATTGCCGTCGAGGCCTGTCATCGGAAACTCGGGATCGAAGCCGACGTCCCGGCCCTCGGCGCCGTAGTAGAATTCGCAATAGAGGATGATCCGCGCTTTCGGAAACATCGTGCGCAGCGGAAGCGTCTCGCCCCAACCGGGATGCGCGAAGATCAGGTCGGGCACGAAGCCCTGCCCCGACAGCGACGACAGCGCATACAGGACCTCCTCGGCGCGCCGCGCCTCGACATCGAAGCGGCGGGCAAAGGGATGCACCATCGCGGAGTCCGACTTGGTCGTCGAATATTTCAGCAGCCGGATATCCCGCGTCGTGCTCGCGGTCGATGAACCGACCGCAACGACCTTGTTTCCGGGCTGCTCCGCGAGCGCACGCGCAATATGGCGGTACTGGGCTGGAAAGTTGTTGTGGACGAAGAGGACGTTCATTGGCGGGCGGGCGCGCCCCCCGGCCGCGCGGTCTTCGATTGGGGTCAGACTCGAGATCGTGACCGGCAGGGTGTCTTCGATATGCACGTGCGAACTATCTCACCGGATTAACATTAAGCCCCCTTCTATCACACCAATTTTTGGGGCACACTGTGTGAGAGATATATCGACCCATTCCGCTAGGCTCGCAGGCGACCATGAACGAACAGATTCAGCAGAAAACCATCGACCTGGCACGAGGTCTCTTCCTGGTTCGCTACAATGGCGCGGAAGACAAGACATCACCTCCGGTGGTGCGCGTCTATGCCGATCGCACCAGTCTTAACAATTGTAACATCATTACCGGGCCCGACGCGGCCAATGGAACCCTGTTTGCGCCCGAGACCGCGCTGGTCGTGTCGGTGGCCCGGCCAAGCCGCCTGATCGTCGAGGTCACGGCGGGGCGCGCCGGCGGCTCGACCGCCGCCAATATCAAGATCGAACCGCTGACCCAGGGACAACCGGCCGTGCAGCCGATCGGTCAGCCGGCCAGCCAGCCGTTCGACACCTACGAGCCCGAGCCTGGCCCTGAGGAACTGAGCGCCCTCAAGCTGCTCGCGCATGTCGCGGGTTTGGGTGACGTGACGGTCGGCCCGAATACTTGGATCGCCGGCCCGGCCGCGCCGGCCCGTATCGAGGGAATTTCGCTCGAATGGCCGAACAAGCCGCACGATCTCAACCTGCAATATGCGGTCAAGTTCGCCCGGCCGCAGCGCGGCGACAACCAGTTCGTTCCGCTCGGAACCTTTGCCGGAACCCGGGGACGCGCGCTGGCGATCACAGGGTTCTCGCTGGAAGCCACAGGCCCCGGCGCGGATCGCTACGCCATCGCCGCCGAAACTATCTTCCTCGGGGCTCCCGCCTTGCGCGTCACCGGGAACCGGATTGTGGTGTCGGGCCCTTCCGGCCGGGAACCCCTGGTGGGCCTCAAGCTCAGCCTCGAAGAGCACCGGGTGCAGGCAGCGCCGCTTGCGCCCCGGCAGCCGATGCGCGTCGAGCCCGCCCCCGCGATGCCGCGCCAGGAGGCACCGCGCCTCGAGGGACGGGTACGCGTATTCCGGAGCCGCCAGAACGCGGTCAAGACGGCGGGCTGACCATGCGGGCAGACAAGGGCGACACTTGACCGCCGACGCGCGCAGGATCGCCTTTACGTCCAGAACCCTGCACCACGCCGATCTCGAGCGGGCCGCTGTCGGGGCGCTTGAGGCACGTGATTTCCGTCGCGCATTCGGGCTCGCCGACCGCCGCTGCCGGATCCTGCCGCATCCGGGCGCCCGCGCCCATTTGCTGCGCGCCGAAGCGCTGTTTCGCCTCGATCTCAAGGAGGCAGCCGTCGCCGGCGTAGCCAAAGCGCTCGAGCTCGAACCGGACGATCTTGCCGCCGCACGGCGAATGATGGCCTGGGGCGACGGCCCTGCGCAGATCGAAGCCGCGCAAAGCGTCGCGCGGCGCGATGACGATCCGGATTCAGTCAGGAGCGCGCTCCTGCTGCTCGAGCAGAGCGGTCAGGACAGCTGCGCCCGTATCGACTTCCTCGATGAGGAGGTGAAGGGATGGGTGACGTGGCGAGGCGCGGACGATCCACACCTCTCACTGGCGCAGGCGGATCAATCCAGCACCGTGCAACTTCCCGCCGACCCCCGTCACAGGTTTGCGCTCAATGGGCGACGCGCTGCGAGCTTCCGCCTGATGCGGCCGGCGTCCGCGACCTCGCAACGCCTCGAGATCGCGCAGGCGGGCGGCGTCATCGCGAGCGTTCAGGTCCCGGCCAACCGCGCGCCGGATCGCCGCAACGCGCCACAACGGCCGCTTCGCGCCGGGAGCGCCGACGCGTCGCCGCTCACCATCATCATTCCGGTGTACCGGGATCTGGCCGCGACGCATGCCTGCATCGAGAGCGCATTGACGGCCGTGGCCTGCACGCCGGGCGCGACCATCGTCGTCGTCGATGATGCCTCGCCCGAGCCCGACATCAAGCGCCTGCTCGGCGAGTTGGCGTCCGAGCAGCACATCCGGCTCCTGACCAACGCGCACAATCTGGGCTTTGTCGGCGCGGTCAACCGGGCGCTTGCCGAGACAGATAGCGGCGACGTCGTGCTGCTGAACTCGGATGCGACGGTGCCGAAACACGCGCTGCAACGCTTGCGAACCGCTGTGCGATCGACGCCGGGCGTGGGCACGGCGACCCCGCTCTCGAACAACGGCGAATATACCAGCTTTCCAATCCCGAACCGGTCCAACCCCCTGCCCTCGCCCGACGAGCTGGAATTGCTGGACGAGCTTGCCGGCGCGGCAAATTCCGGAATGGCCATCGACATTCCCAACGGCATCGGGTTCTGCCTCTACATCACCCGCGCATGCCTCGACGCCGTGCGTGAGCTCTCCGACGACTTCTATCGCGGCTATCTTGAAGACGTCGACTTCTGTCTGCGCGCCGCGGAGGCCGGCTTCCGCAATGTGTGCATCCCGTCGGTCTTTGTCGGACACGAGGGCTCGCGCTCGTTTCTGGGCGAGAAGCGTTCGCTGGTGCTGCGCAATCTCCGCGTGCTCGAACACCGCTACCGGCGCTATGCGACGGAGTGCGCGGCGTTTCTGCTTGCCGATCCGCTGCGCGATTGCCGCGCGGCACTCGAGCTCAAGCTGCTCGCTACCGAGCAGCGCGCCACGAGCCCGCACGTCATCCTCTGCGGCTCAGCCGTCGGCCGCGAGATTGCGATCAGGCGGTGCCGGCAGCTCGCGGCGGACAACAAGCGCGGTCTGATCGTGCAGTTCCGCGCCGAGGGACGACGCCAGCTCGCCGCGATCTTCGCTCCGGATGGCGGAGCCCCGCAGTCGATCACACTCGACGTTGCGACGACTGAGGGCCGCGAAGCTCTTCTGAGGTTTCTCACCGATCTCCAAATCCGCTCGCTCGAGATTGCGGAACCGAACCGCATTCCCGGCGCATGTCTCGCGCAGCTCACGCAACATTTCGCCTACGAGCTGCTGATCACCGACACCAGACTTGCCGCGCGCGCCGCGATTGGATCGGGCCTCGATCCGGACTGGATCGGTCTCGTCGAAGGCGCCCGAGGCGTGATCGCGATCGGCGAAGAGGGAGCAGCCTTTTCGGTGTCGGTTCTCGGCCTGCAAGTGGTCAGGCCGAGCGACCCGCCGGCGCGGCCGGTGCGGCATCCTGCCGTGGACGGCCCGGCGCGCCTCGGCCTGCTTGCCCTGCACGGCAGCGCGGCGGAATTTCGCTTCGTCAGAGCGCTCAGCGATCAAATGGCCGACGCCAATGCAGACGCCGAGATCATCGTGCTCGGTACCACCCTCGACGATCTCAAGCTGATGCAGCGGACCAATGTCATGGTCACCGGCGAAATCGCCGTCGACGACGTTGCGACGCTGATCGAAGGTCACGGCATCACGAAACTGGTTCTCGACATCGGCGAACCGGCATTCGGGCATCCGCTGGTCGATGCGCTGCTGGCGACCGGATTGCCGGCCGCCGCGACGGAATGGCTTCCGACACCACCGGGACGTGGCCGAAAGACCGACCTGAAGCTGCCGCCCGGCCTCGATGCCGATGACGCGATTGCCGCCGTCCTCGACTGGGCGGTCGAAGCCGTGCAGCTACATCCCGATCGGAGGAGCAGTCGGCACCGGCGGGAGGTTGGCGCGCGGCTTCCATGACCGCGGCGGCCATGCGAGCGAAGAGAATGGGGTCGAATCCAGCCCCAGCAGCGGGCTGTAATAGGGATCATCGAGCAGCACCTCGCCCCACTTCGCGCGCAGCATCGCCTGCTCGCGCCCGAAGCGGGCCTTGCGGTCCGGCGCGGAATCGCGGCCGCGGCTTGCCGACTCCAGGTGAACGAGTTTCGCGTCCGGCGTGAATACGATCCGCTTTCCGAGCTGGCGCAGCTTCAGGCAGAGATCGATATCGTTGAAACTGATCGGAAAGCGGATTTCGTCCATGCCGCCGACGGCGACGAAATCGCGCTTGCGCATCAAGAGGCAGGCGGCCGTCACCGCCGAACATTCGTGCGCCACCTGGAGCAGATCGCCGTAGCCGGGATCACCGTCCATCCGGTCGTTGAAGGCGTGCGCAGCCGAGAAGTTGGCGCCCAGCACCACCCCGCCATGCTGCACGACGCTGCTCGGCCAGAGCAGCTTTGCGCCGACGGCTCCGACATCGGGCGCGGACAGCCGCCACAGCATCTCCGCCAGCCAGCCGTCGTCGAGCGCCTGGACGTCGTTGTTGAGGAAGCAGATGTTGTCCGTATCGACGCAATCGACGGCGGCGTTGTTGATGGCTGCGAAGTTGAACGGCCCTTCGACCGAAATGACGTCGATTTCGTCCGCTGAGAGACCCTCGAGATAGTCCAGCGCGTCCGGCTCGCTCGAGCTGTTGTCGACGACGAGAATCCGGGCGTTGGTCTCGTGTGCGGCCGGCAGAACCGTCTCGATGCAACGCTTGAGCAATTCGGCGCGGTTTCTGGTCGGGATGATGATGGTGGTGCGCTCGTTCCAATCGACCGCGCGCTTGACCCGCACGGCTGGAAGAAGCCCCGCTTTCCGCGGCTCGACATTCGCCTCGACGCCAGTCCTGGCCAAATACGCCTTGCTTGCAGCTACCAGTTCGGCGGTCGCGGCGGACACATCAATCCGCGGCAACGCCGCGACCGATCCCGGCAGATGATAGGTTCGCTCACGCTCCACGCAGCCAATGAATATTTCGTAGAGCGACGCCGCCGATCGCAGCGCTTCCACGGCGCGTTCCCGACGCACCGCAAAGCAATACGCGCCATAGCCCTGCTCCAGGGCACGTTCAAGATCGAATGCCGAAAACGCCAGCGGCCAGACCGCGCCGGCGCCGGCCGCGACCTCGACGTCGCCATAGACGAGATCGCAGCCGGGCTCCGACGCGAACACATCGGCGAAGCGCTGCAAGGCATCTTCCGCGAGGATCGTTCCGCTCAGGCAGAACACGAAGAACGCGCTGTTGGCGGCATCGCCGTCGACGAACTGGCGCGCAGCGCTGGAATCGAACTGACTGAACCCCCGCGCCGGCAGAGACACCGCCGACCAGGCCGCGTGCCGCTGGGCCTCCAGGCTCTCGATGCTTTCGTCCACCCTGGCATCCCCGATCAGGACGACCGCGGCCTCGGATAGAGCATCAGACTGTGCTGGCGGCGTTGTCGGCGAGAACCGCTCTTTCCAGCTGCGGTAGGTATGAAACGGCACCGAGGCAGGCAGGAGCTGATCGAACAATTGGCCGCGCAACCGCTCACTATCCCAGCGTCCGAGCTCGGCAATGGTCTGCTCCAGCCCGCGCTCGAAAGCGACGAATGCGACCGGCTCGGAGATCAGGCTCCGTCCCGAAATGGTCCGCGCGGACAGCCCGCGCACGCGACCGTCGGCAAAATGCTCGGGCAGATGAAAATCGATCCGGCGGCCGACGCCGAACTCGCCGCCGCGCGCAACGTTGGTCCATCCGGTCGGCTTCACGGTCATCACCGGCCGTTGCGCGATCAGGATCTCGATGTCTTCGTCGACGTCCTGCGAGAGCCAGCCCTCGAAGCGCAAGCCTCCGACCCATTTGATCTCGCCGATTCGGTGCCACTGCGCTTCCGGTGCAGCAACATCGCAGCGAATCGGAGCACCGACCGGACTTCCGATATTCGCCAGTCTTGCCTCGATGATCGCAGCGCTGGAGATGACCTCATCCTGCACGTTGAAGGTAAAGCCAAATCGACCGTCGCCGATTCCGGCATCGGCAAGCTCTGTTACAAACTCGTCACACAATGATGACATGTATGGCTCGCCGTCGACCAGCAGCTCGACGGCGTAGCGTCGGCCGGGATCGGCGCGGTCATAAACAAATCCAGAAAACGTCGTGCGATCGTATCTGGAGAACTGCGTCTGCAACGACGCGTATTCAGCTCCTGAGGGCCTCTGCGTGCCTATCGTCTTCGTGCTCATGTCCACCCCTCAAACGGCGGCTCGATTGTCGGTCGATTTCAAGTTGAGAATGTGTCCATGGCCCGCCCTGGATGACTAGCGAGCACTCAACTGCACTGAGGCCATCACCGTTTGCACAAAAAGCCGCCGAGCTTCAACACAATCGATACGCTATAAAACTTGGCGTTATCGGCGCCAATTGTGCTAGTGCTAACTCCTCCTCTCCACACTGATCGACGAGCGGATTCATGAAGATTGCAATGGTTGGAACGGGATATGTAGGTCTCGTATCCGGAGCGTGCTTTGCCGATTTCGGCCATCAGGTCGTGTGTGTCGACAAGGACGCCGACAAGATCGAAGCCCTGAAGCGCGGCAAGATCCCGATCTACGAAACCGACCTCGATAAGCTCGTCGAGACCAATACCGCCGCCGGACGGCTGACGTTCACGACGGAGCTTGCCGGGGCTGTCGGCGACGCCGATGCCGTCTTCATCGCGGTGGGGACACCCTCGCGGCGCGGCGATGGCCATGCGGACCTGAGCTACGTCTATGCTGCCGCCAAGGAGATCGGCGCGGCGCTGAAGAAGTTCACCGTGGTGGTGACGAAATCGACCGTGCCTGTGGGCACCGGCGACGAGGTGGAACGCCTGATCCGTGAGACCCGTCCCGACGCGGATTTCGCGGTTGCTTCGAACCCCGAATTCCTGCGCGAAGGCGCCGCGATCCAGGATTTTCGCCATCCCGACCGGATCGTTGTCGGCACCGAGGACGATCGGGCCAAGAGGGTGATGGGCGAAGTCTATCGCCCGCTCTATTTGAACCAGGCGCCGATCCTTTATACCGCCCGACGCACGGCGGAATTGATCAAATACGCCGCGAATGCCTTCCTCGCCACCAAGATCACCTTCATCAACGAGATCGCCGATCTCTCCGAAAAGGTCGGGGCGAACGTACAGGAAGTCGCGCGCGGCATCGGGCTCGACAACCGGATCGGAACCAAGTTCCTGCATGCCGGCGCAGGCTATGGCGGCTCGTGCTTCCCGAAGGATACCCGCGCATTGTTCAAGACGGCGCTCGATCACGACGTCCAGCTCAAGATCGTCGAAGCCACGCTGACCGCGAACGACAACCGCAAACGCGCGATGGCGCGCAAGGTCGCCAACGTGCTCGGCGGAGAGCTGCGCGGCAAGACGATCGGCGTGCTCGGCCTGACCTTCAAGCCCGATACCGACGATATGCGCGAGGCACCGTCGATCCCGCTGATCAACGGCCTGATCGACTTCGGCGCGAGCGTTCGCGCCTACGATCCGGTCGGCATGGAGCAGGCCCGCAAGGAATTGCCGGAGATCACGTACTGCAAGGACGCTTATGAATGCGCTCACCAGGCGGATGCGCTTGTCATCGTGACCGAGTGGCGTCAGTTCCGCGCGCTCGATCTGAAGCGCATCAAGCAGGAGATGAAGCATCCGGTCGTCGTCGACCTGCGCAACATCTACCGTCCGGACGAGATGGCCGCGCACGGCTTCACCTACGACAGCATCGGCCGGCCGCGCTAAGCGGCCGCGCGGGCGGCGCCTAATCCCAAAGCGCGATGAGGTTGAATCCTCATCGCGCTTTTTGCTTGTTGCCTCACGAGCTCAGCGCAAACGCCTGGCATTTGCCGCGGGCGCTCCGCGCTTTGGCCCCTAGGCGTGGGCGGGCGCACCGAGCTGGACATACGAGTCCAGCTCGCTTGCGAGCGCTTCCTGCCACGTCGGCATCGAAACCCCGAACTGCGCCTTGAGCCGCGTCAGATCCAGTCGTGAATTGCCCGGACGCACCGCTTTGGTCGGGAAATCGGCCGTCGCAATCGGCACGATGTTATCGACCGCGAGCGTAACGCCACGCGACCTCAGTCCGCCGACAATGGCGGTTGCAAAGCCGTGCCAACTGGTTTCGCCGGCGCAAACCAGATTGACGACACCGCCCCTGCGCACGAGCTGATCGTGCAGCGAGGTGATGTTCGGCAGGACGATGCCGGCGACCGCGCTCGCAATCGCCTGCGCCGTTGTCGGCGCGCCGATTTGATCGGCCACGATCCGCAGCTCCTTACGCTCGCCGGCAAGCCGCGCAATGGTGCGCAGGAAGTTCGTGCCCTTTGCGGCATAGACCCAGGAGGTGCGCGCGATCAGATGCGCCCCGCCTGCCGCCTGGATCGCGACATCGCCGGCAAGCTTGCTTGCGCCATAGGCCGACAACGGTTCGGTCGGGCTGTCCTCGCGCCACGACCGGTCGCCCGAACCGTTGAAAACGTAGTCCGTGGAGAAATGCACCAGCGGCACCCGGTTCGCCGCCGCCCATTTCGCCAGCGCTTCGGGTCCCCTGGCGTTGACCAGGAACGCCAGCTCGCGCTCGTCCTCGGCGCGATCGACGGCCGTATAGGCGGCGGGATTGATGATGAGATCGGGCTTCAGTCGCTCAAGCGCGCCCGTCAGCATCTCCGGCTTCGCGAGATCGAACTCCGCGGTCGGCGGCGTGATGATGGTGCCGTGGCCTTCCAGCAGAGGCTTGAGCGCACCGCCGACCTGGCCGCGCGTTCCCGTCAAAAGAATCCGCATCAGATTTGTCCATAGGTCGGAAGATTGCTGGCGTCGGCGAGCAGCGGCGCATCCGCATCCTTGGCCGACAGCTGTGGCTTATCGACGCCCCATTTGATCCCGATCGCCGGATCGTTCCACCGGATCGAGAGCTCGTCCTTCGGGCTGTAGAAGTCATCGCACTTGTAGAAGAAGTCGGCGGTTTCCGAGAGCACCACGAAGCCGTGGGCAAAGCCGCGCGGCACCCATAGCTGGCGGCGGTTGTCCTCGCTCAACTCGACCGCGACATGCCTGCCGAAGTTCGGGCTGCCGATACGCACGTCGACGGCAACGTCCAGCACCTTGCCGCGCAGCACGGTCACGAGCTTGCCCTGGGTGAGCGGGTTTTGCAGGTGCAGCCCGCGCAGCACGCCGTAGGCCGAGCGGGACATGTTGTCCTGCACGAAGGGACGCGTGATGCCGTGCTCGACATAACGGGGCGACTGGTAGGTCTCGAGAAAGAAGCCGCGCTGGTCGCCGAACAGCTTCGGCTCGACGATCAGAACTTCAGGAAGCTCGGTCTTGATGACGTTCATTTAACATTTGTTCCAGTTTGATGCGCCAGAAATGTTAATTTCCACCTCATAACAAACTTGTGCGGCGCACGCTATATGTTATGTTTTGATAATCAAACTGTGAGGGACCATGAAAGGCATTATCCTTGCCGGTGGCACCGGCTCGCGCCTCTATCCGGTGACGACCGTCGTCTCCAAACAGCTGCTGCCCGTCTTCGACAAGCCGATGATCTATTATCCGCTGTCGACGCTGATGCTCGGCGGAATCCGCGATATCCTGATCATCTCCACGCCGCAGGACAAGCCGCTGTTCCAGCGCCTGCTCGGCGACGGCAGCGAGATGGGCGTCCGGTTCGCCTACGCCACGCAGGAGACCCCGCGAGGCCTCGCCGACGCCTTCATCGTCGGACGCGAGTTCATCGGTGATGACTCCGTTGCCCTTGTGTTAGGCGATAACATTTTCTACGGCCACGGCCTGCCGAGCATGCTGTCGGCCGCCTCGATCCGCAAGAAGGGCGCCACCGTGTTCGGCTACGTCGTCAACGCGCCGGAACAGTACGGCGTGATCGAGCTGGACGGCACCGGACGGGCGCTGTCGATCGAGGAGAAGCCGAAGCGGCCGAAATCCAACGTCGCCGTCACCGGCCTCTACTTCTACGACAATGACGTGGTCGACATCGCCGCCGGCATCAGGCCGTCGCCGCGCGGCGAGATCGAGATCACCGACGTCAACAAGGCCTATCTCGAGCGCGGCGATCTCTATGTCGAGGTGCTCGGCCGCGGTTTCGCCTGGCTCGACACCGGCACCCATTCCTCGCTGGTCGAGGCCAGCCATTTCGTCCAGATCCTGGAGCAGCGCCAGGGCTTGCGCATCGCCTGCCCCGAGGAGATCGCGCTGCGCCAGGGCTACATCTCGCTGGAAGCCTTCGCGCGGGTGGCACAGAAGACCGCCAAGAGCAGCTACGGCGAGTACCTGCTGTCGGTCTACCGCTCGTTCCAGGGTCAGCCCCGCCCAGCCGAGGTCTTCAAACATGCGGTTTAAGGGATCGACGATCTTCGTCACCGGCGGCGCGGGCTTCATCGGCTCCGCCGTGGTCCGGCACCTGCTGCGAGACACCCACGCCCGCGTCGTCAACATCGACAAGCTGACCTATGCGGCGAACCTGGCCTCCCTGCCCGGCTCGACCGAGAGCCTGAACTACACCTTCGAGAAGGCCTGCATCTGCGAAGCACAAGTCCTGCGCAGGCTGTTCGAGAAGTATCAGCCCGATGCGGTGATGAATCTTGCGGCGGAAAGCCATGTCGACCGCTCGATCGACGGCCCCGGCGAATTCATCCAGACCAACATCGTCGGTACCTTCACGATCCTGCAAGAGGCGCTGCGCCACTGGCGGACGCTCTCGCCCGAGAAGCGCGACCAGTTCCGCTTCCTGCATATCTCGACCGACGAGGTGTTCGGTTCGCTCGGCGACGAAGGCCTGTTCACCGAGACCACGGCCTATGCGCCGAACTCGCCCTATTCGGCCAGCAAGGCGTCGTCCGATCATCTGGTGCGCGCCTGGCGCGAGACCTACGAGCTGCCGACCCTGGTGACCAACTGCTCCAACAATTACGGCCCCTATCATTTCCCGGAAAAGCTGATCCCGCACATGATCATCAAGGGGCTCGCCGGCGAGCCGCTGCCGGTCTATGGCGACGGCCAGAACGTCCGCGACTGGCTGTTCGTGGAGGATCACGCGAAGGCGCTGACCTTGGTGCTGGAGCGCGGCGAGGTCGGCGAGACCTACAATGTCGGCGGCCGCAACGAGCGCACCAATTTGCACGTCGTGGAAAGCATCTGCGACCTGCTCGATGAGGTCACGCCGGCTGCGGCAGGCCCGCGGCGTCAGCTGATCAATTTCGTCGCCGACCGGCCCGGCCACGACCGCCGCTACGCGATCGACGCCACCAAGCTCGAGACCGAGCTCGGCTGGCGCGCCGAGGAGAATTTCGAGACCGGCATCGCCAAGACAGTGCGCTGGTATGTTGACGAGCAACCCTGGTGGCGCGCGATCCTGGAGCGCGGCTACAAGGTGGAGCGCGTCGGGCTGAACCAGTAGGCGCCAGTCGCTCCGGATCACCGACGCGAATTGCGGTGATCACCTATCGGCCGGCGGATGTCCGCGCGATCGGATTCAAATTTGCGAGCTGCGGGCGGGAATGAACTGAGCGGCTGATCCGGATGCGCAACGGCGTGCTGGCATCAGGCACGTCGAGCGCCTCGGCGACGACAAGTTGCTCTCGGTCGCAAGATATGGAGGAGACGTCAATTGCTACCAAGAATGTCGAAGGAAGAAGCGGATCTTTTCCTATCATTCGTGAGAAATAGCCGCGACTACGTCGAATTCGGAACGGGCGGAAGCACGGTCATTGCATCGAAGCACGTCAAGAATTCAATTACGTCGGTCGATTCCTCACGGGGATGGCTGGACCAGGTCGATCGCGCCTGCACCTCGAGCCGCACAAAACCTCATTTGACATTCATCGACATCGGGCCGACCGGCGAATGGGGTTTCCCGATCGATCCGTCAACGAAGCCACGCTGGCCGGACTATCATTCGACAATCTGGAATACGCCCGGCAGCGCCAACGCCGATCTGTATCTCGTCGACGGTCGCTTCAGAGTTGCGTGCTTCGCCCAGATTGTCCTGCACTGCAATCCGGCAGCAATCATAGGCATGCACGACTTCAGCTCGCGCCCGGCCTATCATTGTGTCAGAGAGATAGCCCGCGAAATTGCGACGGCCGGCGACATGTCGTTCTTCGTGCCGCTTGCGAACAGAAAGGCCGCGGAAGCGATACTTCAGTCGTCTAGCGCAGAGCCGTCCTAAGGCGCTTTCGAACGAAGCTGGCACGCTTGCGCGCCTCAAAACGAGAAGCTGAGCCCCGGCAATCACAACCGAGGCTCAGCCGGGAGGCCCCGCCGATACAGGTGGAAGATTACGTTGGGTGGCCTGCCGTCTGATCGCTAACGGCGGTAATGGCCCCCGGGCAACCAGGGCCGATCCAACCTCAAGAAGGCAGCATCTCAGCGCAGAGTGCGCCAAAGGAAGCACCGAACTCGGCAAAGACGCGCGCCTCATCGGGCGACGCAAATTCAACTTTACCCGACTGTTCAATTCGCATCGATCCGGCTGCCAGCGGAGCCTGCTCGGAGCCGGGGTCTTCCCGAAGAGAAAGCATCCGCTTGATCTCGGTGACGTACAGCTTCTCGTTTTCGGTGGCACGCGATAAATCTCGTTCCAATAGTTTCTCGACCGAATCCCCACGCTGCATGAATCCCCGAGCAATCAGCTTGTTGAGATTGGCACGAACCCTCTGCGCTGGAGACAGCGTGGCCATATGCAGCAGGAAGAATCCAAACAACGGCGTGGGAGCCTTCTTTCCCTTCGCGATTTGGCAGTTGTGATTTACCTCTCCCGACAGAGGCGAAGCAGCTGAACGGATCAAGGGCTTGCCCCAGGTCAGGCCATTGCGCAGTGTGCCCAAATCGGCACCGCATAGCATCCTGTCGCGATAGGAGGGCGCGTTGTACAGCCAGGTCGATGGGATGAACGCGCCGCCTTCCTTGTCGTTCAAGTGACGCAATATCGAAGCGTCGCTCGTGAAGCGTTCGCCGTCATAGAACGCCAGAAACTCGTCTGTATCCAGGAAGCAATAGAAATCGGAAGAAGCCGACAGGCTGGCGTAGAGCGCCTCGAAATTCTTGGGGTTGTGCAGGTTGTTGTGAAATCCGCCGAAACTCGCGAGCAGCAAGTCCGGCCCCAATTCCTTGTAGGTCGACAAGACCTTGCCGTCTGAAGATCCATTGTCAAAAATGATCAGGTTCGAGCTGCCCACAATCTGCTTGTGATGGGCTACCCAATCCGCAAGGAAAAACGGGTCGTCCTTTGTCTTAAGGACAATCTTGAGCGTTCCACGGGTGCTGCGGATACGATCACAAATCGCAGTCGAGTCATTTTCCCATGCAACCATCTGCATCAAACGCGGTCCCTGTGCGTTGCAACTAACATCGATCGGTTCTAGCCGATCTAAGTTCATCGCGTCGAAAAAGTTTGGCCTAACATTGGCCTTACCATTTGTTGATCATTAGGGTGTTTTTGAGGAGAATCAACAGGATGTTTGGGAAAACAACGACGGGTGCATGAACATGCTGACGCGACGATTTTTTCTGGCCCTGGGCTCGGCTGGCCTTAGCTATAGCTTTGGGCGCGGCCTCGCAGCCAAGCAAGTGGCCACCCTCACCGGTCGGCCTCTCGTGGGCGCGCTCAGGTGGGACGCGTGGTACGCGCCTGGATCAACGCCCACCAAAGCGGTCGAAACATCGCTCTCTCCCCAGCAGTATCATTGGCGAGTTCCGTTCTTCGCGAAAGAGACCACAGGAATGAACCGCGCCGAGGTTGCCTTCCCGGAGGTCACGCAAGAGACGATCGACAAGGAGATCAAGCAGGCCGTCTTCGCAGGCATCGACTACTGGGCCTTTGTCGCCTACGGCTCGGGCGATCCGATGTCGAGAGCTCTAAAGATGTTTAGAGAAAGCCCAATCAAGAAGGATATTTCGTACTGCATTTTTACCGAATTCCCTCGATTTGGCTCCCACGACAAGGAAAGTCCGCTGATCGATGAACACGTCAATCTCATGGGTGACGACAACTACCTGAGAGTAGCGGGTGGCCGACCACTGTATTTTCTCGGCTTCATACACGTTGCCGACGTTGAGAAGCGGTGGGGTGGAATGGAGAACCTTCGGTCCCAGATTGACCAATTCAGAGCCCGCGTGAAGGATGCGGGCCACGGAGATCCTTACCTGGTACTCACCGGTGACAAGAAGCTGCTCTATGAACAGGGCGCTTTTCTAACTGCCGACGCGGTCAGTTCCTATGCCGGAGTTTACGGTAGTGTCCGTGGTTCTTATGCCGACCTTGCACGTGGCGCGGAGCGAGATTGGAACGAACTGGCCAAGAGCCGGCTGCCCGTCATCCCCACCGTGATGACTGGCTGGGACCGCCGTCCGCGCATCGAACGTCCAGTCCCGTGGGAGGCCAAGCAGCGCCCTGGCGTGGGAATGGAAAACTTCTTCATTGCACCGACAGGGCCGGAGCTGTCGGATCATCTGCATCGCGCGATAGAATGGAGGTCTGCTCAGCCGGCCGAGCTGAAATCTCCCGCCATCCTGATCTATGCTTGGAATGAAAACGACGAAGGTGGATGGTTAATCCCCACCCTGCCGTGCAAGACCGAGCGCCTGGAGGCATTGCGTAAGGTCCTGAAGGATCTTCGCGAGCAATCCAAGGGAAAGCCGAACCTTTGCTAGGCGTTCACGCGCGAATGAATGCCGGTCCGCCGCTTCCACCGTTCCGTTCCGATTTGGTCGGAACGGCACGCTTCAGCTCCCACAATGTAACGGGCGGATGGGCACTGGCGTCTTGAGCCCCGTGATCCGGCGTCGGCCGCATTTCTCTAGCGCCATTCAGCCGGAACCGTCCACTGGTTCTTCTCGACCGTCCTGTGCTCGGCCATGTAAGGCGCGTACAGTTGCCGCATCCAATAATTGAAGTTCGGGTAGTTCTTTATCAGCCGATAGAAAGCGTCCCCCATGTTAAGAGGGCTGAGGCAAGTCCGGTTGGACGGCTTGGAGACCATCGCGCGCAGCGAATAGGTCTGCATGCAAGCCTTCGTTTCGCTTTCGGCCACCGAACTCAGTCCACGAAAACTGTTGGATGCGTGCAACCGATACATATATTGATCGGCTTCTACATATGTTGGTTCAACGATCGTGATCGCCCGCAGCGCGAATTCCCAGTCGTGACAATATTTGAGGTCGGCAAACCACCCCGTCCGCTTCAACAGTTCTGCGCTCAACACAAAATTTCCCGTTGAAGCCGCGATCTGCGACTCCAAGAAAGACCAGGACAGCGGGCGATCGGCACCTGCAGCCTGACTGGTGGCGTATCTGAGGCGCGCTGGAAACTGAAAGCTGTTGATGGATTTCCCGTTTTCGTCGATTGGCTCAATCGCGGAAAATCCGAAAAACAGTTTTTCAGCGCCGTGGCGGCCAACAAATGCCTCGACGCGCTCCTTGGAAAAGGCATCGTCCGAGTTAAGCAAGAACAGCATTTCGCCTGTCGCAAGGGACAGAGCGCGATTCCAGGTGAAATGAGCTCCCATGTTCGCGGGATTCTTGAGCAACTTGCATGATGCAAAGCGCTTGGCGAACGATTTCCGCTTTAGAAGCCTCTCGGCCAACTGGAAGCTGTTGTCCGGCGAGTTGTCGTCGACGATGATCAGCTCGAGTTCTGGATATGTCTGATCGAAAACCGTCTCGAGGCAGTGTTCGAGATAGGCTTCGTGCTTGTAGCAAGCAATCACCACGCTAGCTAACATTGGATCCTCAACTCAATGCCGAACGACCAGAGAATGACCTGATCCGACAATCAGGTTTTCTCCTTCGCCGACCTCAAGAATCGAAAGTCTGTACTGCCCGTCCGGCAATCCCTTAAGCAGAAAACCCACCTCGAAGCCGAAGCAGCACTCGCGGGCGGTCGCCTTCATATACTCCGTTACGTCCATTCGCTCGTGCCAATCGACAACCAGGCAGTACCCGCTCTTGCCTGCGTTGGTTTCTCCTTCCGGAGACAGCACCAAAAATGCGATGCGATTTCTGAGCGGCTCGAAGCCATCCTTGGCGAAAACCCAACCTCGGACCAGCACCCTGTAGCGCGGGTCTACCACCACACGCTCCTCCGTTTGCGAATTGATGCTCTCAATCACAAACATCGAACCATCGGGACTCGCGACGGCTCCCTCCATTTCGACCGGCAAGCCTTCTCGAAGGTGCTGGAATCCCGTCAGAGCGCCTTCGCTACGCTGCAAATTGGCGAGCACCTCGACATGAACTGCGGCTCCCTTGATAGCCTGCTCAAGCTCCGATCTGCTCAGGCAGTCCAGCAGAACAGAATTTGAGCGTAGCTCCGCCGAAATCGAATCGCCCGCAGACACCCGCCTGACGACATCCAGATAGGCACGACCGTAACGGGAGTCCGGCTCCAAGTGAGCCCCCTCGGCCCATTCGTTCCACGAATTGATGAATACGATCGGTTCACCAACAGAGCTCCGACGAGCCCGCTCAGCCGCCTCACGAAGCCATACTTCAAACGCTTCCGGACTTGATTTAACGAACACATGTCCTCGCGAGCCTTTGCGCGGTGTGTTGTCCCAGCGCGGCATGACCGACGGAAAGAACGGAAACTCGTAGACCTTACCGAGCGTCGAGCGCATGGCTTCAAGGTAGTCGTAAAGCTTTCCGGTGAAGTCCGGCGGCGCCTCGACCTCCGCACGGCTCAGCTCCCTGGCGGAAACCGTATGAGGCGGGAATTCCACTGCGGCATCGCAATGGAATTCCCGTGGATCGAACTCGCCGAAAGTCATGGCATTGCAAATGAGCAACTCCCCGATGCCGAGTTGCTTTGCACGGAGCCGCCAAGTCTGGAACAAGCGCTCCTTATCCGGGATCAGCGAGGGACGATAGATGAGAAGTATCTTTCGACCATCGACAGTGATGTAGCGATCATCAAGGAGGATATCCGCCATGTCGTCAATGAAGCGAACATCGTCTTCAAGAGAGTGGTTCTGGCCGAGAAGAAGCTCGGTGTCAGAACCGTCCCATCGGCGCGACCAGTTTTCGTTCGCCCAGCAGATGCAGAACGGCAAGTTTGGCTCGCCGTCCTCCAGCAGAAGCTTAAGCGGCTGCTCCAAAAGTCTTCGTCCTTGAAACCAGTAGGCATAATAGCAGAAGCCATGAACGCCGTAACGGCGAGCCAGCTCCGCTTGTTGCCGGCGAGTCTCGATCAATCTCATGTCGTAGAAGCCCAGATCAGCGGGCAACCACGGAGATTGGTGCGTCGGAAACTGCGGACGCATCTGGGAGACGTTGGTCCATTCAGTGAAGCCCGGCCCCCACCATCGGTCGTTTTCCGCGAATGAATGGAATTGCGGCAGGTAGAAGCAAACGAATCGCACTTCTTTCTTGGAAGCGTCGCCCGATCCGGCAACTATTTTGTTGTCGCTGTTCGGAAACAACAAATCATCGTAGTCGTCGGTCGAGAAGCCAAGTGCGACGATCACCTCGCTGCTCGATGCCAGTTTCTCAAACAGCGGTATTTCGTAGTATTCGCCATCGTTCGGGCTGACGCGAAGATAAATCTGCACATGGTCGCGTTCGACGAGCGTGTTTCTCAGGGCGCGCGCCAGACGACGGCGCACTCCCGGCTTGGATAGATCGATACGAAATCCGGGACGCCCGATCGCACTCTGTGGACCTATGCTGACCCGGACAGGTCGACCTGTTCGTCCTTCTTCGACGCAGTGGGAGCCGATAAAAAGCGCGATCGAGACGGTCGAAGCGGGCGACTGGGCATCGACAATCCAGCCGGAGATCCCCCGCCCCGAATATTCCAGGATAGCGCCACGCAGCCTCTGTCCCGACTGGAGATCGCTCACATCGGGATCCAGGAACAGGCTCTGCGCGAGGTCGTCCTGCTGAACCGGGCTGGCAACGGGCAACATATCCTTCGTATCCCTGACGCTCCGTTCGACCATCTTGTTCATCGCCACTCAATCTCCTGCCAACGCCTGGCGCTGGCTCCAGTTTCTTTCCCGGTCACGCGGACGTTCGATCCCGAGATCACATTGCCTGACACGTTCCAGATCGTGACATCTCGATTCTTATCGATGATCTTCACACAACCAGAGGTGCAATGAACATTTATTCCGCGAACCCACATTAACGCAATCTCTCTATCGTCGATATGAAAGCCATTGTTAGTTCTGCCTAGATTGTCACGCGGACGTGCACGCTTGCGTGCCTTCGCGCCCAAAAACAAAGCCACTCACCGTCTCTGCCATTGCCTGCGCACGACGTGATGTCCGCCTCCAACAATCTCAGCCGACGCTCTCGCCCATTGCCTGCAGACGACGCTGCGCGCCTTCGTTGTTCTGCTGCGCCGCCCGTCGATACCAGTGCAGCGCCTGATCGCGGTCCTGCGCGACGCCGTTGCCAGCGCGCAGCGCATCACCAATCGCGAGTTGGGCTTCGACCATTCCTTGCTTTGCTGCTGCTTCGAACCACTCGGCCGCCTTCGCCGGATCGGCGTCGCAGCCCTGTCCTCGCCCCAGCATCGCGGCGAGGTTGTACTGCGCGGTCGTATGGCCCTGGCGCGCCGCGGCCTCGTACCACTTCACGCCCTGGGCAAGATCCTGCTCGACGCCCTGCCCGGTGCAATACATCACCGCAAGCTTGAACTGCGCCGCGGCGCTGCCGCCATCGGCGGCCTTGACGATCCAGCCAGCGGCCGCCTGCGGATCCTTCAGCGCGCTCTTGGGATCGGAATACAGCAACGCCAATGTGTGCTGGGCCTCGACATGGCCGGCACTGGCCGCGCGCTTGAACCATTGCGCCGCGGCCGGAAGATCGACCGCGCCACCGGACTTTCCCATGTGAAGCCCGCCCAACTGGAATGCCGCGGCGGAATGCCCCACCTCGGCGGCATCGGTGAGCAGCGTGCGTGCTTGCGCAAGACCCGCTTCGGATGGCTCCTGCTGGATGAGAAACATGGCAAAGGCCGTCTTTGCATCGGCGTCCCCGCCCTTAGCCGCCTTGCTGAGCCATTCGGCAGCGCGTACCTGATCGCGCGGCACACCGTTGCCCGCCGAGTACAGCCGGCCGAGTTGCACGCCTGCGGCGCTGATGCCTCCCTCGGACGCACGCTCGAACCACTTGATCGCAGCCGCGACATCGCGCGTCACGCCGTTGCCGTTGAGATAGAACACCGCGATGTTGTGGGCCGCCGTGGCATGGCCGCTCTCGGCGGCGCGTTCGAACCATTTCGCAGCCTGACGGACGCTAGGCGGAACGCCGGTTCCGGTGGCGTAGAAACGCCCGGTGAAGAATTGCGCCTGCGCGTCGCCGCGCTCGGCCGCCTTCTCGTACCAATACGCCGCCTCGCGCAGGTCCGGCTCGGCTGAGGTGCCGAGCGCATAGAACTCGGCCAGCGCCTGGATGGCCGGCAGATAGTCCTTCCGCGCTGCCTTGCGCAAGGCGGTCTCGGCCTTGTCGATATCCTTGGCAACGCCTTTGCCGGCGAGCCGCAACAGCGCAATGTTGTAGAGCGCGATCGTATCATCATGGGTCGCGGCGCTCTGAAACAGCCGCGCGGCTTCGTCGGCATTCTCGGGAAGCCCGGTGCCCTTGAGGCACATGAACGCGAGCGCCACCTGCGCACGCACGTGTCCCTGCTCCGCGGCCTTGTGATACCAGATCGCAGCTTGCGCGAAATCAACGGGAACGCCGCGGCCCTGATAATGCACATCGCCGAGCGCGAATTCGCCGGACGCAGCCTTCTGCTCGGCCGCGGCCTCGTACCAGCGCAACGCGGTTGCATGATCCTTGGTGCAGCCCGCTCCACTGGCGTACATGTCGCCGAGGATCGCCTGCGCCTCCGCCTTGCCGGCTTCCGCCGCCACCGACATCCAGAGGAAGGCGGCGTCGACATCCTTGGGCACGCCGATGCCGTTCGGGAAGACCAGATCGTGGAGGTTGGTCGCCTTGTCACCCAGACGCTGTGCAGTGGATTGCCGCCACATCTCCGGCCTGTTCGGACCGACCGTCGGCTTGACCCCGTTGAGGTAGATCACGCCGAGCTGGAATTGCGCTTCGGTATGTCCCTTGAGGGCGGCGCGCTCGTACCACGCAACCGCGTCCGGAAGGTTGCCGATGACGCCCTCGTTCCGCGCATACAGCAACCCGATACGGTAATCCGCCTCCGGGTTGCCCGCTTGCGAGGCAAGCCTCCAAAGTCGCAGGGCCTCAAGATACTGCAGGTTCTCATACGCCTCCAGCCCCCGTTCAAACTGCTTTGGATCTGAACGGGGCGAGCTGGGCCGGAAAAAGCCAATCAGGGATTGTGTCAACACTGTCATGGCTCGCGCATGGACTCATTCATGCCGCGGAGCATGCCACCCAGCAGATACATCGCGACCGAGCGGGTCCCGACATTGACATCGCCCTGCAGCGTCATGCCAGGGATGAGGCGGAAGTTCGCCGGAACATCCTTGAAGTTGGTTTGGTCGACCGAGCAGCGCGCCTTGTAGTAGGCATCGACCGGCTTTCCGTCGTCATCGGTCGTGAAGGCACCTTCGCTGATCCAGCGAATCTTGCCTTTCGCCGTGCCGTGCTCCGCGGCGTTGAAGGCATCGATCTTCATCGTACAGGGATCGTTCGGCCGGACAAAGCCGATGTCACGCGACAGGATCCGGATCTCGGCTTCGAGCCGCGTCTTGAGCGGCATCAGCGTGATGAAGGGATCGCCGGGCTTCAGCACGGATCCGACCGAGAGCTTGGCCAGGGTCAGGACGACCGAGGGCTCCGCAGCCGTCCAGCGGACGAGATCCTGATGCTTGACGGCCTTGTCATAGGCTGCGCGGGCGGTATCCAGGCTGTTGCGCGTCGTGACCAGATCCTGGCTCAACTGCGCGTTCCATTGCTCGATAAACGCCTTGCGATCCGCCTTCAGCGAGTCAAGCTGGTGTTGCGCTTCCAGCAGGGTGTTGTGCGTATTGTCGATCTGACGCAACAACTCCAGGCGGGTATCCTGCGATAGATAAAGATTCAGCTTGGACCCGCTACCGCTCTCGGCGAGCGACGTGCGCATGTCCTCGATCTTGCCGGCGATCTCGGCACGCTGACCATACCGCTCGTCGTCCTTCTTCGCCTTCTGGATCGTCGCTTCGGTCTGGCTGATCTTGGAATCATAGCTGGTCACCTGCGCGGTGTACTGGGCAACGCGCTGGTCGTAGAGCGCCTTTTGCAAGGCGTTGTACCTGGTGACATCCTGATCGCTGGATTGGCCGTACGACAGCGGCTTCCCGGACAGTTCGGCCTCATCCCGCGCGACCTGCGCGTCCAGGCTCGCGATCTGCAGCTTGTACTGTGTGACGTCAGCCACGGTGAATGTCGAGTCGAGGGTCGCGAGCAGTTGCCCCGTCTCGACCTGCTGACCTTCCCGAACATCGATCGTCTTGATGATCGACGGGTCCAACGCCTGCAGCACGTTGATCTGATCGACGGGAACCATCCTGCCCCCCACGCTCATGATCACCCGGTCGAGGCGCATCAGGCACATGATAGCCACGATCGATACCAGGAATGCTGACAGCACGAACAGCGTCGCGCGGGCCAGCTGCGGCTCGGCGGCTTCGCGGATGGCATCGGTTTCGGACTGGAACTGGCGAACGGTCGCCAGCGAAGCTTGATTAGGAGACAAGGGTCGGACTCCTGAAGTTCTTGTCGCTGCGACCCGTCGGCGCGAGGTGCGTATTCTGCTGGTACCACAGCGAGCTGTAGATATCGTTTCGCTCCAGAAGCTCGTCGTGGCGACCGATATCATTGACCACGCCGCGATTGAGCACGAGAATCGCATCGGCCTTGGTCAGCGACGACAGGCGGTGCGAAATGATGATCAGCGTGCGCCCATGCGCGATCCGCGAGATGTTCGCGTTCACGATCGTCTCGCTCTCGGCATCGAGCGCGCTGGTCGCTTCGTCCAGGATCAGGATCGGCGGATTGACGATCAGCGCGCGCGCGATCGCGAGGCGCTGGCGCTGGCCGCCGGAGAGATTGGTCGATCCCTCGTAGATATAGGTCTCGTAGCCGCGCGGCAGCTTGTCGATGAACTCCTCGGCACCGGCCAGCCGCGCCGCCCTGACGATGTCGTCGAACGTCGCATCCGGTTTTGCCGCCGAAATATTCTCGCGGATCGTGCCGCTGAACAGGAAGTTCTCCTGCAGCACGACGCCGATATTGCGCCGGAGATGGTCGACATCGTATTCGCGAACATCGATGCCGTCGACCTTGATCAGCCCGCCATAGTCGGAATGCAGGCGCTGCAACAGCCGGGTGATCGTGGTCTTGCCCGAGCCGCTCTTGCCCATCACGCCGAGCGTGGTGCCGAGCGGGATCTCGAAGGAGATGTTGTTCAGCGCCGGCGACACGGCGCCCTTGTACTTGAACGTGACACCGGAGAATTCGACCAACCCCTTCAGCGGCACCCTCACGCCATGGCCGGTGCGCCCCTCCTCGGCCGGCTGATTGACCAGCTTGCCGACGATCGCGACAGCCGTGCGCGCCTCGTCATACTGGTTGACGAGTTGAGCCATCTGCATCAGCGGGCCGGCGACCCGCTGCGACAGCATCAGAAAGGCGAACAGCGCGCCAATGTACATCGGATCGTCGCTCGTTATCGCCAGGTAGACGCCGAGCGCATAGGGCGCGCTCACCGCCAACCGCTCCAGCGGACGTACCACCGTCTGAATGGCAATTCCGCTCATGCCTTCCGCAAGACGCGCGTTGGCGACGCGCGCAACCAGCACGTCCCACATGTGCCGCTGACGTGAATCGAGCGCCAGAGACTTGATCGTTCTCATTCCGTTCAGGCTCTGGATCAGGAATGCGCCCTGGGCGCCTTCAGCCGCGAGAACTGCCGTCGACCTTTTCCGGTAGATCGGCAGCATCAAGACAAGCCACGTGACGATCAGCGCCGCAAAGGAAAGCACGATCAGCGTCATGATCGGACTGAAGAAGAACATGACGGGCAGGAAGAAGATCAGCGTTGTCGAATCGAGGATGGTCCCGAACAACTGCCCGGTCAGGAAGCCGCGAATCCGGAACACCTCGCGAATGTCCCGGGAAATCAGGCCGACAGGGTTCTGTTCGAAGTAGTCGATCGGCAGATTGAGCACTTTATCGAACACATAGGTCGATAATTTGACGTCGAGACGTGCTGTCAGGCGCTGGACGAGGTACTGCCGCAGGAACGAGAACGCGGCCTCGAACGCGATGATCACCAGCATCGTGACGCACAGCACGTAGAACGTGTTGAAGGCCTTGTAGTAGATGACCTTGTCCGAGAGCAGCCGCCAGAACATGATCGGCGCCAGGCCGAGCAAGCCAAGGATCAACGCCGCGATCGCGACGTCGCGCAGGATGCGCCGCTCGCGGAACACGAGGGCGGCGACAAAGCCCAGGCTGAACGGCTGGGTCTCGTCGGAGATTTCGTAGTCGCGCTTGGCCATGACGACGTCGCCCGACCAGATGTCCTCAAAGCGCGGTTGGTCGATGACGAGCAGCGCATCCTCGCTCGCGTTCGGATCCTGCAAGACCACCCGGGTGCTGTTTTCATCGCCTTCGAGGCGCAGCAAGACCATGTGGCTGCCATCACGCAGGCGAACGATTGCCGGCAGCGCCCGCTTGAGATGGCTCAGCCCCTTCCAGTCCAGCGTGACGGCCTTTGCCGTCATGCCCGAGGAATTCGCGCACTTCAGAAGCTCGGCGAGCGTGACTTCCTGGTCGCCCAACAGATTGTCATGGATGAGCTGGGACGGGGTCAGATGCAAACCATGCTGTCTTGCCACGATGACGAGACAGGCGAGACCCGAGGGTGGCAGCGCCTCCACCGAAGGTGCGCCGACGAGCGAGAGGTGTTTGGTCATGGAGGCCTCGAGGTTTCGACTGCGCAGGATCCGGTTTCAAGCGATTTATAACTTATCACTGTTAGTTCGCTAACGCAGCATTTTCAGCGCGTGGTTCCGAAAAGATATGTGTCGGACAGGCAAGGAAGCCGGTTCCGGCCATTGTTACCAGCGGTTTTAACCACGCAACCTTATAACATTATTTAACATATACACTCATGGCGCGGCGATCACCGTCTCCCGGAAATCGAAGCCGCAGGCTTCGAGCTGAGGCCGGATCCGCCTCTCCTCGGCCTCCGGCATGAGCGCCAGCGCGCAGACCTCGAAGTTCCCGCTGCGAACGGAGACCGTCGGGAATCCGGCACTCAGCAGCAGATTTCCCATCCGATCGCACGAAAAGCCGGTCTTGTGCGCCATATGGTGGCGCCCCTGCTCGATCGCGCCGGAGTGGCCGTAGATCATATCCAGTGGCCGGATCGGACCGGCCGGCGAGACATAGGCGACCGCACCGAGGCCCTGGGTCAGCATGTGCTGAGCCACCGCCTCCAGGTCGGGAGACATGATCAGCGCGAATCCGTCAGGCTTGAGAGCCTCGCGGAACTGGACGAATGTGGGGTGTATCTCATGGGCATAGAGATGCTCCATCAAATGAGAACACCAGATCGCGTCGAACGAGGCCGGCCGGCACAGCTTGGCGAGGTCGGTGATCGAGCCGACGATGTCCGGGTTCACGCTGCCGTCGACATCGAGGCGAACCTCCTCCCACTCATGCGACGTCAGGAGCGGCTGGATCCGCTTGGCAACCGTCGTTCCAGCGCCGGCGTTCAGCAGTTTCTTCTTGGCCAATTCGAGAGCTCCGCGGTTCGCGCATTAAGCGGCTGATTTCTGCAGCGATCGTTCGCCTTGACCAAAGCTTGCCGGCGCCGCGGAAACCACGGCACGGCATCACTCAGTCGAGCGAGCCACACGCCTTTACAAAAGCTACGTGGTCCGAATGTGACGAACTAACTTCTAACATTCGTTGGCAAAAATGCCCGAAGCGGAACTTGTGATGGAGACAGGCAGATTCGACGCGGATCGGTCGACAAAGTTCCGATTATCACATTCGTACGCAAGAAGAGCGCCGCCTCAACCGGGTTGAGACGGCGCCTTCGCTTGATGCAAACCTGGGATCCTACAGCCTGGTCCATTGACCATCGTTGAAGATCAGGTATTCGATGTTGTTGATCTGGGTCACCTGGCCATTGCTGAAGTTGATGTCCAGAGAACCGTCCTTGCCCGCGGCGATATTGGTCACGTCAGTCGAGGCGTGATCCAGGAAGGTCAGCGAGTCCTTGCTGCCGCCGCCGCCGTCGATGGTGTCCTTGCTGGTCGCGTTGGACAAATAGAAATAGTCCTGACCCGAGCCGCCGACCATCGACGCCGCACCGGTGGCGGAGCCGACGAACGACGAACCACCATTGCCGCCGATCAGCGTCTGCGTACCCGAGCCGGCGACCATCGTGTCGTGGCCGGAGCCGCCATGCAGCGTGTCGTTGCCGGCGCCGCCATAGAGCGAGTCGTTGCCGTCGCCGCCGTAGAGCGAGGTCGCATGCGAGGCAAAGCTGCCCGAGTAGAGGATGTCGTTACCACTGCCGCCATACTCGGCAACAGTGCCGGTGCCGCCCACCAGCAGGTCGTTACCGGCACCGCCGTACATGGTGTCCGAACCCGCACCGCCATACAGCGAGTCGTTGCCCGCACCGCCGTCGAGGATCGTGCCGTGCGACGCATCGGAGTACGAGTAGAGCGCATCGTTACCGCTGCCACCATACTCCGCAACAGTCCCGGCAGCGCCGATCAGCAGGTCGTTGCCGCTACCGCCGTCCAGCGTGTCGGAACCGATATCCTTAGGGTTATACCCCGCACCGGCAACCAGCGTGTCGTCACCTGCACCGCCGTCGAGCAGCGTCCCGAACGTCGCACCGGAGCCTGAATAGAGAAGGTCGTTACCGCTGCCACCGTACTCCGCAGCGGTCCTGATGCCGCCCTTCAGCAGGTCGTCGCCGGCGCCGCCATCCAGCGTGTCGGCAACGCCACTGGCACCACCGTCCAGCGTGTCGTTGCCGTCACCGCCCGACAGAAACGAGCCGTACCACGCAAACAAATTCGCGTAGAGCAGGTCGTCGCCGGCGCCGCCGTAGAGCTGATCGCTGTATACGCCGGCGACCAGCGTGTCATTGCCCGCGCCGCCGTCGAGAGTCTCGTTGTAGAAACCCCCGCTCAACCAGTCGTCACCGGCGCCACCATACAGGCGATCATTGCCCCAGCCACCGAACAGCAGGTCGTTGCCGCTACCGCCGTCCAGCGTGTTGATCCGGTCCAGTGAGTCCAGCGAGCTGCCGGACAGCAGAGTATCGTTGCCGCTACCGCCGTGCAGATCCGACCAGTCACTGCCATAAAGCCAGTCGTTGCCGGCGTCGCCGTAAATCTGGGTGTGGCCCACGCCGCCACCGTACACCGTGTCGTTGCCGGCCCCGGCAAGAACCGTCGTACCGCGGTTGTTGTTGATGGTGATATCGTCGTTGCCGTCGCTGGTCGCGACCACCACCGGGGCGGCGCCGTTCACGGTCAGCGTCACGTCGCTCCTGGTGGCTTCGATGATCGCCTTCAGCTTGGCGTCAAGCTTGATCGTATTGTTGGCGTTGGTTTCGATCAGAACATTGGCGTTCGGATCCGGGTTGCTGATCCCGGCGCCGACCTCGACCGGGATCGTCGCGCCGTCATCCGGGCTGGTGTAACCGATCCCCGCGCTGATCAGATAGTCGAGAATCTGTTGCCGGCTTGCGTGATCGATCGAGCTAAGCGCTGCCTTGAGCTGCGTCTGGTTCAGGTTTTGCGTCACCATCGATCAAGCCCCTGCTTCGACGCGCTACATCACCGCCAAGCAAATACTCAAATGATCTCGATGATTCACAATTGGAGCAGGCAGCAACACTGCGACATTATCAGACGACGCTTCATAACACCACCTGTAATCGTAAAAAAGCGCCGCCTCAACCAGGGTTGAGGCGGCGCCTTCGTTTAGTGCGGACCTGAGATCTTAGTTCAGGTTTGGGATCTTACAGCTTGGTCGAGTGACCATCGTTGAAGATCAGGTATTCGATGTTGCTGATCTGGGTCACCTGGCCGTTGCTGAAGTTGACGTCCAGCGAACCGTCCTTGCCCGCGGTGATGCCGGTCACATCGGTCGAGGCGTGATCCAGGAAGGTCAGCGAGTCCTTGCTGCCGGCACCACCGTCGATGGTGTCGCTGCTGTGGAGGTTGGACAGGTAGAAGTAGTCCTGACCAGAGCCGCCAACCATCGAGGCCGTACCAGTGGCGGAGCCAACGAACGAGTCGTTGCCGCCGCCGCCGAACAGCGTCTGCGTGCCCGAACCGGCGACCAGCGTATCGCTGCCGGAGCCGCCATACAGCGTGTCGTTGCCGGCACCGCCATAGAGCGAGTCGTTGCCGTCACCGCCAAACAGCTTCGTCGCATGCGACGCATCGCTGCCCGAGTAGAGCACGTCCTTGCCGGCGCCGCCGTACTCGGCAACGGTGCCGGTACCGCCGACCAGCAGGTCGTTGCCGGCGCCGCCGTACAGGGTGTCGGCACCCGCACCGCCATACAGCGAGTCGTTGCCGGCACCGCCGTCGAGGATCGAGCCGTGCGACGCATCCGAGTTCGAATAGAGCGCATCGTTGCCGGCACCGCCGAACAGCTCGTTGTTACCCGAACCGCCGATCAGGACGTCGTTGCCCTTGCCGCCGTCGAGAATCTGGTTGCCCGAACCGCCGGTCAGCGTATCGTTGCCGTCGCCGCCGAACAGGCGGTCGTTGCCGGCACCGCCGTACAGCGCGTCGTTGCCCGTGCCGCCAAGCAGGATGCTGGAATTACCGGCAGTGCTGCCGGACACCAGCACGTCGTTGCCGCTGCCACCCAACAGGGTCGACGAGCTGCCGCCGTAAAGCGTATCGTTGCCGGAGCCACCGATCAGGGTGTCGGCACCGATGCCGGACAGCAGATCATCGCCCTTGCCGCCATCGAGCGTGCTGTGACCGGAAACGTTGTCGATCAGGACGTCGTCGCCGTTGCCGCCGGAGAGCGAGTCGTGACCCGCGCCACCGAAGATCGTGTCGTTGCCGTTGCCGGCGAGAACCGTGGTGTCACCGGTGTTGTTGATGAAGATCTGATCGTTGCCGTTGCCGGACGCGACCAGCACCGGGGTGCTGCCGTTCACCGTCAGCGTGACGTCCTGGTTGGTCGCCTCGATGATCGCCTTCAGGCTGGCGTCAGTGTTAACAGTGTTATCCGGGTTGGTTTCGATGAGAACGTTGGCGTTCGGGTCGGGGTTGCTGATGCCGGCGCCCACTTGCACCGGGATCGTGCTGCCGTCATCCGGGCTGGTGTACCCGATGCCTGCGTTGATCAGATAGTCAAGAATCTGTTGCTGGGTCGCGTGATCGATCGTGGAGTTGATCGCATGTTTGAGGTCAGTCTGGTCGAGATTGTAAGTCGCCATCGTTGTAGCCCCTGCTTGGGATACGAGGATTCAAGCCGCTCGCCCGCACGTAAGCTGTTGATCCACAACTGGTTTGTTGCGACGCAGCTCAAATGTGGACACACGTTACGAACTTGTTAAGTCCATTGTTAAGTCCGCAATACCGGAGTGTCAATCAGCAATGCGCCATTAACCTCTGGTTCCCTGAGACTTATGTGAGACTTAGCGCCATTTCGGATACGCACTAACATTCGACGCGGACCGCTCACAAATGTTAGCCGCGGCGCAAAAAAGGATAGTGATTATACGGGGTTTCATCGGGTCCCCCGATGGCGCCGGAGCGCGGAATTTCGCAGCCATTGCGCGCGCTTCGGCGCGATTTTCCGATCTGAAAAAATATTTCTGCGTCGCGCGAGAGCTTTTGCAAAAAAGCGTCAAACTTCACAACCGGCCGGCAAGTGGAGCGGCGTTATGCCGGGTTCTGGTTGCAGGCCACGAGCGCCAGGCGGGCGAAAACCGGGGAATCGATCGCAGAATCGGAGCAATTGGGCCGCCCCGCCAGAGCCGGAGAGGAGCCAGATCGAGCGTTTGATATAACAAATTAACATCAGATTCGCCGCAATCCGTTAGGGGCAGAGTGCCGCAACGGCGCCCGATCATGGGCGAGATAACCGTCGGCGACGATCATCCGGCGGCGGCGCGCGCATAGATGGCCTCGAGCAGCCGCAGATTCTCATCCGGGGCGTAGCGCTCGAGATAGGCGGCCCGTGCAGCCTGCCCCCATGCCGTTGCGCGATTGGGCGCGTCCAGAAGCTCGACAATCCGCTGTCTGAGCCCGGCCGCATCGCCCGGCGGCACCAATGCGCCGGTCTTGCCGGCGCTCACCACCTCGGCAAGTCCGCCGATCTCGGATGCGATCACCGGCGTCCCCTGCGCGAAAGCCTCGACCACGACCATCGGAAATCCCTCGTACCAGAGCGACGGCACGACCAACGCCCGGGCACTCGCCATTTCCCGCAGCACGTCAGCGCGCGCGAGCGCGCCGAGAAACCTGGCATTGGCGGGCGCCCGAGCCTCCAGCGCAGCGCGCTCCGGTCCCTCGCCCACGATCCGCAACGGTACGCCGGTCCCGGCAACAGCGTCGAGCAACACGCCAACGCCCTTCTCGCGGCTCAGCCGTCCGACATAGAGCAGCCCTGTGCGTGACATGGCCGGATCGGGCGCCCCCGGATCGGCCATGAAGTTCGGCTTCACGTCGATCCGGCCTGGGTCGAAGCCGGCCTGCGTGAACAGCGTTCGGGCAAACTGCGTCAGCGCGATCAGGCGCAGGCCGGGACGCGTCCAGGTGCCACGGCGCTGGTGCCGCGCGATCATGTAGGCCGAGGCCAGCGAGCCCGGCAGCGATCCGCGGTAGCAGCGGTGCACGACGCCCCAGAGATGGCCGCGGTCCAGGCATTTGTGGCAGATGCGGCCGTCGCGCAGCAGCATGCCGCCGGTGCAGATGCTGCGATAATTGTGCAGCGTCACCACCGCAGGCACGCGCCTCTGCCGGCAGACATCGAACACGGCGGGCGAGAGCAGCGGGAAAAAATTGTGTACGTGCACGACGTCGGGACGAAAGCGGTCGATCGCCTCCGCCATGGCCCCCTTGCCCTCCGCATTGTCGGCGATCGACAGCGTCGTCGCGATTCGCGCGGCAAGCGTATTGATCGCATCATTGCTGACCGTGAGTGTCTCGACAATGTGTCCAGCGTCGCGCAACAGGTCGACTTCCGCTTCGAACACGACGTCCTCGCCGCCGCGGCCCTGATACCTGTTGTGAGCAACCAGGATCTTCACGATCGGCGTGCCGGCTCGGGAAACCAGCGCAGCTCCGTCACCAGGCTTTGGCCGGCGGCCAGCGTTCCGGAGCCGATCAGCGTCGTCGCCGGCACCTTGAGATCGAACGACGGCGAATACCAGCCGGCCGGCACGGTTTCGTCACCGCGATACAGCGTCCAGTCGAGCGCGTCAGGCAGTTCGAGCTCGCCGTGTCCGCCCGGCCATGCGAGCTGCGCCGTCCTCCCTTCGAGCTTGCATTCGACGTCGGGGCCGAGATGCCAGCTGAGGCTCGCCGGCACCGCAAGCCCTTCACCGGCAAGTACAATATCGGTGACGACGAGCCGCGCCGCCAGACGCTGCAACTGCACCGAGCGGCGATGCACGGGACCGGCTTCGTCCTGATATCCCGTGTGCTCCGCGACCCAGTTCGCGTCCGCATCACGATCGTCCAGCCCGCTCGATGCGATCAGCCGACTCTGCGCATGCCGCGTCCAGAGAAACGGTCCGCCCGACACCGACTGGTCGCGGCCGAACAGGCAGAGCGTGTTGTGCGCCAGCGTGGAACGGAAATAGGCGCGCCATCGCGGATCGCCGTGATAGCAATAGGTGCCGGGGTCGGCGAGGATATCGACGCCGCCGATCCTGCATTCCAGCGACAGCGCATCCGCATGGGCATGTCCCGCAATGCGGCCGAAGCCATGCGGGCCGTGATCGCAGCGGCACCACACCGCTCGGCCGGCATCGACGAGAAAGGTCTGTCCCGCCTCATCGAGCAAATGCGGGCGGTGCGCGGGCCGCGCGGCGATCGCACGCGCCCCGATGCCGTCGGTCAGAACAAACGTGCGCAGGTCGGGCTCCGGCAGCTTGGGCCACCATGGCAGCTCGCCGAACAGACGCGCGCCGGTGGCGAGCAAACCGAGCCAGCGATTGCCGGCCGGATCGTCGAGCAACAGGCCGATGCCTTCGTCGCCATCACCTTGACGGGGAGGATGGGCGCGATCGTCCAGCATCGCGGCGATGACGTCGCTCATGCGGCACATCGTGGTCCAGACCATTTCGCCCAGCTGGTGCCCGGATGCTTCGCCCTGCACTGCCGCGGCCAGCAGCAGCTCGAGGACAAAGCCGTGATAATCGGTCGCGAGTTCACGATTGCTGCCGCAGGCGAAGGTCTGCGCAACAGCTTCGTCTGCCAGCGTCCTGGCGGCATTCTGGCGCCACAGCGCGCTATCGCGAAAGAACGGAAACACGCAGGCCGCCACGAACTGCCCGGCGGCCTCCGCGATGACGTGGTTGTTGGCGGAGGAGCCACGGCTCGGGAACTGCGACAACCAGTATTGATGCGCGTAAAGCTGCGTCAGGAACTGCTCGTTGTCCTCGAACAATGCTGGCGCGCCGGCCCAATTCTGCAGCAGCTGACGCACCCAGGCCCACGAGATCAACCGCACGCCGAGCTCGATGCCGCTGATCCAGTGCGGGCCGCGCGGAAACGGATTTTCGCGCCACCAGCTTGTGAGGTGCGCGGCGACGCGCTCGGCGTAGCGTACGTCCGAGGTCAGGTAATACGCCGACGCGAGCAGCGTGAGATGGTGGTGACGCGACGGCTCCCAGATGTATTTGATGTTCCCGACCGCGGCTTCGTCGCGATAGGGAACCGCAAACGCGTACATGTCGGCAGGCGCCCGCTTGCCGCTTCTGATATCGACGAACCAGTCCGGCCGTTCGCCCAGGGCACCATGATCTCTGGCGAAAACTTGCCAATGTCCGGCCAGAATCCGGTCGGCGCTCTGGATGAGTCGCTCAGCGGCCTGCTGCGGAGCGTGCGCCGGCAAAGGCAGCGGCTTCAGCCGCGGCTGCCGCGGGCCAGGGGCCAGCCTGGCGCCGGCGTGTCGTGCGATATCGGGCGGCGTGATGCGCCAGAGCAGGCGCAACAGCTGATCGTTCACCCGTCCCGCAAGCTCGGACGGCTCCATACGCTGCAGCCTGCGCAGATACCAGGCCGGATTCATCTCAACGCAGTCGCGGCACGTGCGACGCCTTGCTCTGCTGCGCCGATCGTCAGATCGACCGGCATCCCGGCGGCCGCGCTCTCCTGCACCGCGAGGGTTGCGCGGGTGGTCGCAAGCAGCGATCCGAGTTCGATCGGCATCGCGGCGCCCGACGCGACCGCGGCGATGAAGGCATCCAGCATCGGCCGCTGGCCCTTGTCGAGCCGCGCTTTCTTCGCGGTCCGCTGTCCGGCGTGCCAGACTTCGAAGCCCGAGAAATTGTCGAAGGCGGCAAAGCCGGTGCTCGCCGATATTTCAAGCGCCTCCTTCGGCACATGCGGATCGCCGCCGGTGAGATAGCTGAGGCTCGCAACCGAACCGTCGGCAAAATCGAACGTGGCGACGAGATTGTCGACATCCTTGCCGGCAGTGCTCGCGGAGACGCGGACCGGCTCGGCGCCGAGCCACCAGGACAACACGTCGATGAAATGCCCACCCTCGCCGACGAACCGGCTACCTTCGCTCTCGGCCTGCAGATACCAGGATGATTTCTCCAGCGGGCCGGCGATGACGCGATATTGCAGGGTCTGTGGCCCCGCCGGCGCGAACGCCGCGCGCATGCCCTGCAGCAGCGGCGAGAAGCGGCGGTTGAATCCGACCATCAGCCGGTTGTTGCCGGTCTCGCGGATCACCCGCTCCAATTGATCGAGTACGTCTGCGTCGATCGCCAGCGGCTTCTCGACAAACACCGCCTTGCCGGCGCGCAGCGCTTGCGCCGCGAGGTCGGCGTGGGAGGCATGGCGCGTCGCGATCAGCACGGCATCGATGTCGTCGGCCTCGAGCACCGAAGCCGCATCCGTCGAGGCACGCGCGAAGCCGAACTTGCGCACCGCGGTGGCGCCGCTCAGGCCGGTGTTGGTGGCGACCTCGACGAGATCGACACGCTGATTATTCGCAAGCTGCGGCAACAACATGCTGGAGGCATAATTGCCCGCGCCGATGACGCCGAGCCGAACCCGGCCGCTGCGCAGCGCAACCGCCGGACGATAAATCATCTGCATGGCGCGCGAAGCGGCGTCCGGATAGCCGAACACCATGCCGAGACCAACCTCGCCCCGGCTCATGCGCTCGAATGCCGACGTCGCCTGCTCCAGCGGCACCACGTCAGAAATCAGCGCAGCAAAATCGAGCCGCCCGTCGGCGAGCAGCGCGACGATCGCCTCCATGTTACGCTTCTCGGTCCAGCGTACATGGCCGATCGGATAGTCGATGCCGCCCTCCTCGTAGAGCGGATCGTAGCGGCCGGGGCCGTAGGAGCGCGAGAAGCGAACGTCGAGCTCCTTGTCGTAGAAGTCGTTCCACGGCAGGTTCAGCGTGCATTTGCCGATATCGACGATGCGGCCGCGGTCGCGCAGCAACGCCGCCGAACGCGATGCGAGATCGGGATCGTCGCTGCCCGCCGTGATGAACACGCAATCGACGCCATTGCCTGTGGTCAACTGATCGATCCGCGCGCGAAACTCGGCCGCGGTATCGTCCGACGCGACCGCACAGATCGCGGCGCCCGCCGCCTCGGCCTGACGGCAGCGCGGCTCCAGCCTGTCGAGCCCGACGACCACGACACCGGCGCTGCGCAGCAGGCGCACCATGATCTGCCCGATCAGGCCGAGGCCGATCACGCAGGCGGTCTCACCGAAACCGATTTCCGACTGGCGCATCGCCTGCAGCGCGATCGAGGCAATCGTCGTGAACGCGGCCTGATCGAGCGCGGCGCTGTCCGGCAGCGGCACGCAGAGGTTCACCGGCACCCAATTATATTCAGCGTGGGTTGCATATTGATTGCCGCCGCAGCAGACCCGCTGGCCGACCGAGAAGCCGCCGACGCCCTCGCCGACTTCCGCGACGGTGCCCGACAGCGAGTAACCGAGCGGCGTGTAGGAATCGAGGCGGTTGATCACCTTCTGATAGGTCGCAAGCAATCCCTGCTGGCGGACCGAGCGCACCACCTTGGCAACCTGATCGGGGCGCGCACGGGCCTTGCCGAGCAGCGAGAGGCGCCCCTCGGTGAATTTCATCATCTCGGTGCCGGTCGACACCGCCGAAAATGCCGTGCGCACCAAAACCCCGCCGGCGCGACAGCGCGGCGCCGGCACATCGATCAGCTTGAGTTCGCCGCTTTTATAGTTCTGCGCGATCTGCTTCACAGTCGGTCAACGCCTCAAGTTAACAGTGCCCGTTGTATCGCGCCCGCCGCCCGCAATGAAGATAAGAACATCGTGATCGTTATCCCATCACCTCGGAATTTAACACTGTTATCACTCCAGCAACAGGACCGGTTTGGGCGATATCTCGACCTCACCGTTGGCAACAACTCCTTCGCCGCCGTCGAGACCCTGGTAACGGCCAAACCGCGGATCGACCCGATAGATGGACCGGCCCTTGGTGGTCCAGAGGATCAGACCGCTGCGGCCATCCGGCATGCGCAGATCGATGCGCCAGGTCGACGGCGACGGCCTGGCCGCGGCGACGACGCTGGCGCCGACCAGCCATGACTGGACCGTGCGATAGGCAGTTCCGCTCGGAAGCAACCCGCGCGCCCGGTCCCATAATTTGCCGAAGTCGCTGCCCCCGCCGGCGAACTCGTACCAATAGAACCGGTCGACACCGCTGATCCATTTCAGGATATAGGCGCGCGCCAGACAGCCATCCGGATTGTCATCGTGGGACGACCAGCCGGCCTCGGTGTCCCAGATCGGCCTTGTGGAGAGATCGTGCGCGGCGAGGATCTGCTTGAAGCGGGCGATGATTCCGATCACCGCTTCGGGTTCACTCGTATAGCCGTGGAAGGCGAACACATCGGCATATTGGCCGCCGCCTTGCGCCATGAAGGCCTGTTGCCAGCGATAGCCGTCCGGCGTGCCGTTGGACGACGGCGTCAGCACAGTTAGGGCGGGATCGGCCTGCTTGATGATCTCGTAGGCCCGTTTCTGCATCTGGACCATGGTCGCAATATCGCCCGAGTAATATTTAGGATCCTCGGGCTCGTTCCAGATTTCCCAGTATTTGATGCGGCCGGCGGCACGCGCAACGGCCGCACGCACCCATTCATCCCAAGATGCGAGATCGGCAGGCGGCGAGCTTGCGCCCGGCGTGAACGCCGGCGGCGCATCCTTCACTGACGCGGCCCAACGCGGCGTGAAGGCGAGATTGAGGACAATATCGACGTGCTCGCGCTCCGCCGCCGCGAGGATGGCGTCGAAGCGCGCCCAATTGTAGATGCCGGGCGCCGGATTGATCTGGGCCCAGTAGATCGCGCCCCATAGCCGGACGCCGTCAAATTTGAGCTCGGGCCATGGCTGCGACTGCCCGATCGCATTGATCGTCATGCCGAAAAGCGACGGCGGGATCACCACGTTCACACGGCTCACATCGAGCGCATCGTTTGCCGCCGCACCGGCCCACTGCAGCGGCCATTTGTGAGCCAGCGGCGCCAGCGCACTCAAAATCAGTGCAATCAACGCCGCTTGTGCCCAATCCCTCACTTTGCCTGCCATGTCGGTGTCTCGTCGCCGTCACATCCGTGCCGGGATTGCATAATGGAAGTCGCTCATGTTAATGCCGATGTTAGTCGGATTGTGATGTTGTTAGGTCAATGGTATAGATCATCGCAGATGTCGAGAGCTGAACCATCACCGCGGCGGATCCTGATCATCGTCGAGAACCTTCCGGTTCCTTTCGATCGCAGGGTGTGGTGCGAGGCAACGTCGCTGCGCCAGGCAGGCTATGAAGTTTCAGTGATCTGCCCGAAGGGCCGCGGCCATGACGAATCCTACGAATGCCTCGACGGCATTCACATTTACCGTCATCCGATGCCGCTGGAAGCGCGCGGGATCGCCGCCTACCTCATCGAATATCCGGTCGCGCTGTTCTGGGAGACGTGGCTTGCGCTTAAGGTGGCGTGGAAGCACGGCTTCGACGTGATCCATGGCTGCAATCCGCCCGACCTGATCTTCCTGATCGGCCTGTTGTTCAAGCTCGGCGGCAAGCGCTTCGTGTTCGATCATCACGACGTCAATCCCGAGCTCTACGAAGCAAAATTCGGCCGCCGGGACTTTTTCTGGCATCTGCTGCGGCTGGTCGAATATCTCACCTTCAAGACCGCAAGCATCTCGATCGCGACCAACGAATCCTATCGCGAGATCGCGATCACCCGCGGCCGGATGCCGGCCAACCGCATTTTCGTGGTGCGCTCCGGCCCCAATCTCGAACGAGTGCGCTCCCGCCCCGCCGATCCGGCCTGGCGCCGCGGCCGGCGCTACAGCGTCGGCTATGTCGGCGTGATCGGCCAGTCGGAAGGCATCGATCTCCTGCTGCAGTCGATCGGCCACATCGTGCACGATCTCGGCCGCACCGACATCCAGTTCAACATCGCCGGCACCGGGCCGGAGTGGAATGCGGTGGTCAAGCTCTGCGAAGAGATGCAGCTCTCCGACTACGTGAACTTCACCGGCGCGATCGCCGACGAGGCGCTGTTCACCATGCTCTCGACCGCCGACGTCTGCGTCAATCCGGATCGCGTCACGCCGATGAACGACATCTCCACCATGAACAAGATCATGGAATACATGGCGCTCGGGCGGCCGATCGTTCAGTTCGAGGTTCGCGAAGGCCGCCGCTCGGCGCTCGACGCCTCACTCTATGCGGCGAAGAACGACCCGCAGGATTTCGCCGGCAAGATCATCACGCTGGTCGATAATCCGACGTTACGGCAGACGATGGGGGCATTTGGCCGCAGCCGAGTCGAGCGCGAATTGTCCTGGACGCATGAGGAGCCGAAGCTGCTCGCCGCCTATGAGGCGTTGTTCGCGAGGAAACTCCCCTGGCAGAGCCGCGCGCCGCGCGCGATCGCCTCTGCGGAGCGGTCGACCTCACAAGCGTCTGGTGTCAGCGCCAATGCAGCCGCCGGGCGGGCATCGCGTTGAACGCCCTGCCGCCTCACTCACGCGAAACGCGACGCCGCCACACGCACGTCCTTGGACGGTTGAAGGTCGAAGCATGAATGTCAGCATTTTCGGCCTCGGTTATGTCGGAACGGTCTGCGCGGCCTGCTTCACCGAACTCGGCCATCAGATCATCGGCGTCGACAAGAGCATTGCGAAAGTCGACCTGATCCGCGGGGGCCGATCGCCGGTCATCGAGCCGGGCATCTCGGACAAGGTGGCGCACGCGGTTGCAACGGGTCAATTGACCGCCACCACGGACGCCACCGAGGCGATCGTCAACAGTGACATCTCGATGGTCTGCGTCGGCACGCCGTCGTCCGGCAACGGCAATCTCGACCTGACCGCGATCCGAGAGGTCGCCATCGAGATCGGCCGCGGGCTGCGCGCGAAGAACGCGCCGCATACCGTGACGATCCGCTCCACCGTGCTGCCCGGCACCACCCGCGGCACCGTCGGACCGCTGATCGAGGAAGCCTCCGGCAACAAGATCGGACGCGATTTCGACCTCGCCTTCAATCCGGAGTTCCTGCGCGAAGGCAGCGCGATTGCCGACTTCAACGCACCGTCCAAGACCGTGGTCGGCGCCTTCAACCAGGAAACCGCCGACCGCGTCATGGCGCTCTACAAGGATCTGCCGGGCGCTAAGATCACGCCGCCAGTCGAGACCGCCGAGCTCGTCAAATATGTCGACAACAGCTGGCACGCGTTGAAGGTCAGCTTTGCCAACGAGATCGGCACCATCGCGAAGACGCTCGGCATCGACGGCCGCGACGTCATGAACATCTTCCTGCAGGACACAAGGCTCAACATCTCGCCGGCCTATCTGCGGCCGGGTTTTGCCTTCGGCGGCTCCTGCCTGCCCAAGGACGTCAAGGCGCTGAAGCACCTCGCGCACAGCCGCGGACTGTCGACGCCGGTGCTCGAAAGTATCCTGCCGAGCAACGACATGATCATGTCGCGCGGCGCCGACTGGATCCTGTCGCATGACGGCCGCCGCATCGCATTCCTCGGCATCAGCTTCAAGGCCGGCACCGACGATGTCCGCGACAGCCCCTTCGTCGAACTGGTGAAAAGCCTGCGCGGCGAACGGCGCGACATTCGGATCTACGACCCCAACGTTCGGCTGTCGCAACTGATCGGCGCCAACCGCGACTTCATGATGCGCAACCCGGAGCTGGTGGATCTGCTGCATGACGACGTGACGGCGACAATCGAATGGGCCGACATCATCGTGCTGACGACGGCCGATCCGCGCTTCGTTGCGGCGCTGAAGGCAACTCGGCCCGACCAGGTGGTGCTCGAACTGTCTGATATCGGATTGCCCGACGAGGTGCGCGCCAGAGTGAGCGGCTTTCACTGGTAGGGAACACCATGGCCACCTTGGCCCAGACCCGCGACCGACCCGAAATCCGCTTTCACGACGAGATCTCGTCGGAGTGGGAGACGCTGCATCGGAGCCGCACCTTCAAGGCGCGCACGGCCGCGATGTTCGATCTGCTCGGGAACTCAGACCTTGAGGGCCAGCGCTGGCTGGATGCGGGTTGCGGCACCGGAACGCTCT
>NZ_BOVL01000010.1:0-93171 GCF_019972155.1 Bradyrhizobium sp. RD5-C2 | reverse complement strand
CCCCCCCCCCCCCCCCCCGCCGACGGCACGCCGGCCGAACGGCTCACATTCCGGCAGATTCCGACCATCGCAAGCCTGCCGTTTGCGGATCGATCCTTCGACGGAGTGCTCTGCGCGAGCGTGCTGGAATATGTCCCCGACGTGGCGCAGTGCCTCGCCCAGATCCATCGCGTGCTCAGGCCCGGCGGGATGCTACTGCTCTCGATCCCTAATCGCGGATCACTGCTGCGCCAGGGCTACAAGCTCGCGCATGCGGCTTCGTCGCGCGTGTCGGCGCGGCCGCTGTTCCGCTACCTCGCTTTCTCCAAATTCGACACCACGCCGGCCCTGATGCAGAACCTGCTGCGGCAACATGCTCTCACGATGCTCGGCGCCAGCTTTGCCGGCTCCCCGCTCCCGCCGGCGCTCGATCGCCGGCCCGCGGTCGGCACGCTAATCAATATTCTCGCCCGCCGCGACAATTGATGCGGCGGGGAGTTCCCTGCTTCACGCCTTGATCGCCATCAGCGACTTGGTCACGCCGAGATATCGCTCACGATAGATCTTCGCGTCCGGGAATGTCTCCGTCATCTCGTCCCAGTCGAACAGGTGCCAGTCGGGCGCGGTCCGCTTGAACCAGAAACGGTTGAACCCTTCGATCAGCGATATCTGCAGTCGCCTCGGCAACAGGACGATGAATCCGGGCAGCCAGGTATGGCTCTCGATCGGAAAGTACCGGTACGGCGTCTGCACGTAGAACGACTTCGCGACCCGCGAGATCTCACCCGCAAAGCGGTTCTGGTGCACGCGCGCGATATCGTGGAATGCCGTGTCACTCTCGATCGTCACGACATCCTGCTTCGGCCCGGTGACATGCTCGATCACCGACGAGCAGAAGCAGAAATCGAACGCCTGATCCACGAACGGCAAGCGCTCGGTCTCCTGCAGCAGCACCGTCTTGAACCCGAAGCGCTCGCGCGCGGCCTGCAAATCGTCGGCCGATATATCGCAAACCGTGATGTCGGTATGGCGCGGCAGGATCGCGCGAATGTGCCGGCCGGTGCCACCGCCGAGATCGAGGATCTTTGCGTCGAGCGGCAGGTTCACGGTGCGGACGAGGAACTCGCCGCGCCGCTTGCGCGCTGCACCGGAAAATCGGGCTTGGATCGCGCCCAGCAATGTCAATCTCCTGCTATCGGTCGCGTCGGTCTAGCACGGCACACGCAATCCTTCACGCAGCGGTGCATCGATTTGCCGATCCCGCTCACTTGATCGCCTCGAAGAAGATCGACTCGTCCGGCCGGTTGTCGAGCCGGTCGATGTCGGGGCAGACCCCCTCTCGATAGGCCCGGGTGTGGGTCTCGGAACAGCCCGCCTCGCGGAACAGCGCCGCAAGGGAGGCGCGCGTAAAACCCCAGTGATGCGCAAAGGCGGCATCCCTGCGGCGCTCGATCTCGAACACGCTCTTGAGGAAGGCCTGCGGCGCGGCCGGATCGTACAGCGCGACGATCCTTTCCATGTCGGGGACGACGATGCGGCACACCCCGCCCGGCGCCAGCACCCGCGCGATCTCACGCGCCAGCCGCTCGACCTCGTCGGGAAACAGATGCTCGAAGACATGCGCGCTGAACACCGCCGAGAGGCTGCCGTCGGCGAACGGCAGCGGCTTGGTCAGGTCCATGTAGCGGAGCCCGGCAAACTTGCCCTGGCGATGCTCGGCATAGCGGGCGTCGCTGAGCAGGCCGGCGAGATGCAACGCTTTCGCCGCGGACGGCACCCGCGCGATCCACAGATGCATCGTGATGTCGGTGTTGATCCAGCCCGCGATGCCGCAATTGAAGGCGCCGATATGCAGTTTGGAGAGCGAGCGGCCGGATGCGTCGTCGTCGGTCATGTCCGCTCCCGCACCGAATTGGTCAGCACGACCACGATCACCGACGCCGCGCTGGAGGCCACCATCGCCGCAACCGCGCCCGTCACCTGCCAGGCCTCAGCCGCCAGCGGCAAAACGCAGCACAGCGCGACGAGGCCGGCGATCCGGCTCAGCATGAACCGCTGCGGCCTGCCGGTCGCAAACAACGGCAGCGCGAGGCCGAGCCACACCGCGTCGAGCGCCATCGCAGCCCCCATCAAGGCGAGGCTGCCGGTGCCGATCTCGTAACTCTGGCCGTGGATGACGAGGGCGAGCATGCGCTGTCCGAGCAGCACGGCCACCGCACCATAGGCGGCCGCGATCGAACCGAGCAGCACGGCATTTTCGCGCGCAGCAGCGGCGACCGCGCTGCGCCGGCCGGCACGCAGCTCGGCTGCAATTTCCGGCAGGCGGACCGAGAACATCGTCGCGCAGAACTGGCTGAGCGGTGCGAACACCAGGAGCAGGATCCGCAGCGACGCGCTCGCGTCCAGCCCGATCAGGACACCGCAAACCGGGATCAGCCCGATGCTGCCGATCCAGTAGGTGAGCGAGGTCGCGACGAACCAGCGGCCGTTCCGAAACAGCCGTCGCAGCGAGCCGCGGAAGATCCTCGTCCGCGGCCAGGCCAGTTCGCTGGTGTGAGCGAGCAGCAGGCTGCCGGCAAGCGCCGCCGAGATCGCGATGCACGCCATCGCAGCCGCAGCGCCGGTCAGTTTGAGCGCGATCATCAGCCCGGCCGAGACGACGAGCGCCACGCAATAGGTCAGCGACGACGCCACCGCGCGCGGCAGCCGCCCATCGAGATAGCAGATGCGGCGGAACATGCTTTGCAGCCGAACCGCAGGGATCGCGAGCCCGGTTGCGATCACGAGCCCGCCCGCGGTGCCGCCGACTGCTGCGATCACGAGGCCCGCAATCACCAGCAGCAGCCCAAGCACAGCCGAGACGAGCAACGACGACAGATAGAGGCCGAGCCGCAGCTGCGGCCACAGCGATTTCGGGATGCGATGCGCAGTCGCCGGCAGGCCGTCATCGAACAGGCCACGCAGAAACACCGCCTCGATCAGGATCGAGAACGACCAGGCGACGCTGAACCGGCCGAACGAACTGATATCGAGCACATTTGCCAGCACCACCGTCAGCACGAAAGCCGAGCCGCTGAGCGCCGCCTGATCGATCAGGCCGAGCGCGACATTGCCCCCGGCGCGCCGCAGCTGGCGGAGTGCTCCGCTCACGGCACCAGTGACCCTGGTATGGGCCGCCACGCGATCCAACCTGTCGGTCAACACACTCACGCCTCACTCACACGCAGTCTGGTAAACGCCCGTCGCAGCGCCATTTGCAGCTTGGCTTCAGGGCCGAAATAGCACCAGAACACCAGCACGCAGCCGAAATAATTATGCAGCAGCTGGCTCGAATCGTTTGCTGACGCGATCACGACGAACAGCAGCATCGCGAACGGTGCCAGCCAGTACATTCCGCGCCGCTCGAACGTGAAGACAATCGTGTTCCACAACGCGCGCGCCAGCAGCAGCATATAGAACGCGCCGCCGAGCAGGCCGAACTGGAGGAAGGCATCGAGATAGGAATTTTCGAACGAGCCGAACTCGGTGTTCCATGGCGCCATGCTCGTCAGCTCGTTCACAGGCGAGTTCGGCAGTTCGTTGAAGAACCCGGAGAAGCCGTAACCCAGCCAGGGGTGTTGCCAGAAGAAGTGCGGCCAGACCGCCCAGAGGAACGAGCGGCCGGTCAGATTTCCGCTGCGGCCGACCATCCCGTACAACTCGTCACTCGGCACGGCGAATGCGATCAGCGCAACAAAGGCGAGGCCGAGCCAGTAGATCGAGGCAGCTCCCCTGTGCCCGAGCACCACCAGCAGCAGCCCGAAGGTCACGGCGAGGGCCGTCAGCATGCTGATCAGCGGTCCAGCGGCGCCGGCCGCGGCGAGTGCAAAAAGATGACACCCCATCAGCAACAGCGACCAGCCGAATTGCCGCCGCGGCCCCGCGAGCATGCGCACGAAACAGATCAGCACCATGAGACCGAAAAAGGCGCCCGCGAGATTCTTGTGGCCGAACACGCCGGCATAGGCCTGAGTCCCGAGCACGGTCGGCCGATGCAGCGGGTCGTAGGCCCATTGCGAGCCGATCACCGGAAACAACAGCACGTGAACGATCAGCACCACGACCCCGATCCGGAACAGGGTGTCGACGAGCCGATCGACGGGGCAGCTGATCACGACCCAGGCCGAGAACATCGTGGTCAGGAGATACATCGCGAACTTGACCGACACGCCCGCTGGGTCGGCGCTCAGCACCAGCGACAGCAGCGCGAAGGCAATGAACGTCAGGTAGAGATGTGATTGCAGTATCAGCACGCCGAAGCGGCTCCGATCGACCGCAATGTGCAGCATCAGCACGATATAAAGCAGGAGCCACGCGCCGCGGAACAGCGTGGACTCCCCGGCCCGTTCCGCGAACGAGATGCCCTCGATGAAATTGAACAGGAAGTAGATACAGCCGAGCACCATCACCAGATAGGCGTGCAGAAAGACCTCGGTTCGAAACCACCATTTGCCGATCATTGCACGGCCTCCTGCCGGGCCGGCGCCCTCAAGAGATGATCGACTGCGGCTGTGAAGCGCGCCGCGGCGTCGGCAAGCGCATCTCGTCGCACGCTCTGCCGGGCCTGCTGCGACATCGCCTCCCAGCGCGCGGGATGCTCGAGCAAGCCGCGCGCCGCGTCGACCCAGGCCTGCTGATCGAGCGCGCAAACATGGCCGTTATGGTCGTCGCGCACCAACTCGCCGCCAGCCCCGACATGGGGCGACACCAGGCAGGGAACCCCGCATTGCAAGGCCTCATTGCACACCAGACCCCATGGTTCCAGCAACGAGGGCAGCAGCAACAGCCGCGATTGCAGGTAGACCTCCGATATCGCCTGCCACGGCACGTAGCTGTCGTGGCTGACATCGATGCCGGCGCCGCCGAGCCGCGCCAGCATGCTCTGCTCGGCAACGCCGGACCCGACCACGCGAACCTTTAGGCCGGGCAAGACCCGGCCGAGCGCGATGGCGACGTTCTCAAAGAAGATCGCGTTCTTGGCATCGTCGTTGATGCGGGCGCACCACAGCAGGTGAAATGGACGGTCGTGGAAGTCAGGGACGGTGTCCGGCGGATCCCATGCCGGCACCAGCGGCACCACGAACAGATCGTTGTCGCCAACACCCTCGCCGCGGAAATACGCCCTGCCCTTGTCGCTGCAGCACACGACCGCGCCGCACTGGCGCAGCAGCCATGGCCGCGCCATGCGATGATAGGCCGTGTTGGGCATCGTCTCGTGCCAGCCGTCGATCGTCAGCGCAAGCACCCTGCCGTTGGCACGCGCCCATGCCGCGCCGGCCAGCATCGAGGGATAGAGGCCGTTGACGAACAGCAGGTCGGGCGCCAGCGCGTTCAGGGCGCGCCCGATCCCGATATTGAGATGGGTGTAGCGCGACCGTGACAGCGGGATCGAGACACCAGGCACCGTGCGCGTCGTATAGCGCGGCGTGAACGATCCCGCCCAGGAGCGATCGGCCTCCTGCGCGGTACAGGACAGCACGGCGAGATCCAGCCCACGGTCAACCAGCTCGTTGTAGAGCCGGTTGGTGTAGGGTGTGATCATGTTGTTGAAGACGACCACGCGCGGCGCCATGGCTTAGCGGTCCCGCGGCGGCGGCGCCGCCTCGGCGCGCCGGCAGAGCGCCCCGCAATGATAGGTCGCAAGCCGGGTCGCGAGTTCGGGGCTGACCGACAACAGCGACTTCCGCACAAGGCTCTTGGCAAGGCCCTTCAGGCGCGATGAATGAAAGGCGTGCACCGGCAGGCTGTGATCATAGGTACCGAAGCCGGCAACATGGAGCCCCGCGGTCTCTAGCACGAGGCGGAACGTGTCCGGCGTGTAGAAATTGATATGGCCGATGTCGAGCGTCGATTGCAGGGCCCGACGATTGGTTCGCGCATGCAGCTCGCACGGCACTTCGAGATAGATGAAATTCCGCGCCACCCGCGCAAGCTCGCGCAGGAACGCGCGCGGTTCGGGCACGTGCTCGAGCACGTGGCTGGCATAAACGAGATCGAACGATCCGTCAGCGAACGGGATCGTTGCCCCGTCATAGCTCGACCAGCGGAACGGAGCTGACGCGGCGCCGTCGGTCTCCAGGTTGGTTGCGGGATCGATGACGTCGATGCCGGTGAAGTCGCGGCCGATCCCGATCGCGGACAGCCGCGCCAGCACGGCGCCGGTGCCGCAGCCGACCTCGAGCACATTGCCGACAGCGGCGGCGGACCCACCGAGCAGGCCGGCGATATGATCGGCCTTATCGACCGCGCAGACCCGGCGCCAGTCGCGCTCCTGCGCCGAATAGACGCCCTCATAATGCGCGTTGTGCTGTCCGATGCTGAATTCCATCGTCATGGTCGAGCCATCGCTGCGGGCGGCATTCGGGCAGGCTCGTCGAGGCGGTCGTTCGTTTTTTGCTCCGGATTGCGTCGCGCCGTCGGCGAACGGTGGTCGAGATCGTATCCGATGTCGGCCATGCTGCGGGTCAGGATGTCGACGTTGCGTTGCGGGACAGCTGCGAGGCCGGCCAGTGGCCTGTCCCGGTGCACCCAGCCGGGCCCCCTCAGGAGATCGATCGCCTCGGTGTACAATTCGGTCTTCACGAGGCGTGCGAACTCGGCCACGACCGCGTCCGAAAGGTCGGGCGGCAAGGCATCGAGTATCGCGAGCGCCAAGGCGCTGCGCTTGACGACGATCCAGCCTTCATTGGGCCCGAGGCGGTAGGACATCCGCAGCAGGTCGAAATTTGCATCACTGAAACCCTGCCTGATGTTGCGGAGCCAGAACAGCACGACCCAGAGATAAGGATCGGCCGGCGCGCAGCCGAGCGACTTGCGGACAGCCGCGTCGAGCTCGCCCAACCGCGTGTCCACGAGGTTGCCGGATGCGAGTGCGTTCTCGGCGAGCCGCAGCCGGATCACCGCCGTGTCGCGATCGATGGCCGGCATGCAATCCGGTCGCGTCGCAGCGCGCGACAGCAGCGGACCAAGGTCGCCGAGTTCCGCGTCGCTGACCGGCACGTTGCGCAGGATCAGGTCCCTTGCGCCATCGAGCCGGGTCTGGTCGATAAACACCGGCAAGGTGGTCGCACCCCAGGCGACCGACGAGCATGCGACCGCGGCCAAAAAGCCGCGCGCAAGCCAGATGGCGGCACGCCGGGGCATCCCACTGTGCGTGTCACTCGGTGTAGCCATATCGCCCATAATGCGAGTTGTAATAATAGTTCTTGCCGCCATAGCCGCTATAGCGGCTCATCGCGGCGATATCGGCCTTGTTGAGCACGACGCCGAGCAGGTTCTCGTTGACCGCACGCGCGCTGCGCAGCGCCCGCTCGACCACCTGCACCTGGGTCTTGCCCCATTCCACGATGAAGACGAAGGAATCGACGAAGTGCGCGGTGATGCGGACATCGACTACCGGCGTGAGCGGCGGGAAGTCGACGATCACGTAATCATAATGGCTGCGGACCCCGTCGATGAAATCCTTCATCTGGTCGGAGGCCAGCACCTCGTGCGAATGCGCGATGCGCGACCGTGTGGCGCCCGGCAGGAAGGCAAGGCCGGTCTCGGGATCGCGCCACAGCGTGTCCTGCAATGTCGCATTGTTCGACAATACGTCCAGAATGCCGCGTTCGGCTTTGGCGGCGACCTTGCGGCTCAGGGACGGATTTCGCAGGTCGCAATCGACCAGGAGCACGCGCGCCCCGCTCTGGGCGACCAGCTGCGCGAACACGAAGGCGAGCGTCGACTTGCCCTCGTTGGGCAGCGCCGAGGTCAAGCCAAGGATCTTCGACGGCTTGGTGACATTGAGGTCGGCATTGACCTTGATCGAGCGGATCGCTTCCGAGAACCGCGAGAAAGGTGAATCGATCGCCGCCCACAGCACCGGCTCGTCGCCGCGCTGGATCATGCGCGCGCCGACCGGCGGGCTAGGACGACCTGCCGCCGGCGCCTTGAGCTGGCTTGGCGAGAGGCGGGGAACGATCGCGACGCAGTCGGCGTCGAGAATGGTCTCGACCATGTCAGCGGTGCGGAACACCCGGTCATAGAGGTCGCGCAACACGCCGAGCGCGAGCCCGGCAATCAGGCCGCCGAGCGCCGAGAGCGCGAGCACGACGAAGGTCTGCGGGTGGCTCTTGCTCAGGGGACGCGAGGCACGGGTGATCACCCGCGCCTCGCTGACCGGAAACGACTGCTGCTGCACATTTTCCATGTAGCGTTGCAGGAAATTGTCATAAAGCGAGCGATAGGTCTGGGACGAGCTCTCGAGCTCGCGCAGCGTGACCTGCGCCTGATTGGTGGACTGCGACTGCGAAACCGAATCGTTCACGGCGCGCTCGATCTCGGTCTGCCGCTGCAGGGCGATCGCATAGTCGCTCTTGTAGCTCTCGGCGAGCCGCTTCAATTCGTCGATGATCGACGACTGGATCTCGCGCATCTGGTTGCGCAGATTGACGGCGGCCAGGTGATTGTAGCCGTAGCGCGACGACCAGTCGGCCTCGCGGTTGGAAAGCTCGAGATATTGCGAGCGTAGCTTGGTGATGACCTGGTTGTTCAGGGTATCGGCAACAGTCGCATCGGGGACGCCGCCCTTCACCACTGCCTCGATGCGGTCGAGCTTGGCCTTGGCGTCGGTGACCTGCGACTTCACCTGGAGCAGCTGAGTGTTGAGCTCACCGAGCTGCTGCTCGTTGAGCAGCTTGCCGCTGGACGTGACGATGTTGTTGGTCTTCTTGTAGTCGAGCACGGCGCGCTCGGCCTTGGATGCCTGGGTGCGCAGCTCCTGGATGCGGTCTTGCAGCCAGACACTGGCGCGGCGGGTCGACTGATACTTGGAATCGAGCTGCTCGACGATGTAGGCGTCGGCAACCGCGTTGGCGATCTGCGCCGCGCGCTCGGGATCGAGCGAGCGGAAAGAGACCTCGATCACGTAGGTCATGCCGCGGCGGCGGACGTCGAGCTGCTTCTCGAAGGTGCGGACCGCGCGCCGGGTCCGGTAGAATTCGTTGGGCGGCGCGCTGCCGGCAAACAGGCCGGACACGAAATCCAGCACCGCTCCCGCCGCGTCGGCCCTCGAGCCGATGAATTTCGGATCCTCGTTGAGCTTGAGGTCGCGGATCACCGCGAGCGCCACGTTCTCCGACTTCAGGATTTCGACCTGGCTCTCGACCGCGGAGGAATCGACCGGGAGGTCATTCACCGGCGATTGCTGCTGGGCGCCCTGGAGTTTGCGCGTGTCGATGATCATCGTGGCGAGCGCGGTATAGCTCGGCGCTGCCGTCGCCAGGTAGCAGATGCTGCCGAACAGGCAGAGCCCGGCAGTCCCGAGGATGACCCAGTATTGCCGCAGCAGATAGGTGACGAAGGCGTCGAAGGTTTCCGCCAGCGACGGCAGTTCGGCCGGACGATTTCTCAGATCGACGGGCGGCGAAATCTGGTTGCGCTGAAGCATCTCGTCCTATCGCCGCGCCGGCAGGATGCATCCTGCCCTCGCGTCCTCCAATGATCCCGGGAAGCGTTCCGTCGCCGACACCGAAGCGCGCTGCTGCTGAGAATCTTCCATTGGCGATCGCAAGCCCGCTCAGGGAGTAACTGTTGAAGCAAGCGCAGCGCCACCGGGCGCCGGGCGCGCCAACATCGCCAGGCGCGACGCGGAAAACCCGCCGGATCGCTCAAATGTGAACAATGCTATCTCCCTAACGAATACTAACAGTTCGTTAGCATAGTCAGGGTTATCGCGCCAATTAAAACCCCTGCCCGGCTGCGCCCCCGGGCTGACGCGCGAAATCAGTGTTAACTTGCTAACCGGCCGCAACACGGGCGTCACTGTCGCCGCGACCACCGCCGGCGGTCCTGCCGGAGCGGAAGGATTGTGACAGGCCCGCCCCGAGCAGGGCCGCAATAACAACGGCATAGCCGGTGATCTGCAGCGAGAAATCGATCATCGAATGGAGGGCGCCGGCGGCCGACGCGCAGAGCGCCGCGAGCGGCACGATCACGTCGCGGCGGCGGGTCCGCACGCCATGCGCGAGCACGCCGAAGGCTGCGAGCAGCGCGATCATGACCGCGCCGGCCATTAACATTCCGCCGCCGGACGCCAGCTCGAGCCAGCTGTTGTGGGCCCGGTTCCAGGTCCCGCGCAACGAGATGTCGTCGGTGCGATAGGCCGGATAGACCCATTCGAAGGACCCGAACCCATCGCCGAGCCAAGGATGATCCCAGATCATCCGCAACGTCGCGCGATAGGTCGAGAACCGTCCCTCATCCGACAGGCCGATCGTGCTGAAGCGCGCGCCGACGCCGCTGCCGAGCAGTTGCAGCAGCGCCAGCGCGACCAGACAGCCGACGCCGAGCGCCATGGTCAGGCCGTAGCCGCGCGGCAACCGGTTGCGAAGGAAGAGCGCGACAGCCGCGACTGCGGCAAGCAGCGAGATCCCGACGCCGCCGCGCGATCCGGTCAGAAACATCGCCAGCAGGCAAGTGAGCCAGCCGAACGCATGGCCGGCGAGCCGGCGCCGTGCCGGCATATCGAGGCGCGCCAACAGGCGTGGCAAGCTCGTTCGACGCGACGGCCAATGCCGCTCGATCAATTCGCAGCCGTACAACAGCCAGATCAGCGCACAGCAGCCATAATAGATGCCCGCCGTGTTGCGGTTGACGAAAGGAGACGTCAGCCACTCCAGATGGGCCTGCTTCTCGTGAAGCAGGTAGATCCGGGTGGGATCGATCGCGAAGGTGATGATGCCGAGGATCGCATAGACCAGGCCGGCCACTGCGACCGCCCGCAGCAACCCGCGCGCCAATGCGCGGTTCGCACCGAGCACGACCCCGATCGCAAAGCTGAGCAGGCAGACGATCCCGACGCCCGCGGAATAGAACGGCTGATTGCGCGCGATCGTCACGGCGGGCGGAAGCTCGGCGGGCAGCAATTTGCCGGCCTCTGCCCACAGCGCGTTCGGCGCCACGCCCAACCAGGGCCGCACCGCCGACTGCTCGTGCAGCACCAGCATAGCAAGCGCCGTCAGCAGCGCCGTTACCGCGAGGATTGCGAGCTGGCTCCCGCGCAAGCGCATCGGCAGCACCCCGAGCAGGGCGATCCCGAGCAGGATCGACCAGATCGCGGACGCGGCGCCGCCGACCGAGCCGAGCGGCAGTGGCGCCAAAGCGACGACGGCGCAGAACAGCCACGACGACCATCGTACCGGCCACGGCAATACCGTCGCCCCGCTTGAGCCGGAAGGTGATCCTAAGCGTGTCATGAAGCCGGCCGGGCCGGCTCACGCCCCAGTATCAGGGCGCAAGCTTGATTGAATTACGAAGTAAAGTTGCGGCGTGGGCGGCCACGATCGGATCGCTCAGCGTTACGGATCTGCTGCATGACATTGCTCGAATGAAATTCGTACGCGACACTCAAATGCTCCGGCGGAGCCGTAACACGCCGACTATCACAATCACAGGAATCCGCGATATATTGCATTACAATTGATAAAAAATGTTAGCAAGATGAGGCAATTCAGCGACACCCGCGCACGGGCACCGGGAGGCAAGCGGCCCGCACTGCATCGCTTGGGCTCTGATCTTGGGCTTCTGATCTTGGGCCTTGATTTCGTGCGACCTTCCGATGATTTGCGACGACCGGATTAACCCCGGCTTAGGACCCGGCCCGCTAATATGCGGGCGCAGGGTTTGGTTATGTTATTTGTTTTGCTTGGCAATTTGATCGGCGGCGCCGTGCTCGGGCTGCGCCAGCACTGTCTTGTGCTGGTGCCGGTGATGCTTGTCGAACTCATGCTGCTGGCCGCCATCGGCGTGGCGCGCCTCTCGTGGTCCGAGACCGCGCTGCTGATGATCATCGCCATGGTATCGCTGCAGGGCGGATATCTCGCGAGCGCCTTCGCGCCGTTGCTCCGGTCCCGCAGCTCGACGCCGCTCATCGCCCTGCGCCGCCCTCATTGACGCGGTACGACGCAGCCTTGCCTGGCGCGCCCGATTTCCATTGACCTCGCCGCGAGCCCGGGGCATCCCGCTGCCTTGCGTTCTCGTCGTCCGCAGGACCTGTTTCCCAAGGATTTTCCCAAGGATTTGCCCCTCCCGTGTGGAACGTCACGGCTTTCATCTGCATCTTGATCGGGGCATCGATTCCGGTGGGTCTCATGGACGCATCGCTCGCCACCGGCGTGGTCGGCGCCGCAACGTCGCTCGGCCTGCTGGCAAGCCTCAGGTCGATTCGTCCGGGTGAACTGTCTTTCCTGAAGTCCGTTGCCGGGCCCGCCGTTGCGGCAGCGCTGCTGCCGATGCTCTGGATCATCCTGCAGATGCTGCCGCTGGCGTTCTGGGCGCATCCGGTGTGGAAATTCGCCGGCGATACATTGGCTGCGCCGCTCAGCGGCAGCATCACGATCGATACCGGCGAAAGCCTTGGCGCGCTGCTGCTCTGGCTGTCGCTGCTTTCGGTCATGATCACCGCCGCGGCGATCGCGATCGATCCCCGCCGCGCCGACATGGTGGCCCGCAGCATTGCAGCGACGGCGGCCGTCGCAGCTCCGATCCTGGTGTCGTATAGCGATCCGATCAAAGCTTGGCTCGGCGCCGCCGACGCTGCGCGCGACGGGACGGCGAACGGATTCCTCGTCGTCGTTCTCATTGGCGTCCCGCTCGGCCTTGCGCGCGCACTCGACACCGGCCGACATATTGTTGGCGGCCGCACGGCGGCCCAGTCGACCCGACTGCGCCGGCTGCTCGCCGCCGGCGCGCTGTTTTGCGCCACCTGCGCCTGCTGGTACGGGCGGCACGGCGCCGCGATCGCAATCGCAGGGGGCATCGCGCTCGTCCTGATGACCTTCGCCGCGCGAAAACTAAATCTGCCTCGCTGGAGCAGCGCTGCTGCTGCGGCTGCGATCGCGCTGATCGCACTGGTCACGGCGATCGCCAACCGTCACCCCGACGTGGCGCTCGCCATCGCCTTCACCCATGCGCCGGACGAGCTCGTGCAGTCGACCCAAAATCTGCTCGCTGACCTGCCCGCGCTCGGCAGCGGCGCCGGCACCACCACAACGCTGGCATCGACCTACATGGACTGGCAAGGCGCAACCACGCGGCCCGTGGTGGCGAACAGCGCCGCCGCCTTGATCACGCAGTTCGGTTCCGCCATGTTCTGGACTTCACTCGCGGTTACGATCATGGGTATCGCGGCGTTCACGGCCGGTGCACGTAATCGCGGCCGCGACTGGTCCTATCCCGCGGCGGCGGCAGCCGTGTTGCTGACCCTGGCGCTCGCTGCCTTCACCTTGCCGGAATTGCCGGCCCTGCCCGGAGTGATCGTGTTGGGAGCCGTGATCGGAACAGGGCTGGCGCAGCGGATCAGCCGTTCACGGTTGCGGGCGGGCTAGACCACAGATGCGCAACCTCCTCCGGCGTATGATCGGCCAGACCGGCGACCTCGAACCTGGCGAGGGCGACGAGACCTGCATCTATGCCGTCGGCGATATCCACGGACACGCCGATCTGCTGCACGAGATCTGCGCGCGCATCGATGCCGATATCCGCAAGTTCCGGCCGGCGCGGCCGATCCAGGTCTTCCTCGGCGACTACATCGATCGCGGACCGGATTCGCGCGATGTGATCGCGATGCTCGATCAGCGCCGCCGCACGTGCAGCATGGTCTGCCTGCTCGGCAATCACGAGGCCTGCCTGCTGGAGTTTCTCGTCAATCCCGACATGCTCGCGCAATGGCGGCAATTCGGTGGCCTGCAGACGCTGATGTCCTACGGACTGACGCCCTCGCTCAATCCCGACGCCGCGGAACGGCGGGCGCTCGCGCAACAGTTGGTTCGCCAGATGCCGCCGGCCCATCTTGCCTTCCTGCGCTCGCTGCCGATCACCTATTCCTGCGGCCGCTATTTCTTCGTGCACGCCGGCGTCAGGCCCGGGCTCGCGCTGAAGCAACAGCGCAAGGAGGACCTGCTCTGGATCCGCGACGACTTCCTGGTGTCGGAAGATGATTTCGGCAAGGTCGTGGTCCACGGCCATACGCCGGTGCACGAGGCCGAGCTGCTGCACAACCGCATCAATGTCGACACCGGCGCCTACGCGACCGGCCGCCTGACCTGCGTCAAGCTGGAGGGCGCGCGGCGAAGCCTGCTGATGACCGGCAACCGGGCGGCGCGCCATGGCTAGCGCGACGACTGACGCGCCCCGACGGCGCGTGCGGCAGCTGTCGCCGGCCTTCATGCCGGCGGCAATCCTGATCGGCGCCGCGACGCTGGCGTTGTCGGCCTGGTGGCTCGCCGCCGATGCAATGCGCGGCAAGTCTTCGCTGGCTGCCGCCCTCGGCGTTGTCAGGAGCGAGCTGTGGCTCGCCGACGGCTGGAGCAAATTGCAGACCTCGCCCGAGGCGGCCGAAGCCGCCTTCACCCGCGCACTGCGGCTCTCGCCGATGGACGCCGGCGCCTGGTTCGGCCTCGCCGCGGCGACCGGACGGTTCGACTGGCTGAATCCGACCGCATCGAAGGCGCTGAAGATGTCCTACTACACCGGGTTCAACCGCAGCGACCTGATCGCGCCGCGGCTGATCCTGCTGGCGCAGGTCGATACCACGCGCGATGTGGAGCTGGTCGATCTGCTGCAGCGGCAGATCCGCCTGATCCTCACCCGCGCGCCGGAGCTGAAGGGCGCGATCGGCCAGGCCTATCGCGTGGCGACCGATGCCAACCGGCACATCATCGAGGCGGAATTCAAGGACGCCAACCAGAGCATCCCGGAGTAAGGCGCGTCGGCACGCGAACGGCGGTCGGATGCGGGATCCGTCAAGACGCCCAGCCGTCAGACGCCCTTATGCCGCAGCACCGCGCCGACGGTGCGCAGCAGGATGCGCAGGTCGAGCACGAAGCTCCAGCTCTTGATGTAGATGAGATCGTGCGCGACCCGCAGCTGCATATCCTCGATCGCGGGCGTCGCGCCGCGCAATCCCTGCACCTGTGCGAGACCGGTGATGCCCGGCTTGACGTGCTGGCGCTGCGCATAGCTTGCGATCAGCTTCGAATATTTGTCGTCATGCGCCAGCGCATGCGGCCGCGGCCCGACCAGCGACATGTCGCCGCGCAGCACGTTCACCAGCTGCGGCAGCTCATCGATGCTGCGACGGCGCAGCGTGGCGCCGATCCCGGTCAGCCGCGGATCGTTCGCGCGAGCCTGCGTGATCACATCGCCGTCCTCGAGCACGTGCATGGAGCGGAATTTGAGGATGGTGAATTGCTTGCCGTCGAACCCGTTGCGGCGCTGCCGGAACAGGACCGGCCCCCTGGAGTCGAGCTTGATCGCAATCGCCGTCCCGATCAGAAGCGGCGCGAACAGCACCAGGAGGCCGCTCGATGCCACGATGTCGAACAGCCGCTTGCCGGCACGCTCGACCGAGGTGAGCGGCGAGCGCTGCATTTCCAGCGTCGGTATCGGGCCGGACGCCACCATCCGCAGCGCCAGGAATCGCTCCGCCGTCCGATCCGGCAGCAGCCGCACCGGCAGCGGTGACGCCCGCAGCTGATCGCACAGGAACTGGATGCGCGGTTCCTCCTGCCAGGGCATCGCCAGGGTGATCTCATCCGCGCCGCACTCCCGTGCCGCGCGGATGGCCGACGCGACGGCGGCGCGATCACCCTCGTCGTCGGACAGGCCGGACAATTGGATCCGTCGCACCTCGCTGAGGCCGAAATCGCGCAGCAGGCTCGATTGCCGCACCCGGGACAATTCGTCCGCCATCCCGACCACGATCGCGCGGCGCGTCGCCAGCATGCCGCGGTCGATCGCGCGTTGCAGCGGCGCCTGCAGCAGCATCCGTCCGGTCACCAGCCCGAGGCCGCCGATCAGGCCAAACGACATCACCGACCCGCGCGAGACGCCGGTGCCAACCTTCAGAAGGAAGATGATCAGGGTCATCAGCAGAACGACCAGCAGCCACCCGCCGAGCAGACTGCTCCAGCGCCGGTCGAGACCGGCCAGCACCTGTGCATTGTAGAGGCCCTGCGACTTCGCCACGAACATGTGAAGGATGGCGGCGAGGACCCCGATCCCTAGAAAAACCTCGAAGCTGTTGCTATAAACCGTGTGGTAGTAAAACAGGTGATAGGCCGCGCCGCCGATGATGCTGGACAGCACGACGATGATCATCTCGAAGACGACAGCAAACGCTTCGAGCGAGCCAAAAGCGAACGAGAAGGCGCCGAAGCTAACCGGTACCTTCGCTATTCGAGCGTCCGAAAGGTCGGTCATCGGGAATTAACATTCGTGTTAACAATTCACATGTGTAATATCAGGCAGGTCGTGAGCTCGCAAGACCTGCCGGCAACATCAGGCAGAGAGCGTCTATGAGTTCATCGGCTGGCGAAACCGAGGCCGCGCTGCTGGCCCTCCTCCATCTCATCCGCCTAATGGGCGCCGAGCTCGTCGCCGGCCAGCACCGCGACGACGTCGAGGTGCTGGTCAAGGCGGTCGAAACAAAGCTGCGATCGGCCCGTTTTCCGGCTGAAATGCCGAACCAGGACATTGTCAAAGGCTTGGACCTTGCAGAGGCGAGGCTACGTCCAATCCTCGAGGAGCTGCGCGCAAGATCCGAGAAAGCGCATCTGAGCGACCAGCTGCTGCTGGCTCCCAGGCCCTCGCGTATCCACTAGCGGATCAGCTTCCGTCAGCTCTGGACTTCACCACGGCGGGGCAAACCGTTCCCGCCGCTGGACCTGAGCGCGAGCTTCTCCTCGATCTTCATTTTCTCGAGCAGGAGGTCAGTCACAATCCGGCGCAGCCGTTCATTTTCCAGCCGCAATTCGTCAATACGGTTGTGAACGTGGGGAATACCATCTCGATCATCGGTGCGAGCGGCAAGCTCGGTCACAGTACCATTCGGCTGATGGCCGCGTGCAGCCTCCTGCTTGCGCCAGCGGTGAAATGTCATCACGCTAACGCCCAGCACCTTGCACGCTTGGGCTTGTGACTGCCCCCGCGCCATGAGTTCCTCGGCTTGCTTGACCTTGGAACTGATCTCGTCAGTTGAATGACGCCTCATTGGTCATCTCATTGCCCCCTAGATTAGCAATCATCGCATGGCCTATAAGCTATGTAAATGCAACAGGAAATTCAAATTGAGGATTTCCCGGGGGACCTACGGGAGCCTCGAACTTGCCGTCGGCAGCGCCGCATTGTGCGAAGAAACATCGGAGCTGCAAGGTATTTACCGGAATATATGAGCAATATTCCTGCCGAAAGACGGCCTCACAGAAAAAGTTATACGACTTTCTGCGCATGACAATTTGATCCGGATAACTGGCGCACCGTTTGCATTCCCGAATGAGAAGCAAATGAGAACATCCAATCGGTCCCGCGACAGATTGTGAGTGCACCATGCCTCTCCGTGATAGCTACGCCGCCGGTCAGGCGAGAATTTCACAACACTCTAACAAATTAATCCCGCGACCTTCGCGTCCGGCAGCTTGCGGGCGCGCACGCGCAGCGGTAGTTACTGAGACGTTAGGTGTCATGAGAGTTTCAACATATTTGAGGATCATTTTCAGGAAACCTAACACCCATAGCTCGATCCGCGAATTATCAATTAGGCGCTTTCCCACCCGAGGCCCTCAGGCGGAACCACGACCGCCCGATCATCCGCGAACTATTCTGTGCTGACGCTTGTCAGAGCCAGTCTCTGACCAACACATTTTACGAGGATCGACACTATGGCGCGTCTCAAGGTCTTCGAGGGGAAGCAGTCCGCGTCCAGCGAGGCGACCGACGCCCTGGAACGTCTCGTCGCGGAGAATTCCGAGCTCCGGCATACCGCCGTCGAGCTGGTCTTGCAGACTTGGATCCTGCGCGAGCGCCTGTCCTACATCGTGGCGCACAAGCCGGTGCGGCAAGAGCACTGACTGCCCTGCCCTCACGACCACAGATTGTCCGCGGCAAACATTGGCCAGATCGAGCCGGCTCGCCCAAACGAGGGTCGGGCGGGACAACGTTCAATTTAAAATTGAATTGTTCATAGCGGCAGGCGCCGACATCCTCGCCAGACTGGCTTGGATGTGGCCGCAAATTCTGCTCGGTGAGAAATAGGCTGACGACTTTAGCTGTGGTGAACCCGGCGCAATGCGACGCGCGGAGCGTTCTGCTCACGCGACATGCCGAACGAACGAGACGCCCCCGGACGCTCGTGGATTTCACGCAACGCGGCGATATCAAGCATCAGCGCAACGACTTCGTTGCGCAGCGATTGATTGGTCGCGAGCAACGCCTCTTCGATTGGCTGATGCGAATGTTGAACTTTGTGCTGCTTCATGGCGCGCCCTCGCTCTGCGGTTAAGGGTATGAGCGATGTGATTGAAGTTTCGATGACAGAGTTAGATCACGCACATGGAATGCGGTTAATGGGGCAGGTTTGCGACGAACGTGGCTCCGCGTTAAATTTTCTCAACCAGGTTCCACAACCTGATCGCGAAAAGTTCGATCGATGGCCTTATATGTGTCGTGGCGATGGGATGTCAGCGGCAGCGACGAGACGCGCGGCCAAAGAGCGCAGCTGGAACGGACCGTGAGGCGCGACCAAGAGCATGAAATCATTTGACGATCGTTGATCGCGGCGATCGCGGTCGAAACCGGCGACGCGCCTGCCGGCTATCACAATGTCGCCGCGTCAACGGCTCGGGACTTGATGAGGTGTTCCAGCCTCGAACCAGATATTCCACCAAACACGGCGTGCACACACTAAATCTGCTGCTTTCGATCAATCGGTTTTTTCGCCGCGCATAACAGCTTGAACCGAGCAGCATGGATGCAGCGAACCGACGCCGCGTCCTGTGCATTGAGCGCAGAATGTTTCGATCCGTTTCGGATATCGAGATCGCGGATCTGGGCAGTCTGATCCGCCCTCGCGATGCGGCGAAGGGAATCAACGCCACACATGCGATCATGCGAGACATTCGCCTCGACCTGAGCCGAACGCGACAATGCTATTCAAATTCGAAATGAGTGATATTGAGGCGTTTCGACTTCAGCGGAGGCAGCGAACGCCCGCATTCTCATCTCATATGCGCTTGCACGATTGCCACGGCGGACAACGGCGATTCGACCAACCGCCATAAGCATCGCTAATTCGCAACGTGCGTCGCGATCGCGCGCTATTTCGATTTGAGAGGCGTGTCGTGGTCCATCTTGCCACCACTGGCGACGCACCTGTTGAAAGTGGCGCTGGACATGATGATCGCGGCTGACGCGAACGCAAAACCATTGACAACTCTCGTTGCCGCACTCCGTTCCACGCCGAGCCAGGTTTTTTCTCGCGCCGGAATTCGCAACGAACGCACTACGTCCGATCGACGTCATGATAAGCGCGGTACCAGGCGACAAATTTGGCAATGCCGTCCTCGATCCGCGTCTGCGGCCGAAAGCCGATCTCACGCTCCAGATCGGAGACATCGGCCGACGTCTCCAGGACATCCCCAGGTTGCATTGGCAACAACTGCTTTTCGGCCTGCCGGCCGAAGCCCTGCTCAAGCAGTGCCACCACATGCATCAGTTCTTCCGGCCTGGAGTTGCCGATGTTGTAGACGCGCCACGGCGCCTTGCTCGACCCCGGATCGGGATGCGCTCCCGACCAGTTGACGTCACCCTCGGGCGCGCGGCCGATCAGCCGCACCATCGCCTCGACCACGTCATCGACATAGGTGAAGTCGCGCCGCATATTGCCGTTGTTGAACAACTGGATCGGCTTCCGCCCGGTGATCGCGTCCGCAAACGCATAGAGCGCCATGTCCGGCCGATACCACGTGCCGTACACGGTGAAGAACCGCAGCCCTGTCGTCGGGATGCGATAGAGGTGGCTATAGGAGTGAGCGAGCAGTTCGTTGGCCTTCTTGGTAGCCGCATACAGGCTGATCGGATGATCGACGTTGTCGTGGACCGAGAACGGCAGCTTGGTGTTGGCGCCGTAGACCGACGATGACGACGCAAACAGCAGATGCCGGCACGCAGTATGTCGGCAGCCCTCGAGGACGTTGAGGAAGCCCTCCAGATTGGAATCCAAATAGGCATGCGGATTCTGCAGGGAATAGCGCACGCCGGCCTGCGCCGCGAGATGCACCACGACCTCGAAGCGATAGCGCTCGAACAGCGCTTTCATCCCGGCACGGTCGGCGAGGTCAAGTTCCAGGAAGGTGAAGCCGCGGTGCTGCTTGAGCAGATCGAGCCGCGCCTGCTTGAGCGCCGGATCATAATACTGGTTCAGATTGTCGATGCCGATCACCGGCTGCCCTGCCCGCAGCAAATGCTCAGCCAGATGAAAGCCGATAAAGCCGGCGCAGCCCGTGACGAGTAGATTGCCTGCGATCACCACGTTTCGCCTGTGCCTTTCGCCTTGCGCCGGACCAGGCCGCATACGCCGTCAGGCGCGGGCCGCAGCTTCTGGCTTCGCGTTGCGGCCGCGGCGCGCGTCAGTTGCTGCCGGCCGGAGGTATGTAGTCCGGAAAGCGGCTCAGCACCGCGGCCTTCATGAACTTGAAGTGCGCGATCTCGGTCGCCAGTTCCTTCAGCCGACGCTGGCCGTTGGAGATCTCGGCGTCAAACAGGTCCTGATGATGGTTGTCAAGCGCCTCGCGTTCCAGATACTCGTCGGTGCCGTTGCCGAGCGTCACCGCCGCGCGGGCCAGAACATCGTCGACACGTCGGCCAAGGCCGGATTGCTCGCTTTCGGCTGCCTGCAACGCCGCCTCGATCGCGGCCATGATCGATCCGATCCGGGCGCGATCGGTCTCGGCATCGCGCTCAGCCGAGCGCGCCTTGAAACCTTCCTCGCCACGCCGCGACCTGACCAGGTCGTGCGCGCGAGCCCGCAAAAACAGCTGAAACATCTGTCAGTATCCGGTTCGGGCCCACTCAGGCAGTATCGCTCAAAATCGCCCGGTCTTAGTTAAAAAAGGGTGAATTGCCCGCTTGCCCGGCCCTCAGGTCGGCCTTCCACTGGATCCAGGCCTTGTCGTGCTTGTCATAGAGCTCGAGCCAGCGTCCCTCGACGGCCGACGGCATCAGTTCCGCTCCCTGGGCTTCCCCGCCCAGCATCGGCAGCGAGGTGTCCAGTCCTTCGAATTCAGATGTCTCTTCGAGCGTGAGACCGACCAGCACGCGCTTTCCACTGACATCGACGACATACCGCCTTGGCGAATGCCCCCTGAGATCATTCATGCTGTGCAAGTTCCCTCACGATGCGCGGGCCGACGGAAAGACCCAGCCGGCACGCGAACCCGGCTCCGCTGCCGCAACGAAGACAAGATGACCGATTGCATGTCGCCCGCCAACCCCAACTCACCACACTGTCGCGCTACCTCTGTCGAGCTAGCCCGCTAGAACGCACGGCGCATGTGGCCGAATGCGGTAACCGGCTGCTCCGGCCGCGACGATTTCGCCGCTGACGGCGCCACATAGGGCGCATAGATCCGATATTGCGCGCGCCGCTTGCGCGACCGCCACGCGCGCGTGGCGAAACCGGAGCAGAAGCCGGCGACGAACGCCGCCGCAAGGATGAGAACAGGAGAGAGCATCACATTCGTCCACGTTGATCCGATGTTATTAACATTCGGAGTTGTGACGACATCATGATTGCGCGCGCCGAAAGAATGTTCAGCCGCTGGAATTTTTTGTGCATCGAACGGCGCAACGATGACCAGGCGCCCACGCCGGTTGTACTCGAGGGCGACGCGCCTCAGGAGAACCACCACAGCATGAATTTCAGGAACATCGAGCTGAGAAGATAAATCCACCCCGCCATCGCCAGCAGCGTCAGCCCGACGAATACACCTGAAACGCTTTTCTCCTTGAAGCGCGCCAGCAGCGAGTTTTTTTCTTCTTGCGGATAGAACATCTCGAGCTCAAGACGCATCTGATTCAAATCAGCTAGCAGCCAATTTCGATGATCTCATGACGCGTCACGGCAGCAATTCGCCCGGCGCGTCACAGATATCCACCCGCAAAATCTCGTGAAGCAGCGGGCCCGCGCTCAAGAAGATTGCTGGTCAAGGCTTGGCTCAAGAAAACAGGGATCGCCTCCTGCGATCGCAGCAGCCCGCGCGCCGGAATTTTCAGTTGCGTGATATTGCGGTCGAGGCCGCGGATGCGCGTCGCGCATCAAGCCGATCGCCGAGCCTGGGAATGCCAGGCGACCGCATGCGCGACGGCCGTGGCGAGATGCGGGCGTGATCGACCGCACACCCCGCAAGCGCATGGTGGCCCGCTATGCCCGCATCTCAGTTTAACAATCAAGACCTCGCATCGGGAAACCGCGATCGCCGCGTCACACCCGGAAAAGGCAACTAGACAATTCCGGGGATCAAGACTGCGAGCCCGGCGGAGGCCGTGAGCGGCGCGAGAACCGATGGTCCGGGCTCGGCCTGGTGCGGCCCCGGTCGGGTTTCAGCGACCTGACCGTGTCGTTCCGTTGCAATGGCGACCTTTTTACTTAAGCGCCTGAAATTCCGGCGATTGCCGCTCCCCTTCGGAGGCCGCCGCGTGATCCGGAGTGAGGCTCCGAGCCGTTGAAGGCTTTCCTACGGTTGGCGCCGCCGCCGCGTCAAACGGGCGCAGGCTCGGGCCACGGTTAACGCCGTTGCCAGATTCACCGGGCCGCGTTGTTTCAAACCGGGGTTCCCGGTGTTATCCTTGACCGTTCCGTCGGTTGCGTAATCGGAGTTTTCCCTATGGCCCCCCGCGCCAACTGGAAGGGCTTTTTGCGCCTTTCGCTCGTGACTTGCCCGGTTGCCCTGTACCCGGCGACGTCGGATACCGAGAAGGTCTCCTTCAACCAGATCAACCGCAAGACCGGCCACCGGATCAAATACGCCAAGGTCGACGCGGAGACCGGCGAGGAAGTCTCCACCGACGACATCATGAAGGGCTACAAGGTCGACACCGACACCTATATCGAGGTCACCAAGGAAGAGCTCGACGACATCGCGCTGGATTCGACCCGCACCATCGAGATCGACGAATTCGTGCCGCGCAGCGAGATCGACAGCCGCTATCTAATCCGCCCCTATTATCTCGTTCCCGACGGCAAGGTCGGCCACGACGCTTTCGCAGTGATCCGCGAGACCATCCGCAGCATGGACAAGGTCGCGATCGGCCGCGTCGTGCTGACCAACCGCGAGCACATCATCGCACTCGAGCCGCTCGACAACGGGCTGATGGGCACGCTGTTGCGCTACCCCTATGAGGTGCGCAGCGAGAAGGAATATTTCGACGACATCCAGGATGTGAAGATCACCAAGGATATGCTCGATCTCGCCAAGCACATCGTCGAGCAGAAGTCCGGCGAGTTCGATCCGGAGGAGTTCGAGGATCGCTACGAGCAGGCGCTGATCGACCTGATCAACCAGAAGCGCAACGGCATCAAGATCGCCAAGCCCGCGGCCAAGGCCAGCGGCAATGTCATCAACCTGATGGACGCGCTGAAGAAGAGCCTCGCCAACGAGAAGCAGGCTGCTCCCGCCAAGGCCGAGGCAAAGGCGGCGAAAGGCAAGAAGCCGAAGAAGCGCATCGAGGGCCAGCGCGAGATGCTGCTGCCGATCTCGGGCAGCGGCAAGCGCGAGCCCAAGGAGGCCGTCAAGCCCGAGCCGAAGAAGGCCGAGAAGCCCGCGCGTGCGCAAGGCACCGCGGCGCGGAAGAAGGCGGGTTGAGGTCGCGGCGCTGCAGCAGGCGGCCGGCCACATCATCAAGCTATCGGAGCACACCCAGCAGCAGGCGCGCTGGTAGCTTCCGGTTGCGCATCTGATCAGCGCGGCAGAACGAGGTCCGGGTGGCTGACGTTCGCGCGCATCACGATGCTGCGCGCGCTGAATGGAAACGGCGGAGGCGACTGAATCGGAAAGTGTGGAGCGTGTCCGGTGGCGCTTACTTGAATGCAGAACTGACTGCCGTGAATTGGCCGCTCACAGTGGTGCCGATGCCTCTGACGCCGGCGACGATCACGATGCTGATGCCGCCGGCAATGATGGCGTATTCGATCGCCGTAGCCCCGACGTCATCACGCAGAAATCTTGCAAGCAACGCGCGCATGAAAAGCTCCTGTCCGACGCCCGCGGCTTTTTCTCCCGCGCCGTAGTAATATTCCAGCAAAACTAGGCCACATTGGTTGACGGCGCATTGATGGACAGGATGAACGATCGCTTAAAGGTTGCACAGAAACTCGCTGCTAGTTCTGCCTGCATCCTGACTGCGCCCCGCGAGGCGGCGCGCCGCGATTGGGCGTAAACGCATATCAGGACTACCTGATCCGGCCCCGGCGACGCTTTACCCTCGCGGCGAAATCCTGTTCCTTTATCGGACAGGACGACAACGAGGCCGGAACGAACCGGCCGCATCCAAGGGAGTGACCGTCATGAAGCTCGGCACCGCAATCGCGGAAATCATGAAGCGCGAGGGGATCGAGATCCTCACGGGCTACCCGGTCAACCATTTGATCGAATACGCCGCCAGTGCCGACATCCGCCCCGTGATGGTGCGCCAGGAGCGCATCGGCTTGCACATGGCGGACGCGATCTCCCGCGTCACCTCGGGCGAAAAGATCGGCGCGTTCTGCATGCAGCACGGACCGGGGGCCGAGAACGCGATGGGCGGCGTCGCGCAGTGCTACGGCGAATCCGTACCGGTGCTCGTGCTGCCGATGGGTTATGCGCGCCGGCTCGCCAACATCGATCCGAACTTCAATTCCAGCCAGGCGATGAAGGCGTTCTCGAAATCCTCGGAGCCGATCAACATCGCCGCGGAAGTCTGCAACATCTTCCGTCGCGCCTTCACCAAGCTGAAGAGCGGCCGCGGCGGCCCTGTGATCGTCGAGATCCCCGCCGACATGTGGAACGAGGAGGTGCCGGAGCCGCTGAACTACACGCCGGTGCTGCGCACCCGCTACGGCGCCGATCCCGTGCATGTGAAGGAAGCCGCAGCCCTCCTCGTCAGCGCCAAGCGTCCGGTGATCTATGCCGGCCAGGGCGTGCATTACGCAAAGGCGTGGCCGCAGCTGAAGCGACTCGCCGAGCGGCTCGCGATCCCCGTCACCACGAGCCTCGGCGGCAAGTCGTCATTCCCGGAGACCCATCCGCTGTCGCTCGGTTCCGGCGGCCTTGCCGTGCCGCGCGCGGTGCCGAAATTCCTCACTGAGGCCGATGTGATCTTCGGCATCGGCTGCTCCTTCACCGAGACGTCGTTCGGCATCGCGATGCCGAAGGGCAAAACCATCATCCATTCGACGCTCGATCCGAACCACATCAACAAGGATGTCGAGGCGAGGATCGGGCTGGTCGGCGACGCCGGCCTGGTGCTCGACGCTCTGCTGGAGGAGATCGGCAAGACCGTGACCGCGGACCGCAACGCGAGCGCGGTCGCGGAAGAGATCGCCGCCTCCCACAAGGAATGGCTCGCCAAGTGGATGCCGAAGCTGACGCATAACGATGCGCCGCTCAATCCCTACCGGGTGCTGTGGGACCTGCAGCACACCGTCGACATCCATAACACCATCATCACCCACGACGCCGGCAGCCCGCGCGACCAGCTCTCGCCGTTCTGGAAATCGGTCGAGCCGCTGTCCTATATCGGCTGGGGCAAGACCACGCAGCTCGGCTACGGCCTGGGTCTCGCGATGGGCGCCAAGCTGGCAAAACCCGACAAGCTCTGCATCAATGTCTGGGGCGACGCCGCGATCGGCTTCACGGGGATGGATTTCGAGACCGCGGTGCGCGAGCGGATTCCGATCATGTCGATCCTGCTCAACAATTTCTCGATGGCGATCGAATTGAAGGTAATGCCGATCTCGACCGAGAAATACCGTTCGACCGATATCTCCGGCGACTACGCCGCGATGGCGCGGGCCTTCGGCGGCCATGGCGAGCGGGTGACCAAGCCCGAAGACATCATCCCCGCGATCAAGCGCGGCATCCAGAAGACCAAGGAAGGCGTGCCGGTGCTGCTGGAATTCATCACCAGCAAGGAGACCGAGGTGTCGCGGCCGGGGACGTGAGGGCACCTCACACGCCCTCACCCACTTGATTTAACCTCGCCTGGGCAGGCAAGCTCCCTCCACGAGAAGATCGGAGGGAGAGATGGCGCGCGTTCTGGTGCTGGGTGCCGGCTTTGCCGGTCTGTGGGCGGCGCTCGGTGCGGCCCGCAAGCGCGACGAGATCGGCGTGCGGGCTGAGGACACCGAGATTCTCGTCGTCGATCGCAACACCTATCACAACATCCGGGTGCGCAATTACGAGGTCGACCTCGGCGATGTCGCACTGCCGCTCAAGGACCTGCTCGATCCGGTCGGCGTCGGGCATAGGGTGGCTGACGTCGCGGCGATCGATCCGGCGAAGCGCGAGGTCGTCGTCAAGACTGGCTCCAGCGCGGACACGCTGAGCTATGACCGGCTGGTGCTGACGACCGGCAGCGAGCTGGTCCGCCCCGCGATATCAGGCCTTGCTGCACACGGCTTTGATGTCGACACCTTCGAAGCAGCCACGCGCCTCAACACGCATCTTGCCGCGCTCGGCAGGCAGCCACCCTCACCGGCCCGCGCGACGGTGGCGGTGGTCGGCGCAGGGTTCACCGGGATCGAGGTCGCGGCCGAGATGCCGGCCAAGCTCGCCGGCGCCGGCATCACCGGCGATCACCGCATCATCCTGATCGACCCCAATCCGGTGGTCGGCGCGACGTTCGGCGCGCATGGCCGTCCCGTCATCAACGAGGCGCTGGCCGCGCTCGGCGTCGAGACGCGGCTGAACGTCAGGGTCAGCGCCGTCGGCGCCGACAGCATCACGCTTGATAGCAGCGAGATCATTCCGGCCGCCACCGTGGTGTGGTGCGGCGGCATGCGCGCGAGCCCCCTCGCCGCCCTGCTGCCGGCGAAGCGCGATGCGCTCGGCCGCATCGCCGTGGATCACTACATGCGCGCCGAGGGCCTCAACGGCGTGTTCGCCGCGGGCGACGTTGCCGCCTGCCTGATTGATGGCGAGCATTCAACCGTGATGTCGTGCCAGTTCGCGCGGCCGATGGGCCGCTTTGCCGGGCACAATGTGGTCGCCGATCTATTCGGCGAAAAGCTGCTGCCACTCAATATCGACTGGTATGTGACGGTGCTCGATCTCGGCGCCTGGGGCGCGCTCTACACCACTGGCTGGGACCGCGAGGTGCATACGTCAGGCGCCGCCGCCAAGGTCACCAAGCAGACCATCAACCAGCAGCGCATCTATCCGCCGCGCAACCGCGATCGCGTCGCATTACTTGCGGCCGCCGCGCCGACGATCCAGACCGCACCGCCGACGCGCAAATAACAGAAGGGGCGGTCACCGCGTGACCGCCCCTTCTCATCTCACGATAGCGTGCGCGCAATTACTGCGACAGCTTCACAAAATCCGGAAACTTCAGCTTCCCTTCCGCGATCGCCTTCGGCCAGACCGTGATCTGCTTGCCGCCCTGCCACTGGAACACCAGGCCGGTGACGGCGCCCGGGCCGGCCTTGATGCCGTGGGTGAATTCGTCGCTCTTGCCGTAGAACTGGATCTTGCCGATCGTGCCCTCGAAATCCGTCTTCTCGAGCTCGGTGACCATCTTGTCCGGATCGGTCGAGCCGGCGCGCTGGATCGCTTCGGCGATGATGTAGACCTCGTCATAGGCAGTGTAGCCGGTATAGGCCGGCGGCGTGCCGAACTTGGCCTTGAAGGCGGCGGCGAACGGTTTCGTCTTTGGCGTCACCGCGACGTCCGGCGTCGCCACCGCGAGCGACGGCACGCCTTCGGCGGCGCCGTTGGTGTCGCCCCAGAACGTCGGGCTCAGCGCCTGCGCGCTGATGCCGAACATCGGGATCGGCACCTGCTGGTTCTTCCACTGCACCGTCGGCTGCACGCCGACATGGGAGATGCCGGTGACGATCACGTCGGGCTTGGCGGCTTCCATCTTGTTGAAGATCGGCGTGAAGTCGGTGGTGTCGGGCGAGAAGCGAATGTGCTCGACGACCTTCAGCCCGGCCTTGGGCAGGCAGGCCTCGTAGCCGATGTCGAGCGGCTTGGTCCACGCCGCGTCCTCGCTCATGATCGCCACCGACTTGAACTTGAGCTGATCAACCAGCAGCTCCTTGGCCGCGTCGCAGACGAGCTGCGCCTGCGCGGCCGAGGTCAGGTAGCCGTGGAAAGTGTACTTGTTCTTCTCATAATCGTTGTGCACCGCCTTGGTGATCTCGTTCGAGGCAGCGCCGGGCGTGATCAGCGGCATCTTCAGCCGCGAAGCCCACGGCTCCAGCGCCAGCACGACCTCGCTGATGTAGCTCGCGATCACGGCCGAAACCTTGTCCTCGCTCACCGCGCGCTGAAACGCGCGCACCGAATCCGCCGACGAGCTCTTATTGTCGTAGGTGACGATCTCGATCTTGCGGCCCATCACGCCGCCCTTGGCGTTGATCTCGTCGGCGGCGATCTGCGCGCCGCCCGGGGTTGCCGCACCCGCGATCGACTGCACCTCGGCGATGACGCCGATCTTGATCGGGTCGTTTGACTGCGCATAGGCCGGCGCCGCAAGGCACAGCGCGAGCGCCGAGGCCAACAGGCTGACGCGGGTGGCGGTTGAATATGCTGACATCGTGGTCTCCCTTGCTTTGTTTTGTTATTCTTCAAACTTCGAACGTCAGAGAAAGTCCTTGCCGGCCTCCGCGGCGAACCGGCCAGGATCGCCCTCCCAGACGATCCGCGCGTGCTCCAGCACATAGACGCGGTCGGCATGCGGAAGCGCGAAGGTCACGTTCTGCTCGCCGAGCAGCACCGTGATCTTGGTGGTCTGGCGCAGCTTCTCCAGCGCCTTCGACAACAGTTCGAGGATGACCGGAGCAAGGCCCAGCGTCGGCTCGTCGAGGATCAGGATCTGCGGCTGCATCATCAGCGCGCGGCCGATCGCCAGCATCTGCTGCTCGCCGCCGGAGAGCGTTTGGGCCATCTGGCCGTGGCGCTCCTTCAGGATCGGGAACAGCTCGAACAGCCAGGCGAGTTGCTTGGCCCGCGCCGCGTCGTCGAGATGCTGGCCGCCGAGATCGAGGTTTTCCCGCACCGTCATCTCGCCGAACAATTCGCGCGATTCCGGGCATTGCACGAGGCCCGAGCGGGCGATCTTGGCAGGTCCCGTTCCACGCAACTTCTCGCCGCCGCGCAGGATCTCGCCGGTATAAGGCAGGAACCCCGAGATGGTGTTGAACAGCGTGGTCTTGCCGGCGCCGTTGAGGCCGACGATCGAGACGAACTCGCCCTCATGGACGTGGATCGAGACGTTCTCCAGCGCCTGCGCCTTGCCGTAATGCACACTGACGTTCTCGACTTGCAGCAGCGGCACCTTGTCCTTGAACGAGGTCTCGGGCCGCGCATGGGTCTCGATCGCGCCGCCGAGATAGACCCGCCGCACGGTCTCGTTCTTCATCACGTCCTCGGCGCGGCCGGTCGTGATCTCCTCGCCGAGATACATCGCAAGCACGCGGTCGACCAGCGCGGCGACGCTCTTGACGTTGTGGTCGACCAGCATCACCGCGCGGCCCTCGTCGCGGAAGCTGCGGATCAATTGCGAGAACACGCCGACCTCGGTGCTGGTCAACCCGGCAAAGGGCTCATCGACCAGCACCACCTTCGGGTCGCGCGCGATCGCCTTGGCCAGCTCGAGCCGGCGTAAATCGGCGAACGGCAATGTCGGCGGGCGGCGGTCCATCACCGCCCCGAGGCCAACGCGATCGGCGATCCATTTGGCGCGCTCGGTCAGCGCCTTGTCGGGAAACAGCATGAACAGGCTGTCGGGCAGCAACGCGACCATGATGTTCTCGAGCACGGTCTGCCGGTTGAGCGGCCGCGAGTGCTGGAACACCATGCCAAAGCCCTTGCGCGCGATCTTGTGCGCAGGTAGCCCGGCCACGTTTTCGCCGTCGAACAGCACCTCGCCCGCGGTCGGGCGCTCGATGCCCATCACGCTCTTCATCGCGGTCGACTTGCCCGAGCCGTTCGGCCCGATCAGGCCGAGAATCTCGCCGGGGCGCAGCTCGAAGCTCAGATTCTTCACCGCGGTCAGGCCGCCGAACCGCTTGGTCAGGCCGCGAACTGCAAGTGTCGGAATAGTGGTCACAGTCTGATCCATTTAGGAGCGCGCCTCGCGAGACAAGGCCGCTCCGAGGAAACCGCCGGGGAAGAATAGCACGACGAGCAGCGCCACAGCCGAGACGATGAAGGTGGCAAGCTCGCCGGTCGGGCGCAGGAATTCGCCGGCCACGATCAGGAAGATCGCGCCTAACGCCGCGCCCAGCACGGTGCGCCGGCCGCCGAGCACGGCTGAGACGATCACGTTCACACCGACCGCAACATCGACCACGGTGCCGACCGAAGCGGTGCCGAAGTAGAACACCAGCAGCGCCCCCGACAGTCCCGAGAAGAAGGCGCTGACGATGAACGCCGCGAGCTTGTGCTTGACGATGTTGAAGCCGAGCGCGCCGGCCTGCACCGGGTCCTGCCCACTCGCCTGCAGCACGAGGCCGACGGGCGATTGCGACAGGCCATACAGAATGGCCGCGCTGATGCTCATGAAGCCGAGCGCGATCCAGTAATTCGCCCCGGCATTGATCGTGATGACATCAGGGATGGTGAGCCCGATCTCGCCGCCGGTGAGATCGGCGAACACCACAATGAAATTCTGCAGCATCAGCACCGCGACCAGGGTGGTGAGGCCGAAATACGGTCCTCTCACTCGCAGCGCCGGCAGCGCCAGCACGAAGCCTGCGACCACCGAGGCCAGCGCGCCGAGCAGGATGCAGACATAGACCGACCAGCCGAACTGGTTGTTGAGGATGCCCGCGGTGTAGGCGCCGGTGCCGATCAGGAAGGTCGGCCCGAAATTGACCTCGCCGGCGAAGCCGAACAAGAGGTCCCAGGCCATCGCGAATACGCCGAAATAGAACGCGACGGTGAGCAGGCCGAGGATATAGCCGGAGACATAGAGCGGCAGCGTCGCGGCAACCACCACGCAGACCAGCGAGATGAAGAACAGGCGCGAGGTGAAGAAGTTGGCCATCTCAGCGCCTCCCCAAGAGGCCTTGAGGCCGGATATACATCACGAACACCAAAAGCAGCAGCGCCGGAATGGTGCGGTAGGCCGGCGAGATCATGTAGGCCGTGATGGTCTCGAGATAGCCGACCACGAAGGCCGCAATCAGCGAACCGGAGACGCTGCCGAGGCCGCCGAGCACCACGATCGAGAATGCGCTCGCGGTCAGCGGCCCGACGCTGTAGGAGCTGACGCCGAGGAACATGCCGAGCAGCACGCCGGCGATACCGGCGAGAATGCCGTAGATGCCCCACACCACGATATAGATCTGGGTGAGCTCGAGCCCGAGCAAGGTGACGCCGCGCGGGTTCATCGAGGCCGCCAGCACGGCCTTGCCGGTCCTGGTGCGGTTCACCAGCAGCCACAGCAGGCCGATCACGAGGCAGCACACCAGCGCGGTGAAGATGTTGTTGCGCGGCGTGCGGTTGCCGAAGATATCGACGACGCCCTCGACGATCGGCAGCACCGTCTTGGCGTTGTTGGTGAAGAAATAGGCGATCAGCTCCTGGATCATGATGCCCCACAGCAGGGTGCCGGTGAGGACGAAGATTTCCTTCTCCTCGTTGGGGATCCGCCTGGAGTTCTGGATCGGCTTCACGACTGCAAAATAGGTCGCGAACGCCATGATCAGCGCCACGCCGACACCGAACAGCGCGCCGGAGTAGATGTCGAGGTGCAGCACGCTGGCCGCGGCCCAGGCCGCGACCGCTGCGGCCACCATGATGGCGCCGTGGGAGAGGTTGAGAACGCCGGAGACACCGAAGATCAGGGTGAAGCCGGTGGCGCCGAGCGCATAGAGCGCACTGATGGCGAAGCCATCGATCAGGATTTGTAAGGCAAGCATCTCAAATCGGCCGCGGCAGCAAAGCTGCCTGTTGTGGAGGACGCGGAACTGAATACGGATGCTCCCGGGACCGGCCCGGGAGCATTGTCATCGGTCAGTTGGTCGTGAGCTTGATGAAGCTCGGGAACTTGAGATCGCTCTTCGCGACCTCCTTCGGCCACACCGCGACCTGCTTGCCGCCCTGCCACTGCAGCATCAGTCCGGTGATCAGGCCCTTGCCGTACTTGATCGAATGGGTGAAGGGATCGTCCTTGCCGTAGAACTGGACGCGTCCGATGGTGCCTTCCCAATCGGTCTTCTCCAGTGCATCGACCATCTTGTCGGCCTCGACCGAGCCGGCGCGCTTCACAGCATCCGCGATGTAATAGACCTCGTCATAGGCGGTGTAACCCGCGTAGGACGGATAGTTGCCGTAGCGCTTCTTGAAATCCTCCGCGAACGGCACCGACTTCGGCGTCACCGCGACGTTCGGGCCCGACACGCCCTGATACAGCACGCCTTCCGCCGCATCATTGGTGTCCTTGCCGAAGGTCTCGTTGGTCGCCTGCGAGGAGATGCCGAACATCGGGATCGGCACCTGCTGGTTCTTCCACTGCACCGTCGGCTGCACGCCGACATGCGAGATGCCGGTGATGATGACGTCGGGCTTGGCGGCTTCCACCTTGTTGAAGATCGGCGTGAAGTCGGTGGTATCAGGCGAGAAGCGGATATGGTCGACGACCTTGAGCCCGATCTTCGGCAGGCACTCCTCGTAGCCGACGTCGAGCGGCTTGGTCCAGGCGGCATCCTCGCTCATGATGACCGCGGTCTTCATGTGCTTCTGATCGACCAGCAGCTCCTTGGCGGCGTCGCACACCGACAGCGCCAGCGCCGCCGAGGTCAGATAGCCGTGGAAGGTGTACTTGTTCTTCTCGTAATCGGCATGGACGCTCTTGCTGATCTCGTTGGAGGCCGCACCGGGCGTGACGAACGGGGTCTTCAGGCGCGACGCCCAGGGCTCGAGCGCCAGCACCACTTCGCTGATGTAGCTCGAGATGACAACGTTGACCTTGTCTTCGTTGACCGCGCGCTGGAATGCCCGCACCGAGTCCGCCGAGGACGAGTGATTATCGTAGGAGACGATCTCGATCTTGCGGCCGTCGATGCCGCCCTTGGCGTTGATCTCGTCGGCGGCGAGTTGCGCCGCCTGCGGGATCGACGCCCCGGCAATCGCCTGCGCCTCGGCGATCACGCCGATCTTGAGGGTGTCGGCGGCCTGCGCGCCGCCGGGCGCGAGCGCCACAAGGCCCAAAGCGGCTGCTCCGGCGAATTGCTGCATCGCATGAAATGGCAGTCGCGAAGTCTTTTTCACCCTGTTTCTCTCCTCTTTTGTTCGGCTGCTTCGAGCTCTTGGGGCCGGACTATAGCTGCGACAAAATGCGCAGCAAGTGAAACTGCGCGCAGATCGCCATGCATGGACGACAACTAAAGTAGTGGGTCGGCGTTTTGTGGCTGAATAAATATGAGGCAGCGCGGGAATAAAGCGTAGGGCCGATCATCCACAGCTGTCATCGCCCGGCTCGACCGGGCGATCCAGTACGCCGCGGCCTATCGGATTGAACTCAAGCGTCTCTGGAATACTGGATCACCCGCATGCGCGGGTGATGACACCGCGTGGTATGACAACTTGAATCGAGAACCATCGTCATCGTCGTCCTGGCTTTCGCCAGGACGACAGCAAGGGTGAACCCGCCCTACTCCGCCATCTCGACCGGCTGCGCGGCGGGACCGGCGAGCGGGCGTTCTTCCATCGTGATCATGCAGATGGACGCCGTGGTCAGCAGTACGGCGGCGGCGCCGAACACGTAGCGGAATGCGGTGATCATGTCGGCCATCGGGATCGCGCCGACGCTGCCGGCGGACGCGGCATGATGCTCGCCGGCAAGCGAGATGTCGGTCCCGAGCGTCATCAGCAGGATCGTGGTGAAGGCGGCAACCGTGAAGGACGCCATCATGGCGCGGAAGAAGTTCATCGCACCGGTCACGGTGCCGACCTGCGGGCGCGCCACCGCGTTCTGCAGCGACACCACGCTGATCGGGAATGTGGTGCCGAGCCCGAGCGCGAACACGCTCATCAACAGCAGCAATCCCCACAGCGGCAGCGTCGTCACGGCCATGCCGACGGCGCAGATCGCAGCCACCGAGGTGCCGACGATCGCGACACGCTTGTAATGCTTGGCCTTCGCCATGGTCCGGCCGGCGATCGCCGCACCGAAGGTCGAGATCGCCGCGAGCGGGATCAGCGCAAGGCCGGCCTCGCTGGCGGTGAGGTGATAGACCACCTCGTAATAGAGCGGCAGGTGCACGGTGAGCCCGACCATGGCGCCGAGCGCGCAGCCGCCCGCGCCCATTGCGAACGGCACCACCGAGCCGCCGAGCAGCGACAGCGGCAGGAACGGCTCGTCGGCGCGGCGCGCGTGCCAGACGAAGGCGCCGGCGAGCGCGATCGAGGCGCCAATCATCGCGGTAATGGTCGGCGACAGCCACGAGAGACGCGTGCCGCCCCAGGTCAGCACCAGCATCAACACGACGGCCGAGGCCATCAGCAGCACGCCGCCGAGCCAGTCGACCTTGCGCTTGCGGTGGAACACCGGGATCTTGCTCATCTTCGGCAGCAGCAGCGCCAGCGCCGCCGCCGCGAGCGGCAGGTTGATCCAGAAGATCATCGACCAGTGCAGATGCTCGGCGAACACGCCGCCGACCACCGGGCCGAGAATGCCGCCGGCCATCCAGACGCTGGAGAAATAGGCCTGGTAGCGGCCACGCTCGCGCGGGGTCACCACGTCGGAGATCACGGTCTGCACCACCGGCATGATGCCGCCGCCGCCGAGGCCCTGCAGGCCGCGGGCAATGATCAGCATGGTCATGCTGGGCGCGATCGCGCACAGCACCGAGCCGACCACGAACAGGCTGAGCGAAGTGATGATCATGACGCGGCGGCCATAGATGTCGCTCAGCGTGCCGAACACCGGCGCCACCGCGGTCGAGGCGAGCAGATAGGCCGTGATCACCCAGGACAGGTTGGTGACGTCGTGAAACTGGCGCCCGATCGTCGGCAGCGCGGTCGCGACGATGGTCTGGTCGAGCGCGGCCAGGAACATCGTCAGCATCAGGCTGATCACGATGGTGCGGACTTCGTCCGGATTGAGCGGCGCCGGCGGCGCCAGCGGCGGCGCGTCGCTGAGTTCGATCACCTCGGTCGGGAGGTGAGACAGCTCTGCGGCAATGTCGTCAGGCAATGTTTCTTGGTCGGCAGGAAAACGGCTCTGCCGTTCATACTTGTTCATTTGGGGCGTAATGCTGCTGCGCGGGCGCGTGCCGCGATGGAATCATGCTCTGATCCGCAATTTATGCAGCAATTCGTTGCTGAGGCAGGCACCTCAGCGCATGGGTGCATCCCACCGCACTGTTCTCGCGGTGACGTGATCGCGACAATGCCGGCGCCAGCTCTCGCGCCGGCGTCGTTCTGTCGTGAAAATTTACTTGGAGGCCTTGGGCCGCTTCTTCAATTGTGCCCGTTTCGGCAGCAGGGCCGGCCAGCGCACGATGTGATCCTCGAGATCGGCGTCGTTGACGTCGAGTTCGGTGCCCTCCACCCGCCCGCGCACCGAGACCCCGGCTTCATGCACGGTGTTGGGATCGCCGGAGATCAGGGGATGCCACCAGTAAAGGTCCCGCCCCTCGGCCACCAGCCGGTAGCCGCAGCTCGGCGGCAGCCAGTTCAGCGTCCGGACGTTCTCGGGCGTCAGGCGGACGCAATCCGGCACCTGGTCGGAGCGGCTCGGATAGTCCTTGCAGGTGCACAGGCCGGAATCGAGCAGCTTGCAGGAGATATGGGTGAAATAGATCTTGCCGGTGTCCTCGTCCTCGAGCTTCTCCAGGCAGCAACGTGCGCAGCCGTCACACAGGCTTTCCCATTCGGCGTTGGACATCTGTTCCAACGTCTTGGTTTTCCAGAAGAATCCCTCCTGGCCCGACGGGCGCTTGGGCGGTGCGGTCATGATATCCCTGACATGGCGGTAAAGCTCTTCTTGGGACGCCGGCGCTCCCTCCGCAAGGGGGTGATATTGCGGGGTCGAAAAAGCCGGTGGGCAGCGTTAGGGCTTTCATTAAATTCACAAGCCGCGCCATTGGTTTATGGCAGCCGCTCGGATAGAACAACGAACGAGTCCCCAACGACGCAAAAGCGCCTTGGGATTGCCGCAACATCGAAGCAAGACGCTGGCCTGTGCCCGTTTCGGGCGCCCGCAGCGCTGTCGAACTGATCAAGGGTCCGGTCCTTCAGATCATGCCGTCGCATTGGAAACAGAAGATCCGGAATTTCTTCCTGGACCTCGATGCGCGTATCGACTCGACGCTGTTCTCGTCGGGCAAGGGCCTGCGCGAACTCTACGAGCGCTATTCCACCTTCATGGACCGCTTCTATGTCGGCCGCTGGAAGCGCTGGGTGTTCATCGAGCCACTGTCGGAGGCCGCGACGCTTGGGCTCGGCGGCATGATCCTGATGCTGACGCTGGCGATCCCCGCCTTCCGCGAGACCGCCGACGAGGACTGGCTGAAGAAGTCCGACCTCGCGGTGACCTTCCTCGACCGCTACGGCAACCCGATCGGCAGCCGCGGCATCAAGCATAATGACTCGATCCCGCTGGAAGACTTTCCGGACAATCTGATCAAGGCGACGCTCGCGACCGAAGACCGCCGCTTCTATGACCATTTCGGCATCGACGTTCCGGGCCTCGCCCGCGCGCTCGTCACCAACGCGCAAGCCGGCGGCGTCCGCCAGGGCGGTTCGTCGATCACCCAGCAGCTCGCCAAGAACCTGTTTCTGAACAACGAGCGCACCATCGAGCGCAAGGTGAAGGAAGCCTTCCTTGCGATCTGGCTGGAAACGCGGCTGACCAAGAACGAGATCCTGAAGCTCTATCTCGACCGCGCCTATATGGGCGGCGGCACTTTCGGCGTCGACGGCGCGGCGCATTTCTATTTCAACAAGTCGGTGCGCGACGTGAACCTCGCGGAAGCCGCGATGCTCGCCGGCCTGTTCAAGGCGCCGACCAAATACGCCCCGCACATCAACCTGCCCGCGGCCCGCGCCCGCGCCAACGTCGTGCTCGACAATCTGGTGGATGCCGGCTTCATGACCGAGGGCCAGGTGTTCGGCGCCCGCCGCAATCCGGCGGTCGCGGTCGACCGGCGCGACGAGAATTCGCCGAACTACTATCTCGACTACGCCTTCGACGAGATGCGCAAGCTGGTCGACACGTTCCCGAAATCCTACACCGAGCGCGTCTTCGTGGTCCGCACCGCGATCGACATGAACGTGCAGAAGGCGGCCGAGGAAGCGATCGAGAACCAGCTCCGCCAGTTCGGACGCGATTATCACGCGACGCAGGCCGCGACCGTGGTGTCCGATCTCGACGGCGGCATCCGCGCCATGGTCGGCGGCCGCGACTACGGCGCGAGCCAGTTCAACCGCGCCGTCGACGCCTATCGCCAGCCGGGCTCGTCGTTCAAGCCCTACGTCTACACCACGGCGCTGCTGAACGGCTTCACGCCGAACTCGAAGGTGGTCGACGGCCCGGTCTGCATCGGCAATTGGTGCCCGCAGAACTATGGCCATTCCTATTCGGGTCAGGTCACGCTGACGCAGGCGATCACGCGCTCGATCAACGTGGTGCCGGTCAAGCTCTCGATCATGCTGGGCGGCAAGGAAGGCCCGAAGGCCGGCCGCGCCAAGATCGTCGAGGTCGCACGCCGCTTCGGCCTCAAGGCGCCGCTGCCCGACACGCCGTCGCTGCCGATCGGCTCCGACGAGGTCACGGTGATCGAACACGCGGTGGCGTATGCGACCTTCCCGAACCGCGGCAAGGCGGTGACGCCGCATTCGGTGCTCGAAGTGCGCACCGGCGCCGGCGATCTGGTGTGGCGCTGGGACCGCGACGGTCCGAAGCCGCGGCAAGCCATTCCGCCGAACATCGCCGCCGACATGGCCGGCATGATGAGCCACGTGGTCAGCGAAGGCACCGCGCGCCGCGCCGCGCTCGACGGCATTCCGACCGCGGGCAAGACCGGCACCACCAACGCCTATCGCGACGCCTGGTTCGTCGGCTACACCGGCAACTTCACCTGCGCGGTCTGGTACGGCAATGACGACTATTCGCCGACCAACCGCATGACCGGCGGCTCGCTGCCGGCGCAGACCTGGCACGACATCATGGTGACCGCGCATCAGGGCGTGGAAGTCAAAGAACTCGTCGGCGTCGGCATGGGCCAGAAACTGCCGCCGCAGCCGGCGCAGGCCAATGCCCAGGCCAACGCGGCGCCGCGCGTGCTGGAGACTAAGCCGGGTCCGCCGCCGGTTCTGACCAAGCGTGGCGCAGATATCCTGGTGCGGGTCGAGAAGCTGCTCGACGACGCCGCCAAGACGGCCAACAAGACCACGCTGAACGAGCCCTCGAAGGCCGGCAAGCCGGAATCCTCGAGCGCGCTGGCGTTCCCGGAAAATTACATTGCCGCGGCCGGACCGGACGGCGCGACAACAACTCCTGCGCCACGCAAGAACTGACGTGCGGCTCCTCCTCACCACCTTGCTGGCACTCGTCATCGCCACGGCCGTCGGCCTCGGCCTGACCTACGCGACGGCGACGCGCGGCACCGATCTCGGCACGCTGAAGATCGGCGCCTGGACCGCGCGGCCGAAGAACGGCACGTCCGACGTCGACCCCTATTCGCGCGCCACCATCGCGCGCAGCGGCGAGCTGCCGATCGGCACCGGCGACGGCATCGCGTTCTCGGCCACTATGGATGACAAGAACAAGCCGCTCGACGGCCGCTGCGATATTGTGGTCAGCGGGGTGACGCCGGCGGCGCGGTTCTGGACGCTGACACTGTTCGACCGCAAGGGCCACCTCGTTGCCAATTCGCTGCAGCGCTACGGCTTCACCAGCCAGGAGATCATGCGCGCCTCCGACGGCACGTTCGAGATCCACATCGCCTCGCGCTCGCGCGCCGGCAACTGGCTGCCGACCGGCGGCATCGAGCGCTACGCGCTGATGCTGCGCCTCTACGACACGCCGGTCGGGGTCGCGACCCGGACCCAACGCGACGCGCCGATGCCCTCGATCGCAACGACGGGCTGCCCATGATCCGCGTGCTGTTCACGATCCTCGCAGGCGTGCTGCTCGGCGGCGTGGTGCATCTCGTCAGTGTGCTGGCGCTGCCGCGGATCGCCTCGCAGGACGCCTATTCGCGGCTGACGCCGATGACCAAGCTCAACGAGGTGACGCAGCTGCCGCTGGCCGACCCGAGCAACTCGCCGATGCCGCTGATGGATCCGGCCTTCGCGGTGGCGATCTGCCGCTACGATCTCTCCACCGGGCCGCTCAAGCTCACGGTGCCGGTCAGCCAGGCCTATACGTCGGTGTCGTTCTACACCCGCAATGAGGTCGCCTATTACGCGATCAACGATCGCTCCGCCGGCAAGAAGGTGATCGAGCTCGATCTGATGACGGAAGCGCAGCACAACGAACTGCCGGAGGACGAGGAAGTCACCGCGGCCGACCGGCTGATCATCGACTCGCCGACCTCGACCGGCCTGATCCTGCTGAAGGCGCTGGCGCCGGAGCCCGGCCTGATGCCGCAGGCGCAGGCCTCGCTCGCGGCCTCGTCCTGCAAATTGCAAACCGAACCGGTCGCGACGAAGCAGGAAGCACCGCCGCCGCTGCCCGCTCCGGCTCCGCCACCTGCGGCGCGCAACAAGCGCTAGCGCGCAGCCAGCGCGTGCCGGCCGCAACGGCAGCTCTCGTAGTCGACGGGATCATGGCTGTTGACGATCGTGACATCAGCGCCATGCGCCGCCTTCAACTGGCGCAGCCGCTCCTGGTTCTGGATCCGCGTCGCGCGATCCATGTCGGCGCGGCGCTGGAACATGCCGAGCACCAGTGGGATCCGCGGCCGGGCATCGAGCTGCGCGTGATGGAAATAGGCATCGCCGGCGTGCAGCAGCCATTTGTCCTTGTCGCGCACCGCGATCCCACAATGGCCGAGCGTGTGGCCCGGCAGCGGGATCATCAGAATGTCCGGCTCGCGATCGCCGAGCGCCCGCACACCCATGAAGCCGAACCAGTCCTCGCCATCGGCGCCGTAGAACGCCCAATCCGGCCCGTGCTTCCACTGCGCCGTGATGTAGCGGCCTTCCGGCGGCGCGACCTGATGCGTCACCGCCATATCGTACTCCTTGCGATGAACGTGCACCTTGGCCTTCGCAAAGTCCGGCACGCCCCCGGCGTGGTCGCGATCGAGATGCGTCAGCAACAGATGCCGCACATCGTCGGGCGAGAAGCCGAGCGCCTTGACCTGCCGCACCGCCGTCTCGGTCGGATCGAGCCGCGGCGTCGTCTGGCGCACCCATTTGCGGCCGAGCCGCGGCGGGTCGCCGATGTCGTCGAGCCCGATCCCGGTGTCGACCAGCACGAGGCCGTCATTGCTCTCCACGAGCAGGCAGTGACAGACCATCCGCGCCCGCTGGAAAATGCTGCCGCTGCCGTTCACGAGCCGCTTGCCGATCGGGCACATGGTGCCGGTGTTGAGATGGTGGATGCGCATGACCCTTCCTCTGCTGAATTCAGCACAGCCTTGCCACCTGCGTTTCCATAGGTAAAATATTGTATCTCTATCGATACGATAGGACAGCCCTATGGATATCCGCGAACTCCGCTATTTCGCCGCGGTCTACCGCGAACGCAACCTGACCGCCGCGGCGAAGCGCTGCTTCATCTCTCAGCCGTCGATCTCGGCGGCGATCACCCATCTCGAGGCCGAGCTCGGCACCACGCTGTTCATCCGGCACAAGAAGGGCATGGCGCCGACGGAGTCGGCCGCGCAGTTTCACGGCGTCGCCCGCAGGATCATCGACGAGGCGGACGCGGCGCGAAACCTGTTTCGCAAACCCGTGACAAGGCAGCCGCTGACGCTCGGCCTGTTGCGCACGCTCGATCAGGCGCGGACGATCGCGCTGCTGAAGCCGCTGACGGCCAACGCCGACCTCGCGCTTCGGCTGGTCGCCGCCAATGAGAAGGCCGACGCGCGGATCGTCGCCAAGACCATGATCAACGCCGGCGAGCACTTCATCCCGCTCTGGAGCGAACGCTACGTCGCGGCATTGCCGCCGTCGCATCCACTGACCCTCAAAGAGACGCTCCGGACCACCGACTTCGCAGGCGTTCCGATGATCGATCGCTGCCATTGCGAGCAGCAGGAGTTCTTCAAGCGCACCGCGCCGCCACGCAGGCCGGTGGCGATCGCGGAATCGGAGGAGTGGGCGATGGCGCTGGTCGCGGCCGGGGTTGGCGTTGCGATCGTTCCCGAAGGCGTGGCGCGCGGCAATCCGGATGTGGCGGTGCGTGCGATCGAGATCGACGTCACGCGCCAGGTCGGCCTCGCCTATCCCTCGGCGCACCCGCCCTCCGACGCGCTGAAGGAGTTCATTACGAGCCTGCCGCGGCAGGCGAGCAGCCGCGCGGTCAAATCAGAGCGGAAAGCGAAGCGGGCCTAGCCCTTCGTCACGACGGCCTGGCCCGTGACCGGACCTGAGACGAGCGGCGCATTGGCGGTGAGCCGGGCAAGTTCGTTGATCTGGCGTTCGGCGTCGGCGGCCATGCCGTCAGGCGCCTGGATCACCAGCCGCTCCAGCGCCCAGCGATAGGACGAGATCCGCCTCTCCAGGCTCTGCTGGACCCATTGCACGATCAGCGTGTTCTCTTCCATCCGCGCCACCGCGTCGGCCTTCTCGCGCGGCGACACGTCGGCGATCATCTTCAGGCTGGCACTGCGCTTGCGATCGAGCTCGATCACCTGGATCGCGGTGGCGAAGAACGGCTCGAAGCGCGTGATGTCGTCGCGGACCTGGTCGATCAGCAGCGAATAGCGCGAGGCGAACGAGCGATGCGGCTCGTCGATCAGATTGCGGCCATACGCCGTGCGATCGAACACGACCTTCTGCCGCCACGGCGAAGGCAACGGCTGGTAATCGCCGAACACGCTCTTCCACGCCGGTCGCGACAGCGGCGGCTCGATGAATTGATAGGCGAGATCGCGCAGCTGACGTTCGTGTTCGGTGAGCTGGAATTGCGAGGCGTTCTTGCCGACGCTGCCGGTCGCTTCGGCACCCATCCAGCGATGCATGTCGTCGTTGCGGAAGTCGGCGCGGGTGCGGCCGAAGTCGCCGCCGCTACAGCCCGCAAGCGCCGAGCCCGCAAGCAGCAGGATCAGCACCGGGAATGACCGCCGAGCGGCGGTCCGCTGCGCAAATTCCGGCATTGGATCAGGAGCGGCGTCGGCGACGACGGCCCTGCGCAGTGCCCTGCTCCGGTCCGCGCCCACCGCCGGTCTCCTCCGTCGTTCGCTCGATCCGCACGACGGGAAGGATCAGCACGGTCCCCATGCCTTCACCGGCAGCACCGACAGCGCTCGGCCGCCGTGCGGCCGCATCCGCCGGAAACTCAACGATGGTGCCCATGTTCCGTTCTCTCTGGCCCCGCACGGACATGATTTGCCCCGCGCACGCCGAGTTAAGAACGCGTATGGTTAACGACATCTTAAACTGCCGATACGGACGGTTACGGATGTGGCGCTGTGCCTTAATGGACACGCGCAAATTCGAGCGTTCGCCTTCACGGCTTGTTTTCCTTAACTGCGTCTTAAAACAGCCTGCGTAGGCTCGCCGCCACAAGGTTTTCAAACCGAGTCTTATTGGCAAGTCGCGTACGCCCGAGATGAGCGCAGCTCCGCTATTTCCTGGTTTCGATGGGCTGATGACGCTCTCCCGCCGCGAGGGAGTCGACATCCGCCCCACTTTGCTGCGCGTCCTGACCGACCTGTATGTGCAGGCGAGCGCACACTCCGCCGACGAAGAGCGCCAGTTCGTCGAGCTGACCTCGCGCCTGATCGACGAGGTCGACGACGCAACCCGCGCCGCCGTCCGCGCGCGACTTGCGATCTATCCGGCAACACCCGCCAGGATCATCGACAAGCTCGGGCTGCGCCGCGCCGGTCCGGAGCAGCCGGTGCCGGCGGCAGCGCCGCTTCCCTCGCCTGCACCGTCTGCGCTGCCCGCCAAGGTCCCGACCGAAGCAGAGCTGCGAATGGCCGCGAGCCTTGCGATGCGGCCAAACGATGCCGCCGAAATCTCCGACATGTTCTTTGCCGCCAGCGCAAAGGAGCGCGCGCAGATCCTGCACAATCTGCAGGAGACGCCGCTGAAGGCCGCGGCGCGGATTCCGGCTGCCCGCGCCGCGCGCGCGATCCATATCCTGGAGATGGCGGCGTTTGCCGAGGACCTCGATAACTTCACGCTCGAGCTCGGCGAGGCGCTGATCCTGCCGTCGCGGATCGCCGCCGACGTCGTCAACGATCCCGGCGGTGAGCCGCTCGCCTGCGCGATGCGGGCGCTCGACGTGTCGAGCGCCGCGTTCCAGCGGATCCTGATGTTCCTCAATCCGGAAGCCGGCTCGTCGGTCAACTACGTCTATCGGCTGTCACGGCTTTACGATCACCTCAGCGAGCGCTCGGCGCTGGTGATGCTGGCGGCGTGGCGTGGCTCGACCATGGCGGTGGCGCGCGCCAAGTATCGCTCGTCGCTCTATGACGACGAGCGCCATCGGGTCCGCGCAGCATCGGCGCAGACACGACCCGTCGTGCAACCCGGCAGCGCGCCCGGCATTCGCAACCAGAAGTCCGGAAGTTAGGCCTTCGCCAGATCGAGAAAGTGCCGCCCGGCGCGATCTTCGGTCTCGACGATCCAGGCATCAGGATCGAAGCGGAGCTCTTTGGTCAATCGCTCCTCGACCGAAGGCTCGGACACCGGCTGCTGTGCGGTCGGCACGAACAGCCGCTCGGCCGGACGGCTGTCGTCATAGACCGTCTGCGGAGCCGGCGCATACAGCATCGCGTTGCCGTCCATCAGCGCCACCTTGACGAACACGGCGCCGGCTTCCTCGGCGCCCTTCTTGCGGATCGCGCCGAACACGCCCTCGGTCTGGCAGCGGCGCAGATACGCCGCGACCCATATGCTGGTTTTCAATCGCATGCGCCGACCTATAGGCCAGCCGCGCGGCCACGTCCAATTGTCACAGATGACATCACGCACCGGCGGGTTGACCGATACAAGCCTCGCTCATATCCTTGCATCTGCGGTGCAAGCCGCGCCCGGGTCCACGGGAAGGGTTGAACCCACTTGCACCTGATATGCGGCCAACCAAGCCTTTGTGCAGCCGGTTTTGTGGACCATCGGCGATGATGCACGGAGGTTTCCATGGACCGATCGCCCGCGCGATTGAATCTCGATCATCTGAAGAAACAGGCCAAGGAGCTTATCCGCCTTTACCGGCGGCAGGCGCCGGAGGCTTACACGCGCTTCCGGCAGGCGCTTCCGGCTGCGGCCGGGCGCAGTGACGCTGAGATCGCCGCACTCGATCTGCGGCTCCACGACGCGCAGTCTTGCGTGGCGCGCGATCTCGGCTTCGCCTCTTGGCCGGACCTGCGGCGCTATGTCGAAGCCCAATTACCATCAGGCAAAAGCAAGGCCGACCGGGTGCGGCGATGGCTGCTGCTGGTCTATGCCGCTGATGTCGACGGCACATCCGATCGCGCTCATCCGCGCGTCGCGGTGCGCATGCTCACCGAATATCCCGATCTTGTGGCCGACGATCCCTATCTCGCCTGCGCCGTCGGCGACGAGGAGACGATACGGCGCACCACAGCGCGTGATCCCACATGGGTCAACCGTCCCGGTGGTCCGTTGAAGCTGCCGCCGCTGGTTGCGGTCACGCATTCAAGCCTGCTGCAGATTCCGGAATTTCAGGCGCGGCTGCATCGCTGCGCGCGCCTGCTGCTTGAGGCCGGCGCCGATCCCGACCAGCGCATCAGCAGCCGTTGGCCACCCGGATCGCTCGACGCGCCCGATGACAGCAATCCGCTGTCGGCATTGTATGGCGCCGCCGGGCGCAATCACGATCTCGCGCTAACGAGACTGTTGCTCGAAGCAGGCGCCGATCCGAACGATAATGAATCGCTGTACCATTCGCTCGAAGGCTCTGTAACGACAGGCCTGCTGCTCGAGCACGGCGCGCGGATCGCGGGCACCAACGCGATGTACAAGGTGCTCGACGACGAGAACGTGCCGGGGCTCGCATTGCTGCTGAGCCACGGCGGTGACCCGAACGAGCCGGCCCGCAACGCGCCGTTGACGGACTGCGGATCGCCACTGATGTGGGCGATCCGGCGGCGGCGCTCGCGGAAGTGCATCGCGGCCCTGCTCGACGCCGGCGCAGATCCTCGCATCACGACACCGGACGGTCTCAGCGCCTACCGCTACGCTTTGCAGTTTGGACTGGCCGAGGTCGCCGAGCTGCTGCGCCAACGCACCGGCGACGAGACGCTGGCCGACGATGAGCGGTTCGTCGCGGCGTGCAGTAGCGGCAACGAGCGCGAGGCGCGGCGAATCCAGAGCGGCCGTCCCGATCTTCCAGGCTCGCTTTCACCACAGCAGTTGCGGCTGCTTCCTGAGCTCGCCGCAGCAGGCGGCGACGATGCGGTGCGGCTGATGGTCAGGCTCGGTTGGCCCATCACGGTGCGCGGCGGCGATTGGGATGCGTCGGCGCTCAATCATGCGGTGTTCTGCGGCAATGCCGGGCTGACACGCTTCCTGCTCGAGCACGGCGCAGAATGGACCGAGCAGCACGGCTTCGGCGACGACGCGTCCGGTTCGTTGTCCTGGGCGTCCTGCAATGAGCCGGTCAGTGACGGTGATTGGGCCGGCTGCGCGCAGGCCCTGCTCGATCACGGCATGCCGCGCGCCATTCCGGATCGCGAGGATCCGGAATGGGTGCTGCTGGCCGGCCGCAGAAAACTGTTCTCCGACGAGGTCAGGGACGTTCTGCTGGGCGAAGCTGTCTGACGGCACATCAATGCGTCAATGAGCGCCGTGTGTGGCCGGGCGAAGCCCGGCCATCGCCGGGACGACGACGTCTAGTCGATCGCGTGCCCGATCATCGTGCTGAGTTCGTGCACGAGGCGATCGGACATCTGCCCGGTCACCGGCAGCTTGCGCGCGCGCTCGAATTTCGCGATCGCGTGCTGGGTATCGGCGCCGATCGTGCCGGTCGGCTTGAGCTGGCCGTAGCCATATTCGGTCAGCGTCCGCTGGACCGCGGCGATGCGTTTTCCGGCCGGGCTCAGATGCTGGGTCGGGATCGGCGCCGGCGGACGAATGACGCTGGACGGCGCGGCGGCCGCGGACGGTGCGGCGGGCGGCGGCGCGGCCGTCGACTTCATCACCAGGCTGGCCATCGGATCGACCGGCTTCGCTTCAACCGGTTTGGGCTCCGCCGGCTTGGCTTCAACGGACCTGGTCTCGGCAGGCTTGGTCTCAACGGGTTTCACCTCGACCGGCTTGGTCGGCTCCATGGCGGCAGCCTCGACCGGACGCGGGCGCGGCAGCGGGCTGCTGGCCGCGGCAACCGGAGCCGGCGGCGGCAGCGTCACCACCGACCCGCCGAACATCGGCGACGGATGACGGCCAGCCTGCAGGAACAGCGCATTGATCAGGATCGCAACAATCGCAGACAGGGCCAACACGCCCGCAACCAGATCCTTCGGACTGTGCAGCAGCAGGCGCAGGACGAGGCCACGCTCCTCCTCGGCCGCGATGGCCACTGCCTTGGCGCCGCGGCGACGGCGCGGCGTTTCGTCGTCATCCAAAGTCTGTCTAGGCACTCTTCTTCACCTGTTGGGTTTGCTCTTGCAGTCCGGAGCGCAATGCGGGCTTCAGGGGCGAGACATTGCTGGACGGCTCGACCGCGGCCGGCGGGGTGAACGACAGTGGCAGCGCGACCGACACAATGGTGCCCTCGCCCACCTTGCTCTCCACGTTCATTTCGCCGTTGTGCAGTCCGACCAGCCCTTTGACGATGGACAGGCCAAGGCCGGTGCCTTCGTGGCGGCGCTGATAGGTCTTGCCAGCCTGGAAGAACGGATCGCCGATCCGCTTGAGGTCGTCGGCGGCGATGCCGACGCCGGTGTCGGAGACCCGCAGCAGCAGCCGCGATCCCTCGACGCCGGCCGATACGGTGACCTTGCCGCCGCGCTCGGTGAACTTGATGGCGTTGGAAACCAGATTGAGCACGATCTGCTTGAACGCACGCGAATCGCCGTTCACGATCGGCAAATCGTCGGGCACCCGGGTGACGAGGTCGACACCGCTCTCGCGCGCCTTCAGCGCCACCAGATTGCAGCAATTGAGCAGCGCCGGCCGCGGCGCAAACGGCTCCGGCGAAATCTCGAAATTGCCGGACTCCATCTTCGACATGTCGAGGATGCCGTTGACGACCGACAGCAGATGCTGGCCGGAGTCGTTGATGAGCTGCGCGTATTCCTTGCGGCGGGCCGCGTCGAGGCCGAGCACGTCTTCCTGCGCGATCATCTCGGAGAAGCCGATGATGGCGTTGAGCGGGGTCCGCAGCTCGTGGCTCATGGTGGCGAGGAACCGCGTCTTCGACGCATCGGCCTGCTCGGCCGTATGGCGCGCCTGTTCGAGCGCCTGCTCCTGCAACTTGCGATCGGTCACGTCGCGGATCACGGCGACCACCTCGGCATCGGTGGAAGCCTGCTCGAGCGCGCGGCAGCGCATCTCGACCCAGATGAATTCGGCGGCAGCCTCGCCACGCGCGCCATCCCGGCGCACCCGGAACTCGACGCTGCGGGATTCGCCGCGCGCGGCGTCCGACAACGCGGTGAGATAGGCCGGGCGATCGGCGACATGAACGCGGTCGAACAACCCGTGGCCGGACAGGCGCGATGCCGGCACGCCGAGCATGACCTCGACCGCGGGCGAAATGAAGCGCACCGCGCCGTTGCGGCTGTGCCGCGACAGCACGTCGCTCATGTTATGGGCGAGCAGGCGGTAGCGCTCTTCCTCGACATAAAGCAGCGCCACGCTGGTACGCGCCAGCGATTCCGCGCCGAAGGCGAGCCCAGCGGCATAGAAGATCGCCGACACGACGCCGAAGCCGACCAGCGAGCTGTTCAAGACAACCGCGGGATCGACCACCGGCAGCACGTGGTAATGGCCAAGCACGCTGAGTAGCGCCGCGCAGATCATCGCCAGCGCGAACGCAAACGCCACCACGCGCCGCGACGCCGACAGCGCCGCCTCGATCGGAATCACGACGAGCCACACCGCGGCGAACGATGCGATGCCGCCGGTGGACGCCGCGATCATCATCACGAGACCGGCGAGCGCCAGCGACGACAGCACATGCGCGCCTTCATAGCGGCCGGTGCGCGACAGGAACCAGGACAACAGGATCGGCGCGATCAGCCAGGCGAAGGCCGCGACCTCGATCGCCGTCGGCGCCCCGCGCATCGCCAAAAAGGCAGGGAACGATGCCAGCGCCGCCAGACTGCCGAGCAGCCGCGGCGCCATGAAGGCACGGTGGCGCGCACGCGTCAGCGCATCATATTGCGCCGACGGATGCAGCAGCGCATCCAGGCAATCGCGGATCAGACTCAAACTACTCACAGCACTCGCGCTTCGGCTTAATCGTCAGACAGACGCGCCGGAACGCCTCCTTTGTGATTGCAGGCCAACGTGTCAGAGCGAACTTAAGCGAACGCTAAGGCGGGGCGGCCTGCTGCCAAACACCGTGCATTGGCGAGGCTTCGACGCTGTCATTCACCGGTCATTTGCCGGGGATGGTGAACGGCTGGTTTCCGGGTGCGACAAACTATGGTTTCGAAATGGTGGACACGGCGCAGTATACCGATTTGGCAACCGTCAGCCGCCATCAATCGAAAATTTACGGCGAATCGATTCAGGCGAAATTTCCGCGATTTTTCGGCGGATTTGCTTCAATGCAGATACTTCCGATTTATCGACCGATGCTAACCGTGAGGGCAATAGCGGCATCGACCGCGCAAGAAGCAAAAGACAAGATAGACGACCGGGATCGCGCCATGTTCTTCCTGCTGCGTTTGGCATTCTGGCTCGGGCTTGTGCTCGTGCTGCTGCCGAGAGACAAAACCCCTGAAGCGGACAAGGCGCCGCAGATCAGCGCATCGGACGCGGTGTCGGCTGCGACGGCGACGATCAGCGACATGGGTCAGTTCTGCAAGCGCCAGCCTTCCGCCTGCGAAGTCGGCGGCCAGGCCGCGACCGCGATCGGCCAGCGCGCGACCGATGGCGCGCGCAAGCTCTACCAGATCATCACCGACAAGAAGCCGCCCGACCACACCGGCTCGATCGGCAAGGACGATACCGACCCAGCCGCATCGCGCGACACGCTGACGGCGGACGATCAGATGATTGAATTCCGCCTGCCGCCGATGCCGTAAGCGTCAATCAAGCGCCTTCACGCGAGGCGGTTGCCGGTTCGCGTGAAGAAAACCCGCCAAAACAACCGGGAACCGGTTCCATTTTCGTCGCTTTCGCCGCCCGCCTTCCTATATAAGCCGTTGAGAATAGGACGCGGACCACGATGACGACGATCGACGAAATCAGGGACAATTTTGCGCTGCTGGACGAGTGGGACGACCGTTACCGCTATGTCATCGAGCTCGGCCGCACGCTGGAGCCGTTGTCGGAGGCGGAGCACTCGGCCGAGAACAAGGTGCAGGGTTGCGTCAGCCAGGTCTGGCTGTCGAAGCGGATCGATCGCGATGCCAATGGCGAACCGCGCCTGACCTATGTCGGCGACAGCGACGCCCACATCGTGCGCGGCCTGGTCGCGATCGTGCTGACGCTGTTTTCCGGGCACACGCCGAAGCAGATCCTGGCCACCGATGCGCTCGCGCTGTTCGACGAGTTCGGCTTCCGCGACCATCTGACGCCGCAGCGCTCGAATGGCCTCCGCTCGATGGTCGATCGCATCCGCAACGACGCGCGCGAGGCGCTGGCGTCCGCCGCTTAGGATCTTACTTCCGCTTCCGCGCCTGCTGGCCAAGTCCCATCTTCTTGGCGAGTTGCGAGCGTGCCACCGCATAGTTCGGCGCCACCATCGGATAGTCGGCCGGCAAGCCCCATTTGTCGCGATATTGCTCCGGCGTCATGTTGTACTGCGTGCGCAGATGGCGCTTGAGCGACTTGAAGCGCTTGCCGTCTTCGAGACACACCAGATATTCCGGTGTGATCGACTTCTTCATCGACACCGCCGGCTTGGCCGGCTCGCTCGGCGTGTCGGCGCGGCCGCTCGACACCCGCAGCAGCGCCGCGTGGACCTGGCTGATCAGGCTCGGAATATCCGAGGCCGGCGTCGGATTGTTGCTGAGATAGGCCGAAACGATGTTTGCGGTCAGCTCGACCGGCGTTTTGCCTGATGTATCGGACATGGCTCAATCTTCCCCGTGCTCTCGACAGCCCGGCGCCCACCGGACAGTATCCACGTGCAGCAATACATCAATGGAATCGCGTACTACTTTGCGAATATGAGCGGATTGCAGCAAAGCTGACAAGAACGGCCGTATTTTTCCGGGCTCGAACCCGCCGCTCGCAAGTATTGATGAGGACCCTAAGGCCGCTGCTCCAGATGCGACCTGAGCTCGTCGATCGAGGTAAACCGCATCATGCCCTCCGGCATCTGCGCCTCGATCGATCCGTCCGAATACAGCGAATAGGCCATGCCGTCGACGACGCCCGATTTGAGCACGGTCACCGGCGGCTGCTCCTGGGGCGACGGCGGGTGGCCTGATGACGGCGCCGCGCCGGCTGACTGGGTCTCGCCGAAGGTCGACGGCCGGGGCGTGCGCCGTGGGGCGACATCGACCGACCGCGGCCGCTCGGCCTTCGGCCAGGCATCGTCGAACGTTGCCGGTGCGGGCTCGGCCGCTGCGGTCGGACCAGGACGCAGCTCCGGCGACAGCAGATCCGGCGTCAGCGGCTCGGCCGTGCGGCCCTGGGCCCGCTCGCGTTCCTTCCGCGACGACGAAAACAACAGGTTGCGCCGCTTGGGCGTGGCTTCGCCCTCAGGGGGCGCTCCACCCGGCACGGGCGGCGGCGCCTCGCCCGGCGCGCCACGTGGGCCGATTTCGTCGTGCCAGGGTGGCGGCGCCGTGGACGTGGATGGCGGGGCCGGCGACGGAGGCGCGGCAACCTTGGGCTCACGCGGCGGCGGGAAAACCGGATCCTCGGGGCCATTGCGCGGGGAAGTTGCAGACGGCAGCGGAACCTCGGCCCGGGCGCCTGCGGCCAAGGGATCGAGCCGCCTGGCGATGACCTGGAGTTCCCGAAGGATGGCGGCGAGCGCCAGCACGATCGCGCCGGTGCAGACGCCGGTCACGCCGGTCGTGATCAACGCGCCGCCGACGCTGAATTCCTTGTAGGGGATTCCCAAGCCGATCGCCGCCAAGCCCGCCACAACCAGGCCCACGCCGACGACCAACAGACCAACCATCATCGAACTAACCCCCGGGAGACCCGACCGAAAATCGGCGCGGGCCACCAACGCCACGATACCGTCATATTGCCCACACCGCCAACCGCCAATTGTAGACGGAGTTCCCTAACATCCCGCTTAACAGGGCCCGAAGCGCGGTTCCGTCGCTGTTGCAGCCACGTTCAGGAAAGCGCCGCCCGTAGATTTACTGGCTACGAATTGCTGCCAATATATTGCAATGCATCTGGGAAATTACGCCACAATTACCAATTACTCGGAAACGGAACTGCGCTATGGATGCCGGGGATGAGGCCCTAAAGCGCCAAACTGGGCCACAGGCACGCCGGTATCACTAGCTATGTCATCGATTACGACGTCTGCCCTCGAGGCGCCTGCGCGGCGCTCGGTGGAGAAGACCTGCGACGATCTCGCATTCCTCGTCCTCGGCGTGGTCGCCGTGGTCGCCGGGCTAACATTCCGCGATTACGGTCTGGGCTGGGACGACTACACCCACGCTGAATACGCCGACCTGCTGCTGCGCATGTTCGGGTCCGGGTTCAAGGACACCGGCGCGCTGTCCTTCGCCAATCTCTATATGTACGGCGGCGGCTTCGATATGGCCGCGGCGTTGCTGCACAAGGTCATCCCGCTCGAATTGTTCGAGACGCGCCGCCTGCTGGGCGCGATCGTCGGCGTGATCGGGCTTGCCGTGACCTGGCGCCTGGCGCGCCGCGTCGGTGGCCCGCTGGCGGGACTGGCGGCCCTGCTGCTGCTCGCGCTGTGCCCGACCTTCTACGGTCACATGTTCATGAATCCGAAGGATGCACCGTTCGCCGTCGCGATGGTGGTCCTGATCATGGGCCTCGTCCGCTTGATCGAGGAATATCCGGCGCCCTCGCCGCGCACGATCCTGCTCGTAGGCCTCGGCGCTGGCCTGTCGATCGGCTGCCGCGTCCTTGGCGGCCTCGCTTTGATCTACGCGGTGGTCGGCTTCATCCCGCTCTGGATCGAAGAACTCCGCACGCAGGGCCCGCGCGAGGCGACCCATCGCTTTGCCCACGTCGTCTATGTGCTGCTGCCAGGGCTCGTGCTGGGCTATCTCGTGATGGGCCTGATCTGGCCATGGTCGATCATGGAGCCCGGCCATCCGCTGGAAGCGGTGACCTATTTCTCGCACTTCTTCGAGAAGCCGTGGAAGGAGATGTTCGACGGCGCGCTGGTCTCGGTGCCGGACATGCCGTGGTCCTATCTGCCGACGCTGTTCGCGCTGCAGCTTCCCGAAGTGATGCTGGTGCTGCTGACCGCGGCCGTCATCACCACCTTCATGTCGCTGTCGCGCATCGATGTGACCGCGAAGCGCAAGTCGGTCATGCTGATGCTGACGCTGGCTGCGACGCTGCCGCTGGTGATCGCAATGGTGAAGCGGCCGGCGCTCTACAACGGCATCCGCCACTTCATCTTCGTGATCCCGCCGATGGCGGTGCTTGGCGGCGTCGCCTTCGCCCGCGGCATGGACTGGCTCGGCGAGAACCGTCGCGCCTGGCAGCCCGCGGCGCTCGCCGTGTTCGCGTTCGGCCTGCTGCTGCCGCTCAGCGAAATGATCCGCCTGCATCCGTATCAGTACACGCACTTCAACCACATCGCCGGCACGGTGCGGACCGCCGACAATTTCTTCATGCTGGACTATTGGGGCCTGGCGCTGAAGCAGGCATCCGACGGGCTGCGCGAGCAGCTGGCGGAGCGGCAGGAAGTGCCGCCGCAGCACCGCAAGTGGAAGGTCGCGGTGTGCGGACCGCAGCGCCCCGCGCAGGTCGCGCTCGGGCCCGACTTCACGATCGGCTGGGACAGCAATGCTGCCGATTTCGCGATGACGCTCGGCGAGTTCTACTGCAAGGGCCTGGCCGCCCCCGTGATGGTCGAGATCAAGCGCGACGACGTCGTGTTCGCCCGCGTCTACGATATCCGCGGCCGCAGCATCTCGAGCCTGCTCGCGATCCCGGCGCCGTAGAGCGCTTTCGAACGAAGTCGACGCCGGTTCGCGTCAATCAGAGCCGAAAATACTCTCGCCGATCGCGGCCTTGGAAGATCGACCCTGCGGCTGCCCACCGACCGTCGCCATTCGGATCGTGGGCCGCATGCTGGCATGACTGTCACGCCGGTATGCTGCCTTGCTGCGCTCCGGCGGCGGCGCTAGGCTCAGCCCAAGCAACAGCCATAAACGGAGCAATCGGCCATGTCGCCAGCGGAAGCGCGCCTGAAGGAAGTGCCGTCGGATATCAGTGCGGCGGAATGGGAGCAGCGGATCAATCTTGCCGCCTGCTACCGGCTCGTCGCGCTCTACGGCTGGGACGATCTGGTCGACACCCACATTTCGGCCCGGGTGCCCGGACCCGAGCATCACTTCCTGATCAACCCGTACGGGTTGATGTTCGACGAGATCACCGCCTCGAGCCTGGTCAAGGTCGACCTCGACGGCAACCAGCTCTCGAAGAGCGACTACAGCATCAACCCGGCCGGCTTCACCATCCATTCGGCGATCCACGAGGTGCGCGAGGACGCCGGCTGCGTGCTCCATCTGCACACGGTCGACGGCACCGCGGTGTCGAGCGGCCCCGATGGGTTGCTGCCGTTGAACCAGACCGCGCAGCTCGTCACCCACGACCTCGCCTATCACGACTATGAAGGCATCGCGCTCGATCATGACGAGCGGCCGCGCCTGCAGCGCGATCTCGGCACCAAGAACCACATGCTGCTGCGCAATCACGGCACGCTGACGGTCGGCCGCTCGGTCGCCTCCGCGTTCGAGCGGATGTACCATCTGGAGCGCGCCTGCTCGATGCAGGTAGCGACCCGCGCGCTCGGCGGAAGCGTCTATCCGGTCGACCAGCACGCGATCGACAAGAACACCGAGCTGCTCTCCAATCCGGATCGCGCCGAGCTGCGCTCGACGCAGCTGGTCTGGCCGCCGCTGCTGCGCAAGCTCGACCGGGTGAATCCCGGCTACCGTGATTGAAATTTCACAATCTTCGGGTAAGCTAGCCACCAACACCCTCTACACGACCTGAATCAAAACGCCGCCCAATTCCGGGCGGCGTTTTTGCGTGCGGTGCGCCTCGCGCTACTTGGCGTCGGCGAATGCTGCGAGGATCCGCGCCCAGGAGCGGATGCCCTTGTGGTAGCTCTTGAGGTCGTACTTCTCGTTCGGCGAATGGATGTTGTCGTCGTCGAGCCCGAAGCCGACCAGCACGCTGTCGAGGCCGAGCGTGCGCTTGAAGTCGGCGACGATCGGGATCGAGGCGCCGGAGCCGACCAAGAGCGCCTCCTTACCCCATTCGTCGGTCAGCGCACGGCGGGCGGCGGCCAGCGGCTTCATGTTCCAGTCGAGCGCGATCGCCGGCGCAGAGGAATGATCGATGAACTCGGCCTTGCAATCCGCCGGCACGCGCGCCGTCACGTAATCGCGGAACGCCTTGCGGATCTTCTCGGGGTCCTGTCCTTCGACCAGGCGGAACGAGACCTTAGCCGACGCCTCCGCCGGGATCACCGTCTTCGACCCCTCGCCGGTATAGCCGCCGACGATGCCGTTGATGTCGCAGGTCGGACGCGAGGAGACCTGCTCGATCAGGATCCGATCCTTCTCGCCGGCCGGCACCGAAAGGCCGATCGGCTTGAGGAAGCTGTCCGCCGTCAGATTGAGCTGCTTCCACTGCGCCAGGATGTCCGGCGGCAGATCCTTCACGCCGTCATAGAAGCCGGGGATGGTGATGTGGCCGTTCTCGTCGTGCAGGCCGCCGAGGATCCGCGTCAGCACGCGGATCGGATTCTGCGCGCCGCCGCCGAACACGCCGGAATGCAGGTCGCGATTGGCAGCCTTGATCTTGACCTCGTCATAGACCAGGCCGCGCAGCGAGGTCGTGATCGCCGGCGTGTTCGGATCCCACATGCCGGTATCGCAGACCAGCGCGAAGTCCGCCTTGAGCTCGGCCTTGTTCGCTTCGAGGAACGGCACGAAGTTCTTCGAGCCGATCTCCTCCTCGCCCTCGATGACGATGGTGATGTCGATCGGCAGCGACCCCGTCACCGCCTTCCAGGCCCGGCACGCCTCGACGAAGGTCATCAGCTGTCCCTTGTCGTCCTCGGCGCCGCGCGCGACGATGATCTTGCGCCCGTCGGCATGGTCGGTCACCGCGGGCTCGAACGGCGGACGGTGCCAGAGATTCAGCGGATCGACCGGCTGCACGTCGTAGTGACCGTAGAACAGCACATGCGGGCGCCCGTCGGTGGCACCGTTCAGCTTGCCGACCACGGCCGGATGGCCGGCGGTCGGACGCACCTCGGTCTTGAAGCCGAGGGTTGCGATATCCTTGGCGAGGTGATCGGCAGCCGCCTTGCAGTCATTGGCAAAGGCCGGATCGGCCGAGATCGATTTGATCCGCAGCAGCGTGAACAGCCGCTCGAGACTGTTGTCGAAATCGGCGTCGATACGGTCGAGGACGGGCTGCAGCTTGACGTTGGACATCGCGGATATCCTTTTGTTTGGACATTGCCGACGTTGTAGCGCGCCGGCCGCCGGAGGCAAAGCCGGTCGGCCGTTCCGGCCGGATGATCGCGATGCTACCTGCGCAGGATTCCGCCGAGCGCGCCGCGCACCAATGCGCGACCGATCGAGCCGCCGACCGAACCACCGACCGACTTGCCGAGATCTGCGACCACGCCGCCGACCACCTTGTCGGTCACCGAGCGCGTGACGTTGCGCGCGATCACCTGTCCGGTCGAGAGCCGGCCGCGCTTGACATTGGTGCCGAAAATCGTGGCGGCGATGGCCCCGATCTGGCCGAGGATACCGCCGCCTTCGCCGCCCGTACCGCCTGCCGGCGTCGCCGTGCCGGCGAGACGCTTCTGGATGATCTCGTAGGCGGACTCGGCGTCGATCGCGGTGTCGTATTTGCCCTTCACCGGGCTCGCATCCATGATCGCCTTGCGTTCCTCCGGCGTGATCGGCCCGATCCGCGCCGACGGCGGGCGCACCATGACGCGCTCGACCATCGACGGCGTGCCGCCGCCCTCGAGGAACGAGACCAGCGCCTCGCCCTTGGCGAGCTCCATGATCACCCGCGCGGTATCGAGCTTCGGATTGGGCCGGAAGGTCTGCGCGGCGGCGGCAACCGCCTTCTGGTCGCGCGGCGTGAAGGCGCGCAGCGCGTGCTGCACACGGTTACCGAGCTGCGCCAGCACCTTGTCCGGCACGTCGATCGGATTCTGCGTGACGAAATAGACGCCGACGCCCTTGGAGCGGATCAGCCGCACCACCTGCTCGATCTTGTCCATCAGCGCCTTCGGTGCGTCGGTGAACAGCAGATGCGCCTCGTCGAAGAAGAACACGAGCTTCGGCTTCGGCAGGTCGCCGGCCTCCGGCAATTCCTCGAACAGTTCCGAGAGCATCCAGAGCAGGAAGGTGGCATAAAGCCGCGGGCTCTGCATCAATTTGTCGGCGACGAGGATATTAACCATGCCGCGGCCGTCGCGGTCGGTCCGCATGAAATCCTTCAGCGTCAGCGCGGGCTCGCCGAAGAACTTCGCGCCGCCCTGGTTCTCGAGCACCAGAAGCTGGCGCTGGATCGTTCCGACCGTCGCCTTGGACACGTTGCCGTAGCTCTGCGCGGCCTTGCGGATCGACGCCAGCGGATCTTCGCCGTCGTCTGCACCCTTCTTGCTGCTGTCGGGCGCGATCGCATCCAGCAGGGCGCGCAGATCCTTCATGTCGATCAGCGCGAGGCCATTCTCGTCGGCGACCCGGAAGGCGACGTTGAGCACACCTTCCTGCACGTCGTTCAGATCGAGCATTCGCGACAGCAACAGCGGGCCCATCTCGGTGACGGTGGCGCGCACCGGATGACCCTGCTCGCCGAACACGTCCCAGAACACGGTCGAGAATTGATCGGGCTGGAAGGTCAGGCCCATTTGCTGGGCGCGCTTCACGATAAAGTCTTTGGCCTCGCCGACCTCGGAGATACCGGAGAGATCGCCCTTGATGTCGGCTGCGAAAACCGGAACGCCGGCGCGCGCAAATCCTTCAGCCATGACTTGAAGCGAGACGGTCTTGCCGGTTCCGGTTGCACCGGTGACGAGGCCATGCCGGTTGGCCAGCGCCAGCGTCAACCAGGCTGTCTCCTCACCCTTGCCGATAAAAATCTTCTCGTCGGTATCGGCCAACTTGTTGTCGGAGGTCGCCATCGCTTCGCCTCTTCGCGCAGATTTAGATCGTTTCGATCATCACACCCGGTTCAATAGCGAACCAGTGCCATCATATTGCATCTTGCCGGTCGATTGAAACCGTCAGCGCGAGCTGACGTATATTGTCGCGCCACTGGTTCCTCATATTTTATTCCCGGCGAAGTGACGAAAGGCATTGCGCATTGCGACAAGATGGTGTGAATCCGCCGCTCACTCTTGCAACGAGGCCACAGTCACAGCGCGATTGAAAAAGAAAACCAACTGAAATGCGCGGATCGCTTGTATTTCGTGACACAGGCGCTCAAGATAAATCCTTAAGAACGATCCGGCAAAGTCCGGTTGAGGCGGGGCAAGATGGACGAATTGGTTGGACAGCTGGCCGCGAAGGCCGGCATCGATGGCGCTGTCGCTGAAAAAACCATCGGCATCGTTCTGGGTTTCCTCCGTAACGAGGGACCGTCCGACAAAGTCCAGGCTCTGATCGACCAAATCCCCGGTGCCGAAGCGGCAATCGCCGCCTCCAACAACAGCGGTGGCCTATCGCGGTTGATGGGCGGCGGTCTGATGGCTGTCGGCACCCGGCTGATGGCGCTTGGCCTGAGCATGGGTGAAATTCAAAACGTCGCGCGTGAACTTTTCAGGTTCGGCCGCGACAAAATCGGAGCGGATCAAATGGGCGAGATCATCTCGGGGACGCCGGGCCTCAGCCAGTTCGCCTGAGGCACTTTCCGAACGCCCCTGCGCGCGCGCTCCCTTCTACCTGTTACCTGCATACGAGTATCATGACATACCCCCTCTCCGAGATCGAAGGCCTGTCCGCCTATTGCGCAACCAAACTGAAATCGCAGGGTATCCGCACGACCGACGCACTGCTTGAAGCCGCCCGCACCGTCAAGGGACGCAAGGCGCTCGCCGCCAAGACCGGGATCAGCGAACAACAATTGCTCGAATGGGCCAACATCTCCGACTACATGCGGATTCCCGGCATGGGCAAGGCGAAGGTCGGGCTGGTCCGCGCCGCCGGCGTCACCACCGTGCGGGAGCTCGCGCAGCGCAACCCGTCGCGGCTGGCGCAGAGCATGAAGGACGCCAATGTGCGGCGTAAGCTCGTCCGCGTGATGCCCTCAGAAAAGTCAGTCGAGCTGCTGATTGAACAGGCACGCAAGCTGCCGCTCAAGATCACCTATTAGCATCGCCTATTAGCCTGCCTTAACCGCACCTGCGGCCGCCGGCGCCACGCATCGCCGCGGCACCTTGACTTGCCGCTGCGGGCAGCGCAAAGCCACCGCATGATGGCGACCAAGCCCATAGCATCGGCGGTGACCGGCCCGGCCGTATCGGCGGTGCTGCCGGCGCTGCTGTCGCGACCCTATCCCGCCGTGATGGGCATCCTGAACGTCACGCCGGACTCGTTCTCCGACGGCGGCCAGTTCATCGCGCCCGAACAAGCGCTGGCCCAGGCCCGCAGGCTGATCGCCGAGGGCGCCGACATCATCGATATCGGCGCGGAATCGACCCGCCCCTACGGCTCGCAGCCGGTCACCGCTGAGGCCGAAATGGCGCGGCTGAAGCTGGTGCTGACCGAGGTGGTCGCGCTCGGCGTGCCGGTCTCGATCGACAGCATGAAGTCGGAGGTCGTGGCCTGGGCGCTCGACCAGGGTGCGGCGATCGCCAATGACGTCTGGGGCCTGCAGCACGATGCCGGCATGGCGCCGCTCGTCGCCGCGCGCGGCGTGCCCGTGATCATCACGCACAATCGCGAGCAGGCTGATCCCGCGATCGACATCATGCAGGACATCACGGCCTTCTTTGAACGCTCGCTCGAGATCGCAGCGCGCGCCGGCATTGCCGACGACCGAATCGTGCTCGATCCCGGCATCGGCTTCGGCAAGACGCCGGAGCAGAGCATGATCGCACTGGCGCGGCTCAACGAGCTCAACGCGTTCCGCCTGCCGGTGCTGGTCGGCGCCTCGCGCAAGCGTTTCATCAGCACGGTCGTGGCCTCCGAACCGCAACAGCGGATCGGCGGCTCGATCGCGGCGCATCTGATCGCTGCGCAGCATGGCGCCCGCATCATCCGTGCGCACGACGTCGCGGAAACCGTTCAGGCGCTGCGGGTGGCCGCGGCAATCGAGGGACAGCAATGACCGACACGATCTTCATCACCGGGATCGTCATCCATGCCCGTCATGGCGTGATGGAACATGAGACCGAAGTCGGGCAGCGCTTCGTCATCGACCTCGAGCTCTATACCGACCTCTCGGAATCCTCGCGCACCGACCGCCTCTCCGACACGGTGTCCTATTCCAACGTGGTGGCGACCGCGACATCGGCATTCAAGAACACCAATTACAAGCTGCTGGAGCGCGCCGCCGGCGCGGTGGCCGATGACATCTTGGCGAGCTTCCCGCGCGTCAGGGCGGTCAAGGTCACCGTGCACAAGCCGCATGCGCCGATCGCCGCGATCTTCGACGATGTCGGCGTGGTGCTGACCCGCTCGCGGCATCCGCCGCCGCACGGTTGAACCGATGGCTGACGTCCTGATCGCACTCGGCGGCAATGTCGGCGACGTCCGCACGACGTTTCGCAAGGCGATCGCCAATATCTGCGGCATGACGCAGGCAGCGCTCGTGGCGCGCTCGTCGGACTATTCGACGCCGCCCTGGGGCGAAGCGCAGCAGGACACCTTCATCAATGCCTGCATCGAGATCGACACCAGCCTCGATCCGCACGCGCTGCTGTTCACGCTGCACAAGATCGAAAGCAAATTCGGTCGCGACCGCAAGAACGAGCAGCGCTGGGGGCCGCGCACCCTCGACCTCGACCTGATCGCCTATGACGACATCACACTCGACAAGCCGGAACTGACGCTGCCGCACCCGCGTTTGTTCGAGCGCGCCTTCGTGCTGGTGCCGCTGGCCGAAATCGTTCCCGACCGCGTCATCGCCGGGCGCCGCGTCGCGGATGCCCTGGCTGGGGTCTCGACCGACGGTATTTTCCGTCTAGCGGACCTCGATTAAAAGCCGCACGAGCGCAAACAACCGTTTGGCTTGGCCGCCCGCCCGTGGCAATTTCCGGCCAAATCAAGGGACCCCGTCGCGGGGCCGATGAAGGACGATTTGGGCGGATGACGACCTCGACTGACGATTTGGCTCTGGCTTCGGATTTTGCTCCTGCGACCTATGACGACTGGCGCAAGCTGGTCGACGGCGTGCTGAAGGGCGCGCCGTACGAGAAGCTGGTCGGCAAGACCTATGATGGTTTGAGGATCGATCCGATCTATCGCCGCGCCACCAATCTGAGCCCGCTTCCCGGCCGTGCCGCCGCCACCCCCTGGCAGATCCTGCAGCGGGTCGACCATCCCGATGCCGCAGCGGCCAATGCGCAGGCCTTGCAGGATCTCGAGAACGGAGCGACCGGCCTCGAATTCGAGTTCGCCGGCGGTCCCGGCGCGCGCGGCTTCGGTCTCACGGACGCCAGCAAGAAGACGCTGGCGCGGGCCTGCGGCGGCGTCCATCTCGATGCCGGCATCATGATCGCGCTCAACCCGGTGATCGGACGCGAGAACGCCGGCGAGACGTTTGCCGAGATGATCGAGGCCCGCAAGCTCGATCCCGCCAAGCTCGACCTGCATTTCAATTACCAGGCGCTCAGCACGATTGCAGTACGAGGTGCAGCCGCCATCGCCTGGCCCAATTACGAAAAGTCTTTCGGCCAGGTCGTCAACGGTCTGATCAAGCGCGGCTTCAAGGGGCCGTTCGTGCTGGCCGACGGCCGGCCGGTCCATGATGCCGGTGGCTCCGAGGTGCAGGAGCTCGCCTTCACGCTCGCGACCGCGCTCGCCTATCTGCGCATGCTGGAAGGCGCAGGGCTTGATCTCGACGCGGCGCGTGCAGCCGTGTCGTTCCGGCTCAGCGCCGATGCCGACCAGTTCCTGACCATGGCGAAATTCCGCGCGCTGCGTCGTCTCTGGGCAAGGATCGAAGAGGCCTGCGGCCTCGCGCCGAAGCCGATCTTTGTCAATGCGCAGACCGCCTGGCGGATGCTGACCCAGCGCGACCCCAACGTGAACATGCTGCGCGCGACGATCGCGACCTTTGCGGCCGGGCTCGGCGGCGCCAATGCCATCACCGTGCTGCCGCACACGCTGGCGCTCGGCCTGCCGGACGATTTCGCCCGCCGCGTGGCGCGCAACACGCAACTCGTGCTGCTCGACGAGTCCAACCTGGCCAAGGTTTCCGATCCCGCGGCAGGCGCCGGCGGCATCGAGACGCTGACCTCGCAGCTCTGCGAGGCGGCGTGGACGCTGTTCCAGGAGATCGAAAAGGCCGGCGGCGCCTTCACCGCGCTCGAGCAAGGGCTGCTGCAACAGAGGGTCGCCGCGACGCGAGCGCAGCGCGAAGCCAATGTGGCGAAGCGCCGCGACGTGCTGACCGGCGCCAGCGAATTCCCTAACCTGCACGAAGCTGATCTCGCTGTGCTGGACGTGAAGCCCACCGCCCAGGTCTCCACCGCCGGTGCCAAAGTCAGGTTCGACGCCCTCGCGCCGATGCGGCTTGCCGAACCGTTCGAGGCGCTGCGCGACAAATCCGACGCCGCGCTGAAGGCTCATGGCGCACGGCCGAAAATCTTCCTCGCCAATCTCGGCACGCCGGCGGATTTCACGGCCCGCGCCACATTTGCAAAAAGCTTCTTCGAGACCGGCGGGATCGAGGCCATCGACAGCGAGGGCTTTGCCGACGCGGCGGCGGTTGCCGCGGCCTTCAAGGCCTCGGGCGCGGCGATGGCGTGCCTTTGTTCCTCTGACAAGGTCTATGCCGTCAGTGCCCCTGAGGCCGCCAAGGCCCTTCACGGCGCCGGAGCAAGGCATATCTATCTGGCAGGGCGGCCCGGCGACCAGGAAGCGGCGCTGCGGGCGGTCGGCATCGGTGAGTTCGTCTTCGCCGGCGGCGACGCGCTGGCGACATTGCGCGACGCCTATCGGCGGATGGAGCAGGCATGACGGCAGAGGCACCAGCGAAACCCGTTCTGACCGGCGGTTGCCAGTGCGGCGCCGTGCGCTTTGCGGTGTCCGCGGCGCCGAACCGCGTCAGCATCTGTCATTGCCGGATGTGCCAAAAGGCCTCCGGCGCGCCGTTCGCCTCTTTCGCCGACATCAACAAGACGGATTTCGCCTGGACCCGGGGCAAGCCGGCGGCGTTCAAATCCTCCTCGATCGCCGAGCGCGACTTCTGTGCCGCCTGCGGCACGCCGCTCAGCTTCCGGCGGATCGACGGTCCCCGTATCGAGATCATGACCGGCGCCTTCGACCGGCCCGACCGGGTGATCCCGACGCAGCAATTCGGAACTGAGTCCCGCCACGGCTGGGTGGTCGGCATCGCCAACCTGCCGAGCCAAACCACAATGCAGAATTACGGACCGGAGAAGATGGCAAGCATCGTCAGCCATCAGCATCCGGACCATGACTAAGGAATCCAAGGAATGACCCGCATTCCCAATTTCGCCGATGTCGCCTTCCAGCCCGTTGCCGCGGCGATGCCGGGCGCGAGCGCCGAACCCTGGCTGACGCCGGAAGGCATCCCGGTGAAGTCCGTCTACGGCGAGGCCGATCTGGAAGGCATCGACTTCCTCGAGACCTGGCCGGGCATCGCGCCTTATCTGCGCGGCCCCTACCCGACCATGTATGTCAACCAGCCCTGGACCATCCGGCAATATGCCGGCTTCTCCACGGCGGAGGATTCCAACGCCTTCTACCGCCGCAACCTTGCCGCCGGACAGAAGGGCCTGTCGGTCGCGTTCGATCTCGCCACCCATCGCGGCTATGACTCGGATCATCCGCGCGTCTCCGGCGACGTCGGCATGGCCGGTGTCGCGATCGATTCCATCTACGACATGCGCACGCTGTTCGCCGGCATCCCGCTCGACCAGATGAGCGTGTCGATGACCATGAACGGCGCGGTGCTGCCGATCCTCGCGCTGTTCGTCGCTGCCGCCGAGGAACAGGGCGTGCCGCCGGAGAAGCTGTCGGGCACCATTCAGAACGACATTCTGAAAGAGTTCATGGTGCGCAACACCTACATCTATCCGCCGACGCCCTCGATGCGGATCATCTCGGACATCTTCGCCTACACCTCGCAGCGGATGCCGAAATACAATTCGATCTCGATCTCCGGCTATCACATGCAGGAAGCCGGTGCGACGCAGGACCTCGAGCTCGCCTATACGCTGGCCGACGGCGTCGAATATCTGCGCGCCGGGCTTGCCGCAGGCCTCGACGTCGATCGCTTTGCCCCCCGCCTCTCTTTCTTCTGGGCGATCGGCATGAACTTCTTCATGGAAGTCGCCAAGATGCGCGCGGCGCGGCTGCTGTGGGCCAAGCTGCTCAAGCAGTTCAATCCGAAAGACCCGCGCTCGCTCAGCTTGCGCACGCATTGCCAGACCTCGGGTTGGTCGCTGACCGCGCAGGACGTGTTCAACAATGTGATGCGCACCACGATCGAGGCGATGGCGGCAACCCAGGGCCACACCCAGTCGCTGCACACCAATGCGCTCGACGAGGCGCTGGCGCTGCCGACCGATTTCTCGGCGCGCATCGCCCGCAACACGCAGTTGTTCCTGCAACAGGAGAGCGGCACCAACCGCATCATCGATCCCTGGGGCGGCTCGTACTATGTCGAGCGGCTGACCCAGGATCTCGCGGCAAAGGCCTGGGGTCACATCCAGGAAGTCGAGGAACTCGGCGGCATGGCCAAGGCGATCGAGGCCGGTGTGCCGAAGCTGCGGATCGAGGAAGCCTCCGCGAAAACCCAGGCGCGGATCGATGCCGGCCGCCAGGCGGTGATCGGCGTCAACAAGTTCAAGCCGGAGAACGAGCGGCCGATCGACGTCTTGAAGGTGGAGAACTTCACCGTGCGGCGGCTCCAGATCGACAAGCTGGCGCGGCTCAAGAAGGAGCGCAACCAGAAGGACGTTGACGCGGCGCTGGCCGCGCTCACCCGCTCGGCGGGCGAAGGCAACGGCAATCTGCTGGCACTGGCGATCGACGCCGCGCGCGCCAAAGCCACCGTCGGCGAGATTTCAGACGCGATGGAAAAGGTGTTCGGCCGCCACCGCGCCGAGATCAAGTCCATCACCGGCGTCTACAAGCGAGAGGCAGCGGCCATGTCCAACAAGGTCGAAAAGGTGCAGGCGCTGATCGACGCCTTCGAAGAGGCTGAGGGCCGCCGCCCGCGCATCCTGGTCGCCAAGATCGGTCAGGACGGCCATGACCGCGGCCAGAAGGTGATCGCATCCGCCTTCGCCGATGTCGGCTTCGACGTCGATATCGGACCACTGTTCGCGACCGCCGACGAAGCCGCCCGGCAGGCGGTCGAGAACGACGTCCACATTCTCGGCGTCTCCTCGCTCGCCGCAGCCCATCTCACCGCGGTGCCGGAATTGAAGGCCGCGCTGAAGAAGCACGGCCGCGAGGACATCATGATTATCATCGGCGGCGTGGTGCCGCCGCAGGATTACGATGCACTGTATGCGGCCGGTGCCGAGGCGATCTTCCCGCCCGGCACCGTGATCTCGGACGCCGCCGAGGAGCTGATCCATAAGCTCAACGCCCGGCTCGGCCATAGCGCGGCGGCAGAGTAACGCTGCCGCCTTCGCTTCCCTCACTTGGAGTTTTCCATGCGCGCCGCTCGCTCGATGACGCCTGTCCGCATCATGGGCCTTGCCGGCCTGCTGGCCTGCCTCTGCCTTCCTGCGCGCGCCGCCGATCCGAAGCCCGACGCCACGATCAAGAATGCCAGCATCGAGGCCAACGTCTATCTCGACGACAAGATCAAGGCGGATAGCGCACTGGCGGCCGATTGCCTTGCCGAAGGCCGGAAGTGGTTCGACAAGAACGCGGCGGAGGCGGCTTCCGCGCGCAAGGACGAGCCTGAGCTCTTCAAAGACCGCGGCGGCTATTCCTTCGAGCGCAAATATTCGGTGCGCTCGGTCGTCGACGGCCGCTATGTCAGCGTGCTGCGCGACGATTACATGGACACGCTCGGCGCGCATCCGAACACCGACGTCAACACCATCCTGTGGGATACGACGGCGAACAAGCGCATCAGCATCCGTCCCTTCTTCACCGAGACAGCTGACAACGGCCCGACCCTGACGGCGATGCGCAAGGCGATCGTCTCAGCGCTGAACGCCGAGAAGAAGCGGCGCGGCGCCGGCGAGACCGCAACCGCCGAGTGGTACAAGGAGCTGAAGCCGACCCTGCTCAAGATCGGCGCCGTGACGCTGGCGCCGTCGACCGAAGCCGGCAAGAGCTCCGGCCTCACCTTCCACTACCCGCCCTACGCCGTCGGCCCCTATGCCGAAGGCCAGTATGTCGTCTTCGTGCCGTGGGAGACGCTGAAGCCGTACCTGACGGCGGAAGGCGCGAAGATCTTTGGCGGCGCACGGCCGAAGGCCGACGCGGACGATCAGCCGCAATAGCCGCTTCAGCAGGCTCAGCCTGGCTGACGCGCCAGCGCTCTGACCAGGGAGCCGGTCCAGTCCGGGATCCACGCCTGGAACTGGCTGTGCCAGCGATCGGCGTCAGCAGGCGCGGTGTCGAGATTGACCGACCATTCGATGAAGGTGCGGTTGCCCTCGACGACCGGCAGCAGATGCATCGTGCCCTCGTAATGGGTCGGCTGCGGCGCGTCCGAACCGGCATCCGACAGAAACGGCAGCGGCTCGATGCTGGCATAGGTCAGCGAATGCTGCGTGTCCGAGTGGCCGGCAAGACGTTGCCTGACCCAGAGCCCGAGATAGCAGAAGCGCCTGACAGCACCGACCTGGTCCCCGCGCTTGTCGTCCTCGATCACGCTTTCGCTGACGCCCTCGATATAGGCCGGGTAATTGTTGAAGTCGCGGATCAGCGACCACACGGTATCGAGCGGATGGTCGAGAACGGTGCTGTAATAGGCTCGGGTCATGGCAGGCTCCGGATGTTGGTCCGCAGTGATGCGGAACGCGCCCTGATCAACCGCATGGCAGCGGGCGCGCCCACCCGATTCCCGAACTCGCGATTGATCGGGGACGAGTTCGGACTCCGCCCTCGCCTGCAACCGGCAGCCGTTGTAAACCAAGGCCCATGACCTCGCCGAAGCCCGCCTCTCCCGACATCCACGCCCTCGCCAAGCAGCTCCGCGCCGGCCACCGCGCCGCGCTGGCGCGCGCGATCACGCTGGTCGAGAGCCGGCGCGGCGACCACCAGGCGGCGGCGCGCGAGCTGGTGCAGGCGCTGTTGCCTGACACCGGCAAGGCGGTGCGGGTCGGCATCACCGGCTCGCCCGGCGTCGGCAAGTCGACCACCATCGATGCGCTCGGCATGTTCCTGATCGAGCGCGGCCACAAGGTCGCGGTGCTTGCTGTCGATCCCTCCTCGGCGCGCACCGGCGGCTCGATCCTCGGCGACAAGACGCGGATGGCGCGGCTCGCCGTCTCCGACCAGGCCTTCATCCGCCCCTCGCCGTCCTCCGGAACGCTCGGCGGCGTCGCGGCGAAGACCCGCGAAGCTATGCTGTTGTGCGAGGCCGCCGGCTTCGACGTCGTGCTGGTCGAGACCGTCGGCATCGGCCAGTCCGAGACCGCGGTCTGCGACATGACCGACTTCTTCCTGGCGCTGATGCTGCCGGGCGCCGGCGACGAGCTGCAAGGCATCAAGAAGGGTCTCGTCGAGCTCGCCGACATGATCGCGATCAACAAGGCCGACGGCGACAACCTCAAGCGCGCCAACCTCGCCGCCGCCGATTATCGCAGCGCGCTGCATATTCTCGCGCCGCGCTCCGAGCACTGGCATCCGCCGGTCGAGACCTATTCCGCGCTGACCGGCGCCGGGCTCGATCGGCTCTGGCAGAAGATCCTCGAGCACCGCACCGCGATGAATGCCTCGGGCGAATTCGAGGCCCGCCGCAGGGAGCAGCAGGTGAAGTGGATGTGGTCGATGCTGGAGGGCCGGATGATGGCGCGGCTGCGCTCAGACGCTGCGATCCGCGCCAGGGTGAAGAAGATGGAGGCCGAGGTCGCCGGCGGCCGCATCTCGCCCGCGGTCGCCGCCGAGCAGATCGCGGAGATGCTGCATTGAGCGGCAAACTGCGCATCCTCGTCACCGGCTTCGGGCCGTTCCCGGGTGCGCCGTTCAACCCGACCATGCCGCTGGTCAAACGCCTGACCGGGCTGCGTCGGCCGGCTTTCGACAACGTCGCGCTGACCAGCCACATCTTCGACGTCACCTATGCTGCCGTCGACCGCGAATTGCCCGAGCTGATCGCAACGCGTCGTCCGCAGGCGCTGTTGATGTTCGGCCTCGCCGGACGCAGCTCGCATCTGCGGATCGAGAGCCGCGCCCGCAATGCGGTCACGACGCGTTTCCCCGATGCCGGCCGCCAGCATGCGCGCAAGGGATCGATCGAGGGCGGCGCCGATGCGAAGCTGTTCGGGCCGCACAGCGAAAAGCTGCTGCGCGCGACGCTGGCCACCGGCATCGATGCACGGATGTCCCGCGATGCCGGCAGCTATCTCTGCAACTATCTGAGCTGGCGCGCGATCGAGGCCGTCAACGGCGACAACGAATTGCGCCTCGCGCAATTCGTCCATGTCCCGCCGCTCGCCCATGACGGCACGGCCGCATCAGGCAAATCATCCATCACGCTGGAAGCGCTGGTCGATGCCGGCGAAGCCATGCTGATGGAGCTGGTGAAACTGACCAGGCAGGCTGCGCGCACGTGAGCGACGTGGTTTCAACGATGACCAATGCGGGGCAGTGCCGGCTTTGCCAATTCGGGGACGATGATAGAGTACCGGCAGTGACGTTCTCAGCCGAACAACAGGATTGAGAGGCGTGAGCGATGCGCGTCGAGAAGAGACTGGAGCAACTTGGCCTTGTGCTTCCTCAACCCGCCAAGGTGCCGCCGGGCGTAAACGTTCCGTTCGCGTGGGTTCGCGTGCACCGCGACCGGGTCTACGCATCCGGTCATGGGCCCCTCAATCCCGATGGCACGCCAGCCGGGCCATATGGGCAGGTCGGCGCTGAGGTATCTGCCGAGCAAGCCCACATCGCCGCGCGCCGCGCGGCCTTGGCTATGCTCAGCAGCCTTCGCCAAGCGCTCGGCGACCTGGACAGAATCTCGGCATGGCTGACGGTGTCAGGTCTAGTGAGCGTCGCGCCAGGCTTTTTTTTCCACGACCAACGTCATCAATGGTTGCTCGGAGGTCTTGCTGGAGGCATTTGGCCCGGATGTCGGCGCGCATGCACGGACCGCTATCGGCATCACCCACCTTCCGCTCAATCTCCCCGTCGTGATCGCCGCAGAACTAGCCGTCCGCTGACGCCCCCGGATGCGACATGAGGTGATCGGTCAAGGCCACTGGCTGACGCGATCCCAATCACCCGCATGAGTCCGCTGTCCCCGGCAAGCCTGGGGCTGCGCACGCGACAAATTTGCAATTTCACAGAGTGTAAATCGACCTCTTGCGGCCGTAAAGACCACCCAAAGCCCAACGGTCATACCTGTCCATCGGTTGACGATCAAAGTCGCTCGCAAGAGTTTATCCACGGAGACCGACACGTCCGCAGAGTGAAGCGGATCTCTTCTGACAATGTTCGATTAGATGGAGTTGCGGGTGGACAAGTTTCCATACAAAGGGGTAGCGCTTGCCGGAATAATTCGCCTCGGCGACTTGCCGGTTCATCGGCTGGGCTTCGGCGCAATGCGCCTCTGCGGAGATTCAGCCTGGGGAAGACCAAGGGACCGAGGGCACGCCAATCGGGTTCTGCATCGCGCGATCGAGCTTGGCGTGAATCTGATCGACACGGCGGATAGTTACGGCCCCGAGGCGAATGAGTCACAGATCTCGGAGGCGCTGTATCCCTATCCTCCGGGTTTGGTCATTGCCACCAAGGGCGGCCTGGTGCGACCAAACCGCCGATCGTGGGTCGAGGACGGTCGCCCCGAGCATTTGCGACGCGCGGTTGAAGGCAGCTTGCAGCGGTTGCGGCTCGAGCGCATCGATTTGTATCAACTCCACGCGCCTGACCCCAATGTGCCATTTGCCGAGTCGATGGAAGCATTGGCCGATTTGAAGCGCGCAGGCAAAATTCGCCATATCGGCATTTCGAACGTGACGGTTGCGCAGCTCGAAGCGGCGCGCTCCATCACACCAATCGTGTCGGTTCAGAACCCGTATAATCTGCGAAACCGAACCAGCGAAGACGTACTCGCCGCGTGCGAGCGTCTTGGAATTGCGTTTCTGCCCTGGTATCCGCTGGGCGGCAAACGCGGCCTGAAGGCGCTCAAGGTCAAGCAAGTTGCCTCGCGTCGCGGTCTCACGCATGCCGCCTTGTCCCTCGCGTGGCTGCTGGCAAAGTCACCTGTCATGCTGCCTATCCCCGGCACGCGATCCATCGATCACCTGGAGGATAATGTGCGTGCGGCCTCCCTCAGGCTTGCGCCGGAAGACATCGCCGATTTGGGATGAACGCTTCGGGTCAGATCCGGCGCATGTCGCGAGAATGCGGATGTGTGACTCACAATTGGCGCAACGAATTCAGTGTCGCCCCGGCCTAGTGCGCAATTGCGCACGGGGCCGGGACCCATAACCAGCGATGCTGCTTATTGCGCAACGCTGGTACGCCGAGTCCCACCTACAACATCCGCCGCAGCGTATAGGTCCCGGCCTTCACCGGGACGACGCTTGGGAATGAGCCATGGGCCTTTATTCTCCAGCTGCACCGGAGGTTAACCCTACCACCAACAATCGCCCGGCTGCGTCGGCGTGTTCACCATGCCGCGCCGCATTTCGCGCTACCACCACTCGGGCGCGAACGTCACCGCTCGCGATTATTTGCGAGGGCTGTGCCCATGGACGTCAACCGCCGCCATCTGATCGGAGCTTCCGCCGCCGGCGTCGCCGGTGCGCTTGCGATGTCACCGGACGCTGCGCGCGCCGCACAGTCGGCCGGCTCGCTCGGCCGCGACGTGACGCAATATGGCGTCCGTCCCGGCAGCCCCGACGACCAGACCCGCAATTTGCAGCGCGCGATCGATGATGCCGCGCGCGCGCAGGTGCCGCTGGCGTTTCCGCCCGGCGTCTACCGCACCGGCCTGCTGCGGCTTGCGCCCGGCAGCCAGTTGATCGGCGTCCGCGGCGCCAGCCGGCTGGTGTTCAATGGCGGCGCCTCGCTGCTGGAAGGCGAAGGTGCCGGCGGCATCGTCCTGATGGGCCTGTCCTTCGACGGCGGCAACGTCCCGCTGCCTGCGCGGCGCGGCCTCGTGCATTGCCTGTCTGGCCGCGACATCCGTATCACCGACTGCCAGTTCACCGGCAGCGGCGGCGCCGGCATCTGGTTCGAGCAGATGTCGGGCGACGTCAGCAACAACATCTTCACCGATATCGCGTCGACGGCGCTGGTGTCGTTCGACGCGCTCGGCCTGATGGTCGCGCGCAACACCATCAAGGGCACCAACGACAACGGCATCGAGATCCTGCGTACCGCGATCGGCGATGACGGCTCGATCGTCGCCGACAACCGCATCGAGGACATCAAGGCCGGCCCCGGCGGCTCCGGACAGTACGGCAACGCCATCAACGCCTTCCGCGCCGGCAATGTGATCGTGCGCGGCAACCGCATCAAGAACTGCGACTTCTCGGCGGTGCGCGGCAATTCGGCCTCCAACATCCACATCACAGACAACAGCGTCAGCAATGTCCGCGAGGTCGCGCTCTATTCGGAGTTCTCGTTCGAGGCCGCGGTCATCGCCAACAACACCGTCGACGGCGCCGCGATCGGCGTCTCCGTGTGCAACTTCAACGAAGGCGGCCGCATCGCGGTTGTCCAGGGCAACATCATCCGCAATCTGCTGCCGAAGCGCCCTGTTGGCACCGACCCGAACGACGGCGCCGGCATCGGCATCTATGTCGAGGCCGACAGCGCCGTCACCGGCAACGTGATCGAGAACGCACCGACCTTCGGCATCGTCGCCGGCTGGGGCAAGTATCTGCGCGACGTCGCAATCTCGGGCAATGTCGTGCGCAAGGCGTTCGTCGGCATCGGCGTCTCGGTGGTGCCGGGCGCCGGCACCGCGCTGATCAACAACAACATGATCTCGGAAACCCCGGGCGGCGCGGTGGTCGGGCTCGACCACGCCCGCCCGATCACGACCGATCTGTCAGTGGGTGGCGCCCAGCAATATGCGCAGCTGGTGGTCGGCGCCAATGCGGTGCGGCGCTAACAGATTGTTGTTCGGACGCGTTTTCTTCGCGCGAACCGGAGGCCACTTCGCTTGAAAACGCTCTGGTCGGCCTACAGCGCGTTGCGCAGCAACGGATAGCGCCGCTGGATGGTGTCGAGATCGAGCACCGGCGGCGGCATGACCGGAGGGGGCATCTCCAGCGGCGGCGCGTCGGCCACAACGGGCGGCTGCTCCAGGACCTCGGCCACCGTTTCCATCGCGGCCGCGACCGCGGTCATCGCCGCCTCGGCCAATGTCGCAGCTTCCGAGCGGCGCTCTGGCACCGACGAGATTTCGGGCGGCGGCAATTTCGACTTGCCGCGGCCGAGCCAGGACAGATCGATCGGCGAATTGTCGAGCGAAGCTTCGCGGGTTAGCAATTCCCGCCAGATGTCGACCGCGGCCCGTGCTTCCCTGACATTCTCAAGGAAGGCCTGCTCGCTGTGATAGCGGCGCCAGCGTCCGGTTTCGAACAGCTCGTTGAGGTGCTCCAGCCTTTGCTCGGCGAGGTTGCACCAGCGTGCAACGATCTCCTGGCCCCTGGCCACGTCGGTCCGATGTGTCATTCAACTTGCCCGCAGGGAAAGAAACGGACGCAGACGCAACCGAACCGAATCAACTGGACGTGACACTGATATTCTGTGGAAAAGGTAAATAAAGTCTAACTAAATTCTTAATCGCGGACGGGCGATGAAGGAAGTCCGCTCCACTACGGAGTTTCTTGCCCGAACCATCGTCAAGTCACCGACTTGCGTGGTGGCGATGTGCGTCGCTTCCGAACGCCGTGCAGCCGAACGATCCACAGCAAACGGCCGCCGCCGTCGCGCGCATCTCAGCGCGATCACCCAGCGCAATCTCATCCGGCCCGTTCGTGATGCAAGGGTGCCCCCAAAATGAAAGACCCGTCCGGGGGGACAACCGGACGGGTCAAAGCCATATGGGCGCTTGGGGTGGATGGGCGCTCGCGCCTGATACAGCCGGGGAGGGATAAACCGCTCCCACACAGATAAGTCGTGAGAGGGCGGCGGACGTTCAAATCGCCGGCGATTTTTTTAGCCTTTCGCAGCCCGGTTCCATCGCACCGTTGCAGGCGATCGGCGCCGAAAATCACTGTGCAGCACAGGGATTTGCTGCGGAATCGTCCGATGCGATCGAGGGTGCGGGTTCATTCAACGCGCGGCTCACGGAAGTGTTATTGCCGTCCGCTGCCGTCGCGGGCTGCGACGGTTTGTCCATGGTGGCCGCGACCGGCGCACTGGTCGCCGCCATCACCGCGGCAAGCGCGTCCGCCTCCCCCGACCCGAACAGATCGTCACGTCCCGGTGTCCCGAGATCGCGGGCCGTGCCGGTCAGGACCTTCCGCACCTCGGCAGGCTTCAATGCCGGACTGCGCTCCAGCACCAGCGCCGCGATGCCGCTGACGAACGCGGCCGAGAAGGAGGTCCCCGACATCAGCTGGTACTTGCCGTCCGGCACCGGCACCAGCAGATCGGCGCCCGGCGCCGCCAGCGCGATGTAGCTGCCGCGGTTCGAGGCCGCCATCAACCTCTCGCCGGCATCGATGCCGCCGACCGCGATCACGTCGGGATTGGCGGCCGGATAGAGCGGCGGCGATTTCGGGCCGGCATTGCCGGCCGCGGCAACCAGCACGACGTCCCTCGCCGCGGCGGCGGCCACGGCACGCGCGACAAGTGCGTCCTGCGGTCCGGCGAAGCTCATGTTCACGATCTGCGCGCCGTGCGCCACCGCGTAATCGAGACTCCTGAGGATCACATAGGATGTGCTCTCGGCGCCGCCGGCGGCCACACCGAAGGCACGGATCGCCAGGATCCGCACTTCCGGCGCACTCCCCGTCAACCTGACGCGCGCCGCGATCACGCCGGCAACGGCGGTGCCGTGGGCATGCGGGCCATCCTTGCTACCGAGTGCATCGAAGGTATCCGCGACCGTGTTGGCCAGTTCCGGATGGGCGGCATCAATGCCGGAGTCGATGACGGCGATGGTGACGTTCATGCCGCGCGCCAGCCTGTGCGCCTCGGGCAGATGCAGCTGCGTCTGGGCATATTGCGCCGGATCACTGCCGCCCGCTGCCGACTTCTGGTCTTGCAGCGCGTAACGATAGTTCGGCTGCACGGAGCGGACGGTGCTGTCGCTTGCGAGGTCGCGGGCCACCGCGTCGGCTGAACGATTGCCGGCGGTGCGGAACATGCCGATCGTCGCGCCCAGCAACGGGATATTCTGCGAGGCGATCCGCCTCAGGCCATGGCGACGCGCCAGCGCGTCGGTCTGGGTCTCGGTCAATGCGCCGTCGATCTCCGCCAGGAGTTCGTTCGGCACGGTTCGCGCGCCCGCTACGTCCTGCCCGCGGACGCCGCCGCCACTACCGGCCCCGCCCTTCCTCGCAGCGCCCTTGCCGCCACCATTGACGGCGACCGGCCGACCGGAGCATCGGCGCGTGCCGTCATCGCAATCGGCGGAGAAACGGGGGGCGTCACGCGCAAGGGACGGCGGCCTGCTCGATCGCTGCCCGTCGTCGGTCCTCGACGTAGCCGGGCCGTGGAGCGGTGCGCGGCCGGCCGTGCCGATGCCGGGATTGACCCGCGGCCCGATGGAGAGTTGCGGCCCGCCGCCGATCGGTGATCGCATGAAATTCTGGGCGTAGGCCGAGCCGGCAACAGACACCAGCAACAACACGGCGGCCGCAGTGGCCGCTCTGTTCGTCGATTGGGTCCGGCCGTTAGCGGTCATGGTGACCTCAACGCGGCGCAGACCGTCAGCCGCCGTTTACGGCGTCTCGACCGCGAGGCTGACGATCTTCTCTTTCTGCAAACGGGCAATCAGCGCCGCGACGCTATCCTTGTCCATCGCGCGGAACTGCAACCGAAACATCCCGGCCTTACCGTCGATGATCGAGCCCTGGAAGTTGTCCAGCAGCGACGTGATGTCGGCGACCCTGGCATCCGGCGTGAAGCGCACCAACAGCCGCGTCGGTGCCGCCGCCACGCTGGCGCCGAGGTTGCGGGTGATCGGCGCACTGGGTGCAACGGCCGCGCTCGGTGCGCTGCGTTGTTCGGCAGCATCAAGCGAGGCGGTCTGGAACGAGGCCGGCTCGCTGCGCATCAGCACCGCACCGATCACGCCCGCCTGCAGCAGCACCACGAGCGCACCGAGGCTGGACGACCAGGCCAGCGTCCGCGGCGACAATTTTGAAAAGAACTCCGAGACGGAGGCCGACACGCGCGCACCCGCCGACGGCTTGCGCTCTGGCTCGGCATCAATCGCGGCAAACAGCTTCTGCATGGCACGCGCCGACGGCGCACCGAGGCTCTCGTTGAGGCCGATCGTCTCGGCATATTCCTCGCGGATGACGGCATACTGCCTGGCCAGCTCCGGATCGGAAGCGAGCGCGTCCTCGACGCGGCGCGCGTCACGCGCGTTCAGCGTGCCGGCCGCGTGCCAGGGCAGCAGCATCTCGACATCGTCAGGATCCTGACCCTGCACTTTTTTGTTGCTCGCAGCCATCATGGCCAACCTCGCTCGACACCGGCTGCCTTCAGCAACTCGGCAAGTTTCTTGCGCGCATAGAACAGGCGCGTCTTCACGGTGTTCTCCGGAATCCCGACGATCTCTGCGACGTCTTCCACGGATTTCTCGTGATAGTAGACAAGATCGACAATTTCCCGGTGTTCCGCCGATAGTCCCGTCAGGCACTTACGCAGCGTGTCACCCGTGTCCTTCTTCTGCACCACCGTTTCCGGATCGTCGGACGTGTCCTCGATCGCGTTCGCGGCCTCATCGTCCAGTTCGGCGTCCTTCCTTCGCCGCAGCGAAGACAACGCCTTGAACCGGGTAATCGCCAGAAGCCAGGTCGAAACGGCGGATCGTCCCTCGAATTTGCCCGCCTGACGCCACACGTCCAGAAAGACCTCGCTAATGAGATCCTCCGCCACCTGTTCGTCCCGCACGAGCCGAAGCCCGAAGCGGTACACCCTGACATGATGCCGTCCGTACAGCACCTGCATGGCGAGCCGGTCGCCTTGAGCGATCCGAGCGATCAGAACCTCGTCTGAAGCCGCCTGTGTCGCACTCAATGGCCGTCTCGCAAAGTTGGTCTGAGGGGGGTGGTGCGTGGTTCGACGCGAGAGGCAAGATTCTTCACATTACGGCAATGTGCGCACCGCATGTGTGATCTATGACACAGTCGACGATTCCAATCAGGAAAAATCGCCGGGGACTCGGTAAGCGGTATCATAATAGTGAAAACTCTCGCGGACTCGCAGCATCCGGCGCGACCATACCAAGGCTTTGCCGGCAAGCCAGCGCTGTCGTAAAGCGAGCGCCGCCGCAAGCCCCCGCCCCGATCGCTCCGGCCACGGCTGGGCGAACGGATTCCCCTTACGAAACAAGGGTGATGACCGGGTTTCACCGGAGTAGATTCGGTTCCGAAAGATACCAAACCTAAAGGCTTTCCCACTTAGATTTTCGCCGGATTTCAGCAATGGCGAGACCATGGGCAGCGCTGCGTCGTCACTTCCCAGCCCGATCGCGGGTGCATCGGAAAGCGGCCGTCCAAGGCTGACGCGCGAGCGCCTGGCTCGCCGGGCCAAGCAGCGCCGCCAGATCCAGTCGATGATCGCCGCCTGCTTTGTGCTCGATGCCGTCGTGCTGCTGATCTACGCGCATGCCGGCACCACGTCGGTCCTGGTGGCGGCCGGCTACGCCCTGACCGGCCTCTCCCTCGTTGCCATCTATGTGGCGCTCTCAGAGCGCGGCTTTCACGAGCGCTTCCGCGACCACTATCTGGTCGCGCCGCAATCGGCCGTCAACATGGTGAACCTGCTGGTGTTCACCTACATCGCGCCGGAAGTCGGCGTGCTGTTCCTCTGCAACCTGTTCGTGGTGTTCGGCTTCGGTGCGCTGCGTACCTCGGCGCGGCAGACCGCGGTTGTCTGGACCATCATGGTGCTGGGCCTCGCCGCGCTGTTCCTCGGCACCGACAAAGCGATCGGGATGCCGACCGGCACACGGATCGACCGCCTCGCCACCATGCTGGTGTTCGCGCTGACGATCGGGCGCTGCATGTGTCTCGGCATCTTCTCGAGCTCGATGCAGCAATCGCTGTATCAGAGCGGGGTGAAGCTGAAGGAGGCCTACCGGCGCATCGAGGAGCTCGCCGAGCTCGACGAGTTGACCGGCACCTCCAACCGCCGCAGCATCATGCGCACGCTCGAGGAGGAGATCGCGCGCTGCGCCCGCAACGGCAGCTCCTGCGCGGTGGCGCTGATCGACCTCGACCATTTCAAGCGCATCAACGACGTCTACGGCCATCCGATCGGCGACGAGGCGTTGCGCACCTTCGCCATCGGCATGTTCGCCAATCTCCGCAGCATCGATCGCTTCGGCCGCTACGGCGGCGAGGAATTCCTGCTGGTGCTGCCCGACCTGTCGCAGGATCAGGCGATGCGCGCGCTCGAGCGGCTGCGCGCGATCATCGCCGGTCTCGACTGGAGCGCATTCTCGCCCGGCATGCAGGTGACGATCTCCGCGGGCGTCACGACGCTCAAGCCGCACGAAAACTCCGACACATTACTCGCCCGCGCCGATGGCGCGCTTTACGCAGCCAAGGCGCGAGGGCGCAACCGCATCGCCAGTGCCTAACACCCTTTCATTTCGCTATTCGGCGCCGGAGAATCCGTCGCCACTGCTCCAGGACAGAGTCATGAGTTCGAAGCCCGAGACCGCCCCCGAAAGTCTGCTCGACGAGCTGCAGACGACTCTCGCGCACGGCACCGTCGCACGCCGTGTCGAGACGCTGCGCCGCGTGACCGACCTCTTCATCAACGGATCGGTCAACTATTCGGACCAGCAGATCGTGCTGTTCGACGACGTTTTCCAATGCCTGCTCGAGCACATCGAAAATTCGGCCAAGGCGCTGCTCGCCAACCGCCTCGCCCCGATCGAGACCGCGCCGCCGCAGACCATCCGTACCCTTGCATTCGACGACCTGATCGAGGTCGCAGGCCCCGTGCTGACGCTGTCGCCGCGGCTCGACGACGACACCCTGATCGAGACCGCGCGGAGCAAGAGCCAGGCCCATCTGCTCGCGATCTCCAACCGCAAGACGCTGAGCGGCGCCGTCACCGACGTGCTGGTGCTGCGCGGCAATGACGAGGTGATCCAGAGCGCGGTCAACAATCCCGGTGCGGAATTCACCGAGCGCGGCTTCACCCGGCTGGTCAGCCGCGCCGAGGGCGACGACAATCTGTCGACCTGCGTCGGCCTGCGCCCCAACATCCCGCGGCATCTCTATCTCAAGCTGGTCGCCAAGGCCTCGGACACGGTCAGGCAACGGCTCGAGGCTGCCAATCCGCAGCAGGCCAAGGAGATTCCGATCGCAGTGAAGGAAGCGACGCGACGCGCGCGCTCGGCGCCCGCCGCCGTGACGCCGGACACCACGATCGCACATGCGCTGGTCAAATCGCTCTACCAGGACGGCCGGCTCGACGAATTCCAGCTCGCAGCCTTCGCCGAGGCCGGCAAGTTCGACGAGACCAATGCCTCGCTTGCCGCGCTCGCCAATGTCTCGGTCAGCATCGCCGAGAACATGATGATCGAAACCCGCGCCGAGGGCGTGATGATCCTGGCCAAGGTCTCGGGCCTGTCATGGTCGACGGTGCGGTCGATCATCAATCTGCGCGACGACATCTCGGGCGGTGAGCCGACCGATCTGCAGGCCTGCAAGGACACCTATGAGCGGCTGCGGCCGTCGACCGCACAGCAGGTGCTGCGCTTCCATCGCATGCAGCAGTCGGCGCCCGCGGCCTAGTATCGTAACGCCCTCGCTCCCATCAACGCACCGACGCTTGCGACGATCGCGGTCGCCAGCGTGTACCAGGTGGCAACGAACAGCGGCGAGTCATCGGTGCAGTGCGACGCATAGACGGTGGCCGCGAGCCCTGCCGAGAGCAGGCCTGCCACCGCGCCCGCGACCGCCGGCCGCGCCGGCGCGCCATGCCGCAGCCCGTACAGCGCGCCGACCAGCAGCGGCAGCGACATTGCGGGGATCGCGGTCATGCACGCCACCGAGTTCTTGCCGATCAGGCGCGTCATCATCGGCGTACGCTGCGGCATCATCATCTCGCCGCTGATCGCGGCAACGAGGATGCCGGCGGGAATCAGCAGCCACCAGCCGAAGCTGCGCAGCGAGGCTTCCGGCCGCGACAGATGCAGGCTGACCGCGATCGCCGAGGCGGCGAGCGCCAACGTCACCGCGAACTTCAGGTCGAAGAACGGATTATGCATCGCGGTCATCACGTCGGGCCGCACGCCGAGCTCGGCGAAGAAGATCAGCAGCGAGACCGGCGCCGCCGCCAGCAGCGCCAGCATCAGCGCTAGGCCGATCGGACGCGCGCGATAGGCATTGTCGGCGGTCAGGGTGCGAATGAGTTGATCCGTGTCCATGCTCATCGGTCCCGTAATTTCGCGGTCAGGCTCGCAAGCCCACGATGCAGCGCAACCCGTACCGCGCCCTCGGTCATCGCGAATTTCGCCGCGGTGTCCTTGATCGAGGTGCTGTCGACCGCGATCGATTGCAGCACGTCGCGCTGCCGCGCGGGCAACGCCTGCAACTGTGCGGTCACCTCGCCGGGCGACACCGTCGGCTCCGGTGTTTCTCCCGGCAGCGTCTCGGCGAAATCATCGATATTGACGAAGATGCGCCTGCCGCGGCGGCGCAGCGCGTCGATCAGCTTGTTGCGTGCGATCGCGAACAGCCACGGCGCGAACGGCGCACTGGTGTCCCAGGTCTGTCGCTTCAAATGCACCGCCAACAAGATGTCCTGCACGATGTCCTCGGACTGATCGACCGGTTGTCCCGCGCGCGCCAAGCCGCGTCGCGCCGCGGCACGGAGTACCGGCGTGATGGCCTTGAGCAGGCGATGATACGCCGCGTCATCGCCTGAAATGGCCGACCGCATCAGGTCAGTCCATTCATCCTCACGTTCGCGCACGCAGGCTCCTGAATTGCAATTCGGCCGATCTTTCAGTTTGTTACGCGGCACGCCAAGAACATCACGAATTCGTGATAATCGTCCCCAGGCAGGGCTGCGCCGAGGATCAGCCTCAAAGAATCGCTCCGGGGGGTTTGCAGACGGAAGGGCTCATAACACCGATCGGTCCGGCACGCATCGGTGCTGCTGGTGCCGGCGATCCACCGGGACGAAATTGCCCAGCTTTTGCCCTCTGATGCCCGAAGATTCCCTTTTTTTGCCCCGGTGTAGACACGCAGCGGGGTCTCATTTCGCGTTCGGGACGGGCGAAATGGGGAGATCATCAGAATGAAGATCAGAGCCAGCGGGCGCTTGGCCTTGATGGTTGCGACAGGGCTGACAGGGTTTTGTGTGTGTTTCGCCGGACCGTTGCCGGCGTATGCGGCCGGTTCGGATCCCGCCGCGGCGAAATCCGACAATGCTTCAACCGACAAGTCCGCGGACCAGAGTTCGCGGCATGGCCGACGCCATGCGCGCCACCAGTCTTCCAAGACGACTGACAAGACGGCCGACAAATCCGAGAGCAAGAAGGCCACGAACGGTGCCGGCAGCGTGACGTCGGCGGGCATGCCCGCTACGGTCGCCAATGCCAATGCGGAGCTGACGTCCGGCGACGGTAATGCGAGCACGGCGCCCGCCAGCGTCAATCCGGTGATGGCCGCCTCCGACAAGCCCGGCGACGCGCAATCCGACGGCAGCGTGGTCGCATCCGACCAGCTCAACGACCTCGACCGGGCCCTGCAGCAGGAGCAGCCGGCTGAACAACCGCAGCCGGTCCAACCGCAGACCGCCCAGCAGGAGGCGCCCCCGACGCAGCCGCCGCCTGTCGCCGTGGCGACATCCAAGCCGGCCCCGGTTCTGGCGAGTAGCGACAGTGCGAATTGGGACCAGACCTCGCTGATCGGGAAGATCTTCATCGGCTTCGGCGCCCTGCTCACGGTGGCCTCCGCAGCGCGTATGTTCATGGCCTAGGCCGAGGTCCTCGCGGCTTGCGGCGCGGTGCGCCGCACCGCGGCCCAAAGCCTCGCTTCAGCCACTTGAAGCGCATCCCGCCAGCGGGCACATTGCGCCGCAAATCAGGCACGGGGTTTGCGTCATGGCTACGTTCGAATTCATCATTGTCGAAAGCAAGGGACCGGTCGGCGTCATCACGCTGAACCGGCCCAAAATGCTGAATGCGCTGTCGTTCGGCGTGTTCCGCGAGATCGCCGCGGCGGTGGACGATCTCGAGGCCGACGACAAGATCGGCTGCATCCTGATCACCGGCAGCGAGAAGGCCTTCGCGGCCGGCGCCGACATCAAGGAGATGCAGCCGAAGGGCTTCATCGACATGTTCAACAGCGACTTCACCGCCATCGGCGGCGACCGTGTTGCCCGTTGCCGCAAGCCGACCATTGCGGCGGTCGCGGGCTATGCGCTCGGCGGCGGCTGCGAGCTTGCGATGATGTGCGACATCATCATCGCCGCCGACAACGCCAAGTTCGGCCAGCCGGAGATTACCCTCGGCACCATCCCGGGCATCGGCGGCACACAGCGGCTGACCCGCGCGATCGGCAAGTCGAAGGCGATGGACCTCTGCCTGACCGGACGCATGATGGATGCGGCGGAAGCCGAACGCTCGGGCCTCGTGTCGCGGATCGTTCCGGCCGACAAGCTGATGGAAGAAGCGCTCGCCGCGGCCGAGAAGATCGCCTCGATGTCGCGCCCGGCCACCGCGATGGCCAAGGAAGCCATCAACCGCGCTTTCGAGACGCCGCTCTCTGAAGGCATGAATGTCGAGCGTAACCTGTTCCACTCGACCTTCGCGCTCGAGGACCGCTCCGAGGGCATGGCGGCCTTCATCGAGAAGCGCAAGCCGGTCAACAAGAACCGCTAGTCCACGCGGCTCCGTTGCAACGCTGCGGTGACGAGCGCGCGATAGGCGCGCTCGGCGAAATGCGTCGGCTTGTCGAGACCGAGCCGCGCCAGGCATTCGCGATCGGCGGCGTCAGGCGGATGCCGCATCCCCTGCCACAGCAGGCCGGCGAGTTGCAGCGGGGTCTGCTGCGCCTGCTGCAAGATCTGCAAGGCCGGAATCAGCCGTTGCTCGACGTCGGTGAAGTCGCTGCCGAACGGGAATGACGGCAACAGCCCTGCGTCACGCGCGGGCTTCAGCGCCGTGCTGATGCGCTCGGGATAATTTTCGCGGTGAGCGGCCGGGATTTCATGGCTGCGCGGCAGCTTGCCGGCATCCTTGGCCTGTCGCATCAACTCGCCCTGGAAGCGCGAGTCCGACACCTGCAACATCGCGGCGATCACGTCGGCATCGGATTTCCCCCTGACGTCGGCGACGCCGTATTCGGTGACGAAGATATCGCGCAGGTGGCGCGGAATGGTCTCGTGACCGTAGGACCAGCGGATGTTCGACTGCGTCTGCTTGCCGGACGGATGGGTCGCCTCCAGCGCCAGCACCGAGCGCGCGCCCTCGAGCGCGAATGCCTGCGCCACGAAATTGTACTGGCCGCCGACGCCGCTCACGACCTGGCCATTCTCGAGCCCGTCGGAGATCGCAGCGCCGAGCAGCGTCGCCATCATCGCGTTGTTGACGAAGCGCGCATCGACGCGGGCGCGGCGCTTGCCGTCCTCGTCGCCGAAGATCTCGTTGGTGAAGGACACCGGCATCATCTGGATTCGCGCCAACTGCTCGCCCGTCATCTCGCGCAAGGCCCGATAGAAGGATTGCGGCCCCAGGAAGAATGCGCCGTGCAGGATCACGCCATCAACGTCGCGCTTGAGGATGCCGGCATCGATCAGCCCGAGGAAGGCCTCGAACAGCATCTCGCTGACGCCATAGAGGCCCTTCTCGAACGGCCCGGTCTCGGCCGCCGCAAGCTGTACGGTACCGGATGCAAGGCGCTGCATGATGCCGTGGAATCGGGCGTTGTCGCGGTGCCGCACCACGAGCCCCTGCGCCAGCGCATCGCCGACCTGCCCGATCCCGATCTGCAACGTGCCGCCGTCGCGGACCAGACCAGCGGCGTGCAATCCGATCGCATATTTGGTGTCGCTGATCGGCTCCGACGGCGGCGCGAACAGCGGGAAATCGGTGTCGGGACTGTCGAGCACCGCATCGAATTCATCCGCCGGCAGATCACCGGGCCCGGGCATGAACGGCAGTTCGGAATTGACCTGACCGATCAGCTTGAACGACGCCCGCCCCTGCGCACGGGCGCGCAGCACGTCGAGCGTCGTGTCGGTGTTGCAGCTCAGACTGTAGCGCGGCACGCCATCGACCACGCGCTTGGCGACGAGTTGGGGCACGACGTTCAGGCCGCGCGACAGCAGGTACGACGCCGCGTGGGTGTAATTGGCCGAGATGTAGTGCTGCTGGGCGAACGGCTGATGCAGCCACTGCCCCGCGAGGAAGAAGAACTCGATGACCTTGATGTTGGGTGGAAGCGCGCCGCGATGCAGCGCCTCCGCATAGGCGAGATCCGGATAACCGCCGAACAAGCGATCGATCACCGGGCCGATGAAGCGCTGTTCGAGCAGGCTCTTCGGTTTCGGCTTCTCCAGAGTCAGCGCCGAGAACAGCGTCAGATTGATCGAGCGGTCGGCGACCGCCCGCGCATACAGCGCGTTGACAATGTGGTTGGCCTTGCCGAGGCCGAGCGGCAGCCCCACCACAAGTTCGGTTCCGACGTCACGAACGATATGTTCCGCGATCGCCTCGGGGTCAGAGAAGAATTTAGGCATCTGCGATCAACCCGGGCAAGGCAGTGGATGACCGGCCGCGCTGAATCGGCGGCCGGCGGTTCGAACTTATACTTCATATGACAATTGCGCTCGCCTGTGACGAACCGGCAACAGACAACAACCGAAATGATGTGCAGATGTTGCGCGGCGGTTTGCCTGTGGCGGCGGCGCCCCGTAAACAGGTAGATGTGTCGAACGGCATCGGCGAGAGCGGACTGCCGGGGTTTTGGTTTGCGGGATCACATGGTTGGGCGTGCCGCTGATATTGGCGACGTAGCGAGGCGCGTGCTTTTTTCGGGCATCGGCCTTGGCGCGCTGGCCTGCGCGCTGCTGACGGACACCGCGGCCCGCGCCGAGAGCCTGCCGGAAGCCCTGGTCAAGGCGTATCAGACCAATCCGCAGCTCAATGCCGAACGGGCGCGCCAGCGCGCCACCGACGAGAACGTGCCGCAGGCGCTGGCTGGCTACCGCCCTCAGATCACCGCCGGCCTCTCGTTGGGCCTCCAGGCTGTGCGCGACCAGTTGCCCGGCAACGTGATCCAGGGCGCGACGCTGAAGCCCTGGCAGATCGGGGTCACCGTGACCCAGACCCTGTTCAACGGCTTCAAGACCGCCAACAGCGTCCGCGTCGCCGAATTGCAGGTGCAGTCCGGCCGCGAGGCCCTGCGCAATGTCGGCCAGGGCGTGTTGCTCGACGCCGTCACCGCCTATACCAACGTGCTCGCCAACCAGACCCTGGTCGAGGCGCAGCGCGCCAACGTCGCGTTCCTGAAGGAGACCCAGGCGATCACCCAGCGCCGCCTCAATGCCGGCGACGTCACGCCGACCGATACCGCGCAAGCCGAGGCCCGGCTCAACCGCGGCCTGTCCGATCTCAACGCCGCTGAGGTCAACTTCGCGATCAGCCAGGCGACCTATTCGCAGGTGGTCGGCAGCGCGCCGTCGCAATTGCGTCCGGCCGAGACCATCGACCGGCTGCTGCCGCGCAGCCGCGAGGATTCGATCGCGCTTGCGGTGCGCGAGCATCCGGCCGTGATGGCCGCGGGCTTCGACGTCGACGTCGCCTCGACCTCGATCCGCGTCGCCGAGAGCAGCCTGATGCCGAACGTCACCCTGCAAGGCAGCATCAGCCGCAGCCGCGACAGCGACCCCACGCTGGGTACTTTCGGGACCGACCAGGCCTCGGTGATCGGCCAGGTCACGCAGCCGATCTATGACGGCGGCACCGCGGCCTCGCAGACCCGGCAGGCCAAGGAAGTGGCGGCGCAGAGCCGCCTCGTGCTGGACCAGGTCCGCAACCAGGCCAAGACCGCCGTGGTCAGCGCCTGGGTCGCCAATGAGGGCGCCAAGATCGCGGTGTCGGCCTCCGAGTCCGAGGTGAAGGCCGCGGAGGTTGCGCTCGCCGGCGTGCAGAAGGAAGCCGCCGGCGGCCAGCGCACTACGGTCGACGTGCTCAACGCCCAGCAGGACCTGATCACGGCGCGCGCCCGGCTGATCGGCGCGCAGCGCGACCGCGTGATCGCCTGCTACACGCTGCTCAGCGCGACCGGGCGTCTCGACGTCAAGACGCTCAATCTCAAGACGCCCGACTATCTGCCCGAGGTGCACTACCATCAGGTGCGCGACGCCTGGCACGGCCTGCGCACGCCGTCTGGACAATAGTCTTTGGGGAACCGTTCGCACCGCGAACCGGCCCTTTCCGCCCGCTCTCTCCGCCGATAACCTCCACCCCCGCCGGCCATCAACAATGCCGGTGCGCGGAGTGCGCGCATAACAGCCGAGCACGCAGGGAGACGTCCAATGCTGACGCGACGCGGTATGATGCTGGCTTCCATCGCAGCGGGAGTGACCATGACCGGCAGCAACGCATTTTCCAAGGCATCGCAACCATCTACTCCGGTGAGCTTCGACATTCCTGCCGGTGCCTGCGACTGCCACACCCACATCCATGGCGACCCCGCGAAATTCCCGTTCTTCGCCGGCCGCGTCTACACGCCGGAACCGGCCTCGCCGGAGGAGATGAGCGCGCTGCACAAGGCGCTGCATGTCGAGCGCGTGGTGATCGTGACGCCGAGCGTCTACGGCCCCGACAATTCGTCGACGCTGTTCGGCATGACGGCGCGCGGTCCCACGGCGCGCGGCGTTGCCGTGATCGACGACAAGACCAGCGAGAGCGATCTCGACGCCATGCAGAAGGCCGGCTTCCGCGGCATCCGCCTCAACCTCGCGACCGGCGGCGTCAACGATCCCAATGTCGGCCGGCAGCGCTTCTCGGCCGCGATCGAGCGGATGAAAGCGCGTGGCTGGCACGTCCAGCTGTTCACCAGCCTCGCCATGATCTCCGCGATCAAGGACCTGGTCGCTGCAGCGCCGGTGCCCGTGGTGTTCGACCATTTCGGCGGCGCCGAGGCCGCGCTCGGCACGGGCCAGCCGGGATTTGACGACCTGCTCGCGCTGGTCAAATCCGGCAAGGCGTATGTCAAGATTTCCGGCGCCTACCGCGCCTCCAAGCTCGCGCCCGACTATGCCGACGCCGCGCCGCTGGCCCAAGCGCTGATCGCGGCCAATGCCGAGCGCATCGTCTGGGGCACCGACTGGCCGCACCCGGATTCGGTGACGCCGGCGGGCAAGCAAGTCACCGACGTCACGCCGCTGTACCAGATCGACGACGGCCGCCTCCTCAACCAGCTCCCGGTCTGGGCGCCGGACGCCGCGGTGCGCAAGACCATCCTGGTCGACAATCCGGCGCAGCTCTACGGCTTTACCTGACGCTGTCCTTCGGCCGGCGCGAAAAATAGGAGATCAGGACCGGCAGCGTGATCAGGATCACCAGCGGCGCCACCATCATGCCGGTGACGACGACGATCGCGAGCGGCTTCTGCACCTGCGAGCCGATGCCCTCCGACACCGCCGCCGGCAACAGGCCGATGCCGGCGACGACGCAGGTCATCAGCACCGGACGAAGCTGCAGCTCGCCGGTGCGGATCACCGCGCGCATCCGGTCATAGCCTTCGTCGATCAGCTGGTTGAACTGCGACAGGATGATGATGCCGTCCATCACCGCGATGCCGAACAGCGCGATGAAGCCGATCGCCGCCGACACGCTGAACGGAATGCCCGAGATCAGCAGCCCGAGCACGCCGCCGAAGATCGCCATCGGAATCACGCTCATCGCGAGCATGGTGTCGACCATCGAGCCGAAATTCAAGAACAGCAGCACCGCGATCAGCACGAGGCTGATCGGCACCACGACCGACAGCCGCTTGATCGCGTCCTGCAAATTGCCGAACTCGCCCACCCATTCGATACGCGAGCCGGGCGGCAACTGGACCTGCTCGTTGACCTTCTGCTGCGCTTCCAGGATCGCACTGCCGAGGTCGCGGTCACGCACCGAGAACTTGATCGGCAGATAGCGCTCCTGCTGCTCGCGATAGATGTAGGCGGCGCCGGAGATCAGCTTGATCGAGGCCACTTCAGAGAGCGGGATCTGCGTGACCCCGCCATTCGGATTCGTTGCCCCGATCCGCAGGTTCTGGATCGCCTCCGCGCTCTTGCGATATTCCGGCGCAAGACGGACGATGATCGGGAAGTGCCGGTCGCTGCCGGGTTCATAGAGATCGCCTGCGGTGTCGCCGCCGACGGCAACCTTGATCGTGGCGTTGATGTCGCCAGGCGACAGGCCGTAGCGCGCCGCCCGCGCCCGGTCGACGTCGATCTGGACGGTCGGCTGGCCGAGCGAGGTGAACACCGCGAGGTCGGTGACACCTTGCACTGTCGCCAACACCGATTTGATCTTGTTGGCGGTGTCGGTCAGCGCCTGCAAATCGTTGCCATAGAGCTTGATCGAGTTCTCGCCCTTCACGCCGGACACCGCCTCCGACACGTTGTCCTGCAGGTATTGCGAGAAGTTGAATTCGACGCCAGGGAACTTATCCTGCAACTGCGCGAGCAATTGCGCGGTGAGCACGTCCTTGTCATGCGTGCCCGGCCATTCGCCGGCCGGCTTCAGCGGCGCGAAGAATTCAGCATTGAAGAATCCGGCGGCGTCGGTGCCGTCGTCGGGACGGCCGTGCTGCGACACCACCGACACTACCTCGGGACGGCTGCTGATCAGCTTCCGCATCTCGTTGACATAGGCGTTGCCTTCCTGCAGCGAGATCGTCGGCGGCAGCGTGGCGCGGATCCACAGATTGCCCTCTTCCAGCTTGGGCAGGAATTCGAGGCCGAGGAACCGCACGCAGATGATCGTCGTGACAACGAGGCCGGCCGCACCGGCCATCACGATCTTGCGGTTGGCGATCGCCCAGTTCAGCGCCGGCAGGTAGATCGCATCGAGCTTCTTGACGATCCAGGTTTCGGTTTCGTGAATATGCGCGGGCAGGATGATCGCGCTCAGGGCCGGCGTGATCGTGAACGTCGCCAGCAATCCGCCCGCCAACGCATAGGCATAGGTTCGCGCCATCGGCCCGAAGATGTTGCCCTCGACACCACCCAGCGTGAACAGCGGCAGGAACGCGGCGACGATGATGGTCGCGGCGAAGAAGATCGAGCGCGATACGTCGGCCGCCGCCGACAGGATCGCATGGCTCTTCATGCCCATCACCGTGTCGTCGGAGATGTGCTCGCGCTCGGCTTCCGACAGTGCCGTGGTCTGCGATAATCTGCGGAAGATCGCCTCCACCATGATCACGGTGGCGTCGACGATCAGTCCGAAATCGATCGCGCCGACCGAGAGCAGATTGGCGGATTCGCCGCGCAGCACCAGGATGATCACGGCGAAGAACAGCGCGAACGGAATCGTCGCGCCGACGATCAGCGCGCTGCGCAGATCGCCGAGGAAGATCCACTGCAACAGCACGATCAGCAGGATGCCGACCACCATGTTGTGCAGCACGGTGTGGGTGGTGAGCTCGATCAGATCCTTGCGGTCGTAGATGCGCTCGATCTTGACGCCCGGCGGCAGGATCGAGGAACTGTTGATCTGGTTGACCAGTTGCTCGACGCGGGCAATGGTCGGCGAGCTTTGCTCGCCGCGGCGCATCAGCACGATGCCCTGCACGATGTCGTCGTCACTGTCGATGCCGGCGATGCCGAGCCGCGGCTTCTCGCCGATCGTCACAGTGCCGATGTCCCTGACCAGCACCGGATTGCCGCCTGATTGCGAGATCATGGTGTTGGCGAGATCGTCGATCGAACGGATCAGACCGACGCCGCGCACTACCGCCGATTGCGAGCCGATGTTCACGGTGTTGCCGCCGACATTGATGTTGGCGTTGGAAACCGCCTGCAGCACCTGCGGCAACGTCAGGCCGTTGGCGACCAGCTTGTTGAAGTCGACCTGAATCTCGTAGGTCTTGGTCTTGCCGCCCCAGCCGGTGACGTCGATCACGCCGGGCACTGCGCGGAAGCGCCGTTGCAGCACCCAGTCCTGCAACGTCTTGAGATCGAGCACGCTGTAGTTCGGCGGTCCCTTCAGCCGGTAGCGGAAGATTTCGCCGATCGGGCTTGTCGGGGAGATGCCGGGCTGCACGTTGCCTGGCAGCGGCGCGAGCTGCGACAGCCGATTGAGCACCTGCTGCAGCGCCTCGTCATAGGTGTAGTCGAAGGAGAACTGCAGCTTGACGTCGGAGAGACCGTACAGCGAGATGGTGCGGATGGTCTTGAGGTTCTTGATGCCGGCGACCTGGGTCTCGATCGGGATCGTGATATAGCGCTCGATCTCCTCGGCCGAGAGGCCCGGGCTCTGCGTCACGATGTCGACCATCGGCGGGGTCGGATCGGGATAGGCCTCGATGTTGAGCTGCTTGAACGCAAACAGGCCGCCGATGATGACGACGACGAACATGGCCACCATCAAGTAGCGGCGATTGACGGCAAGGGCGACGAGGCGATCCATTCAGATCGGCACTTTCAACGGAGAGGATTTTTCTTGGTGAGCATGGTCTCCGCGCAAACGCGTTTCGCGTTTGTCGCGAGGGAAAGCCGGTTCCCACTTTTCCGGATCATGCTGCTAGGTACCTGATGCGGCGCGGTCGATGAAGAGGCTTCCCTTCGTCACGATCTGCTCGCCCGGCTTGAGATTGCCGGCGACCTCGACGAGGTCGCCATTGATGAGGCCGGGCTTGATCTGGCGCAGCTCGATGGTCTTGTCGTCGGCCTTCGCGACCCAGACGCGAACCTGATCGCCCTCGTAGATCAGCGCCTGTTTCGGCACGCCGACCGCCGGGTGGTCGCCCTTCGAATACAGCGTCACATTGGCGAACATCTCGGGCTTCAGCCGATTGTCGGCGTTGTCGATGGTGGCGCGGACCAGAAGCCGGCGCGAGGTCGCATCGATCGCGGCGGCGACATAGTTGACGCGGGCGTTCAGCACCTTGCCCGGCAGCGCCATCACGCTGAAGCTGAGGTCCTGCCCGACCGCGACATTGTCGGCGTCGGATTCTCGGACGAAGGCGATCAGCCAGACCGTCGAGAGATCGCCGATCACATAGACCGGATCGCTGGCACCGGTCGAGACATACTGGCCGGGGCCGGCCTTGCGCTGGACCACGGTGCCGCCGATCGGCGCGAACACCGTCGTCTCCGGATTGAGGCGGCCCTTCTGCTGCAAGGTCGTGATGGCTTCGTCGCCGAAGCCGAGGATGTGCAGCTTGTTCTGCGCGGCTTCCAGCAGCGTCTGCGCCGAGCGCGCATCGTTCTGCGCCTGTACAAGCGCGGCCTGCGCAGTCTGATAATCCTTCAGCGGGATCGCCTTGCCCTCGGACAGGTCCTTGGCGCGCTTCTCCTGGATCTGGGCCAGGTCGAGCGCCGACTGGGCCTTGTTGAGGCCGGTCAGCGCGGCGACGTAATCGTTCTGCGCCTGCACGGTGTCGGCCGCTTCGATCACGAACAGCGGCTGCCCCTTCACCACCGTATCACCCGGCCGCACCATGAGACGGGTCACCCGCCCGGTATAGGGCGAGTAGACCGGGGTGGAGCGGTCCTCGTCGATCCCGATCTTGCCCTCAGTCACCAGTTCGGAGCGGAAGGTGTGCTCGGCCACGGTCTGGAAGGTCAGGCTGGCCCACTCGGCCGGCGACGGCGCATAGCGCGTGCCGCCCTTGCGGGACTGGCTGGAGACTTCCGACGGTGTCTGCTTGTCCGAGCCGAACCGCGTATAGCCATAGGCGCCCGCGCAGGCGACCACCAGCACCGCCGTGGCCACGAGCAGGCGCGGACGGCTAAAGCTCTGCATTCGCTTGATAAACTCTTTCAGCATGCGGTCCGCGGGGTCGATCGTTGCAGCTTCCGGCGGGACAGCCCCAGCGGCGCGCTAATAGTGCCGATTTGGCGTTTCAAACAACCTAAAAATCGCACTTCGGCGGTGCGGGTCGTTAAAGTTCGGATAGCCTGAACGGCGGCTGAATGTCTCATCCGGGAAACTCCGGGGCAGGAAACGCTGGAGGGTGGCTGCCGAGCGGCATCGCCGGACGGGACCAATGGGCCGGGGTCTTCGACAGCACGGCGGCGTGCCGGACCGAACTCAGCGTGCCGAAACCGGACGGAAGCCGCTCGATGAAGGGCTGCACCGCATCCGCCTTCAGGTCCTCGGTGGCAAGGCCCCCTTCGAGCCGGCCGAGATTCCACAGCCAGCGCCCGGTCTGCGCCAGCGATACCCGGACATGCCAGCTGCCGCCCTCGCGCGCCTGGCGGGCCTTGGCCATCATGGCGCCAAACGCCATGAAATATCCGGTGGCGTGGTCGAGCATCTGGGCCGGCAATTCCTTCGGCCCGTCGACGCCGGCGGCCTGCCCTTCGGCATGATTGAAGCCGGTCGTGGTCTGCACCAGCGAGTCGAAGCCGCGGCGCTCTGCCCACGGACCGGCATGGCCATAGGCCGAGAGTGTCACATAGACGCCCCCGGGATTGATGCGGGCCGCTTCCTCCGGCGAGAAGCCGAGCCGCGCAATCGCCTGCGGACGATAGCCCTGCGAGAGAATATCGGCCTGCGCGACGAGGCCGCGCATCACGGCCCGCCCCTGCTCGCTGCGCAGTTCGAGAAAGCTCGTCAACTTGCCGCGGCCGGTGTCGATGGTGAGCCAGGGGATAGCAGGCAGATCGGGACCGGAGATCAGCAGCACATCGGCGCCGTGGGCGGCGAGCGTGCGGCCGGCGACGGGACCCGCGATCACGCGCGACAAATCGAGCACCCGGATGCCGCCCAGCGGCCGCTCTCCCGCGGGCCACGGCTTTGGCACGGCCTCGCCGATCTTCTCGATCGAGATCAGCGGCAGTCTTGCAAGTTCTTCTGCATGCGGCGTCGCTGACCATTCGTCATACGAGCGCATCAAGGCGACGACGCCGCCGGCCGCATAGGCCGCGGTCTCGAACGCCTCGCCGTCCCATTGCAGCAGCGCGGCCTGGACATCGTCGCGCTCGGCGTTGCAGCCGAGCACCTTGCAGACGGCGTCGCGGTGATGCGGGAAATTGGTGTGCAGGCGGACGAAGCGGTTGTCGCGGACACGGTAGACGCCGGCGATCTTGTCCCAGGCCGGTGGCGGCGGCTTGTCGTCAACCCGCAGATAACGCTCGCTGCGGCATTCGACGACGGCATGGCGCATGTCGACCGCGACGTCCTGCGGCTCGCCGCTGCGGGCTTTCCAGATCTCGGCCGCCGCAAGGCCCGCCGCGGCAATCGGCACCTGCGCCGCCGCTGCGACCCGAAACGACGACGGCAATTGCGGCTCGCTGCCGGTCAGGGCGACCGCATCGAGCGCGGACGGCGCGCCACCGGTGCCGGTCCAGACATCGGAAAGGATTTCACGGATGTCCTGCATGCGCATTCCTGTTTGCGATTATTCTATGCCCGAGCATGATGACAAAATGGCAATGCCCGGTCCCAACCCGTATTTGGCATCATCTTCCCGGAAAGCGGCTTCACGCTTTTCCGGACCATGCCTTATTTGGGCATGATCTTTTCGAAAAACGGTTTCACACTTTCCCGGACCATGCCTTAGCTCTGCCCGACCCGAACAGGAGTTGCAATGGCTGCCATTGATCCCCTCACCGCCGGCGGTGTCTTCCTCGCGACCGCGGCCACCGACGCGGTCTATGTCATGTTCACCTCGGCAGTCGTCGCGCGCAAGCGCGTGCCGGCCGCGACCTGGAGCAGCGTCTGGTACGTGCTCTCCTCCTATGCGGTGATCAGCTACACCGAGAACTGGCTCTATGTCGCCTTCGCAGCGGCCGGCTCGTGGGTCGGTGCCTATGCGTCGATCACCTTCCTGCACCGCCCGCCGGGCGGACCGCCGGTGGGCGCCGCGGTGGAATAGTATGCAGCTGCGCAAGGATTGAACAATCGCTGGGGCCGGCGACGAGGAGTACTGCGCGCGAGACTATCTCCCATCGTCGTCCCGGCGAAGGCCGGCAACTGTTATGTTGGTTTGGTTTGCAGGTACGGCTTTCGGTCTCGCATGATGGCATTGAGGACC
>NZ_BOVL01000009.1:242539-247528 GCF_019972155.1 Bradyrhizobium sp. RD5-C2 | reverse complement strand
GTCAGGACATGCGCAGCCCGCGCGAAGTCATCGGTATCATGCAGCAGCCGCCCGAGATCAAGCTTCAGATCGACGCTGTCGGGGACCAGCGCCAGGCCGGCCTCGACCGTGCTGATCGCCTCGTCGTATTGACCGGCCTTGGCGAGCTGGCCGGCGAGTTCCTGAAATGAAGGGAGATATGGCGGGCGGCGTGCAACCGTGCGCCGAAGCTGTGCCAAGCCGTCCGTGGCCCGCCCCGCACCGCACAACAATGCGCCAAGCAAGGTCTCGACCTCGCCATCGTCGCCGCGGCGCGCAACCCGCTCGAGCGGCGCAATCGCCTCGGCTTCCCGCTTCTGTCCCCTCAAAGCATGGGCGAGCAGAAGCGCTGCGTTCCTGTCCGTGCGGCTGGATTTCAGGATGTTGACTGCAATCTGCTCCGCCTGAGCGAATTGCTGCGTTCGTAACGCCATCGCGCCTTGTTGCAGCGCTTGAGCGAGGAAATTGCTTTGCCTGCCACTCACGGGAAGCTTCCGGAGGATGCGAGAGAGAATGTCATTGAGCCTTAGCCCGCGCCCCTCTGCGCGTCCATCAAAAGTCTCGTGAAAGCACGACATGAGGACAACCGGAGCAATCCGCTTGCGACGCGCTACAACATCCACGACCTCAGTGGTCCGGCTGGCGCCAACACCATCTTCGGCGGCACCGGTGCGCCAAGACCCTCGTCCGCACCCCGGCGGCAACGGTGTGGGTGGTACTTGGGGTGCTGTTCCTCGGTGCGGCTGTCGCAGGCATCACCTCCTGCAACCCGGACTTACAGCATCGCGCAGATCGGCACGCAGACCCAGTGGACCCCCGTCAAGAACCTGACCTTCACGGGTGACTTGACCTACACCCATCTGGATCAGAAGTTTGCCGGTACGGTCGCGTTCCCCGGCAGCGCCGCTCTCGGCAAGCCGGCTGCGATTTACGAGCTGAAGAATCAGAACACCCTGACCATGATGCTCAAAGTCCAGCGCAACTGGTGATCCCGGTTGATCTGACAAAGATCTAACAGAGCCCCCGGCGCCAAAACGCCGGGGGTTTTGCTTTGCAAGTTCGCTCTCGCCGATCAGGCGGCGAGCATGTCGCGCACCAGCGGCACCACCTTGCGGCCATAGAGCTCGATGCTCTTCATCAGCTTCTCATGCGGCAGCGGGCCCGCCGAATATTTCAGCTGGAAGCGCGCAGCGCCGAGCGCCTTCACGGTCGCCGCGATCTTGCGGGCGACGGTTTCCGGTCCGCCGACATAGAGCGAGCCGTGTTCGGCCTCGGCCACGAACTCGTCGCGGCTCATCGGCGGCCAGCCGCGCTCCTTGCCGATCCGGTCACGCATGACCTTGTAGTCGGGCCACAGTTCTTCCCGAGCTTGCGCGTCCGTCTCGGCAACGTAGCCTGGCGAATGCACGCCGATCGGCTTCGGCGTCCGGCCGAACTGCTGGTAGGCGCGCTGGTGCAGGTCGACATAGGGCGCAAAGCGCTTGGGATCGCCGCCGATGATGGCGAGCATCAGCGGCAGGTCGTAATGCGCCGCGCGCACCACCGATTCGGGGCTGCCGCCGACGCCGATCCAGGTCTTGAGCCGGCCGTGCTCGACCGGCGGATAGACCGACTGGCCGCTGAGCGGCGGCCGCAGCTTGCCCTCCCAGCTCACCGGCTCCTGCTTCAGGAGCTCGGTGAACAGGTCGAGCTTCTCCTCGAACAACTCGCTGTATTGCCGGAGGTCGAAGCCGAACAGCGGGAACGATTCGGTGAACGAGCCGCGGCCGAGGATCACCTCGGCGCGGCCGTTCGAGACCGCGTCGACGGTCGCGAAGCGCTGGAAGACGCGGATCGGATCGTCCGAGCTCAGCACGGTCACCGCCGAGCCGAGACGGATGTTTTGGGTACGCGCGGCGATGGCCGCCAGCACGGTCTCGGGGGAGGAGATCGCAAAGTCGGCCCGGTGGTGCTCGCCAAGCCCGATGAAATCGATCCCGAGCTGATCCGCCAGCACCGCCTCGTCGACGACGTTGCGGATCACCTGGGCGTGGGGCAGCGGGGCGCCGGCAGCGTCCTTGGTGACGTCGCCGAATGTGTCGAGCCCGAATTCGAGAGAGGTCGTCATCACATAGTCCAGTTGTCGGCGTGGCGGAGCATCCGCCACGGGCCACCCATCGCACGCAGGCCGAAAGGTCGTATTGCTGCGGAGATGTCCGCGAGCCTGCGCTGTGGAGCCTTCGGTTGGAGATAGAGTGCAGGTATTGCCTGTTCGCCGGCCGGCAAGGCCACGCTGCGAAACGCAGCGTTTCCAGGACGCTTGTATCCGGCCCGTGGCCGGGACTGCGGCGATCAGCCCGGGATGACCAGGAAGCCGGCCCGCGGGAAATGCACCACGACCTCGCCTGCGCGTTCGTCGGACCGGCGGATCGCGATGTGCTGTGCCGACAGCGAGACGATCTCACCGCGGACCGGGATCTTGCCGTAGTCATCCGGCATCACGCTGACGATGTCGCCGGGCTTGCGACCGTTCGGATCCAAGGGATCGCCGAAAACCGGCGTCTCCGGCTGTGCCTTCGCCGCGATCTCGAGCGCGTCGGCTGACGACATTTCGGTGCGCGCGCCGTGACCGATGCCGCGCACGCGCTCCTCCCAGGCCGTAGCGCGCGGGAAGGGCTTCATGATCTCGTCCATCGTTGCGACACTTTGCCGGGCGTACCACACGTTCATGTAGGCGCTGACGTCGGCGAGGCTGAACTCGCCGAACAGCCACGATCGGCCATCGCCAAGTTGCGCCTCGATCCAGTCGACATGGGCGCGGAATTGGTCGCGCATCTGCGGCAGCGCCGCGGTCATGGCAGCGACATCGAACTTGGCGCCGCGCAGCTTCTCGCGATCCTCGATGAAATCCTGCGGGACCTTGTCTCCGATAAAGCCGAACGCAAGGGTGACCGTGTTCTGGAAGAACGGCCGGTCGGTCCACATGCCGAGCGCCCAGGGCATTCCGGCATGGCCCGCGGGAAACAGCGTCGGCGTCGGATAGCGCCGCTCCAGTTCGCGGATGATGATTTGGGTGTCGCAATAGATGTCCGCGCCGATCTGCATCGTCGGCGTGCGGCGATAGCCGCCGGTCATCGGCATCAGATCCGGCCGCGGCATGATCCGGGAAATCCGTACCGAGTTCCAGGCAAGCTTCTTGAAGCCGAAGATGATGCGGATCTTCTCGGAGAACGGCGATTGATCGAAATGATGCAGGATCGGCGTGGGCTGCGACATGGCCTTCTCCCGGGACAGGGCTGCGATCTCCTCGGATCTTGTCGCACAGCCTGACAAGATTCCGGCGGATCGCAACCCATTTCCGCTGGAGAACGACGACGGCGCGGTGCCGTCAGAACGACTCCGCCCATGGCCGCAGGTCGAGCTCCAGCGTCCAGGCACTGCGATGCTGGTGATGCAGCACCCAATAGGCGTCGGCGATGGCTGCGATGTTGAGCAGCCCATCCGGCCCGCGGTCGTCCTTCAATTGCGGACGCAGGCTCAGCAGGCGATCGCCCTCGATGCCGCCGTCGACCACGACATGGCCGACATGGATGCCCTGCGGCCCGAATTCCCGCGCCACGCTCTGCGCCATCGCGCGCAGCGCTGCCTTGGCGGAGGCGAATGGCGCGTAGTTGGCCTTGCCGCGCAACGAGCCGCTGGCACCGGTGAACACCAGCGTGCCGCCGCCGCGCGCCAGCAAGGCAGGGATCGCAGCCTGCGCGAGCTGGAAACCGCCGAGCGCGTGTTCGCGCCAGTGCTCCTCGAAGCGCTGCTCGGTGACCTTGAGGAACGGCGCCGGCCGGTTGGAGCCTGCATTGTGCACGGCCATCGCCAGCGGCGCGAGCTTCCCGGCCGCCTCGACGAAGCGGCCGACATCCGCGGCATTTGAGGCATCACCGACGACATGGCTGACCCTGGCGCCGGTTGCCGCGAGTTCCGCCGCCGTCGCGGCGAGCTTCTCGGCGTTGCGCCCGGCGATCGCGACGGGATAGCCGCCGGCGGCAAAGCGACGCGCGATCGCGGCGCCGAGGCCGTTGGATGCGCCGACGCCGGCAATCAGCACGCTTCCTTGCACGGCGGTCTGCTCAAGGATGGGTTGGTCGTTCATGGCTCACTCCATCAAGTTGCCCGCGGCGCGGGCGAAATCATTGGTCTGACGCCATCGCGACGATGGCATCGCGCACCGTGCGCAGAATGGCATCAGACCGCTTCGGATCGGTGATGACGCGCGAGATCGCGAGCGCACCGACCATTGCACTCACCGCGACGATCGCGCGGGCATCGTCGTCGTCGCCCAACGTCTCGGTGACCTTGGCGATGAAGGATTCAATGTGCGGTTCCATCACCGCGCGGCACTGCTCGCCGGCGCGTCCGACGTCGGAGATCAGCGCGCCGATCGCGCAGCCCGACTTCGGCGAGTTGCGATGACTACGGCTAAGATAGCTCCGCACCAGCGCGTTGACGCTGACCGGTCTTTCGGGATCGCGCGCTGCGTGCGCCGACGCTTCGCCTGAATTCAGCGCCTGTTGCAGCGCCGCGGCGATCAGGTCGGAACGCGAGGCAAAGTGCCCATAGAAGCCGCCATGGGTCAGCTTCACCTGCTGCATCAGGCCGCCGATGCTGAGCGCGTCGATCCCCTTGTCGCGGATCTGCGTCGCCGCCTCGTTCAGGATGCGCTCCCGGCTCCTGGCCTTGTCGGCCTGGGAATGGCCCATTTCGCAGTGCCCCTGTTTGACTCTCCATCTGGATTATGACCATCATGCACCTGGATGACAACCATCATCCAGAAAAATTCTCAGTCACAAAGCAGGGAGCAACAGATGTCCGGCAGCGCGAGCGAAGGGCGGGTCCGCCACGAGCGGCATGATCACATCCTGAAGATCATCATCGACAATCCCGCGAAGAAGAACGCCTTCAGTCCGGAGATGATGGCCGAGCTGTCCGACGCGCTGA
>NZ_BOVL01000009.1:140272-242395 GCF_019972155.1 Bradyrhizobium sp. RD5-C2 | reverse complement strand
AAGCCGCTGCCGGAGGGCAACGTCGATCCCTTTGGATTGTCGAAGCGGTGCCGGAAGCCGATCATCACGGCCGTGCAGGGCATCGTGTTCACTGTCGGGATCGAGATGATGCTGGCCGGTGATATCGTCATTGCCGCAGACGACAGCCGGTTCTGCCAGATGGAAGCCAAGCGCGGCATCGCGCCGCTGGCCGGCGCGCATTTCCGCTACATCAGCCGCGCAGGGTGGGGCGATGCGATGTATCACCTCTTGCTCTGCGATGAGTTCACTGCCGCAGAAGCGCACCGGATAGGCCTCGTGCAGGAGGTCGTGCCGGCCGGTCAGCAGATCGAGCGTGCGATGGCGCTTGCGGAGATCATCGCGCGCAACGCGCCACTCGGAATCCAGGTCACGAAAGAGGCGGGCCGCAGGTTCATCGAAGCCGGCGAGCAGGCGGCAATTGCGATCATCCCGCAGATCCGCGAACGCGTGCTCAACACATCAGATGCGGCCGAGGGCATCAAGTCGTTCGTCGAGCGCCGCGCCGCGGTGTTCCAGGGACGCTAGTCCCCGAAGCGCTAGTCCCGGCGGCGCGCCAGCCCGCGGCGCAGCATGCTGCGTTCACGATACGTGCTCGAATTGCGGTTGTGACAATGTTGTCGCAGCCGCGTCAATTTCGATAACGATGACCGTGCGACGACTCTTGTCGAGATTCGTCGAATCAGGGAGATTCGAATCCATTCATTAAATTCAATTTCGTCCTGCTTTCACTCAAGCGTCAGGTATGGATTCCCATGACAAACGCACGAGTAATTGTTGTCGGAAATAACAAGGGCGGCTCGGGCAAGTCGACAATTGCCATGCATGTCGCCATCGCGCTGATCAAGGCGGGTCAGCGTGTCGCCACCATCGATCTCGACAACAAGCAGAAGTCGCTGACGCACTACGTCGATAACCGGCGGGATTGGGCGCGGCAAACCTCGCTGAATCTCGATATCCCGGCGCATATGTGCTTCGAGACGGTGAGCGGCAGAAGCAGCGAAGTCGAGACGCTCGGCCGCAGCGCGCTTGCCGAGATCGTCGAGCGGCTCGGCCGGTCGCACGATTTCGTCGTCATCGATTGCCCCGGCTACGACACCTATCTGACGACGTTCACGCATTCGCTGGCGAACACGCTGATTACACCGCTGAACGACAGCTTCCTCGACTTCGACGTGCTCGGCACCGTCGATCCGAACGACTTCAAGGTCACCGGCATCAGCCACTATTCGAAGATGGTGGAGGAAGCGCGGCGCGAGCGCAGCGCGCAGGATCTGCCGGCATTCGAGTGGGTGGTGCTGCGCAATCGCCTCTCGACGATCGGTTCACGCAACAAGCGCCTGGTCGGCGAAGCCCTCAACGAACTATCGAAGACGCTGAATTTCCGCCTGGTCGACGGTCTGGCCGAGCGCGTGATCTTCCGCGAGTTCTATCCGCGCGGATTGACGGCGGTCGACGACGTCAATCAGCTCGCGCTCGGTGGCCGGCCGACCATGTCGCATGTCACCGCATGGCTCGAGATGGAGCGGCTGATGACCGCCATCATGCTGGGTCACCTGGTGTCGCGCACGACGGAGTCCGCCGACGCCAACCTCGACGCGGCGTAGGCGAGGCCAAGCCACTACCGGCAGTTGGTGTTGCCCGCATTGGCAACGGTCAGGAACGTGATCGTTGCGGGAGCGAACACGAGCGCGCCCGCCGGGGCCGGCTCGCCATGCAAGGCGGGAAGCTGGTCGGAAGGCCCGAGCGCAAGCGCGCTGCCATTGAGCCGAACATTGCCGTCGGCGGGCCTTTCGCTCGCGAATGTGTAGCGTTGCGATGCCGCCGGCAGCGTCAGCTTGCGCCGCATCCGCCGATCATTGTTGATGACGAGCAGGGCTATTCCATCAGGCACGTCGCGCGCGCAATGGGCATAGACGTGGAGACCGGGTTGCTCGGCGACGCCGGCATCGAACACGGTGGTCCCCATCAACCGTCGCCACAGCAGCGCGGCCCAGTAGTTCGGCCGCGGCAGATGGGTTCGCTCGTCGAGCAGCCCGTAGTCGCTCGCGATCAGCGTGTTGTGCATCACCACCTGAACGCCGGTCTTGGCGAGCCGCCCGAGCTGATCGAGATAGCGGAACGTATCGGCAAAAGTCGCGGCCCAGCGGTTGCCGCCGCACGCGGTCTCGGCGGTCTCGGTCAGCCAGATCGGCTTGCCCGGTGCGAGCCGGTCGCGCAGCGCCTGGTAGAAGGCGAGCGTCTTGCCGGTTCGTGCCAGCCATTGGTCTGACAGCGCCTGCCTTGCCGTGCGATCGCCGGAACATCGCGCCGAGAGCGCGCCATAATGATGGTAGGAGGTCGCGTCGATGCCCGCTGCCGAGACTGCAAAGAGGGCTTTTGCATCCGCGCCGGTGCCGATCGTGCCTGGGCCGAGGATCGTCACGCCGGGTGCGGTGTCCTTCATGAATGCGCGGAACGTTGCGAAATCGCGGCCGTAAGCGGCGGCATCGTAGTGCTCGGGCGCGCCGCCGATGGCCGGCAGATCGGGCTCGTTCATGAACTCCGCTGCGGCGATCTCGCCGCTCGTCGATTTCGTGAAAGCGAGGAGCTGCCGGGCCTGTTCGGAGGTCCATCGGCCGTCAGCACCACGCGTGCCGGCGCTGATCGCAAGGGACGTGACAATGGGAGCGTCGACGGCGTGCGAGAAGTCGATCACATCCCGCCATTGCTGTCGTGTCAGCACACCCTTGAAGCCGGCCGGTGGCGCCGATGGTGGCGCGTCGGAATCCGCAAAGAACGTGCTGTTGGCCCAGGTTCCGCTCACACGAAGGTAGGCGGGAGCGAGCGCTGCTGCGAGCTTGCGTAGCCTGCCATCGTGCAGATCGATCGGCGTGCGCGCTGCGAACCGTTCCGGCTTCGCACCCGGCCGTGCGGCGGCGGCATAAGGCTTCCAGAACCGCCCGCCGGTCACCTCGACCATCTCGATGTTGTAGGACTGGAAGCGCGGGTCGATGGTCGCGACACGCGGCATGGTGGCGACGTCAAGCGTCAGTTCTGCCGGGGCGGCCTTCGCGTGGGCAAAGGCCGCAATGGCCAGCACAATGACGCAGGCGAGGCGTCGAGAAGCAGGGACCTGATGGTCACGCATGAGGGCTTCGCCGCGTTCCGAATGGCGCTTCGCCGCAGCATGCCGTTGCAGCTTCTCTGGATCAACCCGATGCAGCGCCGTGCGGCTCGTTCGCGATGCGATCCCACAGCGCGCGGATCATGTCCTTCATGACCAGCGCGTCCTGCCAGCGGTCGGACAATTCCCTGCCGTCGGGCCCGGTGATGGCATAGGGTGGGGGACCGAGCTCGCACAGGAAAGTCAGGGTCGCATCGGGCCCGGCGCGCTTGCGCCAGGAACGGATGCCGTAGTCCCACCAGTCCATGAATAGCGACACCCAGCCCTGATGCTGCGGAAAGCCGAGCGAGATCTGCTCCTGCTCGCGGCTCGCGATGCGGCCGTGGATGCCCCAGGCATGGTCGAGGATGCGATGGATCATCGCATGGTTCGCGTCGTCGACCGGCCAGGCGAATTCGCGCCCGACCAGGTAATGCGAGAGATCGGCGGTCAGCCGCAGATCGGGAAAGCGGTCGAGCAGATCGAGCATGAAGAACAGGTCAGTCGTCATGCGATCGCGATGGGTCTCGACATGCACGGCGACGCCGGCCTGCGCGCCAAGCCGCCGCCAGCCTTCGAGCAGGGGAATGCAGTCGGCGAGCCGCCGCGGACGGATGTCCGGTTGCAGGTTGACGTGATCTGCACCGAGCTGTGCCACCAGCTCGAGCACCGGTTTCAGGTCGTCGACGTTCTTCGGATAGCATTGCGCCTGCCAGATCATGCGATGCGCGCGAAGGAAGCTCGTCACCTCGCGCGCGAAGGCGGGATCGATGAAGCGCACGCCGGCGCCGTCAAACCCGGCATCGCGGATCATCGCGAGCTGGGTTTGCAGCGGCCACTCGTCCTCGTCGGCCAGCCGCCGCTCCATTGCCCAGAGCGACTGCAGGACGCGCAGTTGCTGCGCCACCGATCATGCCCGCGCCGGGATCGCCGCGGGCAGCTCGGCCTGTTCGCTCGTGTCGGCGGCGATGTTCTCCTGATAGGTCTCCGGCCCGATCCAGATTGCAACCACCGTGCAGGCCGACAGGAACATCGCGTAGCAGGCGACCGGCCACCAGGTGCCGTAGGCTGCCACCAGCGCGGTGGCGACGAATGGCGCGGGGCCGCCTGACAGCAGCGAGCCGAGCTCGCGCGCGAAGGCAAAGCCGGCGAAGCGGCGTTGCGGCGGGAACAGTTCGGCGAAATACGCCGCCTGCGGCCCGAACATCGCCGCCGTCACCACGGCGCGCGCCAGGATAAAGGCGAGCGCGATCATGACCCATTCCTTGGTGCCGACCATCCAGAAGAACGGGAAGGAAAGCGCCACGCCGGCCAGCGCGCCGAACATGTAGACTGGCCGCCGTCCGATCCGGTCCGACAACGCCGCAAAGCCGAGGATCGCAAACAGCTCGATCGTGAACGCAAGCATCAGCGCACTGAGCGCCTCCGCCTTCGGCACGCCCAGCGTGGTGATGACGTAGCTCAGGCCAAACACCGGGAAGAAATAGCCAAGCCCGTTCTCGGCCATCCGGGCGCCGAGCACGACGAAGAAATTGCGCGGGTGCCGGCGCAACGCCTCCATCGCCGGATTGCGCTCGACCTTGCCGCGCGCGACCACCGCCTGGGTGTAGACCGGCGTCTCGGTGATGCGCATGCGGACGAAGATGCCGACGACGATCAGGAGGAAGCTTGCGAGGAAGGGCAGGCGCCAACCCCAGCTCATCAGGTCCTCGCGCGGCAACATCGTCACCAGCGCGAAAGCGGCGGCGGCGAGCAGATTGCCGACGGAGACGCCGAGCGGCGCGAAGCCGCCCCAGAAGCCGCGATGCTTCGGCGGCGCGTTCTCGACCAGATAGATCACCGCGCCGCCATATTCGGCACCGGCGCCGAGGCCCTGGATCACGCGCATCGCGACCAGAAGGATCGGCGCCCAGACGCCGATCTGCGCATAAGTCGGCAGGAAGCCGATCGCGGTGGTGCCGATGCCGATCATCAACAGCGTTGCGACCAGCACCGGCTTGCGGCCGTAGCGGTCGCCGAGGATGCCGAATATGAGGCCGCCGAACGGCCGCACCACGAAGCCGACGCCGAAGGTCAGGAACGACAGCAGCGTGCCGACCACCGGATCGCTCTTCGGAAAGAACAGCTCGCCGAACACCAGCGCGGCCGCGGTGCCGTACAGGAAGAAGTCGTACCATTCGAGCGCGGAGCCGATGCTTGCGGCCAGGATCACACGCAGGCGCGATGTGCGAGCGCCATCTGTTGCCATCTCGGTCATTCGTTTCCCCGTTATTTTGATTTTTATGTCTTGAAAGCAGCAATGCCCGCGGCTCGCCGCGGGCATTGTCGTCAGTGTCAGGCGGCGCGCGTGAAGTAGGATTTCTTCGACGCCGACTGGGTCTCGTAGATCGATCCCTGTCGCTTGGCCGGCGGCAGCGGCATCCGTACCGGCACGTCTGTCAGCCGCGGGGTAACCACCGGCGGACCCGCCAGCAGGCGGCTGTTGAATTCGTCAAAATCCTTCACGCCCATCAGCGGCCAGGCGTCGCTGGCGGCTACTTCATAGAGCAGCAGGTTGCGCGGCCGGTCCGATGTGTTGGTCGCCGAGCCGTGCAGCGCGCGCACGTGGTGGAACGACATGCTGCCGGCCTTGCCCATGCAGGGCACCGCGCGCTTGATGTCGTCCTGGATCTGGTCGGGATCGATCAGACCTGCGAAGCAGCCGTCTTCGCCGTGATGATCCCACATCGTGCTGCCGGTGTGCGATCCCGGCGTCACCAGCATCGGGCCGTTCTCGATATCGCAATCGTCGAGCAGCACGCCGATCGCGAGGATGTCGTCATTGGTGTGCGGATAGAATGCCCAGTCCTGATGCCACTCGACCGGCGAGCCGTATTGCGCCGACTTCATATTGAGTTTTGAGCCGTGCAGGCGAAGCCCGGGACCGATCAGCCTGGTCAGGATCGAGATCACGGCGGGGCTGCGGATGATCTCGTCGAAGATCGGGTGCACCTTGTGCGGCGCCTTGATGCGGCGGACGCGCGGGGTCTCCGGCGTATGGCCCGGCTCGAGGTCGTAGACGTCGGTGTGCTCGGTCACGGCGGCGGCGCCCGCCACCAGCTCGGCGAGCACCGTGCGAACCTTGCCGAGGGTCTCCTGGTTCAGCACCTCGGGGACCACGATTACCCCGTCGCGCTTGTAGGCCTGGGCCTGCTCGTCCGAAATCATGCCGTTTCTCCTTTTTTGTTCCATGTTAGCGCTAACATAAGGCGATGCTAGCGCTAACATCGTGGCTTGGCAACCCGGAATCGTGCAGGGTCAGGCCATGAGCTCCGACCTGACCGAACCCGGGACCGGCCCGTCTGGTGCCGCGCCCACCCTTTCAGAGGTGGCCAAGCGCGCCGGTGTCTCCTCGATCACGGTGAGCCGGGTGGTGCGGATGCCCGATCTGGTTGCCCCGGAGACCCGGGCGCGGGTCGAGCGGGCGATGCGCGACCTCGGCTATGTCCCGAACCTGGTCGCGGGCGCGCTGGCGAGCGCACGGACCAATTCGGTCGGCGTGCTGGTGCCGACCATCGCCAACTCGATCTTTGCCGACACGGTGCAGGGCCTGTCCGACAAGCTCGAGCCGCTCGGCTTCTCGGTGATCCTGGCGCAGTCGCGCTACGACGCAGTGCGCGAGGACCGCGTGCTGGCGGCGCTGCTGTCGCGGCGGCCCGAGGCGATCATCATGGTCGGCTCACCGGCGACCGAGGAGGGCAGTCGCCTGCTGCGCAATGCGCGGATCCCGATCGTTGAGACCTGGGATCTGCCGGCGAACCCGATCGATGCGGTCGCGGGCTTCGACAATTACAAGGCCGGGGTCGCTGTCGCGAAGCATCTGGTTGCGCAAGGACGCAAGCAGCTCGCCTTCATCGGCGGCGATGATCCGCGCGGCACGCGCCGCTGGTTCGGCTTCAGGGACGAGGCGCTGGCAAGTGGTCTATCCGAGCCGCGGCGGTTGATCCTCGACCGCAAGGACTCCGGCAGCGTGGCGGCGCATGCGCGGCTGCCCGATGTCGACGCGGTGTTCGCCGCCAACGATGCGCATGCGATCGGCTTCATGTCGGGGCTGCGCAAGGCCGGGCTGCTGCGCGACGGGCCCGCATCGGCGCAGCCGGTCGCCGTGATTGGGCTAGGCGATCTCGAAATGGGCCAGCTGATCTCGCCGACCCTGAGCACGATCAGCGTGCATGGCGATGCGATCGGCCGCACCGCGGCGACGCTCACGCAGGAGCGCGGCGGCGAGCGCCGCATCGATCTCGGCTTCGAGCTGGTGCTGCGCGACAGCGGTTAGGTCTTGCCTCGCCGCTGCCACCGGTCGAAGACAGCCAACAACGCGGCGATCACGCATCCCGTGATGATGCCGAACGTCAGGTCCTCGAACACCGTCAGGCCGAAGGTCGGGATCAGCACCGCGGCGCCGCGCCAATGCGTGATCAGCTGCAGGAACGCCTCCTTCTCCGCCATGTACCAGCACACGACGACGAGGACGCCGGCGAGTGCCGATAGCGGGATATAGCTCGCAAGCGGCGCCGCCACGATCATGAATGACAGCAGGAACGCCGCGTGCAGCATGCCGGACAGCGGGCTGCGCGCGCCCGCCCGGATATTGGTCGCGGTGCGCGCGATCGTGCCGGTGACGCTGATTCCGCCGAAGAATGCAGAGGCGATGTTGGCGATGCCCTGCGCCACCAGCTCCATGTTGGAGCGGTGCTTGCGACCGGTCATGCCGTCGGCGACCTTGGCCGAGAGCAGGCTCTCGACGCCGCCGAGCAGCGTGAAGGAGAGCGATGCCGGCAGGATCTGCAGCAAAAGTGCCCAGGAGAATTCCGGCAGATGCGGCACCGGCAGGCCGTGCGGAATTTCGCCGAACCGGCTGCCGATGGTCTCGATCGGCAGATGCAGCAGCAGCGCCGCGACCGATGCGATCGCAATCGCGATCAGCATCGCCGGCCAGGCCGGCCTGAAGGCGCGCAAGCCGAAGATCACGGCAGCCGAGCCGACGCCGATTGCGAGCGCGGACCCATTCAGGGTCGGCAGCGCGTGGCTGAGGGCGGCGAGCTTCGGCAGGAACGGCCCGGGCTCGTGACCTGCTAGCGTCAGCCCGCCAAGATCCCGCAACTGGCTGGCCAGAATGGTGACCGCAATTCCGCAGGTGAAGCCGACGGTGACGGGATGCGGGATGTAGCGGATCAACGAGCCAAGGCCGGACGCGCCGATCAGCGTCAACATCAGGCCGGAAACCATCACGGTGAGCAGCAGCCCCTCGACGCCGAACTTTGCGGCCGTCGCCGCGACGAGCACGATGAAGGCGCCGGCCGGCCCACCGATCTGAAACCGGCTGCCGCCCAATGCGGAGACCAGGAAGCCGCCGACGATGGCCGTGAACAGCCCGCGCTCCGGCGTCACGCCCGAGGCCACTGCGATCGCCATCGACAGCGGCAGCGCCACCACCGCGACCGTCAGCCCCGACATCACGTCGTGGCGGAACGCATCGAGGCCGTAGCCTTCGGTCAGGGTGGTGACGAGCTTGGGACGATAGAGGTGTGCTGTAGAGGAACCGTCAGGCATGGGGACAACCGTGGGGAAAGGAATGAAGGAAACGGCCAGCGTCGGCGGATGCGACAAGCCTGCGGGGAATTGTTGCGGGCGACAGCTGCGCGGGCCGCGGACGACGGGCTGCGTTCATTCGGCGATCTTCCGGTAGATGTCCGCGGCGCGGCGCAGCAGGCGGCTCTTGCGCTTGCGCTCATGCACGCGCTGGTGCTTGGCCTTGCGCTCGTCGTCGCGTCGCGCGAGGGCATCGGCGCTTTCGAGCAGCGCGCGGCGGACCTCGTCATCGTTCAATTCGCCGAGCAGTTGTTGTCCCTTGCGCAGATGCTTGAGGACGATCCGCCATGACGCGTATTCGTCGGGCGGCAATCCGCCTTCCGAGAACTCGATGGCGTAGCGCAGCCGCTTGCCGGCGAGCCGGACGCGGTGGCGCTTGTTCTTGCCCATCCCTTGCAGCCCGCGGCTCTTCTGGCACAGTTTGCCATGCCACCGCGCCAGCCGGCGCGCGTGAAACACCGACACCGGCACGGCCCGTCGTTGCGCGGCACGGCGGTTCTGCCGCGCGGTCCAGGGGCCGCTGCCGACCCAGTCCCACATGCCGTCGAACCATTGCCAGTAACGGTCGCTCTGCAAGGCCTCCTTCAGGGCTTCGAACGCATCGGCGCGTGCCGTCCTGAGCATCTGTTCCTCCGGCATCTCCTTGCTGTTCTCGATCGCGACGTCGAGGTCGCGTGTTGCGCCGAGATGGGCGCTCAGCCATTTCAGCTCGGACTTCAGCCGCGTCCATTCGGCGTCCGCGACCATCGGGCCGTAGAACGCGACCGCCGCCTTCAGCCGCGTCAGTGCTATGCGGGTCTGGTGGAGCGCGGCCGGATCGCCGGAGCTCAGCGCCTCGTGGTTGGTCGCGACTTCCTCGAGGCATTCGGACAGGATCAGGCGAAACGCGGTCTCGCAACGCATGGCTTCGCTGAGATGGCGCGGCCGCTTCGGGCGGACAACGCGCTCCCTGTCCGAACTTGCCGCTGACGTCATGACACTCTCGTGACCCCGCCCGAGCCGCAAGCGCGACACTTGGGCTCCCGGGCGCAAGATTTCCCGTTTGATCGTTGGCGATCAAGGGTTTTCTGCTGGAACGCAGCGCTGCGATCCGGCGACGCGTTCAAAATGTCGCAACCACCCCGGTCGCGGGGCGCATTCCGGTCAGTTTGCGTGGCTCGCTCGGTCAGCGCGTGCCGAATATCAAGATATTTCGCGCACGAAATACCTTGATATTTCGCATGCGAAATATATAACAGCGGCATGAGAGCGGAACACCGGCTGATCTTTCTCCTGACCGTGGCCTATCGGCGGCTGCAGCGCGCCATCGAGCAGGAGACGGCCGCGCACGATCTGACGTCGGCGCAGGCCGGCGTGCTGTTCTTCCTCGGGCGCAATGACGGCGCGCTGATCGGCGATGTCTCGCAGGCGGTCGACATCGTGCCGTCGGCGATGTCGGGGCTAGCCGATCGGATGGAGCGCGCGGGCCTCGTGAAGCGCCGGCGCGACGGTGAGGACGGGCGCAGCCAGCGGCTCCATCTGACCGCCGCGGGGCAGGAGCTCGGCAAGCGCGCCGCAACGCGGACCAGGGTGATCAACAACCGTCTGATGGACGGGTTTTCGGAAGCCGAGATCGACGTGGTGTCGCGCTGGCTGACCAGCCTGCAAGAGAAGTTTCCGAAGGACAAAGACGGCTAGCGCGCCTTCGAGCGAAACGGATACCGGTTCGCGTCAAGACAACGCGTCAAACAGGAAGCAAGCAACAGGAGTGAGAAATGAGTGAAGTGGTCGTAACGCTGGACGGTGGCGTTCTCACCGTGACGATGGCGCGTCCGGACAAGAAGAACGCGATCACCAATGCGATGTATGGCGCGATGGCCGACGCGCTCGAACGTGCGGAAGGCGATTCTGCGATCCGCGCCGTGCTGCTGCAGGGTGACGGCGACAGCTTTACCGCAGGCAACGATCTCGCCGATTTCGCGGCGGTGTCGCGCGGCGTGCAGGGCGAGCGTCATGTGTCGCGCTTCCTCGCCGGCCTCGCCAAGGCGACGCGGCCGCTGGTCGCCGCCGTGCAGGGCAATGCCGTCGGCATCGGCACCACCATGCTGCTGCATTGCGACCTCGTCTACCTCGCGCCGACCGCGCGGCTGATCACGCCGTTCGTCAATCTGGCGCTGGTGCCGGAGGCGGCGTCGACCTATCTGCTGCCGCAGCGCATCGGCTATGCGCGGGCCTATGCGATGTTCGCGCTCGGCGAGCCGGTCGAGGCGGAGACAGCGGTCTCCATCGGCCTTGCCAATGCCGTGGTGCCGCTTGCGGATCTCCGCGCCAAGGCACGCGCGGCGGCGGACGCGCTGGCGAAGCGGCCGTTTGGTTCGCTCCAGCACACCAAGGCCTTGATGCGCGATCCGGCCGGGCTCAGCGCGCAAATGGCGCGCGAGGGCGAAATCTTCCAGCAGCGGCTGATGAGCGCGGAAGCGCGCGAGGCCTTTGCGGCCTTTGCCGAGCGCCGTCAGCCCGATTTCTCCAAGATCACCGGGTAGGCTTGAGGCCAGGGGCCGCCACGCGCGGGCGGCCCATCGCTTTGGGGTTGACGGCATCGCCGGCATCGAACATCTCGTGTGGGGGGCATGACCCAACCGGCGAGGCGAGGCATGAGCGACAGTTACACGCTGCGCGGCGAGAAGATCTCCGCGACCATCTCGGCCCAGGGCGCCGAACTGTCGTCACTCAGGAATGCCGAAGGAACGGAACTGCTGTGGCAGGCCGGCCCGCAATGGCCGCGCCACGCGCCGATCCTGTTCCCGATCGTCGGCCGGCTGAAGAACGACACGCTGCGCCATAGCGGCAAGACCTATCCGATGACGCAGCACGGCTTTGCGCGGGACCGGCATTTTGAGTGGGTCGAGCAGGGGCCGCGATCCTGCAAGCTCGCGCTCGCAGACGATGCGGAAACCCGGGCGCGCTACCCCTTCGCGTTCAGGCTCGAGGTCACCTATGCGGTCGATGGCACCGATCTCGACGTCGCCTTCGACGTCATCAACACCGGCGACGAGATGCTGCCGGCCTCGCTCGGCGGTCATCCCGCCTTCAACTGGCCGCTGGTGCAGGGGCTGCCGAAGGAGGCTTACACGCTGACCTTCGGCAAGACTGAACCTGCGCCGATCCGGCGGCTGAAGGATGGATTGATGCGGCCGCAGCCTGAACCCAATCCGGTCAAGGGCAGAACGCTTGCGCTCTCGGAGGAGCTGTTCGATGACGACGCGATGGTCTTCGATCAGGTCGCAAGTACATCGGTCCGCTTCACGGCGACACTGGGCCCGGCAGCAGCCACGCAAGGCCGGGCGATCGAAATGTCCTGGCGCGGCTTTCGAGAGCTCGGCATCTGGTCGAAGCCTGGCGGCGCGCCGTTCCTTTGCATCGAGCCGTGGCACGGATTTGCCAGCCCCGCGGAGTTCGATGGCGAGTTCGCCGACAAGCCGGGCCTGATGCACATCGCGCCGGGCGCACGTCAGTCGCTGGGCTATCGCATTCGCGTGAACTGAAGGGCTTCTTTCGCGATCAGCTCAATGCGCTGCGCGGCTGCCGAGCGCACCCGTGAGCGCGCCCACCGATGGCGGGTTTTCATGCGCCCAGGCCTCGTGCGCGGCCAGATCGCGGTAATGCTCGGCCATGCGCAGCAACCGCTCGCGGATGCCGGTATCTTCCTCGCCCTTGGCTTGATCAGACAGCTGTGCGGCGCGTTCGAGAAGCGTTTTCGGATCGATCACGACAGGCTCCAAATCCGGTTTCGCCGAGCGGACAACGGCCATAGTCAAGCACAGTTCCTGCCACGCCTTGATGACAGCGCGTTCAGAGCTGGAACAAGCCAAGCCCCGCCATGACGTCGCGCCTGGTGCGCTCGGTAATCTCCCGCGCTTTCAGGGTTCCGCGCCGGATCACGTCGGCGATGTGGTCGCGATTGTTGGCGAGCTCGGCGCGCCGTGTGCGGATCGGTGCGATCAGGGCTTGCAGGACATCCTCCAACCGCCGCTTGACGGCCGTATCGCCGAGACCGCCGCGCCGATAGCGCGCCTTCAGTTCCGCGACGGCGTCGCGGTCGTCGTCGAACGCGTCGAGATAGGTGAAGACGACGTTGCCCTCGACCTTGCCGGGGTCGGCGACACGCAGATGATCCGGATCGGTGAACATCGCGCGCACGGCGGCCGAGATGTCATCAGGTGACGCCGAGAGCGGAATCGCGTTGCCGGCGGACTTGCTCATCTTCGCGCGTCCATCGACGCCGGGCAGCCGACCCGCGCGCGGGATGATGGCTTCGGCTTCCTGCAGCAGCGCACGGCCCGCGAGCGCGTTGACCCGCCGGATAATCTCGTTGGTCTGCTCGATCAAGGGCGCCTGATCCTCGCCGACCGGCACGATTGTGGCGCGAAACGCGGTGATATCGGCGGCCTGTGCCACCGGGTAGCACAGGAAGCCCGCTGGGATGTCGCGCCCGAAACCGCGCGCGCGGATCTCGTCCTTGATGGTGGGGTTGCGTTCCAGCCGCGCGACGGTGACGAGGTTGAGATAGAGCATCGACAGTTCCGCCAACGCCGGCAACTGCGATTGCAGGCAGATCGACGTTCGCTCGGGGTCGATCCCGACGGCAAGATAGTCCAGCGCGACCTCGATGACATTGCTGCGGACCTTGCCGATGTCGTGCGCATTGTCGGTCAGCGCCTGCATGTCGGCGAGCAGCAGGAACTGCTCGTGGCTGTCCTGAAATTTCAGGCGGCTTCGGAGTGAGCCGGCGTAGTGGCCGAGATGCAGCGGCCCGGTGGTGCGGTCGCCGGTGAGGATGATCGGTTTGGTCACTGGTATCTCCATTCGGTTGAATGGGGACACCGCATGCGGGCTGGATGAAGCCAAACAAAAAGGCCGCCCAATGCGGCGGCCCCGAAAATGCATGAACGCGTCCGGCCCGCCTGTCAGTCGGCGAGCCACCAGAAATTGGCGATGAGGTTCGATCGGTTCATGCCGTAAGCGGTAGGGCAAACCTGCGATGCGGTCAAGCCAGCGACTAACCTAGAGCCCCGTTCCGATTGAAATCGGAACGGGGCTCTAGATTCTTGTCTTGACGCGTTTTCTTTACGCGAACCGGTACCCACTTCGCTCGAAAACGCTCTAGTTGAACGCCATGCCGCCGCTCATCGCGATGGTCTGCCCGGTCATGTAGGGATTGTTGACCAGCAGCATCACGGCCTGCGCCACTTCCTCGGTGGTGCCGAAGCGGCCGATCGGGATCCGGCTGACGAGGTCGCTCTGTCCCTTCATCATGTCGGTCTCGATCAGCGACGGCGCGACGGCATTGACGGTGATGCCTTCCTTGACGAGGCGCGCAGCATAGCCGCGGGTCAGGCCCTCCATCGCCGCCTTCGACGCGTTGTAGTGCGGCCCGATCGCGCCGGCGCCGCGGGCAGCGCCGGAGGAGATGTTGACGATGCGGCCCCATTTCCGGGTGCGCATCATCGGCAGCACGGCTTGCGTGCAGAGAAATGCCGATTTGAGGTTGACCGCGATGGTGCGGTCGAAATCCTCTTCGGTGAGGTCGTCGACACCCCTGACGATCGCGATCCCGGCATTGTTGACGAGGATGTCGACCGAGCCGAGCTCGGATTTGGCGCGTTCGACGAGGCCGGTGACGGCGGCAGCTTCCGAGACGTCGGCGCCGACAGCGACGGCCCGGCCACCGGCGGCTGTGATGCTCTTCGCCAGCGCTTCCGCTTCAGCCGACCGCTCGCGGTAATTGATGGCGACGGCAGCGCCGGCGTCCGCCAGCATCTTGGCGATGGCAGCACCAATGCCGCGCGATCCGCCGGTCACCAGCGCCACATGTCCGTGCAGACTGTTTGTCGTCATCGGCCGTCCTCCTTTGCGAATGCGGAGAGGTTCGCAAAGCGGGAGGCGAGGTGCAACGCAACCCTGCTCAAATCTGCGTTGCCGCGAACGCCATTGCGGCAAAAAACCGGCATCTGGAGCCGGAATCGGCCTTGCGTCCGGCGCGGGCCAGCGTCAAAGGTTGGGGCATCATTCTGTCCAGCCCACCCACGAGAGTTCGATGAGCAAACTGATAGTCCGCGCCGGCGATTTCACCTTTGACGCCCGTTTCGAGGAACAGCTCGCGCCGAAGACGGTTGCCGCCTTCCGCAAGGCAATGCCGTTCGAGAGCCAGGCGATCCATGTGCGCTGGAGCGGCGAGGGCGTGTGGATGCCGCTCGGCGATCTCGACTTCGGCGTGTCCTACGAGAACCACACCAGCTATCCGGCGCCGGGCCAGATCATTCTCTACCCGGGCGGCATCAGCGAGACCGAGATCCTGCTCGCCTATGGCGGCGTGCATTTTGCCAGCAAGATGGGCCAGCTCGCCGGCAATCATTTCATCACGCTGACCTCGGGGCTCGAGAACCTCACCGCCTTCGGCAAGACGGTGTTGTGGAAGGGCGCGCAGAACATCCGCTTCGAGGAAATCTGATGTGACCGAGGCCCGCTATCCGCGCGATCTCCGCGGCTACGGCCGTAACCCGCCGGATCCGAAATGGCCGGACGCGGCGCGCGTCGCCGTGCAGTTCGTGGTCAATTTCGAGGAGGGCGGCGAGAACAACATCCTGCACGGCGATCGTGCCTCGGAAGCGTTCCTGTCGGATGTCTTGGGCGCGCAGCCCTGGGTCGGCCGGCGTCACGCCAATATCGAGACCATGTTCGAATATGGCTCGCGCGCCGGCTTCTGGCGGCTGTGGCGGATGTTCACCGAGCGCCAGCTGCCGGCCACGGTGTTCGGCGTCGCAATGGCGCTGAAGCGCAATCCGGATGTCGTCGCGGCGATGCAGGAGGCGGGCTGGGACATTGCGAGCCACAGCCTGCGCTGGGTCGAGCACAAGGACATGTCGGAGGACGAGGAGCGCGCGGAGATCGCCCGTGCCATCGCCGTGCACACCGAGGCGACCGGCGCGCGGCCGCTCGGCTGGTACACCGGCCGTTCCTCGATCAACACGCTGCGGCTTTTGATGGAGACGGGCGGCCTGCGCTATCTCTGCGATTCCTATGCCGACGATCTGCCGTACTGGATCAAGGCAGCCGGCACCGAAGCGCACCTTGTCATTCCCTACACGCTCGATGCCAACGACATGCGCTTCATCAACGCGCAGGGCTTTGGCGGCGGCGATGAGTTCTACACCTATCTGAAGGACAGTTTTGACGTGCTCTATGCCGAGGGCGCGACGTCACCCAAGATGATGTCGGTCGGCCTGCATTGTCGCGTCGTCGGCCGTCCCGGCCGCGCCGCCGCGCTGATGCGCTTCCTCGACTACATCCAGAAGCACGAGCACGTCTGGGTGCCGACCCGGCTCGCGATCGCCGAACATTGGCACGCCAATCTGAAGCATCTCGCAGCGCAGGCGTTCGAGATCGGGTAGGTCGGCGTTGTAATGTGACGCAGAGTGCCGCCGAGCTATCCAGCATCGTCATTGCGAGGAGCGATAGCGACGAAGCAATCCATGATCCCGCATACGCGGAACAATGGATTGCTTCGCTTCGCTCGCAATGACGCGGATGGTCAGTGCCCGGCCATGTGCCGGCCGATCTCAGTGAGGTCGGCTTCGCTGGCACGGGCCTCGTGGACGAATGCGCCGTGGAACATCACGACCAGCCGGTCCGACAGCTCCAGCAGTTCGTCGAGGTCTTCGCTGACCAGCAGCACCGCCGCGCCGCGGTTGCGGGCGGCCATGATCTCGGCGTGGATCTGCGCCACCGCCGCGAAGTCGAGCCCGAAGCATGGATTGGCGGCGATCAGCACCTCGACATCGCCCGAGAGCTCGCGCGCCAGCACCGCGCGCTGCACATTGCCGCCCGACAGCGCCGCGATCGGGGTCTCCGGCGTGCGGGTCTTGATCTTGTAGCGGTTGATCTTGCGCTCGGCGTCGGCGCGAAAGGCCGAGCGGTTCAACCACCAGCCGCCGCGCGCGAACGGGGCGCGGTCGAACTCGCGGAACGCGATGTTGTCGGCGACGCTCATGCCGCCGACGCAGGCGTTCTTCAGCGGCTCCTCCGGCAGCAGCGACATCCTGTGGCGGCGCATCTCCTCGCGGCTCGCCGCATAGGCCTCACCCTGGACGCGGATGACGCCGTTCTCGGCTTCGCGCTGGCCGGCCAGCACTTCGACCAGCTGACGCTGGCCGTTGCCGGAGACGCCGGCGATGCCGACGATCTCGCCGCTCCTCACCGTCAGCGACACGCCGTGCACGGCAATCGCGCCGGCATCGTCGAGCGCGGTGAGCTTGTCGAGCTCGAGCCGCGGCGCGCCGGTCTCGCCGGTGCGCGGCGGCTGCACCGTCAGCTGTTCGGCGCCGATCATGGTGCGGGCCATCTCGTCGGGCGTGAGATCGGCGACCCGGCCGGTGCCGGCGAGCTTGCCGCGGCGCAAGATCGTCACGTCATCGGCAAACGCCATCACCTCGCGGAACTTGTGCGTGATCATCAGGATGGTGAGTTCGCCTGCGACCACCATGGCGCGCAGCATGCCGAGCACCTCGTCGGCTTCGCCCGGCGTCAGAACCGAGGTCGGCTCGTCCAGGATCAGGAAGCGGCGCTTCAGATAGAGCTGCTTGAGGATCTCGCATTTCTGCCGTTCGCCGGCGGAGATGTCGGAGACTTTCGCATCGAGCGGCACCTTGAACGGCATCCGCGCCAGGAACGCCTCGAGCTCTTTCTTCTCCTTGCGCCAGTCGACCATCGCAGGCACGTCGTCGCGCGCCAGCACCAGGTTCTCCGCGACCGTCATCGCCGGCACCAGCGTAAAATGCTGGTAGACCATGCCGAGCCCGAGCGCGTGGGCGTCCTTCGGGTTGGCGATGGTCTGCTGGCGATCGCCAACGATGATCTCGCCTTCGGTGGCGTGGTAGTAGCCCATGATGCATTTCACGAGCGTGCTCTTGCCCGCGCCATTTTCACCAAGCAAGGCATGGAACGAGCCGGGACGCACCATGAGCTCGACATTGTCGAGCGCTGCGAAGTCGCCGAACCGCATCGTCATGGCGATGGCGTCGACGCCGAACGCGCCTATAGGGGCGGGCGGTTCGCCGATGATCACGACAGCGCTCCGATCAGGTCGGTGGATTTGGTCACCGCGCCGAACACGCCGCCCTGCATCTTGATCATCTTTAGCGCATGGTCGTGATTGCTCCTGTCGGTCGCGCCGCAGCAGTCCTCGACCAGCACGCATTCGAAGCCGCGGTCATTGGCCTCGCGCATCGTGGTGTGGACGCAGACGTCGGTGGTGATCCCGGTCAATACGATGTTCTCGATGCCGCGCAGCCGCAGCATCAGCTCCAGATCGGTAGCGCAGAACGAGCCTTTGCCGGGCTTGTCGATGATGGGCTCGCCCGGCAACGGCGCGAGATCGGGGATGATCTCCCAGCCGGGTTCGCCGCGCACCAGGATGCGGCCGCACGGGCCGGGATCGCCGATGCCGGCCCCGATCTGGCGCGAGCGCCAGCGCTTATTGGCGGGCAGGTCGGCCAAATCAGGCCGGTGGCCTTCGCGGGTGTGGATGATGTGAAAACCCTGCGCGCGCATCACTGCGAGCAGCTTCTTGATCGGCTCGATCGGCGCCCGCGTCAGCGACAGATCGTAGCCCATCTTGTCGACATAGCCGCCGACGCCGCAAAAGTCGGTCTGCATATCGATGATGATGAGCGCGGTATTCTCTGGCCGCAAATCGCCATTGTAGGGCCAGGCGTAGGGCTCGGATTTGATGAAGCGCTCGGGCATGGAATGATCTCGCAGCTCTATCGGGTGATGGACAATTCGGCAGGCGCGCCGGTCAGTGTGCGCTTCGGCGAGCAGGTGATGATCATGATCGCCAAGGTCAGGATGTAGGGCGCGGCGTTGAACAAATGGTAGCCGGAGGTGACGCCGACCGATTGCAGCGCCGGCCCGAGCGCGGCGGCGCCGCCGAAGGCGAGCGAGGCCCACAGGCACAGCATCGGGTCCCAGCGCGCGAAGATCACCAGTGCCACCGCGGTGATGCCCTGTCCCGAGGAGAGCCCTTCGTTCCAGCTGCCGGGATAGAACAGCGACAGGAACGAGCCGCCGATGCCGGCGAGGAAGCCGCCGACCATGGTGGCGCGCAGCCGGATCAGCAGCACGGAATGGCCCATCGCGCGCGCCGCATCCGCGCTTTCGCCGGCGGTGCGGATCAACAGGCCCCAGCGCGTAGTCCTGAACGCCCAATAGAGCAGCGGCGCGATCGCAACGCCGATCAGGAACAGCACATTGATGCGCAGCGCCGCGCGCAGCTGCGGTACGTCGCTCCACCAGCCGAAATCGATCGCCGGCAGCCGTGCCGCCGTCGGCTCGATCAGCGGCTTGCCGAGGAAGAAGGCCAAACCAGTTCCGAGCAGCATCAGCGCGATACCGACCGCAATGTCGTTGACCCGCGGCAGCGAGCAGATCCCGGCATGCAGCGCGCCGAACAACGCGCCGGTGATCCCGGCCGCGAGCACCCCGAGCCATGGCGAGCCGGAGAGATAGGAGATACCGTAGGCGCTCATCGCGCCCATCACCAGCGTGCCTTCGAGGCCGAGATTGATGCGGCCGGACCGCTCGGTGATGCATTCGCCGAGGCTGACGAACAGGAACGGCGTCGAGACGCGGATGGCGCCGCCGAATACGGCGAGCGGAACGGTCCAGAGCCCGAGTGAAGCGTCCGCCATGTCAGGTCTTTCCCTTCAGGAAGCCGATGCGCCCGTAAAGCGCGTCGCTTGCCAGCACGAACACGAAGATGATGCCTTGCAAGACCAGCACCGAGGCATCGGGCAGGCCGAGCCGCCGCTGCAACAGGCCGCCGGAGGCCGAGATGCCGCCGAGCAGGATCGCCACCGGAATGATCGCAAGCGGATTCTGCCGCGCCAGGAATGCGACGAGGATGCCGGTGAAGCCGTAGCCCGCGGCGAGGTTGGCATTGGTGCGGCCCTGCACGGCCGCGACCTCGATCATGCCGGCAAGCCCGGCGCTGCTGCCGGCAAGGAAGCAAACCGTCAGGATCAGCTTGCCGACGGAAAGCCCCACAATCTTGGCGGCGCGGATGTTGCCGCCGGCAACGCGCGCGGCGAAGCCGAAGGTCGTGTGATAGATCAGGATGTAGGCGGCAACGGCCGCGACGAGGCCGAACACCAGGCCCCAATGCACGTCGGTGCCGGGAATGCTGCCGATCATGTTGGCGGCGCCGATCTCGCGCGTCGACGGCTTGTTGAGGCTCGCCGGATCGCGCATCGGCCCCTCGACCAGGTGGTTCAGAATCGCAAGCGCGATATAGACCAGCAGCAGGCTCGAGATCGTCTCGTTGACCCCGCGATACTGCCGCAGGCCGCCGGACAGCGTGATCCAGAGGCCGCCGCCGATCATGCCCGCGATCACCATCGCGATCTGCACGACGATCGGGGCCGCGCCCTGCAACGCCAGCGCCGCTGACGTTGCAGACAGCGCGCCGATCAACAGCGCGCCTTCGCCGCCGATGATCACCATGCCGAGCTGCGCCGGCAGCGCCGTGCACAGCGCGGTCAGGATCAAGGGCGCGGCGCGGGTCAGCGTGTTCTGCCAGGAGAACCACGTGCCGAACGCGCCGTAATACATGTAGAAATAGAGGTCGAGCGGGTTCTTGCCGTAAAGCGCGATGAAGCCGCCGAACACCGCGAGCGCGCCGACCAGCGCCGCGCCCGGGATCAGGATGTATTCGATGCTCGCGCCGTAGCGCTGGAGGAAGCCGGGATCGGCGGCCGGAGCAACGCCGGCCGCCTCCACCGATTCCGCCGCCTCGGTCGTCACGCGGTGGCTCCGATCACGCCCTCGACCAGATAGTCCATCTTCTCGAGCTCGGGATCCTGCTGTCCGCGGTCGGTGCCGCCGGCGATCACGGTCTTGCCCTTGTTGTCGACGATCGGGCCCTTGAAGATCGCGAACTCGCCGGACATGAACTTGGCCTTGACGTCGTCGGCGTGCTTGCGCGCTTCCGCCGAGACCATCTCGCCATAAGGCGAGACCTTGACGATCTCTTCCTTCAGGCCGCCGCGATAGAAGTTCGGGATCGCTTCACCCGCGACGATCATCTTGACGAATTTCGGATAGAGCGCTTCCCAGTTCCATTCGGCGCCGGTGAGATAGGCCTTCGGCGCCAGCGGCGACTGGTTGACGTGATAGCCGCACACCATCGCGCCGCGGCGCGCGGCGTTCTCGACCATCGTCTTCGGTCCGTCGACATGGCAGGTCAGGACATCGACGCCCTGGTCGATCAGGCTGTTGGTGGCCTCGGCCTCCTTGACCGGCATCGACCAGTCGCCGGTGAAGATCACCTGCGTGGTCGCCTTGGGATTGGCGAGCCGGGCGCCGAGCGTGAACGCGTTGATGTTGCGCAGCACCTGCGGGATCGGCTTGGCCGCGACGAAGCCGAGCTTGCCGCTCTTGGTCGAATAGCCGGCGACGATGCCGGAGATAAATTGCGCCTCGTCGATGTAGCCGAAATAGCTGCCGGCGTTCTTCGGGTCCTTGTCGCTCCACAGGCCGCCGCAATGCTCGAAGTGCAGCTTGGGAAACTTCGCCGCCATCTTGACGACGTGCGGGTTGTAGTAGCCGAACGAGGTCGGAAACAGCAGCGTGGCGCCGTCGAGATTGATCATGGACTCGATGGTCTTTTCGACCGCGTCGGTCTCCGGCACCTTCTCTTCCTCGACCACCTTGATGCCGGGAAGCTTCTTCACCGCCGCCGCGCCCTGGGCGTGGGCCTGGTTGTAGCCGTAGTCGTCGCGGGACCCGACATAGATGAACCCGACCGTGGTTTCCGCTGCCGCCGCGCCGCGAGCGCCGAGCGTGCTGCCGAGCGCCAATGCCGCGCTTCCCTGCAATAAATGCCTTCTTGAAATCCTGCCAAAATCCATCGCCTGCTCCCTCCGGCGGGTCCGGCCCGCCTGTCCTTGTCGCAGCCGCCGTAACGGCGGCGCTTGACGGAGTGTCGCAAGCTTCGTGCCAGAGCACGTTTGGCGATCACCATTCCGTAAGTATCTGAATATGAATGTGAATGATTGTCGGAATGGCAGGGAGCGGAGGCCGACCATGGCCTTATTGCCTATTTTATGAGCGATCAATCTGAGTTGTATGCAATGCGGTTAAGCAGTCGCTAACCGCCGGACGGCCGGCGCGAGCCCGGTCGGGGGGCGGCGACCAAGGCGTGATTTGCCGGCTGGTCAATTGGACCCGGCCTGCTACGAGTGAAGCGGGCTCGGGCGCCGGGGGACTGATGGGAAACAGCATGAGCGAGAAGAAACCGTCCGCGAAATCGTCCTCCCTTGGCGACGAGATTGTGGCGCGGATCGATCAGCTCGCGGCGATCTCGGAGACGCCGGAGCATCTGGCGCGCGTCTTCCTCACCGATGAGCATCGCAAGGCGGCCGATCTCATCCTGTCCTGGATGCGCGAGGCCGGCATGAGCGCGCATCTCGATGCCATCGGCAATGTCTGCGGCCGCTACGAGGGCGAGCGGCCGGGCCTGCCGGCGCTGATGCTCGGCTCGCATTACGACACCGTCCGCGACGCCGGCAGATGGGACGGCCCGCTCGGCGTCATCACCGCGATCGCCTGCGTCGCCGATCTGAACCGGCGCGGCAAGCGGCTGCCATTCGCGATCGAGATCGTGGGCTTTGCCGACGAGGAGGGCGTGCGCTTTGCGTCGACCCTGCTCGGCAGCCGCGCGGTGGCCGGCACATTCGACGAGAGCGTGCTCAACACGCGTGATCGCGCCGGCGCCTCGATGCGCGATGCGCTGGTCGCCTTCGGGCTCGACCCCGATCATATCGGCAAGGCGGCGCGCGCCCGCCGCGAGCTGCTCGGCTATGTCGAGCTGCATATCGAGCAGGGCCCGGTGCTGGAACAGAAGGCGCTGCCGGTCGGCGTCGTCAGCGCGATTTCCGGTGCAACGCGGCTTGCCGCCAATCTCACCGGCGTCGCCGGCCATGCCGGCACCGTGCCGATGAAGTTGCGGCGCGACGCCCTGACCGGCGCCGCCGAATGCATCGTCGCGATCGAGCAATTCTGCAGGAGCGATGAAGCCGGCCTGGTCGGCACCGTCGGCTATATCAGCGCCATGCCCGGCGCCACCAACGTCATCCCCGGCAAGGTGTCCTTCACGATGGACATCCGTTCGCAGAGCGACATGAATCGCAAGCGCGCCGTCGCCGACATCGTGCGGCAGATCGAGGCGATCGCAAAGCGCCGCGAACTCGCCTTGCAGATCGACGTTACCCACGAGAACCGCAGCGTGCCCTGCGCGCCGTGGCTGAAGACGCAAATCGCTGAGGCGGTTGCGGCCGAGGGCCACGCCGTGTTCGAACTGCCGAGCGGGGCCGGGCATGACGGCATGGCGATGGTCGACGTCGCCGATATCGGCATGATCTTCGTGCGCTGCCGCGGCGGGATCAGCCACAATCCGGCCGAGCATGTCGAGCTCGCCGACGCCGACACCGGCGCGCGGGTGCTGCTGCGCTTCATCGAGAGTTTTCGTCCGCACGGTGCAGTGAATAGCTGAAGCTGCCGCGCCTGACGGTCCACATGGCACCAGTCCTGGCTCCGCCGTCGTCCGTCCGTGCCGAATCCGGACAGATTCGATTGGCCTTTTCTGCATAGGTTGGGGCTACTTGCGGCCCGGCCATGAAGCGCTAGACTTGTCCGAACGGGGGGAAGGACATGCGCTCGTCCGTCGTCCAGGACGTTCAGTTCCCAAAACAACCGGCGCTGCAGCTGATCTATGACACTGCACCGATCGGTCTTGCCTACCTTTCTCCCGACTGCCGTTACCTCCAGATCAACCAGCGGCTCACCGAAATCTGCGGCATCTCGGTCGAAGGTCATCTCGGACGCACGGTGCATGATTGCGTGCCCGCACTCGCCACCGCGGTCGAGGGCATCGTCCGTTCGATCATGGAGACCGGAGAACCCGTCACCGATGTGGAGGTGTACGGCCAGCGCCCGGGCCACAATGACGAGCGATGCTGGATCACGCATTGGCACCCGCAGCGCGAGCCGAACGGCAGTATCGTCGGGGTCAACGTCGCGGCCGAAGAGATCACCGACCGCAAGCGCAGCGAACGCGAGATCCGCGCCGCGCGGGATGCGGCCGAGAAGGCCCTGCATCATCTGCAGGAGACCCAGGCCTCGCTGATCGAGGCAGAAAAGCTCGCAGCGCTGGGCCGGCTGGTGGCCGGCGTCGCACATGAGATCAACAGTCCGGTCGGCACCAGCCTCACGGTCGCCTCGGTGCTGGAGCAGAAATGCGCCGACTTCGCTGCCGAGGCCGCGCGCGGCAAGCTGAAGCGTTCCAGCCTCAGCGATTTCATCGAGGTTGTCGAGAGCGCCTCGTCGCTGCTGGTCGGCAACCTCAAGCGCGCCGCGGATCTAGTGCAATCGTTCAAGCAGGTCGCCGTCGATCGCAGCTATTTCGACCGCAGCCAGTTCGATCTCGGCGAGGTGACCGAGCAGGTGCTCTCGAACCTGCGTCCGGCGTTGCCGAAGAACAATCTGGCGCTTGAGGTCGATTGCCCGTCCGGTCTTGCGATGAACAGCTATCCCGGTCCCTACGGTCAGGCGCTGACCAATTTGTTCGTCAATTCGGTCGCGCATGCCTTTCCGGACGGCAAGGGCGGCACTATCACGATCCGGCTGCGCGCGTCAGGTCAGGACCAGGTGGAAATCCTGTTCGCCGACGATGGCTGCGGGATGAGCCGCGATGTGCTGCGGCAGGCCTTCGATCCATTCTTCACCACGCGCCGCGACATCGGCCGTATCGGGCTCGGCCTCCACATCGTTCACAACATCGTCACGAACCGGTTGGGCGGCGAGCTCCATCTGGATAGTGCTCCGGGCATGGGGACGAGCGTGCGGATCGAACTGCCGCGTCTGGCGCCGCAGCGCGGGACCGATGGTTGATGCCTGATCAGCATGATCCGGAAAAGTGCGAAGCGGTTTTCCGAAAAGATCATGCCCAAACAAAGACCTAAAGCGCCTCGCGCTTTAGGCGCTCAGAAGGAAATACTCCCCGGCATTCGGGCTGGAAAACGTCCTTCCAAGGAACCGGCGCAAAAGGCATTCAACTACCCTTGCTTCCGCCCCCGCCGTTGCGACATTGTGCTGACATTCCAGATGGTCAAGACGATGAGCCAATCCGCATTCGATCCCTTCGGCGAGCCGGTTCCCGCGGTCGATTCTTCGGCCGCGAGCGAAGGCGTGTCGAAATGGCTGAAGACCGCGGGCACCAGCGTGTTCTGGGTGCTGGTGGTCGGCATCGTGCTGGCGCGCGCGGTCTATTTCGAGCCCGGCGTGTTCAGCTTCGAGCATGCCGTTGCGTGGGTGCAGGGTCTGTTCGCCGCGCTTTAGCTGCCGGTGTGCGCTGCGCCGCCTTCACGCCCCGGGTCTCCCGAATGATCCCCTCGAACGCGACTGCAGCCGGCACGTCCAGCCGGCCGGGCGATTTCAATTGCCAGAGCGTGCGCTCGATATGGACCCCCTTGATCGGGATCACCTTGAGTTTTCCGAGCTTGACCTGATCGTCGATCGTCGCGATCGACACGATGGCGACGCCGACCCCGGCCGCCACCGCTTGCTTGATCGCCTCGGTGCTGCCGATCTCGAGCGTCCGCTGCGGCTCGACCCGGCGGGCGGCCAGCGCCTGCGCGACCACTTCGCGCGTGCCGGACCCGGGCTCGCGCACGATCAGGATCTCGTCGTTCAGCAGGCGGACGTCGATCGCTCCGGCAGCGGCCGCGAAGCGGTGATCCGGACCCGCGATCAGCACCATCACGTCGGTGCGCCAGGCTGCGCTGGTCAGGTTCTCGTCCTCGACCGGCCCCTCGACCAGGGCGATCTCGATCTCATGCCCCAGCATCAGCGCGGCGATGTCAGAGGTATTGGCGCTCACGACATGCAGGTCGATGCCGGGAAACGCGCGGTGGAACACGCCGAGATATTCCGGGATCATGTAGGTCGCGATCGTCGTGCTGGCGCCGATGCGCAGCGAGCCGCTGTCGAGGTTGCGCAGCGCCTGCAATTCGTCCTCGGCGGCACGCTCGGCCGCGAACAGCGTCTCGGCATGGCGGGCCAGCGCCGCGCCCTCCCGGGTCGGCCGCACCCCCTTCGGCGTGCGGTCGAGCAACCGGCAGCCGACCTGCAGCTCGAAATCCCGCACGCCCTTGGAGATCGCCGGCTGGCTGATGTGCAGGAGATCGGCGGCGCGGGAGAAGCTTCCGGTCTTCGCCACGGCCGCGAACAGGCGGAGCAGATGCAGGTTGAGGGACATAACTTCTCTCTATCGGGGCAGTTCGAAAAGATATTAGCCAAGAGGCGCGCCCGGGCGCATAAAATCTTCTCCGAAAAGAGGATTTCGTGCCACAACAACAACAAGACCAAGGGCAGAAGCAGGGCGCGCTGAAGCGCATTTTCCTGCTCATTCCGGGCATTCTGCTCTGCGGGGTGGTCACGATCATCTCGCTCGGCATCCAGGCCGCCGAAGAGCGGGTTTTCGACCACCCCTATATCGAGGCCCTGGTCGTCGCGATCCTGCTCGGGATGGCGGTCCGCACCGCCTGGGAGCCCGCGGAACGCTGGCGCTCGGGCATTGCCTTCAGCGCCAAGCAGCTGCTCGAAGTTGCCGTGATGCTGCTCGGCGCGTCCATCAGCTTCGCCGCGATCCTGGCCTCGGGCTGGCTCCTGATCGGCGCCATTGCCGCGACCGTCGTGATCATGCTGGCGGTGAGCTATGGCCTCGCCCGCCTGCTCGGGCTCAAGGCCAAGCTCGCGATCCTGATCGCCTGCGGCAATTCGATCTGCGGCAATTCTGCGATTGCAGCGGTGGCACCCGTGATCGAGGCCGATGGCGACGACATCGCCTCGTCGATCTCGTTCACCGCGATTCTCGGCGTGCTGATGGTGCTCGGCCTGCCGCTGCTGATCCCGCTCTTGAAGCTGACGGCGACGCAATACGGCATCCTCGCCGGGCTGACGGTCTATGCCGTGCCGCAGGTGCTGGCAGCGACCGTGCCCGCCGGCATCGTCTCGACCCAGATCGGTACGCTGGTGAAGCTGGTGCGCGTCCTGATGCTGGGCCCGATCGTGGTCGGCCTCTCGCTGTTCGTGGCGCGGCGGCGCAAGGCAAGCACCAAGACGGGAACGGCCGAGCAAGGGACTGCAAAGGCTGCCTCGATCAGCCCGTTCAAGCTGGTGCCGTGGTTCATCATCGGCTTCCTGGTGCTGGCCGCGCTGCGCTCGTTCCAGCTCGTGCCCGATATCGCGATCGCGCCGGTGACCAGGACGGCGGCGATCCTCACCGTCGTCTCGATGGCCGCACTTGGGCTCGGCGTCGATGTGCGCGTGCTCTCGACCGTCGGCGGCCGGGTGACGGCCGCGGTCACGCTGTCGCTGATGCTGCTGCTGGGCCTGAGCATCGGCCTCGTGCACTTCTTCAAGTAGCCGCGAGGGGTGGCGTGGCTACTCGGCGGCCTTCGCGGTCTTGCCGAACATCCGTGTCGGCGCGGGAAAGCCGCAGGACGTGCCGTCGGTGATCTTGACCTGATCCTCCCACGGCAGGCGGAAGCGGCCGGACACCATGTCCTGCATGAAGGTGTAGGGGCAATCCATCGCGCCGCCCTTCACCGCGACATAGCCGCGGTGCCAGAGCTGATAAATGTTGTTCTCGACACCCCAGTTGATCCGCGCCTCGCGCACGAGATCGGGTCGCACTTCGGCGGTGATGATCTCGTCGGCCCGTCCCGTGGTGCCGTGCGCGATGATGCTGCCGTCGAAATTGACGATCATGCCTTCGCCCATCGAGTCGAACGACCCGTCCGAGCCGCACATGCAGACGTTGGCGGTCACCATCAGGTTCTGGAACGCGTTGGCCTGGTTGGTGAAGCGCCAGCTGTCGCGGATCGGCGCGGTGTAGCCTGCGGTGCGGATCATGATCTCCGCGCCCTTGTAGGCGCATTCGCGCGCCATTTCCGGGAACATGCCGTCGTGACAGATGATCAGCGCGATCTTCGCGCCTTTCGGTCCGTCGATCACGGGAATGCCGACATCGCCGGGCTCCCACGGCTCGACCGGAATCCACGGATGGAATTTGCGGTAATAGAGCTTGATCTCGCCGTGATCGTCGATGATCAGCCCTGAATTGTAGGGATTGCCGTGCGGGTTGAACTCCATGATGGAGAAGCAGCCCCAGATCTTGTTGTCGACGCAGGCCTTCTTGAAGGCCACGACTTCGGGCCCGTCGAGCCGGCACATGATCTCCGGATTGGTATCCATCGACAAGCCATGCAGCGAATATTCGGGGAATACGACCAGGTCCATGGTGGCGAGATTGCGCCGCGCCTTGCCGACCATCCAGACGATGCGCTCGGTCTGCCGTGCCAGATCGGCCTTGGTCGCCACCACGGGCAGCTGCAGCTGCACCAGTCCGATCACGACGCCGTTGGGTGACTTGTTGAGACCGCCAAGTCCATTCATGCCTGTCCTCCCGTTCTTTCAGACGCGTTGCGTCATTTCGTGAACCATCGTCGTGGTTTCGCTCGGGCTCCCAGCTAGCAACGATCATGCCAGCAAGATCGGTGGCTGCACAAATGCCGTGTGTGGTGAGGCGGTGCGAGCCGCGTCATTGCGCAATGGCACGCGGTTTGCTTAATCAGGTGCGGGTCTTCTCGCATTCGAGGCGTGCGTCATGGCGAATTCAAGCGGGACAATCGCGGCCGAGCCGGCGCCGATCAAGCTCGACTGGAGCAAGACCGCGCTCGTCATCATCGACATGCAGCGCGATTTCATGGAGCCCGGCGGTTTCGGCGAGACGCTCGGCAATGACGTCAGCCGGCTTGCCCGCGCCGTAAAGCCGATCGCCGCCGTCCTCGCTGCGGTCCGCGACGCGGGCTTGCTCGTGGTCCATACCCGCGAGGGCCATCTGCCCGACCTCTCCGACGCGCCGCCGGCGAAAGTCGAGCGCGGTGCGCCGTCATTGCGGATCGGCGATCCCGGGCCGATGGGACGGATCCTGATCCGCGGCGAGGCGGGGCATGACATCATCCCCGAGCTCTATCCGCTCGAGAGCGAGATCGTGATCGACAAGCCCGGCAAGGGCGCGTTCTACGCCACCGAATTCGGCGACGTCTTGCAGAAATACGGCGTCGAGAACCTGCTGGTGTGCGGCGTCACCACCGAAGTCTGCGTCAACACCACGGTGCGCGAGGCCAACGACCGCGGCTATCGCTGCATCGTGATATCAGACGGCTGCGCGTCCTACTTCCCGGAATTCCACGAGATGGGCCTGAAGATGATCAAGGCCCAGGGCGGCATCTTCGGTTGGGTCACGGATTCAGCCGCGGTGTTGGAAGCGCTCGCTGGCTAGGGCAAGATGAGATTGGGGCGCGGACTCATCAACGCGTAGCCCTGGCCGGATCGAAGTGCCTAACCCTTCGCGGCGGGTGCGGGCGGCACCGGCAGAATGATTTCGGAAGCGATCTTCCAGTCCTTTCCGACGCGAAGCCAATTGATGATCATGAGAAACGGCTTGGCTGCTCCATCTTGGCCCGCATAAGAGACCGTGATGTTCATCGGCACGTAGGACTCGGCGACGTCGTGCGTCAGGCCGACAACCCTGAGCTTCGAATAATCTGGCTCGAGTACGACCGGACCGGAGCTGCCGATATCATGCAGCTTCTGATCAACCGCCTCGTTGCCCCAAAACCCGGCCCAGTTCCCCTCGGACGGGATCGCGCTCTTGGCCACCAGCAGGGTTGAGGGCGATTGCCAGAACATCGCATGCAGCGCCTTGAAATCGTGGTTGTTGGCCAATTCCATCAGCCTGCCAAACTTCGATTTTATCGCGCCGAGGGTCGCAGCATCCAGCGGCTCTTTCCTGACGGCGGGAGCAGCCGCGACAGTTCCGGTGGCAAGAGCCGAGGCAATGAGAGTGACAAGAATCGTCTTGTACATGCAGGAATTTCCGTTCGATACGTTCTGCATTCTTTGAGCGAGCGTGCGCGCTCCCGGCGCGAACGCGCCGGGAGCGGTACCGTCACTTCATGAGCGCTGCCTTTTCGATGACCTCGGCAACTTGCTTCGCATGCACGACGAGCGAGGCATGGCTGCCGGCGACTTCCGTCGTCTGAGCCTTCATCCTGGCTGCGAACGACTTCTGGGCCGCGAGCGCAAGGACTTTGTCCTTGGTGCTGATGACATAGAACGTCGGCTTGTCGTGCCAGGCTGCAACGTCGACCGGGGCTTCGAACGCAACGTGGTTCAACGGAAGCTGCGTGTTGGCCAGGTGCGCAGCAATTTCCGGAGGAAGGTCGGCCGCGACGGCTGACGGAAACACCTTGGGATCGATGTACAAATTGCCCTTCGCATCGGGATGGATCGCGTTGCCGCCTTCGGTCGGCGGGCCGGCCTTTGCCAGCGACGCGAGGGATTCACCGACCTCCGGCGCGAAAGCGGAGACGTAAACGAGCGCCGACACCTTGGGATCGTTACCGGCCTGCGTGATGACCATGCCACCCCACGAATGGCCGACGAGGACGGTCTTGCCGTCCTGTTTCGCGAGCGCCTGCTTGGTGGCATCGACGTCAGCGGTAAGGGAAGTGAGCGGATTTTCGACGAGCGTGACGTTGTAGCCTTTCTTCGTGAGAATATCGGCAACGGGCTGCCAGCTCGTCTGGTCCACGAAAGCGCCGTGCACGAGCACGATGTTGTGGGCTGCTCCCTTGGGCAGCTCGGCGGAATGGACGGAGCCGACCAACGTCGTTCCGGCCAGAAGTACGGTGGCGGCTGAGAGGAAGATATTGCGCATTGATTGTTCCTGTTGGCGTAACGGACGAACACGGTCCGGAGGAATGGACAGGCGTTTCCAGCAAGGTCGCGGTTCTTCCATCTGCCATCGGCGAAATGGTTGCCGTACGTGACGTCGGCCCGCCGCGACGTGACCTATTCCGCCGGCCTTTCGGACGATAGAGATCGATCGTCCGTATGTTGTGTCGGATCGTCCGCCGGTCTAATCTCGCCCGCATGGACATACTGGCCCAGGTGCTCGATCGCGTTCGTCTCGGCGGGACGCTGCTCTTTCACTTCGAGCTCGGCCATCCCTGGAATCTGGAGTTGCCGGCGCGCCCCTACGCCCTGTTTCACTATCTCAGCCGCGGCTCGGCGACCCTTGCGCTCGGACAGGGACAGGAAATCCAGATGACGGAGGGCGATTTTGTCGTGATTACTCGCGGCGAGCCCCATGTGTTTTATTCGGATCGCCGGGCCAAGCCTTTGCAGATTGTTGATATCGATCGATCGTCTCCGCGTCTTGGCGTCGTTCGTCACGGCAGTCGTGCAAAGCCGCTCTCGACCATGATCTGCGGCAATTTCACGGTCTCACGGCCGCTGTTCGGCAGCGTGCTGGAGCTACTTCCGCCCGTGCTCCTGCTGAAGCCAACGGCGGACGGTGAGTGGCTTGAAGCGATCCTGCGTCGCATGGTCAGCGAGTCCGCGCAGGAGCGTCCCGGCCAACGCGTCGCGCTCTCACGACTTACGGAAGTGCTCTTCGTCGAGGTATTGCGAAACTGGATCAAGTCTCTCGGTCCCGGAGAAGGCGGGTGGCTCGGGGCGATATCGGACCCGCACATCGGGCCCGCACTCAAGCTGATCCACGAAAGCCCGGAGCGGCCCTGGGCTCTGAGCGACCTCGGCCAGCGCGTTGGGCTCGGCCGCTCGGCTTTTTCGGCCCGTTTCACCAAGCTCGTCGGCCAGTCCATGCATCGTTATGTCGTCGAACGCCGGATGGCAGAGGCGGCGTTCCTGCTCGAAACCAGCGACGAGCCGATCGCACGAATTGCAAGCCGGGTCGGTTACGAGACCGCGGCGGCGTTTTCGAAGCTGTTCAATCGGCATCACGGCGTATCGCCAGGCCGGTACCGAGCAGCTCGACGATCTGACGGCGGAGGAAGGCAAGGGGACGTTCAGGAAGCAGAAGTTGCCGAATGACGTTGGCCCAGATGTCCGCTGATCCCATAGATGACGGTCTGGATGACCCCTGGGAGCTTTGGCACTCCGAAGAGAACCGGTAGTCCCTAGGCTCGGCCGCTGCCGGCGGCTTTTGACCCAGAGCAGACCTTCTGCCTTCTTGATATAGATCAAGGTGAATGGACCCCGCCCTGTTCCTCTCTGAAGGAGGCAGGGAAGGTCCAGCATGTCTATAGACCGTCGCCAAGCGCTTGCGGGGATCGGCACCGCAATCTCGACTATTGCACTTTCGCGCGCAGCTCGCGCCGAGTTTGATGGCCCAGTGGTCAGGGCGTTGGAGGGCGGCGAAGACTTCTGGCTTGCCCAAGATGCATACATTTATGGCTATGCTCTCGTGACAATGGAGATGACCCGCCGGGTCATGACAAATGTTGCGTCAGTAGAGGGCACACGCGGGCCGATGGGGCAACTCATCAAGCTCCGTAAGTACCCGGATGCCAGCTTCAAGGACGTCACAGCGCCCAATGCCGATACGCTCTACACAACCGCCTGGATCGACGTGGGCGACGAACCTTGGGTCTTGAGCATGCCAGACATGAAGGACCGCTACTTCCTGTTTCCGATGCTGGATGGCTGGACCAATGTCTTTCAGGTGCCGGGCAAGCGCACGACCGGCACGAAAGCACAGAACTACGCGATCACCGGACCGGGCTGGAAGGGAACGCTGCCCGCTGGTGTCAAGGAATACAAGTCACCGACGAGTATCGTCTGGATTTTGGGTCGCATCTATTGCACTGGCACGCCAGAGGATTACGCGGCCGTGCATGCAGCACAGGATGAGTTCAAGCTCGTCCCGCTCAGCGCTTATGGCAAAGCGTATGCGCCGCCGGCAGGCAAGGTCGATACTTCAATCGATATGAAGACGGCAGTTCGCGATCAGGTCAATCGTCTGGACGCCGCTGGCTATTTTACCCTTCTTGCGCAACTCATGAAGCGCAATCCGCCAGCGCCCGCTGACGCTGCCGAGATCGCCAAGTTCGCGAAGATCGGCCTTATCCCCGGCAAGGATTTTGACGCGAGCAAGTTCGATGCTGCGTTTGCCAAGCGCGTCCCACAGGTCGCCTTTGATCGGATCATGCTCCAGTTCAAGGTCAACAAGGCGATCAGAAACGACAATGGCTGGGCGTTCGATGGCGAAGCAGGCATCTATGGCACTAATTATCTCAACCGCGCTCTTATCGCGGCAATCGGGCTTGGTGCCAACCGCATTCAGGATGCGTGCTATCCAACATCGCAGAAGGACGCCGACGGCAAGGATTATGTTGGCAGCAACAAGTACATCATGCACTTCCCGAAAGGGCGGCTTCCCCCGGTCGGAGGCTTTTGGTCGCTCACGATGTATGACGAGAATTACTTCTTCGTCCCAAATTCGATCAACCGCCAGTCCATCAGTGCTCGCCAGAACCTCGAACCCAATCCGGACGGTTCGGTGGATCTCTACATCCAAAAGGATAGTCCGGGTTCCGACAAGGAGAGCAACTGGCTTCCTGCGCCTGCAGGCAAGTTTGTCCTAATGCTGCGCATGTATTGGCCGAACGAAAAGTCGCCATCGATCATCAACGGAACATGGAAACCGCCACCTGTACGGAAGGTCACAAGCAGCTAGAGCAGTTCAAAAATGCTGCCGGTGACACCTTCCATTGACCAGCTCAGCAGTATCATTGCGACTGTTGCAGCTCCGGCTTTCCTACTTGGCGCCGTTGCGAACTTCATTTCGGTGCTGAGTGGGAGGATAAACCGCGTGGTCGACAGGGCGCAGTTTCTGCACGCCATCCCGGATGACAATGCCTCCAAGGCCTATTTGAAAGCCGATCTATCGCGTCTCAAACGTCGAGCGGCCTTACTGAACCGGGCCTTAATTTGTGCGGTCATCTCCGCAATTTTCACCGGACTTATCATCATCGTCGCATTTGGGAGTGCGTATTACAGGATACCGCACGAATATGGAGTTGCGTTGCTGTTCATAGGCGCGCTTGCCCTGTTTTGCTCGTCATTGATTGATTTGGCACAGGAGACGCGGATTTCTTTGCGCGACAGTGATTTTGAGGTCTGAGATATACGACACAGCTGATGTCGGGATTACGCTGCGCTTCATCCGGGCTACAAGGCTCGGCAGAAGTTCACCGCTCCCTTGGGAGGGGTAATCCCGGTCTGCTGCATGATTTCTGAATATTAGAAATGTATGCCTGAGTTGCCCGACGTGTCAAGTTGCTTGGTCGAACGCCGGCTGCCGGCTACTTTGCATGGGGTTGTTTTCGATATTTTGACCGCGGTCCCCTGCGACGGCCCAACAACTTGCCCTAGCCGCCTTTCACCGCGCCTGCCGTCAGCCCGGCGACGATCTGCCGCTGTGCCAGCACGGTGAGCAGCAGCACCGGTGCGGTCACGATCAGCGCGGCGGCGGCGAGCGGGCCCCAGCTCAGCTGGTCGAACGAGATCATGTTGTAGACCGCGACCGGCAGCGTGCGCGTCTCGCGCCCGGCCAGCACGATGCCGAACACAAAGTTGTTCCAGGAGAAGATCACCGCGAGGATGAAGGCGACCGCGAGCCCGGGCCTCGCGATCGGCAGCGCGACATGGCGGAACACCTGCCAGCGCGTCGCGCCGTCGATCAGCGCGGCCTCTTCCAGCTCCAGCGGCGTGGTCTCGAAATAGCCGATCATGATCCAGATCACGATCGGCACCGTGACCACGAGATGGATGATGATCTGCGGTACCAGCGTGCCGAGCAGGCCGAGCCACTGGAACAGCAGGAACAGCGGGATCAGATACGACAGGCCCGGGGTGATGCGCGCGATCAGGATCACGATCGCCGATTTATGCGCGGCCATCCGCGCAATGCCGTAGCCGGCGGGCACGCCGACCAGCATCGCAAGCCCCGTGGCGCAGCCGGTGACGATCAGGCTGTTGCTGAAATAGGTCAGGAAGCGGTTGGAGGCGAACACGTCGGCATAGTTCTTCCAGGCGAAATGCTCGGGGATGAACACCGGCGGATAGGAGGCGTTGTCGATCTCGAATTTCAGCGACAGCGAGCCCATCCAGAGGAAGAACAGGATCGCCGGCGAGACGATGACGAATACCGACAGCCACAGCCCGATCCGGCCCAGAATATAGCGCGGGTTCATGCGCCGTCTCCGAGTGCCGACGTCCACAGCAGGCGCTTGCGCAGGTAGAGCAACAGCCCCGCCAGCGCCACGATCAGGAGGAAGAACACCACCGCGATCGCCGAACCGTAGCCGAGGTCGTAATAGACGAAGGCGACGCTGTAGAGATAGACGTTGATGGTCTCCGACGCCGAGCCCGGCCCGCCTTGCGTGATCGCGAAGATGATGTCGAAGCTTTTCACCGCGTCGATCATGCGGATCATCCCGGCGATGAACAGGAACGGCATGATCAAAGGCAGCGTGATGAAGCGGAACACCTGCCAGAAATTGGCGCCGTCGATCTGCGCGCTCTCGTAAGGCTCGGTCGGGATCGCGGCGAGGCCGCCGAGCACGATCAGCATCACCAGCGGCGTCCATTGCCAGGTCTCGACCAGCACCAGCGATGGGATCACCGTCGTCGGGTTGAACACCCAGAGCTGCGGCGGCAGGCCGACCAGCGACAGCAGATAGTTCAGCACGCCAAGTTGCGGGTGGAACATCATGGTCCACACCAGCGCGATCGCCACCGGGGTTGCCATCATCGGCATGATGAAGATGCCGCGCAGGAAGCCGCGCGCGGCGAATTTCTGGTGAAACACCACCGCCGCCAGCGTGCCGAACACCAGCGGCAGCACCACCGACAGCGCGGTGTAGGACAGCGTGTGTCCGACCGCCTCGACGAAGCGCGGGTCGGTCGGCAGCCGCAAATAGTTGGCGAGCCCGACGAAGACCGTGGGCGAGCCGACCTTCCATTCCTGCAGGCTCATCCAGATCGTGAACACCCACGGAAAGATGATCACGGCCAGCACCACGACGAGCGCCGGGATCACGAATGGCCAGTAGGACGGCGGACGCCATTCACGCGCCGGCGCGGCGTTGTTCTCGGCCGCCGCCGGCGAAGCTTGTGTCACCACGCTCACGCTTTTTCACTACGCTCCAGGATGGGGCGGAATTGCTCGTGCGCCTTCTTCAGCTCGGTGGCGGGATCGGCGCCCGACAACGTCGCGGTCAGCGCCGCACCGACGATGTCGCGGAATTCGGCGACCGGGATGATGACGGGCAGGCCGAGCTTCGAGATCTTGGCGGAATCGACCACCGACTGCAGCCATTCCTTGGTCTTCACGCCCTTGGCGACCTCGGGGTCGTCGACGACGGAGTTGCGGAACGGCACGCCGCCGCCGGCCTGCAGCAGGCGGGCGCCTTGTCCCCGCGAGACCACCCATTGGCAGAGCAAATAGGCGGCCTCTTTGTTCTTGCTCGCCGCGGGAATGCCGATGCCGTCGCCATAGGTCGACGAGAATTTGCCCTTGGGGCCCGCGGGCACCAGTGTGTAGCCGACCTTGCCGACGACGCGCGAGGCGGCGGGGTCCTCCAGCGGCGGCGCCCAGCCGTCGGCATCGATCCACATCGCCGCGCGGCCTTGCGTGAACGAGGCCATCGATTCCATCCAGTTGAAGCCGGCGACGCCGGGAGGTGCGCATTTCGTCAGCAGCCGCTGATAGAGCTTGGTGGCCTCGATCGCCTCGGGGCCGTCGGTCAGGATGTTGCCCTTGGCATCGAGGAATTCGCCGCCATAGTTCAGATAGAAGTTGGTCCACATCGCCATGTTGGCGTTGCGCAGGCCGCGGCCGACGAAGCCGTAGATGCCTTCCTTCGGATCGGTCAGCTTCTCTGCGGCGACCGCCATCTCCTCCAGCGTTTTCGGGACCTCAACGCCCTTCTTCTGGAACAACTCCTTGTTGTAGTAGAGGATGAAATAGTCGACCGACCACGGCAGCGACAGCATCTGGCCCTTGTCGTTGCGCGCATATTGCAGGCCGGCGGCCGAGAAATCGCTCTCGACGAGGTCCGGCAGCGTCATGCTCGGATCCTTGAGATAGCCCGACAGATCGGCGAGCCAGCCAGCTTTCTCGAATTGCCGCTTCTGCACGTGATAGCTCAGGTGCACGACGTCGAAGCTCGGCTTGCCCGACGACAGCTCGATCACGCATTTCTGGCGCTGCTGCTGCTCGGGGACCTGCTCGGACTCGACCTTGATGCCGGTGAGCTCGGTGAATTCCTTGATGTATTTTTGCAGATTGTCGCCGCGCGGACCCTTGGCGAGGCTGACTTCGAGCGTGGTGCCGGAATATTTCTTCCAGTTGACCTCTGCGCGGGCCGGAAATCCGGTCAATCCAACCGCTCCGGCGGCGGCGGTGCCGGCCAGCATCTGCCGGCGCGAGATCAGGTGATGCGACATGTTTCTCTCCCTGGACGGTTCTTGTTTGGGAGAGATACTAGCGTCTCAACTTTGCGTGCCTAGCCCCCACATGCGCGGCGCCGCTGCATATCGTTGCGCCGCGCATGGTATGGCGGCTATGCCTTGACGAAGGCGAGCAGGGTGCCGTTCGCAGCGGCCGGCGGCACGGTGATGCCGCTGCCGCTCTTGACGCCGGTCGTGCCGAGCGCCTTCTCGGTTGCGCCAAGGTCGGCCGCGATCACGAGGCCGGCGCCGCCGCGCTCGGACAGGCCATCCAGCGACACGCCGGGATAGCGCTTGCCGAGCTGATCCCTGGTCAGGAACACGAAATCGGCGCGATCGCCGCCGGACGGCACCGCAACCGCACCGTCGGGATCGCTTCTGACGGCGATATCGATCATCCTGGAGAGATGCGCGGCGTCGGCTGCCGGATCGGGCGAGATGATCAGCGCCTGCTTGAGGCGTTTTGCCCCATTGGCGTGCGTCATCAATTCGGGGATCCACACCGTCTCGCGGGTCTTGTGCTGGCAGGCGAAGATCCGGACGCCGCCGGGCGCCTCGGCGGTCGGCCACTGGAAGGTGCGGAATTTCGCGGCGGAGACGGTGCCGTTCGGCAAGGTCACCGGGCGCTCGAAATCGGTCGGCCCGATCGGCGGATAGCCGCGGGCGCGGATCTCCTCGGCGCCGGCGGTGGAATCGACGGCGGTGAACGCGATGCGTTCGATGCCTTCGCCGCGCTTCTCGAGGAAGGCGCGCGCCGGAGCATTGTGTTCGGTCGGCGTCAGCACGCCGAGCAATTCCATGTAGTCGGGGTCGAACATGATGGTGTAATTGCCCGATCCCATATGCGCGCTGTGGGTGCCGCGCGGCGACACGGTGAAGCCGAGCCGCTTGTAATTCTCGGCGGCCTTGTCGAGGTCTTTCACCATGACCACGGCGTGATCGATTCCGATGACGTTCTTGAGTGCCACTTCTTGTCTTCCCGGCTGGAATGAGAGAGTAGAGTAAAGCTAACCAGAACGCGCAGGCCCCCGCAAGAAAGGATCATGATGAGCAGCAATGCCGTGCGCTGGCCCAATTCGCTCTGGGCAGCAGTGACGCCTCCCGGCCCTGACTGTCCCGAATTGACCGGCGCGCAGCAGGCCGATGTCGTCATCATCGGCGGCGGCTTCACCGGTCTGTCGACCGCACTGCATCTGCGCGAGGCCAATGTCGACGTCGCAATCGTCGAGGCCGCCGAGCCGGGCTGGGGCGCCTCGGGCCGTAACAACGGCCAGGTGATCCCGACGCTGTCGCGTCCCGATCCCGACGACATCATCAAGAGGCACGGCGCGGCCGGCGAGCGCTTCGTGGTGATGCTGCGCGACAGCGCGGCAATGCTGTTTGACGTCGTCAAGCGTTACAACATCGAGGCCGAGCAGGAGCAGGCCGGCTGGGTGCAGCCAGTGCATTCGGCGGGCCGGATCAAGATTGCAGAGCGGCGGGTGCAGCAATGGTCGAAATTCGGCGCGCCGGTCGAATTGCTGTCGCGCGACCAGACCAGGGACATGCTCGGCTCGGATGCATGGTACGGCGGCTTCTGGAACAGGACCGGTGGTCACGTCAATCCGCTGGCGCTGGCGCGGGGCCTGGCGCGCACCGTGCTCGGCCTCGGCGCGAGGATCTACGCCCGTTCGCCTGCGCTCAGTTTCGAGCGCCGCGGCGATCGTTGGGTGGTGAAGACCGAAAAGGGGGAGATCTCCGGCCGCGCGCTGGTGGTGGCGACCAATGCCTATAGCGGCGAGTTCGCGAAAACGCTGGTGCCTGAGATCGCGACGGAGGTGATGCCGGTGCTGTCGTGGCAGATGGCGACGCAGCCGCTGTCGGACAATGTCCGCAAGACCATCATTCCCGGCCGGCCGGCGATGTCGGACACCCATGGCGAGCTGTATTTCGCGCGTTACGACGCCCGCAATCGCCTCGTCACCGGCGGCGCCGTGCTCGGCCCGGGCGACAAGACCGGACGGTTGAAGGCGCGGGTCACCGAGCGGTTGCAGCGCCTGTGGCCGCAGATCGGCGACGTCTCCTTCGACTATGTCTGGAACGGCTATGTCGGAGTGACGGCGGACTTCCTGCCGCGCATGCATCGGCTGGGCCCGAACGCCTATGGCTGGACCGGCTGCAACGGCCGCGCCGTCGCGCTGACGATCCCGCTCGGCCGCGAACTGGCAAAGGCAGTGCAGGGCGTGCCGGAAAGCGAGCTGGCGCTGCCGTTCACCGAGCCGGTGCAGTACATGGCGCACGGATTGCTGCGCAAGCTCGCGCCCTGGATGCTGGTGCTCTATCGGCGCCGCGATGCCCAGGAACTGGTCAGGGGCGATCGCTTCGAGTTGCTGCGCTGGGCGGAGCATTTGCTCGCCTCGCGCCGCCCACGGTGAACGCGGACCAACGACGCACCACGCACTATGGCTTGATCAGGCGATCAAGGCATCGCGCTTGCGCGTGAAGTCGCCGCCGGGGATCGCCGACAATAGCGCCTGCGTATAGGGATGCTGCGGCCTGCCGAACACCTCGGCGGTCAGCCCTTGCTCGACCACGGCGCCATCCTTCATCACGGCCACGAGATCGCAGATCTGCGCGGCGACGCGCAGATCGTGTGTGATGAAGATGATGGAGAGGCCGAGCTGCTGGCGCAGCCCGGCGAGCAACTTGAGGACTTGCGCCTGCACCGAGACGTCGAGCGCCGAGACCGGCTCGTCCGCGACCAGCACATCGGGTTTCAGCGCCAGCGCACGCGCCAGGCCAATGCGCTGGCGCTGGCCACCGGAGAATTCGTGCGGAAAGCGATCGCCGGCTGACGGGTCGAGGCCGACCAGTTCGAACAGTTGTCGCGCTTCCGCGATCGCGGTGGTGCGCTCGGTGCCGTGCACGATCGGTCCCTGCGCCACGAGTTCGGCCGCCTTGCGGCGCGGGTTGAGCGAGGCGAACGGATCCTGAAACACCATCTGGATGTGGCGGGTCTCGCGCCTGATCTCCTCGCGGCCGAGCTTCGCCCAGTCCTTACCGCTGAGCACGATCGATCCGCTGTCGGGGTCGATCAGCCGCACGATGCAGCGCGCGAGCGTCGATTTGCCCGAACCGGATTCGCCGACGATGCCGAGCGTCGCGCCACGCGGCAGGCGCAGCGAGACGTTCTTGACCGCCTCCGTCACTCGCGCGCCGCGGCCGAGGAAGCCGCCGGTGCGATAGGTTTTTGAGACGCCGTCGATGGTCAGAATATCCTTGCCGGAAAGGATGCGCGGCGGCGGCGCAGTCAGCGGCGGGACCGCCGCGATCAGTTGCCTGGTGTAGGCGTGCTGCGGGTCGTTCAGCACCGTGTCGGCCGCGCCTTGCTCGACGATCGCGCCGTGCTGCATCACCACGACGCGGTCGGCGATCTCGGCGACCACGCCGAAATCATGGGTGATGAACAGCACAGCCGTCTTTTTGCGCTGCTGCAAATCGCGGATCAGCTTCAGGATCTGCGCCTGCGTCGTGACGTCGAGCGCGGTGGTCGGCTCATCGGCGATCAGGAGCTTCGGGTCCAGCGCCAATGCCATTGCGATCATGGCGCGCTGGCGCTGGCCGCCGGAGAGCTCGTGCGGATAGGCTTTTGCAGCGGCCTTGGGATCGGGGATGCGAACGTCCTCGAGCAGGGCCAGCACGCGCGCATTGATCTCGGCCTTCGGCAGGCCGGTGTGGATCGCAAACATCTCGCCGATCTGGTCGCCGATGGTGCGCAGCGGATTGAGCGCCGTCATCGGCTCCTGGAAGATCATCGCAATCCCGGCGCCGCGCACCTCGCGCATTTCGGCCGGATCGGCGGCGCAGAGGTCGCGGCCGTCGAACATCATCCGGCCCCGTTCGATCCCAACCTCGTTCGGCAGCAGCCGCATGATGGCGTTCGCCATCATCGATTTGCCGGAGCCGGATTCGCCGACCACGCAGAGGATCTCGTTGGAGGCGACCGACAGGGAAACGTCGGACAGCGCATGCGGCCGGTCGGCGCCTTTGGGCAGGCGCACGGTCAGAGCGTCGAGCGAAAGGACAGTCTCGCTCATCGGCTCTTCAGCCTCGGATTGAGCGCATCGTTCAGGCCCTGGCCGACCAGCGACACCGCGAGCACGGTGACGAGGATCGCAATGCCGGGGATCGCCGAGACGTACCACTGCACCCGGAGCACGTCGCGGCCGAGCCCGATCAAATTGCCCCAGGAGGCGACGTTGGGGTCGGAGAGCCTCAGGAACGCGAGCGCACTCTCCAAGAGGATCGCGACCGCCATCACCACACTGGCATAGACGATCACGGGCGGCAGCGCGTTCGGCAGGATCTCGCCGAGGATGAGCTGGAGGTCCTTCATGCCGAGCGTCTTGCCCGCCTGGACGAATTCGCGGTTGCGCAGCGACAGGAACTCGGCGCGGGTCAGCCGCGCCGGTGCCGGCCACGACACCACGCCGACCGCGATGGTCACCGTGGTCAAGGTCGAGCCGAACACTGCGACCAGAACCAACAGCAGCACGAAGTTCGGCAGGGTCTGGAACGCTTCGGTGATCCGCATCAGCACATTGTCGACCCAGCCGCCATAATAGCCGGCGAAGGCGCCGACCAGGATGCCGATCAGGATCGCGATCACGGTGGCGACGCCGCCGATCAGGAGCGAGATCCGTGCGCCGTAGAAGATCTGGGCGGCAATGTCGCGGCCGGAATTGTCGGTGCCGAGCAGGAAGCGCGGATTGGAGAACGGCCAGACCAGTGGCCGGCCCGCCAGCGCGAGTGGATCGCGCGGATAGAAGAAGCCGGCGCTAACAGCCATCGCGATCACCAGCAGCAGCAGGATCAGGCCGATCACTGCGGCCGGGCTGCGGAAGTAGCGTTTCACCGTGTCCATCGTCAGCCCTCCGCCGCGATGCGCGGGTCGAGCCGCGCGTAGAGCAGGTCGACGACAAAGTTGACGACGATGACGAGCAGGGCGGACACGAACACGATGCCAAGCAGGGTGTTGAGGTCGCGCTGCACCACCGATTCATAGGCGAGGCGGCCGAGGCCGGGCAGCGAGAACACGCTCTCGACCACGACCGAGCCGCCGAGCATGGTGCCGGCCTGCAAGCCGATCAGCGTCACCATCGGCAGCAGCGCGTTGCGCAGCACGTGGCGGGTGATGACATGGGTCTCGTCCAGGCCCTTGGCGCGGGCGGTGCGGACGAAATCGAGGTTCAGGACCTCGAGCATCGAGGCCCGCATGATGCGCAGATAGATCGCAAGGAAGATCAGCCCGAGCGTCAGCGTCGGCAGCACCAGGTGCGCGGCGATATCGAGCACGCCCCGGATGCCGGTCTGCACCGTTCCGATGTCCTGGAAACCGCCGGACGGCAGCCATTGCAGATAGACCGAGAACACCACGATCGCCATCAGCCCGAACCAGAACGAAGGGGTGGCGTAGAAGACCAGGCCAAGCGTCGAGATCAAGGTGTCCGGCCAGCGGTTGACGCCGCGCGCGGCGATCACGCCGAACACGAGCCCAAAGAAGAATGCGAACGACAGCGATGCGGTCATCAGCAGGATGGTCGGTGGCAGCCGCTCCAGGATCACGGTCGCCACCGGCTTGCCGTAGATCGAGGAGAAGCCGAGGTCGAGCCGCACCAGGTGCCACAGATAGTTGCCGAGCTGCGCCGGAACCGAGAGGTCGAGCCCGTAGAACTTGCGCAGCTGTTGTGCGGTCGCGGCATCGCCACCGCCCATCTGCGCCATCAGCGCATCGACGGTGTCGCCGGGCGCGAGCTGCAACAGCAGGAACACGCCGATCAGGATCAGGAACAGGGTCGGGATCGAGGCGGCCAGCCGCCGCCCCGCAAGGCTCAGGATACGCATCGGTTATCTATAGCGTGTTCAGACGAAGTGGACACCGGCCTCTTCTTACCTCGCCCCGCTTGCGGGGAGAGGTCGGACTGCGTAGCAGTCCGGGTGAGGGGGTACAGGTCCATCGATAGAGCAATATTGGTGGAGAGAGCCCTCACCCCAGCCCTCTAAGAGCGAGCTTCGCTCGTCTCGACCCCGCAAGAGCGGGGCGAGGGAGAAGCAAGGCGCGCCGCCTCATGCGCTCAGCCAAAGATCGTGCCAGCTCGCCGAGCCCCAGCGCGGCGTGTTGGAATGGTTGCGGGCCTTGGCGGTGATCACGGTGACGAAGATCTGCTCGATCGGCATCCAGACCGGCAGCTCGGTGTTCACCTCCTTGACGAAATCGGCATAGAGCGCCTTGCGCTTGGCGGGATCGACCTCGGTCGCGGCATCGTCGATGGTCTTGTCGACGGTCTTGTCCTCCCAGCCCCACTGGTTGGTCCACGGCGCGCCCTTGGGCTGGCCGGAGCGGTACCACACCGTGGTCGAGACTGCGGGGTCGTTGCGATACTGATGCCAGCCGGTGGCGAGATCGAAGGCGTGGTCGTCATAGACCTGCTTGAGGAAGCCGCCGCCGTCGTTGCGCACGATATCGACCTGGATGCCGACTTCGCCGAGCGACTGCTGGATGAAGGTCGACCACAGCGAGATGTCCTCGCCCCACGGCGCCGGCAGCAGTTTCAGCGCAAAGCGGTTGCCGCCGGAGGCCTTGAAGCCGGCCTCGTCCAGCAGCGCGATCGCCTTGGCCTTGTCGTAAGCGTATTGCGGCGTGTTCGGCCCGGGGTAGAAGTCGGTCGAGGTCGAGGGGATCGGGCCGGTGCCGAGCTTGGCGAAATCGCCCAAAAAATTGTCGATGAAGAACGGCACGTTGATCGCATGCGCGATGGCGCGGCGGACGCGGATGTCGGACAGTTCCTTGCGGCGAAAGTTGAACTCGATGGTGTTGGTGCGCGCGTTGCCCTCATTGCCCTTGGTCTGGACGATGAAGCGCTTGTCCTTGCCGAGCCGTGCCATGTCCGAGATCGTCAGTCCCGAGAACGGGCTGTAGTGCAGCTCGCCGGCCTCCATCTGGGCGGCCGCGGCGGCGCGGTCGGTGATCACCTTCCAGACGATGCGGTCGAGATAGGGCGCGTTCGGCCGCCAGTAATCCGGATTGCGGTCGGCAATGATGTATTGCCCGCGCTCGTATTTGACGAATTTGAACGGGCCGGTGCCGACCGGCGCCAGATTGGTCGGGTTCTGCCTGATGTCGCCGCTCTCGTAGAGATGCTTGGCGGAGACGTAGCCGAGGTCGGGCAAGGCGCGGAGCAAGAGATTCAGCGGCATCGGCCGCTCGTAGCGGAAGATCGCGGTCTGCGGATCGGGGGTATCGACCGATGTGAGGAACAGCTGCAGCGTCGATCCGTAGTTGAGGATCTTCTTCCACATGTTCATCGCGGTGAAGGCGACGTCCTCCGAAGTGAACGGCTTGCCGTCGTGCCAGGTGACGCCCTTGCGGAGCTTGAAGGTGACGGTCTTGCCGTCCGGCGTCGCCTCCCAGCTCTCGGCGAGCACGCCGACCGGCTGGCCGTTGGCGTCGAGGTCGACCAGATTTTCCTGGATCTTGCCGCCGATGATGTAGACGCCGGTCGAGGCCTGGATGCTGGGGTTGAGCTGGCGCTGCTCGGCGCCGTAATGGACGTTGAACACGCCGCCCTTGCGCGGGGTTTCCTGCGCGAATGCCCGCATCGGGTTGATGACGTTGGCCGCAATCGCGGCCGAGGTCAGAAGGGCCGTGCGGCGGTTGATCTCAAGGCGGGACAAATCCATACGCGGGTCTCCGGAACATAGATAAAGGCTTGCATCGGGGTGGCCGGCCGATCGGCCGTGGCGCCCCTTTTTGCGATGTTACGATGGAATGGGAACCCGAGTCATTTCTAATGCCTCGGCCTTTTTGAAGGATCGTTTCCGAAACCTGAAGTGGCGCGCCGCAGTGCGCCGCAACCCGAATTGCACGCAATATTGTCGCACACAGGTCGTGCGGGATGCGTCGGGTGATTCTCTCAAGGGGACGTTTCGGGCGCCCCGAAGCCGCGCAAACGCTGTAATTTTAGGGGTCGGAAGCGACTTGACTGGAAAAAACACTGGAAAAAACCCTGATTCGGGGGCTGTCCACAGCGATATTGCTGTGGTGAGTGCAGAAAACACTGTTTTTCTCGGCGTTTTCCGCCATATCGTGCCCACTCCAGAATCAATGGAGCAACCATGGCTACCCAACTGTCGAAGTCGCAAGTGATCGAGAAGATCGCGACCACCACCGAACTCTCCAAGCGCGACGTCAAGAACGTTTTGGACTCGCTCGTCGATGTCGGCCACAAGGAGCTGAAGAAGGCCGGGGTGTTCCTCGTCCCCGGCTTCGCCAAGTTCGTTGTGGTCAAGAAGCCGGCGACCAAGGCGCGCAAGGGCACCAACCCCTTCACCGGCGAAGAGATGATGTTCAAGGCCAAGCCGGCCCGGAAGATCGTCCGCGCACGGCCGGTCAAGGCCGCCAAGGACGCGGTTTAAGAATAGAAGGCCTCCGGTGACGGAGGCCTTTTGCTTTTGAGCCGTCGCTTCCTGCCGTAGGTTGCTGCCTGCCAAAGCAAGACCCTGGCGCTTCGGCTTCGACTGGATCGAAGCCGAAGTGCTAGACCACCGGTGATCGGCCACCATCGACATTGATGGCGGTGCCGGTGATATAGGAGCCTTGCTCCGAGGCCAGGAAGCAGGCGAGGTTGGCGAATTCCTCCGCCGTGCCGATGCGGCCGAGCGGCGTGCCCTTGGCAAGGCCCTTGGCGAATTCCCCGAAATCCGTGTCCGGCGCCTGGGCGGCATGACGCTTGACCCATTGATCGCTCATGATCAGCCCGACCAGCAGCGCATTCACCAGGATGTTGTGCTCGCCGCCTTCATTGGCCATCACTTTGGTCAACGCCATGCCGGCCGCGCGCGACACCGAGGTCGGCGCGGAATTGGCGGCCGGGGCCTTCGCAAAGGTGTTGAGCACGTTGATGATGCGGCCCCATTTGCGCTGCTTCATGCCCGGCCATACCAGCCGGCTGAAGCGGATCGCGGCGAACAGTTTCAGGTCGAGGTCCTCCTGCCAGGCCTCGTCGCTGATGCTCTCGAACGCCTGCGTGCGCGCGGTGCCCGCGTTGTTGACCAGCACGTCGACCTTGCCGAGATCCGCGACGATCTGGTCGTGGGCCTTGCTGATGTCGGCGGCCTTGGCGACGTCGCAGACATAATCGCGTACCACGAGGCCGTCCTTGGCGAGTGCCTCACGCGCCGCGGCGAGGTCGGCCGCGCCACGGGCGAGGATCGCGACCTTGGCGCCGGATTCCGCAAACCGCCGCGCCACCGCGATCCCGATGCCCTTGCTGCCGCCGGTGACCACCGCGACGCGGTCCTTCATGGATAGGTTCATTGTTGTTCTCCCTGGGGCTGACCCTGAGAGAACGCTATCAAACCGACAGTGCGACCAACAAGGTCATGCAGAGCAGGTGTGCTGTGACGATTATCGCGAGATGGAGCGGGCCGGACATCGGATATCTCCATTGTAGGGGCGGCACGCACTCCGTGAGGCGAGCTGCGCCGCTCGTCTCCCTCCCCCTGAAAGGGGGAGGGCGGGGTGGGGGTTGCTCTCCACGAACGCCAGCGCTCGCGGAGGCAAAATCCCCACCCGGTTTGCTCCGCAAACCGACCTCCCCTTTTCGAGGGGAGGTGAGGATCGCTAGTTCAAGCTTGCGCTTGCCGTAAAACTGCGGTCGACGGCCTTGCCGACATCCAGCGTCTTGCTGAGGATGCCGTAGCGCGTGGCGCGGTCGGAGGCGGCCTGCACCTCCTTCACCACGGCCTCGTCGATCGCGATCGGGCTCGTCTTTTGCGCGGTGTAGGCGGCGAGCAGCACGTCTTCCGGCAGTTTGGTGAGCTCGGCCGTGCTCTTCGCGTATTCGGCAAGATGGTCGAGCGACCACAGCCGTGCCTTGTTGAGCCGCTGCACCAGATCCTGCACCGCGGCGCGCTTGGTCGCGATCGCGTTATCGGAGGCGACGATGAAGGTGATGGTCGGCGTCAGGCCCTCGCCATCGGCGACGACGCGCGCATTGTCCTTCAGCTTGGCATAAGAGATGTACGGCTCCCACACCGCCCAGGCGTCGATCGAACCGGCGAGCAGCGCGATCTTGGCGTCGACCGGGCCGAGCGGGGCGAAGGTCGCCTCCTCGATCCTGCTGCCGGCCTTTTCCAATGTCGCATTGATCAGGAACTGGCCCCAGCCGCCCCGCGTGCCGGCGAGGCGCTTGCCCTTTAGGTCGACCGCCGTTTTGATCGACGAATCCCCGCGCACCAGGATCGCCTGGGTCCGCGCATCGGAGCGCGTGCCGCCGATCGCCTTGATCGGCGCGCCCGACGCATAGACCGTGAGGAAGGACAGATCGCCGGTGTAGCCGACATCGAGCGCGCCGGCATTGATCGCCTCCAGGATCGGCGCTGCGGCCGGAAATTCCGACCACTCGATCTTGTAGGGCAGATCCTTGGCGAGGCCGGAGATCTCCAGCAACGAGCGGTTGCCGCCCTTCTGGTCGCCGACACGCAGCACGATCGCATTAGCCGCGAACGCTGCGGCCGATGTCGACAGCGTGATCACTGCCGTGATCAGCGCGGCCGCGGTGCGGCGGGTGAGAGTGCAGGGAGAACCCGGGCGGGTCAGTTTGCGCATATGCATTTTCTTCCTGATTCATTCGCTGCTCGTCGGAAAGCGCGGCAGCGTTCGATCAAGTCTATGAGCAAGCCGCTCGCCGTCAACAAAACGGAAAACTGAAATCAGTCCGCGCGCAGCAAAGATGATCTCGCCGGACCGTCATGCGTAGAAGACATCGCGCAAGCGGCGATGTTTCGCTCAAATTTGGTGCAATCGATGCCGTTCTGTTGCACGTCTGCGCCGCGACAGCAGCGAAAATCCTTTCATCGTCGTGCGCTGCGATCGTGGAGAGATCAGCTGCCGCACTGGCCACATTCGAAATTCCATTTCATTGACGGTGAACTTGTCGCGCCGCATCATTTGCGCATTGCTTTGAGGGCAATAGCGCCGGAGAAATCCGCTTTTTTCTAAACCATGAGCTTCGAACGACGGGGCGCGCAGACGGACACGTCTTGCGCGTGGGGCGGAGCCTTGCCGAAATGCAGGAGTGATGATGTCGACGAACAAGAAGACGGTGATGGATCGCCGCACCCTGCTGCGTGCAGGCGCCGCCGCAGCCTTTGCCGCGCCGATCGGCGCCTATAGTGCGCAGGCGTTCGCGCCGCGCCCGGTCGCATCGGCGATCGATTTCTCCGAATTCCCGATCTGCAAAACCGCCTCCGATGCGCCGCCGCTGACCGGCGCGCCGCGCAAGCTGAAGCTGTCCTGGAACGCCGGCGCGGTTTGCCTCGCGCCGCTGCCGGTCGCGATCGACCACGGCTTCTTCCAGAAGCAGAATCTCGACGTCGAGCTCGTCAACTATTCCGGCTCGACCGACCAGCTGCTGGAGGCGATCGCCACCGGCAAGAGCGACGCCGGGCTCGGCATGGCGCTGCGCTGGTTGAAACCGCTCGAGCAGGGCTTTGACGTCAAGATCGCCGCCGGCACCCATGGCGGCTGCATGCGCGTCCTGACCCGCACCAACTCCGGCGTCGGCAAACTTGCCGACCTCAAGGGCAAGATCGTCGCGGTCGGCGATCTCGCAGGTCCCGACAAGAACTTCTTCTCGATTCAGCTCTCCAAGCTCGGCATCGACCCGGTCAAGGACGTCGACTGGCGCGCCTATCCCGGCAATCTGTTGAACGTTGCGGTCGAGAAGGGCGAGGTGCAGGCCTTCCTGTCGTCGGATCCGCTGGCCTATCTCTGGCTGAAGGACGCGCAGTACAAGGAGGTCGCCTCCAACCTCGACGGCGAGTACCGCGACAAGAGCTGCTGCATCGTCGGCCTGCGTGGCAGTCTGGTGCGGGAAGAGCCGCATGTGGCGCGCGCCATCACCCAAGCGCTGCTCGATGCCGCGATGTTCACCTCGCAGAATCCGGACAAGGCGGCAAAATCGTTCCAGCCCTATGCGCCGAAGGCGGCGAGCCTCGCAGATCTCGAGGCGATGGCGCGCTACCACACCCACCACCATCATCCCACCGGCGAGGTGCTAAAGCGCGAGCTGAAGGGCTACGCCGACGACCTGAAATCGGTGCAGGTATTCAAGCAGAGCACCGACACGGCCAAATTCGCGGAGCGGATCTATGTCGACGTATTCAGTGTCTGATGCGACGACCGCGGCCGCGCCGCGCGCCGCGGTCACGTTCGCGAATCTCTCCGGCAGCTATGGCGTTGGCCTTGCGGCGAGCCTTGCCTGGCTGGCGTTCGGCCTTTCGTGCCTCTATTGGCCCGATGTCGGCGACTGGTCGCGGACGGAGTCGCTTGCGATCGGTGCAATCGTCATCGCGGCCTTCATCCTGTTCGGCACATTCAGCGCGGATTATCTCGGCAGCGCCGGGCAGGCGTTGCGCAAGCGCGCGCCATGGCTGGTGGCGTTCGGCGCGTTCGTCACGCTGTGGGAGGTCGCCACCGCGAAATTCGCCTGGCTGCCGCTGCCGTTCTTCCCGCCGCCGCAGTCGATCCTCGAGGTCTATACCGACGACCTGCCGAAGCTGCTCGACAGCGTGTTCGCCTCGATCAAGCTGCAACTCGGCGGCTACATCATTGGTGCGACCATCGGCTTTGTGACGGGCGTCTCGATCGGCTGGTCGCAGAAGATCGGCTACTGGGTGCACCCGGTGCTGCGCTTCATCGGCCCGCTGCCGGCGACCGCCTGGCTGCCGATCGCGTTCTTCACCTTCCCGTCGAGCTGGAGCGCCTCGACCTTCCTGATCGCGCTCGCCACCGGATTTCCAGTGACGGTGCTGACCTGGTCGGGTGTGGCGAGCGTCAGCACCGCCTATTACGACGTCGCGCGTACGCTCGGCGCCAAGCCGTCGTTCCTGGTGCTGAAGGTCGCAATCCCGGCCGCGCTGCCGCATGTGTTCGTCGGCCTGTTCATGGGGCTCGGTTCGTCGTTTGCCGTGCTCGTGGTCGCCGAGATGATCGGCGTCAAGGCCGGGCTCGGCTGGTACCTGCAATGGGCGCAGGGCTGGGCGGCCTATGCCAATATGTATGCGGCGCTGATCGTGATGTCGCTGCTCTGCTCCGGTGCGATCACACTGCTGTTCCGCACCCGTGATCGCCTGCTGGTCTGGCAGAAGGGTGTCGTCAAATGGTAGTGCAGTCCGCCGCTGAAGCGATCACCTATCCCGCGGTCGGCGCCGAGCTGGACATCGAAGGCGTCAGCCATGCCTTCGATATCGACGGCGCCGTGCTGCCGGTGCTCGACAAAGTGAACCTGTCGATCGCGCCTGGCGAGTTCGTCGCGCTGCTCGGCCCGTCCGGCTGTGGCAAGTCCACTTTGCTGCGGCTGGTCGCGGGGCTGGAGAAGCCGCGCAGCGGTTCGTTGCGCGAGGATGAAGTCCGCATCAGTGGCCCGCATCCGTCACGCGTCGTCGTGTTCCAGGACCCGACGTTGTTTCCGTGGCGATCGGTGTGGGACAATGTCGCACTCGGGCTGGAAGCGCAGGGCATCCTGAAGCCGCAGCGGCATCGGGTCGACGCCGTGATCGAGCTGGTCGGGCTGTCGTCGTTCCGCAACGCCTATCCGCACCAGCTCTCCGGCGGCATGGCGCAGCGCGTGGCGCTGGCGCGCGCGCTGGTCAATGATCCGAAGATTCTGGTGCTTGACGAGCCGCTCGGCAAGCTCGACTCGCTGACGCGGATCGCGATGCAATCCGAGCTCGTGGCGCTGTGGCAGCGCAAGGGTTTCACCACGCTGCTCGTCACCCATGACGTCGAGGAAGCGCTGGTGCTCGCCAACCGCGTCATCGTGCTCTCCGATCGGCCGGCGCGGATCAAGGCCGACATCGCCGTCGCCCGGCCATACCCTCGGCATCGCGGCGATCCTTATCTGGCCGATCTGCGCAAGCAGATCCTCGGCCTGCTCGGACTGGAGGCGACATGGTGACGACCGCGGCGCGGGAGCTGCCGCCGGCGAACGAGTCTGAACACATCGCGCCCGCGTTGCGGCTCGCCGAGGTGTTTGCCGCGCGTGCCCCCGCGCATGATCGCGACGCCAGCTTTCCGTTCGAGAACTTCGCCGACCTGTCGCGCGAAGGCCTGCTGGCGCTGACCGTGCCCGTCGCGCTCGGCGGAGGCGGGGCGGGCGCGCGCGATGCCACGCGTGTGCTCGGCATCATCGGCAAGGCCGATCCGTCGACCGCGCTGGTGCAGTCGATGCACTACATCCAGCATCTGGTGATGGCGCGCAGCACGCGCTGGCCCGCGCGGCTGTCGCGCAAGCTCGCAAAGGAGACGATCGAGAGCGTCGCACTGATCAATGCGTTGCGCGTCGAGCCCGAGCTCGGCTCGCCCGCGCGCGGCGGCCTGCCGGCGACCACGGCGCGCCGCACCGAGACCGGCTGGCGGCTGACCGGCCGCAAGATCTATTCGACCGGTGCGCCGATCCTGAAATGGTATTCGGTGTGGGCGAAGACCGACGAGCAGGACGCCCGTGTCGGATTGTTTCTGGTTCCCGCCGGCCTGCCGGGAACGCGGATCGAGGAGACCTGGGATCATCTTGGCCTCCGCGCCAGCGGCAGCCACACCGTGGTCTTCGACGACGTGGTGTTTCCGCTGGATTACGAGATCGACGTTCGCAGGCCCGACGACTGGAAGGTTCCTGATGTCACCCAGGCCACCGTGCATGCGATCTTCGTCGCCGCGATCTATGACGGCATCGCGCGCGCTGCCCGCGACTGGCTGGTCAAATTCCTCAAGGAGCGGGTGCCCGCCAATCTCGGCGCGCCGCTGGCGACGCTGCTGCGCATGCAGGAGGTCGTCGGCGGCATCGAAGCGCGTCTTGCCGTCAATGCCCGCCTGATCGACAGCTTTGCCGCCGATTTCGATAACGGCTTCCCGCTGTCCGCGATCGAGTCTAACATCATCAAGCTGACGGTGACCAATAACGCCGCAGCAGTGGTGGAGGATGCCTTGTCGCTGACCAGCAACCACGGCCTGTCGCGCACCAATCCGCTGGAGCGGCATTACCGTGACGTGCTGTGCGGCCGTGTCCATACCCCGCAAGACGATGCCACCCGTGTCTCCGCCGGACGTTCCGTGCTGGGCGTCTGAAACAACAGCCAACAACAACGGAGTTGTCAGTCATGCCGGTCGAGTTCATCGGCTTCATCACCAACAACAATGCCTCCGAGACCATCGTCCGCTCAGGCCCGGTGCTCGATCCGCCGTATATCGAGACCGTCGCCAAGGCCCATGAGCTGGCGGGCTTCGATCGCGCGCTGCTCGCGTTCCACTCGACCACGCCGGACGCGCTGCAGGTCGCGCAGCATGTCCTGACCATCACCAAGCAGCTCAAGGTGATGATCGCGCAGCGGCCCGGCTTCACCGCGCCGACGCTCTTGGCGCGCCAGCTTGCGACGCTGGATCAGTTCTATGGCGGGCGGGTCTCGCTGCACGTCATCACCGGCGGCAACGCCATCGAGCTGCGCCAGGACGGCAACACGCTCGACGACAAGGACGAGCGCTACGCCCGCACCGACGAATTCCTCGACGTGGTGCGGCTGGAATGGACCAGCGAGAAGCCGTTCAACTACAGCGGCAAGTATTACAACGTCGAGAACGGCTTCTCCCAGGTGAAGCCGCTGCAGAAGGGTGGCATCTACACCTTCGTCGGCGGCGGCTCGGATGCCGCGGTCGAGGTCGCCGGCAAGCACGCCGATACGTTCGCACTGTGGGGCGAATCCTACGCCCAGGTGCGTGACGTCACCGCGCGGGTGCGCGCGGCCGCGGCCAAGCACGGCCGCCCGACGCCGCGCTTCAGCCTGTCGGTGCGGCCGATCCTGGCCGACACCGAGGAGAAGGCGTGGGCGAAGGCGGAGCATATCCTCGCGCGCGCCACTGCGTTGCAGGATCAGACCGGCTACCGCCGGCCCAATCATGCGACCGACGGCGCCAAGCGGCTGCTGGCGCTGGCCGATCAGGGCACGCGGATCGACAAGCGGCTGTGGACCGAGATCGCAAAGCTCACCGGCGCCAACAGCAACACGACAGCGCTGGTCGGCACGCCCGAACAGGTCGCCGAAGTGTTCGCCGACTACTACGATCTCGGCGTCAGCCACTTCCTGATCCGCGGCTTCGATCCGCTGGTCGATGCCATCGACTATGGCCGCGAGCTGATCCCGCTGACCCGCAAGCTGATCGAAGCGCGCGACCAGCAGCGGGGGATCGCCGCCGAATGATCCGTCTCATTGTTGCGGCGGCGCTCGCGCTCGCCGTCATCGAACCGGCCTTCGCGCAGACCACGCTGCGCGTCGGCGACCAGAAGGGCAATTCGCAGGCCGTGATGGAAGCGGCCGGCGTGCTCAAGGACGTCCCCTACAAGATCGAATGGAAGGAGTTCGCCGCCGCGGCGCCGCTGCTCGAGGCGCTCGGGGCGGGCGCGATCGACACCGGCCTGGTCGGCGACGCGCCGTTCACGTTTGCGGCCGCCGCCAAGATCCCGATCAAGGCGATTGCCGCCGTGCGGCAATCGCGGGCAGGGCTTGCGATCGTGGTGCCTGAGAATTCCGCGATGAAAAGTTTCGACGATCTGCGCGGCAAGAAGATCGCAACCGGCCGCGGCTCGATCGGGCATCAGCTGATCCTCGCGGCGCTGGAGTCCAGGGGATGGCAGGCCAGCGACGTCCAGATCGTGTTCCTGGCACCGTCGGATGCCAAGGTCGCCTACACGCAAGGCTCGGTCGATGCCTGGTCGACCTGGGAGCCTTACGTCAGCCAGGAGGAGGTGCTGTTCAAGTCGCGCCTCGTCATCACGGCCGACGGCCTCACGCCGGGTCTCGGCTTCCAGGTCGCACATCCGGACGCGATCAAGGACAAGCGCGCCGAGCTCGAGGATTTCGTGCGTCGCCTCGCGGCCGCGCGCGCATGGTCGCAGAACAATGTCGAAGGTTATGCTGCGACCTGGGGCAGGCTGATGAACATCCCGCCCGCGGTGCCGCTGAACTGGCTGACACGGGCCAAGATCCGCATCGCGCCGATCGACGACAGCGTGGTGGCCGACGAGCAGAAGACCATCGACCTCTACGACCGCTGGGGCCTGATCCGGCAGAAGATCAACGCCGCCGATGTTGTCGATCGCTCGTTTGCGGCGGCCGTCGAGAAGGGCGCGGGGCTGTAGGCAATTTGCAAGCGACGCCAAACATTCAGCGTCGTCCTGGCTTTCGCCAGGACGACGGGCGTGGAGGGCTTACCCAACTTCTGAAGAGGCGGCCGCTGCAAGCGGGAGATGTGGACCATCTGCGTGGAAGCGGTTCAACGTCGCACGATTGCACCGCTAACGAACCCGTGATCTCGAAAACATCCATTCGTCCGCAGGCTGCCGCGCGGCAAGGATTTTCCCCGTTCCGCGCCTTCCAAAACCACAACGTTGCTATTTTCGCCGCGGCCTTGCCGACCCTCCCGGCGCTGCCAAGATCAAATACACCAACAATCGAGTCCGGGAGATCACCGTGGGCCTTCAACAAACTCGTATCGAGTCGCTGCCGTTTGTGACTGCTGAACTGAATTATCTCGCGCCGACGCCGGGCAAGCCCCGGACCTACGCTTTCGATCCGCCGCCCGGCGAACCCAAATCCACCGCGCTGCCCGAAGCCCATAACGTTCCGATCTTTGACGGGCGCCTGGTCGCTGACAGCTTCTCGCTCGACCGCGAGGGCTTTGCGCTGGTCAAGCATCCGACCTTCGTGAAGGACTATTACGACGACAACGAAGTGCGCAACGTCTACTACCCGGCCGTCGAGGCCTTCCTCAAGGCAACGCTTAAGGCGGATCGCGTCTTCATCTTCGATCACACCGTGCGCAAGCGCGTCGAGGGGGCGGCTGATATCCGTGGCGGCGGACCGCGGCAGCCCGCGACCCGCGTCCATGTAGACCAGACCGCCATTTCCGGCCACAACAGGGTGTTCGAGCATTTGCCTGACGAGGCCGAGCAACTCGTCAAGGGCCGCGTCCAGGTGATCAATCTGTGGCGTCCGATCCGAGGTCCCTTGCGCGATTCACCGCTCGCGATGGCCGACGGCACGACGATCGCGCCGGAGGATCTGATCGCCTCCGACCTGATCTATCCGAACCGCAGCGGCGAGACCTATTCGGTGAAGTACAACCCGAACCACCGTTGGTTCTACATTCCCGAGATGACGCCGGACGAGGCGATCCTGCTGAAATGCTACGACTCGGCGACCGACGGCCGGACCCGGTTTGGACCGCATACCGCCTTCGTCGATCCGACCACGCCTGCGGACGCCGCGCCGCGCGAGAGCATCGAGCTCCGCACGCTGGTGTTCCATAAGCAGTAGAAGTGTCTGACCGCGAGACAGTGTGCTCCCTCCCGCTTGCGGGGGAGGGCCGGGGTGGGGGCTCCCTCCACGAGTCGTATTGTGGAGAGAACCCCCACCCGGACCGCATCTGACGATGCGCTCCGGCCTCCCCCGCAAGCGGGAGAGGCAAGGACGGCAGAACGAATCCGCTCTGCCCGCAAACTTGGCGCCCCAGTCCCAATAATGTTACGCCCGTCCCCCTTACTGCTCGGGGAGAGGGCTACTCATGGACGGCGTGGTGACGAAGGAAGCAGCCGGGATCGGGTTCCGCGCCCTGGTCCTTGCACTTCTGGCATTGGCCTCCGGCCACATGCTGTCGACGCTGTTGCGCACGATCCCCGCGATCAGCCTCGATCTGATGGCGCGAGATTTCGGCACCTCGCCGCAGGCGCTGGCGAGCCTCACCTCGATCTATCATTTCTCCTTTGCCGCCTCGCAAATCCCGGTCGGCGCCGCGATGGACCGTTTCGGCGTGCGGCCGGTGTCGCTGAGCCTGCTCGGAGGTACCGTGGTCGGGACGCTGGTCTCGGCGCTCGCCACGGGGCCGGCGAGCTTCGTGCTCGGGCAACTGATGCTCGGCATTGCCACCTCGGGCATGCTGATGTGCCCGATGACGCTGGCGGCCAAGCAGATGTCGGCGGCGAAGTTCGGCCTGTGGTCCGGCCTGATCCTGTCGATCGGCAATATCGGCATGCTGCTGTCGGCCAGCCCGCTGGCGTTCGTGGTCGACCAGTTCGGCTGGCGCGCCGGCTTCTGGGGCTCGGCCGGCTTCGGCATTGTCGTGCTGATCGCAGTGTTCGCGCTGGTGCCGCGGCAGCCGGCGGCGCATGCGGATGATTCCTCGCCCTTGCAGCAGATGGCCGAGGTGCTGCGGCTCGGCCTGTCGCGCGGCCTGCGCGGACTGATCGCGCTGTCGCTGGTGTCGCTCGGTGCCTCGCTGGTGCTGCGCGGCCTGTGGGGCGGCCCGTGGCTGATGGATATGAAGGGTCTGAGCCGCATCGAGGCCGGCAATGTGCTCGGGCTGTTCACGCTGGCGATGATCATCGGCCCGGCCTGTATCGGCGCCATCGATCGCAAGTTCGGGCATCGCCGCACCATGGTGGCGTCGACCCATGCCGTCGCCGCGCTGCTGCTGGTGGTGATGGCCGCCGGCGCACCGCATTTCCCGGTCTCGACCCTGCTAGGTGTCCCCGTGATGCCGGTGCAGTATGATCTGGTGCTGCTGATCCTGATCGGGTTTGCGACCTCGGCGCAGCCGCTGATTTACGGCATGACGCGGCAACTCGTCGACGCCCAGAACACCGGTAAGGCGTTGTCGTCGGTCAATCTCGCGTTCTTCCTCGGCGCGGCGCTGCTGCAATCGAGCACCGCGGGCGTCGCGGCGCTGTTCGGCCTGCCCGCGGTGCTGCTGTTCATCGCCGGCGCGCTGGTCATCGGGATCGTGCTGTTCCTGATCTATACGCGGCCTTCAGCGGCCTAGATCGTCTGCGCCTGCTTGCGGATTTCGTTGGCAAGCGGCCGCAGGGAATCAACCCCGCGCGGCCCGACCAGGCTGTAGCCCGTGCCGCCGTCGGCCCAGGAGACACCCGCGATGTCGCCACCCGAATGCGCGGCCATCGGCGCGTTCTGATCCGACGTCATCGGACGGGTGAGGACCACAAGCCGCTCGCCGTGATCATCGTCGTACATGAACATCGCCGCGGGACCGTGCGCCGTCGGCACAACCCGCCCGCCCATCAAGCGATATCCCGACTGGCTCAGATCAGGCAGCTTGACCGGTTGACGCAGCCGGTTCGAGACCCATTGCACCAGCTCGAAGCTGTCGCGGAGTTCGACCGGCCGGGTGTGGTCCGAGGCGTAGACCTTGTAGGAATCGCTTGCTTCTTCGGCCAGCGCCGCAAGCCCGCCGGCCGGCGCCGATGTCGCGCCGCGGATCACCCATCCGCCAAGGCCGCCGATCGAGAGCATCAGCATCGCTGCGATGGCCCAGCGCAATGACGAGGGACGGCGGCGCGGGCGCTCGATCATCCGGGCGAGGTTGAGCTGCGGCGGCAGCGGTTCCTCGGCAATCGGCAGCAATGCCGATCGCAGCAGGTTACGCTCATCGGAGTAGGCGGCGATGCGCTTGGCGACGTCCGGATGCTTTTCGAGATAGGCCATGATTTCCGCCTCGCGCTCCGGCTCCAGCGCGCGATCCACATAGGCATGCAGATCGTCTTCGGTAATGGGTCGGTTGCTCATGTCTTGTTCCGCAATTGCACAATATTATTGTTCAGATCGCCGGCAGCGCCCTCCAACTCTTGATGGAGCCGCTCGCGAGCGCGCGCTAGGCGCGACATCACCGTGCCGATGGGCACACCGAGCACCTTCGCGGCGTCGGCATAGGACAAGTCCTCGACGCCGACGAGCAGCAGGACCGCACGCTGGTCATGCGGAAGCCTTGCGAGCTTCGCCATGACGTCGCGATACGTCACCTTGTGCTCCTGCTCTGCGTCCTGGCCGAATGCATCCTCGTTGGTTTCGTCGATCGCGACGTGGACGCCGCGCGTCGTTGCGCGGCGAAACTGGTTGATGGCGAGATTATGAAGGATGGCGAACAGCCACGGTCGCGGATTATCCGATCGCCGCTGTTCCCAATGAATGACGGCGCGTTCCAGGCAGTCCTGCACCAAATCGTCGGCCGCTGCGTGATCGCGGACCAAGGCCCGCGCATACCGCCGCAAGGCGGGTATCAGGGGCTCGACGAGGCGCAGCATATCGTTCATGGCGTTTGCACCTGGATGACCGCACCGAGTTTCGCCGGTTCGCCTGATGCGATGACGAGATAGCGCCGTTCCGCCTTGGCCGCGCTCTGCACGATCTGGCGGATCGGACCCGCGGCGTTGACGATCGCAGAGCCGGCAGGATTGGTCATGAAGGCTGCCAGCGGCTGCACCGATCCAGTCCCATCGGCATGTTCGGCCAATGCTAGCACGTAGTGCTGCTTGGGTTCGAGCCCGGTGACCGATGCCTGCACCACCTGGATCAGGCCTTGATCGAACAGCGAAACGCTGGTCGGCGGCTTGTCGCTCTTGGCGTCCTTCTTCGCCGCGAGTGTGAGATGGGCGGCCTGGCCGGCGACGCCAAGCGCCTGCAGGTTCTGGCGGTCGTCAGGATTCGGCGCGGCGTTCGGCACGTAGGCGATGGCCTGCGGTGCCTGGCCGATCGGGATGTTGGCGATCACCTTGTTGGTCGCGGTGTCGATCGCGGCCAGCGCATCGGCATTTTCCAGGCCGACATAGACCCGCGTGCCGTCGCCGGAAGGCCAGATGCCATGCGGCAGGTTGCCGATGGGAATGGTCGCGACCTCCGAGAAGTCGTCGGTGCGGAACACCTTGACCTCGTTGGTGCCGCCGATCGTCACATAAGCGAAGGTGCCCTTGGCCGTCTTCGCGAAATTGACGTGGTTGGTGATCGGGCCGGTGTCGATGGTCTTGATCAGGTCGAACGGCGGCTTGGCGTTGAAGACCTGGGTCCTGCCGACATCCTTCAGCGTGAACCACACCTGCTCGCCGTCCGGGGTCGCCGCGATGTTCGGGCAGAACGGGCTTTCCTGCTTCACCTTGGCGACGATCTGATGGTCGGCGACCGAGACCACGTCGGTCTCCGGATTGAAAGAGGAGCAGATGTAGCCGTACTTGCCGTCGGGCGAGAAGATCTGCATGCCCGGTCCAGCCGGCACCTCGATCCGCATCGTTTCCTTGAAGCTCGAGGCGTCGATCACCGAGATGTAGTTCTCGCCGCGCACGGTGACCCACACCTCCTTGCCGTCGGGCGTGAAGAACGCCTCGTGCGGCGACCGCCCGACATAGGTGACGTGCTTGACCGCGTTGGTTGCCGTGTCGATGAAGGTCACCGAATTCGAACCGATCGAGACGATGGCGAGGGTATGGTGGTCGGGCGAAAAGCCCATGCCGTGGACCAATACCTGTCCTTTGTAGAGCGGACTGAAATTGCCGGGCTGCGGGTCGCCGAGCCGGATCACGCCGAGCAGCTTGTTGTCGACGGGATCGGTGACCGATACCGTGTTCGAGAACTGCTCGGCGGCGTAGACCCGGTCATGATGGCTGATCGGAATGTCGGGTGCGGACACGGCGCCCGGCGCCTGTCCGGCAAATGCCGACGTCGACAGCACGATCATGCTGGTGGCCAGCAGGCACTTCACGAACTGGCTCGTCATCACTTGGTCTCCTGCTTCATCATGTCGTGGTGCATGTTCATGTGATCGTGGCTGGTCGCGGAGCCCGGTGTCGCGCCGGGTTGTTGCGTCGGGGCGGGTGTCGTGTCGGTGACCTGTTCGCCGAGCGCGAGCTTCATGGCGTCGATCTCCTGCCGTTGCTCGACGATGATCTCCTGCGCGATCCGGCGCAGCCGCTCGTTCTTGCCGTAGCGAAGCTCGATCACGGCCATGTCGATCGCGCCCTGGTGGTGCGGCGTCATCATCGCGACGAAATCGCGATCGATGTCGCCGCTCGGCTTGGCGGCCATGTCATTCATCATCTTGGTCATCGCGGCATCGTTTTCGGCGAGGAAGGCACTCTCGTCGGCCGTCAGCGCGCTCTCGGCTGGATGCTGATCGCCGTCATGCGCCAACGCGGCTGCGGCAACGGCGAGCAGGAGGGCCGCGCCGATCGGCGCGAGGCCGGGTTTGAGGAATCGAGGAAGCATTGCGTCACCCTGGGAGTTGTCGGGGAAGCCCGAGCGGTCCGGCCTTGGCGTTTGGGCCTTGGGGCCGGCTTGCATGGGTGGGACGCGGTGGCCTGAGTTCTATTCCGTCGCTGGGTGGATTCTTGTCGATCACGACTTGCTGATCGGCGGAATACCCCATTACGGCCGAACCGGCCGGTTTGCGAATGGCAAGCCTCTGGCTATAAGAAGGAATTCCGGTCCTGATCGACCGGTTCCGCGATCCTCTCTGCGCAGTCCCATGCGCCCACAAGGGCAAAAATGTCCGCCAAGATCGATCCGATCACCCGTTCCGTCGTCCAGCACCGCCTGTCGTCGATCGTGAAGGAGATGGGCGAAGCCATGCTTCGCACCTCCTATTCGCAAATCCTCAATTCCAGCCGCGATTTTTCGCTGGCGATCTGCGACACCGGCGGGCGGCTGATCGCGCAGGCCGATCACATCCCGGTGCATGTCGGCGCCTTGCCGTGGGCGACGCTCGCGGTCGAGGAACGCTTCAAGGATGTCGCGCCCGGCGACGTCATCCTGCTCAACGATCCCTATCAGGGCGGCAGCCATCTTCCTGATCTCACCGCCTTCGTCCCGGTGTTCGACGGCGGCAAGCGATTGCTCTGGACCATCGTGCGTGCGCATCAGAGCGACATCGGCGGCGCCACCCACGGCGCCTACAATCCGGCTGCGACCGAGATCTATCAAGAAGGTATCCGGATTCCGCCGATCAAGCTCTACGAGGCCGGCAAGCCGCGTGAGGACCTGCTGGATCTGCTGGCGCTGAACATCCGCAACCCCCGGGAATTCCGCGGCGACCTCGCGGCGATGCTGGGCGCCGCGCATCTCGGCGAGCGTCGCGTCGCAAAACTGTTTAGCGAGTTCGGCGCCGAGACGGTCGAAGCCGCCATCGAGGCCATTCTTGACGCGACCGAGCAGCAGACCCGCGCCGTGGTGTCGAGCTGGAAGGACGGCGTATTCTACGGCGAGGCCCTGCTCGACGACGACGGCCATGGCCGCACCGACATCAAGATCGCGGCCAAGGTGACGAAAAAGGGCAGCGACATCGAGGTCGATCTCACCGGCTCCGATCCGCAGTCGACGAGCTTCGTCAACTCGTCGCATGCCAACACGCAGGCCGCGGTGGCGATGGCCTTTGCCTATCTGATCGACGCCGACATTCCGAAGAACACCGGCGCGCTGCGGCCGCTCAAGGTGGTGGCGAAACAGGGCACCATCGTGTGGGCCGATCCCGGCCGCCCCGTCACGCTGTGCACCAGCCATCCCTCCAACGAGATCGTCGAAGCCATAGTCAAGGCAATGTCGGCGTCCTGCCCGGATCGCGTGATGGGCGGCTGGGGTCGCAGGTTCCGCATCGCGATCCAGGGCGAGGATCCGCGCAACGGACGCAATTTCATCTGGCACATGTTCCAGGCGCGGCCCGGAGGCGGCGCATCGCCGGGTGGCGACGGTTACTCCTCGATCGGTGAATGGCATTCGGTCGGCGGACTCAAGTTCGGCAGCATCGAGGTCGCCGAGGTGCGCTTTCCCCTGCATTTCCGCCAGCACGAGTTCCGGCCGGATTCCGGTGGCGACGGCCAGCATCGCGGTGGGCTCGGCGTCGCGCTCGACATGGTGCTGGAGACGGCAAAGCCCGCCAAGGGCAACACCGCCGGCGACGGCGCGCGCCACGGACCGTGCGGCATGCTCGGCGGCAAGGACGGCGAGCCGCATCACTATCGCCTGTTGTCGGAAGGCCGCGCGCCGCGCGTGCTAAAGACCAAGGAGGTCGGCATCGAACTGCGCCCCGGCGACTGTCTGGAGATCCGCTCGTCCGGTGGGGGCGGCTGGGGTCCATCCGAGAAGCGATCGGCGGAAGCGCGGGCGCGCGACGTGGCGCAGGGTCTGGTTTCGAAGGCGGTATAGGGCAGCGATGTACACGATTGGGGTTGACGTCGGCGGCACCTACACCGACCTGGTCGCGACGGATCAAACCGGGCGCACCGTTTTCGCAAAATCACCGTCCACGCCGGCCGATCAGTCGATCGGTGTCATGGCGGGGCTTGAGGAATTGGCCCGACGCCTCGGCGTCACGCACACGGCGATGCTGGCTGCGACCGATCGCCTGGTGCATGGCACGACGGTTGCGACCAATGCATTGTTAGAGCGCAAGGGCGCCAAAGTCGCGCTGCTGACCACCGAGGGCCATCGCGACGTCGTCGAGATGCGCGAGGGGCTGAAGCCGGATCGCTACGATCTGCGCACGCCGCCGCCTGAGCCATTGGTGCCGCGCGAACGCCGGTTTGGCGTGCGCGAACGGCTGAAGGCCGACGGCAGCGCGGCGGTTGCACTCGATGCCGCCGCGCTCGGGGACGTCATTGCCGAGGTGAAACGGTCCGGCGCGAATTCGGTTGCGGTCTGCTTCCTGCACGCCTATCTCAATCCGGCGCATGAGCTCGCCGCGGTCGAGCGGCTGGCGAAGGAGCTGCCCGATGTCAGCGTGTCGCGCTCGAGCGACGTGTTGCCGCAGATCAAGGAATATGAGCGCGTCTCGACCACGATCGTGAACGCCTATGTCGCGCCGACCGTGCGGCGCTATCTCACCAATCTGGAGCGCAGCCTGCACGAAGCCGGCTTCAACGGCTCGCTGTTCGTCGTGCTGTCGCATGGCGGCATGGCGCCGGTGGAAGAGGCCTCGCGGCTCGCCGCGGGCACGGTGCTGTCGGGCCCGGCGGGCGGCATTTCCGGCAGCCGCCGCTGCGCCGAGATGCTTGGGATTCCCGATCTCGTGCCGTTCGACATGGGCGGCACCTCGACCGACATCTCGCTGATCGCGGACGGCGAGGCCTCGCTGTCGGCCGACGGCATGCTGGCGGGCCAGCGCATCGCGCTGCGCAGCCTCGACATCGCCAGCATCGCGGCCGGCGGCGGCTCGATTGCCGGTGTCGACGGCGGCCGCACGCTGCGGGTCGGGCCGGAGAGCGCGGGCTCGGTGCCGGGCCCGGCGTGCTACGGCAATGGCGGCCTGGCTGCCACCGTCACCGACGCCAATGTCGTGCTCGGCTATCTCGATGCGAGCGCCTTCATGGGCGGCGCGCGGCCGCTCGATCGCGCGGCGTCGGAAGCCGCGGTCGACCGGATCGCCGAAGCGCTCGAGCTGTCGCGGATCGAGGCCGCCGCCGGCATCTACAAGATGATCAATCTGAAGATGGCCGATGGCATCCGCCTGATGACGCTGCGCCGCGGCGTCGATCCCCGCAAGTTTGCGCTGCTCAGCTTCGGCGGCGCCGCCGGCATGCACGCCGCCGAAGTCGCGCGCGAGCTCGAGATCAAGCGCATCATCGTGCCGACGGTCGCCTCCGTGCTGTCGGCCTGGGGCATGCTGACCAGCGATCTGCGCTATGAGGTCAGCCGCACCCATTACGGCACCGGCCGCATTTCCGCGGACGAAGTGCGGGCGCTGTTCGCCGGACTGGAGGAGCAGGCGGCCGGCCGTTTGCGCGACTGGTTCAAGGGCGACATCGCGATCGAGCGTTCGGCCGAGATGCGCTATGGCGAGCAGGTGTTCGAGATCGACGTGCCGCTCGGCGACCTCGATCTCGGCGCCACGGACCTCGTGGCACAGATCGAGGAGCGCTTCCATCGCCGCCACGAGGAACTCTACACTTATGCCTCGCGCGGGCAGGAGGTGGTGTTCGTCAACGCCCGCGTCGCCGCGGTCGGCAAGGTGGCGCGCGGCGGCGGCAATGCCGGCGAGGTGACGTCGACCGCACCCTGCACACCGCGCGGCAAGCGGCAGGCCTGGTTCGGTGCCTGGCGCGAGGTGCCGGTCTATGCGCTCGACGATCTCAAGCCCGGCCATACGCTGGCTGGTCCCGCGATCATTGAGGCCGAAACCACCACGGTTCTGGTCGACAGCGGCGACTGCGTCGCGGTCAACCCGCTGGGCTGGCTCGACATAACATTGCGCTGAGGCCCGCCTCCGCCATCAACATTTCATTTTCCCGGCATTGGCTTGGGCGATAAGGTCGCGTCCTTGGGAGGGAGCGCCGGCTGCCGCCGGCGTTTGTGGCGATGTTGATGCAAACAAAACGACAAACCGTGCTTTCGATATCGCTCGCGTTCGCAGCTGTTCTCGCGGCGTCGCCGTTGCGTGCGCAGCAGGCGCCGGAAGCGAAGACGGACAGCGACATCCGCGTCGGCAATGTCATGCCATACACCGGGCCGCTCGCCGCGTTCGCGACCATCGGGCGGGCGGAAGCGGCCTATTTCGACATGGTCAACGAGCATGGCGGCATCAACGGCCGCAAAGTCAAATTCGTCTCGGTCGACGACAGCTCCAATCCGAAGACCGCGATGGAGCAGACCCGCGATCTCGTCGAGAAGCAGGACGTGCTGTTGATGTTCGGCTCGTTCGGCACGCCGAGCAATCTCGCCGTGCGAAAGTATCTCAACGAGAAGAACATCCCGCAGCTGTTCGTCGCCTCCGGCGACGAGGAGTGGGCGCATCCGAAGAGCTTTCCCTGGACCATGGGCTGGCAGCCGACCTTCCGCGCCGAGGGGCGGATCTACGCCAACTACATCCAGGCGGCGTATCCCTCGCGCAAGATCGCGGTGCTCTGGCAGAACGACCAGTTCGGCCGCGATCTGTTCAAGGGATTACAGGAAGGGCTCGGCGACACCGCCGGCATGATCGTCGCCGATCTCGCCTTCGACGCATCGGAGACCGCGATCCAGAACCAGGTCGGAATCCTGAAAGGCTCCGGCGCCGACATTTTGGTGTTCGACGGCGCACCGGCGATCGCAGCGCGCGCGATTCGCGTCGCCGCCGACCTCGACTGGCACCCGGTGTTCATCCTCGACAATGCGTCGGCCTCGATCGCCAGCGCATTGCGGCCGGCGGGCCTGCAGAACTCGCTCGGCGTGATCTCGACCTCGTTCCTCAAGGATGCCGGCGATGCCTCCTGGAAGAACGATCCGCAGATCAAGGCGTGGGACGCCTTCATGGACAAGTACTATCCCGACGGCGACAAGGACGACATCTATGCCGTGTTCGGCTATGCCGCCGCCGACACGCTGATGCAGGTGCTGCGCCAGTGCGGCGACGACCTGTCGCGCGAGAACATCATGCGGCAGGCGGCCTCGCTGAAGGACTACCAGAGCCCGATCGCGCTGCCCGGGATCGTGATCAACACCGGGCCGAAGGATTTCCGCCCGATCAAGCAGATGCGGCTGGTGCAGTTCGACGGCAACGCCTGGCAGCCGATCGGCGACGTAATCGAGAGCGCATTCACGCCGGTGCGGGAAGATAACTGAGGTCGCTCTAGCTAGCGTCGTCCCGGCGAAGACCGGGACCCATTACCCCAGCTGGAAATTGTTTTGCTCCGCTGGGGCACCAGTCCTTTTCACACCCTCGATCGGTGGTTATGGGTCCCGGCCTTCGCCGGGACGACGATGGGGTGGGAGCGGGCGCAATCCCTACTTCTTCAGCCCATAATTCAACAGCCCGCCCTTGTTCTTCGGCGGATGCGCGCGGAGGCCTTGCTCGTTCGGCTCGGTGCCCCAGCCCGGACGGTCCGGGATCACGAGATGGCCGTCGACGAACTCCGGCACATGGGTGAACAGCTCGTGGTCCCAGGCCAGGCGATCGATGTCGGTCTCCATGATGCGCAGGTTCGGCACCGCCGCGCAGAAATGCGCATTCATCATGGTGCAGAGGTGGCCGTAGAAATTATGCGGCGCGACGTTGACCTCGAAATGCTCGGCGGCCGCGGCGATCTTCATCGACTGCCAGACGCCGTTCCACGGCGTGTCGATGATCGCGACGTCCATCGCCTGCTCGGTGAAATAGGGCAGGAATTCGCGCAGGCCCAAAAGCGTCTCGCAGGACGAGATCGGATGCGGGCTCCGGCGGCGGATGTAGCCGAGCGCCTGCGGGTTGAAGGTGTCGATCTCGACCCAGAACATGTCCATCTTCTCGATGGCGCGCAGGATCTTCAGATAGCCTTCTGTCTTGGCGTTGAAGTTGAGGTCGAGCAGCAGGTCGACATCCGGCCCCGCGCCGTCGCGGATCGCCTCCAGATGCATGCAGAGATTGCGCAGCACGGTGCGGTCGACATTGATCTCGGGCTGGAACGGCGCGCCGAAGCCGGGACGCCAGCCTTGCGGCTTGCCGTCGGTGTAGACGAAGATGTTGGTCTTCATCGCCGAGAATTTCTTCTCGCGCACCTCGGAGCCGATCGCCTTGACGCCGTCGAGATCGGTGATGGCCGGCTTGTACCAATCGGGATGATTGATGCGCCAGGTCGCGCAATGCGACCAATAGACCCGCACGCGGTCGCGGATCTTGCCGCCGAGCAGATCGTAGCAGGGCACGCCGAGCGCCTTGGCCTTGACGTCGAGCAACGCGTTCTCGATGGCACCTAACGCCAGCGCCACCACGCCGCCAGCGGCGGGGCGTGTTGCTGCGAACAGTTCCACATAGATCCGCTCGTGCTCGAACGCGTTCTTGCCGACCACGCGTGCCGACAGCCGCTCGATTGCGGCGGTTACGCCGGGCGCACCAAAGCCCTCGTCATATTCGCTCCAGCCGACCAGCCCGTCTGACGTCGTCACCTTGACGAAATGATAATTCCGCCAGCCGGCATCGCAGGCGAGCGTCTCGACGCTTTTGATGTTGGTGGATTTGCTCATGGTTTCCTGCCCGGCGTTTGTTGGTGTTGAAGGGAGCACAATAGCGGATCGAGCAATGCGTCAACCGCACGGCGGCAGACCGTCAACGCACGCTTGTTGCAAAGTGCTGCGGCAATCGCGTGAATTCCGTCAAACGGAAGAAAATTCCACTTGCATCACACAGTCGGCGCGGCTTCAAGTTCACGCAACAAGAAACTGAATCAGCCGATGTCGTCGGCTGGTCATTTTGTCGCGAGGAAGCGTGATGGGCGCGTTGTCGCATCTGCGGATAGTCGAGATCGGAAGTGCGGCGGCGACGAGCTATTGCGCGCGGCTGTTCGCCGATTTCGGCGCCGATGTGCAGAAGATCGAGCCACCGGCGGGCGATCCGCTTCGCCGCGCGGAGCCGCTGACGCCGCAGGGGCACAGCGCGTGGTTTGCGTTTCTGAACTTCAATAAATCGAGTGTCGTGCTCGACCAGAGCGGCGCGAGCGCCACGTCGCGCCTGCATGAGCTGATTGCCGGCTGCGAAATCCTGCTCGATGGGCGCGGTATCGATGCGGCCAATTGTCCCGGCATCGATCTCGATGCGATCAAGCGGAACAATCCGGGCCTGATCCATCTCGACCTCACCTGGTTCGGCGATCGCGGTCCCTATGCCAATTTCGCCGCGACCGACTCCACGATCCGTGCACTGACCGGGCTTGTGAAGCTGGTCGGACCCGAGCAGGGACCGCCGATGCACGCACCTGACTTCCAGACCGGGATTCTCGGCGGGCTGTGGGGCTTCATCGCGGCCGCCTCGTCGGTGCTGGGCCGCATGCAGGATGGGCGCGGGCGCGAAAACCATCTCAGCCTGTTCGAGGCCTCTATCGCCGTCACCGAATACATCATGTTCGAGGCGTTCCAGCGCGGCGACATCATGCGGCGGATCGGTGTCAACCGGTTCTGGCCGACCTTTCCGGTCGGCATCTACGAGACCAAACAAGGCTGGCTCGGCGTCACCACGGTGACCCCGGCGCAATGGCGCGCGTTCTGCGAGATGCTCGGACTCACCGATCTGCGCGACGATCCGACGCTGGTCATGGGCGTCGACCGGCTGCAGCGCGTCGCCGAGATCGAAGGCAAGATCCTGCCGAAGCTGAAGCAGCGCACCGCGCAGGATTGGTTCGCAGAGGGTCTCAAGCGCAAGATCCCGATCGTGCCGGTGCCGGAGATTGCGGATCTCATCGCCGATGAAGAGAAGCGCGCCCGCGGCGCCATCGTCCCGATCAGGGTCGGCGACGAGACCGGTTTTTCCGCCGGCACGATGCAGCGGCTGACGGGGACGCCGCCACTTCGCGGCGGCCGCGTGCCTGATCTCGGCGAGCAGCAGGCGAGGCGCGATGCCGCGCCGCGCGTGCCAGCGCCGAAGCCGGCTCCGACCAATCGCCTGCCGCTCGAGGGCATCCGCGTCGTCGATTTCTCGATGGGCTGGGCCGGGCCGATCTGCACCCGCACGCTCGCCGATCTCGGCGCCGATGTGATCAAGATCGAGGCGACCCAATATCCGGACTGGTGGCGCGGCGTCGACCGCCGCCCGGCCTATGTGCTGGAGCAGATGTACGAGAAGTCGGTGCGCTACTGCATCATGAACCGCAACAAGCGCGGCATCACGCTCGACCTGACCCGGCCGAAGGGGCTTGCGCTGGCGAAGCGCCTGCTCGCCGATGCCGACCTCGTGGTCGACAATTATTCGGTCGAGGTGCTGCCCAAGCTCGGCCTCGGCTACGAGGTGTTGAGCAAGATCAATCCGAAGCTCGTGATGATGTCGATGTCGGCGTTCGGCGCCGGCAGCGTGCATCGCGACTGCCGCGCTTACGGCTCGACATTGGAGCAGGGCTCCGGCTTGCCCAGCGTGGTCGGTGATCCCGACGGCCCGCCTGTGATGAGCCATACCGCGTTCGGCGATGCCGTCGGCGGCCTCAACGGCGCTGCCGCGGTGCTGTCCGCGCTGATCCACGCAAAGCTGACGGGGCAGGGCCAATTCATCGATCTCGCGCAGATCGAATGCATGATGCCGTTCGCCGCGCCCTGGATCGTCGCGCATTCGATCGACGGCAAGCCTCCCGTGAAATACGGCAACCGCCATCCTGACTTCGTGCCGCATGGCTGCTTTCGCTGCGATGGCGAGGACAATTGGATCGTGGTCGCGGTGTCCGACGACGCGATGTGGCCAAGGCTCGCGCGGCTGCTCGGCCGCGAGGACTGGGCGACGGACGCGACGCTCAAGACGGCCGCGGGCCGCCGCGCCATCGAGGCTGAGATCGAGGCTGCGATCACGGCCTGGACTTCAGCACGCGATCCCGACGCGGCGATGGCCGTGCTGCAATCTGCTGGCGTCGCCTCCGGCGTGGCGCGGCTGCCGATCGACCTCCTTGACGACCCGCAGCTCGACGCCCGCGGCTTCATCCAGCAGGTCGATCGCGCGTTCATCGGCAAGCATCCGCAGCCGTCGATGCCGTTCCGCGAGGGCGATGCACCGTTTGCGATCCGCTCGGTGCCGCCGACGCTCGGCGAGCACAATCGCGAGATCCTGTCCGGCATGCTCGGCCTCTCCGACGCCGAGCTGGAGGAGCTCACCCGCGAAGGCATCATCGGCACCGAGATGCTGATGGAGGAGCAGCTGGTGAAAGAGAAGAAGCGGGCGGCGGGTTGATGGAGACAGGCCAGCCGGCACAGCGCAAGGCGGAGGGTGCGCGCGGCGGCGCGCGGCCGCTGCTGTCCGTGCGCGGGCTCGGCATCCGTTTCAAGACGTCGCAGGGCATCTGGCAGGCGACGCGCCGGATCGATTTCGACATCGCGCCGGGCGAGCGGGTCGGCATCGTCGGCGAGAGTGGCTGCGGCAAGACCATCACCGGCCTGTCGATCCTGCGGCTGTTGCCGGGCAATTTTGCCGGGCTCGACGGCAAGATCCTGTTCGACGGCACCGATCTCGCCTCCTGCAGTGCGCGGCAGATGCGCGCCATCAGAGGCAAGCGGATCGCGATGATCTTCCAGGAGCCGATGAGCGCGCTCGATCCGGTCTTCACCGTCGGTCACCAGATCGCGGAGACGCTGCGCGTCCATACGGACGTTTCCTATGAGGAAGCCCGCGCCAAAACGCTGGAGATGCTCCGCCACGTCGGCATCGCGTCGCCCGAGCGGCGCATCGACGACTATCCACACCAACTCTCCGGCGGCATGCGCCAGCGCGTGATGATCGCGGCGAGCCTGATTTGCGGCCCGCAGCTGCTGATCGCGGACGAGCCGACCACCGCGCTCGACGTCACCGTGCAGGCGCAGATCCTCGAGCTGCTGCGCGACATCAGCGAGACCTCGAAGACCGCGCTGATGCTGATCACCCACGATCTCGGCGTCGTCGCCGAGACCTGCACGCGGATGATCACGATGTATGCCGGCGAGGTGATCGAGGACGCCACCGTCGACGAGGCGCTGGTGCGGCCGCTGCATCCCTATACGTCGGGGCTCTTGCGCTCGCTGCCGCATTTGAGCCCGCGCCACGGCCGATTGCCGTCGATCCCGGGCCGGGTGCCGTCGATCGCGGAGATGCCTGCGGGCTGCCGCTTCCGCGCCCGCTGCGCGCATGCGACCAAGGGCTGCGAGGCCGAACAGAAGCTGCAGGACGCCGGCGGCGGCCGCAAGGTGCGCTGCTGGCGCTTTGCCGAGCTCAATCTGCCGGGCGCGTTGCATCCGCCCGATGCGCCGGCGGCTGCGAAGGTCGCGACGCAATGACCGCAACTACAGCCGAGCCCCGCCGCGAACCCATCATCTCGGTGCGCGATCTCCAGGTCCGCTTCCAGACCACGGACCGCCGCGCCACCGTGAAGGCGGTCGATGGCGTCAATTTCGATGTCCGGCGCGGCGAGACCTTTGGCATCATCGGCGAATCCGGCTCGGGCAAGACGACGATTGGCCGCGCGTTGGTGTTTCTGCTCAATCCCAGTGCCGGCGCCATCCTGCATGACGGCATCGACCCGCTGGCGCTGCCGCGCCGGGAGTTTCAAAGTCATCGCCGCGACTATCAGATCATCTTCCAGGATCCCAACGCCGCGTTGAATCCGCGCATGACCATCCTGGCCTCGGTGCTGGAGCCGCTGGAACTCGCCCGTGTCGGCAGCCGCGCCGAGCGGGAGCGGCTGGGGCGGGAGGCGCTGGAGCGCGTCGGGCTGCCGCAGGAATTCGGCGAGCGCTATCCGCATCAGCTGTCCGGCGGCCAGAAGCAGCGCGTCGTGATCGCTCGTGCGCTGACGCTCAAGCCGAAACTGATCGTCTGCGACGAGGTGGTGGCTGCGCTCGACATGTCGATCCGTGGCGACGTGCTCAACCTGTTTGCCGATCTGCAGCGCGATCTCGGGCTGACCTACGTCTTCATCACGCATGATCTCGCCGTGGTCTCGCATATCAGCGAGCGCGTCGCGGTGATGTATCTCGGCCAGTTCGTCGAACTCGGGCCGACCGAAGAGGTCGCCGAGCGGCCGCTGCATCCCTACACCATTGCGCTGCTGTCGGCCGAGCCGCGGCCGCTGCCGTCGACGATGCGCGAGGCGCAGCGGATCGTGCTGCAGGGCGAGGTGCCGAGCCCGATCGATCCGCCGTCGGGATGCCGGTTCCGCACCCGCTGCCCGCACGTGCAGCCGCTCTGCACCGAGCGTGTGCCGGAGTGGCGCGAGCTGAAGCCCGATCACTGGGTGGCCTGCCATTTCGCCGACCGCCCGAATTTTTCGACAAACATACCGGAGACAACGCCATGACGATGACGACACGACGCGAGGCCATGGCGCTGCTCTCGGGCGCACTCGCCAGCACCACGCTCGGCGGCCGTGCGTTCGCGCAAGGCACGCCGAAGAAGGGCGGCACCTTGCGGATCTCAGCGCCGGCCAATCCGTCGAGCCTCGATCCGGCAACCGGCGGCGCTGGCTCCGATCACGCCTTCCTGTTCACGATGTACGACACGCTGGTGGAATGGGAGTTCGAGACGCTGAAGCCGAAGCCGGCGCTCGCCGAAAGCTGGAAGTTCACCGATCCCAATACGCTGGTGCTCAACATCCGCGCCGGCGTCACCTTCCATGACGGCACGCCGCTCGATGCCGAGGCGGTCAAGTTCAATCTCGATCGCAACCGGGGCGATGCCAAGTCGAACATCAAGGCCGATCTGCTCTCGGTCGCCTCGGTCGAGGTTACCGGGCCGCAGCAGGTGACCTTGAAGCTGAAGACGCCGGATACGGCGCTGCCGGGCATTCTGTCCGATCGCGCCGGCATGATGGTGTCGCCGACGGCGCTGAAGGTCGCCGAGGGTGGCGTCGTGACGCGCAAGCCGGTCGGCGCCGGCGCCTATGCTTTCGTGAGTTGGGCCGACGGCGAGAAGATCGTGGTCAAGCGCAACGAGAAATACTGGAAGCCGGACCGTCCTTGTCCCGACGGCATCGAGTTCTCGATCATTCCCGAGCTCACCACCGGCGCGCGCTCGGTTACCGCCGGGCAGAACGATCTGATCTATCAATTGCCGCCGCGGCAGAAGGCGATCATCGAGCGTGCTTCCAGCGTCAAGGTCGTGCATGGCCCGACGCTCTATGTGTTCCAGATCTTCCTGAACTGGGCCAAGCCGCCGTTCGACAACATCAAGGTCCGCCAGGCGCTGAACTTTGCGATCGACCGCGAGTCCTTCGCCAAAGCCGCGCTCGCGGGCCTTGCGGAGCCGGCCTACATGAATCTGCCGAAGTCGCACTGGGCCTATGATGCCGAGGTTGCCAAGCTCTATCCCTATGATCCCGACAAGGCCCGCAAGCTGCTCGCCGAGGCGGGCTTCAAGGAAGGCACCCCGATCGAGATCGGCGGTTACACCGATCAAGATTCGGTGCAGCGTGAGGAGATCCTGATCGAGCAATTGCGTAAGGCGGGCATCAACGTGCGTTTTGTCAACGGCACGGTCGCGGAAGCCTCTGCTGCCTTCTTCGGTGCGGAGAAGAAGGGGGCCGGGTTGTTGTCGGCCTGGACCGGGCGGCCCGATCCGAGCTTGACCTACTCGCTGATGTTCACCAAGGACGCCTACTACAATGCCGGCCGCGCGCCGGTGCCTCCTGAGCTCGAAGCCGCGATCAAGGACTCGCGCGCATCGGAAGACATCGAGGTCAGGCGCAAGGCGTTCGCCACCGTGCAACGGCTGGTGATGGAAAACGCCTTCGTCGTGCCGCTGGCGTTCCAGTTCGAGCTGGTCGCCATGAACAAGAAGGTGCAGGGCTATCGGCCCAATCTCCTTGGCAAGCCGAAATACGACGACGTCTGGCTCGAAGGCTGAACCATGGCACGACGGTCACCAGTCAAGGTCATCGGCAGCCGCCTCGTGCAGGCGCTGCCCGTGATCCTGCTCGCGACCTTCATGGTGTTCGCGCTGCTCAAGCTGGTGCCAGGCGACATCGCCGTGACCTTGGCGGGCGACAACGCGACCGATGCGCGGATCACCGAGATCAGGCAGATCTACGGCCTCGATCGGTCGTTCCTGGTGCAATATGGCGCCTGGCTCGGCCATGTCGCGCAGGGCGATCTCTCGCAATCGCTGTTGACCGGCGAGAAGGTCGCGGTCTCGATCGGCCGCGCCTTCCCGAACACACTCTTGATCGTCGTGATCGCGCTGGTGCTGGCGCTGGTCACCGGCATTCCGATGGGCGTGATGGCCGCGATCAAGCCGAACGGCTGGGTCGACAAGCTGATCAGCATGATTGCGTCGCTCGGCGTCGCGGTGCCCGGCTTCTGGCTCGCGATGATCCTGGTGGCGGAGTTCTCGCTGAAGCTGAACTGGCTGCCGGCGACCGGCGCGAAATCCTTCAGCGTCTCGCCGATCGACGCGATCCGGCACGCGCTGCTGCCGGCCATCGCGATCGCGGCCTATGGCATGGCCGAGGTCGCGCGCCAGTTGCGCGGTGCGCTGCTGGAGGTGCTGTCGTCGCAATATGTCCGCACGCTGCATGCCAAGGGATTGTCGATGTCCCGCATCCTCTGGCAGCACGGCCTGAAGAATGTCGGCGTCAATCTGCTCACGATCATCAGCCTGCTGGTCAACCGCATGCTGGCGGCGACCGTCGTGATTGAGGCGGTGTTCGCCATTCCCGGCCTCGGCAGCCTGATCGTGCGCGGCGCGATCCAGCGCGATTTCCCGATCGTGCAGGGTGTCGTCTTCACCATGGTGGTCGTCGTCATCGCGGTGAATCTGATCACGGATCTGCTCTGTGCCGCGGTCGATCCGAGGATCGAGCAATGACCGACACCGCGCTCGCTCCGCTGAAGATATCAGCAAAGCCGACCCGGCTGCGGCGTTTCCTGCGTTGGCTCGCCGGCGATCTCCGCGCCGCGCTGTCGATCCTGGTGCTGTCGGTGCTGGTTGTCGTCGCGATCGGCGCGCCCTGGATCGCGCCCTATGCGCCGACCGCGCAGGACGTCAACAACATGCTAGCGCCGCCGGGGCCGCTGCATCTGCTCGGCACCGACGATCTCGGCCGCGACATCTTCTCCCGCCTGATCTACGGCGCGCCGGCCACCGTCTATGCCAGCCTGCTTGCGGTCGGCGTCGCGGTTCTGATCGGGCTGCCGGTCGGCCTGATCGCCGGCTATTTCGGCGGCTGGATCGACGACATCATCAGCCGCATCATCGACACGTTCCTGTCGTTTCCCGCCATCGTGCTGGCGATCGCGGTCACCGGTGCGCTCGGCATCGGCCTGACCAACGGCATGATCGCGATCGGCATCACGATGTTCCCGGCCTTGGCGCGCATCGTCCGCGCCCGCACGCTGATCGTGCGGCAGGAGCTCTATGTCGACGCGTCGAGGGGATTTGGGGCGCCGACCTGGCATGTGCTGTGGCGCCACGTGCTGCCGAACACGCTGCAGCCAGTCATCGTGCAGGTGACGCTGCTGCTCGCTGCGGCGCTCCTGGCCGAGGCCAGCCTGTCGTTCCTCGGCCTCGGCATCCAGCCGCCGGACCCGAGCTGGGGCGCCATGCTGGCGCGCGCCTACCAATACATGGAAATCGCCCCGGAGCAGATGTATGCGCCGGGCCTTGCCATTCTCGTCGTCTCCCTGGCGTTCAATGCGCTTGGGGAATCCTTGCGTGTCGTGCTCGATCCGACCATGAAGGATCGTTGACCTTTGGTGGAATGATCATGTCGTTCAAGAAATTGCTGATTGCCAACCGCGGTGAGATCGCGATCCGCATTGCCCGCGCCGCGGCAGAGAGCGGCATCGCGACGGTCGCGATCTATCCCGCCGACGATGCTGCCTCGCTGCATGTCCGATCCGCCGATGCGTGCCACGAGCTCCCCGGCCGCGGCGCGCGGGCGTATCTCGACATCGAGGCGGTGATTGCGGTAGCCAAGGCCACGGGTTGCGACGCGCTGCATCCGGGCTACGGCTTCCTCAGCGAGAATACCCAGCTGGCGCGGCGCTGCGCCGAGGAGAAGATCACCTTCGTCGGCCCGTCGCCGGAGGCGCTCGATCTGTTCGGCGACAAGGCCAAGGCAAAGGCGCTGGCCAAAAAGTGCGGCGTGCCGATCATTGCCGGCACCTCGGGCGCAACGACGCTCGACGAGGCAAAGGCCTTCTTCGCCTCGCTCGGCGCCAATGCCGCCGTGATGGTCAAGGCGATCGCCGGCGGCGGCGGGCGCGGCATGCGCGTGGTCGAGGACCTGGCCAAGCTGGATGAAGCCTATGCGCGCTGCCAGTCGGAGGCCAAGGCGGCGTTCGGCAATGACGCGGTCTACGTCGAGTGGCTGATCCGGAAAGCGCGCCACATCGAGGTGCAGATCATCGGCGATCGTCATGGTGCGATCAGCCATCTCTGGGAGCGCGAATGCACCATCCAGCGCCGCAACCAGAAGCTGATCGAGGTGGCGCCGAGCCCGTCATTAAGTGAGAGCCTGCGCGCCCGCATCATCGAGGCGGCAAAGCAGCTCGCCTCCGCCGCGCGCTACGACAATCTCGGCACCTTCGAATTTCTTGTCGATGACGAGGCGGAGGAAAGCAAGGGCGAGGGCGCCTTCGCCTTCATCGAGGCCAATCCGCGGCTCCAGGTCGAGCATACCGTCACCGAGGCGGTGCTCGGCCTCGACCTCGTCCGTTCGCAGCTCGCGGTCGCCGCCGGCGCGACGCTGGCTTCGCTCGGGCTGGCGCAATCAGCCGTGCCGCTGCCGCGCGGCTATGCCATGCAGCTCCGCGTCAACATGGAGGTGATGGACGAGAAGGGCGTGACGAAGCCGACCGGCGGCACGCTCAGCGTGTTCGACCTGCCGTCCGGCCCTGGCGTCCGCGTCGATACGTTCGGCTATTCCGGCTACAGGACCTCGGCCGCGTTCGACTCGCTGCTGGCAAAAGTCATCGTGCATTCGCCGAGCCCGAAATGGACCGACGTGGTGCACAAGGCATCGCGCACCTTGCGCGAGTTTCGCATCGGCGGGGTCGCCACCAACATCCCGTTCCTCGGCGCGATCCTGGCGCACCAGAGTTTTGCGCGGAACAAGATCAGCACCAACTTCATCGATACCCATGTCGCGGCGCTGGTCGGCGCCGCGAAGGAGCATGCTGCGCCGCTCCTCGAGGTGAGCGAGGCGGCCGTAACCAAGTCCGTCGCCATCGAGGCGGCGCCCGAGGGCTCGCTGCCGGTGCCGGCGCCGTTGCAGGGCACGATCGTGGCGATCGAGGTCGCGGAGGGTGATCTGGTCCGTCCCGGCCAGCAGATTGCCGTGCTGGAATCGATGAAGATGGAGCATCTCGTCACGGCACCGCATGGCGGCCGGGTGACGAAGATCGCGGGCGGTCCCGGCCTCACCCTGATGCATGGCGAGCCGATCCTGTTCCTCGAACCGGCCGAGGTCGACGGCCATACCGCGGAGGAAGCCGCGGCGATCGATCTCGATCACATCCGTGCAGACTTGGGCGAACTGATCGCGCGCAAGGCGATCACGCTGGACGAGAACCGTCCGGCCTCGGTCGAGCGCCGCCGCAAGACCAACCAGCGCACCGCGCGCGAGAACATCGCGCAGCTGGTCGATGAGGGCTCGTTCGTCGAATACGGCTCGCTCGCGATCGCGGCACAGCGCCGCCGCCGCAAGGTCGAGGACCTCATCAAGAACACGCCGGCCGACGGCCTGATCGCGGGCGTTGCCACCGTGAACGCGAAGGATTTTGGCGCCGACGGCGCGCGCTGCATGGTGATCTCGTACGACTACACCGTGCTCGCCGGCACCCAGGGCCATATGAACCACAAGAAGATCGACCGCATGCTTGGCCTCGCCGAGCAGTGGCGGATGCCGCTGGTGTTCTATGCCGAGGGCGGTGGCGGCCGTCCCGGCGATACCGACCGGCTCGGCATGACCGGCCTCGACGGCCCGTCCTTCGTGCAGTTCGCAAAACTCTCCGGCCTCGTGCCTGTCGTCGGCGTGGTCTCGGGCTATTGCTTCGCCGGCAACGCCGCGATGCTCGGCGTCTGCGACGTCATCATCGCGACCAAAAACGCCTCGATCGGCATGGGCGGTCCGGCGATGATCGAGGGCGGCGGGCTCGGCGTCTATCATCCGGCCGAGGTCGGCCCGGTCTCGTTCCAGTCGCCGAACGGCGTGATCGACATCCTGGTCGAGGACGAGGAAGAGGCGACCGCGGTGGCGCAGAAATATCTGTCCTACTTCCAGGGCGCGGTGGCCGACTGGAAAGCGCCGGACCAGCGGCTGCTGCGCCGCGCGATCCCGGAAAATCGCCTGCGGGTGTATGACATCCGCAACGTGATCGACCTGATGGCCGACGAGGGCTCGGTGCTGGAGATCCGGCGCGATTTCGGCGTCGGCATGATCACGGCCTTCATCCGCATCGAAGGCAAGCCGTTCGGCCTGATCGCCAACAATCCAAAGCATCTCGGCGGCGCGATCGACGCTGCCGCCGGCGACAAGGCCGCGCGCTTCATGCAGCTGTGCGACGCCTTCGACATCCCGATCGTCTCGCTGTGCGACACGCCGGGCTTCATGGTCGGGCCGGAGGCCGAGAAGACCGCGATCGTGCGTCACGTCGCACGGATGTTCGTCACCGGCGCCAGCATCACGGTGCCGCTGTTCGGCGTCGTGCTGCGCAAGGGCTATGGCTTAGGGGCTCAATCGATGATCGGCGGCGGCTTCCACGCCTCGTTCTTCACGGTGGCATGGCCGACCGGCGAATTCGGCGGCATGGGCCTCGAGGGCTATGTCCGCCTCGGTTTCCGCAAGGAGATGGAGGGGATCGCGGACCCCCTCGAGCGCGAGAAGTATTTCCAGACCAAGGTCGCCGAGCTCTACGCCAACGGCAAGGCCGTCTCGATCGCCTCGGTGCTCGAGATCGACGAGGTGATCGACCCCGCCGACACACGCCACTGGATCATGGCGGGCTTGCGCTCGGTGCCGAAGGTAGAGCCGCGCACGCACCGCAAGCGGCCGTGCATTGATGCGTGGTAGGGAGGACGAGGCTGCGTTCCCACCCCAACTGTCATCGCCCGGCTCGACCGGGCGATCCAGTACGCCGCGGCCTCTCGGCTCGATAACTACTGTCTCTGGAATACTGGATCACCCGCTTCGCGGGTGATGACACCGCATCTTTGACATCTTGAATCGGGAACGATCCAGCGGCGTCGTCCTGGCGAAGGCCAGGACCCCTTACCCCAAAATTGATCGTTGCGCGATGCTGGGGCCACGATCCCGTTCATCACTGAATGCGGTGGTTATGGTCCTGGCTTTCGCCAGGACGACGGTGGTGGATGGGCAGGCGCCTCGTCTCACCAAGAGAGCGACCAAGCTCACCCCAACCTCAACTCCGCATAACCCTTCGCAGCCACCTCATCGCACCGTGCGCGATACGCCGGCGCGCTGCCGCTGTAGCGGGCGACGATGCGGGTCTGCTTGCCGTCGACGTTGCGGTTGATGCCGGTCATCCAGGAATCGACCTCGTTGGAGAGCAGCCCGACACCGAGCGCCTTGACATGATCGGTCCAGTCGGCGGTGCCCTCGGGCGTGGCGTCGAGTAAGGTCAGGCCTCTCTCCTGGGCGAAGCGGATCAGGCCGGTGACCCAGTCGACGCTGTACTCGATGCTGCGCGGGATGTTGCCGAGCGCGGTGTGCGGGCCCATCAGCATCATCATGTTGGGGAAGCCGTCGACCATCAGCCCGAGATAAGTCTCCGGGCCGTGCGTCCATTTCTCCTTCAGCCGCACGCCGTGCGCGCCGCGGAGATCGATGTTGTCGAAGCTGCCGGTGATGGCGTCGAAGCCGGTGGCGTAGATGATGATATCGAAGGCGTAGTCCTTCTCTGTCGTCCGGATGCCCTCGGGCGTGATCTTTTCGATCGGCGTCGCCTTGAGATCGACAAGCTCGACATTGTCGCGGTTGTAGACCTCGTAATAGAAGGTCTCGAGCGGCAGCCGCCGCGTGCCGAAGCCGTGGTTCGTCGGGATCAGTTTCTCGGCGACCTCCGGATCCTTGACGCGCTGGCGGATCTTGCGCGCGACGAAGTCGCTGATCGTCGCATTCGCCTTGCGGTCGATCAGGATGTCCCTAAAGTTGCCCTGCCAGATGCCGAAGCCGCGCTCGCCATAGAGTTTTTCGTAGAACGCCTCGCGCTCGGCGTCGCTGACCTCGAACGCGCCGCGCGGGTCAGGCGTATGGACGAAGCAGGCGAAGGTCTCCTTGCAGCGCGCGAAGATCTCGGGATAGCCGGCCTTGATCCTGGCTTGCGTCTCGGCGTCGATCTTGCCGTTGTGCAGCGGCGCGGCCCAGTTGGCGGTGCGCTGGAACACGGTGAGGTGGCCGACCTCGCCGGCGATGGTCTGGATGGTCTGGATACCGGTCGCGCCGGTGCCGATCACGGCGGCGCGCTTGCCGGCGAAATCCACCTTCTCCTTTGGCCAGCGCGCGGTGTGGAAGGATTGCCCCTTGAAATCGTCGCGGCCCTCGATGCGCGGCAGGGTCGGGGTCGACAACGGGCCGATCGCGGTGATCAGGAAACGGCACGAGTGGCACGCGCCGCTTTCCAGCGTGACCTGCCAGCTTCGTGTATCGTCCTGGTAGATCGCCGATGTGACGCGGCTTTCGAACTGGATGTCGCGGCGCAGATCGAACTTGTCGGCGACGTAGTTGCAGTAGCGCAGGGTCTCGGGCTGGCCGGCGAAATGCTCCGACCACTCCCATTCCGCGAGCAGCTCCTTCGAGAACGAATAGCCGTAGGAGTAACTTTCGGAATCGAAGCGTGCGCCGGGATAGCGGTTCCAGTACCAGGTGCCGCCGACGCCGGTGCCGGCCTCGAACACGCGCGCCGTGAGGCCGAGCTCGCGCAGCCGGTAGAGCTGATACATGCCGGACAGGCCGGCGCCGATGATGATGACGTCGTAGTCCAGCGCGGCGTTCTCGGGGCTGTTGTCCTGGCGCGTTGCGGCCACCTGTCGTCGCTCCCTGATCGGTTGATTGCCGGCAAGGCTAGCCGGTCTTGCCGCTGCCGACAAACATCGAGCAGCGGGGCAGCTATCGCGATTTGCCGGGTGCGCCGGCCTGCGCGCATTCCGCGCGGCGGACGGTCCGTTCCGCGGCTTTACTCGGCGGCAGAATTTCCTCTATCGTCGCTTCGACAAGACGATCGCCCGCCAAGCGGCGACGGAACCAGCGGGAGTGAGGCGATGGGAGAGGCGCTGCGCAGGCCGACGTCGACAGATGTCAGTAACCCCCGGCTCTATCAGGACGACACCTGGCGGCCGCTGTTTGCGCAGCTTCGCCGCGACGACCCGGTGCATTATTGCGAGGCTTCGCCTTACGGCCCGTATTGGTCGGTAACGCGCTACGACGACATCTTCGCGGTCGAGCTGGATCATCAGAACTATTCCTCGGCCTCCGAACTCGGCGGTATCCAGGTCGCTGACCAGCCGAAAGGACAGGAGCGGCCGAGCTTTATCCGCATGGACCCGCCCGGCCACACCGCGCAGCGCCGCACGGTCGCGCCGATCGTGGCGCCGTCGAACCTCGCCAATTTCGATGCGCTGATCCGCCAGCGCACCGCGGCCGTACTCGACGCGCTGCCGCGCAACGAGACCTTCGACTGGGCCGAGCGGGTCTCAGTCGACCTCACCAACATGATGCTGGCGACGCTGTTCGACTTTCCCGCAGAAGACCGCGCCAAGCTGACCTGGTGGTCGGATGTCGCAATCGCCAATATCGAGTCCCCCGACGCGGTGGTGCATTCGGAGGCTGAACGCACCGCCGAGCTGATCAAGATGGGAGAATATTTCCGCAAGCTATGGGACGCGCGGGTCGATGCGCCGCCGACCTTCGATTTGATCTCGATGCTGGCGCATTCGGAAGCGACGCGGAATCTGGAGCCGCGCGAGTTCATCGGCACCATCGGGCTCCTGATCGTCGGCGGCAACGACACGACGCGGAATTCGATGTCGGCCGGGCTGATGGCGCTGGTGGAAAACCCCGAGCAATTCGGGCTGGTCCGCGCCCGGCGCGAGCTGATCCCGAACCTCGTCTCCGAGACCATCCGTTACCACACGCCGGTGCTGCACATGCGCCGCACCGCGCGCAACGACGTCGAGCTCGCCGGCAAGCGGATCAGGAGGGGCGACAAGGTGGTGATGTGGTACATCTCCGGCAACCGCGACGAGGACAAGATCGAACGGGCCGACGAATTCATCATCGACCGCGCCAAGCCGCGCCAGCACCTCGCCTTCGGCGCCGGCATTCACCGCTGCGTCGGCGACCGCCTCGCCGAGCAGCAATTGCGCATCCTCTGGGAGGAGGTGTTGGCGCGCGATCTGCGTTTTAAGCTGATGGGCCCGCCGCAAAGGCTCTATTCCAATTTCATCCGCGGTATACGAAGCTTGCCGGTGAGAATCGTGAATTGAGCCGCATCACCCCGTCATTGCGAGCGAAGCGAAGCAATCCATGGAGCCACAAGTGGAGAGATGGATTGCTTCGTCGCTGTCGCTCCTCGCAATGACGATGAAGGCAATACCAGGAAACAAGAATGAAGAACGATCCCGTTGACGTCCTGATCATCGGCGCCGGGGCCTCCGGCGCCGCGATAGCCTGGAGCCTCGCCGATACCAAGATGCATATCCTCTGCCTCGATCAGGGCGGCTGGATGAACCCTGCCGAGTATCCGAGCACCGGGCGTGACTGGGAGGCGAAATTCTACGGCGAGTGGTCGTCCAGCCCCAACATCCGCAAGCGGCCGGAGGACTATCCGATCAACGACGACAATTCGCCGATCAAGGTCGTCAACTTCAACGCCGTCGGCGGCTCGACCGTGATGTACACCGCGCATTGGCCGCGGCTGCACCCCTCCGACTTCAAGGTCAGGACGCTCGACGGCGTCGCTGATGACTGGCCGATCGATTACGACGCACTGACGCCGTTCTTCGAGGAGAACGATCGCATGATGGGCACGTCGGGCCTGTCCGGCGATCCGCTGTCGCCGCTGTCGCATCCGCCGATGCCGCCGCAGCCGCTCGGCCTGTCCGGCCCGATGATAGGCAAGGCGATGAACGAGCTCGGTTGGCACTGGTGGCCGTCGGACACGACGGTTGCGACGACGGATTACGAGGGCAGGGCGCGCTGCATCAATCTCGGCCATTGCACGCCGGCCTGCGCGCAGGGCGCCAAGTCCTCGACCGACATTACCTACTGGCCGCACGCGATCCGCGCCGGGGTCGAGGTCAAGACGCATTGCCGGGTGCGCGAGATACTGACCAACGAACACGGCATGGCCTCCGGCGTCGTCTATTACGACAAGGACGGCGTCGAGCAATTCCAGCCGGCCGAGGTCGTCATCGTCGCCTGCAACGGCGTCGGCACGCCGCGGCTGTTGCTCAATTCGGTGTCGGGGAAATTCCCGAACGGCCTCGCCAACTCGTCCGGCCTGGTCGGCAAGAACCTGATGTTCCATCCCTATGCGCAGATCTACGGCTATGTCGCCGAGCCGACCGATTCCAACCGCGCGCCGCCGACCTGCCTGTGGAGCAAGGAGTGGTATGACACGGACCTCTCGCGCGGCTTCGTCCGCGGCTATGGTGTCCAGTTCGTCCGCGGGGCGGGACCGGTGTTCGAGGCCGTGTCGAGCGAGCAGAAGGGCATCTTGCCCTGGGGCAAGGATCATCACCGCGTTTTCCGCAAGTTGAACGGTCATCGGCTCGGCTTCTCGGCGATCTGCGAGGATCTGCCGGAAGAGCACAACCGCGTCACACTCGATCCGGTGCGCAAGGACAGCCACGGCATTCCGGCACCGCGGATCGACTACACGATCAGCGAGAACAGCCGCAAGATGATGGACCATGCACTGGCGCGCGGCCGCGAAGTTCTCGAAGCCGGCGGCGCCACCGACCTTTGCGTCAATGCGCCGATCCCCTGGGGCGGCTGGCATCTGCTCGGCACCGCGCGGATGGGCACCGATCCCGCACGCTCCGTGGTCAACGAATGGGGCCGCTCGCACGACGTGAAGAACCTGTTCATCGTCGACGGCAGCATCTTCGTCACCTCGGGCGGCGTGAATCCGACCTCCACCATCCAGGCCCTTGCGCTCTACATCGCCGACCAGATGAAGCAGCGCCTCGCCAATCTGTTCGATTGAGACCGACATGTCCGAAAACAAACAACTGACCGCAGCCCAGCGCGCCGATCTGCGCACCGTCGCCGCGATGATCGTGCCCGCCAGTGAAGAGTACAAGGTGCCGGGGGCTGATGATGCCGTGATCCAGGCTGACATGCTGGCAACGCTCGGCCGCGACACCGCGCTGGTCGCGCAGGCGCTGGATCATCTGGCTCAGCTTGCGGGCAAGCCGCTTGCCGAGCTCGACGAGGCCAGGCGCGATACGGTCGCGCTGGAGTTTCGGAGCCGTGGCGCCGCCGCAGCCACGCTCGTCCGCGTCGTGCTGCAATGCTACTACCGCGACGACCGCGTGCTGCGCTCGCTCGGGCTCGAGCTGCGCGCGCCGTTCCCGAAGGGCTACGTGCTGCCGGACGGCGACTGGTCGCTGCTCGATCCGGTCAAGGCGCGCGGCGGCACGCTGCGCGGGGCGACCTAGCCGATCGGGCAGGTGCAGGCGTAACCACTTGCGGCGGCGGGAGCAGGTCACCATCTGAGGGGACCAAAGGACTCTCGCCATGCTGGATTTTACCTCAGATACCGCCGCTGACACGCCGTCATCGCGGGCGGCTGATGCTGCTCAAACCGATGACCGGGCGTTGCTGGATGCCTATTCCAATGCCGTGATCGACGTCACCGATCGCGTCGGCCCCGCTGTGGTTCGTGTCGAAACCGGACCCAAGGTGCGCAATGGGCGCGAGCGCGGCGGGCTCGGCTCGGGCATCGTAATCTCGCCCGACGGCCTCGTGCTGACCAACAGCCATGTGGTCGGATCGTCCAAGGAGATCCGCCTGCGCGACACCGAGGGCTTCGACACCGATGCCCATGTGCTCGGCGTCGATCCCGACACTGACCTCGCGCTGCTGCGGGCCGACGGCGCGCGCGATCTGGCCTATGCCTCGCTCGGCAACTCCAAGACGCTGCGGCGCGGCCAGCTCGTGGTCGCGATCGGCAATCCGCTCGGCTTCGAATCGACGGTCACCGCCGGCGTGGTGTCGGCGCTGGGCCGCTCGATCCGCTCCGTCAGCGGGCGCACGATCGAGGACGTGATCCAGACCGACGCAGCGCTCAATCCCGGCAATTCCGGTGGCCCGCTGGTGTCGTCGAACGGCGAGGTGATCGGCATCAACACCGCAATCATCAACGGCGCGCAGGGCATCTGCTTTGCGGTCGCCTCTAACACCGCGCAGTTCGTGCTGTCGGAGATCATCCGCCACGGCTATGTCCGCCGCGCCTATATCGGCGTCGCGGGCCAGACCGCGCCGGTGCCGCGGCGGCATGCAGTGCTCGCCGGCATCGAGAACAAGATGGGTGCGCTCCTGATGCAGATCGAGCCGGACAGCCCGGCCGCGCGCGCCAGCCTGTTGCCCGGCGACGTCGTGATCAGGCTCGACGGCGTCGAGATCCACGGTGTCGACGACCTGATCCGCGCACTCGATCACAGCCGGATCGACCGCACTTTGTCGCTGGACGTGCTTCGTCTCGGCCGCCTGCGCGCGATCGACATCCACCCGATCGAGAGGAAGCCCGCGAAGCAGTGAGCCCGAGAGGACGCTGACGGCTCGCTTCGACAGGCCACTTGGGCTCGCGCGCGCGCAACCAAAGCAATTCAGTCTTCCGAGCGCAGTGCCGCTTCGATGCGCTGGATCAGCCGCTCCCGCAGCGAAGGCACCGCGTTGCCGAGAACGGCGAAGGTGCGGACGATGGGCAAATACGGCTCCATTGCCGCCGTTAGCTCCGCGAGAGACATGCCGGCCAGCCGCGCATATTCGGATTGCGCCGCCGCATTGGTCGCGCGCGGCCGCTCCGGATTGTCGGCGACTTCCGGCCCGAGCTCGGACAGGATCACGCGCAAGAACCCAAGCTCGAGGACGGCGGGCCCGCACATCGCGCTGATCCAGTCGACCAGCTTTGGGCCTTCCGCTGTCATGATCACGTTACCGGGGCTCAGGTCGGTATGGCAAAGCCCGTCGCCCGGCGGCAGGCGATCGATCAGCGCGAGGATTTCAGTCGCGATGTGCTTCGGGAGCTTGCCGTCGTCGTGCCCCAGCTGAGCCTCCATGTACTCGCGCATGGAGAGGACCTCCGGCGGCAGGGGTGTCTTGTGAATGGACATGGCAAGAGCCGCGACGATCGCGCCGGCCTGTTCGAACGTCACCGCGCCGGTTCGGGTTAGCTGCAGCAGGGTCGGTCCATCGAGGCGCTGCAGCACGATGCCGAAGCGCCCGTCCAGGGTCACCTCGCCGAACACCTCCGGCACCGGAGCGCCGGCGGCGTGGATGGCGCGGATCATCTGCACCTCGAACCAGGGCATCCGTCGCGGCAAGCCGGGCTTGAACAGTTTAACGACTTGCCCCGGCGCCCAGGCGTAGGCTTCGGAGTAGGCGCCTTCACCGATCTTGTCCCCCAGCGATCCCTGCATCTTCAGCCTCCGTGTTGCTGTGACGGTCAATCACCATAGGCGGAGCGCGATGACCGAGAGTAATCACCCCACGGAGCGCAGGGCCGCCTCGACGCGCTGGATCAGCCGCTCCCGCATGTCAGGCATCGCCCCGCCGAGCAGGAGGAAGACGCGGACGATCGGCAAATAGGGCTGCATCGCCGCCGTCAGCGCCGCAGGGGCTATGCCGGCCAGCCTCGCATACTCCGCCTGCAGAACCGAATTGACCGTGGCCCGATCCGGATCGTCGGCGTGTTCCGGGCCAATCTCGGCAAGCAGGATATGGCACTGTGCAATCTCGTAGGCGGCGGGCGCACGAGCCGCGCCGAGCCAGTCGATCAGTCTCGGACCCTGCGCCGTCATGATCACGTTGCTGGGGTGAAGATCGGAATGGCACAGAACGTCATCGGGCGCGAGGTGTTCGATCAGCGCGAGGACGCCGGTCGTGATGCGCTCTGGAAGCACTTTGCCGCCGAACCGCAATCTGGCGTCCATCGCCTCGCGCAGCGAGAGTGCGTCCGGCGGCGGTCGCGTCTTGTGAACGGCAAGGCAGAGCGTCGCAAGGATTGCGCCCGCTTGTTCACGCGTGATGGCGCCGGTGCGCGTAGCCTGCGTCAGGGTCGGCCCATCGAACCGCGGCAGCACGATGCCAAAGCGGCCGTCCAGGGTGACTTCGCCGAGCACCTCCGGCGCTGGGCCGCCGGCGGCGAAGACCGCGCGGGTCATTTGCGTCTCGTGCTGGACGACCCATTGCGGGATACCTGGCTTGGACAACTTGACGACCTGACCGGGCGCCCAGGCGTAGACATCAGCGAAAAGCCCATCGCCGATCTTCTCTCCCAGCGATCCCTGCATGCCCGTTCTCCGCCGTGACAGAGGAAACACCGGCGGCGAGCAAAAAGGAACCCTCCCGTCGCGCGGCCGGGCGCTACGCTCCACCGCCGCGTCCGTCAGGGGGCCATCACCGGCTTCTCTCCGAATGCGATCCGTTTGGCGTGGTCGCTGTTCATCACCAGTATGGCCACCGCCACCCTTCATAGAGGAGCCAAGACGACACCAGAGGCGGCCCATATGGATCGACGCGGTCGTCTTCTGGGCGATAGCGATATCGTGGAACAATATAATAGTCCCACGGAGTCGGCGTTATCACGGGCGTCGAGATAACGACCCTCGCTCGTTCATGAACGACTTGTGCCTTCCGCGCCCGGGCTTCAGCGTCGGACGCTCCGAGGCTACACAGCACCAAGGCCGCTCCGAGAGCGCCCACGACGGTCACAATCTTCATCTTCATGCATCGGCCTCCTAACCTGAGAGTGCACGCTCCATCTGCGCCAAATGACGCACCACATTAGCATAGATTGGAAGGAGGACGGCGCCTATTGACCTTTTGCAGACGGCGCCGGCGTGCGCTTGACGTATGGCCGCTATGCCCGTTCGGCGCATTCGCTTATGGTCGGCCACATGGATATAGCCGGCTTCGACCTTAATTTGATGAAGGCCTTTGATGCGCTGTACGCGGAGCGCCACGTGACGCGCGCCGGATCGCGGATCGGCCTCAGCCAGTCGGCGATGAGCGGAGCACTCACGCGCTTGCGAGAGCTTCTTGGGGACGAGCTGTTCGTGCGAACGCCTTCAGGCATGCAGCCGACGCCCCGCGCCCATGACCTTGCTGGTCCCGTCTCGGATGCGCTCCGGCTGCTCCGGAGCGCGCTACAGGCCGATAGCTTCGACCCCGCGACGGCCGACAATACCGTCACGCTCGCGATGAGCGACTATGCGGCGTTCGTTTTGTTGCCGTCGCTGATGGCCCGCCTCAGCATCGACGCCCCGCACATCAATGTGCGGGTCTGCGGGATCTTCGGACGAGACGAAGCCATCACGCTGCTCGACAGCGGCGAGGCGAACCTGGCGATCGGTTTCCCCGTCGAGACGTCGGCGCGCATTATCAGCAGCCCGCTCTTTCTTGAGAGTTTCGCCTGCGTCGTGCGGGAGGGACACCCGGCGTTCGCGGATGGTCCAAGCCTGAAGGCTTTCGCAGCGGCGCCGCATCTTCTGGTCTCTCCGGAAGGCGACCGCTCCGGGATCGTCGATCTGAGGCTTGCCGATCTCGGTCTCGAACGGCGGGTCGTGCTGAGCCTGCCGCAATTCCTGGCCGCCCCTTTCGTGATCGCCGGGACCGACCTCGTCGCGACGCTGGCCTCCCGGGTCGCACGAAGGTTCGCTGGTACCGGAGCAGGCATAGCGATTTATGATCCGCCGCTCGAACTGCCGACCTGGCCACTCCACCTGATGTGGCACCGGCGGGCGGATACCCATGGGGCCATTGCCTGGCTGCGCGGCATCATCACCAGAATCGCCGCCTCGGCCTGACGCCATCGGCGCGATCGATAGCGCCACATCAGAACTCGCGATTTCCATCCGCATTGCCGTTCCGCTTTGTTGGATTCACCGAAATTGAAGGGTGATCGACATGCGAGTTTTGGTAACAGGCGCGACTGGCTTGATCGGCGGTGCGGTAGCGCACCGATTGAAAGAGGCAGGCCATGAAGTCGTGGGACTCGCCCGGTCGGAAGCCAGCGCGGCCAAGCTGCTCGACCGAGGCTTCGTAGCGGAGATGGGTGAGCTCGCCGACCCGGTGAGCTTGATCTCGGCGGTGCGAGGCGTGGACGCCGTCGTCCATGCCGCTTCGCCCAACGATCAGAACGCTGCGTCGCTCGATGAGATTGCGACGCGCGCGATCCTCGAAGCCCAGCGCGGAACGGGTAAGCGCTTCATCTATACCAGTGGCAGTTTGGTCTACGGCTCCACGGGTGACACGCCAGTGACCGAGCGCACTCCACTGAACCCGGTCGAGATGGTCCGCTGGCGCCAGGCCCTGGAACGCGAGATCCTCGCGGCCGAAGCCGAGGGCGTCCATCCGGTCGTTATCCGGCCTGCTTGGGTGTATGGCAACTGGGGCGGCGCCGCGATGATGATGGTCGCAACGGCCAAGGAACACGGTGCGGCGCTTCATGTCGGTGACGGTCAAAATCGCTGGTCGACCGTGCATGCCGACGATCTGGCCGATCTCTATGCGCTCGCGCTCGCGCGGGCACCGGCGGGATCCGTCTTCAATGGCGCGCACGGTTCGGCGCCGCGGCTCATCGAGATCGCACGCGCAGCGAGCGAGCTGGGCGGTGCCGGGGGCCGAGTAGCGGCATGGCCGCTCGAAGAAGCGCGCAAGGTCCTCTGGGGTTTCGCCGATGCGATCGCCTCCGATCAGATCATCTCGAGCGAGAAGGCAAAGCGCGAACTCGGCTGGAATCCTTCGCGGGGATCGATCATCGACGAGTTACGGGCCTATGCGTTGGCGGTCGCTTAAGTCATGCACCTGATATTCATCAGGCTGCTTGCCGCTGCCTTCGCCAGTGCTGGTCTGTTCAATGCGATCGCGACGTCGACGACGCGGAGCGACTTTGTTCGATGGGGGTATCCCGCGTGGTGGTGCCGGGTCACCGGCGGATTGGAGATATCGGCCGCCATCCTGGTTGCACTACCGGCAACCCGCGCAGCAGGCTTGATCCTCTGCGCCGTCATTCTCGCAGCAGCAGCTTTGACCGTCCTGCGACATCGGGAGTTTTCCCATCTCGCACCGATCGGTTGCTTCGCTGCCTTGCTGGTGATGGCGAGTCGGATTTCCTGAAGGATCGGTGGTACTTGCGAAAATTCGGAATAATAGAAGATATCGCTGAGTTGCCCGACGTGTCAAGTTGCTCGTCCGAGGGCCGGCGGCAGCCCTGTTACTGTGCATGGGGTTGTTTTCGATATTTTGGCGGCGCACCTCGAATGCGAAAGCATCGGAGCCGGCTGAGGCGTCTCCATCCGCGGAGACAACGGCGCGGATTGCATCCGCGCCACCTTCTCCCACAAGGGGAGAAGGAAGAGGGACCTCAAGCGCTATTACTGCAGCGCCGCCAGCAGCTCGTCGGGCTGCTCGACCATCATCATGTGGCCGGCGCCCGGCAACACCACAACGCGCGCATTCGGCGTCGCCGCGGCGAGCGCCTTGCCGGCCTTGGCAGGGGTCATCATGTCGCGCTCGCCGAGGACGAAGGTCGCGGGCACCTTGACCGCGGCCGCGGCGGTGAGTGCGTTCTGGTAGGCGTTGCAGGCGTTGAGGTCGTTGTACAGCACGCCGGGCTTGGCCTCCTGCAGCACCCGCTGCGCGCCCTGGTGCATCCACAGGCCGGGCGCGAGGCTGCCGCCGAGCTCGGCCCTGAAGCCGAGTCCCCAGATCGAGACCATGTCGATCGCGGCCACGTCATTGGCCTCGGCCGCCTTCAACAGATCGGGGCCGACCGTCATGGTCGCGGCGGTGCCGATCAGCGCGAGGCCGGAGACATTGTCGGGATGTCGCGCCGAGGTCTCGATCGCGATCAGCGAGCCCATCGAATGACCGATCAGCCGCGCCTTCGACGCGCCGGCCGCAGTAATCAGCGCGGCGGTCCAGTCAGCCATCTCGGCGACGGTCGCGAGCAGCTTGCCGGCGGAGCGGCCATGGCCGGGGAGGTCGGGCGCCAGAACGGAATAGCCGTGATGGGCGAACCAGCGGCTGTGCAGCGCCCAGGTCGAAGAGTCGAAGCCGGCGCCGTGGATCATCACCACCGTGGCGAGCTGCGGATCGAACGGCTTGCCGCCGGTAGCGATGAAGGTGTCTGACCCGTTGACGGAAAGCTGCATGGCCTCAAGTCCTTTGCGAGGCGCGCAGCGCCTGGCCGAGATCGTCGATGATGTCCTGCGCGGTCTCGATGCCGACCGACAGCCGCACCAGCTCCTCGCCGATGCCGGCGGCCTTGAGCTGATCAGCATCCATCTGCTGGTGCGTGGTGCTGGCGGGATGGATCACCAGCGTCTTGGCGTCACCGACATTGGCGAGGTGGCTGATCAGCTTCAGCTGCTCGATGAACTTCTTGCCGGCGGCGCGGCCGCCCTTGATGCCGAAGCTGACGATCGAGCCGGCGCCGCGCGGCAACAGCTTCTTCGCCAGCGCGTAGTCCGGATGCGTCTCCAGCGACGGATGCAGCACCCAGTCGACTGCCTTGTTCGCGGTGAGGGCATCCAGCACTGCATGGGTGTTGCTGATGTGGCGATCCATGCGGACGCCGAGCGTCTCGATACCCTGCAAGAGCTGGAAGGCGTTGGTCGGCGACAGGCAGGCGCCGAAATCGCGCAGGCCCTCGGTGCGGGCGCGCATGATGAAGGCGGCCTTGCCGAATTGCTCGTCGAAGACGATGCCGTGATAGCCGGCATAGGGCTCGGTGAGCTGCGGGAATTTGCCGGAGGCGCGCCAGTCGAACCGGCCGCCATCGACGATGACGCCGCCGATCGCGATGCCGTGGCCGCCCATCCATTTGGTCGCCGAATTCATCGTGATGTCGGCGCCGAGCTCGATCGGCTGGCTCAGATAGGGCGTTGCAAAGGTGTTGTCGATCAGCAGCGGAATCTTCGCATCATGCGCGATTTGTGCCACCGCCGGGATGTCGAGCACTTCGAGGCCGGGGTTGCCGATGGTCTCGCCGATCACGAGCCGCGTATTCGGCTTGATCGCGGCACGAAACTCGTCGAGCGCACGGGGCTTCACGAAGGTCGTGGTAATGCCGAAGCGCGGCAGCGTGTGCGCCAAAATGTTGATCGTGCCGCCATAGAGCGAGGCGGAGGCGACGATATGGTCGCCGGCATTGAGCAGCGTCGCGATGGCGAGATGCATCGCGGCCATGCCGCTGGCGGTGCAGATCGCGCCGACGCCGCATTCGAGCGCCGCGATGCGTTCTTCCAGAACCGCAGTCGTCGGGTTCGAGATGCGGGTGTAGATGTGGCCGGCACGTTCCAGGTTGAACAGCGCCGCCGCATGATCGGCGTCCTGGAAGACGTAGGACGTGGTCTGATAGATCGGCACCGCGCGCGCGCCGGTCGCGGGATCGGGGCGCTGGCCGGCGTGCAGGCTCAGGGTTTCGAAGGCAGGCGGCTTGGGTGCGGGCATGCGAAGCTCGTCAGGTCAGTCGATGGGAAATGGTTGGTCCGCGAATTTAAACGTGAACTGCGGTGCGAACGCGGCCGACATTGCCGAACACGCGCAGATAGCGCTCGACCTCTGTGGGGATGCCGGTCGCCTTCTCCGGATTGTCGGACAGCTTCACGGCCGGGCGTCCGTCGACCGACGTCACCTTGCAGACGATCGAGATCGGATCGAGCTCGGCGGTGCCATCAGGCGCGCAGCCGACGAAATCGTTGGTGAGGTTGGTGCCCCAGCCGAAGCTGACGCGCACGCGTCCCTTGAAGTGATGGAACGTCTCCTCGATCGAGCCGACATCCATCGCGTCGGAGAACACCAACAGCTTCTCCTTGGGGTCACGGCCCTTCTGCTTCCACCACTTGATGATGTCTTCGCCGGCGGTGATCGGCGGCGCGCTGTCGGGACGAAAGCCGGTCCAGTCGGCGACCCAATCCGGCGCGTCGCGCAGGAACGGCTTGGTGCCGAACGCATCGGGCAGGGCGATCAGGAGGTTGCCGCCATAAGCGTGGCGCCATTGGTCGAGGATGCGATAGGGCGCCCAGCGCAGCTCCTGGTCGTCGTTGGCGAGTGCCGCGGCCACCATCGGCAGCTCATGCGCATTGGTGCCGATCGCCTCGAGGTCGTTGTCCATCGCGAGCAGCACGTTCGACGTTCCGGTGAAGGACGGGCCGAGGCCTTCCTTCACCGCCTCGACGCACCAGCGCTGCCACAGGAAGCCGTGGCGGCGGCGCGTGCCGAAATCGGACAGCCGCAAGCCGTCAAGCTTGCGCAGCCGCTCGACCTTGGCCCACAGCTTGGCCTTGGCGCGGGCGTAGAGCACATCGAGCGCGAAGCGGCCGTAGGTCTTGGTCGCGGCGCGGGAGCGGAGCTCGTTGAGGATTGCGAGCGCCGGGATCTCCCACATCGTGGTGTGGGTCCACGGCCCGTGGAAATGCAGCTCATACTGGCCGTCGACCTTGTGCAGCTCGTATTCGGGCAGGCGGAAGGTCGAGAGCCAGTTGATGAAATCGGGCGAGAACATCTGGGTCTTGCCATAAAACGTGTTGCCGGCGAGCCAGATCAGTTCCTTCTTGGTGAAGCGGATGGTGCGGGCGTGGTCGAGCTGGGCGCGCAGCTCACCCTCGTCGATGACCTCGGCAAGCCGGATATGGGTCGACCGGTTGATCACCGAAAAGGTCGTGCGTGTGTCCGGATAGCTTTCCCGGATCATCTGCTGCATCAACAGCTTGTAGAAATCGGTGTCCAGCAGGCTGCGCACGATCGGGTCGAGCCGCCAGCCGTGGTTGTAGGTCCGGGTCGCGATGTCTGTCACGGTCATGCGGGAACCTTAACCTGCCCCGCGCCGCCCGCCCAGTGGGTATCGGGCGGAACATGGCAGGTCAGCGCGCTATGGTCTGCCGTATACGGCCGACCGTGGCGGCGACATCGGTCCAGGCCGGTCTGCCCGGGGCAAATTGCTGCCGCAGGAAGGAGGCGAGCTCGGCGACCTGGCCGTCGCTCATGCTGTCCTTGAAGGCCGGCATGTAGCCCAGATCTGTCACGGCCGGCTTGGCGATGCCGTGCAGGATCACCTGGATCAGATTGTCCGGCACGTCGCTGTGCAAATTGCTGTTCAGCGCCAGCGACGGTCGGGTGCCGAACAGCGGCGGGCCGCCGACCTCGTGACAGACGGCGCAAGCGCCCTGATAGATCCGCGCGCCGGCCGAGGCCGCGGTGGTTACGGCCGTGGCGGCCTCGAGTTTGGCGGCCACGGCATCGTGCGCGGGCCGATCGGCGGGCTCGTTGAACGAGGCGAGGTAGACCGCCATCGCGCGGATGTCCTGGTCGGGCAGTACAGTGAGCTCCTGCACGACCGGCGCCATAGGTCCCGCGGCAACGCCGTGCAGGCGGGACTCGCCGGTGCTCAGATAGGCGTAGAGCTCGTCCTCGCTCCAGGGGATCGGCGCCTTCGACAGCGACGTCAGCGCCGGCGCCTCCCAGCCCTCGGCGAAGCCGCCGGCGAGATAGGCCGCTTGCCGTTCGGCGCCCAGCGCATTGCGCGGCGAGTGGCAGGCGCTGCAATGGCCGAGACCCTCGATTAGATAGGCGCCGCGATTCCAGATCGCCGACTTCGATGGATCGGGTTGGAATGTGCTGGGCTGATGGAACAGCGCATTCCATCCCGCGAGCAGCGGGCGCAGGTTGAACGGAAAGGCCAGCGCGTTCGGCGGCGTCTCGGCGCGCACCGGCGCTTGCGCCATCAGATAGGCGTACAGCGCCTGCAGGTCGGCATCGGTGGTCTTCGCAAAATGCGTGTAGGGAAACGCTGGATAGAGATGGCGCCCGTCGCGATGAATGCCCTCGCGCATCGCGCGCTCGAACGCGGGATAGGACCAGGCGCCGATGCCGGTGTCGATATCGGGCGTGATGTTGGTCGTGTAGATCGTGCCGAACGGTGTCTCGAGCGGCCGACCGCCGGCGTTCAGGGTGCCGTGCTCCGACGTATGGCAGACCGCGCAGGCGCCGAGCGCGGCGAGCTCCTTGCCCCGCGCGATCGTCGCGGCGGAATAGACCGAGGCATCGGGCGGCGCGATCGGCGCAATAGCGCGCCACGGCAGCACCGCCGCGCCGATGCCGATCGCCGCGGCGCAGAGCGCGGCAATGCCGGCGAGTACGCCGCCGCGTTTCGCAAACGGGTTTTGCCACCTGTTGAGATCGGCCGGCGGCGCGGGTGAGGGAAGCGCCGCGGGCGCTGCGGGTTGCTCGCCGTGCAATCCCTTCAAAATGCGCTCCGGCGTAAACGGCGGCTCGCGAAAGCGGACGCCGGTCGCATCATAGATCGCATTGGCGATCGCAGCCGCACTGGGCACCGAGGCGGACTCGCCGACACCGAGCGGCGGCTGGTCCTGCCGCGGCAGCATCAGGACGTCGATCGCAGGCAGATCGGGGAATTTGATGATGGGATAGGCGCCCCATTCCCGCGCCGTCACCGCGCCGCGCTCGAACGAGACTTGCTCCATCAGCGCGCGGCTGGTCGACTGAATGACGTTGCCTTCGATCTGGTGCCGCACGCCCTCCGGATTGATCATCAATCCGGAATCCTGTCCCGCGACGACGCGGGTCACGCTGACATCGCCGGTCGCCTTGTTGACCGCAACGTCGGCGATCCAGGCCGACCATGCCGCGCCATAGCCGGGAAACTTGCTGTGCACATAGAGCGCATAGGCAAAGCCGCGGCCGCGCACGATATCGCCTTCGGCCTCGGGCTCCTTCCGCACCGGGCGCGGCGTCCAGCCGGCGCGCTCGGCCACCGCATTGACGAGATCGATCGCGCGCTTATCCCTGAGGTAGCGCAGCCGGTATTCGATCGGATCGACCTCGGCCTCGGCGGCAAGCTCGTCGATGTAGGATTCATGCGCGAACGTATTGGGCAGTGCCGAGACGCCGCGAAGCCAGGAGGCGCGCACGATCGGCGCCATGTCGTTGGCGACCACGCGTATGTTCTCGTAGTCGTAGGGCGGGATCGCGGTGCGGTCGCCCATCTCGAACACGGTGGCTTCAGGTGCGATCCGTCCGGTGAGCAATAGCGCCAAGGTCGGCGCGCCGTTCGAGGGATAGCGCGTAACGAAGTCGTAGCCGGCGACGCTGCCGTCGGCATTGAGCCCGCCATTGACGTCCATCAGCTGCGCGGTGCCCTTCGGCTCCCACGCGTGTTCCTGCTCGCGGGTGAGCTGCACGCGCACCGGGCGGCCGACTGCGTGCGACAGCAGCAGCGCATCGGCGGAGACATCGTCGGCGCAGTTGCGGCCGTAGCAGCCGGCGGCCTCCATCCGGATGATGTCGATCTCGGATTCCGGCCGCTGGATCAAGAGTGCCAAATCGCCGCGCAGGATGTGCGGGTTCTGCGTGCCGGACCACACCCGGATGGCTCCGTCGCCGAAATCGGCGACTGCGCAAGAAGGGCCGATCGAGCCGTGCATCTGGTAGGGCCAGACGTAGGTTCGCTGCATCGGTTTGGCCGCCGCCTTGATCGCGGCATCGACGTCGCCTCTGTCGATCAGTTGCCGCGGCGTCGAGGGATTGGCGCGCAGCGCCTGCTCGATGTCGGAGAGGTCGGTCAGAACAGGTCCCGGCTTCCAGCTCACCTTGAGCTGCGCGGCGGCCTTGATCGCGTTCTCCTCGCGCTCGGCGACGACGCCGACGAAGTCGCCGATCCGTACCACCGCGACAAGGCCAGGAATATCGCGCACCGAAGCTTCATCGATCGCGATCAGGCTGGTGCCGACGAACGGTCCGGCGTCGACGCCGGCATAGGGCGGACGGACGACGCGGCCGTGCAGCATGCCGGGCACGCGCACATCGTGGACGTAGACAAGTTCGCCGGTGGCTTTCGCCGGCAGGTCGACCCGCGGCACCGACTTGCCGACCACGGAATAAGCGTTCACCGCCTTGACTGGAACGTCGTCGGCGAGTTCGAGCCGGATGGTCTCGTCCGCGATCAGCTCGCCATAGCTGATGCTGCGATTGTCATGGCCGCGGATCAGGCCGTCCTCGATCGTGAGCTCATCGGCGGGCAGCTCAAGCCGCTCCGCCGCGCGCGAGAGCAAAAAGTGCCGCGCCTGTGCGGCGGCCTTGCGCAAGGGAACGGCGGTGATCTGAATGGTTTCGCTTGCGATCGTCGCGCCCTGGTTCGGTACCACGGCGGTGTCGCCGAGGATCACGACCACGCGGGCAAAGGAGACGTCGAGCTCTTCGGCGACGATCTGCCCGAGCGCGGTGCGGATGCCGGTGCCGAGATCGACATGGCCGTTATAGGCGTTGACCGAACCGTCTGATGTGATGGTGATGAAGGTCTCGAACGCTCCTTCCGCGCCCAGCACGGCAGGGCGAACGACCGACAGCGAGCCGCGCTTGCGTTGCTCTGGAGGCCGTACGCCCGACATCAATCGCGCGCCTCGAACACGTGGCCGGCAGCGCGCATCGCCGCGCGGATGATTTCGATATGCGCGCCGCAGCGGCAGAGATTGTAGCGCAGCGCTTCCAGCACCTCATGCTCGGACGGATAGGGATTGCGCGTCAGCAGCGCCTTGGTGGTGATGATCATGCCGTTGAGGCAGTAGCCGCACTGCGCGGCCTGTTCGCGAATGAAGGCATCCTGCACCGGATCGGGATGCTCGCGGCTGCCGAGCCCTTCGAGCGTGACGATGTTGCGCCCCGCGCAGCCTTCGATCGGAATCACGCAGGCGCGCGCGGCGACGCCGTCGATCAGCACCGCGCAGGCGCCGCACTCGCCGAGCCCGCAGCCGTATTTCGGTCCGTTCAATGCGAGATCGTTGCGCAGCACGTAAAGCAATGCGGTGTCGGGAGCGGCGTCGACATCATGATTCCTGCCGTTCACGGTCAGGCGCATTGCTCCGGTTCTCCCCTGATGTTTGCGCTGCAATGTCAGCGTCAAATTCGCCGATGAGGATAACGTTTGTATACAAACGTGCAAGCGGCGGCATGCCGCGCTGCAGCGAGTGCACGCTTTATGAACAGGGTGCGCAAGCGAATGGCAGCTTTTGATCGCAAAGCCCGCTTGACAGGTTTGAGACCTGCGCGCAGGATCATTCGTATACGAACGATATAGGCAGGGAGGCGGAAGCGCAGTATGATCGACCGCCGCCACAAGTCCAGGCTTGGTCACGATGGCTGACACAATGACCGTCGCCGCCGGCGACAAGATTCGCTGCGATGCCTGTCCGGTGATGTGCTACATCAAGCCGGGCGCGGCCGGCGCGTGCGACCGTTATGCCAATCACGACGGCACGCTGGTGCGCGTCGATCCGCATGTCGTGCTGGAGCGCACAGTCTCGCATGGCGGCAAGCTGGTGCCGTTCCAGGCGAGCGGCGACTGGGACGGCAAGATCGTCCGTCATCCCGAACTTTTCGTCACCGCGATCGGCGCCGGAACCACCTATCCGGACTACAAGCCGGCGCCCTTCATCGTGTCGTCGGAAGTCGACGGCGTCGACATGGTCACCGTGGTGACCGAGGGCATTTTCTCCTATTGCGGCGTCAAGCTGAAGATCGACACCGACCGCTATCTCGGGCCGGAGACCGCGATCGTCCGCGCCGAGGGCGAGGCGGTCGGCCATGTCACGACCAGCGAATACGGCTCGCAGATGCTCTCGCTCGGCGGCGTGCATCATCTGACCGGCGGCTCCAAGAAAGAGGGGCGCGTCACCTGCGACACGCTGATGGATCTGTCCAACTGCAAGGCGGTGGAGTTGACCATCGACGGCGGCGCCACCGTGGTGGTGCAGGCGGGCAAGCCGCCGATCGTCAATGGGATGGCGGAAGAGCGGATGCGGGTCGGCTGCGGCTCGGCGACCATCGGCATGTTCGCGAAGCAGTGGCACGGCAAGGTCGATGAGGTCGTGGTGGTCGACGACCACATCACCGGGGTGCTCAGCGAGCACCAGGCCGGCAAGCTGCTCGATATCGCCGACACCGGCATCAAGATGAAGGGCCGCCGTTCGACGCCAGGCCGCTATTTCCAGGTCGCCGATCCCGGCACCGGATGGGGCGGCACCAACATCTCCGATCCGCTGTCGATCCTCGGCCCCTTCAATGCCAAGGAAGCGCGGCCCGGGCTCACCATGCTGATGGTCTCGACCACCGGCGAGCATGCCTCCTACTACGTGCTGGACGAAGCGCTGAAGCCGATCGAGACCGAGATGCCCGCGGACCTCAAATTCTCGGTCGAGCGCATCCAGGAGAATTGCGAGCCGGCGCTGTGCACCGTGCTGTTCATGGGCGGCGCCGGCGGCTCGCTGCGCGCCGGCGTCACCGACAATCCGGTGCGGCTGACCCGCTCGGTCAAGGACGCGCTGACGCGGGTGACCAGCGGCGGCGCGCCGGTCTATGTCTGGCCGGGCGGCGGCATCACCTTCATGGTCGATGTCACGCAGATGCCGGCCGGCGCCTTCGGCTACGTGCCGACGCCGGCCCTGGTGGCGCCAATCGAGTTCACGATGCGGCTGTCGGATTATGCGGCGCTCGGCGGCCATATGGATTTTGTCCGGCCGCTGTCGTCGCTGCGCGACAGCGCCGAAGTCCGGCCGATGCCTCATCTTCCAGGGCGGCGCGCATGAGGCGGCTCCCGCAAATCGCGCTTCTTCCTGACGGCAAGCGGCTGCATTTGCAGGACGGCCCCATTGATCTCATTGTCGAGGCCAAGGGCACGGACCGGGACGTCAGCGCCGCCTATCAGGCGGCGGCGGAACGCTTCACTGGCTTGCTTGACGAGCTCTGCGGCGAACTCGCGTTGCTGCGGAGCGCGGCCGATCCGCAGCACTGCGTGCTGAAGGGCGTGGTCGCGCGGCGTATGCATGCGGCGGTCGCGCCGTTTGCTGCCGATCGCTTCATTACGCCGATGGCGGCGGTCGCAGGCTCGGTCGCTGAGGAAATTCTCGGCGCGATGCTGAGAGCAGCAGCGCTCGACCGCGCCTATGTCAACAATGGCGGTGACATCGCGCTGCATCTCGGCGATGGCGAACAGTTCACCGTCGGCCTGATGGACCGGCCGGACCGCCGTGGTGTGATGCGCACCATGACCGTCGATGCCGATATGCCGGTCCGCGGCATCGCGACCAGCGGCCGGCATGGCCGCAGCTTCTCGCTCGGCATTGCCGATGCCGTCACCGTGCTGGCGCGGACGGCCTCACAGGCCGATGCCGCCGCGACCGTGATCGCCAATGCGGTCGATCTGCCCAGTCATCCCGCGATCCTCCGCATTCCCGCGAGCGAGTTGCAACCCGACAGCGACCTCGGCGCACGGCTCGTGACCCGCGATGTCGGACATCTGACGGAACATGAGATCGAGCAGGCGCTCGAGGCGGGGGCGGCGCGGGCGCGCATGCTCCTGACGTCGGGATTGATCGAGGGCGCGGCATTGCGTCTACTGGGCGAAACGCGGCTTGTCGGCGCAACTGGGAACGGGACGCCAGTGTCGCACACGTTTCAGGCAACAACGACAGAATACATGCTGCAGGCATGACCGGGAGCGAGCCAAGATGAGTGCCGTCATTCGCAAGATCGTCACCGTGGTCGAGGAGACCCATTTGGAGATGGGCAAGACCATCGCGCCGCCGACCCGGCGTGCTGCCGCGATCGCGGTGATCGAAAATCCCTTTGCCGGCCGGTATGTCGAGGATCTGTCGCCGTTGATCGCGATCGGCGAGGAACTCGGCGAATTGCTTTCGAAGCGGGCAGTCGCCGCGCTCGGCATCGACGGCGCCAAGGCGCACAGCTACGGCAAGGCCGCCGCCGTCGGCGAAAATGGCGAGCTCGAGCACGCGGCAGCGATCCTGCATCCGAAGATGGGCGCACCGGTGCGCAAGGTGCTCTCCAAGGGCGCGGCGCTGATCCCGTCGTCGAAGAAGCGCTCGGGTCCCGGCACCACGCTGGACATTCCGCTCGGGCACAAGGACGCAGCCTTCGTGCGTAGCCACTTCGACGGCATGGAGGTGCAGATCAACGACGCGCCGCGGGCCAACGAGATCATGGTCGCGGTGGCGGTGACCGACAGCGGACGGCCGCTGCCGCGCGTCGGCGGGCTGACGGTTTCTGAAGTCAAAGGCGAAGACGGGTTGCGATAATCTCTTTGAAGAAAAACTGGAGGACGGGATGCGTGGTTATTTCGTAGGGGCGGGATTGGCGATCGCGGTCGCGACCATGGCAACGAGCGCCATGACGACACGGGCGTTGGCGCAGAGCGAAATCAAGATCGGCGAGATCAACTCTTACTCCTTGCTGCCGGCGTTCACCGAGCCCTATCGCAAGGGCTGGCAGCTCGCCGTGGAGGAAATCAACGCGGCCGGCGGAATCAACGGCAAGAAGCTCGTCGTCATTTCCAAGGATGACGGCGGCAAGCCGGCGGATGCGCAGACTGCGGCCAACGAACTGGTGTCGAGCGAGAACGTCGCGATGCTCACCGGCACGTTCCTCTCCAATATTGGCCTCGCCGTCAGCGATTTCGCCAATCAGAAGAAGGTGTTCTTTCTCGCTGCCGAGCCTTTGACGGATGCCATCACCTGGTCGAAGGGCAACCGCTATACTTTCCGCCTGCGTCCCTCCAACTACATGCAGGCCGCGATGCTGGTGGAGGAGGCGGCGAAGCTTCCCGCAAAACGCTGGGCGACGATTGCACCGAACTATGAATACGGCCAGTCCGCGGTCGCGGTGTTCAAGAAGCTGATGTCGGAGAAGCGGCCCGACATCCAGTGGGTCGACGAGCAGTGGCCGCCGCAGGGCAAGATCGACGCCGGCCCAGTGATACAGGCGGTTGCCGCGGCGAACCCCGAGGCGATCCTCAACGTCACCTTCGGTGCCGATCTCGTCAAGCTCGTGCGCGAAGGCAACACCCGCGGCCTGTTCAAGGGCCGCACGGTGGTGAGCTTCCTGACCGGCGAACCGGAATATCTCGATCCGCTGAAGGACGAGACGCCGGAGGGCTGGATCGTCACCGGCTATCCCTGGTATTCGATCAAGACGCCGGAGCACGACGCGTTTCTGAAGGCCTACCAGGCCAAGTACAACGACTATCCGCGGCTCGGCTCGATCGTCGGCTACCAGACCATCAAGGCGGCGGCGGCGATTCTCGCGAAAGCCGGCTCGAGCGATCCGGAGAAGCTGATTGCGGCGGCGGAGGGCATCTCGATGCCGTCGCCGTTCGGCGAGATCACCTTCCGCAAGATCGATCACCAGTCGACGTTAGGTGCCTTCACCGGCAAGACCGCGCTGAAGGACGGCAAGGGCATCATGGTGGACACAGCCTATCGCAAGGGCTCGGACTATCTGCCCAGCGATGCCGAAATCGAGAAGTTGCGGCCGAAGGATTGATTT
>NZ_BOVL01000009.1:46059-140189 GCF_019972155.1 Bradyrhizobium sp. RD5-C2 | reverse complement strand
GGGGGGGGGGGGGGGGGGGGGGGGGGGCTGCCACTGCGAGCGAGCGCGTGGAGAGTCCCCCTCACCCGAAACTCAAGCTCCGCTTGAGTTTCGACCTCTCCCCGCAAGCGGGGCGAGGTGAAGGAAAGTGACGCTTGTGATCTCCAACGCGGACCGCCCATGGCCTTCTATGTCGTCCAGTTCCTGACCGGTCTTGCCAGCGCGGCGTCGCTGTTCCTGGTCGCTTCGGGCCTGTCGATCATCTTCGGCGTGACGCGGATCGTGAATTTCGCGCATGGCGCGTTCTACATGCTCGGCGCCTACGTCGCCTTCACGCTGACCGAGCGCTTCTCGGGTGCATTCGGTTTCTGGGGCGGCATCGTCATCGCGGCGCTGGTCGTTGCTGCGATCGGCGTGCTGGTCGAGATGGTGCTGCTGCGCCGGATCTACCATTCGCCCGAACTGTTCCAGCTGCTCGCCACCTTCGGCCTCACGCTGATGGTCGAGGATCTCGTGGTGCTGATCTGGGGGCCGGACGATCTGGTCGGTCGCCGCGCGCCGGGCTTCAAGGGGGCGATCGATTTCTTCGGCCAGAACATTCCGAGCTACGACCTGTTCCTGATCGTGCTCGGGCCGGTCGTGCTCGGTGTGCTCTGGCTCTTGTTCCAGCGCACCCGCTGGGGCGTGCTAGTGCGCGCAGCGACGCAGGATCGCGACATGGTCGCAGCGCTCGGCGTCAATCAGAAATGGCTGTTCACCAGCGTGTTCGCGCTCGGTGTCTTCCTCGCTGCGCTCGGCGGCGCGCTGCAGATCCCGCGCGATGCGGTCAATCATGCGATGGATCTGCGCGTCATCGTCGAGGTCTTCGTCGTGGTCGTGATCGGCGGCCTCGGCAGCATCATCGGGGCCTTCGTCGCGGCGGTGCTGGTGTCTGAGCTCAACGCCTTCGGCATCCTGATCTTCCCGAAGATCTCCATCATCCTGGTGTTCCTGGTGATGGCGGTGGTGCTGATCGTCCGGCCGTGGGGCCTGTTCGGCAAGCCGGAAGCGCCGGCGCGGCGCACGCCGGGCCTCACGGTCAATCCGTGGCGGCCGCTGACGATGAATGAACGGCTCGCCGCGATCGCCGCGCTCGTGGTCGCCGCCGCGCTGCCGTTCGTCGCCGGCAATTACGTGCTCACCGTCGGCTCGGAGATTGCGATCTTCGTGATCTTCGCGGTCAGCCTCCACTTCCTGATGTCGGTCGGCGGGCTCGCCTCGTTCGGCCACGCCGCCTATTTCGGCCTCGGTGCCTATGGCGTCGCGCTGCTCGCCAAGATGGCGGGCTTGCCGATGATCGCCTGCCTGCTGCTCGGCCCGCTGCTGGGGCTCGTCGGCGCGGCGGTGTTCGGCTTCTTCGCAGTGCAGCTCTCGGGCGTCTATTTCGCGATGCTGACGCTGGCCTTTGCCCAGATCGTCTGGTCGATCGCATTCCAGTGGGTGTCGGTGACCGGCGGCGACAACGGCATTCTCGGCGTCTGGCCGGAAAAATGGGCGGCGAGCCCGTCGCATTTCTACTGGCTGTCGCTCGGCATCGCCGCGCTCGCGGTCGCGATCCTCCGCATCATCGTGTTCTCGCCGTTCGGCTTTGCGCTGCGCGCCACGCGCGACTCGCCGCTGCGCAGCGAAGCCGTCGGCATTAACGGCAAGCGCATCCAGTGGACCGCCTTCGTGATCGCGGGCACGGTCGCCGGCCTTGCCGGCGCACTGTTCGCCTACCTCAAGGGCAGCGTCTTCCCCGACAATATGGGCATCTCGCTGTCGGTCGATGCGTTGGTCATGGTGCTGCTCGGCGGCGTCGAGACGGTGTCGGGCGCGGTGGTCGGCGCGATCGTCTACAAGGCGCTCAACATCTGGCTGGTCAGCCAAACCGATCTCTCAAAACTCGTGCTCGGCGGCTTCGTCGTGCTGATCGTGGTCGCGTTCCCGAAGGGCATCGTCGGCACGCTGGAAGCGCTCATGCATCGCCGGCGCAAATCGTCGTCGGCGGCGTCGCCTTTGCTCACCTCCCGCATCGAGACTGCCGAATGAGCATGGTTCCCACATTGCTGTCGGTCGAGGGGCTGACCAAATCCTATGGCGGCGTGCATGCCGTGCGCGGCGTCTCGTTCGAGCTGCGCGCCGGTGAAATCCTGGCGCTGATCGGACCGAACGGCGCAGGCAAGAGCACCTGCTTCGACATGCTCAACGGCCAGAACATTCCCGATAGCGGCCGCATCCGCGTGCTGGGCGCGGACACCACCGGCAAGAAACCGCGCGTGATCTGGCGGATGGGCGTCGGCCGCACCTTCCAGATCGCGGCGACGTTCCCGACCATGACGGTGCGCGAGAATGTGCAGGTCGCACTGGTCTCGCATGGCGGGCAACTGTTCAACCTGTGGGCCTCGACCGCGCGGCAGGCACGCGACGAAGCCGGGCGACTGCTCGACCTGGTCGGCATGGGCGCCTATGCGGAACGCCCCTGCGGCGAGCTCGCCTATGGCGACGTCAAACGGTTGGAGCTTGCGATCGCGCTCGCCAACCAGCCAAAATTGCTCCTGATGGACGAGCCGACCGCCGGCATGGCGCCGCGCGAGCGCGTCGAGCTGATGCGCTTGACGGCGCGGATCGCGCGCGAGCAGTCGATCGGCGTTCTCTTCACCGAGCACGACATGGACGTGGTGTTCGAGCACGCCGACCGCATCCTGGTGCTCAACCGCGGCACGCTGATCGCCGAGGGTTCGCCCAAGGAGGTGCGCGGCAATGCCCAGGTGCGGGCGATCTATCTCGGCGAAGGCCTTCTCTACGACGCCCGGCACCGCGAGGGAGCACCCGCATGAAGCTCACGGTGAAGGATCTCAACAGCTTCTACGGCCCGGCGCATATCCTGTTCGACATCGCGCTTGAGGTCGGCGAGGGCGAAGTGGTCGCATTGCTCGGCCGCAACGGCGCCGGCAAGTCGACCACGTTCCGCTCGATCGTCGGCCTGGTCGAGAACCGCTCCGGCCGCGTCATGTTCGAGGGCAGGGACGTCTTGGAGCTGCCGACGCATGCGATCGTGCGCGGCGGGCTCGGCTATGTGCCGGAGGAACGGCGCATCTTCACGGATCTGACGGTCGAAGAGAATCTCGAGGTCGGCCGCCAGCCCAAGCGGCCCAATGCGCCGCAATGGGATCGCGAAAAACTGTTCAAGCTGTTCCCCAATCTCGGCGAGATGCGCGGCCGGCCCGGCGGGCGCATGAGCGGCGGCGAACAGCAGATGCTGACGATCGCGCGCACGCTGATGGGCAATCCGTCGCTGGTGCTGCTCGACGAGCCGTCGGAGGGGCTGTCGCCGAAGATCGTCGAACAGATGGTCGATGCGATCCTGGCGATGAAGAAAGAGGGCGTCAGCATCGTCGTGTCAGAGCAGAATCTGCATTTCGCCCGGCTGATCTCGGATCGCGCCTACATCATCGAACGCGGCCGGATCTGCTTTGGCGGCACCATGGCGGAACTCGATGCGCGCCCGGATATCCGCGACGCGCATCTGTCGCTGTAAAGGACGGGGTGGACAATGGCGAGGAGCGCTGCACAGAAGCGAAGCGTCAAGGCGGCCAAGCCCGGTTACGTGCTCGATGACCAGATCGGCTTCATCCTGCGCCAGGTGTCGCAGCGTCACGCCGTGATCTTTTCCCGCGAGATCGGCATCAACCTGACGCCGACGCAATGGGCGGCGCTGTCGAAGCTGTCCGAGGTCGGGGCATGCTCGCAGAACCAGCTCGGGCGGCTGACCTCGATGGATGTCGCGACCATCAAGGGCGTGATCGATCGCCTCACCGCACGCGGCCTGACCGAGACCTCGCCCGATCCCGACGACGGCCGCCGGCTGATGGTGAGCCTGACGCGCGCTGGTCAGCAGATGGCCGACAAGGCCGCGCCGAATGCGCTGGTGATCTCTAGGGAGACGCTGGCCCCGCTCGACGCCAAGGAGCGCGAGACCCTGATGGCGCTGCTCGGCAGGTTGCGCTGACCTTACCCTCCCCTGGAGGGGGAGGGTCGGATCACATCGAGCATAGCGAGATGAGAGCCGGGGTGGGGTGGTCTCTCCACACGGGCACTGTTCTAATGGTGAGACTGTCACCCCACCTCGGTTCGCATTTCATGCGAACCGATCCTCCCCCTCCAGGGGAGGATGAAGAAAGTGCCACCGTGTCGCATCCGGATTATGTCGCAAGGCCAAGCGCGACGGCGCCGACCAGCACCAGGCTGACGGCCCAAACCGTGTCCAGGTTGAACCAGCTCCGGGCCACGAATTTGAGGCCGAGATAGCGGTAGACCAGCCACGCCAGAGATCCGCCGGCGGCGATCATCGCGCCGGCATGGACGATGGAGACCAGCACGGCCATGGTGAGGCTGGTGTCGATCAGGGAGTTGGCGGCGGCGTGGCCTTGGTCCGGTTCGGCCTCGCGACATAGTCCGAGATAGATCGGCACCAGCATCAGCGCTGCGCCGTGGGCGATCGCCACCGCGAAGGACCACAAAGCGAGTTGCGTCGGCGGGATCCGCGCCAGGGCCCGCGGATGGCGGCGGTCGATCAGCCGATAGATGCCGAAGGCGATCACGAGCAGGCTGGCGCCGATCCGGATCGTGCGCTGCCATTCGACGAGGGTGATCAGCAGCGCGAAGGGAAGGATCACGAGCAGCATCGCCAGCAGGTGACCTATTGCGAGCGGGCCGAGCGCGGCCAGCAGCGCGCGCGAACTCCTCTGCATCAATCCAGCCGAAACCGCGAGCGGCCAGCCCATGCCGGGGTTGATCCCGTGGTAGAGGCCGCTCGCAATCACCGCCAGCCACAGCCAGGCCGGTGTCCAGTCGGCTGCACTCACATTCAGGCCGATGGATAGCAGAACGAATCCGTCGAGCAGTCACCGCCGTCGAGGCGGATCTGGTGCGCGCGATACCCGTCGGGGAGGCTGACCCAGTAGTCCTTCGCCAGCTCAAGGCCGCCGCCCGGGCTTGCATTCGCCATCACCTCGGCGCCGGGAATGCCCTGCGGATAGAACTGGTCGTCCCAGGTCGAGTACAGCGAATTGGTCCAGTAGACCCGCTTGCCGTCGCGGCTGATCTCGACCATCTGCGGACCGCCGGCAAATGCCTGTCCGTTGGGATGCGGGGTGCGGCTGACGATGCCGCCGATGCGGACCGATCCGGCGAGTTTTGGCTTGCGCGGATCGCTGACATCGTATTGGCGCATCTCGCCGGTGGCCCAGCAGGAGACGTAAAGGAATTTGTCGTCCATCGACAGGTCGATGTCGGTCACCAGCGGCGGCACGGCGCCGAAACCCTGCAGCAGCGGCGGCAATTGCTCCTTCGGCGCGGGCTCGGGCGGGATCGTCGCCGTCTTCTCGATGTGAAACTTGCCGCCCTCGCGCCACCAGGTCCAGATCGATCCTTCGAGGTTGGTGGTATCGACCACGACGCCGACGAAGCCGTATTCACGAACCGGATCGTGAGCGGGCCGCACCTCCAGCGCCATCTGATGGTTGGCGCCGAGATCGATGGTCTGCACATTGCGGCGCGCCCGCAGATCCCAGAAGTGGATGCGATGGCCGTATTTGTTCGAGAGCAGGTCCTCCGGCACGATGCCGTTCTCGAACTGCGGCGGCAGCGCCCATTCGCTGCTCACCATGTAGTCGCGCGGCAGGTTCCACCAGAAGTCATAGTGCTTGGTCTGGGGACCGCGATCGATTTCCCAGCGTCCGAGCACCTCGAAGGTCTCGCAGTCCATGATGAAGACGCCGGGCGGTCCATCGGTGCCGTCCTTGCCGCCGCCGCCGAGCGTGGAGACATAAATGCCGTCCGGTCCGCAGTGGATGGTATGCGGCCGCGAATAGCCCGTCTTTCTGAAGACCTCCTCGGGCTCGATGATCTTGTGGATCCTGGCCTGCGTCGGATCCGGCTTGGTGTCGATGATGTAGATCCGCGATGACCGCATGCCGGGAACAATCAGATAGCGGCGCTCAATGAAGGCATGTCCCGCAAGCGGAGATAATGCCGAGGAACATGCGTTCCAACCGAAGTGGTGAAACTCGTCGCCCTTGTTGGGCATCGTCACGGTGTGGACGATCTTGCTGTAGGTCGGCGAGCCCGGCTTGACGTCGATCACGGCGAGCGCGTCGGGCTTGGAAAAGTCCGGGCTGAGCAGCACGGTGTAGGCGAAGTTCTCCGCCGGAGCTTCCATCGCAAGCTTCGGCGACGCGTGAAACGTGGGATCTGGCCTCATCGTCATCGTGCTGCCTCCTGTTTGCCTGGTGTGGACCAACACGGCGCGGCGGCATGCGGCAGGAACTTAATCGTCGCGTGGCTCTTGCGAGCGCCGCCGGCTATGTTCGCGTGGCGGCACGATACACCTCAATGATGACGGGTGGAAACAAGGTTCGGTTACGGAGGCGGCGCGGCAAAGGCGCGCGGCGCCTTACTGTTCCCTACGGACCAATTTCTCACCGTTACCTCCGCGCAGAGGCAAAGCCGTTGCGCGGGTGTGACGGGTCACTATTGCGGCTACTTCGCGACGATCTCCGGCACCTTGCCGGCGGGCGGCGTGTTGCGGCTGCGCTGGGTGCGGACGATGCCGTCGATGATGGTCATGCCGATGCCCGGGAGATCGCCGAGCTGCACGCTGTGCAGAAGGTTCTTGCCCGGCGAGTGCTGTGCCATGTCCATGATGACGAAATCGGCGGAGCGGCCGACCTCGATCAGGCCGCAATCGAGCTCGCGCATCCGCGCGGTGTTGCCGGTCGCAAGGCAGAATGCCAGCTCGGCCGGCAGCTCGCCGAGCGAGGATAACAGCGAGACCATCCGCAGGATGCCGAGCGGCTGCACGCCGGAGCCGGCCGGCGCGTCGGTGCCGAGGATGACGCGATGCAAATCGCCCATCTCGCGCGCGGTGCGCAAGGTGAACAGCGCCGAACGCTCATTGCCGTTGTGCACCAGTTCGAGACCACGTTTGCAGCCCTCGCAGATGCAGCGGATCTGATCGTCGGGCAGGGCGGTGTGGCCGCCGTTGATGTGGCCGACCACGTCGGTGTCGGCTTCCAGAACGACGTCCTTGTCGATCAGGCCGGAGCCGGGAATCGAAGGGCCGCCGGTGTGGATCGTGCTTTGAATGCCGTATTTGCGCGCCCAGCCGACCATTTTCCGCGCCGTCGGCCCGTCCTTCACGCCACCTAGCCCGACCTCGCCGAGCAGCTTGACGCCGGCGGCGGCCATTTCCTTGAAATCGTCCTCGACCATCTCGCATTCGATCACGGGCGCGCCGGCGTGCACCTTCACGCCGCCCGGCCGTAGCGTCCAGAACGCGCGCTGCGCGAAGATCGCCATCGCCTTCACCCCGACCACGTCGCGCGGCCGGCCGGGCATGTGCACCTCGCCCGCGGAGATCATGGTGGTGACGCCGCCATGCAGATAGCTGTCGATCCAGTTGGTCTGGTTCTGCCGCGGCGTCCAGTCGCCGGCGACGGGATGGACGTGGCTGTCGATCAGGCCGGGCGCGACCGTCGTTCCCATGGCATCGACGATCGTGGTGGCGCCTTCGGTGTCGACGTCCTTGAAGCGGCCGATCGCGGTGATCTTGCCGTTCTCGGCGACGATGGTATCGGCGTCCAGGATCGGCTTCTCCAGCGCTCCCGACAGCAATAGCCCGATATTGCGGATCACCAGCTTGCTGGGGCCGGTGGCCTGGGGCGCGTCGTGAGCCATGGGTGTTTTCCTTTTTTCGTTCCGAAATTGCCCGGGAATCTGAGCCCGGCTTGACTTTTCGATCAAGCCGGATTATTCATTTGTATACGAATGATCGTATACAAACGATCCGGCCGGTCAACGGGGTTCAAGTCCCTTTCCGCCGCAGCACAAATCAGGGATTGGTGCGATGAGCAATTTCAACCAGGAAAGCGTCCTCAGCGTTCATCACTGGACCGACACGCTGTTCTCCTTCAAAACCACGCGCAATCCGTCGTTCCGCTTCCGCAACGGCGAGTTCACCATGATCGGGCTCAAAGTCGGCGAGAAGCCGCTGCTGCGCGCCTACAGCGTCGCCAGCGCGAACTACGAGGACACGCTCGAGTTCTTCTCGATCAAGGTTCCGGACGGCCCGCTGACCTCGCGTCTCCAGCACCTCAAGGAAGGCGACGAGATCATCGTCAGCCGCAAGGCCACCGGCACGCTGGTCATCGACAACCTCGAGGACGGCCGCAACCTCTATTTGATCGGCACTGGCACGGGGCTCGCGCCGTTCCTGAGCGTGATCAAGGATCCCGAGACCTATGACCGCTTCGAGAAGGTCGTGCTGCTGCATGGCTGCCGCCGCGTCAAGGAGCTCGCCTATGGCGAGATGATCACCGAGAAGCTGCCGCAGGACGAGCTGATCGGCGATCTCGTGCGCGATCAGCTGATCTACTATCCGACCGTGACGCGCGATCCGTTCCACAACCGCGGCCGCATCACCGACCTCATCACCTCGGGCAAGCTGTTCGCCGACATCGGCCTGCCGGCGCTCGATGCCGCGCATGACCGCGTCATGATCTGCGGTTCGCCGGCGCTGGTCGCCGACACCCGCACGCTGCTGGGCGGCCGCGGCTTCGTCGAGGGCAATCACGGTGAGCCTGCGCAGTTCGTGGTGGAGAAGGCGTTCGCCGAACGCTGATCTTCGCAGCGAAGGCTGAAGCAATCCATCTTCCGGTACAGCCGGGAGCAATGGATTGCTTCGCTTCGCTGGATCAAGCCGATGCGTTATGGCCTGACCGCCGGCGTCTCGATCGGCATGCCGCGCGCTCGCGACATCAGATAGAGCTCGAGCTCGACCAGCTCGGGCGAGCCATAGTCATAGGCCTGCGCCCGAATGCCGGTCATGCAGGCGCGCAGCCGCCGCTGCAACGATCCGAGCGACTGCCATTCCAGCCGGTACAGCGGATAGCCGGTCGGTTGTCCCTGCGTGATCGCGCTGCCCGCGAGCTTCTTGTCCCAGTTGTCGTCGTGGCAATTGGTGCAGCCGAGATTGAGCTGGCCCTGCCGCTGCATGAACAGCGCGTGGCCCTTCTCGACGAAGGGCGCCAGCTCCGGATCGTCGCCGGGTGCGATCGGTATGCCGCGTGACTGCTGCGCGACATAGGCGGTCAGCGCCAGCAGCTCGCGGCTTTCATAGGCGAATGGCGATGCCTGCTGGTGGTTGGTGCGGCAGAGATTGATCCGCGCTTCGAGTTCGACCGGTCTCCCCAGCGCCTTCTCGAAGGCGGGATAGTGCGTCGCGACGCCCTTCATGCTGACGCGCGCATCGTTGTGGCAATCGGCGCAGGCCTTGTTTGCGGCGCCAGCCTTGCGCTTCCACAGGGCCTCGCCGTCGAGCACGAACAGCATGCCGGGGTTGGCGGTGTCCTCGTCCTGCATCGCCCTGGTGTCCGCGCTCATGAAGCTGTAGCCGGAGCGGCGTTCGGATAGCGGAATCTCCGCGGCGAGCGCCGCGCCCGCCACCGCCGTCAGCAGCGCGATGCAGACCGCAATCCTCATTCGACCGTGATCGAAGCCTGCGCGGTCTCCGAAAACCCCTTGTCGCCGATCCACTCGAACTCGAACTTGCCGCTCTCGGTCACCGTGGTGAAGAAGGTGATGAACGGGTTGGCGGCGATCGCCGGATAAAGATCGGCGCGAAAGATCTCCGTGCCGTTGAACCGGCAAGTGAAGCTCGTGATGATGTCGCGGGGCACCACGTCGCCCGACGCGGTGTGGCGATAGCCGGTCTCCATGATATGCGACATCAGCGTCTTGATCTCGATGACGCTGCCGCGCTTGGCCTTGGCCGGCACGTTGATCAGGGCCGATGGCATCAGATCGCCTCCTCGGTGCAGGCGGCGAGCGTCACCACGACATCAGCGGTTGTCGACCAGAACGTGTCGTCGGACAGCCGCGCGATGGCGGTGACCTTCTGGCTGTCGGCGAGACGGATGCGGGTCGATATTTGCGCGCGTCCGGCGCGCGGCCCCAGATAGAAATTACCGATGTTCGGCTGCGGGTTCTTCTCGTTGAAGACATGGATGCTCTTCACATACTCATCCGCCGTCATCGGGCTGGTGACGCTGATCGTCATCGGCACGGTGTTGCCGTTCTCGACCAGCGGCGGGATATCGAGCTTGACCTTGCCGGTGCGCACATTGGCTTCGCCGACGACATTGCGGATTGCAGCCTGCAGCATCGCCGGCGTCGCTTCCGCGGGACGTACGATCACCATCACTGCGGCGCCTCCGGCGAGGCCGAGAACCGTGCGGCGTGTGGTGTGGTTTGAATTCGCCATTGATTGATAAGGTCCTAGTTCCGCAACGTTACCAGATAGGCCACGATATCCTCGATCTGCTCCGCCGACAGGATCGGCTTGCCGCGCCATGAGGCGCCCACACGCGTAAGCCCGTCGGCGCGATAGTAGGACGGCATGATTGTCGCCGCATTGAGGTGCGCCGCATCGACCAGCCGGAGCCGCAACTGGCCTTCCGACCAGCGGTTGCCGCTGCCGGTGAGGTTCGGCGCGAGGTCGCCCTGAAACGACTGTTCGGGAAATGGGCCGCTATGGCAGAGGATGCAAGTGGAGGAACGCTCGACGATCAGCGCACGGCCGCGGGTTGCGTCACCCTTGGCTCCGGTTAGCGAAGCGGGAATCGCATCGCCGACCACGGTATAGGGCCGCAGTGCCTCGGCGCTGGCGGGTGCGCAAGCTGCGAGTAGTGCCGCGGCGAGCAACGTTATCGGGGCGAGCCTAGCCAAAGGCGTCTCCCGTGATCGCCCTGAACCAGTCGAGCGCCTGATCGGCCTCGCGCTCGCGTACCTCGCGCGGCGCGTCGACTGGGCTCGTGGTCACCTCGGCTTCGGCGTACTGATCTTCCCTCGGCTGATAGATGCCCTTCAGCGAGAACGCGTAGCCGGGCGCGACGGTGTTGTAGCAGGCGCCATCGAGCCGCGGCGTCTCCGGCGCCTTGCCTGCCAGCGCGTTGACGATCGCGGCCGCGCAGGCCCGGCCTTGCGCCGCCGCCGCGGAAGCGGATTTCGGAATCCCGCCGGCGATCGCGGCATCGCCGATGACATGGATGTTGGGCACCAGCTTGGAGGCAAAGCTGACCGGATCGATCGGGCACCAGCCGGTGTGGTCGGCGGCGCCGGCGATCTCCGCGATACGACCGGCTCGCTGCGGCGGGATCACATTGGCGACCGCGGCGGTGTAGTTGCCGAAATCGGTGATGATCTCGTTGGTCGCCGAATCGACCGACGTCACCCGTCCGCCTTGCGACAGCGCGATCCGCTCGATCATCCCGGGATAGAGATCCGCCCAGGCTCTCTCGAACAGCTTCTGCTGCGAGTAATTGTCCTTGGCGTCGAGCACCAGGATCTTCGACTTCGGCTTCGTGGCCTTGAGGTAATGCGCGATCAGGCTGGCGCGCTCGTAAGGCGCGGGCGGGCAGCGCAGCGGCGCGGCAGGCACCGCGATCACGACGAGGCCGCCATCGTCCATTGCTTCAAGTTGCCTGCGCAGCAGCAGGGTCTGCGCGCCGGCCTTCCAGGCATGCGGCATCCTCTCGGCGGCGGCCTCGTCATAGCCGGGCAGGGCGTCGAAGCGCATGTCGATGCCGGGAGCGAGCACAAGGCGGTCATAGGAGAGCGTTGTGCCATCAGAGAGCGTGATGGTGCGCGCCTGCGCATCGATCTTGGCGGCCGCTTGCGCGACGACGGTGATGCCGTCGGCCGCAACCTTGTCGTAGGTGAATTGCTGTGCGGAGAGTTCGCGCAAGCCTGCGATCACCTCGTTGCTGAACGGGCAGGCGGTGAAGGTCTTGTTCGGCTCGATCAGCGTGACCTGGAGTTTCGCATCAAGCCGCCGCAGCGCCCGCGCGCAGACCGCGCCGCCAAAACCGCCGCCGATCACCGCGATCCGCGGTGCGCCTTGCGCCAGCGATGGACGCGCCAGCGCCGCCGCTGCAACGACAGCGGCGCCACGGACCACATCCCTGCGCGTCGGATGACGCGTGACGGCCATGCACAAGAATCCGGAAAAACGAAGCGGCGGCCGGTACGGCCGCCGCTTCTGGTTTGATCAGGCGAAAGAGATGTTCTGGTTGCGCAACGGGAAAGTACGGATGCGTTTTCCCGTCGCGGCGAAATAGGCGTTGAGCACCGCCGGCGCCGCAACGCCGATGGTCGGCTCGCCGACGCCGCCCCAGAACCCGCCACTCGGCGCCATCACCGATTCCACCTTCGGCATTTCGTTGATGCGCATCGAGTTGTAGGTGTCGAAATTGGTCTGCTCGATGCGGCCGTCCTTCACGGTGCAGCCGCCATAGAACAGCGCGCTGAGACCGTAGACGAAGGAGCCCGCGATCTGCCGCTCCACCTGCGCCGGATTGACGACATAGCCGGGGTCGGTGGAGGCGACGATGCGATGCACCTTGATCTTGCTGCCGTCGGTCACCGAGATCTCGGCGGCGCCGGCAACGTAGCTGCCATAGCCCATCACCTGCGCGATGCCGCGATAGATGCCCTGCGGCGCCGGCGTGCCCCAGCCGATCTTCTCGGCTACGGCGTTGAGCACGGCGAGATGCTTGGGGTGCTTGCCCATCAGCTTGCGGCGGAATTCGAGCGGGTCCTGGCCGGCAGCCAGGGCCAACTCGTCCATGAAGCATTCCAGGTAGATCGCGTTGTGATTGACGTTGACGCCGCGCCAGAAGCCCGGCGGGACGTGCGGATTGCGCATCGCATGCTCGACCAGCAAGTTCGGCACCGCATAGCCGATCGCGGCCTCGCCGGACTGCGCGACACCCTGGAACGCGGCGGGGTCCATGCCGTTCTGCAGCGCTTCCGGGCGCACCGAGAACAGGATGGATTGACCCGACAGCCGGTAATGCAGCGCCACCAGATTGTTGTCGGCATCGAACGCGCCGGTCAGCTTGCACTGCGTGATCGGGTGATACTTGCCGTGCTGCATGTCCTCTTCGCGCGACCACAACAGCTTGATCGGCGTGCCCGGCATCTGCTTGGCAATCGCCACCGCCTGGCGGACATAGTCGGTCATGCCGCGCCGGCCGAAGCCGCCGCCGAGCATCAGCTTGTGCACGTCGACCTTCTCCGCCGGCAGGCCGGAGGCCTCAAGCGCCGCCGCGAACGCCGCCTCGCCATTCTGCGTGCCGCACCACACCTCGCATTTGTCGGGCGTGTAGAGCACGGTGGCGTTCATCGGCTCCATCGTGGCGTGGTTCTGGTAGGGATAGCTGTAGACAGCCTCGACCTTCTTGGCCGCGCTTGCGATCGCTGCCTTGGCATCGCCGTTCTGGTTGCCGACATAGGCCGGCTGCGCATTGTCGAGACCTTCGGCAAGCCACTTCGCAATGGTCTCGCTGGAGACCTTCGCGTTGTCGCCTTCGTCCCAGACGATCGGCAGCTTATCGAGCGCAGACTTGGCGTGCCACCAGGTGTCGGCGACGACGGCAACGGCGCTGTCGCCGACCGGCACCACCTTCTTGACGCCCTTCATGCCTGATATCTTGGCTTCGTCAAAGCTCTTCACCTTGCCGCCGAACACCGGGCAATCCTTGATCGCGGCGTTCAGCATGCCCGGCAGTTTGACGTCGATGCCATAGGTCATCTTGCCGGTGGTCTTGTCGACGGTATCGAGCCGCTTCAGGCCCTTGCCGGCGATGGTCCAGTCCTTCGGTTCCTTCAGCTTGACGTCGGCCGGCGGTTCGAGCTTGGCGGCGGCTTCCGCAACCTTGCCGTAGGTCGTGGTCTTGCCCGTTGGCGTGTGGGTGATGACGCTGTTCGCGGCCTTGCATTCCGTGGCCGGTACCTTCCACTCGTTCGCCGCCGCCTGGATCAGCATCACGCGTGCGGTGGCGCCGCCCTTGCGGACGTAGTCCTGCGAGGTGCGGATACCGCGGCTGCCGCCGGTCGAGAAATCGCCCCAGGCGCGCTTGCGGGCGACGCTCTGGCCGGGCGTCGGATATTCGGTGGTGACCTTCGACCAGTCGCACTCCAGTTCCTCGGCGACGAGCTGGGCGAGGCCGGTGAGCGTACCCTGGCCCATTTCGGAGCGGGCGATGCGGATCACCACGGTGTCGTCGGGCCGGATCACAACCCAGGCGTTGACTTCAGGAGCGCCGTCGGCTGCGCGCACCACGGAGGGACCGCCGAACGGCAGATCGAGGCCGAGCGCGAGACCGGCGCCGGCGGTTGCCGTGCCGATCACGAAGGCGCGGCGATTGAGTGTCGGCATGATGTGTTGGTTGACTTGCAGATTCATGGCTGCCCCCTCATGCGTTCGCGGCAGCATGGATCGCCTCGCGCACCTGCTGGAAGGTGCCGCAGCGGCAGATATTGGTGATGGCGTCGTTGATGTCGTCGTCGGTCGGCTTAGGGTTTTCTTTCAAGAGCGCCGCGACGGCCATGATCATGCCGCTCTGGCAATAGCCGCATTGCGGCACGTCGCTGGCGATCCAGGCGAGCTGTACCTTGTGCATCACGCCGCCCGCCGCGAGGCCCTCGATGGTGGTGATGTCCTTGCCGGCCACTTCGCTCACCGTCACGCCGCAGGAGCGCATCGCGACGCCGTCGATATGCACCGTGCAGGCGCCGCATTGTGCGATGCCGCAGCCGTATTTGGTCCCCGTCAGTCCGACATTCTCGCGAATCGCCCACAGCAGTGGCGTGTCGTCCTCGACGTCTACATTGGTCGTCTTGCCGTTGATTTTGAGGTTTGCCATCGCTTTCCCCTGAATGGTCCAATCCTCCGATTGGACTTCGGGGCGATGTTGGCCTTGAAACTGGAACGGTTCAAATCAAGAATATGCGCTTGCAGTGCGGAAGAAAGTTGATGGCGCGGTGTATGGTCGCGCTCCGCGCATGCAACATGCCTGTCATGCCTTTTGCGGTGAGGCGACGGCCAGCCGCAGGAAGCTCATGACGCTGCCGAGCGCGGCAAATCCGGCACCCAGCGCCAGCGCGACGGTTGCGCCCTCACGATCGGCGAGTGCGAAGCAGAGCGCGGCGAGTGCAGCGCCGGTGGTCTGTCCGGTCAGCCGTGCGGTCGCGACGATGCTGCTGGCGCTGCCGCTGCGATACGGCGGTGCGCTCGACATGATCGCCTTCATGTTGGGGGTCTGGAAGAAGCCGAAACCGATGCCGCAAATCATGGTGCGCCAGACGATGTTGGCGATGCCGGGCTCGGCCGGCAGGGTCGCGAGCAGCACCATGCCGAGGCCCAGCAGCAGCATGCCGATGCCGCCGAGGATGCCGGCCGGATAGCGATCCGACAGCCGGCCGCCGATCGGCGCCATGAAGGCGACCACCAGTGGCCACGGCGTCATGAAGAAGCCGGTCTCGACCTGCGAGCGGTGCAGTATGTCCTCGAAGTAGAACGGCAGCGATACGAAGGCGAGGCCCTGCACAGCAAATGAGCAGACGGCGGTTGCGGCCGACAGCGCGAAGATCGGACGGCGGAACAGGTCGATCGGCAGCATCGGCGCCGGATGGTCGGCATGCCGCCGGGTCAGGATCCAGCCGAACAGCAGGGCGCCGGCAAACTCCGAGATGACGAGCGCAGGCGCGGTCTTATGGGCGGCGCTGCCGATGCTGATGATGAAGAGCCCGAGGCAGGCGCAGGCCAGCGCCGCACCGGCGAAGTCGAAGGCGTGGCTGGCGCGCGGCGTCTTCGGCAACGTCTTCATGCCGATCAGCAAGGCGACGATGCCGAAGGGAATGTTGACGGCGAACAGCCAGGGCCACGGGCCGAGCGCGAGGATGCCGGAGGCGATCGTCGGCCCGAGCGACATGGCGCTCGCGACCACGAGCGCATTGTGACCGAAGCCGCGGCCGAGCATCCGGCTCGGATAAACGAAGCGCACCAGCGCGGTGTTGACGCTCATGAGGCCGCTGGCGCCGAGCCCCTGCAATGTGCGCGCGACCAGGAGGCTCGGCAGCGACCACGCCAGCGCACAGCCGAGTGACGCCAATGTGAACAGCAGGAGGCCGCCGATGTAGATCCGCTGGTGGCCGACGATTTCGCCGAGCGCACCGAGCGGCAGCAGCGTGGCGACCAGGGCGATCTGGTAGACGTTGACGACCCAGACCACTTCGGCAGGGCTGACATGCAGATCGCTGGCGATCGCGGGCAGCGCGATGTTGGCGATCGCGGTGTCGAGCGAGGCCATCGCCAGCGCGGTGAAGATCGCGGCCACCGCCCAGCGTCGCCGTTCCCAGGGCAATCCATCGGTGATCGGCGCCGCAGCTGCGGTGGTCGGGGTTTTATCGAGCATGCCTGAAAATGTCTCCGGGATCGCCATGTACTACGTCACCATCCCGTTCCCCAGCCGCGCCATTGCATGATGCGTATGCGAAGTGACGTTGCCGGACGCGGGCCGGCAGGTTGCGGCCGAGAGTCGGTCGCGCGGCGAGGGGCGGAACGAAGAGCAACACTCGCGCAAATTGTGTCGCGAGAACGCCGAAATATGACTCGGCGGCCGCGCAACAAATTCAGTGTCGTCCCGGCGTAGGCCGGGACCCATAACCACAAATGGCAATTGTTGCGCGACGCTGGGGCCGCAGCCCTCTTCAACAACACGCCCTGTGGTGATGGGTCCCTGCTTTCGCAGGGACGACAGTTGTGGATGTGGGCCGTGCCAAACAACTGGTGTCGTCCTGGCGAAAGCCAGGACCCATTACCCCAAACGCGCATTGTTGCGTGTCGCTGGAACGACGAGTCCCGCGAACAACCTCCGCCGCGGAGTATGGGTCCTGGCCTTCGCCAGGACGACACCGAGATCGTGGCGCGTGAGCGCGATCGATCGAGTTCGTGTTCCCGCGGTGTGTCAGACAACCGCACGCAAGCGACTTTCGGATAGCTTGCGTCACGGTCGCGATCGACTACGCTTGGCATACAAGCAGGCGCGACGTCAGATCGCGCCGCAAGAGGGGACGCGCGCTTTGCACGGACAGGCCGACCGGCGCAGCGAAGCCATGCGAAGCGCCAGGGAGGGAACCCGGCGCCGCGCATTCACGGGCCTCTGGATCACGGCGCTGCTGGCGATCCTCAGCTTCCTGGTCATCTATCCCGTTTTGATGCTGCTGCTCGGCGCGCTCACCGACACCAATCCGGTGGTCGACGGCATCCGCCTCAGCCTGAGCCATCTGTCGATCGCCAATTTCCTCGCCGTGCTTGCCAATCCGAATGTCGGCGAAGCGCTGCTCAACACGTTGATCGCCTGCGGCGGCGGCACGGTCATCGCGGTTGCGATCGGGCTGTTCTTCTCGTGGATCGTGGTTCGCACCAACACGCCGTTCAAGGGCTTCATCGCCGCGGCCAGCATCCTGCCGCTGTTCGCGCCACCGCTGGTGGCGGGCGTGGCCTGGGCGATCCTCGGCTCGCCGAAGACCGGGTTGATCAACACGATGTTCAAGTGGATGGGCTCCGACCTGCGCATCGATCTCTATTCGATGTGGGGCCTGGTGTTCGTGTTCGGCATCTACTACGCGCCTTATGTCTACATGTTCACCTCGTCGGCGCTGCGCAACATGGACCCGAGCCTGGAGGAGGCCGCGGAAATCTCCGGCGCCAGCGCATTCACCACCCTGTTCACAGTGACGTTTCCGCTGATCATGCCGGCGATCGTCTCGGGCATGCTGCTGTCGTTCATCGTGATGCTCGGCATCTACGGCATCCCGGCCGTGCTCGGCGCGCCGACCAATCTGAACGTGCTGACGACCTACATCTTCAAGCTCACCAACTGGTCGCCGCCGCTCTACAACACCGCAGCGGCCGTCGCGATCATCCTGATGATGGTCACGGGGCTCCTGGTCTATCTGCAGCAGAAATTGCTCAGCGGGCGCAGCTATACGACCGTTGCGGGCAAGGCGTTCCGGCCGCGCAGCCTCGATCTCGGGCGGTGGCGCTGGGTCACCTTCGCGCTCGGGATCGTCTATCTCGTCATCGTCGTGGTGCTGCCTTCGCTGGCGCTGATCGTCGCGGCCTTCCGCAAGTTCATGTTCATCCGCGACGCCGCGAGCCTGTTCGACATACGGCAGTATTCGCTGACGCATTTCGAGAGCATCTTCGACAATCCGTTGACCATGAAGTCGATCTACAACGCGATCGAGGTTGGAATCATCACCGCTGTCGTCGGCGGCGCGCTCGCCTTTGCGATCGGCTACACCATCCATCGCACCCGCGTCGCGGGGCGCGGCGCCATCGACCTGATCTCGACGCTGCCGGTCGCAATCCCCGGGCTCGTGGTCGGCGTCGCCTATCTCTGGGCCTGGATCGGCGTGCCCGGCGGGCTTTACGGCACGATCTGGATTCTCGCGCTCGCCTTCATCGCGCGCTTCATGCCCGACACCGTGAAGGCGCTGTCGACCTCGTTCCTGCAGATCCATCGCGAGCTCGAGGAGGCCGCCTGGGTTTGCGGCCGGGGCATGCTCGGCACCATCAGGACGATCGTGCTGCCGCTGGCGCGGCCGGGCGTGCTGGCGTCGATGACGCTGCTGTTCGTGCTGGCGATCCGCGAGCTCGGCTCGTCGCTGTTCCTCTACACCAGCAACACCATGGTGATGTCGGTGCTGCTGCTCGACTATTACGAGGGCGGCAATATCGGCAAGACGGCGGCCTTCAGCCTGGTGCAGACCGTGCTGCTCGGTGTCCTGATCGGCGGCGCCAACTGGCTGTCGCGTGGGGCGGCGCAAGGCAACGTGGCGCGGACCGGATAACGAATAAGGGGAGGATTGGCGATGGATAGACGAACCTTCACCACACTGGCCTTGGCGAGCGTCGCAACGCTCGCGCTGGCGCCGGCGGCGCGGGCACAGGAGTTCGGCTCGGCGGAATTGATCGCCGCTGCAAAGGCCGAGGGCAAGCTCGTCTATTACACCGCGAACTTTGCCGAGATCGAACAGCAGGTGATCAAGGCGTTCAACAAGCGCTTTCCCGAGATCAGGGTCGAGATGGTCCGCGCGCCCGGCGGGCAGCTCATCACCCGCGTGAAGACCGAAGCCGCGGCCGGCAAGCTGATCGCCGACGTCGTCGACCATTCGGATCGGGCGCTGATGCAGCCGCTGGAGGACCTGTTCCAGGATTATGCGCCGCCGAACGCGGCCGATTACGATCCGCATGCGCTGATCTCGCCAAAACTGTGGCCGCGCGCCACCATCGCATGGTCGATCGGCTACAACACCGAGCTGGTGAAGGATCCGCCGAAATCGTGGATGGATTTGACCAAGCCGCAATATGACAAGCTGATCGGGCAGGTGTTCGCGCAGTCCGGCGGCACCACCTGGACCCGGATCATGTTCGAGCGCCAGGTGCTCGGCGAGGACTACTGGGCCAGGCAGGCCGCGACCCATCCCGTGCTCTATCCTTCCGGGGCGCCGACGGCCGACGCCCTGGTGCGCGGCGAGATCGCGATCGCGCCGCTGCTCTACAACGTGATCTACCAGAAGAAGAAGGACGGCGCGCCGATCGAGATCTTCTTTCCGCCAGAGGGCGCGCCGGTCAATCCCTATGCGAGCGGCATTCCGAAGACAGCCGCGCATCCCAATGCGGCAAAGCTGTTCCTGAACTGGTGCCTGTCGAAGGAAGGACAGACCTTCATGATCAAGGAGCTCGGCAATCTCACGTCGTTGAAGGAGCCGCCGGCATTTCCGGAGGGCTTCGATCCTAAGGCGGTCAAGCTCTGGTACCCGAAGTTCGACGAGTACGTGAAGCTGCACGCGGCGTGGGTCGCGGACTGGGACAAGATCTACGGGTATCGGCAATAGGCTGATGGTGCAGCGATGACGGCAACGCTCGAGGTCAGCGATCTCAGGAAGCAGTTTGCGATCGGCCGCCCGGCGATCGATGGCGTCAGCTTTGGCGTGCCGGCCGGCGAGATCGTGGTGCTGCTCGGGCCGTCCGGATGCGGCAAGACCACGACCTTGCGCTGCGTCGCCGGGCTCGAGCATCCGACCGATGGCGAGATCAGCATTTCCGGGCGGGTGGTCTCGTCGCCGGCGCGCGGCATCCTCGTGCCGCCGCGCCTGCGCAACCTCGGCATGGTGTTCCAGTCCTATGCGGTGTGGCCGCATATGACGGTGCGGCAGAACGTGATCTATCCGTTGAAGCACCGCACCGTCGGCCGCACCGATGCCGCCCGCATGGTCGACGACGCACTGGCGCTGGTCGGATTGTCCGACTATGCCGACCGGCCGGTGGTGGCGCTCTCAGGCGGGCAGATGCAGCGCGTCGCGCTGGCGCGCAGCATGGTGTACCGGCCGCAACTCCTGCTGCTCGACGAGCCGCTGTCGAACCTCGATGCCAAACTGCGCCTGCGGCTGCGCGACGATCTGCGCGTCATTCTCAAGCAGACCGGGATGACCGCGCTCTACGTCACCCATGACCAGGCCGAGGCGGTCGTGCTCGGCGACCGGATCGGCGTGATGCGCGACGGCAAGCTGTTGCAGATGGACACGCCGGACGTGATCTACAACCGCCCGGCCGATCTGTTCGTCGCCAATTTCACTGGCGCAACCAACGAGCTCGCCGGCACGTTGGTCGCGTGCAACGGCGGCTATGGCGTGGTCGATTTCGGCGACGGCCGGCGAGGTGAGGTCGCGCTGTTCCAGGCGCTCAATCCCGACGAGAAGGTGCGCGTGGCGCTGCGGCCCGAGAATATCGCGATCGGCCGGCCCGATGGTGCCAACACGTTTGCGGCGAAGGTGCTCGACCGGCGCTACCAAGGCACCCAGACCGCCTACGGCATCGAGCTGTTCGGCAAACGGCTGGAGGCGATCGAGCTCGGCACCGCCGCGCGCCATCAGGTCGGCGTCGAGGCGCAGGTCGCGCTGCCGCGCGAATGCCTGTGGGCCTACCGTGACAATGGGCCGGTGTCCCAAGACTAAACAGAATCTGCTGAGCAGAGGCTACTGCAGCGCCATTCCCGAGGTCTTGATCACGGTCGTCAGCTTCTGCTGATCGGCCTTCATCAGCGCGGCGAGCTCATCGAGCGACATCGGCTTGCCCGGAATATTGGCGAGCGACAGCTGGCGCTGCACGTCGGGATTCTGCAACGCCTTGTTGATCGCCGCATTGATCTTCGCAAGCAGCGGCGCCGGTGTCGCGGCCGGCACGTAGATGCCGTACCAGGGAACGTAGGCAGCCTCGGCAAAGCCGGCTTCCGCGATGGTCGGGACGTCGGGCAGGTCCGGTACGCGCTTGTCGGTGAACACTGCGAGCGGCTTGACGCTGCGGGCCTTGATGTGCGGCAGCGCGAGCTCGAGCGAGACGATCTCGAAATGCATCAGGTTGGTCATCAGGTCGATCAGGGCCTGCGGCTGGCCCTTGTAGCCGACATTGGTCAGCTTGATACCGGCGACCTGAAACAATTTTTGCGCGCTGAGGTCGATCGACGATCCCGTGCCGGGATTGCCGAAGTTGAACTCTGCGGGCCGCTTGCGGGCGAGTTCGACGAACTCGCCGATGGTCTTGACCGGCATCGACGGATGCACCAGCGCCACGCTTTGATTCCAGACCGCGAGGCCGACGCATTTGAAATCCCTTGCCGCGTTCCAGCCGGCGTCCTTGTAGAGATCCGGGTTGACCAGCAAAGCGGGGCCGGTGACGACCCAGGTGTAGCCATTCGGCTCGCTGCGTGCGACGGCTGATGTGCCGATATTGCTGTTGCCGCCGGGCCGTGCCTCCACCACGACGGTCTGCTTCCAGTCGCGGCCGACCTGCTCGGTCACAGCGCGCGCGACGATGTCGACGATGCCACCGGCAGGGTAGGGCACGATGATGTGGATCGGCCGGCTCGGATAATTGTCCTGCGCCCGAACAGCAACGCCGCCGGACAGCGCCGTGATCGCGGCCGCAAGCAAGGCCGCGGCGGTTGCAGTGCCGCGCATCTCTCCCTCCCGATGTCTCCCGCATCGTTCGTGCGATGCGTGGTCTAGTTGTCGGCCACCAGCGAACGGATGCTGCGGGCGAGCCCGAGGATACGCGGCCCGCATTCGCGCTCGATCTGCTCGGCGCTGAAGCGGAACGAGGGGACGCCGCAATTGACCGACAGGCACTCGCCGGCGGGCGTGCGGTACAGCGGGGCGGCGACGCCAAAGATCTCGCGACGCCATTCGCCGAGCGAGACCGCGAAGCCGCGCTCGTTGCAGAGCTCGATGTCCGGCAGCGTGCGCCGTTCGACGTAGTCGAGCTCCTCGGGGCGCTCGGCCTTCACGCGCGCGACATAGGCGTCGCGTTCGTCCTTGGTGAACAGCGACAGCAGCGCGCGCCCGACCGCAGTCGGCGCCAGCGAAGAGACAAAGCCGACGTCAGGCACGTGCGGTACTGCGTCGGTGGTGCGCAGCGTTTCGACATAGATGAAGTCGAGCCCGAACGGCATCGCGATCGACACCGTGCCGCCGGTGTAGGCGGCGAAGTCGCGCATCAGCGGACGCGCGAGCTGGCGGACCTTCAGCGACGACAGCACCGGATAGGCGGCGGCAAGCACGCCGAGCCCGAGCACGAAGCGGCCCTTGGCGTCGCGCCTGAGATAGCCGAGCTGCTCCAGCGTGTAGGTCAGGCGCGAGACGGTCGGCCGCGACAGGCCGGTGTGCTCGGCAAGCTCCGCATTCGAGAGCGGGTCGGCGTGGTTGCGGAAGGCCGCCAGCAGATCGAGCCCGTGCGCCAGGGTGGTCGCAAAGGAGGGATCCGCCTGGGATTCGAGAGTGGACAATGCCGCCATACGAAATAATGGTCTCAAATGGCCATAAATGTCAATATATCGAAATGAATTTGCAAATCGTTTCGATATGAGGTTATCTCCCGCCCAAAATGCGGGAGGTGGCATGGATTTCGATCTGTCCGAACGGTCGGAGCGGTGGCGGAAAGATCTGTTGGCCTTCTTCGAGCAGGCGGTGCTGCCGCGCCAGCGCGCTTGGCTCGATCATGTCCGTGCGCACAGTGACACGCCGCCCTTCACGGCCGAGCTGCAACAACAGGCGCGCGCGGCGGGCCTGTGGAATCTCGGCCTGCCCGAACTGGCCGACGATGAGCCGGGCACACGCCTCTCCAATCTCGACTACGCGCCATTGGCGGAAATCATGGGGCGGCTGTTCTGGGCGCCGGAGGTGTTCAACTGCCAGGCGCCCGACGTGCCGAACATGATCGCGTTGCAGGCCTGCGCGACGCCGGCGCAGAAGAAGCGCTGGCTGGCGCCGCTGCTCAACGCCGAAACGCGCTCCGCCTTCGGCATGACTGAGCCCGATGTGGCCTCGTCCGACGCCACCAACATCGCAACGCGGATGGTGCGCGACGGCGACCACTACATCATCAACGGCCGCAAATGGTTCATCACCGGCGCCGCGCATCCGCGCTGCAGCTTCCTGATCGTGATGGGTGTCACCGATGCCGGCGCCGAGCGCACCAGCCGGCATTCCTGCATCATCGTGCCGATGGATGCGCCTGGCGTGCGGCTGGTGCGGCGGCTGCGCTGGATGGGCTGCGAGGATCATGTCGCGCCGATTGGTGAACTGGTGTTCAACAATGTGCGGGTGCCGGTGGAGAATCTTCTCGGTGCCGAGGGCGAGGGTTTCAAGGTCGCGCAGATCCGGCTCGGCCCGGCGCGCATCCACCATTGCATGCGCTCGATCGGGCTCTGCGAGCTCCTGATCGAATTGATGATGGCGCGCGCCGCGGAGCGCAGCGCATTCGGGCGCACCGTGATCGAGTACGATACCGTGCAGCGCTGGATCGCCGAAGCCCGTGTCGAGCTGGAGCAGGCACGGCTGCTCGCGTATCGCTGCGCCTGGCGGCTCGATCAGGCCGGCCATCACGGCGCCTGGCGCGACGTCTCACTGATCAAGGTCGCGGTGCCGGCGATGCTGCAAAAGATCGCCGACCGCGCGATGCAGGTGTTCGGCGCGATGGGTGGCTCCGACGATACGCCGATCCATCAGGCGCTGGCGTGGGGACGGCTGCTCCGGATCGGCGACGGCCCCGACGAGGTGCATCTGCGGCAGATCTTCCGGATGGAGCCGATGCCGGAATGGTCGATCGCCAATTCGCCCTATCTTGCTGCACATCCCGCCTGAGCGGCGCTACAGTGTCCACCGAATTATCCCTAGACGAGGCGCCCTTCCGATGACGATGACCGAGCAAGCCCAAGACGCAAAGCCCGCCGCGATCGACAAGGAGCGGCTGCGCCTGAAGTATCAGGAGGAGCGCAACAAGCGGCTGCGTCCTGACGGCAACGACCAGTATCTCCAGATCAAGGACCAGCTCGCGCATTATCTCGAGGATCCCTACACGCCGGTCGTGGAGCGCGCGCCGAAGACCGACCACGTCACCTTCGCCTTCATCGGCGGCGGCTTTGCCGGGCTCGCCACCGCGGCGCGACTGACCGAGGCCGGGGTCAAGGACGTGCGCATCGTCGAGAAGGGCGGCGATTTCGGCGGCACCTGGTACTGGAACCGGTATCCCGGCGCGCAGTGCGATACGGCGTCGATGGTCTACATGCCGCTGCTCGAAGAGACCGGCCACATGCCGACGGAGAAATACGCGCATGCGCCGGAAATCCTGGCGCACTGCCAGAGGATCGGCCGGCAGTTCAATCTCTATGACAACGCGCTGTTTCACACCGAGGTGACGAGCCTCGATTGGGACGCGGCGCAATCGCGCTGGATCGTCCGCACCACCAGGGGCGACGCCTTCACCGCGCAATATGTCGGCATCGGCACCGGCCCGCTGCATGTGCCGAAGCTGCCCGGCATTCCCGGCATCGAGCGCTTCAAGGGCCACTCGTTCCACACCAGCCGCTGGGATTACGACTACACCGGCGGTGATCCCCGGGGCGCGCCGATGGACAAGCTTGCTGACAAGCGGATCGGCATCATCGGCACCGGTGCAACGTCGGTGCAGTGCATTCCGCACCTCGCGCGCGCCTGCAAGGAGCTCTACGTGTTCCAGCGCACGCCGTCGTCGGTCGACGTGCGTGGTAACGGCCCGATCGATCCGGACTGGTTCGCCGATATCGCAACGCCGGGCTGGCAACAGCGCTGGCTGGAGAATTTCACCGCCAACCAGGCCGGTGGATCGGCCGAGGAAGACCTGGTGCAGGACGGCTGGACCGATTTGTCGAAGCGGATTCGCGCCAAGGTAATGCTGCTGCCGCGCGAGCAGCGGACCGTGGAAAATATGCGGGCGGTGTTCGAAGATTCCGACTTCGAGAAGATGGAGGAGATCCGCAACCGGGTCGACAGCATCGTCGGCGACAGCGAGACGGCTAGGAATCTCAAGGCCTGGTACGGCCAGCTCTGCAAGCGCCCATGCTTCCACGACGCCTATCTTCAGGCGTTCAACACGCCGGGCACGCATTTGATCGATACCGACGGCAAGGGCGTCGAGGAGATCACCGAGAACGGGATCGTCGTCGCGGGCAAGGAATACAAGCTCGACTGCATCATCTACGCATCGGGCTTCGAGGTCGGAACCGAATATCGCAGGCGCGCGGGCTTCGATCTGACCGGCCGCGACGGCATCAAGCTGTCGGAGCATTGGGCCAAGGGTATGCGCACCAAGCACGGCATCCACGTGCATGGCTTCCCCAACGTGTTCTTCGTGCAGCCGACGCAGGGCGCCAACCTCATTTCCAACGTGCCGCACAATCTGACCGAAGCTGCGCGGACCATCGCCTTGATGGTCGGCCATGCACGGGACAACGGCTTCAAGGAAATCGAAGTCAGCAAGGACGCCGAGGATCGCTGGGTCGAGCTGCTGCTGACCGCGGTCGGCCGAATGATCGGCGGGCCCGATTGCACACCCGGCTATTACAACAATGAGGGACGCGAGCCCGGGCCTGCCGCCAAGCTCAATGTCGGCTATCCGGCGGGTGCGCTGGCCTACTTCAAATACATCGACGGCTGGCGCCGCAGCGGCCAGTTCGAAGGCGTGCAATTCCGCTGAAGGATGCGCGATCGGGACTGATCTTCGCCAAACGAGGGAGTGCTTGAGTAATGACCCAGACAACCGCAGGTGAGACGTCGCACGAACTTCCGAAGGCGGCATCCGCGCCGGTCATCGCGCAGCACGAGGCAACCCTGAAGGCGCTGCCGTTCGCCGACACCAGGGATTTCGACGACGCCGCGCGCGGCTTCCTCGGTACCATCGAGAACGCGCGCGTCACCTCGGCCCAGGGCAGGGTGGTCTGGAGCCTCGAGCCTTACGGCTTCCTCTCCGACGAAAAGGCGCCCGCGACCGTCGATCCGAGCCTGTGGCGGCAGTCGCGGCTCAACATGCATCACGGTCTGTTCGAGGTGGTGCCGGGCGTCTACCAGGTGCGCGGGCTCGACATCGCCAACATGACGCTGATCGAGGGCGACAAGGGCGTCATCGTGGTCGACACCCTGACCTCGATCGAGGGCGCACGCGCCGCGATGGAGCTCTATTTCCAGCATCGCGGCAAACGGCCGGTCGCCGCCGTGATCTTCACCCATACCCACACCGACCATTGGGGTGGCGCGCGCGGCGTGCTCGACGACGCGATGCTGGCGGCCGGCGTGCCGATCATTGCGCCGAACTTCTTCATGGAGCACGCGGTCTCCGAGAACATCATCGCGGGGCCGGCGATGCTGCGCCGCGCGCAATACCAGTTCGGGCCGTTCCTCGCCAAGGGCGTGCGCGGCCAGGTCGATTGCGGTCTCGGCAAGACCATGGCGGCCGGCGGTGTGGCGTTGCTGCGGCCGACCGACCTGATCATCGCGACCGGTGATACGCGCATCATCGACGGCGTCGAGTTCGAATTCCAGATGGCGCCGAACAGCGAAGCGCCGGCGGAGATGCATTTCTTCATTCCGCGTTACAAGCTTCTGAACCTCGCGGAGAACTGCACGCACAATTTCCACAATTTGCTGCCGTTCCGCGGCGCCGATGTACGCGACGCGCTGGCCTGGTCGAAATATCTCGGCGAGGCGTTGCAGATGTGGGGCGGCAAGGCCGAGGCGATGTGCGGCCAGCATCATTGGCCGGTGTGGGGGCGGGAGCGGATCGACACCATGATCCGCCAGCAGCGCGACCTCTACAAATACGCGCATGACCAGACCATCCGGCTGATGAATCACGGGCTCAATGCGGCCGAGATCGCCGAGACCATCAGGCTGCCGCAGAGCCTGGAGGGCGCTTGGCACGGCCGCGGCTATTACGGCCACATCAGGCACAACGTGAAGGCGATCTACCAGAAGTATCTCGGCTGGTACGACGCCAATCCGGTCAATCTCGATGCCTTGCCGCCGGTCGATGCCGGCAAGAAGTATGTCGAGTATATGGGCGGCGCCGATGCGATCCTGAAACGCGCCACCGCGGATTTCGCCAAGGGCGAATTCCGCTTCGTCGCGCAGGCCGTCAGCCATCTCGTCTTCGCCGAGCCCGACAACCAGGCGGCCCGCGCGTTGCTGGCCGACACGTTCGAGCAACTCGGCTACGCCGCGGAGAGCTCGACCTGGCGCAACGCCTATCTGTTCGGCGCCCAGGAGCTGCGGCAGGGCATGCCGAAGACGCCGCCACGCTCGCCGATGCCGCGCGAGACGCTGGCTGCGCTCCGTACCGAACAGCTCTGGGACGTGCTCGGCGTCCGCCTCAACGGCCCCAAGGCCGAGGGCAAGCGCATCGTGCTGAACTGGAGCTTCACCGACACCGGCGAGAGCTTCGTGCTCAACCTCGAGAATTCGGCGCTGACCTACGTCAAGGGCGCGCAGGCGAGTGATGCGCACGCCAGCTTCACGCTGGCGCGCAGCGTGCTCGACGAGGTGATCGCCAAGCTGACCACGTTCCCGGACGCTGTCGGCGCCGGCAAGGTCAAGGTATCGGGCGAGCCGCTGCGGCTCGGCGAGTTGATGATGCTGATGGACGAATTCCCGCGGATGTTCGAGATCGTCGAGCCGAAGCGGACGGTGGTGACGTGACCGACATATGCCCAGAACTATAACCGTCACCCTGAGGAGCGCGAAACGCGCGTCTCGAAGGGTCGACGGCCCGGGTGGTGGCCGATTCATCCTTCGAGGCTCGCTCCGCTCGCACCTCAGGATGACGGGTCGATAAGTGCTCGCTCATATCCCGAGATACGCAGCCTGCACCTGTTTGTTGTTGGCAAGCTCGGCGCTGGTGCCCTGCATGATCACGTTGCCGCTCTCCAGCACATAGGCGCGCTGCACCAGTGACAGCGCGCGGCTGACATTCTGCTCCACCAGGAGGATCGCGGTGCCCATCTTGTGAATCTCGCCGATCTTCTCGAAGGTGACGTCGGTCATCACGGGGGCGAGGCCCAGCGAGGGCTCGTCCAGCATCAGCAGGCGGGGCTTCAGCATCAGGCCGCGACCGACTGCGACCATCTGCTGCTCGCCGCCGCTCATGGTGCCGGCGAGTTGCTTCCTGCGGTCGGCGAGCCGCGGGAAGATGCTGTAGACCAACTCCATCGTGCGCGCGCGGTCCGCCTTGGCCTTCGGCGTATAGGCGCCGATCTCGAGATTCTCCTGCACGGTCATTTCCGGAAACACCTGACGGCCTTCCGGGACGTGCGCGATGCCGAGCTCGGGGATGCGGTAGGGCGGCAGCGTGGCGAGGTCGACGCCGTCGAAGCTGACCTTGCCGGCGAACAGCTTGACGAGCCCGGAGACCGCACGCAGCGTCGTGCTCTTGCCGGCCCCGTTGGCCCCTAACAGGCCGACAGCCTCGCCCTCGCCAATCGAGATGCTGACGTCGGTGATGGCGGGGACCGAGCCGTAGCTGGCGCTGACGCGGGAGAGCTCAAGCATGGGCGTCTCCCTGCGCCGGCGGATGCACGTAGGAGCCGAGATAGGCGCGGATCACTTCCGGGTTCTCCACGATCTCCTTTGGCGCACCTTCGGCGATCTTCTGGCCGTGATCGAGCACCACGATGTGACGGGCCACCGCCATGATCGCGCGCATCACATGCTCGACGATCACGATTGTGAGGCCGCGGGCGGAGAGCTTTTTCACCAGCGCCACCGCCTGGTCGATCTCGGCCGGGTTGAGCCCGGCCATCACCTCGTCGAGCAGCAGGATTCTCGGTTGCGTCGCCAGGGCACGGGCCATCTCGAGCCGGCGCTGGTCGATCGTGGTGAGGTCCTTGGCCGGCGTCTGCTCCCTGGCGCCGAGGCCGACGAATTCGATTGCTTCAAGCGCCTTGTCGCGGGCGGCGGCGACATGGCGGTCGCGCAGGAAGGCGCCGGTCATCACATTGGCGAGCACCGTCATCGCGCCGAACGGTTTTGCGACCTGGAAGGTGCGCGCCATGCCGAGCGCGCAGACGTCGTGCGGCCTGAGGCCCACGACCTCGTGGCCGAAGGCGAGCACCGAGCCGGAGTCCGGGCGGTGAAATCCCGTGATCAAATGAAAGCTCGTGGTCTTGCCGGCGCCGTTCGGTCCGATCAGCGCGACCGTCTCGTTCTCCTGCACCGTGAAGCTGACGTCCTGCACGGCGCGCAGGCCGCCGAAGCGCTTGCTGAGACCCTTGATGACCAGTGCTTCCGCCATCGCAACCTCAGGCCCGCGCCGGCTTGCGCCGGACATAGCGGTGATAGACGTCGGTCGCAAACCCGATCAGCCCGGTCGGCCGCCACAGGATCACGGCCATCAGGATCAGGCTGTAGACCGTGAGCTGAATGCCGCCGACAGAACTACCGAGCCAGCTTTGCAGCAGCGCGGAAGTTGTCTCCAGCAGCACGGTGCCGATCACCGGGCCCCACAGCGTGCCGATGCCGCCGACGATCGAGACCAGCGCGGCCTCGATCGAGACGCTGAAGCTGAACGCGGTCGCGGGATCGATGAAGTAGATGTACTGGGTGTAGAAGGTGCCGGCGAGCGCGGTCAGGAACGCGCTGATCATGTAGATATCGCGCTTGACCTTCGGTGCGTTGACGCCGATCGCCTCAGCCGCATCCTCATCCTCGCCGATCGCAACGAGGTAGTAGCCGATCCAGGATTTCTCGATTTGATGGGTGATCCAGAGGCCGACCAGGAGCAGGCCGAGCACGACGTAGTAGTACGACGACTTCTCCTCGAACTGCATCATCAGCGGCGCGCTGCCGAGGTTCGGGATCGTGGTGCCTTCGGCGCCCCAGGCGAAGTCGCGGAATTTCAGGAAGATCAGCATCAGCACCTGGGCGGTCGCGATGGTGGCGATGGTGAAATAGGGGCCGCGCAGGCGGAAGCAGAGCCAACCGATCGGCAGGCTCGCCAGCATCGCGACCATGCCGCCTGCGATCATCCCGATCCAGGGCGAGATGCCGTAATTCACCTGCATGATGGTCGAGGTGTAGGCGCCGAGCCCGAAATAGGCGGCGTGCCCGAGCGAGAGCTGCTTGGCGTAGCCGCCCATCAGGTTCCAGGCGACCCCGATGAAGGAGAACAGCAGAATGCGGATGAGAATGTCGATCGCAAACGACGAGGTGACGAGCTGCGGCAGGGCCAGCATGACCACGGCCCCGATCGCCAGCCACAGCCATTTCATGTTGCCTGAGGTCTGCATCAGCGGCCCCTCCTGGCGCCGAGCCCGCTCGGCCTGAAGGCGAGCGTCAGCAGCAGCAGCGCAAACACCACGATCAGGCCGGAATCGGCGCCGACGAACTGGATGCCGAGTGATTCCGCCACGCCCATCATCAGGCTCGCGACCAGCGCGCCCATCACATTGCCGAGCGTGCCCATCACGACCGCGACGAATGCCATCAGCACGAACACCTGGCCGACGAACGGATAGGCGGAATAGAACGGCATCAAGAGCGAGCCGGCAGCACCCGCGAGCGCCAGCGCGGTGCCGAACGCGACCGCGAACACGCGGTTGGGATTGATCCCCATCAGCATCGCGACGTCGCGGTTCTGCGATGCCGCGCGCATAGCACGACCGAGATCGGTGGTGTGCAGGAACACCCAGAGCAGCCCGCTGAGCGCCATCGCGACCGCGAAGGCGATCAGCTTCGCCACCGGGATGTACAGCCCGCCGATGTGCCACGCTTCATCCGAATAGGAGGTGTGGACGGTGCGGTAATTCGCGCTGAACAGCATCAGCGAGAGATTCAGCAGCAATAGCGACAGCGCGAAGGTCAGGAAGATCTGCGGCATGTCGTTCGGCCCGAGCACCCTGCGGATCAGGAAGTGCTGGATCAGGACGCCGGCGAGGAACAGCACCGGCATCGAGACGACCAGCGAGACCAGTGGATCGATGCCGAACTGGGTGGCGAGAAAGAACGAGATATACATCCCGATCATCACGAACTCGCCCTGGGCGAAATTGACGATCTTGACCACGCCGAAGATCAGCGTGACGCCGATGCTGACCAGCGCATAGATGCCGCCGATGAGCAGGCCGTTGATGACAGCCTGGGCCAGTGTCTCCCACATGCGATGCGACCGCGGTTCAGGTCTTCATCAGCGGGGCGCGGGCGTCTTCCTTGGGGAAGATGCTGGCAAGATCGGCATTCTGCCACTGCACGCCGACCGGACGGCCATAGACGTTCTTGCCGTCGGGGCCGAACTTCACCTTGCCGCCGGGCGCCATCGCCGCAAAGCCCGAGGAAACGTCGAGCGTCGAGAGCGCCTCGCGCACCTTCTTCGGGTCGGCGGATGCGGCGCGCTCCAGCGCGTCGGCCAGCATGAAGGTCTGCGCGACCAGGCCGCCGGCATATTCGAACGCGAACTCGCCGGTGCGCTTCTTGAACTCGGCGTTGACCTTCTGCGCATCGTCGTTGACGTCGTGGTTCCAGTGCGCGACGCCCTGCAGGCCTTCGGCCGCCTTGCCGACATTCTTGTAGAAGTCCGGCATCACGAAGCCGCCCGAGCCGCCATTGATCGCGATGTTGAGCCCGACCTGCTTCACGGTGCGCACGATCAGAATCAGGTCGTTGAGATAGGACAGCGAGAACAGTGCATTGGCGCCGGAAGCCTTGACCTTGTTGATCAGCGGGCTCGCATCGGTGAAGCCGGCCGAGTAGGGCTCGAACATCACGATCTCGACGCCTTCGCCGGGCGCCAGCTCCTTCAGCCCGTTCGAGGTCGAGGTGCCGAATGCGGTGTTCTCGAAGATGACGGCGACCTTGGCCTGGTCGCTGACCAGCTTGGCCATCTGCAACTGCGCCTTGGCGAATTGCGAGGCGCGCGCGAACGGCGTGAAGGTGTAGGTGCGTCCCTTGTTGAGCTGGTCGGAGCTCGATCCTGTGATGATCGGAACGTGAGCGCGCTCGCAGACTTCGCTTGCGATCAAGGTCAGCGCGCTGGCGTAGCAGCCGTGGATCGCTGACAGCTTGTTGCCGGTGATGAGCCGGTCGGTCTCGGTGCGCGTCACCGTGGTGTCGCTCTGCACATCGGAGACGATGAGGTTGAGCTTGGCGCCGCCGAGCGACTTGATGCCGCCGGCCTCGTTGACCATGTCGACGGCGAGCTTCGCTGCTGCAACGCAGCCGACGCCGATCTGCGCCATGCCGCCGGTGCTCGGATAGAGCGCGCCGATATTGATCGGGTCGGCGGCCCAGCCGCGCAGCGGGACGGCGCCGAATGCGCCGGCCGCGAGCACCCCGCCGGTTTTGACCAGGAATTTGCGGCGGTTCAGCTTTGTCCGTGAGGCTTTGGTCGGCGCGGCATTATTAATGGCCGACGGCTTGCGGTCCCCTGTCATGGCGTTCCCCCTGTGCGACTGCGGCTCGGTTGCTCCGTCCGCTCGCTTATTATTTTTTGCTTGCGCGGGAAGCATAAGAGCACGTAATTCGGCAATCGCAAAGGCGATATCAGCCGGGCTCACGGGAAACGCATTGCGACTGGTGCGTCGCAGCAATCGCGCGACGCGCGCGTGTGAACCGCTCCGCTGCGTGGGAGTTGCCGGCGGATGCGGCGGTATTATTGACAATCGAATGACCGATGGACCGGCACAGAGGGTGCCGGCCGGCCCGCCGGATCATTCGATCGGCCGCTGCAACGGCTATTCCGCGCTCGCCACCAGCTTGAAGCGCGGCTTGGCTTCCATCAGGCTGCGATAGGCGGCGAGATAGTCGAGCGCCATGCGGCGCGCGGTGAAGCGGGTCTCGAACTGCTTGCGGATCGCATCGCGGTTGAGCGTCGAGAGCCGGCCCACGGAAGCGACCGCGCTGATTTCGTCCTCGACGATGAAGCCGGTCAGACCGTCCTCGATGATCTCCGGCACCGAACCGCGGTTATACGCAATCACGGGCGTGCCGCAGGCCATCGCTTCGATCATCACGAGGCCGAACGGCTCCGGCCAGTCGATGGGAACCAGCAGCCCGATCGCGCCGCTGAGAAAATCCGGCTTCTCGCGGTCGCTGATCTCGCCGATGAACTCGACCAGCGGGTTGCTGGTGATCAGCGGCTTGATCAACTCGTCGTAATATTCCTGGTCGGCGCGATCGACCTTGGCTGCGATCTTCAGCGGAATGCCGCAGCGGATCGCGATCTTGATCGCGCGATCGACGCCTTTCTCCGGCGCGATGCGCCCGAGCACGGCGAGATAGGATTGTTTGGCCGGTTGCGGCGTCAGCAAATTCTCCGGCAGACCGTGATGGATGGTGCGCACCCAGTGCGCCTGAGGCACCGGCCGCCGCTGGGCATTGGAGATCGAGATCACCGGGATCTTGGAGAAGGTGTTGAAGACGGGTTGGTGCTCCGGCAGGTCGAGCCGTCCGTGCAGCGTGGTCACGAACGGCGTCGGCTGCCGCGCGAACAGCGACCACGGGTAATAGTCGAGATGGAAATGCAGGAAGTCGAATTCGTCGTCGTCGGCTTTCTGCCGCACGCGCTCCAGCATCACCATGTGCAGCGCATTGGGGTCGCGGACGGAGCCGTCGAGGCGCAGTGCCTTCGGCCAGGTCGCGTCGAGCTTCGCGGAGGTCTGGGAGTCGCCGCTGGCGAACAACGTCACGTCATGTCCAAGTGTTACAAGTTCTTCGGTCAGCCAGTGCACGACCCGTTCGGTGCCGCCGTAGAGCTTGGGGGGAACAGCCTCCGTCAGCGGGGCAACCTGCGCGATGCGCATTTCTCCGTCTCCATGTTTGTAATGTGGATGAGCCCTCAGCCCTCTGATGGCAGCGACATGCCAAAGACGGGAACGTTCTCGCACGTGCGAGGTTCCTTAGGTGTAGGAGATCTGCCGCTTCTTTCTTCCATCACACTGTGGTCTTGCTGATGCCATCTCGCTCCAACACGTTTTTGCCGACGCCAGCGTTGCAAAATTGTCGCGCAGTGATGGCTGCATCGAGCAATCCCACCGCCGCCCTTCACGTCATCGTGCACGAGAGTTTCGACTAAAATTTTCTCGTTCACCTTCAACAGCTTTGCAGGACGTCATGGACCATCTGTCAGGATACGCGCATCGCCCGTTCCCCTTTGTGCTGCGCTATCTGCGCCGGCGGCTTCCGTCGCATGTTGTGATCTTGTCGGCCGTCGTCGCGGCGGTTGCCTGTTCGGTAGGCACGCAATACGGCGTGAAGAATCTGGTCGACGCATTGTCGGCAGGGCCGTCGGCTGCGAATGGCGTATGGCTGGCATTCGCTCTGCTCATGTCGCTGATCGCCGCCGACAACTTCCTGTGGCGGATCGCGAGCTGGACCGCGAGCTACACCTTCGTCAGTGTTTCCGGCGACCTTCGCCGCGACATGTTCCGGCATCTCACCGGCCATGCGCCGAGCTATTTCACGGACCGGCTGCCGGGCATGCTGACCAGCCGGATCACGGCGACGTCGAACGCGGTCTACACCGTCGAGAACATGTTCGTATGGAACGTGTTGCCGCCTTGCATCGCGACCTTCGCGGCGATCACCCTGGTTGGAACCGTCAGCGTGACAATGTCAGCAGTGCTGATCCTGATCGCGGGAACCATGGTGGTAGCGATGTTCCGCATGGCCGCCGCCGGCCGGCCGCTGCATGACGACTTTGCCAACAGGGCCGCTGCTGTCGACGGCGAAATGGTCGACGTCATCAACAACCTGCCGCTGGTGCGCGCGTTCTGCGGCCTCGGCTATGAGCACGACCGCTTCGACGCGACCGTCAATCGGGAACTCGTCGCGCGCGGCCGTTCCCTACGCTATCTCGAAAAGCTTCGTTTGGTTCACGCCGGCGTGACCGTCATTCTGACGATCGCGATGCTGGCCTGGGCGCTCAATCTCTGGCAGCAGGGCGCGGCGACCACCGGCGACGTCGTGCTGGTCTGCACCCTCGGCATCTCGATCCTCAGCGCCACCCGCGATCTCGCCGTTGCGCTGGTCGACGTCACCCAGCATGTCGCCCGTCTGACCGAGGCGCTGGCGACGCTGTTGCAGCCGCATGAGCTGAAGGACCATCCGCAAGCCGAGGTGCTGGTGAAGAGCGGTGCGGCGATCGCCTTCAACAACCTCTCGTTCCGCTATCCCGGCGGGTTGCAGGTGTTCGAGCGCTTCAGCCTGCGGATCCAGCCCGGCCAGCGGGTCGGCCTGGTCGGGCAGTCCGGTGGCGGCAAGTCAACACTGTTTACCCTTCTGCAGCGCTTCTACGATGTCGAGCAGGGCGCCATCACGGTCGACGGCCAGGACATCTCGCGCGTCACCCAGCAGAGCCTGCGCGCGGCGATCTCGGTGGTGCCGCAGGACATCTCACTGTTCCACCGCTCGATCCTGGAGAACATCCGCTACGGCCGGCCGGACGCCACCGACGACGAGGTGCGGCGGGCGGCGATCGCGGCGCGCTGCGACTTCATCGAGACCTTGCCCGAGGGCATGAACACCATCGTCGGCGATCGCGGCGTCAAGGTCTCGGGCGGCCAGCGCCAGCGGATTGCGATCGCGCGCGCCTTCCTGAAGGACGCGCCGATCCTGCTGCTCGACGAGGCCACCGCGGCGCTCGATGCCGACTCCGAGGAGGCGATCCGCGAGGCGTTGTCGCGCCTGATGCGCGGGCGTACGGTGGTGGCGATCGCGCACCGCCTCGCGACGCTGCGCAGCTTCGACCGCGTGCTCGTGCTGCAGGGTGGCCGGATCGTCGAGGACGGTCCGCCCGATATCCTCGTGAAGGGAAGGGGTCCCTACCGCGACCTGGTCGCGCGCGAGATGGGCCGGCTCTCCACCAGCGCGGCCTGACCCGCGTCATCAAGCGCGTTCTTGCGTTCCGGTGCGTTCGTTCGAGCCGAGATTCGAGCCAACAGTCAGGCCGAGAGTCGGGCCAAGCAAAGTCGCCAGAGGTTCAGATGGCAGCTGACGTCGTTACGCAGAGCATCACTGCTCGCATCACTGAGCTCGTCGCCGAATCGCCGTTCTACATTCCGATGACCGGGCCCGCGGCACGGCCGCGGCGCTCGCTCAAGCATGACGACACCTTCATCGTGCTCGACAGCCACGGCGACATCGGCGCTTCGGCGGGTGGCCCCGACGGGCTGTTCAACGCCGACACGCGCTATCTCGCGCGGCTGGAAATGGTGCTGGAGGACGTGCAACCGCTGCTGCTCGGCTCCAACATGCGCGACGACAATTCGGCGCTGACGGTCGATCTCACCAATTCCGACGTCTATCGCGACGGCCGTCTGACCTTGCAGAAGGACACGCTGCACATCGTGCGCTCGATCTTCCTGTGGCGCGGCACCGCCTATCAGCGCATCGGCTTGCAGAACCACGGCGATCTTGCCGCGAGCTTCGATCTCACATTGCTGTTCGACAATGATTTCGCCGACCTGTTCGAGGTACGCGGCGAGCGGCGGCCGCGACGGGGCATCGGCTCGAGCAAGCTGCTCGGCCCGACCGACGTGGTGCTGGAATATTGCGGCCTCGACGAGCAGACGCGGATCACCGCGCTGCATTTCGATCCGCGGCCGACGCGGCTGTCGGTCAACACCGCGACCTACCATTTCGACCTCGAGCCGGGGCAGGTCACCTCGCTGTTCGTCGCGGTGTCCTGCAACAAGCCGATCATGCAGAAGCCGGTGCCGTTCTTCCGCGGGCTCTTGGCGCATCGCCGCGAGATGCGAAATTCGACGGCCGGCGCGGCCAGCATCGAGACCTCGAACAACATCTTCAACGAGGTGCTGTGCCAGGCGATGGCCGACCTCAATATGCTGATGACGGAGACGCCGCAGGGCCGTTATCCCTATGCCGGCATTCCCTGGTATTCGACGACATTCGGCCGCGACGGGCTGATCACCGCGCTGCAAATGCTGTGGGTCGATCCGCGGATCGCGAAGGGCGTGTTGAAGCGGCTCGCGCTGTTCCAGGCCAAGGCGGTCGATCCCTTGTCCGATGCAGCGCCGGGCAAGATCCTGCACGAGATGCGTGGCGGCGAGATGGCGGCGCTTCGCGAGGTGCCGTTCGCGCATTACTACGGCAGCGTCGATTCGACCCCACTGTTCGTGCTGCTCGCCGGGCTCTATCTGGAGCGCACCGGCGACGTCGAGACGTTGCGCGAGCTGTGGCCGGCGGTCGAGGCCGGCTTGCAGTGGATCGACGGCCCTGGTGATCCCGATCGCGACGGTTTTATCGAGTACCAACGCGCGACCGATGAAGGTCTTCGCAATCAAGGCTGGAAGGACTCCTTCGACGCCATCTTCCACGCCGACGGCACGCTTGCCGAGGGCAATATCGCGCTGGCGGAAGTGCAGGGCTATGTGTTCGCCGGCAAGCAGCTTGCCGCGCAAGCGGCGCGGCGGCTCGGCTTCGCCGACAAGGCTTTGAGGCTCGATGCGGAGGCCGAGCAGCTGCGTGAGCGGTTCGAGGCGGCATTCTGGTGCGAGGAGCTCGGCACCTATGCGCTCGCGCTCGACGGCGCCAAGCAGCCGTGCAAGGTGCGCACGTCGAATGCCGGACAGATCTTGTTTTCCGGCATGGTGCGCGAGGACCGCGCGCGACGGGTTGCCGCCGACCTGATGAGCCAGAAATTCTTCTCGGGCTGGGGTATCCGCACCGTCGCCGCAGGCGAGGCGCGCTACAATCCGATGTCCTATCACGACGGCTCGATCTGGCCGCATGACAATGCGCTGATCGCACTCGGCTTCGCCCGCTACGGCCTCAAGCATTCGGTCGCGCATCTGTTCAAGGGCCTGTTCGATGCCGCGAGCTATATGGAGCTGCGGCGGCTGCCGGAGTTGTTCTGCGGCTTCCGCCGCGAGCGCCGGCGCGGCCCGGTGCTTTATCCGGTGGCCTGCGCGCCGCAGGCCTGGGCGAGCGCGACGCCGTTCACGCTGCTGGAGGCCGCGCTCGGGCTTGAGTTCGACACCGCGCGTGGCGAGATCCGCCTGCGCGACCCGCGGCTGCCGGAATTTCTCAACGACGTGGTGCTGCGCGATCTCCGGCTCGGCGCGTCCAGCGTCGATTTGCGGCTGCGCCGTCACGGCGGCGAGGTGTCACTCGAAGTGTTGCGCACGCGCGGCCAGATCCAGGTGTCGATCGTGCTGACGCATTGAGCGTCGTCGCACGGTGCGCGCGGCGAAATCGTGGGGAGAGGTATATGCGTCCGAGGATCATGGTGATGCTGGTTGGAGCGGCGCTGCTGACATGCGCGGGTGTCCGTGCCGCCGACGACGAAGGCAAGACGCCAGCAACTCCTGCGCCGCCAGCAGCTGCTGCACCGAAGGAGCAGGCCAAGGAACCGTCAAAGGAACAGTCGCCGCCGCCTTCGGTGACCGTGATCGGCGCGCGCGATGCGCACGGCATTCTCGGGCGCGACGTGCGCAGTTCCGCCAATGAGGACATGGGCCGCATCGTCGACGTCATCGTCGACCGCGACGGCAAGGTTCGCGCCGCGGTGATCGATTTCGGGGGCTTCCTCGGCGTCGGCAGCCGGAAGATCGTGGTCGACTGGAACGCACTGCGTTTCGCCGGCGTTTCCAGCAAGAGCGACAGCATCACGCTGGACCTCAACAAGCAGCAGGTGAGCGCTGCGCCTGAATACAAGGAAGATACGCCGCTGATCGTGCTTGGCGCGGCCGGCAATCTTCATCCATGGGATTACGAACATTAGGGGGCTAGAGCTGGTCGCGCGTCCGAACTCTTCCGTCGAGACGGTTGGCGACGGTCGTGGCGAGCGATCAGCCGGCGGCACCAAAATTGTGCCGGTCGTCTCCGATCAACCCGGTCCCGAGGAACCGCGCTTGCCGTCGCGCGAAAGCCAGCGCGGGCTCGACTGGTTCATCTTCTTCCTGGCCGACGTGCAAACCGGCTTTGGCCCGTTCATCGCGGTCTACCTGACGACGCAGAAATGGACCCAGGTCGAGATCGGCTTCGTGCTCTCGATCGGCGGCATCATCGGCCTCTTGGGCCAGGTGCCCGGCGGCGCGATCGTCGATGCGGCGCGCTCGGAGCGGGTCGTTGCGGGCTGGGCGGTGGCCGCCATCGGCGCTGCCGCGCTGGCCTACGCGCTCTGGCCGATCTTCCCGGTGGTGACGCTCGCCGCAACGCTGCACGCGCTCGCAAGCTGCGTGCTGGGTCCGGCGATCGCCGCGATCAGCCTCGGCCTGGTCGGTCCGCTGGCGATCGGCGAGCGGCTCGGCCGCAATGCGCGCTTCGCGTCGCTCGGCAGCGGCTCGGCCGCGGCGCTGATGGGGGCCTGCGGCTATTTCCTGTCGAGCCGATCGGTGTTCCTCGTGACCTTCATCCTGGCGATCCCGACCTTGCTGTCGCTGGCGCGGATCCGCGAGCGCGAGATCGACATCGCGCAGGCCCATGGCGAGGTGAAGCGGGAGGTTCCCGACAAACGGGCGACCAGTATCGTCGGTCTGGTGCGGCAGCGGTCGCTCCTGATCTTTGCCGGCGCGATGATGCTGTTCCAACTCGCCAATGCCGCGATGCTGCCGCTGATGGCGGGCGTCGTCACGACACGGTCGAGCCAATGGGCGCCGGTCCTGATCGCCGCCTGCATCATCGTGCCGCAAGCGATCGTCGCGCTGTGCTCGCCGTCGGTCGGCCGCAAGGCCCAGGCCTGGGGCCGGCGGCCGCTGCTGCTAATTGCCTTCGCCTCGCTGGTGATCCGGGGCCTGTTGTTCGCAACGGTGCGGGATCCCTATCTGCTGGTCATGGTGCAGATCTTCGACGGAATCACCGCGGCGATCTTCAGCGTCATGGTGCCGCTGATCGTGGCCGACGTGGCGTTCGGCAGCGGCCATTTCAACCTGGCGCAGGGCATTGTTGGAACCGCGGTCGGTATCGGCGCGTCGCTCAGCACGGTGCTGGCCGGCTATGTCAGCGACAAGCTCGGCAGCAGCACCGCCTTCATGGGCCTGGCCGGCGTTGCCGCGCTTGGGCTGTTCATGATCTGGCTGGTGATGCCGGAGACGCGGCGGACGGCATGACGCGGGCAGGTTTCGCCCCGCCGCACCCTTCCTCATGCATGCGCCGTCATATATGAGTGATTTGCTGCTGGAACGAGCCGATGGTCCCCGGGATTAATCAATCCAAAATCGTGATCTGGTAGGGATCGACGCAGCGCGGGCAGGCATTTCGACCGAGGAATCGCATGGTAATTCGAACGACGACGGCGCAGATCACCGGAGCGATGCGGCGTTGGGGGCCTCCCGCCTTTGTGACCTTCGCGGCGATGGTCACACTTGCGTCATTGACCGGCGGCGCCGCGGCAAAGCAGCAGCGTCCTGCGGCAACGGTCGAGGCGACCGCGCCGCGCGCCGCGGGCGAGCCGATCATGGCGATCGTGTCGATCAAGGCCCAGAAGGTGACCTTCTACGACGCCGACGGCTGGATCTACCGCGCGCCGGTGTCGAGCGGGGTCAAGGGACGCGAAACGCCAGCCGGCGTCTTTGCGCTGATCGAGAAGGACAAGGACCACCACTCGACGCTTTATGACGATGCCTGGATGCCGAACATGCAGCGCATCACCTGGAACGGCATCGCGCTGCATGGTGGCCCGCTGCCCGGCTATGCGGCCTCGCACGGCTGCGTGCGGATGCCCTACGACTTCGCCGAGAAGCTGTTCGACAGGACGCGAATCGGGATGCGGGTGATCATCGCGCCGAACGATCCGGCCCCGGAGAATTTCACCCACCCCGCGCTGTTCGTGCCGAACGCCCAGGCCATCGCGGCTGCTCCGGCGCGTGCCGAGACGCTGTCCCGCGAAGCCGCGGATGCCGCCAAGGTGGCCGACGAGGCAAAGAAGGCCTCCGTGGCCGCGACCAAGGAAGCTGCACTGTTCACGCCGGCGTCACTGCGCAAGCTGGAAAAGGCAAAGACCCGTGCCGACGCCGAGCTCGCGTTCGCCGACAAGACGCTCGCCAATGCCAAGACCGACCAGGCCAAGGCGCGCGCCGAGGATTTGAAGCAGAAGGCCGCCGCCAAGGCCGCGGAAGCGACGACGCAGTTCGAGGCGGCCCAGGGCGACGCCAAGCCGAAGCTCGACGCCGCAGCGGCCGCAAAGGACGCCGCCAAGGCGGCCGAGACCAAGAAGGTCGACACCCAGAAGGCGGCGACCGAGGCGAAGCTCGCGCTCGAGCCGGTCTCTGTCTACATCAGCCGCTCGACGCAGAAGCTCTATGTCCGGCGCAACACCCACAAGCCATGGGCTGACGGGGGCGAGGTGTTCGATTCGAGCATCGAGGTTCCCGTGACGATCCGCGATCCGGACCAGCCGATCGGCACGCATATCTTCACCGCGATGGCCCGCAATAACGACGGCAGCCTGCGCTGGACCGAGGTGACGATCGACGACGGCGGCAACGCCAAGGACGCGCTCGACCGCGTCACCATCCCGCAGGATGTGCTGGATCGGATTGCGCCGACCGCCGTGCCGCGCTCGTCGATCATCATCTCGGATGAGCCGCTGAGCGCCGAGACCAATTACCGCACCGAGTTCGTCGCCGTGCTGAGCAACCAGCCCCAGGGTGGTTTCATCACACGCAAGCCGACCCGGCCGATGGAAACCGACGACATGGTTGCAAGCGGGGACGGGGACGGTTTCGGCTTCTTCTCTCAGCGCAGCTGGAATCCCCAGTCCGGCACCCAATACGGCTATCCCCAATACGGCAATCCTCAGGCGCCGACCCAGTACGGCTCCCCGTATTACGGCAATCCTCAACCCGCCAATCCGCGCCGGCGCGGCGGCCAGTACTACTGGCAATCGCAACAGGACTGGTAGCGGGGCGCTGCCGCGGGATCAGTCAACACTCTGAGCGTTGGACGGCGGTGCGACACCGCCGTCCAATCGCGTATCGCCGTTAGGGCCGGGCTTCCAGGATCAGGTTGAACGGTGTTTCCGCCGCGCGGCGGAAACGCGAGAAGCCACCCTGACGCGCCACCTCGCGCAGCCGGGTCTCGCCGGCCTGCGCGCCGAGCGCGAGTCCGACCTCCTGGTCCAGCGACGCCGGCGTGCAGATCATCGTCGACGCCGCATAGTAGACCCGCCCGATCGGATTGAGGTTGTCCTCCAGCCGATCATTGGCGAACGGCTCGATCAACAGGCAGGTGCCGTCGTCGGCGAGGGTGGAGCGGGTGTGCTTGAGCGCGCCGACCGGGTCGCCCATGTCGTGCAGGCAATCGAAGAAGCACACCAGGTCATACTTGTTGGCTGGGAAGTCCTTGGCGGAGTGCGTCTGGAAATGGACGCGGTCCGACAATCCCGCCTCCTTCGCGGACATCCGTGCCGTCTGGATCGAGCCATCATGATAGTCGAAGCCGTAGAAGGTTGACTTCGGAAACGCTTCCGCCATCAACCGGGTCGAGACGCCGTGGCCGCAGCCGACGTCAGCGACGACAGCGCCCTTCTTCAGCTTGTCGACGACGCCCTCGAGCGCCGGCAGCCATTCCTGCACCAGATAGTGCTTGTAGCTGGTGCGGAAGAACCGGGCGGTGCCGCAGAACAGGCATTCGCTGCGCTTGTTCCAGCCGACGCCCTTGCCCGTCTTGAACGCATCGGTAATTTTCGGCTCGTCGAGAAACGTCGCGCCGACCAGGCTTCCCACGGCGCCCAGGAAGACCGGGCTCTCCTCGTCGGCGAGCGCGAGCGCCTGCTCGGGCAGCATCGAGAATTTTCCGGTCGCGCTGTCGTACTCGACGTAGCCGGAAGCGGCCTGTGCCGAGAGCCATTCCTGAACGTAACGTCCGGCCGTTCCTGTTGCCTTGGCCAGGGCCGCCGCGTTCATCGGTCCTTGCTGCGCGAGAGCCTTGTAGAGTCCGAGCTTGTCGCCCAGCAGCATCAGCGAGGCGTTCATAGCCGCGCCGACATCGCCGATCATCTTTCCCATGAATGAATTAAGACGCTCCTCGTTGACGTCCATGATGTTCCTCCATCGCAATTGGGTTTTTGCAATAAGTCCGTCATTGCCAATTTCATGCTTGCGTGATCGTCCAGGCAGAAGGCCTTGGGCGCGGACATGATCGCACGAATGGGGTCGGCGGCGCAGGCTGAATGTCACAAAGCGGCTGGGATGCCAGCTTGGCGACTTCACAAGCCTGCGAGGCGGACGCCTTACGCTTCTGCCCGCGGCATGATGAGCCTCCGGTACAGCGCGCCGTAGCAGGCGGCCGACAGGTCCCAGCTGTAGGACTTGGCCATCGCGCTGGCGCGCATGGCGTTGAGGCGATCCTTGGCGCGATAGGCGTCGAACGCGCGCCTGACGCCGCCGAGGAAGGATTCCGCCGACGGCTGCGCGAACAGGAAGCCGGTCTCGCCGTCGGCGATGGTCTCCGCCAGCCCGCCGGTCTGGTGGCCGATCGGCAACGAGCCGAAGCGCTGCGCATACATCTGGCTGAGGCCGCAGGGCTCGAAGCGCGACGGCATCAGGGTGAAATCGCTGCCGGCGAAGATCCGGCGCGCCTGCGCGTCGTTGAAGCCGATGATGACGCCGATCGCGTCGGGGCGGCGCCGGTGCGCGGCCACCAGCGCATCCTCGATCGCGGGCTCGCCGCTGCCGGTGACGACGATCTGTCCGCCGTCCCTGATGATCTCGTCGGCGGCCGACAGCACGAGGTCGACGCCCTTCTGATGCACGAGCCGCGCGACCAGGCCGAAGATCGGCCCGCGCGAGACCGCAAGGCCGAATTGCCGGCGGACATAGTCGGCGTTGGCCTGCTTGCCCTTCCAGTCGCCGGCGCCGAACGGCTGGGCGAGCTGCGCGCAGTGGCGCGGGTCCCAGCTCTCGTCGATGCCGTTGAGGATGCCGGTCAGCTGGTCGGCGTCGGAGCGCACGCGCAGCAGCCCCTCCAGGCCGCAGCCGAGCTCGGCGGTGGTGATCTCCCTCGCATAGGTCGCGCTGACCGTGGTCAGATGCGAGGCGTAGACGAGGCCGCCCTTGAGGAAGGACAGCTTGTCGTAGAACTCAAGCCCGTCGATGTGGAAGGAGCTTTCCGGTGCGCCGATCCGCCGCAGCGAGGCCTTCGGAAACAAGCCCTGATAGGCGAGATTGTGGATGGTCAGGATCGATGGAATCCGCGCCTCGCGCCATGCGAGGTAGGCGGGTGTGAGCGCGGCCTGCCAGTCGTTGGCGTGAACGAGATCCGCTGCCCAATTCTCGTCCAACGTTCCGGCTGCAAGTTCGGCAGCGGCGGAGGCAAAGCGGCCGAATCGGATGTCGTTGTCGGGCCAGTCGCGGCCGGACTCGTCGCCATAGGGATTGCCCGGCCGGTCGTAGAGCTGCGGACACAGCAGCACGTAGACCGGCAGCCCGTCCTTGGTCGATGCACGTCCGAGCGTGCAGGCAGGCATCTCGGCGAGCGCCTCGCATTGTCCAACGATTTCAATATGCGTGAACTGTTCGACGACGTCCCGGTAGCCGGGAAGCATGATCCTGACGTCGCTCCAGGGGCGGAGCGCCCGGGGAAGCGCAGCGGAAACGGCGCCGAGCCCGCCCACGCGGACGAAATCGTCCATCTCGGTCGTAACGAATAAGACCTTCAACAAGCGCCCTCGTTCCAGCCCGTGACAGAGCTATGCAAGATCGGGTCCAATCTGCCTTTGAGTAAAATGCAAGACGGCCCGCGGTCCCGGTCTGGACGAGACGCTTTCCTGCCAGGGCGGCTCACTTTAGGGTCGCGCGACGCCGAACAACGGAAACGACGAAGCTGGAGGAAGCCTTGGCCACGACAATAGCCGCCGACGATGAGGGGAATTTGACACGGAGCTTTGACGGCCTTCGCGTGCTCGATTTTTCGACCACGATCGCCGGACCTCATTGCACGCGGATGCTCGCCGACATGGGCGCGGAGGTGATCAAGATCGAGCCCGCCGAAGGCGAGACGATGCGGACGCGGCCGCCGGTGCGCAACCATTGCTCGACGGCGTTCGGCCAGCTCAATATCGGCAAGAACAGCCTCGTGCTCGACCTGAAGTCACCGGCCGGCGTCGAAGCCGTGCGCCGGCTGATCGCGACCGCCGACGTGCTGGTGGAGAATTTCCGCCCCGGCGTGATGCGGCGGCTGAAGCTCGACTATGCCTCGATCCGCGACATCAATCCGAAGCTGATCTTCTGCTCGATCTCCGGCTACGGCCAGACCGGCCCGTCGGCGGAATTGCCGGCCTATGCGCCGGTGATCCATGCCGCCTCAGGCTACGAGATGGCGCATCTCGCCTACCAGCCGGGCCGCACCCGGCCGGATTATTGCGGCATCTATCACGCCGATGTGCTGACCGGGGTCTACGCTTTCGGCGCAATCTCGGCCGCGCTCTATCAGCGCGGTGCCAGCGGCAAGGGCCAGCATATCGACGTGTCGATGCTGGAATCGATGCTGAGCCTGACCCTGAACGAGTTGCAGTGGTCGCAATTCGAGGTGAAGCAAACCCAGCGGCCGATGTTCGGCCCGATCGAAACCAGCGACGGCTACGTGATGGTGGCGATCGCCAGCGAGAAGACGTTCCAGAACCTGATGCAGGTGATCGGCCGGCCTGAATGGGTGTCCGATCCGCGCTTCGCCAAATATTCCGATCGGCGGGACAACTGGGCGGGCCTGATGGAGGGTGTGGAGGCGTGGTCGCGCGCGGTCAGCACGCAGGCCTGTCTTGCCGCGCTCAATGAATATGGCGTGCCGTCGTCGGCCTATCGCACCGTGCGCGAGGCGCTCGCCGATCCGCAAATCGCCCATCGCGGTGCACTGGCCGAGGTCGAGGACGGCGGCGGCAGCTTCAAGGTGCTCAATCTGCCGTTCCGGATGTCCGGCGCGGCGGTTGGCGCGCGCAAGCGGATGTCGACGCTCGGCGAGCACACACTGTCCTATCTGAAGGAGATCGGGCTCTCCGACGATCAGATCGCAGGCTTCGCAGCGCAACCGGCAAAGACGGCGCGCAGCTAGAGCATGATCCGGGCCTGAAGGGCCGCATTGGCGCAAAGAGGATATCGGCCCGAAGGATCGGACTCAAACCGGTCGGCCAGATCACGATGCGGGTCCGCATGATCGCATCGTGATCTGCCTGCGGCTTTTCATCCGTTTTACGGTCTTGTCGTGCGCGGCGATTCCGGACAAGCTGCCGCCCAACGTACGACGATCCGGAACACCGGACGTCGCCCACCTGGGAGGGACCATCGATGAAGCTGGCCGGGCGCGCGCACGCAGTTGCGCGCATATTTCTTGTGGCGGGATTAGGTGCCGCGGCGTTCGCTGCACCGGCCCATGCGCAGAAGCAGGGCGGTACGCTCACCGTCGGCCAGGAGCTGGACATCGCGGGCTTCGACCCGCTCAAGGTCGGCGTTTACGATACGTCGGCCAACACCGCGGCAGCCGCAATCTTCGACACGCTGATGACGCTCGACGACAAGGGCGAGCCGAAGCCGAAGCTCGCGCTGTCGTGGGACCATTCCGAGGACTTCAAGACCTGGACCATCAAGCTGCGGCCCGGCGTCAAATTCCACGACGGCACGCCGTTCAATGCGCAGGCGGTGAAGGAGAATTTCGACCGCCAGAAGGATCCGGCCAACAAGTGCCGCTGCGCCTTCTACATCACCAGCATCAAGAGCGTGGATGTCATTGATGACCTCACGGTGCGCTACAATTTTAGCGACCCGGCGGTGAACTTTCCGGCGACGCAGTCGATCCAGAGCTCCAACAACGTGATGCAGTCGCCGACCGCGTGGAAGACCAAGGGCGATGATTACAATCGCAACCCGGTCGGCACCGGTCCCTACATTCTGAAATCCTGGGCCGCCGGCGACCGCATGGTGCTGGAGAAGAACCCGGACTACTGGGACAAGGGCAAGCCCTATCTCGACCGCATCATCCTGAAGCCGCTGCCGGACGCGCAGTCGCGCTTTGCCTCGCTGCAATCGGGCGAGGCCGACATCGTCTGGGACGACGAGACCGACGCCGACAACATCATCAAGGCGCGCAAGGATACCAGTCTAACCGTGCATACCTATGAAGGCTCGGGGGCTGCAGTCGCTGCCTTCAACACCAAGGTCCCGCCGTTCGACGACGTGCGCGTGCGCCAGGCGCTGGTGATGGCGCTCGACCGCAACAAGATGTCGCAAGCGATTACCAATGGCCTGGCGCGGCCGGCCAGCAATCCCTACGGCGACGGGTCCTGGGTGAAGTGCAAGGATGACGGCGCGTTGCCCTTCGATGTCGAAAAGGCCAAGGCGCTGCTCAAGGACTACGGCAAGCCGGTCGAGTTCAAGATGCTGGTCACGGCAACGCCGCGCGGCCGCACCGGCGGTCAGGTGTTGCAGCAATTCTGGAAGCGGATCGGCGCCAATATGGAGATCGAGCAGGTCGATCAGGCGACCATTCCCCCGCGTGCCTTCATGCGCCAGTTCCAGCTGACGCCGTGGCGCATCGTTGATCTCGCCGATCCCGATCCGCAGATGTACGCCAATTTCCACACCGGCAGCCCGGTCGCGCTGGCGAACTACTCCAATCCGGAGCTCGACCGGCTGCTTGAGCATGCGCGAACCACCGCCGACGTCGCCCAGCGTACCGAGGACTATTGCGCGATCAGCCGCCTGATCAACAAGGAGGCGATCTGGTTCTGGACCTTCCAGAACACCTACTACGCGATCTCAAGCGTAAAGGTGAAGGGCGTGCCGAAAATGTTCAACGGGGTGCTCGACGTCTCCTACGCCTGGAAGGAATAGCGTTTCATGCTGTTCTTCGTCGCGCGCAGGCTCCTGTACCTGGTACCGGTGCTGATCGCGGTTTCGGTTCTCACCTTCGTGATCGCCTCGCTGTTGCCCGGCGATCTGGCCTACGTGATCCTCGGCGACCAGGCGACGCCTGAGAATGTCGCGGCCCTGCGTCACGACTTGGGGCTCGATCAGCCGATCTGGCTGCGCTATCTCAGCTGGCTGTGGCACATCCTGCAAGGCGATTTCGGACGCTCGTTCCGCACCGGGCAGACCGTGTGGCAGGCGGTCAGCGAGCGCGTCCCGGTCTCGTTCGAGCTGATGATCCTCGCCGAGCTGATCGGGCTTGCGATCGGCGTGCCGCTCGCGATCGCATGCGCCGCCAAGGCGGGCTCGGCGTTCGACCGCTTCATGACCGGCTCGGCCTTCGGCATGCTGTCGGTGCCGACCTTCCTTTCCGCGATCCTCCTGATCTATTTGTTTGCGGTCGAGCTGCGCATGTTGCCGGCGACGGGCTACGTGCCGTTCACCGAGGACCCGGTCGCCAACCTGCGCTTCATGGTGCTGCCGGCGCTGACGCTCGGGCTTGCGGAATGGCCGGGCATCATGCGCGTGCTGCGCTCCGACATGATCGCAGCGTTGCAGGAGGATTATATCGCGCTCGCCAAGGCGAAGGGCCTGAAGCCGTCCCGCATCCTGTTCGTGCACGCGCTGAAGCCGTCCTCGCTGACGCTCGTCACCATCACCGGCATCAATATCGGCCGCCTGATCGGCGGCGCCGTGATCGTCGAATCGATCTTCGCATTGCCGGGGATCGGGCGCCTTCTGGTCGGCGCGATCTATACCCGTGACCTCATCATTCTGCAGGGCGTGGTGCTGCTGGTTGCCGCGGGCTTCGTGATCATGAACTTCATCGTCGACCTGCTTTACGCCGTGCTCGACCCGAGGATCCGCCATGGCCACGCTTGAGCTCAGCCTCGACGAGACCGAAGCGACGCCGGCGCGGCGCCGCCGCCGGCTCGGCATGCTGTTCTGGTGCGCGATCGGCTGGATGGTGCTGGTGTTCGCGGTCGCGATCTTTGCTGACCTGCTGCCGCTGCCGAGCCCGACCGACATGGACATGCTGGAGCGGCGGGCGCCGTTCTCGGCCGAGCATTGGCTCGGCACCGACGGCCTCGGCCGGGATGAGCTGTCGCGGCTGATCTATGGCGCACGCATCTCGCTGATCGTCGGCCTTTGCGCACCGATGATCGGCGTCACCATCGGCGGTGCGCTCGGCATGCTCGCCGGCTATTTCCGCGGTCGGTTCGAATCCTTCGTGGTCGGCAGCATGGATGTGCTGCTGGCGTTCCCGCCGCTGATCCTGGCGCTTGCGGTCACCGCCTATCTCGGCCAGTCGATCTTCAACCTGACCTGCATCCTCGGTGTGCTCGGCATTCCGGCCTTCATGCGGGTGGCGCGGGCCGCGACCCTGACGCTGGCACGGCGCGAATTCGTCATCGCGGCGCAGGCGCTCGGCGCCACCCATGCGCGCATTCTGCTGCGCGAGCTGCTGCCCAACGTGCTGCTGCCGCTCATCGCCTTCTTCCTGCTCGGCGTCGCCGTCACCATCGTGGTCGAGGGCTCGCTCTCCTTCCTCGGCCTCGGCGTGCCGCCGCCGATCTCGAGCTGGGGCAGCATGATCGGGGAGGGGCGTGAAAGCCTCGACGTGGCGCCGCGGCTGGCCTTCATTCCGGCGATTGCGATGTTCCTGACCGTGCTTTCATTCAACCTGATCGGCGACACGATGCGTGCGCTGACCGACCCGAGGCAGGGTGCGCTATGAGCGGTGCGCTGCTTTCGGTCGAGAACGCGGTGGTCGACCTGCCGACACCGCGCGGCAACCTGCGGGCGGTCGATCATGTCGATCTCACCGTCGGCGCCGGCAAGACGCTCGGCATTGTCGGCGAATCCGGCTGCGGCAAGACCATGCTGTCGCGGGCCGTCCTGCAGCTTCTGCCTAAGAAGGCTAAGCTGTCCGGCCGCGTGATGTTCGACGGGCAGGATCTCACGACGCTGCCGGCGGAGAAATTGCGCAAGCTGCGCGGCCGCTCGCTCGCGGTCGTGTTCCAGGATCCCATGACCTCGCTCAATCCGGTGCTGACCATCGGCACCCAGCTGATCGAGACCATCCAGGAACATCTCGAGCTCGATCTGGCCCAGGCCAGGCAGCGCAGCATCGAGCTGCTGACGGCGGTCGGCATTCCCGCACCCGAGCAGCGGCTGACGCAATATCCGCATCAGCTGTCCGGCGGCATGCGCCAGCGCGTCGCGATCGCGGTGGCGTTGTCCTGCGAACCAAAACTCCTGATCGCCGACGAGCCGACCACCGCGCTCGACGTCACGATCCAGGCGCAGATCCTGGATCTCTTGGCACGCGAGCAGCAGCGCCGCCATATGGCGATGATCATCATCACGCATGATCTCGGCGTGGTCGCCGGCCGCACCGACGAGGTCGCGGTGATGTATGCGGGGCGCGTGGTCGAGCGTGCGCCGACGCCTGCGTTGTTCAAGCAGATGCGGATGCCCTACACCGAGGCGCTGCTCGCCGCGCTGCCGAAGCTCGACGTGCCGCCGCATACGCCGCTGCCGGCGATTTCGGGACGGCCGCCGGATCCGACCCGGCCGCTGAAAGGCTGCTCGTTCTCGCCGCGTTGCCGCTATTCCGCCGGGCGCTGCAGTACGGAGAAGCCGCGGCTCAGTCCGGCAGAGACGTTAGAGCATCTCTATGCCTGCTTCCATCCGATCGCGGCGGGAGGCCGCGCATGATGTTGCAGGCTGCCTCCAATCCACTGATGAAAGTGGAAAACCTCGTCGTCGAGTATTCGGTGGGGGGCAAGACCATCCATGCCGTCTCCGATGTCAGCCTCGAGATCGCGCGTGGCGAGACGCTGGGGCTGGTCGGCGAATCCGGCTGCGGCAAGTCCACGCTCGGCCGCGCCGTGCTGCAATTGCGCCAGGCGGTCTCCGGCAAGGTGCTGTTCGACGGGCACGATCTCACCTCCCTGAAGGGCGAGGCGCTGCGCAAGATGCGCCGCCGCGTGCAGTTGATCTTCCAGGACCCGATTGCCTCGCTCAATCCGCGGCGGCGGATCGGCGATATCGTCGCCGAGCCGCTGGTGATCGCCGGCGTCAAGGATCCCGAGGAACGCTGGCGGCGCGTCAGCGAGGTGCTGTCGGCGGTCGGGCTCGACCCCGCGCTGGTGAGCGGACGCCTGCCGCACGAATTCTCCGGCGGACAATGCCAGCGCATCTGCATCGCCCGTTCGCTGGTGCTCAATCCGGAATTCGTGATCTGCGACGAGCCGGTGTCCGCGCTCGATGTCTCGATCCGAGCGCAGATCCTCAATCTGCTGGAGGAGATGAAGGCGCGCTACGGCCTGACCCTGCTGTTCATCGCCCACGACCTCGCCGTGGTGAAGGCGGTCTCGGATCGCGTCGCGGTGATGTATCTCGGCCGGCTCTGCGAGGTCGGTCCGTCGGAGCAGTTGTTTGCGCGGCCGGCGCATCCTTATACCGCGCTGCTCATCGAAGCGATCCCGGTGCCGGATCCGGATGTCCGGCCGACCACGAGCGTGCCGGTCGGCGAGCCGCCCTCGCCGATCGCGCCGCCGTCGGGCTGCCGCTTCCGCACCCGCTGCCCGCGGGCCGATGCGCGCTGTGCCAGCGAGGTGCCGGAACTGCGCGTGGTTGCGCCCGGCCAGTTCGCGGCTTGCCATCATCCGTTGATCTGAATACTCACGCCTCTGAATAGTGGCGCGTTGGCCGTCGAGCGAGCTGCATGGCGGCTTGCTCGAAAATGGGGTCTTGAGCGTTTGTCCCGGGCGGGCAGGCGTGGCAAGGTCCGCCTCAAGAACAAGCTTCGGGAGAACAGCGATGAAGAGTTTCCAGGTCGTCGATTTCAATGCCCCCTTGAAAGAGGTCGATCAGCCGACGCCGCAGCCGTCGGGCACGCAGGTGCTGATCAAGGTGAAGGCCGCCGGCGTCTGCCACAGCGACCTGCACATCTGGGAGGGCGGTTATGATCTCGGCCATGGCCGCAAGCCGCTGTCGCTGAAGGACCGCGGCGTCTCGCTGCCGCGCACGATGGGCCATGAGACGGTCGGCGAAATCGTCGCCTTCGGGCCGGATGTGAAGGACGCCGACAAGGGCGGCCTGAAGGTCGGCGATGTCACGCTCGCCTATCCGTGGCTCGGCTGCGGCAAATGCCCGACCTGCCTCGGCGGCGACGAGAACATGTGCGCGATCAAGCCGAATGCGCTCGGCGTCTATTGCGACGGCGGCTATGCCGATCACATGACGGTGCCGCATCCGAAATATCTGCTCGACCTCAAGGGGCTCGATCCCGTCACGGCCGCGCCTTACGCCTGCTCTGGTGTTACGACCTACAGCGCACTCAAGAAGGTCGAGAAGGATCTCGACACGCCGATCGTAATCTTCGGCGCCGGTGGTCTCGGTCTGATGGCGCTCTCGCTGTTGAAGGCGATGGGCGGCAAGGGCGCGATCGTGGTCGATATCGACGCCAGGAAGCGCGAGGCAGCGGAAGCTGCCGGTGCGCTCGCGACCGTCGACGGCAAGGCGCCCCACGCGCTGGAGCAGCTCATCAAGAAAGCGGGGCAGCCGATCCGCGCTGCGATCGACCTGGTCGGCAACGCCCAGACCTCGCAACTCGGCTTCGACTGCCTGACCAAGGGCGGCAAGCTCGTGATTGTCGGCCTGTTCGGCGGCGGCGCGACCTGGGCGCTGCCGCTGATCCCGATCAAGGCGGTTACCATCCAGGGCAGCTATGTCGGCAATCTGCGCGAGACACAGGAGCTGCTCGACCTGGTGCGGACGAAGAAGATCCCGGCGATCCCGGTCACGCCGATGCCGCTGGCGAAGGCGAACGAGGCGCTGACCAGTCTGCACAAGGGTCAGCTCGTCGGGCGCGCGGTGCTGACGCCTTAGTTTTCTCTGCTGTCATTCCGGGGCGATGCGAAGCATCGAACCCGGAATCTCGAGATTCCGGGTTCGCTTCGCGCCCCGGAATGACGGTCATCTTTCGGAGCTTCCCATGTCCGCCAACGACGCACTCCACATCGCAGTTCTCGGTGGCGATGGCATCGGTCCGGAGGTGATGGCGCCGGCGCTCGAAGTGCTGCGCAGGATCGAGGCGTCGTCCGGCCTCAAATTCCGCTTCACCGAGGCGCCGGCCGGTGCTGGCCACTACAAGCAGACCGGCAAGTCGATGCCGGAGAGCACGGTGCGGCTGTGCGAGGAGGCTGACGCGATCCTGCTCGGCGCCTGCGGGCTGCCGTCGGTGCGCTACCCTGATAACACCGAGATCGCGCCGCAGATCGAGTTGCGCATGATCTTCGATCTATATGCTGGCGTGCGGCCCGCGCGATTGATCCCGGGCGTGCCGAGCACGATCGTCGGCGCCGATCAGAAGGGCATCGACCTCGTCGTGATCAGGGAATCCACCGAGGGCCTGTTCGCCTCGATGGGCAAGGGCGTCGTCACCGACAGCGAGGCGCGCGAGACCATGGTGATCACGCGCCGAACCTCGGAGCGGCTGTTCGAGTTCTCTTTCCGGCTTGCCGAACGCCGCAAGGCGCGCGGCCGCGTCGGCGGCGGGCTGACTTGCGTCGACAAGGCGAACGTGTTCAAGGCGTTCGCGTTCTTCCGGAGCATCTTCGACGAGACCGCGAAGCGTCATCCCGACGTCAAGGCTGATCACCTCTACATCGACGCGGCTGCGGCCGCGCTGGTGAAGCGCCCCTGGGACTTCGACGTCATGGTGACCGAAAACATGTTCGGCGACATCCTGTCCGACCTCACCGCCGGTCTGATCGGCGGCATGGGCATGGCGCCGTCGGCCGATATCGGTGACCGCTACGCGGTGTTTCAGCCGTGTCATGGCACGGCGCCCGACATCATGGGGCAGGGCAAGGCCAACCCGACTGCGATGATCCTGTCGGCTGCGATGATGCTGGACTGGCTCGCCGACAGGCACGGTCTGGAGAGCGCCGCTGAAGCCGCCGAAAGCATCGAGCGCGCCGTCGACAAGGTCTATGCCGCCGGCATCAAGCCGTTCGAGTTCGGCGGCAGCAACGGCACCGCAGATGTCGCGAAGGCCGTGCTGGCGGCGCTTTAACGCAAGGGTGAGGGGGCCGACGCCGCGCCGGCTCAGCGGAGCCGTCACGGCAGCAGCGTTGCGTCGCCGTCGAACGGGCCGGCGTACCAGGCGTTCTCGTCTTCGAGGGCGCGAGCCAGGCCCTCGTCCGTCGTCCTGTAGACGAGCGGATCGGTCGGGTAAGTCCTGACGTAGGGATTCCATCTCATCAGGATCTCCCGGATATGTCCGGGCACGCCGACCAGCTCGAAGAGTTGACCGCCCGACGCGACCGCGTTGGCATAGGCCGCCTCGAGCAGCGCCTCGGTCACGTCTGTGTCATCCTGCTCCACCAGGATGTCGGCGAGCGTCGACCGTCGCAAACCTGTCTCACGGTCGACCGCATGCAGCACGACGGCATACCCCGCCAAGCGCTGGAATCGATGGCAGCAAAGCACGGCAACCGTCGAAGAGCTCCCAGGGAGCGTGAAGTGCCACCGGAGAGAGGCGGGACTTCGGTCGGCCAGCAACCGAGGGGCCTCGCCCAATTTGCGTCGCCACAGCGCTTCGAATTCGTCCCCGATATCCCTCACATCGATTTCCGTCACCTTGCTGGTCGAACGGCCCCGTGGTCCGCGGCGGAGCGAATCCAAACGCATTGCCGACGAGGCAAGGAAAGCTCCGACAGACTCCATTCCGCTCCCGACGTCGAACTTCGCTGCGAGCACCCGCGCGAAGCGATGGACATCCAGGATCCAGAACAGGATCTTGTCGTAGTCGGGGTCAGGCAACGACTTCGCATGAAGGGCTTTTGATTGATTGACCACCGATGCTGTCGAATTCGTGATGACAAGGAGATCGACGTCTCGCTGCCGAAAGAACGAAGCCAGCAGGCCGATGCAGCGGGTGCGGTACGCCGGGTCGATCACCAAGCCAGCGGCGGTCGCGGCGAATATCGTTCGGCTTTCGAGCTGGTAGAGCACGGGAATGTTTCCCTGGTACCCGACAATCCCCTGCTCGGTTTCCAGCACCCACCCCATGCTTGGCTGCGATTTGACGGCGGCCATCGCCGGATTTTGTCGCCAGAGCCGATCCCAGTTCTCCGGACTGTCTTTCGCAAGGCCCCCGCGTTCCTTCAGCCTCGCGACGCTTTCGAAATCCGCGAACCGGACCTCCCGCTGCTTCGCCGGCGCCAATGCGCTTCCGGAGCGCGTTGCCGCTTCGGCTTGAGCGGACGCAGGACGTCGCCGGCTTTTCAGGAGTCGGAGCAGGATATCGGCGGCGTGATACTTGGAGCGTGTCTGAATTTGCGCCGGCGCACGGGTCCCCGCCATCAATCCCTCCCTAGCCGAATGGCGGCGACGACCCGGTCGGCCCATTTCGCAATCGACGCTGCGTCAATTGCTCCGACACGAACTGGCACAGCGGCCCGATCAGCGTCATCTGTTCTGGATCGAGGTTCTCGAAATCGATCTCCCTGTCGAAGTGCTCACCCGCCGCCATCATCATCTCAACGAAGGCGAGCGAATCGAGCGCGCCCGACAGCAGCAGGTCGTAGTCGTCGGGGAGATCGCGCAGCGGACGCTGTCCGCGGTCCTGGAGCTTCCGGTTGAGGAAGGCTCCGAAGAATGCGCGGACGTCATCCGTGGTCGGACCGCTCATTGGCTGTCTCCCAAAACCGCCGGCATGGCCTTGCGGTCGTATTTGCCGTTGGCGTTGCGCGGCAGCCGGCTGCGGACGTGCCATCGTCTCGGGACCATGTAGTCCGGCAGCAGGACGGCGACCGCCGCGCGAAGCCCGTCGAGATCAACCGGCCCGCCTTCGATGAGCACTTCGATGCCGCCGTAGCCGCTCGACGTGATGGGCCAGCCGATCGCCACGACGCCGTCGACGCCCGAGGCCCCGCGCACCACGGCTTCGACCTCGCCGAGCTCCACCCTGTGGCCGAGGATCTTTATCTGCGAGTCCATGCGGCCGAGATGGGTCAAGGGACCGTCGCCGGCGGGCCGGCGCACGCGGTCGCCGGTGCGGTAGAACATTTCCCGCCGTCTGGGCGGGACGACGAAGGCTGCGGCGGTCTTCTCGGGATCTTTCCAGTAGCCGAGCGACATCTGCGGACCGCTCATCAGCAGTTCGCCGTCCGCGCCCGGCGCGACCTCGTTCAAGTGCTCGTCGACGATGAGCACCTCCATTCCCGGGAACGGCGCGCCGATCGGCACGATGCCCATCTCCGCTTCGGCCGGCGTGCGCTTCGGATCCCAGCGATAGCCGGTGCACGCGATGGTCAACTCGGTCGGTCCGTAGAGGTTCTCCACGACGCTGTTCGGCGCCGCCATCGCCCAGGCCTCGACGCTAGCGACGGGCAGCGGCTCGCCGCAGAACAGGCTCAATCTGAGCGAGGGAAACCCTCCCGGCTTTAGCAGGCCGGACTGCTTCATCAATGCGACCATCGAGGGCACCGAGAACCAGACCGTCAATCCCTGCTCGCGGATGAACCGCCCCGGATTGATCAGCGTCTTCTGCGAGGGGCAGCACACGCGGGCGCCGCGTTCCCACGCCACGAACATGTCGGAAGCCGACAGGTCGAACGTCATGTCGAACGTTTGCGAGACGACATCCAGCTCCGTGATTGCGAAGCGCTCCGCGACATGGTTGACATAGGCTGCGACGTTGCGGTGCGCGACCATCACTCCCTTCGGTACCCCCGTGCTGCCGGAGGTGAACAGCAGATAGGCGATCGCGTCCTCGTGCGCGTCCGGCTCGCGCCAGTCGGCGTATCCTTCGAGATCGGCAGCTCCGACGATGGTGTGCCGCGGCCATCGTTCGCGATAGGGGCGGGGGTCCTCGAGATCGGGCGCGATCACGAGCAGCGGTTCGTTGACACCCGCTATGAGCGCGTCCATCTGCGGCAAGGAGTCCGCGTCGACGATGATCGATGGGCATTCCGAACGGACGAGCATCGATCTGGTGCGCGCGATCGGGAAGGTGCGGTTCAGCGGCACGTAGCCGTTCCCGGCCAGAAGCGATCCGAGCACGCCGGCGAACGCCGTCGCGCTGCGATGCGCGAATACGGCGGTCAGCGGCGTCGACGACCCTTCGCGATGCGCCTGGATGCAGGCTGCGATGCGAGCGGCGACCTCGCGCAGCTGTCGATACGACAGCGACGTGTCCTGTGCGACGACGGCAGGACGGTCGGGAAACAGCTTCGCCGACCGCAGGAAGCCCGTCCACAATCCCCGCCGTGATCCGTCCGCGCGCAACTCCATCGAACAATTGCCCAATCTAGCCTGCGAGGCCGTTACGCGCCGGGATCGCGAAGCGCTGATGACTTCAGTCGCCGGGCCTTCGTCAGCGCCTGTCCGAAGACCTCGCCCGTATGGGCCAGTTCGTCGCGGCTGGGTGGAATGTCCAGGATGAACGTCCCGTAGCCGGCCCCGGCGTAGCGCGCGAGTTCGTCGGAGACGACCCCGTAGTCGCCAACCAGATACGGGCAGAAAGTTTTATAGTTTTCGAACGGCACCAGCCAATAGGGCGTGTTCTGGGTGGCGGCCGTCTCGGCCGAGAGATCGGACATCTGCTTGTGCCACGCCGAATCCGAGACCTTCATGGCCAGCTTGTGCGCCAGTTGCCCCTTCTTGTCGGTCGGGAAGCGTTCATGCGCGACCCGCCAGGCCTCCTCGGCGCTCGCGCGGGCGATGATGCCGACGCGCACGCCCGAGCCGACGCAGTCGGCGTCCGCCTGCCCGTACTCTGCTGCCGGCTTGGGATACTTCACCGGCGTCGCGCCCAGCGACTTGGCGGCCGAGAGCCCGGCTTCCGAGGAGCCCGACACGAATATGCCGGGCAGCAATTCCCGCGGCAGCGGTGGCGTCATCCTCAAATTGCGGACGGCATGGAATTCCCCTTCGAGCGTCACCGGCCCGGCGTTCTCCAGCAGCAGCTTGATGATGCCGGTGTATTCGACGAGCCTCGCGTACCGCTTGTCGTGCGCCGTCGCATCGCCGAGCGCCGCAAGCTCGGTCGTGTAGCCGCCCGCGACCATGTTCAGATAGAGCCGGCGTCCGTACATATGCGCGAACGAACTCACCATCTTGGCGACGCTGTACGGGTGCATGTAGACCGGCTGCACCGCCACCAGAGGACAGAGTTCCTTGGTGTTCTGCAGGATCACCTGCGAGACGAGCCAGGGATCGACCAGGGAGTTTTCCGTATAGACTAGGATTCCCTTGCAGCCCGCCTCTTCGCTCCAGCGGGCGACGGCCTTCACCCGCTCGACATAGTCCGCCGCTTGCACCGCGCCGGATTGCGGGCACGTGCTGAAGACTTCGAACCGAATGTCGGAAAACGTATCCATCATCCACCTCCGTCCAAAAGGCGCCGAAACACCGTGGCTGGTGGAGAATCGCCATCGTAGCAGATGCGTTCGTGAGCTCCCCCGACGCAAAGGTGGTACTCCGTCAAGCGGGGAACGGATGCTCGGCCAACTATTCGGGGGCGGGCACTGCACTTATGCGGACCTTGATTTCCGCGGCCTCTCTGCAACGATGCCGCGGCACCTGCTCGAATTTCCCTTGAGCGTGATCCGTCCAGGGGGTGTTGAACATGGCAAAAATAATCGGCATCAGTGGATTCGAGAGCTCGATTCCCTTCAAGAAGAAGCATTGGCCGGGCCTGGAGGAGCGCGAATATCGGATCTCACAGGGCCACGATTCCGCTGCGGTGCTGGTGGTCGGCGGCAGGATCGTCGCCGGTGCTGCCGAAGAGCGCTTCAACCGCAAGAAACACAGCGGTGATTTTCCGATCGGCGCGATCAGCTACTGCCTGGAGACCGCCGGCCTGAAGCCATCCGACATCGACGTGATCTCTCACGGCTTCGACTATGCGCCCTACAAGGCCGCCTTCATGCTGGATCCGACCTCCGCCCGACAATACAGGGAGGTGTTCTCGCGCGAAAAACTGCTCGCGCAGGTCGATCAGCACCTGCCCGGATTTCCGGCTAGCAAGGTCCACCACATCAACCATCATCTGTCCCACGCCGCCAGCGCCTACTACACCTCCGGTTGGGACGAATGCCTGGTGGTGGTGCTCGACGGCATGGGCGAGGTCCACGCCGTCACCGTCTATCACGCGCACGACAACGCGATCGATAAGCTTGCAGAAATCACCGCCCAGGATTCGATCGGCATTCTCTATTCCACGCTGACGCTGCATCTCGGCTTCGATTTCAACTCCGACGAATACAAGATCATGGGCCTCGCTCCCTACGGCGATCCCGCCCGTCACCGTGCTTTCTTCGAGCGGACCGTAGAGCTGCGCGACGACGGCCTGATCAGGATTCCGCTGCTCCGCCTCAATACCGAGCGCCATGATCGCGAAACCTACGGCGCGACGCGACGCCATCTCGGAGAGCATCTGATCCCCGCTCGCGCGCCCGACGGCGACGTCACCGACGACCATCGCGACGTCGCCGCGGCGCTGCAGGAATGCCTCGACAACGTCATGCTCCACATCTGCGGCCATTTCGGCTGCAGCACCGGCCTGCGCAGGCTCGCGATGGCGGGCGGCGTCGCGCTTAACTGCACGGCCAACGGCCGCCTGCTGCAGTCCGGCCTGTTCGACGAGATCTACGTTCAGCCGGCCGCAGGCGACGATGGCGCCGCGCTCGGCGCCGCGCTCTGGTCGGCCTCGCGCGACAGCGGCGTGAAGAACGTCCGGATGCCGGTCCCCTTCCTCGGCCCCGCACACGCGCAAACCGAGATTTACAGGGCGCTGGCCGACACTGCCGGCCGCATCGAGATCACGCGCTTTCCGGATCTCGACGAGACCTGCGCGGCGGCGGCCAGGCTGATCGCCGCCGGACGCGTGCTCGGCTGGTACCGCGGACGCATGGAGTTCGGCCCCCGCGCGCTCGGACACCGCAGCATCCTGGCCGATCCCGGTCATCCTGACATGCGCGACCGCATCAACGCGATGGTCAAGATGCGCGAAGCCTTCCGCCCGTTCGCGCCGGCGGTCAGCCTTGAGCAGGTGCATGACTGGTTCGAGGTGCCGAAGGGGCTTGAGCTTCCCTACATGATCATGACCGCCGACGTGCGCCCCGAACATCGCGCCGCGCTGCCGGCGATCACGCATGTCAACGGCTCGGCTCGCGTGCAGACGGTCGGCGTCAGGGACAATCCGGAATTCCACGCGTTGCTGCGGGCGGTCGGCCGGGCGACCGGCCGCGAAATGGTGCTGAACACGAGCTTCAACGTGAAGGGGCAGCCGATCGTCAACACCCCGCGCGAAGCCATCGACACGTTCCTCGGCACCGGCATCGAGTATCTCTTCCTCGAGAACGTGCTCGTCCGCCGCGTGTGACAGAGGTAGCCGGCACTGGCGCGAAAAAGGTGAGGGGGCCGAAGCCCCCTCGCGGATGATTAGCGCCGGTGTCCGCCGTGATGTCCGCCACCGTGATGGCCACCGCCGTGATGGCCGCCGGCACCATGATGTCCGCCGTGGTGACGGTACCCGTGATGATGGCGGGGATAGACGTGCGGACGATGATGCCATCCGTGATGGCGCGGTCCGTAACCATAGCCCGGTTGCCAGTAGCAGCGGCCCCAGCGATCGCAGACCTGGCGCACCTTGTCGACATTGGACGTTTCGCCTGCGATGTGGCTGGCCTGCGGAAGCCCGTTCGGCATCGCCGATGCCGCACCGGACGTCAACGCTGCGCTTCCGAGCGCGGCCAGTCCAATAATTGCAAGCTTGATATTCATTGAGATCTCCTTGGTTGAAGCCTGAAAACGTCCGTGTGGCCGCTTCGTTGCTGCGACAAAAAAGCCAGGCACATGCACTCGGTTCTGGCGACGCCGGTTCAACGCAGCAAATGCGGGAGTTGTGAGGTCGCTCGGTGCGCGGGCGACAATTGGCCGCGCGACAGAATGGTGAGGCGCAAACAAAACGTGATGACGTTTGGTCGCGCTTCGCGGAAAAGCGTTCTACTGCGTGGTTAGCGGATGTTCGGCGGCCTTGTTGAAGAAGGCAGCTTCCTCGGCGGTGGCTTCGAGGAGTTGCTGGTCCTGATCGTAGACGTCGTTGCGGAACTGGATGGTCCGGTCCTTCGTCATCCACGCCGTGAGGTAGATCCAGGCCACCGGAACCTTCTTCAGCATGCGGACGTCCTGACGCTGTCCGGTGGCGATCGCGGCATCGATGGCAGCGCGGGTCCACTGCGGCTGGTCCTTCAGCAGCCATGCCGCGAGATCGCGGACATTGTCGACGCGCGAGCAGCCATGCGAATCGAAGCGATAGTCGTCGTTGAACAGGCTGTGCTGATTGGTGTCGTGCATGTAGACCGAATAGGAGTTCGGCATATCGATCTTGACCGCGCCGAGCGCATTCCATGCGCCGCTCTGCTGACGCACCGTGATGTTCGGCGCGTGATCGCCCGACCAGTCGACCGAATGCGGATCGATCGGGTTGTCGTGGGCGTCAAGCACGTCCATGTGCATGCGCGACAGGTAGGCCGGATCCTTGCGCATATGCGCTGCGATCTCCGTCTTGGTGATCGATGACGGCACCGTCCAGGTCGGATTGAGAATGACGTCGGTGATCTCGGACGTCAGCGTCGGCGAGGGTTTCTCGGTCTTGCCGACGATCACGCGGTAGCGCCGCACAACCTTGTCGTCCTCGACCGCCTCGGCGAAGGTGGCGGGAATGTTGACCACGACATAGCGCTGCCCGAACTGGAAATCCATCTGGTCAAGCCGCTCCAGCGAGGCCTCCAGCTGCTTGATCCGCTTCTGCACGGGAACGTTGAGCGCAGCCAGCGTCCGCGGCGTCACCGTGCCGGTCGCCGCGAGCCCGTGGCGTGTCTGGAAATGCTTCACCGCGTAGGCCAAGACTTCATCATAGGCACCGGCGGCCTTGTCGGCGGCAAGGTCACCGGTGATGATCAGACGCTTGCGCAGCAGATCGTCATTGGCGCCCTGGACGCCCAGCGCAAATTTCGCGTCAGCGGGGATCGTGGGCCAACCGCCGCGGGCGGCGAGATCGGAATAGCCCTTCACCACGTCGCGAATGCGTTGTGCGCTGCCCTGGTCGTAGGTTGGCTCGCGCGACAATGCGAGCGCGGCAGCCGATCGCGTTTCCGCGACCGAGGCCGACGCGGCCGGCTTGGCCTGGCTTGGCTGGGTGGCTGCCGGTACCGCAGCCGGCAGCGCATGATGAGGCGGGACCGCCGCAGTCGGGTTGGGCGCGCCGGTGGTTTGGGCGAATGCCGGTAGAGCCGCAAGCATCGTGGCTACGACGACGAGTGTCACTTTCTGCATATCTCGATTCTCCGGACTGCGTCGCTGGCGCGAAAAATCGGAAGGCTCGGCCCCGGCCGCATGAATGGGGGGCGGCGCGTTCGTTCGGAGGTGATGATCTATCCCGAGACCGTTGCGTCTTGATTAAGTTTTGGTTGCGGTCGGAACATTACCGTGACCGTCCTGCAGGCCCGGGGCTGCCGCCATCGTCGGCATGGCGGCCGCACGACCTTGTGGCGCACATCAACGCGGAGACCGCTCGCTCGTTGTGCCGAAGCCGGGGGCAGGGACCTGGCCGTGCCGAACGGTCAAAGAAAAAGCGCTGCCATCGCCGATGGCAGCGCTTCGATATCTTCCCGGTTCGACCGGCGCGTGGCGATCCCAATGACCGGTCGCGGCCGATCCGCTCGCCCTGGTCGATCGCGTTCGCGGTATCGCGATCGTACCTGTGCTGCCGTTCAGTCTTCGTTGGCGGCGATCGATTCCATCAGCGACACCAGCTGGCGCTGCACGGTCTGATCCTTGATCTTGCTGTAGGCGCGCAGCAACCGGAGGCTGAACGCGCTGTCGAGGAACAGCAGGCTCTCGACTTCGCGGGCCTTGTTGTCGCCGTCGTAGAAGAAGGTCACCGGCACGTCCAGCGCGGTCGCGATCTGCTGAAGGCGGGCGGCGCCGACGCGGTTCACGCCCTTCTCGTACTTCTGGACCTGCTGGAAGCTGACGCCAAGCTTGTCGCCGAGTTCCGCCTGCGAGATCTTCTGCTCGACACGGCGCAGACGAATCCGCTTGCCCAACTCAATGTCCGGCTTGCCGGCGCTGCGCTGCTTCATCTTCTTTGCTGCTGATCTGTTCATTCTTGTGACCCGTCCTTCAAATCGAGAATCCCTGGCCCGGTCGGGTCAGGGACACGTTCATGATGTACCGCGTTAAGCTCGAGTGGATCGTCAGTTCGTCTGAACGACGAAATCCAAGAAGATCGCGGGATGGTATCCAAACGCAGATGTGCATCGGAAGCACCCAAGTACCGACTCGGTCGACTACCTGAAGTCGACCGCGCCAAGGTGTCTATCGACACCCCGCCCTCTACATTTGGCAAAATATTGACCAAACCACAACTAGCGCGAGTTTGATCGACACAGATTTTGCGCGCATGCTTACTGGGCGGCATTGCACTCGCCCGTAGTTCTACGGGCAGCCAATATTGTACGAGCGTCCTAGTATGGATGCAACCCCAGCTAGTGCATCCTGAGGTCGCGACGACGGTCTGCGGTTGCTTGACGGATGCGCCGCTAATGCGAAAAGTTTGACGTAAGTCCAAGTCAGGCTTTCGGAATGTTGCTGGACAATTGCCTAAAAGTTCTGAATCATCGGGAACAATTGTGCGCCTACGGAAAGCCGGCGAACTCTGGCAGGAGAGGCCAAATGAAGCGGAAGAGGGGAACACCTCGACTCTACCTCGCGGCTTCGGGAGTGGAAGATATGCCGGTCGCAAATACGGAAGAACGGTTGCTGGCGCTGCTGGCAACCCTGGAAGAGTGTCAGGCATTTCTGACTGACCGGGCGAACACGGAAACGGCGCGGCTGTTGTCCCTTGCCATCCTCGAGCTCCGGATGGAGCTGCACAAGGTGACGGATTCCGAGTTGAAGGCGCTGTGTGACATGATCGCGTCGGACGAGCCGGTACAGGAACCGGCAACCAGGCAGTTGCCGCCGTATCTGCGGCTGATCAAGTAAGCCGGCGCCCCGCGCCATGCGCGGGACGCCGCCGCCCTGCATCGCGTGGCTCAGCCCGCGGTGACGTCGACCGCATCAGCGCCTTCGAGCACGCGACGGGCCTTGTCCCGGTCCAGGTCGCCTTCCCATGCTGCGACCACGACGGTGGCGACGCAGTTGCCGATCAGATTGCCGACGGCGCGCGCCATGCCGATGAACCAGTCAACCGAGAGCACCAGCACGAGGCCGATCGCCGGGATGCTCGGCACGGCGTTGAGCGTCGCCGCCAGGATGACGATCGCCGAGCCGGGCACGCCATGCGCGCCCTTCGAGGTGATCAGCGACACGCCGAGCACCAGCAGCAGGTCACCGAACGACAGCGGCGTGTTGGTCGCCTGCGCGATGAACACCACCGCCAGCGTCAGATAGATCGAGAACGCGTCGAGGTTGAACGAATAGCCGGTCGGAATCACGAGGCCGACCACCGAATCCTTGACGCCGAAATGCTCCAGCTTGCGCATCACCTGCGGCAGCACCGCGTCGGAGGATGCGGTGGCGACCACGATCATCAGCTCCTCGCGCAGGTAGCCGAGGAACTTGAGGATATTGATGCCGGCAAGCGCCATCACCCCGCCGAGCACGCCGAGCACGAAGATCGCGACCGAGACGTAGAACAGCGCCACCAGCGACAGCAGCTGTTTCAGCGAGCCGACGCCGTATTTGCCGACCGTGTAGGCGACGGCGCCGAGCACGCCGATCGGCGCGAAGCGCACGATCAGGCCCATGGCGCGGAACAGCACGGTGGAGACCGCGTCGATGAACGAGGAGATTTTCTCGCCCTTCTCGCCGCCGACCAGCGCCAGGCTGACGCCGAAGATGATGGCGAAGAACAACACCTGCAGCACGTCGTTGCGCGACAGCGCGTCGAACGAGGTGCTCGGGATGATGTTGAGCAGGAAGCTGCCGATGCCTTCGCCCTTCAGCTTCTGCGCATTGCTGGCATAGCTGCCGAGCGCCTTGGCATCCAGCGTCGAGGTATCGATGTTCATGCCGTGACCGGGTCCGAACAAATAGGCCAGGATCAAGCCGACCACGAGGGCGACCGTCGTCATCGCCTCGAAATACACCAGCGCCTTGACGCCGACGCGTCCGACCTTCTTGAGGTCGCCGGCGCCCGCGATGCCGTGCACCACCACGCAGAACACGATCGGCGCAACGATCATCGAGATCAGCTTCAGGAAGGCATCGCTGAAGATCTTCAGCCCGATCGCGAAATCGGGTGCGGCCATGCCGATGATGATGCCGAGCAGTAGCGCGACAAGCACCTGCACGAACAGCGATGTGTAGAGCGGCTTGCGTGCAACTGTAGCGTCCGCGGCGATGGTCGACATGAACTCCCCCTGTTTTTGGCCGGTGTTCTTGCCGGCCGATCCCGCCCCATCTTAGCAACTTGCGTGCCAAGATGTCGCAGGATTGGGGCCATTTGCCCGGTCATTCGCCGGTTTCGAGGGTGCAGGTCACCGTGTAGACGACGCCGTGGGGCAGGAAATCCACCGTGGCCTCGCCGCCGAGCTGGTCGCGGGCGCTGCGCTCGATCAGCCGGGAGCCGAAGCCGCGCTGCACCGGCGCCGCGACCGGTGGGCCGCCGGCCTCCGTCCAGATCAATCGGAGCATCGGTCCGGGGCCGTCCGCGAGGATCTCCCAATCCAGGGTCATCGTGCCGGTGTCGTTGGACAGTGCGCCATATTTGGCGGCGTTGGTCGCCATCTCATGCAGCAGCATCGACAGCACCAAGGCAAGCCGGGGCGACAGCGGCACGCGCGGCCCGAACATCCTGACCCGTTCGGAGGCGTTCAGCAGATAGGGCCGCAGCACGCGGCTGACCACGTCCTGCAGGTCGGAGCCCTGCCATTTGTCGGTGGAGAGCAAATTGTGCGCCTCGGCGAGTGCGCCGAGCCGTCCCTCGAACTTGTCGCGCTCGGCGCGGCTCGCGCTGCGGAAGGTCTGCGTGGCGATCGATTGCAGGATCGCCAGCGTGTTCTTGACGCGGTGGTTGAGCTCCTCGATCAGGAGATCGTGCAGCATCTCGCCGCGCGCGATCGTGGTCGCCATCCGCACCGCAAAGCCGAGGCCGACCAGGAGCAGGACGCCACCGATCACGCTGGTGATCGCAAGCGAGCGCCACAGCGGCGCCACCAGCGAGTTCTCGGCGATCCCAGCGGCGACCGTCCAGCCGGTGACGCGCGACCGGGTGAAGCCCGTGATCAGCGCCACGCCTTCGAGCGAGACCGTCGGCAGTGTCGCCTCGCTGCGGCGGAACATCTCGGCAAACAACGTTGGCGATGCGCGCTGTCCGATGGTTGCCTGCGGATTCGGCACGCGGGCGAGGTTGACGCCGTCGCCGTCGAAGATCGAGATGGTCCAGTCCTGGTTCAGGCGCTGCCGCTCGATCATGGCCTGGAAGACCTCGATCGGCGGGCTGAAGGAGATGTCGTAGAGCACTTCGCCGTCGCGGATCACCGGCACCTCGACCGTGATGATCAGTTGCTGCTTCACCTCGCCGAAGAACAGGTTGGAGTATTGTGGCTGCCGCGTCGTAAACACCTTCTCGACGATCTCGAGATTGTTGCGCGGCGGCAGGCTCGCGGTGTCCGGCGTCAGCGAGGAGAACGCCTGGCGCCCCCTGCGGTCGGCCACCAGCACCACGCCGTCCTTGCCGTACTGGTCGAGAAAGCCGGCCGCGACGCGGCGGAAGTTGTCGAAGTCGCTGTTGCGCAGCGAGTTGGTCAGCGCCAGCACCTGCAGCCCGCCGGTCATGCGCTGCATTTCCGCATCGAGCAGCAAGCGGATGCTGCGCGCCGTCTCCAGCACGCGCTGCGTGGCCGCCTGACGATCCCGCTGGTAATTGTGGAAGACGATCCCGACCGCGAAAACGATCAGCGGCAACATCGTCCCCGCGACCAGAAGCGCGAGACGCACTGGCAATGTCAGTTTCGGCACGAGGTCCCCGGGTCGGTGCCCGTTTGCGGTGAGCTTAGGGGAAGCGGGAAAAGTCCGCCAAAGGAAATGACCGGCAATCGGAAAAATTCCGCGGCGCACACCGTATGCCGCGGAAGAACGTTTGGTCAGAGATTGCTCTCGGTGATCGCGGCGTAGACCATGGTGCGCAGCTCGCGCCGCAGCGGATAGGCGCTCGACGGCAGCACCTGGGTCATGAAGATCGTGATCAGCTCCTCGGCCGGATCGATGAAGAAGGATGTCGTCGCGGCGCCGCCCCAGTTGAATTCGCCCGGGCTGCCCGCGATCAGGGTCTGTGCCGGGTGCATGGTGACGGCGAAGCCGAGGCCGAAACCGATGCCGTTATAGGCGGCCTCGGCGAACATCGAGCGCGACATCGCCGGCAGGTCGACGCCGCCGGGCAGATGATTGCTGGCCATCAGCTTCAGCGTCTTCGGGCCGAGCAGCCGGAAGCCGCCGAGCTCGCCGCCGTTCAGCAGCGCGCGGCAGAAGGTCAGATAGTCGGCCGCGGTCGAGCACAGCCCGCCGCCGCCCGAGACCAGCGAGGGCGGCGACAGGAACGAGCTGGTGGCCGGATCGTCCTGCAGCGTCAGCGTGCCCTTGCGCTCGGCCGCGAGCGGGTTGAAGCCGCCTTGCGGGTCGGCGGAATAGCAGGCGGCAAAGCGGTGCGCCTTGTCGGCCGGCACGAAGAAGTCGGTGTCGTTCATGCCGAGCGGTTTGAAGATGCGCTCCTTCAGGAACTGCTCGAACGGCATCCCTGAAATCTTGCCGACGAGATAGCCGAGCACGTCGGTGGAGACCGAGTAATTCCAGGCTTCACCCGGCGAGAACTCCAGCGGGATCTTCGCCAGGTCCTCGATCATGCTGTCGAGCGTTCCGGCCTTGATGACCTCGCCGATCTTCTTCTCGCGATAGGCGGCGTCGACATTGGAGCGCTGCTGGAAGCCGTAGGTGAGGCCCGAGGTGTGGCGCAGCAGGTCGACGATCAGCATCGGCCGGGTCGGTGGGCGGGTCAGGAAGGCGGGCGCGGTGCCGGCGACGAACACGCCGAGGTTCTTCCACTCCGGAATGTATTTGGCGACCGGCTCGTCGAGCGCCACCTTGCCTTCCTCGACCAGCATCATGAAGGCGACCGAGGTGATCGGCTTGGTCATCGAATAGATGCGGAAAATAGTGTCGTCCTTCACCGGCACCTTGCGTTCGAGATCGGCAAAGCCCTGGACGGTGGAATGCACGATCTTGCCGCGGCGGTAGACCAGGACCTGGGTGCCGGGAAAGCGGCCGGAATCGATGTAGCGGCTCTTCAAATGCGCTTCGAGGCGGTTGAGGGCGGTGGTCGACATTCCCGCGGATTCGGGCGAGGCAGGCGTGGGAGCTAACATCGGGCATTTTCTCCGGCTGGCGAGGCAGCCTTGATAGCCGAAAAGTGTCCGCTGCAGCAATCGGCCGCCGCTTACCGGCACCGGGCCGGTAGTGTACGGTCGCCCTGCAATCACGCCCTCAAGGGATACGGGAAACGCCGAGATGACCCAGTTCAACGAAACCGAGCTCACCACAGCCGTCATCCGTAGCTTCGACCAGACGCCCGATCCGCGGGCCAAGTTCCTGCTGCAGGAACTGGTGAAGTCGCTGCACGATTATGTGCGCAAGACCGATCTCACCTTCGAGGAATGGGACCACGCCATCGGCTTCCTGACCCGCACCGGGCAGAAGTGCACCGACATCCGCCAGGAATTCATCCTGCTGTCCGACGTGCTCGGCGTGTCGATGCTGGTCGATGCGGTCAACCACAGGGATCGCGACGGCGCGACCGAGACCACCGTGCTCGGCCCGTTCTATGTCGGCGAGCACAAGGTGACGCCGCACGGCACCGACGTTTCGGCAAGCCTGCCCGGCGAGCGCATGTTCGTGCAGAGCCGCGTCACCGATCTCGACGGCAAGCCGCTGGCCAATGTGCCGGTCGATATCTGGCACGCGGACGACGACGGGTTCTATGACTCGCAGAAGCCGAGCTATGCCACCGAAGGTCCGTCGTCGCGGGCGCGCTTCATCACCGATGCGGACGGCCGCTTCTTCTTCCGCACCATCGTGCCGTGCAGCTATCCGATCCCGACCGACGGTCCGGTCGGGCAGATGATCACGCAGACTAACCGTCATCCGATGCGGCCGGCGCATATCCACTTCCTGGTCAACGCCAAGGGCTATGAGCCGCTGATCACGCACGTGTTTATGGAAGGCGACAAATACATCGATTCAGATGTCGTGTTCGGCGTGAAGGACGAACTGATCGCCAAGGTCGAGCAGCGCACCGATCCCGTGATGCCCGATGGCCAGCGGTCGGATGGCCCGTGGAGCCTGATGACCTACGAATTTCGCGTGAAGCCTGGCGGCGGAATGGCGCCTGCGCCGCTCGGCACCAAGGTCGCCGAAGACGCCTGATCACTGTCGTCCAAGTGCTCTGCTCAATTCATGTGCGGCGCACAAGAATTGGGCGGATCGCATTTTTTGGCAGCGCGCGGGGACTTCGCGCGCGATGCGACAAGTTGCGCAAAACATTGCAATAAAATCGATTTTTGCACTGCGGTAGCTTGGCACAAGGCTTGAATAGTCATGTGCCGACGCCATTGAAGCCGTCCCTCGAGGCCACCCCATCGGATTTCTGACGCCGCCAGTCCGGGGCATCCCCGGGTGCATGCCCTTTTGCGCCCTGCGCGCGTCGCCACCCGACGGACGGTGCTCGACGCAAAGACGCAACACCGTAATGCAACGACGCAAAGGACGACCGATGACCAAGCCCAGCAACAAGCCCCCAGGCCGCGCGATCAGCCGTCGCCAGCTCCTGAAGGCCACCAGCGGCGCCGCCGCGCTGCTCGCCGCAGCCAAGCTCAACTTTCCCGCCGGCGCATTCGCGCAAGGCGCCGGCCCGGAAGTGAAGGGAGCCAAGCTCGGCTTCATCGCGCTCACCGATGCTTCGCCGCTGTTCGTCGCCAAGGAGAAGGGCATCTTCGCCAAATACGGCATGCCCGATGTCGAGGTGCAGAAGCAGGCCTCCTGGGGCACCACGCGCGACAATCTCGTGCTCGGCTCCGAGGGCAACGGCATCGACGGTGCGCATATCCTGACCCCGATGCCGTATCTGATCTCGGCCGGCAAGGTGACGCAGAACAATCAGCCGACGCCGATGTACGTCATGGCGCGGCTCAATCTGAACGGTCAGTGCATCTCGGTCGCCAAGGAATATGCCGATCTCAAGGTCGGCATCGACACCGCGCCGTTCAAGACGGCGCTGGAGAAGAAGAAGGCCTCCGGCAAGTCGGTGAAGGCCGCGATGACCTTCCCCGGCGGCACGCATGATCTGTGGATTCGTTACTGGCTCGCCGCTGGCGGCATCGATCCCGACAAGGATATCGAGACCATCGTGGTGCCGCCGCCGCAGATGGTGGCGAACATGAAGGTCGGCACGATGGATTGCTTCTGCGTCTGCGAGCCGTGGAATCTGCAGCTCATCCATCAGGAGATCGGCTACACCGCGATCACGACAGGCGAGCTCTGGGACAAGCATCCGGAGAAATCGTTCGGCCTGCGCGCCGCCTGGGTCGACAAGAATCCGAAGGCCGCGAAGGCGCTTTTGATGGCGGTGATGGAAGCCCAGCAATGGTGCGAGAAGGCGGAGAACCGCGAGGAGACCGCCGCGATCTGCGCCAAGCGGCAGTGGATCAACTGCCCGGTCGAGGACATCACCGATCGCATGAAGGGCAAGTTCGATTACGGCACCGGCCGGGTGGTCGAGAACTCCCCGCAGCAGATGCGGTTCTGGAAGGACAACGCGTCCTATCCCTATCAGAGCCACGACCTCTGGTTCCTCACCGAGGACATCCGCTGGGGCAAGTACGAGGCGGGCTTCGACACCAAGGCGCTGATCGCCAAGGTCAACCGCGAGGATCTCTGGAAGGAGGCGGCCAAGGAGCTCGGCGTGCCGGCATCGGAGATCCCCACCTCGACCTCGCGCGGCAAGGAGACCTTCTTCGACGGCAAAGTGTTCGATCCCGCCGATCCCGCCGCGTACTTGAAGTCGCTGTCCATCAAGCGTGTCGACGTCTGAGTTGAGCCCATAGGGCCGCACGTTGCGCGGCCCGTTCTTCGACCACGGAGATCATCTGTCAATGTCGATGCCTGCCATGAAGACCGATATGTCGGCGGTGGCGATTCCGCCGGTCGCTGCCGCGGCGCCGGTCGTAACCATGACGCCGAAGCGCGCGCCGCGCGCCGAAACCTACGCAAAGATGGCGAAGGACGCCGCGGCGCGCGTGGTGCCGCCGCTGATCGTGGTCGCGTTGCTGCTGGTGGTGTGGGAGCTGATCTGCCGGCGCGCCGGCTCCAGCCTGCCGCCGCCTTCAAAAGTGTTCAAGGACACCAGGGAGCTGATCCTCGATCCGTTCTTCGACAATGGCGGCATCGACAAGGGTCTGTTCTGGCATCTTTCCGCCAGCCTTCAGCGCGTCGCCTACGGCTATTCGCTGGCGGCGATCGCGGGCATCGCGCTCGGCACGCTGGTTGGCCAGTCGGTCTGGGCGATGCGCGGGCTCGATCCGCTGTTCCAGGTGCTGCGCACCATCCCGCCGTTGGCCTGGCTGCCGCTGTCGCTCGCGGCATTTCGCGACGGCCAGCCCTCGGCGATCTTCGTCATCTTCATCACCTCGGTGTGGCCGATCATCATCAACACCGCGGTCGGCATCCGCAACATTCCGCAGGATTACCGCAACGTCGCCGCCGTGGTGCAGCTCAATCCGCTGGAGTTCTTCACCAAGATCATGATCCCGGCGGCCGCGCCCTACATATTCACCGGCCTGCGCATCGGCATCGGACTGTCGTGGCTCGCGATCGTCGCCGCGGAAATGCTGATCGGTGGTGTCGGCATCGGCTTCTTCATCTGGGATGCGTGGAATTCCTCGCACATCAGCGAAATCATCCTGGCGCTGTTCTATGTCGGCATCATCGGCTTCGTGCTCGACCGGCTCATTGCTGGCCTCGGCAAGATCGTGACCCGCGGCACGGCTGCGAACTGAGGAGGACCAGTCATGCAGGCCTATCTGAAGCTCGATCACATTGACAAGATTTTCACCCGCGGCAGCGCCACAACGGAGGTGTTGAAGGACATCAACCTGACCATCGAGAAGGGCGAATACGTCTCGATCATCGGCCATTCCGGCTGCGGCAAGTCGACCCTGCTCAACATCGTCGCCGGCCTTACCGGCGCCACCAATGGTGGCGTGCTGTTGGAGAACCGCGAGGTCAACGCGCCGGGGCCGGATCGCGCCGTGGTGTTCCAGAACCATAGCCTGCTGCCGTGGCTGACCGTCTACGAGAACGTCAAGCTCGGCGTCGACAAGGTGTTTGCCAGGACCAAGAGCCGGGCCGAGCGCGACGCCTGGGTGATGCACAATCTGAGTCTCGTGCAGATGGCGCATGCCAAGGACAAGCGGCCGAGCGAAATCTCGGGCGGCATGAAGCAGCGCGTCGGCATCGCGCGTGCGCTCGCGATGGAGCCGAAGGTGCTGCTGCTCGACGAGCCGTTCGGCGCGCTCGACGCGCTGACCCGGGCGCATCTGCAGGATTCGGTGATGGCGCTGCACCAGAAGCTCGGCAACACCATCCTGATGATCACCCACGACGTCGACGAGGCCGTGCTGCTGTCGGACCGCATCGTCATGATGACCAACGGCCCGAGCGCGCGGATCGGTGAGGTGCTCGAGGTGCCGCTGGCGCGTCCGCGCAAGCGGCTCGAGCTCGCGACCAACCCCGGCTACCTGAAGTGCCGGCAGCGCGTGCTCGAATTCCTCTATGAGCGCCACAGCTTCGTCGAGGCGGCATGAGCAGCGCGTCGCTCACGTGAGAGCTTTTTCTGCCTCGCCGCAATGGCGCGGCGAGGAAGCAGCGTGCACGGAGGCACACATGACGGAAGACCAGGTCAAGCTCGTCCAAGAGACCTTCGCCAAGGTCGCACCGATCTCGGAGCAGGCGGCGGTCATCTTCTATGACCGTCTGTTCGAGGTCGCACCCGGCGTCAAGGCGATGTTTCCCTCAGATATGACCGAACAGCGCAAGAAGCTGATGGGAACGCTTGCCGTCGTCGTCAATGGATTGAGCAATCTGCCGTCGGTGCTTCCCGCCGCGAGCGCGCTCGCCAGGCGCCATGTCGGCTATGGCGCCAAGCCCGAGCATTATCCGGTGGTCGGCGGCGCATTGCTGTGGACCCTGGAGAAAGGCCTCGGCGAAGCCTGGACGTCCGACGTCGCCGCCGCATGGACCGCGGCCTACGGCACGCTGTCCGGCTACATGATTTCGGAAGCCTATGGCAACGCGCAGGCGGCGGAGTAGGGCGGCTGGTTCCGCTGTGAGCGCAAGCTCTATCCGCGTCATTGCGAGCGAAGCGAAGCATTCCATACCTCGATTTGTCGAGATGGATTGCTTCGTCGCTTCGCTCCTCGCAATGACGATGGGGACGTTTGGCCGCTCAGTTGATTTCCTCTATGGTCCCACCCGTTCCGCCAACGGGTGAACCAAAAAAATGATGTTCCTGGAAACGCCGCCGAAACTGATCCCGACCGAGATCTTCTCCGCCGTGCCGACCGACTTCCGCCGCAAGGTGGCGAGCGAATGGGCCGACGCCAACCGGCCCGGCGTGGTGACCGACTGCTTCATCGAGGGACCGTCGTTCGATGTCGCTGGCAATCTCTACATCGTCGACATTCCGTTCGGCCGCATCTTCAGGATCGCGCCGGACAAGTCATGGACGCAGGTCGCCGAATATGACGGCTGGCCGAACGGTCTGAAGATCGATCCGATGGGCCGCATCCTGATCGCCGATTACCGGCACGGGCTGATGGAGCTCGATGCCGGATCGGGCGAGGTCACGCCGCTGCTGCGCTCGCGCAATTCGGAATCGTTCCGCGGCTGCAACGATCTGCACATCGCCTCGAACGGCGACATCTATTTCACCGATCAGGGCCAGACCGGGCTGCACGATCCGACCGGCCGGGTCTATCGGCTGCGCGCGAGCGGAGCGCTGGACTGCCTGATCGACACCGGCATCAGCCCGAATGGGCTGGTGCTCGATCCGCACGAGGCGGTGCTGTTCGTCGCCATGACGCGCGACAATGCGGTGTGGCGCGCGCCGTTCATGAAGGACGGCAGCATCTCCAAGGTCGGCCGCTTCTGCTCGCTGTTCGGCCCCAGCGGACCCGACGGCATGACGATGGACAGAGCGGGGCGGCTGTTCGTCGCCCACGCCTCGCTCGGCCACGTCTTCGTGTTCGCGTCGAACGGCGAGTGCATCGCGCGGATCAAGTCCTGCGCCGGGCAAAGCTGCACCAATGTCGCAATCGGCGGCGCCAACCGCGACCGGCTCTACATCACGGAATCGGTGACGGGCACGGTGCTGGTCGCCGATATCAGCGGGCTCGGCTAGGCTGCGACACGCGGCCTTTCCGGGAATGGCGATTCGTACAGCCAAGCCAGCTTGTCGCAGAACTTCTCGAGGCTGGTCTCGCGGATGAGTTGATTGCGCAGCAGCGCGTGTACGCCGGCCGGATGATAGACGTGGGTGCCGAGCTCGCGGGCCTGAAGCTGGACCCGCGCCGTGCGCATCAGCCGAACCTGCCGGTACTTTTCCACAGCATGTTCGAAGCGATCCGGCATCTCGCCCAGCAGCTCGGCGAGCCAGACCGCGTCCTCCAGTGCCATGCAGGCGCCCTGGGCAAAGTATTGCAGCATTGGATGCGCGGCGTCGCCGAGCAGCACCGCGCGCCCGTCGACCCAGCGCTCGGTGGGCTCGCGATCGCAGGTCACCCAGGCCTTCCAGTCCTTGCCGTGGTGGATGATTGCCTTGGCGCGGGGATGGACATCGCGAAAGCCCTCCAGCACCTCCTCATGGGTCACGGGCCTGGCGGCAAACGCTTCCGCTGGATCGTTGTGGCAGGTGATTGCGAGGTTGAACACCTTCCAGCCCGACAACGGGTAGTGCACCAGATGGCACTTGGCGCCGGCCCATAGGGTCGCGGCATTCCAGCGCAGATCCTCCGGCATCTGTTCGGTCGGAATCACCGATCGATAGGTGGTGTGGCCGGCGATGCGCGGTGGGCCGTCGTCGACCATCTGCTGGCGAATGCGGGACCTGAGCCCGTCGGCGCCGATCAGCAGGCAGCCTTCGATGCGCTCGCCGGATTTGAGCCGCGCAACAACCGTCTCGCCGTCTTGGTCGTATCCGACCACATCGCAATCGCTACGCAAGGCGATGCCTGGATGTGCCTCGCAGGCGCGCAGGAAGATGCCATGCAGGTCGCCGCGATGCACCACCGCATAGGGATTGCCGAAGCGCTGGCGGAAATAGCTGGTGAGATCCATGCTGGTGATCTCCTCGGCGGAGATCGCGTCCATCAGTCGCAACTGATCGATGAACACCGCAATCGAGCGGGCGGCATCGCCGAGATCGAGATGGTCGAAGGCGTGGAAGGCGTTCGGTCCGAGCTGGATGCCGGCGCCGATCTCCTGATAGCGCGGCGCACGCTCCAGCACGGTGACCTGGAATCCCCTGCGGGCCAGCGCGACCGCCGCGGCCAGTCCGCCGATGCCGCCGCCTGCAATGATGATCGGATCCCTGCGCATGTCCTCTCCCTGAACTTGTGGCTCTATTTCCTCGGTATCTTGCGCCGGCGGCCCGCGCTGCCTTTGGCGTCGCGCTTGACGTCGACCTTGGGCTCGCGCGTTTCTTTCTGCGCGGCCGCTGCAGGCACCTCGATCAGGCCGGCCTCGACCTCTTGCTCGAGCCGATCGAGATTCTTGTAGAGCTCGACCAGCACCTGCTTGAGCTCGTCCGCTTCCTTCGCCGACATCGCGCCGGTTGCGACTTCCTCATAGTGTTGGGCGATCGGCATCAGCCGGGAGGCCAGCTCGGCGCCCTTGGGCGTCAGCGCGACCTGAAGGCTGCGCTGGTCGTTCTCCGGCCGGTCGCGCGTCAAGAGGCCGGCGCGGCTCATCTCGGCCACGATGCGCGACAGCGTCGAGACGTCGGCCGACGTCAGCTCGGCGATCTCGCCGAGCCGCAGCGGGTGTCCTTGCTCGGAAAGCGCGGCGAGCACGCGGTACATCGGCAGCGTCAACTTCTCGTGACGGATGACGCGGACGAAGAGGTCTCCCATCCGCACGCCGAGCCGGGCGAGCAGATAGGGTAGCGAATTTGAAAATCGGTACATGGGCTTAGGTCCGGGCTTAGTTCCTGGCAGCAGACGTCCGCTCGGAATAGCCGCCGATCTTCGCACCGACAACAGTTGCATTTCAATCATTTGCATATGCAACATTCTCATTGACAAATATTTGGACCGGATGTTTTGTCCTGTCAACACGGAAACGAGGCACGAGCCGGAAAGGACGACGCCATGCAGGGAAAGATCGCGCTGGAGGAGCACTTCGCCATCGAGGAGACGGTTCGCGACAGCGCAGGCTTCTCGCCTGCCGACGACTGGGTCGAGCTCAAGGCCCGGCTGCTCGACATCCAGGACCGCCGTCTTGCCGAGATGGATGCGCACGGCATCGAACTGATGTTGCTGTCGCTCAACGCGCCGGCGATCCAGGCCATTCCCGACCGCAACCGCGCGCTCGAACTGTCGCGCCGCGCCAATGACTTTCTGGCCGAGCAGGTCGCGCGACGGCCGCAGCGCTTCCAGGGCCTGGCCGCGCTGCCGATGCAGGACCCGGAAGCCGCCGCACGCGAGCTCGACCGCTGCGTGAGCGCATTGAAATTCCGCGGTGCCCTCGTCAACGGCTTCAGCGAGGTCGAAGGCCACGACGGCGCTGTCTATTACGACCGCAAAGAGTTCTGGCCGTTCTGGTCCGAGGTCGAGCGTCTCGACGTTCCGTTCTACCTGCATCCGCGCAATCCGCTGGCGAAGGACGCCGCGATCTACGAGGGGCATCGATGGCTGATGGGGCCGACCTGGGCGTTCGGCCAGGAAACCGCGGTGCACGCGCTGCGCCTGATGGGTTCGGGATTGTTCGATGCCTATCCGCGGCTGCAGATCATCCTCGGCCACATGGGCGAGGGCCTGCCGTATTCGATGTGGCGCGTCGACAACCACAACAAGTGGATGCGCGCCCAGAACGTCTATCCGGCCAAACGCAAGATCGCGGATTACTTCCGGGAGAATTTCTACATCACGACGTCAGGCAATTTCCGCACCCAGGCGCTAATCGACGCGATGCTCGAGATCGGCGCCGACCGCATCCTGTTCTCGGCCGACTGGCCGTTCGAGAACATCGACCATGCCGCCGAGTGGTTCGACACCGCGACCATCGCCGAAGGCGACCGCACCAAGATCGGCCGCGACAACGCCCGCAGCCTGTTCAAGCTCTAAGACGCGTGATTTCAACCTGCCGCAGAGCAGGGCGCAGCATCAGTTGCAATGGAGGAAACCGTGAGCACTTCGCCTGACATCGACGTGCATGAGGAGTTGTCTAGTGCGGCCGTCGGCCGGCTGCACATCCTTCTCGGCATCCTGATCACGCTCATCACGCTGTTCGACGGTTATGACACGTTCAATCCGGCCTATGTCATCCACTATGTGGCAAAGCCATGGGGACTGTCGCCGAGCCAGGCGGGACTGCTGGTGAGTTCGGGCCTCGTCGGATTCCTGTTCGGGGCGGTCGGTCACGGCACGGTCGCCGACCGGCTCGGCCGGCGCGGCACGCTGCTGGCGGGCCTCTGGATCGTCAACGTCTTCACGCTGCTGACTGCAACGATCGGCAGCGATTTCTGGAGTTTCTGCGCGCTGCGCTTTGCGACCGGTCTCGGTCTCGGCGTGCTGTTGCCGCTGGGCACGACCTTCGTCAACGAACTGGCGCCGCGCCGTGTCAGCAACGCATTCTCATTATGGGGCGTGACGCTGGGCTGGTCGCTCGGCGGCGTCTGTGCCGGGCTCGTCGGTGTCTATCTGACGCCGCATTACGGCTGGCAGATCCTCTATTACCTCGGCGCGCTATCGATCCCGCTGACCTTGGTCGCGCACGCGGTGCTGCCTGAAAGCCCGCAATTCCTGGCGGCGCGGCGCCGCACCGAGGAGTTGCGCGCGCTGCTGGCGCGGCTTCGCCCGGAACGGGCCGCGGTCTATCGCAGTGCGAGCTTCGTCTCCGGCGATGCCGGCAGCGTGCCGAACCCGATCGCAGCGCTGCTGAGTCCGCGCTACCGCCGCGTCTCGCTGACGATCTGGATCACCGCGTTCCTCAGCCTGTTCGCGATCTTCGGCCTGACCGGCTGGATCCCGACCGTGATGCAGAAGCGCGGCGAGACCTTTGCCGCATCGTTCGGCTTCGGCGCGCTGATGCAGGCGATGTCGTTCGTCGGCGGGCTGACGCTTGCGATGCTGGCCGACCGTAAGATGTCGCTAACGCCGCGCTACCTCGCCACATGGTGGCTGACCGGCGGCATTGCCGTGCTGGCGCTGGTGTTCGTCAGCGGTCACGGTGTCAATCTCGCGATCGTCGCCATCGCCGGCTTCTGCATCATCGGCGCGCAGCACGTGCTCAACAATTTCACCGCGGGCTCATACGAGACCCTGCTGCGTGCCAGCGGCGTCGGCATGGAATTGGGGGTTGGCCGGGTCGGCGCGATCCTCGGGCCTTATGTGATCGGGTTGCTGCAGCAGGTGACCGGTGGTCCTGACATCGTGTTCTGGGTGATCGGCGGTGCGGCGATCGTCGGCGCTTTCGCGATCGGCTCGCTTGGATGGGCCGCCGCAAGCCGGCCCGCGGCCATCGACACGGCGCTGGCTGAGTAACGATCGACACGAAAGGAATCCTCTGATGTCAAGTTCTACCCATACCGCCGCGAATGCCGGCGCAGCACGACTTCCCGATTCCCTGGTGCTGCTGTTTGCCCGGCTGGCGATCGCGCCGCTGTTCCTCTACAGCGGCATCGGCAAGTTGATGGCCTTTTCCGTCACCGCCGGACGCCTCGGCGGCGCCGACGGCATCGGTGCGGTTCTTGCGGCCGGTGCGACCGCGGTCGAGCTTGGCTGTGGTGTCGCGCTCGTGCTCGGCCTATTCGCGCGTCCCGCCGCCATCATCCTGTTCCTGTTCACGATCGCCGCGACGCTGATGTTTCACAATTTCTGGGCGGCACCGGAGGCGCAGGTCATGACCCAGACCATCAACTTTCTGAAGAATCTCGGCCTGCTCGGCGCACTCGCGATGATCGCGGTCTACGGGTCCGGCAGCTATGCCGTCAGTGCGGGCGCGCGATCGGGGGCAAGCTCCTGATTGCGATCGCCACAGCGGCAAAGCTTGCGCCTGTTCAGGCACCTGCGCTGGAACGAAGCACGCCGTCGCTTGGCGCGATGGACAGGAGCCAGTCGCCGAACACCTGCTCGGCTTGCACGGCAATCGGCCTTGCCAGCGCTTGCGTCGTCGCGCGCAGCTCTGGAACCGAGATTTTCGCCGCCGACAGCTCGACGGCGTGGCCGACATACCATTCCTCGAGCTGCCGCGGATCGGCCTCGAGATGGAATTGCAGCGCGAGTGTGTTGCGGCCCCAGGCGAAGGCCTGGTTCTCGTAGTTGCCGTTCGAGGCCAGCCGCACGGCATCCTTGGGCAGGTCGAAGGTGTCGCCGTGCCAATGCAGCACTTTGCTCTGCAGGTTGCGCAGGCAGGATGATTTGCCGTCAGCCGTCAGGTCGATCTGGCCCCAGCCGATTTCCTTCACCTTACCCGGGAACACGCGGCCGCCCAGCGCCTGCGCCATCAGTTGCGCGCCGAGGCAGATGCCGAGCGTCGGCAGTCCGCGGCGCAACCGGTGCTCCAGCAGTGCAAGCTCGGTCGAGAGGAACGGATAAATGTCGGTCTCATAGACCCCGATCGGCCCGCCCAGCACGATCAGGAGGTCCGCGTCGCGAATCGCGCGATCGGAGAGGTCGTCGACCGGCGCGTCGCAGAACGACACGCTCCAGCCGGCACGCTCCATGATCGGGGCCAGCAGCCCGAGATCCTCGAACGCCACATGGCGGATGGCAATGGCGGAGCGGGGTGGTCGCATCGGCAACGTCCAGTCTTTTCGCTATATAATATCAAATATAGCGCGGCGGATCGCGACGAGTCCAGCCGCCACGGCACAGGGCTGATCAGCGGTCGGAATGCATCTTCTCGAGAAAATCCTTCACGCCGCTGACGGCGCCGGTATTCGAGGCGACATAGCCGGGCAGTGCGCCCACGGCCTTGTGAAATTCGCTGCTCTTCATGATGTCGAGCACCCGCTGCATCGGCTCGGTCTCGAGGAATGCGCGCTTGCAGACGAAGAAGTAATCTTCCGTGAGCAGGCGAATGAAATCGAGGCCGAACTGCCGTGCGGCGGCCTCGACGCCAAAACTCGCATCCGCCATGCCGCTTGCGACATAGGCCGCGACCGCGGCATGAGTGAACTCCATGTGCTGGGCGCCGTTAATCCGGCTTTGCGGGATCTTGTGCAGCGTCAGCAATTGATCGAACAGCAGCCTTGTGCCGGAATCATGGTCGCGGTTGACGAAGCGGGCCTTGCGCTCGACCAGGTCCTTCAGCGACGTGATCTTCAGCGGGTTGCCGCGCTTGACCATCAGGCCCATCTCGCGCGTGACGAAATTGATCACACGGTCCTCGCGCGGGTCGAGCCATTCCCGGCAGGCTTTGATGCCCCGCGCGCGGAGTTCGCCGTGCGGCAGATGCACGCCGGAAAGATCGCAGGCGCCCTGCGCCAGCGAGACCAGCGAGTTCTGGTTGCTGACGTAGCGGAGATCGACGCCCACGCCGCCTTCGCGATCGAGGAATTCGCGCAGCTTGGACACGGCAAAGCCGTGGCTGGCATGGACGCGGATGACCTGCGGCCGCTGCTCGAGGAACGGCTTGATCTCGGTGACCAGTTCCTGCGCGAGGTTCTCGAGCTGCAACCCGAGCCGCGCCTGCATGCGCTCGCCGGCCCACACCAGCCTCTCGCCGAACGGTGTCAGCTTCGAGCCCTTGCCGCGCTGGGTCTCTACCAGCGGCACGCCGAAGAAGCCGGACCATTGCTCGATCAGATTCCAGACATGGCGATAGGACAGCTGCGCATCGCTGGCGGCGCTGGTGATCTTCCCGGTCTTCCTGATCTCGTTGAGGATGCCGAGCATCACGACCGCGGTCTGCGGTGAGTTCTCTTTCCGAAAGCGCCAGACGGTCTCGATCTCGATCTGCAGCATCGTGGTCACCATTTATGAAGTGGACTTCATATCCTGGTATACCAATAGGCACAAGATATCATATTTACTGAGGATCAAAGCCTCCTACGTTGAGTCACAACACCAGGAGGAAATATGATGTCAGTTGCATATGACTATGAACGCGACGCCCACGCTCCGACCGTTCGGGACGAATTGCTGCTGATCGATGGCGCCCGCGTCCGCTCGCTGTCAGGAAAGACCTTCAAGTCCCTCAATCCCGCCACCGAGCAGGTGATCGCTGTCGTCGCCGAAGGCAATGAGGCGGATGTCGACCGCGCGGTCGCCGCTGCACGCCGCGCCTTCGAAGGTCCGTGGCGCACCATGCGCGCCGCCGAGCGCGGCCATATCCTCTTGAAATGGGCCGAGCTGCTCAAGCAGCATGCCGATGAGATCGCAGCGCTGGAAAGCCTCGATGCCGGCAAGCCGATCGCGGGGGTACTGCGCCAGGATTTTCCCGCCGCCATTGATACGCTGACCTATTACGCCGGCTGGGCCGACAAGATCAGCGGCGATGTGGTCTCGACGCGCGACGATGCGCTGACCTACACCGTGCGCGAGCCGGTCGGCGTGGTCGCCGCGATCGTGCCGTGGAATTTCCCGCTGATGATCGGCATGTGGAAGCTCGCGCCGGCACTGGCTTGCGGCTGCACGGTGGTGATGAAGCCGGCCGAGCTGACCTCGCTGTCGGCGCTGCGGATCGGCGAGCTTGCGCTCGAAGCGGGGCTGCCGAAGGGCGTGCTCAACATCGTGACCGGCCCCGGCCGCGTCGTCGGCGATGCGCTGGTCAATCATCCCGATGTCGACAAGGTGACGTTCACCGGCTCGCCCGGCGTCGGCCGCGGCATCATGAAGGGCGCCGCCGGCAACTTCAAACGGGTCTCGCTTGAGCTCGGCGGCAAGTCCGCCAATGTGATCTTCGACGACGCCAATCTCGAGGCCGCCGCCAAGGCTGCTGCCGCCGGCATCTTCTTCAATGCTGGACAGGTCTGCTCGGCCGGCTCGCGCGTGCTGGTGCAGGAGAACGCCTATGACGAGGTGGTCGAACGGCTGGTCGCTCGTGCCGAAGCCTTGCGCATCGGCGATCCCGCCGACCGCGCCACCGTGCTTGGGCCTGTCATCTCCGAGAAGCAGATGCGCTCGATCCTCGATTATGTCGAGATCGGCAAGAACGAGGGCGCGCAGCTCGCCACCGGCGGCGAACGCGTCGGCGATCGTGGCTATTTCATCAGCCCCGCGGTGTTCGCCAATGTCGCGCATGAGATGCGCATCTCGCAGGAGGAGATTTTCGGTCCCGTCGTCAGCGTGATCAAGTTCAAGGACGAGGCCGATGCGCTGCGCATCGCCAACGGCACCGCCTACAGCCTCGCTGCCGGCGTCTGGAGCGCCGATATGGGCCGCGTGCAGCGCTTCGCCAAGAAGGCCCGCGCCGGCACGGTGTGGATCAACACCTATGGCTACACCGACGTGCGGTTGCCGTGGGGCGGCGAACGCGACTCCGGCCTCGGCCGCGAGCACGGCACCGCCGCGCTCGACAATTTCACCGAGCCGAAGGCGGTGTGGATGAATCTCAACGTGTGACCGCGCGTAACGCGAGCAACAAGGGCGCGGATCGGAGGATCCGCGCCGTTGGGATTGGTGAGAGCGCGCAACATATTCGCCGTCGTCCCGGCGAAGGCCGGGACCCATAATCCCAAATCTACGTTGTTGGACCACGCTGGGGCCGCAGCAACCTTCACAACTGACTTTTGTGGTAATGGGTCCCGGCCTTCGCCGGGACGACGATGAAGAGACATTGTCACTCGTTTGCACTATCGTTCGGCGTGGGGCGAGCTAGAACGAGGCGATCGTGCAGACAAGAAAATTCGGCAACAACGGCCCGCAGGTCTCGGTGATCGGGCAGGGCACCTGGTATCTCGATCGCGGTGACCGCAAGGCGGCGATCGCTGCGCTGAAGCGCGGCATCGACGCCGGCATGACGCATATCGACACGGCGGAGATGTATGGCGACGCCGAGCTCGTGATCGCGGATGCGATCACCGGACGCCGCGACGAGCTGTTCCTGGTCTCGAAGGTGCTGCCGAGCAACGCCTCGCGTCGCGGCACCATCATCGCCTGCGAGCGCTCGCTGAAGCGGCTGAAGACCGATCGCCTCGATTGCTATCTGCTGCACTGGCGCGGAACTTATCCGCTCGCCGAGACGGTCGCGGCGTTCGACGAATTGATCGCGGCCGGCAAGATCCGCTTTTGGGGCGTCAGCAATTTCGACGCAGACGATCTCGATGAACTGCTCGATGTCGCGGGTGAGGGCAAGATCGCCTGCAACCAGGTGCTCTACCATCTGCGCGAGCGCGCCATCGAGCACGCCGTGATCCCGTGGTGCGAGCAGCATGGCGTGGCCGTGGTCGCCTACTCGCCGTTCGGCCACAATGATTTTCCCGCGCTATCGAGCAAATCAGGCGCGGTACTGCAATCGATCGCGCAGGCGCACCAGGCGACGCCGCGCCGGGTCGCGCTGAGCTTTCTCACGCGGCTGCCGTCGGTGCTCGCGATTCCGAAGGCGTCGAATGCGGACCACGCGGCGGAGAATGCCGCAGCGGGAGCGCTCAAGCTCACCAGCGACGAGATCGTCGCGCTCGACGCGGCGTTCCCGCGCGGGCCGAAGCCGCGCTCGCTGCCGATGCTGTAATTCGCGGGATTCACTGGAAGCTCCGCACCACACAGTTCTTAACAAACTGTTGCAGTTGCGGCCGCGCACAGGCTGCGGCGGGCGGTCGCGCGCGCTGCTGCATATCGGAGTCCCGTTTTCGGGCATTGTTCTTGCGGCGGAATTGGCGTTCTGTACGAATAGCAGATTACCCTTATTTCGCCTTCGAGATTGCCGTGACACCGCCCCCCGCCGTAGCCGCCAGGCTGGACAGCGTTCCCCTTGCATTGCCCGCGAAAACATCCGTTGCACGCAAGGCGCCGGCCCGCACCGACCGGCCGTTCAAGGGCATTGCGCTGATTCTGCTGTCGACGGTGTTTTTGGGCACCTCCGACGTCACCGCGAAATATCTGTCGTCCTCGCTGCCCTCGATCGAGATCGCCTGGATCCGCTTCCTGGTGTTCGCGCTGATCATGACGCCGGCGATGCTGCCGGGCACGCCGCTGTTCGCGTTGCGCAGCAGCCGTCCCGGCCTGCATGTACTGCGCGGCGCCGCGCTGCTCGGCTCGTCCCTGATCTTCATCACGGGGCTCGGCTTCCTGCCGATCGCCGAGGCCTCAGCCACCAGCTTCGTCTCGCCGCTGTTCGTCACCGCACTGTCGATCGCTTTCCTCGGTGAGAAGGTCGGCATGCGCCGCTGGATCGCAACCGCGGTCGGCCTCGCTGGTGTGTTTATCATCCTGCGGCCGGGCACCAGCGCCTTCCATCCCGCGGCGGTCTTTCCGATCGTCTCGGCGCTGGCCTGGGCCGGCACGCTGATCCTGACTCGCATGATGAGCGGCAGCGAACGTCCGATCACCGTGATGACCTATTCGTCGATCGTCGGCGTCGCCATCGTCAGCGCGCTGGTGCCGTTCGTCTGGGTTACGCCGAGCTGGCACGACATCATGTTCGGCATCCTGATCGGCGTTGCGTCCACCGTCGGACAGTGGATCGTGGTGCTTGCGTTCCGCTACGGCGATGCCTCGGTGCTGGCGCCCTTCTCCTACACGCAGCTGCTCTGGGTCAGCATCCTCGGCTTCCTGATCTTCGGCGAAGTGCCCGACCGCTGGACCATCCTCGGCGCCGGCTTCATCGTCGCCTCGGGCCTCTACACCGCGCACCGCGAGCGCATGCGCCGCTCGCAATTGGTGGCGGTGGCCAGCGAGCCGTCGCCAAACGCCTGACATCGCGTATCCATTTTACAACAGCCGCCCTGAATCCGGGGCGGCGCGATGACCGTGCACGGCCTGAGAAGACGCTTCCCCCGCGAATTGCAAGATAGCCCATTCGGGTCAAGCCGCGCTCGCGCGGCACTGTCGATTTGAGGCTGGGGGAATGCCGGAGTGGGGTTACGCGCGAATGCGCCTGCAGGGCTGGCTGGCGGCCGCGATCATCCTTTCAGTGAGTCTATTGGCGGGGCCGGTCCTCGCGCAAAACGGCGGCGTCGGCGGCGAGGGTGATTATCAGTCGACGGGACAATATGGCGGTGTCGGCGGCGTTCCGGGCGTCAATGGCGGGGTCGGTGGCGACGGCGGCGCGCCGAACCGGTCGTGCATCTGCACCGGCGGTGGCGGCGGTGGCGGTGCCGCGGGCGCTGCCGGAGGCGCCGGCGGTCCCGACGGCAATCTCAGGAGCGGCGGCGCCGGTGGCGCGGCCGGGCAGGACGGCACTGCTGGAACGCCCCGCGCAGACTCGGCCAGCGGCGGCGGTGGCGGCGGCGGCGGTCTCAGCGGAACGTCCAGTGCGACGCTGAACAACACCGGGATATTGTCGGCCGGCAACGGCGGCAAGGGCGGCGACGGTGGCGTCAACGCCTCGAACCCTTCAGCTCAAGTTGCGGGCGGCGGCGGAGGTGGTGGTGCGGGCGGTGCTGCATTCACCATCACCGGCGCCGGGATACATTCGAACAGCGGCAGCATCACGGGCGGCAATGGCGGCGCGGGCGGCGCCGGCGATGTCGGTGGCAGCGGCGGTGACGGCGGCGCCGGCATCGTCGTCAGTGCGTCAGGCGCAACGATCAGGAATTCCGGCTCGATCTCCGGTGGCACCGGCGGTGGTGGCGGCGCGCAAGTGTCCGATATCTACTCGAATCAAGGCGAGCCGACCACCGGCGGCACGCGAGGCAGGCCCGGTGCAGTAGGCACCGGCGGTACCGGGATCGTCGGCGGCGGCTTGACCATCGTCAACAGCGGAACGATTGCCGGCGGCGGCGGCCCGGGTGCGCAGGGCAACGCGATCGGCTTCACCGGCGGAGCCAATACGCTGACGTCGATTGGCGGAACGCTCAGCGGCAATCTTGCGATTGCAAATGGCGTCGGCGCCAGCCTGACGTTCCTGCAAACCAGTGCGGCCGGCGCCTCGGGCGATGTCACCATCTCCAGCATCACCGGCCTCGACGGCCTGGCCACCGACGCCTCGGTTGCCGTCAAGCTGGATGGCGGGCGCTCGCTGATCGTCACCGGTGCCAGCGCCTACACCGGCGGCACCTCGGTGAGCGACGGATCGACGCTCGTCATCCGCAACAGCAACGCACTCGGCAGCGGCACGCTGACGATGGGCGAGACGCTTGCAGGTCTCACCAAGCTGGTGCTGGACGGCAACGGCTTCAACATCGCCAACCGCATAATCATCAACAGCGATCCCGTCATCACCGTCGCGGCCGGTACCACCAACACGATGTCGGGGGCCATCAGCGGTGCCGGCGATATCGTGCTCAACGGGGGTGGCACGCTGGTGCTGTCCGGCACGAATACATATACGGGCGGCACCACGATCTGCGGCACCGCTTGTGGTGTTGCCGGCGGCAGCAGCGTGCTGCAGGTCGACGTCGACACGGTGGGTACGCCGGGCGCGATTGTTTCGTCGGCGATCGGCATCGGCTTGCTGACCTTCGACGGCGGGACGCTGCAAGCCGGTGGCAACTACACGATCGCGAACAACGCGCAGATCAACGCCACCGGGGGCAGCATCGACGGCAACGGATACACCTTCACTTACTCGGGCAACATTGGCGGCGCCGGTGGACTGACGGTGCTGGACGCATCGGCTGGCCTTGGCCGCGTGGTGTTGACCGGCACTAACACCTATACCGGCGGCACCACGATCTGCAATTGCGCAACGCTGCAACTCGGCGACGCCAGCCACACCGCCTCGATCGTCGGCGAGGTCGTCGTCGACGGCAAGTTCGACATCGTCAATGCCAACACGGCGGGCATCACCAAGATCGTCAACGACGGCTTCAACGGGGTCGCCACCACGACGTTCTACAATTCCACGACGGCGTCGACGGCGACGATCATCAACCAGAACTTCGGTACTACGGAGTTCCGCGACAACAGCACCGCGGGCAATGCGAGCGTGAGCAATAGCAACGGCGCTCTCACGATCTTCCGCGACGGCAGCTCGGCCGGCAACGCTACGTTCGACAACAGCAACCGTGGCACCGTGGTGTTCGGCGACGCGCTGGGCCCTCCCGGCGGCTCGGACACCAGCACGGCCGGGAAGGCCGTGTTCAACAACCATGACGGCGGCGGCGTTGTGTTCCTCGGCCACACCAACGCGGGGCAGGCCACCATTACCAATGGTAACAACGGCGGCTCGACGCAGTTCTTCGAGTTCTCGTCGGCTGCGTCGGCGATGATGACGACGTCCGCCACCGGCTATATCGGCTTCTTCCAGAGCAGCACCGCGGCGAACGCGACGATCGACAACAGCGGCTTGACCTATTTCGGCACGTCCGGCGGGGCGACCGAGGCGCCGACCGCAGGCAACGCGACGATCACCAACCGCTCCGGCAGCGCGCTGATCTTCGCCGCATATGCGACAGCCGGAAACGCCACGATCACCACCGAGAGCGGCGCGAGCGTCAAGTTCGTCGACAACACGACCGGCGGCACCGCGCAGTTCATCACCCAGGGAACCGGCTATGTCGACTTCGGCGGCAGCCTTGGGCCGAACGGCGACGGTCGCATCACAGCAGGCTCGATCGCGGGCTCGGGCACCTACTACATCGGTGGCGGCAATACGCTAGCGGTCGGCGGCAACAATCTCTCGACCGTCGTCAGCGGCGTGATCGCCGATTCCAATCCCTGCGGTTGCGGCCCCGCCGGGCCTGGCAATCTGGAAAAGACCGGCAGCGGCATGCTGACCCTGTCGGGCGTCAACTCCTATACCGGCACAACCGTCGTCAATGGCGGCATCCTGCAAGTCGACGGCTCGATCGTGTCGTCGACCTCGGTGACGGTGAATTCCGGCGGTGCGCTCTCCGGCATGGGCACTGTCGGTAACACAACGATTGCAAGCGGCGGCATCCTGCTGCCCGGCAATGCGACGCCGGGCGCATTCCTCAACGTGGCGGGCAACCTGGCCTTCCAGTCCGGTGCGTTGTATCTCGTCGGGCTCAATGCGACCGCCGCGGCGTCAACCAATGTGAGCGGGACCGCGGCGCTTGCCGGATCGGTCGGCGTCAGCATCGCCGCCGGCAGCACGATCGCCAGGCAATACACCATCCTGTCGGCGGCCGGCGGTCGCGCCGGAACGTTCGCCGGCATCGATTCAACCGGGGTGCCGTCGGGATTGATCGCGACGCTCGGCTATGACGCGAACCATGCCTATCTCAATCTCGCGCTTGATTATGGTGCAGCATCGAAGCTCAACGTCAACCAGGGCAATGTTGCCACCACGCTGCAGAACTTCTTCAACGCCAATGGCGGCATCAACGTGGTGTTTGCTGGACTGTCGCCGAACGGCCTGACGCAGGCCTCGGGCGAGGGGGCGGCTGGATCGCAGCAGGCGACGTTCAACGCGATGAACCAGTTCCTCCACCTGCTGACCGATCCGTTCGTCGCCGGACGCGATGGCGGTGTCAGTGGCGGTGGCGCCAGCGCGCTGCCGTTCGCGGAGGAAAGCGCTTCGCTGGCCACTGCGGCACGCACGACGGAGCCGCGCGATGCGCTGGCCGCGATTTATGCCAAGGCGCCGCCGCAGCAGCCCGACTTCGAGCAGCGCTGGAGCATATGGGCGGCAGGCTATGGCGGCGCGCAGACCACCAGCGGCAATGCGGTGCTGGGCTCCAACAGCACCAGCAGCAGCGTCTACGGCACCGCGGTCGGCGCCGACTACCGCTTCTCGCCGAACACCATTGCCGGTCTTGTGCTCGCGGGCGGTGCCACCAGCTTCAGCACCAATGGTCTCGGTTGGGGCCGCTCGGACCTGTTCCAGGCCGGTGCGTTCGTTCGTCACAACGTCGGTGCGGCGTATCTAAGCGCGGCGCTCGCCTATGGCTGGCAGGACATCACCACTGACCGCATCGTCACTGCTGCGGGCGTCGATCATTTGCGCGCCAACTTCAATGCCAATGCGTGGTCGGGACGGCTCGAAGGCGGCTATCGCACTGCCACGCCCTGGATCGGGCTGACGCCTTACGCGGCGGCCCAGTTCACCAGCTTCGAGTTGCCGAACTATGCGGAGAGCGTGGTTTCCGGCGGCGGCGCCTTCGCGCTGAACTATGCGGCGAAGAGCGTCACCGATGTCAGGAGCGAACTCGGCCTGCGCAGCGACAAGTCGTTTGCGGTCGATGGCGGCATCGTGACGTTGCGCGGCCGCGTCGCTTGGGCGCATGACTTCAATCCGAACCGCGGCGCCGCGGCCGTGTTCCAGGCGCTGCCGGGGGCGGCCTTCGTGGTCAACGGTGCGGCGCAGGCCAGCGAGTCCGCGCTGACCACGGCCTCGGCGGAGATCAAGTGGCGCCACGGCTGGTCGGCGGCTGCGACCTTCGAGGGTGAGTTCTCCAACGTCACCCGGTCCTACGCCGGCAAAGGCGTTATGCGCTATACGTGGTGACCCTCCGTGCTATAGCCTCCCGCAGCGAAAGCCTGTCCCGGACTTGATCCGCGACAGTGTATTTCGCGGGACGAAATACGCATCAAAATGAGTGGGAAGAAACCCACGCGGGAGGAAACATGCGCGCAGCGATCTTCAGAAATGGCGAGATTGTCGTCGACCAGATGCCCGAGCCGAAGCCGGGCGCCGGCCAGGTGCTGGTCAAATCGCTCGCCTGCGGCATCTGCGGTTCCGATCTGCACGCGCGCAAGCACGCCCACCGCATGGTAGAGCTGAGCAAGTTCCTGCCCGGCCGCACGCCGATGGATCTGTCGCGCGACGTGGTGTTCGGCCACGAGTTCTGCTGCGAGATCCTCGATTACGGCCCGGGCACCACGCGCAAGCTGAAGCCCGGCACGCGCGTCTGCTCGCTGCCGGCGCTGCTGACGCCGGAGGGCCCGAAGGGCATCGGCTATTCCAACGATTATCTCGGCGCCTATGCCGAGCAGATGCTGCTCAGCGAGCCCCTGCTGCTCGAAGTGCCGAACGGACTTGCCGCCGAGCACGCCGCGCTCACCGAGCCGCTTGCGGTCGGCGTCCACGCGGTGGCGATGGCCAACATCAAAGGCGGCGAGGTGCCGCTGGTGATCGGTTGCGGGCCGGTGGGCCTTGCGGTGATCGCGGCACTCAAGATCAAGGGGCTCGGCCCGATCGTCGCCGCCGACTACTCGCCGGCGCGACGCTTGCTCGCCGAGAAGATGGGCGCCGATGTCGTGGTCGACCCCGCCAAGACGCAGCCTTACGCGAGCTGGGCCGAGCACGCCCAGATGAGCGAAGCGGAGAAGGCGGCGCGGCCGCCGCTGCAGGCGTTGCTGCCGCCGCTGAAGCCGGCGCTGATCTTCGAATGCGTCGGCGTGCCCGGCGTGTTGCAGCAGGTGTTCGAGGGCGCGCCGCGCAGCGCCCGTGTCGTCGTGGTCGGCGTCTGCATGGAGACCGACAAGTCCGAGCCGATGCTCGGCATCATCAAGGAGCTCAACGTCCAGTACGTGCTCGGCTACACGCCGGAGGAGTTCGCCTATTCGCTGCGGCTGATCGCGGAAGGCCAGGTCGATGCCGCATCGCTGGTCACCGGCCGCGTCGGCATCGACGGCGTTGCGCAGGCGTTTGCCGATCTCGCCAATCCCGAGGCGCACACCAAGATACTGGTCGAGCCGTGGCGTTGAACTGACGGCGGCGGTTTGCATTTCGCGACGCCGAACCTATAGTTCGTCTTCTCTTATCGCACTGACAGCACGCACCTCATGCGCGTTTCAATCATCACGGGAGGCGGCTCCGGCATCGGGGCTGCGGTTGCACGCCGGCTCGCGGGCCCCGATCAGGGGCTGATGCTGCATGGCCAGGGCGCCGAAGCTAGCGGGCTCGCGCGGCTGAATTCGGTTGCGGAGGAATGCCGCAGCAAGGGCGCCAAGGTCGCGGTCTCCACCGGCGATCTCGCCATGGCCGGCGCGGGCGCGTCGCTGGTCGAGGCTGCGCGCGCCGCATTCGGGCCGATCGACAGCATCGTGCATGCCGCGGGCTTTGCCGACCGCCGCGAGTTCGCCAGCCTGCCGCGCGCGGCGCTGGAGCGTGCCTTTGCCGTGATGGCGGCGGCATTCCACGAGATCGCGGCTGCGGCGCTGCCCGACCTCGCGCGCAGCGCGCAGAGTCGCGTCGTCGCGGTTTCCAGTTTCGGGCCGCATCGCTTCGTGCCCGGCGCCACCTATCCGGGATCGGCCGCCGCGAAGGCCGCGCTCGAAGTGTTGGTGAAGTCGCTCGCAATCGAGCTCGCGGCATCAGGCGCCACCTCAAATGCCGTGATGCCCGGCTATACGCGCAAGGATCCGGGCCTGTTCGGCGCGCTGGACACCGCGACCTGGGAGCGGGTGGCAATGGCCAATCCGATGCAGCGGCTGGCCGAGGCCGACGAGGTCGCCGCCGTCGTCGCCTTCCTGCTGTCGCCGGAAGCAGGCCACATCACCGGCGCCACGCTGCCGGTCGATGGCGGCCTGACCTTGATGTAACGGCATGACCGACGACACGTCCGCACATCAGGTTGACGTCGTCGTGCTCGGCGCCGGCATGGTCGGCGTCTCCGCCGGCCTTGCCGCACGGCAGCGTGGTCTCTCCGTCGTCATCGTCGATCGTCGCGAGCCGGGCAGCGAGACCTCCTACGGCAATGCCGGCATCATCTCGTCCGGCTCGATCCTGCCGCTCAACACGCCATCGCTTTTAAAGAACCTGCCGAAATACCTGACCAACACCCACCCGGCGCTGCGCTGGAATCTTCCGTGGGCGGTCGCCAATGCCGGCTGGGTGATCCGCTTCCTCGCCGCGGCGACACCGTCGCAGACCAAACCGCGCGCCGCCGCGCTGCACGGCCTGATCGGGGCGTCGATCAGGTTGCATCGCGACTGGATCGTGCAGGCGGGCGCCGGCCATCGCATCCGTGAGACCGGCTGGCTCAAGGCCTGGCGCGGCGACGGGCTCGCGACCGCCAAAGCCGAGCAGGCGGCGCTCGCCGAATTCGGTATCAAGAGCGAGGTGCTCGACCGGCAGGCCATCTCCGCGCTCGAGCCGAACATCATCCCTGCCTACAGCGTTGGCCTGCTGCACAGCCAGACGGCATCGGTCGATTCACCCGGCGCGGTGGTCAAGGCCTATGCGCAGATGCTCGCCGCCAGCGGCGGCACCGTGCGGCAATCCGAGATCCGGCGGATCTCACAAGGAGACGACGGGTGGCGCGTGCAGCTTGCCGACGGCGAGATCGCTGCGCGCCATGTCGTGGTCGCGCTCGGCCCGTGGTCGGCCGAGCTGCTGCGGCCGCTCGGCTATCGCGTGCCGCTGGCGTTCGAGCGCGGCTATCACCAGCATTTCGTGCCGAACCCGGCACGCAAATTGTTGCGGCCGATCCACGATGCGGAGGGTGCATTTCTGATGACGCCGATGGAGCAGGGCGTTCGCGTCACCAGCGGCGTCGAGCTGACCGCGCGCGATGCGCCGTCGAACTATGCGCAGCTCGAGGCGGTGGTGCCGATGGCGCGCGGCGTGGTCGAATTCGGCGATGCAGTCGGCGAGCGCTGGCGCGGCGCGCGGCCGACGCTGCCCGACAGCCTGCCGATGATCGGCGAGGCGCCGCGGCATCGCGGCCTCTGGCTCGCCTTCGGCAACCAGCATATCGGCTTCACCACCGGTCCCGGAACGGGCGCCGCGGTCGCGGCGATGATCGCGGGCGCGGCGCCGCCGTTCGACGTGAAGGCCTTCTCGCCGGGCCGGTATATCGCGTGACTCGCGCGAGGCCGCCTGCGATGCTGGGACGTCAAGCAGGCACGCAAAGCGTTTTCGAGCGAAGTGGGCACCGGTTCGCGTGAAGAAAACGCGTCAAAACTAGAGTCAACCGAGGGGCAGGATGAACTACGTCTGGGATTTCGGGATCCTCGCCAAGTACAGCCATCTGTTCTGGCTCGGGCTCGGCTGGACCATGGCCTACACGATCGGCACCATCATCCTCGGCACCTTGATCGGCCTGATCGTCGGCATGCTGCGGCTGCGGCGGATTCCCGTGATCGACTGGCTGCTGATCGCCTATATCGAGCTGTTCCGCTGCACGCCGCTGCTGGTGCAGATCATCTGGTTCTACTACGCGTTTCCAGTCGTGATCGGCGTCAACATCCCGGCGCATGTCGCAGCGGTCAGCGTGCTATCGCTCTATGGCGGCGCGTTCTATGCCGAGATCGTACGCGGCTCGATCGAGAGCGTGCCGGTCGGGCAGTGGGACGCGGCGAAGGCGCTCGGCTTCCGCGGCTGGCGGCTGATGCGGCTCGTGATCCTGCCGCAGGCGCTGAAGCCGATGATGGCGCCCTATGTCAACCAGTCGGTGACGCAGCTCAAGAACACCTCGCTGGTCTCGATCATCGCGGTGCCCGATCTCGTTTACAACGCCACCTTGATCAACGCCGACACCTACCGGCCGCTCGAGGTCTACACCATCGTGGCGTTGATCTATTTTGCGATCCTGTTTCCGTCGACACTGGTGGCAAGGCGGCTGGAGCGCGGGCTGACGTACGACAAGGTGTGAGGCTGCCTCTTCTCCCTCTCCCCGCTCTTCGCGGGGAGAGGGTTGGG
>NZ_BOVL01000009.1:0-46016 GCF_019972155.1 Bradyrhizobium sp. RD5-C2 | reverse complement strand
CGCGGGGGGGGGGGGGGGGGGGGGGGGGGGGGCCCTCCATCCGGCGAGCAATTCGCGACTTGTTGAGCAGTGTGCCTTGCCCCTCACCCGGACCGCATCTGCGATGCGATCCGACCTCTCCCCGCGAAAGAGCGGGGAGAGGTGAAGAGGCCGCAGTGTGATCGATAAAGACGCGCTCTAAATACTCAGCTCCACCGGCACGTCCTCCGGCTTGACGCCGGCGAGGCCGAGGCCTTTGACAAACCATTCGCGCATTTGGCCGATGCCGCGGTTGTAGTCGATCCACACCGAGAGGAAATCGCGCCAGCGCTTGTCCTGTTCGCGCCGCACCGCTGTGCCGCTTGCGATCGTCACCGAGGGCGAGGCCAGGATCTTGTAGGTGCCGAGGTTCGTGTTCTTGGCGATCGCGGTCAGCCCGAGCACCAGCGCGTTGACGACGCAATCGACGCGGCCCGACGACATTTCCAGCATCACCTCGTCGCGCGACTTCAGCGACTTGATGGTGGCGTTCGGCGCAAAGCGCCGCGCCACCGCCTCGTTGGCCGAGCCGACGTCAACCGCGATCTTGACCTCGGGCTTGTTGATGTCGGCCCAGGTCTTGGCCTCCAGCCCCTTCTTCAGCATCGCGCCGAACGGATGCGGAAACACCAGGCTGGTGAAGTCCACCACCAGCGCCCGCTGCGGGGTCGGGTTGAGCGCAAAGCCGAGGTCGATCTTGTTGGCCTGCAAATCAAGAATTGAATTGCCGTAGGTCGACTCGACATATTCCAGCTTGACGTCCAGCAGCTTGGCAAGGTCGTTGGCCATCTCGATCGAGAAGCCGGACCAGGTGCCGGTGGCGAGATCCTTGTTGAAATAGGGCAGTTCGCCCGGCAGCACCGCGATCCGCAGCACCTTGTTGGCCCTGATGCGGTCGAGCGTGTTGTCGGCCTGGGTCTGCGCCGCGGCCGGGGTTGCCATGGCGGCCGCGAGTGCCGCGCCGCTGCCGATCCCGAGCGCATAACGCAGCGCGTCGCGGCGATCTTCGGAAATTTTGATGTCGTCGGATTGAGTCAAGCGGGCCTCCCTGCACCAGATCGGGGAAGCCTAGCGTCGGGTTCCGGTGCCAGCAAGGGCGCACACCTGCGCCATTGGTAGGCGTGGCGAAGGGGAGACGCCTATCTCTTCAGCTCGCCCAGCTTGCGGTAGGCAAATCGCATCTAGCCTGCCTCCGCAGGGGCGCCCTGCCAAAATATCGAAAACAACCCCATGCACAGTAGCCGGAGGCGTACCTGCATTCGACACGTCAACTTGACATGTCGGGCAAATCAGTGGCACTATTCTATTATTCCGAAATTGCGGGGACGTGTTTCTCTCTCCCCGTAGGAACGGGGAGAGGGAAACGACCAGCATCAATACGTTCCCGGCACGTACATCTCGGGCGGGATCGGGCCGCGGTGATAGTCGGGGTTGCGCACCCGCGGCGGCAGCACCACCGGTTGGTGGGTGACCTGCTGATAGGGGATCTGGCTCAACAAATGCGAGATGCAGTTGAGCCGGGCGCGCTTCTTGTCGACGGCATCGACGATCCACCACGGCGAGTCCGGCAGGTGCGTGCGCTCCAGCATCGTCTCCTTGGCCTTGGTGTAGAGCTCCCAGCGGGTCCGCGCCTCGACATCCATCGGGCTCAGCTTCCACTGCTTCAGCGGATCGTTGATCCGCATCGAGAAGCGGAACGCCTGTTCCTCGTCGGTGATCGAGAACCAGTATTTCAGCAGGATGATGCCGGAGCGGATCAGCATGCGCTCGAATTCCGGCACCGACCTGAAGAACTCCTCATACTGCTCGTCGTTACAGAACCCCATCACCTTCTCGACGCCGGCGCGGTTGTACCAGCTGCGGTCGAACAGCACGATCTCGCCGCCGGCCGGCAGGTGCGAGACATAGCGCTGGAAGTACCATTGCGTGCGTTCGCGCTCGTTTGGCGCCGGCAGCGCCGCGACGCGGCAGATGCGCGGGTTGAGCCGCTGGGTGATGCGCTTGATGACACCGCCCTTGCCGGCGGAATCGCGGCCCTCGAACAGCACCACGACCTTCCTCTTCTCGTGCTGCACCCAGTCCTGCAGCTTGACCAACTCGCCCTGCAACCGCAGCAATTCGCGGAAGTAGAGCTTGCGGTCTATCGACGGCTGTCCGGTGACGCCGTCGTGGTCGAGCTGGTCGAGCCTCATGTCGTCGAGCTCGAGCTCGAGTTCCTCGTCAAGGCTGTCGGCCATCTCCTGATGGATGCGGGCGCGCAAGGCTTCGTCGCGGGCGGCTTCATCGCGCAAGGCTTCATCTCGGGTGGCTTCGTCGGTGAGGTCGGAGGCGGTCATGAAGGTCCGTCTTTCAGTATGTTAGGTCGATCGACGGGAGCATTGACGGGCGATGTTACCCCTCTATGACAATGGCGTGACCGCTGTTTCACGCTAGCTGGCGGACTGTGCTAACAAGCGCTGACAAGATCAAAAAAGGAGACGCCGATGATTTCGCTCACGCCAAAGGACGTCCTGCCGGAGGACGGCACCGCCGGCACGCTGGTTGGACGGGTCTGGCTGCCGCAGGCCGGCGGACCCGCCGTGGTCGCGGTGCGGGGCGACGGCGTGTTCGACGTCACCGCGCGCTTCCCCACCGTGAGCGCGTTGTGCGAGGAAGCCGATCCCGCGGCCGGGTTGCGTGGCACGCGCGGCGAGCGGATCGGCGATTTCGAGGCGATCCTCGCCAACACGCCGCCCGACGGCCGCGACATGACAAAGCCGCATCTGCTCGCGCCGGTCGATTTGCAGGTGCTGAAAGCCGCCGGCGTCACCTTTGCGATCTCGATGCTGGAACGCGTGATCGAGGAGCGCGCACGCGGCAACCCGTCGTCGGCGGAGGCAATCCGCAAGGAGGTCGTGCGCCTCGTCGGTGACGATCTCTCCAAGCTGAAGCCAGGCTCCGAGCCGGCGATGCGGTTGAAGCAGGTGCTGATCGACCAGAACGCCTGGAGCCAGTATCTCGAGGTCGGCATCGGTCCCGACGCCGAGGTGTTCACCAAGGCGCCGACGCTGTCGTCGGTTGGTACGGGCATGGATGCCGGGCTGCATCCGAAATCGACCTGGAACAATCCGGAGCCGGAGGTCGTGCTTGTCGTCTCCGGTGCCGGCAAGATCGTCGGTGCCGCGCTCGGCAACGACGTCAACCTGCGCGATTTCGAGGGTCGTTCGGCGCTGTTGCTGTCGAAGGCCAAGGACAACAATGCCTCCTGCGCGATCGGCCCGCTGCTGCGGCTGTTCGACGGGACCTTCTCGCTCGACGACGTCAGGAAGATGGATGTCGGCCTCACCGTGAAGGGCGCCGACGGCTTCGTGCTCGAGGGCCATTCCTCGATCAGCAAGATCAGCCGCGACCCCACCGATCTGGTCGCCCAGACCATCGGCCCCGTGCATCAGTATCCCGATGGATTTGCGCTGTTCCTCGGCACAATGTTCGCACCGGTGAAGGACCGCGACGCCAAGGGCGAAGGCTTCACCCACAAGCGCGACGACATCGTAACCATTGCCGCGCCGCAGCTCGGCAAGCTCGTCAACCGCATGCGGGGCAGCGACGAATGCGAGCCCTGGACCTTCGGCGTTGGCGCACTGATGAAGAACCTCGCGCAGCGCAACGTGCTGTGAGGAGGAGCGCTACGTAGGGTGGGCTAGCCAACGGGTCCGCCCGAAGGGCGGCCCGATGATAAACTCCGCGTAACCCACCCTCTTGCCGCCGACACGGTGGGTTACGCCTTCGGCTAAACCCACCCTACGCGCTACGCGACGACGAGCTATTGTGCTTGCCGTCGCCGCCGGCGTTGTCGAACATGTTCAGAAACCTGCGTGGCAGATCAATCGGGTGCTGCAACTTGAGGGCGCGCGGATGCAAGAAATTCGCAGCGACCGCTTGTCGCGCCGTTATGTGATCCAGTTCATCTTCGTTCGCGCTGCTTCGCTTCAGCATACTGGCTCGACGCGAACAGAAGGAGTCGCGGACATGAGCGAGCAGCCATCAAATGGAATGCCTGATTGGCTCACGACCGACATGCTGGTGATTGCCGTTGCACTGGCCATCATCGTGGTTGGCATGTGGATTGCGCCGTAGCCTCCGGCTGGTTGCCCCGCTGGGATATCGCGGGGTGGTGTCACCGCCATACGCGCGAGGCGATGGCGAGCCCTACAAGCCGATCATCCGGAAGATCATGCCGCCGATATTCGGGCCATGGTGGTGGTGGCGGCGATGACGGCCTCGCGGCGGTTCGTCGCCGCCTGCGGCGGTCATTGCGGCGTTGGCGATCCTGCCGCCGTCCCGCTCGGGGCCAACAGCGTCGAACGCGGCCTTCTGCTCGTCGCTGAGCGCGCTGTAGAAGCTGTCCAGCGCCGGACGCACCGTGCCGATCGCCTGCAGCATCGAATCCAATCTGGCTTCGGCCGCGGCAAGGCGTGCCGGCGGCGTGCGTGCGTCGGTGGGCGGGCAGGACGATTTCAGGGTGTCCTCGGCTTTTGTCGCCGCATCGCGCAAGGCATCGAGGCTCGCCCGCTGCGCGTCGGTCGGCTTGACGTCGCGTTCGATGACCTCGCCCGGCCAAGCGATGGTCGCAGGCTGCGCCGTATTGCAGTTGCCGTTGTCCGCCGTCGGCTCACGCCGGCCGCGGCGCTGATCCGCTGCCAGCGCCGTCACCTTGGCTTTCTGGTCGTCGCTGAGCAGTCCGTAGAACTTCTGCAGCGCTGGCTGAAGAATGCCGACCGCGTCGCGCATGGCCTGGAGGCGCTGCTGCATCGCGGCGAGGCGGCTCGGCGCCGTCAACGGCACGTCCTTGGGACATGAATTGAGAATGGTCTCGGACGCCTTCTGCGATGCGCTCGCGAGCTCGTCGAGCGCTGCGCTCTGCTCCGCATTGGGCTGAATGGCGCTGCGGAATTGCTCGATTGGGAAGCCCGCGATATCGCTTCTGTCGCTGCCGCACATGTCGGCGAGCGTCGTCGTCGCAGCCTGGCTGTCGCTGTTGGACGCGGTCGGCTGTCGCGAGCTGCCGCGGCTCGGCAGGTAATCGGCATAGCCGCTCAGGGCATTGTAATCGTACGGGCCGAACAGGCCGGTATAGATGTCGCCATAGCCATAGTCCCAGAAGTACGGGTCGTAGTCGTCGCCCCACCAGGCATAGTCATAGAGATCGTAATAGGCATAGGGCCAGAATACCGGACCGACCCAGGCGAACCCGCCATGCGGATGGCGCCACCACCAGCCGCCATTGCGGTTGTGATGTCCCCAGGCCGCCCCGGCGGCGGCCGTCATGATCGCGGCGCGCGCCATCGGGTTCCGCAAACCGCCCGGTCTCTGCATCGCGGTGCGGATCTGATGCGAGGCCAACGAGTGGCCCACGGCGTTCGCGTTGTGGCGCATCGCGGCGGGCGAGGCGGCATGACGGCCGGCGGCTACGCTCGGCGCGCCGCGCGCGGCATGAGCGGCGGGCCGGAATTGGTTATGACGCGCGCCGGAGCCACCGCTGAGCCTCATGCCTCCCCTTGCAGCGGGATGGATGGTGTGAAAGCCGCCGCCACGCGCGCCGCTGGCGTGAATTCCGCCACCGTGGAAACCGCCACCGTGGAAGCCGCCTCCGCCTCCATGAAAGCCTCCGCCGCCATGAAATCCGCCCCCACCACCATGAAAGCCGCCACCGCCATGACCTCCACCACCGTGGCCACCGCCGCCACCGCGAGCGGCATAGGCGCTGCCCGCGAACAGCGCGGCCGATGCCGCGACTGCGAGGATCGCGGCGAGCGCCAGCACGGTATGTTTGCAGCGGGCAGCCCTCAGCATCTGTCCTCACCCTTCGGATACTCAGTGATGCCTGACATCAACATCGAACGCCGCCGCCGGGTTCCCGCGGGCGATCCGGTCGCGACGATTTAATTTGCAGCATCGTCGTCCTGGCGAAGGTCAGGACCCATTACCCCAATTGTTCGTCGTTGCATGAGGCTGGGGCCAGTTTCCCTTCACAACCAAATGCGGTGGTTATGGGTCCTGGCTTTCGCCAGGACGACGCGGTGGTGTTGGCCCGATTGGAGTTACCAACCAACGCCCTCACACCGGCAATGCCGTCGAATACTTCACCTGGCTCAGCGCAAAGCTCGACTCGATCGAGGCGATGCCGTCGAGCCGGGTCAGCTTGTTCTTCAGGAACGCTTCATAGGAGGAGAGGTCGGCGGCGACGACGCGCAGCAGATAGTCGCGGTTGCCGGTCATCAGATAGCACTCGAGCACCTCATCCCATTTCGAGATCGCGCGCGCGAAGCGGTTGAGGTCTTCCTCCTTCTGGCGCGCGAGCTTGATCGAGATGAAGACCGAGACGTGCAGCCCGAGCGATTTCTGATCGACGGTTGCGATGTAGCGAGAGATCACGCCGCGCTCCTCGAGCAGCTTGACCCGGCGGTGGCACGGCGACACCGACAGCCCGACCTTGTCGGCGAGCTCCTGCATGGTCATGCGGCTGTCGGTCTGGAGCAGACTCAGGATCTTGCGGTCGATGGCGTCGAGGGCAGGCATTGGGATGAACTCGCAGGTGAGGGCCGGATCGTGGGAATTTATCCCAATTTTTCCTGTGCTGTCGCGTGGAATTGAGATTTTCGGCGGTCGCCGCGGCAGTAACATCCGACGTATTCGCCCGGAGTATTGCCATGGGAATCGCGCCTGAACGCCTCGACATGCTCACAGCCCTGGCCCGCAAGGTGCTGTGGCTGTCGTCGTGGACCATCCACCATGCCAACCATGTGCGGCCATCTGCCGACGGGCTGAAAGTCGGCGGCCATCAGGCCTCGTCGGCCTCGCTCGCCAACATCATGTCGGCGCTCTATTTCTCGGTGCTGCGTCCGCAGGACCGCGTCGCGGTGAAGCCGCATGCGAGCCCGGTGTTCCATGCGATCCAGTATCTGTTCGGCCACCAGACCCGCGACAAGCTGGAGAACTTCCGCGGCTACAAGGGCGCGCAGTCCTATCCGTCGCGCACCAAGGATGTCGACGACGTCGATTTCTCCACCGGCTCGGTCGGCCTCGGCGTGGCGCAGACGCTGTTCGCCTCGCTGGTGCAGGACTACGTCAAGGCGCATGGCTGGATGCGGGACCGGGCCGAAGGGCGCATGATCGCGCTGGTCGGCGACGCCGAGATGGACGAGGGCAACATCTTCGAGGCGCTGCTCGAGGGCTGGAAGCACGGTTTGCGCAACACCTGGTGGGTGGTCGACTACAACAGGCAATCGCTCGACGCGGTGGTGCGCGAGGGGCTCTGGGCCAAGTTCGAAACCATGTTCCGCAATTTCGGCTGGGACGTGGTGATCGTGAAATACGGTAAGCTGATGCTCGAGGCGTTTGCCGAGCCGGGCGGCGAGGCGCTGCGGCGCTGGATCGACAATTGCCCGAACCAGATGTACGCGGCGCTCTGCTTCCAAGGGGGAGCTGCGTTCCGCAAGCATCTGCGCGACGATATCGGCGACCAGGGCGACGTGTCGGCGCTGATCGATCGCCGTAGTGACGACGAGCTGCTGGCGCTGATGTCGAACCTCGGCGGTCACGACATGGCGAGCATGATCGAGGCCTTCGAGGCAATCGATCATGATCGGCCGGTCTGCTTCATCGCCTACACCATCAAGGGTGTCGGCCTGCCGATGCAGGGCCACAAGGACAACCACGCCGGCCTGATGACGGTGGCGCAGATGGAGAAGTGGCGCGCCGCGCAGAACATCCGCACCGGCCATGAGTGGGACAAGTTCGAGGGCCTGTCGCAAGAGCCCGCGAAGCTCGAGGCTTACCTCGCCGCGGCGCCGTTCAACCGCGAGGGACGTCGCCGTCTCTCGGCGCCTGAAATCGACGTGCCGGAGCGACTGGCCTTCAAGGCCTCCGCGCAGATGTCGACGCAGCAGGGTTTTGGCCTCGTGCTGCATGAGCTCGCGCGCGGCGACAGCGAGCTTGCGTCGCGCATCGTCACCGTTTCGCCCGACGTCACGGTGTCGACCAACCTCGGCGCCTGGGTCAACCGCCGCGGCCTGTTCGCGAAGGCGGAGAACCACGACCTGTTCCGGCAGGAGAAGATCCCGTCCGCCTACACCTGGGAATATTCGCCGAAGGGCCAGCACCTCGAGCTCGGCATCGCCGAGATGAATCTGTTCATCATGCTCTCGGCGCTCGGCCTGTCGCAGCAGATCAACGGTGCGCGGCTGCTGCCGGTCGGCACACTGTACGACCCCTTCATCGAGCGCGGCCTCGATGCCTTGAACTACGCCTGCTACCAGGATGCCCGCTTCATGGTGGCGGCGACGCCGTCGGGCATTTCGCTGGCGCCGGAAGGCGGCGCGCATCAGTCGATCAAGACGCCCTTGATCGGGATGGGACAGGACGGGCTCGCCTCGTTCGATCCGGCCTTCGTCGATGAACTTGCCGTGATCATGGGCTGGGGGTTTGGCCACATGCAGCGCGAGGGTGCCGAGGGAGGTTCGGTTTACTTGCGACTCTCGACCCGGACGCTGGAGCAACCGCAGCGGATCATGACACCGGACCTGCAGCGCGACATCACCGATGGCGCCTATTGGATGCGCAAGCCGGGCCCGAACTGCGATATCGTTGTTGCGTACACCGGCACCGTCGCGCCTGAGGCGATCGAGGCGGTCGGCCTGATCGGCGAGAGCCACCGCGATGTCGGTCTCCTGGCGGTAACCTCTGCCGATCGGCTCTATGCGGGTTGGTCCGCCGCACGGAATTTGCGCCGCGACCACCGCGGCACGCAGCATTTGAGTCATATCGAGCGCATGCTGGCGCCGCTCGGCCGCGACTGCGGCATCGTGACCGTGATCGACGGCCATCCGGCCTCGCTCGGCTGGCTCGGCAGCGTGCGCGGTCACCGGGTCGAGGCGCTCGGCGTCGAGCATTTCGGCCAGACCGGGACGATCGGCGACCTCTACCGGCACTATGGCATCGACGCCAATGCCATCATCGACGCGGCGGAAAGCGTGTCGATCGGCGCCCCGGTGCGGCATCGCAAGATGGCGGTGTGACGAGGGATCTCTCCTCATCGTCATCCCGGCGGAGGCCGGGATCCATAACCACAAGTGGTAGCAAGTAAGCGCGGCTCGTTCTAACAGGACCCATTACCAATTGCCGTCGGTGGTTATGGGCCCCGGCCTTCGCCGGGGCGACGAAGCCAACCTTGCCACCGGTGCGGCAGCGACATTATATGCCGTGGGCGTGCACGAGCCGCGCCCCGCATATGGCGGGTTCAATTCGCCCTGCTTTCGTGCAAGGATGCCTGCCGAACGCTTTCCGTTCCCCTTATCCATACGCCCCCTACAAGAGGTTTCCGATGGTCAATCGTATGCAATTCTACATCGATGGCGCCTGGGTCGATCCGGTCGTCAAAGGCAAGTCCACCCCCGTCGTCAATCCGGCGACTGAAGAAGCGATGTATGAGATTGCGCTCGGCTCCAAAGCCGATGTCGACAAGGCAGTCGCCGCCGCCAAGCGCGCGTTCGAGACCTATTCCCAGACCAGCCGTGAGGAGCGCGTCGCGCTGCTCACCAAGGTCGTCGAGGTCTACAAGGGCCGCATGAAGGAGATCGGCGCCGCCGTCTCCGACGAGATGGGCGCTCCGCTGCCGATGGCCGAGAAGCTGCAGGCCGGCGCCGGCCTCGGCCATCTCATGAACACCCTCGAAGTGCTCAAGAAGTACGAGTTCGAGGAGACCATGGGCACCGCCGTGATCGTGCGCGAGCCGGTCGGCGTGATCGGCATGATCACCCCCTGGAACTGGCCACTCAACCAGATCGCCTGCAAGGTCGCGCCCGCGCTCGCCGCCGGCTGCACCATGATCCTGAAGCCGTCGGAGTTCACCCCGACCTCGGCGCTGATCTTCGCGGAAATCCTCCATGAAGCCGGCGTGCCGAAGGGCGTGTTCAACCTCCTCAACGGCCTCGGCCCGGAGGTGGGTGCCGCGATGAGCGAGCATCCGGACATCGACATGATCTCGTTCACCGGCTCGACCCGCGCCGGCGTCGATGTCGCCAAGCGTGCGGCGCCGACCGTGAAGCGCGTCAGCCAGGAGCTCGGCGGCAAGTCGCCGAACGTCATCCTCGAGGGTGCCGACCTCGCCAAGGCGGTGACCGGCGGCGTGATGCACATGTTCAACAACTCGGGCCAGTCCTGCAATGCGCCGTCGCGCATGATCGTGCCGCTCTCCAAGATGAAGGAAGTGGCCGCGATCGCGAAGGGCGTCGCCGACAAGACCAAGGCCGGTGATCCGCGCGCCGACGGCACGACGATCGGTCCGGTGGTCAACCGCGGCCAGTGGGACAAGATCCAGGCGCTGATCCAGAAGGGCATCGACGAGGGCGCAACGCTCGTCGCCGGTGGTCCGGGCCTGCCCGAGGGCGTCAACAAGGGCTTCTATGTCCGTCCGACCATCTTCGCCGACGTCACCAACGACATGACGATCGCCCGCGAGGAAATCTTCGGACCGGTGCTGACCATCCTCGGCGCCAAGGACGAAGCAGAAGCTGTGAAGATCGCCAACGACACGCCGTATGGTCTCGCCGGCTACGTCTCGGCCGACACCGTGGAAACCGCGCGCCGCGTCGGCCGCCAGATCCGCGCCGGCAACGTCAACCTGCAAGGCGTGCCGAACGAGCGCTCCGCGCCGTTCGGCGGCTACAAGCAGTCCGGCAACGGCCGCGAGTGGGGCCGTTACGGTCTGGAAGAATATCTCGAGGCCAAGGCAGTCGCCGGCTACAACGCCGCGTAAGCCGAGCCACGAGAGATAACATTTTGGCGCCGGGGCGGATCACCGCTCCGGCGTCAGACGTTTGGAGGATGCTTATTCATCGTCGTCCCGGCGGAGGCCGGGACCCATTACCACCGGCCTTCGTTTTGCGAAGAGCGCGGCTTTAGCTAACTGAACCAAGATCCATCGGTGGTTATGGGTCCCGGCCTTCGCCGGGACGACGAGCGACCTAACCGCCGAGCGCGCCTTGGGTGTTGACGTAGAGCGCATAGATCGACTGGCTCGCCGCCATGAACAGGCGGTTGCGCTTCAGTCCGCCGAAGCAGAGGTTGGCGCAGCGCTCCGGCAGCGCGATGCGGCCGATCATGACGCCGTCGGGCGCGAACACCACGACGCCGTCGAGTTCGGGATCGCCCATGCCCCAGCCGCACCACAGATTGCCATCGATGTCGCAGCGCATCCCGTCGGGCGTGCCGGGGCCGGCGTCGATGAACACGCGTTTGTTGGAGATTGTCTTGCCGTCGGCGGAGACGTCATAGGCGAGGATCTTGCGGTTCGGCTCGCCGCGGGATTCCACGACGTATAGGATCTTCTCGTCCGGCGAGAAGCACAGCCCGTTCGGGCCGAGCACGCCCTCGGCGACGATGCTGGCCTTGCCGGTTTCGGGATCGAGCCGGTAGACGTTGGGCTCGATCTCCGGATCGGCCTTGTAGCCCTCGTAATTGCCGAGCAGGCCGAAGATCGGATCGGTGAACCAGATCGCGCCGTCGGATTTCACCACGACGTCGTTCGGCGAGTTCAGCCGCTTGCCGCCGAAGGAATCGATCAGCACCGTAATCGATCCGTCATATTCGGTGCGCACCACACGGCGACCGCCATGCTCGCAGGTGATCAGCCGGCCCAGACGGTCGCGAGTGTTGCCGTTGGCGAAGTTCGACGGCTTGCGGAAGATGCTGACCGCGCCGGTCTCTTCCTCCCATTTGAGGATGCGCTGGTTCGGGATGTCGCTGCACAACAGATAGCGGCCGTCGCCGAACCACACCGGACCTTCGGCCCAGCGCAGGCCGGTGGCGATGCGCTCAACGGCGGAGAGTTTCAGCCAGTATTTCTCGAAGCGCGGGTCGAGCGCGTGGATCGCGGGATCGGGATAACAGGTCGCGGGACGCCAGCCGGCGGAATGAACATCGGACATTTGCTGTTCTCGTTGTTGTGTTTCGATGGTGTTTCCTTGAGCGCATGGTTTGCTATCATTGTCGGCCTGCGACCGCAATTCGGCTGCAGCAAACAGGAAAGACGAGGGACGGCATGCCACGCATACTGATGACCGGCGCATCGGGGGGAATCGGCACGAGCCTGCGCAAGCTGCTGCCGCCGATCTATCCGGATCTCCTGCTGAGCGACATCAAGCCGCCCGCCGATCTCGGCAGCAACGAAAAATTCAAGGCGGCCGATCTCGCCGACCTCGCTGAGGTCGAGGCGGTCTGCGAGGGCGTCGAGGGCATCCTGCATTTCGGTGGCTATTCGGTCGAAGGTTCCTGGGATGCGATCCTGCAGGCCAACATCATCGGCGGCTACAATCTGTTCGAGGCGGCGCGCAAGAAGGGCGTCAAGCGCGTGATCTTCGCCTCGTCCAATCACGCGGTCGGCTTCTATCCGCGCCATCACCGTATCGGCACCGACGTTACCGCGCGTCCGGACAGTCGTTACGGGGTGAGCAAGGTGTTCGGCGAGGGCGTCGGCGCGCTCTATGCCGACAAGCACGGCATCAAGGTGACCTGCATCCGGATCGGCAATTTCGGCGAGGCGCCGCTCGATCACCGCCGGCTCTCGATCTGGCTCAAGCCCGAGGATCTGGTGCAGCTCTGCCGCATCGGGCTTGAACATCCCGACATTCATTTCGAGGTGCTGTACGGCGCGTCCTACAACGAGCGCTCGTGGTGGGACAATCATCGCGCCTACGATCTCGGCTATCGTCCGAGCGGCCGTGGCGAAGACTTCCGCGAGCATGCGATGGCCGAGCAGGCCAAGCTGCCGCCCGATCCTGTCGGCGATTATTACCAGGGCGGCACGTTCTGCAGCATGGAGTTCGACGGCGACATGACGAGGGTGATCGACTGGAAGAAATGATCAGTCGTCGCACTGCGGCAGCTGCTTGACCGCCTCGGTGTGCTCCCGTTGCGGCTCGTTCGAGCCTTGCCCGGATGCCTTTGGTGCGCTTCCGGGCCCGTCATAGGTCTGGGAAAAGTGCGCGAGCGGGAAGCTGAGGCTGATCTTCTGCCCGGTCAGGTTCTTTGCCTCTACCACGATCGTTTGCGCGTGCTTCAGCCGCTCGATCAGTTCGCCATTGGCCTCCAGCGTGCCGCCGCAGCCGAGCGTGTAGCAGTGCGTCCTGGCGACCTGCATCGGCTCGTCCTGATCGATCCGCAGGCTGATCGTGCCTTCCAGCATGGTCCGCGTGCCGACATTCGCGGTGAGCAGCGCGCGCGTGCTGGTCTGTGGCGAGACGCTGATGGAGCCGCCCGACGGCGCGCACTGGCCGCGTGCGGCGGCGGCGACGAAGCAGCTCGCCTCGGTCAGGCAGGTCTTGGTCCAGGGCTCATACGTGAGCTCGGTCGCGCGCGGATCGGCCGCGTCGGCAATTCCACCGAGTGCGAGCTGCACGGCGAACGATCCCATCAACAAGGCCACGTAACGCATCGCCGTCTCCTTCGCGAGGAAGGCCGCGTATCGCGCTATTGCGGCTTTTTGTCGTTGGAGATGCGGACGAGATAATCCGCCTTGCTGTACTGCATGTGATCGACGCAGAGCTGCGCCAGCGCCCAGCTGTCGCGGCCTCTCAGGAGCTCGATCATCAATTCGTGCTGGCGGCGCGACAATGCGAGCCCCTCGCTGTCGGCGAGGTTCTTGGCGCGCATCGGCAGCGTCAGGTTCATGTAGTCCTGCAGCGAGCGCACCAGGTAGGGATTCCCGCAGGCGGAGAACAGCGCGAGGTGGAACGCATCGTTGGTCTCATGGATTCCGCGCATGTCCTGCGCGTCGGCCTTGATACAGTAATGCCGTTGCAGCTCGCTCAATTGGTCGATCAGGCTGTCAGGCGCGGGGAGGGTGATCATTAGCGCGGCCTGGCGCGTGAGCATCTCGCGCACCTCGTAGATCTGCCGCACTTCCTCCGCCGAATAGAACCGCACCGTGGCGCCGACATTCTTCTCGCGCAGCACGATGCCCTGACGTTCGAGCTGGAACAGCGCCTGGCGGACGAAATGCCGGCTCGCGCCGTAGCGCTGCATCAGGGTATCCTCGACCAGCCGCAGGCCGGGCGCGAAGCGGCCGAAGATGATGTCCTCCTCCAGCCGGCGGATCACTTCCGCCTGCTCCTCCTCCCGCGAGGGGGCCTGGAGTTCGGGCAAGATGGGTTCGGCTGTCATGCGCGCTCGGCTTCGGGTCGATACCGGAGGTCAGCATGACGCCATGGCTATTGTCAATAATGGGGGCGATTTTGCCGCAGACCAGCCGCGCTCTACAGCCAGATTATCTCATATTGACAATAATTCTCGCCGCTCCTTAAGTGCGGCCGAACAACCACGGGAAGAGAAGAAAATGGCCGACGGACTTCGCAAGGGACTGACCAGCTATGGTGACGCGGGCTTCTCGCTGTTCCTGCGCAAGGCCTTCATCAAGGCGATGGGCTATTCGGATGATGCGCTCAACCGCCCGATCGTCGGCATCACCAACACCTACAGCGACTACAATCCCTGCCACGGCAACGTCCCGCAGATCATCGAAGCGGTGAAGCGCGGCGTGATGCTGTCGGGCGCGATGCCGTTCGTGTTCCCGACCATCTCGATTGCCGAAAGCTTTGCGCATCCGACCTCGATGTACCTGCGCAACCTGATGGCGATGGATACCGAGGAGATGATCCGCGCCCAGCCGATGGATTCCGTGATCGTGATCGGCGGCTGCGACAAGACTTTGCCGGCGCAGCTCATGGCTGCCATCAGCGCCGATCTGCCGACCGTTGTGAACCCGGTCGGGCCGATGGTGGTCGGTCATCACAAGGGCGAGGTGCTCGGCGCCTGCACCGATTGCCGCCGGCTGTGGGGCAAGTATCGCGCCGGGGAGATCGACGATGTCGAGATCGAGGCGGTGAACGGCCGTCTCGCGCCGTCGGTCGGCACCTGCATGGTGATGGGCACGGCCTCCACCATGGCCTGCATCACCGAGGCGCTCGGCCTGTCGCTGCCGATGAGCGCGACGATCCCGGCGCCACATGCCGAACGCTTTCGTTCCGCGGAGGCCAGCGGCCGCGTCGCCGCCGAAATGGCGAAGACCAAGGGACCGAAGCCGAGCGAGATCCTGACGCCGTCGTCGTTCCGCAACGCCCAGGTCGTGATGCAGGCGATCGGCGGCTCGACCAACGGGCTCATTCACCTCACGGCGATCGCCAACCGCTCGCCGCACAAGATCGATCTCGAGGCGTTCGACAAGCTCGGCCGCGAGGTGCCCGTGCTGGTCGACCTCAAGCCCTCGGGTGAGCATTACATGGAGCATTTCCATCACGCCGGCGGCGTGCCGAAGCTGATGGCCCAGCTTGGCGACCTCATCGATCTCGATGCCAGGACGATTACCGGTCAGACCTTGCGCGAGGTCGTCGCCAATGCCGAGGACGTGCCGGGGCAGGATGCGATCCGCCCCAAGACCAACCCGATCAAGTCCGAAGGCGCGATGGCGATCCTGCACGGCAATCTCGCGCCGCGCGGTGCCGTCATCAAGCAGTCGGCGGCGAGCCCAAAGCTCTTGCAGCACACCGGCCGTGCCGTGGTGTTCGAGTCGGTCGAGGACATGACGCTGCGGGTCGACGACCCCGCGCTCGACGTGACCGCCGACGACGTGCTGGTACTGCGCAACGCCGGCCCCAAGGGCGCGCCGGGCATGCCGGAGGCGGGCTACCTGCCGATCCCGAAGAAGCTCGCGCGCACCGGCGTGAAGGACATGGTCCGTATCTCCGATGCGCGGATGAGCGGCACGGCGTTCGGCACCATCGTGCTGCACATCACGCCGGAGTCCGCCGTCGGCGGTCCGCTCGGCCTGGTGCGCAACGGCGACATGATCCGGCTCGATGTTGCCAAGCGCAGCATCGATCTCTTGGTCGACGAAGCCGAGTTGCAGAAGCGTCGCGCCGCGCTGACCCCTGCCGGCACGCCGGACTGGGCCAGGCGCGGCTACGCGCATCTCTTCAACGAGACGATCCTGCAGGCCGACGAGGGCTGCGATTTCGACTTCATGCGCGCCAAGGGCAAGTAACTGGCAAGTCGCGTGTGTCGTTCGGCGAAATTGCCGAATTGTCGATAATTTCAGCGATGCAGTGCACGATAGCGCCTGCCGTCGTCTAATTCCTTCTGTTTTATTGACAATCCCGCGGGACTGGTGGGATGATCGCGTCAATCAAAAACAGGGGGAACGTCGCGATGGGCTATTCAGCCAGGATCGTCGGGATCGCCATGGCCGCGGCAGCGCTGCTGCTGACGGCGCGCGCCGGCGCGCAGGAGGTCAAGCACTTCCGCTTCGCCTATGACCAGCCGCGCAACACCGGCTATTCGGTCGCCGGCGATCTGTTCGCCGAGAAGCTCAAGGAATTGAGCAAGGGGACGATGATCGTCGACCAATATCCCGGCGCGCAACTCGGCCAGGAGCCGCAGCTGCTGCAGCTCGTGAAATCAGGCGATATCGAGTTCGCGATCGTCTCCTCCGCCAACACGGCGACGATCTCGCCGCAGGCCGGCGTGATGTCGCTGCACTTCCTGTTCCGCAACGACGCCCATGTGATCAAGGCGCTGGCGGACCCGCAGGTGTTCGACGCCATCAGGACGATGATCGACGAGACTGCGCAGGGCCTGCATGTGATCGGCACCGGTTCGCAGGGCGTCCGCCACATCTACAGCAAGAAGGAAATCCACAACGTCGGCGACCTCAAGGGCGTGAAGGTCCGGGTGCAGGCGACCGCGACCGAGGACACCATGTTCCCGGCCTATGGCGCGCAGACGGTTCATATGCCGTTCGGCAGCGTCTACACCTCGCTGCAAACCGGCGTGGTCGACGCCGCCGAGAACAGCATCAACGTCTATCTCGTCAACAAGCACTATGAGGTCGCGCCGGTGCTGTCGATCACCGAGCACGAGGCCAACAATGCGCTGCTGTTCGTCTCCGACAAGCTGTGGCAGAGCCTGTCCGCCGAGCAGAAGCAATGGGTGCAGGCGGCCGCCAACGAGGTCAGCGCCAAGGAGCCGCAGAAGGCCTTCGAGCTCGAGCGGAATGCGCTGACCAAGCTGAAGTCGTTCGGCGTCAAAGTGGTCGATGATGTGGACAAGAAGAGTTTTACCGCGATCGCCGATCCCTATCTCGACAAGCTCGCCAAGGAGCTTGGCCCGCACGCGGAGAAGATCAAGAATTTGATCCGCGCGATCAACTGAACGGACGCCCCACGTCGTCCCGGCGAAGGCCGGGACCCATCCGCCGCGGCCCTTCAGTTGAGCGATTAGGTCGCCAACTTTCTGCAAGCAACTCGAGCCGGGGGTTATGGGTCCCGGCCTTCGCCGGGACGACGGAGTTTGAAGCATGGCCATCGCCGACAGACTGGTGCTGCAACGGCAGCGGCACCTGAAATGGCGGGCGCTGGACCGGCTCGAGCTGATCCTGATGATGCTGTGCGGCCTGTTGTGCTTCGGCTTCTCGCTCTCGGTCACCGCCGACATCGTCACCCGCACCATCGGTCATCCCTGGCTCTGGCTTCAGGAGGTGACCTCGACGCTATTCATCTACGCGATCTTCATTGGCGCCGCGGTCGCGACCAGGCGCAACGATCATCTCTATCTCACCGCGCTCTCGGAGGCGATGCACGGCAGGTCGCGGCTGGCCGTCGAGATCGTCATCCGCCTGGTGGTGCTGGGCGTTGCCTTCTGCCTCGTCTGGTACGGTTATCAAAATTACCTCCGCGGCTTCGGCAGTTTCCGGCTGCCGTCCGGCACGCCGATCGCGTCGCTCTATGCGGTGATTCCCCTGTCCGGCATCCTGATCGGCCTGTTCACGATCGAGCAGCTCGTCAACGGCATCCGCAACGGCTTTGATCATCCGGAGCCGCCGGACGAGGATCTTGCGATTCCTGCGATCAACACCAGTGCCACCACGGGAGTGCAGCCGTGAGCGCACCGGTCGTGCTCGTGCTGATGTCGTCCTGCTTCCTGTTCTTCGGTTATCTCGGCGTGCCCGTGCCGTTCTCGCTGATGGCCGGCGTATTCGTCGGCGCAATGCTGTCGGATGTCTCGCTTGCCGCGATCATTCAGAAAATATTCGACGGCGTCGATTCCGAGGCGCTGCTTGCGATCCCGTTCTTCCTGCTGGTCGGCGAGCTCATGAGCTCGGCGAATGTCGTGGTCCGCATCGCCAACCTGTCGGTCTCGCTGGTCGGGCATATCAGGGGCGGGCTGTCGCAGGTCGTCGTCGTGTTCAGCATGTTTTTCTCGGAAATGTCCGGCTCGACCACCGCCGACGTCGCTGTCATGAGCCGGGCGCTCGGCGGGCCGATGCGGCGGGAGGGCTATGAGCCGGCCTTCATCGCCGCGATCATCGCCTCGGCCTCGACCATCGCGGCGCTGGTGCCGCCGAGCATCACGGCGGTGGTCTATGGCGCGGTCGGCAACGTCTCGATCGCCGGCCTGTTCATGGCGGGCGTGGTGCCCGGGCTGATGATCGGCTTCGGGCTGATGATCTATTGCTATTTCTTCGGTCCGTCAGGCCTGCGCAAGCCGCGCGCGCCGCTGCGCCAGATCGCATTCGCTGCCGGCGACGCCGCGCTGCCGCTGATGATCCCGGTGATCCTGCTCGGCGGCATCCTGACCGGCTGGTTCACGCCGACCGAGGCCGGCGTGGTCGCGGTCGCCTATATCATCCTCGTCGTGATCCCGGCGCTGAACCGCGGGCACCTGAAGAAGATCCCGTATGATTTTTGTCTCGCCGGCCTGATCTTCTCGCTGCCGCTGATCACGATCGGGGCGGCGAACGCTTTCGGCTGGATGCTGGCCTATCTGCGCGGCGCCATCTACATCGCCGACTGGATCACCTCGATCGCCGGCAACGATCCGCACCTCATCATGCTCTTGATGGTGCTGCTGTTCACCGTGGTCGGCGACTTCATCGAGCCGGTGCCGACCATCATCATCTTCATGCCGCTGGTGAACGCGTTGACCCAGGCCGGTGACATCAACGGCGTGCATATGGGCGTCGTGCTGATCGCAACACTTGCCTTCGGCCTGATCACGCCGCCCTATGGGCTAGTGCTGCTGATGGCCTCGAAATTCGTCGGCATCAGCTTTGCGAAAGCGCTGCGGGCGGCGCTGCCGATCTACGTCGTGTTCCTGGTCACGATCTGCTTCACGATCTATTTTCCGAAGGTCGTGCTGTGGCTGCCCAAGCAGGTGATCCCGGAATCGGTCGGCTGCTTCAAGGCACCCGGCGGCACCGGATACATCTGCCCGAACTAATCGATCTGCTCCACCTTCCAGCCATCGCCGTTCCGTGCATAGCGGAACGGCGTCCCGTGACGGTTCTCGAAGAAGCCGCCGCACAGCACCTGCGCCATCGCCTGCATCACGCCGTCATGGCAGACGAACAAGATGTCCGTGCGCGGATGCCGATCCTGCCACGTCGCTACGCAACGCAGCGCGCGTTCGGACACCGCGGGCCATGGTTCGCCATCCGCAGGAAGGACCGAGGTGAGGTCATCCATCGCGGTGATGCCATGCTGTTGCATCGTCTCACGGATCGACTGGCCCTCGAGGCTTCCGAAATCGCACTCGATGATGCCGGCATCGATGCTCACCTCTTTGCCCAGCGTTGCCGCCACGACCTCCGCCGTCTGGACGGCGCGGCGCAGCGGGCTTGCAACGATCGCGGCCAACGCAACGCCCGCTAGCCGCTCAACGGCGACGCGCGCCTGCGCTATGCCGGCCTCGTTCAGGGCATTGTCGGTCAGGCCCTGAAAGCGGCCTTGCCTGTTCCAGTCGGTGGTCCCGTGCCGGAGGCACAGGAACGAGCGCGAGGGAAGCGCCACGCGGTCACTTCGACTTGCTGGTGAACTTCTTCACCGCGACGCGGAAATCCTCGGTGTGCATCGACGTGATGATCTTGTGTTCCTCGGCATCGAGCTGCTGCTTGGTCGGCGTGGTGGCGGCCTGATAGACCAGTGACTTGGTCCCGGCGATCGCGGCGGGCGGATTTTTCGCCAGGCGCTCGGCGAGCTGCCGGGTGGCGGCCTTCAACTCGGCCGCGGGGACGGTCTTGACGACCAGTCCCCATTCATAGGCCTGCTGCGCGGTGAAGCCGTCCTCGGCCAGGAAAATCTGCAGCGCGCGGCGGGTCCCGACCGTGCCGACGATGCCGACCGTGCTGCCGCCGTCGGGCGATACGCCGATCTTGGCATAGGCGGGCGTGAAGCGGGCATCCTCCGCGGCGATGCACAGGTCGGTCACGAAGGCGAGGCCCATGCCGGCGCCGGCCGCCGACCCGTGCACGCTGGACAGTACGATCTTCGGCATCCGCCGAACCGTCTCGATGAAGGCATGGTAGTGATGCAGCATCTCGCCGACCACGGGCGCGATGTTGTTGGCTTCGGTCGCAGCACCGATGGTTTGCAGATCGCCGCCGGCGCAGAAGGCGCGGCCTTCGCCCTCGATGACCAGCACGCGGACGTCCTTGTTGGCTTCGACCTCGGCGCCGAGCTGCTCGAGCTTTTTGGCGATCGTCATGTCGATCGCATTGAACGCGGCCGGCCGGTTCAGCGTGATGGTCGCAATCGCGCCGTCGATGCGGAGCAGGGCAGGGTCGTTGGCGGAGGCGGGTGCTGGCATTTTGAAGACCTTGGGCTTGTTATTTCCGGACATTTAAGGCCTTGCCGGGAGCCGTGGCAATCCGGCCCGGCGTCCCAGGGCGGCTTTCGGGTGCCCAGATTTGCCCGGGACCCCCTTGCATCAGCGCGAGCCATGGGGCCAAATAGCGCGCGCCTTCGGTACGCAGACACGAGCGCTGTGGTGACGGGGCACGCAAGCTAACATCGACAAGAGGAAACGGGATGGGTCACTCCTGCTCGCGCGTATTTGGGTTGTTCCGATGACAGGCTCGGTCATCATCGTCGGCGCCGGACATGCCGGCTTCCAGCTCGCGGCGTCGTTGCGCCAGGCCGGCTTTGCCGAGCGCATCGCCCTGCTCAATGACGAAGGTCATTTGCCGTACCAGCGGCCGCCTTTGTCGAAGGCCTATCTGAAAGGGACCGGCGGGCCCGAGACCCTGATGTTCCGGCCCGACAAATTCTACCAGGACAACAAGATTGAGCTGATCACCGATCGCGCCCATGCGGTCGACCGCAACGTGCGGAAGGTGGCGCTGGCCTCCGGCACGTCGCTCGACTACGGCCATCTGGTGTTCGCGACCGGCGCGCGGAACCGGCTGCTCGATATTCCCAACGCAAAGCTCGACGCCGTCCGCTACCTGCGCATCCTCGACGAGAGCCAGGCGCTGCGCGATCTGCTCGCACCCGGCATGCGCGTCGTCGTGATCGGCGCGGGCTTCATCGGGCTCGAATTCGCGGCCACCGCGCGAGCCAAGGGCCTCGAGGTCGACGTGGTCGAGCTCGCCTCGCGCGTGATGGCGCGCGCGGTGACCGCGGAGATTTCCGAGTTCTCGCAGTCGCGCCACGGCGCGGCCGGCATCCGGATCCACCTCGGGGTGCAGGTCACGGCGATCGAGGCCGATGGCGCCAAGGTCACCGGCGTCAGCCTGAGCAATGGGACGAACATCCCGGCCGATCTCGTCGTGGTCGGCGTCGGCGTGCTGCCGAATGTCGAGCTCGCTGCGGAGGCCGGCCTGCCGGTCGCATCGGGCATCATCGTCGACGAGCATCTCTCGACCGCCGATCCGAATATCTCCGCGATCGGCGATTGCGCGCTCTACACCAGCAAGCGCTTCGGCGGATCGCTGCGGCTCGAGTCGGTGCAGAATGCGACCGACCATGCGCGCTGCGTGGCGTCGCGGCTGACCGGCAAGACCGAGGTCTATGACGGCCTGCCGTGGTTCTGGAGCGACCAGGGCCCCGACAAGCTGCAGATGGCGGGTCTTACCACCGGCTACGACCGCGTCGTGGTGCGCGGCGACCGCGCGCAAGGGGCGTTCTCGGCGTTCTGCTATCGCGGTGACAGGCTGCTCGGCATCGAGTCGGTCAACCGTGCCGGCGACCACATGTTCGGGCGCCGGCTGCTCGGCGCGGGCGGTTCGATCACGCCGGAACAGGCGGTGGATACGGGCTTTGATTTGAAGAGTGCGCTGGCACAAATGTAAGCAAGCGTCGTCCCGGCCGAGTGCGCGATTGCGCACGGAGCCGGGATCCATACTCCGCGGCCTATGTTGTGAACAGGATCGTCGTTCCAGCGCCGCACAACATTGAGATTTGTGGTTATGGGTCCCGGCCTTCGCCGGGACGACTCGGGGAGAGAATAGCGGTCACCTCCTGCGCCGTCGGCATCGACGGCGCGGCCCCCATCCGTTGCACGCAAATCGAGGCGGCAATGTTGGCGTAGGCCAGCACGTCGCCGAGCGGCTTGCCGCTGGCGAGCTGCGAGGCGAGGGCACCGACGAAGCAATCGCCGGCGCCTGTGGTGTCGACGGCCTTGACCTCGCGTCCCGGCACGAGCAGCGGCTGGTCCTCGACCAGCGCCAGCACGCCGAGCCTGCCGAGCGTGACGCAGATCGTCTTGCCACGCCCCAGGCTCCGTGCCGCCTCGGCGAAGCGGGAGGGATCATCGCTGTCGCGCAGCTCTGCTCCCGTCAGCAGGCCGAGCTCGGTCTCGTTGAGGATCAGGACATCGACGAGATCGAGCAGCGCCTTGTCGGTCTGTTTCGCCGGTGCCGGATTGAGGATCGTGGTGGCGCCGGCGGCGCGGGCGCGGCTGAAAAATGCGGCGATCGTCGGCAGCGGGATCTCGAACTGGCTGACCGCGACGTCGCCCCTGGCAAGCACGGGTGCCGCGACATCGTCGGCATCGACCAGCCCGTTGGCGCCGGGCACGACCACGATGGTGTTGTCGGCATTGGCGAGCGTGATGATCGCGGTGCCCGAATGCGTGCCGCCGGTGTCCTTGACAAAGCTGAGATCGACGCCTTGCGCGGCAAGGAAGGCGCGAAGCTCCTTGCCGAACGCGTCGGTGCCGAGCCGGCCGACCAGCGTGGTCGGCACGCCCTGCTTGGCCGATGCCACTGCCTGGTTGGCGCCCTTGCCGCCGGGAAAATACAGCACGGCCTCGCCCGCGACCGTCTCGCCTATCTTCGGATGGCGCTCGGCGGTCGCCACCACGTCCATATTGATGCTGCCGGCGACGAAGACGCGCCCCATGCCTTACCCCACTCCGCCCTGTCAGACCGCGGCGCCGAACTCCTGCTTGACGGCCGCGATGTCGGCGAGCGTCGGCAGGCCGGCTTCGTTGCCGAGCTTCTGAATCTTGTAGGTCGACGCCGCGCGCGCAAACTCAAAGTGGTCATGCCAGGCTTTGCCGGGATTGGCGAGATAGGAATAGATGTAAGCGCCATGGAAGACGTCGCCGGCGCCGTTGGTGTCGATCACGCGCTTGCGTGGAATCGGAAATGCCGGCAGCGTTTGCACCGTGCCCGCCTCGTCGTACCAGAGCAGGCCGCGCTCACCCATGGTGATGCCGCCGACCCGGCAGCCGCGGCTCTTGAGATAATCGAGCATCTGCTCCGGCGTCTTGTCCATCTGCTCGCACAGCCGTTCGGCGACGATCGCGACGTCGATGAATGCGAGCAGCTCGTGGGTGTTGGTGCGCAGGCCGCCGCCGTCGAGCGAGGTCAGGATGCCGTCTTCACGGCAGAGCTTTGCGTAATGGATCGCGGCGTCCGGCTGGTGGCCGTCGATGTGCAGCGCGCGGCAGCCCTTGATGTTCAGCAGCGGAAAGGGATGGATGTGCTGGTCGTCGCGGCAGCGGACGATGGCGCGCTTGCCGTCGTTGGGCATGATGAAGGACAGCGAGGAGGAGTTCACCTTGCGGGGATGGAACGAGATGCCGTACCTGTCGGCCATGTCCCAGAACATCCGTCCCAGCCAGTCATTGGCCATGGTAGCGATCAGGTCCGGCTCGACGCCGAGCTTGGCGCAGCAGAACGCCGCGGTCACCGCGTTGCCGCCGAACGACACCGCATAGGCGTCTGCAACGTGCTTCTCGTCGCCGACCGGCATGTGATCCGTGATGAAGGTGACGTCGATATAGGTCTGTCCAATGAAGAGAGCCTGCATTCGCTTCCCGTGATCGCTTGGTGTGGTCCCGGCCGACGATCAGACTAGCACCGCTGATCGGCCGATATCGCTGAAATTATTCGCATCCCAGCTTGGTTTACAGGTAGAGATGATGGATGTGCCGGGCCGTTCTGGTATGCGGCATAACGGCCGGTGGCAGGCCGCAGTTCCGAGATCGTAAGGAGAAGCACAATGACGGCAGATTCGAGGAGGCCAGAGCCATGATTACCGGTCTCGATCATGTCGTCGTCCTCACCGGCGACATTGCCGCCGCCAGCGCCGCCTACGAGACGCTTTTCGCGCGGGCGCCGGCCTGGCGCAACAGCGGCGACGGCGCCGACCGTGTGCTGTTCACGCTCGACAACACGACGCTGGAATTGATGGCGCCGCGCGGCGACGATGATGCCGCCCAGCGCGTCCGCAGCGCGCTCGTCACGCAAGGCGAGGGGCTTGCGAGCCTCTGTTTCCGCACCAGCGATATCGCCAGGACACACCGCAAGCTCGACAGGCTGACCCTGAAGCCCGAGCCCGTCGCCGAGGTCGAGAGCCGCGACGAGATCAGCGGCGCCACGCTGGCGTGGAAGCGGACGCGTGCGGCGACCGATGCGACACGGGGTGTGCGCATGTTCTTCCTGGAGCGCGAGCAGGAGCGGCCGCTATCGGTGCGCACCACGCCGGCCTCGATCACCGCGATGGATCATGTGGTGGTCTCGACCGCCGACCCGGAGCGCGCGGCGGCACTCTATGGTGCGCGGCTCGGGCTCGACATGGCGCTCGACCGGTCACATCCCGAATGGGGCCGGCTGATGTTCTTCCGCTGCGGCGACCTCGTGGTCGAGGTCACGCACCGGCCGGGCAAGGAAAACGTCAAGGCGGAGACGGAAGCGCCGGACCGGCTGCGCGGCATCTGCTGGCGCGTCGCCGATATCGAGGCCACCCGCGCGCGGCTGGTTGCCGTCGGCGTCGACGTCTCGGAGATTCGCACCGGCCGCAAGCCCGGCACGCGCGTGATGACGGTGCGCAACGGCACGTGCGGCGTGCCGACGCTACTGGTGCAGCCCTCACAGGGAAAGCCAGACTAGGCCGCGTTCAATCTGCGCGTCGTCACGACAGCGTGCACCCAGGCATTCCGAGCGCTTATTTCCTTCGTCATTCCGGGGCTCGCGAAGCGAGAGCCCGGAATCCATTCATCACCGGTACATGCGGGTCGATGGATTCCGGGTTCGTGCTGCGCACGCCCTCAGGTGCGCAATTGCGCACCGGGGAATGACGAAAGCCGCACTTGCGAGAAATATTCCCGCATGGCCGTTACGACAACATTCGTTCTCAAACGCCGCGCGTCATGCTACATTCGACAGTTCAGCATCACGGGCGATCGATTTGGCGAAAGCAAAGCGGATACAGAGATGGCAGCGTGACCCCCAGGGGATGCGGCTGCGGATTCTCGAGGCGGCCAAGCAGGAATTCGCCGCCCATGGCCTCGCCGGCGCGCGGGTCGACCGCATCGCGGCCAATGCCGACGCCAACAAGCGCATGCTGTACTACCATGTCGGCAACAAGGAGGATCTCTATCTCGAGGTGCTTGAGGGCGCTTACGAGAAGATCCGCGCCGAGGAGCGCACGCTCGATCTCGAGCATCTCGACCCACCCGAGGCGATCGGGCGCCTGATCGCCTTCACCTGGAACTATTTTCTGCGCAACCCCGAGTTCCTGGCGTTGCTGAACACGGAAAACCTCGCCAAGGCAAAGCACCTGAAGCGCTCGACCAAGGTCAAGTCGATGCACTCGCCCTTTGTCGAGATGATCCGCACCGTGGTGACGCGCGGGGTCGAGAGCGGCGATTTCCGCGACGCGGTCGATCCGGTGCAGCTCTATATCTCGATCGCGGGGCTCGCGTTCTTCTATCTCTCCAACAGCGCCACGCTGAGCGTGATCTTCGGTCGCGACCTGCTCAAGAAAGACGCCCGCGACGAGCGCCTCGAGCACATGACCGCGCTGGTGCTGGCGGCGCTGACCGGCAAGTCCACCGCCGCGTTTGGCAACGCGATGCCGCCGCTGCGCGCGGCGGAACACCGGGTGGTGTGAACGCCAGTGGCCCCGTAGCCCGGATGCGCGAAGCGACATCCGGAACAGACCATCCGCGCGGACGGATTTTCCCTGATATCGCTGTGCTCATCCGGGCTGCGGCGAACCTCCCAAAAAAATCTCGCCTGACGAAAGTCGCGTGCTACGGCGCGATTTTGCTGTGTGCGAGGGCTGGACAGTATTTATCCAACGGGTTAATTTCTGCACGAACACAGAGACGGCAAGGGAGCGTGACGTGGCGGAGGCAAAGAGCCCTTCGGGCGTGTCGAAGGTGCTGAACGCGGCGTGGGTGCGCCCGTTCCTGTTCCTGGTGGTCATCGTGGTGGCGTGGGACCTCGCGATCCGCCTGTTCCGCATCCCGGCCTATCAGATCCCGTCGCCCGGCGACGTCGTCGCGGTGCTGTGGAGCGACTGGCCGGAGTTGCTGCGGCAGTCCTGGCCGACCACCTATGCGACGATCTGCGGTTTCCTGCTCTCGGCGCTGTTCGGCATTCCCACAGCGATGCTGATCGCGGGCTCGAGGACGGTCGAGAGCTACGTCTATCCGCTGCTGGTGTTCTCGCAATCGGTGCCGAAGATCGCGATCGCGCCGCTGTTCGTGGTGTGGTTCGGCTTCGGCATCATCCCCAAGGTGATCTCCGCATTCCTGCTCGGCTTCTTCCCCGTGGTGGTCTCGGCGGTGCAGGGCTTCAAGTCGGTCGATCCCGACATGGTTGACCTCGCGCGCGCGATGCAGGGCAGTCGCTTCAAGGTGTTCTGCGCGGTCAACCTGCCGCACGCGATGCCCGCGATCTTCTCCGGCCTCAAGGTCTCGGTGACGCTCGCCGTGGTCGGCGCCGTGGTCGGCGAGTTCGTCGGCTCCAATTCCGGCATCGGCTATGTGATGCAGCGCTCGATCGGCACCTTCGACCTGCCGACGATGTTCGCGGCGCTGGTGATCCTGGCGCTGCTCGGCGTCATCCTGTTCTGGATCGTCGACCGCATCGAGCGGCTCGTGATCCCCTGGCACGTCAGCCAGCGCGACGACATCATCTTCGCATCCTAGGATTTGTGCACAGAAACAACAGCAAGCGTCATTGCGAGCAGCGATAGCGACGAAGCAATCCATTTCTCCACTTGCTGCACGATGGATTGCTTCGCGGAGCCTGTCATCCGGCGGCGCTTCGCGCCGACCGGGTGGCTCGCAATGACGAAAAAGAACAACGGGAGGATTATCTGATGCGATTGCTCACTGCCGTTATTGCCGCACTGGCCTGGACCGCGCTTGCGGTGGCGCCGGCGTCCGCGGCCGACAAGGTCGTGCTGATGCTGAACTGGTACGTCTATGGCGAGCACGCGCCGTTCTATTACGGCAAGGCCAAGGGCATCTATGCCGCTGAGGGCATCGACCTCGAGATCCAGGAAGGCCGCGGCTCGGCCGCGACCACGCAGGCGGTGGCGGCCAAGACCGCCGATTTCGGCTATGTCGACGTGCCCACGATGATGCGCGCCGCGGTGAAGGGTGCGCCGGTCATCGCCACCGGCGTGCTGCTGCAGACCAGCCCGATGTCGGCGATGGGCTTCGTCGACAAGAACATCAGGAAGCCGGAGGATATCAAGGGCAAGACGGTCGCGATTACGCCCGCGGATTCGATGACGCAGATCTGGCCGCTGTTCCTGAAGAAGACCGGCCTCAAGGAAAGCGATTTCAACACCGTTGCCGGCGACGGCCAGACCAAGCTCAACGCCGTGATCAACGGCCAGGCTGATCTGCTGCTCGGCTACGTCATGGACCAGTCGATGAAGATCAAGGACGCAACGGCTAAGGACGTCTATCCGATCAAGTTCGCCGACTACGGCATCAACATGGTGTCGTCGGGCATCATCGCGAACTCCGACTATGTGAAGGCCAATGCCGACCTGGTCCGCCGCTTCATGTCGGCGACCACAAAGGCGGTGGAGGCCGCGGAGAAGGACCCGAAAACCGCAGCGCAGTCGATCCTCGACGCCAACCCGAAGGGCGGCAAGATCGACACGCTGACGCAAGGGTTCGAACTGACGATCCCGCTCTATCGCACGGCGGAGACGAAGGCCAAGCGGCCGTTTCAGGTCACCGACCAGAACATGACCGAGTCGGTCAATCTGATGGTCGAGTATGGCGGCCTCGACGCCAAGGCGAAAGCCAATCCGAAGGCGTTCTACACCAACGACTATCTGCCGAAGGGTGACTCGTAAGCCATGAAATCGGCAATCAAGAGCGCTGCCGAGCAGCCCGCCGCGCATCTGCGCCTGGTGTCAGACCGCGCGGCCGGCGCTGCGCCGGGCATCAAGCTCTCAGGCGTATCGAAGACCTACCGGTCGCGCGACGGCGACGTGCCGTCGCTGCGGCCGCTCGACTTCACCATCAATGACGGCGAGTTCTTTGTCGTGGTCGGGCCCTCCGGCTGCGGCAAGTCCACGCTGCTCAAGATGATCTCGGGCCTGCTGCCGCCGACGACCGGCGAGGTGCTGGTCGACGGCGAGCCGGTGACCAAGCCGCACGGCAATGTCGGCATCGTGTTCCAGAACGCGCTGCTGCTGCCGTGGCGCAACATCCTCTCCAACGTGATGCTGCCGATCGACATGAAGCAGCTCGCCCGGGACAAATATCTCGCCCGCGCCAAGGCGCTGCTGAAGCTGGTCGGGCTCGAGGGTTTCGAGAAGAAGCTGCCGTGGCAGCTGTCAGGCGGCATGCAGCAGCGCGCCTCGATCTGCCGCGCGCTGGTGCATGACCCGAAGATCATGCTGATGGACGAGCCGTTCGGCGCGCTCGACGCCATGACGCGCGAGCGGATGAATGTCGAGCTGATGCGGATCCAGCGCGAGACCGGCAAGACCGTGCTGCTGATCACGCACTCGATCCCGGAAGCCGTGTTCCTCGCCGACCGCGTGCTCGTGATGACCGAGCGGCCCGGCGCGATCGCCGCGATCTACGACGTGCCGATGCCGCGGCCGCGCTCGCTCGAGACGATGTCCGATCCCGTCTTCACCGAGCTGGTGCAGCGGATCCGGAAGCATTTCTTCACGCAGGGGTCGCTGGATTAACACCCGAGCCTTCAATGCCGCTTCGCCTCAAAGTCAACGATATCGCCTTCTTCGAACGGCCGCTGGTGTTTGCCCGGCCGTTCCGTTTCGGCGCGGTGACGATCACCGCATCCACGCAGCTGTTCGTGCGGGTCGAGATCGAGGTGGAGGGCAACGGGCGCGCGACCGGCGCCAGTGCCGAAATGCTGGCGCCGAAATGGTTCGACAAGCGGCCGCATCTGACGGAGGCGCAGTCGCTCGACGGCCTGCGCCGTTCGCTTGCGATTGCACGCGAGCTCTATCTGGCGAACCGGAGTTTCGAGACCGCGTTCGGCTTGCATGCCAGCTGTATCGGCCCGCAGGTTGCCGCCTGCGCTGCGGAGGATATTCCGCCGCTCGCCGCCAGCTTTGGCCCGGCCGAGATCGACAAGGCGATCCTCGATGGATTGCTGCGCGTGGTGGGTGTCAACTTCTTCGACGGCATGACCGGCAATATCGCCGAAATCGACGCGCGGCTGACGCCGGATATCGACGACGCGGCTATCGCGCGGTTCCTTTCAACACGCAGGCGGATCGACCGCGTGGCCGTGAGGCATACGGTCGGGATGGACGACAAGGTTGAAGGCGAGGGCGGTGTCGCCGACGCAGACGAGAACGCCGGTGCGCGCTATTTCAAGCTCAAGCTGAACGGCGATCCCGCCCATGACGCAGCGCGGCTGGCGCGGATCGGCAGCGAGCTCACAAGGCTGCCTTACGCCAGCCGGGTCACGCTCGACGCCAACGAGCAGTATGCCGACCTGGCGGCTCTGAACGCGCTGATCGACCGGCTCGACCATGACGCGGCGCTTAAGCCGATCGCGGCAAACCTGCTCTATATCGAGCAGCCGATGCCGCGCGATATCACCAAGGCTTCGCCACTCGGCGGATTGGCGGCGCGGAACTTCGTCATCGACGAGGCCGACGATTGCTACGATGCATTCCCGCAGGCGCGGGCGCTCGGCTATCGCGGCATTTCCTCGAAATCGTGCAAGGGCATCTACAAGTCGATCATCAATGCCACCCGCGCGGCCGCATGGAGCGCGGATGGTGGCCCGTACTTCATCAGTGGCGAGGACCTGACTTGCCAGGCCGGGCTCGGCGTGCAGCAGGATCTCGCGCTCGGGGCGCTGATCGGCGTCACCCATGCCGAACGCAACGGACATCATTACGTCGACGGCTTTGCCGACACCCCGGCCGATGAGGCCGATGCCTTTCTTGTCGCGCATCCCGATCTCTACGCGCGCACCGGCGGCAAGGTCCGCCTTGCGATCCATGACGGCGATCTGCTGACGAGATCGATCGCCGCCGCGCCGGGCTTTGCCAGTTCGATCCGTCCGGACTGGTCCACCATGCGGCCGCTGAAGCGGCCCACACCACGCGTTTCGCAGGAGCAGACAGTATGACGACCAAACGCCTCGGCCTGATCATGAACGGCATTACGGGCCGGATGGGTCTCAACCAGCATCTGATCCGCTCGATCGTCGCGATCCGCGAGCAGGGCGGCGTGCTGCTCGCGAATGGCGACCGCATCATGCCCGATCCGATCCTGGTCGGCCGCGATGCCAAGAAGGTCGCTAGCCTGGCCAAGCGCTACAACATCGAGCGCCACACCACCGATCTCGATCGCGCACTCGCCGACAAGAATGACACCGTGTTCTTCGATGCCGCGACCACGCAGGCGCGGCCTTCGCTGCTGACCAAGGCGATCAACGCCGGCAAGCATGTCTATTGCGAGAAGCCGATCGCCACCAATCTGGAGGAAGCCGTTGCGGTCGTGAAGCTCGCCAATGCCAAGGGGCTCAAGCACGGCACGGTGCAGGACAAGCTGTTCCTGCCGGGCCTGAAGAAGCTCGCCTTCCTGCGCGACTCCGGCTTCTTCGGCCGCATGCTCTCGGTGCGCGGCGAATTCGGCTATTGGGTGTTCGAGGGCGGCTGGCAGGAGGCGCAGCGGCCGTCGTGGAACTACCGCACCGAGGATGGCGGCGGCATCATCCTGGATATGGTCTGCCACTGGCGCTACGTGCTCGACAACCTGTTTGGCGAGGTCGAGAGCGTGGTCTGCATCGGGACGACCGATATACCCGAGCGCTATGACGAGAAGGGCAAGCAGTACCAGGCGACGGCCGACGATTCCGCTTACGCCACCTTCAAGCTGAAGGGCGGCGTGATCGCGCATATCAACATGAGCTGGGTGACGCGGGTCTACCGCGATGACCTCGTCACCTTCCAGGTCGACGGCACCCACGGTTCGGCGGTGGCGGGCCTGACCGACTGTGTGATCCAGGCGCGCCAGGCCACGCCGCGGCCGGTGTGGAATCCGGATGAGAAGCGCATGCACGATTTCTATGCCGACTGGCAGAAGCTCCCTGAGAACGTCGTCTACGACAACGGCTTCAAGGAGCAGTGGGAGATGTTCATCCGGCACGTCTGCGAGGATGCGCCCTATAAATACACGCTGCTCGAGGGCGCCAAGGGCGTGCAGCTTGCCGAGTGTGCGCTGAAGAGCTGGAAGGAACGGCGCTGGATCGACGTCGCCCCGATCGTCGTCTGAGAGAGGACTTTGTCATGAACAAGCCGATCTTGCCGATGTCATCGTTGTCGCTGAAGCTGCCGACCGATGGCGGCAGCCTCGAGACCTACCGCCTGGCGGCCACGCGGACTTTTCCGGCGAAGCTCGAGGGCACGCTGAACCGCGTTGCGTTCTCGGCCGCCCATGTGGTCGCCGATCCGCGCGCCGACGTCGATCCCTGGCTGACGGCCGCGATCGACTGGGACAAGACGATCGCGTTCCGCGAGCACGTTTGGGAGCTCGGCCTTGGCGTTGCCGAGGCGATGGACACTGCGCAGCGCGGCATGGGCCTCGATTGGGCGACTTCGCTCGAACTGATCCAGCGTTCGGTGAAGGCCGCGAAGACCAGGGGTAATGCGCTGGTGTTCTCGGGCGCCGGCACCGATCATCTCGCGGTGGAGGACGCCAAATCGATCGACGACGTGATCCGCGCCTATGAGGTGCAGATCGCGGCTGTGGAGAAGGTCGGCGGCCGCATCATCCTGATGGCCTCGCGGGCGCTGGCAAAGCTCGGCAGGAATGCGGACGATTACGCCAAGGTCTATGACCGCGTGCTGTCGCAGGTCCGCGAGCCCGTGATGATCCACTGGCTCGGCGATATGTTCGATCCGGCGCTGTCAGGATATTGGGGCACGGCCGATCTCGACAAGGCGATGGACATTGCGGTTGCGATCATCAACGCCAATGCCGCCAAGGTCGATGGCGTCAAGGTTTCGCTGCTCGACAAGCAGCGCGAGATCGACATGCGGCGGCGGCTCGATCCGCGTGTCAAGATGTACACCGGCGACGACTTCAACTATGCCGAGCTGATCGCCGGCGACGCCAAGGGCTTCTCCCATGCGCTGCTCGGCATCTTCGACGCGATCGCGCCCGCGGCGTCCTACGCGCTGTCGCGGCTGGCTGCGGGCGATGAGGCCGGCTTCCACGACGTACTGGGCCCGACCGTGCCGCTGTCGCGCCATATCTTCAAGGCGCCGACGCGTTTCTACAAGACCGGCATCGTGTTTATGGCCTATCTCAACGGCCACCAGGATCATTTCACGATGGTCGGCGGACAGGAGAGTGCGCGTTCGACCCTGCATCTCGCCGAGCTGTTCCGGCTCGCTGACCAAGCGGGGTTGCTCGCCAATCCGGAACTCGCGACACGCCGAATGGCGGCGATCCTGGCGACCCGTGGTATCGACGCCTGATGCGTGATTTTTCCAACGACCACCGCTGGCTGTCGCTGAACACGGCAACCGTCCGCAAGCAGGGCGATCTCCTCGCCATCATCGAGGCCTGCGCGCGTCACGGCATCCGTGCCATCGATCCCTGGCGCGACCAGGTCGCCGGCGTCGGCCTCGACCGCGCGGTGCGAGCGGTGAAGGACGCCGGGCTCGATCTCTCGGGCTATTGCCGCGGCGGCATGTTCACGGCTGACAGCGCGCATCGCAGCGAGGCGCGCGACGACAATCGCCGCGCGGTCGACGAGGCGGCCGCGCTCGGCGCGTCCTGCATCGTGCTCGTGGTCGGCGGCCTGCCGCAATATTCGCGGCCGGGCAGCACGGCGTCCAAGGATATCGCGATGGCCCGGTCGCAGGTGCGTGACGGCATTGCCGAGATGCTGGACCATGCGAAACAGGCAAAGCTGCCGCTGGCGATCGAGCCGCTGCATCCGGCCTATGCGGCCGACCGCGCCTGCGTGAACACCACCAAACATGCGCTCGACATCTGCGACGCGCTCGATCCCGGCCGCACCGGCGCGATCGGCGTTGCGCTCGACGTCTATCACATCTGGTGGGATCCCGAACTCAAGAGCCAGATCGCGCGCGCCGGCAAGGATCGCCTGCTGGCGTTCCACGTCTGCGACTGGCTGGTGCCGACGAAAGACATCCTCAACGATCGCGGCATGATGGGCGACGGTGTCATCGAGATCAGATCGGTGCGCGCAATGGTCGAAGCGCAAGGCTTTGCGGGTTATTCGGAGATCGAGATCTTCTCGAATGACTGGTGGAGCCGGCCCTTGGACGACGTGCTGCGGACCTGCATCGAGCGGCATCGGACGGTGGTCTGACCCAACGACCGGTTCGGTGGACAAGGCGAAGCGTGCCGGTTATTCCGGGTGCTGTGGGTGTGAGCGGCACGGGCGGCCGTTGATCTCCGCGGTCCGGACCTTCGGAGCACGACATGCGTTTGAGCGATTGCCACAATTTCCATGACTTCCGCGAACTGGCAAGGCGCCGGCTTCCGGGGCCGATCTTCGACTATATCGACGGCGGGGCGGACGATGAGGCGACGCTTCGGCAGAACACCGCGAGCTTCGAGCCTTGCGATCTGGTACCCAATGTCCTGCGCGGCGTGGAGAACGTGGATCTCTCGGTCACCGTGATGGGCCAGAAGCTGGCAACGCCGTTCTATTGTTCGCCGACCGCGCTGCAGCGTCTGTTTCATCATCAGGGCGAACGGGCCGTCGCCGCTGCCGCGGCGAAATACGGGACGATGTTCGGCGTGTCCTCGCTCGGGACCGTGAGCCTCGAGGAATTGCGCAAGGCCTACGCTACGCCGCAGGTCTATCAGTTCTATTTCCACCGGGACCGAGGCCTGAACACGGCGATGATGCAGCGCGCCAAGCAGGCCGGCGTCAACGTGATGATGTTGACGGTCGACAGCATCACCGGCGGGAACCGTGAGCGCGACCTGCGCACCGGGTTTTCGATTCCTTTCAGGCTCACGCTCGGCGGCATGCTGCAATTCGCGATCAAGCCTGCGTGGGCCATCAACTACGTCACCCATGAGAGCTTCAAGCTGCCGCAGCTCGACGAGCATGTCGATATGAGCGGCGGTGCGATGTCGATCGGGCGCTATTTCACGGAAATGCTCGATCCGGCCATGACATGGGACGACGTCGCGCAAATGGTCCGGCAGTGGAACGGCCAGTTCTGCCTGAAGGGCGTCATGTCGGTTGATGATGCCAAGCGTGCGGTCGAGATCGGCTGCACCGGCATTATCCTGTCCAATCACGGCGGCCGGCAGCTCGATGGCTCGCGGGCGGCGTTCGATCAGCTGGCCGAGATCGTCGATGCCGTGGGCGACCGGATCGATGTGATGATGGACGGCGGCATCAAGCGCGGCAGCCATGTCCTGAAGGCGCTGTCGCTGGGTGCCAAGGCCGTCGGCCTCGGACGCTTCTATCTCTATCCGCTGGCGTCGGCCGGCCAGGCCGGAGTCGAGCGGGCACTTGGTCTGCTGCAGGCGGAGCTGGTGCGGGACATGCGGCTGATGGGGTGTTCCTCGATCAGCCAGCTCTCCCGCGCAAACCTGCGGTTCAGGTAGCCGCCCGCTATCTCGCCGTCATGAAAGGTCCTGCGTCAGCGCGGCGCCGATCTGCTCCAGCGCCCAATCGACCTGATCGGGCGTAATCACCAGCGGCGGGGCGATCCGGATGGTGTGGTCATGGGTGTCCTTGGCGAGGATGCCCTTCTCGCGCAGCAGCTCGCAATAGCGGCGGGCGGGACCAGCCTCGGGGTGAAGCTCGACCGCGAGCATCAGCCCGCGTCCACGTACTTCGCGAACCGTGTTGGCGCGGATGCCGCGCAAGCCGGCGAGGAAGCGTGCGCCTTCGATGGCCGCGTTCTCGATCATGCCTTCGTCGACGAGCGCGCGCAGCGCCGCGCGTGCGATCGCGCAGGCGAGCGGATTGCCGCCGAAGGTCGAGCCGTGCTGGCCGGGCTTCAGCGTGCCGAGCACCTCGTTGTTGGAAAGCACCGCCGAGACCGGATAGAAGCCGCCGGACAGCGCCTTGCCGAGCAGCGTCACGTCGGCCTCGATGCCTTCGTGCTGTTCCGCCAGCAGCTTGCCGGTGCGGCCGAGACCGGTCTGGATCTCGTCGAGGATCAGCATGATGTTGTTGCGGGTGCAGAGCGCGCGGACTTCAGCGAAATAGCCCGCAGGCGGAATGACAACGCCGGCCTCGCCCTGGATCGGCTCGACCAGGAAGGCAACGGTGTTCGGCGTGATCGCATCCTCCAGCGCCCTGGCGTCGCCGAACGGAATGATCCTGAAGCCCGGCGCGAACGGCCCGAAATGCGCGCGTGTGTCCGGGTCGGTGCTGAAGCCGACAATCGCAAGCGTGCGTCCGTGGAAATTGTCGGCGCACACGATGATCTCGGCCTCGCCGTCAGGCACGCCCTTGACCTCGTAGCCCCATTTGCGCACCGACTTGATTGCGCTTTCCACCGCCTCCGCGCCGCTGTTCATCGGCAGCACCTTGTGCGATCCGGTCAGCTCGGCGAGTTCCTCGTAGAACGGGGCGAGCTGATCGTTGTGGAAGGCCCGCGAGGTCAGCGTCAGCCGGCCAGCCTGCTCCACCATGGCGGCAAGGATCTTTGGATGGCAGTGGCCCTGATTGACCGCCGAATAGGCGGACAGGCAATCGAGGTAGCGCTTGCCATCGGTATCCCAAACCCAGACGCCTTCGCCGCGCGACAGCACGACGCCGAGCGGCGCGTAGTTCTGGGCGCCGAACTGCGCTTCCCTTGCGATGAAATCGGTGACTGGCGGACGCATGTTTCGTCACTCCAGTGATGTCGGCACCAAGGATGCCGTCCTGCACATTATCACTGATTTGGGTATCGGCCCGCGCGGCTTAAAGGATTGCTGTGGACCAAATTCGGTCCATCCCGGTGGCGCTGCGCTACGAATCCTGATCGCGGTGTGCGATCTCGAGCGTGACGAGCCGGGCGAGCAGTGTCGCCGGGTACAGCTGGCCGAAGATTGCCTCGACGTTGCACAGGCTGCGCGCAAGGGGATGCAGCGGCGCAACGTCGCCATAGCCTGTCGTCGTGAGCGTGGCGAAGGAGAAGTAGATCAGCTGGCTCGCGAGCGACGGGCGGTCCTCGACCTTCATGCCGGCAAACGCATCCGGCACCAGCGTGCCGATGAAGGTGTAGAGCGCGGCGAAGATCACCGCCACCGTGAGATAGAGCAGGACCGCGCCGATCACCCGGTGATAGGTGACGCGTCCGGGCGCGAAGGTCGCGCGCGCGACCGTCACCGCCATCGTGATGCCGACCAGCAGCCAGGAGCCGGCAAACAGATTGAGGTCGAGGATCGAGGGCGAGCGCAGCCGCAGGATCGCGCCGGTCACGATCATCGCCAGCGCGATCAGCATGGTGACGACGGCGATCGCGCTGCCCGACATCACGAACACGCCGCCGACCAGGAAGATGGCGAGCAACAGCTCGAACACCTGAAACTCGAACAGGCCGAGCGCCTGCAGCGGCGCCACCACGAACATCATGATCACGAGCAGCACGGTCAGCACCGTCAGCAGCGAATCGCCCCAGCGCTTGCGCAATTGCTCTATGCTCATCGGATCACGCGCCGCGCCGGCATGGCACGCTGAGGAAGCCGCGGAAGCGTACCCGGCCGCCGCGCACCGGCTCGCCGTCGAGTGCATAGTTCGGGAAGCGCTTAAGGAAGCGCGAGATCGCGATGGCGCCTTCGAGGCGCGCCAGCGCCATGCCGGCGCATTGATGCGCGCCGGTGCCGAAGGCGAGGTGGCGGTTCGGCGTGCGTGCGACGTCGAAGCCTTCAGCGTTGGGAAATTGCGCGGGGTCGCGGTTGGCAGCGCCGATGCACAGCGTGACCAGCGTGCCGGGGGGCATCTTGATGCCGCCGAGTTCGGTCTCCTCCACGATCATGCGGTTGCCGAGCTGGTTCGAGCTTTCGTAGCGCAGCATCTCCTCGACGGCGGTCTTGATCAGCTCGGGCTGCGCGATCAGCCGCTGCTTCTCTTCGGGATATTGGGTGAGCGTCACCAGCCCGTTGCCGATCAGGTTGGTCGTGGTCTCGTGGCCGGCGTTGAGCAGGAAGATGCAATTGTGCAGCAATTCCTTCGCGGTCAGCCGCTCGCCATTGTCCTCGCCATTACCTTCTCCTCGGATCAATCGCGTCAGCACATCGCGCTCGGGATTGCCCGGCTTGGCGCGGCGGCGTTCGACCAGGGTTTCGAGATAGGCGAGGAAATCCTTCACTGCATCGTTGCCGCGGTCGAACGCGTCCTTGGCGATCACAGGCTCCAGCGCACCCAAAATCGCCAGCGACCAGTCGCGCAGTGGCTCGCGCTCGTCGTGCGGCACGTCGAGCAAATTGCCGATCACCTCGACCGGGATTGCGGAGGCGAAATCGCCGATCAGCTCGAAGCGGTCTTTCGTGGCGATCCGGTCGAGCAGGCTGTCGACCAGCGCGATCAGGTCCGGCTCCATGCCGGCGATCGCCCGCGGCGACAAGGCGCCCATGATCAGGCGCCGCACGCGGGTGTGCGCCGGCGGGTCGTTGAAGACGAGGCTGGTCGTATGGTGCTCGTAGAGCAGCGAGTTGCCGTATTTTGGCAAGAACTCCTTCTTCTTGTCGGAGGAGAACGTCCTGGTGTTCTTGTAGGCAGCGATAAGGTCGTCGTAGCGGGTGAGGAAATAGCAGCCGTTCGGCAGCCGCTTGACCGGCGCGTGCTCGCGCAGCGCGCGATAGGTCGGGTAGGGATCCGCGTAGAAGTCAGCCGTCAGCTTTTCCAGGTCGAAGCCGTCAGCCAGCTCTCGCGCGTGCCCGTTCATGGCGATCCAGCCCAATTGGTTTCATTTGCAACTATCGTAAGCCGGGGGCGGCGGCCGCGCAACATCATTTACAGCGACCGGGAACAGCTCGCCGCGCACGGCGCGCGATGCGAGTAAATCGCAGAGCCATATGCGCTATTGCGCTTTGATGAAGCGCGCGTGCCCCTCTACAGTCGCGGCCAAACAACAGAGACCGGAAACGCCGATGCATGCCCGAGCCGACACCGCGGCCTCCTGGCCCGAGGAGATCTTTTCGATCTTGCAGCGCTTCGAGGTGCGTCAGGTGCCCTACGTGCCGGACGCCGGGCATTCCGAGCTGATCGAGCGCGTGCTGGGATCGTCCTCGATGCGCGGCATTGCGCTGACCACCGAGGAGGAAGGCGTGGCGCTGCTCGCTGGCGCCTGGGCCGGCGGCCAGCGCGGCGTGCTGCTGATGCAGTCGAGCGGCGTCGGCAATTGCATCAACATGCTGTCGCTGGTGCAGATCTTCCGCCTGCCGTTCCTCACGTTGGTGACGATGCGCGGCGAATGGGGGGAGTTCAATCCCTGGCAGGTGCCGATGGGCTCGAACACCCAAGGCATTCTCGAATTGTCGGGGATCAAGGTGCTGCGCGCCTCGCGTCCGGACGAGGTGCGCGAAGTCGTCGAAGCCGGCGCGGCGCAAGCCTACAACGCCTGCACGCCAACCGCCGTGCTGCTGTCGCAGCGCCTGATCGGGGCAAAGGTCTTCACCAAATGAGCAAAGCCAATCTCCTCGACCGCCGCGCCGTGGTTTCCGAACTGCTGAGGGATCGCAAGGGCGCCTTCGCCGTCGGCGGCCTTGGCGCCTCGACCTATGACATCGCCGCCGCCGGCGACCACGATCGCAATTTCTATCTCTGGGGCGGCATGGGCGGCGCCGTGATGATCGGGCTCGGCCTCGCGCTGGCCCAGCCGACGCTGCCGGTGGTCGTGATCACCGGCGATGGCGAAATGCTGATGGGGATCGGGAGCCTCGCGACCGTCGCGCTGCAACAGCCGAAAAACCTCTCGATCATCGTGCTCGACAACGAGGCCTATGGCGAGACCGGCGGCCAGGCCAGCCATACCGGCGGCCCCGCCGACCTCGTCGGTGTTGCCAAAGCCTGCGGAATCGGAGATAGCCGCTCGATCAGCACGATGGCTGAGGTCGAGGCTTTTGCTTCGTCTTTGCAAGATGTTGCGGCGGGACCACGGTTCGCCAGCGCGAAGATCGACGGGGCCAATCTGGAACGCGTGCTGTCGAGCCGCGACGGCACCTACATCGTCAACCGCATTAGAGGGTCAGTCGGACACACTCCGATATAAAGTGACTTTCGCGGTGCAATAGAACCTTGACTTTTGGTAAAGTGAGTGATTACTCACGACCCAAATGTCTACCTTACGCATGACGAGTGACTTGCGGCGTCAGTTGATCCTGAGCGCTGCCAAGCGGTGTTTCTCCCGCAACGGCTTTGCCGGCACCACGACAAAGAGCGTGGCGGCCGCGGCTGCCATTTCGGAAGGGCTGCTGTTCAAGCACTTCCCGTCGAAGGCGGCGCTCTATGCCGAAATCCTTGCCGAAGAGTGCGAGGCGGATCCCGATCTCGCACATCTGCTCGGCCAGGAGCCCTCTACAGCGACGCTGATCGAACTGGTGCAGGGCATGGTCGGCCACTTCATGCAGCTGCGCGATGCGCCCGACCAGGAAGAGGCGCAGCGGATGCGGCTGATGGTGACGAGCCATCTCGACGACGGCGAGTTTGCGCGCCTGCTCTACGACAAGGTCGGCAAGCTGATCGGTCCGACCTTCGCTGCCTCGCTCGAGCGTGCGATCGCCGCCGGCGAAGCGACGCGGATCGGTGACGAGCCGCTCAACCTGTTCTGGTTTGCGCACCATACCGTGCTTATGGGCGCACTGACGCAGCTGCCTGCGACACCTTGTCTCCCTTATGGGGATGCCGCTGCGGCCGAGCGGCAGCTTTGCCAGTTCATTCTTCGCGGCATCGGACTTACCGAAGCCGCAATTTCAACTCATTTGGGCCGCCAGCCGTCGCCGAGCGCAGGACCGTCGGTAACTGCAGAAAGTGCATGACATGAATATCCAGACCGAAAGCCACATCTCGGGGCAACCGCTCAAGGAGAAGCAAGCCAAGCGTCCCGTCCGCCTGGTGCGTTGGTTCATCATCGTGGGATTGTTGCTGGCGCTGCTGGTCGGCGCGCTGGTCGGCTTCAACGCCTTCCGCAGCCACATGATCGCGCAGTTCTTCGCTAACAATAAGCCGCCGCCGTCGAACGTCTCGGTCGCCGAGGCGAAGACCGAGGTGATTCCGAACCTTCTGACCGCCGTCGGCGATCTCGTCGCCGTGCACCAGGTCAATGTCACGACCGACGTGCCGGGCCGCATAACCGAGATCCATTTCACCGCCGGTAGCCATGTGAAGGCGGGCACGCCGCTGGTGCAGCTGTTCGACGCACCGGAGCAGGGCGACCTCGCCAGCTTCAAGGCGCAAGCGACCGTGGGTGAGCAGCAACTCGACCGCGCCAAGCAGCTCGCGTCGCGCCAGTTCGGGCCGCAGTCGACCGTCGATACGGCGCAGGCGACCTACGACCAGGCCAAAGCGGGCATTGCCAAGACCGAAGCGCTGATCTCGCAGAAGCTGGTGCGCGCGCCGTTCGAAGGTGATCTCGGCGTTCGCCAGGTCGAAGTCGGCCAGTATTTGACGGCCGGCACGCAGATCGTGTCGCTCACCGATCTGTCGGTGCTGTACGCCAACCTGACCGTGACCGAGAAGCAGAGCTCGCAGATCAAGGTCGGCCAGGCCGTGCGGGTCGCGGTCGATGCCTATCCGGGCCGCACCTTCGAGGGCAAGATCACCACCATTGAGCCGCAGATCGCGACCGAGACCCGCAACATCCGGGTGCAGGCGACGATCCAGAATCCGGAAAGCATTCTCAAGCCCGGCATGTTCGCGACCACCACGATCGTGCTGCCCGAGAAGCCGCCGGTCGTGACCATTCCCGAAACCGCCGTCGACTACACGCTGTACGGCGACTCGGTGTTCCTGATCACCGAGAAGAAGGGCGAGGACGGCAAGACCAGCCTGACCGCGGACCGCACCTTCGTGAAGACGGGCAACCGTGTCGAAGGCCGCGTCCAGATCCTCAAGGGCCTGAAGGCCGGGGACAGGGTCGTGGCCGTCGGCCAGATCAAGCTGCAATCGGGAATGGCTGTTGCGATCTCGAACGATCCGCAGCCGCCGGTTCCGGCCGAGCCGCCGCGTTACTGATCTTCATCATCTGAACTCGGAGGGCCGATTGGCCCTCCGCCACATGTTGCCGCAACCGGCAGACAACACGAATCGAGTTGGCGATGGCCTTCACTGATATTTTCATCAAGCGCCCGGTGCTGTCGGTCGTCGTCAGCCTGCTGATCCTCTTGATCGGCTTGCGCGCGGCGATGGTGCTGCCGATCCGGCAATATCCGAACCTGTCGAATACCGTCGTGACGATCACGACGTCATATCCCGGCGCGTCGCCCGAGCTGATCAACGGCTTCATCACCACGCCGATCGAGCAGGCCGTGGCTTCGGCTGAAGGCGTCGACTACATGACGTCGAACTCGGTGCTCGGCACCTCGACGATTCAGGTCTACGTCAAGCTCAATCACGATCCGAACCAGGCGCTGACCGAAGTGCTCGCCAAGGTCAATTCGGTCAAATATCTGATCCCGAAGGAAGCCTTCGATCCAGTCGTGAGCAAGGCGACCGGCGACACCATCGCCGTGATGTATCTCGGCTTCTCCAGCGAAGAGCTGACCGGATCGGCGATCTCGGACTATCTGACCCGCGTCGTGCAGCCGGTGCTCTCGACGGTCGACGGCGTCGCCTCGGCCGACATCCTGGGCGGCCAGACCTTTGCGATGCGCGTCTGGCTCGATCCGAACCGGATGGCCGGACGCGGCGTGTCACCCAACGACGTTGCAGCTGCGATCGCCGCCAACAACTTCCAGGCGGCCGCCGGCCAGACCAAGGGCTTCTTCATCGTCTCCAACGTCTCGGCCAATACCGACCTTCAGAACATCGATCAGTTCAAGCGAATGATCGTGAAGGCAAAGGATGGCGGCTTCGTGCGCATTGAGGACATCGCCACGGTGGAGCTCGCGGCGCAGTCGACCGACGCCAGCGTCGCCTTCAACGGCGAGCATGCGATCTTCATCGGCATCAAGGCGACGCCGCAAGGCAACCCGCTGACCCTGGTGAAGGGTGTGCGCGCGCTGTTCCCCGACCTCGAGCGCAATTTGCCGCCGTCGATGAAGATGAAGGTGGCTTACGACTCCACCAAGTTCATCCAATCGTCGATCGACGAGGTCCAGAAGACGCTCACCGAAGCCGTCTTGATCGTCGTCGTCGTCATCTTCCTGTTCCTGGCGTCGCTGCGCTCGGTGATCATCCCCGTCGTCACCATTCCGCTGTCGCTGATCGGCGTCTGCATCCTGATGCTGGCCGCAGGCTTCAGCTTCAACCTGCTGACGCTGCTGGCGATGGTGCTGGCGATCGGTCTCGTGGTCGACGACGCCATCGTGGTGGTGGAGAACATCCATCGACATCTCGAGGAGGGCCTGCCACCCGTGCAGGCATCGCTGAAAGGTGCACGCGAGATCGTGGGCCCGGTCGTCTCGATGACGATCACGCTCGCGGCGGTGTACGCGCCGATCGGCTTCCTCGGCGGCGTGACCGGCACGCTGTTCCGCGAATTCGCCTTCACGCTGGCAGGCTCGGTGATCGTGTCAGGCGTGATCGCGCTGACCTTGTCGCCGATGATGTGCTCGGTGTTCCTCAAGAGCGCGGAAGAGGGGCGTTTCGCCAGGTTGGTCAATCGCGTGTTCGGCGCGTTGACGCGCGCCTATGGCCGCCAGCTCGACCGTTCGCTCGACTACCGCCCGATCACGGCGCTGTTCGCCGTGACCATCCTCGGTCTGGTCGGCTTCCTCTACATGCACATCCAGAAGGAGCTGGCGCCGCAGGAAGACCAGGGCATCGTGTTCGCGGTGACCAAGGCGCCGAAATACGCCAACATCGACTACATCGATTTCTACGGCGACAAGATGGACAAGGAGTTCCAGAAGTTTCCCGAGACCGATCTGCGGTTCATCCTGAACGGCATCACCGGTCCGCAGGGCGGCTTCGCCGGCATGCTGCTCAAGCCGTGGGATGAGCGCAAGCGCTCGGCCCAGGCGCTGCAGCCGCTGGTGCAGGCCGAGCTGTCGAAGATCGAGGGCGTCAGCGCGTTCGCGTTCAGCCTGCCGCCGTTGCCCGGCGGTCCCGGCGGTCTGCCGGTGCAGATGGTGATCTCGTCGACGGCCGGGTTCCAGCAGGTGTTCGACCAGATGAACAAGCTGAAGGACGCTGCGCGCAAGAGCGGCCTGTTCATCGTCTCCGACAGCGACCTCGACTTCAACCAGCCGGTGGTCCGCGTGAAGGTCGATCGCTCCAAGGCGAGCGACCTCGGCATCACCATGCAGTCGATCGGCGGCGCGCTGGCGACGCTGCTCGGCGGCAACTACGTCAACCGCTTCAACCTCGAAGGACGCTCCTATCAGGTGATTCCGCAGGTGCCGCGCGCCAGCCGGCTCGCGCCGGAATCATTCGACAACTACTACGTCCCGACCGCGACCGGGCAGCTGGTCCGGCTGTCGACCGTGGTGACGGTCGAGACCGGCGTCGATCCGAACGCGCTGACCCACTACAACCAGCTCAATTCGTCGACCTTCCAGGCCGTGCCGATGCCCGGCGTCTCGATGGGCCAGGCGGTGGAGTTCCTGCAGGGCGAAGCCAAGAAGCTGCCGTCGGGCTTCAGTTACGACTTCCTGGCCGACTCCCGGCAATACGTCCATGAAGGCAACCAGCTGCTGGTCACCTTCGCGTTTGCCATCATCATCATCTTCCTGGTGTTGGCGGCGCAGTTCGAGAGCCTGCGCGATCCGTTCGTGATCATGATCTCCGTGCCGATGGCGATCGTCGGCGCCCTGATCCCGCTGTTCTTCGGCGTCGCCACCATGAACATCTACACCCAGGTGGGCCTGCTGACGCTGGTCGGACTGATCACCAAGCACGGCATCCTGATGGTGGAGTTCGCCAACGAACTGCAGCTCAAGGAGGGACTGGACCGTCGCTCGGCGATCGAGATGGCGGCCCGGATTCGTCTGCGTCCGATCCTGATGACGACGGCGGCCATGGTCACCGGCCTGTTGCCGCTGCTCACTGCCTCGGGCGCCGGCGCCGCCAGCCGCTTCTCGATCGGGCTCGTCGTCGTCACCGGCATGACGATCGGCACGCTGTTCACGCTGTTCGTGCTGCCGATGGTCTACACGGTGATCGCGACCGACCACCAGGCCGCGGCCCGGTCCGAGCGCGCCAAGCAGATCGCCGACTACGAACTCGATGCCCGCGACGGCGCACTGAAACCGACCTGAGCCCTCCAAGCTCATGCTCGCAGGAAAGGCGGCACTTGGCGAAAGCCACTGCCGCCTTTTCTTTGTCCCGTGATAGCCTTCGCTGATGGGCGGGCCGAAGACCCTTTGGTTTGACGCGTTTTCTTCACGCGAACCGGAAGACCACTTCGCTCGAAAACGCTATGCTCGCCACACAAGATCTGGAGGAAACAGGCATGGCGAGCGAATTTGCGGCGGGCAATTACCGGTTCATTCCGGCCGTGTTCCAATATTCAAGCGGTGCGCAGGCGAACGCCGGCTATGAGATCGAGCGGGTGCGCTTCGATCGCCTGGTGCCGCTCGCGGAAGGCTTTGCGCGGATTGCGGCCTACATCAAGGACGCCGGCCGCCCGCTGACCGCGTTCTGCGCCTGCGAATTGCGTTCGCCGGCGGCTTTCACCGAGGACGGCTTCCGCGCCTTTAACCAGCACTACGTCAAGACGCTCGCCGAATGGGGCCTGTTCGACGGCACCATCAATCCGGTGGCGCGCAGCAATGTCTGTCCCGAGATCGATCCGCCGGCCGAGCCGTCGTTCCACGCCTTCTCGTTCACGCGGCCGAGCACGAGCACGTCGCCGTCCTTCGTGATCGCAGGCGGCGCCGAGGCCCGCAGCGGCACTGCCAGCTATCCCGACCGCATCGTTTGCTACCGCGATCTCAGCCCCGGCGCGTGGCGGGAGAAGGTCCGCTTCACCACCGGCGAGATGGAGCGCCGTCTTGCGGAGTTCAGCTTCGGCTGGCAGGAGACGACCGCGGTGCAGGCGTATACCGTGCACGACATCCATCCCGTGCTCGTCGACGAGCTGGTCCGCCGCGGTGCGACGCGCTCCGGCCTGACCTGGCACTTCTGCCGCCCGCCGGTGGTCGATCTCGAATACGAGATGGATTGCAGGAGGGTGTTGAGGGAAGTCGTGATTTAGGCGGATACGCAGCCATCAGATCCGTCATCCTTGTAAGTCAGGACGCGCCGGATCGGCTAGAGTGTCCGGTGCGGTAGCGGACGGGAGACCGCTTCATCCAAGGGCTTTGAAGCCCGTGCCTCAGCGCGGCGCCCCGTCCGT
>NZ_BOVL01000008.1:358957-411467 GCF_019972155.1 Bradyrhizobium sp. RD5-C2 | reverse complement strand
TCACGGCGTCAAGCGCCAAGGACCCAACGGCTTCCCGCCCACCCCATCATGACAGACTTCCAAGACACAGGGACCCATAACCACAAATGCTGATTGCTGTGCACCGCTGGGACGACGAGTCCCGTCAACAAGATCTGCTGCGGCGTATGGGTCCCGGCCTTCGCCGGGACGACGGCGTGGTTGGGGTTCACGCCCGGAAAACATATCGATCACTTCAGCACGACCCACGCCGGCGCATGATCACTCGCGCCTTCCTCGCCACGAACATCCCGGTCGACGCCGGCTTTCGCGAGCCGCGTCGCCACGTCGGGGCTGAGCAGCAGATGATCGAGCCGGAGGCCTGCATCGCGCGGCCAGCGCTGGCGCTTGTAGTCCCAGAAGGTGAACATCTGACGATCCGGATGCAGCGTGCGGAGCGCATCGCACCAACCCTGATCGACCAGCGCCTTGAACGCGGCGCGGCTCTTCGGCTGGATCAGCGCATCCTTGTCCCAGGAGCGGGTCGGATAGATGTCGAGAGGCGTCGGCGCGACGTTGTAGTCGCCGGCCAGCACCACGGGCACCTGCTGCTTGAGCAGCTTGGCGGCATGGGCGCGCAGCCGCTTGAACCAGGCGAGCTTGTAATCGAATTTGGGCCCGGGCTGCGGATTGCCGTTCGGAAGGTAAAGGCTGGTGACGACGATGCCGCGCACCGCGGCCTCGATGTAGCGCGCCTCATGATCGTCGCGGTCGCCGGGCAGGGCGGTACGGATCAGGACCGGCTCGGCCTTGCGCGCGAGGATGGCAACGCCGTTCCAGGTCTTCTGGCCCTGCCACACCGCACCGTAACCGGCCTTATCGAGCGCGGCCGCGGGAAACTCGGCGTCGCTGGCCTTGAGCTCCTGCAGGCTGACGACGTCGGGCTTCGCGGTTTTCAGCCAGCGCAGCAGGTTCGGCAGCCGGCGGTTGACGTTGTTGATGTTGAAGGTCGCGATCTTCATCGGCAATCGCGAACCCCGATCGGGTCAGGTGGACGGTGCCGTTGGCGCGGCGGCAGGCAATGGCGGCGGCGCCGGCGCTGCCGATGGCAAAGCAGGAGGCGCTGCTTGCGCGGCGGCCGGCTCGCTCTTCTCGGCGACGGCCTCGCTCTTCTCGGCGGCTGAGTCGTTGCTCGCGGCGACCGCATCGCCGCCCTTGTAGATGCGCACGAAGCGGCGGCCGAGGCTGGTCAGCACCTCGTAGCCGATGGTGCCGAAATGATGCGCGACCTCGTCGACCGTGATGCCTTCGCCGATCAGCGTCACCATGTGGCCGCGCCGCACGGCATTCTTGTCGAGATCGGTGACGTCGACCGCGATCAGATCCATCGAGACGCGGCCGGCGATCGGGCAGCGCTTGCCGGCGACCACGACCTCGGCGCCGCGGGTGCCGTCATTGGCGCTGGCGGCGCGGAAATACCCGTCGGCATAGCCCGCGGAGACGATCGCAAGCCGGGTCGGCCGCCGCGCGGTCCAGGTGCCGCCATAGCCGACGGTCTCGCCGCGATCGATGTTGCGGATCTGCACGATGCGCGCCTTGAGGTCGACCACCTGCTGCATCGGGTTGTCGGCCTCCGGCGTCGGATTGACGCCATAGAGCGCGCAGCCCGGCCGCACCATCTCGAATTGGAATTGCGCGCCGAGGAACACGCCGGAGGAGTTCGCCAGCGAGGCCGGCACGCCGGTGAACAGGCTCGCGATCTCGCGGAAGCTCGCAAGCTGCCTGGCGTTGGCGGGATTGTTGAGCAATTCGGCAGAGACGAGGTGGCTCATGACCAGCGTGATGCCGTGGTCGCCGGCATTGATCCGCGGGATGATGCCTTGCGCTTCGCTGACCGTCAGCCCTAGCCGGTTCATGCCGGTGTCGATATGGATGGCGGCGCCGCCGGACCAGCCGGAGCGGCGGCAGAACACGTCCCATTCGGCGAGCTCGTTGAGATCGCCGATCACAGGCTTGCAGTCGATCTTGGCGTAGGCATCGCCGGTCTGCTGGAAGAAGCCGCCGAGCGCATAGACGGTCGCCTGCGGAACGGCCGCGCGCACCACGGCGGCCTCCTCGACGGTGGCGACGAAGAAGGTCTTGCAGCCGGCCTTGGCGAGCGCCCGCGACACCTGCTCGGCGCCGCAGCCATAGGCGTTGGCCTTGACCACGGCGGCGCATTCCGCCGGGACCGCGGTCTTCTCGAGCTTGCGCCAGTTGGCGATGATGGCGTCGAGGTCGACGGTGAGGATGCCGGTGGCTGCCGGATGGGCCGCAAGCAAACTGGCTTCGGGCGTCAGCTGCGATTTCGCGTCGGTCACGATGTTCATGGCTCAGTTGTACAAGCGGGACCAGCGGCCTTCAACCGTGCCTCTCCATTAGTAGGAGGGCGGGCGATCCGGGACCAGTCCGTCCGTTGCGAGATCGCCGAACCGGGTGACGCTGGCTTCGAAGTGCAGTTCGACGGTGCCGGTCGGACCGTGGCGCTGCTTGCCGATGATGACTTCGGCCTTGCCGAGCGCGCGCTCCATTTCGGCTTGCCAGGTCGCGTGCTCCGGGGTGCCGGGCCGTGGTTCCTTGTTCGCGAGATAGTATTCCTCGCGGTACACGAACATCACGACGTCGGCGTCCTGCTCGATCGAGCCGGATTCACGCAGGTCCGAAAGCTGCGGCCGCTTGTCCTCGCGGTTCTCGACCTGACGCGAGAGCTGCGACAGCGCGATCACGGGGACGTTGAGCTCCTTCGCCAGCGCCTTCAGATTGGTGGTGATCTCGGTGATTTCCTGCACCCGGTTGTCGTTGCCCTTCTTGCCCGAGCCCTGCAACAGCTGGATGTAGTCGATCACGATCAGGTCGAGGCCCTTCTGCCGCTTGAGGCGGCGGGCGCGCGCGGTGAGCTGCGAGATCGAGAGACCACCGGTTTCGTCGACGTAGAACGGCAGCGACTGCAACTCGATCGAGCAGTCGCGGATCTTCTCGAAATCGAGCTCGGTGATACCGCCGCGCCGGATGTGGCTGGAGGGAATGCCGGTGCGTTCGGCGAGAATACGGGTGGCGAGCTGTTCGCCGCTCATTTCGCAGGAGAAGAAGCCGACCGCGCCGCCGTTCACCGCCTTGGTGGTGCCGTCAGCCTGCACCTCGGGGACATAGGCCCTGGCAATGTTGTAGGCGATGTTGGTGGCGAGCGAGGTCTTGCCCATGCCGGGACGCCCGGCGAGCACGATCAGGTCGCTTGGTTGCAATCCGCCCATCTTGGCGTCGAGGTCGCGCAGCCCCGTCGAAATGCCGGACAGTTTGCCGTCGCGCTGGAACGCCTTTGCGGCCATGTCGACGGCGACCGTGAGCGCATCGGCAAAGCGCTGGAAACCACCATCGTAGCGGCCGGTTTCGGCGAGGCCGTAGAGCTGCCGTTCGGCGTCCTCGATCTGCGCGCGCGGGGCAAAATCGACCGGTGCGTCGTAGGCGACGTTGACGATCTCCTCGCCGATCTGGATCAGGTTGCGGCGCAGGCTGAGATCATAGACGGTACGCCCGTAGTCCTGCGCGTTGATGATGGTGGTGGCTTCGGCGGCGAGTCGGGCGAGGTATTGGCTGACCGTCATGCCGCCCAGGTCAAGCTCGGCAGGCAGGAACGTCTTCAAGGTCACGGGATTCGCGACCTTGCCCATCCGGATCAGACTGCCGGCCGTTTCAAAGATCTGCTGGTGGATGGCTTCGAAGAAGTGCTTCGACTCCAGGAAATCGGAGACCCGGTAGAAGGCGTCGTTGTTGACCAGGATCGCGCCGAGCAGCCCCTGTTCCGCTTCGATGTTGTGCGGCGCGCTCCGATAGGTCGCGGACGCGGCGTCGGGCGCGAGCTTGTGGACGTTCGAATCAATCAAGGCCATGGACGAGCTTATTCTTCTGATTTCGTCGTTACTGAGATTTTCGGCTGTGGGGCCGCGATCAAGCGCCAGCCCGGCACGAAGCGAAAGGACGGATGTTTCTTATGCACGATTCACACAACGCGATGTGTGAATCCACCACAGCCGGATGCATTCCGCTTGACGGGGTTTCGCTCGAAAATCGGCGGAGTCCGGCCGGTCAGCGATGGCGTTGGCAAAAATCCGACGCGGCCTGAACCTTTTGCCAGGCTGCCGCGCCCAACCAGCAGCGAGGTCGGTGCTGGCTTCGGTTCCTCAGACCAGGATGAGGAAAGCCAGCGCGATCAAGGCGGCCGCCACGCCGGTTGCGATCAGGGCGTAGTCGGTCACGAGGTCGCGTTGCGGGTCCAACATCGTCTGGTGCGGTTCTCGGGTCATTCCGGACCACTACGACAGCCCGGAACAGACCTCTGTGAAGCAGATCACACCTGGCGCATTTTCTTTGCGACAGGCTCGCGGAACGACCCGGCGGATTCCGGGTTGTCTTCGCTCAGGGGAAGATACGGCGACGATGGCTCGAGAGTTTCAGAAAGCGCGACTAAGGATCAGCCGGGCAGGCGGCACGGACCGCCGCTGGCTGGCGTCGCTTGTCGATGCCATGGAGCAGGCGGCGCGTCCGGAGGTCCGAAACGTTCCCTGCGACATCAACCTGATTTCGGCGGCCGCGGCCCACCTTGCGCGCCCGGCACCGACCTTCGCCCATTGCGGCTCGGCCTACAGCCTGCGCAACTAGCGGTATCCGCGCTTTCAGACCTATTCGCCGGCGAGTTGCAGCCGGGGTTTCGCGGCGCCGGCTTCCTTGTGCCGGAGGCGGCCTTCCTCGCGGCCGATATAGTCGCGGGTCATCGGCACGATGCCCTGGCGCTTGGTCAGCTGCAGCTGGAAGTTCATCATGTTCTGCACCCGGAACGACATCTCCGAGGCCGCCAGATAGAATTCCCACATCCGCGCAAAGGTCTCGTCGTAGAGCCGCACGGCCTCCTCGCGCCGCGCCATGAAGCGGTCGCGCCACGCCTTCAGGGTCTCGGCGTAGTGCAGGCGCAGGATCTCCATGTCGCAGATCAGCAATCCGGCCTTCTCGATCGCCGGCATGACCTCGGAGAGCGCCGGAATGTAGCCGCCCGGGAAGATGTATTTCCGGATCCAGGGGCTGGTGACGTCAGGACCGGTCGAGCGGCCGATCGAATGCAGCAGCATGACCCCGTCATCGCTGAGGAGCTCGGCGCAGCGCTTGAAGAAGGTTTCGTAAAACGCGACCCCGACATGCTCGAACATGCCGACCGAGACGATGCGGTCGAACGGGCCGGGGATGTCGCGGTAATCCTGCAGCAGGAAGCGCGCCGAATACGCCAGGTTCTTCTCCGCCGCCCGGGCGTTGGCGATCTGCAGCTGCTCGGTCGACAGCGTGACGCCGGTGACGTCGGCGCCGCTCATCTCGGCGAGATAGAGCCCGAGTCCGCCCCAGCCGGAACCGATGTCGAGGACGCGGTCGCCGGGCTTGATCAGGAGTTTTGCGGCGAGGTGGCGCTTCTTGGCGAGTTGGGCGTCGTCCAGCGTCGAGTCCGGCGTCTCGAAATAGGCGCAGCTGTATTGCTTGTCCGCGTCGAGGAAGAGGGAATAGAGGCGGCCGTCGAGGTCGTAATGGCGGGCGACATTGCTCCTGGAACGGCCGCGCACATTGAGCTGCTGGGCGCGCCGCCCGAGGAACCGCACCCAGGCTTGCAGCCTGGCAAAGTTCGGCAGCATGGCCGCTTGGCCCATCAGGACAGCCAGCACGTCGGCGATGCTGCCTTGCTCCACCACGAACGTGCCGTCCATGAAGGCTTCGCCGAGGTAAAGCTCGGGATCGACCAGAATGCGCAGTTCGGCGGCGCTGGTCATGAACCGTGCGGCGACGGGAGTGCCCGTGCCGTCACCACAGGTGAATTTGGCGCCGCTTGCGGTCGTGAACGTGATCGAACCGCGGCGGATGAAGCGCCCCAAGAAAAATCGCAACAATCGGTCCATCGAAGCACCAACGGAACGGCAAGCTGCACACTGACACCACCGGAGCTGATCACTCCAATGTGTCCCCGACCCAAAGATAGGCAGGGAATTGGATCGCGCTATTGCGTTGTGCTCAAAGCCGATATTCCAAAATGTGACAATTGCGTGGATGCGGCACGCGCGCGCTTCCATTCGCGCGATAATCGGATAAAAGGTGACCGCCGCGGCCGATCCATCAGGCGCAGGCGGCGATTTTTCCGGAATCTGGAGACTTAAGGAATGTTGAGCCGAGCCCTCAGTCTGGCGACGGTGGCGCTTCTGATTGGCTGTCTGTCAGCCGTATCGGCGCAAGCGCAAAACCTCGAGGCCGGCAAAAGCCCCTCCCAGATTTTCGCCAACACCTGCACGGCCTGCCACAAGAGCCCGCGGGGTCTCTTGAAGACCGTACCGGCCGGCTCGCTGCCGGGCTTCCTGCGCCAGCACTACACAACGTCGAGCGACATGGCCGGCGTGCTTTCGTCCTATCTGATCTCGAACGGCGCCAACGACCCGCGCTACCAGGCCAAGGATCAGCCCAAGGGGGCCAAGGGCGGCCGAGACGGCCGCCAGGAGGCGAACCAGTCCCCGGAGCAGCCGGCCGAGCGCCCGTCTCGCCGGCAGCACCAGGGTGCGGCGCCGCAGGAAGGGGCCAAGGAAGGTTCCAAGGAAGCCGCGAAGCCCGACGCCGACGGTTTGAATCCCGAGGCACGTCCTCATCACCGCGGCCGGCGCATGGCACGTCCGAGCGAGACGCCGGATGGTGCCAAGCCGGACGACGGCCAGATCCCGCAGGCCGCCGGCGAGGGCAGGCCATCGCGCCAGAAGCACGGTCGTCGCGGCAAGCCGGTCGAGGAGCCGAAGTCCGACGAGATGCCCAAGGGCGAGACGTCGGGCGACGAGCCCAAATCCCAGACGGCGATCAAGCCCGAAGACAAGGGTGAGGCCGAGAAGCCGGCGAAGCCTGCCAGCCAGCCCGATACGGCCAAGGTCGATGCGCCCAAAGCCAACACGGGCAGCGAGCCGGCTGCCGTGCGATCGGACCCGGTCCCGCAGGTCACTCCCGCGGCTCCCGCCGCTTCCCCTGCGCCCGAGCCAGCCGCTGCCGCATCTCCGGCGCCGGCGCCCGCCGCGCCGCCGGTAACCGCGGCCGCGCCGCCTCCGCCGCCACCCCCGACGACGCCAGGCTCCGGTCCGCCGGAAGCGCCGAGCTCGAAGTAATCGCCAACGCCGGGCCGTGAGGTCCGGCGTTATCATTTGACTGCGACTAGAGCAAAGCTCTAGAGTTTTGATCTAGTCAGCAGGGAGCAGAGGTGAGTACGGCGCGCGAAGACCTCTTGGCAGCGGGACTGGCGGTGTTCGACCGCGACGGTTTCGAGGGTGCGACGGTGGCCGAGATCCGCTCCCGCGCCCGCGCGTCCAACGGCAGCTTCTTCCACTTCTTCACCTCGAAGAAGGAGCTCGCTGGAACCCTGTTCCTGTAGATCCTGCAGACCTATCACGCCGCGATCATCACCGCGGTCAACGACACGCACGGCGCCGGCGAGGGCGTTGCGCGGCTGATCCGCGCCCATCTCGATTGGGTCGTGACCAACAGGCGCGAGGCGCGCTTCCTGTTCGAGATTTCGCGCAGCGAGTGGGGCGAGGAGGTGCGCGGCGCGCAACGCACCGAGAATTCGCGGCTCACTGACGGCATCGACCGCTGGCGCGCGCCGCTGCTCGCGCGCGGCGAGTTGCTGCCGATGAGCGCTGTGCTGTTCTTCAGCCAGATCATCGGGCCGGCGCAGATCTTTTGCCGCGCCTATCTGTCGGGCCGCCATCACGGCGACCCGCGCGAACAGGTCGAGACGCTGATCGCCTGCGCGATCCGCGCGGTGGTGGCGCCGGGTGCGCCGGAGCGAGCGGGAGGGACGTCATGAACGAGGCCGATCCGGACTTTGCGCCGATTGCGACGCGGATTCGCGACAATGTCGGCCGTCAGGGCTTCATGGGTCTTGTCGGTGCTGAGGTGGCCGAGCTGTCACGCGGCGCGTGCACGCTCGCGGTCGACCGCCGGCCTGAACTGTTGCAGCAGCACGGCTTGTTTCACGGCGGGGTGACGGCGTTTTTGGTCGACAACGCCACCACGATCGCGGCCGCGACGTCGCGTGGCCAGCCGGCGCTGACGGCCGAGTACAAGCTCAACCTGCTGTCGCCGGCGTCGGGCGATCGCCTGATCTGCCGGGCGCGCGTGATCAAGCCCGGGCGTCAGGTCGCCGTCGTCGCAGCCGACGTGTTCTGCATCATCGACGGCAAGGAGAAGCATACCGCGACGGCGCTCGCGTCGATCGCCATGCTCGATGATCAGGCGGCGGCACGAATCCAAAGCCCGGCCTGATGGGGCCGGGCTTCAGTCGGTGGAGCGAAGAAGAGAAGCTTACTTCTCTTCTTCGGCGGCCGGAGCCGGCGCGGCCTCGTCGTCGTGCTGCGCTTCTGGATCGAAGAATTCGCCGGCGGCGGCGAGCGCTTCGGCGGCAGCGTCCTGATCTTCCTGGCGGGTCGAGATGTCCTCGCCTCGCTTGATCCGCTCGGCCTCTTCGGCGGAGCGGGCGACCGTCACGGTGACGCTGGTCTCGACCTCGGGGTGAACTGCGATCGTCACCTTCTGCGCACCGATCACCTTGATCGGCGAGTCGAGCCAGACCTGCGGGCGCGCAACCGTGATGCCGTCGGCGGCCAGCGCAACGACGATGTCGCGCACCGTGACCGAGCCGAACAGCTGGCCGGACTCGGAAGCCTGTCGGATGATGATGATGTCGCGGCCGTCGATCTTCTCGGCGACCACGGAGGCTTCGCCCTTGGCCTTGATGTTGTTGGCCTCGAGCTCGGCCTTCATGCCGTCATACTTGGCGCGGTTCGCCTCGGTGGCGCGCAGCGCCTTGCCGCGCTTCAGCAAGAAGTTGCGGGCGAACCCGTCCTTGACGCGCACGACCTCGCCCATCTGACCAAGCTTGGCAACGCGTTCCAGCAGAATGACTTCCATTTTCGTTCTCCTTTAGAGGCTAAGTATCGGGTTGAGTGGTTGGATCGAATGTCAGGCCGCAGGCAAAGGCGGCGGTCTGGTTTGCAGATAGCGCTGGCGCAGTCCGAACACGGCGTCCGCAATGCCGAGCGCGAAGATTGCCACGATCGGCCAGCCGAACATGACGACGACGGCATAGATGCCGGCGAGCCAGAAGCCGCGATTGGCGAGCGACAGCGTCAGGGTGTGCAGCATGGCGAAGCCGACCAGCGCATAGGCGATCACGAGCGCTGTGGTGACGATCTGCGCCAGCAGCGCAAGCATGCCACCGACGAAGCTGAAGGCGACCGCCACCAGCAACGCGACCAGCGCCATGGCGGGGAGCGCGGTGCTGCGGAACTCCGGCCACGGCCGGTTCAGCCGCCCCGAGGTTTGTGTGATCTTGCCGGCGAGCCACAGGTTGAGCGTAAGCGTGACCATCGCGATGACCGTTGCCGCGAGTGGCGCGAAGATCACCAACGCGTCGACGAAGCGTTCGATGTCACTGCCGGGTTGCGTTTCGCCGGCGCTGAGCATCTTGAGCAGGCCGCGCCGCAACGTGCCGGTGATCGTGTCGGTATCCGTGCCGAGCGTCAGCAGCGCGGCGGTCGTGGTGATGATGGCGAAGGCCGCGATCCAGAGCAGGATACGGCCGACGGGATACCATTCGAGCGCGGGCGGCTGCTGGGCAGCGCTATCGCCGGCTGCGCCTGCGATCGGCCGTCCGAGCAAAGCGAGATGGCCGAGCCACCAGCCGGGCAGGGCGACCATCATGGCAAAGGCGATGCAATAGGGAAGTCCGAAGAGCGCGCCGAGCACGGACGCTGCAGCGGTACCGCCGATGGCGGCGGCGAGCGGGCCCCAGCCGAGCGCCGTCACCATCAGAGGCAGCGGCGCGAGATAGAACAGCAATATCGAGATTGCCGCGCCCGAGACGATCGAGGCGAACATCAGCGCCGATGCTGCGCCGGCGGCAAGTGCAATAATGAGGATCGCGATCATCAGCTGTCCCGCTCCTTTCGAGCGGTTAGAGGTACTCTGTCGAGAACCCCAACCATCGGCGACCGGACGACCCGGAAGCCTTATGAGAATTAGCGGCCGGCGGCGCGTGCCGCCGGCCAGAAACGGTTAGCGAATAACGTAGGGCAGCAGGCCGAGGAATCGCGCACGCTTGATGGCGCGGGCGAGCTCACGCTGCTTCTTGGCGGACACGGCCGTGATGCGGCTCGGCACGATCTTGCCGCGCTCGGAGACGTAACGCATCAGCAGCTTGGAATCCTTGTAGTCGATCTTCGGCGCATTCGCGCCCGTGAACGGGCAGGACTTGCGACGACGGAAAAACGGACGGCGGGCACCAGCATCAGCCATGATTCATTACTCCTCGGTCGCAGCTTCTTCTTCGCGCGGACGGCGCGGGCCACGATCGCCGCGGAAGCCGCCGCCATCGCGATCACCACGGAAGCCGCCTTCGCGGTCGCCGCGGAAGCCACCGCCACGGTCATCGCGCTCGCGGTCACGATCGGCCTTGCGCATCATCGCGGACGGGCCTTCCTCGTGCTCTTCGACGCGCACGGTGAGATAGCGGATGACGTCTTCGCTGATCCGCTCCTGGCGCTCGATCTCGGTGACGACAGCCGACGGTGCGTCGATGTTCATCAGCACGAAATGCGCCTTGCGATTCTTGTTCATGCGGTAGGTGAGGGAGCGCACGCCCCAGCTCTCGGTCTTGGTGACCTTGCCGCCGCCCTGTTCGACGATACCCGTCATCTGGGCCGTCAGTTCATCCACCTGCTGGGTGCTCGCATCCTGACGCGCGAGAAAAACATGCTCATAAAGAGGCATGGTTGTCCTTTCCTGTGTTGGCGTGGTTTCCGGCGACAAGCCCTTCGAGACCTTCGGAAAGGACTCGAGCTGCTCAGAAGGCGGAAGCACGGGACGACGGGCCGACTGGCCCTGCCACATCAAAATCAACGGGTGAATTTGCTGAGACCGTCCGTTCAGCTCCCGGCCGGAGCCCACGAATGGGGCGCGTTATACGGATTTTGGCCGCGAAGGCAAGGGTCCGCGGAGGGTTCTTGGCCCCCAGAGTGACGAGAGGTCGTAGCCGCGCCGGTCGCCCAGCGCAACTTTCGGCCGGTTCCTGTTGATTTCTTTGTTTGTATGTCATACAAATATGTTCCGGGAGGACGATCGATGGGTTCGGAGACCGCCAGCGGCATGCCTGCGCCCGATCCGAAGCACGCGGTCCGCGCGACGCGGTCGGCGGGGCGCAAGATGCGCTCGCTGCTGCTCGATGCCGCCAGCCGCCTGTTCAAGGAGCGCGGGCTCTCGGGCACGTCGATCTCCGACATTGCCGCCGCCGCAGACGCCTTTCCGAGCCAGATCACCTATTACTTCCGCACCAAGGAAGCGCTGTTCGTCGAAGCCGCCAGCCGCGACATGCTTTACCTCGCGCGCGCGACCGAGCAGGCCGCCCTGCACGCCCACACGCCGCGGGATTACACCCACGCCTTGGCCGAGACCGTGACCGCGACCGACACGGTCGCCTTCTTCGCCGAGGCCCTGACCTTGACACGGCGCCGGCAGGACCTCGCGCCTTTGGTCGAGCGCACCATCGAGCGACTGCACAGTGAAGGCGCACGCGCCTACGCCGGCCAGGTCGAGCGGCATGGCTGGCGCTCGCTGCGCGCGCCCGAAGAGAGCTCGCGGCGCTTCTGGGCGATTGCGATCGGCGTGATCGTCGAGGGTTTTGCGATGGGGCGCGGAGGCGAGGAGATGTGCCGCGAATTGCTGCGCGCACTCGGCGAGCAGGCGACATCGACGAATGATGGATCGCGGCTGCGCCTGGTCGGCGATCGCGACACTTCATCCTCAACGGACGGGGAGACCAGCTCATGACCGCACTACGCATGCGTGCCCGAGATTTCCTCACCGAGGATGAACTGGTCACGGTCCGGCAACGCACGACGTGGAAGGGCGCAGGCCTGATCGTCCACGCCTGGGCGCTGATCCTGGGCGCGATCGCGCTGGTCGCGTGCTGGCCCAATCCGCTGACCTATCTGCTCGCGGTCGCGATCATCGGCTCGCGCCAGCTTGGGCTCGCAATCCTGATGCACGACGGTGCGCATGGCTGTCTCTCCGCAAACGAGAACACCAATCTCACGCTGAGCCAGTGGTTCTGCGCCTATCCGATCTTCGCCGAGACCCGCGGCTATCGCCGCTATCATCTGCAGCACCATGCGCGGACGCAGCAGGAGGATGATCCGGATCTGGTGCTGTCGGCGCCGTTTCCGATCACGAAAATGAGCTACCGCCGGAAATTCCTCCGCGATATCACCGGACAGACCGGCTACCAGCAGCGCAAGGCGCAACTGCTCAATGCGATCGGACCGAAGGAATGGCCGCTATCGCAGCGCGCCGCCAACTTCTGGCAGAAGCTCGGGCCACAATGCGTCACCAACGCGTTGCTGTTCGCAGGGCTCGCCGCTGCGGGCGTGTGGTGGGCCTATCCGCTGTTGTGGCTGGTGCCGCTGCTGACCTGGATGATGGTGATCACGCGGATCCGCAACATCGCCGAACATGCCGTCGTGCCCGACAGCGCCGATCCCTTGCGCAACACGCGCACCACGCGCGCCAACGTGCTCGAGCGTCTCTTCATCGCGCCGTACTACGTGAACTACCACCTCGAGCATCATCTGCTGTTCTACGTGCCCTGCTACAACCTGCCGCGCGTCCACCGCATCCTGAGCGGAAGCCGCTACGCCGACCGGATGGAAGTCCAGCCGGGCTACGCCGCCGTGCTGCGGCTGGCGACCGCCAAGCCCAATCGGGAAGACCGCCCGGGCCAACTGGTCAACAGCGCGCGCCGGGCGAGGGCGGGCGCCGAGGTTAACGCCGACCAGAATGCCGGTGGATTCTAGGCCGGGCCGGCCCCGGCATCCCCAGGGTTCCGCGCGCGCGGCTTGACATCGCGCCCCCCATCAGTGTCTTACGGCCCGGTCCGAGGCCGGTTGCAAGATTTGGTTGCAGGGAATTGGTCCGGACCCGCTGTGGCGCGTTTCGCGCGACGGGATACCGTTTTCCCCTGCGGCAGGCGCGGCGCTTGCGCGGGGATCACGCGCAACAAGGTAGGGAGCGCCGATGACGGCAGCATTCACATTTCCCGGGCAGGGCTCGCAGGCGGTTGGCATGGGCAAGGCCCTGGCCGACGCCTTTCCAGTCGCGAAGGCCGTGTTCGATGAGGTCGATTCCGCGCTCGGCGAGAAGCTGACCGCGATCATCTGGGATGGTCCGGGCGAGACGTTGCAACTGACGGAAAATGCCCAGCCGGCGCTGATGGCGGTCTCGATCGCCACCTTGCGCGTGCTCGAGAGCGAGGCCGGCTTCTCGGTCGGCCGCAACGCGGCCTTCGTTGCCGGGCACTCGCTCGGCGAGTATTCGGCGCTGGCCGCTGCCGGCAGCCTGACCGTCAGCGACACCGCGCGGCTCTTACGCACCCGCGGGCTCGCCATGCAGAAGGCGGTGCCGGTCGGCGTCGGCGCGATGGCCGCGCTGCTCGGCCTCGACTACGAGGCGGCGGTCGCGGTCGCCAATGAGGCGGCGCAGGGCCAGGTCTGCCAGGCCGCCAACGACAATGGCGGCGGCCAGGTGGTGGTCTCCGGCGACAAGACCGCCGTCGATCGCGCGGTCGAGATCGCCAAGACCAAGGGCGCCAAGCGCGCCATGCTGCTGCCGGTGTCGGCACCGTTCCACTGCAAGCTGATGCAGCCGGCGGCCGATGCGATGGCGCAAGCGCTGGCCGGCGTCACCATCAAGGCGCCCGCCGCGCCGCTGGTGTCCAACGTGCTGGCGTGCGCCATCACCGATCCCGACGAGATCCGCCGCCGCCTGGTCGAGCAGGTCACGGGGACGGTTCGCTGGCGCGAGTCGGTTGCCTATATGGCAGGCCAGGGCGTGACGCGGTTCTTCGAGATCGGCGCCGGCAAGGTGCTGACCGGCCTCGTCAAGCGCATCGCCGACGGCGCGGTCGGCGTATCCGTCGGCGGCCCGAACGATATCGCTGCAGCCAAGGATGCGCTGGCAGCATCGGCCTGAAGCAGCCGGAAGGAGAATTCGATGTTTGATCTGACTGGCAAGACGGCGCTCGTGACGGGCGCAACCGGCGGCATCGGCGGCGCGATCGCGCAGTCGCTGCATGCGCAGGGCGCGACGGTCGCGATTTCGGGGACGCGGCGCGAGGTGTTGGACGGCTTCGCGGCCAAGCTCGGCGAGCGCGTTCATGTGCTGCCGTGCAATCTCTCCAGCAAGGATGACGTCGAGGCGCTGGTGCCGGCGGCGGAAGCTGCGATGGGGCAGGTCGACATCCTGATTGCGAACGCCGGCATCACCCGCGACAACCTGTTCGTGCAGCTGCGCGACGAGGATTGGGACGACGTGATCGCGGTCAACCTGACCGCGACATTCCGCCTGGCGCGCGCGGCGACCAAATTGATGATGCGAAAGCGCTTCGGCCGCATCATTGCGATCACCTCGATCGTCGGCGTCACCGGCAATCCGGGGCAGGGCAACTACACCGCGTCGAAGGCCGGCATCATCGGCCTGATCAAGACGCTGGGCGCCGAATACGCCAAGCGCGGCGTGACCGCGAACTGCATCGCACCGGGCTTCATCAAGACGCCGATGACCGATGCGCTCAACGACAAGCAGCGCGAAACCATCCTGGCGAAGGTTCCTGCGGCGCGGCTCGGAACGCCCGAGGATATCGCTGCGGCAGCCGTCTATCTGGCCTCGAACGAGGCCGCCTATGTCACCGGCCAGACGATTCACGTCAACGGCGGGATGGCTATGATTTGAGTTGGTTGCTGGCTCTCGCAATGCGGCGAAAAGCCGTTTTCGGGAGCCGGTTCAGGCGTGTAGTCAAGGCTTGGGAAGTATGATAGCTGAACCCCCTATGGATGGGCAAAGAACGCCATTGCAGGATTTTGAAACCCTGTATATTGGCGTGGCGACGCCTGCCGTTCGCCGGGGCTTTAATCGGCTACGACCGGGCCGAATCAAGACTATGCGCGACTGAGTAATCGAGACGACCACGATGGCTCGTATCGTCTTGGGGTCGGGTCCAATGGAACAACGAGGTTGAACGATGAGTGAGATTGGCGAGCGGGTTAAGAAGATTGTGGTCGAGCACCTTGGTGTCGAACCCGAGAAGGTGGTCGATGGCGCGAGCTTCATCGATGACCTCGGCGCCGACAGCCTCGACACGGTCGAGCTCGTGATGGCTTTCGAAGAAGAGTTCGGTTGCGAGATTCCCGACGACGCCGCGGAGACGATTTTGACCGTGGGCGACGCGACCAAGTTTCTTGAGAAGAACGCGAAGAGCTGACGCCGATCGCGAAGTTGACGGGGCCGGACGGACCGTGATCAAGCGGTCCCCCGGCTTCTTACTATCAGCCGCGCATTGCTGGCCGGAGACGTTGAAATGAGACGGGTTGTCGTCACGGGGCTGGGCATGGTTACTCCGCTCGGCTGCGGCGTTGACGCAACTTGGGCGCGTATCCTCGCCGGCGACAGCGGCGGCAAGAAGATCGACACCTTCGAAGTGTCCGACCTGCCGAGCCAGGTCGCCTGCTACATTCCGCGCGGCGACGGCTCCAACGGCACCTTCAATCCCGATCAGTGGATGGAGCCGAAGGACCAGCGCAAGGTCGACGACTTCATCCTCTATGCGATGTGCGCGGCCAGGCAGGCGCTCGACGATGCCGACTGGCATCCGAAGTCCGATGAAGACCAGTTCGCGACCGGCACGATGATCGGCTCCGGCATCGGCGGCCTCACCGGCATTGCCGAGACCGCGGTGCTGCTGAAGGAGCGTGGACCGCGCCGGATCTCTCCCTTCTTCATTCCGGGCCGCCTGATCAATCTGGCGTCCGGCTACGTCTCGATCGAGCACGGTCTGAAGGGGCCCAATCATGCGGTCGTCACGGCGTGCTCGACCGGCGCGCACGCGGTCGGTGACGCGGCGCGGCTGATCGCGCTCGGCGACGCCGAGGTGATGCTCGCAGGTGGCGCCGAATCGCCGATCTCCCGCATCGGCATTGCCGGCTTCTGTGCGGCGCGCGCACTGTCCACCGGCTTCAACGACACACCGGAAAAGGCATCGCGGCCTTACGACAAGGATCGCGACGGCTTCGTGATGGGTGAGGGCGCCGGCATTCTGGTGCTCGAGGAATACGAGCACGCCAAACAGCGTGGCGCGAAGATCTATGCCGAGGTCACCGGCTACGGCCTGTCGGGCGATGCCTTCCACATCACCTCGCCGCCGCCGGACGGCAATGGCGGCTTCCGCAGCATGAGCATGGCGCTGAAGCGCGCCGGCCTCGTTGCATCGGATCTCGACTACATCAATGCGCACGGCACCTCGACGCAGGTCGGCGACGAGATCGAGCTCGGCGCGGTCGAGCGTCTGCTCGGCAATGCGGCTTCGAAGGTCTCGATGTCGTCGACCAAGTCCGCGACCGGACATCTGCTCGGCGCTGCCGGTGCGATCGAGGCGATCTTCGCGGTGCTGGCGATTCGCGATAATGTGGTGCCGCCGACCATCAATCTCGACAATCCGTCGGTGCAGACGGCGATCGATCTTGTGCCGCACACGTCGCGCAAGCGTGACGTGAATGTGGCGCTGTCCAATTCCTTCGGTTTCGGCGGCACAAATGCCTCCGTGATCGTGCAGCGCGTGACCAATTAGTAGGTCGCTAGAGCGTTTTCGAGCGAAGTGGGTACTGGGTACCGGTTCGCGTGAAGAAAACGCGTCAATATAAGAATCTGAAGTCCCGTTCAGGTGCGATCGGAACGGGACTTTAGAACTAGTCCACCGTTTTGCCGTATTCCGCGGTGACTCCTAATAGCGGGCGTATGCTATTGGCAGGGCAGGGGTTTGTCCGGCCACGATTCAACCGGCAGGATATTGGTTTGCATCGATGAGTGAGAGGCCGCCCATTTCACCGAGGAGTCCACGTGCGGCGCTGGAGCCCGAACAGGTTCCGCCGCCGCCCAAACGTTCGGATCGCGCCCGCAATCCCTTCGTGATCGTCGGCAATGCCATCTTCACCATCCTGATCATCCTGATGATCGGTGCCGGGGCCACCTATTACTACGGCAAGCAGACGCTGGAATCGCCGGGGCCGCTGCAGGAAGACAAGATCGTCAACATCCCCGCGCGTGCCGGCAAGCGTGACATCGCCGACGTGCTGTCGCGCGAGGGCGTGATCAACGTCAATCCGTGGGTCTTCATCGGCAGCGTGTTTGCGCTGAAGGCGAGCTCCGACCTCAAGCCCGGTGAATACTCGTTCCAGAAGAATGCGAGTCTGCGCGACGTCATCGCCACCATCGTCGACGGCAAGGTGGTGCAGCACGCCATCACGATCCCTGAAGGTCTGACCTCGGAGCAGATCGTAACGCGGCTCACCGACAACGACATCTTCACCGGCTCGGTGCGCGAGATTCCGCGCGAGGGCACACTGTTGCCGGAGACCTACAAATTCCCGCGCGGCACCACACGCGACCAGGTGATCCAGCGCTTGCAGCAGGCGCAGAAGCGCGTGCTCGCCGAGATCTGGGAACGCCGCAACACCGACTCGCCGTTGAAATCGCCGGACCAGCTGGTGACGCTGGCCTCGATCGTCGAGAAGGAAACCGGCCGTGCCGACGAGCGCAGCCGTGTCGCCGCCGTGTTCGTCAACCGGATGCGGCAGAGGATGAAGCTGCAGTCCGACCCGACCATCATCTACGGACTGGTGGGCGGCAAGGGAACGCTGGGGCGTCCGATCAAGCGTAGCGAAATCACGCAGCCGTCGCCCTACAACACCTATGTGATCGACGGCCTGCCGCCGGGACCGATCGCTAATCCCGGCCGCGCCTCGCTGGAGGCGACCGCCAATCCGGCGCGCACCCGCGACCTGTTCTTCGTAGCCGACGGAACCGGCGGCCACGCCTTTACCGAAACCTACGACCAGCACGCGAAGAACGTCGCCAAGCTGCGCGCGTCGGAAAAGCAGATCCAGAACGACACCGTCGAGCCCGCGGATGATCCGGCGCCGGCCGCGGCAGTGCCTGGGGCGGCCGACACCAATCCCACGGCGGCCACGCCGGCGAAGCCCACCAATCAGAAGAAGCCGCCGCGCAGCGGTCGGCAGGGCGCAGCCCAGCAGACCGTTTCGCCGCCGGTTGTGCAGCGCTAAAGCGCGATGCGATCATCGCGCTTTAGCTTCTTGTTCGAGCATGGTCTTTCGGAAATCCGCTTCACGCTTTCCCGGACCTTGCCGTAGCTCTGCATTTCCCGAGGGATGACGTAATTCCACTTTCACGGAATCCGTTCTAAGGTCGCACCGGCTGCCCACGAGTCTCGTCGTCTCCGGGTGAGTCCCATATCCTTCTGTTGGAGAGTTTCACGCGATGGCGCTATCGAGCATGACTGGCTTTGCCCGAAGCCATGGCGCGAGCGGTCCCTATACGTTCGAGTGGGAGCTGAAGTCGGTCAACGCCAAGGGCTTTGACCTGCGCTTGCGGCTGCCGCCGGGCTGGGACGAACTGGAAGCCCTCGCCAAGAAGCGGGCCGGCGAGTTGCTGTCGCGCGGCACGGTCTACGCCAATTTCAGCGTCAAGCGCACCGATGCGGCGCAGACCATCCGGATCAACGAAGATGTGCTGGCCGCGGTCGTGAAGGTCGCAGGTGAGCTCGCGCAGCGGATCGACGCGGTGGCGCCGAGTATCGACGGGCTGCTCGGCATCAAGGGCGTCATCGAGGTGGTTGAGCCTGCGAGCGATGAGGACGAGGACAAGGCGGCACGCGAGGCGGCGGCGAAGGCGTTCGAGCAGGCGCTCGGCAGCCTCGTCGAGATGCGCCGCCGCGAGGGCGATGCGCTGGGCCAGATCCTGATGCAGCGGATGGACGAGATCGAGCGGCTCGCCAGGCGTGCCGAGACGGCTCCCGGCCGCAAGCCCGAGGCGATCAAGGCGCGGCTTGCCGAGCAGATCGCGGCGCTGCTGGAGACCTCCGATCGCTTCGATGCCGACCGGCTGAGCCAGGAGGCGATCCTGATCGCCACCAAGGCCGATATCCGCGAGGAGCTGGACCGCATCGCCTCCCACATCGGCCAGGCGCGCGAGATGATCGGCAAGGGCGGACCGGTCGGGCGGCGGCTCGACTTCCTCGCCCAGGAGTTCAATCGCGAGGTGAACACCTGCTGCTCGAAGTCGAACGACGTCGAGCTGACCAACACCGGGCTTGAAATGAAGAACGTGGTCGAGCAGTTCCGCGAACAGGTCCAGAATCTGGAGTGAACGATGACGGCGCAGGGTTTTGACGGCGTTGAGCGGCGCGGACTGATGTTCGTCCTGTCGTCGCCCTCGGGCGCCGGCAAGACGACGCTATCGCGCATGCTGATCGACAACATGCCGGGGTTGAAAATGTCGGTGTCAGCGACCACGCGGCCGAAGCGGCCGGGCGAGGTCGAGGGGCGCGATTATTTCTTTGTCGATAAGGCCAAGTTCGAGGCGATGGCCAAGCAGGGCGAACTGCTGGAATGGGCCACCGTGTTCGACAACCGCTACGGCACGCCGCGCGCGCCGGTCGAGGCTGCGCTTGCGGCCGGCGAGGACGTGCTGTTCGACATCGATTGGCAGGGTACCCAGCAGTTGCGCGAGAAGGCGCGCGCCGACGTGGTCAGCGTCTTCATCCTGCCGCCGTCGGCGGCCGATCTCGAGAAGCGGCTGCACACCCGTGCGCAGGATTCCGAGGAGGTCATCCGCGGGCGGATGAACCGCGCCACCCATGAGCTGAGCCACTGGGCGGAATACGACTATATCGTCGTCAACCAGGACGTCGACGACGCCTTTGCCGAGGTGCAGTCGATCCTGAAAGCCGAGCGGCTCAAGCGAGAGCGCCGCACCGGCCTCACCGAGTTCGTGCGCGGGCTGCAGCGCCAGCTCGAGAAGTAACCCGCCGGAACCATGATGCGATCCGGGGATCGCATCATGTCTCATCTGCTTTCTTGAGCGCTCTCTAGTTCGCCGCGCTGCGCGCCAGCCGCTGCAGCATCGCCGCGATCTGCTTGTTGTCCTGCTCGGTTTGATCCGGCTCGCGTGCCGTCTCGCGGCGAGCAACCGGCATCTCGGTGCGGCGCGGAACCGGTGTCTCCGACCGGCGCGGCGCAGCCTCCGCCAGGCGCAGCGGACGGTCGCGGCTGACCACGGCCATCGGCGGCGCCGGCTCGGTGTGGAGTGAATCCCAGGGCGCACGCCATTCGTCGCTGATCTCATAGGGCGGCGTACGGGTGCGGGTCACCCCGAACACCAGCGCGCTGACCAGGCCGGCCAGCGCCAACGCGCCGACCATCACGATGAGCAGCATCTGGGTCGAGGAGGACGACTTCTCGGTGGACGCCTCGGCCGTCACGGGGGCGGCGGGTGCCGGTGCGGCTGCCGGTTGCGGCGTCGCATCGGCCTGCGCGACCACGGTCGGCTGATCTGCGGGGTGCCGGGTTCCGTTGGTTCCGGCCATGCTCGATGCATCCAGCCATCTGGCGTTCACCTCCGATGCCTGGCCGTTCGGGCCGCTGGGCGCGGCGGATGCCGTCGGGGCGGTCGTTGCAGCGGTGCCGGCCTGACCGGCATCTGCGCTCGGCACCGGCGCGGTCGCCGCCTGCTGCGGCGAGGGCCACTCGGCATGCGCGTCCGCGACGGACTTGCGCATGGCCGGCTGGGGCGCTGGCTGGCTCCGTGGTGGCGTTGTATCGGCGGTCGTGGCGTCCGGCGCGGCGGCCGCTGGCTGCTGCTGCGTCGCCGCGGTCCTGGCGACGGTCTTGGTCTTGGCGTCACCGAGATACCAGCACTGCTTCTTGGTGCTGCGGTCGAGGTGGTAGAACCAGTGGCTCCCCGCAGGCGCGGTTCCCTTCGGCGCGGACTGACAGCTATCCGCGGTCTTCGCATTCGCCGTAGTGGTGCTCGCCGTGCTGGCGGCGGTCTGGGCCATGGCTGTGAAGTTGGCAGCGGCCAACATGCTGACAGCAAGCGCCGCAGCGAATTTCGCTGAACGATTTGACATACGCGTCCCCGGTATTCTTTTTTACGCAAACGCTGGTGCAGCCAATCTCGGTAAAGAGTTGGGTCGCAATGCGCCGCAAATTCGGAACGGGTAGGGCTTAATTGAGGCTCGTGGCGGACCGCAATTGCGGCGCGCCGGTGGCAGCGCGCATGCTGGCTCGCTCAGGGAGTGGACTACCGCTTTGACGCAGTCCAGTGGCCCTTGCATCCGTCAGATCGCACGAATGAGCCGGAACCGCTGCGGCCCGAGAAACGGCCCGAACTGGTCCAGCTCAAGCCGCCGGCGGATCCGCTTCCCGTCGTGGATCCGTTGGGGCTGACTTGCCCGGAGCTCAGCTCTCCCGAAATGCTGGCGCCGGAGATCACCAGTCGTTCAGTGCTGGAGCCGCAGGGCGAGCCCTCTGCGACAACCACCCACGCACCATCGAAATTGCCGCTGCCGCCACCGCCCTCGCTGCCGGTCTTCCGCGTGGCGCGGCGCGGCACCTCCGAGCTCTTGCTTCGCGCCGGCGTTGACGGCGCGACGGCGCGCGGCGACTGGCGCGTCCCGGACAGCGACTTCTCGTCATTGCCGATGCTGCCGCCGCTGCTACCGGACTGCGCGAACGCGGCCGTTGAACCCGCGAGGTAGAGCAGGGCAGAGAACAGGATCGTTCGGGCGTACGGTTGAAACATCGTTTGCATGGTGGGGCGTGTCCAAATTCTTGCTTTGCAAATTCAGGGTCCGAGCCTCGCTATTGTTTTGTGGCGGTCCAAGTCCCGCTGCAGCCGTCGGAGCGGCGGAACGTTCCCGAGCCACTGCGGCCGGACAGACGGCCCGAACCGATCGAGGTCACGCCGTTCGAGCGCAACACGGACCGCGCCGCGCCATTGGGGCTGACGGCCCCGGTGAGGCCTTCGCCGATGATCCTGTCGCTCGTGACCACGACCGCGCCGGAGGCGGTACCACCGCAGCCCACCGAGGTAACCACCCAGGCCCCGTCGGTGCTGCCACCGCCACCACCTCCGCCGCTCCTGCGCGCGGTGTGGCGAGGCTCCTCCGATTCCGGCTTGCTGCGCCGGACCGGCCGATCGGGTTCGACGGAGCGCGGCGCGGCGCGCGAGCCGGACAGTGATTTCTCATCATTGCCGATGCTGCCGCCGCTGCTGCCGGCTTGCGCAAGCGCGGCCGTCGGACCGAGAGCGGAAAGGAGCAGGGCGGAAAACAGGACGGTGCGAGGCAGTGAGCGAAACATGCTTTTCATTTTCAGCTCTATCCAATGTGATCAATCAATTCAGTGCCCGGAGCCGTCAGCGCAGACGGCATCGATAATGCGGCAGGATTTCCCGGCCTTGCCGCATTCGTCAAGCGCGGCGGTCTTGGCGCGATCGAGCGTGTCGCGCTGGATCAGCGACCAGGACTTGGCTGATATCGCGAACGCGCCGCAGCGCGAGCCGTAGAAGGAAAGCTCGAGGGTGCATTTGGCGCCGCCGCATTTGGTGCGCGCGTCGTCGACCGCGGCACGTCGTGACGCATGCTTCCACGAGATGCCCCATTTATCGATGTCCGGGCCGTAGACGATCGACCCCCAGGGTTGCAGGTCCTCCATCTTGCGCAGCCGCGTCAGGAGGCCCTCGGTCGCTTCGCCGGTCGGCGTCATCGCGACCTTCTCCTGGAATTTGCTGATCGCCGCACGCATACCGTTCCTGCTGTCGAGCGGCTCGGGATCGAAATTGTGCTCATAGAGCCGATCGCTCAATTCGCGCAGCAGCGCGACGTCCTTGATCGGGATGCGATCGGGATCGGGCCGCAACGTGCCGGGCAGTTGCGGCTCGGGCTGCGGCGCGACCGCAACCTTTTGCTCGGCGGCCACCGGGGGCACGAAATAGAACGTTCCGTCGATCGGCGATGACGAGACCCAGGGCTGTTGCGAGCCGCCGGTCTCGCGCTTCACCGCAAGTCCGACCTGGTTGAAGGTCTGGAAGATGTCGAGGCCGGCGAGCTTGATCGTGGCGGCCAGTGCCTTGGTGTAGGGGCTGTGGCCGCCGGTGCCGTCCTGCGCGACGTTGCCGGGCTGCGTGGCGTAGGAGATCAGGGTGCCTTCCGGGGCGCGCATTTGCGCCAGGCCGCCGTCTGCGGCGCGCAACCCGCGTCCACCGAACGGGTTGTTCCGGCAGGCATCGAGGATCACCATGTTGAGCCGTGTGCCGGAGCCTTGCATCTGCCTCAGCACCAGATTGACGTCGAGCATCTGGAAATCGACGTCGGCCTCGCGGGTGGCGTTGGCGCTGACCGGGACCAGGTAATTCGCGCCGGAGACCTGGACGCCATGGCCCGCATAGTAGAACAGCGCGACGTCGGCGCCCTGCACCTGCCGGCCGAAGCTCTGGACGGCGATGTCCATCGCCGGCTTGTCGAGATCGAGCTGGGCGCGGCCGCCGACCAGGGTGAAGCCGAGGCCTGCCAGCGTCTCGGCCATCAGGGCGGCATCGTTGCGGGGATTGTCGAGCCGCGTCACGTTCTGGTAGGCGGAATTGCCGACCACCAGCGCGACGCGCTTTTCGGTGGCGGCCTGCGCCGCGCCGACGAGTGCGTGCCATAGCAGCGCCAGCAGCGCCGCAGCCGCCAGGCTCCTGCCTTGCACTGCTCCGTGCATGCCCCGTCCCCTCTCAGCCTCGCCGGAAGATTACCAGCGCGCGCGGCAGGACAAAAGCAGCACTCAGGCCCGCAAGGCGCGACCAAATGGGCTCATAAGGGGGATGTCCCGCCGGCGGTCGCGCGGCCGGCGGGACGTCTTCGTCAGTTCTTCAGCACGATGCGTCCGACGACCTTGCCGGCGCGCAGCTCTTCGATCCATTTCTGGACGTCGGCCATCGGCTCTTCCTTCATCGGGGTCGGCTTGATCTTGCCGGCCCGGGCGAGCGCCATCAGCTCCTGGCCCTCGGCCAGCGTGCCCACCATGAAGCCTTCGATGGTCATGCGCTTGTAGACCCATTGCACCATCGGCAGCGTGAACTGGCCGCCCATCAGGCCGGACACCACGATCTTGCCGCCGCGTGCCACTGTCGACACCGCAAACGCCATCGACTTCTCGTTGCCGGCGAAGTCGACGACGCCGTCGAAGCCGCCGTCGCTCTCCTTCAGCATGCGCTTGACGACATCGGGCTCCGCGGGATCGTAGGCCGCCGCCGCACCGTTCTTCAGCGCGGTCTCACGCGCCGCCGGGCTGAGATCGGCAACCGCGATCGGCTGCTTGAACATCGCCTGCGCGAACGACAGGCCCATCATGCCGACGCCGCCGAGGCCGATCAGCAGCAGATTGCGCTGGCGTGGGCGATCGACCAGGCGCTTCAGCGCGCCGTACGCCGTGACGCCGGAGCACATCAGCGTGGCGGCCTGATTGACCGGCAGCGGATCGTAGTCGAGCAGGTATTTCGCGTCGGGCACCAGCACGTGGGTGGCGAAGCCGCCGTCGATCGAGACGCCGAGGAAGCGCTGCTTGGCGCAGAGATTCTCGTCGCCGGCGAGGCAGTCGCGGCACTGGCCGCAGCCGATCCAGGGGAAGACCGCTTTCTTCGTTCCGACCAGATCCTTCGACGCATCGGGACCGACCTCGTCGACGACGCCTGCGATCTCATGGCCGAGCGTGAAGGGCAGCGTCATGCCGCGGGTGGTGTCGAGCTTCTTGCCGCCGCCGAGATCGGCGTAGCCGTCCTGGATGTGGAGATCGGAATGGCACAGGCCGCAGCGCTCGATGCGCACCAGCACTTCGCGTCCCTGCGGCTTGGGCGTGTCCACGACGGTTTCGCACAGCGGTGCGTCGAATTTCACGAGGGATTGGCGAACCATACGCGCCATTACGTTTTCTCCTGATGTTCTATTTTGTGGACCGTATATCGGCCAATTCCCTCGCCATGGCAACAAAGCCCGCGACCGGAATGGTTTCGGCGCGCCGCGTCGTGTCGATCTGGGCTGCGGCAGCAAGCCGCGCCGGATCGACCGACAGCGATTTCAGGCTTTGGCGCAGCATTTTGCGGCGCTGGCCGAAGGCGGCAGCCGCGACCTGCTCGAGCATGCGGCGGTCGCACGGCTCCGGCGCGGCGCGCGGTATCAATCGTACCACCGAGGACGTCACCTTCGGCTGCGGCACGAAGGCTGCGGGCGAAATGTCGAACAGGATCTTGGTCTCGGCGCGCCAGTTGGCGAGCACCGCGAGCCGGCCATAGGCTTCCTCGTCCTCATGCGCGACGATGCGCTCGGCGACCTCGCGCTGGAACATCAGCACCATGGTGTCGTACCAGGGCGGCCACGGCTCGATCGACAGCCAGTCGACCAGGAGCTGGGTTGCGATGTTGTAGGGCAGGTTGGCGACGATCTTGGCCTTGCCGCCATCGAGCAGGGGACGCGGATCGAAGTGCTGCGCGTCGCCATGCACGATCTCGATGCGGCCGGGATAGCGCTTGACGATGTAGTCGAGCGCATCGATCGCGCGCTCGTCGCGCTCGATGGCGATGACGCGCTTGGCGCCCATCGCAAGCAGTGCGCGCGTCAGTCCGCCGGGGCCGGGCCCGACCTCGATCACGGTTGAATCTTCCAGCGGGCCCGCGGCACGGGCAATGCGCGCAGTAAGATTGAGATCGAGCAGGAAATTCTGGCCGAGCGATTTGCGCGCCGACAGCGAATGCTCGCGAATGATGTCGCGCAGCGGGGGCAGATCGTCGATCGCGCTCACTTAGCTTGATGCCGCGGCCATGCGCGCGGCGAGCCGGAGTGCGGCGATCAGGCTCGACGGATTGGCCTTGCCGGTGCCGGCGATATCGAAGGCCGTGCCGTGATCGGGTGATGTCCGGATGAAGGGCAGCCCCAGCGTGACGTTGACGGCGTCCTCGAACGCGACGGTCTTGATCGGGATCAGCGCCTGGTCGTGATACATGCAGAGCGCGCAGTCATAGGTCTTGCGCGCGGCTGCGTGGAACATGGTGTCGGCCGGCAGCGGGCCGCGGGCGGCAATGCCGTCGCGGCGCAGGATCTCGACCGCAGGCGCGACGATCTCGACGTCTTCCATGCCGAGCGTGCCGTCTTCGCCGGCATGCGGATTGAGGCCGGCGATCGCAAGCCGCGGCGAGGCGAGGCCAAACCGCGCCTTCATGTCGGCGACCACGATTCGCGCGGTCGAGACGATCAGGTCGGTCGTCAATTGCGCCAGCGCCTCGCGGACCGACACATGGATCGTCACCGGGACCACGGCGAGCGACGGCGACCACAGCATCATCACCGGCTGCGGCGCGGGCCCGTGGCGGGCGGCAAGCTCGGCGAGGAATTCGGTGTGGCCGGGATGGCGGAAACCGGCGCGGTACAGCACGTTCTTGGCGATCGGATTGGTGACGACCGCGCTGGCCTTGCCCGACGCAACATCGGCGACGGCCTGACGGATCGACGCCAGCGCGGCATCCGCGCTCGTTCCGTCCGGCTTGCCCGGTTGCGCCGTCGCCGCCTTGCCGGTCGCAACGACGGGCAGGGCCCGCGCAAATGCCACGGATGCCTCCTCGGCGCTGACCTCGGCAAACTCTACGGCGAGCCCGAGCGTCCTGGCGCGCTCGGCCAGGGGCGCGCGGTCACCGAGCAGATAGAACGGCGGAAGGTCGAGTTCGCGTCGGCGCAGCCACGCGGCGAGCGTGATGTCGGGGCCGATGCCTGCGGGCTCGCCGCATGTCAGTGCGAGAGGTTGAGCCATGCGTCAACGATAGTCGATCATCGTCCGCCTGGATATTCGATCATCGCGGCTTTCCGGACTTCTTGCAGGTAGGCTTTCGACTTCGCCTCGTACTTCTGCACGTACATCTTGTCTCGCATCTCACGCTTCTTCGGCGTGTCCACGGTGGTTGCCTTCCGGCCGCAGAGAGCGACCATTTCGACGCCCTGCTTGGTGAGCTCGGGAGGGGTGAGGTGGCCGACCGGGGTCTTGTCCAGGATGTCGCGCAGCGACTGCGGCAGGTCTGCCGACGTCTTCACGACGATCTCGCGGATCGCGGCGTTGCGCATCGACTTGAAGAAGGTGTTGGCTTCCTCGCAGCTGGTGACGCGCTCGCGCAGGGTGTCGGCTTCCTTGCGGCGGTTCTCGAATTCGGATTGCGGAGAGCCGCGGGGCACAATCAGCACGACCGGCTGCATCCGGTATTCGAACGCCTCGGCGTCGGGCGCTTCGCCGGCCCCCTTGACCGCGGTGTCGACGTCCTTCTCGCCGACCTGCAGGCTTTCCTTGAAGCGGCCGCGGACCAGGCTGGTCCAGACCATATCGGCCCTGATGCGTTGCTTGAGCGTATCGGGGCGGATGCCCTTGCTCTCGAGGACCTTGGTCAGCTGGTCGTTGTTCAGCCGCATCCGCTGCGCCATCCCGCCATAGGACTGCTCGATATCGTTGGCGGTGGGATCGACGCCGAATTTCTTGGCTTCCTTGATCTTCAGCTTCTCGTCGATCAAGTCGTCGAGGACGGTTTTGCGATCGGGGGTCTTGCCGCCGGTCAGCGCGTTCAGCTTGGCGCGCTGCTCGATGTCGAAATTGGTGATGGGTTCGCCATTGACCATCACGGCGATGGTCTGGGCGTGCAGTCGCGCACCGCCTCCCAACAGGAGGAAAAGAGCCAGCAGGGAACTCAACACTAGCTGATTGCAGCGCCTTGGCAGGCTAGCGGTCGTCATTGTGGTCATGTCAGCCGTTTAAACCAATTCAAGCCGGGGCCACAGGCCCGCGGGCAATACAAGCCCCCAATTCAAGCCCCCAATACATGGTCCTTGGCAGGCTCCTCGCTCGCTACTGCATGCCAGCGGAGCTGCTGGTCGTGGAGGTCTGGGCGATCGTCCGCAGCCCGATCTGGAACATGAACGCATGGCTGAGGACGGGCGGCTGCGAGCCTGCCTGATAGGTATAGGACGTGATGTAGTTGGCAGCCAGCACGAAGCAGTCGTCCACATAGCCCGCGCCGACGGCATACTGGTTGATCTTGTTCGCTTCAAGGTCCCAGCGCGCCGCACCCTGAACCACCCAGTTCGACGCCACCTTGACCGATCCGCTGGTGAGGATGCCCTCGCGGCGCGTCAGGTAGCCGAGTTCCGGTTGCGCTGCATAGTCGCCGTAGGTCACGGCGATCGACCAGCGGTCGAAGTTCGCGCTCGCCGTAGCCTCGAACCGGTTGATGTTCCAGGTCGCTTCATCCATCCGCGAGCGGACGCTGAAAGTGTAGGTGCGGTTGGGCGAATAGGCGAGGCTCGCGACATAGTCCGAGCGCGGGTTCTGCAGCCCGGAGTCGATGCCGGTATTGGTCATATCAGCGACCGCGAACGAGTTCAGCCCGAACATCTGGTAGGACTGCCCGAACATCCCCTTGACGCTGCCGCCGTGATCGAACTGCGTGGTGGCCTGCACGCCGACATTGGCGCGGCTGCCGCCTTCGACACGGTCGTAGCCGGAGAACTTGTCGACCGCGAACAGGTTGCTGGTGTCGAACACCAGGCTCTGCGCGTCCTCGTTCGGAAGCTTGCCGGCATTCGGCTCGTTGGGCCGGATGATGACCTGCGCAATCGGCTCGACGGTGGTCGTGCCCCACGGCTGCACATTGATGAAGGGGTAGCGGTATTCGAGGCCGACGGTCGGCATGAAGCGGACCGTCTGGGTGTCGCCGACCGGCAGGAAGTTGGAAACGCCCGGCTGGTTCGAGATGTCGGCGTTGATGGCATCGGCGCGGACGCTGGCGAACGGCGTCCAGATCTGGCCGAGCGGGTCGGTATAGGACTTGCGCCACTGCGCCTCGGCCGTCAGCCTTGTGTAGGTGCCCGGCATGCCGCGCAGCAGGCACTGCGACGGCGTCCGAGCCAGCGGATCGGCGGACGTCAAACTGCACAGGCCGGCGGTGTTGGCGATCGTCGTGATCGGATCGAACACCGCGGTTTCGCGGGTCAGGTTGACGAAGTTCATCTTGTAGCTGAACTCGCCGCCCAGAATGTTGTTGTTGATCACGTTGTTGTAGTCGATGACGGGCGCGACCACCGGGACCTGGTTCTGGTTGCCCGAGTAGCTGAGATAGTAGATCGCCCGCGCATCGAAGAAGCTGCGGTTGCCGACGCCGGTCAGATAGAGCTGCGAGATCGCTTCCGTCGGCAGCGACAGGAACGATCCGAACGGATCCTTGTACTGGGCGAGCCGGTAGTCGGACATGAAGAAGTAGTCGGACAGCACGACGCCGTCCCAGCCCCAGACCCATTTGTCGTTCAGCGCGAACTGGCCCTTGGTGTCGACGCCCCAGCGGAAGTCGCGGTCGCCCGGCTGGCCGGTAAACTGACCCCGATCGAGCTGGTCGATGCCGTAAAGCCTGATCTGATAGGAGCCGTCCACGAAGCGCTGGCGGAATTCGGTCTGCAGCAGCACGCCCTGCTTCGAGGTGATGCGCGGACTGAAGGTCGCGTCCATGTCAGGCGCGATCGCCCAATAATACGGAATTTCGACGCCGTAGCCGAACGCCGTGTAGGTGGTGAAGCCCGGCATCAGGAAGCCGCTCTTGCGCTTCACGGTCGGATCGGGCGTCGAGAAATAGGGCATGTAGGCCATCGGAACGCCGAAGAACTCGAGCTGGGCGTTCTCGAAATAGAGCATCTTCTCGGTCTGGTCATGGATGATGCGCGCGCCCTTGACCTGCCAGAGCGGCGGCTTCTTCGGATCATCCTTACAGGGGGCGCAGGCGGTATAAACGCCGTTGTCGAACACCGTGTAATTGCCGCTGGACCGATCGGCGCGGGTCGCCGCCATGCGGGTCTGGTCTTCAGTATCGACGCGCAGCGAATCGACGAACCCGTCGCGGTAGTCGTCGCTGAGATCCAGGATGTTGGCGTAGGTGATCTTGCCTTCCGCATCGGTCATGCGGATGTTGCCTTCGGCATGAAGACGCTTGGTCTTCTGGTCGTAGATGACCTTGTCGGCCTCGACGCTGGTGCCGTTGTAGAACATCTGGACGTTGCCGACGGCCGAGATGCGGCTGTTGTTGTAGTCGTAATCGACCTCGGTCGCCTGAACGAGCATCTGCCCGTCGTTCTTGGCCGGCGGGCGGACCGGCTTCGGCGGACGCGGATTGTAGGTAAACGACTGCGCGGCAGCCGGCGTCGACGTGACGACGTCGAGCGCGCTGACCACGACGAACGCGGCAAGCAGAGCAGAAATCGAAACGCCAAACGCGGCCATGCGGCTCCGTTGACGGCGCAGGGCACTGCGCCGCCCGAATGCAGGCGACATCAACTGGCGGGCGGCGACAGTAGCCACTACCCGTCCTCCTGGTACAGCAAGGCTAAGAAACCGGTGAGGCTACCCACAACGACAGGCAACCACGCCGCAGCGATGGGATGCATCAACTCAGCCTTGCTCAAATCTTCAGTTACTTTCGACAGGACGTAGAGCAGAAAGCCTGCGCCCACGCCACTCAAAACCATCTTCTGCACGCCGCCCATCCGGAAGAAGCGGAGGCTCACAGAAGCCGCCAACATCACCATCGCAGCCAGCAAAAACGGCTGCGCGATAAGCTTGTGATACTGCAAGCGATAGCCGGCCGTCGCGAACCCTGAGCTCTCCGACGAACGGATGTAGTTCGGCAGTTGCCAAAAGGACACAGTTTCGGGGGTGGAGAAACTGTTGCGCACCTGTGCCGGGGTCAAGGTGGTGGTCAGGTAGAAGGTGTCCTGGTCCACCGGAGCCTTGTCGAGGGTGTATCGGCGTACTCCCGTGAACGCCCAGCGGCCTTCTTCGAGCGTCGCTTCGCGGGCCTCGATTCGTTCTTTGAACTGCAGCGCCGTATCGAATCGGAACACCGTGAGGCCGGTCAGCCGGATGCCCTGCTGCTCGCTGCGAGCCGCATTGATGATCGCCTGACCTTCGTCGTTGATCTGATTGAGCCAGAAGCCGGACGCATCCTGGATGCCGCCGCCGGGCGCCGAGCCGAACAGCTCGGCCTCCATCCGTTTGGAGAGCTCGCGCAGATTGGCCGACACCGGATTGTAGGCGGTGGTGGCGAAGATGCCGAGCACGATCGCACTGACCAGCGCCGGCGAGATGAATTGCCAGGCCGAGACGCCGGCGGCGCGTGCCACGACGAGCTCCAGCCGCCGCGACAGCGCGAGATAGCAGGTCATCGCGCCGATCAGCACGCAGAACGGCATCAGTTTCTCGAGCAGCTGCGGCACGCGGAACAGCGAGGTTTCCGCGACCGTGATCGCGGAGGCCCCGACCAGGCTCGACGTCTTGCGCACCATCTCGATGTAGTCGACCAGTACGAGCAGCACGAAGATGCCCGCGAACACGCCCACCGCCGCGACCACGAAGCGGCCGGCGAAATAACGCCCGAGCGTATTTGTGACCATGCTCATGCGGTGGCCGGCCTCCGGAAGAGGCGCGCAATGCGTTCGTTGTTCCTGTTGATGACTTCCATCAATGCTGCCGGCGGTTCGACGACCACGCCGCCGACGATCATCCAGATCCCGACGCCGATGCCGGCGAACAGCATCAGATATTGCACGAGGGCCGCCAGCGGCGTCTTCACCGCCATGACGGAGCAGGCGAATCCGACCATGCGCAGGCCGAACACCGCGAACACCGAGCCGCCGATCGAGAAATTGCGGCTCTGCCGCGTGGTGCGTGGCGCGCCGAGGAAGGCGAAGGTGAGGGCCGCGAACGCGAACGGATAGATCGGCGCCATGAAGCGATCATGCAGCTCCGCGAAGAACTGGCCCGACAGCTGCTGATAGGTCTGGTCGTTCTCGTCCGGCCACATCAGCTCCCACAGGTAGCGCTCGCGGATTCCGAGCGTGACGTCGCGGCCCTGCGAGAATTTCGACATGTCGAACGCGTAGCGCTGAAACACCACCAGCGTCGGATCGCGCTTGCCGACCTCGAATCGCTCGAGATTGCCGTCCTCCAGCACGAGATATGAGCCGCTCTCGTTCTTCAGCACGGTGCCGTGGTCGGCGACGATGGTGACGCGCTGCTGCGGATCGCGGCGATCGTCGACGAAAACCCCGCCGAGCACGCCGGCGGGCAGGCGCTCGCGGATCCGAATCGTCAGGTTCTGATCGAGCTGGGCAAAGCGGCCGGGCTGCAGGATGTTGGTCAGCACGTCGGCGGTGATCTCGGCATCCCATTGCTTGATTCGGCGCATGCCGTCGGGGGCGAGATAGGCGCCGATGAAGGCGACCAGCGCCGCCACCACGCAGGTGGCGAAGAAGAACGGCCGGAACAGCCGGAACGGCGAGAAGCCCGCCGCGTTCATCACGATGATCTCGGAATCGGTCGCGAGCTTGTTCAGCGTGTGCGAGATCGCGATCATCAGCGCGATCGGGGCGATGATCAGGATCAGGGCGGGGATCACGAGGCTGGTGATGCCGAGGAAGGTGAGGATGGTCTGACCCTGGCTGGTCATCAGGTCGATGCCGCGCAACGCCTGCGTAATCCAGATCACGCCGGTAAGGCTGACCAGGACAAGCGCAAACGACGCCAGCGTCGTTTTGAAGATGTACTTGTCGATCGACCCCATCGCTACCGCACGGCCCCCAAGACCCCCTTCACGCAACCAGACGCACGGCTTTCGACCAATCCCGTCAACCCGGGTTCCCCTATGGTCGAGCCGCGGACTCGTCCGGCTCACTCTCTGTTCACAATCTCACTACCATCCCTTTGATCCGTCAACAAAATGGCCGGGCCAAGGCACGCTTAATTTATGGTTAATTAATCGCTTTTGTGGCCTTCCGGCCACTCCGGCGCTTGGCAGCGGCGCAGCCGGCAGGTCATAGTGTGCGACAAGCCCGGTCCGGGCCGCTTACGGACCGCCATCGCAATGCTCACCCCCGCGTGCCGGAAGGGCCGCCTCAGGCCCGAGCAACACCCTGAGTCCTGGAGGATTTTCCTATGTCCGACGCCGTCAAGGTCGGCTTTGTCCCGTTCTCCGCGTCCGCCCGCGGCATTCTGGTCGCCTTTTGCGACGAGCAATTGAAGCTCGGAGCCGCCACCCGGAAGGCGCTCGGAGCTGCCGCCGAGACGGTCAAGCGGGCCGCGGCCGCCAACCAGTTCAAGGGCAAGAGCGGGGCGGCCCTGGACATCCTGGCGCCGGAGGGAATCAAGGTCGACCGGCTGATCGTGATCGGCACCGGCAAGGTGGCCGACCTCAAGGAGAAGGATCTTCTTAAGTTCGGCGGCGTGGTGGCCGGCAAGCTCAACGCCGGCAGCGGTGCGATGACCGTCCTTGCGGAACTGCCAGATTCAGCAATGACGGCCGACCAGGCCGCGACGATCACGACCGGCATCCGCCTGCGTGCCTACAAGTTCGATCGCTACAAGACCAAGAAGAAGGACGGTGAGGACGGCGCCGTGCGCGCCGACGTCTCGATCGCGGTCGACGACGTCGCGTCTGCCAGGAAGGCGTTTGCGCCCGATTCGTCCATCGTCGACGGCGTGAACCTGGCGCGTGAGCTCGTCAACGAGCCGCCGAACGTGCTGTATCCCGAGGAGTTCGCGCGCCGCGCAAGCCAGCTGCGCAAGCTCGGCGTCACCGTCGAGGTCCTCGACGTCAAGGCGATGACAAAGCTCGGCATGGGCGCGCTGCTCGGCGTCGGGCAGGGCTCGGTACGGCCCAGCCGCACCGTGATCATGCGCTGGAACGGCGGCAAGAAGAGCGAGGCGCCGGTCGCATTCGTCGGCAAGGGCGTCTGCTTCGACACCGGCGGTATCTCCATCAAGTCGGCCGGCGGCATGGAGGATATGAAGGGTGACATGGGCGGCGCGGCCTGCGTGGTCGGGCTGATGCACGCGCTCGCGGCGCGCAAGGCCCGCGTCAATGCGGTCGGCGCCATCGGCCTCGTCGAGAACATGCCCGACGGCAACGCGCAGCGTCCGGGCGACATCGTCACCTCGATGTCCGGCCAGACCATCGAAATCATCAACACCGACGCCGAAGGGCGCCTCGTGCTCGCAGACGTGCTCTGGTACGTCGCCAAGAAGTGCAAGCCGAAATTCATGGTCGATCTCGCAACGCTGACCGGCGCGATCATGGTCGCGCTCGGCACCGATTACGCCGGCCTGTTCTCCAACAATGACGAGCTCGCCGAGCGCCTCGCCAAGGTTGGTCTCGAGACCGGCGAGAAGGTGTGGCGGATGCCGCTCGGTCCCGAATACGACAAGCAGATCGACTCGCAATTCGCCGACATGAAGAACACCGGCGGGCGCAATGGCGGCTCGATCACGGCAGCGCAATTCCTGCAGCGCTTCGTCGACGGCACGCCCTGGGCGCATCTCGACATCGCCGGCACCGCGATGGGCGCGCCGAAGACCGAGATCAATCAGAGCTGGGGCTCAGGTTACGGCGTCCGGCTGCTCGAGCGGCTCGTCTCCGAATATTATGAAGCCAAGAAGTAATAGAGTGTCAGCCGACGCATGACCGAGGTTCTGTTCTACCATCTGCAGAACATGACGCTGGAAAGCGTACTGCCGCCGCTGCTCGAGAAGTCACTCGAGCGCGGCTGGCGGGTGGTCGTGCAATCGACGTCGCAGGAGCGCGCCGAGACGCTCGACGCGCATCTGTGGACCTACAGCGACGATTCGTTCCTGCCGCATGCGAGCGCGCGGGTTGCCGACGCGCAGGATCAGCCGATCATCCTGTCGGTCGAGGAGGGTAATCCGAACCGGGCCAATGTCCGGTTCCTGGTCGACAACGCGGCGCTCCCGGCCGACTGCGACAGCTACGAGCGCCTGGTCCTCGTGTTCAACGGCGACGACCCCGACGCGGTGGCTTCGGCGCGGGAGAGCTGGACCGCTTGCAAGGCCCGCGGCTTCGAGGTCACCTATTGGCAGGCCGACGAGCGCGGACGCTGGCAGCGGCGCCAATAGCGATATCGACTAATTAATGATAATTCGACGTTTCCTCGGGCGGGTCACGGTCATGCCGCAAAGTGATGTTCGGACAAGCCCTTAGTAGAGGGGTTAGGAGCCTTGTCGATCGTGCGTGATGGAACATTCAGTCGGAAGTCGCTGCTGGCGTTGCTGGTACTTGCACCTGGCCTTGCCGGCTGCTCGGGCGCGTCCGACATCTTTTCGCGTGACGCGGATTGGTTCTCGCGGCCCGGCCGGGTGTTCATCCGCAACATCTCGATCGAATCGCCGCCGCTGACGCCGGACAAGCCGGTGACCAACGATGATCTCGTCAGTGCTGACGGAAGCTGCCCCGGCATGGCGCCGCCGGCGGGTGCCACCGACGCGAACGCGCAGGCTCCCGGTGCGCCGCGGCCGACCGGCGGCAGTGTCGCACTCGGCCACACCGAATGCGATGTCGTGCGCGGCATCGGCGCCCCCGACAGCGTGAACCTGTCGAGCGGGCCGGGCGGCGAGCGCGTCGCGGTCGTGACCTGGTCGCGCGGCGCGCGCGCCGGTATCTATACGTTCTCCTCAGGACGTCTGACGTCGGTCGAGCGCGGCCCGGATGCTGCGCCGGAGCCGAAGCCCGCGAAGCCGAAGAAGAAAAAGTCTGCGCACAGCTAAACCCCGGGCGCTTCCTCGCAAATCTAGCTCGCGGCTTCGTCGAGTTCGGCGCTGGCTTCCAGCCATTCTTCCTCGGCGCGTTGCAGCGCGCTCTCGGCGCCGGCGCGCGCCTTGGTCAGCTGCGCGGCCTGCTTGGGATCGCGCGTGAAAATATCGGGCAGAGCGAGCGCGGTATCGATCTTTGCGATGATGCCGTTGATGCGCTCGATCTCGCTCTCGGCCTGCGCGACCCGTTGTCTCGGTGAAGTGCGCTTCTCATTGCGGATGCGTTCCGGCTTGGCCGGCTCCCTGACGCGTTCACGCGACACGGTCCGTCCGTCATTGGCCGACAGGATCATGCGGCGATATTCGTCGAGATCGCCGTCATAGGCCGTCACCGTCTGATTGGCGACGACCCACAGACGATCGGCACAGGCCTCGATCAGATAGCGATCGTGCGAGACCATCATGATGGCGCCGGGGAATTCGTTGATCGCCTCCGCCAGCGCCGCGCGGCTGTCGATGTCGAGATGGTTGGTCGGCTCGTCCAGGATGATCATGTTGGGGGCGTAGAACGTCGCAAGCCCGAGCAGCAGTCGCGCCTTCTCGCCGCCCGACAGGCTCTTCACCAGCGTGTCGCCGGCCTTGCCGGAGAAGCCGATCGCGCCGACACGGCCGCGCACCTTGCTCTCCGGAGCCTCGGGCATCAGCTTGCGGATGTGATCATAGGGCGAGCCGTCGAGATTGAGCTCGTCGACCTGGTGCTGTGCGAAATAGCCGACCGATAATTTATCGGCCCGCGTGATCCTGCCCGCGAACGGCGCGAGCTTGCCCGCCAGCAGCTTGACCAGCGTCGACTTGCCGTTGCCGTTGGAACCGAGCAGCGCGATGCGATCGTCTGGATCGACGCGCAACGTCACGCGATTGAGCACGGGCTTGCCCGGCTCGTAGCCGACCGAAACGTCATCGACCGCGATGATCGGCGGCGACAGCAGCTTCTCCGGTGCCGGAAAGGAGATCTCGCGAACGTCCTGGGTTACAAGTGCGGTGATCGGCTTCATCCGCTCCAGCATCTTGACGCGCGACTGCGCCTGCCGCGCCTTGGAGGCCTTGGCCTTGAAGCGGTCGACGAAGTCCTGCAGGCGCTTGCGCTCATCGGCCTGCCGCTTGGCGTGCTTGGCGTCGAGCAATTCGCGCGCGGCGCGCTGCTCCTCGAAGGAGGAATAGGTGCCCTTGTAGAGCGTCAGCTTGCCGCGATCGAGGTGCAGGATCTGATCGACCGAGGTGTCGAGCAGATCGCGGTCGTGGCTGATCACGATCACCGTGCGCGGGTAGTTGGCAAGGTGGTTCTCGAGCCACAACGTGCCCTCGAGATCGAGGTAGTTGGTCGGTTCGTCCAGCAGCAGCAGATCGGGTGCGGAGAACAGCGTCGCCGCCAGCGCCACGCGCATGCGCCAGCCGCCGGAGAATTCCGCGCACGGCCGCGCCTGGTCTGATGTCGAGAAGCCGAGGCCGGAGAGGATCGCGGCGGCGCGGGCCGGGGCGGAGTGAGCGTCGATGTCGACCAGCCGGGTCTGGATATCGGCGATCCGGTGCGGGTCGTGCGCCGTCTCGGCCTCGTGCAGCAGCGCGTCGCGCTCGAGGTCGGCCTTCAGCACGACGTTGATCAGGCTTTCGGGTCCGTCGGGCGCTTCCTGCGCGAGGCTGCCGATTCGCCAGCGCGGAGGAAGCGCGATGCTGCCGCTCTCGGTCGGAAGCTCGCCCCGGATGGCATGAAACAGCGTCGACTTGCCGACACCGTTACGGCCGACAAATCCGACGCGCGCGCCGGGCACGATTTGCACAGAACTGTGATCAATCAACAGCCGCCCGGCGATCCGGACTGAAATGTCAGTGATGGAGAGCATGCAGCGTTGTCACCGGACCCGCTGCCAAACGCAACCCGTCTGTCGGTAAAATCTCTCCGGACGGCTGTTGCAAAAACGCAATTGGGCTGCCGGTGAGCCCGCACTATCTAGTGGCGCTCGTTTTCCCGGCGTTGCATTTCCTCGAGCAGCTGTTGCAAGCGGGACGAAAGTGCGGGTTCTGGCCGCATGCTTTGCTGGAGTCGTTCACCCACGGCATCGCAGATGTAACGGCAGGTCTTGCGATCAATCTGATCGGGATCGTTGTCGGTCTGGGTCATTGTCATCGTCATGGCTCTCGGCATGTGCCTTGGAATGTTTCTTGGCGAGTTCCATCTCGCGTGCTTCGTAAATCCTGCCATGACAAGTCGCGACCTCCGAATTTGGTTTCGGTTCCGCCTTACTGTCGCCTTGAGGTAGTGAGGCGGGTTCCCTGGCGGGCACAAAAAAGCCCCGGCGCGAGGCCGGGGCGATGCAAGTCAGGGGAGCAGTCGACAGAACAGATGGATCAGTAGCAGCGGTTGACCAGACGCCAGCGGGGACCCCACGGGGTCGGCACGACGCGGCGCACATAGCAACCGCCACCGTAGCCATAGCCGCCGTAGTAGGCCGGCCCACCGACGATGACGCGCGGGCCGCCCCACCAGCCGTGGTGCCATCCGCCGTGCCAGCCGCCATGCCAACCACCCCAGGCCGAGGCGGAGGTCGGGGCGAGTGCGGCGGCACCGAGCGAAATTGCGGCAACGGTAGCGAGCGATAATTTGCGTAACATGATCGTCTCCTCGAGGTATGGGCGCGCGTGACGCGCCCGCGGTGACATCGTTTCCCGAGACGTCCTGTGAGGCTTGCGGATGGGGGGCCAGCAAGGCGTCCGATCGGTGTAGAGCCTAGGCGACTGCAGCTGAACGGCAGCGGCACGGCGCTGTCAGAATGGGTTCACCTAAGTGAAATCGCGGTAAGTTGGCCGAGCCTGTCGCTGTCCACAGACCGCCCGGACGACGGTTTCTGTCGTGAAAATCCATCAAAACTAAAGGCTAACGCGTCACAGGGTCGCTTGCCGTTACCCCACTGCGCCGATATAAGCCCCGGCAACTCCCAGCCACCGTTTACAAGGACGAAATCATGGCGATTGAACGCACCTTTTCGATCATCAAGCCCGATGCCACCGAGCGCAACCTGACCGGCGCGGTCAATGCGGTGATCGAGAAGGCGGGCCTGCGGGTCGTGGCGCAGAAGCGCATCCAGATGACCCGCGGCCAGGCCGAAACCTTCTATGCCGTCCACAAGGCACGCCCGTTCTTCGGCGAACTGGTCGACTTCATGACCTCCGGCCCGGTCGTGGTCCAGGTGCTGGAAGGAGAGGGCGCCATCCTGAAGTATCGCGACGTGATGGGTGCGACCGATCCGTCGAAGGCCGCCGAAGGCACCATCCGCAAGCTCTATGCGAAGTCGATCGGCGAGAATTCGGTGCACGGTTCGGATGCTCCGGAGACCGCGGTGATCGAGATCGCGCAGTTCTTCGCCGGCAACGAGATCGTCGGCTGACGCCGCACAACTGAAGTGACGCGGTCTCCTGGGGAGACCGCGTCGAAATGAACTGGGAGCGGCGGACCACCGCCGCCAGGGGCGGCCATAAGGCCGAATAGGACTCGCTGTGGACTGGCTGTGGCAGATCTTTGATCCGGCGTACATCGGCGCGTTCTTCACCGAGTTCAAGAACGAGATGGCGACCCCGACCTTCTGGGTCGCCGTCGGCAAGATCATCTGGATCAACGTCCTGCTGTCGGGCGACAACGCGCTCGTGATCGCGCTCGCGTGCCGCGGGCTCGCGCCGCGCCAGCGCCTGTGGGGCATGATTCTCGGTGCCGCCGCGGCGGTGCTGCTGCGCGTCATCTTCACCGGCATCGTCGCCAGCCTGATGGAGCTTCCCTACCTGAAGCTGGTCGGTGGACTGGCGCTGATCGTGATCGCCGCCAAGCTCCTGGTGCCGGAGCAGGAGGACGAGGACAGCGTGCACGCGGCCTCACATCTGTGGGCCGCGGTTCAGATCGTCGTGGTCGCGGACATCGTGATGAGCCTCGACAATGTGATCGCGGTCGCCGCTGCCGCCAATGGCAGCGTACCGCTGCTGGTGCTCGGACTTGCGATCAGCGTTCCCCTGATCGTGGCCGGTGCGGCGCTGATCATGGCGCTGCTCACCAAGCTGCCGGTCCTGGTCTGGGCCGGCGCCGCGCTGCTCGGCTGGATCGCGGGCGACGTCATTGCGACCGATCCGGCCGTGCATCCCAAGCTGAATGCGCTGTTCGCCGGACCGCTCGGTGCCAGGCTCGATTCCTGGCTGACTTCGATCGGGATGTCGCCGCAATTCGCCCATGGCGGCAACGGCGGCGAGATCACGCTCGCCGTGCTCGGCATCGTCGTGGTGCTGGTCATGGGATCGATCTGGCGCCGTCACACGCTCCGCAAGGCCAAGCACGCCGCCAAGGCGGCGTGACGGGCACCTGCGATGTCCCGCTTCAGGCGGGCCGTCCGATCGTCAACGGAACGCATCGATCCCGGTCAGCGCGCGTCCGACGGCAAGCGTATGAATTTCATGCGTGCCTTCGTACGTCGAGACAGCCTCGAGATTGATCATGTGGCGGATCGGCGAAAATTCCAACGTGATGCCGTCCCCGCCGTGCAGGGCGCGAGCTTCACGTGCGACTTCAAGACCTGCCTGAACGTTCTGAAGCTTGCCGAGGCTGAGCTGCGCGGCGGTCACGCAGCCCTGTTCTCTCAGGCGGCCCAGATGAATGGCGAGCATCGTGGCGTGGCCAACCTTTGAACACATCACCGCAAGGCGCTGCTGCGTAAGCTGGAAGCTCGCCAGCGGACGGCCGAATTGTGTTCGCGCGAGCGACCGCTCCAGCGCAGCAAGGAAGCAGTCGCGCGCCGCTCCCGCCGCACCCCACAGAATCCCGTAGCGCGCTTCGCTGGTGCAGGACAGCGGCGCGCGCGAGCCGGAGGCGAGGGGAAGCAATGCCGATGCCGGCAGCCGAACGTTGCGGAGGCCAAGCTCCGTGGAGGAGGAATGGCGCATCGCCACCTTGTCGCCGATGTCCACGGCGCTGAAGCCGGCCGTTTGGGTCGGGACGACGAAGCCGCGAATGCCCTCGTCGGTCTTCGCCCAGACGATTGCAACGTCGGCATCCACACCGTTGGTGATCCAGCGCTTCTTGCCGTTAAGTACCCAATCGGGACCATCTCGTCGGGCCACCGTCTGCATGCCGGCGACATCGCTGCCGGCAGTGGGCTCAGTCATCGCGAAGCAGCCGACGGCCTCGCCTGTGGCAAGCTGCGGCAACCATTCCGCGCGTTGGTCCGGCGAACCGTACTCGGCCAATGCAAACATCACGAGGTTGTCCTGCGTTGAGACGAGCTGGCGAAAGGCCGTGTCACCAGCTTCGAGCTCGAGCATCTGCAGGCCGAAAGAGACCGCGGGCGGAATCCGGGCCGCAGTCTCCCCGATCAATCTGCCGAACATTCGGTGCTGGCCGAACAATCTCGTCAGTTCGCGAAGCGGCGGCCTTGTCTTGAACCAATCCCGCGTATGCGGCTTCAGTTCTCTTTCGACGAATTGTCTCACGGCATCGCGTTCACCACGCTCCGCGGGTGTGAGCATCGAGTCGAGCGCGAGAAAGTCAGCCGGGCTCGAAGTGTCCTTGCCATGAAGCACTTCCGGTAGCAGCCATACGTGCTCAGCAGCGTCATGTTCCACCAGCGATACGTTTGCCATTTCGAATCGTCCTCCTTTGCGCGACGGGCATTTGCCTGCCAGCGACCTGTGCATCGCGATGGTGCGGAGGAGAACTGCCGATCTTTGCGCAGTTCGTGTGCGCAAACGCGCAGAAGGGTTGCTACGGGGTGTCCCGGCTCACCTCAGGCATTGGGTGATCGCCACGAGGTGATCGATCACGACGCGGATGCGCGCCGAGCGACCGATGTCGGGGTGATAGACGAGCCACAATTGACGCGTGGCTTCCTCGCTTTCAGCCACGCAACGGAGCTCCTCGCAGTCCTCCGCGAGCACGTGGGGTACGGCGGCGAGCCCCATCCCGGCGCGAGCACCCGAAATCAAGAACACCAGGTCGTTGGCAAGCATCACAATGGGCCGGTCTCCGGCAAATTTGCGTAGCCAACGCTGCTGCGGGGAAGCGTCAAGCGCTTCGTCATAGGCCAGAAAGACCCGCTCTTCCTCAGCGACCTCGTCGAGATAGGTGCGCGCACCATAGATCCCGTATCGCAAGCGACCCAGGTTCCGGATCGTCAAGCCGCCGTCTTCGGGGCGTGACAGCCGCAACGCAATGTCGGCCTCCCGGCGTGCGAGGCTTGCTGCCGCAGTCGCGCCGAGGACGTCGAGAACGAGACCCGGATGATTGCGGCCCAAGGCCGCAAGCCGCGGGACCAGCCAGAGACTCGCGAACGCTGGCGGCGCGCTGATTCTGACCCGGCCATTGACCGCCGCTTCACCGCCTTCAAGGCGCTGAATCGAGAAGACGGCTTCTTCAAGCGCGCCGACGCGCTCGGCGATGCGTTCGCCTTCGGCCGTCAGCACGTATCCGCGTGGCAGGCGATCGAACAGCTTGATCTTGAGCGCGCGCTCCAGGCTGTCGACGCGCCGGGCGACCGTCGAATGGTCGGCACGAAGCCGGCGGGCGGTGGCCGAGAGATTGCCCTGGCGGACCAGTTCGGCAAAGAAACGGAGGTCATCCCAATCCATATGCGAATTTTTGCACAGAAACTGCGCGCGGATAAGGAATTCTTGCGCGCAGGCGCTCCCCCTAGGTTGGTCTTATCACTGGAGACCACCAATGACCCTGAGCATTGCCATGACCGCGCCCGGCGGCGTCGACGTCCTCAAGCCGGTTCGCGCGGACCTTCCGCGTCCGGCGGCCGATGAGGTGCGGCTGCGTCAAACCGCGATCGGAGTTAACTTTGTCGATATCTACCAGCGCATGGGGCTCTATCCCGTACCCGGCATGCCGGCCGTGCTCGGAGTGGAGGGTGCCGGCGTCGTGGAAGCGGCGGGACCGAGGTCAAAGCGTTCCGCATCGGAGACCGTGTCGCCTATGCCGGCCTGCCGCTCGGCGGCTATGCCGAAGCCCGCAACCTGCCGGCCAGCAGGTTGGTGCGCATTCCCGACGGCATCGACGATCAGACCGCAGCGGCCGCCATGTTGCGCGGCATCACCGCGCACATGCTGCTCGATCGCGTGTGCCCGGTTCGCCAGGGCATGGTGGTGCTCGTGCACGCCGCCGCGGGCGGACTTGGATTGATCCTTACGCAGTGGGCAAAGCGCCTCGGCGCAACCGTGATCGGTACTCCCTCGACAAGGCGGAGCTTGCGCGCAGCCATGGCCTCGATCACGCGATCCTGTATCGCGAGACTGATTTTGTTGCGGAGGTGCGTCGTCTGACCGACGGTACCGGCGTCGACATCGCCTATGACGGTGTTGGCGGAGAGACGCTGACTCGGACGCTCGATGCGATGAAGCCGTTCGGTACGGTCATCAGCGTCGGCCAAGCCGGCGGATCCTTGCCGGCAATCGCGCTCGGCGAGTTGGGACCCCGTCGGTCATTGTCACTCGCGCGGCCCAGCTTCTTTGCCTATGCCGGCGATCCGAGATCCTACGCCCGTGCGACGGCGGCCCTGTTTGAGCAAATCGGACGCGGTCTGAAGATCAAGATTGGCGCCGAGTTTGCGCTGAGCGATGCGGCGAAAGCCCATCTCCGTCTCGAGCAAGGCGCAACCGTCGGGTCGATTCTGCTCCGGCCGTAACGGCCGGTGGAGTTCTCAAATCGAATCCCCCGGGAAGGAAAGTCCGGTTCGATCCAGCGGTGCCGGAAACGCTGCTAGCGCCGCACGATCGAGCCGGCACGCCCGACGAGCCGCGCCAATTGCTTGAAGCGGCTGCCGACGCGGTCGGCGACCAGATCCACCATCCGGTGTTCGAACACCAGCATCAGCTTGCGGCCCTGGGTGCGGAAATGCGTCGCCGGCAGCACGCCGGTGCGCGCCGCGGTGATCAGGTGCGCGACACGGAACGCGGCGCCGAGCACACGCGCGCGCTCGTCCATCGCCGGCGTCACCAGCGCGCGGATCTGCGGCGGCGGCTCGTTCTCCTCGCTGAGGCCGGCGTAGCGATAGAACACCGACAGCGCGACGAAGGCGCGGCCCTGATGGGTGATCGAGCCGAAATTGCCGTTCATGATCAGGCTGAGGGTTTCCTCGCCGCGATGATCGGGATGCACGCGCCAGCCAATGTCGGAGAGCAGGCAGGCGACGTGGCGCAGCCTGCGGTCTTCCTCGGTCTCGCGCAGCCGGACGACGCGCACCAGCCGGTCGGTCCACGCCGTCAGCTCCTGGGCGTGGCGGGCAGAGCGCGACAGCAATTCGTTGAGGTTCTGCGCAGCGCAGACTAGCCCGTCCTTGGCGCGTTCGGCTTGCGGCAGCATCTCGTAGAGCAGGCCCTCGCGCACGCCGAAGGTCGAGAACACGATGGTCTTCGGCTGGGCCACGCGGATGATGTATTCGAGCACGAGCGCGGCATAGGCCAATAGTGGCCGCCGCGCATCTGCGATGGATTCGATATTGGCGAGCATGTTGGTGGCGGCGAGCCGCCGCAGCCGCTGCGCGAAGTCGAGCGCGTCCGCCGCCGGAATCGAATAGCCGTGCATCACCTTGAGCGGGTAGCCGCTCTGGATGATGTGGATGCGCGCCAGCGCGCGCCAGGTGCCGCCGACCGCGTAGAAGGTGCGGCCGCGGCCGGTCTTGAGCTGGGCGACGCCGAGCAGTTCGTTCTTGACGATGCGTTCGGCGCGCTTGAGCGATTTGTTCGAGAGGTCCTGCAGCGCGAGGCTGCCGAGCGGCAGCGTCACGCCGCTGCGCACGCGGTTGCCCTTGACGTCGATCAATTCGAGCGAGCCGCCGCCGAGGTCGCCGACGATGCCGTTCGGATTGTGCACGCCAGAGACGACGCCGAGCGCAGACAGCTTCGCTTCACGTGGCCCGGTGAGGATCTCTATCTTGGCGCCGCAGATGCGCTCGGCCTGGGCGATGAAGTCCGGACCGTTCTTGGCGTCGCGGCAGGCCGCGGTCGCGATCGCGTAGACGCGGCCGACCTGCTGGATCCGGCACAGCGCGCGAAAGCGGCGCAGCGCCGTGAGCGCCTTGTTGACCGCGTCGGTTGCGAGCAAGCCGGTGCTCTGCACCTCGCGTCCGAGCCCGCACAGCGCCTTCTCGTTGAAGATGGTGATGAGGCTGCGCGCCATCGCCTCGTAAACCACGAGACGAACCGAGTTCGAGCCGATATCGATCACAGCGACGCTGGAAGCGCGCTTCCGCGGCCGCTTCACCGTAAGGCCCCCTTAAGACGATGGCTGCTGACGCTCGTTACGACGCGTGAGACGGCGCGGTGAAGATTCCTTGAGAGACTTACCACGGCCGGACAGACTCGGATTTGTCATAAAATAGTCATGCAGATTGAAAGGCTCTTCGCCTTTCGCGGCCTTCATACGCGTTGACGATCCGTCCGGCAACAATTGCCAGCTCTGCTCGGTGTCCTTCAGGTTCGCGACCATGATCTGTTCGAGAACCTGCTGATGCACCGTGGGATTTTGCAGCGGACAGAGCACCTCGACGCGGCGGTCGAGGTTCCGCGGCATCATGTCGGCGGACGAGATATACACAGCAGCTTTTGCGCTCGGCAGGCCCTGGCCCATGCCGAAGCAATAGATTCGGCCGTGTTCCAGGAACCGGCCGATCACCGATTTGACGCGGATGTTCTCGGACAATCCGGGCAGTCCGGGCCGCAGGCAGCAGATGCCGCGCACCACGAGTTCGATCGAGACGCCGGCCTGCGAGGCCTCATACAGCGCGTCGATGATGTCAGGGTCGACGAGCGCGTTCATCTTCATCCAGATCGCGCCGGACCGGCCATGCTTGACGTGGGCGATTTCGCCGTGGATGTGCTCGATGATCCGCTTGCGCAATGTCAGCGGCGACACCGCCATCTTCTCGATGTCGCTCGGCTCGGCATAACCGGTGATGTAGTTGAACACCCGCGCGACGTCGCGGCCGATGATCGGGTCCGAGGTGAAGTAGGAGACGTCGGTGTAGATGCGGGCGGTGACCGGATGGTAGTTGCCGGTGCCGGTGTGCACATAGGTCGTGAGATTGCCGCCCTCGCGGCGGACCACCATCGACAGCTTGGCGTGGGTCTTCAGTTCGATGAAGCCGTAGACGACCTGCACGCCGGCGCGTTCGAGGTCGCGCGCCCAGCGGATATTGGCCTCCTCGTCGAACCGCGCCTTCAATTCAATCAGCGCGGTCACCGACTTGCCGGCTTCGGCGGCATCCGCCAGCGCGCGCACGATCGGCGAGTTGTTCGAGGTGCGATAGAGCGTCTGCTTGATCGCGACCACGTCGGGATCGCGCGCCGCCTGTTGCAGGAACTGCACGACGACGTCGAAGGATTCGTAGGGGTGGTGAACCACGAGGTCCTTCTGGCGGATCGCGGCGAAGATATCGCCGCCATGGTCGCGCACGCGCTCGGGATGGCGCGGCACGTAGGGCGGGAATTCGAGGTCGGGGCGATTGAGGCGGGTGAGCTGCGACAGCTCGTTCATCGCGAGCACGCCGTCGACCAGAATCACTTCATCGTCTGCGGCCGACAAGGCGTGCTGCACGAAGACGCGCAGCTCTTCGGGCATCGTGGCCTCGATCTCGAGACGGATCACTGATCCGCGCCGACGGCGCTTGAGCGCGGTCTCGAACAGGCGCACGAGGTCTTCGGCCTCTTCCTCGATTTCGAGTTCGGAGTCCCTGATGATGCGAAACGCGCCCTGGCCCTTGACGGTGTAGCCGGGGAACAGGCGGCCGATGAACAGGCCGGTGGCCTGCTCGAGCGTGATCAGGCGGGCCGGCGCGCCTTCCTTGGTCGAGGGAATGCGGATGAAGCGGTCGATCTTGCCGGGCATGCGGATCAGCGCGTTCATCGCCTTGCCGTCGGCGATCCGCGACAATTGCAGCGCGACCGTGAAGCCGAGGTTCGGGATGAACGGGAACGGATGCGCCGGGTCGATCGCCAGCGGCGTCAGCAGCGGGAAGATGTTGTGGAGGAAGTGATCCTCGATCCAGGTGCGTTCGGACTTGGTGACGTCGCGCCCGTCGACCAGCTGGATGCCGACCTTGGACAGGAGCTCGCGCAGGTCGCTCCAGATCGCCTGCTGGTCGGAGGCGAGTTGCGAGACGGTCTTGTTGATCATCACGAGCTGCTCGGCCGGCAGCAAGCCGTCCGGGCTGCGCTCCGCAATGCCTTCGCGGACCTGCGCCTTGATGCCGGCGACGCGGACCATGAAGAACTCGTCGAGGTTATTCGCCGAAATCGACAGGAAGCGGACCCGCTCCAGCAGGGGATGGCCGAGATTGACCGATTCCTCGAGCACCCGGCGGTTGAAGTGCAGCCAGGACAGCTCCCGGTTGATGAACCGCTCGGGGCTGCTCGCGATCGCGGGGACGGGCGGGAGCTCCGCCTCTTTCTCTTTGATTTCAGGTGCTTGTGCCGAGTCCATCAAGTGCTGGTCCAATTCCGGGCAGGGGGCTGGGGCGGTCTAGCCGAGGGCCGCGCAGACCATGTGATATTGCGATGACGTTTCGATGACATTGATGTTCCGCTGGCCTGCGCCGTCAAGCCGCGGGACTGCTCAGGCATCGCGCAACAGCTCCGCCGCCAGCGCCCGGGTCACCGGCCGGCCGAGCCGCAGCGCCTCGGTATCCAGGAGCTCGACCGCCTGGCGGACGGCGGCATAGGACCGCTCGATCCGGTTGGTCAGGTAGCTGACGAGCGGCTCGTCCACGCTCATCTGGCGGTCGGCGCAGAACTTGACGATCAGGCCGCGGAACAGCTGGTCATCGGGCGGCAGCAGCGTCACCGTCGGCACAGCGCGGAGCCGCGACCGCAGATCGCGCAGCTCGATCTCGAACGCCGACGGCGGGACGCGCGCCGTGATCAGCACGAAGGCGTCGTCCTGGCGCGCGAGATTCATCAGATGGAACATCGTGCGCTCGTCGAAATCCGCCGGCCTCAGATCCTCGACCACAAGCGCGCCGGTAGCGAGAGCAGTGGGCACCGCGTCGGCGGTCAGGGCATGTGCCGCGGTCGAGCGCGCGCCGGCGATCTCGGCCCAGATCGCGGCGAGGTGGCTCTTGCCGGAGCCGTCAGGCCCCACCAGCAGCATGATTCGGTTCGGCCAGTCGGGCCAGCCGTCGATCAGCGCCAGCGCTGCCTCATTGGCGGGCCCCTCGAGGAAATCGTCGCGGGTCAGCTTCTCCTCGTGCGGCAGGGCCAAGGCCAATTGACGAGGTTGAACGCTACCGGCCACGCAAATCTCCAAACCACTTTATTTTAGCATGATCCCTGCGCAAACGCTTCGCGTTTGTCGCGGGAAAACCGGTTTCCACTTTTCCGGGATCGTGCGCTACCGAGCCTCGATCGTGCTCATGTGCCGCACCCACTCCACGAGATAGAGGGACACCGAACCCAAAGTAAAGATTGTGACCAGTCCCATCAGGATCACGTCGTAGGGATGCGGCTGAAAGCCGAAGCCGAGCGAGGCCAGCACCAAAGCCGCGAACGCAACCTGTGCCACCGTGTTCAACTTCGACACCATCAACGGCTTCATCTCCACCGGCTTGTCGAACAACCATGACACAATCACGGCGGAGACGATCATGATGTCGCGCGACACCACGAGAATCACGATCCAGCGCGGCACCGCGCCCCAGATTCCGAGCGCGACATAGATCGACACCAGCAGCGCCTTGTCGGCGAGCGGGTCGAGCAGGGCGCCGAGCTCGCTGGCCATGTTGAAGCGCTTGGCGAGGAAACCGTCGACCGCATCCGAGACGCCGGCGATCACGAAGATCGCGAACGCGATCTCCATCTGGCTCGACACGATGGCCCAGACGATCACCGGCACCAGGATGATGCGGGCGAGGGTGATGATATTCGGAATGCTCAACTTGAATCGCTTCCCGGCTAGAAGCCTGATTTTACTCGATATCCGGCTCTTTTGCGCAGTGGCCGGGTGTTATCTACATAGTATCGCGGCAGCATTGCCGCGAGCCATTGCGCGGGGGCGGAATTCCTCGTAACCAGCCCCTTATCATCTGGAATTGGGCATGACCGAGCGCAAAAACGGGCTCACTTACGCGGATTCGGGTGTCGATATCGACGCCGGCAATCGTCTGGTCGATCTGATCAAGCCGATGGTGCGGGCCACCGCACGGCCCGGCGCGGACGCCGAGATCGGCGGATTCGGCGGGCTGTTCGACCTCAAGGCCGCGGGCTTCAAGGATCCGGTCCTGGTGGCCGCGACCGATGGCGTCGGCACCAAGCTGAAGATCGCGATCGAGACCGGCATCCATGGCGGCATCGGCATCGACCTGGTCGCGATGTCGGTCAACGACCTCGTCGTGCAGGGCGCGGAACCGCTGTTCTTCCTCGACTATTTCGCCTGCGGCAAGCTGCATCCGGAGGCCACCGCGCAGATCGTCGCGGGGATCGCCGAGGGCTGCCGCGAATCCGGCTGCGCGCTGATCGGCGGTGAGACCGCCGAGATGCCCGGCCTCTACAAGGACGGCGATTACGACCTCGGCGGCTTTGCGGTCGGCGCGGCCGAACGCGGCACCCTGCTGCCGACCGGGGACATCGCGGCCGGCGATGCCGTGATCGGCCTGGCGTCCTCGGGCGTGCACTCCAACGGCTATTCGCTGGTGCGCAAGCTCGTCGAGCTGTCCGGCGTGGCCTATGATGCGCCGGCGCCGTTCGCACCGGTGATGACGCTCGGTGCGGCGTTGCTGACGCCGACCAAGCTCTATGTGAAGTCCTGCTTGCGCGCGATCCGCGAGACCGGCGCGGTGAAGGGGCTCGCCCACATCACCGGTGGCGGCTTCACCGACAACATTCCGCGCGTGCTGCCCAAGCATCTCGGCGTCGGCATCGATCTGGCGCGGCTGCCGGTGCTGCCGGTGTTCAAATGGCTGGCCGAGCAGGGCGGTATCGCCGAGCTCGAGCTGCTGCGCACCTTCAACTGCGGCATCGGCATGATCGCGATCGTCAAGGCTGACGCGGTCGATGCGGTGACCGAGGCCTTCACCGCCGGCGGCGAGACCGTGACGCTGCTCGGTGAAGTGATCGAGGCCAAGGACGAGCATCGCGTGGTCTATCACGGTCATCTCGATCTTTCGCGATGAAGCGCCGCACAGCCATCCTCATCTCCGGCCGCGGCTCCAACATGGCCGCGCTGATCGAGGCTGCGAAAGCTGCGGATTTTCCGGCCGAGATCGTCGCCGTGATCTCCAACCGCGCCAACGCTCCCGGGCTCGAGAAGGCGGCAGCGAGCGGCATTCCGACTGTCGTCATCGAGAGCAAGCCGTTCGGCAAGGACCGCGCGGGTTTCGAGGCGGCGCTGCAGCGGGTGCTCGACGACAGCCAGGTTGAGCTGATCTGCCTCGGCGGCTTCATGCGGCTGTTCACCGCCGAATTCGTCCGGCACTGGTACGGGCGGATGCTCAACATCCATCCGTCGCTGCTGCCCTGCTTCCCCGGCCTCGATCCGCATGGCCAGGCTCTGCGTGCAGGGGTCAAGCTGTCCGGCGCGACGGTGCATTTCGTGATCCCGGAGACCGATGCCGGACCGATCGTGATGCAGGGCGCGGTCACCGTGGCTGACGACGACACGCCGGAGACGCTCGCCGCGCGCGTGATCACCATCGAGCATCGGATCTATCCGGAGGCGCTGCGGTTGCTGGCGAGCGGCCGGCTCAAGCTCGAAGGCGATCTCTGCAGGACGCAAGGCAGCGCCGCAACCGGCAGCACGCTGATCGCGCCGGCGCCTGAGCGCGTGGTTGCGCAAGAGATCCCCGAGAGCAATCCCCCGGGTGATGCGGCCGGGGGAGGCATCAGGATGAATTCCGCCAGCAGCGGCGTTCAGTGAACCTTGAGGTTCTCTGCCGACGCCTTGCCGCGGTTCTCCACCAGCTCGTACTCGACGGTCTGGTTCTCGTTCAATGTGCTGAGACCTGCGCGTTCGACCGCCGAGATGTGAACGAACACATCCTTGTCGCCGACGGCCGGCTTGATGAACCCGTAGCCTTTGGTCGGGTTGAACCATTTGACGGTACCCTTCGGCATCGTCTCTCTCCCAGTCTAGACATAAAAAAGACGCGGCCACGTTTTCCACGTGCCACGCCACAAGCGGGCTTTCCGCTGTCTGTTCAATTCCCGGGTCTCTATATCCAAGGTCTTCAAGTCCGAAGTTTCGCCTGTCGAAGCCTTGGCTATCAACGTCGTGAAACGCACAGTCGAACGGCCGCAATCCGATTGTGAAGGGATTGCAACACGAAATCTGCGCCTTAGCAAGCGCGCTGGTTTCGCCTGACGCAACCTCAGCCTGTGCCGGTCGAACTTGGGCGCCGAGCGTTCGGCCACTGGGCGACGGCCGGACGTGCCGGAACCTGGTTTGCTAGCCCCGATCCACCCGCACCACGCGGCCCTTGTCGATCGCAAGCGCGAGCTGCCCGCGCTTGAGCTTGAGCGCCGCCTCGCCGAACAGTTCGCGCCGCCAGCCGTGCAGGGCGCCGACCTCGGCCTCATCGCTGGCGGCGATCTGCTCGAGGTCGTCGACGGTGGCGATCACCTTGCTGGCGACGCCGTGGCGCTCCGAGGTCATGCGGAGCAGCACCTTCAACAGCTCGACGGTCGCCGCGCCGTTGGAATTGTTTCTCGGCTTTTCCAGCTTGGGGAGCGTCGCCGGGTCGCGGGCCAGTCCGCGCTGCACCGCGGCGATGATGTCGGCACCCCATTTCGAGCGTTCGAAACCCTTCGGCAGCGAACGCAGATTGCCGAGCTTGTCCAGCGAGGTCGGCGCATGGGTGGCGATGTCGCCGACCGCGTCGTCCTTGAGCACGCGCGAGCGCGGCACGTCGCGGCTCTGGGCCTCCTGCTCGCGCCATGCGGCAACCTCGATCAGCACCGCGAGCTCGCGCGGCTTGCGGACGCGGGTCTTGAGCCGCTCCCAGGCACGCTCGGGATGGAAGTCGTAGGTCTTGGGCGAGGTCAGGATTTCCATTTCCTCGCTGACCCAGTCGCTGCGGTCGCGCTTCTTCAGATCGGCGTCGAGCGCCGCGAACACTTCGCGCAGATGGGTGACGTCGGAGACGGCGTAATGCAGCTGCTCCTCGCTCAGCGGGCGGCGCGACCAGTCGGTGAAGCGGTGGGTCTTGTCGGGGCGGTGGCCGGTGACGCGATCGACCAGCTGGTCATAGGCGATGCTGTCGCCATAGCCGAGCACCATGGCGGCGACCTGGGTGTCGAAGATCGGATGCGGGATCGTGCCGGAGAGGTGCCAGACGATTTCGATGTCTTGCCGTGCGGCATGAAACACCTTCAGCACGGCTTCGTTCGACATCAGTTCGAACAGCGGCTTGAGGTCGATGCCGGGCGCCAGCGCGTCGACCACGACGGCTTCATCCGCGCTCGCCATCTGCACGACGCAGAGCAGGGGATAGTAGGTCGTCTCCCGCAGGAACTCGGTGTCGACGGTGATGACCTTGTGTTGGGCGAGCCGGTCGCAGGCGGCGGCGAGGTCGGAGGTCGTGCTAATCAGATCCATGAACAGTCCATGACGGCTTGACCACACGCGTTCTGCCGAAAGGGCAGCTATGTCAAGGGTCTTGCAGGGATTTTGGCTCTGCACCGGGTGAGGGACAGGACATTTTTGAAGTGATTGGGCGCGATTCGCGGGCATTTTCGGCCCGGTTGTGCCCCGAATCCGTCCGTCGTCCTGGCGAAAGCCAGGGCCCATAACCACCGGAATTCGCTGGTCGGGGGATCGCGGCCCCGGCCGCGTATGGCAACGCACCGTCATTGGCGAACCCCATCTTCGGTGTCATCGCCCGGCTCGA
>NZ_BOVL01000008.1:47379-358906 GCF_019972155.1 Bradyrhizobium sp. RD5-C2 | reverse complement strand
CCCGCCGGGGGGGGGGGATCCGGTATTCCAGAGACGCCTGTGCTTGAGCCGGGAAGCCGCGGCGTACTGGATCGCCCGGTCGAGCCGGGCGATGACAGTTGAGGCTGTGGACGCATCTTCGCATTCTCGCAACATGAGTCGCCCGAGTCTTGCTCTTCGTTTCGCCGCTCTAGGGCGTCAGGACCCTTCACCGTCCGCTTCGCGTGCTCTCGTCAGCACCACGAGCTGGAATGGGAGCGGCACTTGGACGGCGATGGCACGCGAGAGTATAAGGATGTCAATGATCTTCCCCTGCTGAGCCGGATTCGCTGTCGGCTAACGCATTCCGGCCCGACGCGAATTCAGGCTCCGACGGGTGCAGCTATCGCGATCTCAGAAGCAGCCGAGTGAGGGTCGTCCGATGGAGCTCCACCACGCGAACCAGATCGAGGAAACCATCGAACGCGATGTTCGGCTCGACCTGTTCAGAGGGCTCGGGTTGTGGATGATATTTCTGGATCACATCCCCAATGATGGAGCCATCGGCTGGATAACGCTGCGCAACTACGGCTTCAGTGACGCTGCGGAGTTCTTCGTTTTCATCTCGGGTTACCTTGCCGGCTTCATCTACGGCCCAATCATCGCTTCAGGATTCCTGCTGTCTGCAGCGAAGCGGCTGTGGACGCGGGCCGCGCATATCTACGCGGCGCATATCATGCTGTTCCTGATCTTCACGGCCCAGGTCGCGAGAACCTCCCGACGGCTCGACAATCCGATGTATGAGAACGAATTCAACGTTTTCAATTTTCTCCAGCATCCGGATATCCTGATCGGGCAGGCGCTCACCCTGCGATACAAGCCCGTGGATCTCGACGTGCTGCCGCTGTTCATTGTCTTGCTGCTCGCGGCCCCACTGGTCATCTGGGGCTTGGTGCGTCGCCCCAATCTCACCTTGCTGGCCTCGATTGTTCTCTACGTGCTGGCGCGATGGTTTGATTGGAACATCGCCTCCTATCCACCGGGCACAACGTGGTACTTCAATCCATTTTGCTGGCAGTTGCTCTTTGTATTCGGCCAGTGGTGTGGGATGGGCGCATTGTCTCAGATCTCCAGACTGATCCAGTCGCGGATCGTCGCAGCGGTCGCGATTGCGTGGCTGATCTTTTCGTTCCTGATCGTGATGACTTGGCATTTCCATGCGCTGGAGACGTTCATACCGGGATGGATGATGAAGTTCATCTACCCGATCGACAAAACGGACCTGGATATGTTGCGCTTGACCCACTTTCTCGCGCTCGCGGTCGTTGTCCATGGCCTGATTCCGCGGGACTGGCCGCCGCTGAAATCCCGATCATTGCGTCCACTGACCTTGTGCGGCGAGCATTCGCTTCCGATCTTTTGCCTCGGGGTCTTGCTTTCGTTCTCCGCCCATTGGGTCTTGACCCAATACAGCGGCGCGGTCATCGCACAGCTCGTGGTGAGCGCGGCCGGAATTGCGATCATGGTCGTCGCGGCATGGCTGTTGCATCGCGCCGACAACATTCCGAATTTGTTCGTCGATGTGACACATGCAGAGCTTCGACGGAAGATTGCCGACCGAACTGGATTAATAAGCAACAAGGAGCTGCCTTGATCGCGACGCCGCCTGGGGCTGTTACCAGCGAGCTGTTTCAAATCGCCTCTGATGTCCCGGAGCATCGCCGCGATGCCGTGCTCGACGACATCAGCAGCATCATCGACACGAACTGGCTGGCGGAGGAAAGATTCTGGTCGCGCCAGCACTCACCGTTCAAGGCCGACCACGGCATTGTCCTGCTCCACCACGGCGGCGCATGCGTGGCTTACATGATCGTTCAGCGCCTGGCTGTTGCCGGCACCTCGGTGATCTATCTTTCGGGCACCGCAGTCAGAGACAGCTATCGGGGCAGCGGCTTCTTCAAGCGGATGTTCGATACGGCCATGACGGCGGAGTTCGGTAGTCCGGCGGCGCCGGCAGAATTCTGCCTGTGCTGGCGGACGCGAAATCCGGTCATCTACGTCTTGGGTCGCGCGCAATGTCGAAGCGTCGTGCCGGCCATTCCGGGCGAGATACACGCGAGCGATCTCGACGAGCTTTGTCTCAGCCTGGCGGCAACCCTGTACCCTCGTCAGGCCATCGAGAAGGCGACGATGGCGATGCGGGGCGCCTATGGCCAGCTTCGCTATCGCGATGAGCCGCGGACGCAAACCTCGCCGGATGTCGACCGGTGGTTCGCGCAGACCATTCCCGGTAGCGCTGATGCCGTGTTCTGCGCCGGATGGGCGCGCAATCGCTGGTCTCGGTGCAATCAGTGATTGGCGATTTGCCCGGCCTCGACCGGGGCGGCGATGTGGCCCGGATCGATCCTTGCGTCGCGAATGCGCGACGGCCATCCGTGCCGTGACGCCAGCATCGTGAGTCTGTTCCTGACGAGATAATGCGCCGGGCCTTCGAGGAAGCGCCAGACGAACCATGCCAGCGCCACCATGCCTGCCACCACGAGCGCGGTCGAAACCGCGTCCGGCGTTGGCGTCATCAGGAGGAGGATCACGTAGCCGAGTTGCAGGTGCAGCAGATAGAGCGGATAGGTGATGCCGCCGACGGCCCTCACGACGCCGTCCGGCAGCGGCACCGACTTGATCCGGGTCGCGGCGAACACGATGCCGAGCGAGACGATGCAGATCGCGGTCACGACGCGCGGATCGAAGCTGCCATGGGTGTGGACGCCGAGCCGTTCCAGCTTATGCACGGCCTGGAACGTCGCGGTGCCCATCGCCAGCGTCAGCAGGCTGTAGAGCCTGGTGTCGCGCCGTCCGCGATAATGCTCGTAGATCAAGAGCCCGACGGCGAAGAAGCCGCTGTCGTCGGCCATGAACAGCTTCTCGAACAGCGGAACGTCCAGCGTCAGCTCGTTGACGAAGGTGATGGCGATCCACGCCAGAATGATGGTGTCGATCTTCCGCGGGAAAATGCCCCAGGCCAGGAACAGTGCGACCCAGACGTAGAACACGACCTCGATCACTAGCGACCAGTAGGCGTCGTCCATGTAGGGCTGACCGAGCATCGGCGCGGCGATGACCAGGTTTGCCAGCCATTGGCTCCACGTCACGTGGAAATACACCTGGCCCAGCAGCAGCGTCGTGAGGAAGGTCAGCGTCATGCAGATGACGAAGGTCGGATAGATCCGGCTGAAGCGGGCGATCGCAAATCCGATCGGCGTGCGGCCTTCGGCCGAGTAGGCGATGACGAAGCCGGAGATCGCGAAGAACACGGGGACGCCGAGGAAGCCGTACTGCGCGACCGGTGCGAGGTACGGCAACGCCACCTTCTGAACGCCGTGCGATGCCGTGCCCCAGAAGCCGTAATGGTACAGGATCACGGCCCCGACCGCGGCGAGCCGCAGCAGGTCGAGCACGCGAACCCGGGTCGGATCCGGTTGTTTGGGTACGCTCGGCATACGCCTTCAATGATGGCGGCCAGGCATGAAAGCGTTCTTAATTTGGCCCGCGCGGGGGCGGCGTCGCTGTTCACGATTGCAGGAGGCCGGTGGCGATGCCGGCGGCCGCGCTGAGGACGACCACCACGAGCGGCGGGGCGCGCCATGCCGTGAGCAGGACGAAGCCTGATAACGCGATGCCGAAATCGAGCGGACGCTGCACGCTGCTGATCCAGACCGGATCGTACAGCGCGGCACCGAGGATGCCGACCACGGCGGCGTTGACCCCGCGCATCATCGCCTGCGCCGCCGGCCGCTTGCGGAAGCCATCCCAGAACGGCAGCGCCGCGAGCAGGACGAGCAGTCCCGGCAGGAAGATGCCGACGAGGCCGACGAGCGCGCCCGGCACGCCGCCGATCACGGCGCCGAGATAGGCCGCGAAGGTGAACAGCGGGCCCGGCACGGCTTGTGCTGCGCCGTAGCCGGTCAGGAACGCATCGTCGCCGATCCAGCCCGGCGTCACCACGGCTTCGCGGAGCAGCGGCAGCACGACATGGCCGCCGCCGAACACCAGCGCGCCGGAGCGGTAGAAGGCTTCGAACAGGCCGAGGCCGGGCCATGCGCGGGCGAGCAGCGGCAGCCCGACCAGCAGGGCAAGGAACAGGATCATTGCGCAGAGGCCAACGCGGCGCGACACCGGCATCGAGATGTGAGTGACGCCGTCGGCCGGTTGCGCTGCCCGGCAGAACCACAGCCCGGCGACGGCACCGAGCACGATGGCGCCGATCTGCGCGATCGACGAGGAGCTCGTGAGGATGATGAGCGCCGCGACCGTCGCGATCGATGCGCGCTCGCGGTCGGGACAGAGCGAGCGCGCCATGCCCCAGACCGCCTGCGCCACGATCGCCACCGCGACCAGCTTGAGGCCATGCACCAGGCCCGCGCCGGCCGGGCCGCTCAATCCGCCGGCGCCGAAGGCAAACAGCACCAGCGCGATCGCCGAGGGTAGCGTGAAGCCGGTCCAGGCCGCGAGTGCGCCCAGATAGCCAGCGCGCATCAGGCCAAGCGAAAAGCCGACCTGGCTGCTCGCAGGCCCCGGCAGGAATTGGCAGAGCGCGACCAGATCCGCATAGGCCTGTTCGTCAAGCCAGCGCCGGCGGATGACGAACTCGTCGCGGAAATAGCCGATATGCGCGATCGGCCCGCCGAAGCAAGTCACACCGAGCTTGAGGAAAATGAGCAGCACCTCGAGAGGCGAGTGTGCTGACCTCGCGGCTGATGTGTTGGCGTGCTGGACGTCGGTATCGTTCAAGCGTCGTCAATTCCCTGGCTTGCGTTCCATGTCATCAGCGCAAGCATATCGTCAATCGATGACGCCCAAGCGCGATATTCTCGCGACGACCGTCAGCCGATCCAGCCGAGCAGCCGGAACCAGACGAGATAGAGCGGCGCCAGCACGACAAAGGAGATCAGGCCTACGACGAGGCACATCTTGACCGCCGCGCTGGTCGGCACGCGGGCCATGCCAGCGGCGACCACGATCGGTGCGGCCTGATACGGCAACAGCGGCGTCGCATAGGCGAACACCTGCGACATCAGCACGGTGGGAAGGCTGAGGCCGGTGTGCGCGGCGAGCGAGGCCGCAAGCGGCGTGAACACCGCGGGGACGCCGTTGGCGGTGACAACGAAATTCAAGAGGCTGGCAAGCCCGATCATCGAGGCGAAATCCGCCGCCGGCCGCGCCGGATCGAGCGGCAGGTGCGGAATAATGAGATCGCCGATCGCGGTGCCGAGCCCCGACCAGGCGACCACGGCAGCAAGCCCGAGAATGCCGCCGAGATAGATGCAGGTGCGGACATTGACGCCGGCAGCAAATTCCTCGCCGTTGAGGAAGCCGACGCGCGGCAGCAGGCAAAGGCATGCGGAGACCAGCCCGACCCAGGCCGGGCGGATGCCGTGCAGAGAGTCCGTCATCCAGAATGCGAGCGTCGCAAGCAGGATGATCGAGAGCCGCCATTCGGCCGCGCTCATCGGTGTCGCCTCGGCGCCGCCTTCGATCGGCTTGGGCGATGCAGGAAACAGCCACACCAGGCAGCCGATCAGCACGCCCCCCTTGAGGATGCCGATGACAGGCGCATGCAGCACGAGATACGACATGTAATCGAAGTGCACGCCATAGGCGCGCTCGGCGGCGCCGGTCATGATCAGGTTCGGCACGTTCGCCGGCAGGATCGACGCCGACAGCTGATAGGTGCCGAAGCCGACGGCGAGTGCGAGCGCGGCGCGGCCCGGCGATCCCTCCGCCAAGCCGGCGCGATCGGCCAGCGCCAGGATGATCGGCATCAACAGCGCGATGCGGCCCATGTTCGAGGGCATCACGAAGGCCAGCGCGTAAGTCAGCAGGATCACGCCGGCCACCATCCGAAACCAGGAGCCATTGAGATGGTCTGCGAGCAGCCGCGCGATCCGGTCGGCCAGCCCCACTTTGCGGATCGCGGTGCCGATGACGAAGCCGCCGAGCACCAGCCAGAACGCCTCCGACTGGAAGCCTGAGAACAGCACGTCCGGCGGCGCCGCGTGGAACACGGCGACTGCGGCGAAGAACAGCAGCGCTGTGAGGAATTCCGGCAGCAGGCTGGTGGCCCAGAGCAGGATGGCAATCGCGGCAAACCAGCCGGGATGGATCAGCGACGAGGCGGTCTCGGTCATGTCAGGGAATCAAGGGAACGAGGGCAGGACGACGCGACCATAGCACCGCGCAACCCGGCTGCGTGGCCGTGATCGGGCAAGGCTGACGTGCCGGGATGGCGGGGCGACCGGTGCGTGGCGTGAAGTCCGCGTCGCGCCCGATGCGGCGTTACGCGAAACGCCGATGGCAGACAGCTTCGATCCGGTTGCCGTCGGGGTCGCGCAGAAACGCCCCGTAGTAGTGGGGGTGATATTCGGGACGCAGACCCGGCGCGCCTTCGTCGCATCCTCCTGCCGAAAGCCCGGCACGCCAGAACGCGTCAACCTGCTCGCGGCGTTGCGCCTTGAAGCACCAATGCCGCCCGTATGCTTCATCGGGCACCGGTCCGGGGCGGATCAGCAAATAGGTCAGGTCCGGATGATCGGCGTCACAGCGCTCGCCGTAACTGATCCACGTCTCGCCACTGCTCATCTTGGTGACGGCGAGCGCTGCCATCACGGCGTCGTAGAAGGGCTCGGCGGCGCGTATATTGGATACGGTGATGGAGACGTGGTCCAACATGAACGATCTCCTGCATTGACGACGACGGCCCGGGCGGAGCGCCTCTCTATCACACACCGATCCGCGCGGCTCGTGCGCCGCGTCGGGTGCGTCACTCGTAGCGCATGTTCTTCGACGGCCGCCGCGCCGCCGGCATCGCCAGCACGACGAGACACAGCGCGATCATTGCCAGTCCCATGAATTCGAATGCAAATGCGTCCACGGGCCATTCTCCCCCATTAGAAACAGTTAGACTTGTTGGGGGAGCGTTGACGCGCTGTTAAGCCTTATGGTTACCGCCGCCAGCCTCCCGGCATGGTGGAGGGTGAGTTAACGCTCACGACGGGCATCGTGGAACAACGCGTTGGCGCTACGCCACGAGCTTCGGCAGCGCGGCTGCGAGCGCGTCGACCGCGAGCCGGACCTTCAGCGGCAGTCGCGGCGTCGGCAGCCACAGCGCATGGCAATCGTAGGGAAGCTCACCCTCGTTGCCGAGAACGCGGACCAGCGTGCCGCGCTCGAGGCGCTCGCGCACCAGCCAGGAGGGCAGCCACGCCAGTCCCATGCCGCGCGCGGCAGCGTCGGCGATGGCTTCGAGATCGTCGAGCCTGAGCCGCCCGGCAGGCCAGACCTCGCGCGGCTTCTGGCCGTCGCGCGGGAACAGCCACGGGCGCGCGCGCCCCCGGCGGCGATAGACGATCGCCCGGTGCTGGCCGAGCTCGTCGAGCGTGCGCGGCCTGCCGTTGGCCTTCAGATACGCGCGCGAGCCGCACACCACCATGCGCTGGCGCGCGATGCGCCGCGCGATCACGCCGGATTGCTCGTCGAGATCGCCGGTCCTGATCGCAAAATCGTAGCCGCCCTCCATCAGATCGGCGACCGGATCGCCGAACGAGAGATCGAGCTCCAGCGCAGGATACTTCTGCGTCAGCTTGAGCAGCAGCGGCGCGATGCAGTGCCGGCCCAACAGCGCCGGCATCGTCACCTTGAGGCGTCCGCGCGGTTCGGACAGCTGATCGGCCGCGAGCGCGTCGGCGGCATCAGCTTCGGCGAGCACCGCGCGACAGCGCTCGTAATAGGCCTGCCCGAACTCGGTCAGGCTCTGACGCCGCGTGGTGCGGTGGATCAGGCGAACGCCGAGCCGCTCCTCGAGGAAGCGGACATGCTTGCCGACCATCGGGCCGGACATCTCGAGCGCGTCGGCGGTGGCCGCGAAAGAGCCGAGATCGACCGCCCTGAGAAACACGGCCATGCTGGTCAGGCGATCCATCATTCGAAACCCTCAGTTTGGACTGTTCAGTCTGCGGGATGATTTATCCGCTGAACCGGCCTTGGCATAGCTCATTCAACTGAACTGTTTTGCAATTCAACTGCTTTGGAGTGTTGCCGATGGCTCGCGTGGTTCGTTTTCATCAACACGGTGGTCCCGAGGTGCTGCGCATCGAGGATGTGGCGATCGCGCCGCCGGCGCGCGGCGAGGTCCGGATTCGGATCAAGGCGCTCGGACTGAACCGCGCCGAGGCCCTGATGCGCACGGGGACTTACATCGAGACGCCGGCGCTGCCGTCCGGCCTCGGCCTTGAGGCAGCCGGCCTTGCCGAAGCGATCGGCGAGGGGGTCGACCGTTTCGCCCTAGGTGATGCCGTCAGCATCGTGCCGCCGATCTCGATGGCGCGGTGGCCGGCCTATGCCGAGCTCGCGACGTTCCCGGCCGAACTGGTCGTCAAGCATCCGCCAGAGCTGAGTTTTCAGGAAGCCGCCGCGGTGTGGATGCAATATCTCACGGCCTACGGCGCCTTGATTGATATTGCGAAGCTTGGGCGGAGCGAGGTCGTCGTCATCACGGCAGCATCGAGCAGCGTTGGCCTCGCCGCAATCCAGATCGCCAATCGTGTCGGTGCGATCCCGATCGCGGTGACGCGGACCTCGGCCAAGGCGCGGGCCTTGCGCGACGCCGGCGCTGCGCACGTGATCGCGTCGGCAGAGGAGGACCTGCAATCGAGGCTGGAGCAGATCGCAGGGCTGAACGGAGTTCGCGTCGTGCTCGATCCGGTCGGCGGTCCCGTCTTCATGCCGCTGACATCAGCGATGGCGCATGGCGGCATCCTGATCGAGTATGGCGGGCTCAGCCCGGAGCCGACGCCGTTTCCGCTGTTCACCGTGCTGAGCAAGAGCCTGATGCTGCGCGGCTACCGCGTGCACGAGATCGTCCAGGATCCAGCGCGGCTCGCCATGGCGAAGGCGTTCATCCTCGAGGGGCTTGCAGATGGCGCGCTGAAGCCGATCATTGCCAAGACGTTTCCGTTCGAGGAGATCGTTGCAGCGCACCGGTATCTCGAGTCGAACGTGCAGTTCGGGAAGATCGTCGTGACGGTGTGAGAGGTACTGACGATCCCCACCGTCATTGCGAGGAGCGAAGCGACGAAGCAATCCATTGTTCAGCGCATGTGGCGCGATGGATTGCTTCGCTGCGCTCGCAATGACGATGTGGAGGCCTTACGTCCCGCAGAAAGTCTGCGTCACCATCTGCTCGGGCAGCGGCGGATCGGCGTAGGCCGCGAATTGCGGCTGATCCTCGTAAGGCTTCGCCAGCACCGTCAGCAACTCCTCGAACGGGGCGTAGTCGTCGCTGTTGACGGCCGCCTGGATCACCGCCTCGATGCGGTGGTTGCGCGGGATGAAGGCCGGATTGAAGGCACCCATCGCGGCCTTGCGTTCGGCCGGCGTCTCGCTCTCCAGCGCGAGGCGGGCGCGCCAGCGGCCGGCCCATTCGTCGAACGCTGCCGGATCGGTGAACTGCGCGCGGACGTCGGCGGCGTCGCCGCTGGCTGCGTCGCCGAGATGGCGGAAGGTCAGCGTGAAGTCGGCTGCGTTCTTCGCCATCGCGTCGAGCAGGTCCTGGATCAGCGCCTCGTCACCGTCGCGTGCGGTGGACAGGCCGACCTTGGCGCGCAGCCCCGCCTGATAGGCCGCAGTGAATTTCTCCGGGAATTCGCCGAGGATCACTTGCGCCTGTTCGATGGCCTTCTCCTGCTCGCCGTCGAACAGCGGCAACAGGCACTCGGCGAGCCGGGTCAGATTCCACAGCGCGATCCGCGGCTGGTTGGCATAGGCGTAGCGGCCCATCTCGTCGATCGAGGAAAACACCTGCGCCGGATTGTAGGCGTCGAGGAACGCGCAGGGGCCGTAGTCGATGGTCTCGCCCGAGATCGAGGAGTTGTCGGTGTTCATCACGCCGTGGATGAAGCCGACCAGCAGCCAGCGCGCGACCAGCGTGGCCTGCCGCGCCACGACGCCGGCGAGCAGTGCGTGATAGGGCTGGGCGGCATCCTTCAGCTCGGGATAGTGCCTGGCGATGACATGGTCGGCCAGCGCACGCACGCCGTCGGTGTCGCCGCGAGCGGCGAAGAACTGGAAGGTGCCGACGCGGATGTGGCTCGCGGCGACGCGGGTCAGGACCGCGCCGGGCAGTGCGGTCTCGCGCATCACGGCCTCGCCGGTGACGACCGCGGCGAGCGAACGCGTGGTCGGGATGCCCAAGGCGAACATCGCCTCGCTGACGATGTATTCGCGCAGCACCGGGCCGAGCGCGGCGCGGCCATCGCCGCGGCGGGAGAACGGGGTGGGGCCCGATCCCTTGAGCTGGATGTCGCGGCGGGTGCCGTCCCTGTCGATGACCTCGCCGAGCAGGATGGCGCGGCCGTCGCCGAGCTGGGGAACAAAGTGCCCGAACTGATGGCCGGCATAGGCCATGGCGATCGGGTCGGCGCCATCAGGCAGCCGCTTGCCGGCGAGGATTTCGGCGCCCTCCGCCGTCGAGAGCAGGTCCGGATCCAGCCCGAGCTGGACCGCGAGCGGCCGGTTCAGCTTGATCAGCCGGGGGGCGGCCACCGGGGTCGGCGCGACGCGGGCGAAAAAGTTCGCCGGCAGCGCCGAATAGGTGTTCTGGAACGGGAAATGGATGGTCATATCGGGAAGATAGGCCCGCGGGCCGAATAGGCAAACGATTGGCGGCGTCGGTGCGGAAAATCTGCCGTTTGGCCCGAAAACCGGGCGTTCCCTTGGTTGCCGCACCCGGCCTCGTCGGGTAAACCCTCCGCAACTTCGGACAGGGCATTTTGGCCCTGTCGCGATTCGACCCTCCGACATCAGTTTTGGAACGAATATGCATCGCTACCGGTCACACACATGCGGCGCGCTCCGAGAGAGCGATATCGACCAGACGGCCAGGCTGTCAGGCTGGGTCCACCGTGTCCGGGACCATGGCGGCGTGCTGTTCGTCGACCTGCGCGACCATTACGGCATCACCCAGTGCGTGGCCGATCCGGACTCGCCGGCGTTCGCCGAGGTCGAGAAGTTCCGCTCGGAGTGGGTGGTGCGGATCGACGGCAAGGTGCGCCGCCGTCCCGCCGGCACCGATAATCCGGAACTGCCGACCGGCATGATCGAGGTCTACATCAAGGAGATCGAGGTGCTCGGCGCGGCGGCCGAGTTGCCGCTGCCGGTGTTCGGCGAGCAGGAATATCCTGAGGATATCAGGCTCAAGTATCGCTTCCTCGACCTGCGTCGCGAGAAGCTGCACCAGAACATCATGACCCGCGGCGCTGTGGTCGATTCCATGCGCAAGCGGATGAAGGAGCAGGGCTTCTTCGAATTCCAGACCCCGATCCTGACGGCGTCTTCGCCGGAAGGCGCGCGCGATTTCGTGGTGCCGTCGCGGATTCATCCCGGCAAGTTCTACGCGCTGCCGCAGGCGCCGCAGCAGTACAAGCAGCTCCTGATGATGTCGGGTTTCGACCGCTACTTCCAGATTGCGCCGTGCTTCCGCGACGAGGATCCGCGCGCCGACCGTCTGCCGGAGTTCTACCAGCTCGACGTCGAGATGAGCTTCGTCACCCAGGACGACGTGTTCGCGGCGATGGAGCCCGTCATCACCGGCGTGTTCGAGGATTTTGCCAACGGCAAGCCGGTGACGAAGAACTGGCCGCGGATTCCGTTCGCGGAAGCGGTGCGCAAATACGGCTCCGACAAGCCGGACCTGCGCAACAAGATCGTGATGCAGGAGGTCTCCGAGCACTTCCGCGGCTCCGGCTTCAAGGTGTTCGCGCGGATGCTGGAAGACCCGAAGAACCAGGTCTGGGCGATCCCGGGCACCGGCGGTGGCAGCCGCGCGTTCTGCGACCGCATGAACTCCTGGGCGCAGGGCGAGGGCCAGCCCGGCCTCGGCTACATCATGTGGCGCGAGGGCGGCGAGGGCGCAGGTCCGCTCGCCAACAACATCGGCCCGGAACGCACTGCCGCAATCCGCGACCAGCTCGGCCTCAACGAGGGCGATGCTGCATTCTTCGTCGCAGGCGACCCGGAGAAGTTCTGGAAGTTCGCAGGCTTGGCGCGCACCAAGCTCGGCGAGGAATTGAACCTGATCGACAAGGACCGGTTCGAGTTCGCCTGGATCGTCGACTTCCCGATGTACGAGTATGACGAGGAGAACAAGAAGGTCGACTTCTCGCACAACCCGTTCTCGATGCCGCAAGGTGGCCTGGAGGCGCTGCAGTCGCAGGACCCGCTGACCATCAAGGCGTTCCAGTACGACATCGCCTGCAACGGTTACGAGATGGCGTCAGGCGGCATCCGGAACCACAAGCCGGAAGCGATGGTGAAGGCGTTCGAGATCGCAGGCTACGGCGAGCAGGAGGTCATCGACCGTTTCGGCGGCATGTACCGCGCGTTCCAGTACGGCGCGCCGCCGCATGGCGGCATGGCGGCCGGTCTCGAGCGCATCGTGATGCTGTTGTGCGGCACCAACAATCTGCGCGAGGTCTCGCTGTTCCCGATGAATCAGCAGTACGTGGACCTTCTGATGGGCGCGCCGTCGGAAGCCACGCCGAAGCAGCTCAAGGAGCTGCACATCAAGACCAACCCGCCGGCGAAGAGCTAGCCTGTGAAGTTACCTCGCCCCGCGCTTGCGGGGAGAGGTCGGCGCGAAGCGCCGGGTGAGGGACTTCTTTCCGCGTAAACTCGTCTTCCTGAATTTGCGGAATCAGCCCCTCACCCTGACCCTCTCCCCGTAAGAACGGGGAGAGGGAAAAGAACGGCGAGCGCGTCACAGTCCGGTCGAGGCCTCGATCCGGAATTGCGCCAGCGCCGACGGCGGATCGGTCTTGAGCAGTTGCATCAGCTGAAGCGCCGGCGCTTTCGCGCGTGGCGTCAGCTTGATGACCAGCGTCTGTCCCGGCGTCTCGATGAACTGGCTGATAGCGGTGACGAGCGCCGTGACATCGGCACTGCCTCCGCTCAACGCTTGGCCCTGCGCCTTGATGCTGTTGAGGACGGCGCTGCGCGCCTCGTCGCGGCTGACATTCTGGGTGCGCGCGTACTGGGCGATGGCGAGATCGATGACGCCGAGATCGTGGACGGCAAGTTCGATCGTGCCTGCCTCGATCTGCGCGGCCGCGCCCAGGGATTCCGCGGCGCTGGTCGAGAATGCCTCGCGCGGCACGTTGGCGAGCGTGACCTTCGCCGACGCATTGAGGAGGCCCGGCATGTCGAGCTTGACCGGCTCCAGCGCGAACGAGCGTGACGCCTCGGTCCAGACCGCGCCGAGATCGGCATCGACGGCCATCCGGTCGATCCCGGCGGCGACGAGTGCCTGTTGCCGCGGATCGGCTGCATCCAGCGGCGCCGCCATCTTCGCGACCAGCCGCAGCTTGCTCGGGATCGATCCGACGAACTGGCCCCAGTCGAGGCTCAGGACGTCGATGTTGACCGGCTTGCCGGTGGATTTGTACGGCGACGTGACACCCTTGACCTCGACGCCCTCGATCAGGGGCAACAGCGTCAGCGCCTGTTCGGGCGACGGCTTCTGCGCAGCGAACCGTGCCGACAGCCGCATGAGGTTGACAACATCGAGCGACTTCAGCGCGAAACGTCCGACCTTGAAGGGGCCGTTCTCGGCATTGCCATCAAGTCCCTCGACCGCAAGCTCGCCGATCTTGCCGTGCTCGAAGTTGAACCGCATCGAGGCAAGCTTGAGCGGGCCTTTCGGCGTCTCAACCGAGAACCCGTGCATCTCGGCATTTCCGATGCCGGCACCCGCATAGAGGCCGGCGACCTTCTCCAGCAGTTCGCGCGCCTGGGCCGGAGACGGCGGTGGACTGCCCGGTGGCGGGACCATTGCCAGCAGCGCCGGCAGTTGCATCTTTGACGGGTTGATCCTGACGTCGTCGATGGTCATGCCATCGATCCGCATGTTGAGGTGAGGCGTGGTCGTGGTGGTGATCACGTAGGGGCCGGCGGAAACGCGTCCCTGAACCCGGTACTCCCGGTCATCGTTGGCTTTGGCCGGATCGAATATCGCCGCCATCGCGCCGACGTCGATATCGGTCGCGACCATATTCGCAAGATCGCCGGTCGTCTTGATCGCCTTGCCGGCCGCCTGCGAATTGATCGTGAAGGCAACCTTGTCGATCTTGTTGGTGCCGATCTTTCCGTTCTTCATGTTTTCGATGGCAAGGCCCGAATAGGCGAATTCGCCGCCGGCGCCGTCGCCGATATGTGCGGCGGCGCTGAAGGTCATCGTTCCGGTCAAGGTGGGCGCGGTCACCGACGATGCGTTGATGCTCGCGAGCTGGGTGAATGCGAACCGGTACAGTTCGAAGATCGACGACGAGGCGGGAAGCTGGGGCAGGCCGGCCGGACCGGAATAGTCCTTCACCGTGATCTGCGGCGCCTTGTAGGTCAGGACGGCGATGGTCGGCGTCGGCCCCGTCGCGCCGATCTCAACATCATTGAATGCGATATTTTCAGCAGAGATCCGGCCCGCGTCAGGTTGACCGAGGCCTGTCATGGTGAGGCTGGCAATCCTGACGTTGACCGGGGGCTGTGTCCCTGACTCGGTGGCAATGTCCGAAATCGTCAGGGTGCGGCTCTTGGTGTCGAACGCGATCTTGCCGTGGCTCGCCTTGGCGCCGGCGGCACGGACCTGCTCGAAGGCGGCCTCGACGTCGCGCGTGACCCGGCGCTGGGCATAGAAGTCGAAACCGAAGTAGCCGCCGGCCGCGAGGACTGCGACGGCGACCAGGCCGAGCAGAATTTTCTTCATTCGGTCAACTCCGGATCATCAAGGGAAAAAAATTGCCAATCGGCGGTCGGAAGGTGCAGCATCGATGACGGGCCCGCCCGGGCCTGTTGACGGGGATAGTATCCGATGTTGCATCCAGGCGGCGGGACATGCTTCACATCCGGCTCGATTTGCCGGACAACTGACTTTTGCCTGGATTAGCATAGAAACAAGAAATTTGGGCCGGAAACGCGGGGAGCACGCATGTCGTCATCGTCTGAAGAACTCCATAACGCTGCGCTCGCCTATCACCGGCTGCCGCGGCCGGGCAAGCTCGAGATCCAGGCGATCAAGCCGCTCGCCAATCAGCGCGACCTGGCGCTGGCCTATTCGCCGGGCGTCGCCGCCGCCTGCACCGAGATTGCCAATAATCCCGCCGAGGCGGCCACGCTGACCGCCCGCGCCAATCTGGTGGCCGTGGTCTCGAACGGCACCGCGGTGCTCGGGCTCGGCAATATCGGCCCGCTGGCCTCCAAGCCCGTCATGGAAGGCAAGGCGGTGCTGTTCAAGAAATTCGCGGGCATCGACGTGTTCGACATCGAGATCAATGCGAACACGATCGAGCGTGTGGTGGAGACCGTCGCGGCGCTGGAGCCGACCTTCGGCGGCATCAATCTGGAGGATATCCGCGGCCCGGAGTGCTTCGAGATCGAGACCCAGCTCAAGGAGCGCATGAAGATCCCGGTGTTCCACGACGACCAGCATGGCACTGCCATCATCGTTGCGGCCGCGATCGTCAACGGGCTGCTGCTGAACGGCAAGCAACTGTCCGATGTGAAGATCGTCTGCTCGGGCGCGGGTGCTGCCGCGATCGCGACCCTCAATCTCCTGGTCTCGATGGGCGCGCAGCGCAAGAACATCTTCGTCTGCGACATCGACGGTGTGGTCTATGACGGCCGCAACACCACGATGGACCGCTGGAAGGCGGTCTACACCCAGAAGACCGACGCGCGCGTGCTCGCCGACGTCGTTCCGGGCGCGGACATTTTCATCGGGCTGTCGGCGCCGGGCGTGCTGAAGCCTGAGATGGTCAAGCAGATGGCCGACAAGCCGTTGGTGATGGCGCTTGCCAATCCGGTGCCGGAGATCATGCCGGAAGAGGCGCGCGCGGCGCGTCCCGACGCGATGATCTGCACCGGCCGGTCGGACTATCCGAACCAGGTCAACAACGTGCTGTGCTTCCCCTTCATCTTCCGCGGTGCGCTCGACGTCGGCGCCACCGCGATCAACGAGGCGATGAAGCATGCCGCAGTCGACGCGATCGCGCAGCTCGCGCGCGATCCGCCGTCGGATGCGGTGGCCCATGGTTTCGATAGCGGCGAGACGCAGGGGTTCGGCCCGGGCTCGCTGATCCCGAGCCCGTTCGATCCGCGGCTGATCCTGCGTATCGCGCCGGCGGTCGCCAAGGCCGCGATCGAGTCCGGCGTCGCGACCCGGCCGATCACCAATTTCGACGAGTACGCCGCCAATCTCGAACGTTTCGCGTTCCGCTCCGGCCTCACCATGAAGCCGGTGTTCGCCAAGGCGAAGACCCAGCCGGTGCGCGTGATCTACGCCGAGGGCGAGGACGAGCGCGTGCTGCGCGCGACCCAGGTGGTGCTCGAGGAAAAGCTGGCGCGGCCGATCCTGGTCGGCCGTCCGTCGGTGGTCGAGACCAGGATCAAGCGCTTCGGCCTGTCGATCAAGGCTGGCCGCGATTTCGATCTGGTCAATCCCGAGGACGATCCGCGCTACCGCTCCTACGTGCAGTCCTATATCGACGTCGCCGGCCGGCGCGGTGTGACGCCGGAGGGTGCGCGGACCGTGGTCCGTACCAACAACACCGTCATCGCGGCGCTCGCGGTGTCGCGCGGCGAGGCCGACGCCATGCTGTGCGGCGTCGAGGGCCGCTACATGAGCCATCTGCGCCATGTCCGCGAGATCATCGGCTTCCTGCCGGGAGTCAGCGACTACGCCGCGCTGGCGCTGATGATCACCTCGACCGGCGCCCATTTCCTCGCCGACACCCAGGTGCGGCCGAATCCGAGTGCGGAGGAACTCGCCGAAGTGGCGTCGCTCGCGGCGATCCACGTCCAGCGCTTCGCCTTCAAGCCGAAGGTTGCCTTCGTGTCACATTCCGACTTTGGCAGCTACGATACGGACTCCTCGCGCAAGATGCGGCGGGCCACCCAGCTCCTGAAGGACAAGCATCCGGAGATCGAGGCCGACGGCGAAATGCAGGGCGACACCGCGCTGTCGGCCGTTGCCCGGCGCATGGTTCTGCCGCAGTCGCGACTGGAAGGCGAGGCCAACATCCTGATCATGCCGAACCTCGACGCCGCCAACATCGCCTATCAAATGATCAAGTCGTTGGCCAACGCGTTGCCGGTGGGGCCGATCCTGATCGGTCCGGCGCGCCCGGCGCACATCCTCACCCCCGGCGTGACGGCGCGCGGCATCCTCAACATGACGGCGGTCGCCGCCGTCGAAGCCCAGGAGCGCGCCGGCCGCGCGCAGCCGACGCTGTTCGGCTGACAGACGTCGTTTGAGCACGTTATGTTCGGAGAACCGCAGCGCAGTTTTCCGGATCGTGCTTGAGCCGAGATCGATTCGATTTGATCGAAGCAGGCGGGGCGGCCATAATCGCCCCGCCTGCTTCGTCCGATTTCTGCCATCCAGTGAGGCCGACCCATGCCAGCGTTCATCACCTTCGGACGGATTCTGTTCGCCGTGCTGTTCCTTTATTCGGGGGCGAGCAAGCTGTTCGGCATCCAGGCAACGGCGGATCTGCTCACGGCCAAGGTGACGATCCCGGCCATCGCAGCGCCCTATACGCAGCAGATCGAAACCTTCGTCGGCATGCCGTTCATGCAGCTCTTGGCGATCACGATCGGCGGCTTCGAGATCATCGCGGGGCTGATGATCGCGGTGAACGTGCTGGCAAGGTTCTTCGCGATCCTGCTGATCATCTTCGTGTGCTTCACGACTTTCTACTTCCATGATTTCTGGAATCAGCCGGCGCCCGACAACGCCAAGACCCTGATCGACGCGCTGAAGAACCTGTCGCTGATTGGCGCGCTGTTCATCATCGCCGGCTACGGTCGCGGACCGCGCCGCGACGACCCGGCGTATGGGGATGTGTAGATACGACGACTACGTCGCAGTCGTAGGGCGGATTAGCGAAGCGTAATCCGCCGATTTTCATATGGGGCAGGAGGAGCCGGCGGGTTACGCCTTCGGCTAACCCGCCCTACGAACGACGATCTTCAACCCACCCGCCGCCACGGCGTCACGCTGACATCCTGCTCCGCGTCGATCTGCTGCGGCGCGCCGGCGTGAAGGCCGTGCGCTGACAGCACCTGCTGCGGGGTGCGGGCAGGAACGCCGGGAAAGCACGGCTCGCCGTCGGGGATGCGCACTTTCGGTGCGACCGAGAGCCAGAACGTGTCGTAGCGGTCCATGAACATGCCGAACACGCCGGGGCCGCCGATGATCGCGACCATGCCCGAGCTCACGCCGGCCTCGCGGCTCGCGGTCTCGAACGGGCAGCCGGCGGGATTCCACAACAGCGCCTTCGGATTGTCCGGGTCGGGTGCGATGGCTGCGACCTTGCCGGTCAGGATCAGGCGGCGCCGCTTCGATGCGTTCGGTTGCTCTTCCTGGGAGTGGCGGCCATGCACGACGAGGTCCGCACGGTCGAGCGCCGCGGTGAAGAAGCGCTTGTCGCCCTCGATCTTAAGATCGTCGGGCATCACATTCCGCGCGTTCGCCAACCGGCCATCGGCCGAGACGATGACGAAACCCTCGATACGCAACCCAGACACCAGAATTATCGCCGGCGCGCTTACTGATCGACTGTCGTGACGACGCTGTTCACCGGCCGCGAGCTCACGGTCGGCAGCTTGACGTCCTTGGCGAGCTCCTGCTCGTACTGCGGCAGCACGGTCGCCGGGGATTTCGCGCGCATCGCGACCACCTTGTAGCCGCCGGCCTTGAGCTGCGTCAGCAGCGTCGGCAGCGCTTCCGCGGTGTGCTTCTGGAAGTCGTGCATCAGGATGATGCCCTTGCCGAGCTTGGCGAGCTTCTTCATCACGGTGTCGATCACCTGTTGCGAGTTCTTCGACTTGAAGTCGAAGGAGTCGAGGTCGCAGGAGAAGATCGCGATGTTGCGGTTGCCGAGATAGGTGACCATCTCCGGCGGATGTTGCAGCGCCGGGAAGCGGAAGAACGGCGAGGGCGACGTCTCGAGCGCCCACTTGACCGCGGCCAGACCGCGCTCGATCTCGTCCTTCTTCTGATCCTCGGTCAGCTTCTTGTTGTTCAGATTCTCATGCGACCAGGTGTGCGAGCCGACGGTGTGGCCGGCGGCATAGACCTGGCGCAGGATTTCGGGGTGATAGGTCGCGTGCTTGCCGATCGGGAAGAAGATGCCCGTGGTGCATTCATCGGCGAGCGCCTTCAGCACCGCTGGCGTGTTGCCCGGCCACGGACCGTCGTCGAAGGTCAGCACCACCTCATGGTCGCGCAGGAAGTCGAGCTGCTTGAAATGCTCGAAGCCGAAGCCGGGACCGCCTGTGGTGTCGATCTCGACGGTGCGGGCGACACCGAGCGCGTTCGGATTGTTGCAGGCGGCGCGTGCCGGCTGCGGCGCTTGCTTCGGTGGCACTTGAGCGGCCGCTGCGGCGGGCGCAGGCGCGGCTGCGGCAGGCGCGGGAGCTGCGGCCGCTGGTGCTGCCGCCGGCGCGGCGCCCTTGGCGGGCGGCGTCTGCGACCAAGCTGCGCTCGACGCGAGCAATGATACGGTCCCTGCGAAAATCAGACCTGCCGCAATGCGCATGGCGTGTTCCCTGCTGATCGCGCTCCCGGTGCCGGCACTGCCGCAACCAAGGCCGCTTCACCCCCAACTGATCGTACCCTAGTCACAGTGCCGACGCCAAGGCAATGAACGTGGCGACCTCGCGCCCAAAATCCCAGTTAATTCCGGGGATTATCGTAGCTTCTCAGGCTGCCGCCAGTGCCCGTGCGATCCCAGTCTTGATGCGGGTGTCGTCCGGCGTCACCGACTCAGGGAAGACGTCGGCGATATAGCCGTCGCGGCCGATCAGGTATTTGTGGAAATTCCAGCGCGGCACGTCCTTCGGCCGTGCCTCCGCCGCCCAACGGTAAAACGGATGCGCGTTTGCGCCCTTGACCACGGCTTTAGCCGCGATCGGGAAGGTGACGCCGTATTGATGCTGCGCGGTCTCGGCGATCTCGGTCGGTCCGCCGGGTTCCTGGCCGCCGAAATCATTGGAGGGCACGCCGATGATGACGAAGCCGCGATCGCGGAATTCGGTCCACAATTGCTGCAGGCCGGCATATTGCGGCGTGAAGCCACAGAGCGAGGCCGTGTTCACGATCATCAGGGGATGGCCGGCATAGTCGGCAAGGCGAATGTCGCCGCCGGAGAGTGCCGGAAATGAGAAGGCATAGGCGGTGATCCGGCTCATCGCCGGCTGCTCCGCATGCAGCGCACGGGATCCTGCGGCCGCGGCGAATGCCGCCACGATCAGTGTCCTGCGGTCCATCATGGTCTCGTCCCCGGAACAGATGTTCACGGCGATCATAATCCAGCGGGCAGGCGGAGGCTTTCAAGAAGGCGTTATTGATCGCCTCAGCGCAGCGGCAGGATGAAGTCGGTGCCTTCGCCGGTCTCGCCCTGGTTCACGCCCAGGTCGGAGACGATGATCGATCCGCCGGTGCCGAGCGCTTCGTTGATCCGCGCCGTCGCGTCGGCCGGGATCGAGATGCGGTCGAGCGCCTCGGCCGGGGTGTTGGTCGCCGGCTGCGGCTTCGCCTCGACCGGCGCTGCGGCCGCGACCTTGCGACGATGTGAGGCGCGCTCCTCGACGTCGATACGGGCGGCGTTGCGGGTCGGCAGCGTCACCACCGACCAGCGCAGCAGGTTCGCATCGGTCTTGTCGGCCTCCGCGGTGAACACATGCGTGCCGAGCGGCCGGTCGCTTGCCGCGATCGTCACCGGCACCTCGAACAGCGGCGCAAAGTTCTGCCGCACATAGAGCTTGGAATCCTTGCGGCTGATGAACACCGAAATCTGGCCGCCGCGCTTCGGTATCTCGATCTTGGCAACGCCGGGCAGTCGTGCGGGATCCTTGGCCGCATCCTGGTTGGCGTCGGTCGCAGTCGCTGCCTCGGCGGGCTTGACCGCATCCGCCGCCTTGGCTGCGTCCTTGCTGGCCGCGTCAGTCTTCGATGTGTCCGTCTTCGATGGTTCCGTTTTGGGCACCTCGGCAACGCCGGGCTTGGCGGCGTCTGCCTTCGGCTCATCGGCTTTGGCTTCGGCCTTCACCGGGTCGCTTGCGGAAACCTCGGACTTCGGCGTGTCGGTGCTGCCGGTGACCTCGCCGACCGTCTTGTCGTCGGCAGCGGCAGGCTCGGCCGCGCTCACCTCGGACTTGTCAGCTGCGATCTTCTCCGCAATGCCGTCGCGCGTGGTGGAGGAAGCATCGGACATCGTCGCCGACGCGCTTGCCGCCGACATCGCGCCGCTGGCATCGGCGGTGTGGGTGTTGTCGCGCAGTGACGCGGCGGCTGCATGACCGACGCTGGTGCGCAGGTCGAGACTGGATTGCTTGTCCGCGCCCTTGTCGCTCTTCACGCCGAGCGGCGCGTCCATCTTCAGAACATCGTCGGCAACCGGCTGCTGCGGCGCGACCTTCTGCGTCACCAGCAGCGGATGCGAGAAATTCTCCGGCGAGATCGTGCCCGGCGTGACGAACACGCGGGCGCCCATCCGCGTCCAGTTGTACATCTTGACCGCAAACGACATCGGCATGCGGATGCAGCCATGCGAGGCCGGATAGCCGGGCAGCACGCCGGCGTGCATCGCGATGCCCGACCAGGTGATGCGCTGCATGTACGGCATCGGTGCGCCGCTATAGATGTTGGACTGGTGGTACTTCTGCTTCTGGATGACGCTGAAGACACCCATCGGGGTCGAATGCCCCTTCATGCCGGTCGATACCGGGCTCTCGGCGTAGAGGCCGTTGGCGTCGTAGATGCTGACCCGCTGCTGGTCGATCGAGACCGAGATGATCAGGGGACCCTGCGGCTTGCGGCCGGCCTCCTTCTCGATCGCCGGATTCTTCTTGGCTGTACTGCGCTTCGGCTTCGGCCGGGCCTGCTGCGGCGGCATCGGCTCGATATCGCCGTAATAGCCGGAGTCACGATTCCAATAGAACAGGGCTGCATCGGCCTGCGAGGAGGCGGCCACGGTGCCGGCTGCCGTCAGAATTGCAAACTGCCAGACCCGCCTATTCGCAGAATCAAAAATCGAAATCTGACGTCCGCTTGCGCGCATATTCCGAATCCCAGTCCAAACTATCTGTTGGTTGTCGCAGACGCCGAACGCGTTCACCAGCGCAAGCGATCTAACCCTTCCGTGAGGGGCTATTTTTCGACGAAAGAGTAGCAAAAAAGCCTCACAGGAGGTTAAAGCGCCCGGTCTGATCACCGAACTGTCAGCGCCTTCCTGTGCGGCGTTTGCGCACTACATAGGCGGGACCCACCCGGCGGAGACCTCAATGACATCGAGAAATGTGAGCTTGTGTGACGTGCGACTGTTGTCTCGATGGGGCTGCGCGGCGCTGCTGATGTTGCTCGCTTTGGGGCAGGCGGTTCCCGCGGCCGCGGCTGACGAGCCGGACCTGATCTTTCGCCGTTCGACGGTGTTCAAATGGGTGAGCCCCAACGACAAGCTCGCGACCTATGGCGTCGACGACCCCGAGGTCGACGGCGTCGCCTGTCACTTCACGGTGCCGGAGAAGGGCGGTTTCAAGGGCTGGCTCGGCCTTGCCGAGGAAGTCTCTGATATTTCGCTGGCTTGCCGGCAGATCGGGCCGATCCGCTTCAAGAACAAGCTCAGCCAGGGTGACGACATGTTCAGCAAGCGGCGGTCGCTGTTCTTCAAGCGGATGCAGATCGTGCGCGGCTGCGACGCCAAGCGCAACGTGCTGGTCTACATGGTGTATTCCGACAAGCTGATCGAGGGCTCGCCGAAGAACTCGACGTCGTCGGTGCCGATCATGCCTTGGGGCGCGGCCGACGCCACCGCCGTGCAGAAATGCGGCGAGTTCATTCAGTAGCGGGAGCAGGGGCTTGGCCCGGGCGGCTGAAGCGGCGGACGAGCTAGCGCTTGGTTTGCCCGAACTGCTTCGCGCCGATGCTGAGGCCCGGCTTGACCTTCGGGTCGTGGCAGCCGACGAGGCGGACCAGCTTCTGCTGCGCGCACTCATTGTCGCCCATCACATAGGCGCCCTGCTGCGGCATTGCGGCCGTCATCTGTTGCTGCTGGCCGGATTTGCTGGCCGCGGATTGATTGCCAACACCCATGTTGCCATTGCCCACGACTGACATCCTTCGTTGGATCGGGAATCACCACAACGTGCCACCGCGGAGATGGTTGCACGGTGCCCAGATGAGTCGGCCGAACTGCCGGCCGGTTCACGCCGCTCTTGCTGTGCTGCTTCCTGTCTCAGCAGAGGAAAGTTAAGAAAGCGCGGTAGCCCGCTCAATTTGCACGCACAATTCGTGGGCGGTTCCCGCCGCCGGGCGGCACTCGGCGCGCGAAATGTTGAACACGCCCACGGGCGGCGTGCTCGCGCTGAAAACATTGGTGTTTTCCGGCCAATGTTTCGTGGGCTGCCGATCGACGAAACAATTCTCCGGTCGACGAAACCATTTTCAGCTAGTTCCGCAGAACTCTCGAAACGGCAGATCGTTATCAAACCGTCAACAACGGCGCGCGGCGTCGAGTCGGAATGACGGAGACTGTCAAATGCGGACCATGAGCCTGATCCTCGCCTTCGCCTTCGTGATGGCCGGTTCGTCGATGGCTGGTACCCCGGACAATGGTTTGCCCGGCATCGGCACCTTCTCCTACAACGGCTCGCCGGTGGTCACCTCGGCCCCGATGGTGGTGGCGCAGGTCAACTGAGCGCGACGCGACAAACAGAACTGCCGGTAAAGGCTCCCCATGTTGCTCCGTATCTGTTCCGCCGCGCTCCTGGCATCGCTTGCCCTCGTAGGTTCCGCGCAGGCCCAATCCCAACTTCCACTCGAGTCGATGCAAATCCGGTCGCTTTACCGGGTGCCTGAGCCGCGCGACGAGTTCGTGCGCCAATGCGCGCCGCATATGCTCGGGCGCTGGGCGCATCCCGAGGCCGTGTGCGGTTGCCTGCATGACCATGCTGCCGCGACGGTGGACGATCCCGATCTGCGCCAGGCGCTGCTGCGCGGCATCAGCGAGACCGGCGTGCCGACCATCGAGACCGATTGGGTGCCGCCGTCCAAGCAAAACGAGATTGGCCCGACCTTCACCAAGATCGCCAAGCCGACGCTGCAATGCATGTTCGAGCCGATCTCGAACTGAGCGGCGTTTTGCCGATGCAATGATGAATGAGGCGCCTCGCGGAAGCGGGGCGTTACTTTTTGGCGAGGCGCTGCACGCAGCTTTGGGTCCGCACCACGCCATTCTGGCTCAGCCTGGCGCCGATCACCTGCTTGATCTGCCCGGCCGGGCAGGAGCCGTCATCGACCAGGACGCGCTGACCGACCCGGAGGTCGACGATGTCAGCCTCGCGCATGACGGTCTGTGCGGAAGCGGACTGAATGATCGCGAGAAATGCTGCGGCGCTGACCAGCGCGACCAATCCGATGCGCGGCATCGCAGCCTCCTTCACTTGTTCTGGATCTTGACCCCGTCGGGGCCGACATTGATCTGCAAACCTTCGGGCTGCTTGTTCGCCTGGTATAGATTGTAGCCGAGCATCCCTGCGATCACGACCAGCGCGGCGATCACGAGATACAGGACGTTGCGATTGGGCATCCGGTATCTCCGTAGGCGGACACTGACTGAACGCGGGCGACCTTAGTCAGGTGGTTGCGATTCTCCTAGAGCGCTGCGGCCTGGCGGATGGCTTGACGGATATCTTGCGCGTTGCGCGCAGCGCAGTCAGCGTTGTCTTCGCCAGTTGTTCCGCCGACGCGACCAGTTGGGGAACCGGATGACCGGAGAATCCCAGCACGAAGCCGGGCAGTGGGCGTGCGCGATGATAGGTCTCGGCGAGCAGCCAGCCGCCGACGCCGGCAGCCGCCTTGGCCTGCGCGGCAATCTGCGGATCGGTTGAGGGAACGAGCCGCGCCACGAGATGCAGGCCTTGCGACGGCACGGGAACCGTGAGCTCGCCCTCGGATGCATTCGTGAGTGTCGAAGCCAGCACGTCGCGCGCCTCGCGATAGAGTTTGCGCGACTTGCGCAAGTTGGCGGCGAAGGCGCCGGAGTTCAGCATGTCGGCGACCGCGCCTTCCATCAGGGTGCCGGGAAAGCGATCGAGCGCGGCGCGCGCCGCCGTCACCGGACCGATCAAGGCTTCGGGCAGGGCGCAGTAACCGATCCGTAGTCCAGGAAACAGCGTCTTCGCGAACGTGCCCATGTAGATCACGCGGCGCAGATGATCGATGCCGGCGAGCGACAGCAGCGGCGCGCCGTCATAGCGGAACTCGCTGTCGTAATCGTCTTCGAACACGAAGGCGCCGGCGTCCCTGGCCCAGTCGAGCAGCTCGAGCCGGCGCGGCATCGCCATCTGCACGCCGAGCGGAAACTGGTGCGATGGCGTGACATAGGCGGCGCGCGCGCTAGGCGCGGATACGCGTCCCTTGTCGATGCGCATGCCGGAGCCATCGACCGGCACCGACACCGGGCGATAGCCGCAATGCTCGATCGCACGCCGCGCCGCCGGATAGCCGGGGTCCTCGCACCAGACCTGGTCGCCGGGCTTGAGGATCGCGCCCAGCACGATGCGCAGCGCATGCAGCGTGCCCGAGGCCAGCATGATCTGGTCGGGATCGCAGCGCAGCCCGCGCGCCGACAGCAGATGGTCTGAGATCGCGGCACGCAACTCGCTGCTGCCGCGGGGATCGCCGTAGTGCAGATGCTCAGAGCCGAAGGCGCGCAGCCGGCGGCCGGCAAAGGCGCGGAAGCGCTGCAGTGCGCGCTCATCGATATGCGTGCAGCCGAGCGACAGCGCATTGTGCTGCGGCGGTTCGATCTCGATCCTGGCGCGTCGCGGCGCGGTGGCCTGGGCCGGAATGCGCGCGGCGACGAAGGTGCCGGAGCCCGTGGTCGCCACGGCGAAGCCGTCGGCGATCAGCCGCTCATAGGCTGTGGTGATGGCGTTGCGGCGGAAGCCGGTCTGCTTGGCCAGCGCGCGCGACGGCGGCAGCGGCTCGCCCGGCTTGACGAGGCCGCCGACGATGGTGTGGCACAGCGCCTGATAGAGCCGCTGCTGCGAGGCCGCGCCAGCGGTCACGTGCGGGCCGGTGAGGTCGAGCGGCAGCTCAGGCTTGCGCGCCGTGGGCTCTCGGGAATTGGTCGGAATTTTTCGCATGGAATTGGCACTATCGCAGACCAAATGGGCCGCTACAACTCTCGACAGATTCCAGATTTCGAAAGGCACTGCCGTGACCGAAGGCGCGTCCACTCCGTCCTACCCCATGTCGTCCCGCAACCGGGTCAAGCGCCGCCATGATCGCGGCTTCTACGACCACGCCACCGTGCACAAGATCCTGGACGCCTCGATGCTGTGCCACGTCTCCTACGTGATCGACGGCCAACCCTATTGCACGCCGACCTTCTTCTGGCGCGAGGGTACGAAACTCTATTGGCACGGCTCGAGCGCGAGCCGGATGCTGGAGAACCAGTCCGAAGGCCAGCGCGTGTGCCTGACGGTTGCCCATCTCGACAGCCTGGTGCTGGCACGCTGCGGCTTCAACCACTCGGCCGACTATCGCGCGGTGATGGCGTTCGGCTCGGCCTATCTCGTGACCGACCCGGAAGAGAAGGAGCGCGCGATCGTTGCGATGGTCGACCGCTTCTTTCCGGAGCGCACCGCCAGCCTGCGCGCCAGCAACAAGCAGGAGATCAAGGCGACCTCGTTCATCGCGATGGCGATCGAGGAAGCCTCGGCAAAGGTGCGCGCCAAGGGCGTAGCAGACGACGACGAGGATTACGAGTTGCCGATCTATGCCGAGCGCATTCCGGTGCGCACCGTGCTCGGTGCGCCCGAGCCGTGTCCGCGTCTGCTCGACGGCGTGACGCGGCCTGCGACGCTTGATGGCTATTCGGAAGGCCGTCTGCTCGAAGATGCATTGCGGGATGCTTATTTTGCGCAATACCCGGCGGAGTGAAATCAGGTTACGCTGCGGCTCCCGCCTTTTCTGATGTCCCCCATGGAGCTGCCGCATGACTGCCGAGACGCAACAACGAATCCTTGCCGCCGTTGACGAGGGATTCGATGCGCAGCTTGCGACGACGCAGGCCTTTGTCGCGATCCCGTCGACCCGCGGCGCCGAGGGGCCGTGCCAGGACATGATCGGCGATCTCCTGCGCGAGCGCGGCTACGAGGTCGACGACTGGCACATCAATCTCGACGAGCTGAAGGGTCTGCGCGGCTTCGGCCCGATCGAGCATGATTTCTCCAAGGCGCGCACGGTGGTCGGTACCTACCGTCCGGCCACCAATGCCGGCAAATCGCTGATCCTGCAGGGCCACTGCGACGTCGTGCCCACCGGCCCGCTCGAGATGTGGGAGACGCCACCGTTCTCGCCGGTCATCAAGGACGGCAGGATGTATGGCCGCGGTGCCTGTGACATGAAGTCCGGCACAATTGCCGCGCTCTATGCGCTGGATGCGATCAGGAAGGCCGGCCTGAAGCCGACGGCGCGGATTCACCTCCAGTCTGTGATCGAGGAGGAGAGCACCGGCGTCGGCGCGCTCTCGACCTTGCAGCGCGGCTATCGCGCCGATGCCTGCTTCATCCCGGAGCCGACTAACGGCAAGATGATCCGCTCGCAGGTCGGCGTGATCTGGTTCCGCCTGAAGGTGCGCGGCTTCCCGGTGCATGTGTTCGAGGCCGGCGCCGGCTCGAACGCGATCATGGCGGCGTATCATCTGGTGCACGCGCTGGAGAAGCTCGAGATCGCCTGGAACGAGCGGGCCAAGGCAGACCGCCACTTCAAGGACGTCAATCATCCGATCAACTTCAACCCGGGCATCATCAAGGGCGGCGACTGGGCCTCCAGCGTGCCGGCCTGGTGCGATGTCGATTGCCGAATCGCGGTGCTGCCGGGCTGGTCGATCGCGGAGTGCCAGAAGGAAATTCTGGCCTGCGTGTCGGCGGCGGCGCGCGATCATCGTTTCCTGTCCAACAATCCGCCGCAGGTGGAATGGTCGGGCTTCCTGTCGGAAGGCTACGAGCTCGTGAACTCCGAGGCGCCGGAAGCCGCTTTCGCTAAAGCGCATCGAGCGGTCTATGGCGGAGCGGTGGAAGACCGCGCCTTCACCGCGCTGACCGACACGCGTTTCTACGGCCTGAACTACGACATACCGAGCCTCTGCTTCGGCGCCAGTGGCGCGGCGATGCACGGCTTCAACGAATATGTCGAACTGGAATCGCTGCGGAAGTCGACCAAGGCCATCGCGCTGTTCATCGCGGAATGGTGCGGAGTGGAGAAGGCGTAGGTAGTCTCTCCGTCATTGCGAGGAGCGAAGCGACGAAGCAATCCATTTCGCGGCAAGCAGTGACATGGATTGCTTCGCTTCGCTCGCGATGACGACGCAGTTGTCCTATACGCGCTCCGCCCACAACGCCTTGACGATCGCATCGAGCCCATCGGTCAGCGCCGCGGGGCCGGGTTGCAGGATGATCGGCGACTTGATCTCGACGATGCGGTCGTTGCGCACGGCGGGAATATCGCTCCAGCCAGAGCGCTTGCGGATGCGGTCGGGTACGACCTTCTTGCCGCACCAGGATGCCAGAATCACGTCGGGCATCGCTGCGCGCACGGCATCGGGCGTGACGATGCGATCCCTGGCGGCCTTGTGCGTGCGCAGATGCGGCAGCACGTCCTCGCCGCCGGCAATCTCGATCAGCTCGGACACCCAGCCAATGCCGCTGATCAGTGGATCGTCCCATTCCTCGAAATAGACCTTTGGCCGCGGCGCCGGACGCGGCGTTGCCGCGATGGCGACCAGCCGTTGTTCGAGGCTTTGCGCGAGTTGCCCGGCGCGCTCGGCAGCACCGACCATCGCGCCGAGGCTGCGGATCATTGCGAGGATGCCGGCGACATCGCGCTGATTGAAGACATGGACGGCGACACCGGCGCGCACGAGATCAGCGACGATGTCGGCCTGCAGATCGGAGAAGGCGAGCACCAGATCGGGCTCGAGCGCCAGGATCTTTGGAATGTCGGCGGAGATGAACGCCGACACGCGCGGCTTCTCGCGGCGGACCTGCGGCGGCCGCACCGCATAGCCGGAGACGCCGACGATACGGTCCTGCTCGCCGAGCAGATAGAGAGTCTCGACGGTCTCTTCGGTCAGGCAGACGATCCGGCGGGGAGGGAAGTCGCGCATCGCGGACGGTATGCAGACTCGCCAAGGATTGTCACGGCGGCCATGACGTCATCTGTTCCATTACCTCGCACGTCATTGCCGGGCTTGACCCGGCAATCCATCATGCAGAGGACGCTTCTCGCGAGAACGATGGATACGCGGGTCAAGCCCGCGTATGACGCCAGAAAAACCGGAGGAACGTGATGACGCCGCTCGAAAAGATCCAGTCGATGAAGATGCCGTTTGCGGAACTGAAGGGCGTCACCTTCACCGAGGCCGGCCCGGATCGCGTGGTCGCGAAAATGCTGGTGCGGCCGGACCTCTGTACCCTCCGCAACACCATCCACGGCGGCGCGGTGATGGCCTTCGCCGACTCGGTCGGCGCCGCCGCCACCGTGATCAACCTGCCTGAGGACGCCAAGGGCACCACGACGCTGGAGAGCAAGACCAATTTCATCGGCGGGGCCAAGGAGGGGGCCACCGTGATCGCGACGGCGACCCCGGTTCACCGGGGCCGGCGGACCCAGGTCTGGCAGACCAGGCTGGAGACTGAGGATGGCAAGCTGGTCGCGGTGGTTACGCAAACGCAGCTGGTATTATGATGAGGCAATGATGTGATTTACCGATCACATCATTGTTTACTTAAATGAATCTAGACACTTGAATTATATGGTGCGTCGCACAATATACGGACTGCTAGGGACTCGACGCCTCCTCGAGGGCTACCAAGAGGAGTTATGAAATGAACTATGATTCCATCCGTCCGACGTCCGCCAAGGGCACCGTGCGGACGTTGAGCCAGCAGGAGGAGCTTCCTCTGCTGCGCGATCACCTGTTGCGACTGGATCGTACCAGCCGCCATGATCGTTTTCATGGCTTCATCGACGACAGCTTCATCCGCCGCTACGCCGAGCGCTGCGCCAATGACGGCACGGTCATTATCGCCTACTTCGAGGATGGCGTGATCCGCGGCGCGGCCGAGCTGCATCCGCCGGAGCAATCACCGGATGCGCAGCCTGAGATCGCCTTCAGCGTGGAACGGTCGGTGCGGCGCAAGGGCGTCGGCAGCACGTTGTTCCGCAAGCTGATCGCCGAGGCGCATGCCAAGGGCTACGGCAGCCTGCGCATCACCACGGGCGCGCAGAACGACGCGATGCGTGCGCTCGCCACCAAGTTCGGTGCGCAGCTGACCTTCCGTCACGGTGAGTCCACCGGCAGCATCGACCTGACCGAGCAGCACCAGGCTGAACCGGCGCCGGCCGCTGCACCGGTTACGCCGGTCGAGGCCGCGCGTGCGATCGTCGACATGAACCGCGCCTATTGGCGAATGGTGATGCAGATGTCCGGCTGGGGCCGCGCAGCTTGAGCTGAGACATCGGATCAGAAACGTAAAAAGGGCAATCCGCTCAGCGGATTGCCCTTTTTCTTTGAGTGACCGAATGTCGTTGTTCAGGTGCCGGTGCGCTTGTCGATTGCGAAGCGTCGGACCACGCGGCGCTCGACCACGACCGAGCGCTGTGCGCCCTGTTCGCCGGCGATCACGCGGGTTGCCGTACCGGTGCGGGCGCTAACGCGCGCGGTCTTCTTCACCTCGGCCAGCACCTCTTCATAGGGCAGCCCCATCAGGGACGACGCGATCTCGGCCTGGGCCTCCACGTCGTCGGTGATGCCGATGGCGGCGAAGATTGCCTCCTCCAGCGTCGGCGGATCATGCCGCACGCGCCGGGTGCCATACTTGGTGTTCCAGTCTCCGCTCATCGCCGCCTCATCTTTGAATCGCGGGAGATACGTAAGGTCCCCAATGTTGCATTGCAATATGAATATGAGATGGCAATCCAGCCATGCAGCTAGAGTCTCTCAATCTTGTGAGCGTCATAAAGTTCGATGGTGGTCGCAGCCGCCGCGAGAGATTGCAGGGAGCGGACGAAATCGCGTGACGCAGGGACCGCAAAATGCGCCGCCAGCGCAGCGCGGTCGGCCCATTGCTCGAAAAACACCAGCCTGAGCGGATTCTCGCAATCGACCTGGACCGCATGCGAGATGCAGCCCGGCTCGGCGCGCGAGCGATGGACATGTTCGAGGCTCAATCGCCGCACCTCGTCGAACGAGTCGGGGCGGGCGGTAACGCTGCCGGTGACGACGATCATGGTCTCCCCCTGTCGGTTACGGGGCGGCTTCCGCCCCTGATGCACCAATCGGTTGCTGCGGCCAGCGCTTCAGCGCGGCGCGGCCGGCATCGGTCAGCACATAGATGCCGCGCTCGGCGCGATCGAACCAGCCGTAGACATTATGCTGCAGGATCTTGCCGGCGTCGGGAATCTCGGCGCGCAGGTCGCGCACCCGTCGGGGACCATCCGACAGCGCACAGGCGCAGGCCAGCGCCTGCTGCCGATACGCGGTCATGATCGGCGCGCGCGTCGATCCGCCCATGGCAGGATCGCCCTTGCGCTTCCGATGCTCGGTGATCAGGCGCGAGCGCTTCTTCGGATTGCGGCGCGGTGCCGCAGTCGGCGGCGGCACCAGCACCTCGACGTCGCCGCGGTCGGTGACGCCGAGCATGCCGAAGCCGAGCCGCCGGCACAGATTGCGATAGCGCGCGTCGCTCTCGCGGCCCTTGCCGCGGGCCGAGACCTTGGCCGCGATCCACACCTCATCAGCGGCCGCGGCGCGATCGACCGCCTGCAGGATCAGTTCGAGATTGAAGGCGAGCTTCAGTTCACCGATCACGACGACAGGCGGATCGCCGCCGCTCAGCGCCACGAGGTCGCACCCGCCGATCTCGCCCTTCACCGTGAAGCCGAGCCTTTCGAGGAAGCGTTTGACGGGCAGATAAAGCGCGGTTTCCAACAGGCAGGCTCCTGCGGCATCCCGCCGCGACTCAAGCGCCAGCATAGCGCGGAATTGCGCCCACTGAGGCGGATGGAATTTGCCCAAAGCGCGGCCAGGCGGCTATTATTGGGCCGGGACAGGGCGCGACCATTTCATGATCCGGAACGGCCTCTATCACATCACCGTCGAATTTCTCGATGGCGTCTCTGGCGGCAACCAGGGCGTCATGGTGCTGCGCGATGGCCAGATGCGCGGCGGCGACTCGTTTTTCTTCGCCCACGGCAGCTACACCGCGGCGAGCGGCAAGTGGAAGGGCGAGGTCACCAACGAGGAGCATTCGCCGACCTATGGCGAGCGCCCGGTTTGGGAACGCAAGGTGGTCACGATCGGTTTTACCGGCACCTACACGGACGAGACCGCCGAGGGCAACGGCATGGCACTCGCCGGCAAGCAGAGCATCCGCTTCCGGTCGAAGCTGCGGCTGCTGGTTGCAGACTAAACCCGTCCGTTCACCGGCAGCAGCGCGCCGGTGACGGCGCTCGCGGCGTCGCTGGCAAGGAACAGGATGATTTCGGCGAGTTCCTTCGGCGTCACCCATTTCGAGATGTCGGCCTTCGGCATCGCGGCGCGATTGGCGGCGGTGTCGATGATTGAGGGGAGCACGGCGTTGACCGTGACCTTGCCCTTGAGCTCGGCGGCGAGCGACTCGGTGAGGCGATGCACGCCGGCCTTCGAGGCCGCGTAGGGGCCCATGCCGGACGCTGCCTGCAAGGCGCCGAGCGCGCCGATATTGATGATCCGTCCGGCGCCCGATTTGATGAGATGCGGAATGGCCGCGTGCGACGTGTTGAATGCGGTCATCACGTTCATCGCATACATGCGCTGCCAGGTCGCGGGATCGCCGTCGCTCACCGCCTCGAATGTAAAGCCGCCGGCGATGTTGATCAGTCCGTCGAGCCGGCTGAAATGCGCCGCCGCCTTGTCGATCGCAGCCGTCGCCTGCGCGGTGTCGGTGAGGTCGACATTGCCGAGCTCGATACGATCGGCCGTCGCGGTAAGCTGCGAGGCCGCATGATCGATGCCGGCGACGCGCGCGCCGCGCGCCAGGGCTTCTTCGGCGACCACCTTGCCGAGCGCGCCAAGCGCGCCGGTGATGACGATGGCTTTTCCCTTCATGGTGGTCTCCGTATCAGCAACAGGTTGCTACCCACTATGATCAGGCGGATTTCATTTGCAATGCTGCCAATTTCGTCTCCTACTGCGCGTATTCATCAGTTCATTCACCTCAAGGATGTTTGCGATGCCGACAGCGAGGGCCTGCGAAACCCATCTCGAACTCGTCAAGTTCAGCTACGGATTGCCGCATCTTGCGCAGGCGCTCAAGCGCGACCGGAAGGTCAAGATCGTTGCCCTCGGATCATCATCGACCGCGGGAGCCGATAAAATTCTCCCATTTCCACCACGGCTGGAGATCTTATGGCGAAGCCAGAAGCAGTCCTTCGGCCGGATGATCGACATAGTCAACCGAGGGATCGGCGGGCAAGAGGCGCCCGAAGAGTTCTCGCGCATCGAGTCCGATGTCATCGCTGAAGCACCGGTGATGGTGATTTGGCAGGTCGGCACCAACGCCGTGTACAGAAACTACAACTTCGATCAGGTGCAAGCGACATTCGAGGCAGGACTCGATGTGCTCGCCGGGCTGCCGCTGGACGTCGTGGTGATGGACTCGCAATACACCCAGGCAATCATCGGCGCGCCAGACGTGCTCAAGCTCGCCAACCAGTTCATGCCAATGATCGCCGACGTCGCTGCAAGCAGGAAAGTCAACCTGTTCCGCCGCTTTGCGCTGATGAAGCAATGGGTCGATGCCGGAATTCCGCTCTCCGAACTCGACGATGGTGCACAGGAGCATCTCCATACGAGCGAGTGGGCGACCGATTGTGTCACTCAAGCGTTGCTCGGTGCGATCAACGATGCAGTGGCAGGTAGCGCGAGCATGTCGTCCTGACCACGTAAGACTACGGAGGTGGGCCGGTTGGATAAAATTTGCGGCAGTTCTGTAAGTCGTTTTCAGAACCCTTTGCTTAGAAGCGGAACTCCGATCAAGGCAGGGGAATGCGAATGGGAAATCTTCCGGATCACGGTTTACCGCTCGTTCAGCTTAAGGAGCAGCGGCGCGATCTCGTGGTGGCGCTGCAAAACCGCAACGGACCAGTGGGCAGCTGGGAGCTGATGCAGATCGCAGCGATTCAGCAGGCGATCTCGGCGTTCGAGGACGTGATTGCCGACCTCGATGCGGAGCTCGAGCTCGAGGCCGCGGCGGCCTGAGCGACGTGAATCGATCAAGCCTGTAGATAGCGGCCTTCAAGCGCCTTGCGCTCGGCCTGGCCGAGCCCGAGGCCTTCGCGGAAATAGCCGTCGAGGCTGCCATAGTCGGCATCGATCGCCTCGAACGCCGCCTCCAGAAACGCCGCGCGTACGGTGCCGAGCACCTGCTTGACGTCATCGGGCAGCTCGGTGCTGTGGGCCGGGTCGCGCTTGTAGAACTGGTTGGTCAGGAGATAGTCGTCCGCGATCACCCGATCGGACACGCCGAGCGCGTGCAGGATCAGCGCGCAGGCAAAGCCGGTGCGGTCCTTGCCCGCGGTGCAGTGGATCACCAGCGGGGCGCGGTCCTCGAGCAGATGGGCGAACAGCGTGCGGTAGCGCGGCGTGTTTTCCTGCACATAGCCGCGGTAGGAATCCCGCATCACGTCGATCGCATCGGCTTCCAGCAGTTGACGTTGGCTGGCGATCGCGCGCAGCGAAGCAACCACCGTCGGCTCGACCGGGAGCGAATGCACGGTCACGTCGCTCATGCTGCACAGCGCCTCGGCGCGCTCGTCGACGCCGCGGAAATCGAATGCGCTCTTGACCCCGAGCGAGCGCACCACGGCGACGTCCTGCTCGGTGAGATAGGCCAGATGGTTGGAGCGGAAGATCTGCCGCCAGCGCACCGTCCGGCCGTCACGCGCCTGGTAGCCGCCCAGGTCGCGAAAATTGCTGGCGCCGGCGAGATTGAGGTGACGGGCAGGGACTTCTGACATCGGGCGGGCCTGTTGCAGCTGGTGAAGTCTTGGCGCAGAAAACCTGACGCAGAAAACTTGGCGCAGGAATCCCGGCGCAGGTGTATCGGCGCAGACAGGTCTATAACCGGCCTCTCGGGGGGAGAATATGACTTATCGCGGAGGCGCCATTCTCGTCGGCGCAATTCTTGTCGGGATTCTTGGTTCCTCGGCCGCGCCGGCGCAATCCGCCTTCCGGAATTATCATTGTGCCGACGGTACGCAGTTCATTGCCGCTTTCTTCAACGGGGACACCCGCGCTCATCTGCAACTCGACGGCAAGGCGGTGACGCTGACGAAGCGTCTGTCGCTGACGGGTGTGCGCTACAAGGGGGGCGGCGTCACGCTCGAGGTCACCAAGGCCGGTTTGACCAAGCTCCGGCATGCGAAGCGGCCGGTGACGGCCTGCGAGCTGGCATGAAAAAAGGGCCGAAACGCTTCGTTCCGACCCTCTCTTACTGCTCACCTGCTGTCTGACGCTCTTGCGTCACGCCTCTCTGCCCGATCGACATCAGTGATCGCGGCTCGGCTTGGCGTCTTCGATGGCCGCCTGATGGTACCAGCTCTCGCTGCAAGCGGAGGTCTCGACCTCAGCAGCAAGCTCGCGCGCCGTCCGCATCTCGCCGTAGCGGCGCCCGCCGAGCGCCGCGCGGCCCCCAGCCGGGAATTGATAGATCGTTGCCGATCCCTGATTTTGGCCCGTCGTGATCATGTCAAAGTCTCCTATGGCCGGAGCGAGCCTCCATGGTGCGCCCGACTCATTCGTGTGTCGTTACCGTCGTTTTGATATCGGCTCGGGCCCGATAAGGCGCAAGTTGACCAAGAAATAGTCATTAACTGTCTAATTCGTGTGCAAATCTCGGTTTGCATCCTGCGAGGCAGGATGCAGCTGACCAACGCTTGGGCCGGGCCGATGGTTGCTCGGCGCCCGATGGTTGGACACGAACTGTCACATGGCGCTGCCGCTGCATTAATCGGCGGTCGACGTGGTAGCTGAATTTGCTGCAGAAACGGGCGATGGAGGGTGCTGAGAGAAGATTTTGGCTGACTGTGGCGCATGCCAGCTGCGCTGCTTTGTCGCAGCTAAAAATGCGATGTCCGCTGTGGACATCCGCGGGCCGGGCGGGTGCCGCAGTGCAGCGACTGGCATTTTAATTGCTTAGTAAGAGCCGGCCGATGGTGGCCGGGTACGCGTGCGGCGGCCGACTGGCTTTCGGTTCCTCACGGTTTTGCATCATCAACAGAGAGGTTCAATGACCAAGTACAAGCTCGAGTATATCTGGCTCGACGGATATACGCCGACGCCGAGCCTGCGCGGCAAGACGCAGATCAAGGAATTCGCGTCGTTCCCGACCCTCGAACAGCTTCCGCTGTGGGGCTTTGACGGTTCGTCCACCCAGCAGGCTGAAGGCCACAGCTCTGACTGCGTGCTGAAGCCGGTCGCCTGCTATCCCGACGCCGCGCGCGAGAACGGCGTGCTGGTCATGTGCGAAGTCATGATGCCCGACGGCAAGACGCCGCATGTCTCGAACAAGCGCGCGACCGTTCTGGATGACGAAGGCGCCTGGTTCGGCTTCGAGCAGGAATACTTCTTCTACAAGGACGGCCGTCCGCTCGGCTTCCCGGAAGAGGGTTATCCGGCTCCGCAGGGCCCGTACTACACCGGCGTCGGCTACAAGAACGTCGGCAGCGTCGCCCGCAAGATCGTCGAAGAGCATCTCAATCTCTGCCTCGCCGCCGGCATCAACCACGAAGGCATCAACGCCGAAGTGGCGAAGGGCCAGTGGGAATTCCAGATCTTCGGCAAGGGCTCCAAGACCGCCGCTGACCAGATGTGGATGGCCCGCTATCTGATGCTGCGCCTCACCGAGAGCTACGGCATCGATATCGAATTCCACTGCAAGCCGCTCGGCGACACTGACTGGAACGGCTCGGGCATGCACGCCAACTTCTCGACCAAGTACATGCGCGAAGTCGGCGGCAAAGAGTACTTCGAGAGCCTGATGAAGGCCTTCGACAAGAACCTGATGGACCACATCGCTGTCTACGGCCCCGACAACGACAAGCGTCTGACCGGCAAGCACGAGACCGCGCCGTGGAACAAGTTCAGCTATGGCGTGGCTGACCGTGGTGCGTCGATCCGCGTGCCGCACTCCTTCGTCAACAACGGCTACAAGGGCTATCTGGAAGACCGCCGCCCGAACTCGCAAGGCGACCCCTACCAGATCGCTTCGCAGATCCTGAAGACGATCTCCGAGGTTCCGACCGGCGCCAAGGCTGCGGCTTGAATGACTGCGGCTTGATGGCCGCGGACTAAGCAGCTGCCGGACCCGGATGGAGCCATCCGGTACCGCAATCGGGTCCGCCAGGGCGACTGCCTTGGCGGACCCTTGCTTTTGACGACAGTCTTGACGGACAGCCTGCCGCCGAAAGCGGTTTCGCTACGTTATGAACCGCGCTAGACAACGGTTGTATCTTGGCTGCCGGGGACACGGCGCTTGTTTGAAGGGTTTTACAAGGTCCGGTTCGAGCTGGGCGGCGCCGTCGGCCGCAGCGTGATGTATGTCGGCGACGGCAAGATGCTCGGCGGCAACTCGGCCTTCGCTCATATCGGCACCTACGAGAAGGCCGGCGACGAGGTCGCGATCGAGATCCAGACCGTCCGCCACAACCCCGATCCGAACTACCGCGCGATGGCCGGCACCGATGATGCGACGCTGCTCGCCAAGGGCGGGCCCGACGGCGAGCTCTACCGCTTCAAGGGCGAACTCAAGGAATTGCCCGGCGTGCCGTTCCAGTCGGTGATGACGCCGATCACCGAGGATGACATCCCGATCGCAGGCGGGGTCGGCGAGGGCGGCATCATCAACGGGCTCTATTCGATCCACATCCAGCTGCTCGACGGTGTCGACGGCAGCCTCACCGGCGTGATGCTGCTGAACAACGGCCGCATCCTCGGCGGCGATGCGTTCTTCTACTATCTCGGCACCTACACGTCCGAGAAAGGCCGCTGGAAGGGGCAGATCCTCAATCAGGAGCACAGCTCGGCGATGGGCGAGAACCCTGTGTTCGGCGGCCATGAGGTCGGCATCGGCTTTGCCGGCACCTGCGACGCGGAAGGCGCCGTGCTCGAAGCGACCGCGCTTGCCGGCAAGCGCAGCCTCCGCCTCGGGGCCACGCTCAAGCTGATGCGGCGGGCGTAAGCGGGATGGACAATTCGGTTCGCGTGCTCTCGACGCTGGCGCTGAAGGGCGCGGTCGCGCGCCTTGCCGCGACTTACCAGGCGGCAAGTGGTGTGCGGATCGATGCCGATTTCGCGCCGACGCTGGCGCTGCTCGAACGCCTGCGCGGCGGCGAGGCCGCCGATCTCGTGATCCTGACCCGCGAGGGCCTCGACGAGATGACCGGCGAGGGCCGCGTTGCGCGGGAAAGTGTTGTCGATCTCGCGCGCTCCTATGTAGGTGTTGCCGTGAAGGCGGGCGCTGCGCATCCCGACATCGCGAGCGAAGCCGCATTGCGTGCGACGCTGCTCGGCGCACGGGCGGTGGCCTATTCGCGGCTCGGCGCCAGCGGTATCCTGTTCGCGCAGCTGATCGCGCGTCTCGGCATTGCGGAGGCGATCAACGCCCGTGCTGTGATCATTCCGGTGGGCTTCACCGCGGAAAGGCTCGTCACTGGCGAAGCCGACCTTGCGATCCAGCAGATCAGCGAGTTGAAGCAGATCGATGGCATCGAAGTCGTCGGGCCAATTCCGGTGGAATTGCAGACGCCGGCGGTGTTTTCCGCGGGCCGCATGGTCGCCGCAAAGCACGCGGCGGCCGCCGATCATCTGCTGCGCTACCTAGCGTCGGCCGATGTCGCGCCGGTGCTGCGCGAGACCGGGCTCGAGCCTTGAATTTGCCCGCACTGCGACGCACCCTGCCGGGCATGTTCAGACCTCTCCATGCAATCGTCCTTGCCTTGGCGCTGGCCGCGCCTGTGCTTGCTTACGCGCAATCGGCCGACCTCGTGCTGTGCGATCGGCTCGCCGCCGATCCCACCGACCCCGACAAACCGGCCGACGTGAAGGGCGTGGCCGAAATTGCGTCGGCCGATATCGCGACCGCGATCAAATATTGTGCGGTGGCGGCAAAATCGTCGCGCCGCGCGATGTACGAACTCGGCCGCGCCTATGCCGCCAACCGGCAGGCCGCCGAAGCAATGTCGGCCTGGCGCAAGGCGGCCGACAAGGGCTCGACATCGGCGATGGTCGAGCTCGGCGTGCTCTACGGCAATGGGACCGGCGTCGCCAAAGACGAGGCGCAGGCGCGCAAATTGTTCGAGCGCGCGGCGCAGGCCGGCAACGCGCGCGGCGTCAGCAATCTCGCTGCGCTCGGCGGTAGCGTCGCGTCCGACCCGGCACGCGCGCGCGAATTGCTCTCCAAATCTGCCGAGACCAATGCGGAGGCGCAGTACCAGCTCGGCATGATGCTGGCGGAAGGCAAGGGCGGCGCTCAGGACGATGCCGGTGCGCGCGCGTTGTTCGAGAAGGCTGCCGCGCAGAACCATCCGGGCGCGCTGGAGCGGATGGGCGCCTTCGCGCAGGCCGGCCGCGGCGGACCGAAGGATAGCGATGCGGCAAAAGCCTATTACGAGCGCGCGGCCGCGCTCGGCGATGTGGATGCGAAGAAGGCGCTGGAGCGGGCGCGCTGCCCGTACGTGATCAAGGACAAGCGCGGCAATGCCGTGACCAACCTCTGCTTCTAGTCAGACAGGAACGCTCGCGCTCGCATATCGTTGACGTGCGAAAGGCACTGGCGAGGCGACGTCATGATCCGCAAGCTGCGTTCCGGCGAGTACCGGCTGTATTCTCGCAAGGTCAATCCGAAGACCGGTAAGCGCCGCAATCTCGGCACCTTCAAGTCACGCGCGGCAGCAGAGAAGCACGAGCGCGACGTGCAGTACTTCAAGCGCCACTAAGCGTGTGTGCTAGGGCGCAGGGCAGGCCGCGCCGGTCTTCACCCAGGCCTCGACCAAAGCGCCGGCCTCTGCCTGCGTGCCCGGCGCCGGCGAGCGGCCGAAGCCGGGATGCCAGGCCCAGCCGACCAGCGTGTCCTTGCCGATGTGCTCGATCAAATCCTCGACCTTGCGGCCGCCATTGCGCGCGGGATCCCGGATCTGCTGGCAGATCTCGCCGACGGTTTTCCCGGCCCAGGCCATCTCGCGCGGCGCGAGGTGCCATTCCGGGTGACCCGGCACGCGGCCGGGATCGAAATTGGCGTGCTGGTGGCAGATCGAGCAGCGCATCGCGTTGCTGCCATGGCCGTCGGCACCGCGCGTGACCGGTGGCTGGTGCATGCGGCTGATGTCGCCCTGCCGCGGGCTGTCGCCGGCCGGATGGCAATTGGTGCAGCGCGGATGCGTCAACACCTTGCCGAGCTCGGTGAAGATCGCCGCCGAGCGCTGCTCGACATTCTCTATACCGGCAAAGCTTTCCGGCGAGGCGAGGGCGTGGCTCGCGCTCTCCGACGCCGCATAGCCGGCACAGAGGCTGGTCGCGAGCGCCGTCAGCACCGCAATGATCCGAAACCGCGTTTCCGATGTCATCGCGCGTGCGCTCATTTGTTGGCGGTCAGATAGCGCTTGGGATCGGCAAGGATCACGTCGCGCACCGCCTGATGATACTTGATGTAGCCGGTGCAGCGGCACAGATGGCCGTCGAGCGCGTCCGCAATGACGGTCTCGAGTTGGTCCCGCGCCACCGGCTCTCTTGCCAGAAGTTCGAGCAGCACCTGGCCCTCGTTGAGGAAGCCGGCCGTGCAATAGCCGCACTGGAACGCGAAATGCTCGATGAAGGCGCGCTGCAACGCGGAGAGCTCGCCGTCCTTGGCATGGCCCTCGACGGTGCGGATCGCCTTGCCGTCGAAATTCGCCGCCGGCACCACGCAGGTCGGGGTGGTGTAGCTGGTGCCGTCGGGGTTATCGATGATGACGGCGCAGCTCAGGCATTGCGCGGCGCCGCAGCCGAACTTGGTGCCGGTCATGCCGAGCATTTCGCGAAGGAGATCGTTCATCGAGAGGTCGTCGCGGACCTCGATCGGGCCGTGCTTCTGGCCGTTGATGGTGAGGTTGAGCGTCGTCACGCAAGCGCTCCCTTGAGCAGGCTCGTTGTCACCGGCAATGAGCGGAAGCGATGGCCGGTGGCATCGTTGATGGCGTTGAGCAGCGCCGGCACGATCGGAATCATCACCACCTCGGCCATGCCCTTCGGCGGTTCGTCCGGCGTCAGCGGCGGCAGCATCTCGATCTCGAGATCGTGCAGCGGCAGGTCGGAGCCGCGCGCGATCAGGTATTGGCCGAGATTCCACTGCCCGTTGCCGGGGCCGCCTTCGAACGGCGGCAGGGTTTCGAGCAGCGCGTAGCCAACGCCCATGGCAAAACCGCCATGCGACTGGCCCAGCACCACTTCAGGCACCAGCGCCTGGCCGCATTCGAACACGCTGTAGGCCTTGGCGATGCGCAGGATGCCGGTCGCGCGCTCGATCTCGACACGCACCAGCGTGCCGCACATCGAGGTATAGGCGGTGCCGATCCGGTTGTTGTCGGTCGGCGGAAACTTGACGCTGACGCGGTCGATCCGCTCTAACCGGCCACGGCCGCGGCGGATCGCCAGCGCATCGATCTCGGCGCGGTACTGCTCGCCGAACAGCGGGAAGCGCGCACGCGACCAGGCCCAGCGCGAGAAGCTGTGCGCCACCGCGCCGGTGACGAAGCCGCGCGCATGCGCGGTCGCGGCGAGCTTCGGCAGCGGCAGCGGCGCGAGATCATCGAGCACGAGCTGGCCCTCGTTCCAGCGCGCTCTGTCCCATTGCCGGGCGCGCGGATCGGCCTTGCCGATGTGCCAGAGCTCGAGTGCCGCCGGCCATAGGCCGTAGCGGAAGATGACCCGGGCGGCTTCGGCCGAGGAGTGCGTGCCAATATGCGCGCCGATCGAGGCGCTGGTGGCCGAGCTGATCGCGGGCACCCAGCGCGGGTTCTTCTCGGCGAGATCCTGGGTCTTCTGATCCATCGTGTAGGGATCACCGGACGTGACAAGCCCGAGCGCGTCGTAGCTGTCGACCCGGGAGACGGCGACCTCATCGGCCACGGCGCCGAGATGGCCGGCAACGCGGTTGGCAAGCGCCGTGCCGATGCCGTTGCCCATCTCGACGTGGTCGCAGAAGATTGCGATCCGTCCCTCAGGATCGATCTCGACCCGGCCGAGCGAGCAATCCGCGCCTGCGCCGTAATCCTTGGTGACGCAGGCGACGCCGGTGCCGACCAGCCGTCCTTCCGTTGCCTTCTGCTTGAAGTCGGCGCGCTGCCGCCAGATCGGATGCGTCTCGAGCTTGTCGAGGATTTCGGGCGTGCGCACCGACACGATGTAGGGGTTGCCGGTCATGGTCCGGCCGTTCTGCTTCAGCGCGTTGTTGCGGCGGAACGCGATCGGATCGACCTTGAGTTCGCTGGCGGCCTCGTCGATCAGGACTTCGAGCGCGGTCATGGTCTGCAGCGTGCCGTAGCCGCGCATCGAGCCCGCAGTCACGCCGCGCGAATGCAGCGCCACGGTGGTGACGTCGACTTTCGGGACGTCGTAGATGCCGATCGCCGCGGTGGCGGCCACGGTCGCGACGTTGGCGGAGAAGTTAGCGAGCCCGCCGCCGTCGAGCACATGGTCAGCGGCGAATGCCGTGATCTTGCCGCTCTTGCGATCGATGCCGATCCGCGAGCGCATCTTGATCGGGTGGCGTTTGATGCCGCCCTGGAATTGCTGGTAGCGGTCGTGCGCCAGCCGCACCGGCCGTCCCGGGAAGAACATTGCCGCCAGCGCCACGTAAAGCACGAACGGGGTGTGGTCGCGGCCGCCGAAGCCGCCGCCGATATGGGCGAACTGCGCGTTGATGTGCGAGGGGCGGAAGGGCGAGCGGGCCTTGCCGAGCATGAAGGCGATCGACTCGGTCGCCTCATAGGGCGACTGCACGCCGAGCACCAGTTCGAGATTGCCGCTGTTGTCGTTGTACCAGGCGAGCCCGCTCTCGGGTTCGAGGAACATCGGATCGACCGACTGGGTCTCGAACTCGCGGTCGAGCACGAGTTGCGACGGATCATCCGTGGCGAGTTGGGCGCGGATCGCTTCGCCATGGATCGCGGCCTTGGCGTAGTCGGCCTTGGTCTCCTTGGCGAGCGGCAGCCAGACCGGCAGCGCCGCGTTCTGGATCCGGCTCGGCGAGACCCAGCCGGCCTGGATCGGCGAATAGACGTCGGGCGCATCGGACGTGGCGCCGGCCACGCGGGTGAAGCGATACGCGCCGAAGTTCGGCAGGACGACCGGACCGGTCTCGTCGCCGAACTTGACGAAGCCGACATCGCGCAGCGCGAGGCGTGCCCGGTCGAAGGCGTCGAACTGCTCGAAGATCAGCAGCGCGACCGGCTGTCCGAGATAGATTGGCGTTGTGCCGACCGGGCAGAACAGATCGCCGGTGTAGAACTCCGGCACCCGCGTGCCGATCCGGTCGAGATCGGCCGCAGTCACGACGACCGAGGGCTTCGCCGGACCATCGAGGCGGGCGAGGTCCATGCCGGCATAGACATGCGTGGCGTCGTTGGCGCGGACCAGGATGGCGTGCGAGGTGGTCGCAGGCCAGCCCGGCATGTCGGCAGCGCGAAAGTCGGAGGCGTAGAGCTTTGCGCCGGTGACCTTGGCCACCCCGTCGACGCGGCCGGCGCCCTTGAGCGCCGGATTGAAATGGCCGCGCCCGGGAAGCGTCTCGCGGGTCGCGAAGGCGGGCTCCTTCGCAAGCGCCAGATGCGACAGGCTGACCGAGATGCCGCCTGCCGACAACCACTTCACGAAGTCGCGTCGCGAGGGCCGCATGGTCTGATCTCTCAACAACGCTTCGGTGGCGAATCGCGCCACGGTTTAGGAATTGACAAAATGCACGCTGCAGTGTTGCAGCAAAGCGAGCGCAATCGCAATGCCGCAATAGGTCGTAGCCTTCTCACTTGTAGATCTGGCCTCACTTGAGGTCGGCGATGGTGGCCGGTCCCGGACCCGGGGTAATCAGGGTCGGCCATTGCTTGGAACCGAACGGCACCAGCGGCGGCAGGAAGGTCGTCATCCCGCGCTTCTTGGTCTCGGCGATGATTGCCTCGCGCGCGTCGCCCCCCATCAGCTCGTAGTCCATCAAATGGTAGCTGCCGAAGAACAGTGCGCCCACCGAGCGGTCGGCAATGATCCGGGTCAGCGACTCCAGCATGTCCGATGGCGTGGTGGTGAAGGAAATCGTCTCGATCAGCATCAGGCGGCTGTTGATGGCGTCAGGCCCGAAGAACTGCGCCAGCACGCTGAAGATCACGTTGTTCTGCCGCGCCACATAGATCGTGTTGCTCGCGCCGTAGGTCTTGTCCCAGTCGGCGCCGAGCTGGGTCTTCCAGTCGGCCATGACCGTCATCCAGTGCGCGACTTGGGTCTGCGCGGCCCAGGCGACGTTCTTGGCGAGCAGCGGCGCCTGCTTCTTGCCGAATGCCTCGAGCGTCGCGAACGGGATCGCGCCGGCGGTGAGGCATTCATCCATGAAGGCGATGTTGTTCTTGAGGATGGCGCGGTTGTTGTCGCGCCAGTCCGCCTGCATTGGCGTGGCATCGAGCCCGTCGAGCGCCGACTGCATCCGGCTGCGATAGGCCTGCATCGACCCGCGCCACGCCTTGTCGTCGGGATTGTTGACATAGGGGCCGACCACCTCGGCCAGCGCCATCGTGCTGTGGCCGACCGACTTGAGCAGCTGATAGACGACCGGCACCTGCGGCGCCTCGGTCGGCGGCTTGCCCGGCCGGTAAAGGATCAGGTGGCCGCCGGCACCGGAGAACAGGCCGAGGATCACCGGATGCTTGTCGAGGATGTTCTTCTGGAAGATCCGCGCCGCATCGCCATAGAGCTCGAACATGCCGGTGTTGAGCGCCAGCACGTCCTTGGTCGCGACATCGGCCGGCGTGGAGCTGGTCTTGCTCGCGATCGGTGCCATGTAGTCGGGCAGCGACTGGGCCAGCGCCGCACTACAGCTGCCGAGCAGCAGTGCCAGCGCGGCGGCCAGGCGAAAGCGATTGATCATGTGATGCTCCTCGAAGCCTCGCGCCAACGTCGCGGCCGGATGCGGCCGCGCGATCATCGGCGGAATGCGCAAATGCCTGGACGCAATGAACTGGAGAGAAGTGAACAGGGGGTGTAGATCCCGCGTGACGCAGCACAACGCGGGCGGTAACTACAGCTAAGCGACGAATCACCTGGTGTCCACACCCGGACATTGCGGGCCTTGCCCTGCGCCAAAACACCCAATGGTGCAGCCTTCGGCCCGGTGCTATCTCGCGAACAGAATCAATTTTATTTATTGGATTTTTTGCGTGCTCAACGGACTTTACAAGGTCGAGTACGGCATCAACGGCGCATTCGGCCGCAGCATCATGTGCCTGCACGACGGCAAGATGATGGGCGGCAATTCAGGCTTCGCCCATCTCGGCACCTATCAGGTGACGAATGGCGAGATCGCCGGCGACGTGATCACCGAGCGTCACAACGACGATCCCAATTTCAAGCCTTTGATGGGCGCCGACGTCGCCGTCATCAAGGTGCGCGGCCGAACCGAAGGCTCGACCATCCTGCTCGAGGGCCGGGCGGACGCGATGCCGGACGGCGTGTTCTGGGCGAATTTGGCGCCGCTAGACGACGAGGCCTTGCCGCCGCGCGGGGAGGTCGGGCTGGGTGGCATCGTCAACGGGCTCTATTCCATCCAGCTGCGCGCGCTCGACGGTGTCGATGCCGGCCTCACCGGGGTGATGTTGCTGATGGACGGCCGCATCCTCGGCGGCGATGCGTTCTTCTATTATCTCGGCTCGTATTCGTCGGCGGATGGCCGCTGGCGCGGCGAGATCGTCAACCAGGAGCATACGCCGGCGAAGGGCGCGTACCCGGTGTTCGGCGGCTACGAGGTCGGCATCGGTTTCGCGGGGACCTGCGGCGACGACGGCGCCGAGCTTGAAGGCATTGCGCTGGCCGGCAAGCGCAGCCTTCGCCTGTCGGCCGAATTGCGGTTGATGCGCCGCGCGTAGTTCAAGCGCGGCTCGCTCTCAATCCTTGATCAGAAGCACGCCGCCGATGATCAGCGCGATGCCGGCCAGCCGTGAGATCGACACGGGATGCTGCGCCAGCCCGAACGCGCCGAAATGGTCCATCGCGATGCCTGCGGTCATCTGACCCGCGACCACCAGCGCCAGCAAGGTCGCGGCGCCGAGCGACGGCAGCAGCAGGATCATCAGGAGGATGAAGACGCCGCCGAGGATGCCGCCGCTCCAGGCCCACCACGGCACGGCCGAGACCAGCTTCCAGGACGGCACCGGCTCCCGCGTCGCGACCAGCACGACCGCCATCGTCACGAGACCGCCGAGATAGCTGACGAGCCCGGCCCAGGCGGGCGAATTCAGCGCGGAGCGGAGGTTGCCGTTCAGGACCTGTTGAACAGCCACGGCGATGCCGGCGCCGAGCGCGAGCAGATAGAGAAACCAGACTTGCATGTGACGCCCCAAAACCGGTCGCTGAAGGATTTCATGTCATATTCGATCGGCAACGTTCGTGGCATGCGTAAAGCACGGCGCGAAACCCTAAGGATTGGGCTTCCACCCACGTCCCAGATCGAATAAGAGGCCGCAAACCCTCAGTTCCCAGTCATAGAGCATGATCCGCCTCGATAACGTCTCCAAGCAAGTCGGCCACCAGATCCTCTTCATCGAAGCCTCCGCGGCGCTCCAGAAGGGCGAGAAGATCGGCCTTGTCGGCCCGAACGGCTCCGGCAAGACCTCGCTGTTCCGGATGATCTCGGGCCAGGAGATCCCCGATGAGGGCCAGGTCTCGCTCGATCGTGGCATCTCGATCGGCTATTTCAGCCAGGATGTCGGCGAAATGTCCGGCCGCAGCGCCGTGGCCGAGGTGATGGATGGGGCCGGGCCGGTCAGCGCGGTCGCGGCCGAGCTCAGGGAACTCGAGGCCGCGATGGCCGACCCCGACAAGGCCGACGAGATGGACGACATCATCGCGCGCTATGGCGAGGTGCAGCATCAGTTCGAGGAGCTCGACGGTTATGCGCTCGACGGCCGCGCGCGCGAGGCGCTCTCGGGGCTCGGCTTCAGCCAGGAGATGATGGACGGTGATGTCGGAAAGCTCTCCGGCGGCTGGAAGATGCGGGTGGCGCTGGCGCGCATTCTTCTGATGCGTCCCGACGTCATGCTGCTCGACGAGCCGAGCAACCATCTCGATCTCGAAAGCCTGATCTGGCTCGAGCAGTTCCTGAAGGGCTATGAGGGCGCGCTGCTGATGACCTCGCATGACCGCGAGTTCATCAACCGCATCATCAACAAGGTGGTCGAGATCGACGGCGGCCAGCTCACCAGCTACTCCGGCAATTACGAGTTCTACGAGCAGCAGCGTGCGCTCTCCGACAAGCAGCAGCAGGCGCAGTTCGAGCGGCAGCAGGCGATGCTCGCCAAGGAGATCAAGTTCATCGAGCGCTTCAAGGCGCGCGCCTCGCACGCTGCTCAAGTGCAGAGCCGCGTCAAGAAGCTCGACAAGATCGAGCGGGTCGAGCCGCCGCGGCGGCGCCAGACCGTGGCGTTCGAATTCCAGCCGGCGCCGCGCTCCGGCGAGGATGTCGTCAGCCTGAAGAATGTCCACAAGGCCTACGGCAGCAAGCGCATCTATGACGGCCTCGACTTCATGATCCGCCGCCGCGAGCGCTGGTGCGTGATGGGCATCAACGGCGCCGGCAAGTCGACGCTCTTGAAGCTGGTCGCCGGTTCAACCGAGCCCGACGACGGCGCGGTCGCGGTCGGCGGCAGCGTCAAGATGGGCTATTTCGCCCAGCACGCAATGGACCTGCTCGACGGCGAGCGTACCGTGTTCCAGTCGCTGGAGGACGCATTTCCGCAAGCCGGGCAGGGTTCCCTGCGCGCGCTCGCCGGCTGCTTCGGCTTCTCGGGTGACGATGTCGAGAAGAAGTGCCGGGTGCTTTCGGGCGGCGAGAAGGCGCGGCTTGTGATGGCCAAGATGCTGTTCGATCCGCCGAACTTCCTGGTGCTGGACGAGCCGACCAACCATCTCGATCTCGCCACCAAGGAAATGCTGATCAACGCGCTCGCCGAGTTCGAGGGCACGATGCTGTTCGTGTCCCACGACCGGCACTTCCTCGCCGCGCTCTCCAACCGCGTGCTGGAGCTGACACCGGAAGGTATCCATCAGTTTGGCGGCGGCTACACCGAATACGTCGCGCGCACCGGGCAGGAAGCGCCGGGGTTGCGGAGTTAGCTCACGCTCTCCACCGCGCGCAAAACGCCTCGACGTCGCCGGACTGAAACTCCGGTAGCCGCTCCCAGATCGTCTCGGCCGGCCAGTTCCACCAGGCGATCTGCGACAGCTCGGCCGCGATCTTGCGGTTGAAGCGCTCCTTGATCGGCCGTGCCGGCACGCCGCCAACGATGGTGTAGGGCGCGACATCGCGCGAGACCACCGCGCCGGCCGCGAGCACCGCGCCGTCTCCGACGGTGACGCCGGGCAGAACGATCACGCCGTGGCCGATCCAGACGTCGTTGCCGATCACGACGCGGTCCGCGCGCCGGTCGCTGAAGAAGCCGTGGTCGCGCTCGGCGGAGGCCGAGTAATATTCAGGGCAGTAGGTGAAGCGATGCTGCGAGGGGCGCTCGACCGGGTGATTGGGCGCGCCGATCCTAACCTGCGCCGCGATCGCGCAGAACCGGCCGATCACGGCGTCGGCGACCATGCAGCCGCTGCCGAGATAGGAGTAGTCGCCGAGCTCGGTATATTCGATTGCGGTGTCGCCGAGGACTTCGCAGCAACGGCCGACCTTGACCTCGCGCAGCTTGACCGTCGGCTCGATGACGGTTTCGGCAAGCTTGGGGCGGGCGGCGGTTAGTCCGTTCATAGCGTTATCCTCGATGCAGCGAGCGGCTTCAGTCGCACGATTTCTATGACGACGAGATGACAGGAGATGCCGGATCTAGCGGCCGGTGAGGCGGGCGATGGTCTCGATCTCGTTGGTCCAGATGCCGCCGGAATAGTTCTCGGGCAGGCGCCGGAAGAGTTCGGCATCGTCGACCCCGGTCGAGAATTCACCGCCCTGATAGGGGCCGAGCACGAACACCACGCTGTTTGCCGCCGCCATGCGGTTGAGGAAACGGTCCGGCCATCCCCACAGCCACGGCGCGTAGTTGATCGGCACCAGCACGATGGCATTGCGGCAGGCGTCCGGCACGATGCCGGTCCAGCCATAACCGAGATAGCGCACGAGACAGCTCTTGATCGCCGCGCGCGAGATCGTCCGCGTCCCCGGCGCAAGACGCCGGATCGCCTCGATCGGATCGTCGCCGCCATAGACCATGATCAGCTTGCGTCGCTCGGCGGGGAGCCGGTTCAAGATCGCCGCGAGCTTCTCGCCCTCGGCGGGATCGCGGCTCTTGACGTTGATCAGGAACCGGCGATCCGGAAACGTTTTGAACACTTCGTCCAGCGACGGCATCAAGCCGATGCCCTTGCCGCGGAATGGAAAGGTCTTGCCGCCATCGGCGGTGTAGCCATAGCCGATATCGAGCATCTTCAGCCGCGCCATCGGCTGCTCGCGGGTGACGCCCTGGCCGTCGGTACGGCAATCGACCGTCCAGTCGTGAAACACCGCGAACTCGCCGTCGGTCGTCGGATGGACGTCGAGCTCGACGATATCGGCGCCCTGCTCGAAGCTCGCCCGCATCGAGCGGGTCGTGTTCTCGAGATAGTCGTGGGTTGGCGGCAGCATGCGCACCGCGGTGCAGGTGTCGTTCCTGAGGTCGCGTTCGTCGAAGCGTTGCGCCATGCCGCGATGGGCGAGCAGTACCGGCTTGCCGCCGGCGTGGGTTGCGAGAAGACTGGAGTTGTTGAGGTAGATGCCGGCGGCGATGGCAACGATCGCCGCTGCCGCGTATTTCAATTTCCTGCCCAAGCGACTCTTTTCCCTGCTGGATAGTCGCTCCGGGTAGGGCGCGTTTTGGGTCGATTTGCGGCGGCCTGATCCTTCAAGCCGTCGTCAACGGCAATCGCCTTGTTGAGCAAGTCCGCGCGTGGAACCAAGGCGCTAACCGGGTCGAGAAATATGCACCGCAGATTGTTGCGCTATCGAAGGTACCGCGATTCGCATGCTTGCGTTTCGGACCTCGATAGGTTTTAAGCCCGGTGACTTCATGACCGTTGGCATGAACAAGAAGCGCGCTGCGTGGCTCTACCACATTCTGGACAGAGTTACATCGCAGCTCGCGCGCCCCCCAATTCAGAGGATTTTCAGCATGGCCAAGATGACGAAAAATCAATTGATCGACGCGATTGCCGAGGGCACGCAGATCTCGAAGAATGACGTGAGGACCGTCATCGAGCACATGGCGACTGTTGGCTACAAGGAGCTGAACGAATCCGGTGAGTTCGTCATTCCTGGCTTTGTGAAAATGTCTGTTGTGCATAAGCCTGCCACGGAAGCTCGCAGCGGTGTGAATCCTTTCACGAAAGAGCCGATGGAGTTTGCAGCGAAGCCGGCCAGCAAGTCGGTCAAGGCGTCACCTCTCAAGGTCGCCAAGGACGCTGTTTAAAGACTACGGTTTGCGGCAAGCCACGCGCGCAAGCAATGCAACGGCGCATGGCCTGCCGCGCTGTGTCCGGCTTGTCCGGCTCAGCATCGCCCGCTACGGTTTTCAAAAAAGCGGGAGCGAAACGGCATGAAGCAAATCAGGATCGGCGACATCACGATCGACGCGGTGATCGAGCGCGAGGGGCCGTGGCGGCGGCCGCAGGATTTCTTCCCGACCTATGACGACGATGTGTTCAAGCATCATCTGAAGACAATGGAGCCGGAAGTCTTCGATGCCGCGCGCGGAATGATGGTGATCACCTATCAGACCTTCGTGGTGCGGACGCCGCGCTACACCATCCTGGTCGACACCTGCACCGGTGAGGACAAGGGGCACCCGCCGCCGTTCGACTTTCCGGGCAAGGAGCGCTGGCGCAACGAGCTGTTCGCGCTCGGCATCTCCTACGAGCAGATCGATTACGTGTTCTGCACCCATCTGCATATCGATCACACCGGCTGGAACACCACGCTGCGCGACGGGCGCTGGGTGCCGACCTTCCCGAACGCGAAGTACGTCTTCCACAAGGGCGAGTATGCCGCCTGGGAGGCCGAGAATGCCAAGGGCGCCAATCCGCCCGGCACGGTGTTTCGCGACAATTGCCTGCCGATCGTTGAAGCCGGGCAGGCGCTGCTGGTCGACGACGACTATGCGCTCGACGACACCGTCACGTTGACGCCGACGCCGGGCCATTCGCCCTGCCATTGCTGCGTCAACATCTTCTCGAAGGGACAGCGCGCAGTGGTTGCCGGCGATCTGATGCACCACGCGATCCAGTGCCGCGAGCCGGACTGGTCGGCCAAGCCCGATTGGGACTCGAAGCAATCGGCGGTCTCGCGGCGAAAGTTCTTTGCCTCGGTGGCCGGAACCGACACGCTGATCCTGCCGATCCATTTTCCGGCCCCCACCGTCGGCCTGATCACGGCGGACGGCGACCGCTTCGATTATCGGTTCAAGCGCGGGTAGGGCGCGGCAGTCGGCGGTTCGAGGTCACCGTGCCGCGCCGGTCCGGCGCGGCACCTGGGTCAGAAACCGCTCGAGATCGGTGCAGAGGCGGTGGGCGAGCTCCTCGTCGATCTCGAAGGTCGCGACGGTGCCGGCACAGTCGATTGCGATGGTGCCGCGCAATGGTGCGGCGGAGACCGCCGATACCGCGATGTTTGTTGCTCTGTGCATGGTCATGTCGTCAACTTCCCCTCAGGGCCCGCTGCCGCCAATCCTCATCTCGGAATGACGGCACGTCCCTTTCGCTTTCGTTCTTCGATGAATCGCACGCCGATCTCGGCGCCGTCGACACGAACCAGCTCGCAGCGGCGGAATGCCAGTCCTCGCGAGGACAAGACCAGGAAGAACTCCTGGGCCTTCAGCACATCAAGCGTTCCGTCGACCTCGAGCCGGGCACCGCTTTGCGAGACGTCGAGCAGGATGCAGCTGCGCCGCCACGTGCCGTCGACACCCATGAGATTGACGGGATGGCGCGTCTCAAGCCTGACGCGCTCAGCCCTGCGGTCACCATACGTCATAACGCAACTCACACTGCCTGAAGGGGTTTCGCAGCCAACTCGCTCAGCGAGCCAAACCGGATCATGCGCTGCGCATTTGAGAGCGGCAGTGCCTCGAACATCTTCCGGGCCTGCTCGAGCTGATCCGGCGGGACTTTCGAGCCGGCCTTCCGGTAGCTGACGATGGTGGCCGTCGTGTTCCAGTTCAGTCGCGATGCGCGGCAGGCGATCACGAGCCCGTTGATGTCGGCGGCTTGCATCAACGGCGCGATCGTCTCGATCGGAACGGTCGCGAGCTGCGCCAGTGCCGCGACGACGTTGTGGACTTCCCGTCGGATCGCGAAGCGGTTGACGCTGGAATCGTTCAGCTGTCCGGAATTGTTGAGGGCCATCACCGTGGCCCGCGCCTCCGCATAGTCGATTGTGGCTGGGGGGCTTGCGGAGGCGCGGGCTGCGCCGCCATCGATGGCAGCGCGGATCGCGTGCTGGATCTCGGGGTGTGCGATCTTGAGTAGCCGGGCCTGCTGGCGCGGCGTCGATCGCACGACGAGGTCGGCAACAACGCGGTGAGGCAGGTCCTTGCGCGCGACCAGCGCGGCTGCGATGTCCTCGTCGCGCTCGGCGGCATCGACCATCATGGCAAGGCCTGCGCTCGTCATGTCCGCGCCGGGATTGCGTGCGAGCGCGCGAAGCACGTTGCTGTCGCCTCGCATCAGCAGAATGTCCGTGAGCTCCTGGTTGACGGCCTTGCGTCCCGCGATCGCGCAGAGATGTCCCTCGGCCCGCATCCAGGCAATGTCGATCAGATCGGCGTCCGGAATGCAGGCGCATTTTCGCAGGATCGGAGCGGCGACATCGGCATCATCATGGTTGGCGAGGCGACGGGCGAGCTCCCGCGGCACCAGATGCAGGTCGGCGAGCGAGCGGCTGAGCGTGGTCAGGGTCCGCAGCTCGACGCTCTCGGTCAGGCGGATCAGGATGTCGTCGAACAGATTGACCTGATGCTCGCTGAGGCGGTGGGCGTCGTCGAGAAACAGCCCGGCCACCTCCTGCAGCATGCGCGTGCGGAGGTCTGGGGAACCGGCTCTCAAGACATGGTCGAGCTTGGCAATAAGATCGGGCGAGGCAATAGCTGTCATTGCGGTCCCTAAAATGTTCCGCGACGGGGAACATCATCGTTCCCGATGTCAATCTGCTCCCCGAATCTTTAATAGGGGTATAGAAATTGATGTGGAGGTTGATCCCAACGGTGGATATCGCGGCAAACACTATCGAAATTCGGCAGCAGCGCTATTTTGCCAGATTGTCGGGTTCGACGAGCGGACAGCATTTTTTCTGACTGAGTTCATTGGACGATTCGAATTTTGTGCATGCAATTTATCAATGCGGCCGGCGCGCTGTGCGCGGCGCCGCGCGCAAATTTTAGAGACCATTTCACAGGAGCAGTCATTTGACGGCGCCATTGCTGGTGCCGAGAGTCTTTCGTTTTGACGATGTCGATGCGTTCCGGAGTTCGATCCGGGATTTGGATGTTGATTTCACGCCGCTTGCGCGAAAGATTTCGGCCGAGCAGATCATCCTGAGTTTGCCGGGATGCGAGCTCAACTACACACAGTCGTTCCCGCGGATCGTCGACGCGCAGCTTGCGCGACATACGACTGCGGTCGGCTTCACGATGGATGACGGCGTTCCGATGCGGTTCAACGGCGTCGAGCGCGATCGTGCGGTGATCGTGCTCGGCGGCGGCGGCGCGTTCTACACCTCGGTAGAGGAGACGCCCCGCCAATATGTCTCGATGATGTTCACGCCCGAGATTGTCGACCGCGGTTGGCCGAGTGCCGGACTCCATTTCAGCATTCACGAGATATCTCAACGCGCGCAGGATCGGCTGCGCGACGTGGTGAGGCAGGTTCTGCTCGTCACGTCGGATCAGGTCACGATTGCAGAGTTCGCCACGGGCGCGTCGATCAAGGAGACGCTGCTGTCCGCGATCGACAACGCGTTCGCCGAGATCGTGCCGGCCAAGTGGGCGACGCGGGCCAACACGACGCGTCAGTTCAAGGTCTTCAACGACGCGCGCGCCGTCCTGGCCGGCGACGTCGCGCACCCGATCTACAGCGGCGAACTCGCCAGGCAGATCGGCGTGTCGGTGCGCACGCTGCATGATGCGATCCAGCGCTACCGGGGCATCAGCCTGCATCGCTACCTGCGGCTGCGTAGGCTCTGGCTGGTGCGCCAGCAACTGCTTGCCGGTGCGCCGAGCGTCAAGGCCTGCGCGCTGGCCTACGGGTTCTGGCACCTCAGCGATTTTTCGCGAAGCTATCGGTCGCAGTTCGGGGAAGCGCCATCGGAGACGCTGGCGGCCTCGCGCCGTGGTGGCATCGCGCCCGCCGATCCGGCCGGCGGTAGACACGAATCGTAACAATCCGCCTGAACCAAATCTTAACGGGCGGTTGCGAATCTGTGGGTACGATTCCACCAGAGGCGGCCTGATGCATCCCCGACGATTTGCGCGTGTTCGTCCGACAGGATGCGTCTCCAGCGTGGTCAAACTCCAGCTCGAACCGAAGGCGCCCCTGATCGAATGCCGGCTGGTGGACTATTCCGCCGGCGGGGCCTGCCTGGAATTTTCCAAGCCGATCCAGTTGCCCGAGCGTTTCGAGATGTTTCACGGCAACACCCGGAAGCGTTGCCGGCGGGTCTGGAGCAGGGGCGTCCGGGTCGGCGTGTCGTTCTAGCGCCACAGGGCGTGGGCCGATGAAGGGTCCGTCCACCCGTCAACAGCCGTTCGGGCCGCGCCCTGCGCGACCCGATTGAGTCCCGATGAAGTCTGTCCCGATTGAGGGGGCTAGATAAGCGCCGGCGAGGGGCTCAAGCGCCGCTCTGGCACTTCTTCATGAACGAGTTCTTGGCCGCGCCGGCGAGCTTCTTGCCGTCGGAGCCCACCGCCTTGGTCTCGCAGCTGTCGGTGGTGCATTTCTTCATGAACGAGGTCTTGGCCGCGCCGGCCAGCGGCTTGCCGTCCTTGCCGACGGCTTTCGTCTCGCAGGAGGCGTCCTGTGCAAATGCCGAACCGGCGGCAAAGGTCGCGATCACGGCCGCCAAGAAAATCCGCTTCATCTGGGTTCTCCCTAAACCAAACCAGTGGACGGATTGGATATTGGATTCTTGGCTCGATCAAGTTCCCACAGCCGAATTTGTCTATAAAATACCCCGATAGCTGCGAGAAAATTCCGTGTGCAGCGCGGAACAAAATGGGGGAAACGCGGAAATGGAATTCGAGACGCTGGTACAGACACGCAAAAGCGTGCGCGGGTTCAAGAAGCAACCGGTGTCACGGGCGACCGTCGAGGAGATCATCGAGGTGGCCAAGCGCGCGCCGTCCTCGATGAACACCCAGCCCTGGCACGTCCATGTCCTGACCGGGGCGCCGCTGGAGGAAGTGCGGCGCCGCAACATGGAGGAGATGATCGCCGGCGCCAAGGCCAAGCGCGACATCGTCAGCCATGGCGAATACCAGGGCGTGCACCGCGGCCGCCAGGTCGACATTGCCAAGAAGCTGTTCGGCGCCATGGGGATTGCCCGCGACGACAAGCCGATGCGGCAGGATTGGGTGTTGCGCGGCTTCCGCCAGTTCGACGCCCCGGTGTCGCTGGTCCTGGCCTACGACCGGATCCTCGATCCCGGCGCGGTGTGTCATTTCGATCTCGGCGCGCTCTGCTACGGCATCGTGCTGGCGGCCTGGGATCGCGGCCTCGGCAGTGTGATCAACGGCCAGGGCATCATGCGCTCCGACATCGTGCGCGAGGTCGCCAACATCCCGGAAGACCAGGTGATCATGACTTGCGTCGCGATGGGCTATCCCGACGACAGTTTCGCCGCCAACGCGGTGCGCTCGGACCGCGAGGCCAACGGCGATTTTGTCCGCTATGTCGGCTTTGCCGAGTAGCGCATGATCCGACCAGTGCGGACCCGCAGCGGCATCGGCGCGGTCGTTCTGGCCCTGGTGGTCTTCATCTCGGCCTTCGGCTCGGGGCGGGCGGAAGGCGTACGCCTCGATGCGCTCAAGATCCCGGTGCCGAATGCGGGAGGGGCAGGGCCGGCCGCTGCGCTGCTCGACGCGATCGTGCTGCGGCCGGATGACGGGCAGCCGCATCCGCTGGTCCTGCTCAGTCACGGCTCGCCGCGCTCGGCGAGCGACCGTCCGTCGATGAGCCCTTATGGGATGTGGGCGCAGGCGGCGGAGTTCGCGCGCCGCGGCTGGGTGGCGGTGGTGTTCCTGCGCCGGGGCTACGGAAGTTCGCAGGGTGGATGGGCCGAGACCTACGGGCCGTGCTCCGGTCCGGACTACGCGAAAGCCGGCCGCGCCGGCGCCAGCGACATCGCAGCCGCCGCCAAATTCATGGCCGGCCAGGCTTACGTCAGGAGCGGAAAGTGGATCAGCGTCGGTCGCTCGGCGGGCGGTTTCGCTACGGTTGCATTGACCTCGAATGCGCCGCCAGGTCTCGCGGCCGCGATCGTGTTCGCACCGGGCCGCGGATCGAGCGGCCCCGATACGGTCTGCGGGGAAGGCGAGCTCGTCGACGCCTTCGCGCAGTTCGGAAAATCCTCACGCGTTCCGCTGCTCTGGGTCTCCGCCGACAACGATCATTTCTTCGGCCCGAAACTCGTGACGCGGCTGTCGGACGCGTTCGCGAAATCAGGCGGCAAGCTCTCGCTGGTTCGAACGGCCGCATTCGGCAGTGACGGTCACATGCTGTTCAGCGAGAACGGATCGGCGATCTGGGCGCCGATCGTCGATCGCTTCCTTGCAGCCAATAACCTTGTGCTGCGTGATCGTCTGCTCGACGCGCCCGAGCGTCCGGCGCAATTAAGCACACGCTGACCGCGCCGCGGGATATTGAATTCCGCACCATGAAACCATCGCGCGAGCGCGCGTTTCCGCTATTTGTGCCGACAAAAAATGCGCTACTGGTTTTGTGAAGCGAAACAGCACAGGCGAGGAATCCCAGATGAGCGATGATGAACAGACAGCCATGATCCGCGAGACCGTCGCGAGATTCGTCGATCGCGAACTCATCCCGCTGGAGCCGCAATATCTCAAATCCAAACTGCCCGGCAGCGATCATCCCGAGCTCACCGCAGAGCAGCGCAAGCGGCTGCGCGACGTCTCCAAGGAGCTCGGCCTCTGGGGCCTTGATGCACCCGAGGATCTCGGCGGCCACGATTTGCCGACGCGCACGATGGCTGCAGTGCACGAAGAGCTCGGCCGCAGCTGCGTGCCGTTCGTGCTGCCGCCGGATTCGCCGAACCTGCGCATGCTGCAGGCGGTCGGCACGGACGCGCAGAAGAAGAAATATCTGCAGCCCTACATCGAGGGCCGGATGACGTCGGCGATCGCGATCTCCGAGCCCGGCGCCGGCGGCGATCCCGCGGGGATGAAGACGCGCGCGGTGCTCGACGGCGAGCAATGGGTGCTGAACGGCCGCAAGATCTGGATCAGCAATGCGCGCGCCGCCGATTTCATCATCGTGATGGCGCGCGTCGGCAACGACCAGCGCCAGGGCGGCATCACCTCCTTCATCGTCGAGAAGGGCACGGCGGGCTTCATCATCGAGCGCGAGATCCCGATGGTCGGCGGCGGCTCGACCTATGAGATCGTGTTCGAGGACTGCCGTATCCCGAAGGACTCGGTGCTGGGCGAGGTCGGCAAGGGCTACGCGCCGATGCAGCTGCGGCTGCGCACGCGGCGGCTCGAGATGGGGTCGACCTGCGTCGGCATCACCAAGCGCGCGCTCGACATGATGTGCGAGCACGCCAAGCAGCGCGAGACCTTCGGCGTCAAGCTCGCCGAGCGCCAGGCGATCCAGTGGTGGATCGCCGACATCTCGACGCGCATGCATGCATGCCGGCTGATGGTGCGCGAGGCTGCCGACAAGACCGATCGCGGCGAGGACATCCGCCACGAGGCCTCGATGATCAAGGTGTTCGCGACCGAAATGGCCTATGACGCCTGCGACCACGCCATGCAGACGCTCGGCGCTCTCGGCGTGACGCTGGAATTGCCGCTCAACGCGCTCTGGCAGAAGGCCCGCCTGATGCGGGTGTACGAAGGCCCGAGCGAGGTCCATCGCCAGGCGATCGCCCGCCGCGTGCTCGGCCTGCGCGGCGGCTGATCAGCGCGTGAGGGCTATCGTCGGCTCGCAGCGGCCTTGATGATATCCTGGGCGATGTCGCCGATCTCGCGCGGGCCGCCGCGACTGCGGGTGAACACCGTGAACTCGACCTCGGGAAGTCTGGGCAAGCCGGCTTCGCGGCCGAGCGCCCGCAATTGCGGTGTGAGCAGGCTGCGATAGAGCGGGCACACCGCAAGCTCGGCCGCAGCGGCGGCACGCAGACCGCCAATGCTCGGGCTCACCACAGTGATGCGGGCTTCACGGCCGGCCGCAGCGAGCGCGGCCAGCGCGGCATCGCGATATGGACAGGGCTCGGGAAACAGCGCGAGCGGGAGCGGCGCCATGGTATCCGGCGCCGCGCCCTTCGCATAGGCCCACACCAGAGGCTCGCGCCACAGCAACTGGCCGCTCTGGTCGCCCTGGCATCGGCCGCAAACCACGACATCGAGCTCGCCCCGGTCGAGCCCGGCCAGCAGCAGAGCCGTGTTCGCGACCCGCACCTCCAGCGTCAGACCAGGGTGACCATGCTGGAATTGCGCGAGCGTGCGCGGCAGCCAGTTGCTCATGAAGTCGTCGGATGCGCCGATGCGCAAATGAACGCCGCGGTTCTTGCCTGACAATCTCAGGCGCGCATCCTCGTTGAGGCGAAGGATGGCCCGCGCATAGCCGAGCAAGGCTTCGCCCTCGGCGGTCAACGCGACCGACCGCGTGTTGCGTGCGAACAATGGTCGGTCTGCCTGAACCTCCAGGCGGCGAATATGTGCGCTGACCGCGGACTGCGTGAGATTCAGCCGGCGCGCTGCTTTGGTGAAATTTGCCTCCTGCGCGACCGCCTGAAACGTCCGGAGGAGCGTTGTGTCGAACATTGATATATCTCGATATGAGATTAATTAGATTACTATATATCATTTCTCTCACTGAACGGAAGCTGCTCTGTTGGGCCGCCACCAGCCCCGGAGATTCCAGATGACCCGCATCCTCTATGTCGAAGCATCCCCGCGAAAGAACCGCAGCGCGTCGATCGAGGTGGCACACGCCGCACTCGCTGCATGGAGCGACATCGCGCCCGATCTCAGCGTCGATGTCCTCGACCTATGGTCGACGGAGCTCCCCGAGTTCGACGGTCCGGTCATGATGGCGAAATACGCCGGACTGGCGGGAACGGCGCTAACGCCTGAGCAGGCCGAAGCGTGGGCACAGATATCCGCGATTGCCGCGCGCTTTCTCGCAGCCGACGTGATTCTGCTCGCGGTGCCGCTGTGGAATTTCTCGATACCTTACAAGTTGAAGCAGCTCATCGATGTCGTGTCGCAGAAGGATCTCCTGTTCTCGTTTGACGGACGGGCGTTCGGCGGCCTGCTGCACGGGAGGAAGGCTCTGCTGGTGCTGGCGCGGGGGCTCGACTATGCGCCGACGGCAATCACGCCCGCCGGCAGCTACGACTTCCAAAGGCCCTATCTGGAGATGTGGCTGCGGTATATCGGCATTACCGACATCACGACGGTCGTGGTCGAAAAGACCCTCGCGGGACCTGACGTCGATCATGCCTCGCGTGCGGCCGCCAAGCGGGCCGCGGTCGAGGCGGTGAAGCAGCTTGCGCATTCGTCATCACGCGCGGCGACGTCATAGCGATGCATCGCCGCCGGGCGCTGTCACCATGTGTCAAAGCAGCTGGCTGGTCTGCGCTGCCGCTCCGTCTCTTGGTCGGGCGCGCTCTTACGCCGCCCGCACGTCCGAGAGGAAGCGGTTGACCTGACCGGCGAGGTCCTTGGACTGCGTCGAGAGCTGCTCGGCGGCGCCCAGCACCTGGGTTGCCGCGGCGCCGGTGTCGTCGGCGGCGCGCTGCACGCCGGAGATGTTGGAGTTGACCTCCTGGGTGCCGCGCGCGGCTTCCTGAACGCTGCGCGAGATCTCCTTGGTCGCCGAGCCCTGTTCCTCGATCGCGGCGGCAATCGCGGTGCCGATCTGGTCGATCTCGGTGATGACGTCGACGACGCTCCGGATCGCGGTCACGGTCTCGTCGCTTGCGGTCTGGATCGCGGTGATCTGCTCGGAAATCTCCGTGGTCGCCTTCGCGGTCTGGCCGGCCAGCGACTTCACTTCAGAGGCGACCACGGCAAAGCCGCGGCCGGCCTCGCCGGCGCGGGCCGCCTCGATGGTGGCGTTGAGCGCGAGCAGGTTGGTCTGCGCCGCGATGCTCTGGATCAGCGTCACGACGTCGCCGATCTTCTGGGCGCCCTCGGCCAGCGAGCGCGCGGTGTCGCCGGTGCGGCGGGCATGGTCGACGGCACGGGCGGCGATCTCGGTCGAGGTCGCGACCTGGCGGGCGATCTCCGAGATCGAGGAGGTCAGTTCCTCGGTCGCGCTCGCGACCGTCTGCACGTTGGTCGAGGTTTGATCCGAGGCAGCAGCCACGACTGCAGCCTGGCGATTGGTGGCGGAGGCGGTGGCCGACATCGATTGCGCGGTGTCCTCCATCACCGAGGACGCCGCGGACAATCCGCCGACCAGTTCGGTGACCTTGGCTTCGAAAGCACGGGTCAGATCGTCGAGCGCCCGGGCGCGGCGCATCTTGACGTCGTTCTCGGCTTCCTTCTCGGACGCGAGGCGATCGGCTTCGATCCTGTTGTCCTTGAACACCTGCACGGCGGCGGCCATCGCGCCGATCTCGTCGTTGCGCGCGGCGCCCGGGATAGCCTCGGCGACATCGCCCGCGGCGAGGCGGGACATCCGGCCGGTGAGGGCTGCAATCGGGTTGAGGATGCGGCGGCGGACCACGACGATGAGGCCGGCGCTGACGGCAATGACCGCGAGCAGCCCGGTCAGTGCGATCACGAAGCTGAAGCGCGCCGACGAATAGGCGCTCGCAAGCACCTGCTCGGCGTTCTCGTAGAATGCCTCGCGCACGGTGATGATGGCGGCGAGGCCGATCTGCGATTCCGGATAGTAGGTGTCGAGATCCAGCTCATACTTGCCGGACACGGCGCCTTCCTTGGCAAGCTTCAGCGCCTTGCCGAAGCGCTCGACATAGTCGGCCTGCATCTTGCCGAGCGCCGTCATGACGTTCGCGGGCGTCGCCGGATTGTTGCGCAACTCCTGCAGCGTCGAGAGGATCTGCTCGGTGCGGCCGGTCGAGCGGTAGAGTTCCAATTTCTCCTGATCGGTCGCGACGCGCTTGGCGCCGACCAGCGCCTTGTGCAGGCTGGCATTGAGACCGCCGGTGTCGCGCAGCATCCAGGCGACGTTGGCGTAGCTGGCCTGGCGATAGGCATTGCCGTCGAGACCGGCGAGCCGGCGCACCTGCTCGTCGAGCAGCGTGGTGACACCGGCGTTGAATACGGAATTGTCGGCGACGATCTTGCCGGCGGCCGCGCGGCGGGCATCGGCTGGACCTGAGATGGCAACCGCGATGGCGTCGCGCAGCCCGGCAAATTTCACCTTCAGCGCGTCGATCTCGCGTGCGACGGCCTCGCCATCGTCGAGCGATCCCGGCAGGGTGGTGCGCACCTGGTTGACCTTGGCCAGCGCACCGTCGGTCAACTGACGCTGGCGGTCGAGCTCGGCGATCTGCTTCGGGTCGATCGTGCCGCCTGCGAGCAGCAGGTTGGTGGCGTAGCCGCGCTCGGGGTTCATGTAGCGCGGGATGTCGCCGACGGCGCGGACGATCTCGAGCCGGCTCTGCGCGGTCGAGACCTTGTCCATGGTCTGGTACTTGGTCACCGCGACATAGGCCGCAAGGCCACCGCCGACCGCGGACAAGGAGACGATCGCGGCCGTCAGGAGAGTACCGATTTTCATGGGATGCGCGCCATTTCTTGACGAGAGAGGGAGAGACCTCAACCGTACCGGGTGCGCATTAAGCTTGGGTTTATGATCAGGGATCCGCGGCGGTCCCGCCCAGTCCGCGTTGTCCGAAAGTCGAACGCGCCGGGTCGTTCGGCCGCGCGTGGCGGCACGGTGTGACGGTCAGTGCCCGTCGTCGTCAGCGCCCTTGGTCGCGGCGCGGTGCTGGGTCGCGCCGCCCGTGCCCGCTTCGCCGCAGGGAAGCTGGTTCCAGGTGCCGTCGGCGGCCTGCTGGTAGGCCTGGCAGCCGGCCGAATTGGTTGTGGTGGCGGCTTTTTCGTCGGCCTTCTGCCGCTCGGCGCTCTTCGCCAGCGCTGGCGTGGCAACGGCAGCGACGGCCGCGAGCGAGCCTGCGAAAACCAGCTTTGCGATCTGCATGTCGGGTTCTCCTTCTCGAAGCGAAAAACATATCCAGAAAACAAATCTGGCGATTTTTGGCCGCGGTGGACGATCTGCGACGAATTGCCTAATGCCGGGAAAACGCGCCGGAATGCCCGTTAATATCTGCGCGCCGGCCGCGGGACGGCTGTCGCAGCGCCGTGGTAGGATCGCGTCATCATGACCCACCGCATTCTCGTTCTCTACGGCTCCTATCGTTCGGATCGCATGGGCATCCGCCTGGCGCATTTCGTCGTCGACGGCCTGCGTGCGCGCGGCAACGATGTCGAGTTGATCGACGCCAAGGAGGTCGGCCTGCCGATGCTCGACCGGATGTACAAGGAACATCCCAAGGGCCAGGCGCCGGCCGTGCTTGAGACGCTCGCCGGAAAGATCCGCGAGGCCGACGGCTTCCTGTTCGTCACCGGCGAATACAATTGGGGCATCCAGCCCGGGCTGAAGAACCTGACCGATCATTTCCTCGAGGAATGGTTCTGGCGGCCGGCGGCCATCGCAAGCTATTCGGCGGGGCGGTTCGCCGGTGCGCGCGCCGCGACCGCCTGGCACGGCACGCTGTCGGAGATGGGCATGGTGGTGGTGTCGAGCACGATCAGCGCGGGGCCGATCGCGCAGACCCTGTCCGCCGAAGGCAAGCCGATCGGCGAGGGCGGCAAGTCGCTCGAACGCGCCTTTCCACGCTTTGCCGACGACTTCACCTGGTGGATCGAAGCCGCCAAGGCACAGCGGGCGCGCAAGGCGCCGCCATACTGAGTGCAGGCCTGCACGTCCTCGGAGATCGGCATCATGAGCCTCTTCACATCGCCCTTCGATCCCGCGCGCGAGGCCGCTTTGGTGACCGGCGCCGGCAACGGCATCGGCCGCGCGGTCGCGCAGGCCCTGGTCGGTGAAGGCGTGCGCACGGTGTTCGCCGACCTGCATGAGGACAGGGTGCTGGCCGCCATCAAGGCTGCCCGGCATCCCGAGCTTGCCGTGCCCTGGGTCGGCGATCTCGCGCAACGTGCGGCGTGCGACGCCCTGCTGGCGCATGCGCGAGCCACGGTCGGGCAGGTGACGCATTTCGTCCACAGCGCCTCGCCGCCGCGCCGCGAGGCCGATCATGCGATGGCGGTCGATGAAGAGACCTGGCGGCAGATGCACGCGGTCAATCTCGATGCCGGTTTTCATCTGTCGCGCGAACTGGCGCGCAAGCTGATCGCGGCGAAGAAACCTGGCTCGTTCCTGCTGCTCACCTCGCTGCACGCGGGCACGCCGCGCAATCTGCCGCATTATTCGACGGCGAAGGCCGGCATGGCGATGCTGGTGAAGGAGCTTGCCAAGAGCTGGGGCCGCTACGGCATCCGCGTCAACGCGCTTGTGCCAGGCGCGATCGCGGCCGGCGGCTTCGTCGCCGATCCCGCGCTGGCCAAGCACATTCCGCTCGGCCGGCTTGGTCAGGCGGACGATCTCGCGCCGATGGCGCTCGCCGTGCTCTCGCACAAGCTCTCCGGCTACGTCACCGGCGCATCGATCGTGGTCGACGGCGGCCTGTCGCTGACCAACTGGTTCGCGCCGCCGGAGCTTGATTGAGGATTCTTGTTTGACGCGTTTTCTTCACGCGAACCGGTGCCCGCTTCGCTCGAAAACGCTTTCTACTACTTGGTCCTGATGTAGCCCGCGAGCCGCGTCTTCTGGTCCTGGCACCAGGTCGTCATGCTGCCGGCGCGGCGCTGGTCGAGGTCGGTGCTCTGGGTTGCGATCGCGACTTCGGTCATCAGGTCGTCGGCCTGCTTCTCGCCCATCTTGCCGCCGGTATGCATGAAGGCGATCGCCTTGCGCACCTGTTCGGTGGTGCCGTCGGGCAGGTGCATGTCCTGCGCGCGCTGCACGAGGTCCTGATAGACGAGATCGGTGCCGGGGCACTCGACCTTGGCGGCGAAGGCCTGCAGCACCATGGTGACATAGGCCGCGCGCGGATCGGCGTGGGCCGGTGTTGCCGCGACAATCAGGCCGCCGATCAGCAGAGCGTAACGCATCGAATTCCTCCCGATGTTTTAGACATTTTGCGGCAAGGCTAGCGTCCGCGGGAACCGACTGCAACCGTAAGGACACACTTGCGGAAGGAACCGATCAAACGGCCGTGTTCCAACCGGGGCTGCCACGATTTCAGCACGATTTCGGCAGCAAGTGCCACAAGTTGACGTATGGGAGAATGATCGTGTCGAAGTTGGGGCTTGCTGCGGTGCTGGTGGGTTCGCTCGCACTTGGCGGCTGCATGCAGGCGACGCTGTCGCCGGTGACGGATGCGGCGATGACGCCGCGCGATCGGCAATTGCTGGCGCATCCGCCCTATGCGGACGCCAAGATCCCGGATCAGTTCCAGCGCCACATTGTCGATTACAGGCGCAAGGAGCAGCCGGGTTCGATCCTGGTCGATACCGACGCGCGCTACCTCTATTACGTGCTGCCCGGCGGCAAGGCGATCCGCTACGGCGTCGCCGTCGGCGAAGAGGCGATGGCGTTCTCCGGCGTGGCCACGGTCGGCCGTCTGGCGGAGTGGCCCGATTGGGTTCCGACCAAGGACATCCAGGAGCGGCTCGGACCGTATCCGGCGCGGGTCGCCGGTGGACCGGCCAATCCGCTCGGTGCCCGGGGCATCTATCTCTACCAGGGCAACAAGGACACGCTCTACCGCATCCACGGCACCAACCAACCCGAATATATCGGGCAGGCGATCTCGTCGGGCTGTATCCGCATGAACAACGCCGACGTGATCGACCTCTACCAGCACGTCAAGCCGGGCGCGACCGTGGTCGTGCTGCCGCCGGGACAGAGCGCGTAATTCGTATTTGAACTGCAAAGGGCGCCGATTGCGTAATCGCGATCGGCGCCCTTTCGTTCGCGCGTTAGCTGGCTGTCAGCGCAGCGGCATCGGTGGCCGAACCACGGGGCCGTTATCATCGGCATCGACAACAGAGGACGGCTGCTGCGATTGCACCGGCCGCGGCGCAATAGCCTGCGGTGCGGCTGCAACGGGCGCCGGCAGCGGTGCTGCTGAGGCCGGTGGTGGCGGCGGGATGTAGGCCTGTGCCGGCGGGTAGGACCGGCGCACCGGCGGTGAAGCAACAGCCGTATGTGGCGCCGCAGGCGGCGGTGCGATCGCGGCACGCGGGCGCGGCGCGACCGGCCGCGGTTCGACCGCCCTGGTCTCAGTCGTCCGCGCGACCCGTTGCGTCAACTGATCCTGGCTCGCCTTCAGCTGATCGATGCTGGTCTTGAGCTGCTCGATCTGCTGTCCCATCGACGCGAGATCGCGTGCCATCGACTGCAACAACTGTGTTTGGTCAGCTGGTGCCGGCGGAACAACCGGCGCCGCCGCTGCAACGGGTGCTGTGGTCGCCGCCGGCTGGGCTGCAGCGACGTCCTGTGGCGCAGCCGCCGGAGCGGCCTCAGCCGGCTGATCGGCCGCAGCCGCCTGCGCGGGCGGGCTCGCCTGGTCGGCAGCGGGAGTGGCCTTGCCCGGCAGCAGCGACGTCAGGGCCTCGACTTGGGGCACGTACTCCGCCACCACCTGCTTGACGCGATGCCCGTAGTGTTGCCACGCCGCGGTGCCCATGGCGCCGGCGATCGCGAACAGGAACCAGAAGGCGCGGATCGCCCATTTGCTGGTCGGGCGCGGCGCACGCTCCAGCCTGATGTCGTCCAGCCTGCCGTCATGGCTCGCGGTGCTGTATTCCGGCGCGGCCGGCGGCGCCGTCACGGGCATCGGCGTCACCGGTGGCACCGAGGCGACTGGCGCGGCGGGCGCGACCGGTGGCGTGGAAGAGGGTGCGAGGCTCGGGCCGAACCATGGCTCCCGTTGCCCCGATGCTACCTTGCCGGCAGGTGCCGGTGCGATGGCGGCATTGTCGGTGCGAGTTACAGTGAAGCTAGGTTCGATCGCGAAAATATCGTGCGGATCTGCGTCTTTCAGTGTCGATTGCATGGCGGTCCCCGTTTCAGTCCAAGGTCAACCGCAAATGGGCGGCCGGCAATTTGAGCTCTGTATCGACCCCTGGCCCTGACCCCACGACTCCAGTCCGGTTTGACCAAAGCAAGGCGAGAGGGTGGAGAGGTTGGGGAGTTTCGGGAACCACACAGGGAGCTGAGGGGGCGGGCACCCGGCAACGCGGGCGGAGAGGCTCCGGGATCGCATTTTCGGGTGAATCGCCCTGGTTGTGTGGCGCATCCACCACAGCCGAGGGGAAATCGCGTTGCCCGCGGCACGTCCGACCGCGCTCCGCCTCCGTTCCGCCCTGATTGGATTCGGCCATGCGGGTGTTGGATTTTCGGCTTGGGCTGGGGCACGAGTTGGGGATGCAACATGTCACGCGACGATGCAGTCATTTCGTACGCCGACGTCAAACGCAGCGCCCGCGGTGCTGCAATTCCGTTGACTCGTGCGCGAGCGCCGCTGCGGCTCTGTGCCATCGTGATCGGCGCCGCGTCGCTTGCCGCCTGTGCGCAGTCCTCCGTCGTCAGCCAGCGCTCGCAGGCGCTCGCGAGCCGGCCGGTATCGGCCGAGCCGACGCGGGCCGCGTCATCGGCGACGCGCACACATGTCGCAACCGCGCGCAAGCACACGCCGTACGCCGCGCGCAAAGGCGGCGACACCAGGATTGCGTCGCAGGGCGTCGCAAGCTTCTACAGCGACGAGCAGGAGACCGCGAGCGGCGAGAAGTTCAACGCGCGCGAACTGACCGCCGCGCATCCGACATTGCCGTTCGGCACCAAGCTGCGCGTCACCGACGTCAAGACCGGCCGTTCGGTCACGGTGCGTGTCAATGACCGCGGGCCTTACGTTCCCGGGCGCATCGTCGACGTCTCGTATTCTGCAGCGCAGTCGCTCGGCATGATCGGCAAGGGCGTCGCGAATGTCCGGCTCGACGTGGTGCAGTGAGCCCCGTCGTAAGCCGGGTTCGGGATTTTTGCCGGCTGGATCGGGAAAAAGTCCCGGCGTTACGCGCGCTTTAATCCTGTTGTCCAAACGCCGGCTGCAAATAGAATTGTCGTCGCTACTTCCCGCGCTCTGCTTTTCCAGGCGCGTGGATTTCAACCCAATGAACCTTCCCCGCCTTGGCGTCCCACCGAGGCGGGGTTTTTCTTTGGGGCATGCGCACCGCATGTGCTGCTGCGGTGGACGCAAGATCTGGCACATGCTGGATATGCCGACCTTGATAGTAAGTTGAGCTAGCCGCGACCGCACGTTGCGCTCTGCCGCATCCGGCGCCTGTGCTTCCACCAAATTGTCATGCTCCCGGCGAATTGCGGCCCAACGTCGCTGCCAACACACCGCGGAATGGACTGTGTCGGCGAGGGACAAGCATTGGCCTACAAGATGATCGCAGAACGCGAGAACGAAACGGTCAGGATCGAGCGGGAGAGCACCTTCATCATCATCGCCAAGGCCAAGGTCTGGGCGAGCGAGGGATGGCAGGTGGTGATCACCGACAAGGACGGAAAATCATACCCGCCCGAGGAATTCGACAAGCTGCTCGCGGCGTGATGTTAGCGCTGCGCTGACACCAGCATCATCATCGGCCGTTCCAGTTCGTCGGCCAGTTCGGGCACAGCCTTGATCTGCTCCCGCGTCGGGGAGAATTCCTCGACATGGCGAAGCGTGAAGCCGGCGCCGATCAACGCATTGAGCGTGGTGCCGATGGTGCGGTGATATTTCAGCACGCCCTTCACATACCAGTCGGTCCGGCGTTCGCCTTCGATGAAGTAGCGGTTGACCGGCCAGGACTTGCGTCCATCCCGGTCCTGTCCCCAGTCGGGATGGGTGGCGGCCATGTAGATCGGATGCTCGATGGTGAAGACCAGATGCCCCTCCGGGACGAGCGTGCGATACAGCATCCGCGCCAGGCGATCGAAGTCCCTGATGTAGTGGAAGGTGAGGGCGCTGTAGGCGAGGTCGAACGTAGCCTTCGGCAGCTCCAGCGTTTCGAGGTCGGCGACCTCATAAGCGATGGCCGGATCCTGCGTCATCGCCGCGGCGCGCGCGACCATGTTCTGCGAGAGGTCGACGCCGAGCACGCCCGAGGCGCCTTGCTCGCGCATCCAGCGCGACACCCAGCCGAAGCCGCAGCCGAGATCGACCACGCGCTTGCCCGCGATGTCGGGCAGCATGGCGCGGATGGCGGGCCATTCGGGCGCGCCGAGCAATCCGCGGACCTGCCGCGGCAGCTGGCTGTAGCCGGCAAAGAAGCCGGGATCGTCATAGATGTTTTGCGCCATGGGTCCGGCAACTCGCGAAGCAACGGGGGCCGCCTCTCTGTATCCGCCGCCGCGGAGCGGGGGAACCATTGATTCCGTCGCGCCGGCCGGGATGCTGGAACCAGACACGGCGTTCGGCCGTTTTGAAGTCAGTCCGCGGGACGCGCGGTCACGCCTGTCCCTGCGGCATCGGACAGCAGAGGAGAGCGCCATGATTGCCGAGATGCAGATCCACACCATCGCGCGGCAGATGCTGGAGAAGCACGGCCTGCAGGCGATTGCCGAGGCGGCGCAGAACGCCGTCGCCTGCGAGAGCAAGGGCGAGACCGAAGAGGCCCGCGAGTGGCGCCATATCGAGGACGCCATGAAGATGATGCGCGGACCGCATCAGAGCTGACCGCGGGAGAGCGCGACGCCTGGCGGAGTGCTCTGGCGCTGTGCGCCGGATCGATTCGATTTGCGCCCCCGATGCGGCTTGCCTTCGCCGGAGTTTCCGGGAACTGTGTTCAGGACAAGCAGCAAACAAATTTTCTATCCGGGGGAATTCGCCATGACCTTTTCACTCTACGACGCGACCGTTGCCAACTATCTGCAGATCCTCGGCGCCGCCTCGGGCTTTCTCGACAAGAGCCTCGCGCATTTCAAGGCGAACGGCATCGATCCGGCCGAGATCGTCGAGACCCGGTTGTTTCCGGACATGTTGCCGTTCCGCTTTCAGGTGGTCTCGCTCGCGCATCATTCCCGCGGCGCGATGGAAGCCGCCAGGACCGGCGTGTTCGTCCCGCCGTCCGGCAAGCCCGATCTGGATTACGCCGCACTGCAGGCGCTGGTGAAGGACGCGCAAAGCGAATTGTCGGCCCTGACGCCGGACGCGGTCAACGCGTTGCTCGGGCGCGAAGTGATGTTCAAGCTCGGCGAGCGCTCGATGCCGTTCACGGCCGAGGGCTTCCTGATGTCGTTCTCGCTGCCGAACTTCTTCTTCCACTCGACCACCGCCTACGACATCCTTCGCCACAAGGGCGCGCCGCTCGGCAAGCGTGACTTCATCGGTCGGTTGAACATGAAGAAGTGATCGGGCCGCACGCGAACTGGTCTTGCTGAGGCGGCAACATCAGCCGCTGCGCGCAGCAAGACCAAGACCGCGCGCTGACGGGCGCGGTCAACAGAGTCCAAAGCCTGCCGGCGCTAGCCGGCCCTGCGCCAGTGTGGCACGGGATCGAGCGGCGTCCGGTACAGCTCGCGCCGGTCGATGTCGGTGACGCGCACGGCGCAGCCGCGGGCCTTCAGCTCCGGCTTGACCTGCGACAGCTCGTTGGCGAGCTGATCGGCGCGATCGGAAGCGAGGCTGATGTCTTCGAGGATGATCGTTCCTTGATTGCGGAACTCGTCCCCCACCACGAGATCGAAGGTGTAGTACGGCATTCCGAAGTCTCCGTTTCGGTTTGCATCACAGGGTAACACTGAGTCGTGCGTTCCCTAAGATGCATCGCGCACAATCGTCGGGCGATCAGCGCAAAAACGATGTGCAACGCTCGACGCACGATGAACGACGATGCAGCGTGGCACGGCGAAGGAGTCCTGTGAGACAGCTCACCGCCATGCCGTTAAGATTTGATTAAAACTGTCGTCGCAAGCTTGGCACCAGGTGGAATTGCGGCGGAACCGGACTCCGGGAACCGGCAGCCGCAGGAGAAGGCCGGTGGCGTAACGCCCATCGGCCTTTTCTCGTCGCTCAAGCCCTCGGACTAGAGCGTTTTCGAGCGAAGTGGACACCGGTTCGCGTGAAGAAAACGCGTCAAACAACAAACTCGAGCTTCGGTTCTGGTTCTATCAGAACCGAAAATGCTCTAGTCGCGCAGCGTGCCCTGCCGCCTGGCGCGGCATTTCGGACCCGGCCCGCGCATGTAGTACAGCTCGGGGCGATAGGGGTTGATGACGCCCTCGATCAACGTGACACAGCGCGCAACGAGGCGGGCGAGGTGGCGGCGCAAGGGATGCAGGGCGAGTTCCATCGAATTCATGGCACGCCCTCAGTGCAATTCGCCGAGAACGGCGGTGAATGGCAGCTCGAAGATCTCGGTGCCGATATCGTCGGTGACGTGGACCGCCCAGTTGCGCCAGTCTTCCACGCTCGGTGTCATGACAAAGCTGCGCGCCAGCTGCTCCGCATACACCTGCACCTCCCTAAAATCCATCGCGGCGCCGGTGCGATCCAGGATGACGTGCTTGTCGTCGGAGCAGTGAAAGAAAACTGCAGACATCTTCCGATTCCCATGCCGAAGCGATTCTCGTGTGCTGGAATAGCAGCGCGCGCCGGCAGTTAGAATCCGGGTGATCCCCCATCGGTAAACTACGGGGAATCCAGACGATTTGAATCACGCGGCCGTGATCGAGCCGGGTCGTCAGAAGATCGGTTCACCGATCGCAACCTCGCTGCGCGGGCCGAGCACGATCACCTGGCCGCCGGCATCCTTGGCGCCCAGGATCAGCAGTTCCGAGGTGAAACCCGCGATGTTCTTCGGCCCGAGATTGCAGATGCACACCACCTGAGAGCCGACCAGCGCCGCCGGCTCGTAATTCGTGATCTGCGCGCTCGACCACATGGTCCGACCGGCGCCGACGTCTACGCCGACCTTGTATGAGGGGTTGCGGGCGCGCGGAAACGGCTGCACCTCGACCACCTTGCCGATCCTGATGTCGAGGCGGGCGAAGTCGTCATACGTGGCCTGCGGCTTGAGCGGAGACATCAGCGCTCCTGAAACGCGAGGCGGATGCCGAGCGCGATGTAGATCGTGCCGACCACGCGGCCCTGCCACTGGCCGATGCGGCGATGACGCCGGATCCACGGGCTGATCTGGCCGGCGGCGAGCGCGAGCAGCGAGGTGTAGGCCGCGCTCATCGCGACGAAGATCAGGCCCAGCGTCGCGAACTGCGCCACGGCGGAGCCGTGGCCGGGATGTACGAACTGCGGCAGGAAGGCGAAAAAGAACAGCGCCGTCTTCGGGTTGAGCATTTCCGCCCAGATCGCCTGCCGGAACGCGCGCCTGGGATCGACCGGCTGCGCCGCCGGCGAATGCAGGTCGTCATTCTTCTCGAACAAGGCGCGGACGCCGAGCACGATCAGGTAGATCACGCCGGCATATTTGACGATCGAGAACGCGAGCGCCGAGGTCATCAGCACGGCCGACAGGCCTAACGTCGCCATGGCGGTGTGGACGAGGTCGCCGAGCGCGATGCCAAACCCGGTCGCGACGCCGACGCGTGGCCCGCCGGTGACCGAACGCGCGAGCACGAGCAGCACGGCCGGCCCCGGAATCAGGAACAGGCCGAGCGCGACGGCGGCGTAGGTGAGGAGGGTGGTGATGTCGATCATGAAACGTGTCCCGGATGTCAGGATGCAGGGATGGCGACCGCCGCGAAGCGTGGCTTCGGATCAAGCATCACCTCGGCGCTTTCGACAATGCGCATTTCCTCGGTTCCTCGCTCCGCCGTGCGCACCAGCACGCCGTGGATACCCGAGGCGGCGTGGCTGAGCGCCTCCGGCGTCGCCAGGCCGCGCGCGCGGGCGGCGACGAACAGCGCGGCGAACAGGTCGCCGGTACCGGACGGGCTGATCGGCACGCGCGGGGTGCGCACGCGCCACGCTCCCGTGGGCTCGATCGCCAGCGTCTCGATCTCGCTGTGGGGCGTGCCGGCAAGCTCGGCGCTGGTGATGACGATGGTCGCAGGCCCCCGCGCCATCAGCGCGCGCGCCTGCGCGATGACGGCATCGGTCGTGGTCACGCGAGCGCCGCAGAGGAATTCGAACTCGAAATGGTTGGGCGTGATGATGTCAGCCAGCGGACAGAGCTGGTCGCGCACCAGCGGCGGGATGTCCGCGCGCACGAACATGCCGCGATCACGATCGCCAAGCACGGGATCGCAGCAATAGAGCAGGGCCGGGTTCTCCGCCTTCGCGCGGGCGACGAAGTCGGCGACATCCATGGCGATGTCGGCCGAGCCGAGATAGCCGGACAGGATCATCCGCGCGGCCGCAACGGCGCCGCGCTCCTCGACGCCGCGCAAGAGGTCGGCGACCAGCTGCACATCGAGCACCCGTCCGCGGATGGTCGGATAGCCGGGCCGGTTGCTCAGCAGCGTGGTCGGCACCGCGACGACGTCGATGCCGTGCAGCTGGATCGGAAAGGTGGCCGCGCTGTTGCCGACATGGCCCCAGGCGACCTGTGACTGGATCGAGATGACGGTCATATTGTCCGCATCACCCGAACAGCGCGGCGTAGATCACGTAGAGCCAACCCAGGATACCGTGGATGATCGCCCACAGGATCGAATGGTTCTTGGTGTAGGAGATCGCAATCGCCAGCGCCGAGCCGAACCCCACGCCGTATTTCGCGCCCTCGACGCGGACGCCATAATATCGGTTGCCGTTCATGGTGATCCTTCCGTGAGATTGGTGGCAGCGTAACCCGCGAGTTGGCGCGAGTTCAACGGTGCATCGTGGCTTTGCGCAGGGATGACGGGACGGGTGCCTCGCACACCAATGTCGTCCTGGCGAAAGCCAGGACCCATAACCACCGCATTTGATAATGGACGGGATCGCGGCCCCAGCATCGCGCAACCAGTCTCATTCGGGGTAATGGGTCCTGGCTTTCGCCAGGACGACGTCGAATGAGTTGCCCGTCGGGTTGTTTTTTGTCGCAGCTCTCGCACCGGATTTGACTTGCGCGCAGGCCAGCTCGGTTGAGGCCGCGCGAACCTCCGGTCCCGGCGGTCACGCTCCGATCAATCGAATGTGTCGAACCGAGCCGCAGCACAGGCAAATTCACTGCGTCCTCGCGGAATAATCGGGTGGCGCCGCCCGTCATGGTTCTAGCGAAAACGCTTCAGCAGGCCGGCGAGATGGTCCGATCCTGTTGAATCCAGCAGGAGACGCTCGATGACCACGATCAAACACGTTGCGGCGAGTTTGCTCGCGCTGGCCATGCTGGCGACATCGGCCATGGCGCGCGAAGTCCCGGCCGGCCCATCCGCGTTGGTGAAGGGGCATGCCGCGGCCACCGGCCGCTGGAACGGCGGGCTGCCGCGGATGGCGGTGCCGCGCTTCGGCGAGCTCGAAACGCTGCCCCGGGACCAGCCCGGCGGCGTCTGCGATCACGGCGACAATGCCATGATCTGCTGAGCCGGATGGTGCATGGCGGTGATCTCCGGCAAAAGTTGCGCTAGCTTCGCTGGGTTGTCTCCCTCCAGCCGCGAGCGCCGCCGCCATGCACATCCTCCGTCCCCAATTTCGTATCGAGGACGACCGCGCGCTGGCCTTTGCGGCGGCGCGCGGCTTCGGCGCCATCGTCGCCGCCGATGCGCGCGGCCCGCGGGCATCCCATGTGCCGTTCGTGATCGAGCGGCGCGACGATCGCGCGATCGTGCAGATCCATCTCACCGCGAACAATCCGCTGCTCGAACTCGCCGACGGCGTCAGGCGATTCCTGCTGATCGTGCCCGGCGACGACGCCTACATCTCGAACGACTGGTACGTCTCGCGCGATAACGTCTCCACCTGGCTCTACGAGGCGGTGCATTTGTCCGGTGTTGCGCATCTGCGCGATCTCGGGGAAAACCGCGGCCATGGCGACGCGCTGCTCGCGGCTTCCGAGGCGCGGCTGCCGAAGCAGCCCTGGGACCTCACCCAGATGGAGCCCGGCAAGCGCGAGGCGATGCTGGCGGGGATCAGGGTGATCGACCTCGTCGTCGACCAGATCGAGGGCCAGTCGAAGCTCAACCAGCACAAGAGCGATGCTGACTATGTCGCGCTCGTCAACCGGCTCGCGCATGCGGCGGAGACCTCAAGCCACAGGCTGGCGGAGAAGATGCGCGCGCTGCGGCCTGGGCTTGCGTATGAGGGTGATCGCGTAGGGCGGGTTAGCGAAGCGTAACCCGCCATCTTCGTTAGATGGGCGGCGGATCACGCCTTCGGCCAATCGCCCTACAAAGTCGATCGACATCGAGATCGCAAACCTGTTGTTAAGATTTGCGCCGCGCCGATTTGTCTGATTCCGATTCGTTCTTTGCGAACAAAAAGGAGTCGGATGGAGAACAGTTAGGGTGTGCCTTGCAGGAAGCTCGCAACTTCATAGTTGAATCGATCCGCCTGCTCGACATTGAGAATGTGAACGCCGGGCAGCAGAACGAGCTTTGCATTGGCGATGGTCGCCGCGATCGCTTCGCTGTGACTGGCCCGCGTGACGGTGTCGCTCTCGCCGCCGATGACCAAGGTTGGCGCTGCGATCAGCGAGATTGCCCGGCGAAAATCAACATCGCGCAGCGCGGCGTAACAGCCGGCGAGGCCGCGCGGCGCAGTGGTGAGCACCATGCTGCGGAATTCGTCGACAATCTGGTTCGGCGCAGCCAGCGTCGTCGCGGGAAACCAGTTGCGCATGAAGCCGTCAGCGATTCCGTCCATATCCCTGGCCGCCAGCACGGCGCGGATCTGGTCGTCAAACGGCAGCTCCGACGCAAGATGGGACGCGGTGTTCGAGAGAATCAGGCGATCGATGCGCTCAGGCGCGAAGATGCCGAGCCATTGCCCGATGAATCCGCCGAGCGACAGGCCGAGGAAGTGCGCACGATCGATCGAAAGGGCGTCGAGCAATTCGACCACGTCGCGGCCGAGCCGGTCCATCGAATAGGCGCCCACCGGCGCGTCCGAACCGCCGTGACCGCGGGTGTCGTAGCGGAGCAGGCGGAAGCACCGGCTGAGCGCCGGCACTGAGCGGTCCCACATATGCAGGTTGGTGGCGATCGAGTTCGACAGTGCGAGCACCGGCCGATCGTCCGGACCGTCGATCCGGTACGCAATCCGGCAGCCGTCCGTCGTCGTGAAGTGTCGATCGCCGCTCATGTCGTCAATTCTTTGTGCTGGTCGAAGCCGACGGCTTCGCGTCGCGCCAGGCTAGGGCTCGCGCTCCGCAGATAAAATTACTAAGATCGATCAATCTCTGTCGGAGTTATGGACAATGGATCGGATCAAACTCCACGATCTGCGGTGCTTCGACGCGGTGGCGACCAAGGGCAGCTTCCAGGCTGCCGGCGCCGCCCTGAACCGCTCGCACCCGTCGGTGTTCGCGGCGGTCGCCCGCCTCGAGCAGCAGCTCGGCCTCACGCTGTTCGACCGCAGTGGATACCGCGTTGGGCTGACGGACGCGGGGCGGACGTTTCACGAGCGCACGCGCCTGACGTTGCGCGAACTCGATCTGCTGCAGACCTATGCGGACCAGCTTGTGAGCGGCGAAGAGGTTGCCCTGCGCGTCGTCATCGGTGACCTCTGTCCACGGCCGCCGGTCCTGCAAATGCTCTCGGGGTTCTTTGCCAAATATCCCAACACGCGCCTGCATCTGGAATATGAGGCCGTCGGGGGACCGATCGAGCGCCTGATCGACGATAACGCCGACCTCGTGTTTCATCGCGCGGACCCGTCCGATCCGCGCTTCGAACGGATCGAGCTTTCGACCACGGCGATGGTGCCGGTTGTCGCTCCCGGGTTTCTGCCATTCGCGTGGACGAAGAAGATCACGCCGGAGCAGATGCGTCCCTTCACGCAGTGCGTGATCCGTGACACGGCGCGGCAATCGTCATCGGAAAGCTTCTTCCTGATCGACGGCGCCCATCGCTGTACCGTGCCGGATGAGATGATGAAGAAGGAGCTGATCCTGCATCGTCTGGCCTGGGGCCATCTGCCGGCGTGGCTGATCGAGGATGAACTCAGGGATGGCCGACTGATCAGCATCGCGGGACCGAATTTTCCGGGCCGCGAGGAACACCTGGCGGCGATCCGCCATCGGCAGCATGCGCACGGACCGGTCGCGGAAGCGCTTTGGTTTCACCTCGAAGAGTGGCGGCTCGCGCGGCACGCAGGGCGCGGCAGCAAACGGCCCCGCGCAAAGCACGGGCGATGACAATCTTCGCGTGACCGCAACCCTTGCGCAAACGTCTTGTTAAGAATCGCTTCGTGCTGATTTTTCGATTCTGATTCGTTCCCCGCGAACAAACTGGAGTCGGATAGGGAACGTGATTGTGATGCGAGTCCTCGCTTGATCGCTGAAGCGATCGAACGCAATGCACTCGAAATGCGCGGAGATATTCCGCGCCGGGAGCAATTATCCCATCCCGGTACAACATCGGCTCCTCCGATGCGGCGGATGCATACGTCCTGTTAATGCTTGAGTCGCGCTGATTTTCTCGATTCCGATTCGTTCTTTGCGAACAAATTGGAGTCAGATGTAGAACGGAGCTGTGGCGTGTGGCACGTTTCTCTGCTCCACTTAGCGCACGCGGGAGAGTGGATCGATGGCCAAGAAGTCCAACAAGAAGGCTGGCAAGCGAACAAGCAGGAAGGCGGCAAAGCCCGCGTCGCGCCGGACGGTGCTGGCGATCGACATCGGCGGCACGCATGTGAAGGTCATGACCGACAAGGAGCGCATCAAGCGCGAATTCGAGTCGGGTCCAACGCTGTCCGCCACCGAGATGGTGCGGCAGGTCATGGCGCTGACCAGGGACTGGTCCTATGACGTGATCTCGATCGGCTATCCCGGACCGGTGGTTCACGACCGTCCGTTGACGGAGCCGCACAATCTCGGCCGCGGCTGGGCCGGCTTCGATTTTCACAGCGCGTTCGGCCGGCCGGTAAAGGTCGTCAACGATGCGCTGATGCAGGCGATCGGCAGCTATCAGGGCGGACGGATGTTGTTTCTCGGTCTCGGCACCGGGCTTGGCTCGGCGATGATCGTGGAAGGAATCTACGAGCCGATGGAGCTCGGTCATTTGCCCTATCGCAAGGACGGGACGTTCGAGGACTATGTCGGCGCCGCCGGCCTCGAGCGGCGCGGCCGGAAGAAATGGCGCAAGAGCGTCGACGACGTCATCGCACGGCTGTCGGCGGCGCTGGAGCCCGACTACATCGTGCTCGGCGGCGGCAATGCCGACAAGGTCGACAACCCGCCGCCGAAGGTGAGGTTCGGCGACAACGCCAACGCGTTCGAGGGTGGATTCCGGATGTGGAAGAAGGCAACGCGCAAGCCGCGCGGCGGGCGTCCGTGAAACCAAAACTGCCACCAAATTGCCGCAACTGCCGAAGTTTCACGCTGCTTCGTCATCCCTGTTGTCGGAACTGATCGGGTGCGCCGCTCGTTTATGCGGCATGACATCCCGTTCCATGAGGAGTGACTGATGCGAAGCTTGATTATTCCCGCCATTGCGGCGTTGGCGATCGGCGCAGCGACGCCGGTGATGGCCTATGATTCCGGCAGCCAGATCTCGATGGAGGCAGCCCTCGACGTCGCGACCAATCTCGGCGTCGTGACGGTATCCAACACCCAGTTCCTCGGCGACGAGTGGGAAGTCGAGGGCCGTGACCGGCTCGGCCGCTGGATGCAGGTCGATGTCGATGCGCGGACCGGCGAGGTGCGCAATGTGGATCGCAGCTGGTAGCGGCGTATTCACCGCAGCGTGAGCAGCCCGCGCCGGCGATCGGTCCTGATGTCTTCAGCTAAGTGACATCACGCACGCACGATACGAGGTTTTCGGACGGCCGGCGGCGCGGGCGCACGCCGGTCGTTCGTTATCCAGAGTGTTCGATGCAGTGTTTTGGCGGAATGGCGCAAAGGTGGAGTATGCTTGCGGCAGATTCTTATGGATCAGCCGATGCGGCGATCCCTCGAGACAAGGAGACTGGCCGTGGTCAAACCGTTTCCGTCCAGAACCCACATCGGCAACCACCTGCTGCATCCGGAAACCCAGATGCTGAATTACGGCTACGATCCGCAGCTATCGGAAGGCGCCGTCAAGCCGCCGGTATTTTTGACCTCGACCTTCGTGTTCCGGACCGCCGAGGACGGCAAGGACTTCTTCGATTTCGTTGCGGGCCGGCGCGAGCCTCCGGAAGGCATGGGAGCGGGGCTGGTCTATTCGCGCTTCAATCATCCGAACAGTGAGATCGTCGAGGACCGGCTCGCGATCTATGAGCGCACCGAGAGCTGCGCGCTGTTCTCATCGGGTATGTCAGCGATCTCGACCTCGGTGCTGGCCTTCGCGCGGCCCGGCGACGTCATCCTGCATTCGCAGCCGCTCTATGGCGGCACGGAGACGCTGTTCACCAGGACGCTGGCGGGGTTTTCGATCGGCGCGGTCGGCTTTGCCGACGGCCTCGACGAGACCATCGTCCGCGCTGCCGCCGACGAGGCGATGAAGAAGGGCCGCGTCGCGATGATCTTCATCGAGACGCCGGCCAATCCGACCAACGGCCAGGTCGATATCGCGCTCACAAGGCGCGTCGCCGACGCGATCGGCAAGGCGCAGGGCTTTACCCCGATCATCGCCTGCGACAACACGCTGCTCGGGCCGGTGTTTCAGCGCCCGATCGAGCACGGCGCGGACCTTTCGCTGTACTCGCTGACCAAATATGTCGGCGGCCACTCCGATCTGATCGCGGGCGCGGCGCTCGGCTCGAAGAAGCTTATGAAGGACGTCAAGGCGTTGCGCGGCGCGATCGGCACCCAGCTCGATCCGCATTCCTGCTGGATGATCAGCCGTTCGCTGGAAACGCTCAGCCTGCGCATGGAGAAGGCCGACCGCAATGCGCACATCGTCGCCGACTATCTGCGCGACCATCCCAAGGTGGCGCAGGTGCAATATCTCGGCCATCACGACGCGGCGTCGCCGGCGGGGCGTGTGTTCGCAAGCCAGAGCGCCGGCGCCGGCTCGACCTTCTCGTTCGACATCGTCGGCGGGCAGCAGGCGGCGGAGAAATTCCTCAACAGCTTGCAGATATTCAAGCTCGCGGTGAGCCTGGGCGGCACCGAGTCGCTCGCGAGCCTGCCGGCCACGATGACGCATTCCGGCGTGCCGGCCGACATCAGGAAGAAGATCGGGGTGCTGGATACGACGATCCGGCTCTCGATCGGGATCGAGCATCCATCCGATCTGGTCGCCGACATCGCGCAGGCATTGAGCCGGGTTTGAGCGTGCAGGATCGCTGCACGCCGGCGGAGCTAGAGCTGCGCCTTGAGCGCGGTGGCCAGGAAATCGATGGTGGCGCGAACGCCGGGCAGCATGCCGCGCCGGGATGGAAACACCAGATGGATGATGCCTTCCCTGGCGCTCCAGTCCGGCAGAACGCGGACCAGTTTGCCTTCGCTGATTGCGGCCTGACATTGAAGCTCGGGCAGCAGTGCGATGCCGAGCCCGGCCTCGGCTGCGTGAATGAGGATGGTGAAGTCACCCGCCGAGATCTTCGGCTCGACGGCGACCGAGGCCTTTTGTCCACGTGGGCCTGACAGCTCCCATGTCCGCACGCCCTGCGTTTCCGTGGCATCGAGGATCGGCAGCGCCGCGAGATCGCTCGCCGCCTTGGGCGCGCCGTGCGCCTTGAGCAGGGCCGGGCTCGCGACCAGCAGCCTGCGGCTGGTCCCGATCCTGCGCATCTGCATCTCGCTGTCTGTATCGAGGCTGTCGCGGATGCGAATGGCGACGTCGACCTGCTCCTCGATCAGATTGATCGGCCGGTTGGTGATGAGGAATTGCGCCCGCAGCCGCGGATATTTGGCGAACAGCTCCGGTAGTTTCGGCGCCAGCGCCCGCTGCACGCCGACCGGGCAGCCGATGCGGACGAGGCCCTGCGGCTCGGACTTCATCCGCAACGCGACTTCATCGACAGCCTCCGCGGCGTCGACCACGGTCTGCGCATGGCGATAGACGTCGCGGCCGATAGCCGTGATGCTCAACCGGCGGGTCGAGCGTTCGATCAGGCGCACGCCGAGCTGCTCTTCCAGCAGTGCGACATGGCGGCTGATCCTGGACTTCGGCAGACGGAGCGCGCGCGCCGCGGCCGAGAATCCCTCGTGCTTGACCACCGCTGCGAAGAAATAGAGGTCGTTGAAGTCCCGCATGAAGGGCACTGCCAGGTCAATTCCGCCCGCGTCGGGCGGGACCAGATCATTCATCCGCATCATAGTTCCCTTGCATTTTCAACGTCGAATCGCCGCCTGTCGACCGGAAAGCCGTTCGACAAGGCGGCGCCGCGAAAGCCTCCATGGCGGGCGAGGGCGCCTCGCGAGCGGCTTCACCAGCCGTCGTCAAGGCTGGTCTTCGGCGTTGCGATGTCGCCATCGTCCTCGTCGTCGTCCCGGACGACCGGCGTGAGATAGGCGTGCTGGAAGCCGCGCAGGGCCTTGATCAGGTTGTGTTTGAGGATGTCGCACATGGTCCGTCTCCTTCGATGCATGGGATCGTAGAGACGATCGGTCGGTCGCATTAGCCGGCGTTTGTCAGACGGAGCGTTCCACTGACTGAACGACGCTGCGCGATCCGGATCGTGTCCCGCGATCGTTCTCGTGGTGGAACGATCCGTCTGAAATCGGCCGACTAATCGATCGGCGGCTGCGGGGCGATAACAGGGACGAAGCGGACAGCACAACGGTTCGCGACCGGCGAGGCCACCGATGGTGGGGCGCCGCATTCATCCACGCAACAAAGGATCACGACCATGAGCGCTACCAAATATCTTCCCTTCGCCGGCCGGCTTCTGATCGGCCTCCCGTTCGCCATGAGCGGTCTCGGCAAGCTTGGCTCCTATGCGGCCACCACCGGTCTGATCGGTGCGGTCGGCCTGCCGTTTCCGCCGCTCGCTTTTGCGGTGGCGGTCGTCGTTGAGCTCGGCGGCGGCCTGTTGCTGATTGCCGGCTATCAGGCCCGCGCCGTGGGGCTGGCCCTGGCGGTGTTCTCGATCGCGACCGCGGTCGCGTTCCACAGCAATTTCGCCGACCAGAACCAGATGATCCACTTCCTGAAGAATGTGATGATGGCGGGTGGATTGCTGCAGATCGCAGCGTTCGGCGCCGGCGCGCTCAGCCTCGACAACCGCGCCAGCCATGCCGTGCCACAAGCCGTCGCTGCGCATTGAGCCGAATGCGAACCAGCAACCGCTGCCGCGCCAGAAGCGGCAGCGGTCGGCTGCGTGATGCTACGCTTGCGGCTTGATGCCGCCGGCCTCGGCGATCAGCTCGAACGATCGCAGCCGCTTCTGGTGATCGTAGACGTCGGACACGATCATCAATTCGTCGGCGCCGGTCTCGGCGACCAGCGCATCGATGCCGGCGCGCACCGTCGCGGGCGAGCCGATGATGGTGCGGGCGAGCATCCGCATCGCCTGGACCTTCTCCGATGGCGACCAATAGGTCTCGATGTCGTCGATCGGCGGCTGGCTGAGACCGCGCGCGCCGCGGAAGATGTTGGTGAACGACATCTGCTGCGTGGTGGCAAGCCGCCGCGCTTCCGCGTCGGTGTCGGCGGCGATGATGTTGACGCCGACCATGGTGTAGGGCTGCTGGAGCTGCTCCGACGGCTTGAAGCGCGCGCGATAGATCTGCAGCGCCTGGATCAGGAGCTCAGGGGCAAAGTGCGAGGCGAAGGCGTAGGGCAGCCCGAGCTCGCCGGCCAGCATCGCGCCAAAATTGCTCGATCCGAGAATCCACAGCGGCACGTCGGTGCCCGCGGCCGGCACCGCCTGGATGCGCTGGTTGGGACCGGCTGCGGCGAGGAAGGCCTGCACCTCGAGCACGTCCTGCGGAAAGTTCTCGGCGGATTCGGGCGTCCGGCGCAGCGCGCGCAAGGTGAGCTGATCGGTGCCCGGCGCGCGGCCGAGGCCGAGGTCGATGCGATCAGGAAACAGCCGCGCCAGCGTGCCGAACTGCTCGGCGATGACATAGGGCGCATGGTTCGGCAGCATGATGCCGCCGGCGCCGACCCGGATGGTCTTGGTGCCCGCCGCGATGTGCCCGATCACGACCGACGTCGCGGCGCTCGCAATGCCAGCCATGTTGTGGTGCTCCGCCACCCAGATCCGGCGATAGCCCAGCGCCTCAGCATGGCGAGCGACATCGCGCGCATTGTAGAGCGCGCCGCGCGCGTCGGTCTCTTCGGTGACGCGGACGAGATCGAGAATGGAGAGGGCGGCCACGGGAGCTCCGGAACTAGAGGAGGGTGCGCAAGGGACGAGGCCGGCGGTATCAGGCTGTGTCCACGGTGGGTGCGAAACGGCTGGGCTGCCGTTTCATGCAGATGCATATGGATACGGTCGCCACGCGGGTCAATCCGCCTGATCCGACCGAGGCGCGCTGAAGCGGCAAAGCTGCCCGTCCCAAAATATCGAAAACAACCCCATGCAAAGTAGCTGCGGCCGCCGCGACCGGGAGAAGCGACTTGACGCGTCGGGCAACTCAGCAGTATTTTTCCATTATTCCGAAATTGTGCAAGTGCCCGCCGTTCGACCGCCGCCGCCCGAGAATCGTCGCGTGAGCCCCCAGACGATTGCGGCCGTGGCTGCGGTCGCGATCAGATGCTTCAAGGTGTGTCCGCTGACGAACTGAAGCGTGTTTGCGATCTGGTGGTCGAGCACCTCGGCGATCTTGGCCACAACGTACAGCGCCATCGCGGCGGCGAAGGCGACACGCTCAGTGCGTGGCGCGCGATAGATCGACTGCCAGAGTGGAATCAGGATGAGCGGGAGGACCTGCAGCAACAGATACGGTCGCAGGTCGCCCGCGCCGTGTCGGTCGGTATAAACCCACCATGCGACGCTGGCGGTGGCGAAAAGGGCGAGCACGATCGCTTCGATGTTCGTCTTCGATCGCGGCCGGGTGTCGCCGCGAACGCCGACGAGCAGGCCCGCGCCGGCGAGCGCGATCGGCAGCATGTCCCAGGTCAGTCGGCCATTGCCGGGCGCAAGGTGAAAGAAGGCGGACCCGAAGGCGGTCAGGAACAGGCCGAGCAGGAACAGGCGATAGCCCGGCCATCCGGCGCGCAGCTGATCGTCGGTGCGGTGGGGGTGTAGCGCCAGCCAGCCCCAGATCGCGACCAGGGCGAAGCCTGCGTTCGAGAGGACATCGGCTGCGTGAGGGATGCCGAAGACGGCCGAGTGGTCGGCGAAATCGTTGTAGTTGGCCGGCTGCGCGATGCGTCCGTGCACCGCGAATGCCGCAATGATGCCGATCGTGATGATCGTCGGGGCGACTTTCATCCACGGTTTCGCGGGCCGCTCGGCCCCGGTCAATCCGTCCATCCGGAAGGTCGTCTGCATGGTCGGCTCCCAGCAAATATGAACAATGTTCAATAATAAACCAGGAAAATGAGCGATGTTCAAGTTCTATTTTTGAGCTTTGATCGCCGTCTATGGGGAGGTGCGCTCCGCCGAGTTGCGAGCAAAGGCCGCACATTGCGCTCCCCTTGCGTTTCTCGTCTGCGTTGCGACGGAAGGATTGCGCCCGACGACCAGCGCTCCACATCTCAGTAGATTGATCGGCTGATGGTGCAGAAGGCGGATTGTCGAAGGGCAAACCGATGAGGCTCGCGGATTTCGTCCCCAAGAGAAGACAGTCATGGCGAAAACAGTCATGGGCCGACATCGCCCGATTGGCGGTGCTTCAATTTTGTGGCGAGGCCCTTGGGTGGCTCGGCATTCTTCTGATCTTTTTGGCAGGTAGCGTCAGCATCTACGCAGGACTGGCCGCACTTTTATGTTGTGCACTGGTTCCGACGCTGCTTCTGCGGCGAGAGTTCAGACTGGACATCGAGGCTCTCGATGATCCTAACGACAATCCCCGCGCGAACCGGTTGATCGGCAATGCTTCCTCCGGTGCCTCGATCAGAAGGCATCGGAGCGCACTTGGCCAGGCTGCCCCGCGTCCGGATAGTCGCGCGATCCGCGCGCTCGGCGCTTTGGAAGATATGGCACTTCGATTTGTGGTCGAACTTTCCAAATCCGTCGCAATCGTCATTGCCATGACGGTTGGGATGGCCTTTGCGGCTGAAATGGCCGCGTTCGCTCTATCCGACCGGGATATAAGTGGCGTCTTTGGTTCGGGTCTGGCCGGAGTCGCCGGCGGCCTGTTTGGCCTGGTCCTCGGCGTCGTGATCGTCCTCAGGCGAATTGCCGATATCGAAGATTGATCGGGCGCTTGTGCCGGGAAGGTCGGCCGGTAGCCGGCATGAGCCAACGGGTCGCGCGAACGCGCGCCCGATGACAGGCTCCGCGATATGCGGGGTCGGTTGGGTGCCGCGCAGGGCGTTTCAGCGCCGCGCAATCTGCCGAAAATGTGCTGATCGGCGCCTTACGCCGGTGGCCGATCCACCCTACCTTCGCTGAGCGCTTACCGCAGAGCCTCAACCGATCCGATCCGGAGCGAACCAATTCCCCAACTCATCTTCGGCCTGACCAGCCTCTTGATCCTGGCCCGCTTCATCTGGCCGCTCGACTGGCCGCTTTCGGCAAAGATCGTCGCAGCGTTGCTGGTGCTGTTCGCCTTGCAGTTTCACCGCTGGAACAGATGGTCGTCGGGATCGGAGTTCTCGCCGGAGTTTCCGCGTCCGGTGGTCGCTCTGTTCAACTGGGCGTTCGGCGCAGTCATGCTGTTGGCGCTGCTGCAACTGGCGCTCGATGCGGGACTGCTGGTCGCGGCCCTGATCCACGGCGGCTTCGTGGGCGCGCCTGACGGCGTCCGCTACGCACTTGCAGCGGTCGCGGCCGCAGCCGCCGCGATCGGCGTCCATCAGGCGATGCGAATTCCGCCGCTGAAGGATATTGAGGTCGCCATCCGCGGACTTCCGCGGCAGTTCGACGGCTACACCATCCTGCACCTGACCGATCTTCACATCAGCCGGCTGTTTCCGGCGCCATGGGCGCGCGAGGTCGTCGCGCGATCGAACAAGCTCGGCGTGGACCTGATCGCGATCACGGGCGACCTGATCGACGGCACCATCGACGCGCGGCGCAAGGACATCGAGCCGTTGCGGGATCTGGTGGCCGCCGACGGCGTCTACGTGATCTCGGGCAATCACGAATATATCTTCGGCTATGACGCCTGGATGGCGCACTATGCGGCGCTCGGCCTGCGCTCGCTCGAGAACAGGCACATCGCGCTCGAACGCGGCGGCGGCCGGCTGGTGATCGCAGGGATTACCGACCGCGCGTCGCGCCGCAGGAAGCATCCCGTCCGCGATCTTGCCGCGGTGCTCGAAGGCGCCCCCAAGGGCGCGCCCGTCGTCCTGCTCGATCATCAGCCGAGCGACGCACGCAACTCGGCTGCGCTCGGCGTCGCGCTGCAACTCTCCGGACACACCCATGGCGGATTGATCTGGGGCATCGACCGCCTCGCCGCACCCGCCAATGCCGGCTTCGTCTCGGGCCGCTACGACGTCGACGGCATGACGCTCTACGTCAACAACGGCACCGCGCTCTGGCCGGGCTTTGCCTTGCGGCTCGGCCGCCCGTCCGAATTGACCCGGATCACGTTGCGGGCGGCGGGCGACGCCTGAGTGATTTGTTTCGGATGCGGTGATGTGAGTTCGAGCATGTAGGGCGGGTTAGCGAAGCGTAACCCGCCGATTGGCGAGAAGGGCGGCGGATTACGCCTTCGGCTAATCCGCCCTACGGTTGCAGCGAGCGTTTCGTCGTCACAAAAATACCTCAGCTATGAACACGACGCAGCGGTCGCGTGCTTAAGATATTGGTCATCTCTTTGCTTTCATTTTCACGACCTCATTCAGCAGGAGGCACCATGTCTGACATCACCATTCCCGGCGGAAAAATTCGTTCCTTCGTCGAGCGGGTCGAGAACCTTGACACTGAAATCCAGGAACTGACCGAGCAGAAGAAGGAAGTCTTCTCGGAGGCGAAGGGCGAGGGCTTTGACGTGAAGATCCTCAAGGAGATCATCAAGCTGCGCAAGCAGGACCAGGACGAGCGCGACGAGCGTGAATCCCTGCTCGATCTCTACATGCGCGCCATGGAAACCGCGCCGGCAGAGAAGGAAGCAAAGGCGGCGTGAGGTCGGGAAGCGCGTTCGTGTGCTTCCGTAAGCAGGCAGCGAGCAGGGCGGGTCAGCTCTGCTGCGTCATAAGCGCACCGATGTGCAGCGGGACCATCCCGTCATTGCGAGCGAAGCGAAGCAATCCATCGCGCTGCATACGCGGAAGCATGGATTGCTTCGTCGCTCCTGCGCAAAATTGCTTTGCAATTTTGTCGCGAGCTCCTCGCAATGACGGAGCTTCGGGCACCCCTGTGCGACGGTGGTTGTCCGCAGATGCGGGTGAGGTAATTTGGACGTGGTCATGATTTCGCGAAGGCTTGTCATTGTTGCAGCTTCGCTCGTGCTCGGGACCTTGTCGGTGCGCGCGCAGCAAAGCACCGAGTACGATGCGTGCATGGACAAGGCCGAAGGGGTGTCAACCAAGATGCTCGATTGCGGCAAGGCCGCAATCGCGCAGTGGGACATCCGCCTCAACACCGCTTATCAAGCGCTGCTCGCGAAGTCGAAGGGCGAGGCGCACGCGCAATTGCAGAGCGAGCAGCGGGTCTGGCTGAAGCATCATCTGGGTGAAACCCATCGCCTCGCCGCGGACCCCAACAACGGGTCCGTCGCGTTCCTCGACTCCCAGGCGTTCGAATTACAGGACATCGCCGACCGCACGCTGCTTCTTGAAAAGCGTGCCGGCCAGTAGGGCGCATGATGTCGCGACGGGCCATCGGCGAACGTGACGAGGCGCGCGATGAAGCGTTGCGAGAGTCAGGCGCGAGGCTCCAGTTGCTCGCCATTGAAAATATGGAGCATCCCGGCAAATCCGGGATGATCGGCTTCCACGACGTAACGCACTGCACCGGCGCGCGTCGTGAAAACTGAAACGATAATGCCGGGATACTCATAACCGGCACGCTTCCTGACGAGATCGCCGACTTTGAAAGGCTGGGACATTGTTCCTCGTGAAGTTGCGAGCGGCTATTGCTGAATCACTCAGGTGAGCTGCCATCATAGCAGGTCACAACGGCAGGTCGCTGAGCGAGTAGAGCGGGTTAGCCAACGGGTCCGCCCGCAGGGCGGCGCTTGCTCAAGCTCGCTGCCAGGCAATCGATGGCAAGATAATGCCATGCTCCCTGAAGGGCGAATTGCAGTGCGATTATTTCAGGGCGCTGCGACGGGCAGCCCAATCCGACCAGCGCAATCGGCGATCTCAGAATAAACCTGTCGACGCGCGGAAACACCACGACGTGCCTTTCGCGCGAGGCGTATTGACCGGGAGCCGCACGGTCCCTATTGGCGGGCGCGGAGAATGCCGACGCAACGATACGGGATGGGCTCGATGCAAGTGACTTTGATGAAGGGCAAGATTCATCGCGCGCATGTCACCGAAGCGGACTTGCACTACGAGGGCTCGATCTCGATCGACCGCAACCTGATCGAGGCCGCCGGCTTCCTGATCAACGAGCGCGTCGACATCTATAACATCGACACCGGCGCGCGCTTCTCGACCTATGTGATCGAGGCGCCCGCGGGCTCCGGCACCATCGGCCTCAACGGCGCCGCCGCGCGCCTCGCGATGGCGGGCGACAAGGTCATCATCGTCGCCTATGCCGGCTTCGATGCCGAGGAGGCGCGCAGGTTTCGCCCGCGCGTCGTGATGGTGGACGAGAAGAACCGGCGGGTGCAGGCGGGCGAGGTTTCGGCTGGTGGCGTGTTGGCCGAAGTGTAGGCCTAGCTCGCCGCGTCGCCATTCAACGGCGTATGGCGGTTTGCCTTCGGCTAATCCGCCATGCGCTGCTGCGGAGGCGCTATTTGGCGATCGCTCAATGGAGCGGCGCCGACCCGATGTGGATGTCAAATTCGCCGTTCGTCATGTGGAGCGATGAGGCCGGCTTGAACCTACTGGGCGATTGTCCTCAGCTAGAGCTCCTTTTGGCTCTCTTGTCGCAGGAAGTCGAAGCTAAGATAGCTGTAATCCGAAATGGCGGCTGCTATGCACAAGTCTCGATCGGAAGATATCAGGAGGGCGCGCTTTGCAATTTCCAACAAAACGTTGTCCGCAACTCCAAGTTCAACATGTTCCTTGCGAGAAATAGCATTTGCACTCGGGACATATACTTCGGACTGATTAGCAATAAAGACATTGAAAACCTGCCTGATTTCCGATCGTGCCGGATCGCGTATGTGATCGATCCAATTCGAGGTTTCGGTAATTGTATTTGGAGTGAGGATGATTTTCCCGGAGCGATCCAATGTTTCGGTAAGAAGAAGAAAATCTTGGCGAGAGTAATCGACTAAGCGCTTGTGCTTGGAGATGTAGTCGGCGTTTGTTAAGCCAACTATGAGCAGAAGGAGTAAATTCGTATCTACCGTGACTGCTTTGCTCAAGTAGAGTCACCAACACGCCGTTTCATTGATACAACCTTGCCGTCCAAGTCGCTTATTGAGATGACTCGGTACGCTCTCTTTAGCGCAGGCTGCGTAACTGCGAGCGCGGCAGCAAGGCCAGTAAGCTGGCTGTCTTTTGGAGTATTCCAACGACGTGAAAAACCTATTGTAACGTCCCAGACATGATCCTCGTCATTATATTCAACTTCCTCCAGTCCGACATTTTGGACATCCTCGTCCGCCAGAATTTCTTGAACCCAATTTTTAGCGGTATTGACGGCGTCCTTCACATCCATGGTATTTTGCTCGTCCTGGTTGTCCGCTGATAACTTTCCGCTCTACACCACTACCCGAAATCGTTGAATGCCTTAAGAAGCTTCATCGTAGCAAATCCGTCGAGACTGTCTCCAGTGTAGCGGCATTCGTACAACCCCTGTAGGTTCGAAGGTAGCTTAACGCCATCCTCAACTAGGAGAATAAATCGGCGCCCATATAGCGCCATTGCGGCGCCGATCTCGATTAAGACGTTCCCATTGATCTGCGGAATAAGGGTGCCGTTTTGATCCGCAAGTACGCCCTCCGGTGCGACATGAATTACCGCCGCTTGGCACATCCTCATGTCTTCCAGGACCTTCTCGGGAACGGGTTTAGAGACAGTTTCATGCTCCACAGAAACGACTGGTTCGTGTTTGCCGTATCGCACGATTTCCTTGATCTGCTCGAGAATCTTAGTGTTTTTTCCGTGCGTAATGAAAACCTTCCGGACACTCGCTGCCTCGGGGGGCGGGCTCTTTCGTTCGCCGCCTTCGATCACTTCGAAGTGCCTAGTTCCATCCGGTAGCCCGCTTATGTCGGGAGATTCCTCATCGAGCGTTTGCCCTGGACGAGAAGGCGAGAGACGACCTGACGGACTAAGAGCAACAAATAGACCGGTTGGTATGTCGCGTAATAGGCCTGAGAAGTGCCCGTTCTCTTTAAGAAGAGCTAATCCCGCTTCTGAACGCTCCTTCGGAAGCCCAAGTGAAATCAGAACGTTCTTGGCAACATCATCCTTCGGAAACTTTGCCGCGTCATATTTTCGGTAGAAATCTCTAAATATCCTGGGCCGGAGAACGGCCTCAACTCGCGCTTGAATCTCAGCACCGTCCTCTAATGGGGAGACGACTGCCTTGCCCAACGGCGCGAGGCTAATCTCACGCGAATTCCAGCCAGCTGTAACCAGTCCATAGGCTACCGCGGCGTTGGCGAGCATTCGCCACCCGCTGCTCGTCGGACTCAGTCCCATTGCGATTGCGAGGTCGTGCGGGGCACAACCTTTGCCCGCAAAGTTGTCCCACAAACAGCGGGGAACTTCGATGGCCTTCTCCAACGGGTATGCTGGAAAGTCCGATTGACTTACGGTTGTCGCGCGATCCTTCGCTGGAGTTTTTTGAGATTTCGCCATAACTCAGCGTCTTTCCTTGTACCCGAAATGTTCTGCTAGCGACTCGCCCTCGGTCAAGGTGACCAAGGGCGCTTCTGTGCTTCTTCTCGATTTACTTTTGAGGCTTCACGAACACCCCGTCGTGCTGCCGCAAGTATCGCACTTCATGCAGGTGCCATTCCGCACCAGCGTGAAGTTGCCGCACTCCGAGCACATCTCGCCCTCGTAGCCCTTGGCCTTGGCTTCGGCGCGACGCTCGGCCTTGCTTGGGGCGGCGGCTGCGGCGGTGCCGGGCTTGCTCCAGTTCAGCGCCTCGAGCTTCTCGGTCGGCGAGAGGTCGTGGCTGACCTCCTGCTTCAGCGCAACCGCGCCCTCGATGGTGTCGGAGACGCCGCGGGCGGTGGCGCCGTGCGGGGCGAGAGCCGTGACGCGGCTGCCGCCGGCGGGGGCGTTGTCGGCGTTGCCGCTGACCGCGGCCGAGCCGCCGCGCATGACGACGAGGTTGTCGGTGCGCGAACGGGTCAGGCCCTTCGACACGTACTTGGTCGCCTGGTGGGTCGGAGCCTCATCCGGCTCCTTGCCTTCCTCGACACCCTTGCCGAGCGCGTCGAAGCCAGACTCGTTCGGATCGACGTGGGCGAGGTCGAAGCGGCTCATGTAGCTCACCGCGAGCTCGCGGAAGACATAGTCGAGGATCGAGGTCGCGTACTTGATGGAGTCGTTGCCCTGCACCGGACCCGCGGGCTCGAAGCGGGTGAAGGTGAAGGCGTCGACATACTCTTCGAGCGGCACGCCGTATTGTAGGCCGAGCGAGACCGCGATTGCGAAGTTGTTGATGAAGGAGCGAAGTGCTGCGCCTTCCTTGTGCATGTCGATGAAGATCTCGCCGAGCCGGCCGTCGTCATATTCGCCGGTACGGAGATAGACCTTGTGGCCGCCGACAACCGCCTTCTGGGTGTAGCCCTTGCGGCGATCCGGCATCTTCTCGCGCTCGCGCATCACGATGATGCGCTCGACCAGCTTCTCGACGATCTTCTCCGAGACATGGGCGGCACGCGCCGCCATCGGCTTCTCGTAGAGCGCTTCCACCGCATCGTCCTCGTCCTCATCGTCGGAGATGAGCTGCGAGTTGAGCGGCTGCGACAGCTTTGAGCCGTCGCGGTACAGCGCGTTGGCCTTCAGTGCCAGCTTCCACGACAGCAAATAGGCGGACTTGCAGTCCTCCACCGTGGCGTCGTTCGGCATGTTGATGGTCTTGGAGATCGCGCCCGAGATGAACGGCTGCGAGGCCGCCATCATCCGGATGTGGCTCTCGACCGACAGGTAGCGCTTGCCGATCTTGCCGCAGGGGTTGGCGCAGTCGAACACGGGGTAGTGCTCGGCCTTCAGGTGCGGCGCGCCTTCCACCGTCATCGCACCGCAGATGTGGACGTTGGCGGCTTCGATCTCACGTTTGGAGAAGCCGACCGCAGAGAGCAGGTCGAAGCCCGGCGCAGCAATCGCTTCCGCGCCGATGCCGAGCGTGTCGCGAATGAAGTCTTCGCCAAAAGTCCACTTGTTGAAGGCGAACTTGATGTCGAACGCGGTCGGCAGCGCCTTTTCCACCTTGGCGATGGCTTCATCGGTGAAGCCTTTGGCCTTGAGCGTCGAGGCGTTGATCCCCGGCGCATTGGACAGCGAGCCGTGGCCGACGGCGTAGGCCTCGATCTCGGCGATATCAGCTTCGCGATAGCCGAGCGCGCGCAAGGCCGCCGGCACCGCCTGGTTGATGATCTTGAAGTAGCCGCCGCCGGCGAGCTTCTTGAACTTCACCAGCGCAAAATCAGGCTCGATGCCGGTGGTGTCGCAATCCATCACAAGGCCGATGGTGCCGGTCGGCGCCACCACCGTGGTCTGGGCGTTGCGATAGCCGTTGACCTCGCCGAGCGCCAGCGCGTCGTCCCATGCGAGCTTGGCATGCGCGACGATGTCGGCCTGCGGGCACGATTCGTGGTCGAGCGCCACCGGATTGACGGCGAGCGCCTCATAGCCGCGGCTTTCACCGTGGGCGGCGCGGCGATGGTTGCGGATCACGCGCAGCATGTGGGCCGCGTTCTTCTTGTAGCCCGGGAAGGTGCCGAGCTCGGCCGCCATCTCGGCCGAGGTCTTGTAGGAGATGCCGGTCATGACAGCGGTCAGCGCGCCGCACAGCGAACGGCCTTCCTTCGAGTCATAGGGCAGGCCCATGGTCATCAGCAGGCCGCCGATATTGGCGAAGCCGAGGCCGAGCGTGCGGAACTCGTAGGAGAGTTCGGCGATCGCCTTCGACGGGAACTGGGCCATCATCACGGAGATTTCGAGCACGATGGTCCAGAGCCGGCAGAGGTGCTCGTAGGACTCGATATCGAACCGCTTGGTGGTCGAGCTGTAGAACGTCAGCAGGTTGGCCGAGGCGAGGTTGCACGCCGTGTCGTCCAGGAACATGTATTCCGAGCACGGATTGGAGGCGCGGATGTCGCCGGACGCCTTGCAGGTGTGCCAGTCGTTCATCGTGGTGTTGAAGTGCAGGCCCGGATCGGCGGAGGCCCAGGCGGCGTAACCGATCTTCTCCCAGAGGTCGCGCGCCTTCAGCGTCTTCGTCACCTTCTTGGTGGTGCGGCCGACCAGGTTCCAGTCGCCGTCGGTTTCCACTGCGCGCAGGAAGTCATCCTTCAGCGACACCGAGTTGTTGGAGTTCTGGCCGGAGACGGTCAGGTACGCCTCGGAATCCCAGTCGGTGTCGTAGATGTCGAACGAGATGTCCTTGTAGCCCTGCTTGGCGAATTGGATGACGCGCTTGATGTAGTTGTCGGGCACGAGGCTGCGGCGCGCGAGCTTGATCTCGCGGCGGAGCGCCGGGTTCTTCTCGGGATCGAAGCAATCGTCGCCACTGCCTTCGCAGTTCACGCAGGCCTTCATCACGGCCTTGAGGTGCTTCTGGTTGATCTTGGAGCCGGTGACCAGCGCCGCAACCTTCTGCTCCTCCTTCACCTTCCAGTCGATATAGGTCTCGATATCGGGATGGTCGGCATCGACCACGACCATCTTGGCCGCACGACGCGTGGTGCCGCCCGACTTGATCGCGCCCGCGGCGCGGTCGCCGATCTTGAGGAAGCTCATGAGGCCGGACGAGCGGCCACCACCGGACAGCTTTTCGCCTTCGCCGCGCAGGCTCGAGAAGTTGGAGCCGGTGCCGGAGCCATACTTGAACAGGCGCGCCTCGCGCACCCAGAGGTCCATGATGCCGCCCTCGTTGACGAGGTCATCGCCGACGCCCTGGATGAAGCAGGCGTGCGGCTGCGGATGCTCATAGGCCGACTTCGATTTGGTCAGTTTGCCGGTCTTCCAGTCGACGTAGTAGTGGCCCTGGCCGGGACCATCGACGCCATAGGCCCAGTGCAGCCCGGTGTTGAACCACTGCGGCGAGTTCGGCGCGACCATCTGCTTGGCGAGTTGGAAGCGCAGCTCGTCGAAGAAGGCGAGGGCATCTTCTTCCGTCGAGAAGTAGCCGCCCTTCCAGCCCCAATAGGTCCAGCAGCCGGCGAGGCGATCGAACACCTGCTTGGCGCTGGTCTCGCCGACGATGCGCTCGTTCTCGGGCAGGGTGGCGAGTGCGTCGGTGTCGGGCACCGAACGCCACAGCCAGGACGGCACGGTCTCTTCCTCGACCTTCTTCAGGCGCGCGGCAACGCCGGCCTTGCGGAAGTACTTCTGCGCCAGCACGTCGGAGGCGACCTGCGACCAGAACTCCGGAACCTCGACGTTCTCGGCGCGGAACACGACCGAGCCGTCCGGGTTGCGGATCTCAGATGTGGTCAGGCGGAAATTGATCCCGGCGTAGGGAGATTGTCCGCTGGTGGTGTTGCGTCGTTGGATCTGCATGGTCGAGCCCCGTCTCTTCTTCTGCCCGGCCCCACGTTATTCGCAGGTTGCCGGAATGTTATCTGTTCGCGGACTTTGGGAGAACGCGTCAGCACGCCTCCCGTCATCCGCAGCTCAGCCGGTGGATCCGGCCTGTTTTCTCTCGTCCGCCAGGCGCCGGTTTGACCCGATCCAGCGGCGGCATGGTCCCGCGGCGGTGCCCGACTGGTCGGGTCCTCCGGGTCATGCATTCAACGCCCCAAACGCTCACGCGACACGTCACGCGTACGCTTCTCGTGGGCCGGTTACGGCCTCTGTTTCCGGGTCCTTCTCGGCCCGTTCTGTCGTCCCTACAGCGGCCCAAAATCAGGGCAGACAAGCCCTTCACCCGCGGCCCGAAGGCCTGGCGGAGTGGTCATTTTGGAACCCTTGTGGGAGCGACCGGCGGGGACCCAAACACACTCGCGCCGAACAGGTTGAAAGCTAGGCCATGTCCGTTGCGCCCGTCAAGGACTAGTACGAGTTTCTGAATCAAACACTAAATATGGTGGACGGAGGGGGATAACAGGGGTCAGTGCCGCGCCTGTGATCGAGCCAACTATCGGTGAGTCCTCAGGGATTCCCAAGCCAAAAAAATTCACTCCGCCTGTGGATTGGAGGTTCGCCCCGCTGTTCACAGGCGAAGTTTTTATTCGCCGTGGCGGATTGAATTTTGGGGACTCACGTAACCCTACGGGCAAACTACGGATCAGGCATGTCAGAGGCGTGATGGTCGGGCGACAAAATCGCGGGCAAGCTGCGGCCGACTCACTCCTCTTCAGACCTTTGCTCTTCACACCCTTGCCGGGTTCCATGACAGATCCGAAGCCTTCCGGGCGGACGCGCCTTGCGCCCGCCGGCCTGATGTTCCTCGCCATCACCTCGGTGGGCTGGGGGTTCAACTGGCCGTCCACCAAGTTCCTGCTCAGCGAGCTGCCGCCGCTGACCCTGCGCGGCATCACCGGCGTGATCGGCGCCGTGCTGCTGGCTGCCCTCGCGCTGCTCCGCGCCCAGAGCCTGCATGTCGAGGCAAGGCTGTGGCCGCGCCTCGTGCTGTATGCGGCGCTCAACGTCAGCGGCTGGATGGTGCTGATGGGGCTCGCGCTGTTGTGGCTGCCGGCGAGCGAGGCCGCATTGATTGCCTACACCATGCCGGTCTGGGCCTCGCTCCTGGCCTGGCCGGTGCTCGGCGAGCGGCCGACGCTATTGCGGACCATCGCGCTGGTGATGGCATTCGCGGGGCTTGCCGCGATCATGGGCGGCAACGGGATTTCCGCGAGCAAGGACAAGCTGCCGGGAATCATCATGGCGCTTGGCGGCGCGTTCGGCTTTGCGCTCGGCACGGTGCTGGCGAAGAAATATCCGCTGGTGATGCCGCCGATCCCGGCTGCGGCCTGGCAGATCGGCCTTGGCTGCGTGCCGATCGCGATCATCGGCCTGATGATCGAGACCACGCATCTCGACCGCGTCACGACGGTCGGCTGGTGGCTGCTGGCGTATTCGACGCTGATCCAGTTCTGCGTCGCCTATGTGGCGTGGTTTGCCGCGCTCGCCCGCCTGCCGGCCTCTGTGGCGGCAATCGGCACCATGGCGGTGCCAGTGATCGGCGTGATTGCCTCCGCCGTCGCGCTGCACGAGCCGCTCGGGCCGACCCAGATCACAGCGCTGCTGTTCACGCTCGCCGGCGTCGCGCTGGCGACGAGGTAGCTCGCCTCACTCGCCGAGCGCCTGTTGCAGCATGCTGGCGAGCTGCGCCTTGCGGTAGGGCTTTGCCAATAACAGCACGCCTTCGTCGAGGCGGCCGTGATGCACGATCGCGTTCTCGGTATAGCCTGAGGTGTAGAGCACCTTCATGCCGGGCCGCCGTTTTGCCACTTCGTCCGCGAGCTGCCGGCCGTTCATGCCGCCGGGCATGATGACGTCGGTGAACAACAGGTCGAACTTCTCGCCCTTGTCGACCAGCGCCAGCGCGGCGCGGGCGTCAGGCACGGCAATGGTTTTGTAGCCGAGCGCGCCGAGCTGCGTGACCACGTAATTGCGCACCAGCTGGTCGTCTTCAACGACCAGGATGACCTCGCTGCCGCGCCGCGGCGGCTCCGGTGCAGGCGCCTCGACCTCGACCTGGCCGCGGGCAGGGGGCAGATAAAGCTTGATCGTGGTGCCGTGGCCTTCCTCGCTGTAGATCTTGATGTGGCCGCCGGACTGCTTGACGAAGCCGTACACCATGCTCATGCCAAGGCCGGAGCCCTTGCCGACCTCTTTGGTGGTGAAGAACGGCTCGAACACCTTGTCCTGCACCGCGTGCGACATGCCGGTGCCGGTGTCGCTAACCGCGAGCAGCACGTAACGGCCCGGCGTAATGTCGGGATTGACAGCCGCATAGGCGTCGTCGAGCACGATGTTGCTGGTCTCGAACAGCAGCTTGCCGCCGTTCGGCATCGCGTCGCGGGAGTTGATCGCCATGTTGAGCAGCGAGTTGGCAAGCTGCGACGGGTCGATGTGAACGCTGGCGACATCGGGCGCGAGCACCTGATCGATCTCGATCTGCTCGCCGAGCGTCGGCCGCAGCAGCTTGGCGATATCGACCACGGTGCCGTTGATGTCGACGGTGCGCGGCTCCAGCGGCTGGCGGCGGGCGAAGGCGAGCAGATGCTGGATCAGCTCGCGGCACCGCTCGGCGGCGCGGTCGATCAGCTCGGCGGTTTGCGCAAGCTTCGGCTGGCTGCGCAGGCTGTCGACCAGCGTCTCGGTGGTGCCGGTGATCACCGTCAGCATGTTGTTGAAGTCGTGCGCGACGCCGCCGGTCAGCTTGCCGATGGCGTCGAGCTTCTGCGCCTGCTGCAGCTTGTGCTCGGTTTCGCGCGAGGCCGTGATGTCGTGATAGATCAGCGCCGCGCCGGTGATGGCGCTGTCGCCGTCACGCAACGGCCGGCCCGACACCACGAGGTGAATCTCCGGCGCGCCGCGCACCGGCCGGGCGACGAATTCCAGCCCGTCGAATTCCTCGCCGCGCAGCGCCTTGGCCGAGGGCATGTCATCGGCCTGCATCGGCGTGACGCCGTCGGCCTGGAACACGTTGCTCATGGCGCGCAGCTGGCGGACCGTCATGCCGGGCTTATAGCGCAGCATCTTCTCGGCAGCCGGGTTCGAGAGCAGCACGATGCCTTCGGCGTCGATCACCAGCACCGCCTCAGCCATGGTGCGGAAAGTGGTTTCCATTACCGAGGTGGAGCGGCGGAGCCCTTCGAGGGCGGCGCCGAGGTCCTTGGTGCGTTCGGCCACCTTGCCCTCGAGCGACAGATTGGTCGCCTTGGTCGCGCTGAGCACGCCCTGCAATTCGCGGCTGGCGCGCCGGGCCGCCAGCGTCAGCGCGACCGCGAGCAGGAGGATCATCACCACGCCGGCAAGGTCGACCGCCAGCAACAGCCGGCCATTGGTCTTCGACTGTTCGGTGCGAATCCCGAGCAGGCGGCGTTCCTCGGTGACCAGGCGGTCGAGCGCCGTACCGACCTTGTCCATCAGCGCGCGGCTCTCGTCCGCCGAGATCAGCGCCGCGGCGCCGGCCGTGTCGCCCGCCGTCCGCAACCTGATCAGTTCGGCGCCGAGCGCAATGGCGCGCTCGACCTGTCCCTTGGTGCCCGCGATCAGCTGCGCTTCCTCCGGGGCCGACTTCACCGCGGCCATCAAATCGTCGAAGGCGGCGGTGAGGGCGGTGCTCTGCTGGCGAAACTCGTCGGCAAAGGACGTATCGCCCGTCAGCGCGAACCCGCGCGCTGCGCTCTCGACGCCGCGCGGCAGCGAACGCGCGTCCGAAATGCGCTTGAGGATGCCGAGCGCGTGATCGACCGAATCAATCTCGCTGCGCGACTTGACGTCCAGCCCGATCGACGCCGCGCTGATGACGAGAAGGATCGCAAGGCCGCTGCCGAGGATGAGACGCTGGGAAGCCATCGACGATTAGTACGAGCAATTATTTGGAAAGACGAGCAGAAGGAGCAGACTTCGCAAGACATTCGTTAACGGCGGCAACCAGCGCCTGCGGGGTAAACGGCTTGCGCAGGCAGGCCGATGCGCCGAGCTCGATCGTCATCCGCAGGAAATCCGGCGCCCGGTCGGCATTGGCGAAGGCATAGCCGGACATCGCGATGACGGGAATATGGGGCGCGCGTTCGTGGAAGACGCGGATCGCCTCGAAACCGCGCATATGCGGCATGAAGACGTCGACCAGCATGACGTCGAACGACGCCTTGTCCAGCGCGCGCATACCCGATTCACCGCCATCCGCGACGGTGACGTCGAAGCCCTGGCGCTGCAAACACACCTCGATGGCGACGCACACCATCGGGTCGTCATCGACCACGAGAACGCTCGGCACGATGCATCCTCTTCCTGCGGCCTTGCGTGCCGTCGACTCGCTTGGCCCGTCTGCCGATTAAGGCGGAACCTGGATGGAAAGTCTGTATCATAGAATGCATATGCTGTTTGCTGACAAGCAGATTTCCAGCTAGCCCTGACACCATCACTTGTATTTGTCCGCCCACATTACGACGGGTCCATGACCGCAGTTCCAGTCGCCGGCCGCGCCCCGCTGTCACCGCTCGGTCTCGCATTCCTGGTGGTCGCATCGACCGGCTGGGGTCTCAATTTCCCGATCATGAAGTTCCTGCTCACGGAGTGGCCGCCGCTGTCGTCGCGCGGGCTCTGCGGCGTGGTCGGCGCGATCGCACTCGCTCTGGTGGCGGTCGTACGCGGACAGACGCTGCGCGTCCCTGACGGCATGTGGTTGCGGCTCGCCCTGGTGTCGACGCTGTCGATCGGCGGCTGGGTCGCGTCGATGGGCCTGGCGCTGATCTGGCTGCGGGCCAGCGAGGCGGCCGTGCTCGGGATCTCGATTCCGGTGTGGGTCGCGCTGGTCGCCTGGCCGGTGCTCGGCGAGCGCGTGTCGCTGCCGCGTGCGCTCGCGCTTGGCGTGGCGCTTGCCGGCATCGCCGCACTGATCGGCGGCGGCGGCCTCGACGCGAGCCTCGGCAAGTTGCCGGGCCTGCTGTTCGCGCTCGCGGGCGCGCTCTGCGTCGGGCTTGGCACGGTGCTGACCAAATCCTTCAAGCTCCCAATGCCACCGCTGTCGCTCGCCGCCTGGCAGCTCGCGATCGGCTGCGTGCCGATCGCAATCGCCGGCGTCCTGATCGAGCAGCCGCAGCTTGCGGCGCTGTCGCAACTCGGCTGGGCGTCGATGGTCTACATGACGCTGATCCAGTTCTGTCTTTGCTATGTCTGCTGGTTCGCGGCGCTGGAGCGGTTGCCGGCGGCGACCGCGTCGATCGGCACGCTGCTGGTGCCCGTCGTCGGCGTGCTGGCGGCAGCGGCCATGTTGCGCGAGCCGCTCAGCACGAGCGACGTCGCGGCGCTGGTGGTGACGTTCGCGGCCGTCGCGGTGGCGTTGCGGACATGAAAAAGGGCGGCGTTGCCGCCGCCCTTCGCCAACTCAAAGATTCAGGCCGTGATTACGGGCAGGGGTGCCGCAGGCCGTCAAAGCCGAGATAGGTGCCAGAGGCCGGATCGTAGGACCTGTAGCGCTGCGCGCAGTAGCTCGCATCGCCGCCCGGCGCGGCCTCGACGGCGACAGGCGCGCTGTCGTCGTAATAGCCGTAGCTGTCGTCATAGTAGCCGGGGCCGTAGCCGCCGTAATACGCGCCCGAGGCGAGGGCACCGCCGACGACTGCACCGGCAACCGCGCCCGGCCAGAAGCCGCCGCCGCGGTGATAGCCACCGTGCCAGCCGCCACCGCCGCCGCGCCAACCGCCGCCGCCACCACCGGCCCAGTGGCCGCCGCCACCGCCACCGCCACCGGCCCAATGACCGCCGCCGCCACCGCCCATCGCGGCACCACGGCCGCCGCCAAAGCCACCACCGCCGCCGCCGACATGGCCACCGCCACCGCCGCCGCCGCCGCGAGCACCACCGCCACCGCCCATCGCGCCCATCTGCGCGGCAGACTGGGCGAACGAGATGGTCGGCGCCACAGCCAACGGCAGCGCAAGCGCCAGCGCCGCGGCGGTGCTCAGAACCTTCATATTGATCATTTTGGACTCCATCAAAACGGACAATGTCTAACCAACTCTGCGGTCGGACGTTCCCGCGTTCCACATTGATTGTCCGTCATCTTTGCTTGACCGGCGGCGCATGTATGGCAGGTGAACAAAACTCCTCGTGACCGCGTCATTTGGTCGCCAAAGGGCCCGCATCCCGGTCTCTGCCGGGAGTGCCGGGCTACCTTGGCGGCGGCTGGACATTTGGAGATTCAGGTGGCATCAGAGCCAGACTGCCTCGAACCGACGACCGGCCACGCATGAAACAATTCCTGCTGAAATTCTTCACCTGGTGGAACGGCCAGACCTTTGGCACGCAATTTTGGACCTCGCGCTACGGCGAGCTGGTCGGCGAGGACGAGCAGGGCAATCGCTACTACCGGACCAAGGGTGGCGAGATCGATCCGACGCTGCATTTCGAGCGCCGCTGGGTGATCTATAACGGCTATGCCGAAGCGTCCCGGATTCCGGCCGGCTGGCACGGCTGGCTGCATCACACCGTTGATGTGCCCCCGACCGAGGAGAAGTACGCGCCGCGGGAATGGGAAAAGCCGCATCTGCCGAACATGACCGGCACCGCGCAGGCTTACCGTCCGTCCGGCTCGACGCTGGCGAGCGGCCGCCGCCCGAAGGCGACCGGCGACTATCACGCCTGGACGCCGGGAAGCTGAGCTTCACGCATTGTTGTTTCGGATGCGCGCGCGCGTAACACCGCGCGTGCGTCGCACACGCGCCTGTGGCAGCGCAAGCGCGCCTGTGAACAACGGTAACAGCGGGGACAGGTGCGCCGCATGCGATGCTGTCCGCTTGCGCTGTGCGCGCCTTCGCGGCTCAATGAAGCCATCTTACGGAGATGGGAAACCATCGCGTCGGATCGGGCTCCAGATCGCGACTGTCCCGATGAGCAGCGGCCTCCGAGTTGGATGCGGCCGGGAGATAGGCCCCCGGTGCAGACGTCCGGAAATCGCCCGCAAATGTGAGGCTGCCGTGAGACAGGAAGGGCCGCTCGGGAAACCGGGCGGCCTTTTTCTTTGTCTCACGATCTTTTTGGTCTCACGATCGGGTCAGGACAGCCGTGCCGCGGCGCGGCTCATCAATTCGCCCCGGCGCGCGTGTGCCGGTCCCATCCGCTCCTTCATGGAGGCGAGGATCTCGGCCGGCGCGGTATCGGGTGAGCCGGCATTGAACGGCGGGGCCGGGTTGTATTCGAGCCTGAGCTGGATCGCTTCCGCGGTCTTGCGATCGACGAGTTCGGACACCAGCGTCAGCGCGAAATCGATGCCGGCCGTAACGCCGCCGCCGGTGAAACGGTTGCGGTCGACGCAGACGCGCGTCTTGGTCGGGATGGCTCCGAAGCTCGACAGGAAATCGATCGCGCTCCAATGCGTGGTGGCACGATAGCCCTTCAGCAGACCGGCGGCGCCGAGCACCAGCGAGCCCGTACAAACCGACGTGACGTATTTCGCTCCTTCGGCCTGCTTGCGCAGGAAGCCGAGCATCTCCTCGTCGCCGACCATGTCGTCGGTGCCGAACCCGCCGGGCACGCAGATCACGTCGAGCTGCGGACAGTCGGTAAAGGTCGTGGTCGGCGTCAGGATCATGACGGAGTCGGTCGGAACGGGTTCGATCCGTTTCCAGATCAGATGCACCTTGGCGCCGGGGACCGAGGAGAACACCTGCAGCGGGCCGGTCAGGTCGAGCTGGGTCACCTTCGGGAAGACGAGCAATCCAATCTGCAGGGGTTCGGACATCGGAGGTCTCCAAATAGCGCTTGACGGAACCACGATGCCATGGTGGCCTCCTGTCCAAAATGGCGTAATTCCCTCATTTTCGGACGTCGACGCCATCTCCCGGTATTCGGCATTGCGAGGATTTGGCAGATGATCGGCGTCCTGATCTTTCCCGACTTCCAGCTGCTCGACGCAGCCGGCCCGATCGCGGCGTTCGAGATCGCGGCACGCTTCGCCAACAATCCGCCTGATATCAAGACGATCGCGCTGAAGGTCGGGCCGGTGCGCTCTTCGTCCGGCGTCGAGATGCTGGCGCGCGGCTTCAAGCCGTCGGCGGCGATCACGACGCTGATCATCGCGGGCGGCAACGGCGTGCGCACGCCGGCGACGTGTCCGATCACGCTGTCATTCGTGCGGCGGATGGCGAGCCGCGGCATCCGCGTCGCCAGCGTCTGCTCGGGCGCCTATGTGCTGGCCGAGGCCGGTCTGCTCGACGGCCGCCGTGCCACCACGCATTGGCAGCGCACGCCGCATTTCGTGAAGACCTATCCGAAGGTCAAGCTCGAGCCGGACCAGATCTTCGTCCGCGACGGCAACATCTGGAGCTCGGCCGGCATCACCGCCGGCATCGATCTCGCGCTCGCCATGATCACCGAAGACTACGGCGACGAGGTCGCACAGAAAACCGCGCGGCAGCTCGTGCTGTATCATCGGCGCAGCGGCGGGCAGTCGCAGTTTTCCTCGCTGCTGGAATTGAAGGCGCCGAACGGCCGGTTCGGGCCGCTGCTCGCCTGGGCGCGCGAGCATCTCGACGCGCCGCTGACGGTCGAGGATCTCGCCGACAAGGCCGGGATGAGCTCGCGCCATTTCACCCGCGCCTTCATCGCGGAGACCGGCACCACGCCGTCGAAAGCGGTCGAGCGGTTGAGGATCGAAGTGGCGCGGCAGCGCGTGCAGTCGTCGGGCGAGGCGATCGAACGCGTCGCCGAGATCACCGGCTTCCGCGATCCGGAGCGGATGCGCCGCGCCTTCATCCGCGCCTTCGGCCAGCCGCCGCAATCGCTGCGCCGGGCGTCGCGCGCCGGGTAGGTCGTGGACGCGCGGAACCCCGGCGCGTTGTTGGAAAGATTGGGTGATCATTCCAGCGGCGAAGCGAACGCGGCCGCCGATGAGGGGCCGTCGCCAAGCTCACCGGCGCTGCCGGCAGCGGCAATTTGAGTTTGGGACAAGCTCGTTGTCCGATCTCACGCGATTCATTCAGTCGTTGCACCGATGAACCGGCGCGAAGGTTCCTGTGACCCACGTTAGGTGGGGCGTTGCGGACCCGAGGAGGTTCCACATGACAAAGCATCGAACGATTACCGGGTTCGTGGCCGTCACCCTGCTGGCTGTCACTGCAACCGCCGCGACGATCAGGTCGCACCTGCCCCGGACCGAGGGTGTCGTCGTCTCCGACACGGACGCGCTCCCGGCCAAGGATTTCAGCGACCGCTGGTCCCCGATTTCAGCCTTGCCTCCGGCGACGGACATGGCTGAGCGCGCACCTGACGTGCGTTAAGCGGTCATCGACGCAGATCCGGCCCAATCGCGGACACGCCGCGCGCAGAGTTCACCGCAGCACAAAGGCCCCGCCGAAGCGGGGCCGGATGTTGAACCACTTGATGTTGAACGACTTAATCCCGAACGACTTGGTCTCGAATAGAACTAACGGTTCCGCCGCGCCGGAATAGCGCAGGCCTTAACCTATGCACGCCCAAGAATCCACGGATGGCTGAGCACGAAACGTGTGCGAGCCGAAATATCAATTGCCCAATGTGTCGGTCGCGATCTTCTTCTTGAGTGCTTCGCAGGTATTCCTGACCTCCGTGGTCATCAACGAAACGGCTTCGATCTGCAGGAAGAAACGCTTGCCCTGGTCGCGGTAACCCGCGGCGAACTCCTTGATTTCCGCGATCATCTCATGGACGCCTGCCACCATTGCCTCACAGTTCTTGGCAGCCGCTTGCAGTTCCGTTCCAAGGGCCTCGATCTCTTTGACCGCCGCTTCGTATTCGCGCACGACCGCCTCGGCCGATAGCTTGCCAACCTCGTTGACGCCGTTGCGGTGCTCGACGTAGTCCGGCATCGGTGAGAGAGGTCTGACGTTGCTGCGTGGTCGAGGCGAAGTCATCGTGTCGACTTCGCTCTGCAACTGTTCCAGCGGGGCGCGGGCGAGGACTTCTGCACTGACACTCATGCGAACGCTCCATAAGTTGTTACGGCGAATGGAGTTTAGCAATGTCAACGGATTTGTCTCGCTTTTCCACAAGTTTGAAGCAATTAAATTGTGCGTCGCAGCATGGCGGACTCTGCATTTGCGTCAGTGCGGCGCGTCGGGATGCCAGCCGAGCAGAGTAAGCATCACGAAGAAGCCGACGACGTAGGCCACCATGATCGGCCAGCCCTGGGTGATCCAGCGGACCACCGACTTGGCTTCCGGATACATGTTGGACACCGCAACGCCCGCGGACGAGCCGAACCAGACCATCGATCCGCCAAATCCGACCGCGTAGGCGAGGAAGCCCCAATCGTAGCCGCCTTGCCTAAGTGCCAGCGCGGTCAGCGGAATGTTGTCGAACACCGACGAGATGAAGCCGAGCCCGAGTGCGGTCTGCCATGATGCGGCCGGCAGCGTCTCCACCGGCATCATCGAGGCCGCCGTCACCAGCGCGAGCAGGAACACGGTGCCCTTGAACGTCTCGGGCATCACCGACCAATCCGGCCGCCGCAGCAGGGAGGTGACGAGGATCGCGGCCCAGACCGCGAGCCCGAGCACGGGCAGCGCATCGAGCAGCGCCGGGAATTTCAGATTGGCGGTCACATTGGCCGAGAGCGCGGCGAGCAGGATCACCGCGACGATCGCAACCCGCGACCAATCGATCGCGAGACCGGACGGCGCGTTCTTCACGATCGGGGAATAGCGGTGCTGCTGCAACGAGGCCGGCACCGCAAACACCAGCATCGCCACGATGGCCGCGACATAGGCGTCGACGACGGTGAGCGGGCTGACGCCGTCGATCCACATCATCGTGGTCGTGGTGTCGCCGACGACGCTGCCGGCGCCGCCGGCATTGGATGCGGCAACGATGGCCGCGAGGTAGCCGATATGGACTCGGCCGCGGAACACAGAACGCGCGACGGTGCCGCCGATCAGCGCCGCCGCGATATTGTCGAGGAAAGCCGACAGCACGAACACGATCACCAGCAGGATCAGTCCGCCTTTCCAGTCATCGGGCAGCAGCGCCGGCATCTCGTCCGGGATGCGGCTTTCCTCGAAATGCCGCGACAACAGCGCAAATCCCATCAGGAGCAGGAACAGGTTCGCGAGCGTGACCCACTCATGCTCCATCTGGTGCACGAGGCCGGGCAGGCCCGTGCCGAACCTTGCGAAGCCCGTGAACATCAGCTTGTAGGCGACGATCGTGGCAAGGCCGGTCAACGCCACGGCGAGCGTATGGTGATGGAAGATCGCAACGCCGAGCAGCGTCAGCGCAAACAGGATGAATTCGAGCGGGATACCGTAGACGAGGATGGGCGTGAACAAGACGATCTCGATGGCTGGAGTGCCCGGTGGCGCGAAGCGTGCCCGGCCGCACTATCGCGCGGCGCGGGGAACTTCAAGGCGCGCTAACGCCGCAAGCTGCGCGCGCCATCCACTCCGAGCTTCGATCGAGAGGGCGACGCTGCAAGCGCGTCGCCCGGATCGGATCGCTAGCCGAGCGTCTTCAGCCAGGCGCTGATCTCGGTCACCGCGATGTTGGCCTGGTTGAGCAGCTTGCCCATGGTGAAGAAGCCATGGAACTGGCCGGGGAAATGCCGGTAGGTGACGGGCACGCCGGCGTCCTTGAGGAATTTGGCGTACTCGTCGCCTTCGTCGCGCAGCGGATCGGCGCCGGCGGTCAGCACATAGGCCAGCGGCAATCCGGCGAAGTCTTTCGCGCGCGCGGGCGAGGCGCGCCAGTCGCTGTTGTCGGCGCCGCCGAGATAATGGTCGCCGAACCAGCCGATCACCGAATGCGTCAACAGGATGCTGGTCTCGGGCTCGCGATGCGAGGGATGCTTCCGCGAGAAATCAGTCGCGGGATAGACCAGCAGCTGGGCGGCGAGCTTCGGTCCGCCGTCGCGGGCGGTGAGGGCGACCACCGCAGCCAGATTGCCGCCGGCGCTGTCGCCGCCGACGATCAGGCGCGCAGCATCGATGCCGAGCGCCTTGGCGTTGGCGGCGACCCATTTGGTTGCGGTGACGGCGTCGTCCACCGCAGCAGGGAAGCGGTGCTCGGGCGCCAGCCGGTAGTCGACCGAGATCACGATCAGTTCGCCCTCATGGGCGAGCTTCTGGCAAACCACCTCATGGGTGTCGAGATCGCCGATCACCCAGCCGCCGCCATGGAAGAACACCAGGCACGGCGCGAGCCCGTCCTTCCTGCGCAGCGTCTTCGGCGTGTAGATGCGGGCCGGGATCGCGCCGTGCGGCGCCGGGATCGCAAGCGGCTTGCTCGATTCAAGGGCCGGCGGCTCGGGATTGGAGACGATGCGGGCGGCGCGATAATAGTCGCGCGCTTCCGGTGCGGTCAGCGATTCATAGGCGGGGCGGCCGGCCTCCTGGAAAGCCTTGTAGACGGCAGCGGCATCGGGATCGAGAACGACGGGCATATTGGTTGTGACCTATGATGTTCGGTTTTGATTGATGTCATTCCGGGGCGATGCGTAACATCGAACCCGGAATCTCGAGATTCCGGGTTCGGTCCTGCGGACCGCCCCGGAATGACGGTTGTGTCAGGCGGCGGTGCGGCCGCCGTCGACGGTGTAGGCGGAGCCGGAGACGTAGCTCGCCTCGTCGGAAGCGAGGAAAGCGACGATCGATGCGACCTCGCTTGCGAGGCCGAGCCGGCGCGCCGGGATGCGGTCGACGATCTTCTCGACCGGCGGCGGCGCGTTGCCGCCGGAACGTCCCTGCAGAATGGTGCTCAGCATCCGGCTCTCGATCATGCCGGGGCAGACGCAATTGACCCGCACGCCGGTGCCGGTGCATTCCCAGGCCGCGCTCTTGGTCAGCCCGATCACCGCGTGCTTGCTGGCGCTGTAGACCGCGATCATCGGCGATCCCATCAGGCCGGCGATCGAGGCGGTGTTGATGATGCTGCCCTTGTTCTGCTTCAGCATCACAGGCAGCACATGCTTCATGCCGAGGAAGACGCCGACGACATTGACGTCGAGCACCCGGCGAAAGCTCTCCAGCGAATATTCCTGGATCGGCCTGACGTCGCCCTCGATGCCGGCGTTGTTGTAGAAGGCGTCGATGGTGCCGAAGCGGTCGACGGCGGCGCGGACATAGTCCCTGACCTCGTCCTCATCGGTGACGTCCGCGGTGATCGCGAGGGCCTCGGCCGAGGCGGGGAGGTCCTTGATGGCCGCTGCAAGATCGGCCCCCTTGCGGTCGACTGCGACGATCCGGGCCCCACGTTCGGCGAGCAGCTGGAGCGTGGCGGTTCCGATGACGCCGGCAGCCCCGGTGACGACGGCAACCCGGCCGTCGAGCCTGATGCGATCTGGCATGTTTGGGTTTCCTCTGGCTGGTCCGGTTCGATCCGGATTTTCTCAGGTTTTCGCGCGGTGTCGCGCGCCTTCAGCGTGAGGACTATCACACGTGTTCCCAAGGGTGACCAGAGGGTGACCCGTGCCTGGCCGACGGCCCGGGGACGGGCCTCCGGGCGCCCTTTCCCCGCCGTATTCGGCGTGTTAACCGGAGGCCTGCGAGCGGCCGATATCAAGGTAAACTGTCGCGAGCCCGATTCGCCTTTTAAAGCCCGCGAGATGCTTCGAACCATTGCCCTGACTGGCTTTGCGGCCCTGGTCGCCGCCTCAACCATCTCGCTTGCGCCGCCCGCGCGCGCGCAGATCGGAACGATTTTCTCCGATCCCGCGCCGCGTCCGCCCGGCTCGATTCCGCGTGGCCAGGTGGCGCCACCCAGCGACGACGACGAGGAAGTGCCGGAACTGCCGCGCGGCCGTCTGCTGCCAACGCAGCCGCGCGCGTTGCCGCCGGGCCAGTCGGTGCCGCCGCCTGGTAATGTGCAGTCGCAGCCTTTGGCACCGCCGCCAGGCAGCACTGTCGCGCCGCCCGGCGTTGCGGTGCAGCCGCCGCAGCCCGGTGGGCCCGCCGTTGCCAACACACCGCCCGCAGCCAACCCGGCGCCGGGGCAGCGTCCGGCCGCCAAGGGCGCGGCTCCGGGCGCGGCGCCGCAGACACCGGCCGCGTTGCAGCCGGGCGACGAGGTCGTGCAGGAGCCACCGTCGACCAAGATCACCAACAAGAAGGCGAGCTTCTCCGGCCTCGACAAGATCACCGGGCGCATCATCAATTTCGACGAGGACATCGGCGAGACCGTGCAGTTCGGCGCGCTGCGGGTGAAGACCGATGCCTGCTACACCAGGCCGTCGACGGAAGCCGCCAACACCGACGCCTTTGTCGAGGTCGACGAGATCACGTTGCAGGGCGAGGTGAAGCGGATATTCTCCGGCTGGATGTTCGCGGCGAGCCCCGGCCTGCATGGCGTCGAGCATCCGATCTACGACATCTGGCTGACCGACTGCAAAGGCCCGGACCAGACCATCGTGACCGCCGCGCCCGATCCGCCGAAGGCGCCGACGCCTCCGCCGCCGGCCCAGAAGCGCGCGCCGCCGAAGCAGGCCGCACCGCGTCCGCCGCCGCAACCGCTGCCGCAATACCAGCAGCAGCCGCCGCCACCTCCGCCGCCCCAGCAGCAGCGGCCGGGCGGACTGTTCGGCGGATTGTTCGGAAATTGATTGGCACTGCGTAGCCCGGATGGAGCGTTAGCGAAATCCGGGTTCTTTCTGCGCGGATAGCGTCGTCCCGGATTGCGCTTCGCTTCATCCGGGCTACATCCGCCGCGAGATCAATTGCGCGCAGCGATGATCGAAAGCGCCTCGGCACCCTTGACCGGCTGTGTCGTGTCGAGCTTGCGGAAATCCGCCGGCTCGCCTGCGATCGCCTTGTCGAGCAGCGCGCGATAGCGGCGGCGCGAAATCTCCACCGCGCCGAACGTCTTCAGATGCTCGGTCACATATTGCGTGTCGAGCAGCTCGAACCCGCCCGCGATCAATCGGGCCACCAGATGCACCAGCGCCACCTTCGATGCGTCGCGCGTGGTGTGAAACATGCTCTCGCCGAAGAAGGCGCGGCCGAGGCTGACGCCGTAGAGGCCGCCGACCAGATTGTCGTCCTGCCAGACCTCGACACTGTGGCAATGGCCTGACGCGTGCAGTCCGAGATAGAGATCGCGGATCCGCTTGTTGATCCAGGTGTCGTCGCGGCCGGGCTGCGGCGCCGCGCAACCGGCGATCACGGCCTTGAACGCGGTATCGACGGTGACGCTGAACACATCCGAGCGCACGGTGCGCGCCAGGCGGGAGGCGACACGGAAGCCGTCGAATGGAATCACGCCGCGCAATTCGGGCTCGACCCAGAACAGGGTCGGATCGTCGGCGCTCTCCGCCATCGGGAAGATGCCGCAGGCATAGGCGCGCAGCAGCACCTCGGGCGTGATCTCGGAGGAGGCGGAGTCGCGTGCGGTCATGCCGGCGAAGATAGCAAAGCGCGGGCAGACTTGCGATGGGGCCTGCCAGGGGTCGCGACGTGTTGACGAAACGCGCCGGTTCCTCCACAAGCCGCGCCATTCCGCCGCAGTTTCCCGAGACGGACTGCGCGGCCATGCTACATTGCCGCAAAAAGATGGCGCCGACGCCCGGGACATGGCGGCTTGCGCGCCTGACAATCAACACAGGTGAGGGGGACGCTGCATGAAATCGTCATGGCGGACGTTTGCGCCGTTGCTGGTCTGGCTGGTGATCTATCTGGTGCCGGTGCCATCAGGGCTGAACGCCAATCAGTGGCACTATTTTGCGGTGTTCGCCGCCGTGATCACCGGGCTGATCCTCGAATCGATGCCGGTCGGCGCCGTGGGCCTGATCGGCCTCACGGTCGCCGGTGTCGGCGGCTACGTCGAGCCTGACCCGAACAAGTCGCTGCGCTGGATGCTCGCCGGCTTCTCCGAGAGCACGGTGTGGCTGATCGTCGGCGCCTTCGTGTTCTCGATCGGCTACCGCAAGAGCGGGCTCGGCCGCCGGCTGGCGCTGCTCCTGGTGCGCGGGCTCGGCCGCCGCACGATCGGGCTCGGCTATGCGGTGGCGTTCTCCGATCTGGTGCTGGCGCCGGCAACGCCCTCCAACACCGCACGCTCGGGCGGCACCATCTATCCGATCGTCAGCAACATCCCGCGCATCTACGGCTCCGAGCCCGGCCCGACCGCGGGCAAGATCGGCACCTTCGTGATGTGGACGGCGTTTGCGACCACGGCCGTCACCAGCTCGCTGTTTCTGACCGCGCTGGCGCCGAACGCCGCCGCGCTGTCGATCGCCAAGAAGCTCGTCAATATCGAGATCGGCTGGTCGCAATGGTTCATCGGATTCGCGCCGCTGGGTATCCTCTTGCTGCTGCTGGTGCCGCTGTTGAGCTACGTCATCTGCCGGCCCGAGATCAAGGAGAGCCCGGAGATCGTGACCTGGAGCGAGGGCGAGCTCGCCAAGATGGGGCCGCCGTCGCGCCACGAATGGATCATGGCGGTGCTGGTGCTGCTCGCGATGTTCCTGTGGATCTGCGGCTCCAATCCCAACATCAGCGTGCCGCTGCTCGGCTCGAACTTCATCAACGCGACCACGGTGGTGTTCGTCGTGATCTCGCTGATGCTGCTGTCAGGTGTGATCGCGTTCGAAGACATCGTCGCGGAGAAGAGCGCGTGGGAGGTATTTTTCTATTTCACCTCGCTGCTCACGCTGTCGTCGGGTCTCAACGAGATCGGCTTCATCAAATGGGTGGCCGAGGGTTATGCGAAGCCGCTCGCAGGGACGTCGCCGCTGGTCGGGATGATCCTGCTCGTCACATTCTTCTTCTGGATCCACTATTTCTTCTCGAGCATCACCTCGCATACCGCCGCCGTGCTGCCGGTGGTGCTCGCCGTCGGCTCCAGCATTCCCGGCCTGTCGGTGCAGACCCTGATGCTGCTGTGCGTCTATTCGCTCGGACTGATGGGGGTGATCTCACCCTACGCCACCGGACCGGCGCCGATGTATTACGGCAGCGGCTATATAGGCAAAGGCGACTTCTGGAAGTTCGGGCTGATCTTCGGCGTAATCTACTTTGCCGGATTGTTGCTGATCGTGTTGCCCTGGCTACAGATGATCGGGTAAAATAGCCACAATCCAGCGAGAAACAGCGGCCGATCGGGAAGGAGGGCTATCCTTTCCGATTCTTAACGCGCTTTGTCCGACCGAAGCGTTCAAAATGCTTCCTCGGATGTGGCGCGCGCGAACTTCAGGGGACACATAGAGCGGCGCGAGCTCGTTCGTGTTTCTTCGTGGGCAAGTTTATGGACCAGCATGTCAAAGACCCGTCGATTGTGGCGCCCGAGCAAACCAGGCGGCCGTCGCGCGGGCGAGGGTTTCTGACCGGGTGTGTCGTGCTGGCGGTGCTCGCCGGCATCGTCTGGTGGACGCGGCAGCAGGCCGCGCCGCCGCAGGCCGGCGGCGGGCGCAACGCCGGGCCGATGTCGATCGTGCCGGAGGCCGTCGGCAAGGGCGACATCGGCGTCAGCCTGAATGCGCTCGGCACCGTGACGTCGCTCGCCACCGTGACGATCCGGAGCCAGATCAGCGGCTACCTGATGAAGATCGATTTCAAGGAGGGTGATGAGGTCAAGAAGGGTGACCTGATCGCCGAGATCGATTCGCGTCCCTATGAGGCGACGCTGGCGCAGGCCAAGGGCACTCTGGCGCGCGACGAGGCGCAGCTGAAGGGCGCCCAGGTCGATCTCACCCGCTACCAGAACCTCGCCACGCAGAACGCCGTGCCGCATCAGACGCTCGATACCCAGGTCGCGCTGGTCGCGCAGTATCAGGGCACGGTCGAGGCCGACCGCGCGTCGGTGAAATCGGCCGAAGTGAATTTGCAATATTGTCACATCGTCTCGCCGATCAACGGGCGGGTCGGACTGCGCCAGGTCGACCTCGGCAACTACGTGACGCCGGGCGACACCAACGGCCTTGTCGTGATCACGCAGCTCGAGCCGATCAGCGTGCTGTTCACGCTGCCGGAGGACAATCTGCAGGCGGTCGCGAAGCGGTTGAAGGACGGCGCGGTGCTGCCGACGGCGGCCTATGACCGCAGCGGCGCCAACAAGCTCGCCGAGGGATCACTGCAGACCTTCGACAGCCAGATCGATGCGACCACCGGCACGATCAAGCTGCGCGCCCAGTTCGAGAACGAGAAACGCACGCTCTATCCGAACCAGTTCGTCAACATCCGCCTGCTGCTCGACACCCACAAGGATGCCACGACGATGTCGACCGCCGGCATCCAGCGCGGCGTCCCCGGCACCTTCGTCTATCTCGTCAACGCCGACAGCACGGTCTCGGTGCGGCCGGTGAAAATCGGCGTCACCGACGGCGACCGCGTCGAGGTGCTCTCGGGGCTTGTGCCCGGCGATCGCATCGTGATCGACGGCGCCGACAAGCTGCGCGAGGGCGCCAAGGTGGTGGTGCGCTCCGCCGCCGATGCCGCAAGCCCGGCCGGCGCGGCCAAGGGGACGGCGAGCGGCGCGGCGAATGGCACCGCCAAGGGAGACGTCAAGACAGATAGCAAGGGCGGCGCTGCTCCCGACAAGCCGGGAGGCGGCGACCATAAGGGTTCCGCGGACGGGCAGAAGAAATGAACCCGTCGCGGCCATTCATCCTGCGGCCGGTGGCGACGACCCTGATGATGATCGCCATCATGCTGTCGGGCATGCTGGCGTTCAGATTCCTGCCGGTCGCAGCGCTGCCGGAAGTCGATTATCCGACTATCCAGGTGCAGACCTTCTATCCGGGCGCCAGCCCGGACGTGATGACGTCGTCGGTGACGGCGCCGCTCGAGGTGCAATTCGGCCAGATGCCGAATCTGAACCAGATGAGCTCGGTGAGCTCTGCCGGTTCATCTGTCATCACACTGCAGTTCGGCCTGTCGATCTCGCTCGACGTCGCCGAGCAGGAGGTGCAGGCCGCGATCAACGCCGCGGGCAATCTGTTGCCGTCGGACCTGCCGGCGCCGCCGATCTACGCCAAGGTCAATCCTGCTGACGCGCCAATCCTGACGCTGGGCCTGACCTCGAAGACCATGCCGCTGACCCAGGTGCAGGACTTCGTCGACACCCGGCTGGCGCAGAAGATCTCGCAGTTACCTGGCGTCGGCCTCGTCAGCATCAGCGGCGGCCAGCGGCCCGCGGTGCGCATCCAGGCCGACATCCGCAAGCTCGCGGCCTATGGGCTGAACATCGACGATCTCCGCACCACGCTCGGCAACGCCAACGTCAATACGCCGAAGGGCAATTTCGACGGCGCGATGCGGGCCTACACCATCAATGCCAACGACCAGATCCGCAATGCCAGCGACTACCGCTCGCTGATCATCGCCTACAAGAACGGCTCGCCGGTCCGCCTCAGCGACGTCGGCAACGTCGTCGACGGCGCGCAGAACGACAAGCTCGGCGCCTGGATGAACGAGACGCAGGCGATCATCCTCAACATCCAGCGCCAGCCCGGCGCCAACGTGATCTCGGTGGTCCAGGGCATCAAGGACCTGTTGCCGCAGTTGCAGGCGACGCTGCCGGCGGCGATCGACCTCAACATCCTGACCGACCGCACCGTCACGATCCGGGCCTCGGTCCGCGACGTCGAATACGAGCTGGCGCTTGCGGTGATCCTGGTCGTGCTGGTGATCTTCGTGTTCCTGCGCTCGACCCGCGCCACGCTGATCCCGAGCCTGTCGGTGCCGCTGTCGCTGGTCGGCACGCTGGGGGCGATGTATCTGTTCGGCTTCAGCCTGAACAATCTGTCGCTGATGGCGCTGACGATCGCGACCGGCTTCGTGGTCGACGACGCCATCGTCGTGATCGAGAACATCTCGCGCTATATCGAGGAGGGCGAATCTCCACTCGAGGCGGCGCTGCGCGGCTCCGAGCAGATCGGCTTCACCATCATCTCGCTGACGGTGTCGCTGATCGCGGTGCTGATCCCGCTGCTGTTCATGGGCGACGTCGTCGGCCGCCTGTTCCGCGAATTCGCCATCACGCTGTCGGTCACGATCCTGATCTCCGCCGTGGTGTCGCTGACGCTGGTGCCGATGGCCTGCGCAAAACTGCTGAAGCCGGAGAGTATGACGCGCGAGAACACCTTCCAGCGGCTCAGCCGGGAAGGCTTCGACGCCGTCATCGCGATCTACGGCCGGATGCTCAACTGGGTGCTCGACCGCCAGACGTTCGTACTGCTGATCGCGCTCGCCACCTTTGGTCTCACGGCGCTGCTCTACGTGGTCATCCCCAAGGGCTTCTTTCCGGTGCAAGACACCGGCGTGATCCAGGCGATCTCGGAGGCGCCGCAATCGGTGTCCTATGCGGCGATGGCCGAGCGGCAGCAGCGGCTCGCCAGCGCGATCCTCAGGGATCCCGACGTCGAGAGCCTGTCGTCGTTCATCGGCGTCGACGGCACAAACACCACGCTCAACAGCGGCCGCATCCTGATCAATCTGAAGCCGCACGAGCAGCGCAAGGCCGGCGTCGCGACGATCATGAACCGGATCAAGGCCAGTACGGCTGATCTGACCGGCATCACGCTCTACATGCAGCCGGTCCAGGACCTCACCATCGAAGGCACCGTGAGCCGCACGCAGTATCAGTTCATCCTGCAAGACGCCGACCCGAACGAACTCGCGGAATGGACGCCGAAGCTGGTCGACAAGCTCAGGGAATTGCCGGAGCTCAGCGACGTCACCAGCGACATCTCCGCACAGGGACTTTCGGTATTCGTGGACATCGATCGCGACCAGGCCGCGCGGTTCGGCATCACGCCGGCGACGATCGACAACGCGCTGTACGATTCCTACGGCCAGCGCATCGTCTCCACCGTCTTCACCAATTCGAACCAGTACCGCGTCATCCTCGAGGCCGATCCGTCGTTGCAGAACTCGCTGGATTCGCTGTCGTCGATCTATCTACCGTCATCTGTGGGCTCGACGCCGGTGCCGCTGTCCGTCATGGCCAGGATGCGGGTCGAGACCGCGCCGTTGCAGGTCTCACATCTCGGCCAGTTCCCGTCGGCAACCGTTTCGTTCAACCTGGCGCCGGGCGCCTCGCTCGGCGGGGCGGTGACCGCGATCAAGCAGGCGCAGGCTGAAATCAACCAGCCGCTCGGCATGATCACGAGCTTCCAGGGCGCGGCGCTGGCGTTCCAGTCCTCGCTTTCCAACCAGCTGTTCCTGATCCTGGCTGCGATCATCACGGTCTATATCGTGCTGGGCGTGCTCTATGAGAGCTTCATCCATCCGCTGACCATCCTCTCGACGCTGCCTTCGGCCGGGATCGGCGCGTTGCTGGCGCTGATGATGGCAGGCCAGGACCTCACCATCATCGCGATCATCGGCATCATCCTCCTGATCGGCATCGTGAAGAAGAACGCGATCATGATGATCGACTTCGCACTCGATGCCGAGCGCAACGAGAGCAAACCGCCGCGGGAGGCGATCTACCAGGCCTGCCTGTTGCGGTTCCGGCCGATCATCATGACGACGATGGCAGCCGTGCTCGGCGCGCTGCCGCTGATGCTCGGCAGCGGCGCGGGCTCCGAGCTGCGGCATCCGCTCGGCATCTCGATTGTCGGCGGCCTCTTGGTGAGCCAGCTGCTGACCCTGTTCACGACGCCCGTGATCTATCTCTGGTTCGATCGCCTGGCGCTGCGGTTTGCAGGGCGGGCGGACGAGGTCGGCGAGGCGAGCGGGTCGCGTTGAGCCATGGATCCGTCAACGCCCTTCATCCGCCGGCCGGTCGCAACCACGCTGTTGACGTTCGGGCTTGCGGCGGCCGGCCTTGTCGCGTTCTTCAAGCTGCCGGTGTCGCCGCTACCGCAAGTGGATTTTCCGACCATCTCGGTGCAGGCGACGCTGCCCGGCGCCAGCCCGCAGGACGTCGCAACCACGGTCGCCAGCCCGCTTGAGCGGCATCTCGGTCAGATCGCCGATGTGACTGAAATGACGTCGTCGAGCTCGGTCGGCTCGACCCGGATCACGCTGCAGTTCGGGTTGAACCGCGACATCAACGGCGCGGCGCGGGACGTGCAGGCCGCAATCAATGCGGCGCGGGCCGATCTGCCGACCAGCCTGCGCAGCAATCCGACCTACCGCAAGGTCAACCCGGCCGACGCGCCGATCCTGATCCTGACGCTGACGTCGGATACGCTGACCCGCGGCGCTCTCTACGACGCCGCCTCCACGGTGCTGGCGCAGAAGCTGTCGCAGGTCGAGGGTATCGGCGAGGTCGTGGTCGGCGGCAGCTCGCTGCCTGCCGTGCGCGTCGATCTGATCCCGCAGGCGCTCTACAAATACGGCATCGGTCTGGAAGACGTCCGCGCGGCGCTGTCGAGCGCCAATGCCCACAGCCCCAAGGGCGGTATCGATGTGGGCGACCAGCGCTACCAGGTCTACGCCAACGACCAAGCCAACAAGGCCGACGACTACAGATCGCTGATCGTGGCCTACCGCAATGGCGCCCCGGTTCATCTCTCCGACGTCGGTGAGGTGGCCGACGGCGTCGAGAACCTGCGCAATGCCGGGCTCGCCAACGGCAAGCCGGCGGTGCTGCTGATCCTCTACCGGCAGCCGAACGCCAACATCATCAGTACCGTCGACCTGGTAAAGGGGCTGATGCCGCAATTGCAGGCCTCGATTTCGCCGGCGATCGACATCGGCTTGGCGGTCGACCGCTCGACGACCATCCGCACCTCGCTCCGCGACGTCGAACGGACGCTGGTCCTGGCGGTGATGCTGGTCATCATCGTGGTGTTCGCGTTCCTGCGCAATTTGCGCGCCACCCTCATTCCGGTGGTGGCGGTCTCGGTGTCGCTGGTGGCGACTTTCGGGGCGATGTACCTGATCGGCTACAGCCTCGACAATCTGTCGCTGATGGCGCTGACGGTCGCGACCGGCTTCGTGGTCGACGACGCCATCGTCGTGCTGGAGAACGTCACCCGCTACATCGAGGAGGGCCTGAGCCCGCTCGAAGCAGCGCTGAAGGGCGCCAACGAGGTCGGCTTTACCGTGCTGTCGATGAGCATCTCGCTGATCGCGGTGTTCATCCCGATCCTGTTGATGGCCGGCATCGTCGGGCGGCTGTTCCGCGAATTCGCGATGACGATCTCGATCTCGATCCTGATCTCGCTCGCGGTCTCGCTGGCGACCACCCCGATGATGTGCGCGGTGCTGCTCAAGCCGGACCGCGGCGGCCACGGCCGGCTCTATTGGGCCAGCGAGCGCTTCTTCGAGGCGATGCTGAACTTCTACCGCAGGACGCTGACCGCGGCGCTGGCGCATCCACTGTCGGTGATGCTGATCCTGGCGGCGGTGTTCGGCCTCAACTTCTATCTCTACGATGTGATCCCGAAGGGCTTCTTCCCGCAGCAGGACACCGGGCGGCTGGTCGGCTCGATCCAGGCCGACCAGAGCGTGTCGTTCCAGTTGATGCAGCAGAAGCTCGCGCAGTTCGTCGGCATCATCAAGCGCGATCCGGCGGTCGAGACGGTGGTCGGCTTCACCGGCGGCGGCCAGACCAATTCCGGTTTCGTGTTCGTCTCGCTGCGCCCGCTCGACCAGCGCAAAATTGGGGCCGACGGCGTGATTTCACGGCTGCGCCGGGAGATGGCGGTGGTGCCCGGCGCGAGCCTGTTCCTGCAGGCGGTGCAGGACATCAGGGTCGGGGGCAGGGCCTCGAATGCGCAGTATCAGTACTCGCTGCAGGGATCGACGCTGGAGGAGCTCAATGACTGGACGCCGAAGATTGCGGCGGCCATGCAGCGCGATCCGAACCTCGCCGACGTCAACAGCGACCAGCAGAACAAGGGCCTGGAATCCGACCTCGTGATCGACCGCGATGCCGCGGCCCGGCTCGGCATCACGGTGAGCCAGATCGACAACACTCTCTACGACGCCTTCGGCCAGCGTCAGGTGTCGACGATCTATGTCGCGCGCAACCAGTATCACGTCATCATGGAGGTCGCACCGCGCTACTGGCAGAACCCCGAGACGCTGAAGGACGTCTATATCAGCACGTCGGGCGGATCGGTCGGCGGCTCGCAATCGACCAACGCGGTGGCGGGCACCGTGGTGGCGTCGGGAGCCTCGAGCGCGGCCAGTTCGGCCAATGCCCAGGCCGCGCGCAACCAGGCCACCAATTCGATCGGCTCGACCGGGAAGGGCGTGGCCTCGACCGGATCGGCGGTCTCGACCAACAGCGAGACCATGATCCCGCTGTCGGCGGTGGCGGCGTTCAAGCAGGGCGCGACGCCGCTTGCGGTCAACCACCAGGGCCTCCTGGTCGCCAACACCATCTCGTTCAACCTGCCGCCGAACGTGTCGCTGAGCACCGCGGTCGGCAGTATCGAGGCGACGATGAACCGGATCGGCGTCCCGGCCACGATCCGCGGCACCTTCCAGGGCTCGGCGAAGGCGTTCCAGGATTCGCTGAGCAACCAGCCGTTCCTGATCCTGGCCGCGATCGTCACGATCTACATCGTGCTGGGCGTGCTCTATGAGAGCTACGTCCATCCGCTGACCATCTTGTCCACACTGCCCTCTGCAGGTGTGGGTGCCTTGCTGGCGCTGATGGCATTCAAGACCGAGTTCAGTATCATGGCGCTGATCGGCGTCATCCTGCTGATCGGCATTGTGAAGAAGAACGCCATCATGATGATCGACTTTGCGCTGGACGCGGAACGCAGGCGCGGGCTGGAGCCGCTCGAGGCGATCAAGGAGGCATGCCTGCTGCGCTTCCGTCCCATCATGATGACGACGATGGCCGCGCTGCTCGGCGCGGTGCCGCTCGCCGTCGGGATGGGCGACGGCGGCGAGCTGCGGCAGCCGCTCGGCATCGCCATCGTCGGCGGCCTGATCCTGAGCCAGGTCCTGACGCTCTACACGACGCCGGTGATTTACCTCTATCTCGACCGGTTCCGCTTGTGGGCCCTGCGCGTCCGCCGCGGCGGCGCCGTGCGGATGCCGGGCTCCTCACTTCAACCGGGCGAGTAAATGCCGACAGGTGCAGCGTTGCATAGTTTTCGAATCTTGCGGAAACCGGTCCGGTTTCGGCGCGTGGCCGCGTTCGGCGGCCTCAGCCTTGGTCTGAGCCTTGGCCTGACCGGCTGCATTCCCGGGGTGGAGAAGCCCGAGCTCAGTCTCGAAGTGCCGGCAAGCTATCGCGCCGCGGCCAAGGGTGATGCCGACGCCGCCGTTCCGGCGCTCGCCTGGTGGCGCGGCTTCCGCTCGCCCGAGCTGACCGGGCTGATGGAGTCTGCGCAGCAATACAATCTCGATATCGCGGTGGCGATCGCCCAGATCGTGCAGGCGGACGCGCAGGCCGGCGTGTCCGGCGCCGCGCTGCTGCCGTCGATCTCGGGATCGGCGAATGCCGAGCGTCAGAAGGTCGCGACGGGATCGAGTTCATTGCTCGGCGGGAGCAGCGGGACGTTCTCGCAGTACAGTCTGGGGCTGAGCGCGAGCTACATCGTCGATTTCTGGGGCAAGAACCGCGCGACGCTGTCGGCGTCGGAGGAGAGCGCAACCAGCGCACGCTACAATCGCGAGGTGGTCGCGCTGACCACGATGGCGACGGTGGCCAACACCTACTTCCAGGTGCTGGCGGCGCAGGACCAGATCAAGGCCACCCGGCGCAATCTGGCGGCGGCCGAGCGCATCCTGGCTTTGATCAAGTCGCAATTCGCCGGCGGTACCGCCTCGCAGCTTGACCTGTCGCAGCAGGAGGCGCTGGTCGCCACGCAGCGCGCGGCGATCCCGCCGCTCGAGGTGACGCTGGGGCAAAACACCGCCGCGCTCGCGCTGCTGGTTGCGCGCGCACCGGCTGATTTCGCGGTGCGCGGCGGCAGCACCACGCAGATCTCGGTGCCGCGCATTACGCCGGGGATGCCGTCGGAACTGCTCTACCAGCGGCCTGACGTCCGCCAGGCCGAGGCGCAGCTCGCGGCCTCCAATTTCAGTGTCGATGCGGCGCGCGCGGCGTTCTTTCCGCAGATCCAGCTGACCGGCACCACGGGCTTCCAGAGCGCGGCGCTCGCCTCGCTGTTTGCGCCGGGCGCCTGGTACTACACGCTCGCCGCCGGGCTGACCCAGCCGCTGTTCGACGGCTTCCTGCTGGAGAGCCAGTTCAAGCTCGCCAAGGGCCAGCAATTGCAAAACCTGCAGGCCTATCGCAAGGCGGTGCTGTCGGCCTTCGCCGATGTCGAGAAGGCGCTGATCGCGTTGCAGAAGTACACGCTGCAGGAGCGGCTGCAGTCCGACGTGGTGGCGAGCTCGCGCAAGGCGTTCGAGGTTTCCGAGACGCAGCTGCGCGGCGGCACGGTCAATCTCATCACGGTGCTGCAGACGCAGCAGACGCTGTTCACGGCTGAACTCAACCTCGTGACGGTGCGGCTCAACAAGCTGCTGGCGGCAAGCAGCCTGTTCCAGGCGCTGGGCGGTGGCTGGACGCCGGCCGGCACGCTCGCGGCGGCAGTGCCATGAGGTCGGTCATGCAGCGGTTCGTCACACTGTTCGTCGTTACCCTCGTCATCGCGCTGGGCGCGCCGGCCGGCGCGGCCCGGGCGCAGCAGCGGCCACCCAACAGCATTCCGCTCGCCTTCGGCATGAGCGCCGACCAGGCCAGCCAGTCGCTCGGCGTTCCCCTGAACTATGTCCGCGGCACGCCGGGCAATGAATTGTTCGTCGCGCTGCCCAATGTCAGGGGCAGCGTGCTGTCGCGGCGCAGCGACGGGCTCTATCTGCAATTCGGCAAGGGACGCCTGATCGCCTGGAAGGGTGATTGGGGGACCATTCCGCAATGAAGGCCTTGGCCATGACCGCTATCAGAGCATTGATCGCCTGCGCTGCCATCGCGCTCGGCACCGCCGCTGCCTCGGCCCAGAACCTGTCTCATGACTTGGCGCCGCAACGGCCGCTGCGTTACGGCAGCACCGGCGGTGCATATTTCGACGGCAGGAACGACGATCGCGATTTCCGCAGCAACGGCTCCTTTCCGGGCAGCTTCGCCGCCGATCCCTTCAGCGCGGGCTTCGGCGCAGCGGGTCTGTTCGGCTCGACGCCGTACCACTCCGCGCGGCCCTATCCGTCGCAGGTGATCTTCGGCGCGCCATGTCAGGATTGCCGTCTGCATCGCCCGCGGCGGCACCGCGATCGGGCTGATTGAGGGTTTAGCTCTTGCTCAGAAGGTCGTCGATGATGCGCAGCTTCATCCAGCCGGCCTTGTCGATGATCTCTCGGCGCAACGCGTCCTTTTCCATTTCATATTGCTCGTGCGGGACGTGGTGGCCGCCGCTCGTGGCTATTCCGAATTCCTGGAGCAGGGCGTTGTGCCGCGCCTCCCACGCGATCACATGCTCGGTCATGAGCTGCGTCACCGCCGGAAGGAAGCCGGGATGGCCAGCCAGCCCGCATGTTTCCGTGGTCTGCGGATCCTCCGCCAGCATGATCACGTTCCACTCGTCGTAGCCGATCAGATCCAGCTTCGCGTAGAGAAACGCGCCGTGCGACCCGTCCCAGATCTTGTGGTCGATGACCAGAAACGGCAACGCACGGCAGTGGCCGTGGCGCGCCGTCATGTCACGGTTGAAACTCTCGGTGCGCTCCTGCAGCCGTTGGTTGGCCGCAGCAAACACGGCGAGGCGATTGTCCGCCGTCGGCACGATGCTGGCTGTGTCGTCGGGCACGAACCCCGCATCGCGCAGCATCGGCCCGATCCGCGGATCTTCCCACTGCCTCCTGTGAAAGGCGGGTGCCGCGCCGTCGGCACCCGGTGCCGGACGCAAGGGCTCCCTAGGGTCGCCCGCGGTCGCCTGCTTCTTTCCAAAAACCACCCTGCGCTCGAACATCGTGCCGTTCCTGCCAAGCTGGGGGAAAAGCATGGCAAGCAATGCCCAGATTTGTCTTAACCCGGTCAGGGCAGGCGGCTGCGATCGAACAACAGGGTGACGCGGCCGTTAACGCCAGCGCGAAAATTCGATCAGTCCGCCGGCGGCGGCCTAACTGGCGGCGACGCTTGTCGATTTCGCCGGCGCTGGGGTGACGCGGGAGAACCGCACCACGATGCGGGTGCCCTTTTGGCTGGGGTCGCGCTCGACGCTGGCGTCGAGCTTGACGGCCATCGCCGCGACGATGCGCTGGCCCATGCCGGTGCCGCGTGGATCGGCCTTGTCGGAGAAGCCCACGCCTTCATCGCTGATCGCAAGCTGCAATTCGTCCGCCCGTGGCTTCAACTCGACATGGATCGGGCCGGCGCTGTCGGGATAGGCGTATTTCACGGCGTTCATCACCAGCTCGTTGACGATGATGCCGATCGCGACCGCACGGTCCGGATCGATCTCGACGGGGTCGGCCTTCAGCGTCAGCCGCGACATCTTGTTGCCTTCGGCCGATCGCCTGAGATCCTCGAGCAGCGCCTCGAGATACTGGTTGAGCATCACCGTCTTGAAGTCGTGCGAGGTGTAGAGGCGGCGATGCACCTGCGCGACGGCGGCGACACGGCCCATCGCATTGGTGAGCGCCGCCTTGACGTCCTGCTGGGTCGAAGAATTGGCCTGCAGGTGCAGCAGCGAGGCAATGATCTGCAGCGAATTGCCGACACGATGGTTGACCTCGCGCAACAGAACCTCGCGCTCGGCGGCGAGCGCGGCGTAGCGGTCGCGTGAAGCGTGCACCTCGGCCTCGGCCTCGTCGCGCGCCTTCTGGATCGCGGCGCGCCGGATCGCGCCGTTCACCGCGACCTGGAGCAGGGGGATGAATTCGCCCCTGACGTCCTTGACCAGATAGTCCGCCGCGCCGGCCTTCAGCGCGGTGACGGCGATCGCCGAATCCTGCGAGGCGGTGACGAACACCACCGGCGGCGCGTCCGCGATCTTGAGGATCTGCTCCAGCGTCTCAAGCCCGTCGAGGCCGGGCATGTACTGGTCGAGCGCGACGACGTCGATGCCGCCCTGGGCGAGCCGGTCGAGACCGTCCTGGCCGCTTGCGGCGTGCACGACCTTGTAGCCCGCGCGCGTCAGCCCGCGTTCGACCAGGCGCGCCAGCGCCGCGTCGTCGTCGATATAGAGCAGTGTCGGCGTTGCGCTGGTCATATTGAAGCTGGCGGCACCTGAATCACGGAAAAGAACAGGCCAAGCTGGCGAATGGCGTTGGCAAAGCTTTCGTAGTTCACCGGCTTGGTGATGTAGACGTTGCAGCCGAGTTCGTAGCAACGCTTGATCTCCTGGGAGTCGTCGGTGGTGGTCAGCACGACCACCGGCGTCGCCTTGAGATGCTTGTTCTCCTTGACCCGCTTCAGAATGTCGATGCCGGTCATGTCAGGCAGATTGAGATCAAGCAGGATGAGCAGGGCCTGGTTCTTGCGCTCGACCGCGCTGCCATCCTTGCCGAACAGGTAGTTGACGGCCTCTGTACCGTTGGTGAACGGGACGATCTCATTGTTGACACCTGAGCGCCGGATATTCCGCTCAATCAGGCGGGCATGGCCCTCGTCGTCCTCGATCATGATGATGGTGACTGGATCGCTCATGATTCCCTATCCCGGTTCTTGCCTGAGTTCTTGCCTGACCATTTGATGGGCAGCGTGATGGTGAACGTGCTGCCGTTGTGAAGTTCCGATGCTACCGACATGGTGCCGCCCAGTCTGCGCACAAGTGCGCGGACATGGGCAAGCCCGATGCCCTGACCGGGCTTGTCCTGGGTTCCGGCCCGGCGGAACAGATCGAAGATGCGCTGGTGGTCCTTCGGATCGATGCCGCGGCCGTTGTCCGTCACTTCGAAGATCGCAAAGCCCAGCTTGGTGCGGCCCTCGATCGCGATCTCCCCGGGGACGCCGTCCTTGAGGTATTTGAGTGCATTGTCGATCAGGTTGGAGAATATCTGCTCCAGCGCGAGGCGGTCGCTGACGATATTCGGCAAAGCGCCGATCTCGACGGTCGCATTGGCCTCGGCGGCCTGATGCGCGACCGTCTTGACGATGCTGTCGATCAGCTCGCGGAGATCGATCCGCACCGGCTTGAACTCGCGGCGGCCCTCGCGGGTGAGATTGAGGATGGCGCTGATCAGGCGGTCCATCTTGGCGATCGACGATTTGATGAAGCCGAGCGATTCGTTGAAATCGTCGGATAGCTGCTTGTCGGAGCCTTCGAGCTCCGGCTCGGCCACGTCGGTCGCATCTTCCATCGCCGGCGCCAGCAATGCGGTGCGGTTGAGCGTGGCGATGCGTCTGAAGATGTCGCCGCGCAATTCCTCCAGTTCGCTGGTGAAGCCCATGATGTTGACCAGCGGCGAGCGCAGGTCGTGGCTGACGATATAGGCGAAGCGCTGGATTTCCTCGTTGGCCTCGCGCAGGTCGGCGGTGCGCTCGTCGACGATGGTTTCGAGATTGACGTAGTTGTCGCGCAGCCTGGCCTCGGCGTCGTCGCGCGCCCGCGAGGATTGCCGCAGCAGCACGAGAGAGAGGGCGGCGAGCGCCAGCACCATGCAGGAGCCGGCGATGGTGACGGAGGAGGCGAGCACCTGCGTCCGGTCCGCGGTCGCGGTGCGCGCCGCCAGCAGGCGATCCTCCTCGGCGCGCATGTCGCGGCCGATCCGGGCGATCGCCTCGACCGCATCGGTCGATGTGCCCTTGCGCAGGATGTCGACGCTGGTGGCGACGTCGTTGTTCTTGACACGCTCGACGCCGAGGGCGAATTCGGCGAGTCGCTGCTCGACGGCGGCCTTCAGCTTCGCGGCATTGGCGACCTGCGTCGGATTGTCGACGGTCATCATCTGGAGATGACCGAGCGCGGCCGGGAGTCCTGCCGCCGCGGCCTGATATTCGGACAGGTATTGTGGTGCGGATGTCAGCAGATAGGCCCTGGTCGCGCTCTCGGCGCGCCTGATGTCAAGCAGCAGGTTGGCGACCTGGCTCTCGACCTCGACCGTATGGACCACCAGGGCGTTGTCCTCGCGTGCCTTGTTGACCAGCAGGACGGACGCCACGCTGATTGCGACCAGCACGAAAAATCCCGCCGAAAGCAGCAGGATCTGTAACGTGGACCGGCGTCGTGAAACTTGTGTCACGACGGTCTCTTCGCAGGAGTGGGATTCAATGCGTCCCCGTGGAAAGCCAATAACCCTTCAGTACGTTAGTACGTTTGAGCAGGGCGCTGGGTTCCACCGGGTTCCAAACTATTTCGGGGCGTCGGATGGCTGGCCGGCGAGATACTGCTCCAGCCAGTGGATGTGGTAGTCGCCCTCGATGATGTCGGGCTCGCGCACCAGCGCGCGGAAAAGCGGCAACGTCGTCTCGATGCCGTCGACCACCATCTCGTCCAGCGCCCGGCGCAGCCGCATCAGGCACTCGCCGCGGGTCTTGCCGTGCACGATCAGCTTGCCGACCAGCGAGTCGTAATAGGGCGGAATCACGTAGCCCTGATAGACGGCGGAATCGATCCGCACGCCGAGGCCCCCCGGCGCATGGAATTGCGTGATCCGTCCGGGCGAGGGGCGGAAGGTCTGCGGGTTCTCCGCGTTGATGCGGCACTCGATGGCGTGGCCGATGATCGCGATGTCGCTCTGCTTGGCCGGAAGCTCGCCGCCGGCCGCAATCCGGATCTGCTCGAGCACCAGATCGATATCCGTGATGCTTTCGGTGACGGGATGCTCGACCTGGATGCGCGTGTTCATTTCGATGAAATAGAACTCGCCGTCCTCGTAGAGGAATTCGATGGTGCCGACGCCGAGATACTTCATGTCCCGCATCGCCTTGGCGCAAGTCTCGCCGATCCTGGTGCGGGCCGCGGCCGCGAGCACTGGCGAGGGGCCTTCCTCCCAGACCTTCTGGTGACGGCGCTGCAGCGAGCAGTCGCGCTCGCCGAGATGGATGGCGCCGCCGCGGCCGTCGCCGAGAATCTGGATCTCGATGTGGCGCGGCTTCTGCAGGTATTTCTCCAGATAGACCGACGCGTCGCCGAATGCCGACTTGGCTTCGTTGGCCGCAGTCGTGAGCGCCAGCGCGAGGTCAGCCTCGGTGTGGGCGACCTTCATGCCGCGGCCGCCGCCGCCGGCCGCCGCCTTCACCAGCACCGGGAAGCCGATTTCCCTGGCGATCGTCATGGCGTCGTCGTCCGCCGTCACCGCGCCGTCCGAGCCGGGCACCACGGGAATGCCGAGGCGCTTGGCGGTCTTCTTGGCCTCGATCTTGTCGCCCATCAGGCGGATGTGCTCGGCCTTCGGTCCGATGAAGCCCAGATTGTGATCGGCGAGGATCTCGGCGAAGCGCGCATTCTCGGACAGGAAGCCGTAGCCGGGATGCACGGCGTCGGCGCCGGTGATCTCGCAGGCGGCCAGCAGCGCCGGGATGTTGAGATAGGAATCCTTCGACGGCGGCGGGCCGATGCAGACGCTCTCGTCGGCGAGCCGCACATGCATGGCGTCGGCGTCGGCGGTGGAATGCACCGCGACGGTGGCGATGCCGAGCTCCTTGCACGCCCGGAGCACGCGAAGCGCGATCTCGCCGCGATTGGCTATGAGGATCTTGTCGAACATCGCAGCGCCTGACGTTGACGGAAGCTATTCAATGATGACGAGCGGCTCGCCGAATTCGACCGGCTGGCCGTCCTCGATGAGGATCTGCGTCACGGTGCCCGCGCGCGGCGACGGGATCTGGTTCATCGTCTTCATCGCCTCGATGATCAGAAGCGTCTGGCCAGCCGCGACCTTGCTGCCGACTTCAATGAACGGCTTGGCGCCGGGCTCCGGCGCCCAATAGGCGGTGCCGACCATCGGCGAGGGCACGACACCCGGGTGCTTCGCCATGTCGGTGGCGGCAGCGGCGGCAACCGGCACTGCCACCGGCGCGGCGACTGCATGTACGGCTGACGGCACGGAGGCGGCGATGCTGATGTTGCGTGCGACCCGGACACGCAGGCCGGCGCGCTCGATCTCGATCTCGGTGAGGTTGGTCTCGGCAAGCAGCAGCGCGAGCTCGCGGATGAGGACGCTGTCGTCGCTCCGGGCGTCGTTCTTGGACTTTACGGCTGATTTGTCGTCTGGCTGGCGCGCCATGTTGTTTGATCCGAAATCTCTATCTGGTGACGGGGAACGTCAGGATTGACGATTAAGTCTTTGCCTTCGCACCGATCCTGGTGGCGAGGCCGATGATCGCAAGCCGGTAGCCGTCGATGCCAAAGCCGCATAGCGACGCGAAGGCGGCTTTAGCAGTGAACGAATGGTCCCGGAAGCTCTCGCGGGCGTGGATGTTGCTGACATGGACCTCGACGGCGGGGATCTTGACCGCAACCAGCGCGTCATGCAGCGCGATCGAGGTATGGGAGTAGCCGCCGGCGTTGATGATGATGCCGACCGCCTTCTTGGCGTGGGCCTCATGGATGAAGTCGATCAGTTCGCCCTCGCGGTTGGACTGCCGGCAATCGGCGGTCAGCCCGAACTGCCGCGCGGTCTCCGCGCACAGCTTCTCGACGTCGGCGAGGGTGGCATGGCCGTACGTCTCCGGCTCGCGCGTCCCCAACAGGTTGAGGTTCGGGCCGTTCAGCACATAGATCGTTCCGGCAGCAGCCATTTCCAGGGGTTCCGGCGAAGGGGAAAGTGGGCCGGGTTATAGGTAACAACCGGCCGCAGGGGAAGTCTTTAGGTGAAATCGGAACCTGTTCAACAGCTTCCTCCGGCCTGTTAGATAGCTGGCGTAACCTGCGGAAATCGCTGATTAACCAAATCCGGAGGTGGCCGCCCCTCGGCTGTGCTCCCGCCAGCCATCCACCGGCGACTGCGAGCTGCAGCCGCATGCAAAACCCCGCCCCTGAGGGGGCGGGGTTGAGATCGAGGCGAGGGCCGTCAAGGCACCCTCGCGCCGAGGCCGAGGTCAGCCCTCGATGATGTAGACGATCTCGTGGGTCTCCGGCTGCACGATAATGTAGCGGCCGTGGACCAGGATGAACTCATAGCCGCGCCACTGCGGGTAGATCGTCACGACGCGCTCCGGCACCGGGTAGAAGTGCACGTCGGTCGGGACGCGGGTGCCGACCGCCACGTTGAAGTTCACGTTGGTGACCTCGGTGACGTGCTCCGACTTGATCGCGGTCGAAATCTGGGTGCGCTTCTCGGCCGGCGGCGCCGCGGTGGCCGACGTCGCCGCGTTGCCGGTCGTGGTCTGGGTACGGCTGGTGTCGTTGGTCTGGGCGCGATTGGTCTCGGCCGGGCTCTTGGTCTGAGCGTTCTGGTTGGTGGTGGCACCATTCTTGTCGCGGCTCTCGGCGGCGTTGTTCATCTTGCCGCTCTTGTCATGCTCCTCGGCCTTCATGTTGCCGCCCTTGTCGCGGCCTTCGGCCTTCATGTCCTTCGAACTCTCCTTGGCGCCCTTGGTCGCATCGTTCTCCGAGCTCATGCTCTTCGACTTCTGCGTGTTCTCCTGTGCACCCTTGGTGGCGGGGCCAGACTTTTCGGACTCGGCGCCCTTCATACCGGACTGGTCATCCTTCATGCCTGAAGACGACTCACCGGTCGTGGAGTGCTCGGAACCCTTCATGCCGCCCGTATCGCGCTGCATGGCGCCCGACGATGCGCCGCCGGACGGTGCAGAGTGCTGCACGGTCGCGCCGCTGCCGGCCCCGGTCTCCTTGTTGGCGCCGCCTGCGCCCTGTGCATTCGCGAAACCGGTGCCGGCGATCAGGGCCGCCGCAGCGACCGAAATCAGAAAGCGGTTCATCATCATATTCCTCCTCGTTATTCAGCATTGCCCGCGCCGACAACGGGAGAGGATGTGTGATGTTCCTGTTGATTTGCGGTTCCCCGCGGTTTGTTTCTTGTGTGAATGCGCGATGAACAATCTGCACTTCAACCGCAGGCCCAGTCGAACTCCATGCTCGCAAGATCGAGCTGGCCGTTGCCGCCGCCGAAATTGAAACCGCCGAAATGTTCCTCGATCTCGAGATAGGTCGCGCTGAATTTTGGTGTCCACTGGTTTGGAAACATCGTGCCGCCGAGATGGTTGCGGCCGTGCAACCGCTCGAGACCGCGTGCACTGCCTTGCTCGCCGTAAGGCGCGATGTAGTCACCGAGCTCGCCCTTGTGCAGCAGATGATCGCGCGGCGGCTTGCCGACGTTGGGATCGTCGTCGCGCGGCGCAAGGGCGATGCCGTAGGCGTGGTGTCCGGTCGCGGGGATGCCGCCGAACAGGCGATACCAGTATGTCTTCTCCAGAGCGTCGGTGCGGGTGCGGCCGACATTGACGTCGAACGCGGTGCGCGCCGCGCCCTTCACGAGCCAGCGCGGCGGCGAGTTGGCTTCCAGCAGCGGATTGCCGGCAAGCTCCGGCGGCCGGCAGAGCGGTCCGGCGAACTCGGTCTCGGTGAGCCAGATCGCCGCGAAATTGTGGTCGATGATGTCCTTCATCCGAAACTCCATCGGATGACGGTTCTGCCGATAGGCGAAGTAGGGCAGCAGATTGGGATCGGATGGACGCGCGATGGTCTCTGCAGCGAGATATTGCGCGACCGCGTCGATCTCGTCGGGTTCGTCATATTGCTGATCGGCGAACATGGCGAGCGCGACATGGGCGTCACCCTTGGCGCGGTATTGCGATGGGACACGCAGCGTGAAGCAGTGCTGCATCGGAAAGCCGTCATGGGGACTGAGCGGCCATTGCTCGGTGCGAATGCCCGGCGGCAGGCCGTAGCACCAGCCGTGATCGTGGTCGGTGCCACGCTGTGGCGCCGTCTTCAGCAGCGTGAGATCGTAGCCGAGGGTTGGCGAGGCCAGTGTTGGCGAGGCCAGTGGCATGGCGCGCGGCTTCCGTTGTTGGTGATGCCCCTTGGTTGCGCCCAGCGCGGAAGCGGTTCGGTGCCGCAAACAAAAAAATCCGGCTGCCTGGCAGCCGGATTTTTGAATGGATGAGCGCTGTCGAAGCGACGATCAGCAGGTCGCCTTGCCGCAGCGGGCAATGCCGATCTTCTCCTTGAGACCGTCGACGCCGACCGCGCCGATCACGACCTGCTTGCCGATCACGTAGCTCGGCGTGCCGTTCATGCCCATGGATTCGGCGAGGCGGAAGTTCTCCTCGATGGTCGCCTTCACCTCGGGGCTGGCCATGTCCTTCTCGAGCTTGGTCATGTCGAGACCGACCTCCTTGGCGACCGCCAGCGCACGCGCCTTGTCGGCGGCGCCGCGGCCGCCGAGGAGTTTCTGGTGAAACTCGAGATACTTCTTGCCGGTCGGATCCTGCATGCGCACGGCGACCGCGACCTGCGCGGCCTCGACCGAGCCCTGGCTCAGCACCGGGAATTCCTTCAGCACGACCTTCAGCTTCGGATCCGACTTCATCAGGTCGAGCATGTCGGACATCGCGCGCTTGCAGTAGCCGCAATTGTAATCGAAGAACTCGACGAAGGTGACGTCGCCGTCCTTGTTGCCGATCATGACGCCGCGCGGCGAGTTGAAGATCGTGTCGGCGTTCTTGGCGACACTCTGCTCATGCTTCTCGGCTTCGGCGGCGGCCTGCCGCTTGCTGAGCTCGTTCATCGCCTCTTCGAGCACCTCGGGATGCGCGATCAGGTAGTTGCGCACGATGGTCTCGATGTCGCCGCGCTGGGTGTCGTTGAAGCTCTGCGCGGACGCAGTCAGCGGCGCGGCGCAAATGCCGAGCGCGAGCAGGGCAGGGGCGAGAAAACGAAGCGCTGGCATGGCAAAATCCTTGTTCGAGGTGGCCCGAAATACGGCAGGGCCGCGGGCCGGTTTCGGTGATCGTTGTATGGAACTACGGTTTATTTCTAGTTGTTTTTCTGACCCGGCATCGGCTTGGCGCTCACAATGTCGTCAGCTTTGACCCAGCCGGGCGTGCCGATCGCAAACCGCGTCTTGGCGCGCGAGGCCAGTTCGCGGGCCGTCTTGTTGTCGCCACGGAGATAGGCGGCCTGCGCCGAGGCAAGGTCGGCCTGGGCATAGTCGCCCTTGCGGCCATACGCCATCGCGAGCTGGGTATAGCCTATCGGCGCCTCCGGCTCGCGCGCCACGGCGTTGCGCAGCATGTTGATCGCGTCGTCGGTGTAGCCCTTGTTGTCGGAGGCGACCAGCGCCTGGCCGAGCAGCATCTCGATCAATGGCGAATTGCCGGAGAGCTGCACCGCGCGGCGCAGCGGCGCGATGGCCTCCGCCGGCCGGCCGCCTTCGAGCAGCGCCTGGCCGCGCAATTCGTAGAAATAGGGATTGTTGGGCTGGACCTGGATCAAGCCGTCGATCTGCGCGATCGCCGAACGCAGGTCGCCGTGCAGATAGGTGGTGATCGCGCGGGCATAGCGCGCCGGCATGCTGGTGTTGGACAGCGGATAGCGGCGATAGACCGTGTCCTGCCGCTCCATGAAGCCCGAGATCTTGGCGCGCATCATGTCGTGACGCAGCTGCAGCGCCGGATCGTCCTTCTTGTCCCAATAGGGACTCGAGCGCGCCAGGTCCGCCAGCGCCGAGACACGATCGACCGGCATCGGGTGCGACTGCAGATAGGGGTCGGCGCCGCGCGCGGCGAACAGGCTCTCGTCGGTGAAGCGCTTGAACGTCTCGTACATGCCCTTGGCCGACTGGCCGGTCGCGTTCAGGAACTTGACGCCGGCGCGGTCGGCGTTTTCCTCCTGCTGGCGCTGGTAGGAGAGCAGCGTGCGCTGAATGACCGACTGCGGCGCCGAGATTGCGGCAGCTCCAGCGCTGGAGAGGCCGTTTCCAACGCCGCCACCCGCGGCGCCTGCGGCCAGCGCACCGACGCCGAGCAGCATCGCGATGATCATTTGGGTCTGCGCCTGCGCCAGCTGCTCGCGCATCTTGGCGAGGTGGCCGCCGGCCAGATGGCCCGTTTCATGCGCCAGCACGCCGATGATCTGGTTCGGGGTCTCCGACTGCAGCAGCGCGCCGTAGTTGACGAAGATGCGACGGCCGTCGGCGACGAAGGCGTTGAACGAGCCGTCGTTGATGATCACGATCTGGATGTTCTGCTTTTCCAGACCCGCGGCGCGCAGGATCGGCCTTGTGTATTCGCGCAGCAGCTGCTCGGACTCGGTGTCGCGCAGCACCGGCGGGCCCTTCTGCTGGGCGCGCGCAGGGACGACGGGGCCGACGGCGAGCGCAACCGCGGTGAGCAATGCGGTCAGCTTGGAGGTCTTGGTGCGATGCGTGAGGCGGAACAGCATGGGCGATCTATCGGCGATGGCTGGCCGCGCCGCGGCAAAGTCCGGTTCCCGACCCGACCGGATCAGGCGCGTGGCACAGTCTGTTGTTTTTGCAGTTCTTCTTCACGCGAACCGGGTATTCACTTGGCCTGAAAGCGTTATAAGGAGCCACCGAATGCGGCCAGTCTGGGGCGGCAGCCGGTATCGGAACCCGAATTCGGCAGCGGCCGTGCAATAGCAGAAATCCATGCCTGAAGCGACAGCGAGAGACCGTGTGAGCAGCCTTTTGACGGCGTCCGGCCGGAGCGATGTTCCGCCGTTCATGGTGATGGACGTGATGGCCGCGGCGGCGCGAATCGAGGCCGCCGGCGGCCATGTCATCCACATGGAGGTGGGGCAGCCCGCCGAGGGCGCGCCGAAGCCGGCGATCGCGGCCGCACAGGCCGCCCTTGCCGGCGGCCGGATCGACTACACGTCAGCGCTCGGCATCCCCTCATTGCGCGCGCGCATCGCCCGGCATTACCGCGACACGTATGGCTGCGCGGTCGATGCGGAGCGCATCATCGTCACCACGGGCTCGTCGGGCGGGTTCATCCTGGCGTTTCTTGCGATGTTCGAGCCGGGCGACCGGGTCGCCGTCACCGTGCCGGGCTATCCGCCTTACCGGCACATCTTGACCGCGCTCGGCTGCGAGCCCGTGCTGATCGAGACCTCCGGCGACACCCGCCACGCGCTGACCGGGGAGGCGCTGCTGGCCGCCCATCGCAAGGCGCCGCTGAAGGGCGTGCTGGTCGGCAGCCCTGCGAATCCGACCGGCACGATGATGTCGCGCGAGGCGCTGTCGAGCCTGATGGCCGCCGCCGACAGCGCGGGCATCCGCTTCATCTCCGACGAGATCTATCACGGCCTCGACTACGCGTTTCCGGCGGTGACGGCGGCGGCGCTGTCGCCGAACGCGCTCGTCATCAACTCGTTCTCGAAGTACTTCTGCATGACCGGCTGGCGCGTCGGCTGGATGGTGGTGCCCGACGTGCTGGTGCGGCCGATGGAGCGGCTGCAGCAGAATTTGTCGATCTCGGTGCCGACCTTGTCGCAGATCGCCGCCGAGGCGGCGTTCGAGGGCCGCGAGGAGATGGAGGCGATCAAGCGCGGCTATCAGGAGAATCGCCGCATCCTGATCGAAGGCTTGCCCAAGGCCGGGCTGACCAAGTTCCTGCCGGCCGACGGCGCATTCTATCTTTACACCGATGTCTCCGACTTCACCTCCGACAGTTTCGCGTTCGCCAGCGAGATGCTCGAGAAGGCGCATGTCGCAGCGACCCCGGGCGTCGATTTCGACCCGATCCACGGCCGTGCCTTCATCCGATTTTCCTATGCGCGCTCTGCGGCGGAGATGCAGGAAGCAGTTGCGCGGATCGCGCATTGGCTTAAATAGCCCGCGAAGTTCGAGATCTTTCCGTCTTGTCAGACAGATCGATTTCGCATCCGGCGCCGTGATCGCGGCCGCGTGGTGCGCGGCAGATCGTCGCGGATAAGCGGCAGGGCGCAAACAGTTCCAGTTTGACTCGAACGGCCAAGTTGATCTTGGCTATTTCCGCCATTTCTGAGGGGGAGTGACACATGGCAACGGCAACCGTTGCCACGGCTTCACCGGCGTCTGCCGGTGGCAAGCCGTGGTACAAGATTCTCTATGTTCAGGTTCTGATCGCGATCGTGCTCGGCGCGCTGGTTGGCTGGTTGTGGCCCGGCATTGCCACCAACGAGTGGATCAAGGCGCTCGGCGACGGCTTCATCAAGCTGATCAAGATGGTGATCGCGCCGATCATCTTCTGCACGGTGGTCTCGGGCATTGCCCATATCCAGGACGCCAAGAAGGTCGGCCGCATCGGCGTCAAGGCGCTGGTCTATTTCGAGGTCGTCTCGACTTTCGCGCTGGTGATCGGCTTGCTCGTCGGCAATATCGTGAAGCCGGGTGCGGGCTTCGGTGGCGCGGCGGCGAGCGCCCAGGCGGTTGCCGGCTATGCCAAGCAGGCGGAAGCGCAGAAGAGCGTCGACTTCGTGCTGCACATCATTCCAGACACTGTGGTGGGTGCGTTCGCGCAGGGCGAGATCCTGCAGGTGCTGCTGTTCTCGGTGCTGTTCGGCTTTGCGATCATGGGCCTCGGCGAGCGCGGCCACACCATCCGCTCGTTCATCGACGACGCCGCGCATGCGGTGTTCGGCGTGATCTCGATCGTGATGCGGGCGGCGCCGATCGGTGCGTTCGGCGCGATGGCCTTCACCATCGGCAAGTTCGGCACCGGCGCCATCCTCAACCTGATGGGGCTGATCGCGACCTTCTATCTGACCGCAGCCCTGTTCGTCCTCGTGGTGCTCGGCATCATCGCGCGGATCGCCGGGTTCTCGATCTTCAGGTTCCTGGCCTACATCAAGGACGAGCTCCTGATCGTGCTCGGCACCTCGTCCTCCGAGAGCGCGCTGCCGTCATTGATGGAGAAGCTCGAGCGTCTCGGCTGCTCGAAGTCCGTGGTCGGCCTCGTGGTGCCCACGGGTTATTCGTTCAACCTCGACGGCACCAACATCTACATGACGCTGGCGACGTTGTTCATCGCGCAGGCGCTGGGCTACGACCTCTCGTTCAGTCAGCAGCTCACGATCCTGGTGGTGGCGATGCTGACTTCGAAGGGCGCCTCGGGGATCACCGGCGCGGGCTTCATCACGCTGGCGGCAACGCTTGCCGTGGTCGATCCGCGGCTGGTGCCGGGCATGGCGATCGTGCTCGGCATCGACAAGTTCATGAGCGAGTGCCGCGCGCTGACCAATCTGTGCGGCAACGGCGTCGCCTGCGTGATCGTCGCCTGGTGGGAGGGCGAGCTCGATCGCGACAAGCTCAATGCCAATCTCGCCCGGCAGATCGACCCGACCGACCTGGAGACCGCCCTGACGACGGATTGATCTTCTTTCGACGTCAGAAGCGATCCAGCCGATACGGCGAGGTGTCCACCGAGGATGCCTCGCCGTTCATCGTTTCGGCCAGCACCCGTGCTGTCGCCGGGCCGAGCGTAAAGCCCTGATGGCCGTGACCGAAATTCACCCACAGCCCGCGATGGCGCGGCGCCGGCCCGAGCACCGGCAGCATGTCGGTGGTGCAGGGGCGGGTGCCGAACCAGGGCTCGGGCTCGACACGGCTGCCGATCTCGATCAGCTCGCGTGCGGCCGCTTCGGCATGGCCAAGCTGGATCGGCGTCGCCGGCGCATCGGGGCTGGTCAGCTCCGCGCCGGTCGTGATGCGGATCCCCTTGGCCATCGGCGCCATCGCATAGCCATTCGCGGTGTCGACCAGCGGCAGGTCGAGCGAGCGACCGCCCTGGTAATGCATATGGTAGCCGCGCTTGCGTACCAGCGGGATCCGGTAGCCGAATTTGCGCAGCAATTGCGGTGACCATGGCCCGAGCGTGATCACGATGTGGGCGGCATCGATCCGGCCGCCGGTGGTGTCGACCGACCAGCCGGTTGTGGTCTCGGTCAGCGTCTGCGCGTCGCCGCGCAGCAGCGTGCCACCGAGACGCTCGAACAATCCGGCATAGGCCGAGACGAGGCCGCCGGGGTCCGACACGGTCCACGGCCCAAGCCAGTGAATGGCGCCGGGCAAGTCGTCGCGCAGCAAGGGCTCGGCTTTGGCGAGCTCGCTGCCGTCAAGCACGCGAAACTGCACGCCGAAGTCACGCTGGTTCTCTTCGGCGACTGCGATCGCCTGCTCCAGTGCCGCCGGGTCGCGATGCAGCAGGCGATAGCCGGCGCGGCGGATCAGATTGTCGGCATGCGCATCGCGGATCAGCGTGTCATGCTCTGCCGTGGCGTAGGCGATCAGGCGCGCCCAGGCGATGGTGGCTTCGCGGTGCCGCTCGGGCGTCGAGTTCCACCAGTAACGCAGCAGCGGACCGGCGTGCCCGGGCAACGACGCCAGACGGTAGCGCACGTCGTTGGTGCGTCCCATCGCGATCCTGGCGAGCGTTGCCGGATCGCGCGGCATCGGATAGGGCCGCACCGCCTCGCTCTGGATGATGCCGGCATTGCCGTAGCTGGTCTCGCGGCCCGGTTCCTTGCGATCGACGAGCGTCACCGACCAGCCGCGGCGTCGCAGGTGTAGCGCCGTGCTGACGCCCACCATGCCGCCGCCAAGAACGATCGCGCTTTGCATCGGGATCCGTCTCCGTCAGGCTCCGTCACGCCGGCGTCTGACGAACGGATGGCCTGTCCAATAAAAACGCCCGGCGTGAACCGGGCGTTTTGACTTTCAGGTGGCGCTAGTTGCCGCCGCCGCCGAAGCGGCGCGACCACCAGCCCTTGCGGGCCGGAGCCTCGGCCGTGGCGGCGTCCGGTGCGGACTGCGGGGCAGCGGCTGCGGGTTCAGGGGCAGGTTCCTCCGCCGGGCTCTGAGCCAGTGCCGCGGCCTCGGGCTGCGGGCTCGACGCGAAGCTGACCTTTTCACGCACAGTCGAGCGGCGGCGCTGCGCGCGATCGGCGTCCGCCGTGTCCTCGGCGGCAGGCGCCGCGACAGGCTCGGGCTCGGGTGCTGCAATCGCCTCAACCGGTGCGGCCTCGATCGGCTGCCATTCCGTCGGCGGGGCAAACAGCTCGGGCTGCGCGAGCGAGGGGGCCGGCTCCGCATCGTGGCTGTCGAAATCGGCGACCGCATCGGTGGCCTCGGGGGCCGCCGCGGGGCTCAACTCATCGGAGATCGATCCGGCGAGACCGTCTTCCGGTCCGCCAGTGCCGCGCCGCCGGCGGCCGCCACGACGTCCGCGGCGTCGCGGACGCCGATCGCCGTTGCCGGCCTGGTCGTCGCCGGCCGCGCCCTGCGCTTCGCCGCCTTCATCCTCGTCGCCTTCGGCATCCGTGGCGGCAACCGCCTCGGTGCCATCGGGCATGACATGCATCAGATCGCCGTCCTCGCGCGGCTGCGGAGCGCCATCACGCGGCTCGTTGGCGCCACCACGGCCGCGACGCCGGCGGCGGCGCTTGCGGCGCTGGCCGTCGCTGTCGCCCTCAGCGGCGCCCGATTCCTCGCCGGCCGCCCGGTCGTCGGCGAGGCCTTCGGTCTCGTCGGTCTCGATCTCGGCCTCGTATTCGAACAGTTCTTCCTCGTCATCCGGCTCATCGGCCTGCGCCGGCGCAGCGGCAGCTTGTGCAGCAAGCAGCGCCTTGGCGGCTTCGAGCGTATGCACCTGTTCGCCGCGATCGATGATGTAGGATTGCTGGCCGTGCACCGTGGCGTCGGCGACGATCGACAGCGAGACGCGGAAGGAGTCCTCGAGGTCGCGCAGATGGCCGCGCTTGTGATTGAGCACGTAGAGCGCGACGTCGGTGCGGGTGCGGACCACCAGATTGTGGGTCGCGCCCTTCATCAGGATTTCCTCGATGCCGCGCAGCAGCTGCAGCGCCACCGACGAGACCGAACGGACGTGACCGCTGCCGCCGCATTGCGGGCAGGGCTCGGTCGAGCTCTCCAGCACGCTGGCGCGGATGCGCTGGCGCGACATTTCCAGGAGGCCGAAATGCGAGATGCGGCCGACCTGGATCCGGGCACGGTCCTGGCGCAGACAGTCGGACAGCTTGCGCTCGACCGCACGGTTGTTGCGCTTCTCGTCCATGTCGATGAAGTCGATGACGATCAGGCCCGCGAGATCGCGCAGACGCAATTGACGCGCGACTTCTTCCGCGGCTTCCAGATTGGTCTTGAGCGCGGTGTCCTCGATATGGTGCTCGCGCGTGGCGCGGCCCGAGTTGACGTCGATCGAGACCAGCGCCTCGGTCTGGTTGATGACGATGTAGCCGCCGGAGCGTAATTGCACGGTCGGCGAGAACATCGCGTCGAGCTGGCTTTCGACGCCCATGCGCGAGAACAGCGGCTGGCCGTCGCGATATTGCTTCACCGCGCGCACGTTGGCCGGCATCAACATCTTCATGAAGTCGCGTGCTTCGCGGTAGCCGGCTTCGCCCGCCACCTGGATCTCGTCGATTTCCTTGTTGTAGAGGTCGCGCAGCGAGCGCTTGATCAACGAGCCTTCCTCGTAGACCAGGGTCGGCGCCTGCGACTTCAAGGTCAGGTCGCGCACCGTCTCCCACATCCGGATCAGGTACTCGAAGTCGCGCTTGATCTCCGGCTTGCTGCGGGAGGCGCCGGCGGTGCGCAGGATGATCCCCATGCCCTCGGGCACGTCGAGGTCCTGCACCACTTCCTTCAACCGCGAGCGGTCCTGGGCCGAGGTGATCTTGCGGCTGATGCCGCCGCCACGCGCGGTGTTGGGCATCAGCACGGCGTAGCGGCCGGCGAGCGAGAGATAGGTGGTCAGCGCGGCGCCCTTGTTGCCGCGCTCTTCCTTGACGACCTGCACCAGCATCACCTGCCGGCGCTTGATCACTTCTTGGATCTTGTACTGGCGACGGGGGCGGAACGCGCGCTCCGGAACCTCCTCGAGCACATCGTCGCCGCCGACGGACTCGACGACATCCTCTTCCTCGCCTTCCTCGCCGTCATCCTCGTCATCGTCTTCGCCAGCATCGTCGCCATGCCGGGCCTCGGCCGCGGCTCCGTCCGCAGGCGTTGCGTAGTCGGCGACGCCGTGCTCATCGGCGGCGGCGTGGACTTCGTCGGCAGCCCCATGCGGCGCGTCGTCGGCATGCGCGGCGTTTTCCGCGACCTGTTCCTCACGGGCCCGCTCGGGCTCATGATTGACCTCGGCGGTCTCGACGAATTCCGGCGCGGCTGACGCAACGGAGGCCTCGACCACCGCGACAACGGGATCGGACGGCGCGTCGGCGGCCGGCGCCTCGCTCACGACGGGGGCGTGGTCGTGATCGTGCGCATGATCATGGTCGTGGTGATGATCGTGATCATCGTGGCCATGATCGTCGTGACCATGGTCATGGTGATGCTCATGCTCATGCTCGTGGTGATGGTCGTCGTGATGCGCATGATCATGCGCATCATGCTCGTGACCCTCATGGGCGACCACGCCGTGCTCGTGATGCCCGGCATCATGTTCATGATGCCCCGTATCGACAGAATGTTCGTGAGCCTCGGCTGCCGGCTGCGCCTGCGCGTCGCCCGCGCCCTCGATCACCTCGCTCTGGACACGGTCGCCATGGCCGCGGCGGCGGGCATTGCGATGGCGCGACCGGCGGCGATGGCCGCGGTTCTCGTGCTCTTCCTCGGCCTCGCGATGGGCGCGCTCGTCGGCTTCGATCAGCGCCTGACGGTCGGCGACCGGGATCTGGTAGTAGTCGGGATGGATTTCGCTGAAGGCCAGGAAGCCGTGTCGGTTGCCGCCATACTCGATGAAGGCAGCCTGCAGCGACGGCTCTACGCGCGTGACCTTGGCGAGGTAAATGTTGCCGCGCAGTTGTTTGCGCTGGGCGGTCTCGAAATCAAACTCTTCGACGCGATTGCCGCGGACCACGACGACCCGGGTCTCTTCCGGGTGGGTGGCATCGATCAACATCTTGTTGGGCATTTTGGGGCTCTTGACGGCGGCGGGCGCGGATCAAGGCGCGCGCAAACTGCGCCGCCCGGTGACGCGACGGTCCACCTGATTCGGGGGTGAGGGGAAGGCCAAAACGCGTCTCGCGGCGCAGCGCCGGACGGGAACCCACCGGGATGATGCGACGGGCGAAGTTTTCACCTCGCGTCAGCGCGATCATTGGGGGGATCCTGGTCGGCAATGCAGTCTGGCGCATTAAGCGTCGGCCCGTCTAAACATGTTGGCGGCGAAATTGACCGCCGTATCTTTTGCTGAAGGCCCCGCCTGGCGCCGAAGCACCTGCCGGCCATCGCATATCGAGGCCCCAAGGGGCCGGATAATCGGTTACGCCGTGTCTCAAACCGTCCCTCTGGCGAGGGAGTGTGTCTGGGACCGGACGCCGCTCGGGCTTGAATCCGCCTCTCCGTGTCAGCCGCGCGCGGCGCTGGCTGGGGAGGGACCGGAAAAACACGGCGGGATCTTCGACTTGGAAGGTTCCACCGCTGCACCAAGAGGCTGAACGTGACACAACCGGGAGTACTAGCCGTCAGCAACTCCGTACATACGTGGATTGCCCGTCGCGTGCAAGGGAAGCGTCACGCCGCCGCAACACTCGGTTCTTTTCACCGGCGCGTCATTAGCCTGCGATTAACCGTGCGGTTCTAATGCGGTAAGAAGCAGCTGGGAGGCTCCGAATCGGGTGGAGAACCGCGCAAAACACCTTGTTTTCTTGGGATGCGGGCTGTTGTGCGCTGCAGCATTGGCGCTTGCCGTGGCCAGCGCCCCGAGCGCGGCCGAGGGACCAAAGGACGGCCAGCCGGCCGCCACTGCTTCTGCCGCCAACGCTCCGAATTTCCCGGTCGCATCCGGCGCCAGGCTCGCCGGCGACGACAAGCAGACCCGATTCATCCTCGATCTCGACCGCAAGATCGAGTTTCGGGCTTTCCCGTTGGCCGACCCCTACCGTGTCGTGGTCGATATCCCGCAGGTCAGTTTCCAGCTTGCTGCCGGCACCGGCGCGGCGGCGCGGGGATTGGTGAAGGCGTTCCGCTATGGCCTCGTGATGCCCGGCGGCTCCAGAATCGTGTTCGACATGACCGGCCCGGTGAAGATCGCCAATTCCTATGTGCTCGATGCCGCCAATGGCCAGCCGCCGCGGCTGGTGCTCGACTTCGAGCAGGTCGATCGCACCAGCTTCGTGCAGTCGCTCGCGCCGGAGAGCCGGCCCGAATTGAAGCCCGCGATCTCCGAAGGCAACACGGCAAGCATCCCCGCCGTCACCACGGCGGCATTGCCGCCGGTTGCGACCACCGACTCGCGTCCGCTGATCGTGATCGATCCCGGGCACGGCGGCATCGACAACGGCACCCAGTCCGGCGACCAGACCGAGAAGAGCCTGGTGCTGGGCTTTGGCCTCGCTTTGCGCGATCGGATCGAGAAGTCGGGCAAATATCGCGTGGTCATGACCCGGTCTGACGACACCTTCATCCCGCTCAACGACCGGGTGAAGATCGCCCGCTCGCAATCCGCGGCACTGTTTGTCTCGATCCATGCCGATGCCTTGCCGCGCCGCGAGGGCGACGCCCAGGGCGCCACGATCTACACCGTGTCGGACAAGGCTTCCGACGCCGAGGCCGAACGGCTGGCGGAAGCGGAAAACAAGGCCGACGCGATCGCCGGCGTGAACCTGACCGACGAGCCGACCGAGGTCGCCGACATCCTGATCGACCTCGCGCAACGCGAGACCAAGACCTTCTCCAACCGCTTCGCCCGCCTGCTGATGGACGAGATGAAGTCCACGGTGCGGATGCACAAGCATCCGCTGAAATCGGCCGGCTTCCGGGTGCTGAAGGCGCCCGACGTGCCGTCGGTTCTGGTCGAGATAGGCTATGTCTCCAACAAGGGCGACCTCGAGCATCTGATCTCCGAGAACTGGCGCAACAAGGCCGTCGGATCGATGGTCCAGGCGATCGACGCGTTCTTCGCCAAACGGCTGGCAACCGCCGGACCTGCAAAGTGAAATTGGCCGTCTGAAAAGCCCGGGCCGTGGCCCGGAAGCCCTAGTTTGGCCACAGCGGCGACGCTATAGACAAGGGACCGCAGGTCCGCAGAATCGACCATATTGTCCGGCGGCTTTTGTTTATTCGCGTGCGCAAGGCGGCTCGCTGGGCCAAGGCTTTGAAGTAAGGCCTCAATGCAAAGGCCTCGACGATGTAAAGGCCTCCGTTATGTGAGGCTTCGCACTTTTGGACAGGCGCTTCTGACGATTGAGCGCCGGAGGGTAGGAACGGAACGTCGATAATGCGCCTGCTCGTGCGGTTCATGGGTTTCTTGTTCGCCGCCGGAACGGTCGTGTTCCTGGTCGGTGTCGCCGCCGTCGCCGGCGCCATCTGGCATTTCTCCAAGGATCTGCCCGACTATTCGCAGCTCCAGGACTACGAGCCGCCGGTGATGACCCGCGTGCACGCCGCCGACGGCGCGCTGCTCGGCGAGTACTCGAAGGAGCGCCGGCTCTATCTGCCGATCCAGGCGGTGCCGAAGCTCGTGATCAACGCGTTCCTCGCTGCCGAAGACAAGAACTTCTACGAGCATGGCGGCATCGACTATCAGGGCATGGCGCGCGCTGCGATCGTCTACGCGCAGAACTACGGCTCCAACCGCCGCCCGCAGGGTGCCTCGACGATCACCCAGCAGGTCGCCAAGAACTTCCTGCTGACCAACGAGGTCTCGTTCGCGCGCAAGATCAAGGAAGCCTTGCTGGCGATGCGCATCGAGCGCGCCTATTCCAAGGATCGCATCCTCGAGCTCTACCTGAACGAAATCTATCTCGGGCTCGGCGCCTACGGCATTGCGGCCGCGTCGCTGGTTTACTTCGACAAGTCGGTCAATGAGCTGACGATCGCGGAGGCGTCCTATCTGGCCTCGCTGCCGAAGGCGCCGGCCGCGCTGCATCCGGTGCGCAACCGTGACCGTGCGATCGAGCGCCGCAACTATGTGATCGACCGCCTGCTGGAGAACGGCTGGATCAAGCAGGCCGACGCCGACAAGGCGCGCAAGGACCCGCTCAACGTCACCAGTCGCTCGAACGGCGCGCACATCTTCGCCGGCGAATATTTCGCCGAGGAAGTCCGCCGCGACATCTTCGAGCGCTACGGCGAAAAGAAGCTCTATGAGGGCGGCCTGTCGGTCCGCACCACGCTGGATCCCAAGATCCAGGTGATGGCGCGCAAGACCATGGTCGCCGGCCTCGTCAATTACGATGAGGCGCAGGGCTGGCGCGGGGCGGTGCACAAGCTCGACGTCTCCGGCGACTGGGGCGTCAAGCTGGCCGACGTCAAATCGCTCTCCGACATCTCGCCGTGGCGGATGGCAGTCGTGCTCGAGACCAGTGATCAGTCGGCGCGGATCGGCTTCCAGCCGGGCCGCGAGCTCGGCGGCGCGGTCAGCAAGGAACGGCAGACCGGCATCATCACGATGGACGGCGTGCGCTGGGCGAAGAGCAAGGGCAAGGCGCCGACGGCGGTTTCGCAGGTGCTGCAGCCGGGCGACGTGATCTATGCCGACCCGCTGGTGACCAAGGACGGCAGTGCGGTCGAGGGCCAGTATCGCCTGCGGCAATTGCCTGAAGTCTCCGGCGCAATGGTGGCGATGGATCCGTGGACCGGCCGCGTGCTCGCGATGGTCGGCGGCTTCTCGTTCGACCAGAGCCAGTTCAACCGTGCGACGCAGGCCTACCGGCAGCCCGGATCGTCGTTCAAGCCGATCGTGTACTCGTCGGCGCTGGACAATGGTTATACGCCGTCGACCACCGTGATCGATGCGCCGATCGAGATCGATCAGGGGCAGGGCGCCGGCGTGTGGCGTCCGGAGAATTATTCGTCCGGCAAGTATTACGGCCCGACCACGCTGCGCAACGCGTTGCAGCGCTCGCTCAACACCGTGACGGTGCGGCTCGCGCAGGACATCGGCATGCCGCTAGTCGGCGAGTACGCCAAACGCTTCGGCGTCTATGACGAACTGCCGAACTATCTGTCGTATGCGCTGGGTGCCGGCGAAACGACGGTGATGCGTATGGTCACGGCGTATTCGATGTTCGCCAATGGCGGCCGTCGCGTGAAGCCGACGCTGATCGATCGCATCCAGGATCGCTACGGCCACACCATCTTCAAGCACGACAGCCGCGAATGCCGCGGCTGCGACGCGCCGGGCGGCTGGAAGAGCCAGCCGGAACCGCAGCTCGTCGACCGCCGCGAGCAGGTGCTCGATCCGATGACCGCCTATCAGATCACCGAGATGATGGAAGGCGTGGTCCAGCGCGGCACCGCGACCGTCGTCAAGGAGGTCGGCAAGCCGATCGCCGGCAAGACCGGCACCACCAACGACGAGAAGGACGTCTGGTTCGTCGGCTTCTCGCCGGATCTCGCGGTCGGCGTCTACATGGGCTACGACAAGCCGCGCAATCTCGGCCGCACCGCCACCGGCGGTCACGTGGCAGCTCCCATCGCGCGCGACTTCCTCAAGCTTGCGCTCGCCGACAAGCCGCCGACCCCGTTCAAGGTGCCGGCCGGCATCAAGCTGATCCGCGTCGACGCCAAGACCGGCATGCGCGCCGGCCCGGGCGATGGCGGCAACACCATCCTCGAAGCCTTCAAGCCGGGCACCGCGCCGCCGGACAACTACTCGGTGATCGGTGTCGCCGATGCCGATGGCCGCGGCCCTGCACCCGGTCCGCAGCCGTCGCAGAGTGGTGGGCAGCCCGATGGCGGCTTCTTCATGCGACCGGGAACCGGGGGGCTGTATTAGCGGTCGTTTCGGCCGAATCGCCGGGATAGCGTGGCCAAGCCGATTGCGCTTTGCCGCGCCGGTCGTTACATCCCCGGCAAGCTTTTTCACCAACACCTGAAAGACCATGCGCGCGGAAATCGAACGCCTTGTTGAAGAGATCAAGCAGTCAGTCGGGCTGCTGAGGAGGCATCTTTGACGTCGAACAATCGACGGCACGCCTCGCTGAGCTGAACAAGCTCGCTGAAGACCCCAATCTCTGGAACGATCCGCAGAAGGCCCAACGGCTGATGCAGGAGCGCACCTCGCTGGAGGACTCGCTCTCGGGCATCGGCAAGGTCGAGCGCGAGCTCGAAGACAATATCGGCATGATCGAGCTCGGCGAAGCTGAGAACGATGCGGCCGTGGTCGCCGAGGCCGAGAAGGCACTGAAGGACCTCAAGAAGGAGGTCGCCCGGCGCGAGCTGGAAGCGCTGCTCTCGGGCGAGGCCGACAAGTTCGATTCCTATCTCGAGGTCCATGCCGGCGCCGGCGGCACCGAGAGCCAGGACTGGGCGCAGATGCTGCTGCGCATGTACACGCGCTGGGCGGAGAAGCACGGCTTCAAGATCGAGTTCCTCGAGGAGCAGCAGGGTGAAGAGGCCGGCATCAAATCGGCCACCATCCAGATCTCCGGCCACAATGCCTATGGCTGGCTGAAGACCGAGGCCGGCGTGCATCGCCTGGTGCGCATCTCGCCGTTCGATTCCAACGCGCGGCGGCACACGTCGTTCTCGTCGGTGCAGATTTTCCCGGTCATCGACGACTCGATCAAGATCGAGATCAAAGAGTCCGATGTCCGCACCGACACGATGCGGTCGGGCGGCGCCGGCGGTCAGCACGTCAACAAGACCGAGTCGGCAGTGCGCCTGACGCACATTCCGACCGGCATCGCGGTGGTCTGTCAGGCCGGACGCTCCCAGCACAAGAACCGGGCACAGGCCTGGGACATGCTGCGCGCACGGCTTTACGAGATCGAGCTCAAGAAGCGCGAGGAGCAGGCGGCTGCCGATCAGGCCGCCAAGACCGACATCGGCTGGGGTCACCAGATCCGCTCCTACGTCTTGCAGCCCTACCAGATGGTGAAGGATCTGCGCACCGGCGTGCAGACCTCCGATACGTCGGGGGTGCTCGACGGCGATCTCGATGAATTCATGGCGGCGACCCTGGCGCAGCGTGCGTTCGGCACTGGGCCCGGCTCCGTCGAGGATGTGGATTAGCCCATGACGCGCGTCGCTTTCATCGGATTGGGACGCATGGGCCACGGCATGGCCGGCCGTTATCTCGATGCCGGTTTCACCGTTGCGGTGTGGAACCGGAGCAAGGCCAAGGCCGAGGATTTGATCGCGCGCGGCGCGCTGTGGGCGACCTCGCCGGAGGACGCCGCGATCGATGCCGATGCCGTCGTGACCATGGTCGCAGACGACGAGGCGTCGCGCGCGGTCTGGCTGACCAAAGACGGCGCCGCCGCCACCATGAAGGCCGGCACGCTGGCGATCGAGTGCTCGACGGTCTCGTACCAGCACACGCTGGATATGGCGCGCGAGCTCAACAGCCGCGGCCTGATCTACATCGATTGTCCGGTCACCGGGCTCCCCGAGGCGGCGGCCGCGGGCAAGCTGACGCTGCTGGTGGGCGCCGATGCCGCTGATCTCGAGAAGGCTCGGCCGTTCCTTGCCCCGATCGGCAGCACGATCCGTCATTTCGGCGCGGTCGGCACCGGCACCGTGTTCAAGCTGATCAACAATCTGATCGGCGCGGTGCAGATCGCAAGCCTCGCCGAGGGCGTCGCAATCGCCGAGCAGGCCGGCCTCAACATGCAATTGGTGGCCGAGGCGCTGGCGAGCGGTGCGATCGCGAGCCCGCAGATCATCCGCCACAGCAAGCGGATGATCGACCGCAATTTCTCCGGCGCATCGTTCACGGCGGCGCTGCGCCACAAGGATGCCGACTACGCCGTGCGGCTCGCCGAGACGCTGCTGCCCGGCGTGCCCGTGAGCCGCGCCGCGCTCACCGCCTACGACAAGGCGAGGGCCCATGCGCCCGACGGCGACGAAGGCCAGATGATCGAGATCGTGTCGCGGCCGAAATAGGCAGAGCCGCCATTCACGGAAATCGGGTGGCCAGCGCCGCCGCGCCCGGCTAGGCATCAGCACCTGCGCAGATGAGTGCCCGCCATGCCTTCCGCCGACAACAGGATCGATCGCCGCGACTGGGGGCTGCTTCTCTTTCTGTCGGTGCTGTGGGGTGGCTCGTTCTTCTTCAACGGCGTCATCCTGCGCGAATTGCCGCCGTTGACCCTGGTGCTGCTGCGCGTCGTGCTCGGCGCGCTCATCCTGCTGCCGCTGCTGCGGGCGCGGAAGATCGAATTCCCGCGTGGTATGTCCGGCTGGGCGCCGTTCACCGCGATGGGGTTGTTCAACAACGCGCTGCCGTTCTCGCTGATCGTGTTCGGGCAAACCTATATTCCGAGCGGGCTGGCCTCGATCCTCAATGCGACGACGCCGCTGTTTGCGGTGGTCGTGATGGCGGTGGCCGGCGAGGAGCGGCTGCAGGCGCGCCGCGTGGCGGGCGTGGTGGTCGGGCTGATCGGGGTCGCGATCCTGCATGGTGATGCGCTCGGCTTCGAGAGCAGGCAGGGCATCGGCATCCTGCTCTGCCTCGCTGGCGCGTTCAGCTACGGCATCGCGGCGCTGGTCGGTCGGCGGCTGCCGCAGCGCGTGCCGCCGTTGGGCACGGCGACGTTCCAGATGATGGCCTCCAGCGTGATGATGGCAGTCGTTGCCGGCGTGGCCGAACGACCTTGGCTGCTGCCGATACCGCATCTGACCACGTGGCTTGCCGTGCTCGGGCTCGCGGTGCTGTCGACGGCGCTGGCCTATATCGTGTTCTTCCAGATCCTGCAGCGCTCCGGCGCGACCAATGTGATGCTGGTGACGCTGCTGCTTCCGGTCACCGCGATGCTGCTCGGATATCTCGTGCTCGGCGAGCCGGTCGCGCCGCGCGAGGTGATCGGCGCGCTCGTGATCGCCAGCGCGTTGCTCCTGATCGACGGGCGCGTCTTGATCTGGTTCAGCCGCGCGCCTGCTTCCACGCCGCATACCAGCCGGTGAAGCGGCCGCTGTCGCGCTCGCCGCCGTGCCAGGCCGCGTAGGCGGTGCCGTCGTCGGCGACCAGCACCACGGCATCGAGCCCCCTGGAGCGACGCAGCGTGTCCATTGCCTGCGCCGGCGTCTGCGCGATCGGGCCCGCGACGTTAAACGACGTGTTGACCGACATCTCGACGCCGATATGGCGCCCGAGCGCCTTCAGATAGGCATAGGTGAGGGGATCGTCGGCCTCGCGCACGATCTGGATGCGGCCGGTGCCGTCGGCATGCACCACGGCGGGAATCTTCGCGCGTGCCTCCGGCTTCGAATGCGCCGTGAGCACCATGTAGTTGTAGGCGTTGTAGTCGGCGTCGGACGCGCCGTCTTCGAGTTCGAAATAGTCGCGCGCGGCCTGCAGCGTCGCCATTGGCGCCAGTGGCCGGATCGCCTCGCGATATTTGACGCGCTTGTTGAGCCGCTCGCGGACCTCGGGGTCGCAGGGGTTGGCGAGGATCGAGCGATGGCCGAGCGCGCGCGGACCGGTTTCAGCCGCGCCCTGATAGATCGCGATCACGCCGCCTTGGGCCACCATGCCAGCCATCAGATCGGCAACCGCATCGCGCCCTTCCGATGTCGCGACATTGCCGATCTCGGTGGAGGCGACGTCGTCGGCGCGCAGCGCCGCGGTGATGTCGGCGTTCGAAGGCGGCAGGCCGCAATAGAAGGCGTGCGACAGCGGCGCGCCGCGCACAGCGCCCGCCATATGCGCGAACAGCCAGGCCGCGCCGATCGGCACGCCGGGATCGCCGGGCACCGGCGGCACCCACATATGCAACCGGGTCTTCCGCTGCTGCACGCGTTCGAACCACGCCTCGTCGAAGTGCTCGAGCAGCCGCATATTGCCGAGCGCGTTCAGCGCCACACCGCCGGTCAGCACCAGGCGGTCGGTACCGGTGATGCGGAGGAGATGATCGATGACATGGATCATCGCGTCCTCGAGCACCAATTGCGTGGCGGCCGCCTTGTCGACGCGGTCCTTGGTGTCGGGGCGGTGATTGATGTCCTCGACGCGCAGCACGGCGTCGGGATTCCAGAGCTGCTCGGGCCGCAGCGGCGGGCCGAGAATATCGATCAGCGGCTGATGATAGGGATTGTCGGCGGGATCGGCATACCAATTGGCCATCGCGCGATTGAGCCGCACGCTGCCGTTGGGCCCGAGCTGCAGCACCGCCTTCAGGCGCTGGTAATAGGGATTGGTAGCGCGGTTCATGTCGCCCCAGGCGGCAGCGCCCATGTAGCGGCCCTCGCTGGAGAGCCAGGTCCAGCCGCCCTGGCTCGACGAGATCACTGTGTAGAAAGCACCGAGCGAGTCGAACAGGCTCTCATTGCAATAGAGCTGCTTCATCTCGCCGTTCTCGGCGACATAGAGCGAAATTGAACCGACGTCGCCGGTGCCGTCGAGCACCGCAATCGCGACACGCTCGCCCGTGTCGGCGAAGGGCGAGGCCGTGAAAGAATACCAGGCATGATTGTCGTGATGTGGCATGCAGATCAGCGGCAGCTGTTCTCCGAGCCCGTACATGTTGCCGAGCTTGCGCGAGATGCGCCGCACCTGGTCCATGTGCCGCAGCTTGATCGCGGGCGCGACCGGCGCGCGCAGCAATTTGAAGCTGGCCGGCGCTTCCTCGAACGAGGTGCGGATCAGCATCGCGATCAGCGCCGGATAGTCCCACGTCGTGACGAAGGCCGCGATGTCGCCGATGTCGCGGCCCATCCGTTGCAACACCTTGCGCATGTCGTCGAGCGCGTGTTGCGGAAACTCATTGGTGTGTTTGTTTCCGGAAAAGCGCTCTTCCTCGTTGTTGACGATCAGGCGCGGTCCGTCCTTCTGGGTGACCTCGACCAGCGCGACGCCGGTGTTGTGCGTGCCGGGGCAGGCGAGGCCGGCGATGTAGACGGTCTCGCCGCGCTGCAGCCTTTCGCGGATCGAGGCGATGGTGCGTTGCGCGAACTCGCCATTGGCCTTGTGCAGGCCACGCTTCGCCAACGCACGTTCGCTGAGGCGGCGCGTGATCTCGTAGCCCGCGGCCGCAATACGCGGATGCCGCGGACCGGTGCGAATGTCCGGTTTACGCAATCAGAACGCCTCGACTCGTGATCCCCAGATCGACTTCAATCATAAATAGCGCCAGGCAACAATGCCGTTTCGCCCAACGGAAAAACCCAGCGCTTGCCAGCACATGCGTCTCTTGCGAGACTTGCCGCCAAAACCAACGACAAAAATCGGGAGAAAATGATGCGGGCTCGTCTCGGATATATTGGCGCGATTGTGGCCTTCGCAAGTGCCGCATTGATCACGACTTCGGCCACGGCGCAGAAGAAATACGATCCCGGCGCGAGTGATGGCGAAATCAAGATCGGCAACATCATGCCGTATAGCGGCCCGGCGTCGTCCTACGGCGTGATCGGCAAGACCGAGGCCGCGTTCTTCAAGATGATCAACGAGCAGGGCGGCATCAATGGCCGGAAGGTCAACTTCATCAGCTACGACGATGCCTATTCGCCGCCGAAGGCGATCGAGCAGGCGCGCAAGCTGGTCGAGAGCGACGAGGTGCTGCTCATCTTCCAGCCGCTCGGCACGCCGTCGAATTCGGCGATCATGAAATACATGAATGCCAAGAAAGTGCCGCAATTGTTCGTCGCCTCCGGCGGCACCAAGTTCGGCGATCCCAAGAACTTCCCCTGGACGATGGGCTTTCAGCCCAACTACCAGAGTGAGGGGCGCATCTACGCGAAATACATTCGCGACAAATTCCCCGACAGCAAGATCGCGGTGTTCTGGCAGAATGACGACGCCGGCAAGGATCAGTTCAAGGGCCTGAAGGACGGCCTCGGCGACAAGGCCAACATGATCATCGCCGACAAGTCCTACGAGGTCTCCGATCCCTCGATCGATTCGCAGATCGTCGCGCTGCACGATTCCGGCGCCGACGTCTTCTTCTCCTGGGCGGCGCCGAAGGGATCGGCGCAGGCGATCCGCAAGGTGGGCGAGCTCGGCTGGAAGCCGAAATTCTTCCTCGCCAACACCGCGACCTCGGTCGCCTCGGTGCTGAAGCCGGCGGGCCTCGAATATTCAAAGGGCATCATCTCGACGGCCTATCTGAAGGACCCGACCGATCCGACCTGGGACAAGGATCCCCCCGTCATGCAGTGGCGCGCCTTCATGGACAAGTATTATCCCGACGGCGACAAGGGCAACGCCAACAACCTCTATGGTTATGTGCAGGCCGAGGCCATGGTGCAGGTGCTGAAGCAATGCGGTGACAATCTCACGCGCGAGAACGTGATGAAGCAGGCCGCCAATCTGAAGAACTTCCACTCCGACCTGATGCTGCCGGGCGTCATGGTCAACACCTCGCCGGACGACTACTTCCCGATCGAGCAGATGCAGTTGATGCGATTCAACGGCGAAGCGTGGGAGCTGTTCGGCGACGTCATCACGGGTGAGGTCGGGCACGACGCGACGCGGTAGGCGGTGATGGGAGGCACTGCTTGTATCGCAACACCACCGTCGTCCCGGCGAAGGCCGGGACCCATACGCCGCGGCGGTCGTTGTAAACGGGACTCGTCGTTCCAGCGTTGCGCGACAAGCAGCATCGGTGGTTATGGGTCCCGGCCTTCGCCGGGACGACACCGAATATGTTGCGCGGTATTAGTGCGGCGGCGCACCACAGGTGTCCGCCAAGATCTTCTCCGGCCGGCGGGCGCGCAGCGCCATGCCGCCGGCGACGCCGACGCCGATCACATACATCCAGCCCTCGTGAAAATCGGACAGATGCGAGTTCAGCAGCGAGCTCGTGATGTTCTGCACGACGGCAGCGAGGCCGATCCAGTTCACGAGATCGCGGCTAGTGAAGAGGCTGATGTGGCTGATCCACGTCGCGTACAGCAGCAGCACGCCAATGAGCCCCCACTGGATCGCGACATTGAAGGTCTGGTTGTGCGGGTTGTTGATCACCTCGGCCTCGAGGCCGGTTTGTCCTGTCGCATCCTGCGTGAACAGGTGCCTGATCGCACCGGTGCCGTGCCCGACGAGCGGCGCCTCGGTGATGAACTTCACCGATTTGCGCCAATAGGTCAGGCGCTGCGCTGTGGAGGCGATCCCGGACGTGTCATGTGCGCGATACTCGACGCCGACGTCGGCGATGCGTTGGCGCAAATAGGGGGACGTCGTCCACACCAGCAGGCTCGCCAGCGCGACAGCGGCGAACAGCAGCCGCGTGGCACGGCGGGACAAATGCAGCGAGGCGAACAGGACCAGCAAGATGGGCATGGTGACCAGCGCGGTCCGCGCCGAGACGACATAGAACATGTTGGCGACGAACAGCAGGATCAATGCAAGGACGCCGGCTGCGATGCGCCATTGCCGGGCCCGCAGCGCCGTCAACGCCGGCAGCATCAGTGCGAAGGCGCACAGCACGAATTCCTGGCTCTGGTCGAGGTAGTTCTTGACCGGCACGCCGTCGGAGGCGGTGTGCGCGAGCTTGAGCTGCGGCACCGCCAGCACGATCCAGGACAGCATCATCAGCAGCGTGCACGACGCCAGGAAAGCCAGGAACACCCAAAACCCGCGCTGCGAGCGCTGGAAGTAGCCGAGCAGGAACGGCAGCAGCAATAGCTTGCTCAGCGGCTTGATGCCTTGCAGCCGCTCGGCCCAGCCGGCTTCCGACCAGGCCAGGCCGAGCACGGCGAGCATGACCAGCGCAACCGGCAATGCAAAGGCCGGTTGCGCGAGGTCGAGAATGAACTGCTCCCAATCGATGGTCGGGATCACGGCGACGAGCCACAGCAGCATGAAGACGGCGAGCGCCGTCGTTGACCATGGCAGCGAAGCCGCGGCGAGTGCGATCAGGATGTCGGTCGCACGGGCATAGGCAGCCGAGCCAGGCCAGGCGCGGACACGATCCCGCCAATGCAGGACCGGCGCGATGGCGAGACGGATGGAGTCGGAATCAGTGCTCATGACCCGTCACACACTGTGCGCGGTCGCGCCGTTGAAGGTCGCCATCGCGGCGGTGAGCGCCGCCGCGGCGGTCGCGACATCAGGGGCCGGCCGATGCGACAGCAGGTCGCGCGCCTGGGTGTGGTGGCCGAAGCGCTCGGTGAGCTCGGTCCGGCACTCGCGGATCTTGTTCCGCCATTGCTCTTGCTCCGCCAGAACCCGGGTGACCGAGGCGCCGATGGATTCGATCGAGAACGGGTCGAAATAATCGGCGAGCTCGCCGGCGACTTCGCGGAACACGGCGATATCCGAACACAGCACCGGCGTGTTGACGGCCAGCGCCTCGATGATCGGCACGCCGAAGCCTTCGGCGAGGCTCGGCATGATCAAGCCATGGGCATCGGCAATCAGGGCGGCTTTCTCGTGCTCCTCGACATAGCCGGAAAAGCGGACATTGGGTGGTGCATTGCGGGTCAGGCTGGGCGCGCCGGTGTAGCCGATCACGACGAGATCGGCCTGGGGCAATTTGCGGAAGGCGCGGATGACCGCGGCGAGGTTCTTGCGCGGCTCGGCGGAGACGATCACGACGAAGTATGGCCGTCCGCTCGGCGCACCGGCTGCCGGCAGCGCCTGTGCATCGAACCTGGTGCGGGGATAGACCACCCGCGCTGGCAGATGCGCGAACTGCGGAAGCAAAGCGCGGAAGCGGCCAAGGCTGTAATTCGAGACGAAAGCGAGCTCGTCGGCCTGCTGCAGGCTGGTGAACAGGCGCGACAGGAACAGCCGCGTTGCGACGTCGCTGAGCTTGAGGTCGGTGAGCGGCAGCAGGTCGTGCACCACGCAGATCACCTTGGCGCCGCGCTTGCGCTGGATCGCGACCCGCGTCGGCGTGTCGACGAGGATGACGTCATAGCCGCGCGCATCGACCCGCGGCGGCGGTAGCCGCAGCAGTGCCGAGGTGTCCTGATAGCTGTAGAAGCCGGGCTCGAGCAGGAAGTCGCCGAACAGCCTGAGATGGCGCAAATCGGTCGGGATGTATTCGAGGCCGTCGGCATGGTTCTCGATCAGGCTGACGCCGGCCGGCAGCAGATGGAGCGCGCGCAGGAAGCTGACCGCGAATTCCAGCGAGGTCGCGGCGCGCAGCTTGCCGCGGAACCAGTCGACGGTGCGGCGCAGGCCGCCGCTGCTGCGCATGACGGGCGCATTCATGTCGGCCTCGTCGAGGAAGCGATAGAGCGCGAGCAATTCGATCAGCCGCGACCCGTCGGGCAGCAGCCTGGTGCGCTGCTGGCGCTGGCGCAGCTTGCGGTAGCGGCGCGTGGTCTCGACCAACAGCGTCAGCTCATGGCCGTCGCCGGCCAGCGAGCGGATCAGTTCGCGTGTGAAATGGAAGATGCCGCGCTTGTGGTTGGGTTCGCCGAGCGCCTCGCTGACGACCAGGATCTTTGTCATGCGGTTATTTCTGTGAGCTCGAGGTGATGCGGGATGGGTGGATCCAGCGCAACGGTGCTGGTGATGCGGCCGTGATCGAGATTGATGATGCGGTTGCAGGTCCGGCGCAGCAGCCCCTGGTCGTGCGAGGCGATGATCACGATCGCCGCGGCCTCGACCATCTTGCGCAGCCGCTGCTCGGCCTTGGCCGAGAAATTCTCGTCGACCACGCTGAGCCATTCGTCGAGCAGCAGGATGTCGGCGGGAAAGGCGGTTGCGGTCGCGAACAGCACGCGCATCAGCATGCCCGACGAGAACATGCGCAGCGGCAGCCGCTGCATGCGCGCCTCCAGCTCCGTGAAGGCCCAGATCTCGTCCAGGATCGCCGGCGTCGGCTTGCGTCCTGAGATCCGCAGCAGCAGGTTGATATTGTCGGCCGCAACGAAGTCGAGATTGACGCCGGCGCCGAGGCCAAGCAGCGGCACGATGTTGCCGGAAATCGCGACCTCGCCGCTGGTTGCCGGAAACACGCCGGCGATCAGCCGCAGCAAAGTGGACTTGCCGGAGCCGTTCGGCCCGGCGAGGCCGATGCGGGCGCCGGCCTTCGCCTCGATCGAGATATTGTCGACCGCGCGGATGGTGCGCATCTCGCTGGTCTGGCGGAACAGGCGGCCGAGCAGGCGGCGCTTCAGCGAGAAGTCGTAGGCGCCGTACAGCGGATAATCGAGGCAGACGTCGCGGAGGTCGATGCTTGCCATGTGCTAGATCCAGAATGCCGCTTTGCGCAATTGAGCGACCGTCACGGTCGCCGCGACCGCGAGCGCGGCAAGGCAGGCCAGCACGTAGATCACGCTCGTCGTCGCGACATGGCCCGATGCCAGCGGGTCGCGCCAGACTGCGAAGAGATGGGTCAGCGGATTGAGCCGCATCACGGTAGAGCCGCGATCGATCATCTCAGGCGTCCAGATGATCGGCGAAGCCAGGAAGGCCAGCGTCAGCGAGGACTCGATGATCGGCTTGATGTCGCGGTAGCGCGTTGCCAGCGCGCCGAGCACGAGGCACACCCCGAGCGCGCAGATGACGAACAGGACGAGGCCGGGCAGGGCGGCGATCGCGCCGCCGACATCCCGCGGTGTCAGCGCGAGCCACAGGATCAGCGGCACGACCGCGTTGTGGGCCGCGAACAGCGCCTGGCGGAAGGTACATTGCAGCAGGAAGATCACTGGCGGCAGCGCGCGATCCTTGATCAGGCTGGCCGAGCCCTGCAGCGCGGTGGTGGCGTCGAGCACGACGCTGTTGAGGAAGGTCCAGGCGGTGAGGCTCGCCGCCAGCATCGGCAGCCGCGCCACCGCGCTGGCGTTGGAGAGATGGCCGATGACCGAGCCGAGCACGGCCACCATGATCGCCATCTGGATCGACATCCAGAAGGGTCCAAGGAGGGAGCGGACGTAGCGATGGCGGACGTCTGACCAGGCCAGCGCTGCCGCGATCTGGATCGCGCCGACGAGACCGGCCGTTCGGGGGCGCGGGGCTGGGGCTGACGACCCTGCGTCCTTTGCGGCGGCCTCTTCGGTAACGACCTTGCGGTACACCGTCTCCACTCCCTCCTTGAAGGCTGATGTCGAGTATTTCGTGATCGCGCGATGGCGCGCGGCCTGCCCCATGCGGCGGCGCCGCTCGGGGTCGTTGATCAGCGTCTCGATGGCGTCGGCGAGGGCTGTGGGATCGCCGGGCGGCACGGTGATGGCCTCGAGGCCGTCGCGGGCGACATGCGGAACGCCGGTGTCGAGCGCGGTGTTGACGATCGGCCGACTCGCCGCCATCGCCTCGAGTTGGGCCAGCCCGAAGGTTTCCGCATTGGTCACCGACGGCATCACGAAGACGTCGGCGATGCGCATCAGCTTGACGCGTTCGCTCTCGGACACCGAGCCGAGCAGGCGGACGCGATCCTGCAAGCCGTATTCGCGGATCAGCTGCTCGAGATGGTCGCGCTCGCGGCCCTCGCCGACGATCCAGACCTCGAAATTGCGGGCGTGGGCGGCGCGCACCAGCACGTCAAAACCCTTGTAGGGCACCAGCCGGCCGCAGGCGAGAACGAGGCGGCCGCGGGCGTTGACGTCGTCGGCTTGCGCGGCGGGGCGGTCATACTTCTCGACATCGACGCCGAACGGAACGGCGTGGCACTTGTCGGCAAATTCCTGCAGCAGCGGCGTGGTTTCGATCAGCACCGGATCGGAGACGATGATCGCGGCGGCACGGCGCAAGGTCCGCCGCATCATCGGCTCGACCAGAAAGCGCAACGCCGCGTGCGAGACGATATCGGCGTGCCAGTGCACCACCAGTGGACGCGCGCGGCCGAGCCCGAGCGCGAACACCAGGTCGGCGAGCGGGAAGGGGGCGTGCAGCGCCAGCAGATCGTGCTCGGCGATGCGGCGCCACAGCCGCCACGGATAGGTCGGCGCCGCCGGCAGCGACAGCACATCGCCGAACGAATGCACGCGCTCGACGGCAACGTCATTGACCACGATCTGCCGCTCGCCGCCGGCGCGCGAGCAGACCAGCACGGCAGCGTCGAACGTGTCCTTCAGGGAGGCGCAGATGTCGCGGATCACGGTCAGCGTGCCGCCGAACAGGTCGGGGTAGTAGACCTTGAAGATGTGCAACACCGACGGACGCCGGGCCGGCGCGTTCAGACCAATCATGGGCGGCTCGATCCGGATCATGCGACGAACAGGGCGACGACGAACGGCAGCGCCAGCGCTGCCGCGAACACCAGCGAGCGGAGCAGCGCCGGAAACACCGGCTCGATCGGGCCGCAAGGCGCCTGCGGCGCGAAGCAAAAGGCTGCCTGCGGCTTGAAACGGAGTGTGGTGGCGGCGAACCGACCGGGTTCGCGATGTGAACCGGGTTCGCAAGACGAACCGGGTTCGTGGGCCGAACGAAGAGACATTGCGTCGGATTCCCTGTTGAATGGATTTCTGAGTACGTGGGAAAATTTCACACGTCAATGGCATCGGACTAAAATGTGGGATTATGTCCCACGTGTGGCGGTGGATAACTTTTTTGGCGGGAGGCATCGGCGCGCATGCCGGCGCGATCGCGCCGTGACGGCGCGAGGCGAGCAGGTCGGGAGTGCTAGCGAGGTGTCAGGCCGGCTCGGCCGGGCTGCCCGTCGTCGATGGCTGCAACTGGCGGCGGATGGCGGGGATGTCGAAATGGATCCGCTCGGGCAGCATCGCGGCCGCGGGCCGCTGCAAATCCTGCTCGATGACGACGCGCTTGCCGCCGTCCGATGTCAGCGCGATCGAGATCGAGTTCGCGCGCGGCTCGGCGGTGAGGCCGGCATGCGCGCGGCAGGCATATTCGCCGGCGCGCAAGCCGCCGAAGCCGAAGGCGAGCAGGCGGCCATAGATGTACAGCGCCAGCAGGTCGGTCTCGCCGAAGCGGCGCGGCGAACCGGGCGCCACGCCCGGCAGGCAGGGATAGCCGCCCGCCATCACCGTCGACACGAACTCGTCGTAGGGAACCTGGGCGATCCGGCAGGCTTCCGCGATCGCAAGGTCGAATCGGGCAGGCGTCATGGAGCGGTCCGTAGGGATATCGGCGCCCCGCAGGCCGCGCCGTGTCCGGAGGTTACTTTTGTTTCCCATAAGTGGGAAAATGTCACACGTCAAGCGAGGTGGGCGAAACGGTGGGATTGTGTCCCACGCGGCGGGCGGCTAAAAGTTAGGCATGAATGCCAAGCCCCCGAAGCCGAAGCCGGGATCGGCTGCGCCGATCACTGCCGCGAAGCTGCACTCGCCACTGGCGCGAATGCTGCGCCCGCTGGTGCGGCTTTGCGTGCGCGGCGGCATGACATTTCCAGCGCTGACCCAGCTGTTGCGCGAGCTCTATGTCAACGTCGCCGAACACGACTTCGCGCTCGAGGGCAAGGAGCAGACCGACAGCCGCGTCAGCCTGCTGACCGGCATCCACCGCAAGGAGGTCGCGCGGTTGCGCGGAGCGGGCGCGCCGGTCAATGCGGTGCCGGCGACATTGTCGCGCACCAGCGCGATCATCGCGCGCTGGCTGGCCGCGCCCGAATTCACCGACACGAAGGGCGATCCGCTGCCGTTGCCGCGCACCGCCGATGGCGGCGCGCCGTCGTTCGAGACGCTGGTCGAATCGATCACCAAGGACGTGCGGCCGCGCGCCGTGCTCGACGAATGGCTCGACCGCAAGCTCGTCACCATCAATGACGACGATGAGATCATGCTGGTCGAGGAGGCCTTCGTCCCGCATGGCGACGACGACCGCAAATGGCATTATCTCGGCCGCAACCTGCACGACCATGTCGCGGCCGCCGAGATGAACGTATCCTCGGCGACACCGCGCTTCCTCGAACGCGCGGTGCATTACGACGGGCTGTCGGCCAAACTGGCCAAGCGGCTCGAGGGCCGTTCGCGCGAGCTCGCAATGGAGGCGCTGAAGGTCGCCAACCGCGAGGCCAACCGCGCCTTGGCCAAGGACAAGGGCGGCGACTACCGCTGGAATTTCGGCATCTACATCTATCGCGAGGGCCCCGACGGCCCGGTCGATGACGATGCCGACGAAGGCGGTGCGGCATGAAAGGCCCGCCTGTCATTTCTCGCCGCGCGCTGCTGATCGGCTTCTGGCTCGCCGGAACGTCGCTCGCGGGCGCGCAAGTCAAGAAGCGCGGCAACGATCAGGGCATCGGCGGCACCGGGATCACCGGCTCCGACCAGGGCATCGGTGGCACCGGCATTGTCGGCGTGATCCAGCGGTTCGGCTCGATCTACGTCAACGGTGAGCGCGTCGCCTATGCGGCCGACGTGCCAGTCCGGATCGACGGCGAGGCGGCGAACGCCAAGGCGCTGCGGATCGGGCAGCTCGCGCGCGTGGTGGCGGAGCGCGATGCCGGCGGCTCGCTGTCGACCAAGCGGATCGACGTGGCGAGCGAAGTGACCGGGCCGGTCGAGCAGATGAAATCGGGCGAGCTGACGGTGCTCGGCCAGAAGGTCGCCTGGAGCGGCCGCGACAGCTGGCTGAAGGTCGGCGCGCATGTCGCCGTGTTCGGGCTGCGCCGCACCGACGGTGTGGTCGTCGCAAGCCTGGTGCAGGAGCGCCATGACGCTGCGATGCGTGTCGCGGGACCGCTCGAGCGCGACCGCGCGGGTAGCTTGCGCATCGGCGAGCTCAAGCTCAGCGGCGTCGATGCGGCTTTGGCCGGTCAGCGCGTGCAGGCCGAGGGCCATGTCACGCAGGGCGTGATGCAGGTCTCGCGCAGCCGCGCCGACGACTTCTCCGACCTCACCGGCGCCAAGCGGCTGTTGATCGAGGCCTATGTGCGGCGGGTCGGCAATGACCTGCAGCTCGGCTCCGGCTTCGTCGCGCGCGATCATTCGCGCTTTTCGCCGGCGGCCGATACGCGCGTGGTCGTCAATGCGCAGCTGTCGGGGACGCGCGAGCTGCGCGTCGAGTCGGTGCAATCGGTCACCAAATTCCCGGGCTCGTCGGTGCGGAGCCCCGGCACGCCGGGCCGCGGCTCCGGCGGCGGTGGCTCCGGGCCGGGACATGGATCCGGACCGGGCGGGCGCGGCGCGCCTGGTGGTGGCCCCGGTGGTAGCGGCCCAAGTGGCAGCCCTGGCGGGCCGTCCGGTGCGCCCGGCGGCGGGCCGCCGGGTGGTGGCGGTCCTGCACCTGATCCCCTGAATGGCGGAACGACCGGCCCGGGTCCGGGCGGCTTCGGCTCGCCCGGCGGACCATTCAGCCCCGGTGGTGGCGGCGGTGGCCCATTCGGGCCCGGCGGCGGATTCGGTGGCGGCGGGCCGCCCGGCGGCATGGGCGGCGGTGGCCGCCGCTAATCCGGCAAGACAAAACCGGCGCAGGCTTGGGCCAGCGCCGGTTTCAGAACGTGCCGCGTGATTGGAGGCTTTAGCCTGCGCTGAGCCGGACGCCGGCGCGGAGGAATTTCTGCGGATCGACCGCTTCGCCGTCGATGCGGGTTTCGTAGTGCAGATGCGGGCCGGTGGAACGTCCGGTCGAGCCGACAGCGCCGATCACCTGGCCGATCTTGACGGACTCACCGACCTTGACGCCGATCTCGGAGAGATGGCCGTAGCGGGTCGACAGGCCATTGCCGTGATCGACCTCGACCATGCGGCCGTAACCGCCGGCCCAGCCCGCCGACACCACCTTGCCATTGGCAGTGACGCGTACCGGATCGCCCTGCGCGGCGCGGAAGTCGAGCCCGGTGTGCATCGCCGGACGGCCGAGGAAGGGATCGGAGCGAACGCCGAAGCCGCTGGTGAATTCGACCTCGCCGACCACGGGTTTGCGGTAAGGCACCAGCGCCAGCGTCTGGTTCAGGCGCTGCATCTGCGCGCGGTTGATGTTGATGCGGTAGAGCTGGCGCTCGAACGCGCCGGCATCTGGCGCGAGCTTTACCGGCACATAGGGGCCGCCCATGCCGGAGCGGGGCGTCGCGGCTTCGAGCTGCGCCATGTTGAGGCCGAGATCGGAGATCACGCCGCGCATCCGGCGCACCCGCGATTCGATGCCGTCCTCGACCGAGGAGAGCGCGGCGACCTGGCGCCGCTCGACCTGGTCGAGCGAAGTCTGCAGGCGGACCAGGACATTGTCGACGCCCTGGGCCTTGGCGAACTGGTTCGGCTGCGCCTTGGCGATCAGCGGCGCGCGTGATTCCAGCCGCGCCTCGCGATCCGGCGGCGCCACGAAGATCACGGTGTCGCTGATCGGGGAGGGCTTTGGCGTGCCGGATGACGGCGCGGCGTCGGCGCGGCCCTGCGGCTTGATCGATCCTGTAGTGGTCGCATCGGGCATTGCGCCGAGCGCGGTGGCGCGCGATTCCAGCGCCGACTGCCGCTTCATGATCTGGTCGAGCTTCTGGTCGAACTGCTCCTGGTCGAGCAGCTGGCGGCTGGTGGTGCGGTCGACCTTGGAGCGCAGCTCCGAGATGCGGTCCTCATAGGCGTATTGCATCTCGGCCTGGCGTGCGATCAGCCGGGTCAGGACGTCGTCACGGAACGCGAAATAGGTCGCAGTCGCCGCCGACCACATGCCGAGCAGGACCACGGTGCCGACCGCGATCCAGAACACCACCGGTCCGAACCGGACCTGCTTGCCGGCATGGACCAGCGTATAGCCCTCGCCGGAAGCCGCCACCGCTGCTTGCTGCGCGACCGGACGGCGTGCCGGCGTCCGGCCATGGTCCTGAGGATGATGGTGTTTCTGGTGATGACCGGACCGGCTCGACATCGGTACTCCCGCGGCCGGTCGGACCAAGCTCCGTACGGCTAATTTGCGGGGCCGATTTGAGCTCGCCATGGTTAATTTTCAGGAAACGGAACCCTTCCGTCAGAGCGATCGGGCGGCCTCCAATACCGCTTCCGCATGGCCGTCGACCTTCACGTGGCGCCAGATGCGGGCAACTTTTCCGCCGGAATCGACCAGAACCGTGGTGCGAATAATTCCCATGAAGGTCCTGCCATACATGGATTTTTCGCCCCAGGCGCCATACGCCTCCAGCATCTGATGGGCGGGATCCGAGGCCAGCGGCACCGACAGCTGGTGTTTGTTTCGAAATGACTCCTGCGCCTTAACCGTATCGGCGGAAATGCCGACCACTTCGGCCCCTGCAGCCGCGAACTCGTTCTTGAGCCGGGTGAAGTCGATCGCCTCCCTTGTGCAGCCGGGGGTGTCGGCGCGGGGGTAGAAGAACAGCACCAGCTTCTTGCCGGCAAAATCCCTCAGTGAAACGCTGCCTCCGCCGTCGCGCGGCAGGTCGAAGCCGGGCGCCGCGGCGCCCTCAGTGAGTGTGACGGCGGACGACTTGGTCACGCTCGCGGCCGCCTTCGGCTTTAACGGTTTCGATGCGGCCTTGTGCGACGCTTTGCTTGGAACACCCGCTGCGCTCTTGGTCTTTGCGGTTTTGGCCGCTGCCTTCTTCGCAACCATTGTGCGGGTTTTCGTCGCGGACTTCCCAGTGCTTGCGCCTGCGGCGCGCGCAACTTTTGTTGCGACCCGCTTTCCGGTTGTGTTGGAGGATTTCTTGCGCGTTTTCTTGGACATACGCCTTCCTTTCGTCGCTTTCCGAAGATCAACCATTGGGGTATTGCGGGTCTCATTCGCGGCGGCCGGATTCGCATCGTCCGCTGGGCAAGTTTGATGGCCACGGAGTATGGTGACAAGGAATTCGACGCATTACCCGTCCGCTTGCTGAATTGGCTTTCGATTGATTGGTTTGGTCCGTTCCGAGGGCCATCGGCGAGTAACATGATTAGGCGAGGATAGGCGGCGATGCCGGCAAGGGAGCGCTCGATAACAGTCGACGGGCGCCCCGATGGCGGCGATCAGCTTCGCCGTCAGCACCGAGAGGCAATGGCAAGGAACACGTCGCCGCAAGGTCCAAATTCGCGCGCCGGGACTGACTTCTCGCAATGGGAAGACGACGGCGCGTGGGACGAGCAGGATGAGGCGGCGGGCAACCGTGCGCGGCAATTGCTGTCGCGTTCCAACACCAACCTGCATCGTTTCACCGATTTCTGCTCCGGCATGCAGCGCTGGCTGAAGCGCGAACGCTGGATCCGTCGCATCGGACTGGTCCTCGTCGTGCTGGTCGTGCTGTTCGCGACCTGCTTCGGCGCATTGTGGTGGCGGCTCGGCGCCGGTCCGATCAATCTCGATTTGGCGACGCCATGGCTGGCGGCGGCGATAGAGGAGAATATCGGCCACGGCAACACGGTCGAGGTCGGCGGGACGCAGATCGAGCGCGCCGGCCGCGTCAGGATCGCGGTGCGCATCCGTGACATCATCGTCCGCGACCGCGACCATGCGGTCGTCGCCAGCGCGCCGAAAGCCGAAGTGCGCTTGTCCGGAACGGCCTTGCTGATGGGCCAGTTGCGGGCGGAGAGCCTCAATCTGGTCGATGCGGAACTGTCGGTGCGCATCACGCCGGACGGCAATGTCACCGTGTCCGCCGGCGACACCGCAAAACCGCTCGCCACCGGCGTTGCATCCAAGCGCGAGGCGGGGTTGCCGCCGACATTCCCGCGGCCGTCGACCGCTGCACCGCCGCCGCCGGTTGCCTTGCCTCCGGTTGCCTCCGGGCCCTCGGCCACCGCACCCGATTCGGCCCAGAGCGGGCTGCTCGCCGGCCTCGACTGGCTCGACAGCCTCAGCCTGACCGGTCTCGACGGTCAGAACCTCAACGAGATCGGCCTGAAGAACGGCAATCTCGTCGTCGACGACCAGCAGCGCGGCAACAAATGGAGCTTTGAGAATATCAGCCTGAGCCTGCGGCGCCCGAGCGGCGGCGGGGTTGCGCTCAGCTTCGGCGAAGACGGCGCAAAGCCCTGGTCGGTGCGCGTGCTGATTGGACCGCAGCAGAACGGCGTGCGCTCGGTCGACATCAAGGCAGACAAGGTTTCGACGCGGAACATCCTGCTCGCGATGAGGACCAAGGATCTCACCTACACCGCCGACCTGCCGCTGTCGGGCGAGATGAAGGGCGAGCTCGGCCGCGACGGCCTGCCGACCTATTTCCGCGGCAAGCTCAATGTCGGCGCCGGCAACATCATCGACACCGACACGCCCGACTACCCGATGCCGGTCGATTCGGCCGAGATGAGCGTCGAATGGGATTCAGGCCGCCGCGTGCTGCTGGCGCCGATCAAGATCGTCTCGGGCGCCAACCGCATCACGCTGCTCGGCCATCTCGAGCCGCCGAACGACAACGTCACCGACTGGCAGGCGGGCCTGTCCGGCGGCACCATCGTGCTCGCCGGCGCCGACAAGGACGAACCGCCGCTGATCTTCAATCGCATCAACATCGGTTTCCGGTTCGACACCGAGAAGAAGCGGGTGCTGCTGACCCAGGCCGATATCAGCAATGGCGAGATCGGGGTCGCTGGCACCGGCAGCATCGACTATTCGGGCGAGCCGCGGTTGCAGCTCGGCTTTGCCGGCACCCCGATGTCGGCCTCGGCCCTGAAGCGGATGTGGCCGATCATCATCGTACCCGAGGTGCGCGAATGGGTGCTCGAGCGGATCGACCGCGGCACGCTCCAGCGCATCGATGTCGGCGTCAACTCGCCGGTGCACAATCTGTCGCGCAAGGGACCGCCGATCCCGGATGACGGCCTCTCGGTCAACATCGTCGCTTCGGGTGTCACGGTGCGTCCGGTGGACAAGATGCCTGCGGTGCATGATGCGGATCTGAAGGCCAGGGTGACCGGCCGCACCGCGACCGTGACCATCAACCAGGGCATCGCCGACACGCCGGCAGGCCGCAAGATCACGCTGTCGGATTTCAGCTTCGAGGTGCCGGACATGGCCCCGAAGCCGTCGCCGTCGAAGGTCAAGTTCCGGGTCGACTGTCCGGTGCCGGCTGCCGCCGAAATCCTCGCATCCGACCGGCTCAGCGATCTCTCCGGTCCACCGATCGATCCCAATGCCAGCAAGGGCAACGTCACAGCCACGATCAATCTCGGCATGCCGGTGACGGGCGGGCTGACCAAGGCCGACACGCAATATTCCGTCACCGCCGACATCTCCGGCGTTGCCGTCGACAAGCTGGTGATGAACCAGAAGCTCGAGGCCAACACACTGAAGGTGATTGCGAGCAACGCCGGCTTCCAGGTCAAGGGCGACGTCAAGATCAACGGACAGGCGGCCTCGCTCGATTACCGCAAGCCGGCTGATGGCGATGCCGACGTCAAGCTGCAGGCGACGCTCGACGACGCGAGCCGCGCTCGGCTCGGGCTTGATCTCGGCCCCGCAGTGTCAGGCGCGATCCCGATCAAGCTGAGCGGCAAGATCGGCAGCGGCGACAATCCCACCACCAAGATGGGTGTCGAGGCCGACCTGACCCAGCTCAAGCTCGACAACATTTTGCCCGGATGGGTCAAGGCGCAGGGCAGGGGCGGCAAGGCGACCTTCAACGTGGTGCCGAAGGGGCAGTCGACGCGGTTCGAGGATATCTCGATCGAAGGCAGCGGCGTCTCGATCAAGGGCGCGCTCGAGGTCGACCAGAACGGCGACCTCATGAATGCGAACTTCCCGACCTATGCGCCGTCGGACGGCGACAAGACATCGCTGCGGGCCGATCGCGGTCCCGACGGCGTGATCAAGGTGACGATGCGCGGCGACGTGTTCGATGGCCGCGGATTCCTGAAATCGGCGATCTCAGGCCGCGACAGCGATCCCAAGAGCAAGGCCAAGACCACCGATTTCGATGTCGATCTGAAGCTCGGCGCGGTGGCCGGTTTCAACGGCGAGGCGCTGCGCGCTGTCGACGCCAAGATCTCGCGCCGCAACGGGTTCTTCAAGGCGTTCACGCTGAGCGGCAAGGTCGGCGGCCAAGCCACTCCCGTCAGCGTCGATATGCGCGGCCGCCAGCAGGGCCGCGAGGTGATCTATTTGCAGACCGGCGATGCCGGCGCGTTCCTGCGCTTCATCGACACCTATTCGAAGGTGGTCGGCGGCCAGCTCACGCTGGCGATGGAGCCGCCGATCCCCGAGCCCAGCCCGAGGGAAGGACTCATCAATATCACCGGCTTCTCGGTGAAGGGCGAAACCCAGCTCGACCGCGCCGTCGCCGGCGGGCCGGTCAGCACCCAGAACGGCATCGGATTCGACGCGTTGCGCGCCGAGTTCACACGCCAGAGCGGCCAGCTTTCGATCCGCAACGGCGTGGTCAAGGGACCGAGCATCGGCGCGACCATCGAAGGCAGCATCGATTATGTCGGCAACCAGGTGCGGATGAACGGCACCTTCATTCCGATGTACGGCTTGAACAACATGTTCGGCCAGATCCCGTTCTTCGGGATTTTCCTCGGCGCCGGCAGCAATGAAGGCCTGATCGGCGTGACCTATGAAGTGGTCGGCACGCCCAACCAACCGGTGCTGCGCGTCAACCCGATCTCGGCGCTGGCGCCGGGCCTGACGCGCAAGATCTTCGAGTTCAAGCAGTACGGGCCGAACGATCTGCCGACGACCAACAATTAGCGCGTCGGTTCATTCCCTCGGCTTCAGCCGACGGCCCGGACGAGATCGCCGGACCTAGCTGACCGGATCATCCATCGTGACGAGTGAGATGCCGCAGTGGACATGCGGTCGATTGTCGCACGCCCGTAACAGTCCGCCCGCAGATTGCGCGCGCCGACCGCCGACATCGCGGGCGGTTATGCGCCCTCGTTTTCTGAGAAAATCTTACATTGGGAGAAAAGCAATGATCGCCAAAGGATTGCGCCCGCCTGTGGGGCTTCCGCTGTCTCGGCCGGTTTTTGCGTTGACGCTGCTCGCCTCCACGGCGCTGGCCAGCAGTCTTGCGCACGCCGACGGCGACGACGTTCATTTCCGGCCGGGTCATCTGTTGTTGAGCCGTGCGGTGTTCGTCAACAACGCCGTCACCATCACGCCCGGCGTGACCCAGTTGCCGCCGAATTGCGTGTCGCCCAATTGCGTGACCGCCACGGCGGACGGCACTTATCCGACCGTGTTCAACAACGACGGCGTCGACGGCTCGTTCGGCCTGACCGCGAAGATCCTGCTCGACGAACTGCGTCTCGACGGCAGACATGTGCAGTCGCTCGAGGTGCCGAACAGCGCCCAGCGCGGCGTGTCCCAAACCAAGGACCAGATGGTCACCAGCTTCTCGTCAAAATCCGAGCTGGCGCTCAATCTGTCGCTCGATCATCGCAGCGTGACCTTCATGGGCTATCTCGCTCCGATCGGCGCCATCGACGTGTCGAACTCCAACACCCCTGACGTCATCGATCCGACCAATCCGGTGCCCGGCACCTACTATCGCCTGGTCGCCGAAGTCGATGAGAACGGTCGCTTCCACTTCACCAAGGTGAACGGCAATAGCGGCAACAACGGCCGCGCTGCGGTGTTCAACGATCGGCATGGCGCGGGCGTGTTCTACACCGCCGGCAATGCGGGCAATGGCGGCAACCCGCAGCCCGCCGGGGTCATCACGGGCGCCGGCATGCAGATCGCGCGAGAGGCCGACGCGCCGCTCGCTCGCCAGGCGGATCCGGGCGGACCTTTCCCGCTCGGCAGCTTCAACATCACGGAGCTCGGCCAGAAGGCCGACAAGATCGGCAAGGACACCAATTTCCGTGGCCTCACCGTGTTCAACAACGTGATCTACACGACCAAGGGCAGCGGCGGTAACGGTATCAACACCGTCTACTTCATCGACACCACCGGCAACGCCGCTAACGGCAGCCCGAAGGCGTGCCCGAACGGCGTCGGCGTGCCGGCTCCGTCTGCATCGCTGCCGACGACGCAGATCTTCTACGACGGTTCGAAGTTGGCGACGCAGGGCGTCACGCCCTACAACATGTGCGTTCTGAGCGGTTTCCCGACTGCGCTCAAGAGCACAACCTCGTTCCCGTTCGGCATCTGGTTCGCCGACGCGAACACACTCTACGTCGCCGACGAGGGCAACGGCACCGCGACATTCGACCCGGCATCGAACAGCTATCCCGCTGCCAAGGCGCAGACATCAGCCGGATTGCAGAAGTGGGTGTTCGACAGCACTGCGGGTGCGTGGAAGCAGGCCTACACTTTGCAGGCGGGACTTGACCTCGGTGTGCCCTACACGGTGCAGGGTTATCCGACCGGCAACAACGCCGCGACCGGCAAGCCGTGGTCGCCGGCGACCGACGGCCTGCGCAACATCACCGGCCGCGTCAATCGCGACGGCAGCGTGTCGATCTGGGCGATCACCTCCACGGTGAGCGGCAGCGGCGACCAGGGAGCCGATCCGAACAAGCTCGTGATGATCACCGACAAGCTTTCCGCGGCCACGCTGCCGGCCAACGAGCGTTTTGTCACGCTGCGGACCGCGAACTCCGGCGAGGCGCTGCGCGGCGTGTCGTTCACGCCGGGCACCGGCGATGGCCGTGAAGAGGCCCATGACCGCGGCTCCTGCGGCCGCGACCACCGCGGCGACGATTGCCGCGACATCGACTGAGCGAAAGACGTCGTAGCCTTCGGCCTCTCCCCATGTGCCTGTGGGAGGGGCCGTCTACCATGCCAAATCATTGCGGCGCGGGCGAAGGCCCTCCCGGAAAGCGAATCCCGAAGCGCTGGATCAGGCCGGGGACGCTGCCCATGTCCATGTCGAGCGCATAGCGCGCGCAGAGCGCCGCCAGCCGCTCTGGATCAGGCGGACCGTTACTCAACTCGGCCTCGAGCTCTCGGAAATAGTTCTCGAAGCCGGCCGGCGAAGTGATCTCCAATATGCGGGTGGGCGTGTCCCCGGCATTCCAGAACGTGTGCCACTGCTCGCGCGGCTTGAAGATCAGGTCTCCCGGATTGCCGATCACGACGGTGTCGCCGAGCATCGCCCCGATGCGGCCCTCGAGGACGAAACTGTATTCGTCCTCGCGATGATGCCGGTGCATGGGCGCCGCCAAGGCGCGCGGCTGCATCGGATGTTCGACAACGGCGAAGCGCTTGCCGGCATCGTCCCCGTCGATCATGAAGCGGGCGCTGGTGCCGCCGAGAATTGCGAGATGACCATCATGCGGGCCGAGTGTTCGCGGCGATGCCATGGTGTCCTTCCTTGAGTGCTCCGGATTGCTCGGCATATCCGCGGCTCTGGTGGTTGGGCCGGCGGCGGCGCCCGCGATGCCGGCTGTGATGATGCCAAGCTGGCGGCGCGTTGTTCTCATCGCCGTCCGGTCCCCCGCTAGGGCCGGCCTTGCGGCGGAGGCGGCAGCGCTCCGATCTGATGAAGCAGCGCAAACCGGTCGGGTACGCCCCAGTGCTCGACGAGCTTGCCGTCGGCAAATCGGCAGATATCCATGACATCGATGGAAACAGGTTTTCCAGAGCGCGGGTCGACGCCCGTTGCCCTACTTCGCGCCCACACCGTATCGCGCGTTTCCACGATCGCCTCGATCGTGAGCTTCAAGTCCTTGATGCTGCGCCGCGCGTCCTCGATTTGCCCTTTCAGGATTTGTGGGCCGGGAATATCAGTTTTCGACAGATACTCATGCTCGATCAGCGTCTCGGCGCAAACTTCGTCGGCGACTGTCAGGTCGCCGCGAGAAAAGCCGCGCTCGACGATGGCCTTGAAGCGCTCCAGGTTGGTCGACATGTTCATTGCTCCAGCTCTCGGGCCGGCGACCGCGATGCCAATCGCAACGACGCCGAGTTGCGCCGCGTCATTCTCGTTGCCATGCTGGCCTCCCGCGAAGGCAGACCTTGCCGGAAGCGCTGGCGAAAGCGCTTGTAAATTTTGGTCATCAGCCGGGGGAAAAGACATTGTCCCAATCGCCGATGAGGCTGCTTGGCGGCAGGCCGGCGAAAGTGTGGCATTCGCGGATGAAATGGGCCTGATCGAAATAGCCGAGTTCGTGGACAATGTCGGTCCAGGACCGGCTTGGGGCATCACGGCGGGCGACCAGCGCCCTGTCGAACCGGATCGTTCGCGCAAACAGCTTTGGCGTCATTCCGACCTGCATCGCAAAGCGACGCTGGAACTGGCTGGCGCTGAGGCCGGAATTTGCAACGAGGTCCTCGATCCGTGTACAGCCCCGGACGGCGATCATCCAGCGCGAGGCGGCGGCGATCGCGCAGTCGGGGCCGCGCTTCTCGAGCATCGCCTCGACCCAGCGTTCGACCGCGGCGACGCGCAGATCGAAGTTAGGCGCCATGCGCACGGCATCGCCTAGCGACGTGGCGGAATTGCCGAGAACATCGGAGGCCGCAGGGTCATGGTTGACCAGGGTGGTCATGTCGATCCCAACCAATCGGTTCAGGCCGGTCGGTTGAAACAGGATGTTGAAGACATGGACCGAGCCAGACAGGCAAACATGCGCGCGACGATAGGTCTGCGGTCCGACCACGCCCACATCCGGCGTCGTGCTGACCTGGCCGCCGTCGATGCGCACGCGATATGGTTCAGCCAGATGGATATCCAGGATCTGATGCGGCCGGGCGGCGACGGGCCAGGCCAGAACGGCGCCTCCCAAGTCCACGCGCCGTTCCTCGAACGAGCGCAGGACGCCGCGAAGTCGGGGATGGGGTAGCGCCCGCTTGATATCCATTGAGGACCTCGGCGGCGGAAGCCTAGATCGACCTGGGACTTGCGACAATATCTGTCTTGTCGGCGCAGTTGCTGCGCCGAACGGAGCGCTAGCGCCGCAGCGCCGGCACCACCAGGAACGGGATCAGGCCGAGCACCACGTTGACGAGCGCGAAGGCGATCAGCGGATTGTAGCTGTGGGTCCAGTCGTGGAGCAGGCCGCCGCCCCAGGAGCCGAGCGCCGAGCCGAGGCCGCTGCCGATCATGATGGTTCCGTAGATCGTGCCGACGCGCTCGCCGCGGAAGATTTTCAGCGCGGTCGCGGTGATCAGTGGGCCGCGCGAGCCGATCATGCTGCCGAAGCAGATTACAAAGCCGGTCAGCAGCCAGTAGTTCGGATACCACTGCAACAGCCAGAGCAGGATGATGCCGAGGATCGACACGCCGTAGCTGAACAGCACGCTGGGACGGCGGCCGATGATGCCATCGAGCGTGGACACGCCGAGCATGCCGACGAACAGCGCGACGCCGGAGAAGCCCCAGGCGGTCGCCGCCTGGAGCGGCGGGAAGCCGACATCGATCAGGTAGGCGACGATCTGCGCCGTCAGCGCATACATCGCGACCGCCGTGAAGAAGAAGGTGGAGAACAGCGCCCAGAAGGCGTGGTGGCGCATCGCGGCCAGCAGCGTCCAGCCTTCTTCGGCGAGGCCGGCTTGCGCCTTCCTGACGATGTGCGGCGATCCGCCGGCGAGCAGCCGCCACGGCAGGAAGACGAGCGGGACAAGCAGGCAGAGCGCACTGACGCCGAACACCTGATAGGCCTCGCGCCAGCCGATCCGGTCGATCAGCACCTGTGACAGCGGCAGCAGAACGAGGAGGCCGGCGCCAGTCGCCGAATACATCACGGCCATCGCGGTTGGCAGCCTTGGTCCGAACCAGCGGCCGAGCAGGATCGAGTTCGAGACGTTGCCGATCAGCGCGGTGCCGAAGCCGACGCAGAGGCCGACGCTGAGCTGGAATTGCCAAAGCTGCTGCGCGTGTGACGCAATGAGGAATGCGCAACCGAGCAGCGACAGGCCGAGCGCATAGACCACGCGCGGACCCGAGCGATCGAACAGGCGTCCGACTAGGGGCGCGGTGAGGCCGCTGGCGAGCCAGGTCAGCGAATAGACCGACACGACCGAGGCGCGGTCCCAGCCGAAATTTTCCGAGATCGGTTTGAGAAAGACCGTGAAGCTGTCGCTAAGGCCGCGTCCGAGCACCGACAGCACGAAGCAGAGCGCAAGCACGTTGAGTGCGACGCGCGACTGTTTCGCCGGCGTTGCAAGCGTGTCGTTCGGCGGCGTGTTCTGGTCCATCGAAAAGGAGGGAGCGCGCTTTCGGCACCCCCTGCAACCGACAAATGCGAATGCGCCTATGCAGGCTTCAGCAGGACGTGGCGCTTCTTGCCGAGCGACAATTTGACCACGCCTTCCGGCGTCAGATTGGCCGGCGTCAGCAGCATCTTCTCATCGGTGACCGCAACATCGTTGACGCGCAGGCCGCCGCCCTTGATCTGCCGGCGTGCTTCGCCGTTGGAAGCGACGAGCTCGGCCTTGACGAAGGCAGCGAGCACGCCGACGCCGGCCTCGAATTCGCCGCGCGGAATTTCCACCGTCGGCAAGGTTTCCGCCAGCGCACCTTCCTCGAAGGTGCGGCGCGCGGTCTCGGCAGCCTCGTTCGCCGCATCGCGGCCATGGAGCAGGGCGGTTGCCTCGGTCGCCAGCACCTTCTTGGCTTCGTTGATCTCGCTGCCACCGAGCGCTGCAAGCTTGTTGATCTCGCTCATCGGCAGGATCGTGAACAGCTTGAGGAACTTGACGACGTCGGCATCCTCCACGTTGCGCCAGTACTGCCAGAAGTCATACGGCGAGAACTGGTCGGCGTTGAGCCACACCGCGCCCTTGGCGGTCTTGCCCATCTTGTCGCCGGAGGCGGTGGTCAGCAGCGGCGTGGTCAGCGCGTACAGTTGCGGCGAGCCCATGCGGCGGCCGAGATCGACGCCGTTGACGATATTGCCCCACTGGTCGGAGCCGCCCATCTGCAGCCGGCAGCCGGCGCGGCGCGACAGCTCGACGAAGTCGTAGGCCTGGCAGACCATGTAGTTGAATTCGATGAAGCTCATCTCCTGCTCGCGCTCGAGCCGGAGCCGCACCGAGTCCATCGTCAGCATGCGGTTGACCGAGAAGTGCCGGCCGATGTCGCGCAGCATCTCGATCCAGTTCAATTTGGTCAGCCACTCGGCGTTGTCGAGCATGATGGCGTCGGAAGGCCCGTCGCCATAGCGCAGCACCTTGGCGAACACGCCGCGGATGCTCGCCTTGTTGGATTCAATCTCCGCGACGGTGCGCATCGCGCGCGTCTCGTCCTTGCCGGAGGGGTCGCCGACCATCGTGGTGCCGCCGCCCATCAATGTTATCGGCTTGTTGCCGCTCTGTTGCAGCCAGTACAGCATCATCATGGTGAGGAAGTTGCCGATGTGCAGCGACGGCGCGGTGCAGTCGTAGCCGACATAGGCAGTCGCCTCGCCCTTGGCGGCGAGCGCGTCGAGGCCCTCGAAATCGGAGCACTGGTGGACGAAGCCGCGTTCCTGTAGAGTGTTCAGGAAATCCGATTTAAATGCAGTCATTTGTCGGCGAGCCAGATCATTCTTGTTTTACGGTTTTTGCATCTATTTGCGGAACCTTGACGCTTGAGGCTGCCGCAGGCGGACGCGCAGTGGCATTATAGGATGTACTTGTTTGAGACAAGCCGGGGGTTCCCGGCTGGGGCGCTTCCAAGATGATGTTAACGGCACTCGGTCTGATGAGCGGGACCTCGCTCGACGGGGTCGACGTGGCACTGATCGAGACCGATGGCCGCCAGATCAAGGCCTTCGGACCTACCGGCTATCGACCCTATACCGACAGCGAGCGCAGCCTGCTGCGCCAGGCGCTGACCGAGGCCGTTCATCTGTCGCGGCGCGATGCCCGGCCGGGAATCCTGCGGCAGGCCGAGCAGACCGTCACGACAGCCCATGCCGAGGCGGTCGCCAGTTTCACGGCGCAGACCCGGATCTCCGCCCAGGACATCGACATCGTCGGGTTCCATGGCCAGACCGTGCTGCACCGCCCGGAGCGGAAGTTGACGGTGCAGATCGGCGATGCCCTGGCGCTCGCCAAAGCGATCCACATCCCGGTGATGCATGATTTCCGTGCCGCCGACGTCGAGGCCGGCGGGCAGGGCGCGCCGCTCGTGCCGGTCTATCATCGGGCGCTGGCGCAATCGCTGAACCGCGAGGGGCCGATCGTCGTGGTCAATATCGGCGGCGTCTCCAACATCACATATATCGACGGTGCCGATACGTTGATCGCCTGCGACACCGGGCCCGGGAACGCGCTGCTCGACGATTTCATGTTCCGCCAGATGCATCAGCCGTTCGACACCGCCGGCAAGTTCGCCGCGCTGGGCAAACCGGACGAAGCCTGGATCGCTCAGGCGCTCAAGCTGCCGTTCTTCTCGGTTCCGCCGCCGAAATCGCTCGACCGCAACCACTTTGCCGGCCTGAAGCTCGGTGCCGTGGCGCCGGCCGATGGCGCGGCGACGCTGACCGCTTTCACGGCGGCTGCGATCGCCCGCGTGGTGCCGCTGCTGCCGAAACGCCCGAAGAGCTGGATCATCTGCGGCGGCGGCGCCTCCAACCTCACGATGATGCGGATGCTGCGCGAGCGCCTGGCGCCGGCAATCGTCGAGCCCGCCGAGGCGCTCGGCTGGGCGGCGGATGCGATCGAGGCGCAGGCCTTCGGCTTCCTTGCCGCGCGCGGCATGAGGGGGCTGCCGCTGAGCTACCCCGCCACCACGGGGGTGCCGATCCCGATGACCGGGGGCATCATCGCGCGACCGTGATTTAGATGCAAATGCATCTACCTTGACAGTTCCATGCCACTGCATTTAATTCGATGCAGTTGCATTGAACGCGAGGTTTCGTCCATGGCCGCCCTGAAGCTGATCAGCCACAAGCTCTGCCCCTATGTGCAACGCGCGGTAATCGCGCTGCATGAGAAGGGTGTGCCGTTCGAGCGGATCGACATCGATCTCGCCAACAAGCCGGACTGGTTCCTGAAGATCTCGCCGCTCGGCAAGGTGCCGGTGCTGGTCGTGACCGGCGACGACGGCAGAGAGGTCGCGCTGTTCGAGAGCAACGTGATCTGCGAGTACATCGAGGAGACGCAAGGCGGCGCCAAGCTGCATCTGCAGGATGCGCTCACCCGCGCCGAGCATCGCGCCTGGATGGAGTTCGGCTCGGCCGTTCTCGGCGACCTGTGGGGGCTCGAGACCGCAACCGATGCCGCGACCTTCGAGAGCAAGCGGCAGGCGGTCACCGCAAAATTCGCGCGCGTCGAGGCTGCGCTCGGCGCGGGTCCATTCTTCGCTGGCGACAGGTTCAGCCTGGTGGATGCGGTGTTCGCGCCGGTCTTCCGCTATTTCGATCTGTTCGATCAGCTGACCGATCTGGCAGTTTTCGCCCACACGCCAAAGCTTCGGGCGTGGCGCAGTGCGCTGGCGCAGCGGCCAAGCGTGCGCAGCGCCGTTTCGCCTGAATATCCCGCGCTGCTGCACGCGTTCCTGGTCGGGCACCGCGCACACATGCTGAAGCTTGCCGCCTAAGCCATGTCGCACTCCATTGCCTGGATCGCGCTGGTCGTCGCCGGTCTTCTCGACGTCGGCTGGGCCATCTCGATGAAATATGCCGAGGGCTATACGCGCCTCGGCTGGACGCTGGTCTCGCTGGTGCTGCTCGCCGCGTTCGTGTTCCTGCTCGGGCGCGCGTTGCAGGTGCTCGGCGTCGGCGTCGCCTACACGGTATGGACCGGCATCGGCGCGGTCGGCACGCTGACCATGGGCGTGCTGTTGTTCAACGAAGCCGTGAACCCGATGAAGGTGGCCGGGATCGCGCTGGTGCTGGTCGGCATCGCCGCGCTGAAATTCGCGCCGGAGTGAGTCTGCAGGGACCGTAGCCCGGATGAGCGAAGCGATATCCGGGGTCTGCGCCGTTGCGACCCGCATGTCGCTTCGCTCATGCGGGCTACAAGGTCGGTGGCGTCAGCGCACGTTGGCGAGGCGCATGTCGAGATAGCCGGTCACCGTTTCCATCAGCGGCTCGAGCTTGCCGTCGAAGAAATGGTTGGCGCCGGGGATGACCTGCTGGTCGATCACGATGCCCTTCTGCGTCTTCAGCTTCTCGACCAGCGTGTTGACGTCCTTGGGCGGCACCACGGCATCCTTGTCGCCGTGCACGATCAGGCCCGACGACGGGCAGGGCGCGAGGAACGAGAAGTCGTAGAGATTAGCGGGCGGCGCGATCGAGATGAAGCCCTCGACCTCCGGACGGCGCATCAAAAGCTGCATGCCGATCCATGCGCCGAACGAGAAGCCGGCGACCCAGCAGGCGCGCGCCTCGGGATTGATCGCCTGCGCCCAGTCGAGCGCGCTCGCGGCATCGGACAACTCGCCGGTGCCGTGATCGAACGAGCCCTGGCTGCGGCCGACGCCACGGAAGTTGAAGCGCAGCACCGAGAAGCCGCGATGCGCGAACGCGTAGTAGCACTGGTAGACGATCTGGTGGTTCATCGTGCCGTGGAACTGCGGATGCGGATGCAGGATCATCGCAATCGGCGCGTTCTTCTGCTTGGCCGGATGGTAGCGGCCCTCGAGACGGCCAGCAGGGCCGGTGAAAATGACTTCAGGCATTGTGTTCCCTTGATTGACGCGTTCCCTTGATTGACGTCGATCAATCAACCGGTTGGAGCCATCTTCGGCGACGGGCGCGAGTAGAGCGGCTCATGATGAAATCGGGCGCAGGCACCGCCGGGCGGCACGCTGGAAGGCCTTCTAGCATGACGCAAGGGGCAAAAATCAAGGAAATTGTGCCGCTTGGCGCAGGCTAATCCGCGCCGTGACGCGCGCGTAGCCGGCGCGTCGGCGGCGATCCGGATCGACGCGTCGATTTGTTCGCTGGCTACCTGAAGTTTTGATTTGTCATATTGCTATCGCGCTCGGTGCGCAGGCCGACATCTTGCCTGGCAACACGACGAGACTCCCGGCGAGCGTGAAAAATCTCTCGCGCCAGTGACTCTGATCTGGTCTCGCTGCCCGACTGTCGTTATGTCGCAGTGGAAGGCCGCAACCATGGTGGTTGCCGCGGACAAGCTCGATGGCCGATCGCGTCTATCTCGACTGGAATGCCACCACGCCGCTTCGCCAGGAGGCGAAGGCGGCGATGGCTTCTGCATGGGAATTGAGCGGCAACCCGTCCTCGGTGCACAGCGAGGGACGCCGCGCGCGCCGGCTGGTTGAGGATGCCCGCAATGCGGTGGCCACGGCGGTCGGCGGCCGGCCGCAGGACGTCGTGTTTCTCTCCGGCGGGACCGAAGCCAATGCGCTCGCATTGACGCCGGGATTGCGCCGCGGTGCGGGCGCTCCGATCGGGCGGCTGCTGGTGTCCGCGATCGAGCACGCGTCCGTCCTTGCGGGCGGGCGGTTCGCGCGTGAGGCGACCCTCGCGATCAATGTCACGCGCGCCGGGGTCATCGATCTCAACCATCTGCGCGCGCTGCTGGCCGACGGTCCACCCGCTTTGGTCTCGGTGATGCTAGCGAACAACGAGACCGGCGCCATTCAGCCGGTGGCTGACGTCGCCGAGATCGTCCACGCAGCCGGTGGCCTGCTGCACGTCGATGCGATCCAGGCGTTCGGAAAGATCTCGTTCGATCTCGCCTCGACCCAGGCCGATCTCGTGACGCTGTCGGCGCACAAGATCGGTGGACCGAAGGGCGCAGGCGCACTGGTGCTCGCCGAAGGCGTTGAAGGACTGGAGGCGTTCCTGCGCGGCGGCGGGCAGGAGCTCGGGCGGCGGGCAGGGACTGAGAACGTCGCTGGGATCGCAGGCTTTGGCGCGTCCGCGAAGGCCGCGATGGTGGCGCTGAAGGCCGACGCCGCCCGCGTCAGGGGATTGCGTGACAGGCTCGAGCACGGGCTCCGGCAGACGCCGGACATGCTGATCTTCTCCGATGACGTGAAGCGGTTGCCGAATACCGTCTTGTTCACCGCGCCCGGCATGAAGGCCGAGACGGCGGTTATCGGATTCGACCTGGCCGGGGTCGCGGTGTCCTCCGGTTCCGCCTGCTCGTCGGGCAAGGTCCAGCCGTCTCACGTGTTGGAGGCAATGGGATACCGTTCAGAGGTGTCCCAGGGAGCGGTGCGGCTCAGTCTTGGCTGGTCTACCACGGAGACAGACGTGGATTTCACCCTCAAGGCTTGGCGAAAGCTCGCCGATACCCTAGTTAAGGGGGAACGACGAAACACAGCTTGAACTGTTCTAAGCCAGTGATTTCGTGTTCAAAGCATCGTAAGTGATTTTTCTGAACTAGAGATCCACCGCGGTCCTTGAAACCGCGAGCGGAGGATTGAATGCCTGCTGTACAAGAGACGGTCGAGCGCGTCCGGCGCATCGACGTCGACCAGTATCGATATGGGTTTGAGACTCAGATCGAGTCCGACAAGGCCCCGAAGGGGCTGTCGGAAGATACCGTCCGCTTCATCTCCGCAAAGAAGAATGAACCGGCCTGGATGCTGGAATGGCGCCTCGAGGCGTATCGCCGCTGGCTGACCATGACCGAGCCGACCTGGGCGCGCGTCGACTATCCGAAGATCGATTACCAGGACATCTACTATTACTCGGCGCCGAAGCCGAAGAAGACGCTGTCCTCGATCGACGAGATCGATCCGGAAATCCTCAAGACCTATGAGAAGCTCGGCATTCCGCTGCGTGAGGTCGCGATCCTCGAGGGCGTCGAGCCGCCGCCCGGTGGACCGCCGTCGCCGAGCCGCAAGATCGCGGTCGATGCCGTGTTCGACTCGGTTTCGGTCGCGACCACCTTCCAGAAGGAGCTGAAGGCTGCCGGCGTGATCTTCATGCCGATCTCGGAGGCGATCCGCGAGCATCCGGAGCTCGTGCAGAAATATCTCGGCACCGTGGTGCCGACCTCGGACAACTACTTCGCGACGCTGAACTCGGCGGTGTTCTCCGACGGCTCGTTCGTCTACGTGCCGCCGGGCGTGCGCTGCCCGATGGAGCTGTCGACCTATTTCCGCATCAACGAGCGTAACACCGGCCAGTTCGAGCGCACGCTGATCATCGCCGACAAGGGCTCCTACGTTTCCTATCTCGAAGGCTGCACCGCGCCGCAGCGCGACGAGAACCAGTTGCACGCCGCCGTGGTCGAGCTCGTCACGCTCGATGACGCGGAGATCAAGTATTCGACGGTGCAGAACTGGTACCCCGGCAATTCCGAGGGCAAGGGCGGCATCTACAATTTCGTCACCAAGCGAGGCGACTGCCGCGGCAAGAACTCCAAGATCTCCTGGACCCAGGTCGAGACGGGATCTGCGATCACCTGGAAGTATCCGAGCTGCATCCTGCGCGGCGACAATTCGAGCGGCGAGTTTTACTCGATCGCGATCTCGAACGGCTACCAGCAGGTCGATAGCGGCACCAAGATGATCCACCTCGGCAAGAACACGTCGAGCCGGATCATCTCCAAGGGCATCGCCGCCGGCAGGTCGCAGAACACCTATCGCGGTCTCGTCAGCGCGCATCGCAAAGCCACCGGCGCGCGCAACTACACCGCCTGCGACTCGCTCCTGATCGGCGACAAATGCGGTGCGCACACCGTGCCCTATGTTGAGGCCAAGAACTCCTCGGCTACGTTCGAGCACGAAGCGACGACGTCGAAGATTTCCGAGGACGTGCTGTTCTACTGCATCCAGCGCGGGCTCTCGCAGGAAGAAGCCGTCGGCCTCGTCGTCAACGGCTTCGTGAAGGACGTGCTGCAGCAACTGCCGATGGAGTTCGCGGTGGAAGCGCAGAAGCTGATCTCGATCAGCCTTGAAGGTTCGGTTGGCTAATCCATCCCGCTAACGGCGCGGCCGACGCGCCTTGCGGATGATGCTCAGGAAAAATCAGATGTCTCTGCTTGAAGTGAAAGATCTGCAGGTTCGTGTCGAGGAGCGTGAGATCCTCCACGGGCTGTCGCTCACGGTGAACCCGGGCGAGGTGCACGCGATCATGGGGCCGAACGGCTCCGGCAAGTCGACGCTTTCCCACGTCATCGCGGGCAAGCCCGGCTACGAAGTCACCGGCGGGCAAATCCTGTTCAAGGGCGAGGACCTGCTGGAGATGGCGCCCAACGAGCGCGCCGCCAAGGGCGTATTCCTGGCGTTCCAGTATCCGGTGGAAATCCCCGGCGTGACCACCTGGAATTTCCTGCATGCGGCGCTCAACGCCCAGCGCAAGGCGCGCGGCGAAGACGAAATCTCGTCGCCGGCCTTCCTCAGGAAGGTCCGCGAGGTCGCCAAGTCGCTCAACATTCCGCAGGACATGCTGAAGCGCGGCGTCAATGTCGGCTTCTCCGGCGGCGAGAAGAAGCGCAATGAGATCCTGCAGATGGCGCTGTTCGAGCCGGCCGTCTGCATTCTCGACGAAATGGATTCCGGCCTCGACATCGACGCGCTGCGGATTGCAGCCGACGGCGTCAACGCCTTGCGCTCGCCGGAGCGCGCGATGGTCGTCATCACCCACTATCAGCGGCTGCTCAACTACATCGTGCCCGACGTCGTGCACGTGATGTCGAAGGGCCGGGTGGTGAAGAGCGGCGGCAAGGAACTTGCGCTGGAGCTGGAAGAGTCCGGTTACGCGCAGTTCGAAGACGCTGCCTGATAAATGCGGGTTCTCAGATGAACGTTGTTGCAAAGACCGAGACCGGACGCGCGCTGGGCGATGCATTCGCCGTCGTGCGCGACCGTCTGCCGGGCAAGGGCAAGATCGCCGATCAGCGCCGCGAGGCATTCGAGGCCTATGAGCGCCTTGGCCTGCCGCATCGCCGGATCGAGGATTGGAAGTACACCGACCTGCGCGCGCTGATGCGCGAGGTGCTGCCGCTGGCCCCTGCGCCGGATGCCGCAGCACTGAATCGCGCCGCTGCTGCCGTCGAGCTGCGGGCGATCGACGGCGTGCGCCGCCTGGTGCTGGTCGACGGCGCTTTCGCGCCTGATCTGTCCGATCTCGGTAATCTCGACAAGGGACTCAGCATCCGCCCGCTGCGCGAGGTGCTCGACGCCGGCGATGCCGCGCTTTCGGCGCAGGCCTTTGCGTCAGACACGTCCAATCCCATGATCGCACTGAACGGTGCGATGGCGACCGATGGCGTCGTCATCGACATCGCCAATGGCACGGTGCTGGCCCAGCCGCTGCACATCGTCCACGTCGCCTCCGGCGCGACGCCGACTGCGATGTTCACGCGTTCGCTGCTCCGGCTCGGCCGCGATACCGGCGTGACGCTGGTGGAGAGCTATCTCGCAGGCGATGGCGCCAAGGCCTATCAGACCCATGACGGGCTGATTGTCGCGATCGGCGACAATGCGCGGCTCGATCACGTGCGTCTGGTTGAAGACAGCGTCGATGCCTTCAACATTTCCTCGGCGACCGTGTCGCTCGGCGCGCACGCCCATTTCAACACGTTCGGCCTGACCTCGGGCGGTCATGTCAGCCGCTACCAGCTGACGGTCACCTGCGCCGGCGAGGGCTCCAATGTTGAGACCAACGGCGTCAACCTGATCAACGGCAAGCAGCACGCCGACACCACGCTGTTCATGGATCACGCGGTGCCACACTGCGCGAGCCGCGAGATATTCCGTGCCGTCGTCGACGACCGTGCCCATTCCGTATTCCAGGGCCGCATCATCGTCCGTCCGGACGCGCAGAAGACCGACGCCAAGATGATGACCCGCGCGCTGCTGCTGTCCGATGACGCGGAAGCCGACAACAAGCCCGAGCTCGAAATCTTCGCCGACGACGTCACCTGCGGTCACGGTGCGACCACCGGCGCGCTCGACGAGAGCCTGCTGTTCTACATGCGCGCCCGCGGACTGCCGGAGAAGGAAGCGCAGGCGCTTCTGATCCAGGCCTTCGTCGGCGAGGCGATCGAGACGATTGCCAGCGACGCGTTGCGCGAGGTCGCAATTGCGACCGCGCAGCGCTGGCTTCAGGCGAGGGCGTGAGCATGCACAAGGCGGTCGCCAACGGTTCTTACGACGTCGCTCTGGTGCGGCAGGATTTCCCGGCGCTCGCCATGCAGATCTACGGCAAGCCGCTGGTCTATCTCGACAACGCGGCCTCGGCGCAGAAGCCGAACGCGGTGCTCGACCGCATGACCGAGGCCTACAAGAGCGAATACGCCAACGTGCATCGCGGCCTGCATTACCTCGCCAATGCCGCGACGGAGGCCTATGAGGGCGCCCGCGGCAAGGTCGCGCAGTTCATCAACGCCCGCCGCACCGAAGAGATCGTCTTCACCCGCAACGTCACCGAGGCGATCAATTTGGTGGCATCGTCCTGGGGCGGGGTGAACATTGGGGAGGGCGACGAGATCGTCCTCTCGATCATGGAGCACCATTCCAACATCGTGCCGTGGCACTTCCTCAGGGAGCGTCATGGTGCCGTGATCAAGTGGGCGCCGGTCGACGACGAAGGCAACTTCCTGATCGAGGAGTTCGAGAAGCTCCTGAGCCCGCGTACCAAGATCGTCGCGATCACCCAGATGTCGAACGCGCTCGGCACCCTGGTTCCGGTCAAGGAGGTGGTCCGGCTCGCCCACGCCCGCGGCATTCCGGTGCTGGTCGACGGCGCACAGGGCGCGGTGCACCTGCCTGTCGACGTTCAGGACCTCGATTGCGATTTCTACGCTTTCACCGGCCACAAGGTGTACGGGCCGACCGGCATCGGCGCACTCTATGCCAAGCACGAGCATCTGGTGGCGATGCGGCCGTTCAACGGCGGCGGCGAGATGATCCGTGAAGTGGCCAAGGATTGGGTCACCTATGGCGATCCGCCGCACAAGTTCGAGGCCGGGACGCCGCCGATCGTCGAGGCGATCGGGCTCGGTGCTGCGATCGACTACGTCAATTCGATCGGCAAGGAGCGCATTGCTGCGCATGAGCATGAGCTGCTCAGCTACGCGCAGGAGCGCCTGCGCGAGATCAATTCGATTCGCGTGATCGGCACGGCCCGCAACAAGGGCCCGGTGATTTCCTTCGAGATGAAGGGCGCGCACCCCCACGATGTCGCGACCGTGATCGACCGGCAGGGCATCGCGGTGCGCGCCGGCACCCATTGCGTGATGCCGCTTTTAGAGCGGTTCAACGTCACGGCCACCTGCCGGGCGTCCTTCGGAATGTATAATACAAGGGAAGAAGTCGACCATCTGGCGCAGGCGCTGATCAAGGCGCGGGAATTGTTCGCATGACCGATACAGCCGAAGTCAAGACGGCCACCATGGAAACCACCTCGGCACTGCCGGCGGAGGAGACCGAGCGCATGAGCGGCGAGATCGTCGCAGCGCTGAAGACGGTGTTCGATCCGGAAATCCCGGCCGACATCTACGAGCTCGGCCTGATCTACAAGGTCGACCTCAAGGATGATCGCTCGGTCGACATCCTGATGACGCTGACCACGCCGAACTGCCCGGCCGCCGGCGAGTTGCCGCAGATGGTCGAGAACGCGGTTGCCAGCGTTCCCGGCGTCGGCGTCGTCAACGTCAATCTGGTGTGGGATCCGGCCTGGACGCCGGACCGGATGTCGGACGAGGCACGCCTCGTCCTCAATATGTGGTGATGCGTTAGGGGATCGAGCTTAACCTTGGAATGACTGGCAATTGATTTGCCGCTGGGACTGACCACATGAGTGACATGACACAAGCCTCACCAACCCCAGCCAAGCCGAAGCGCCCGCGCCCGCAGGTCATGAGACTGACCGATGCCGCGGCGGAGCGGATCACCGAGCTGACCAAGCGCGCCGATTCTGAGATCGTCGGCCTGCGCGTCGGCATCAAGAACGGCGGCTGCGCCGGACAATCCTACACCGTCGAATACGCCCATGAGATCCGTCCGACCGACGAAGTGGTCGAGGACAAGGGCGTGAAGATCCTGGTCGATCCGAAGGCCGTGCTGTTCCTGCTCGGCACCGAGATGGACTACGTGGCCGACAGGATGCAGGCCCAGTTCGTGTTCAACAACCCGAACCAGGTTTCCGCCTGCGGTTGCGGCGAATCGGTGCAGCTCAAGCCGGCGACGGTCTGATCGCTGCTGCGCCCTCGCGAGCGCGCAATCGCGCTCGCGCGTTATCCGATACCCACCATCGTTGCATGTCGACGCCGTCGTCGACCATACTGCGCTGCCAACAGGCTGCGGCAGGCGCGTTCGGCCGCGCTGGAACAAGGGTGGCACATGGACCGCGAATTCCTGACCGACCTGTTCGCCGATTTCGGTCCGGTCACGCTGCGCCGGATGTTCTCCGGCTACGGCATCTCCGCTGACGGCACCAACTTCGCGCTCGCCCTGCGTGCCGGGCTCTACTTCCGCGCCGACGAGGAGACCATTCCGCAGTTCGAGGCCGAAGGCTCCAAGCCGTTCCAGTACACGACGCGGGAAAAAACCGTCACGGTGAACTCGTACTGGCAGCTGCCGGCGCGGCTGTTCGATGATTCCGAGGAGCTTGCGGTCTGGGCACGCTCGGCGCTCGGCGCCGCCCGGCGCGCCGCGCTGCGCAAGCGGCCGAGGAAACGGTCGGCTGAGCGGACGGCGAAGGCGCCGGTGAAGAAGGTCGCCGCGAAGAAGAGCGCGGGGAAGAGGGCAACGACCAAAAGAGCGGCGAAGAAAGCGGCCAAGACGACCAGCAGGCGCGCTCCGAAGAAAAAATCCTCACCCTAAGGCCGCCGCTCTATCCACGTCATTGCGAGGAGCGTAGCGACGAAGCAATCCATCTATCCGCATTTGCGGGCAGATGGATTGCTTCGCTTCGCTCGCAATGACGATGGGGAGAAAGACGCGGACCGGTCACGCCACTTGGGTCTGGGTCTCGGCGCTGTATTCCGGGTCGGCTTCGCAGATCACGCGGTTGCGGCCGGCGCGCTTGGCGGCGTAGAGGCAGGCGTCGGCGCGCTCGATCAGCGAGTCCGTGTCGTCGGCCGGCTTCAGCATGGAGACGCCGACCGAGATCGTGACGCGGCCGAGGATCTCGCCGGTCGACTTCTTCTTCAGCTCCTTGGCCATCACGGCACGGCGGATGTGGTCGGCGACCGTCAGCGCCTGGCGCAGCGCGGTGTTCGGCAGCACCACCGCGAATTCTTCGCCGCCATAGCGGGCGGTGATGTCCTGGCCCTTGATGGTCTGCTTCAGCGACTGCGCCACCAGCCGCAGCACCTGGTCGCCGGTGAGATGGCCGTAGGAATCGTTGAACGACTTGAAGTGATCGATGTCGAACATCAGGAGCGATAGCGGCTCGCCGCTGGCCAAAGCAGCCTGCACCGCCATGTCGATCGAGCGGTCGAAATATTTGCGGTTGCCGAGGCCGGTGAGCGGATCGGTCAGGCTCTCGGCGCGGATCGCCTCGAGGCTGTGTTGCAGGTCGCTGATCTCCGACTTCGACAGCGCGAGCCGGTTCTCCAGTGCCTGATTGGTCTCGCGCATCTCGCGCGTCGATTTGGCCAGCCCCTCGACGATGGTCTTGATCTGGTCGCGGGTGGTCGCGGTCGAGAGCCGGTCGCTGGCGCCGACGAGGCTCGCGTCGTAGGTCGCGGACACGCCGAGCGCATCGGTGATCAGCCGCATGACGGCGTCGATTTCACCGATGACGCGTGCGCCGACCTTGTCGATGCGGTCCGAGGTCTTGATGTGCGACAGATAGGTTTCGTAGATCTGCTCGAGATCGGATTCAGAGAGCTTGCCGCTGCGCGCCAGCGTCTCGTTGATGACCTTGTTGAGCGGTGCGTTGTATCCGGTCGCGTAGACGTACCAGATTTCGTAGTTGCGCGGCACGGCGGTCTGACGAAGCGAGCGAATCTGACCAAGTGCGACTTCGGCAAAGGCCAACGTACGTTCGTGTTCGTCCAGCAGCTTGACCACTGTTACGTCCTTAATGCACGCAATGCCGGTCATGCCCGGCAGCAATGACTAAATTATTGCGCGAGGGTACGGGACGAGAATGAAGGCAAAGTAAACAGTGGAACTACGGGATTTCGCCGCGACTAATGTCGTACGAACGCGATCCCATCGCGGATCGCGCGCGGCTTTCGCAAGCTTTTGGCTTGCTCGCCATTGCGCTGCGAAAACTGCGCGCATTTGCTTCAAACGCGAGGAATCAGCGTGGGTGTCGGTCGGCGGCGAAACAGATTCCGCGGAATGCCGCCGCTGGCGCGGCGGCATCGGAGCCGGCCTTAGGCGCGTGCGCGCACAGGTCGCAGCAGGAAGGCGGGCAGGTGCGAATGATCGGCGGGCTCATGGTCCGCCTCGCGCTGCGGCCGCGATGGCTCGGCACGCCCGATCGACGGCACGTGCGACGGGGTGGCCCTGGGCGCGGTGCCGCGGCCGTGACGCGGTTCGCGCTCCGGCTTGGCTGCACGCTCCTGGCGGGGCTCCTGGTCCTGACGCGGCTCGCGTTCACCCTGACGTGCTTCGCGTTCGCCTTGACGCGGCTCACGCTCACGTCGCGGCTTGCGGCCGCCGCGGGCGCCGTCGCGCGAACCTTCGCGGCTGCGCGAGCGGCGCGGCGCACCGTCCTCGTCGGAGGCCTCGCTCTTAACGGTGAAGTCGCCCTCGGCGCGCGGGATCGGCTGGCCGATCAGCTTCTCGATCGCCGTCATCGACTTGCTGTCGAGCGAGGTGACAATGGAGATCGCGGTGCCGGTGCGTCCGGCGCGGCCGGTACGGCCGATGCGGTGGACGTAATCGTCGGGGTGGTGCGGCACGTCGAAATTGAAAACGTGGCTCACGGCGGGAATGTCGAGGCCGCGAGCGGCGACGTCGGAGGCGACGAGCAGCGGAATCTCGCCCTTGCGGAATTGATCCAGCGCCGCGGTGCGGGCGGACTGATCCATGTCGCCGTGCAGGGCGCCGACACTGAAGCCGTGCTTCTGGAGTGATTTGTGAAGGACGGCGACTTCGCGCTTGCGATTGCAGAAGATGATCGCGTTGTTGAGGTCCTTGGCGTCGCGCAGCAGGCGGCGGAGGATCTCGCGCTTGTCGTGCGCTTCGCGACCGGCCGGGACCTGCAATTGCGTCACGGTGACGGCGGTGGTCGCGGGCTTGGAGACTTCGATCCGGGCCGGATTGTGCAGGAAGGCCTCGGTGATGCGGCTGATCTCAGGCGGCATCGTCGCGGTGAAGAACAGGGTCTGCCGCGTGAAGGGGACGAGCTTGCAAATGCGTTCGATGTCGGGAATGAAGCCCATGTCGAGCATGCGGTCGGCTTCGTCGATCACCAGCAGCTCGACGCCGGTGAGCAGCAATCCGCCGCGTTCGGTGTGGTCGAGCAGGCGGCCGGGCGTTGCGATCAGGACGTCGACGCCGCGCATCAGCTTGGAGTCCTGGTCGCCGAACGAGACGCCGCCGATCAGCAGCGCCACGTTCAATTTCTGACCGGCGCCGTATTTGTCGAACTGCTCCTTCACCTGCGCGGCAAGCTCGCGGGTCGGCTCGAGGATCAGGGTGCGCGGCATGCGTGCCCGCGCGCGGCCCTTCTCAAGCAAAGTGAGCATCGGGAGAACGAAGGCAGCGGTCTTGCCGGTGCCGGTCTGGGCAATGCCGAGCACGTCGCGCCGGGCGAGGACGTGCGGGATTGCCTGTTCCTGGATGGGAGTGGGGGTGGTGTAACCGGTGGCCGCAACTGCGGCGAGGACCTTATCGGACAGGCCTAGATTGGAAAAAGACATTGAGCCTCTGGTCGAAACCGCCGTTCGGCATCGCAGGTAAAAGGCTGTCGCGTTCGGCCCCGAAACGGCTCGCTTTTCTATAAAGCTCGGGGGCTCTGACTAACGCTGACGGACGGCAAACCTGACGAATCGCGTTTCGATCCGAGGGCCGCGTTGTCCGCAACATAGGGGCGAAAGCGGTAAAGTCAATCTTGGAACCAGCCGAAGAGCCGAAAAAGCTTAATGTTTTCGCCGAAATAACCGTCGTTTCCGTCATTTGGCGGTCAAATGAATCACTACCTCCGTATCCGATGGCGCGGCCTGGACGGGGGCCTGCACGCTGTTTCGGGCCCTGAATTCGCCGGGCGTCAGGCCTTCGGAGGCGCTGAAGATCCGGTAGAACGTCGCCAGGCTGTTAAACCCGCAGGCGAGGGCGATATCGGCGATCGGCCGCGGCGGCTTTTCGCAAAGCAGCCTGCGGCTCTCGCCCAGACGCTCGGCGGTGACGGTCTGCGAAAAGCTCGCCCCCGTCGCTTCGAACAGGACGTGCAGGTAGCGGACCGAGACGCCGAGCAGGTCGGCGATCATCCCCGGCGACAGCGCCGGCTTCGCGAGGTGGCGCGTGATGAGGCGGCGCGCGAGGCTGAGCCGGCCGACGCGCAGCGCCTGCTGGGCGCGGCGGCTGCCCGGCCTGATCGCGCCGCGCTCGATCAACGCAAGCTCCGCCACGATCTTGACCAGCGCAGGAATGTTCGCGGTATCACCGGCCTCGGTGGCCTCCTTGAAATCGGCAAGGCAGGCTTCGAGCAACGGCGCCCAGCCGCGATTGCTTGTCGTCGGAGAACTCCGACGCGCAAGCGCGAGGGCTGCAGTCTGATCAACGCGCTGGTCCAGGGCATCGGAGCCAGGGGCGCACGCCGGGCCTGCGGATGGCGATTCCGTGCCATGATCCTCGAGCTTAGTGCGCATCGTGCATGACCCCTCGCTCTGCATCAGACCGCGCGTCGCCGGTAAGGAAATTGGCTGTGCCGAGCCTGGGCGAAGCGCCAGCGCGGTTCTGGCGAAATCGCCGGAAATTATCTTCTCAATGCGCGCAGGCTGATCACTTCGGTTCGGAGGACACGGAATCGCGCCACGATTGGCCGGGTCGTCCGTCTGTCCCATGTCAGCCATTCGAGATGTCTCCAAAGGTCTTGCGATGCAATATCGTATATTTCACATAGTTATGTAAAATATGAAATAGCCAACAAGCGGCCAAACTTATCCACGGGCCCGGCGAAATGGTCCGGCCGGTCTCTGATGGTCGATTGTCGGGGGCTAGCGGAGACGGCCGTGCGCGGGCCGTCGTACGGACTACTTCCGCTTCGGCATCACCGCGCAGCCGTAGAGCACCATCGCGCACATCTGGCGGTAGCGGGCCGAGAAGTCGTCGCGGGCGATCGGCGGCAGCGCCTGGTTGACGGCCCGCGTGCCGTCCGCAAGGGCCTGTGCGATCTGCACCGGTTTGAACGCGCCGTTCAGCTTCAGCAGCCGTGCGGCCTGCAACTCGATCACCAGTCTTTCCAGATCAGCCTGGAACGAGACGGCGGATTTGATCATCAAATCGCGGCAGCGCTTGAAGGCCTCGGCATTGAGCTCGACGGTGTGCGGCGAATGGGTGAGGCGGCGCCGCGTCTCGCCGTAGCGGACGTCGAGAATCGTCGCGAAAATATCCAGCGCGCCGCCGCCCTTCGCCCGCACGGACTGGCCGGCCTCCAGCGCGAGTGCCACGTCCTCGACGTGGCGCCAGGCGATGACGGCGCGAAACGCCTCTTCCTTGTTGCTGAAATAGTAATACAGCGCGCGCTGTGTGAAGCCGCAGGCCTTGGCCAGCCCGACCATCGACAGCCCGCTATAGCCGTAGTCGAGAAAAGCCTGATTGACCTGCGCCAGCAGGTCAGGTCCAGGCTTGATCATCTTCTTCGACATCAGGATCCCAGGGACGACGAGGGACGGCGCGTGACGCCGGGAATCCCGATTACGGGCATCAAGGCGCTTTAGCAACCCGCAAGTGCCCGGTGTCCCGGCCGGTTCGGATCGAGGCTCAGGCCACCCGTGCCCGGTAATCGCCCGGGGTCATCGATTCGGACGCATTGAAGAGGCGGTAGAACGTCGCGAGGCTCTCGAAGCCGCAGGCGAACGCCACCTCGGCGATCGTCTGCCCGGATCGCTCGCGGAGCAGGCGGCGGCTTTGCGCGAGCCGAAGCGCGGTGACGGTCTCAGAGAAAGTTTTCTCCGTCTCCTCGAACAGGATGTGCAGGTGACGCACCGAGATGCCGAGCAGGCCGGCGATCAGGCTTGGCGTCAGCGCAGCATCAGCGAGGTGCCGCTGGATCAGGCGGCGGGCCTGTGACAGATGGGCGCTTCGCAGGGCCTGCTGCGCGAGCCGGCTCTTGGGACGCATGATGCCGCGCTCGATCAGCGCGATATGGGCGAGGGCCTGCACCATCGGGGCCGCGTCCGCCGCGGTGGCGTCATGGCCTTCGACGAGGTCGCGGAAGCAGGATTCCAACAATGGCCGCAGCGCGGTCTCATCCTGCACCGGCCGCGGGACGAATTCGCCGAGCTCGGCACCCGGCGGGACGATGTTCGCCACCGGGATCTTGATGATGCGCAGGTGGAAGCCGTCGTCGCGAAGCGGGGCGGTCTGATAGGGCAAGTCCGAATAGCTGGTCGCGAACATGCCGTCGCGCACCGCGAATTCATCGAGCCGCGCGCCGCCGAACCAGCCGCCACCGCCGAGCTGCTGATAGATGCACAGGCTGTCGCTGCGGGCGTCGGCGATGTCGCCGGCGCGCCGCTCGACGCGGTAGGGCGAGGCCCGCAGCTCGACCAGCCCGGCATCGCCGAGCTGGCGCAGCGAGAACTCGCCGAAGAAGTCGCGGCGGTGCTCGGGTTCGAGTTCCGCGGTGACGCCGAACAACCCCTTGGCGCGCACCTCGCGCCAATAGTCGAAGCGATCGCGGGGATCGACTTGCTCAGTGGACCATGTGTACACGGAAAAGCCCCTGGAATGCCCTTGGGACGTGCGGAGAGCTCGCGCCGGATGGAAGGTGGAATCTATCATGCGGGCCGTAAAAAGAAACTTGACCTAGGACGGACGGGACGCCTCATGGGGCCGAGAGGGTCGCCAAGGCGGCGGTCAAGACGGCCGTCCGGCGTCGGCCTTGAACCGGCCAAACGGCTGATCCGACTATTAGGCGGCGGTCGCACGAGCGGCGCACTTGTCGTGCAGGCGGGAATTGGGATGAAGAGCTGGCTTTCGAGACTTTCAGCGACCCTGTTGGCGGTCGCATTTGTTGCGTCGGCGGCGCCCGCCCAGGCTGAAAAGCGCGTCGCCCTGGTGATCGGCAACAATGATTACAGGAACGTGCCGAAGCTGCAGAAGGCGGTCAACGACGCCCGCACCATGGGCGACACGCTGAAGCAGCTCGGTTTCAACGTCATGGTGGCCGAGAATCTGAACCGGCAGGCGTTCTCCGAGACGCTGCTCGCCTTCGACCGCGCCGTGGAACCCGGCGACACCGCGTTCTTCTTCTATGCCGGTCACGGCTTCGAGATCGCGGGCCAGAACTTCCTGCTGCCGACCGACGTGCCGGCCGCGACCGAAGGGCAGGAGGAGCTGGTGCGCGACGCCTCGGTTCTCGCCGACCGCATCATCGAGCGATTGCAGAACAAGAAGGCGCGGACCTCGATCCTGGTGTTCGACGCCTGCCGCAACAATCCATTCGAGCGCGCCGGCACGCGCGCCGTTGCCGGTGGCGGTGGCCTTGCGCCGATGACGCAGCTACCGGAAGGCGTGTTCTCGGTGTTCTCGGCGGGGCCGCGCCAGACCGCGCTCGACCGGCTCTCGAACGACGACGCCAATCCCAATTCGGTGTTCACGCGAACGTTTGCCAGGGAGCTGCTGCAGCCCGGTGAAAACCTGGTGCAGGTCGCCCAGCGTACGCGGCGTCTGGTCAGCGAGATGGCGGAGACCGTGAAGCACAAGCAGATCCCGGTCTATTTCGACCAGATGGTCGACGACGTCTTCCTCAACGGGATCGCGAAGGCGCAGGCCGAGGCGGCCAAGCCGTCCGCTCCGCCGCAGCAGGTGGCCGCGCTGCCGCCGGTCTCGGTGCCGAAGCTGCCGAAGGACGATTCCATCAACGCGCCGATCGCGAGCTTCTCGCGGCACAATGGCGGCTGGACCGTCGTGTTCTCGATCGCCGATCCGACCCTCGGCATCTCCTGGCGGATCGGCGATAGCGGCGACTTCCGCGAAACCGGCTTCATGGACACGCTCGATCCGCGCACGCGCAAGCGGATGCCCAATCCATCGATCGAGCTGCCGGCCGATGCGCCGGCGGCCACGATCGAGCTTCGCTATGTCGATACGCAGGGCGAGATGCAGGGGCCGTTCCCGATCAAGTTCGATCCCGATGCTGCGCTGATCCGCGACCAGCGCAAGATCCTCGACATGACGGCGACGAGCTGGCTGTCGTTCCGCGAGTTCAACGGGCTGCTCGTCTACTACACGCACCTGATGTCGTACCGTTGCGCGATCCGCGAGGTGCGGATCGGCATCGACACCGCGGTACCGGACAAGGTGTTGAAGATGCCGGCCTGCAATTCGCGCGATCCGAGCGCAATCCCGTCGGACGCGCAGCCTTATCTGAAGCTCGCGCCGCAGACCAAATCGGTTTCGGTGGAGCTGACCTATCGCGACGGCAGCGTGTCGGAAATCAAGACGTTCAGACGATAGCCTTGCATCCCTGTCGTCCGATCCGCGTTACAATCGAGGCCTGAGGGTCGAAGCAGCGGTAGGGAAGGCATCATGGATGCAGGCAATCCGGTAGCGCCGAAAACGCGTCAGATGAAGGTGCGCTGCTGCGTCGTGGGCGGCGGGCCGGCCGGCATGATGCTCGGCTACCTGCTCGCGCGCGCCGGGGTCGATGTCGTGGTGCTGGAGAAGCACGCCGATTTCTTCCGCGACTTCCGCGGCGACACCGTGCATCCATCGACCCTGCAGGTGATGGACGAGCTCGGTCTGATCGACGGCTTCCTGAAGCTGCCGCACCAGGACATCCAGAGGCTCGACGGCATGTTCGGCGGCACCGCGGTGCGGATCGCCGACCTCAGCCGCCTCAGCGTCAAATATCCATTCATCGCGATGATGCCGCAGTGGGACTTCCTCAATTTCCTGCGCGAGAGCGGCAAGCGTTTCCCTTCGCTCAAGGTGTTGATGAACGCCGAGGCGACCGACCTGATCCGGCGCGGCGACGCTGTTGCGGGCGTCCATGTGAAGACGCCTGATGGCCCTATCGAGATCGAGGCGGATCTCACCATTGGCTGCGACGGCCGGCATTCGATCGTGCGCGAGCGCGCCGGCCTCGACGTCGAGGAGATCGGCGCGCCGATGGACGTGCTGTGGTTTCGCGTCGGGCGGCGTCGGGACGAGACCGAGAATCTGTTCGCCCGCATCGACCACGGCAAGATGATGGTGACGTTCGATCGCGGCGACTATTGGCAATGCGCCTATGTGATCGCCAAGGGACAATACGAGGCCGTGAAGGCGAGGGGATTGCCGGCGCTGCTCGACGACGTGCTGCGGCTCGCGCCGATCCTCAAGGCCGGCATTGCCGACGTGAAGAGTTTTGACGACGTCAAGCTGCTCACGGTTGCGATCAATCGCCTGACGCGCTGGACCCGTCCCGGCCTGCTTTGCATCGGCGACGCTGCGCACGCGATGTCGCCGATCGGCGGCGTCGGCGTCAACCTCGCGGTGCAGGACGCGGTCGCGACCGCGAACATCCTGGCGGCGAAGCTCGTCACTGGCTGCCCGTCGGAGGACGAGCTCGATGCCGTGCGGCGACGCCGCGAATTCCCGGTGCGGGTGACGCAACGCATGCAGGTGATCGCGCAGAACAACCTCATCAGCGCCGCGCTGAAGGGCGGCGATGAGCCGGTGCCGTTCGCGTTGCGGTTGATCACCGCGATGCCCTGGTTGCAAGGGCTGACGGCGCGTCTGGTCGCGGTCGGGGTGCGGCCGGAGCACGTGCACTCGCCGGCGGCGCGTTGACCGGCGTCGCACGCAGGGAAGGAATTTATCAAGGATAACAGCTCCTTAAAGGAGCCTTTAGAAGTTGCGTGATTGCAACAGACCGACATGATTCGAAACCGGCAGACACGGATTCTGCGCGGCCGGTTCCCGCGGTTTGCTTTTGGTAAGGGTCTCTCTGGGAAAGCTCGTCTCCGTCAGACAATCTGGGGATGCCACCATGTCTCATGCCAAATTCATTGCCGCGCTGACCGTGACTACGGCGCTCGGCGTCGGCGCTGCATCGGCCGCCGACCTTGCCGCCCGTCCGTACACCAAGGCGCCGGCCTATGTGGAAACGGTCTACAACTGGTCCGGCTTCTACCTCGGCGGCCATCTCGGCGGCGCCTGGACCAATGAGCAGTGGGTCAACAGCGCGAACACGACGGCGTTCGGCGATCTCGCACCCGGCCAGGGCTTTCGGCAGCGCGGCTCGGGATTCATGGGTGGCGGTCAGATCGGCTACAACTGGCAGGCCAACAACTTCGTGTTCGGCGTCGAGGGCACGTTCTCCGGGCTCGACAATTCCGGCCGCGTCACCAACACGGTGTTCGGCGTCGGCCGCGACGATCAATTCAGCTGGCGCTCGAACTTCATGGCAACGATCGTCGGTCGTGCCGGCTACGCGATCCAGAACAATCTGCTTTATTTCAAGGGCGGCTATGCGGGCGTGAACAACCGCCTGTCCGTCGTCGACAACCTTCCGCCGGCAACCGGCTCCGGCAGCCAGACCCATTGGGCCAGCGGCTGGACGGTCGGCGCCGGCTGGGAATACGGCATCACCCGCAACTGGACGGTCGGCGTCGAATACAACTACGCAGCCTTCGAGCGTCAGACCTATCAGCTCGCCGGGACCGCTGCGGGCACCTACACGTTCGACGCCAAGCCGCGCGACATCCAATGGGCGGTGGTGCGGATGAACTACAAGTTCGACGCGCTGGTCATCGCGCGTTACTGAGCTCTACTGAGGCGAACAGGATGCAGGAGCCCCGGCCAACGCCGGGGCTTCTGTGTTTCATGGATCCGGTGTTTCAGGCCATCACTGAGTAGCCGCCGTCGACGGGGATCGCGGTGCCGGTGACGAAGTCCGACGCCGGCGAGGCCAGGAATACGGCAATCCCTGAGAAGTCGTCGATCGCTCCCCAGCGGGCCGCCGGCGTGCGTGCGAGCACGCGCTCGTGCAGGCCCGCGACCTGCTGGCGCGCGCCCTTGGTCAGATCGGTGTCGATCCAGCCCGGCAGGATGGCGTTGACCTGGATGTTGTCGGGGGCCCACGCGTTGGCGCAGGCGCGGGTGTACTGCATGATGCCGCCCTTGCTCGCGGCATAGGCCGCAGCGAAGCTCGCGCCGAAGATCGACATCATCGAGCCGATATTGATGATCTTGCCGTGGCCCGAGGCCTTGAGCGCCGGATAGGCCGCCTTCGAGCACAGGAAGGCGCTGGTGAGGTTGGTGTCGATCACCTTGCTCCACTCGTCGAGCTCGAGCTGGTGCGGCGGCTTGCGGATGCTCATGCCGGCGTTGTTGACGAGGATGTCGATCCGGCCGAGCTCGCCCGTGACCCGCTCGACCATCGCCGCGACGGCGGCCTTGTCGGTGACGTCGGTTGCCACCGCGATAGCCTTGACGCCGCGCTTGCCCAGATCCTCGACGGCGGCCTTCGATTTCGCCTCGTTGCGGCCGACCACGGCAACCGCCGCGCCGGCGTCCGCCAGGCCGCGCGCCATGCCAAGCCCGATGCCGCCATTGCCGCCGGTGACGATCGCGACCCGGCCCGAGAGATCAAACTGTCCGTTTCTCATTGTTATTGTCCGCTGTGGTTTGAACCTGCGGAGAGAGTGCCCGATCGCCACAGCGCTGACCAGATCGAGCGCGGCCAGTCGGCCCTGCGCGAAGAGGCGCGCGCGCGAAGTTGTTCTCGAACGTGTTCAGGCAACAAAAAAGCCCCGGACAATGCCGGGGCTTTTCGTCTGCTGGATCAGCAGGGACTATTCAGCTCAGTACTTAGCAACAACCGGACCGGTCCAGTTGAAGCGATAGACCAGCGAGGTGCTGATGGTCTGGACGAGCGGCTTGAAGGTGATGTCGCGGCCGTTCGAGATGTTGGTGACGTCGGCGAGTTCCGAGATGTTCTTGCTGTCGTAGTAGGCAGCACGGTACTCGGTCTTCATGAACCAGCCCGGCGCGGTGATGCCGAAGATGTTCAGGTTGTTCTCGACGCCGCCGCCGACGAACCAGCCGCTGCGATCGAAACCGTTGGTGTGCAGGCCGGAGGGAAGTGCGGTCGCGGTGTTGAACAGCGTGGTGCCCTTCCAGTGCGAGCTGGAGTAGCCGGCGTTGACGTAGGACAGAACGTTCGGAGCGACCAGATAACCGAGGCGCGCACCGGCGGCCCAGCTGTAGTCATTCTTGATCGAGCCGGCGACGAACGGACCCTGATCCTGGATCGTGCCCTTCAGGCTGCCGAACTGGCCGTCAGCGAACACGCCGAGGACCCAGCTGTTGGCGGTCTGCCAGTCGTAACCAGCACCGACGGTGCCGTACCAGCCATCGCCGCCCTGGCGCTGATTGAAGCCGAGGATCGGCGCGCCCGTGACAGTCGACTGGACACCGGTGTCAGCGTCCCAGACGCCGCCGCCGCCACCGCCGAAGATGTAGAAGCCGGTCCAGCTCGGCGCGACCGCGATCGGGGCCGGAGCCTTGGTGTAGGGGCGGGCGGCCAGATCGGCAGCCGACGCGGAACCCGTCATCGCAGCAACCGCGGTCAGAGCGAGCAAAATCTTCTTCATATCCAAATCCTCGACTTTAGCGTTCGATCGGGTCGCTGACGGGGGCGCGATCGCACTGATTCCCGAAACTCATGTCAGGACTATACGTGGTTCCGTCGGAAATGCTGTTGCGGGTGAGACACAACCGCCCGAAAAGGAAACCGCGGCCACTCTCCGAGAGGGCGAATGAAAACGGCCGCCCCGATCTGGATGCGGCCGGAAAATCATTTCAAATCAGTCGGTTGGGCCCTAGACGTCGAGCAGGTCGTCGCTCGCAAATTCGGCCTTGTCGGAGATGAAGGCAAAACGGGCTTCCGCCTTGGTGCCCATCAGCCGCTCAACCGAGTCGGCGGTGCCCTCACGATCGTCGGCAAGCAGCACCACGCGCAGCAGCGTGCGCTTGGCCGGATCCATCGTGGTCTCCTTGAGCTGCGCCGGCATCATCTCACCGAGGCCTTTGAAGCGGTTCACCTCGACCTTGGCGTTGGCGTTGAATTCGCTCTTGAGCAGTTCTTCCTTGTGCGCGTCGTCGCGGGCGTAAACCGACTTGGTGCCGTGCTTCAATTTGTAGAGCGGCGGCACCGCCAGATAGAGATGCCCTTCGTCGATCAGCCGCGGCATCTGCCGGTAGAAGAAGGTGATCAGGAGCGATGCGATGTGCGCGCCGTCGACGTCGGCGTCGGTCATGATGATGATGCGCTGATAGCGCAGATCCTCTTCGCGATAGTGCGCGAGCGTGCCGCTGCCGATCGCCTGCACGAGATCGGAGAGCTGCGCGTTGGCGGTCAGCTTGTCCTTGCCGGCGGACGCGACGTTGAGGATCTTGCCGCGCAGCGGCAGCACGGCCTGCGTCTTGCGATCGCGCGCCTGCTTGGCGCTGCCGCCGGCCGAGTCGCCTTCGACGATGAAGAGTTCGGAGCCTTCGGTGCCGGCATCCGAGCAATCCGCGAGCTTGCCGGGAAGGCGCAGTTTCTTGCCGGCGGTCTTGCGCGCGGTTTCCTTTTCCTGGCGGCGGCGCAGCCGTTCCTCGGCGCGATCGATCACGAAATCGAGCAGCCGGTTGGCCTGGTTCGGATTGCCCGACAGCCAGTGGTCGAACGGATCCTTCATCGCCTGCTCGACGATGCGCTGCGCTTCGGCAGTGGCGAGGCGGTCTTTGGTTTGGCCCTGGAATTCAGGCTCGCGCACGAACACCGAGAGCATCACGGCCGCGCCCACCATCACGTCTTCCGAAGTGATGGAGGCCGCGCGCTTGCCCTGACCGGCGCGCTCGGCGTGGTCCTTCAAGCCGCGCAGCAGCGCGCTGCGCAGGCCCGATTCATGCGTGCCGCCATCGGGCGTCGGCACCGTGTTGGTGTAGGACGACAGGAAGCCGTCGGCATCGGCCGTCCAGGCCACCGCCCATTCGCACGCGCCATGCGCGCCGCTGCGGCCGGATTTGCCGGAGAAGATATCCTGATGCACCAGCGTGTCGGCATGGATCGCCGCGGCGAGATAGTCCTTAAGGCCGCCGGGGAAATGAAACTTGGCTTCTGCCGGGACGTCTTCAACGCCCTTCAACAGCTCCGGATCGCAATGCCAGCGAATCTCGACGCCGCCGAACAGATAGGCCTTCGAGCGCGTCATCTTGAAAAGACGCTGCGGCTTGAAGGCCGCCTTGGCGCCGAAAATGTCGGTGTCCGGCTTGAAGCGGATCCGCGTGCCGCGGCGGTTGTTGACCTTGCCGAGGTCTTCGAGCTTGCCCTTGGGATGGCCGCGCTCGAACGTCATGCGATGCAACTGCCCGCTGCGCGCGACCTCTACCTCGAGCCGCGAGGAGAGGGCGTTGACCACGGAGACGCCGACGCCGTGCAGACCGCCCGAGGTCTCGTAGACCTTGGAGTCGAACTTGCCGCCCGAATGCAGCGTGCACATGATGACTTCGAGCGCTGACTTCTTCGGGAATTTCGGATGCGGGTCGACCGGAATGCCGCGGCCATTGTCGGTCACGGTCAGAAAGCCGTCAGTGGTCATCTCGACGTCGATGAAGGTGGCGTGGCCGGCGAGCGCCTCGTCCATGCAATTGTCGATCACCTCGGCGAACAGGTGGTGCAGCGCCTTCTCGTCGGTGCCGCCGATATACATGCCAGGGCGACGGCGGACCGGCTCCAGTCCTTCCAGCACCTCGATATCAGCCGCCGTATAGCCGGCTTCGGCGCCTCCGGTAGGCCGCGAAGCAGCCTTCGCCGGGGCGCGTCCCTTCGGCTCCGGGGCTCCGAACAGGTCGTCGGCAGATTTACTTTTGGCGTTTGATTTCAGTGGTTTGGTCATGGTTCTTCAAGTGGCGCGCCAGTCACGGCGCAGCGAATCGGTTGCTCTGACTATGCCACGGATGGGCTGCCAAATGGGGGCGGCCGCGCCCCGAGGGCTCGGCCGCCTGTGTAGATAGGAGCCCGCGATTACGCCCGCGAGGTGCGAAATACAACGACCGTGAACAGGGCCATGGCGGCGACCACCATCAGTGACCCGACGATCGGCGCCGCCTCGAAAGAGGGACCCTTCAGCAACACGGCGGCAACGCCGGCCGGAAACAGGATGCCGCCGACGATATGCAGCCAGCCCTGGATTTTGGCGAGCAACATGGCTCCCGCCGCCGGCACCAGCCGGTAATACAGGCCGAACAGGAACAGCAGCACGCCGCCGACCAGATTGAGATGCGCATGCGCCGGCCCCAACGTGAAGTCGTGCTGGATACCCATAACGATGCCCGCGAGCATTCCGAACAACAAGACGAGAACGCCCACGCACATCATCAGTGACCCGATCATCAAGTGATTCCTTTTTCTTATGAGGGAGATGCCAGCCAGCCTGGACCGCAGGGGCCTTACGGGAAATCACGTTCGATCCCCGCCTTTGTGACTTGATGTCACGCAATGGGCTGGCTTACCTGTTCTTAGGCTGCGTGCGGCTAGAAAGGTTCATTCGGGGTTCAACGGAGCGGAAGGCACTCGACGAGATGGAAGACTTTACGCGGGCCCTGGCCGAATTCGTCCGCCATCACCAGGCCTGGGCCGCTCCGATCGTCATGCTGCTGGCGTTCGCTGAATCGCTCGCCTTCATCTCGTTGCTGGTGCCCGCCTGGGGCGCGCTGGTTGCGATCGGCGCCCTGATCGGCGTCAGCGGCATCAGCTTCTGGCCGATCTGGATCGCGGGCGGCATCGGCGCCGCGCTCGGCGACTGGGTCTCCTACTGGTTCGGCTATCGCTACAAGGAGCAGGTCGCGCAGATGTGGCCGCTGTCGCGCTATCCGGAGATCCTGCCGCGCGGCGAGGCCTTCGTGAAGCGCTGGGGCGTGCCCAGCATCTTCATCGGCCGCTTCTTCGGCCCACTGCGTGCCTCGGTGCCGCTTGCGGCCGGCATTTTCGAGATGTCGTACTGGCAATTCCAGATCGCCAATTTCGTCTCCGCCCTGGTCTGGTCGGCGGCGCTGCTGCTGTTCGGCGACGTCATCGGCCAGGTCGTCGAGTGGATGTGGCGGGTGGTGTAACGACGTCAGGAATATCGCTGCGATGCAGGGGTTAGCGGAAGAACAATTGCTCGCACAGCCGTCTTCACGCGACTGTCAAAACGCTGAGCAAAACTCACCACAGCGGACGCGGCTCCGCCGGGCGCATCATTTCTTCACTGGGAGGACATCAGATGGATCTGACACGACGTCACGCTCTCGCAGGTGCTGCCGGCATCGCCGCCGCACCGTTGTTATCAGCCGTTCCCGCGGCCGCGGCAGCGCCCGCCGCCGACAAGCAGGCGCCGAGCTTCTATCGCTACAAGGTTGGCGACATCCTGGTCACCGTGGTGTCTGACGGCAAGAACGTCTTCAAGCTGGAAGATGCCTTCATCCCGAATGCGAAGCGGGACGATGTCAACGCGGCGCTGGAGAAGGCGTTCATGCCGCGCGACGTGGTGTCGATCTGGTTCGCGCCGCTGGTGCTCAACACCGGCGGCAAGCTGGTCGTGATCGACACCGGCAACGGCGCGCTGGCGAAGGCCAGCACGAAGGGAGCCAATGGCCTGTTCGCCGACAATTTCGTCGCGGCCGGCTTCGATCTGAAGAATGTCGACATGGTCGTGATCTCGCACTTTCACGGCGACCACGTGAACGGCCTGCTGACGGCCGAGGGCACGCTGGCATTCCCGAACGCCGAAGTGCTGGTGCCGGCGACCGAATGGAAGTTCTGGATGGACGACGGTGAGATGAGCCGGGCGCCGGCCGGCCGCATGGCGGGCCTGTTCAAGAACAACCGCAACATCTTCGAGGCCGGCCTGAAGAAGAAGGTCACGCCCTATGAATGGGGCAAGGAGATCGCGCCGGGCCTGACCTCGGTCGAGACCGTCGGCCATACGCCGGGCCATACCTCCTACGTGCTGGCCTCGGGTCCGGACAAGGTCTTCATCCAGTCCGACGTCACCAACAATCCGAACCTGTTCGCGGCCAATCCCGGCTGGCATGCGTTCTTCGACCAGGACGGCGACGTGGCGGAGAAGACCCGCCGCCGGATCTACGACATGGTGGTCGCAGAGCGGCTTCAGGTGCAGGGCTTCCACTATCCGTTCCCGGGCCTCGGCAATGTGGTCAAGGACGGCAACGGCTACCGCGTCGTGCCGGCGCCGTGGAATCCGGCCATTTAGGTCCGTCATTCCCCGGTGCGCAATGGCGCACCTGAGGGCGATGCGTAGCATCGAACCCGGAATCTCGCGCCGCAATCTCTGGATTCCCCGATGCGCAATTGCGCATCTGAGGTTCGCGGGCAGGGCGCGCGCGCCGGAATGACGAAAGCAAACCTTGACGCAAAACGGGCGCGGCCTTATAGCCGCGCCTATGATCAACGCCGCGACCATCATCATCGCCCGCCGCCGCCGCATTCTCGCGGTATGGGCGGTCGCTCGCGTTTAAGACCATCGCCTCTGCCGCCGGATCCGATCCCGCGGCGCTCTCCTGAAAAAGACACGCGGTTCGATCTGGCGGCTCCTTCGTCATGCAGGAGCTTCGACCATGTATACGCCACCGCCTTTCAAGCCTGACCGCGCCGCGAGCCTTGCATTCGCGGACGCGCGCGGTTTCGGCATCGTCTGCGCGTGCGACGGCGGCAAGCCGATCGCCTCCGCGCTGCCGTTCTATTTGACCTACGCCGCCGACGGCACGCCGCGGGCGCTGTTTCATGTTGCCCGTCACAATCCGCTGGTAAAGCTGGCGAACGGGAGCCCGTGGCTGCTGGCCGTCAACGGCGCGGATGCCTATGTGTCGCCGGACTGGTACGTGTCGCCCGATCAGGTGCCGACCTGGCTTTATCAGGCGGTGCATCTGACCGGGCCGGTGCGGACGTTGTCGGATGAAGAGCTTGCCGTTCAGATCGACGTGCTGAGCGCCAAGTTCGAGGAGCGGCTGCTGCCGAAAAAGCCGTGGGTGTCGGGCAAGATGACCGCCGCGCGGCTGGAAGGCATGAAGAAGGCCATCGTGGGCTTTGAGATGACGGTGGAAGAGGTGGAGGGCAGCTTCAAGCTGAACCAGCACAAGTCTGAAACCGATTTCGCGGCGGTCGGCAACACGCTCGCATTGCAGGCCGAAGCCGGTGCCCGGGACATCGCGGCTTTGATGCGCGATGTGCGCCCGCAGGCTTTCGCAACGACACAGGCCGAGATGACTACGCTTCCGAGGAGCGAGTAATGACGAAGAAGAAAATCGGAATTTTGGGCGCGTCCGGCTACACCGGCGCCGACGCGGTGCGCCTGCTGGCGCGGCACCCGAACGCCGAAATCACCGCGCTTACCGCCAACACCCATGCCGGCAAGGCGATGAGCGAGGTGTTTCCTCACTTCTTCATGCTCGACCTGCCAAAACTCGTGGAATGGGAAAAGGTCGACTGGACGCGGCTCGATGCCGTGTTCTGCGGACTGCCGCACGGGACGACGCAGGAGATCATCGCCGCGGTGCTGAAGGCCAATCCCAGGATCAAAATCCTCGATATGTCCGCGGATTTCCGACTGCGCAACAAAGACAGCTACGCGCAATGGTACGGCCACGAGCACCGGGCGCTCGAATTGCAGGACGAGGCCGTCTATGGGCTGACCGAACTCTACCGCGAGAAGGTCACGGCCGCGCGGCTCGTGGCCTGTCCCGGCTGCTATCCGACGGCGGTACTGCTGGCGCTTGTTCCGCTGGCGAAGGCAAAGCTGATTGACGTCGACGACATCATCATCGACGCAAAATCGGGCGTCACCGGCGCCGGACGCGGACTGAAGCAGAACACGCTGTTCAGCGAGGCCGGCGAAGGGCTGTCGCCCTATTCGATTGGAAGTCATCGACACTCGGCGGAGATCGAGCAGGAGATGGGCGCGGCCGCTGGCTCGGCTGTGACAGTGAACTTCACCCCGCATCTCATTCCGATGGCGCGGGGTGAGTTCTGCACATCCTATGTCAAGCTCAATGGGGCCACGCCGGACGATTTGCGCGCCGAGTTGGAAAAGGCCTACGCCAACGAGCCGTTCGTCTATGTGACGAAGAAGGGCGTGCTGCCACAGACGCAGAACGTACGCGGCTCGAATTACGTTCAGATCGGCGTCGTCGCCGACCGGATCAAGAACCGCGCCATCGTGCTCTCGACGCTCGATAATCTTGTGAAGGGTTCGGCCGGACAGGCGATCCAGAACATGAACCTGATGTTCGGCTTGCCCGAAACCACCGGGCTGGAACAGATCGCGCTGTTTCCATGAGCAGGGGTTGTTGTCGTGGGCGAGGGCGCGCTCAATCCAGGGATAACTGCCCATCCCCGTTGGCAGCGCAGGCGCGGCCAGATGTGTTAAACGAAACGAACGATCTCGAAAGGACCATGCCATGACCGTCACCGACACCAACCAGCCGAAAACCAAGAGCGGTGCGACCAAGGCCACCGTGTTCGTCGACGGCGCGTCCGGCACCACCGGCCTCGGCATCCAGGAGCGGCTGCACACGATCGGTGACGTCGCGGTGAAGCAGATCGCCGAGGACAAGCGGAAGGACGCGGGCGCCAAGCGGGCGCTGATGGAGGAGGTGGATCTCGTGATCCTCTGCCTGCCGGACGAGGCCGCCAAGGAGACGGTCGCGCTGATCGACACGATGGGCAATTCGGCGCCGAAGGTGCTCGATGCGTCGACCGCCTATCGCGTCGCGCCCGACTGGGCCTACGGTTTCGCGGAGCTCGCGCCTAACCAGGCCGACAAGATCCGCACCGCGCAGAAGGTCTCCAATCCGGGCTGCTATCCGACCGGTGGCATCGCGCTGCTGCGGCCGCTCGTCGATGGTGGCCTGCTCCCGGCCGACTATCCCGTCACCATCAATGCGGTGAGCGGCTATTCGGGCGGCGGCAAGTCGATGATCGCAAGCTTCGAGGACGGCTCGGCGCCGGCCTTCCATCTCTATGGTCTCGGCTTCGAGCACAAGCACGTGCCGGAGATGCAGCTCTATTCGCATCTGACGCGGCGGCCGCTCTTCGTCCCGTCGGTCGGCAACTACCGGCAGGGCATGCTGGTCTCGGTGCCGCTGCAGCTCGACGCGCTGCCGGGCAAGCCGACGGGCGCCGACCTGCAAGCCGTGCTGGCGAAGTGGTACGCCGGCAGTAAATGCGTCTCGGCGATGCCGCTGCAGAACGAGGCCAGCAAGGGCGGCAAGATCGAGCCGGAGGCGCTCAACGAGACTAACCAGCTCGAGCTCTATGTGTTCGCCAGTGACAAGCACCGCCAGGCCGTGCTGGTCGCCCGGCTCGACAATCTGGGCAAGGGCGCCTCGGGCGCCGCGGTCCAGAACATGCGGCTGATGCTCGGGCTTTCCGACAGCTGACGGCGAGGTGCGCATCGTGGACGACGCCACGCTGCAATTCTATCGGCGCAATGCCGAGGCCTATGCCGGGTGGGCGAAAGCGCCGTCCACCCGGCTGATCGGCTTTCTCAAGCTGCTGCCGCCGGGCGGCGCGATCCTCGAACTCGGCTGCGGTGCCGGCAATCATGCCGCGGTCATGCTTGCCGAAGGCTTCGTGCTGCGCGCGACCGACGGTTCACCCGAGATGGCTGAAGTCGCGGCACGGCGCATCAACCATCCCGTCGAGGCGATGCTTTTCGATGAGCTCGAGGATCGTGGGGCCTATGACGGCGTCTGGGCCAGCGCCTGCCTGCTGCATGTGCCGCGCGACGAATTGGCCGGCATCCTCGGCCGTATCCATCGGGCGCTGAAACCCGGCGGCATCTTCTACGCGAGCTACAAGGTCGGCCATGGCGATGGCCGCGACAGCATCGGCCGCTACTACAATTATCCCGCGGCTGACTGGCTGGCGGCGACCTACGCCGCGTCAGGAGCATGGTTCCAGGTCTCGTCCGACACCAGCGAGATCAAGAGCTTCGATGAGGCGCCCGCGACGATGCTGCATATCGTCGTGCGGAAAGACAAGGAATAGCGCCGGCGCGGATGTGACCGCCGCCGGCGCGAATGTGTCGCTTAGAGGATCTTGAAGATCGCGAGCGCCAGCACCGCCTGCGCGATGAAGCCGACCGTGAAGGCCAGGGTGCGGAACACCGGCAGGCCGAGCGTGTAGACGATCAGATGCGCGACGCGGGCCCAGAAATACACGGCGCAGGCCAGCACGGTCCATTTGGTGGAATAGTCTGCCGCGTTGAGGATCAAGACCAGCGGCGCGAAGATCACGAGGTTCTCGACCGCGTTGTCATGGGCAAACATCAGCCGGTTGGCCCATTCGGCGTGCGGCTTGTCGGTGCGCGATGGATTGCCCATGGCGCCGGAGAGGCCGCGCACCTGGCAGCGGTTGATGATGTAGGGAACCCACAGCAGCCCGGTCAGGATCACCGTCAGCGACAGCCAGAACAGTTCGCGCGTCATCGTCTCCCCCTCACGTGAATTCGATTCCCGACCGTCGGGACCATCTGTTTATAGCTGAGCGGAAGAACTCGCGCTACGCGCGGACGCGGACATAGCTGCCCGGAGCGTCCTCGAGCACCGACGCCCCGTTCGAGCCCACCATACGTGCCGGCACCGTCTCCGGATCATGGCTTTCCAGCCACCCGCGCCAGTCGGGCCACCACGAACCCTTGTGCTCCTCGGCGCCCTTCAGCCAGTCGGCGAGCTTCATGTCCTTGATGTTGTCGTTGGTCCAGTACTGGTACTTCTTGGAGGCCGGCGGATTGACCACGCCGGCGATATGGCCGGAGCCGGACAGCACATATTTCACCGGGCCGCCGAAGAACTGCGAACCGTAGAGCACCGATTCCGCCGGCGCGATGTGATCCTCGCGTGCCGCGAGGTTGTAGACCGGCACCTTCACCTTCGACAGATCGAGCAGCGTGTTGTCGAGCACCATCGTGCCGGTCGACAGCCGGTTCTCCAGATAGCAGTTGCGCAGATAGTAGGAGTGGTTCGACGACGGCATCCGCGTCGCGTCCGAATTCCAGTGCAGCAGGTCGAACGAGGAGGGCGGCTGGCCCTTCAGATAATTGTTCACGACATACGACCAGATCAGGTCGTTGGAGCGCAGCATGTTGAAGGCCATCGCCATCTTGCTGCCTTCGAGCACGCCGGATTCCTGCATGTCGCGTTCCAGCGCCGAGATCTGGTCCTCGTCGACGAACACCAGGAGATCGCCGGCGTGGGTGAAGTCGACCTGCGCGGCAAAGAACGTCGCTGACGTCACGCGCTGACGGCGCTTTTCGGCTAGGTAGGCCAGCGTCGAGGCGAGCATGGTGCCGCCGACGCAATAGCCGGCGGTGTGCACCTTCAACTCGCCGGTGACCTTCTCGATCACGTCCATCGCCGTGAGCGGGCCCTCGGCCATGTAGTCGGCCCAGGTCTTCTTGCCGAGCTCCTTGTCCGGATTGACCCACGAGATCACGAACACCGTGATGCCCTGGTCGACGCACCATTTGACGTAGGATTTCTCAGGGCGCAGATCGAGGATGTAGAACTTGTTGATCCACGGCGGCACGATCAGGAGCGGCGTGCGCAGCACGTTCTCCGTCGCCGGCGAATACTGGATCAGCTGCATCAGGTCGTTCTGGTAGATCACCTTGCCCGGCGTCGTCGCCATGTTGATGCCGACCTCGAGATTGCTCGAATCGGACTGGCGGATCCGCAGCGTGCCGTGCCCGGCCTCGATATCCTCGGCTAGCATCTTCATGCCGCGGACCAGATTGTCGCCATTGGTCTCGACGGTAGCGCGCAGCACTTCCGGATTGGTCAGCACGAAATTCGACGGCGCCAGCGCGTTGGTGATCTGCTGGACGTAGAATTCGGCCTTCTTGCGGGTGTGCGGATCGATCCCGTCGGCGTCGTGGACCAGCTGCTGCGCCCATTTCGCTGTCAGCAGATAAAGCTGGAGGATGAAGTCGAAGAACTGATTCGACTTCCACTCCGGATCCTGGAAGCGCTTGTCGCGCGGGGCCGGCGCGATCGCCGGCTTGGCGTCGGCTTCGCCGGCCATGCGGCGCACGGCCGAGCCCCAGAGATCGAGGTAATCCTTGCCGAGCTGCATCTGCAACGAGGAGGCGCGTTCCTTGTCGGCCAGCCAGTATTCGGCGATCACGCTGAAGGTCTTGATGACCTCACCGAGCTCGTTCGGCGGCTTGTCGCGGACCTCCCCGGTCTGGCGCGGCTTGAGATAGGCCGCCAGCGCCTGGCCGCTGCTCTCCATCGCCCGGGCGATGTTCATGGCGAAGGCTTCGGCGTTGAATTTCGGGGTGGCTTGGGTGTCGGTACTGACGTTGCTCATCTGAGGGACAATATCGCGTCGTTGGGGGGGCGTCATCGCGCGGTGCGGTAGCGAAAATCGGTCAAAAGCCGATGTTTCGCTCTGTTGCGGTGCGATAGAAAAATCTTTGTTCCGTCATATTGAAGCCTCAGGGGTCGCTTTTGGTGTTCCCGCTTTAAGCGTTTCGGGCGACAATGGTTTGAAACGTCTAAAGCCAGGATTAGATGCAGCCGGGACGCTGCAAGGCTCGTACCAGTGCGACCCGTGTCGGCAATGTGCGACGTGCGCGCTAGCTTGTTGGGGACAATTCGGCGCATGCCGATCGATCGAATGAACAGGGGGCTCGCGGCCGCAGCGCTGCTCGCGTCGATGCTGGCGCTGAGCGGGTGCTCGAGCACGATTGCCGATATGGCCATGCCGGCCGATGCGCCGGCGCGGCAAAAGGACGCCAACGGCTACCTCCCGGTCCACGACCTTCCGCCCGACCGCGCCGATCCGACGATCAAGCCGGCGGATCAGGCCAAGATCGAGCAGGAGCTGGTTGCGGCGCGTGAGCGCCAGGCACAGGCTCAGGCCGCGACGGCCGCCCAAAGCGGGAAGTGAGCGCGCCAGTTTGGCCGATCAGCGCTGGCGCCGCCCAGCGTCCGTGCTAAAAGAAACCCAATTCAACCGCAGATCCGGCCGCAGCCCCCCGATCGTGCGCCTGAATTCGCTCTAAGTCATTGATTCAGTGCGATTTCTGTAAGAGGCCGAGCCGGCTTCCGCAAATCTACCAAGGGGGACGATTCTGGCATCGCGGTTGTCGGAGCAAGGGTCCCATGGAAGATTTTTACCGCATTCGCCGTCTGCCGCCTTACGTCTTTGAGAAGGTCAACCAGGCCAAGGCGGCCGCGCGCAATGCCGGGGCCGACATCATCGACATGGGGATGGGGAACCCGGACCTACCGACCCCGGCCCACGTCATCGAGAAGCTCAAGGAGACGCTGGGCAAGCCGCGGACCGACCGCTACTCGGCCTCGCGTGGCATCAACGGCCTGCGCAAGGCCCAGGCCGCCTACTATGGCCGCCGTTTCGGCGTCAAGCTGAACCCCGATACCCAGGTGGTTGCGACACTCGGCTCGAAGGAGGGGTTTGCCAACGTCGCGCAGGCGATCACCGCGCCCGGCGATGTCGTGCTGTGCCCGAATCCGAGCTACCCGATCCATGCGTTCGGCTTCCTGATGGCGGGCGGTGTGATCCGCTCGGTGCCCTCGGAGCCGACGCCGCAGTTCTTCGAGGCGGTCGAGCGGGCGATCCAGCATTCGATTCCGAAGCCGATCGCGCTGATCGTCTGCTATCCGTCGAACCCGACCGCCTATGTCGCCGATCTCGACTTTTACAAGGATCTGGTCGCGTTCGCGAAGAAGCACGACATCTTCATCCTGTCCGATCTCGCCTACGCCGAAGTGTATTTCGACGAGAACAATCCACCGCCGTCGGTGCTGCAGGTGCCCGGTGCGATCGACGTCACCGTCGAATTCACCTCGATGTCGAAGACGTTCTCGATGGCCGGCTGGCGCATGGGCTTTGCGGTCGGCAATGAGCGCATCATCGCGGCACTTGCGCGGGTCAAATCCTACCTCGATTACGGCGCCTTCACGCCGGTCCAGGTGGCGGCGACCGCCGCGCTGAACGGTCCCGACGACTGCATCCGCGAGATGCGCGACACCTACCGCAAGCGCCGCGATGCGCTGGTTGAGTCATTTGGCCGCGCCGGCTGGGATATTCCGCCGCCGCAGGCCTCGATGTTCGCCTGGGCGCCGCTGCCCAAGGCGTTCGAGGCGGTCGGCAGCATGCAGTTCGCGACCCTGATGGTGGAGAAATCCGGCGTCGTGGTGTCGCCCGGCGTTGCTTTCGGCGAGCATGGCGAAGGCTATGTCCGGATCGCGATGGTGGAGAACGAGCAGCGCATCCGGCAGGCCGCGCGCGGCGTGCGCCGCTTCCTTGAAAGCGGCATCGAAACGTTGCACAACGTCGTTCCTCTCGCCAACCGACGCTAATCCTTCCAGGTTGCTTAATCTCCAGGTCCCTTAAATCCATGGTCGCACCCCTGAACGTGGGCATAGCGGGGCTCGGCACCGTCGGTGCCGATGTCGTCCGCCTCATCGAAACGCAAGGACGGGCGCTGGCCGAGCGCAGCGGCCGCGGTATTCGCGTCGTCGCCGTCACGGCGCGCTCGAAAGCCAAGAAGCGCGGCCTCGACCTGCGCGGCATCGCCTGGGCGAAGAGCCCCGAGGCGCTGGCCGAAGATCCCAATATCGACTGCTTCGTCGAGTTGATGGGCGGCGCCGGCGATCCCGCGCTGTCCGCGATCGAGACCGCGCTGAAGGCCGGCAAATCGGTCGTGACCGCCAACAAGGCGCTGATCGCCAAGCACGGGCTGCGGCTTGCCGCCGCCGCCGAAAAGCACGGCGGCGCGCTGAATTTCGAGGCGGCGGTCGGGGCGGCGATTCCGGTCATCAAGACGCTGCGCGAGGGCCTCGCCGGCACCAGCGTCAACCGCGTCTACGGCATCCTCAACGGCACCTGCAACTACATCCTGACCCGGATGGAGCAGGAGGGTTTGTCGTTCGAGGAATGCCTGAAGGACGCCCAGCGGCTCGGCTACGCCGAAGCCAACCCGTCATTTGACGTCGATGGTCACGACACCGCGCAGAAGCTTGCGATCCTGGCGAGCCTTGCCTTCGGAACCAAGGTTGCCGAAAGCGCGGTCTATGTCGAAGGCATTTCCTCGATCACACCGGAAGACCTCAAGGCCGCCGCGGAACTCGGTTACCGCGTAAAACTGCTCGGCGTTGCCGTGCGCACGGCAAAGGGCATTGAGCAGCGCGTGCATCCGACCATGGTGCCGAAATCATCCTCGATCGCGCAGGTGATGGGCGTCACCAACGCGGTGGCGATCGACGGCGAGGGGATTCCGCCGATCACGCTGGTCGGCCCCGGCGCCGGCGGCGGTGCGACCGCCTCGGCCGTGGTCGCCGACATCGCCGATGTCGCCCGCGGCATCCGCGCCAAGCCGTTCGGGCGTCCGGTGGAGCGGTTGCGCGACACCACCAAGGCGCCGATGGAACGCCACGAGGGTGGCTACTATATCCGCCTGATGGCGCGCGATCTTGCAGGCACTGCCGCAACAATCGCCACCCGGCTCGCGGAACAGAAGATATCTCTGGAGTCCATCGTGCAACGGCACCCGGATGGCGTCGATGTGAACGGTGCAGCCAAAAAACCTTCACCGGTCCCGGTCATTCTGATTACCTATGCGACCAGCGAGGATGCGGTGCATCGTGCGCTGGCCGCAGTGCAGCGCGACAAGGTCATCAGCGGCCGGCCGCAGGTGATCCGGATCGAGAAAAACTAGCGCATGGCCTGAACGGGTCGGGCGTGAGACGATTGATGCGGGCAGGCTGGCCTGTCCCCGAGGCTTTAAGGAGTACGCCGATGTCGACCCATATTTCCGTTCCGCCGCAGATGCTGCTCGAGCGCATCCTGACGCTCGAAATCGTGCGCGTGACGGAGCGCGCGGCGGTGTCGGCCGCGCGGCTGCGCGGCCATGGCCAGGAGAAGGCCGCCGACAAGGCCGCGGTCGACGCGATGCGGCGCGAGCTCAACAAGTTGCCGATCGAGGGCACGGTCGTGATCGGCGAGGGCGAGCGCGACGAGGCGCCGATGCTCTTCATCGGCGAGAAGGTCGGGCTCAATGCCGGCCCCAAGGTCGACATCGCGGTCGATCCGCTCGAAGGCACCACGCTGTGCGCCAAGAACATGCCCGGCTCGATCGCCACCATGGCGATGGCCGACGGCGGCACGCTGCTGCACGCACCCGACGTCTACATGCAGAAGATCGCGATCGGTCCGGGCTATGCCAAGAACGTGATCGAGCTTGACGCGCCGCCGGCCGACAACGTCCGCCGGCTCGCCAAGGCGAAGGGCGTCGATCCCACCGCCATCAATGTGCTGGTGCTCGACCGTCCGCGCCATGCCGACATCATCAACAGCGTGCGCTCGACCGGCGCTGCCGTGCAGCTGATCACCGATGGCGACGTCGCCGGTGTCATTCACTGCGCCAAGCCTGATGAGACCGGCGTCGACATGTATATCGGCACCGGCGGCGCGCCCGAAGGCGTGCTGGCGGCGGTCGCGCTGCGCTGCATCGGCGGCCAGATGCAGTGCCGCCTGATCCTTGACACCGAGGAGAAGCGCGAGCGCGCCCACAAGATGGGTGTGCTCGATCCGAAGATGATCTACGGCATCGAGGACATGGCCAAGGGCGACTGCCTGTTCGCCGCCACCGGCGTCACCACCGGCTCGCTGCTGACTGGCGTCAAGTTCAAGAAGGATGTGATCGAGACCGAGACGGTCGTGATGCGCTCCGTCACCGGCACCGTGCGCTACATCAAGGCCGAGCACCGCCAGCTGGAGAAGTTCCACCTGGATTGAGCAAAGATCCCTAGGACAGTTTGGTTGTGCCCTGCTTCGGCAGGAACATGAATACGCGCCCCTGCGACAGCCCGAGTTTCAGGGCGCCCAGCAGCTTGGTGATCTCTCCGGCAAAGGGAAGCAGCGTTTCCCTTGCCGCGCCGGTGTCACCGCGCGCGAGCGCGTCGCGCGCCTTTTGGTCGGCCGCAACGTAGGCGTCGGTGGCCAGTATCTGTGACAGCACGCCATTGATGCCCTGATCGTAGGTGTCGAGCCGGATCTCCGAATCATAGCTAGCAGGTTGCAGCTCGACATGATTGTCGGCGCTGCTTGCATCGAAAAGTCCAGCGCGGGTCAGCAGGCTCAGGAGCGGATGATCCCTTGCCACCGTGGGCGAGACGATCGGATAGCGCTTGAACGGGCTGGAGGCCGATAGAGCCCCGATCCTCAGGACCGGCGAGGCGTTGAAGCGGGAAACCGCATGGTGCACCTTGAATCGCTCAGTGGCTGAGACCGCAAACACCTCGCCATCCTTGATCTCTTGTCTGCGCGCGATGAGCTGGCAGGCGATTAGCGCGACCTTGCCGACCAGATCGGGCAGCGCCATGCCTGGCAGGTCGCACTCGATGTCACGGCCGATGAACGGAAACAATCCAACCGTGAGCGCGCCGATCGATTCGATCGACTTGAACGGAAGAATGTCGATCCAGAGCAGGAAAGGATAACCTGGCGCAGGTGCGAACGATTGTTCGGAGTCCTTCAGCCACCTCTGAGGCTCGCGGCCAAGCAAGTCTTTCCAGATGACGGCGCAGGCCTCGGGCAGTGTTGCGAGCAGACCGCCGACGACGGCGGTTCCGATCCTCGCGCGTTCAAGTTCACCCGTATTGGCGTCCGTTGCTGATACCACGACATGGGCATTGTGGCGGTCAACGAGCTGACGCCCGTCTCGCCAGAGGAGCGCGGCGCGCTCCCAGAGTGCATCATCTTTCGGCTTCGGCGCGTCGACAAGCGCGAGGGCAATGATGTGATCGCCGCACTGAATGGATGAGGCGGTGCCGGCTTGCCAGGAACGGTCCGGGTGGCGTCGTCGCAGCACATCAATCAGCCGCGGCAGATCGAGGGGCGTCGCGCTTCGCAGGAGGACGGACGCGATTGGCTGGCTCATGGATCGACTTGCCCCTGATTGGGATAGCGCACGGGAAGGTTCGACAATTCTTGCGGAGCGGAACGGCCGAGCAACCCGCCTATGTTGTCGTGCGATGGATATTCACGTCAAGCAACGCTATATGGGGACGTTCGGCGCGTGCGGCCGGGCCAAGAACGATATGCAAATTGGAGCAATGAAATATGACATCCGATCTTGCGGGAGTGAAGGCACTGGTGTTCGACGTGTTCGGAACCGTGGTCGACTGGCGCACCAGCCTGATCAACGATTTCACGACATGGGGAGAGAAGCGCGGCATCAAGGCCGATTGGACCGCGCTGGTTGACGGCTGGCGCGCGGTCTATGCGGCCTCGATGGACGAGGTGCGCAAGAATCCGCAGAACGGCTACGTCATCCTCGACGTGCTGCACCGCCGCTCGCTGGAGAAGCTGGTCGCGCAATTCGACGTGAAGGGCCTCACCGAGGCCGACCTCCAGCATCTGACGCTGGGTTGGCATCGGCTGCACGGCTGGCCCGACAGCGTCGCCGGCCTGACCCGGCTCAAGACCAGATACATCATCTCGCCGCTGTCGAACGGCAACGTCGCGCTGCTCACCAACATGGCGAAGTTCGCAGGCCTGCCCTGGGACCTCGTGATGTCGGCCGAGCTGTTCGAGCACTACAAGCCCGATCCGGAAACCTATCTCGGCGCGGCAAAGCTGCTTTGCCTGCCGCCGGAGCAGGTGATGATGGTGGCCGCGCACAATTACGACCTGAAGCACGCGCAGAAGCACGGCCTGAAGACGGCGTTCGTCGCACGGCCGACCGAATACGGCCCGTTGCAGAAAGTCGATTTCGAGGCTACCGGCAACTGGGACATTGTGGCCAAGGATTTCGGGGAAATCGCCACCCGGATGGGCTGCTAGAACTGGCTTGGGATTCACTGAGGCGCTACGATTCCCGCTTGATCGGAAGGGAATCATGACGCTGCACGCATCCGCACTGCCCGTCGAGGCGCCACAGGCGTTCCTTGGCGTGGCGCGGTCGCTGACCGGAAAGCTGTGGCGCGACCGGCTGGATGCGCGCGGGGCGGCGCGGGCGCTCGCGATCGTGCAGCGGCACAATCTGCCGGAAATGCTGGCGCGGGTGTTGGCCGGGCGCGACGTCGCGATCGACGAGGTTGCCGACTTCCTCGACCCGACCATCCGCAAGCTGATGCCGGATCCGCACACCGTCACCGAGATGGAGCATGCGGCCAAGCGGATCGCGGATGCCGCGGTGCGTGGCGAGAAGGTCGCGATCTTCGGCGACTACGACGTCGACGGCGCGACCTCGGCGGCGCTGCTGACCTGGCATCTGCGCCATTGCGGGCTGGACCCGCTGATCCACATTCCCGACCGCATCTTCGAGGGCTATGGGCCGAACGTCGACGCCGTCCGCGCGCTGGCGGCGAAGGGCGCGACGCTGCTCGTCACCGTCGACTGCGGCACCACCAGCATCGAGCCGCTGGCGGAAGCCAAGAAGCTCGGCATGTCGGTGGTCGTGATCGATCATCACCAGACCGGCGATGAGTTGCCCGAGGTCGACGCGCTGGTGAATCCGAACCGGCCCGACGATCTCTCGGGCCTCGGCCACCTCGCGGCCGTCGGCCTGGTGTTCGTCACATTGGTCGCGGTGAACCGGGAGCTGCGCCGGCGCGGCTTCTGGACGGGCGAGATGCCGGAGCCGGATCTGCTCAGCGTGCTGCATCACGTCGCGCTCGGCACCGTCGCCGACGTCGCGCCGCTGATCGGGCTGAACCGGGCCTTCGTCGCCAAGGGCCTGATCGCGATGCGCCGCCGCGACCATGTCGGCCATACCGCGCTGATGGATGTGGCGCGGCTCAATGGCCCGCCGGAGGCCTGGCATCTCGGCTTCATGCTGGGGCCGCGCATCAATGCCGGCGGCCGCATCGGGCGCGCCGATCTCGGCGTGCGGCTGCTGCTCGAAGGCGATGTCTCGGAGGCCGCGCGGATCGCGGCCGAGCTCGATCGCCTCAATGCCGAGCGGCGGGTGATCGAGCAGGCGGCCGAGGCGCAGGCCGAAGCCGAGGCGCTGGCCTCGCTCGGGCTCGAAGACAAAGGCGCTGTCATCGTCACCGCGGCGGAAGGCTGGCACCCCGGCGTGGTCGGGCTGGTCGCGGCACGGCTGAAGGAGAAGTTTGCGCGGCCGGCCTTTGCGATCGCGCTCGAGCCGGGCGGCATCGGCACCGGATCGGGCCGCTCGATCGGCGGCGTCGATATCGGCAAGGCCGTACGGCAGGCGGTGCACGACGGTCTGTTGATGAAAGGCGGCGGGCACGCGATGGCCGCCGGCGTCACGCTGCGCAAGGAGAAGCTCGCCGAATTCCGCGCCTACATGGAGAGCGCGCTGGCCGCCGACGTCGCCAACTCGCGCCACGAGAACGAGCTGTTCATCGATGGCGCAGTCACTGCGCGCGCGGTGACGCCGGAATTCGCCGCGACGCTCAATCGCGCAGGTCCGTTCGGTGCCGCCAATCCGGAGCCGGTGATCGCGCTGCCGTCGCATCAACTCGTCTATGCCGACGAGGTCGGGCAGGCGCATCTGCGACTGCGCTTCAAGTCCGGCGACGGTTCCATCGTCAACGGTATCGCATTCCGCTCGGTCGGACAGAAGCTCGGCAGCGCCTTGACGCAAAATCGCGGCCAGCAATTGCACGTGGCGGGCTCTCTTGCAGTCGACCGTTGGCAAGGCACCGAACGTGTGCAATTCCGTGTGCTCGACGTCGCGGTACCGGATCAGGGCCCGGCGGTGATCAGATAAGAAACGTCGGGAGTGAACATGGCAGGACAGGTTGAAGGCAAGGTCGCGCTGGTGACCGGCGGCGCGTCGGGTATCGGCGAGGCCATCGTCGAATTGTTCGCGCAGGAAGGCGCGACGGTCATTGCGACCGATATCGACGAGTTGAGGGGCCCTGAGCTCGCCGCGCGGCTCAAGAAGGCTGGTCGCGAGGTGGTCTTCCTGCCGCAGGATGTCACCAGCGAGGAGCGCTGGATCGAGGTCGTCGCCGAGATCGGCAAGCGCTATGGCCGCCTCGACATCATGGTCTCCAACGCAGGCATCGGCATCGGGGCGCCGTCGATCGTCGAGATGTCGCTTGCAGACTGGCGCCGGCAGACCGCCATCAATATCGACGGCGTGTTCCTGTCGGTGAAGCATTCGCTGCCGCTGATGCGTAAAACTGGCGGCGGCTCGATCATCATGATGTCGTCGCTGGCTGGCCTGCGCGGTGCAGCGACGCTCTCCGGCTACAGCGCGACCAAGGGCGCGGTACGGCTGTTCGCCAAGTCGATCGCGATGGAATGCGCGCAGGTGAACGACGGCATCCGCGTCAACTCCGTGCATCCCGGCATCATCGACACGCCGATCTGGGGCAAGATCCCGACCGGCGCGACGGGCGCCGGCCAGAACGCTCCGATCGATCCGGAGGAGCGCGCAAGGTTTGCAACGCCGCTCGGCCGCGCCGGGCAGGCGATCGAGATCGCGCAGGGCGTGCTCTATCTCGCCTCGGACGCGTCGCGTTACGTCACCGGCACCGAGCTCGTGATCGACGGCGGCATGAATGCCGGCGGCGTGGTGCGGCAACCGAACTGATTTCCGTCATTGCGAGCGAAGCGAAGCAATCCATGGTGCCGCAAGCGTACTGATAGATTGCTTCGTCGCTTCAGCGCAAAATTGCTTCGCAATTTTGTCGCGAGCTCCTCGCAATGACAGTGGCTGGCTAACCGCCTTGACGTAACCGCGCCAACACCTTGAGCCCGCCGTACCCGTCAGCGGGCAACAGGCCTGTCTTGGTCTGGAAATCCTTGATCGCCTGCATGGTGTCGTTGCCGACGCGGCCGTCGGTGCCGCCGGTGTCGAAGCCCGCCTTGGTCAGCCTCGTCTGCATCTCCTGCACCTCGGCGAGCGTCAGCGCGCGCTCCGAGCCCGGGAACGGCTGGATGAAGGGCGGTCCGCCGAGACAGCGGTCGCCGAGATGGCAGATCGCCAGCGCATAGTTCATCGACGGATTGTAGCTCTTCACCGAATTGAAGTTCGGGCCGAGCAGGAAAGCGGGACCGCCCGCGACCGGGATCCAGAGCTGCGCCGACGCGTTCGGCTGCGGGAACGGCTGGCCGTCGGCGCGGGTCACGCCGGCGCTGGCCCAGGCCGCGTAGGTGCGGCTGCCGCCGGCGCCGCCGCCGGGCGCACGGACCTCGTAGCCCCAGTGCTCGCCACGATGCCATTTGCCGCGATTGACGAGATATTTCGCAGTCGAACCCAGCGCGTCGTCGGGGCGGCCGAACGGCGAGACCTTGCCGTCGCCGTCATAGTCGAAGCCGACATTGAGCCAGACTTCCGGCATCCACTGCGAATGGCCCATCGCGCCGGCCCAGGAGCCGTTCATCTCGGCCGGCGTGCTCCAGCCGCGCTGCACGATCTTCATCGCGTTGATCAGCTCGGTCTCCCAATAGGCCTTGCGGCGCGGCTCGTTCCAGGCGAGCGCGGCAAGCGAGGGAAACACCGGTGTCATGTGGTTCTGCTGCACCAGCGGATCGCCATAGGCTGATTCGACGCCCCACAGCGCGAGCAGCGTGCCGCGCTCGACGCCGAAGTCGCGCTCGATCCGCGCGAACAGCGCCTCGTTCTTCTTTAGAGCCTCGCGGCCGTGGATGACCCGCCAGTCGGAGACGCGGCGGTTGATGTACTGCCAGATCTGCTCGTGGAATTCGGGCTGGTTGCGCATCTGCTTGAACACGCTCATGTCGGGCTCGACCGGCGCCATGCAGCGATTCCAGGTCGCCTCCGAAACGCCCTTTGCCAGTGCGCGGGCGCGAAAATTGTCGCGCCACTGGTCGAATCCCGGAGGCGCGGCCGCCAACGCGCCGAGCCGCGTGCCGAGCGTCATGCCAGCCGCGAGCGCCGCCTTCAGGACGGCGCGGCGGGCAGGGAATTTCAAAGAATCAGGCTGTTTCATTCGGCCAGTGTAGCGGCGCCGATCGGGTGAGCCAAAAGCCACGCCGCCGCAGGAGCTATGTATCCTGCAAATCTGTGGCGATTTTTGACAGCCATTGCCGGACCATCTGCTCCGACTTGCTATCGAGGCCGGTGGCGAGCCTGCGCTCCTGGGCCTGGGCGATATGCCGGCATTTCTCCAAGAGCGTGGTTCCATGGCCGGTCAGCGTCCATTGCAGCACCCGGCCGTGGACCGGATGCGGTGTCTTGCGGATCGCGCCGTCGCGCTCGAGGTTGCGGATGATCACGCTCACGGTCTGTGGCGTCAGCAGCGCGACCCGGGCCAGATCGGCGCCCGAGAGCCCCGGATAGGCCTTCAGCATTGTCAGCACGACGAATTGCGGGGAGGTGACGCCGAGGCCCGCCAGCTCGCGCTCCATCGACAGCCGTGAGGCCGCATGCGCCTGACGCAGCAGGTAGGCGAGATAGCCCTGTTCGCCCCGCTTGCCTTCGCCGGGCGGCGGGACGGCGGAGGCGGGCGGGGCGTCTGCGGCCGATCCTGTCCCGATCGCTGCCTTGCGCGCCGCCGCTTTCCCCGCCTGCCGCCGCTCGGCGGCACCGGATTTCCCTCGTTTCTGCATTCCCGCCATGTTGCCTTCGCGAATGTCTGCGTCTTGCTCCATATCAGAGCTCTGATAATATGTCAGTATACTGATAACATGAGGCCACGCCAATGTCACATGCCCGCAAGGAATATACCGACTTCGAGAAGCTCGCCCCCGATGTCTTCGCCGTCGTGCGTGACCTCGGCCAGTTCGCGGCGAAGGCCGGTCTCGACAAGCAGCTGCTCGAACTGGTCAAGCTGCGCGCCTCGCAGATCAACGGCTGCGCCTTCTGCGTGCAGTATCACATCATGCAGGGCGAGAGCCTCGGCGTACCCGTCGACAAGCTCAACCTCGTCGTGGTGTGGCGCGAGGCGCCGCAGTTCTCGGCGCGCGAGCGCGCGGCGCTGGCCTGGACCGAAGCGCTGACGACTATGCCGAACGGCGTCAGCGACGCGGTCTATGCCGAGGCCGCCGCCGAATTCTCCGAAAAGGAGCTGACCTACCTGACCTCGGCGATCGCTTCGATCAATGTCTGGAACCGGTTCGGCGCCGCCTATCGCTGGACGCCGCCGCCGCGCCGGCAGCGGGCGGCCGCGGCAGCTTCGTGAGACTGAACAAACAGCAATTGACAGGGAGAACGACCGATGACCTCGATAGCGATGACACCATCTCTTTCATACGCGCGGCCGCCGCGGGCGGTCTGGCTGGCCGTGATTGCGGGGCTGGCGTCAGCTTTCGTAATCGGCAAGGCCTTGCCGACCCCGATGGATGCGATCGCCGCTGTGATCGCACCACTCTGTGCGAGTGCCAACGCGGCGTCGCCGCTCGACAAGGTCGAGGTCATCACCTCGCACGCGCTGCCCAACGTGCCGGGCAAGCGTGTCACCGTCGTGCGCGTGTTCTACGGTCCCGGCGGCTTCACGCCGCCGCACCGCCATTCGGGTACGGTGACGGCCTACATCACCAAGGGCGAGATCCGTTCCCAGCTCGGCGGGGGGCCGGTCGAGACCTTCAAGGTCGGCCAGTCCTTCTTCGAGCCGCCGGGCTCGACCCACATGGTCTCGGCCAATGCCAGCACCACGGAGCCGGCGGAACTGATCGCGGTGTTCGTCGCGGACGAAGGCGCACAGCTGACCACGATGCTGGAATAGCCACCGGCAATTCCGATCGACGCCGGCCCAATTCCAGAGACCGCAGCGCCACCGCGCACTGGGCCAGTTTGCTGTGAAGTCCACAGCAAACTGGACCTTGCAAGCAGAATTGGGCGCGGTGATTGATAGCGCGGCGGTGACGACCGCGATGCGATTTCGCCGCTCGTGCGGCGGTCACCAGATAGGAGCAACCGATGGTCAATCTCAAGGGGCTTTCCGCCTTCCCGATCACGCCCTCGAACAGGGATGGGCAGGTCGACGCGGGAGCGCTTCGCGCCTTGCTGGAGCCCTTGATTGCGGCCAAGGTGGATTCGATCGGGCTGCTCGGAAGCACCGGTTCATATCCGTATTTCAGCCGCGACGAGCGACGGCGTGCCGTGCAGGTGGCTGCCGCGCTCGCCGATGGCAAGACGCCGCTCCTGGTCGGCGTCGGCGCGCTGCGCACCGATGATGCGGTGAAGCTTGCGCAGGATGCACGGGATGCCGGCGCGGCGGCAGGCCTGCTGGCGCCGGTCTCCTATACGCCGCTGACCGATGACGAGGTCTTCGAGCACTTTCAAACGGTGGCGCGTGAAAGCGGATTGCCGATCTGCATCTACGACAATCCGGGCACGACGCACTTTCGATTCACGCCGGCCTTGGTCGGCCGCTTGAGTCACGTTGCAGGAATCGTGGCGGTGAAGAGTCCCGCGCTGGACGCTGCCGCAGTGCCGGGCCATATCGCCGAATTGCGCGCCGTCGTACCGAGCGGCTTTTCGTTGGGTTACAGTGCCGACTGGAATTGCACCGAGGCGCTGCTGGCGGGGGGCGAGACCTGGTACAGCGTGCTCGCAGGAGTTTTTCCCAGGGTTTGTGTTGACATCGCCCGTGCTGTGGCAAGTGGAGATGCCGCCAGGGCGCGGCAGCTTGACGCGCACCTGCAACCGATCTGGCAGTTGCTCAAGACATTCTCGAGCGTGCGGGTCGCCTACGCGATCGCGAATCTCAGAGGGATCTGTGCGGCCGAGCCTCCGCGTCCGATCCTGCCACTGCCTCCTGATGCCCAGAAGAAGGTCGGTGAAGTGTTGGCTGGAATGGAGATAGGCTGATCGCATCGATCAGCTTCGCAATGGGAGCCGCGGTCGCTCCACCGCCATCGTGGCTTCCATCCGCGCATAAAATCGGCTTAACAATCGCCCGTCGTGCTCGGCTTTTTGGGAGGCGTTCGATGCGATTGCCGGTGGTTCTGTTGACACTTCTGATCCCTGCGGTGGCGTGGGCCGAGGAACCCGCGACCAACGCGCCGGCGTTGTGGGGCAGTCCCATCGTCGACAACGGCGCCTGCTGCAAGACGCTCGGCGAGGTGCGCAGCAATATCGATCGGCTCGACCGCGAGATCGTGCGCCTGATGGCCGAGCGCGGCCGCTACGTCCATGAAGCCGCCCGCTTCAAGGCCAACCCCGCGCAGGTCGAAGCGCCGGAGCGCGCCGAGGCAGTGGTGAAGAAGGCGATGGCGCTGGCGGAAGCGGACGGGCTGTCGCCCAAGGTTGCGGAAGCCGCATATCGCGCAATGGTCCGCGCTTTCATCGACTACGAGCAGGGCATCTTCGCCGATGCCGCGGCACGCGGCGATACGCCCTGGAAGAAATAGGCAGACGCGGCTCTCCATGGCCCCAAGGGCGAGCGGCGTTTGCACGATTTCGGAATAATGGAATAATGCCGCTGAGTTGCCCGACGTGTCAAGTTGCCGTGCCTGATGGCGGCAGCCGTCGGCTACTTTGCATGGGGTTGTTTTCGATATTTTGGCAGTGCGCCCCGAACCGGTGCCCACGTCGCTCGCGCTAATTGCCGCCGCCTTCCTGGGTGTCGATGCGATGCACGACGTCGTCGGGCAGGGCGTGCGCCACCGCGGCCGCAGGTCCGGGCTCCGGTCCGATCTCGCGGCCGCGGCCGCGGATCAGCCGCTCATAGGCCGACACCAGCGTGGTGTAGGGATTGACCCAGAGCCAGCCGTCGCGCGTGAACACCTGCACGTCGAAATGCAGATGCCGTGACGTGCCGTTGGGATGGTCGAGATAGTTCGAGACCACGCCGATCTTCTCGCCCTCGCTGAGGCGGCGTCCGTTGAGCAGGCCGTCGGCATCCATCACGGACGGGTTCATGTGCATGTAGCGGAAGCGGACGTGCTCGGTGCTTGTGTTGACCTGCAATGTCGCGGCCTGCTGCTGCGTCGAGCGGATCACGATACTGTCGCGCACCGCGACGACCGCCTGCTGCCTGGGATCGCAACCGTCCTTGCTGTCGGCCGGACACGCGCCCGGCCTGATATCCTGGCCCTGATGGCCGTAGCCGCTGGCGCATTGGCCGACCTCGAAGCTGCGCGCCTCGCAGAAATTGTCCTGCCAGGGATACTCGTCGACGGTCGCGCCCGCCTTGCGCCTGGCGAAGGACTGCGAGTGCGCGAAGGCCGGCGCCTTGTCGAGCGGAAAGCGGATCTGCGAGTACACCGTGAAGTCGGCGTGGCCACCCTGCTGCCTGCGGCCGCCGCTGCCTGCGACGATGTCGCCGCTCGGGCGGTAGGTGAAGTCAGCCGATTGGACCATCGGCCGTTCGGCGATGCCGGAGGCGATGTCGCTGCGCGGCCGCGACGGTTGCCCGCCGGCGATGCGCAACGCCTTCAGGAAGCGCTCGGCCACCGGATAAGCCTCGCGGCAGGCCAGCCGCTTCGGCCGCGGCGCGCTGTCGAGGCACTGGATCGAGACGACATAGGGAACCCCGAAGCGGGTGAAGGCGTAGCGCACATAGCCTTCGCGGATGAAGCGGCGCAGGTCGGGAAACTGCGCGGCCAGCGTCTTGACCGGTTCGCCCTTGCCGGCGAGCCGGTCGGCGAGGTCGTAGACCAGAATCGAGCCCGAGATCTGCACCTCGACCGGCTTTGCAAACGTCCGCGGCGGCATGCCGTCGCCGGCACCCGGGTCGAGCGAGAACACCGCGTCATAGCCGGACGCGCCGGCATGGAAGACATCGGCCGCGCGGAAGTCGGCCTGGTAGCGTGCGACCGACAGGCCGGCCGCTGCGCCGTTCTGTCGTGCGTCGAGATAGCTTGCGGGGTCGAAAGGCAGCAGCACCGGGATCGGGCTCTGCGCAATGCCGGGGAACAGCGGTGACGTCACCGCGTTCAGCTGCACCAGCGCGGGCGTTGACCGCGGATCGGTGGCCGGGACGCGGCGTTGTCCGGCGAAGGTGAAGCTGGAGGCGATGGCCGGATGGGTGGTGATCTCTTGCCGGAGCTGGTCGAGCACGGAGCGCCATTCGACCCGCATGGCCGAGATCGAGGGCGTCCGGAATTCGTCGGCATGAGCGCCGGGAGGAGGCAAGAGCAGGGCTGCCAGCCAGCAACTGATGAAGCTGACGACCTTCCTGTTCACTGCACTCCCCGATTCATGGCTGATCGCAAGAGATTAGAGCAAGTTCCGGAAAAGTGCGTAGCAGTTTTCCGGAAAATTTGAGCTTGAACAAACAACCTGATGCGCGGTGATGATTCATCACGACTGCCACCGCGCGTTCGGCGCTCAATCCTTCTGCTCAATCCTTCCTCTTAATCCTTGGCGCGCTCGACGTAGGAGCCGTCCTCGGTCATGACGACGATGCGCGTGCCGGTGGCAACGTGCGGCGGCACGCCGGTGCGGATGCCGTTGGACAGCATCGCGGGCTTGTACGACGACGAGGCGGTCTGCCCCTTGGTGACGGGCTCGGTCTCCACCACTTCCAGCGTCACGCGCTGCGGCAGCTGGATCGCGACCGGATTGCCGTCGTGCATCGACAGCTTCACGGTCATGTTCTCCTGCAAATACGGCGACGACGAACCGACGATCTCCTTGGAGACCTGGACCTGGTCGTAGTTGTCGTTGTTCATGAAGTGGAAGCCGTCGGCGTCTTCATAGAGGTAGTTGTAGTTGTGGTCCTCGACGGTGGCCTTCTCGACCTGGTCGGTGGTCTTGTAGCGCTCCGACACCTTCACGCCGTCGCCGATGCGGCGCATTTCGATCTGGCTGACGGGGGTGCCCTTGCCGGGATGAATGTTTTCGGCGGAGAGGACCACATAGAGCTTGCCATCCTGCTCGATGATGTTGCCCTTGCGGATGGAACTGGCGATGACTTTCAAAGGTGTTTTCCTGAATTTGAGAAGCGGGGGCGCAAACCGGACCGGCAGCCCCTCGGCCGTGGCGGCGATTTCGGGCTGCAACATACTGATTTGTCCCTGAGATGCCAGCCTTTTGCGGCCGAATTCGGTAGTTTGCCGGCCGTTCCCGCCGCCCGAATTCGGGCCGCTTGCCGAGGTTCAGCCGAGGCTGCACATGGACAATGCCGGCTTCTTTCGACAAGAAGGGACCCGCTTTGCTGCGTTCCACTGAGACCAAGGCCGTGCCGACCATGTATTTGTATGGAATCAAGGATTTGCGCCCGGCTCTTCATTCGGGGCGGTGGCTTGCTAATGTTGAATCAGCATCCGCAGGGCCGGCCGGCCGATGACAACCCATGACCAGCCATCGCCCTGGTGGACGCCGTCGCGCTACGCCGACCGCAGGCCGTTCCTGCAGGCGCGGACCGCGATCACGCGGGCGCTCCGGGCCTGGTTCGAGGAGCAGGGTTTTGCCGAGGTCGAGACCGCCATCCTGCAGATCTCGCCGGGCAATGAGACCCATCTGCACGCCCCCCGTACCGAACTCAGGCAGGCCGATGGCGCATCGGCGCCACGCTATCTGCGCACCTCTCCCGAGTTCGCCTGCAAGAAGCTGCTCGCGGCCGGCGAGCCCAAGATCTACGAGTTCGCGCGGGTGTTCCGCGATCGCGAGCGCGGCGACCTGCATCTGCCCGAATTCACCATGCTGGAATGGTATCGCGCCAATGCCGGTTATGACGCCATCATGGCCGACACGATCGTCGTGATCGCCCATGCCGCGCAGGCGACCGGGATTGGTCGGTTTTCCTTCCGCGGCAAGATCGCCGACCCCTTTGCCGAGCCGGAGCTGCTGACGGTTGCCGCAGGTTTCGAGCGCTTCGCCGGCATCGACCTGCTGGCGACGATCTCGGGTGGGGAGGGCGACCGCGCGGCGCTGGCGTCAGCCGCGCGCGAGCGGGTGCGGATCGCCGATGACGACACCTGGTCGGACATCTTCAGCAAGGTGCTGGTCGAGCATGTCGAGCCCAATCTCGGACAGGGCCGCCTGACGGTGCTGTTCGAATACCCGTCGCCCGAGGCCGCGCTGGCGCGCACCAGGGCGGGCGAACCTCGCGTCGCCGAGCGGTTCGAGGTCTATGCCTGCGGGGTCGAGCTTGCCAACGGCTTTGGCGAGTTGACCGACGCGGCCGAGCAGCGCCATCGTTTCACCGTAGCCATGGACGAGAAGGCCCGCCGTTACGGCGAGCGCTATCCGCTCGACGACGATTTCCTTGCCGCCGTCGGCCAGATGCCCGAGGCGAGCGGCGTCGCGCTCGGCTTCGACCGGCTGGTGATGCTGGCGAGCGGCGCGCCACGAATTGACCAGGTGGTTTGGACGCCGCCTGCAGGAGAGACATGAACGGGATCGATCCGAAACTGGCGGCAACGCTGCGCCAGCCGCGCGAGCTGGCCGATGCCGGCCTCGTGCCGGTCGCAGCACTTGCTGAGCTCGAACAGGTGGCCGCGCGCTACGCAGTCGCGGTGACGCCGGAGCTCGCGGCGTTGATCGATCCGGCCGACGCCAACGACCCGATCGCGCGGCAGTTCATCCCGAGCGCTGACGAGCTCGTGGAGCAGCCGGGTGAGAACGCCGATCCGATCGGCGACGATGCGCATTCGCCGGTCGCAGGCATCGTGCATCGCTATCCGGACAGGGTGTTGTTCAAGCTCGTCCATGTCTGCGCGGTCTATTGCCGGTTCTGTTTCCGGCGTGAAATGGTCGGGCCGGGCAAGGCCTCGGCCTTGTCCGATGACGCCTACCGCGCGGGACTGGAGTACATCCGTACCCATCAAGAAGTCTGGGAAGTCATCCTGACCGGCGGCGATCCCTTGATGCTGTCGCCGCGCCGGCTGTCCGAGATCATGGCCGATCTCGCCGGCATCGATCATGTGAAGATCATCCGCCTGCACAGCCGTGTACCGATCGCCGATCCCGGACGCATCAATCCCGACATGATCGCGGCGCTGCGGGTTGCGGGGGCGACGACCTGGATCGCGATCCACGCCAACCATCCGCGCGAGCTGGGCGCCAATGCCCGTGCCGCCTGCGCGCGCCTTGCCGACGCCGGCATTCCGCTGGTGAGCCAGTCCGTCCTGCTGCGCGGCGTCAACGACGATGCTGCGACGCTCGCGGCGCTGATGCGCGCTTTCGTCGAATGCCGGATCAAGCCCTATTATCTGCATCACGGCGACCTTGCACCGGGCACCGCGCATTTGCGCACCACGATCGAAGCCGGGCAGGAATTGATGCGGGCGTTGCGCGGGCGCGTCTCCGGACTGTGCCAGCCGGATTACGTGCTCGACATCCCCGGCGGCTACGGCAAGGCGCCGATCGGCCCGACCTATTTGTCGCAGCCGGCTTCCCGCGAAGGTGAAGATCCGCTGGAACGGCAGTACCGTATCGTCGATTATTGCGGTGACGTTCATCTTTACCCGCCGCAACCGTGAGCCGCGATGAGCGGGGCCGGGGACGGACGGCAGGAGCCGCCCGACGACGAGGGCAGCCGCAGCATGGAAAATGCTGTGATGTTCGGCTTCTTTGTGGTGCTGGTCGCGGCGGGAATCTGGCTCCTTGGCACGATGGCCGATATACGGAAGGTTCAGGATTGCGCAGCGCAGGGGCGACGCAACTGTGCTACCGTCGAGGTGCCGGAACGGGCGCAATAGGGTTGAGAAGCGGAGACGCGAGATGCGGAAGACTGTTTTGTTGATGGCTCTGATGATGGTTGGAGCGCCCCAGGTTGGAACGTCCCAGGCATGGGCGCAGCAACAGGGCGGTTCGTCCTCCATGCAGAAGAACGCGCCGCTGCCGGAGGCGCCGGTCGGACATCGTCAGCCGCGCCGCGGCGACGTTGGCAACGAGAAGAATATCAGCGATCCGAACAGCACGGCGAACAAGGAAGACGCTGCGCTCGACAAGAAGATCAAGAGCATCTGCCGCGGCTGCTAGGCCAGCAGCAGCGCCGGCACGGTGCCGGATTTACGCATGAGCGGCACAGGCATCACGCGACAATGTGTGGGGGCAAAGCTTTGCGCCCCCTCCTGCGCCGTTCGAAAGCGCTAAATCCTCACTCTGGGCGATCGGCTAGCCATACTTGAGGGTGGTGCTCTGTCCCACCTCGATAAGATAGCCATCGGGATCACGGATGTAGCAGCGCCACTCACCGTACTTCTCCAACGGCTCCGTGATGAACTCGGCTCCTCGGGCTTTCCATAGGTGATAGCAGGCTTGAATGTCCGCAACGCGGATATTCAGGAAACTGTTGATGCGGTTCGGGTCCGGAACGCTGAGCGATACCGTCGGCTTGTCCGGTGTGGGTCCGCCCCCGACGTTCAAAATCATCCAGATATTTGCGAGCTGAAGGTACCCTGGCGCGTTGCCGTCTCCGAGGCTCAGAATGCGTGCGTCGAAAACCTTTTCGTAGTAGCGAGCCGATCGCTCGATGTCGGCAACGGTGAGAAATTGCGCTATGCTGATCCCCTCCTGCGGGGGCATCTCGTAGCTCTTCTGCTCGATGTTTACGCCCATTGGGAACTCCTTTTCCGATCCAGAGCCCAGCGGCCATTAGACACCCTAAACCCGTCGTATGGCACCCCAATTGTGCGCCTCGCGCTTGAACGGGTACCAACTCGCCAATGCCTCGGAGAGCTAGCGGAGCGCGATCTGGTGCGCACCGCTAGCAAGCACTCAATCCGTCCGGCCGCGTCAGGCCGAACGCTCCTGCAGACCATCACGCCGCACGCTGCGCCTCGCGTCGACGGCATCGGCCAGCTGCTTCAAGACGTCAGCCGTCGTCGCGAGGTCGATGCAGCCGTCGGTGATGCTCTGTCCGTAGGTCAGCGGCTTGCCCGGCACGACGTCCTGGCGTCCCGTGACAAGGTTGCTCTCGACCATCACGCCGATGATGCGCTGTTCGCCGCTTGCGACCTGCTGGGCGATGTCAGCGGCAACCAGCGGCTGGTTCTCCGGCTTCTTGCTGCTGTTGGCGTGGCTGGTGTCGATCATCAGCCGCGGCGCGACACCGGCGTGGCCGAGCTCGGCGGCGGCCGCATCGACGCTCGCTGCATCATAGTTCGGCGCCCGGCCGCCGCGCAGGATGACGTGGCAGTCCTCGTTGCCGCTGGTCGCAGCGATCGCCGAACGGCCGCCCTTGGTGACCGCCATGAAGTGATGCGGGTGCGACGCCGATTTCACCGCGTCCGCCGCGATCCGCACGCCACCGTCGGTGCTGTTCTTGAAGCCGACCGGGCAGGACAGGCCGGACGCCAGCTCGCGATGGATCTGGCTCTCGGTGGTGCGCGCGCCGATCGCGGCCCACGAAACCAGATCGGCGATGTATTGCGGCGTCGTCATATCGAGGAATTCGGTGCCGGCCGGCAGGCCGAGATTGTTCACGGCCGACAGCACGTTGCGTGCGAGCCGCAGGCCCTTGTTGATGTCGAAGCTGTTATCGAGGTCGGGATCGTTGATCAGGCCCTTCCAGCCGACGGTGGTGCGCGGCTTCTCGAAATAGACCCGCATCACGATCTCGAGGCGGTCGGCGAACTGCTCGCGCAAGGTCGCGAGACGCTCGGCGTAATCGACGGCCGCCGCGGGATCGTGGATGGAGCAAGGGCCGACGACGACCAGCAGGCGGTCATCGGTGCCGTTGAGGATCGCGTGGATGGCGTTGCGGGCGCCCATCACGACGCGGGTCGCCGTCAGGGTGCGCGGGACCTCCCGCATCACCTCTTCGGGCGTACTCAGCTCTTTCAGTTCCTTGATGCGAAGATCGTCTGTCGTACTCAACACGGCTGGCTCCTTTGGATTTTTCGGACCTGCCGGCACAAAAAAGCCGCCAGGTCTGGCGGCTTGTTTTGGACGTTTGCTGCAATTCTTCAGATTGAGCGCGATCCTCCTGCCGCCAGCGAGCTGTCGTAGCTAAAGTACCAAAAATAGCTGGTGGCGACGGTGATCATGGGCGGCTCTATAGCGCAGGGATTTTTGCCTGTCACCCCCAAAATCCGCGAGGGCAGCCAGTTGGCCGTCAGGTGTTGCGCGCCGCCAACGCCATACCTATCAGCGTCGCCCCGCCGAACATCAGATTGAGACCGACCAGGAGGCCGATCGCCCATCCCGCCGAGATCGTTGGACAGGGTCATCGCGGCTCTCCAAAGCAACCAAAGAGTCTGCAACGGCAAAGTCTGCGAGCGTGCGGCGTATCCTAGCTCTGGCCCGGCGCCGACGGAAAGCCCTCCGCGGCGGTCCGCATCCGGTTGCGGCCGAGGAAATAGACGGCAGTGGTCGCGATCAGCAGCGCCAGTCCGATCAGGATCGAGGTGAAACCGATCGGGACCAGGATGAACGACGCATTGCGCTCGGGGTTGACGTACCAGTGATGCAGCGAGGTGAGCAGGAAGGCGACCCCGGCAAAGCCGGTGCCACCGCCGACCAAGAGCAGTGCCCACATCCGCCGCAACTGGCTCAATCGCTCGCGCGCAACGTCCGTGCGCGGGGCATGATGCCTGCCGAGGCGGCGCACCAGGCGGATTGCGAAGCCGATCGAGGAGAAGCCGATCAGCACGCTGGCCGAACCAAGCAGCAGGTGCGTGGTCGAGCTGAGATCAGGAATGCGCTGCAGCGCGAGCAGCGGAAAATCGAATGCTGCGTGCAGCAAGACCGGAGCGACCAGCACCAGCGTCCAGTTGGTGATGCGCGCCCAGTCGCGGTGGCCCCGGTAGGCGCCGAGCGCGCCGCCGGAGCGCGCGATCGCGAGGTAAGCGCCGGCGATGATGCCGAGGGCGCCGTGGAACGGCACCGTGAGCACGCTGCGCAACGCCGCGAGCGCCCGCCACATGTCCTTGTGCTGGACGAGGTAGGCGAGGTTCTCGTAAGCCGCAAATCCGAGGCCCGCGGCCGCGCCATAGACCACCGTATCCATCGGATCTGCGAAGGCGCGTCGGCGCGTCGAGATCACGACAATGACGAGAACCTTGACGATCTCCTCCGGCGCTGCGACGCCGAACAGCGCGCGGACCGCCTGCGTCGCCCAGGGATTGTCGGGAATGGCGAGCAGCGCATTGAACGGAATTCGCGCCAGGCCGAGCAGCGAGATGCTGGCCGCGCCGAGCACGAAGGCGAGCCACACCTGCACCGGCGGTCCGGGGCGTTCGTCGGCGGCAATCACGAGCCACAACACCAGCAGGGCGGGCGCGATGGCGGCGGCGCCAATCACAGTCGGAAGCGACTCAAGCAACAACATGAGCCGGACGGCCCCTTTTATGGCACCAAAGCGATGCGTACCGAAGAAATGGCAGCAAGTTCAGCGGATTGCAAATCGGGCAATTGGGGAAATCGGCTCGGCTGACGCCCATCTCGTGTCCAATATGCCACGGTTGCCGGCGAAAGCGCGGCGCGGGCCTCGATCGGCTGAAAGCAGAGGGCGGCGACCGGCTGCCGGGCAGTTCCTGACGGCGAAAACGCCCCTGCGGCGTTCCAGGCGCAGTGCCCAGTACCCGAGCCGTGATCGGGTGACGATCTGTCGGTCCAGCCAGCTTGCTTGAATGCCGCGAGCCGCGCGGCGATGTCGTGCCGGAGTGAGATGGGGGCGCATCGACAAGGTGGCTCACGGCATGACGAGGTCGTCGACCCGTGGATCGGGCGAACTTCACGGCGCGTGGCCGTGGCACGACGTGGCGGCGGCAAGTTTCGGCACCGCGCCTGTTTCCATGGGCTATAATGTCGCGGGCAAAGCGACTGATCCGGTAAAAGCCAAAGATGTCTTCGATTGATTCTGCTGTGATCGTTCTTGCCGTGATCGCCCTGTTTGCGGCCTTTGTGAACGGTGCGCTGGGTTACGGGTTTTCCTCGCTCACCGTGCCGGTCGCGCTTGTCTTCTATACCAACCGCGTTCTCAATCCTGCGGTCGTCATCGTCGAAGTCTTCGTCAACCTGTATGTTCTGTGCATCAACCTGAGCGGCGTTCCGGCCGTGTGGCGGCGCGTGCTGCCTATTCTCATCGGCATGCTGCCCGGCATTGCAGTCGGCGCCTTTGCTCTGACGTCACTGCAACCCGGCTGGATCAAATTCGCCACCTACTCGATCATTCTGCCGCTGATCCTGCTGCAGGCGGCCGGTTGGCGGAAGCCGATCCAGTCGAGATGGCTCGTCGGTTTGCCATTCGGAACGGCGCTCGGGGTCCTGTACTCGGTCACGACCATCTCGGGACCGCCGCTGGCGATCCTTTTCAACAATCAGGGCCTGGTCAAAGACGAGTTTCGGGCCGGCCTCGCGCTGGTTCGGGTGACAGAGTCCGGCTTGACCGCGATCGCGTACTACAAGCTCGGTCTGTTCATCGAAGAGAGCCGGAGCATCTTGTTCGTGCTCGTTCCCTGCGTGGTCGTTGGCATTCCGTTCGGTGCCTGGCTGATCCGGCGGCTGGATGCCGAGACGTTTCGCCGGATCTGCATGAGCTTTGATGCGTGGGTCGTCGGATTCGGACTGTCTCGCGTGTTGGTCGAAGTGAAGCTGGTGGAAAGCCCGTGGGCCTACAGCGTCATGGCCGCAACGATCCTGATCGACGTCTGCTTGTTGTACGTGTTCTTCACCGTGCGGAGAGGGACCGCGCAGGGCTCACATGCGTTGGCTCCGCAGAGATCCGGAATCGGCGCGGCCCAACCTGATGGCGACAATGCCGCGGGGCGGCGTTCGCAAGGTGGCTAGAGCGCTTTCGGTTCTGATTGAATCAGAACCGAAGCTCTGGATTCTTGTTTTGACGCGTTTTCTTCACGCGAACCGGTGGTCCACTTCGCTTGAAGACGCTCTAACCTGCCAGTAAGCGGCGGCAGGTTTCGACAAACACCTCGGCGCCCGTGACGATGTCTGCGTCGTCGGTGTTCTCGCTCCAATGATGGCTGATGCCGCCGATCGACGGCACGAACAGCATCGCCGCCGGCATGACGGTGGCGAGGACCTGGGCGTCATGTCCGGCGCCGCTCGGCATCCGGATTGATTTGCCGCCGGCGCAGGCGGCGCTCGCAGCTTCGATCGCGTCCTGGAAGGCAGGCGTCATCATCGCGGGCACGCCGGTGCGGATGCGCTCGACCTTCACGCCGCAGCGGCCCTGCGCGGTGGCATCTTCTGCCAGACGATGCAGATGCGCCTCGAGCCGCGCGATCACCTCGGGATTGTCGTCGCGGATCTGGAACAGCATCTCGGCGTGGCCTGGAATGATGCTCGGCGCGCCCGGGTCCAGCGTGATGCGGCCGGTGGTCCAGACCGTGCGCGGTCCGCACACGGCAGGGAAGCTGTCGTCGATTGCGACGCAGAACCGCGCCAGCGCCAGGCCGGCATCCTTGCGCACCGCCATCCGCGTGGTGCCTGCATGGTTCTGCTCGCCCGTGAACCTGATGCGATATTGCCAGATGCCGACGATGGAGGTGACGACGCCGATCTTGAGCCGGCTGCTCTCCAGCGTGTCGCCTTGCTCGATATGCGCTTCGAGATAACCGATATGGCGGCCAGCTTCGGCGCTGACGCGCGGGCGGCCGGCGAAGCCCGCATCGTGCAACGCCTGGCGCATGGTGCGATCGCTGGAGCGGTCGCGCGCCGCATCGATGTCGGCCTCGGTCACCGCGCCTGCGAACGACCGGCTGCCGAGGAAGCTGCCGAAATGTCCTTCCTCGTCGCACCATGCTGCGACCTCGACCGCGCCGTCGATGCCGGGATCGCCGTTGATGACGCGCGCAGCCTCCAGCGCATAGATTACGCCGAGCGGCCCATCGAGCCAGCCCGCATGGTTCTGACTTTCGAGATGCGAGCCCGCGAGCAGCTTCGGTCCCGCTTTCGCGCTGGTGCCGAATACGTTGCCGATGCCGTCGATCGTCGCGGTGAGGTTGGCATCGGGCAGGTGCGTCGCAAGCCAGTCCAGCGAGCGCAGATGCGGCTCCGAGAATGTCGGCTTGTGCACGCCGGTCTTGTAGGCGCCGATCGCGCGCAGCGCGTTGAGATCGGCGAGCACGCGCTTGCCGTCGAAGCGACCGTTGATGCCTGGCATGGTTGGACTACTCCTGATTAGCGTCTTGGTGCCTCAATCCCGTCTTGATGCGGTCGCGGTTGGATGCGACGGAACAATCAGGATGAACGATTTCTTAGCGGTTCTGCTCTTAGTTCGCAGAACTGATGTCGCGGTACGAATAGCGTGTGAGTGTGATCATGTCTGCATTCAGGAACTGGGCTCGCAAGGCCGTCGTGCTGTTTCTTCCGATCGCGCTCGGCGCCTGCGCGCAATACTCGCAGCAATACAGCATGACGGCTCCGTCGCCGGGAACAGGTCCGTTGGCCTGGGATGGCGCCGGGCAGGATCCCAATCAGCCGCAGCCGCGACGCCATGCGCGGAATGCGTCACCGGCGGCGGCAGAGACGCAATTGTCGGAAGAGGATGCCGACAACCGGTTGGCGCGCAAGCTCGTGATCTGCAGCACCTGCATCAAGCAGACGCCGGTGGCGGCGGCCGCGGCGCAGCCGACCGATCGTCAGGACGTCGCGAGCGTGACCAATCGCTAGCGCGCTGTCGCCAGACATCGATCCGGCCTGCAGGCCTTAGTTAGGCCACGATGTGGTTCGATGCGCAGGCCCATGTCGTTCCGAAAACTCATTGTTCCCGCCATCGTCATCGCGCTTGCCGCCGCCATCCTGATTCATGGGGGCGGTTCGCGGGCCCATGCGCATGTGCCGTCGCATTGCGGCTTCTGGACCTCGATCGAGGCCGGATTGTCCTGCAGGTGATCTGCTGTCGGGGGCCGGCCCGGCCCCCGGGAAAAGCGCGTCTCGACGCTTGCCCGCCCGGCCAATCGCCACTATACGTTCGCCCGTCGCGGCCGGTTGCAGGTCACGGCCAGTACGGCATGTCTCACGTTTAACGTATTGATTTGCCGGGAGTTTTGCTCCCTTCGTCTATCGGTTAGGACGCCACCCTTTCACGGTGGAGAGAGCGGTTCGATTCCGCTAGGGAGCGCCATCGCGCAACCAGTGCGAAAATTCCCAAATACTTTCAAATCGTTATTCCGACAGCCAACTTCCTGTTGGACGTTTTGTTGGACGCGTCCCATGGAAATTTGCTCCCGCTTCGTTCACCTGTTTTGCGCGGCTAAGGTGTACTTCGCGTCGGAGAGAATCTCGCAAAGGCCTCGTCGGGCCGAGTACAGACGTGCCACCGAGCCTTAACCGACTCGAAGAATCCTTGCACTTTTTCAAGTATTTACTAGAATAGGGGCATGACGCGCCACCAGTCTGATCCACTGATGACGCGCCACACCTACTCTATGGTGGTTGCATAACGACCACCTCCTTATGGACCGGGGGATCTCCGTGCCTCACCCCCGGTTAGTTACGACGGTCCTTGGTGAACCACCGTGCCGGGCTAACCCCGGTGCCTCCCTGCATCTGTGACACGGCCCGATGCAGACAGGTTTTCAGACGGCGGGCTTAGCCCGCCGTTTTCTTATGAAACGTCGTAGCCCAATCCTGCTGAGCCGGTTTCGATTCCGGCTTGGGCAGACTCGATTCAGCGCGAATGTTGTCCGCGTTGCGAATATTGTCCGGTAGCCCAGCCTTGTTCGCTACCAGTCGCCATTTGCGGCGAAACTCATTGGGCGAATACGGCCGGCCTGTCGGCTCGCAGACAATCATCGGCCCCGATGTCGGCATTGAGTCAAACTTGTCGATTTCCTCAAGCACCATCGGCAGCTTCGTCAGATCTACCTCGCGCTGGATCTTGCGTTTGACTTTGTCCACTACAGAGAAACGCAGGATCATCTTGTCGTCCACGTCAGACCAGCGGAGCCCACGAACCCACTTTTCCTCGCCCCAAATCACAGTGGACGGAGTTAAATCCGACACCGGCACCCATTCGCCGATCACATCAACCTGGCGCAGCTTCAACTCAAACTGAATGGCCTGCGCCAAGGCAATTGAGGGCCAGCGCATCTCATGAGCCTTCGATCGAACGGCCGTCGCATACTCGACGGTCATCGGCACCGCACGCGGCAGGGAGGCGGGAAACCGCAGTGTCCGCATAAGGTGCGCGAACCGGATGCAAGCGGCGTCATCAAGAACAGTGGCACCGAAGCCCGATAAAAGACGCAGCTTGGCTGCCAAGGCATGGCCCATAGCGATTTTGCCACCTTCGGACCACTGATTATAAAATCCCATGATCCGATCAGCCGTAAGGTCCGCGATGACGTGTGAGCCGAAATCAACGGTAATCTTGTTGAAATTGCCGTCGTAACTGTTGCGGACCGAGCGCTTCAGCGTGTGGTAGGGCGAGCGCTCGTCGGTTCGATAGGTCTGGATAAGCCCTGCAATGGTCCCATCAAAAGACTGAGTCTCAGGGATGGGCGGTGACGAAACAGCAGTTAGTGAAGGCGGTGAGGGGGAAGTGGTCGAAGAAGGCGAAACCGGGGCAGCCGCCGAAGGAAACGATCCAAGCGGCATGCCAAGCTCTCGAGCCAGGGCCCTAAACTGAGCAATCTTCTCCAGCCGAGCCTTGAGGGCGGCCTCTTCTTCATCAAGTGACGAGAAATTGGGCGGGGAATCGTGTTCCATAACCCCCGTTTAGGGCAACACATAACCCCGGTCAAGAGTGTCAACAGCGCTGAGGGTGTTGGTGTTGCCCGTACACACAGCTTATGCCCTGCACCCGTGGCGCGACCGGAAAGGGCCAGTAAGCCCTGGCCGAATCTCGCGAGCTTATGCGACGGAGTCCGCCGGGCGTCTTTCTGCTTCAGTTTGTCGTGCAATGTGGCGCCGTGCGCGAAAGATCGGATCTTCATAGCGCCTGACCGTCTCAAGCTCCTGCTCAAGCCGGTCGAGCAGTGGCGCGTATTTTACGCCGTGCAGGATGATCACCTCGGAAACGAGCGCAATCGCATCGAGCAGTCGTTTTTCGGTGATCGGCCTCGTCATGCGTGGTGCTCGCTGCACTGGAGGCCGCGGTGGTAACCGGCGTTAAGGTCGGCCAGAAGGCCGACCACAAGGTTGGCCGCGATGAAGATCGCCAGCGTCATTGACGGCGCCTCGCGGATGCAACGCGCAATACTGGACGCAACGTGTCATCAACGATTTGCGCGCGGCCGCCGGCGATCAGGCGGTCGGCCATTTCGCTCGCGATCCTCTTGGCGCCGAACCGCCAGCCGCCGCACGGGTGCCGCTCGAAGGGACTGTATTCGAGCAGCGCGAGCGCAATGTGGTGATTGCGTTGAAGGCGCTTCATCAGGGAAGAGCCGCTCTTACAGGCTCGGCCCGGCGAGCTGATGCGCCAGCGCGCGCGCATCAGCCGCATGTGCCTTGATCTGTGAGCGGGTGAAGCCGAGCCGCTCGAGGTCGTCTTCGGTGATGCCGCCCTCACGGTAAGACGCGGCACGCATATCATCGGCCATGCGCTTGACCGTCTCGCTCGGAGACAGTGGCGAGCGCGGCTTTACCAGCGCGGTATCAATGTATTCAGGGACTTTTGCTTGAGCGGCAGTCGAGCGGCTGATGGCGGGAAGGCGGTTGCAGGAAGTACGTCGCATAGGGATTCCCCGTTTGTTCACGGGAACAAAATCTCACCAATATGGTGTTTGGTCAATTCGTAAATCACCAAAACGGTGATGATAACTAAAATGGTGCTCTGGTGTTCTTTTTGCCGGATTGGTGGTTGATGAATTAGCCCAAATCGTTGATGACGCGGCCGACGCGACCGACGACGAGTGTCTCGCTCGACATTTGAATGGTCTCATGATCGGGATTCGTAGAAAACGGCTGTAGTCGCGGCGGATTGCCGTGACGGTATCTCTTGAAGGTGGCGTCGCCCTCCGGTGTACCGAAAACATAGAACTTGTCGGTGAGGAGTCGGTGGTCGGACAGATTGACGCAGATGTACGATCCGTCGGGGGCGACCCGATCCATGGAGTCGCCCTGTACTTCAAGGACGATCCAGTCGCCCTTCGGCAAATCAGCGAGGTAAACGTACTTTCGTACGTCTGACTTTCTGACGCCTTCCTGGCTTGCGAGGCGTCCAGCACTGACCCACGATAGAAGTGGCGCTCGAAACGTCCTTAGGCCGGGGAAGACCAGCCGCTCGGGTGACGTGCGCAGGGCCGGGGCCAACCGCTCGGCCCAGAGCGCCGTCATCTCTCGCTCGCCGTGAATCAGCCGATTGATCTGCTGGGGGCTCGTACCGGCGGCTTTAGCAAGATCTGCCTGCGTTACATCCGATCGCCTTGTGAGGGCGTCAGCCAACCCGTTTGGGTATTTCTCCTTCATGGCGGCAATGGGCACCAAATTGGTGTTCGATCATAGCACCAATTTGGTGATTTGGACTTGCGAATCATCACCATATTGGTGACGTAGTGGAGTTATGCGCTTTGACCCATGGATGATCGCTAACAGGGAAAGCAACGCCGGCTTCGGAAAGCGAGCTGGCTGGAGTGGCGAGACCGTACGCCGCTACCGAGCCGGCGAACGCGAGCCCGACAAGAAGGCGATGGCAACGATCTTCGAGCTGACGGGTGGCGAGGTAACGCCGAACGACTGGGTCGGCGTCGGTCCTCGGACCGAAAGCGCTGGGCAACAGAGCGCATGACGGACAGGGGGATCGAGCCGTGAACGGCGACATCGATATCGAGGATCTGCGTTTCCTGGTGATCATGGCCTGCATTCTGCTTGTGGCGGTGTTTGCCGCGGTCGGCTGTGCGATGCAGCCATTTCGCGATCGGCGAGGCGCTGCCGATGCCGGTTTTCGCTGGGTGCGCCGATGAGCAAGAAACCGGCCGCAGAAACTCGGGCAACGACGATCGCCAAAGACCAGCTGAAATCGATCGTTGAGCGCGTCGAGCGCCTGATCGAGGAGAAAAAGACGATCTCCGACGACATCAGCGACGTCTATGCCGAAGCCAAGGGAAACGGTTTCGACGTCAAGGCGCTGCGTGCGATCGTCAAGCTGCGCAAGCTGGATCCGATCGAGCGCGAGGCCGAGGAGGCGATCCTCGAGACCTACATGCAGGCGCTGGGAATGCTGTGATGCACGGCTGTTTCGCCAGAACGCGCGAGGATCTCGCTGCATCATCGGACCTGGTTGACCTGTCAAACACGCCGTGGCGGCGGATCTGGCTGTCGACGCGCGAGCCGATCTGGACGCTGGTCGACGCCGTCGATTACGCCTGGCTGTCGGAGAAGATCTGGAACGTCTGGCACGCCGGCCGCGGCGATTGGATGCGGTACGCCAAGCGCAACGTTGACGTCTCGCGCGCGACCGTCCGCATGCATCGCGAGATAATGATCCTCGCGGAGCCGCAAAGCGAGGCTTACCTGCGCTCGCATTTCGTCGACCATATCAACGGCCAGACGCTCGACAACCGCCGCGCAAATCTGCGCTGGGCGACGAAGCAGGAAAACGCAGCCAACCGCCGCAGGCGTGGCTCGGCGCCGTCGCTCGAGGACATTGTCCGCGAACTCGTCGTCAGCCTGCCGGCGCAGCCTCAACTCGAGGAGATCCCGTTTTGACTGAGCTCGTTCGCTATGAGGCGGCCTGCCGCGCGCTGGCCGAGGCCGTTGCCGCCGACGAGGTCATGACGGTCCGTGACCAGGCCGAGGCCATGCGCCTGGCTGCCAAGGTCGCGAAAAACCTCGACCTAGAGATCCAGGCCGCGCAGATCCGCTTCCGGGCCGAACGCCGCCTCGGCGAGCTCGTCGCCGAGCAGAAAGCGACGGTCGGTCTTGCCAAGGGTGGCCGCCCTTACCAGTCGCGGTGTACCTGTTCCGACGAGGAACAGGTATCCGAGCGGTCGGCAACGCTGGCCGAGGCCGGGATCGACCGCAAGCTATCGTCCAAGGCGCAGCGGCTCGCGGCGATGAATGCCGCCGAATTCGAGGCCGCGCTCGGCCGTCATGAACAGGAGATGCGCGCCGGCGCCGGTCGCGTTGCGATGGATCTGACAAAGGTTGCGGCCGAGGAAAAGGGCAGGGAGCATCGCCGAGGTCTCGCACAGGCGCTCTCTGACGCCTCGGCGCTGCAGCCAACTGGCCGCAGGTATCCGATCATTTACGCAGATCCGCCGTGGCATCGAAGCCAGGGCGTCACCAGCCGCTCCTATGAGAACCATTATCCGACCATGCCGTGGTCGGAGATCTGCGATCTGCCGGTTAAGGACATGGTCCTGCCCGACGCCTGGCTGTTTCTCTGGATTCCGCGCGCGCATCTGCTCGCCTGGCATGAGGCCGAGATCGAGGCGACGGATCTGCGGACCGGCGAGGTCATCAAGGTCCGGGCGCAGATGCCGCTCGCCTCGGCGGTCGCGCTGTCATGGGGCTTTGAGTCCTACTCGACGGCCTTCGTCTGGACCAAAAATGATGACGAGCATCCGGACGAGGCCGGCGGCGCCGTCCTGGTCCGCGACCAGGACGAGCTGCTGCTGCTGTTCAAGCGCGGCAAGGGCCTGCCGAAACCGGCGAGCGGCGAAAAGTTCGGCTCCAACCATCGCGAGCGATCGCGACCGCTCGGCCACTCGCGCAAGCCTGAGCATTACCGGCGCATGATCGCCGCCATGGGCGGCGGCGTGCCGGTGCTCGAGCTGTTTGCTCGCATCGATGCCGACAATCCATTGCCAACCGGCTGGGACGCTTGGGGCAACCAGGCGGCTGTGGTCCCACCGTTTGCGGACGCCGGAGCTCACGCCGGCGATCCTCCAGCCCGTTCGGTCGACGTTGCCTCGTTGCCGATCGGGGAAGTCGTTTCGAGCGTCGCCGTCGCTGCCGGCCGCGCCGATATAGCCGCGCCGCCGGCGAACCGACCTGGAGCCAATTCGAACGACGACGGCCTCGACATCCCGGCATTCCTGCGCCGGGCGCCGAAGGCCGAGCCGGTCCACAAAGGGGCGTTGGGGCGATGAAAATCGAGAGGCATCACACTTTACGACCGCGCGACATGCGGCGCGTCATTCTGGTATCGCCATACGCTGGCGAGGTTGAGCACAACGTCAACTATGGGCGCGCCTGCGTGCGTGATGCGCTGCTGCGGGGCGAAGCGCCGCTGGCATCGCATCTCCTCTACACGCAAGACGGAATCCTCGACGACGGCGATCTGAACGAGCGAGCCCATGGCATCAACGCCGGGCATGCCTGGATGCACCTCGCCGATGCCGTTGTCGTCTACACCGATCGCGGCATTTCCTCTGGCATGGAAGCCGGGATGAACCTGGCGCGCTTCCTCGACATCCCGATTGAACGCCGGTCGCTTGAGGACAATGACACGGCATCGCGCTAGGCCGATTGTCCGTTGCTTGGCCGCCGGAGGGCCGCAAGCGCTGACGCTGGCCGACGTGATTTGTCAGTTGGTGGCCCACGGCGCCGAGCTCGGCGAGCTCGAGGAATACGAGATCCCGGATTGCGCCGCGCTGGCTGCCGGCGTCATCGATCCGCCGCGGCTCAAGCGTCGAGGTTTTCGCCGCGAGTGGCTTGACCGGCTCGGTGTTGCGATCGAGCTCGACGCGATCGCCCGGTTGCCGGCGCGCGACATCGTCGATCGTCTGCTGCAGCCGCGGCCGTGAAATTCTCAGTGTTTGTTGCGTCAGCGTCTCCCGAAATTCTGCTTAGGACGTGAAATCATGACGACCGCGAAACGGCGGCGCCGCATCGCTGCCGACGAGGCGCATAGCTGGGCGCGCAACCTGCGCCTGCGAAACATTCAGGCCAAAATCCTGCTCAGCATGCTGACGCTCTACGTCGACGCCGAGGGCACCTGTTTCGTTAGCATTCCTTCGTTAGCAGAGGACTGCGAGCTGTCGCCGCAAACCGTTCGCCGGCGTCTGGCCTGGCTGCAGGAGATCGGCGCGATCTCGCGTCACGAGCAATGGATCGACGAGCAAGGGAACAGGAACGGCAACGGCCGCGGCAAACGCACGACTGACAAGATCCGGCTGCTGTACGACGTTGATCCCTATGTGATCGAGGCACGCGCCGCCGGGCGAGCTGCTGCCGACGATATCGACGAGACGGTGGCCGGAGAGGACGAGATTAGCCCTACCTGCCAGATAGGGCTAAATCCGGAGGTTAGCCCTGCGCCAGGACTCCGCCAGCCCTACCACTCGGGTAAGGGCCTAATCTCTGAACCTGAACCTGAAGATCCCCCTAAGTCCCCCTCCGGGGGATTTCCGGATGATCACGAAACGATCGAGGAAGGCGAGCCGGCCGAGTTCGCGTCAGCGTTCGATGGCTACGTCGGTCACGAGGTCATGCGGCGCGACCTGGCGCTCGAGGAGTTCCGTCTGCTGACGCAGGAGGATCGATCCTGGTGCGGCGATGCCGTCCCGCTCTACATGGCGAAACTGCGCGAGCTCAAACAGCGCCGACCGATGAATTTTCATCTCTGGGTGCGGACGCGTGGGTTTCGAGAATTCCCGGCGCCTGGTGCGACGGCAGCGAAGCCCGCGCCTCCGCAACGGCGGCTTGTGCAAGGCGACGAGCTCAAGGGCCTTACCGTGGCGATGCGGATCGCTGAGCGGCGCGAGCTGCGCACTATCCGCGATCAGGACCTCGGGGAGGGCGTCTGGACGCATCTCGCGCCGCAGGCTGACCTGGTGGCGATGGCTGCGTTTGCCGGTGGGCGCGATGCCTGGCAGGTGGTCGACCTTGGGACACCGCAGTTTGCCGCGTGGCGCGATCGGCTGGCAATCTGGATAGGCGCCGAGCCGCAGGCCGAACGGATCTTCCTCGAGCCGTTTGATCCCATCGTTCACGGCGTCTCGGCTTCAAATCCGAATTTCCGTTTGAGGAAGTCAAAGCAGGGCTTCCGCGTGCCGTCGCCGTGGCCGCCGCGGCGCGATGGAACGTGGGAAAGCGCAGGGGAGAGCGAATGAACATGCAATACCGCAAAGGGCAGATCGTCGGTTACGTCTCAGTATCCGACGAGTTCGGAGCGGTGCCTGCGGCGCCCGCAAGCTGGCATTTGTTGCGCGTGGCGCCCGGGCGCGACGCGCGCGTGATGCGCACATTCGATGACCGTGGCGTTAGCGGTTGGTCACTGACGGTCACCAGCGTAGTCAACCGCGCGTCAGGTCGCGATGCGCGTCGCCCGCATCTCGGTCGCAAGGTCGTTCGGCCGTTCCTGCCTGGTCTGATCTTCCTTCCCGATTTCGAGCTCCGCAGGATCGACCAGATCCGCGCGATCGACGACGTCGACAATCTGCTGCAGATCGGCACTTTGCGCTGTTGGCTGAAGCCGGAAGAAATGCAGCTGATGCGGGACATCGCCGCATGCGAAGGCCTGCCGCCATCGCAGCGCAAGCAGGCGCGGCTTGTGATCAATCAACGCATCGCAATCGTTGATGGCCTGTTCGCCGGTTTCCGCGCGCTGATCGAGCGAATTGACTCAAATGGGCGACTCACTGTCTACGTCGAGGACGGAAAGCGCGGCGTCAAGGTAAGCGGTTTGACCGAGACGCAGATCGAGTTGATTGTCTAATTCGCGGTGCGGTGCATTCGCGGCAGCTCGACTAAAAGCGCAGAGCCTGATTCAGGCGGCCGCGCGCAGCGCGCCTCGATAGTTCCAAGCCCAGCTCATGCTGGGCTTTGTTGTTTCTGAGGCTCGCGCCGCTCCACCGAGGTGATGCAACGCGAGCCAGAACGACGACCTCGCGTCCCGTGCTGAGTGGTTGGCTAGGCCGACGCTCGAGCGTGGGGTTAGCAACTTGCGTGCGTTAGTTGTACCGGGTTGATACGGGGGTTTCGGCAAATTCGCGAATAGCCGCCATGCGTCGTCTTGGTGTTTGTTCCGCGATCACGTGACGCTCCCTTGAAAGCCCGACCAATTGTGGCAACGCAAACGGTCTTCGACGCCATGCCACAGCAACCGTGGAAAGCTTGGTACAGATTGGCGCGATGGCGGACGCTGCGCCTGCGCATCTTCCTGCGCGATCTCTATACATGCCAGCGCAACGGTTGCGGCAGGATCGAGGGCGATACGTCGCTCTTGGTGTGTGACCACATCAGGCCGCATCGTGGCAACGAAGCGCTGTTCTGGGACGAGGGCAACCTGCAGACGCTCTGCAAGGCTTGCCACGATCGGGACAAGCAGCGCGAGGAACAGCAGTCATTGGTGACGCGCGGCGTCTGGCACTGACATCCACAATGGGGTGGGGGTGGGTGAATTCCTCACGGCCTCGTGCCCCGCGGACCGGCCCCACTCTCACGCGCAGGTTTTTTTCCATCGTGACCGCGAATTTTGACCTCTTTGGCGATCCTGTGCCGGCCAACCATGGTGGCCGTGGCCGGCCGGAGCATGTGCCGACGCTCGAAAACCGGAATCGGGTCAACATGTTGCTCGCGATGGGTTGGAGCAATGAGCGGATTGCGGCGACGCTGCGCGTGACGCTTCCGACTTTGCGGAAGCATTATTTTTCAGAGCTGAAGTACCGTGCTGTTGCGCGTGACCGGCTCGACGCTGCGCTGCTCATGAAGGCGTATGAGGGCACCGGCAAGGGGCGGCTCGGTCCGTTCCTCAAACTGGTCGAGCGAAACGACCTGATGAACTTCGGGCAGATATCACGCCCGCGCAGCGAGTCGGCTGAGCCGAAGCCGGAGAAGCCGGCGAAGGTCGGAAAGAAGGAAGAGGCGCTCGCGGCGGCCCATGCGCCAGACGTCGGCTCGCCGATGGGCGAGCTTATGGCGCGCCGGCAACAGAGCATGTCGCACTGATGACGCCTTGGGACACCTCTTGCCCCGACTGGGAGGATCGCATTCGGAGCGGAGCCTCGTTGATACCGGACCTTCCGCTATTCGAGGACGAGGCCGACATCGGCCTGGCGTTCTTTGACGAGATCAGGCTCCCCGACGTGCCTGGCAATCCGCGGCTCGGCGAAGCCTCCGGCCAGTGGTTCCGCGATCTCGTCCGCGCCGTGTTCGGCTCATGGGACCCGGTCGCAAAGGCGCGGATGATCCGCGACTTCTTCGCGTTGGTGCCGAAAGGCTCGTCCAAGACGACGTACTCGGCCGCGTTGATGCTGGTTGCAATGCTGATGAACTTCCGGCCGCGCGCAACGGCGCTGTTTCTCGGCGAGACGCAGGCGGTTGCCGACCGGGCCTATGAGCAGGCGGTCGGCATGATCGAGGAATCCCCGGACCTGCGTCGGCGGTTCAAGCCGCGGGATTACGACAAGACGATCGAGGACCTCGTCACCAAGTCCGAGATCATGATCGCGAGTTTCGATCTCAAGATCCTGACCGGCGCGATGGCGCTGATCTTCGTCCTGCTCGACGAGCTGCATTTGCTGGGTAAGCGCGCGCATACATCCCGCGTGCTTCGTCAGATCCGCGGCGGCCTCGATAAGACCGAGGAGGGTGTCCTGGTTATTACCACGACCCAAAGCGACGAAGCGCCCACCGGGGCGTTCAAGAGCGAGCTGAAGTTCGTCCGCAACGTGCGCGACGGGCTGTACCGAGGCAAGATCATTCGCCCCACGCTACCGCTTTTGTACGAGTTGCCGCGCGATGTAGCGACCTTGACCCGCGAGGAGCGCAAACTCGGAGTCGAACCGCGCTGGATGAACCCGGCGTGCTGGCCTTGGGTGATGCCGAACATCAATCGGCCGATCACTGTTGCCTCGATGCTGGCCGATTTCGCCAGCGAGCGTGAGAAAGGCGAGGAGGCTGTCGAAGTCTGGGCTTCGCAGCATCTCAATATCGAGATCGGGACCGGCACCCGAGACGACGGCTGGAGCGGAGCCGACCTTTGGGATGCGCAGGTCGACGAAAAGCTCAGTCTGGAGGCGCTGCTCGAGCGAAGCGAAGTGGTTACGATCGGAGTCGACGGCGGTGGTCGCGACGATCTACTCGGCCTGGCCGTCATGGGCCGCGAGAGGGACACGCGTCACTGGCTGTCGTGGTGCTACGGCTGGGCCGACCCGGTCGTTCTGCAGCGCCGCAAGGACATTGCCGCCCAGCTCGAGGATTTTGTCAAAGAGGAATCCTTCAAGATCCTCGACATTGCCGCTGCGCACGCTGACCTCGCCAGTATCGTCGCGCGCGTCGTCGCGAGCGGGCTTTTGCCGGAGAAGAATGCGCTTGGCATCGATCCGAACCGGGCCGCGGCGCTGTTTGAGGCGTTGTTCGGCGCCGGCGTGACCGACGATATGCTCCGCCGGCTGTTACAGGGACCCGCACTGGCGCCGGCAGTCTACGGCCTCGACATCAAGCTCGCCGACGCAACCTATTTCCACGCGGACCAGGCGCTGATGACGTGGGTTGTCGGCAACGCCAAGGTCGAGCAGCGCGGCAACGCCGACATGATCACCAAGCAGGTCGCCGGCCGCGCCAAGATCGACCCCATGATCGCGCTGCTGCAGGCCGCGATCTTGATGAGCTGGAACCCTTCCGCCGGCATGCTCGTGACCGGCGCTGACATCCTGACGGTGATTTGATGGGTATTCTCTCCGGCCTTGGCAGCGCGCTGCGGGCGATGGCTGACTCGATCGACATGACGAAGCCGCGCGACCAGTGGGATCAGCAATATTGGGGCGCGCTTGGCGGCGGCATGTCGTTGGCTGGCGTGAACGTCACCGATCATAATGTTTCGCAACTCGGCGCCGTGCAGTCCGTGCGTTACGGGCTGTCATCGGCGCTATCGACGCTGCCCGTATCGGTTTATCGCAAGGGCGCGAAAGGTGCCCGGACGCCGTTGCCAAATCATCCGGTCACGCGGATGCTCGGCGCCCGGCCCAACGCGGTAAACGCGCCGGGAGAGTTCATCGGCGAACTGGCCTGGCATCTGTCGTACTACCGCAACGGCTTCGCACGCATTCTACCGCCGAGCGACCAACTTGGGCCGGAGCCTTACGGGCTCGGAGGATTGGAGTTGATCCATCCCCGGCGCTTGGCGCTGGTCGAGCGTCGCTATGACGGGCGGCTCTATTACACGTTCAATCCGCCCGCGACGATCGTGCAGAATTCCTCGCTGGCGCCGGAGACCTACCGCGAGGACGAACTCTGGCATCTGCGCGGCAACCCGCTGCGCGAAGATGGCCTGCTCGGCGAACCGATTTTTGAGACCGCCAAGAACGTCTTTGCCCGCGCCATCGCCGTCCACGATTACGGGGATCTCTGGTTTGCCAATTACGGGGGCACCGGCGGAATCATCAAGCATCCTGGCACGTTCAAGGACAAGGAAGACAAGCAGGAATTCCTGAATACGTGGCGGGCGAGCGGAACGGGGCGCAATCGGCACCGTGATCGTCTGCTCACCCATGGAGCGGAGTATACGCCGCTCAAGGTGACTAATGCCGAGGCGCAGCTCCTCGAGACCGAGGACGCTGCAGATACGGCCGTGTTCGGTCTCTGGAGCTATCCGCCGCACCGCGCAGGCCGCCTGAAGCGGTCGACCAACAACAACATCGAGCAGCAGGGCAGCGAATTCGTCGTCTATTGTCTGGCGCCGCTTGCTGTTGCGATCGAGCAGGCCGCCGAACGCGATCTGCTGCTCGACAACCAGAACGGCGATCTTTTCGTCGAATATAATTTCTTCGGCCTTCTGCGTGGCGACCTGCTCAACCGTTACCGCGCGTACCTGATCGGTCGTCAGGGCGAGTGGCTGTCGGCCAACGATATCCTGCGATGGGAAAACATGTCGCCACGGACCGATCTTGCCGGCGACGACTACAAAAACCCGCTGACAAAGGACTCCGGCGCGGCGGTCGACGAGGGCGCAGGCGAGAGCGGAAGCGACAAGCAGGGCTCGAGCGGAAAGGAACAGAAGAATGACGAAGATTGAGCGCGTCGAACTTCGCCAGGTTGTCGTACAGATGACCGCCATCGATCCCGTCATGGCGATCGAACTGTCAGCAATCGCGAGCGGCGCCGCGCCGATCGAGGCTCGCGAGCAGCAGCTGGCGGCGGCCGCGGCGAGCGTGGCGTCGCAGCCAACCAAGATCGCCCTGGTTGGGGTCTATGGCGGCTTGTCGCCGCGCGGCAGCTACTACGGCTCGAGCCTGACCGACATCGCGGCGGCTGCCACGCGTGCGGCCAACGACCCGGATGTCGCCGGCGCGATCGTCGATGTCGATAGTCCCGGTGGCACGGTATCCGGCACGATGGAAGCCGCGGCGGCCGTGGCGGATCTCGCCAGCAAAAAGCCGGTAATCGCCTGCGTCAACACGCTGGCCGCAAGCGCTGCGTATTGGATCGCGTCGCAGGCGTCCGAGATGGTCATGTCGCCGTCCGGTGATGTGGGCTCGATCGGCGCCATGATCATGCACCATGACATCTCGGGCTGGCTCGAGCAGATCGGCATGAAGATGACGCTGATCCGCTCCGAGCACGCGCCGATGAAGAACGAGGCGCATCCGTTCGCGCCGTTGTCGGATGACGCCAAGGCGTTTCTGCAGGGGCGCGCCAATGCGGCCGGCGCCGATTTCATAAAAGCCGTTGCGAACGGTCGGCGCGTGTCGCAGACCAAGGTTCGCGAGGAATTCGGTCAGGGCCGAATGGTCGGCGCGCGCGAGGCGGTTGCGCGCGGCATGGCGGACAGGATCGCGACGCTCGACCAGGTCATCGGCGGAATGCTGCAGCAGCGCTCGCCACGTCCGCACTCCCGCCGGCGATCGGCGCTGATGTTTGATTAGGGATCTTTAAGTCGCCGCCCTGGAAACAACGTTCCATTGCGCCCAATCCGTAGGGTTCCGGGGTCGGGAAAGAGTGGCAATTTTCCCGTTGGCTTGCGTGCTCGATACTGCTTTAAAAACGGTTCTAGCCGTTGGCATATGGCCTCGGCGGTGGGGGACCGATGGAACCGACACTCTACCGCGCCTACGCGATAGGCCGGGACGATCGCATTTTGAGCCGGGTCGACCTGCACTGCGCGAGCGACGCAGACGCTATCCAGCGGGTCCAGGATTTAGTGGACAGACATTCCATGGAGCTGTGGAAGGGCGCACAGCTGCTACGCAAGTTCGCTGCGAGGCAGTAAACGTCGTTGCAGTTGGCGAAACCAGCGAAGAAACGGCCCCAGCGAGGGGGGCAAGCTGGGGCCGAGTTTTCCCACTTTGGTCGTCATCCTGCGCCGCCTAGGACGGCGCCGGATATGCATTAAGTGCCAGCGAACGCGCTTCGTTCCTGCAAGAAGTTGATAGCCCCACAAACGTCCCGTATATGCAGAAAGTGCCAGCTCAAAAATGAACGGCCCCAGTGCCCCGGGGAGAGCACTGAGGCCGCTTGTCGTCCCGCTCCTCAACACGACCGTCTCTTTAACAGCGAAACTTGCCACTTGTTCCCGAAAAAAGAACGGCCCCAGCGTATCGCCACGCTGAGGCCGTTCCTTTTCCTAATGCTGTCTCGGACCGCGCTTGCCTCAAAATAACGGCCTTACCGGGTCTAAAAGCTTTTCTTAATGAAACATCAGCTTGCCCGGTAGCCGGATCATCGAATCAGGCGTGCGCGTCGTCAACTGATATATGTGAATCAAGTCTAAATTTATTGCCACATTTTCCCGACGGGGGTCAGCACCGCAGGCCGAGAGCACTCAGATCGGCCGCGGAGCTCGCGCCGGTGATTGGCGCGAGCATTCGACTAAGTGCGTTCGCGCTGATTTACGCGGCGCGTTGCTTGTCTGCCTGTTCCTTGATGGCGGTCGCGGTTTCGTCCAGCCCATTCTCGTAATTGCCGGTGAATCTCTCAAGGGTATCAGCCCACATCCTCAGCATTGAGACCTGAAAATGCAGCATGGGCTTCAAGGCACTCATGCCGATCGTTGTCGCTGCCGCCATACGCTTTTGCGGTTCCTGGAGAAGGCGGGTTGCGTTGTTCATCTCGTCTGTCATGCGGTTTGCTCCTTCGATTGGTTGTCGGGAAAAAGACGAAGATCGGTCACGCACTGCGTCATTCCAAACATTTGGCCAAGGCGCGATCTGCGACGAGTCTCGCACTTCGGTCGTCGTGCAGTTCGTCTAGAGTTTTCAAGTAGGTTACTGCCGCAATTTGTAAGAGATCGAAATCATAGCCGCCTGAATCGCAGAGATCAGTGACATAGCGATCGAGGGCGGAACGCCTCTTGTCGTTCTCGTTGATGCCGTTGTTAACCAGCAAGTAGTTCCGCCAAGCAAACGCACACGCGGCTTGTCTTGTTTGAGCAGTCATAGGCGTCCTCCTTGGAAAGAAGGACTGGGGGAGCCGTTTCGTTCCGAGATTTCTCAGACGTAATGCTGTTCCATGGTGGCGTCGATCACGCGCCGCTTTCCCGCTTCAGTTCCTGAGTTGCTCGACCCGCGCCGTCGCCTGGACAGCGGGAACGCGGGCTCTTTCTCCGTCCAGGCAAACCACACAACCAACAAGGAGTCACAGATCCATGCGAGTGGACATCAAGCAGCTGCGCCAGGCCCGCGCCAACAAAGCGAAAGATGGCAAAACCGTGCTCGAGCAGCTCAACGCGCTGCAGGGCAAGCCTACTCTGACCGAGGCCGAGACCGCGCAGGTTGGCGAACTCGAGTCCAAAGTCGACGCGCTCGAGGCCGAAGTCGCCGAGCTGGACAAGCAGATAGCGGTTGAGGAGAAGAAACTCCGCCGCGCCTCGTTGTTCGGCTCGACGGCACTCGGCGGCCCGGCGCTGGCGACCGTCGTCAACGATACCGACCCGGCGCGGACGGCGGGCTTCAAAAGCCTGGCCGAGTTTGCCGTCTCCGTGCGCAATCTGCAGGTCAACGGCGTTGCTGACCCGCGCTTTGCCGCTGCGGCGAGCGGTTACCAGCAGAACCAGGGCTCCAGCGGTGAGGGCATTCTCGTCCCGACCGAGTGGCGCGAGCAGATCTGGTCGCTGGTGTTCGACGACAACGACCTGCTTGGCTTCTGCAATCCAGAGCCGACGCAGGGCAACACGGTTGGCATCGTGAAGGACGAGACCACGCCCTGGGGCGCGGCCGGCGTCCAGGCGGCCTGGCGCTCGGAAGGCTCGCAGATGATCGCCACCAAGGCCGCGCTCACGCCGACCATCATGCAGCTGCACGAGCTGTATGCCTTCGTCCTCGCGACGCAGGAGATCCTCGACGACGCGCCGCGGTTGCAGAACCGCATCCTGACGCAGGCGGCCCGCGCGATCCGCTGGAAGGCGTTTGAGGGCGTTGTCAACGGTGACGGCAACGGCAAGCCGCTCGGCTTCATGAATTCGCCGGCGCTGATCACCGTGGCGGCCGAAGCCGGCCAAGCCACGGGTACGATCGTGACCGCCAACGTCCTGAAGATGATGGCGCGGCTGTTCGAGATGCCGGGCGGCAGCCCGCAATGGCTGGCCAACCGCGACACCATTCCGCAGCTCGGCACCATGACGATCGGCAACAACGCGGCCTGGCTGCCGATCAACCAGGCGCTGTCCGGTGGTGCGATCCGCAAGGGAGGCATTCTGCTCGGCGAGCAGCTGTCCTTCAACGAGCATTGCCAGACGGTCGGCACCGCTGGCGACCTCGTCCTGGCCGATCTCTCCGGTTACGCTCTGGCGACGAAACAGGGCGGCGGCATCGACTTTGCCGCGTCGATCCACCTCTACTTCGACCAGAACCTGACGGCCTTCCGCTGGATCTTCCGTGTCGGCGGGCAGCCTTATCTGTCCAAGCCGATCCCGCCGGCGAAGGGCAACAACAGCAAGTCGCATTTCGTGGCGCTTGCGACGCGGCCCTGATCGCGCGCCGGCATTGCAAGAGAAGCCGCTCCGGAAACGGGGCGGCTTTTTGCTGTCTAGGGTAGAGGCTCGCGCAACCGGCGCCGCCTCGACACAGCAGAATCGAGGTGATTTCAAATGTCTGGACCCGCAAATCTTTCGTCGCAGCGCGTTGCGATCGTCGACTCCATCGCGCCGCAGTCGACCGCTGCGACCGTTACGTCAGGTTGGATCGATGCGACCGTGTTTCACAACTTCCTGGCGCTGGTGCAGCTCGGCGCGCTCGGTGCCTTGGCAACCGTCGACGCCAAGCTGCAGCAGGCGACCAAGACCGACGGCACCGGGACCAAGGATGTCGCCGGTAAGGCCATCGTGCAATTCACGAAGGCGAACAACGACGACAACAAGCAGGCCGCGATCAACGTGAAACAGGAGGATCTCGACTTCAACAACGGCTTCAAGTTCTTCCGCGTGTCGATCACGGTCGGCACCGCGGCGTCGCTGGTCGGCGCCTCCGTGCTCGGGCTCGATGCCCGGTATGGCTTCGCATCCGACAACACGAACGCGACCGAGGCGCAGATCATCTGACGCTGCAACCGCCTCCGGCCGCTCGGCCGGGGGCGCCTTTTTCCCTTCCCCATAGTCGAGGATTTCCGATGGCCGATACCATCAACAACGCCGTGACGATCGCGCTCGGCGCAAGTCTGTCGGGCGCGCTCTATGTCGGTGAAAAGATTGCAGTCGGCATACTGATGCCGGCGGCTGGTTGGGATGCCGCGGCGCTGACGTTCCTGGCGAGCGTCGACGGGCAGAATTTCTCGAGCGTCTATGACTCGAGCGGCAACGAGCTGACCGTCCAGGTGGCGGCCTCGCGCTACATTTATCTCGACCCGACCGCCTTCGTCGGCGTCAACCAGATCAAGGTCCGCTCCGGCACCTCGGCGGCGCCGGTCAATCAGACCGCGGCGCGCGCGCTGACGCTCGTCACGCGCTGACCTCATCCAAGGGCGAGCGAGGCCGTAATGAGCATTCTTCTGCCGGTCAGGAAGATCCTGAGCCCGAAGGGGCGCGCTCGCCTTGTGAGGCGTGTGGCCGCCGGCGCTGACCTCTCGGCCTTCATGTTCTCCGATAGTTTCAACCACGCGGCCGCGGTGCTTAACGGGCAGACCGCCGACAAGGGCGGCAATTGGATGACCACCGGCACTGGCGCCCTCGACCTCAAGACGGTCGGGACTGGCGCCGGCGCTGGCGCCCAGATGGCGAGCGCGGCGACGGTCGCCTATGCCGCCAATGTGACGCCGCTGCCGCAGACACCGGCATGGATGACGGCGAAATGGACCTTCCAGACGTCCATCGATATTCCGGTCGCCAACGCCTTCATGACGACGAACACGTTCACGTCAGGCAAGGCGCTGCACGCCGCGACCTCGCTCATCGCCGGCAACACGTTCTGGAACGTGACGCTGCTCGATGTGGCGGCATCGACGTTCACGCCGTGCGCATTCAACGTCAACAATGCCGGGTACGTGCTCAAAGCCAATGAGGCTTACGCGACCGACATCTACACCAACGGGATGTTCTGCAAGATCACGCTGACGGACCACACCGGCACCGTTGTGATGTCGCAGACGCTCTACGACCCCGATATGTCGACATATGTTGGGCTCTACTTCTTCTTCGAGCATCTCACCACAACGAGCTTGCTGACCACGAATGTCGGCGTGCGGCCGAGCCTGCCGAACGGTTGGACGTGGCCCACCATCTCGCCGCTATTCCCGAACTCGAGCACCGGCTGGTCGCTCATCACCGGATTTGGCAACAGCCCGTTCGGTGGCAGCGCGACGCAGGGCAGCGGCAAGGTCACGTTCGCCGGAGCCACCTTTGGGGCAGGTGGTGCGCTGGCGATGCCGGCGCTCCTGACGACCGACAAGGTGTGGTTCTCGATCGATGTCACCAACTTCACCGGCACCGATGGTCGCGCATTCGTTGCCCTGGCGGATGCGGGTGGCACTGTTGGGCCGTCTGGCTTCGTCACCATCACCGGCAACGGCCGAAAACAGGGCGTCATCTCTCCGGCGAACACCAACGCGCAGAACCTCCTCGTCTGTGCGACCAACCTTGTCGGTGATCCGACGTTCAGTTGCGACATCAGCACTAAGTTCTTGGTGTTGAAGAATCCGCCGACGACGCCGTAAATTTTCCCTAGAGAACCTCGGTTCATTCACCCATGCTCCGCATCTCCCGACGACCCGCCGGTTATCCGGTCTCGCTCGACGAAGCCAAGGCGCTGCTGCGCGTCTCGGGGACGGCGAGTGATGCGCTGATCAGTGGCCTGATCGGCGCTGCCACTGCGCATTGCGAGGCTCTTGTGCAGCGGGCCTTTGTGCCGCGCACGTTTCAGTGGGTGCTGGCGCATTGGCGGCATGTGATCGAGATACCGATCGCGCCGGTTGCCGGCGATGCGATCGCCTCGATCAAGTATGTCGATTGGGTGTCGGAGGCGCAGCAGACGCTCGATCCGGCTACCTATGTCGTGCAGACCAGGGGTGACAGCGTCCGCATCTTCCCTAAATTCGACACATGCTGGCCGGTGCTGTTCTCCTACGCGCCGGAGCCGGTCGTGATCGAGTTCGATGCCGGCTATGAGGACATCGACGATCTGCCGCCGAACGTTAAGGCGGCGATCCTGCTGCAGATCCGACACCTCTATAGCCTTGGCGGTCGCGATCCCGGCCTGGTCAAGGATTCAGTGATCGGCGTCAGCGAGAAGGGTTGGCAGGCCTCGGCCGATGTCGCCAAGATGATCCCCGACGCCGTCACGGCGCTGATGCTGGCCGAGGTGTGGTGATGGCCGATCGCGTGGTCAAATCTCCGCGTTATCCGCGAACGCTGCTGTTCTGGCCGGCAAAGGCGCCGGAGGAGGCGGCTGACTACGGTTTCGACTGGACCGATGTTCTGCTTTCGCCGGTCGAGTTGGCGCGCCGCGGTTCCGGTGAGAACGTAGAGCCCTCGGACGGCATCAAGAACTCGAGCTACGTGCTCCCGCCCGGAATCGTCGCCAGCGCCTCGAGCAACACGGCGACCGCGACGACCGTCACGCTGACCGGCGGCGTCGAGGGTGCGATCTACAGCATCATCAACCGCGTTGACACCGCGGGCGGCCGGTTCTTCGAGCGTACCGTCAAGCTGCGCGTCCGCGCGAAATGAGCCCGCGATGGACCGGCTCACGGCGCTGGTCGCGATCGCGCACCTGAAACTGCGGCTCGAGCTGCTCGAGCGGCATCCGCAAATCCTGGAGGCAATCGACATGATCGATATCAAACGGCCGATCGAGCTTGTCGGCATGCGCTCGCGCCTGGCGCGGGCGAAGAAGCTCGAGGCGGACATCGGCGTGACCGGCCAGCGCTATGATCGCGTGCTGGACAAGATCGACGACCAGCACAAGGCGCTGCAGGGGCACGCCGGCGAGCTCGAGAACAACTCGGCGCAGCTCGAGCAGCTGCTCGGCACCATGATCGCGGGGGACAACGGCGGCCCAAACGATGGCGAGGCCGGCTCGAACGGCTCCGAGGTCGGCCAGGTCATCACCAGCAAAGTTGACGGCCAGTGACACCCGACGATTCCCTCGACCAGCATCGGCGCATGATCGGCGAGGTCGGCGAGACTATCGTCGTGCGCCGGCGGCTCAATGGCGCCATCGTGGCCGAGGTCGAGACCACGGCGCGCGTGATGGGCTACCAGCCGCGCGAGATCGCCGGGATGATCCAGGCCGGCGACCGCAAGGTCATCGCCCTGGTCGACACACTGGCCGCGCTGCTGCCGCTGACGGCGGCCGACAAGCTGGTGATCCGCAATCGGGAATGCGCCATCAAGTCGGTCGACGACAACACCCGCCGCATCGCGGGCGTCCTGATCGCGCTCGAAATTCAGGCTGCTGGCTGATGCTTTCCGGCTCGATCGACCCGCTCGATCTCGATTTCGAGGTTTTGATCCGCGAGGAGTTCTCGCCGGCGGCGCGGAGCGCGGCGATCGCGGCTGTGGCGCGCGAGCAGCTCGCGGAGGCGCAGGCGGTCAATGTGGCCGCGCTCAGCTTTGTGCCGGCGCATTCGACGCTGGTCGACGGCCAGGCCGGCGCTGCCGAGGACCAGGTCCGGCCGGATGGCGTCATCGTCTACACGTTCCAGCTGCTGCCGGAGATCTTCGGTTGGATCGTCGAGCAGCTCCGCGCGCATGCGCCGGTGCTGACGGGCCGCTTCCGCGACTCGTTCGAATTCTACGCCGATGGCGCCCTGGCCGACCCGTCCGGCGAGATCCCGGCCGCCTCGGAATATGTGTTTCTGTCGCCGCTGGCCTATGCCCGCAAGCTCGAGGAGGGCTCCTCGCGCCAGGCGCCGGATGGCGTGTTCCAGGCCGTGGCGACGCTTGCTGCGCAGCGGTTCGGCAACCAGGCGCTCATCCGCTTCGTCTACCGGGCGCCGATCGACGGCGCGCTGTTGACGGGCAGGGCCGGCGGTCGATCGGACCTGCGCGTGCCGGCGATCTCGATCCAGTTGAGGGGCTGAAATGGCGCGACAGGCAGTAATCGACGCGGTCAAGGCGCGGCTCGGCGACGTGTTCAACGGGTGCCCGGTTCTCGACCAGGATGCGGCGGCGCAGGGGCTGGCCGATGGGTCGATGTACCTGGTGCTGCAGTTTCCGGTCGCCAATGAGCGCCAGATCACCATCGGCGCGCCTGGTGCGAACGTATGGCGCGAGGAGGGCGCGTTTCGCCTGGTGCTCTCCGTCCGGACCGGCGATCCGCTTGCGCCGGCCACTATGCTTATCGACCAGGCGCGCGCGATCTTCCGGGGCAAGCAGTTCAGCGGCGTCACCACCTATGCGCCGAGCCCGGCGGTGCAGGGCGACCCGCAATTCGTCGGCGGCACGCGCGTCGAGCTGTCGTCGGCAGTCCCGTACCAATCCGACTTTTTCGCCTAACCCTCAATCCATCGGAGAAAGCAGACATGACTGATCTTCAGTCGACGAACCGCGTTGCCCTGGCGAAGGTGCGGGAGGCCGCCTTCGGCGTCATTCCCGCCAATCCGGCTTTCAAGCAGATCCGGCAGACCTCGAGCGGGCTCAACGCCAACCCGAAAACCGTCACCACCAACGAGATCCGCGGCGATCGCCAGGTGACCGACCTGATCCTGGTCGGCGAGGAGGCCGGCGGTGCGGTCGGTGGTGAGCTCGCGTTCGGCGTCGCCGATGACGATCTCGAGGAGGCGCTGCAGGGGACCTGGTCGAACAATCCGGCCATCGTCGTCGCAACGCTGGATACCGAGATCTCCGACGTCTCGGCGACCACGCTGACGGTTGCCGCGGGCGGCGCTGCCTTCGTCGCCGGCATGTTGACGCTGCTGCAGGGGTTCACCACGCCGGCAAACAACCGCCTGGCGCGCGTGAATGCGTCGACCGCAGGCACTATCGTCTATCCGGCCGCGACCTTTACGGCCGAGGGGGCGCAGATCCCGGTCGGCGCCTCGGTGCGCCAGGTCGGCTTCGAAGGCGCGGCCGGCGATCTCGCGGCCGTCACGGTCGGCGGCAACGGCCTGACCTCGGCTGCGCTGGATCTGACGACGTTCGGCCTTTCCCCTGGCGAGTGGGTGCGGCTCGGCGACGGGGACAATGCCGGCTTTTCCTTCACCGGCACCGCGGTCAACAATGATTTTTGCCGGATCTCGGCGGTCGCTGCGCACAAAATCTCGTTCGATCGCGTGCCGGCAGGCTGGGCGGCCGACGCCGGCGCCGGCGTCACGCTGCGCGTGTTCAGCGGTGATTTCCTGGTCAACGGCTCGACCAAGCGATCGAATACGATCGAGCGGCAGTACCTCGACCATACGCCGGTCACTTACGAGTATCTCCGCGGCATGACGCTCAACACGCTGCAGGTCGAGGGCAAGGTGCAGGCGGTCGCGACCTACACCAAAAATTACATTGGCCGCGACGCCTATCTGCCGTCGCCGATGGCGCGCGCGACCGGCGCGACCGACGTTGCGGCGCCGACTTACGACGTTCTCAACACCTCGAGCAATGTCGGCCGCATTGGGTTCGATGGTTCGACCATCACCGGGCCGAACTTCGTGCTCGGCGCCAGCTTCACCATCAACAACAATATCCGCGCGCAGCAGGCGATCGGCTCGATCGGCGCGGTCGGTACCGGCAACGGTGAGTTTTCCGTCAGCGGCTCGCTGCAGACCTATTTCGGCGATCCGTCGATCTATCGGAAGATCGTCAACAACACGCTGACGTCATTCGACATGCGCGTCGGGCGTTCCGATGGCAACCGGGAATCGATCCTGTTCGATTTTCCCAGCATCAAGCTGGGCTCCGGCTCGCCATCGGTCAGCGGCAAAAATCAGGACGTCACGATCGACGGCGGCTTTACCGCGATCCGCGACGCGTCGCTCGGCTTCACCATGTCGGTCGGCCGCTTCTGGTATCTGCCATCCAAGTAACGGGCGATGGCGCCGGCGATTGCGATCGCCGGTGCGTCTCTCACACTGCCACCATCAACCGAGGCTACACAGATGAAGCTCTCTTCCATGAAAGTCGACTCCGCCCTGATCGAGCAGGGCGACTGGGTCGACAACATTCCGAACCTGCCGGGCATCCGTATCAAGGCGCGCGGTACCAACAACAAGGATTACCGCGCGCTTGAGGGCAAGCTCGTGCGCCAGATCCCGACCGGCGACCGCGCCGAGGGATTGTCTCCGGAAGATCAGGACCGCATCGCCGGCACGCTGCTGCTCGAAACGGTCGTGATGGACGTCGACGGCCTGACCGAGGATGACGGCAAAACGCCGATGAAATACACGCGCGAGCTCGGCGAGCAGATTCTGCTCGATCCGGATTTCCGCACGTTCCAGGCCGGCGCCGCCTATGCCGGCGGCGTCATTGCGCAGCGTCGCAAGCCGGTCCAGGAGACCGAGACAAAAAACTGATTGACGTCCTGACCTGGCAGCTGGATTGGGCCGACAAGATCGACGCGATCATGCAGGCGGCCACGGCCGCCGGCGTCCCGCTCCAGACGCTTCCCTGCGTCGCGAGCCGCGTCGATCTGTTCGGGCATCTCTGGTTTGAGGCCGATGCTTTTCGGCGGCTCTCCACTGATCGCCCGATCGGCTTCGACCGCGGCCCGATTCCCTGGCGCTCGATCCATCTCTATGCCGAGCGCTACGGCCTGGTGCAGGACGACTTCGATCGCTTCGCCGAGATCATCCACGCAATGGATGCGGCCTATCTCGACTATCACCGCAAGCTGAAGCCGAACGGGGGCAATTGATGCCGTCGCTTGATACCATTCGCACCGTCACGATCCGCGGCCAGTCCGATGGCGTCGACCAGACGCGGGCGGCGCTCGACCGCCTCACGGCCTCGATCCAGGCGGCGAATGAGAACCTCTCCAAGACCAAGCAGGTCGCCAATGACAACCGCGACGGCTTCGCGATCACCGGCGAGGGCGCGGCCTCGGCTGCCAACCATCTGCGGCAGGCCGCAGAGGCCGCCTATGCGTTCTCGCCGGCGTTCCGCGGCGTGGTCAACGGGATGGCCGTGCCGGCGCTGCAGGGCGCCGGCGTGGCGCTGGAGGCGGTCGCCGCCGGCATCGTGACGGCGACCAATGCCGCCGGCACTGGCGTCGTGCGCATCGGCACCGCGATCGAGACGACCTTCCCGGCCTTTGCGCTGCTCGCCGGCAACGTCAAGACGGCCGGCGCGGCCATGGAAGCGTTCAGCCCGTCGCTCGCGGGGACGGCGGCCACGATCGGCTCCAGGCTGCTGCCGGCGCTCTCGCTGCTCGGCAAGGCCTTCCTGATCGTCGACGTCATCAAGTCCGTGGCGCAGGCCTGGGAGCTCGGCAACGCCAAGCTCGCCGAATATGTCGCGCTTTCGGAGAAGGCCGCGGCGTCCGGCGTGTCGACCGAATTCTATCAACGCATCGCCAAGGCGGCCGAGCAGGCCAAGACGCCGGTCGAAGCGCTGACGGAGGTATTCAAGAAATTGAACGACGCTGCGGCGCCGCGGCTCGGCGGGACCACGGCGCAGAACCGCCTCGACGAGCTGGTCAAGGCGGGTAATTTCTCCGGCAACACCGGCGTCGGCGACCTCAAGAACGCGAATTCCAACGAGGAGCGCCTGCGTGCGGTCGCCAGCCTGGTCGACCAGGCGCTCGACAAGGGCCAGCGGCTCGCGGCGATCGATATCACGCGCTCGTTTCTCGGCGACCAGGCGGCGGCCAACCTGGCGAAGGATTCCGGCTATCTCGACGACCTGATCGAGAAGGCCGATCGCATCAAGGCCGATGACCTGATTTCGGCCGGCACGATCGCCAACGCGGTCGAGCTGCAGGACCGGCTCGACGCGGCCGAGAAGATCCTCTCGCAGCGCTGGCACCCGATCCAGGACCTGCTGACCCAGCTCGGCATCAAGATGAAGGAGACCTGGGTCGATATCGTCGAGGAGATCGCCAAGGCGGTCGACGCGGTGTTCAAGCTGGCCGAGCGGATCGGCGCGGCCTTGTCGCCGATGGTCGATTTCATGCATGGCATCGGCGACCTGCTGCAGAAGGCGGCGCCCTATATCGGCGCACTGCCTGTCGTCGGCGCGCCGGCGTCGACCGCGATCAATTCAGCCGGTAAGTTGCTCGGCTCGTCGGACACCACGGCGGCTGACAGTGCACAACGCGAGGCGCTGCTCGCCGATGCGCGCAAGCGCCTGGCCGAGGGCTTGAACCGGCAGGCCGACAAGTCGAAAGCGCCGCAGGTCGCGCAGGAGGCGAGCGCCTACGATCGCGCGACGGAGTCGCTGGAAAAATACATTCAGGTTACCAGCGCCGCCGCGACCACGGTCGGCAAGTCGGTTGCCGAGCAGGAGAAGGCCAAGGCGGTTGCGCAGTTGACCGCGGCGGCCATGAAGGATGGCACGCCGATCACGGCCGCGTTGCGCGCCGAGATGGACAAGCTCGGCGAGCGCGCCGCTGCGGCTGCGCAGGCGCTGGAACGGGCCAAGGTCGCGGCGGACATCAAGTTCAACCGTGACACGTCGCTGCTGTCGCAGGATGACGTGCAGATCGCGCAGCAGCTCAAGGGGCTCTATCCGGACGTAACGACGGCGCTGCGCAGCGTCGAGGCGCAGGCGATCCGCAGCAACAATGCCTTTAAGGAAATGGGCTCGGCGATCGAGCAGAACCTGACCTCCGGCCTCACCGATATCGTGTCGGGCTCCAAGACCGCGGCGCAGGGCTTTACCGACATGGCTAACGCGATCATCAAGGCGATTGAGCAAATGATCATTAAGATCACGATCGTGGAGCCGCTGATGCGCTCGCTGCAATCGTCGTTTGGCGGCGGCGGTCTGTTTAGCTTCGGCGGCGCCGGCGGCACGGCCGCGCCGACGCAAGGGGCTGGCGGCCTGGCTGCCATCCATCACACCGGCGGCATCGTCGGCGACCCGTTGATGCCGACGCGTTCGATCCATCCGGACTGGTTCGCCGGCGCTCCGCGCTTCCACACCGGCGGCATCGCCGGCGACGAAGTGCCGATCATCGCCAGGCGCGGCGAGGGCGTGTTCACCGAGGGCCAGATGGCCGCGCTCGGCGCCGCAGCTGCCGGCGGCGGCCAGGGGGCAAAGGTCACCATCAATAATTACAGCGACGCCTCGCCAACGGTTCAGAAGTCGTCGAACGGCGACGTCACTGTCACTTTGCGCAAGATGGTTGACGGCGCGGTCGGCGACTCGCTCTCGGCCGGCTCCGGCCGGCGCGTGCTGGGCAGCCAGTACGGCGTCAAGCAGTTTACGGGGCAATAACGCATGCCGCTTCCGTCCTGGCCGATCGCATCCTACATGCCCGATCCCGACAGCTTCCGCCCGCTGCAGCGGATGCTCGACCCGCTCGCAACCGACATGGAGGGCGGCAACACCCGCCAGCGTCCGCGGCCTGGCGATAATGTCGGGACCGTGACGCAAACGATCTGGATGCCGATGGCCGAGCACGATGTTTTCGTCGCCTGGGTCAAGGGCACGCTCGGCAATGGCACGGGGCGGTTCACCGCGAATATCTGGCTCGGCTCGAGCTACGTCACCAAGGTCTGCCAGTTCATCAAGCCGGGCTCGCAGCTGCTCTATGGCTATCTCTCGCCGGATAAGGTCGCGGTCACCATGACGCTGCGCGTGTACGACGTCTAATCATGCCGACGCACAATGAAGCTCTGCTCGAGGCCTATGCCTCTTGCCCACCCTCGGCGCGGATCTATTACACGCTCGAGGTCTGGCAGTCCTCATTCGATCAGCCGGCGCGCATCGTCGCCAATGTCGGCGATGACATGGCGTTCGGCATCGAGGTCGGCGCCGTCCGCAACAGTGGCGAAACCGTCACTTTCATGGCTTGCCCGTTTCAGGCCGGCTATCCGGAGCAGCGCGAAGGGCAGCCGCCGTCGATCAAGGTCAAGATCGACAACGTCGCGCGCGAGCTCGTGCCGAAGATCCGGACCGCGCAAGGCACGCGCGAATATCTCCAGGTGCTGTATCGGGAATATTCGACGCCGGATCTGAGCGAGCCGGCCTATGGCCCGGTCGAGTTCGAGCTCCGCAACGTCGCGATGGTCGGCGCCTCGCTGACCGGCGACGTCATGGTGAAGAACCTGCGGAATAAGCGGTTTCCGCGCATCATGAAGAATTATGACTACGTGCAGTTTCCGTCGCTGCTGCCCTAGAGGTGGGACGGGGAAAGTCGGCTCGAAGCGACAAGCATCGCATCACTTAATGAAGGAGGCCGCCAACTGAGGCGGCCCCTTTGATTGAGCGACCCCAGCAACCATTGGGGGCCTGTGTGAAGGAAGGCTAGTTGCTGGGGCCATCTACCGGCTCGGTGCTTCGAGCCAGGTTCGAACTGGAAGTGGGTCGCAGCTCTCGCGAAGGCCATCTAGCGAATTTTTCCGCGGCATCCACGATCTGAGTCTGAGAATGGATTTTCAGCTTCCTGAGTAAGCGAAGACGCTGGACAGATACTTGTGCTTCGGTCCCCCCGATCTGCGCGGCAATTGCAACATCACTCCGCCCCCGAGCCATGCGCCTCAGGAGCTTCTTTTCGCGCGGACTCAGGATGAGCGCCTTCACAACATGAACATAGCGATGGCGGCAATGGCGAGTGGGCTGAGCCCGAGTAAGACGATGGAAACGCGTTCAATTAGATCACGGCCCATGACGCAACTCCTGCGTTGGAGCTGAAACCTACTCCGATGAACCACAGCAGAATAGTGCAAATTGTGCCTCTACAGGCCAACTGAGGTGCCTTACTGGAGGCGTTTAATCTCGAACGAGAATGTAGCGTGCATTACCGCGCCGACCTCGTCGCGCACCTCAATTGTCAATTGCCGTGCTGATCCCCCGTCCGGTGAAACTCGCCGCACCTCATCTCTGGCAAAGTCGCCGAGCGCCCGTGCGGCTTCGTCCTGGACAGCTTCCAGGGTTGAAAACAGCATCCCCTCGTCATCCGAGACGACGCCTTGCTCGTCGCGTAGATCGAAAAAATATCGACGCATTGGGTGCGCTCCCATGTGAGGCGGGAGCATGCAGCACTCTCAGTCACCGATAGTTGCCGAGGTCCGTTCGGTGATGACCCACCAATAATCGAGTGATCTCACTGTTCCTACCCGGGCAAGTCCGGGTGATGTGCAGATGGCCCGTGTTCAGTTCCAACGTGAACATTGGCTCGGAACATTTGAGCGCGCTAGCCGCCGGGCCGAGAATCCTTCATCGCGCGTTCGACCTCATCAGCCAGATTGCGCTGATGGGCAGCTAGTTTGGCAAAAAGCGCTTTCTTCGTCGCGTTGGTTGCTAGCTTGCTGATGAGTTCGCACTCCTCGGCTTCGACGCGCAGCTTCTCTAAGTGCGCCGCCATGTCCTTCATTTTGAGCTTCCCCTTTGACGCTCGGGAGAGTTCTGCAAGTGGAACTTATTCGCATTAACCTATGATAACAATTGTGCAATCCGCCGGGCTGCGTTCGGCCTTCCTTTCGCCGTTGATCGGCGAGGCATGGGCCTGGCAATCCCGCAACTGCTGGGATTTCGCCTGCCATGTGCAGCGGGAGCTGTTCGGCCGCGAGCTGCCGCGCGTTGCGGTGCCGGACGGGTTTTCCGAGCGCTGGGTGCTCGAGGCGATCGCCGGGCATCCGGAGCGCGCGCTCTGGCGCGAGGCGCCGGAAGGGCTGGGCGGCCTGGTGACGGCCGCTGATGGCGCCCTGGTGCTGATGGCGCGCCTGCGCTTTCCCGCGCACATCGGCGTTTGGATGCGGCCCGAGGCGCGCGTCATTCACTGCGACGGCAAGACCGGCGTCGCCTTTGAGACCGTCCTGGCGCTGCGCCAGATGGGCTGGAAAAAGCTCTCTTTCTTCGAGCCAAGATAAACATGCACAGATCTGTCAAACGATTGTCGGCGCCGGAGATCGGCGCGCCGCGGCCGCGCGCTCGCCGTGCGCGGCGCCGTGATGCCGCGCGCCAGCCTGTGCTGCACCTGGTCGCGCCTGGCCTCGAGGTCGCCCGCGCCGAGCCGTTGCCGCGCGAGACCTTCACGGCGTTCCTGCGCCGGACCGGCTGGGCATCGCGCGATCGCCGCTACGGCTGGCAATTCCGTAAGGGCCTGCCGACCGTGCTCGAGGTCAACGGCGAGCCGGTTCTGCGCAAGGATTGGCGGCGCCGGCGCATCCGCGCGGCCGATACCGTGCGCTTTCTGTCCTATCCGCTGGGCGGCGGCGGCAACACGATGAAGCAGGTGATCGGCGTGGTCGCGCTGGTCGCCATCACGGCCTTTGCCGCATGGGCCGGGCCGGCGCTCGCTGGGTTGGCCTTCTCCGGCGCGACAGCAACCATCGCTGGCGGCGTTGCGACGGCCGCGATCAGCTTGGGCGGCGCGCTCCTGGTCAATGCGCTGGTGGCGCCGAAGGCTGGCGCCACCAATACGCCGTCGGCGACGCAGGACCAGATTTATTCGGTCATGGCGCAGGGCAACGTTGCCAAGCTCGGCCAGCCGCTGCCGGTCTGGTACGGCCGCGTGAAGGACTATCCGGATTTTGCGGCGACGCCTTGGGCCGAGTTCGTCGGCAATGACCAATACCTCAACGTGCTGCTGTCTCCGACCATGGGCAGCATGGCGTATGAGGCGATCTATGTCGACGACACGGTCCTCTGGGACTCAACCAACGGGATCTCGGCGACCTTTCCGGGCGCGCAGATCGCGTTCTATGAGCCGGGCGCAACGGTCACGTTGTTCCCGACCAACGTCGACCAGTCCTCCGAGGTTTCCGGCCAGCAGCTGCCCGATGGCACTGGTACGGCCGGCGGCTTCTTTGTCGCGCCGAGCGCTACGACATCCGGCGCCTGGCTCGGCCCGTTCGCGGCCAACCCGCCAGGCACGCTAGCGCAGTCGATCGCGGTCGACTTCGTCCTGCCGGCCGGCTGCGCCACCTTCAACCAGGGCAGCAACGGCGCAAAGATCGGCTACGCGCGCATTCCGCTGACCGCGGAATATTGCCCGATTAACGACGCCGGCGCGCAGACCGGCGCGTTCCAGACGCTGTTCTCCGGCGTGTACCTGTACGGCACCACCAGCCCGATCCGCGACAGCCGCAAGGTCGACGTCCCGGCTGGCCGCTATGCCGTGCGCTTTCGCCGGGATGACGCGGCCTTCAGCACGGATCTCGGCTCCAACCAGGTCGCATGGGCTGGGCTGCGGTCGTTCCTGCAAAACCACAATTCGTTTCCCGACGTCTCGACTGTCGCGATCCGCCTCCTGGCCTCGCAGTCGACGCAGGGCGCCTACAAGTTCGGCGTGCTCGGCACCCGCAAGGTGCTGGTGTGGAACGGCTCGAATTTCGTGCTGCAGGCGACGCGTAATCCGGCATGGGCGTTTCTCGACGCCGCGACCAGCGGGCAGTACGGCTCTGGCCTTCCGATTTCAAAGGTCGATTTCAACGCGGTCATGAACCACGCGACCGGCTGCGCCAATCGCGGCGACACGTTCGATTATCGCTTTACGACCGCGGTCGCCGTGCCGGAGGCGCTCGACAAGATCCTGACGCCGTCGCGGGCGCGGCACTTCTGGCTTGGCGACACGATCTCGATCGTGCGCGACGAATGGCGCGACGTCCCGACCATGATGCTCAGCGATCGCGAGATCGTGCGGGATTCGACGCAGGTCTCGTTTCAGATGCTGGGCGAGGAAGATCCCGATGCCGTCATAGTCGAATATCTCGACGAGGAAACCTGGCTGCCGGCGCAGGTCCAGTATCCGCCGAACACCATCGGCTTCACTGCAACCTATGCTGAGACCAAGCGCGTCGACGGTATCGTCAACCGCGACCAGGCGTTCCGGGAATGCGCCTTCTACTACCTGCAATCCATCTATCGACGCGAGACGGTGCAGCTCGATGTCGAATACGAGGGCAGGGCGATCACCTATGGTTCTGTGGTGCGCGTGCAGTCCGAGCTGCCGATGGCGTATGGCTATGGCGGCGCCGTTGTCGCGGTCGCCGGCCGCACGTTGACGCTCAACCCGGCGCCTGGCTGGGATGGCGGCCCGACCTATATCCGCCTCCGGCAGGCGAACGGTAAATCATTCGGCCCGATCCTGTGCACCGAGGGCGCGGATGCGTCCCAGGCCGTGCTCGACGCCGGCAGCCTGGCCGCAGCGCAGACCGCCCAGGCGACCACGCTCGCGGCCGTCCTGGCCCGCGAGGACGGCGGCGAAGATCCATCGTTTGAGATCGGCGCCGGCGACAACCAGTCCCGGCTTTGCGTCGTGCTCAATGGCGTGCCGAACGGCGAGCTCTGCACACTGAGCCTGGTCGTCGACGACCAACGCGTCCATGCGACGGATCTCGGCAATCCGCCCGTGCTGCCGAGCCCGCAGTTTCCGAGCAACGACAAGGTGCCGCTGATCGCCGGCCTCAATGCCAGCTTTGGGCAGGGCACGGCCGAGCCGATGCTGTCGGCGAGCTGGTTTCCGGCCGCCGGCGCGCTCTACTACATCGCCGATGTCTCCTATGACGCCGGCGCGTCCTGGGCGCAGGTCTATGAGGGCGCGGCGAACCAGTTCGACCAGGTCGTACAGAACGCGGCGCTGCGGCTGCGCGTCCAGGCCGTCAACTCGGCTCTGCGCGGTCCCTATTCGACGGTCGACCTCGAGGCGCCGACGATCGTCATCTCGGACGGCGCGGTCGCGCTGAAATCGCTGCAGGAGGGCATCAAATATGCCGTTACGACCTTGCAGCAGCAGCACGCGCAGGACATCGCGGATCTCGAAACCGCGATGTCCGACCAGATGCGCCAGGTCGCGGCGCGGATCACACTCGCCAAGCAGGCCGGCAACCAGCAGGCATGGGACCAGCTGCAGCAGGTCGAGAACCTGGTCCAGGTGACGGCCGATGGCATCAATGCGTCGATCGACGACGTCCGGACCGTCGCCTACGACACCAAGACGGCGTTCGCCGATTACAAGGTCACGGTTGCCGCACAATTTGGCGACCTCGGCGCGTCCGTGACGGAGCAAGCGACCGCGATCGCGACGCTCGACGGCATCGTCGGCGCGAGCTGGGGCGTCAGCATCAACGTCAACGGCGTTGTGACCGGCAGCATTCGCCTCGACGGCGGCGCCAATTGGTCCGCCTTCATCGTGCAGTCCGACAAATTCCAGGTTCAGCTCCCTGGCTATAACGGCGGCCTGGCGATCCCGGTGTTCACGGTCGGCACGATCAATGGCTTGCCGGCGGTCGGCGTCGCCGCGAATGTCTATCTCGACGGCAGTATCTTCACTCGCATGATTGGCGCCGGCCAGGTGACGGCCGTCAATATTCAGACCGGCACGATCACGTCTGACAGCGGCGTCATTGGCGCGCTCAGCGTCAAGAGCCTCAGCATTGGCGATAACGCGATCATTACGCCGATCGTGCAGAGCATCAGTGCGATCGCCGTGGGCGGTTCAACGACGGTCATTGTGGGGACAACGCTCTCGCTCGACACGACCGGGTTGGCGGGCAAGACGATGACGCTCTACTTGAATTGCCCGCTTGTGGTCTACGAGTCGGGGAGCATCGCGTCCAATTGCACGTTCACCGCTTCGCTGAACGGCTCTGTCGTCTCGCAATATACGTTCTCCGGCCAGAACGTCTCCTTCACTCCGACGCTTTCGGGTTCGGTCCAGATCGCGGCAACGGGCGGCGTGATGGCGATCCCTGTTAGCGTGACGATGAGCAATCCCGGCTTCTGGGGCGTTGCGTCCGGCTCGATGTTCATGATGGCGGCAAAGCGATGACGATCGTCCACTTTTGCAGCGCGACCGGCTATATCCGGTCGTGGGGAAATGCCGAGCCGATCGACGGCAAGAGCAATTTCCCCGATCACTATATCCTGCGGACCGCGGATGATCGCGACATTGATCCGCTAGAGGATATGGTCGACGTCGCGCTGGTTGGTCCGTTTCAGAGGCCAGAGGACGCCATCGTCGCGCGACCCGCTGCTGAAAAGCGCGTGCTTCTGATCGAGCGGCTCGCGCTCGCCATCGTGCTCGCGGTCTCCGCCGAGCTGGCGTCGACCGATCAATACATGGTTCCGGATCGGCCGGTCGCGAACCGCGAAGCATGGGCGACGTTCCGGCAGGCACTTCGCGCTCTGTCCCGTCTGCCTGACGCGCGGACGATGGCGCGCAATTGGCCGGCTCGGCCGGACGCTGGGGCCGCGCCGGCGCAGATCCTCGACCTGTTGGCGCAGATCGATGCGCTCGCACAAAGCTGATTTCGGAGAGACCATCCTATGCCGAACCTGATTTATGCGACCGGCACCGTGGCCATCGGCGCCGGCGCCGTTTCCGTTGCCGGCGCCGGCGGCCCGCTCTGGGCGTCGAACATTCAGCAATTCGACAAGCTGATCGTCGACGGCTTCGCCGGCGTCGACATTCTCGGCGTGACCGATGACACGCATCTCGTCATCGCGAAATGGCCGTTTGCAGCGGTGCCGGCCGGGACCGCGTACCAGATCCTGCAGACCAGTCCGCTGCGCTTCAATGGCGCGCAAAACTCGGCCGAGGTCATCCGCCTGACCGGCGCGCTCGAGGCTGACGGCTTTTACATCTTCGTGCGCTCCGACCAGGCCGCTCCCGATCCGTCCAAGGGCGACGACGGGCAGTATGCGCGGCAGCCGTCGACCGGCAAGGAGTGGCTGAAGACGGGCGGCGTGTGGGTTTACCAGGGCGTCAACAAGGCGCTCGGGCAGCCGGCGCCCTATGATCCCGCGCATACATACGCTCTCAATGACGTGGCGACGTTGAACGGTTCGTCGTTCGTCTGGAGCAACGCGACGCCTGGCTCGGGGCACGCGCCGCCCGATGCGACCTACTGGCAAGTGCTGGCGGCCAAGGGCGATACAGGCGCGACGGGACCGCTGGCGTGGCTGCAGACAGCGACCTGGGTGACGGGCCAGAACTATGTCGCGGCGGCGCCGGCGTCGATCGTGGTGTATCCGCTCAACAAGAACATCTACCAGTGCATCGTCCCGCATCTGTCGACCACGTTCGAGGCCGATCGGGCGGCTGGCAAATGGCTGCTGATCGCTCAAGGGTTGGCTGAAGGAACAAGCACGTCGTCGCAATCGATCGGTCTCGGCAGCGTTCTCTTTCAGACTCAAATTGATCTGTCGTACCTGAACGGCGCGCGTCTGCGCGCGTCGTCCAGCGGCTCAATCAACAATTGGGTCGAGGGTCAGTGCACCTACAATCCCGCCAACGGGCAATTGATCCTTTTCCGCGATAAATCCAATGGCGCGGGAACATTTGCGGATTGGGCATTCAGCCGCATCGGTCAGCCGGGCGCGGGCGATCTGTCGTCGACTGCGAACCTCGCCGATCTTGGCGACAAGTCCGCAGCCGTTAAAAATCTTACATTGCCGACGCTGTTGAGGTCAGCGTTGAACGGTCTGAAAATCTCGCAGACCGGATCGACAAATAGCTTCGCTGTCAGTGCCGGCACTGCGGCTGATAGCACCGGAGCGGATTTCATCAGCATCCCAGGCAACATCACGAAAACCGGCGCGGCATTCGCTGCCGGCACAGGCAATGGATGCTTGGATACCGGCGCGCTTGCGGCTCGCTTCTATCATGTCTTTGCGATCAAAAACCCGACGGCCGCCGCAACCGATATCTTGATTTCGGCCAGCGCAACCGCACCGACGATGCCGTCCGGTTTCACGCTGTTCAGGCGCATCGGCGCGGTTTGGTGGTCAACGTCATCCAGCGTGTTTCTGCAAATCCTGCAGCGCGGTCGCGAGTTTTGGTGGCCTGGTGTTTCAATCGACGTCAACGTGACCAATCTCGGAACGACGTTGACGAATTACACGCTTGCCAGTGTTCCGCCCGGTGTCCAGGTCCAGGCCATTCTTACGGTCGCCGCCTGGAACAGCACGCTCAACACCATTTGGTGGGTGCACGACAAGGCGTTGATCGACAACATACCGGGTTACACCAACGGCGGCACTGGGATCGAGGTGACGTCCGGTGCAAGCGGCAACATGGCTGAAATTCGAGTTTGGACCGATACGTCGCAAGGCGTTGCAGCGCGATCGTCCGCTGCGAGCACGACGTTGAAGCTCATGACTCGCGGTTGGTATGATCCGTTGGAGGGATAATCATCATGGGGTTCATTGAACGGAACGATGCCGGCATTATCGTCGGTTGGTTCGGCTGTCTGCAGCCCGATCGCGCGCTTGAACAGGTTGCGGACGATGATCCGGCGGTTCTCGCGTTTCTCAATCCGCCGGCGCCGCTGCCGGCTTCCTGCACCAAGCTCGGCCTGAAGCGCGCCTTTGACGAGCTCGGCACATGGGCCGCGGTTAAGGCGGCGATCGCGGCCGACGCGAACGCCCAGGAGGAGTGGGATCTCGCGACCGAGATCCGGCGGGCTGATCCTCTGGTTCAGCACATGATTACGATCGTCGGCCTCACCGACCCGGAGGTCGACCAGCTTCTTATTCGCGCAAACGCCCTGGTCTAAGCGGGTTGGGCTGTGAGAACGAAAGCAACTATCAACAAGGTTGCGGCGATGACGACGCAGCCGAGTAATGTGATCCAGTCGGTTTGTCTTTTCATGCCGACACGGTGTTCTTCCCTCCACGGGTCGAACACGTTGACGTAAGTCAAAGCCGATCGACCTGCCCCGACTTTCGCGCAAGCGCCTTGGTCTGACCGGCGCCGCCGGCTGAACCCAGGGCAGATACTGAGCGGCAACGCGCTTCCTACCTTCGTCTTTCTAGGTCTATTGATTGCGGATCGGTGACGAGAAGTTGGAACAAGGCCCGGTCTCCCGCGTACTTCGCGGCTCGTCGGGTCTTTTCCCGTCCGGCTAGGAGTATCTTGCCGGAAGGATCGCGAACCTCCCATTCCCAGCCGCGTCTATGGCGGTCGGTCAGGACGACGTCCAACATTGTCGTAGCTGCCTAGGCCGTGGCTGGACGCGATCGTCGCGAGACGGCGCCCAGCTCGAGAGGAAATATCGACCTCGACAGCATTTCTATCGCGGTCTGCTCCTCCGAAAGGCGCCTTTCCAAATACTGACGCTCAAGTGCGGAGAGCTGGGTTTCGAGCAATCTGCGGTATCGATGGATGTTGTTGCGATGGCTCCGCAACAGCGCAAAATCTTCGTCAGTCATCGTCGTCATCCTTTGACGGTCGTATAATTTTCCTTGAAAAATGGGAGGGCCTTGCCCGGTCGAAAACTTAGAACACATGCGCAGACTGTCAAGGCCGGGTTGGCGCGGATGAGACTTCTCTGTCGGGGTCGTTGGCATCTCCGACAGGCAGGTTGACCAGCCGATCTTCAGCCCTGTTTGTCTTCTAACTTTGGCGCCTTCCCGAAGGCCTCCTCACTCTCTGCCAAGACCCGGTAGCTGTGCTCCATCGCCGCCAGATAGCGGCGGGTAAAGTGGTCTTTGGCCATCGCTTTGGCCTGCCGGTAGTGATCGGCACGGTCCCTGCAATCTCCAGGTGTCATCGCTTTCATTTTCGGCGCTCTCTGCCGAATTAACGACGGCCGTGAATACCTGTTCCTGGCCCCGTTTCATCACACAAGGACTATCACGATGACCAGCGCAGTCATTTCTGCGAGCGCTATCGATTTGCATGGCATCTCCCGTGCGACCTTTGACCTGATCGTCAGCGCCGAGGTCACCAGCTCGGCCTGGTATTCGAAGCATCTGAGCGGCGCGACCTGGCCTGGCGAACAGTCCGGCGTGACGATTGGCTGCGGCTATGACGTCGGCCAGACGACGCGGCAGCAGTTCCTGGCCGATTGGTCGCGCAAGATCCCGGACGCGATGCTGCAGGCGCTGGCGAAGTGCTGCGGCGTCACGGGGCCGGCTGCGGAAAAGCTGGCGCGCAAGCTGCGCGGCGTCGTCGACATCCCTTGGGACGTCGCGCTCGAGGTTTTCTCGAGCCATGACATTCCGCGCTATCTGGCGATCTGCCGGCGGCTGCTGCCTGGTTTCGACGAGCTCTCGCCGGATTGTAAGGGCGTCATCCTGTCGATCGCCTTTAACCGCGACGCTGGCGGCTTCAACAAGCCGGGGCCGCGCTGGTCGGAGATGCGGCAGATCAAGGCGGCGATCGGCAGCGGCGAGCTCGCCAAGATCCCCGGCCTGATCCGGTCGATGAAACGGCTCTGGCCTGACAGCAAGGGCCTGCGCATCCGCCGCGACGACGAGGCGGCGCTATTCGAGCACGGCCTCGCAATGTCGCATCCGCAAGAGCATGCCAAGCTCGCGACGACGCCGGCGCCGGTCGATCCGGAGGCGGTCGCGTATGTGCAGCGCCGGCTGCGCGAACTCGGCTATTACGACGTCGGCCAGGTCGACGGCGAGCAATCGCCGCAGGGGCGGACCGAGGGAATGATCCTGGCCTATCGCAACGCGCGCGGCCTGCCGCTGACGCCTGCGATCGACGACCAGCTGATCGCCGAGCTAGGCAAGCCGCAGGCGCCGCGCCCGGTCGCCGAGACGCGGGCGAGCGCGATCGTCGAGGATCTCCGCGACGAGGGCTCGCAGACAATCGCGCTGACCGATCGCGCCAAGGGATGGGCCGGCAAGATCTTCGGCGGCTCGAGCGGCCTCGGCGGCGCCGGCGTGCTCGCCTGGCTTACAGACCGCGCGACGCAGGTCTCGGCCGCAAAGGACGCGGTGGGTGGCCTCGGCCTGACGCCTGGCGCGATCCAGGCGATCGCGATCGGTATCGCCGCCCTGGTCGTCGTCGCCGGCGTCGGCGTCCTGGTCTGGTTTGTTGCTGACCAGCTCGAGCGGCGCCGCCTGGCTGACTATCGCGCGGGGAAACACGCATGAGCTGGGTCGTCGCAATCGTCATGCGCCTGGCGGGCCTCGCCGGCGTCAACCTCTCGCCGTTTGCCGCCGGCGCGCTGTGCGCTGGCGGCCTGGCCGTCGTCGCCGGCGGCGCTGCGATCGCCGGCGGCGCGCATCTCTACAACGCCGGCTTTGGCTCGGCAGAGGCCAAGTGCGAAGCGGCGCAGGTCGCCGCGCAGAATGCTCAATTGCAGGCGCGCCTCGAGGAGAAGGATCGCCAGCTCGTTTTCGCCAATGCCCTGCAGCAGCGCGACGCCAAGCGCGCCGCGGCGGCCGAGGCGCAGATCCAGTCTAACCAGGGGGCAATCGATGCAACGCCGGCTAATCCTATCAAGTGTTTTACTCGCGACATGTCTCGCCGGGTGCGTGGCGTCAGGTAGCGTCGACAAGCTGCAGGCTCCGCCTCCGGACGCGCCGAACATTCCGGCGCTGCCGGCGGACGTTGCGGCCTGCGAGCGCGCGCCGGTCGATACGCCGGACCGCGAGCTCGACGCCGGCGAGATCGAGCGGCTTTGGAAAACCGACCGTGCCGCGCTGGCAAAGGTCAATGCCTGCCTGCGTCGCGCCGTCTGCCAATACCAGGACATCCGCGAGGGCATCGGCCGCGTGGACGGCGTCGCCTGCGAGAGCGCGCCGCCGGCGAATGCGCCGGCGCACGGTTTCAGCCTGTTCAAGCGAAAGAACGCGAAATGAGCGGTGATGATAGTGGCAGCTTAAATGCTGCCTTGCTTCAAATGGCCGCTAAGATCGGTGGGCTTGAATCTACGGTATCGACGTTGCTGCAGACATGGCAGCGAATGGAGGAAAAGGCCTCGGAAGGGCGAAAGGATCTCCATCGGAAGGTTGACGACCTCCGCGCGGACATGACGGCATTGGGCGCGCAGGTGGCGACGGCTACGAAGGACATCGCTGACATGAAACCAACAGTCCAGACCGTCCAAAGCGTCCAGGCGCAGGCCACCGGCGTTCGTAATCTCAGCCGTTGGCTTTATTGGTTCGCTGCTCTCTTGAGCGGAGGCGTCGGCTGGATTTTGACCACCTACCTTGATATGCATAAGCGGTGAACGAGCGCGTCGCGCTGTTGCCGGTGATCGCAACTAACCAGCCTTGCCGCGGTTCGATCACCAATCGGTTCGCAGTTCATACCGATGCTTCAATCTAAACTCCGTGGCTCCCGCCGCGTGCTGGATTCGATCGAGATCGGCGCCGTCCCTGACCGTCGCGTGAAGTTTCCAATCCGGGTTCGCCTGAATAACTTCCACATGGCAAACATATTCGCCGCCGGGAAAGCTGCGAATCTCGCGCAAAGCGATTAATTCCAGGTCCCTCGCCGATATTGGCGTTCTCATGATCTGAGCCTCGCCCTCTAAGTTGCCACCGGATTGACTACGAGCGATCAGGCCGCTTGCGCTGGCCGAGCAAGATCAGCAAGCAGTCGTTCCAGGTTTCGATTCTCTTCATCTATCCTCTTCGCCAACTCCTTCTGCTCCTGCTGCGTTTTCGCCGTGTCGAGCAAAAACCGATAGTGACCGATTATCTTCTGGCTTCCCTGTATCAGAAATTGCGTCGTGCTCATGGTTACGCCCTTTTTGATCCAAGGCCGACGTCGAGCAGCGGCTGCTCACGGCCGAGAGGAGGAATGTCACCTACCAGATTTTCAATTGCAGTTGATTCCTCGGACAGGCGTCGTTCGATGTAATTGCGCTCAAGGTCGTTCAGCTTCGTGCTGAGTAGCCATTGATATCGCCGGATGTTGTTGCGATGCGCCCGCAGCTGTTCGAGCTGGCGGTCGACGAACTCGCCCTTTGTTGAGGCTTGTCGGGCACACCAGCGGGCCTCGATTCTGTCGACGACGTGTTTTGGGAGGTTGATGTCGTTCATGCCTGCCTCCTAAGCCGCTAGCGGCCGCGCGGTTGAGCGAAGTCGGTAGGGCTTGCCTCCTGGCGGATGATCAGGATCGCTGTCGAGGCGACGTAGTGCGTCAAGAATTGCGTCGATCCCGACTGGTGATCTTAGATCGCGTGGAGCCCGCAAGCCTGGTCGGGAGGGAACCGTAGCAGCATCCGACGCCCAGGACGCCAACAGAGCGCGTTTTTCTTCCGTGGTCAGGGATAAATCCGCCACGACATCCAGGGGATGATTGAACCGCGCATCGCGTCGACCAGATACATTCAAGAAACTAACATTCGCGGTCGTCGGCCGCATGTTTGCCTCCGTTCTAAGACGAGAATGGGATGGTTGAAGCCGCGTGCGGCAGACCCGGACGCGGCTTGTCGCCGTTCAGGCTGCAGCGGATTCGAGCTGTTGCGGCCGGCTCGGCGTCGCGTTGATCGCAATCCGCCGCGGCTTCATGGCTTCTGGAATTTCGCGCGCCAGCTCGATCTTGAGCAGACCGTTGTCGAACGCGGCGTGCTTGACCAGAACATGGTCTGCCAAGCTAAATTGCCGCCTGAATCGCCGGGTCGAGATGCCCTGATAGAGATAGTCACTGTCTGCTTTCTCGACCTTGTTGCCCTCGATTGTCAGGACGTTCTGCTCGGCGGTCACCGAGATCTCGTCCGGCGAGAAGCCCGCGACTGCGAGCGCGATCTGGTAGCGATCATCGGCAAGTCGTTCGATGTTGTAGGGGGGGTAGTTATCTTCGGTGGCGCGCTGGGCGGTTTCGGCCAGATCGAAGAGACGGTCGAACCCAATCGTCGACCGGAAAAGGGGAGAGAAGTCGTACGTGCGCATAGCCAAATCCTCCAAAGAGCAAGATGGGTATGAGAAGCACCGGACACGACCGGTGCCCGTTACGCCTGGACCCGATTGGCGTCCAGACATCGACCCTAACCGGACCGACGAGCGAGGAAATAAATTAGAAATTGATGGTGTCAAGAGGGCTTGCAAAAAAAAATCGAGAGCGGCTCGGGCTGCTGTGAGGGCCCGTGCCGGGTTGCGGTATGCATTTGGTTCTGTCGTCCCAGGTGAACCACCGGGCAGCTAAGGGAAACCGACCCGCTCAGGTTCACCGCCAGCACCTGCACTCGACCAGGCGAACGTTACTTGCCAGTGCAAATGTTCCGCGTGGTCCGCACCAAATCCGCGAGACCGCATCAAAGCTTTTGTCGGGGGCCAGTATCCAGAGGGCACGGTGGCAGGGCGCGCCTTTGATGAACCTTGCGACGTTCCCGATAACTGCGCGACCTTTACCTAGGCTGAAGGCCGCCAACAGGCCTTACTCTTGCGTCGGGGGTACCTGGTTCAGTAGTTGGGAGATCGCCGTCACGACCTGCGCGAGCGCGAAAGGCTTTTGCAGAATGATGCTGTTTGGTACTCCCTGCGCGGCCCACTCATCGGCTGCGCCTGAGGTCATGTAGACCACGGGCATTTGCCCATTAAGCTCTCTTGCGCGCCTCGCGACATCCCAACCGGAGAGAGCACCAGGCAAATGAATGTCAGTGATGAGGGCTCGGTATTCTTGCTGGTCATTTTCGAGGAGGGCGATCGCCTTTTCCCCAGATGAAACAGATTCTGTTTTAAAACCTCCGTCGGCCAAGGCTTCCTCGACTAGCTCTTGAATAAATACTTCGTCCTCAACCACGAGGATCAGCAATACCGGTTGCTCTAGCATGCCCCATCCTCCTGCCGCGCCAATGCGGTAATGGCTAAGTTACAAAGTGAACACTTGTTCCTGTAGAGGGCGGCCATACCCCAAAATGGCATGGAACGATTGCACCGGAAGTGCACCGGATGGCGCGCCAAACATCGCCCGAGAGAGAAGTGGGGTGGTGTTTCGAAGCCATCGCGTCCATTCTCCCGCTGAATCGGGCGGGCGGGAAGTCGCTAGAGGTTGTCGACTGGCCTCGGCGCCGCGCTAGAAGTTGGTCAATTGGACGTTGCTCAGACCCCAGCCGTTCGCCTGCCTTTTCGCCGCCGCCGACGTGTCTCATACTAGCCCTAGCCAGACGGTCGTGCGGCGCTCCCGCAGCCGCTGGTCAGGCCCGGCGCGTGCTTACGGAACGCGGCCGGGCCGCTGATTGTCTTGATGCGTCGGTGCTTGTAATGAATGACTTCGTGGAATCCATCAGTACTGCAATCCTACTGATTGGCGGCCTCGACCCAGAACTCCTTGGAATCGTCGCGCTGTCATTGCGCATAAGCCTATCGGCGAGCATCGTCGCGCTGATTGTCGGCGCACCATTCGGCGCGTGGCTGGCGATCACGAAGTTTCGCGGCCACCAGGCGATCATCGTGCTCACCAATGCCTTTCTCGGGCTGCCGCCGGTCGTGGTCGGCCTCGCTCTGTATATGTTGCTGTCGCGCTCCGGTCCGCTCGGGTCAGGCGGCCTCCTGTTCACGCCCACTGCAATGATCATGGCCCAATCCCTGCTTGCCGCGCCGATTGTGGTGGCGCTGGTGCATAGGCCGTCGACGCTGCTGTGGGCAGAATACGCTGACCTTGCGCGCGTCGACGGTCTGTCACGGTCGCGCAGCATCGCGTTGTTGTTCGCGCTCGGCCGCGCATCGCTGCTAACAGCGTTCCTCGCAGCTTTCGGAAGGGCCATCGCGGAGGTCGGCGCCATCATCATCGTCGGCGGTAATATTCGCGGCTACACACGGACGATGACGACCGCCATCGCGCTTGAAACCAGCAAGGGCGATCTGCCGCTGGCGCTGGGCTTGGGTCTGATTTTGCTGGCGCTCAGCCTCGCGGTCTCGACGGTTGCGTTTTTGCTAGTGGGGCGCGTCGGGGAAAAATAGCTGTTCACCAGCGACCTTGTAACTGGCGATGCTCTGCTGGCCCATTGGCGAGATCAGCCAGTCGATGAAGGCCTGACCTTCTTTGGCCTTAACCGCGGGATGCTTTTCGGGGTTCACCAGCATCACGCCATATTGGTTGAAGAGTCGCTTGTCGCCTTCGGTAAGAATGGCTAACTCGCCGCGGTTCTTGAAAGACAGCCATGTACCCCGGTCGGACAGCAGATAGGCGTTCGATGACGATGCCATGTTGAGCGCCGGTCCCATGCCCTGACCGATCTCGCGATACCAGTCGGCCTTCACGGCCGCCACGTCGATGCCCGCCTGCTTCCACAGCCGAAGCTCGGCCTCGTGCGTTCCGGAGCGGTCGCCACGCGATATGAAGGGTGCTTTCGCGGCGGCAATCTTGCGCAGTGCTTCGACAACATCTTTGTCACCCGCGACGTGGGCCGGATCAGATTTCGGTCCGACGATGACGAAGTCATTATACATGACGTCGAAGCGCTTCACGCCTTGGCCTTCGGACATGAACTTGTCTTCGGCCGGCCTGTCGTGAACGAACACGACGTCGACATCGCCTCGTCGCCCGATGTCCAGCGCCTGGCCGGTACCGACTGCGACAACTTTTACGACAATGTTCGTGGCCTCGGTGAAGTGCGGCAGGAGATATCCGAACAGGCCAGACTGTTCCGTCGAAGTCGTGGAGGCCACAGTAATTGTTGCGGCTGGCTCGGCCTGTGCCGCTGCGACATAAGCCAGGATTGAGAGCACCAAGCCAAATTTGCGCAATTTCATCTGCTCCTCCCCGACGGCGCGAGCAGTGGTATATTGAATTCTGGACGTGTTCAAATCGAACGATGCCGTGCGCGTGGTACCTTGCGGGTCGTGCTGGGAGGAGATTTAGGCGGCGGCCGGCTTCAATATATAGCAACACGTTTTGAAGCTGGACCCTTTTTGCGGTAAAAGCAGTCCGCTAACTGGCCGTGGAGGACGCGATGCGCCCACAGTCTTTTCTCGCAATCGCTGTACTAGTTGCCATGATCGGGCTCGGAGCATTCGTCGCCTACGAATATGTGCCCCATTAGGATTAGCTGATGGTCAAGGAGACGAAATCCCTACGCAAGCAGGCCGATAAGGCCGAACGCGCAGCGCGGGCGATCTCTGATAGTGAGGCCGCCGAAAGCCTTTTGGCGTTGGCAAGAGCCTTTCGCAGTCAGGCCGAAGTAATAACGGCCAAGAAGAAATCGGGCAAAAAGCGGGGATGACCGGGCTCGGTCCGGGCGGATGGCCCGATCGTCAAGCATCTCCGCGGGCTGGGAGGCGGCTGTACCCGCTGAAAAAGTACGCCGGGCGTTCGGTCTATCGAGGCCGCGTTGCCGGGTGATATCGAAACGGATCGCCGCTCCATCCCTTTCCCTGGCGCAGCAGCAGGCCCTGCGTGACGAGTTTTCGGCATGTTGGATTAACGCGCTGGATCGCTGCGTTCTCTCCAAAGATGCGGTCGGCGAGTTGACGCTCAGTCAGGCCCGGGTGTTCGCGAACGGCGCGAATGATCTTCTCTGCAACTGTCATGGTCATCCAAATCAATCGACCACAAAAACTCCGGTAACGAGCTACGTCAAGAGTGCACGAGGAGTCGTCGCAATGATTGACAAGAAGGATCACAAGCAATGGGGCGAACCTGAACTTGACAAGGCTCAAGCCGAAAGCGACGTCATCTTTGCCGAAATGGACGGGCTGAAAGGGCTGGTCGAGAGCGGTGACATAACGATCGAGCAGGCCCAGACACGGTTCATAGAGCTGCTGGAGCGGCATCGGCTGGTCGGCGAGCGGCTGCGCGCGGTAGCTCGCGCCTGGGGCGGCACGCCGGGCAACGCCTGAGAGACCTATTGACCCTGGCGGAAGCCCAACGGCTCGCCTCATCGAATGGTCGCCGCGGACTTGACTATGGACGCTTAGCCTGACGCCGCGATCAATTGAAGCGGAGCGGGAACCTGCATTCCAGGCGCCAGCGCGATCAGCTGGATGTACTTCTGCTTCAGGTCGAGCCCGTGACCGTCGCCGTATTTGGGCTTCTTGGTGTCGTGGCCCATCAACTCGTCCTTGAGCTCGTCCGGCGTCTCGACGCTGCGCAGGCGGTCTTTGAAGCCGTGCCGCAGTGAGTAGAGTGTGTGGCTCTCGGTCTCGCGCAGGCCGTGGTCAGAGAAGTACGCATTGACTGCGGCCGACAGGGTGTCGCCCTTGTCGCGATAGTGCGGGAAGCCGTCAGGAAATTGCCGCATCGCCTCGAGCGAGATCCCGATCAACGGGATGTCGCGATCGGAGAAGGTTGTTTTCAGAACGCGATCGTCTGGCCGGACGCGGATGTGCGGGATTGGTGCGTCCAGGACGATATGCCGCCGGCGCAGGTTGATGATCTCGCTCGGCCGGGCGCCGGTATTGATCATCACCATGACCACCGCGCGCTCCTCGTTGTTCATGGTCTCCAGCGCGCCGGCCGCCAAAAGCCGGTTGACAATCCACCAGGGCGAGAAGGGCGGCCGAGGCCGCGACGCGTCACCCTCAAGCCTGGCGCCGACGAATACACGATCCAGATTGAGCCTATGACGTTTGGAGACGGCCGACAGCATACCGGTGATGTGCGTCAGGTTGCGATTGGCCGTCGCGGCCAGAACCTCACCGTCGACCACGCGCTCGGTCCAGTGGTCGGTAAATTTCAGGACGTCGTCGCGCGTCAGCCGCGTTATGGCCTTGTCGCCGATCACGGTGATGAGCAGGTCGATTGCGCGTTTCTTGCCGTTCTTCCATTTCTTGAACTGACCGGCCGACATCCTGGCGATCGTCGTTTTCTTGGCGACCTCGAACTCATCGCACAGACCGGACAGCATGATCTCGGGCAGGTCGACGCCGCCGAGGGTTGCTGCGGCCGTAGCAGGGTCATGCCGCCGATCGCCCACCGCGAGGGCATCGATCCGGCGGAGGATCTCCGCGAGGGCCTCCCGCGCGACGTCGTCGACCGGCCTGTAGGTGAGCTGCAGGGCCTGCGCCCGGTGCCGGGCGTCCTCGAGCGCGACGATGGCGTCCCGCGTTCCCTGGCCCGCGGCTGCCCTCCAGAACGCCTCAAGGTCGATATTGAGCTGATCTGCGATCCGGCCGGCGCGAATGCCTGACCGATCGTCCCCAACGCGGATCTTGGTCGATTGTTTGACGATCCCGCGAGGGTCAACCGCAGCGAATTCGGGCGGTACCCGCCGCACGAAATGCCAGTACCCTTTTCGCTTGGTGAGACGCTCCGGCATCGGACCCTGTTGGACGTTTTGTTGCACGCCAACATCCGAGGAGTGGCGGCTAGAAGTCAACAAATTACGAATTATCCCAAGATATCAACAGCATCGCCGGGGAGGTCGCCCGCGCCGCTAGGGAGCGCCATCGTGCAAGTGCGTGAAAAAACCTGCTTCTTTTGACCCCGCGAGACTTTCCCGCCCCCGGGCGCATCTACCGAACGAATGGCCGACGCCGCCGGCTAGGGCCTGACTGCTCAAGTTCAGCTTTTAATCTCGGACCTTCGCCGAAACAGTTTGATTAACCCGTTGACCGGCCAATCAATCAGACATCGAAAAATGAAGCCGAGGACCGTGAGTGGCACCAAGATTGGCAAGTAAGCCAACATGCCAAGAGCAGCCAACCATCCCGGATTGCGACGCTCCCGAGGCCCCTTATCCCGGTCGAGCCGAAAATAAATCAACACTGCAATGACGTGGACCGCGAATACCACGGCCCAAATACAGGCCCCGATACTCGCCGCCTCAGCGAGTGTCAGGCTTGGCACGCAGCCTCACCACGGCCTTGAAGGCGGGCATTCGCTTCCATTTTCCATTCGACCTCCTACGGCTTCCAACCCCTACAGGGATGGAGTTATTCCATTTGGAACATGTCGGGCACTCGTCGAGAACGATTGACTAGCTGCAAACTGGAGAAACTCATCCCTGATGGTCTCCCGTTCCCTTGTTTCAGGCGACATACGAGGAGTCGTATTCGATCTATGTCAGTCAATCGGAGTGATTGCGCGGGAGGCATGAAAGGGCAAAGCCGCTAACTGCTAATGATCTCAACATGCATAGCCAAGCCGTTCAGCAGTACTAGCCCCAGTTCGAACAATTGGTCTTCCCAAGGAAGTGCCCCGACTGAATCCCGACAATCCTAGAAAACCCAGCGAGGGCGGGGTTTCTTCCAGCTCACGAACTGGGGATCTGAGTCGGACTCGCCATCCGTACCGGCCGCAGAAGCAACAGCGTCGCTGAGACGGAGTATGCTCGTCTCGCGACGCTGGCCTGAACACTGGGCCCTGAAATCCCCCAGCCGGGGGTAAGTCTCGGCGGCAACGAGTAAGTGCAAAATAGAACCCCGCCTTCGCGGGGCGGGGTTTGGTGTTGCCGACCGCCTTGGGGGCGGATGAGGTCAGCAAGCGTCTCAGTAACTCTCGGACTCGCAGAAGGTTCCTAAGAGCCGTCTCTGCCATCTCAGGGAAGCGACTGTCCCGGCGTGTTGAGCACGCGGTTTCGAAGGCTGTTCTTCAACGCTTCCGCCGATCTGCTAGTCGATTGCAGGTAGGGCATGGCACGCCCGATGCGCCGCAGGTGCAAGCGTCCGGGCCGTTCCAAGGCTGGCCCGGATGGCTTCTACAAACCCACCCGCAATCGTCGCAAAGCAAGCAGCACGGGTGCGGCCGAATTTCAATGAAATAGCGAAATGTGTCCGAGGGGCGTCGTCGGAACTCATGCAGCTGGTTATCTTTTTCGGACCACGAAGGGCGGGGCCTAGTCGGCATGGCGTATCCTCCCGAAACGGAGAATAGGCTCGAAGCCTGACACCGGGCTGACGCTCGGATGTTGGATTTGCTTTGGGATGCGGTTCTGCAAATGGCGCGAAAGAAAGCGGCTCCAACTCGCCGCTATGCCCGTGCAGGTGTGCACAAGGTCTAGATTGCTGCAATCCGCCGATCTTTCGCAACCCTTTGGTAAGCCCGCGGCGATAGGCGTGGGCCCGGGGATGATGTGATGGCTTTGGGATCCAAGAAGCGCGAAACGCGCAAATCGCTGCGTCAATTCGGCTGGATCACGCTCGACGGCGGATTCGCCGCGCGGCCTTGCGTGGTCGAGGACATTTCCTCGTCGGGCGCAAAAATCACCGTGCAGGACAACAACACGCTGCCGGCCAAGCTGCGGTTGGCGTTTTCGCGCGACGCCCGCACCGGGCGCGCCTGCGAAGTGGTCTGGCGCAAGGGCAAGACGTTCGGTGTCAGATTCGTACGCTAGCCTGATCCGGCCGCGCGCGATAAAAGGCCGGATGCGCAAGACCTGCTTCGCCATCATCGCCGTCCTGCTTCCCGCCGCTGCGTTCGCGCAAACCGGCGACCGCCGCAACTTCCAGACGCCGCCCGATGCCGGCAAATCCCTGCCGTCGAAATCCGTGACGCGGAGCAATTCCTGCGCGTCGTACGGACCGGGCTTCGTCAAGGTCGAGGGCTCGGACACCTGCGTGAAGCTCGGTGGCGCCGTCAGCGTCGGTGCCGGGGTGTCCAGCGGACGCTGAGCGGCTTGCCGCTCACGACATCGGCGGCGCGACGATGCGGACGAAGGCCGGCCGCTGCGCGATCTCGCCGAACCAGCGTTCGAGATGGGGCAGCTTCGGCTTGGTCACGCCCTCGACGCCGAACCAGCGCCGTGCAAAGGCGCCGAGCGCGATGTCGGCGATCGTGAACTGATCGCCCTCGACGTAGCGGCGGCTTGCAAGCTGCGCCTCGACGACGTGCCACACCACGCCCGCGGCATCGGCGTCCTTCTGGCTCTGCACCATGTCGCGCTTTTCCGGCGCCGTGCGCACCAGTCCCCAGAACAGCGGGCGCTCGACCGGTTGCAGCGTCGACAGCGTCCAGTCGAGCCAGCGGTCAACGGCGGCGCGCGCCTTCGGCGCCTGCGGATACACCGGCGAGCCCTGGCCGTAGGCCAGGCAGAGATAGCGCATCACTGAATTGGATTCCCACAGCACGTAGTCGCCGTCGACCAGCGTCGGGACGCGGCCATTCGGATTCATCGCGAGATAGTCCGCCTGATCGTTCTTGCCGAACTGCATGCCGGCATCGATGCGCTGATAGGGGACGTCGAGCTCGGCGAGACACCAGAGCACCTTCTGCACATTGACCGAATTTGGCCGGCCCCAGATCGTCAGTTGCGGCTTGCTGTCCATCACGCGTTTCTTTCCGCTGTTGTGCTTTGCGCGCGTTCTTAGCCGAACCGTCAGGGAAATGCGCGGGGTGAATTGTACCGAGTTCAAAAAAGAGGCTCCGCCGCGATGCGGCAGAGCCTCGTCGATCTCAGTCAAAGCGCAGTCAGTGACCGAACAGCAACCACAGCACGATGATCACCGGGATCGGTACACCCAACAGCCAAAGCAAAAGTCCTTTTCCCATCTCCTCGCCTCCTCGCATTCGTGTGAGGAGGCAACGTCAACCAGAGCGCCATGTTCCTCGCGATCGCTCCGCGTCTCACCGATGGAGAAACGCGGATTAGGAACATGCGCGCGGTCGCGGCGTTTACCAGTGCCCGGTGTTCGGCATCGAGGCCCATGGTTCGGCCGGCGCCTTCGGATCGCCCTTCTGCAGGATCTCGATCGAGTGCAGGTCGGGCGAGCGCACGAACGCCATGTTGCCGTCGCGCGGCGGACGATTGATGGTGACGCCCATCTTCATCAGCTTCTCGCAGGTCGCGTAGATGTCGTCGACCTCGTAGGCGAGATGGCCGAAATGGCGGTCCTCGCCGTATTTCTCCTCGTCCCAATTGTAGGTCAGTTCGACCAGCGGCGCGCCGCGGCTCTGCGGCAGCGACTTGAGCAGATGGAGATCTTCCTCCGCGCAGAGAAACACCAGCGTGAAGCGGCCCTTGTCATTGTCGATGCGGCGCACTTCCTTCAGCCCCAGCGCGTCCTGATAGAATTTCATCGCGACATCGAGATTGCGGACGCGCAGCATGGTGTGCAGATAGCGCATTTTCTTGTCCTCCTGGGAATTGCGAGATTTTGTTTTGGCTCGGGCGAGACGCGCCAAGAAATAGCAGCAAAACGCGGCGCGGGGCAGGGGCGTGCACCACTTTTGCCGACCGTTCGGGGCGGTTGCGCTCTCAAGCTTTCGCGAGCCGACGCAACCGAGCGAGCGGTGACATGCTGATGCCGCGCGCAATACGAGAAAGCCCCGCCCAGGAAAATTCCGGGACAGGGCTTTCGTGGTCGAGCCTTGGAGGCACGGGCCTCTATCCCATCGATTGCCCATCACTGCCAATCAAGGACGCGCGAGGTTGGACATCCTCTAAAAAGCAAAGCCCCGCGCGTGGTCTCGCGAGGTCTGATGCCCGGCCGGCCTTGGGGAGATCGTGCCGGCAACCAGCCAACTCGCTGTGCTCGCGGCGGCAGGTTCCTGCATCCCGAAAATGGAAAGCCCCGCAGGCTGGATGCGGGGCTTTCCCAGCTGACGGACTGGGGATCTCTCAGGGCGTGAGCCGTCAACTGTTGGGGACCAAACTTAAGGTTGAATTTATAAAATGCAACAGCGCCGCGTAGACGGAATATCCTCGTCCCACAGCGCTGCGCCAAACACTGGGCCCTGAAATCCCCAGCGCATTTATGTCTTGGCGCTGCGTAAAAGGTTCAAAGGAAAAGTCCGGCGAGGGGGATTTTGCGGGGGCGTTCGAGGCCGGCCCGGCGGTGGGTCCGGATCACGCGCGACATGCGCCGGCGCGCCGCCAAATGTGCAATGCAAGCGCCTTTGGCCGGTTGCGATCTCACACCTTGATGTCGAGAAGGGTCTCGACGGCGTCGCGATCGGCCTTGTTCTTGGCAGCGAAGACGTCGAGCACATCCTCGCTGATGACGCGCGGCTGCTCCTTCGCCGTCTGATCGACGACGAGCTGCACTCTGGCTTGCGTCACTTCGACAGGTACGGGGTAAACGAGCATGGCTCTCTCCCTCCGGCTGTCGAACCCTGTCAGGGCTTTCTTAACGATTTGTAAGCGCCTGGACCGGCGCTTTCGGCTCGAATCGGCGGCCGGGCGGGATCGGCCCGCTCGCCTGCCGCCCGGCTTGGCGGCATACTGCGGGCCGGCGGGGCCGGACGGCGCGATCGATGAGGAACGGGCTTTATTCGATCCATATCCTTATGTTGGACGGCGTGCGGGGCCGCGACAGCGGCGTCCTGATCCTTCGCGATGGCCTGCTGATCGGGGGCGGGCCGCATTTCTGGTCGATCGGGGCCTACACGGCGGGCGAGGGCACCTGGAAGGGGCACCTCCGGACCAATCAGCATTCTCCGTTTTCCGATCCGTTCGCCCGGCCGCTGTTCGCAGGGCAAGAGGTGACGAGCGGCTTCTCCGGTACCTTCAGCGGTGACCAGGCCGAAGTGTTCGGGACCGTGTTGGTTGGAACCCGCAGCCTGAGCTTCCAGGCAACCCTGAAACGCCTCGCGGATGCCTGATTGCGGCAAGGCTGTGGACGAGTGCGCAGCAAGCTTCGCATTCTGTTTGGCAAAATGATCTGCCGCGGCTGTGGATTTGCTGCGGACAAGTGCGGGATATCGTTGTGGATGGATGTCGCGACAAGTGAGGCATCGCAACGCTGCCCTACCGGGCCACCGCTAACCCTACCTAGTTAGGTTAAGAGCAGCATTGCGTTGTCACCACCTGCGATTGCGGTAGGGATGGTTGCAGGTGACAGCCATGACGCCAACGTTCCATAGCGCTGACCGACCGACCCACCGGCGCGTGATGGTGGTGGGCCTGCTGCTCTGTTCCGCCTTTGTCGCGATCAGTTTCTGGCTTCGGCCGCAGCCGGAGAGCGGCAAGGTGCTCGTTAAGGCGGACCGGCTGGTCCGCACGGCGGGAGAGACGCGGAAATCAAACTAGAGGAAATCAAACTAGAGGAAATCAAACTAGAGGGGGCATCAAAACCGCAATCGGCAAGCTGAGCCGCGCCCGGCGCTCAGTCGGGCAGCTTCCCGTTCGGATGCTTGTGATACATCGCGATGCCGATAAAGCCGGCAAAGCCCATCACGTTCAGCAGCAGTTCCATCCACGCCGGCATCGATGCCAACCTCGCTCAACCGAACCTAATCATTGAGGTTGTGTTTTTGTTCCACCGCTAACCGATGGTAGCTTTGCGCTATCGCATGGCTGCGGAACCGGAACAGGCGTTTTGCAGCAACCATCCTTTTGCGCCTGCGTTGGTGCACATAACCAAGTGAGGAGGTTGGCCATGAAAAGGACATTGGCAGTTTTGGCGACGGTCGCGACGGTGGGCGCAACGATGGTCAGCGCGCCGGCGCAAGCGCGCGGCATCGGCCCGGGCCTGGCGTTCGGTCTGGCCGCCGGTGCGCTCGCCGCGGGTGCGGCCGGCGCCTATGCGTACGGCCCACACTACTACGGGCCCGGCTACGGTTATTATGGCCCGCGCTACGGCTACTACGACGACGGATACGCCTACTATCGCGGTCCGTACTATCGGCACCACCACTACCGCCATTACTGGTAACGGCGACGAGCCCGGAGCACACCGCTCCGGGCTTTTCAATCACGCGTCATGGTGTGATCGCGCGCAAGCTCAAGCGCTCTTGCGCTGCAATCCGCTCCAGACATTGCCGAGCGTGTTGTCGTAATATTCCTGGCGATCGCGCTCGAACTTCTGCTGCGTCGCCCTGAAATTGGCAATGCGTGCGACGATCTCTTCGCGCTCGCGCGCGGCACTGTCCTTCTGATCGGCCATTGCCCATCCTCTTCGTCGTGGTCCTATCCCCGTCGCGCATTGGCATCGGTGAATTGGGCGTCAATGCGGAGCAGGCTTTGCAGGATTGTGATGAAGCCAAGGCAGCGGAAGAAGGGCAGCGGAGGAGCGACGAAGCCGATGCGCCCGCGAAGCAGGTCGCGCAGTCCGATCGCGGCGGCTGACCGCAGCCGATCGCTCGCGTGATGTCGAGCTCGCAATCGCTCCGACCATGCTATAGTCGCGGCCGACCAACCGGATCATTCCCAGTGATTGCAAAAGATCTGCGCAGCGGCGCCGAGCGGCTCGGCAACATGATTGCCGAGGCATCATCGATCGTGCCCTTCACCGGGGCGGGTATCTCCACCGAGTGCGGCATTCCCGACTTCCGCTCGCCCGGCGGGCTATGGACGCGCAACCGGCCGATTCCGTTCGACGAGTTCGTGGCCAGTCAGGAGGCGCGTGACGAGTCATGGCGCCGGCGCTTCGCGATGGAACCGACATTCGCGGCCGCCAAGCCGGGGCGCGGCCATCGCGCGCTCGCGTCGCTCTACCGGGCCGGCAAGGTTCCCGGCATCATCACCCAAAACATCGACAATCTGCATCAGGCGTCGGGCTTCAAGGCCGATGACGTCATCGAGCTGCACGGCAACACCACCTATGCCCGCTGCATCGGGTGCGGCAAGGACTACGACTTTGCGTGGGTGAAGCTGCACTTCGACAAGATCGGTGCTGCGCCCGATTGCGCGGCGTGCGGCGATCCGGTGAAGACCGCGACGATCTCGTTCGGGCAGTCGATGCCCGAGGATGCGATGCGTCGCGCGGCGGAACTCGCAAGGCACTGCAACCTGTTCCTGGCGATCGGCTCGTCGCTGGTGGTGTGGCCCGCCGCAGGCTTTCCGATGATGGCGAAGGAGAGCGGCGCGCGGCTCGTGATCATCAACAACGAGCCGACCGATCAGGACGACATCGCCGACCTCGTGATCCGGCACGACATCGGCGACACGCTTGGTCCTTTCGTAGGCAATTGACGCCTGATTGATTCGTGGCTGCGCAAGCCTGTTCATAGTTCCAGCAAGAATCGTTTTTTAGCTATGCCCGGCAAGCGGGAGTGTTATCTTTTGGTTGAGAGATTCGCGCAGCGTCCAAATGAGTTGGTCATGGAGAGCAGCGTGTACAGGGTGCGCCGCAACGTCGGCGCTCTGCATTTGATGTGTGGGGTCCGGGGTCATGGGGTCGGACGGATTTGAGTCCAAGAAGCTCGGCGGACCGCCGATAGGCGGAGTTGGGCAAAGCAGGATTGCACAAGGCGAGTACGGCAGCGCGCCGCGCGATCCGGCGATCGATGCCTTCTCCGGTCTCGGCGACACGGCGGCAAACCTCGTCGAAGTCTCCGGCGTCATCAAATGGTTCGACGCCTCGAAGGGATACGGCTTCATCGTCCCCGACAATGGCTGGCCCGACATCCTGCTGCACGTGACGGTGCTGCGGCGCGACGGCCACCAGACCGCCTATGAGGGCGCGCGGCTCGTGGTCGAGTGCGTGCAGCGCGCGAAGGGCTACCAGGCCTTCCGCATCGTCTCGATGGACGAGTCGACCGCGATCCATCCGGCGCAGATGCTGCCGCCGCGAACCCATGTCACGGTGACCGCGACGAGCGGCCTCGAACGTGCACAGGTCAAATGGTTCAACCGGCTGCGCGGCTTCGGCTTCGTGACTTGCGGGGAGGGCACGCCCGACATCTTCGTGCACATGGAGACGCTGCGCCGCTTCGGCATGACCGAGCTGCGCCCCGGCCAGTATGTGCTGGTGCGGTTCGGGCCCGGCTCCAAGGGCATGATGGCCGCAGAGATCCACCCGGAGACCGGCCCCTCGGCGCTGTCGTCGCACTGAGCCCCGAGCTGGACTCCCTGACGGAAACGTGAGCCGCCGGCAAGCCGTCAGGGCTCTGGCATTTGCCGCAATCATCGGGTTAGGGTCCGCCGGAAAATCTTCCCCGGTGTGAGTATTTGTCGATGAATTTCGATCACATGGTCGGGCGGCTTCGCCCGTGGCTGGTGGCCTCCCTCGTCATGATGTTGGGCGCGCTGCTGGCCCCGGCCGCGCAGGCTGCCAGCGTCCAGCCGCTCGAGATCGTCACCAAATCAGGCGTGCACGTCTTCTCCGTCGAAATGGCGACCACCGAGCAGGAGAAGGAGACCGGCCTGATGTACCGGAAGGAGCTCGCGGACGGCAAAGGCATGCTGTTCGACTTCACGCCGGAGCAGGAAGTGTCGATGTGGATGAAGAACACCTACATCTCGCTCGACATGATCTTCATCCGCGCCGACGGACGCATCCTGCGGATCGCCGAGAACACCGAACCGATGTCGACCAAGATCATTCCGTCGCGGGGGCTCGCCAAGGGCGTCCTCGAGGTGATTGCCGGCACCGCGCAGAAATACGGCATCCAGCCCGGCGACCGGGTCGGCCACCCGCTGTTCGGCGGTCACTAGCTCGCCGTTCCCTTGCGGTTTCCGGACGGAAACCGCGGCTGATTTCCCAGCCGGAAGTCCCGCACCGCCGCCTTGCTGGCGCTGGCTGAAGCGTGTATCCACGGGGCTTCTCGGAAATATCGGGGTATAGCGCAGCCTGGTAGCGCGGCAGTTTTGGGTACTGCAGGTCGTTGGTTCGAATCCAGCTGCCCCGACCATCTCCTAGCGATCGTGAACGGCGGATCGCTTTCGTACCCAAGACCATTCCTGAATTTGCGGATCCTGATGGTCAGCTAGCCGGTGGAGGCGAGGGCGGCAACGCACGCCTCCGGCGAGATGCTCTCGCTGATCAGGCTTGCCACGTGTGGGATCCGAACCAACAGGTCGTTGGCGACAAGCACATCACGACGCTTTGCCAATCCACAAATCGTGGTCAGTCGGCACCCTGAAATGGCAAGCGCCGGACCGAAGCCCCCGCGCTCCACTCCTCGCATCTCCAGCCGCCCGGGCGCTGACCCAGATCAACGAGCCGGCGGGTTGTAGCGATCCAGGATCACGGTTCTAGGGCCACTCGCCGACGGTCGCGCGATGGCGTCGTCGAATTTGTGATAGCGGTCGAACTGCTGCTGCTCATCGCGCAGATGTGGCGCTTCGGCGGACGAGTGAACTCTATTTGCACCGTTCCAGTGATCAAATCCCGACACGACGCAACCCCGTTTGGTTCAGATGCAGGTTGGTTAGCATCGTTGCAGGGGTATCTCTGTATCGTCGTGGCAACACCACCAGCAATCCGCCCGCATTGAGCACACGGATTGTTTCTGCGGCTCGCTGTGCGTGAACAGCGTTCTGGCACGGGTAACCGCGCTTTGGCCGGGATGTCTCGCCTGACGCAACAACGCCGTCGGGACGGAATATGGATCGTCCAGACGGCGTCGCCGAATACTGGGCCCTGAAATCCCCAGTGCCCATGGGTCGTCCGCACGGGAAATAGGTTCAACGCCGCGGCGCCTTGCCGCTGTCGCAACCGGGGCAGACCCATCGCCTGATCTCGTGCGGATGTGGCTTGCCGATGGTGCGCGCGGACTGGCAGGTTGCTTCAGCCTGACAAGACCAATCCGCGAGGAGGCACCATGGCGCGCAGACTGATCGATATCTCGGTTCCCTTGCAGAACGACGTTCCGGCCGATCCGCCGGGCAACCATCCGACCATCCAGTATATCGACCATCAGCAAGGGCTGCCGCGCATGCTGCAGTTCTTTGATGGACTGAAGGCTGCGGATCTGCCTGACGGGCAGGGCTGGGCCGTCGAGCAGGTCTCGCTCTCCACGCACAACGGCACGCATCTCGATGCGCCCTGGCATTTCCATCCGACCATGAACCGCGGCGAACGCTCGTGGACCATCGACGAGGTGCCGCTGGAATGGTGCTTTCAGCCGGGCGTCAAGCTCGACTTCCGGCATCTGCCTGACGGCTACGTCGCGACCGCAGGCGATGTCGAAGTCGAGTTGAAGCGGATCGGCCACACGCTGTCGCCGCTCGAGATCGTCGTCGTCAACACCAGTGCCGGCGCGAAATACGGCCAGGCCGACTACGTCAATTCCGGGTGCGGAATGGGCTATGAGGCGACGATGTATCTGCTCGAGCGCGGCGTGCGGCTGACCGGCATCGACGGCTGGAGTTGGGATGCGCCGTTCGTCTTCACCGCGAAGAGATATGCCGAGACCAGGGACGCCAGCCTGATCTGGGAAGGCCACAAGGCCGGGCGGCATATCGGCTACTGCCACATCGAGAAGCTGCATAATCTCGAGCAACTGCCGGCGACCGGGTTCATGGTGTCGTGCTTCCCGGTGAAGATCGAGCGCGCGTCGGCGGGGTGGACGAGGGCGGTTGCGATCCTAGACGGCTAGGCGCCTACCGAGGTTTTCGGCAAGCCTCTGGAACCGGTGGACAGGCTGTGCATTGCGGCAGGTTGTTGCGGTATGGCTACAGCCAGAGGCAGCCGAATCTGCTCTCATGCACGCCGTAGATGCATTGGGTGATCGGGCCGGCGGCTCGTCCTCGCGTCCCGATTTCTGAAGCGTTCTCTCCCGTGACTGGAGCCCCGGCGTCTCCCGGGGCTCTTTCTTGCGTGCCGGAGATGAGCCGGGCCCCAGCGGGTGAACCAAGTCCAAGCAGGACAACCAATCCGCAAAAAGAAAATCAGGTGCGCCGGGACCGACGCACCTGATTGATGTCTTCAATATCGCTTGTATCGGCCGTCGGTTGTTACCAGCGGCAAACGCGAACACCACGCGGGGTCCACCAGCAACGGGGACCTGCATAACCGCCGTAGTAGCCATAGCCGCGGCCATAACCATATCCACGACCATAACCCCATCCGCCTCCGCGACCCCAGCCGCCGCGATATCCGTAGCCACGTCCGCGCCATTGCGCCTGCGCAGACGACGTGGTGGCGCCGATCAGGATGGCAGAGGTACTTGCGACATAGACGAACAACAAAGCGACTGCTGCGAGGCAACGAGTCAGGATATTGTAGCGTTTAGTCATTCCGAAGATCTCCAGTCACTTCCAAACATCTGAACTGATGCTGGCTGTCTCACTTGGATGCGCGAAACCGGTATCCCGTTCGAGCATGCTAAGACAATATTTTCACTAAGGTTCTTGCGAGCTTTAGCGACTCTATTGAGACCAACAGGTAAGGTCAAGTTACGTTCCCGCCTGCAAAGAATGATGTGGTTGCTACACTCATCTTGTCGTTCATCCGCCGTTCATTCTGTTCATCTTGCATTGTGCCGATGTGATTTGTGCATCGCAGAAGCAGAAACTTGCGAGCCGCGGAAAATGCCGTCGAGAACTTGAAGTCGACACGATCATGTTCTCTGAGCGTTTCAGAATCCTTCCTGAAGAGTGCCCATGCCGAAACAACACACCTACGTCCTTGGTCTCAACGTCTACGACCATGACGTGAGCGCCTGCCTGCTGCGTGACGGCGCGATCGCCTATGCGATCTCCAAGGAGCGCATCACCCGCGAGAAGCACGCCTCCGGCTTCTACAAGGAAGTCATCGACTACTGCCTGTCCGCCGAGGGCATCACGCTCGACGACGTCGATCTCGTGGTGAGCAACAGCTACATCCTGCCGGTGCCCGAGATGGAGGAGCGGATGCTCCACCAGGACATGCCGGGCTTCCTGCCGATCGCCGAACGCAACGAGGCGATCAAGCATCCGCTGTTTCGCGCGAAGTCCGACAAGGTGGTGTCGATCTCGCATCACCTCGCGCATGCCTACAGCGCGTTCGCGGTGTCGCCGTTCAAGGACGGCGTCGTGATGATCGTCGACGGTGTCGGCAACTATCAGGCCGACGCGATGGAAACCTATCCGCAGGATGGGACGTCGCCGCTCGCCCGCGAGTCCGAGAGTTACTACAGGTTCGACGATACAAAGCTTGAATGCCTGAAGAAGGTCTTTATGGAGCCGGCGCGCGGTCTCTTGTCGGACGAGTTCTACAACATGCCGGGTCTCGGCGCGCTCTACAGCCGGGTCTCGACCTATGTGTTCGGCGACTGGAACAAGTGCGGCGAGCTGATGGGGCTTGCGCCCTATGGCCGCCACGAGCAGGTCGGCCATTTGCTCGAGATGAAGGACGGCCGGCTGAACGTGCCGTTCTGGGGCGCCGACAACCAGCAGCCCTTCGTGCTCGACAGCGGCAGCTGGGACAAGAGCCCGACGATGCGGCACTGGGAGGACATTGCCTGGCGGGTGCAGGACGACACCGAGAACGTGCTGCTGGCGCGGGCACGCTGGCTGCGCGAGACCACCGGCGCGAAGAACCTCTGCATCGCCGGCGGCGTCGCGCTGAACTGCGTGGCCAACGGGCGCATCGCGCGCGAGGCCGGCTTCGAGAACGTCTGGATCCAGCCCGCCGCCGGCGACGACGGCATCGCCATCGGCTGCGCCTATTACGGCTGGCTCGAGATTCTCAAGCAGCGCCGCTCGTTCGTGATGGACCATGCCTATGTCGGCCGGCGCTACAGCGACGCAGAGGTCGCGGCCGCGCTGCAAAGCTTCCTGGTGCGGATCCAGGTCGACGCCAAGCGCAGCGACAACATCTGCCGCGACACCGCAAAACTGCTCGCCGACCAGCGCGTGATCGGCTGGTTTCAGGGGCCCTCTGAGTTCGGTCCGCGCGCGCTCGGCAACCGCAGCCTGATCGCCGATCCGCGCAAGGCCGAGATGAAGGACATCCTCAACAGCCGCGTCAAGCACCGCCAGGCATTCCGGCCTTTCGCGCCGATCGTGCTGGCCGAGCGCATGAAGGAGGTCTTCGAGGGCGAGGAGGACTCACCCTATATGCTGATCGCCAAGCCGGTGCGGCCCGAATGGCGTGACAAGATCCCGGCGATCGTGCATGTCGACGGTTCGGCACGGGTGCAGAGCGTGCGCGAGGAAACCAACCCGGTGCTCTATCGCCTGCTGAAGGAGTTCGAGGCGCTGACCGGCGTGCCGGTCTTGATCAACACCTCGTTCAACGTCAAGGGCGAGCCGATCATCGAGACGCCGCAGGATGCGGTGAGCTGCTTCCTCACCACCGGCATCGACAACCTCGTGCTGCACGACACGCTGGTGTCGAAGACCAAAATGCACAAGGTCGTCACACCTGTCATGACGACGTTCGGCGACGTCGCCACCATCGTCTCCTCGACCACGCAGGACGGCAGTCGCAGCGGCTGATCGAGGACTATCAGGCAGGGGGCGGTTCCATGCCGCGACCCAGCCCGAACTGGCCAACCGGCCCCTCGACGTGAATGTCGAGCCCGGTCATCTTCGCGAACAGATCGATATTGGCGGTGCCGATCGCACAGCCGCCGAGGCCTAAATCCGTCGCCACCAGGTACAGCGTCTGGGTCAGGACGCCGACATCCTTCAGGATGAGCGCATAAGCGATGGCGCTGTACTTCCAGGAGATCCGGCCAAATCGCGCGGCGATCGTGATCAGGATCTGCGGCGGAGACGGCGCGTCCATGGCAAATTCCGCGCTTTGCAGCATGGCCTCGAAGTGTTGTGGGCGAACGTCGATGGCTGCCAACGCATGCGCATCGGCGTCGTAGTGATAGAAACCTGGCGTCAGGCCGTCGCAATTCGCGACGGCCAGATAGAGCTCAAGCTCGTAGGCGTTGCCCGCTGCCGGATACGGCCTGCTGGTGTATTCGATATCGGGACCATCGTCGGCAAACTCCAGCCGCCCGCTCCATTTCGCCCGGACCCGCGCGACGCTGTTCAGGAACGTCGAAAGTTCAGCCAATGTGACAGGCTTGTGATCGTCGAAATCGCGCGTCGAATGCCGGTCATGCAGCAGTTGTTCCAGCGGCGAGGCGATGCGGTCGGATCCCGGCAGCTTGATGGTCTTGCCGGGCCAGGCAGGTCGGATCGCGGGGAGCGGCGCAATCAGGCCGGTGTGCGGATAGAGGCCACCCAGCGGACTGGCCTGTCGTCCTTCCGTGCTGCGGGCATGGAACAGCAAGTCGTGAAAATCCCAGAGCACGAGGCCGTCATCGCCTTCCGCCTTTCGCAGCGTATCGCGGTTTGCCGCGTCGACCTCGATCAGGATTTGGCAGTCCAGCAGCAGCGCAAGCAATGCAGGGCCCGGATAGCCATCCAGACGTCGGATGCGGCTGATCTTCTGAGGACTGGCGAGGATGGTCAGCAGAGCCGCAATCCGCGCATCATGGATCCTCAACAGTGCGCCGGCCCGCGGCGATTCCAGAATCATCTCGGTGCCGCGCCGCCGAAGATAGGCGAAGCGTGACAGCACGACTGTTGCCGCATCGTCGAGCTTTGGCGTTCGCGGCCAATAATCAGGGGTCTGCGGTTCGATCGTGACGAGATCATTGGCATCGCCCGGACGCGCCAGGCGATATTCCAGCAGGCCGCGGCGTGCCAATTGCCGCATCAGGCGCTCGACCTCTCGCTCGACCGCGTCGCCTTCAGAGCGCGGAAGCGGCAGGCCCACCCGCAGTTCGAGGGCGCGTTCCGCTGCGGCTGCGCTGAACGGTCCCAGTGGCTCCGAATAGCCTTCGACAAGGGCCGCTATGCTCCCGTCAGGTTGCGCTTCGAGCGCGACGAGCGGGTTGAGCCGAACGAAGACAGCCGGCAGCGTGGCGCGTGGTGATTTCTTTTTCTCGCTCATTTTCCTGGGCGCGCGCACGCCGGTATCACCTCAAGTGTGCGGAAGAAATGGCGTCAACTCGCTTTCCAGCGATGGCCGATCGCGCAATCCGAGCTTGACGGGCACATCGTAGAGCCGCCCCGGCGCGAAGCGGCGATAGAAATGGCGCATCCCGGGAACGATGACGCGGACCACCGGAACCTCGACGTCCGGTCGCGTCTGGTCGAGAACGAGGAAGTCGAGACCGGCGCGGGCCGCGATATCAACGCAGGCGTCCACCTGTGCACGGGCGTTGTCGAGCGGCACGTCGGCCGCGGCGGCCGGCGGGATGACGGGATTGGCACTTGGAATCAGGAACGGATATTCGTCGAGCCGCAGCGGATTGACGCCATCGAGGCTCGGCTTCTCGCCGCTGCCACCACCCATCAGGCCGATGGAGAGGAACTGATTCAACTCGGTCAATGACCGCAGCAGCGCGATGCGCGGATCGAAGTGAGCGCCCGAGCCGAACTCGATATTTTCCTGACCGTTCTGCATCCAGTGCACGATCGCGACATAGGTCGGGACGCCGAGATCGCTGGTGATATCCAGCACCCAGAGCCGCCGGCCCGCTTCCTCGAGTTGGGTCTTCAGATCGCGGACGTAGGAATCGTCGAACTGGTTCAGATCGACCGCGGCGCGTTGCGAACGGTTGTACCACCAGATCGCATAGGCGTCGCGCTCCATCAATTCGAGGAAGCCCTGCACGATGGCTTCCTCGCGGGTATTGCCGGCAGCGCAGCCGTTGGAATCAGCGGCGAAGGCGGCCGGGCCTTCGTAGAAGAAATACAGCAGGCTGGTCGGAATCTGCCTGAACCGCTTGTCGCGCAACGACCAGACGGGTGACCATTCGATTTTCGCGGACGGATCAAACGGCTCGGGGGCCGGCTGGGTATGGTGCGAATCGTCGGGATCCGGCACGGCGCTGCCGCGGTACTGCGCGTCGCTGAAGAGCAGGATGTCGTTGGGACGGATTGCGTCGCCAGGGGAGAAGTCGGCGAAGCGCTTTCGCGCCCGGATCTCATCACCCTGGAAAATCCCCGAATATCGTTCGATCGCTTCCATCAGCGCGCTGGCCTCGCCTTGCTCGGCCGTGCTGCCCTTGCCGAAACTGCCGCCGCTCAGCCCGGCGCGCAGCTGATCCACGTTCTGCGCCGGCGCGGAGAAGTTATGTTGGGCGTAGAAGTTGGTGTTCATCGGCAGATCGACGTCGATCCGCTCCAGCCGCGTCACCACGCCGGTGAGGGGGCTGACATGCTTCTTGAACCGCGCCACCGTGGTGCGGGACGAGACGGCGCGATACCCGCCACTGGTCATGACCAGCTTGGCGCCGGGTCCCAATTCGATCGGCTGTGGTGACCGCCGCGGGTTTTGCAGTTTCTTGTTGCCGCAGGTTGGGCATTGCGGGCGGGCTGCGACGTAGTGCCTTGCAATGGTCGAGCCCAGCAAGTCGAGACTGGCGATGTGATTGCGCAGATCGGTACGGAAGCCGCTCGCGATCGCCTTGGCGACTTCTACCGCGGCAAAGTGGATGGCGCTCTGTCCAACGGTGTGCTGGGCGAGCGGAGACACCGCGACCGCCCGCGCTCCGCCGCGATCCAGGAAGCCCTTGACCTCGCGGTTGCGGATCATCCGGTCGTACAGGCAGGTCCAGCACGCGGTCTCGCCCGGGCTGAACATGGGGCCGACCAGGGGAAACACGCCGGAAGGCTGCACCAGCAACCAGGCCGATCCATCGGACACGTGCTGCAGGTTGCGTTCGGCGAGCCGCCGATCGAGATAGTCGTTCACCAACGTAACCGTGAGGTCGGGCGATGTCTTGACGACGCGGACGCCCAGTTCCTGGAGTGCCTTGCTCAATTCGGCCGCGCCCTTGACGTCGATCGTCTCAAGTCGAACGCGGCAGTTGTGAAGGTTTTGTTCGGCGATGGCGCCGGGAAGGCCCAGGCTTGCCCAAAGCCCCGCCGCGGCGGTCCCGGGACCTGGCGGCTTCGCGATCACATAGCGGCGGTCCAGCAGTCGCTTGATGGCTTCATTGATCTTGTCGGACGGAAACGTTCGCCCGAGCGTGTCCGTGAGCTTGGCGACACTGCATCCATTTGCGCCGATCGCCGACGCCAGCGTGCAATAGAGCTCGCCATGGAGAAAGAACTTTCGATCTTCGGAATAGAGGCAGACAACATCCGGAGGCAGCACGTAGGCCGTGAAATTCGGTGCGAACTGCAGAACGTCCTTGTTGGCGCGCTGGGTGGATTTTCCTGGCAAAGAATCGTTCCTGTGCAGCTTGCGGGTCGATTATTGAAGCGGGCGAGGCCCCGGCCTCTACACCTCCGCGCCGTTGCCCGGAGCGAGCCGCTCAACGATACGGAGACAATATGATTTGGCCGGGTCGACGTGTGTCGGACCCGGCCATGACGAGCGATGTGTGTCAACGCGATTTCGACTAGCAGATGCGGCAGGCGCCCCACGACAGACAGCAGCCGCCACCGCAACCAGCGCAGCCACCGCAGCGACAGGCACGGCAACCACCGCAGCGACAGCCACGGCAGCCTCGGCAGCCGCCGCATCCGCGCCACGCAACCTGGACGCCGGCTCCGACGTCTTCCTTGTCGAACAGGTGGAACGTCGCCAGGCTAACGTCGGCGATTTCTTCTTCGCCGAGTGTGATGGCTTGCGTCGGTCCGTACTTCTGAATCTGCGGCACGTCTGCGGCCGGAACGGCGGATGCGGACGCACCCCCGACCAGCGAGAAAGTCAATCCGGCTGCCCCCAAAGCGGGCACAGCGGCCTTGGTCATACGCTTGCTGGTCACACGCTTGCTCTTGGGGGCTTGCTTCACTCGCGGCATGCTCGCATCCTCCATTCTTGACGTGTTGTCGAATTCAACTCTCGCGCAGTTGTACAAATTGTCGCAGCTGCATGCAAGGCGTGCTGCGCGCACACTCTCGCGAGGAGACGCTGACGTGCATCAAGTACTGTCGTTCATCTTCGTTCCCAGGTTCATCTTGATGAACGCGATTATTGGCCGGCCCTGTCGCTCAGGCGCGATCGTTGACGATGTGGGAATTTGCATGCTGCACTGCGGTTGTCTGGACGCCGAAGCGAGGGATCGGCATGGCCGATAATGCTGCGAGCTTCGCTTGGTATGAGCTGCTGACCACGGACGTGGGAGGAGCGAGTGCCTTTTACGGCAGCGTCCTCGGCTGGATGACGAAGGATGCCTCTACACCCGAGATTTCTTACAAATTGTTCATGTCGGGCGAGCTTGCTCGAAGCGGTCTGATGGAGTTGCCGGAAGAGGGCATACGCCAGGGCGCAACCCCGCGATGGATAGGTTATGTCGGTGTTGACGACATCGATCTTGCCGTCCGCCGAATGCTAGAACGTGGTGGCGCGGTCTATGTGCCGCCGACCGGCACCAATATCGGCCGTATCTCGATCGTCGCCGACCCGCAGCGGGCGACGTTCGGATTGCTGAGCGGATCAAGGATCGCTCGGCCCGCGGTCGAGGGCCTCGATGCCCCTGGGCGGGTCGGCTGGCATGAACTGCTGGCTGCCGACTGGCGGAAGGCCTTCGGTTTCTACAGCGAGGTTTTCGGCTGGCGGCAGGCCGACAGCGACGTCGCCGGCGCCGAGTCCTACCAACTGTTCTCCGCTGGTGGGCAAACCATCGGTGGAATCTTCAACAAGCGTCCGCTCGAACCGATCCCGTTCTGGCTTTACTATTTCAACGTCGACGACGTCGACGCAGCCATCGTGCGAGTCAGGGCCGGTGGCGGACGAGTCTATGAGGGGCCGCTGGAGCTGCCGAACGGAAGCTGGATCGTTCGCTGCCTCGACCCGCAGGGCGCCACGTTTGCCCTGGAGGGGGCGCGCAGCTCCGATAGCATCGCGAAGGCGCCGGCGGCCGAGTATCGCTGGACCACCACCTGGGATGGGGTCACTTCAAAGGGCAGGTGGCGAGACGGCCAGCCGGGTGGCAAAGGGCGACGGCCGGGCAAATGAGGAGCATCGTCACCCGGCCTTTGCCGGTGCCGCGGGTTTCGGCGCCGGCGGCTTGATCGGCTTGTCCTGCCGCTTCGACCACGAGATGTAATAGGCCACGATCGTCATGATCGCGATGCCGGAGATGCTGACGAAGATCTGCGCGAACAGCGAGCCCGAGCTCATCGAGAGTTCGAAATGCCCGACAAAGGACAGGAACACGCCGACGCAGAACACCGCGAGCGACTGCTGGCCGCAGACGATCAGCGGATCGAACACCTTCCACTCCAGCGCCGACCAGTCCTTCGGAACGAAGCGGATCACCAGCACCGTGATCACCACGAAGTGCAGGAAGCGGTAGGGCGCGAGGTTGGTCTTGTCGTTCGGGTTGAAGGTCGAATACAGCCAGTCCGGGAACATCGCGCCGAAGTCCGGGAAGCGGCCGGCCATCGTCATGATCAGGGCGAAGATCATGTAGGCGACGCAGAACCACAGCGTGTAGCGCGAATTGATGATGTGCATGTTCGCGCGCGCGCCGCCCATCGCGCACCACGAGCCGAACACGAACAGCACCTGCCAGGCGAACGGATTGAAGTACCAGGTCCCGGCCGGGTAGGCGGGCAGGTTCCAGCCCATATGCCGCGACACCAGCCACAGCGCGATCGAGGCCAGCATGGTCCAGTTCGGCTGCCGCAGCATGAACCACAGCACCGGCGGAAACAGCCCCATCAGCACGATGTAGAGCGGCAGCACGTCGAGATTGACCGGCTTGAACTTCAGGAACAGGCCCTGGCGCAGCGTCTCGGTGGCGTTGTCGACGAGGCCCGCGACGTTGAACTCGTTGATGATCTCGGAATCGCCGAAGCGTAGCGCCAGATAACTGATCGAGGCGATGTAGATCACGAACAGGATGATGTGGGCGACATAGAGCTGCCAGACCCGCTTGGTCAGCCTAGTGGCGCCGACGATGAAGCCGCGCTCCAGCATCATGCGGGCATAGACGAAGGATGCGGTGTAGCCGGAGATGAAGACGAACAGGTCCGCGGCATCGCTGAAGCCGTAGTTCCGCGTCGTGATCCAGTTCACGATATTGTCGGGGATGTGATCGAGATAGATCGCCCAGTTCGCGATCCCGCGAAACAGGTCGAGCCGGAGGTCACGTCCTTTTTCGGGCAGGTGAGCGTGGATTTCCATGGGGCGCCGCTTCCTCGAGATGATGCTGTCGAGAAGGCCGCGCCGCGGACCCAGGGGACTCCAGACCGAAGCCTCCCGAGGCCAGATTGTCACAGCGCGGTAGAATGACTATACCGGTCCGGCGAAGGCTCCCTCCGAGATCGAGGAATCACCGATCAGTTCGTTGAACGGTGTCTCTATACTATCCCGGCGGTTTCCTTCAAATCGCTTCCATATCGCACATCCCACGGGGCCGACCATCCATGACCGCACGCATTTTTAAGCCCGCCAAAAACGCGATGCAATCGGGACGTGCCAAGACCAAAGAGTGGCAGCTGGATTACGAGCCGGAGCAGCCGCGCACCGTGGAGCCCCTGATGGGCTGGACCTCGTCGACCGACATGAAGCAGCAGCTCACGCTGCATTTCGAGACCAAGGAGGAGGCGGTCGCCTATTGCGAGCGCAAGGGCATCGCCTACCAGGTGATCGAGCCGAAGGATTCGGCGCACCGCCAGATCGCCTATGCCGACAATTTCGCGTTCCGCCGCTGGGAGCCGTGGACCCATTAGGGCTGGACCCACTAAGGTCGGGCCCACCAGATCGGGCTGAGCCCGCGATCAGCTTGCGGAGATGGGCGAGGCGAGGGCGCCCGGGATCGGCAGCGGCGCATCCTTGGAGACGCCGAGCACCGGAAAACTTCTAATTTTACGCACGTTGGGCAGGCCGGCGAACTGCAGCAGCTGCTGACGCATGTCGTCGACGCTGGGCGCGACGCATCTCAGCATGAAATCGGCATCGCCCGAGATCCGCCAGCATTGCAGGAAGCGCGGCACGCCCGCCACCGCGGCCTCGAACGCCTCGATCGCAACCAGGTTCTGGCTGTCGAGCTGGATCAGGACGAAGGTCGTCACCTCATAGCCCAAGAGCCGCTCGTCCAGCGTGGCGCGGATCGCCTGCACCACGCCGCGGCTGCGCAAGGCACGGACCCGGCGCAGGCAGGGCGGGGCGGTGATGCCGACGCGTTCGGCGAGCTCGTTGATCCTGATCCGGCCGTCCCGCTGCAATTCGGAGAGGATCCGCAAATCGATGTCATCGAGCTGTGGGCGTTCTGTCACAGTCACGAGCCCGCTACCGCCGTGCGTGGGCTCTTGCTACCGCTGCCGACCCGACCGAGCGCGGCCTGCGGTGCGACGCCCGACAGCACCAGCTTCTCATGTGCCGCGATGATGGCATCGCGGGTCAGCCGGCCGCCGGGGCGGTACCAGGTGCAAAGACCCGTCAGCAGCGCGATGATGGCGAAGGTCGCGACCTGGATATCGCCGACCTCGAACACGCCTTCCGACACCCCGTCGGTGAGGATCTGCGCCAGCCGCTGCTCATAGGCCCCGCGCAACGCCACCACGATGTCGTAGTTCTTGGCCTCGAGGCTGCGCAGCTCTGAATTGGCGATGAAGACCTCGCGCTTGCGGGTCATATGATAGCTGACGTGGAACGCGACGAAGGCGCGCAGCTTCTCGACCGGATCGGCCTTGCCCTCCAGCGCGAGATCGAGCTCGCGCAGCAAATCGTTGATATGCTCCTGCACCAGATCGAACAGCAGGTCCTGCTTGGTTGAGATATGGTTGTAGAGTGAGCCTGCCTGGATGCCGACTTCGGCGGCGAGCTGGCGCAGGCTCATCGCCTCGTAGCCGCGCTCGAAGATCAGGCGCACGCCGGCCTTGCGGATCGCCTCCAGCGTCGTGGGGCCGTGTGAGCCGATCGTGCGTGCCATCAGGGCCTCGGAGGGATGTTGGCTTGCCAGGGAGTGCCGGAAACAAGCAAACGACCGTATGTATATCGCATGAAATCCCAGTAAATTCAATGAACTGCGGATTTCATATGCAAACCATAGCACGGTTGCTTGCGAAGCCAAGAAAAAAACGTATGATCGTTTAATTGCAAGATGAATCTCATGGGAGGGATCATGGCCTCGAACCGGGCGGCAATCTTCAATTTCGACCTTGGTGAGACCGCGGATGCGATCCGCGAGACGGTGCATGATTTCTCGACCAACGAGATCGCGCCGCGCGCCGCCGAGATCGATCGCTCCAACACTTTTCCGCGCGACCTCTGGCCGAAGATCGGCGCGCTCGGCCTGCACGGCATCACCGTCGAGGAGGAGTACGGGGGCTCGGGCCTCGGCTACCTCGAGCATTGCATCGCGGTCGAGGAGATCTCGCGCGCTTCGGCGTCGATCGGACTGGCCTACGGCGCGCATTCCAACCTCTGCGTCAACCAGATCCGCCGCAACGGCAACGAGGCGCAGAAGCGCAAATATCTGCCCAAGCTGATCTCCGGCGAGCATGTCGGATCGCTGGCGATGTCGGAGCCCTCCGCCGGCTCCGACGTGGTCTCGATGAAGACCCGCGCCGAGAAGAAGGGCGACCGCTTCGTACTCAACGGCAGCAAGATGTGGATCACCAACGGTCCCCACGCCGAGACGCTGGTGGTCTACGCCAGGACCGATGCCAATGCCGGCCCGCGCGGCATCACCGCCTTCATCATCGAGAAGGGTATGAAGGGATTCTCCACCGCGCAGAAGCTCGACAAGCTCGGCATGCGCGGCTCCGACACTTGCGAGCTGGTGTTCGAGGATTGCGAGGTGCCGGAGGAGAACGTTCTGAGTGAGGTCGGCCGCGGCGTCAACGTGCTGATGAGTGGTCTCGACTATGAGCGCGCGGTGCTGGCGGCGGGACCGATCGGCATCATGCAGGCCTGCATGGACGTCGTGCTGCCCTATGTTCACGAGCGCAAGCAGTTCGGCGAGCCGATCGGCTCGTTCCAGCTGGTGCAGGGAAAGATCGCCGACATGTACACCACGATGAACGCCTCGCGCGCCTATGTTTACGCGGTGGCGAAGGCCTGCGATCGCGGCGAGACCACGCGCGAGGATGCCGCCGGCGCCATCCTCTATGCCGCGGAGAAGGCTACCCAATGCGCGCTGGATGCGATCCAGCTCCTGGGCGGCAACGGCTACATCAACGACTATCCGACCGGCCGGTTGCTGCGCGATGCAAAACTCTACGAGATCGGCGCCGGCACCAGCGAGATCCGCCGCATGCTGATCGGCCGCGAGCTATTCGCGAAGACAGCTTGAGCTGCTTAACCGCTGTCGCGCCCCGGCGCGGCGGCCGGCTTTCTTTCCCTAAATTCTGTCGGCTCCTCCAACGAAACGTGCAACAGCGATGCCGCTTCATTCGACGATCGATCCCACATCTTCTGAATTCGCCCGCAATGCCGATGTGATGCGCAGCCTGGTCGCGGAGCTCCGCGACAAGCTCAAGCAGGTGGCCGGCGGCGGCGGCGAGACCTCGCGCAAGCGGCACACCTCGCGCGGCAAGATGCTGGCGCGCGATCGCGTCGATCTCCTGGTCGACCCCGGCACCGCATTCCTCGAACTGTCGCCGCTCGCCGCCAACGGGCTGTACGGCGGCGACGTCCATTCGGCGAGCGTCATCACCGGCGTCGGACGCATCTCGGGGCGCGAATGCATCATCGTCGCCAATGACGCCACCATCAAGGGCGGCACCTACTACCCGCTGACGGTGAAGAAGCATCTGCGTGCCCAGGACATCGCGCGGCAGAACAATCTGCCCTGCGTCTACATGGTGGATTCCGGCGGCGCCTTCCTGCCGCTGCAGGACGAGATCTTTCCCGACGAGCGGCATTTCGGCCGCATCTTCTACAATCAGGCGCAGATGTCGTCGCAGGGCATCCCACAGATCGCGATCGTGATGGGCTCCTGCACCGCGGGCGGCGCCTATGTGCCTGCGATGTCCGACGAGAGCATCATCGTGCGCAACCAAGGCACGATCTTCCTCGGCGGCCCGCCGCTGGTGAAGGCTGCGACCGGCGAGGTCGTCACCGCTGAAGAGCTCGGCGGCGCCGACGTCCACTCCCGGCAGTCGGGCGTGACCGACCACTACGCGCAGAACGATGCGCACGCGATCGGGATCGCACGGCGCATCGTCGGCACGCTGAAGCAGCCCACGAAGGCGCCGCTCAACATGCGCACCGTCCAGGAGCCGCTGTTTCCCGCCGAAGAGATCTACGGCGTGGTCTCCGCCGACGGCCGCAAGCCGTTCGACGTGCACGACATCATCGCGCGGATCGTCGACGGCTCCGAGTTCGACGAATTCAAGAAGCTCTACGGCACCACGCTGATCTGCGGCTTCGCCCATATCTGGGGCTATCCGGTCGGCATCATCGCCAACAACGGCATCCTGTTCAGCGAGAGCTCGCTGAAGGGCGCGCATTTCATCGAGCTGTGCTGCCAGCGCGGCATTCCCCTGGTGTTCCTGCAGAACATCACCGGCTTCATGGTCGGCAAGAAATACGAGGCGGGCGGCATCGCGCGCGACGGCGCCAAGCTGGTAACGGCGGTTGCGACCGCCGGCGTGCCGAAATTCACCGTCGTGATCGGCGGCTCCTACGGCGCCGGCAATTACGGCATGTGCGGCCGCGCCTACAGCCCGCGCTTCCTCTGGCTGTGGCCGAACGCCCGCATCTCGGTGATGGGCGGCGAGCAGGCCTCGATGGTGCTCAGTCAAGTGCGGCGCGACGGCATCGAGGCCAAGGGCGAGAGCTGGTCGGCGGAAGAGGAAGACAAATTCCGCGAGCCGATCCGCGCGCAATACGAGAAGCAAGGCAATCCCTATTACGCCACGGCGCGGCTCTGGGACGACGGCGTGATCGATCCCGCCGACACCCGCCTGGTGCTCGGGCTCGGCCTGTCGGCCGCGGCCAATGCGCCGATCGAGCCGACGAAATTCGGCCTGTTCAGGATGTGATCATGGACCGCTCAAAACTCTACCGGCGTTTCCGCACGCTTCTGATCGCCAACCGCGGCGAGATCGCCTGCCGCGTCATCCGCTCGGCGCGCGCCATGGGGCTGCGCACCGTGGCAGTCTATTCCGAAGCCGATCGCGATGCGATGCATGTCGCACTCGCGGACGAGGCGGTGCTGCTCGGACCCGCGCGGGCGCGCGACAGCTATCTCAACATCGAGCGCGTGATCGCGGCCGCAAAACAGACCGGTGCCGAGGCGGTGCATCCCGGCTACGGTTTCCTGTCCGAAAATGCCGAGTTCGCGCAGGCCTGCCTCGATGCCGGCCTGGTGTTCGTCGGCCCGACCGCCGCGATGATGACCGCGATGGGCGCTAAGTCCGGATCGAAGGCGCTGATGGAGAAGGCCGGCGTGCCGCTGGTGCCCGGCTATCACGGCGAGGCGCAGGACGAGGCGATCTTGGCCGAGGCCGCCAACCGGATCGGCTTCCCGGTGCTGGTGAAAGCGTCGGCCGGCGGCGGCGGCCGCGGCATGCGCGTGGTCAATGCGGCGGCGGAGCTGTCGGCCGCGATCACCAGCGCCAAGCGCGAGGCCAAGGCGGCGTTCGGCGACGACCGCATGCTGATCGAGAAATACGTGCAGAACCCGCGCCACATCGAGGTGCAGATCATCGGCGACAGCCACGGCAATCTGCTCTCGCTGTGGGAGCGCGAATGCACGCTGCAACGCCGGCACCAGAAGGTGATCGAGGAAGCGCCGTCGCCGACGCTCAACGCCGCGCAGCGCGAGGCGGTTTGCGAGGCCGCCCGCAAGGCGGCCGGCGCGGTCAACTATGTCGGCGCCGGCACTATCGAGTTCGTCTCCGACGGAAAGGATGTGTTCTTCATCGAGATGAACACCCGCCTGCAGGTCGAGCATCCCGTCACCGAGCTGATCACCGGCGTCGATCTCGTCGAGTGGCAGCTGCGCGTTGCCTTCGGCGAGGCGCTGCCGCTGAAGCAGGACGAGATCAAGCTCAATGGCCACGCCATCGAGGCCCGTGTCTACGCGGAAAATCCGCAGAAGAACTTCATGCCCTCGGTCGGCCGCATCAAGACCTGGCGGACGCCGCCGGAAGGCGACGGCCTGCGCATCGATAGCGGTTATCGCAGTGGCGACACCGTCTCACCGTATTACGACGCGATGCTCGCCAAGGTGATCGCCTGGGCGCCGACGCGCGAAGGCGCGATCGAGAAGCTCAATCGCGGGCTGGAACAGACCGATGTCCGCGGCATCGTCACCAACATCCCGTTCCTGTCGGCGCTGGTGACGCATCCGGCGACCCGCGCCAATGCGATCGATACCGGCTTCATCGAGCGCGAGCTGAAGAACCTGACTTCGGGCGCCGGTGCGGCCGGCGAGTTCGAGCTGTGCGCGGCGGTGGCTGCGATCGTCAACGACGAGCAGAAGGCGGCGCGGCGCGAGGCGAATTCGCCCTGGCAGGCCTTCGGCTGGATGCCGGTCGGGCGTCGCCAGCGGGTGTTTTCGTTCCGGCAGGGCCACGAGCCGCCGCACACGATTACGCTTCATTATGGCCACGGACCGATGACGCTGTCGGTCGGCGGGCGCGAGCTTGTCTTTGCCATCGCGTCAGCCGGCGAGGATGGCTTCGACTTGACGCTCGACGGCCTCAAGTCGCGCGTCGCATCCGTCATCGAGGGCCACGAGCTTTACTTGCGCACCCGCAACGGCCGTTTCGACCTGCACTGGGTCGATCCGTTCGGCGGCGAGAGCGAGGAGCAGGTCGGCGAGGACAAGATCGTGGCGCCGTTGCCGGGCACCGTGGTCGCGCTGCTGGCCGAGGAGGGCGCGACGCTGGAGAAGGGCGCGCCGATCCTCACGCTTGAAGTGATGAAGATGGAGCAGACCCTGCGCGCGCCCTATGCCGGTGTGTTGAAGAAGCTCAAATGCAGGGTCGGTGACATCGTCGGCGAGGGCGTCGAGCTTGCCGAAGTCGAGCCTGCGGCCGCGTCATGACCGATCAGATCCGGATCGTCGAGATGGGGCCGCGCGACGGCCTGCAAAACGAGAAGACGTCGGTTAGCGTCGAGGCGCGTATTGCCTTCATCGAGGCGCTGGTGGCGGCAGGGCTCAACACCGTCGAGGTCGGCGCCTTCGTGTCGCCCAAGGCGATCCCGCAGATGGCAAGCTCCGATCAGGTGCTGCGCGGCGTCAGTCACGTCAAGGACGCCGAATTCCACGTACTGGTGCCGAACGAGAAGGGCTATGACGCCGCGCGCGCGGCCGGTGCGCAGGTCGTCTCGGTGTTCGCGGCGGCGTCCGAAGGGTTCTCGCGCGCCAACATCAATTGCTCGATCGCGGAGTCGATCGAGCGCTTCAAGCCGGTGCTGGCGCGTGCCAAGGCCGATGGCGTCAAGGTGCGCGGCTACATCTCCTGCGTGCTCGGCTGTCCGTTCGACGGCGAGATCAAGCCGAAGGCGGTCGCCGACCTCGCGATGACGCTGTGGGATCTCGGCTGCTACGAGATCTCGCTCGGCGACACCATCGGTGTCGGCACGCCGCTGAAGGCCAAGGAGATGCTGCGCGCGGTCGGCGCCGAGTTGCCGGTCGCCAATCTCGCGATGCACTTCCACGACACCTACGGCCAGGCGCTCGCCAATCTCTATGCCGGCATGGAGGAGGGCGTGCGCGTCATCGATTCCGCCGCCGGCGGCCTCGGCGGCTGCCCCTATGCGCCCGGCGCCACCGGCAACGTCGCAACGGAGGATGTCGTCTACATGCTCGAAGGCATGGGCGTGAAAACCGGTATCGACATGGAGAAGCTGCTGGCCACGACGAACGAGGTCGCCGGCTTGCTCGGCCGCCCGCCGGTCAGCCGCGTCGCCTCTGCGTTGAACGCGAAGCAGAAGCGCCTCAGCGGATCGTAGTCCTCGACCGCTCGGGTTCCAGGAACAGCGGGATGGAACCCGTTTTTGCGGCGCACACCGTACAGCTGCTGCTCAAAACGCCTCGAAAGCGTTCATGGCTTGGTGACTCAAACATGCTGAGGTGACGGGGCTCGCAATTGCTCCAGGTGCGCCATGTCCGGACAGGTGTCAGCTTCCCGCGGCCGAACGTTTTTGGCCGGAAAGATCGTCTTCAATTTCGGTCGGTCGGCCTTCGATTGCACGGTCCGACAGCTCACCGATACCGGCGCGACCGTGGAACTCGAAAGCGTCGTTGGCATTCCCGACCAGGTCCAACTCTTGATTGTCGGCACCAATCAGGTGAGGCCATGCAAGCGGCTGTGGCAATCGGACCGCCAACTCGGCCTGGTGTTTGAGGCGCAGCAGGCCGCTCCCGCGCCTGCCGCTGCCGTGCCTGCCGCTCCTGCGCCATCAGCCATGCCTGAGCGGCGCAGCGGCGATATTCTGCGCGGGCACATGCTGGCGCTACGCTCAGCGCTTGATCAGATCCCGGTCGGCATCCTGCTGTTGGACTCGGAGCTGAAAGCCCTCTTCATCAACCGCGCGTTCCGGAACATGTGGCAGCTTCCGGACGCGGTGGCTGACCGCAATCCCAGCTTCACCGATCTGATGCATCACGGCTGCAAGACCATGGCCTATGAGCTGCCGCCTGAGCAGCTTCAAGCCTACGTTGCCGAACGCGTCCGCCTCGTCAGCGTCGGCGACGCAAATCCGATCGATCTCAGGCTTCGCAATGGTGATGTGGTGCGGTGTCAGTGCACGCCGCTGCCCGACGGCGGCCGGATGGTGAGCTACACGCCCGTGACCGATATCGTGCGCGCATCGGACAAGTTGAAGGTGCTGACCGGCGCGCTCGAGAACGTGGAGGACGGCGTTGTCCTGCTCGACCGCGATCTCAATGTGGTTTTCCTCAATCGGAGGATGCGGGACTTCTGGGAGGTGAGCGAGGAGGAGGTGGCGCGGCATCCGGCATACGTCACGCTGCTCACGCGCAGCCGCCGGGCAGTCCCGACGGACTCGACGCCGGAACAGATCAGAGCCTTCCCGGCGAAGCGGATTGCGGAGATCAAGGCGGGCGATCACAAGCGGGACGTCCAGACGCCTGATGGCCGCAACATCAGGATCCATTGCTCGACGATGGCGAACGGCGGCCGGATGCTGACCTTCGTCGACGTCACCGATCTTGTCGGTAACGCGCGACAGCTCGAAGTTCTCGCGACCACCGATCCGCTCACCGGACTGTTCAACCGCAGGCAATTCCTGACGACGCTGGATGCGGAGTGGAGCCGGTTCCAGCGCTACTATCGCTCCGTCTCCGTCCTGATGGTCGATATCGATTACTTCAAGAGCATCAATGACCGGTTCGGGCACGCGGCCGGCGACGAGGCCATCAAGGCCGTCGCCGAGATTTGCACCCGCGGCAAACGCAAGTCCGACGTCGTCGGCCGTGTCGGAGGCGAGGAGTTCGCGGTTCTGCTGCCGGAAACGACGTTGTCGCGCGCTCGGACCGTCGCCGAGCGCATTCGCAAGCGGGCGGAAGGCTTGGCGCTGCGGGCGGACGATCGGCCGGTGTCATTCACGGTGAGCATCGGCGTTGCCGAGGCCATCACCAGCATGCCCGGGATAGACGCCCTGATGAAGGCCGCCGACGCAGCGCTCTACCAGGCCAAGGAGCGCGGCCGGAATCGCGTCGAGTGCTGGGCGCTTCCGGCGCCGCCGAAGTTGGCGGCTGAGTAGACTGCAGGAAGGGTGGAGCGCGCCTTGTCCGCCGTAGCTCGAAGAGCGAGGCGGAAGCGATAGCCATTGTGTCTCGACGCGTATTGATGAGCATCGCTGCTCCACCCTTACGAACTGCCAACTCCCTCCATTGTCATTCCCCGGTGCGCAATTGCGCACCTGAGGGCTCGCGAAGCGAGAGCCCGGAATCCATTTTACCACTTGTTTTGCGGTCCAATGGATTCCGGGCTCAACCCTTCGGGCTGCCCCGGAATGACGAGAGGAGATGGTGTGGCGCGCCATACATCTGAGTTGCCCGACCGCGCAAGCCCCGCAAGGATGTTTCGCCTTATCAGAAGTTGTAACTCGGTGTATGGTTCGGCCGTCTCGCCCGATCGAGGGGCGCTTCGCGATCGTCACTTTAGGAGAGGGCGGCAATCTACTCACAACTCGGGCGAATTTCGTCGCGAGGTGGCAACTCAACGGCTATTTGGTCAGGCGCCCGTCAGGTTCCCATAAGGACCGATAATGCATGGTTGCCCGGGAGCCACGATTGTTGCATCATCGCAACAGTTACTGGACATTTAACCCTAAACAGAGCCGGTCCGTAGTCGCGCCGCTTTTTGGCCACACCCTGACATGAAAGGATATTCACCTAGCTGAATAGCCAGCGCTCGCGACGACGGGACTTTTGATCGGTTCCGGCGTTTGTTGGAGGAAAGAGCGTCGGGAACAGGGTCGCGATGGACGTCAAGACGAACATCAAGGGCAGGCTGCCGAGCCGTCACGTGACGGAGGGGCCGCAGCGCGCGCCGCATCGGTCCTATCTTTACGCGATGGGGCTGACGACAACCCAGATTCATCAACCCTTTGTCGGCGTTGCTTCATGTTGGAATGAAGCTGCTCCCTGCAACATTTCGCTGATGCGCCAGGCGCAGGCGGTGAAGAAGGGCGTGGCGTCTGCCGGCGGCACGCCGCGTGAATTTTGCACCATCACCGTCACCGACGGCATCGCGATGGGCCATGACGGCATGCGCTCGTCGCTGCCGTCGCGCGAATGCATCGCCGATTCGGTCGAGCTGACCGTCCGCGGTCACTCCTATGATGCGCTGGTCGGGCTTGCCGGCTGCGACAAGTCGCTGCCGGGCATGATGATGGCGATGGTCCGTCTCAACGTGCCGTCGATCTTCATCTATGGCGGCTCGATCCTGCCCGGCAACTTCCGCGGGCAGCCGGTCACCGTGCAGGACATGTTCGAGGCGGTCGGCAAGCACTCGGTCGGCGCCATGTCGGACGAGGACCTCGATGAGATCGAACGGGTGGCGTGCCCGTCGGCCGGCGCCTGCGGCGCCCAGTTCACCGCCAACACCATGGCGACCGTCTCCGAGGCGATCGGCCTCGCGCTGCCGTATTCGGCTGGGGCTCCGGCGCCTTACGAGATCCGCGATGCCTTCTGCGCCGCCGCCGGCGAGAAGGTGATGGAGCTGATCGAGAAGAACATCCGGCCCCGCGACATCGTCACCCGGGAAGCCCTTGAAAATGCTGCGGCCGTGGTTGCAGCCTCAGGTGGTTCGACCAATGCTGCGCTGCACCTACCGGCGATCGCCCATGAGTGCGGCATCAAGTTCAATTTGTTCGACGTCGCCGAAATCTTCAAAAAGACTCCTTACGTCGCGGATTTGAAGCCGGGCGGCCGTTATGTTGCCAAAGACATGTTTGAAGTTGGTGGCATTCCGCTGCTGATGAAAACGCTGCTCGACAATGGCCACCTGCACGGGAATTGCCTGACCGTCACTGGCCGAACGATCGCCGAAAACCTCAAAAGCGTGAAATGGAATCC
>NZ_BOVL01000008.1:0-47301 GCF_019972155.1 Bradyrhizobium sp. RD5-C2 | reverse complement strand
CGGGGCCCCCCCCGCCGACAATCCGATCACCGTGACAGGTGGCGTTGTCGGGCTGAAGGGTAATCTCGCTCCGGAGGGTGCGATCGTGAAGGTCGCGGGAATGTCCAACCTGAGGTTTACCGGTCCGGCCCGGTGCTTCGACCGCGAGGAAGACGCCTTCGAGGCGGTGCAGAAGCGCACCTACAAGGAAGGCGAAGTGATTGTGATCCGCTACGAGGGGCCGAAGGGCGGTCCCGGGATGCGGGAGATGCTGGCGACCACGGCGGCGCTGACCGGGCAGGGGATGGGCGGCAAGATTGCCCTGATCACCGATGGCCGGTTCTCCGGCGCCACCCGTGGCTTCTGCATCGGCCATATTGGACCTGAAGCGGCCGTCGGCGGGCCGATCGGGTTATTGCAGGACGGCGACATCATCGAGATCGATGCGGTCGCCGGCACACTTGACGTAAAATTGAGCGACGCCGAGCTCGCAAATCGTAAGACCAAATGGGCCCCTCGGGCGACTAACCACACGACTGGTGCGCTGTGGAAGTACGCCGAACAAGTGGGGCCGGCGGTGGATGGCGCAGTCACCCATCCGGGTGGCGCGTACGAGAAACAGTGTTATGCGGACGTTTAAGCGTGCGATATTTGCGTTTGCGTTAGGGGCCATCCCGGTGGCGGGCCCCGGATTCGGATTCGACGGCGCCCCGGTCAACCCCCAGGATACCGTTCTTCCGGTGGTCGCGCCGCAGCCCGGCACGACCGGCGCCCTCAAGCGGGCCGCCACGCCGGTTGCCCCTGTGGCGACCTCGCCGACCTCGTCCTTCAGCACGCTGCAGTACCAGGCCGAGGGCGGTCATCCCGTCGCGCAGTGGAAGCTCGGCAAGATGTACGCCGAGGGCGACGGCGTCATCCAGGATGACATGCGCGCCTTCGAGTATTTCAGCCGGATCGCCAATGCGCATGCCGAGGATTCGCCGTCGGCGCCGCAGGCCTCGATCGTGGCCAACGCCTTCGTGGCGCTCGGCCGCTACTATCTGAGCGGCATTCCCAATTCCAAGGTGAAGGCGGACACTGAGCGGGCGCGGGAGATGTTCTCCTATGCGGCGTCCTATTTCGGCAATGCCGACGCCCAGTACGACCTTGCGCGGCTGTACCTGAAGACGCCGGATGCCTCGCGGGACGATTTCCGCTATGGCGCACGCTGGCTCGGCCTTGCCGCTCAGAAGGGCCAGCATCAGGCGCAGGCGCTGCTTGGCCAGATGCTGTTCAACGGCGACCGGCTGCCGCCGCAGCGGGCACGTGGCCTGATGTGGCTGACCCTGGCGCGTGACAGCGCCACGCCCGACGAGGCCTGGATCAAGGAAAGCTACAACCGGGCGATCACCAAGGCGTCCGAAGACGACCGCGCGATGGCGCTGCAGATGCTCGAGCACTGGGTGCAGGGTCGTCGCGACTAGAGGCCGCCGGGATTGATATCCCCCGCGGCCGGCAGTCGCTTGGCCGGCAAGGCTCAGGCGGTCTCGAAATCGAGATCGGCCCAGACCGGAACATGGTCGGACGGCTTCTCCCAGGCGCGGACATAGCTGTCGATCCCGACATCGATCAGCCGATCGCTCGCCTGCGGCGACATCAGCAGATGGTCGATCCGCAGGCCCCAGTTCTTCTGCCAGGCGCCGGCCTGGTAGTCCCAGAACGTGTACTGGCCGGGCTCGTCGTTGACCGCCCGCAGCGCATCGGTGAGGCCGAGGCCGAGCAGCGACTGGAAAGCTTCGCGGGTCGCCGGACGGAACAGGGCATCGTCGACCCAGGCGGCTGGATGGTAGACGTCGCGGGCGGCCGGAATGACGTTGAAGTCGCCGGCCAGGATTAGCGGCTCCTCGGCCTTAAGCCGTTCCCGCGTGTACTCAAGAAGCCGCGACATCCATTTGAGCTTGTACGGATATTTGTCGGTGTTCGCAGGGTTGCCGTTGGGCAGATAAAGGCACGCGACCCGTACCACGCCCTGTTTCAGCGTAACGACGCCTTCGAGGAAGCGGGCGTGGGCGTCCTCGTCGTCGCCGGCGAGGCCCGACTTGGTCTCGTCGAACGGCAGCTTGGACAGCAGCGCGACGCCGTTGAAGGTCTTCTGGCCGTGGGTGACGACATTATATCCGAGCGCCTCGACCTCGAGCCGCGGAAATGCGTCGTCGATGCATTTGATTTCCTGCAGGCAGACGATGTCGGGGGAACACTCCTTCAGCCAGGCGACCAGAAGCTCGATTCGTTGCCGGACCGAATTGACGTTCCACGTAGCGATGCGCATGCAAGTGACCGGATTGAAGCCGCAGGATTTTACTTAGGTGGCATACCATGGGCGGTCCGCCTGTGCTAACCCTCTCCGGAAACAAGGCGTAACAATTGCCGATGGGGGAGTTGCGAAGCGTCCCGGCCCTGAAGGGAAGCGGGCGGCGCATGTACAAGACTTATGAAGAAACATAATTTGGTTCTGACTGTCGCTGTTCTCGGCATTGCGGCCGGGGCGGCTTACATGACCCGCGCTTCATGGATGGGTGGCGGTGCCGCCACCTCGCAGGGGACGGCGCGGCCGCGCGTGGTCTCGGTGGATCTCGCCAAGGCCGAACGCAGATCGGTCCCGGTCGATGTCGACGCGATCGGACAGGTCACGCCGATCTCCAGCGTGGCGCTGAAGTCGCGGCTGGAAACCACCATCGTCTCGGTGCATTTCGAGGACGGCGCCAGGGTCAATGAGGGCGACCTGCTGTTCATGCTCGACGCACGGCAGATCGACGCCCAGATCGAGCAGGCCGAGGGCGTCCTGGCGCGCGACCAGGCCCAGTTCGAGGGCGCGCAGCGCGACCTCCGCCGCTATACCGAACTGGTCGGCAAGGGTGCGACCACGCAGGTCAACCTCGACAACGCAAAAACCCAGTCCGACGTCCTGATCGGCACCATCAAGGCCGACCAATTCGCGCTGGAAAACCTCCGCGTCCAGAAGAGCTACACCGTGATCCGCGCGCCGTTCGCGGGGCGGATCAGCGCCGCTAACGTCAAGGTCGGGAACTTCGTCCGCCCCGCCGACACCCAGCCGCTCGCGGTCATCAACCAGATGGCGCCGGTCTATGTCACCTTTGCCATTCCCCAGCGTGCGCTGGTCGATCTGCGCGACGCCATGGGGAAGGACGAGCCCAAGGTGATCGCGACCATTCCCGGCCACCAGCGCTCCGAGAGCGGCAAGGTCGCGATGGTCGAAAACACCGTCGATGCGACCACCGGCATGGTCACCGTGCGCGGCATCATGAACAATGCGAACGAGACGCTGTGGCCCGGCACCATCGTGCAGACCAAGCTGATTATCCGCAGCGAGGATGCGGTCGTGGTGCCGACGGTCGCAGTCCAGCGCAGCCAAAACGGCAATTTCGTCTTCGTGGTCCAGGACGGCGTCGCCAAGGTCCGGCCGGTCAAGGTCGATCGCACCTTCCAGGGCTCATCGGTGATCTCGGACGGATTGGCCGGCGATGAGAGCATCGTCGTCGACGGCCAGTTGTTGCTGTCAGAGGGATCGCGGGTCGAACTGCGGACGCGCAAGGCCGGAGCCTGATCGATGACGCTCTCCGAGCTCTGCATCCGCCGCCCGGTCATGACGACGCTGATCACGGCGTCGATCATCGCATTCGGCGTGTTCGGCTTCCGCCTGCTGCCGGTCTCGGCGCTGCCCAAGGTGGACTTCCCGACCATCGCGGTCACCGCCACGCTGCCGGGCGCCAGCGCTGACACCATGGCCGCCTCGGTCGCCGGCATCATCGAGCGCCAGCTCTCGACCATTGCCGGCATCTCATCGATGAACTCGAACTCCTCGCAGGGCACGAGCGTCATCACCATCCAGTTCGACCTCAACCGCAACATCGATGCCGCAGCTCTCGACGTGCAGACGGCGTTGACCATCGCACAGCGCCGGCTGCCGATCGAAATGACGATTCCGCCGAGCTTCCGGAAGGTGAACCCGGCGGATTTCCCGGTGCTGTTCGTCTCGCTGGGGTCGGCGACGCTACCGCTGTCGGCGGTCAACGAATATGGCGACATCACGATCGGGCAGGCGTTGTCGCAGCTGCCGGGTGTTGCGCAGGTGCTGATCTACGGCGCGCAGAAGTTTGCGATCCGCGTTCAGGCCGATCCGGAGGCCGCGGCCGCCCGCAGCGTCTCGATGGAAGACATCCGCGCCGCGGTGTCGCGCGCCAATTCCTCGACCCCAGTCGGCACGCTGAACGGGCCCAAGCAGGACGTCGCGCTGCAGGCCTCCGGCCAGATGGACAAGGCGGCCGACTACCGCCAGATCTACGTTGCCTGGCGCAACGGCTCGCCGGTCCGCCTCGACGAGATCGCCAAGGTCTATGACAGCGTCGAGAACGACAAGATCGCGACCTGGATGAACGACGAGCGGGCGATCGTGCTCGCGATCCAGAAGCAGCCCGACGCCAACACCGTGGCGGTGGTGGACGCCGTGCTGGCGAAATTGCCGTCGCTGCGCGCCGCGATCCCGCCCTCGGTGACCATGCAGGTCATGATGGACCGCTCGGTCTCGATCCGGCAGGCGGTCAGCGACGTCGAGGAGACCCTGCTGATCGCGATCGCGCTGGTGATCCTGGTGATCTTCCTGTTCCTGCGCTCGGCGTCGGCGACCTTCATTCCGGCGCTGGCGGTGCCGATCTCGCTGTTCGGCACCTGTGCGGTGATGTACGCGCTGGATTACTCGATCAACAACATGACGCTGCTGGCGCTGACGCTCTCGGTCGGCTTCGTGGTCGACGACGCCATCGTCATGCTGGAGAACATCGTCCGCCATATCGAGCACGGCATGAAGCCGTTCGAGGCGGCGCTGAAGGGCGCCCGCGAGATCGGCTTCACAATCATCTCGATCACCTTCTCGCTGATCGCGGTGTTCATCCCGGTGTTGCTGATGGGCGGCATCGTCGGCCGCGTGTTCCGCGAATTCGCCGTCACGATCTCGGTCGCGATCATCGTGTCCGGCTTCGTGTCGCTGACCTTGACGCCGATGCTGTGCGCCCGCGTGCTGCGCGCGCATGACGCCACCAAGCGGCCGAATATCGTGCTGCGGGCGTTCGAGGCGATGTTCCAGGCCTGGCTGCGCGCCTATGAGTGGGCGCTGGACCGGGTGCTGGCCAAGAAGGCCCTGATGCTACTGGTCACGCTGGCGACGCTCGGCGGCACTGTCTATCTCTACATGATCGTGCCGAAGGGCTTCTTCCCGCAGGAGGACACCGGCTTCCTGATCGGTGTGACGGAAGCCGCGACCGATACCTCGTTTGAAGCGATGAAGGTGCGCCAGCAGGCGTTGGTCGAGGTGATGCGGACCGATCCGGCGATCGATTACATCAATTCGACGGTCGGTTCCGGCGGTCCCAATCCGACCACCAATTACGGCCGCTTGTTCATCGCGCTGAAGCCGCAGAAGACCCGCGACAACGCTGCTGTCGTGATCGGACGGCTGCGCCAGAAGGCGCGCGAGATCCCGGGCATGCAGGCGTTCTTCCAGAGCGTCCAGAACCTCAACATCGGCGGCCGCATCTCCAAGAGCCAGTATCAGTATGTGATGCAGAGCGGCGATACCGAGTCGCTGTACCGCTTAGCGCCCGAGATGCGGGACAAGATCGAGAAGATTCCGGGCCTGCTCGACGTCACCACCGACCTCTACATCAAGAACCCGCAGATGACGGTCGACATCGACCGCGAGAAGGCGGCGGTGTACGGCATCACCGTCGATCAGGTCCGCAACCAGCTCTACAACGCCTACGGTTCGCGCCAGGTCGGCACCATCTACATGCCGTCGAACGACTACCAGATCATCCTGGAGGTGCAGCCGCAGTTCCGCGTCGATCCGTCCGATCTCTCGAAGCTCTACATGAAGACCGCGAACGGCCAGACCATTCCGCTGGATGCGGTGGCGCGGCTGGTGCCGACGGTCGGGCCGCTGCAGATCAACCACCAGGGCCAGCAGCCGGCGGTGACGATCTCGTTCAATCTCGCGCCCGGCGTTTCCCTCGGCTACGCGGTCGACAAGATCACCGAGTTGGAGCAGACCGCGAATCTGCCGCCGACGATTGCGACCGGATTCTCCGGCACCGCGCAGGTGTTCCAGGATTCGCTGCGCGGGCAGGGCGTGCTGATCCTCGCCGCCGTGTTCGCGGCCTTCGTGATTCTCGGCATTCTCTACGAGAGCTTCATCCATCCGATCACGATCATCTCCGGCCTGCCGTCGGCCGGCATCGGCGCGATCCTGACGCTGATGCTGTTCGGGATGGAGCTGTCGGTGATCGCGATGATCGGCATCGTGATGCTGGTCGGCATCGTCAAGAAGAACGCGATCATGATGGTCGACTTCGCACTGGAGCGCCGCCGCGTCGGCCTCAGCGCCGAGCACGCGATCCGCGAGGCGGCGCTGCTGCGTTTCCGTCCGATCATGATGACGACGTTCGCGGCGATCTTCGGCACGCTGCCGATCGCGCTCGGTGCGGGCGCCGGCGCTGAACTGCGTCAGCCGCTCGGCGTCGCGGTGGTCGGCGGCCTCTGCGTGTCGCAGTTGCTGACGCTGTTCATCACGCCGGTGATCTACATCTATCTCGACCGCATCGACCGCAGGTTGCGGCGCAAGCTCGATCCGCAGGCGGAGGCGGGCGGCGACGTCGAGCGCCCGCAGGTGGTCGCGGCGGAATAACTTGGTCTCTGCCGCGAACCGGTTATCGGCTCGCGTCGGGACGGCGCGTCCGGCGAGGAGGCGTCAGATCGAGAAGCTGGTGCCGCAGCCGCAGGACGCGGTGGCGTTCGGATTGACGACGCGGAACGAGGCGCCGATCAGGTCGTCGACGAAGTCGACCTCCGAGCCCGCGAGGAACGGGACCGAGGCGGGGTCGATCAGCACCACGGCGCTGTCGCGCTCGATCACGAGGTCGTCATCGGCCTGGGTGCGCTCGACGTCAAACTTGTACTGGAAACCGGAGCAGCCGCCGCCCTCGACCGAAATGCGCAGCTTGGCACCGTCGCCTTCCTTGCTGAGGATCTGTCCGATCCGGCGGGCGGCCCGTTCGCTGACGGTGATGGCAGCAGTCATGGTCGGTCTCCGAAACCCAATCTGCGCATGATCTGATCGGATCATGCCCGGCGTCATGCCCAATTCATTTGGTCCGCCGCCTCAGTCATAGTTAAGTGCGTCGGACCATGGAATCAAATGGATAAGGACTAAAATACCGTGTCGGTCGGAATGGCTGCCCCCCGCGCGCCTTATGCCTGCGATCCCGACCGCAGCCGCGGCCGGCTTGTCTTGGAGCCGCCGAGCCGGACCCGCAGCCCGTTCCGGCGCGACTGTGACCGGGTGATCCATTCCACCGCGTTCCGCCGCCTCAAGCACAAGACCCAGGTCTTCGTCTTCCACGAGGGCGATCATTATCGCACCAGGCTGACCCACTCGCTGGAAGTCGCGCAGATCGCCCGCGCATTGGCGCGCCAGCTCGGGGTCGACGAGGATCTGACCGAGACGCTGGCGCTGGCGCACGATCTCGGCCATCCGCCGTTCGGGCATGCCGGGGAGCGGGCGCTCGATGACTGCCTCAAGGATGATGGCGGCTTCGACCACAATGCGCAGGCGCTGCGCGTCGTCACCTCGCTGGAACATCGCTACCCCGAATTCGGCGGGCTGAACCTGACCTGGGAGTCGCTCGAGGGCATCGTCAAGCACAACGGCCCGCTGACCGAACGCAACGGCGCACCTAGCGGGCGCTACCTCGACAGCGGACTTCCGATCGGGATCGCCGACTACAACCAGACCTACGATCTCGAGCTCTGGAGCTATGCCTCGCTCGAGGCGCAGATCGCGGCCTTCGCCGACGACATAGCCTATGACGCGCACGATATCGACGACGGCCTGCGCGCCGGGCTGTTTGCGGTCGACGACCTCAAGGAGATGCCGCTGACCGCAGAGATCATCGCCGAGATCGATCGTCATTATCCCGGGCTCGACGAGGTCCGGCGCGGCGCCGAACTGGTGCGTGAGCTGATCTCGCATTTCATCAGCGCGGTTTTCAACGAGGCGACCCGGCGGCTTGCGGCCGCGCAGCCGCAATCGGCCCAGGACGTGCGCCACCACGACGCGCCGCTGATCGCGTTTCCGCCTGAGGTGGCCGAGCAGGAGGCGGCGATCAAGGCATTCCTGTTCCGGCGGATGTATCGCCACCGGCGGGTGATGCTTGTGATGCGGGAGGCGGAGCAGGTGGTCCGCAATCTCTATGAGCGCTACCGGCAATCGCCGGGCGACCTGCCGGCGGAATGGATCGAGGGGAGCGTGCAGGAGACCGGCAGCGCGCGGAACAGGCGGATCGGCAATTTCATTGCCGGGATGACCGACCGTTTTGCCCTGATCGAGCACCAAAGGCTTTTTGACTCGACCCCGGATTTGCGTTAGCGCCCTGCCATGGCCGACACCACTGCACCATCACACCTTTTTGCCGATATGCTGGCGCGCGTGCACGCGATCTGTGCCGCTGTCGCTGCCGAGGACAACTGGCCCGCGGGCATCGACCTCGCCCGCGTCGTGGTCGAGCCGCCGCGCGATGCCAGCCATGGTGACATGGCGACCAATGCCGCGATGGTGCTTGCCAAGGAGGCCAAGGCTAAGCCGCGCGAGCTCGCCGACAAGATCGCCGAGCGGCTGCGCGCCGACGCGCTGGTGGCGTCGGTCGATGTCGCCGGGCCCGGCTTCATCAACCTGACCTTGAAGCCGCAGGTCTGGGCGGACGCGTTGCGCGCCGTGCTGGCCGCCGGCTCAGCCTACGGACGCAGCGACATCGGCAAGGCCGAGAAGGTCAATGTCGAATACGTCTCGGCCAACCCGACCGGGCCGATGCATGTCGGCCATTGCCGCGGCGCCGTGTTCGGCGATGCGCTGTGCAGCCTGCTGCAGTTCGCGGGCTTCGACGTCTGTCGCGAATATTACATCAACGACGCCGGCGCGCAGGTCGACGTGCTCGCGCGCTCTGCGTTCCTGCGTTACCGCGAGGCGCTCGGTGAGGACATCGGCGCGATCCCGGAAGGGCTCTATCCCGGCGATTACCTCGTGCCGGTCGGCGCGGCGCTCGCCAAGGAATACGGCGAGAAGCTGCTCGACAAGACGGAAGCCGCGTGGCTGCCGATCGTGCGCGACAAGGCGATCGTCATGATGATGGAGATGATCAAGGGCGATCTCGCCGCGCTCAACATCCATCACGATGTGTTCTTCTCCGAGCGCTCGCTGATCACATCGGGCAACAACAAGGTCGCCGAGACCATCGATTTCCTGCGCGCCAAGGGCGACATCTACGAGGGCCGCCTGCCGCCGCCGAAGGGCAAGCCGGTCGAGGACTACGAGGATCGCGAGCAGTCGCTGTTCCGCGCCACCGCCTACGGTGACGACGTCGATCGTCCGCTGATCAAGTCGGACGGCTCGTACACCTATTTCGCGTCTGACATCGCCAACCACCGCAACAAGTTCGAGCGCGGCTTCACCAGCATGATCGACGTGTTCGGCGCCGATCACGGCGGCTACATCAAGCGCATGCAGGCGGCCGTGAAGGCGGTCTCCGCTGGCAAGGCCGAGCTCGACGTCAAGATCGTGCAGCTCGTCAAGCTGCTGCGTGACGGCGATCCGGTGAAGATGTCGAAACGCTCCGGCGAATTCGTCACGCTGCGCGAAGTGGTCGACGAGGTCGGCTCGGACGCGGTCCGGTTCATGATGCTGTTCCGCAAGAACGACGCGGTGCTCGATTTCGACCTCGCGAAGGTGATCGAGCAGTCAAAGGACAACGCCGTCTTCTACGTGCAGTACGGTCACGCCCGCGGCCATTCGATCTTCCGCAATGCGCGGGAGGAGGCGGTTCCCGATCTGCCCGAGACCGACGAGGCGCGGCTGGCCTATCTGCGGAACGCTGCGGTCGAGCGGTTGACCGACCCGGCCGAGCTCGAGCTGCTCAGGCGGCTGGCGCTTTATCCACGGATGATCGAGGCTGCGTCGGTGGCACATGAGCCGCACCGAATCGCTTTTTATCTATATGATTTGGCCAGTGAATTTCACGCGCTGTGGACCAAGGGGCGCGATTTGCCCTATTTACGCTTCATTATCAATAATGATGCAGAGATCACGAGGGCGCGACTGGCAATGGTTCAGGGCGTCGTCTCGGTTCTGGCATCGGGCTTAGCTGTTCTAGGCGTCCACGCTCCGACCGAGATGCGGTAGGCAGGGGCATTAGGCCCTCACGAGTGGGGATTTGTGAGGGCATCTGGCAGGGGCCAACTCGTTCGGACCGGCTGTGCCGGCGATCTTGGCGCTGTCCCGAAGGGGATGCATCATCACGATGGCTGATCGATATCAGGACCGACTTTTTTCCACCGACGCGGCACCCAGGGCCGAGAGCGATCCGCTCGCCGAACTGGCTCGGCTGATCGGCCAGACGGATCCATTTGGCGCCGCGAATAAGCCGCCGCCGCGTCCGTTGCAGTCGCGCGCCAACGCGCGGCCGCAACAATATGATGCGCAGTCCGAGGACGAGGACGCGCCGCCCGCGGGCCCGCCGCCCTGGATGCAGCGCGCGCGGCAGGAGACTGTCGCTCCGCCGCCCGTGCAGCACACGGCGTACGAAGAACCCGAACAGGACTACCAGCCGAAGCCGGTGCATCCGCTGCACCGATACGCGGCCCAGCAGGCGCAGCCTTCTGCGCCCGAGCCGGTCGCGACCTATCGGCCGGTCGAGCCCCCCAGGCAACCCGAGGCCTTTGACGACGAGCCGCCCTATCAGAGCGGCGATCAGAGCCACGATCCGTCGCGCTATGACGAAGCGCTCTACGGCCAGCTGGAAGCCGGCGAACAGGATTTGCAGCGCGATCCGTCCTATCCGGACGATCCCTATGCATATGAAGCCGACGAAGAAGAGCCTGAACCGCGCCGACGGAGCAGCGGCCTGATCACGGTCGCTGCGGTGCTGGCGCTTGGCGTGTTCGGCGTCGGTGGCGCGTACGCCTACCGGACCTATGTCGGCTCGCCCCGTAGCGGCGAGCCGCCGATCATCAAGGCCGACAACACGCCGACCAAGGTGATCCCGGCCCAGGCCGATGCGCCGGCCAAGACGCCGGATCGCATGGCAGCGGGTGACGGCACCGAGAAAATCGTGTCGCGTGAAGAGACGCCGGTCGACGTCAATTCGAAGACCGCCGGACCGCGCGTCGTGTTTCCGGCGCTGAATGCGAACACGAATCCGCCGCCGGTGGCCAGTGTGCAGACGGCGCAGCCAGCGCCGGCGCCGATCACCGCGAACGGGACGCTGCCGAACAACGAGCCGCGCAAGGTTCGCACGCTCGCGGTCAAAGGCGATTCGCCCGATGGCACGCAAGCCACGGCCGCCGTGCCGGCGAAACCTCCGACGGCGGCGAAGCCACCGGTGTCGCGTGGTAATCCGGCTGCGGCCAATGCCAGCGTGAACGCGCCAATGTCGCTGGCTCCCGGGCAGACCGACGCGGCTCCGGCCACGCCTCCGACCCGGGTGGCGTCGACCTCGACTGCCTCGGTTGGTGGCGGTGGATATCTGGTTCAGGTGTCGTCGCAGAAGAACGAGGCGGACGCGCAGTCGTCCTATCGGACCCTGCAAGGCAAGTATCGCAGTGTGCTCGGTTCGCAGCCTTTGGTGGTGAAACGCGTCGATCTCGGTGAGAAGGGCGTCTACTACCGCGCCTTTGCCGGCCCGTTCGCGTCGTCGGAAGAGGCGAACCAAGTGTGCCGGAGCCTGATGTCGGCTGGTGGGCCGCAGTGCCTCATCCAAAGAAATTAACTGCCGTTTCCTTGACCCGCGAGCTGCATACGGCCTAATCGGCCGAATGGCGAACCGCGCATTCATCACGGGCGTATCCGGGCTGGTCCTCAACGACGCTGAACGCGAGTTCATTCGCGCCGAGCGGCCATGGGGCTTCATCCTGTTCAAGCGCAACATCGAGAGTCCTGCCCAAGTGGCAGCTCTTGTTAGGGAACTCAGGTCGGCGGCCGGCATGGCCGATGCCCCGGTCCTGATCGACCAGGAGGGTGGCCGGGTGCAGCGGCTCGGCCCGCCGCATTGGCCGGTCTATCCGCCGGGCGCGAGCTTCAGCGCGCTCTACGACATCGATCCGAAGCTAGGCCTGACAGCGGCCCGGCTCAGCTCACGGCTGATTGCGGCCGACCTGATCGACATCGGAATCACCGTCGATTGCCTTCCATTGGCCGACGTTCCGGTGGCCGGCGCGGATGCGGTGATCGGCAACCGGGCCTATGGAACTGAGCCGGACAAGGTCGCGGCGATCGCCCGTGCGGTCACGGACGGGCTGGAACAGGGCGGCGTGCTGCCGGTTCTCAAGCACATTCCCGGCCATGGCCGCGCCACCGCGGACAGCCATTTCCGCCTTCCGACGGTCGATACCGCGAGACTAGAGCTGGAACGGACCGATTTTGCCGCGTTTCGGCCGCTGGCGGACCTGCCGATGGCGATGACCGCACATGTTGTGTTTAGCGCGCTGGACCCCGTCCATCCGGCAACGACTTCTGCGACAATCATCGAACAGGTGATTCGCGGCCTGATCGGGTTCCAGGGTTTGTTGATGAGTGATGACGTGTCGATGAATGCGCTGGCCGGATCAATTGCCGAACGGACCCGCGCCATCGTCAACGCCGGTTGCGACATGGTTCTGCACTGCAACGGCAATATCGACGAAATGCGCGAGGTCGCGCGGGAGACGCCGGAACTGGCCGGCAAGGCGCTTGAGCGGGCCAAGGCTGTGCTCGCCGCGCGGAAGCAGCCTGAGCCGCTCGACCGGCAGGCGGCACGGGCTGAACTGGATGCGTTGTTGGATCGGGTAGGGACGGCATGACCGCTGAAATTCTATCGTTTGAGACCGGGCGGCCGGCCGATCTCGCCGACGGCGAACCGGCGCTGGTGGTCGACGTCGAGGGCTATGAAGGCCCGCTCGACCTGCTGTTGACGTTGGCGCGACAGCAAAAGGTCGATCTGTCGAAGATTTCGATCCTTGCGCTCGCCGACCAATATCTGTCGTTCATCGAGGCCGCGCGCAAAATCCGCCTCGAGCTTGCGGCCGACTATCTGGTGATGGCCGCCTGGCTTGCCTTCTTGAAGTCGCGGCTCCTGCTGCCCGAACCGCCGACTGCGGAGGGGCCGAGCGCCGAGGAAATGGCGACCGCGCTCGCCAACCAGCTGCGCCGCCTGGAGGCAATCCGCGAGGCTGCGAACCGGCTGATGAACCGGCCGCAGTTCCAGCGCGATATCTTTCCGCGCGGCAATCCGGAATCGATCGCCGAGATCAAGCATCCGAAGTTCACCGCGACCCTGTACGACCTGCTGTCGGCCTATGCCACGCAGCGCGCGTCACGCGTGCTGACCTCGGTGCATCTGGCCAAGCGGACTGTGTGGTCGCTAGCCGAAGCGCGCGCCTCGTTGGAGCGGCTGGTCGGCCTTGCCGAGGACTGGAGCTGCCTCGACGAGTACCTGATGAACTACGTCGCCGATCCCAAGCAGAAGGCGACGGTGTTCGCATCGAGCTTCGCTGCTGCCCTCGAACTGGTTCGCGAGGGCGAGATGGAAATCAACCAGAAGCAGGCGTTCGCGCCGATCTATTTCCGAAAGCGTCAAGCGCAGGCCGCAATGGCTGCGCCGGACCTTTCGGTTGAGTAAGTGGAAGAAGGAGAGCAGGCCCATGGCAAGCTTGGCGGAAGTGCGCAGAGACGAGCCCGAGGAGGAGGTTTCTCCTATGGATCATCCGGTAGCGCGTCCTGAGGAATTGCGGCTCCTTGAAGCCCTGTTGTTCGCATCGGCCGAGCCGATCGATCAGGCAACGCTGGCAAAGCGGATGCCCGACGGCGTCGATATCAAGGCGGCGCTTGCGCAGTTGCAGGCGGAATATGCGCCGCGCGGCGTCAACCTGGTTCGCGTCGCCAACAAGTGGACGTTCCGTACCGCCGGCGATCTGTCGTGGCTGATGACGCGCGAGAGCACCGAGACACGGAAGCTGTCGCGTGCCGCGATCGAGGTGCTGGCGATCGTCGCCTATCACCAGCCGGTGACCCGTGCCGAGATCGAAGAGATTCGCGGCGTGGTGACGTCGAAGGGAACGATCGACGTGCTGCTGGAGACCGGCTGGATCCGCCCGCGCGGCCGCCGCAAGACGCCGGGCCGTCCGTTGACCTTCGGAACTACCGACGCCTTTCTGACGCAGTTCAGCCTCGAAGCGCTCGGCGACCTGCCGGGACTCGAGGAGCTGAAGGGCACCGGCCTGCTCGACTCGCGGCTGCCGACCGGCTTTTCCGTTCCGTCGCCATCGGACGATGCGACGCTGCGGGAGGACGAGGAGCCGCTCGAGCCCGGCGACACGCTGGAACTGCTGCTCGCGCCGGCCGTCGAGCCGGAAGCCGAGGAACCGAAGACCGAGAGCGAAGCGGTTGCCGATGTTGCGGCTGCCGAGGTTGGGACTGTCGAGCTCGAAACGACAGCCGAGGCCGAAACCGACCTCGAAGCGGACGTTGCCGCCGAGGTCGACACGGCCGAACCTGACGCTGATGAGCCGGAAGAGCACACCGACCACGCGGGCGATGACGACAGCGCCGAGGAGAAGGGCGAATAGCCCGGAATATTCCCGGTTAAGCCTAGCAATATTACGTAGCCGCGACAGCGATTTGCCGCGGCCGAGGTCCTTGTTTTTGACACCCCGGGGGCCTAACTTCCGGCCATGTTCAGGCCGGTCCACCGGCCATTTCTGGAGGGTTGCAGGATGGGTTCGCTTAGCATTTGGCACTGGATCGTTGTGATCGCAGTGGTCCTGCTGCTGTTCGGACGCGGCAAGATTTCGGACCTGATGGGTGACGTCGCCCAAGGCATCAAGGCCTTCAAGAAAGGCATGCAGGACGACGACAAGGTCGCGGACAAGCCGGAGTCCACCAAGGCGATCGATCACAATGCGGCGCCGTCGGCCGCGCGCCAGGACGTCGGCAGCAAGGCCGTCTAACGCGCTTGTACTGACGCATATTTCGACGTTTTTCTTCGCGCGAAACGGTGACGTCGCCGTAGAGACGCGCTATGGACGCCGATGAGAAAAGGCGCCGGCAGCCCCAGATCCTGTTAGGACCGATGGGGCCGATGGCGGCGCGCTTAGGCGGAACAATTCATGTTCGATATCGGGTGGAGTGAACTGGTCGTCATCGCGGTCGTCGCGCTGATCGCCATCGGCCCGAAAGAGCTGCCGGGCGTGCTGCGCATGGTCGGGCAATGGATGGGCAAGGCCCGCAAGATGGCCTCCGAATTCCAGGGCCAGTTCCAGGAAGCCATGCGCGAGGCCGAGATGGCCGACCTCAAGAAGAGTTTTGACGAGGTCAGGGAAGCCGCAACCGGCATCACCAGCGGCAACATCATGACCTCGCTGCACAAGGACGTCAGCGACGCCCTTCAGATCGACAAGCCGGTCGATGCGCAGGTCGCCTCCGCGATCGACGCGCCGGTGACACCCACGACACCGGCTGAGCCGACGCCGGAAACCTTCGTCGAGGCCGAGACTCACGTCGCTGCCGGCGAGCCGCTCGCGATCACCGGCGAGGTGAAGCCCGAGCCGGCGCCTGCGCAGGACGAGACGCCGGCACAGCCTGACGTGCTCAAGGACGCGAGGGCGTCATGAGCGCCGAAGATATCGAGGCCAGCAAGGCCCCCTTGATGGATCATCTGATCGAGCTGCGCTCGCGGCTGATCAAGGCACTGCTCGGCTTCGCTGTGGCCTTCATCATCTGCTTCTTCTTCGCCAAGCAGATCTTCAACGTCCTGGTCTGGCCCTTCATCTGGGTTGCTGGACCGGAGAACTCGAAATTCATCTATACGGCGCTGCTCGAATATTTTCTCACCCAGCTCAAGCTTGCAATGTTCGGGGCGGCCTTCATCTCGTTCCCGATTGTTGCCGGGCAGGTCTACATGTTCGTGGCGCCCGGGCTCTACAAGCATGAGCGCAATGCGTTCCTGCCGTATTTGGTCGCCACACCGATATTCTTCGTGATGGGCGCGATGCTGGTTTATTTCGTGGTCTTCCCGATGTTGACCCGTTTTTCGCTCGGCATGCAGCAGACCGCCGGCGCGGAGACCGCGCAGATTCAGTTGCTGCCCAAGGTCGGCGAGTATCTCTCGCTGATGATGTCGCTGATCTTCGCCTTCGGCATCGCGTTCCAGCTGCCGGTGATCCTGACGCTGCTCGGCCGCATCGGCATCGTCAGCTCGAAGATGCTGAAAGAGAAGCGGCGCTACTTTATCGTGATCGCCTTCATCATCGCCGCCGTGCTGACGCCGCCCGATGTGCTGAGCCAGGCCTCGCTCGCGATCCCGCTGCTCGCGCTCTACGAGGGCGCCATCATCGCGGTCCGGATCGTGGAGAAGAAGGCCGCGGCCTCGAGCACCTCGTCCGGGGCGCCATCGGCGACCAACCCGGCCGAGTAGGGCTGTCTTCACGTCACATTCGGTGTCATACCCCGCGAAAGCGGGGTATCCAGTACGCCGCGGCTTCTCGGTGACACGCTGACGTCTCTGGAATACTGGATCGCCCGCCTTCGCGGGCGATGACAGTCGTGGTAGTGGAAACATACAACGCAAACGTTGGCATACAACGCTATCTGCCCGAGCGACGTTAGGACCCCGACTGCCATGCACGACATCAAAGCGATCCGCGACAACCCGACAGCCTTCGACGCCGGCCTGAAGCGCCGCGGACTTGGGGCTCTGTCGCCGTCGCTGCTGGCGATCGACGAGAAGCGGCGTGCGGCGATCCTGGCGTCCGAGCAAGCCCAGGCGCGGCGCAATGCGGCATCGAAGGAGATCGGCGACGCCAAGAAGGCGAAGGACGAGGCGCGCGCCGCCAAGCTGATGGCCGAAGTCGCCGAGCTGAAGACCACGATGCCGGAGCTCGAGCTGGCGGCGAAATCGTCCGATGACGAGCTGACCAAGGAGCTGTCGTCGATTCCCAACTTGCCTCTCGATGAGGTGCCCGACGGCACCGATGAGCACGGCAACGTCCAGCACCATGTGTTCGGCAAGAAGCGGGACTACGGCTTTGCACCGAAGCTGCATGACGATCTCGGCACCGCGCTCGGCTATATGGATTTCGAGGCGGCGGCGAAATTGTCCGGCGCGCGCTTCGTCGTGCTGAAGAAGGGACTGGCGCGGCTCGAGCGTGCGATCGGGCAGTTCATGCTCGATCTGCACACCGGCGAGCACGGCTACGCCGAGATCAATCCGCCGCTGCTGGTGCGCGACGCCGTGATGTTCGGCACAGGACAGTTGCCGAAATTCGAGGACGATCAGTTCTGGGCGATCAAGGGCGAATTGCTGTCGGCGCCGAATGCCGATCTGCGCAGCGAGCGCTTGGGCCTGATCCCGACTGCCGAAGTCTCGCTGACCAATCTCGCGCGCGAATCCATCCTCGACGAAAAGGAGCTGCCGATGCGGCTCACAGCGCTGACGCCGTGCTTCCGCGCCGAAGCCGGTGCGGCGGGACGCGACACGCGCGGCATGATCCGACAGCATCAGTTCACGAAGGTCGAACTGGTGTCGATCACGACGCCCGAAGCCAGCAAGGACGAGCTCGAGCGCATGCTGTCCTGCGCCGAGCAGGTTCTGCAGAAGCTCGACCTGCATTATCGTGTGATGACGCTGTGCGCCGGCGACATGGGCTTCTCCGCGCAGAAGACCTACGACATCGAGGTGTGGATGCCGGGGCAGGGCGATGGCGGCGCCTATCGCGAGATTTCGAGCTGCTCGGTGTGTGGGGATTTCCAGGCGCGTCGCATGGATGCGCGCTATCGCGGCCCCGACGGCAAGCCGCGCTTCGTGCATACGCTGAACGGCTCCGGCACGGCGGTCGGGCGCGCGTTGATCGCTGTCATGGAGACCTACCAACAGCAGGACGGCTCGATCGCGGTGCCCGATGTGCTGCAGCCCTACATGGGCGGGCTCAAAGTCATCGAGCACGGCATGTGAGGCGAGGGCCAGTGTGATGCCGCTCCACCGGGACATCCACTGGCTTGGTCGACAATGGGCCGTCACGGGCCACGGTCTGCAACTGATCAATCAGAAGCAGATGGGCTACTACGACATCGAGGCCGCGCGCTTGTGGGAAGCGCGCGTGACCGAGATACAAACGAAGGCCTGGATCGACAGGCCGGATTTCGACAAGGCGCTGGAGATTGCGCGCGGCAAGTTCGCCTATTTGGCTCCGGCCGATCTGCCCGCACCCGCAGACGTCGCGCCGCCGCCTCCGGTTCGGGCCGCGCCGCCGGCCGCGCCGCGTGCTCCGGTTGACGCGGAATCGGTGCCCTCGATCGAGGAGCTGCTGGCGAGGCTGAAATCGAGATCGGTCGCGCCCGTCGCAAAGCCGGCCGAAGAGGCGCCCGCGCGGCCGCCGCCCGGACCCGAATCGCCGAAGCTTGAAACGCCCAAGGTTGAAGCGCCGAAGCCTGAGCCTTCGAATCTTGAACCTCGGAAGATTGAATCCATCGAATCCGAGATCCTCAAGTCGGAGCTTCCGAAGGCTCCGCGGCCCGAGCTTCTCCGGGCGGCCTCGGTCACTCCCGAACAGCTCAAGCCTGAAGTTCAAAGGACTGAACCGCCCAAGGTCGAATCGCCCAGGGCTGAGCCTGCCGAACGCGAGGCTCCCAAGCCTGAGCTTCCAGAGGCCGACCCGATCAGGTCCGAAGCTCCCATATCCGAACCTCCCGAAGCTCGCCAGGCTGCGCCGGTTGAGCCGGAGGCGCCTACGCCGCCGCCCTCACCATCAGGTCCCACGTCCGTTCGGTGGCCGGCCTGGCCGGTGTTCGACCGCAAGATCGCCGGCAGCGGCAGATTCGTGCATCCATGGCGCGTCGCCTCGGCGCGATGGCAGGGGCCGGGTTTGCCTCCACGGTCCTAGCCGGTTAAGACGGCAATCAAATCAGGAGCCGCGGCCCAAGAAACCCGCGTTGGATCGAAACAAGGGGCACTTTGACGGATGCGAATTCTCTGCACCAATGATGACGGCATCCACGCCCCCGGCCTGCAGGTCGTCGAGCAGATCGCACGCTCATTGTCCGACGACGTCTGGATCGTCGCCCCCGAACTCGACCAGTCCGGCGTGTCGCATTCGCTGTCGCTCAACGATCCGTTGCGTCTGCGCGAAGTCAGCCCGCGTCACTTCGCGGTGCGCGGCACACCGACCGATTGCGTCATCATGGGCGCGCGCCACATCCTCGGAGACAAGCTGCCCGATCTCGTGCTGAGCGGCGTCAACAAGGGCCGCAACGTCGCCGAGGACGTGGTCTATTCCGGTACCATCGCCGGCGCGCTGGAGGGCACCATCCTGGGCTTTCCGTCGTTCGCGTTGTCGCAGGAGTTCTCGATCGAGACGCGCAACGCGCCGCTGTGGGAGACCGCGCTGAAATTCGGACCCGACATCATCCGCAAGGTGATCGGCGCAGGCGTTCCCCGCAACACCGTCATCAATGTCAACTTCCCGTCCTGTATGCCCGATGACGTCAAGGGCATCCGGATCACGCGGCAGGGCAAGCGCAATCAGGGTTTCCTGAAGATCGATCGCCGTCACGACGGACGCGGCAATCCGTATTTCTGGATCGGCTTCGAGCGTGCGGCGATGATGGATGCGCCGGCCGAAGGCACCGATCTCGCCGCGCTTGCCGCGCGCTACGTCTCGGTGACGCCGCTGCGGCTCGACCGCACCGATGAGGTGTTTTCGGAAGCGCTGACCGCGATGTTGAAGTGATGTTCGCGTAGCCCGGATGAGCGAAGCGATATCCGGGGGGTCTGAGTTTTGAATCCCGGATGTCGCTGCGCTCATCCGGGGTACAGACCGTTGCTCTCGCTAAACCGGCGCGCTCCGCATCGCGCTGGAGATCACCTGCGCCAGCGTTTCCAGCTGGAAGGGCTTTTGCAGCGCTGGACGATCGCGGTACTCCGGGGGAAGGCCGGACGAGCCATAGCCGGTCGCGAAGATGAAGGGGCGGTTGCGGGCGTTGATCAGTTCGGCGACCGGGGTGATCACCTTGCCATTGACGTTGACGTCCAGGATCGCGAGGTCGAATTCGGTCGATTGCGCGAGCTTGACCGCTTCGCCGATCTCGCCGGCCTCGGCCGCGATGCTATGGCCGAGCTCTTCCAGCATGTCGGCCACCATCATCCGGATCATGACCTCGTCCTCCACGAGGAAAACTGAACAGCCCGCCGGCCGTATCGCTGTCATGATGGAATCCTTGCCCGTCCCTGAAATAGGCTCGCAAATAACATTACAAGGCGCAATGCAAACGTTTGGGAATTAGTCGGTTTCCAGCACGCGACGTTGCATCGCCGGATCGTTCTGACTGACGTGTTGCGCAGGATTCGTCCAGGCTCGACGGGGTGCGAACCGCACAACCAGAGCCCCCCGCGCCTGGGCGTTAACCGCGCGTCGCCGTCGACTATATGGGAAGCTGTCGTGTTGGCGCCAACACGAAATCGGACTGCCGGTTCCTGACCGGGAACAAAAGGTGACGGGAAATTTTTCCTTAACGCGGTATTTCGGATTTCAATGGCATCAAGCCTAGGCAAGATTCCGCGCTGCCGCCCAGAGACGCTGATGAACATGGCCGTGAAGCCCGATCCGACCGAGAAGATGATGTTTCAGCTCACCCTGCGGCGACGAGGGGTCAGCGATCAGGCGGTGCTGCGCACCATGGAGGAGGTGCCGCGCGAGGTGTTCGTCGATCCGCGCGACCGCAACGAGGCCTATCGCGATAGCGCGCTTGGGATCGCCTGCGGGCAGACCATCAGCCAGCCTTTCGTCGTGGCCTACATGACCGAGCAGCTGCAGCTGCAGAAGGACCACCGTGTGCTCGAGATCGGCACCGGCTCGGGCTATCAGGCGGCCGTCCTGTCCCGGCTGTGCAAGCAGGTTCTGACCATCGAGCGCTACCGGACGCTGGCTGACGGTGCCCGCAAGCGTCTCGAAAAGCTGGGCTATTACAACATCGAGGTGCTGCTCGGCGATGGCTTCGACGTCCCGGGGGGGGCCGGCGATTTCGACCGCATCATCGTCACCGCGGCGATGGAGCAGATCCCGGAGAAGCTGCTGGAGCGGCTCGATCCGGGCGGCATCCTGATCGCCCCGGTCGGGCCGCATCAGGGTACCCAGACCCTGGTCCGCGTGGTGCGCACGGAGAGCGGCTTCGATCGCAAGGAATTGGTCGACGTCCGCTTTGTGCCGGCGCTGCCGGGAATCGCGCGCGAATTGTAAATTCGGCGATTTGCTGCTTGGCACCAACGCCTTATTCGCACGGTTAAGCGGTTATTTACTCGCGACGTGTTTACTCAAAACAGTCTTTTGTTGCGTACGAGTGAGTAACCATGTCTGGGGTTGTTGAGTTGCTTCGCTCGCGTCGCGTGCCGCAGGTTGCGGTGCTGACGCTGATGTCCATGGCTTTTGCCGGTTGCAGCGCCGATATGTCGTCGCGCTTCTCGCAAAATTCCTACTCGCAAAATCCGTTTGCGTTTGATCCGCAGCCGACCGGCACCGTGCAGGCGCCGCCGCGCGAACTGCCGCAATACGCGCGGCCACGAACGCAACCGCAGTATTCGCAGTATCAGTCACAGCCGTTGCCGCCGCCGGTTGCCGCGCCGCAGTCCTATCCGGTTGCCAACGCTGGCGTCTCCGGAGGAGGGCGCGGGCTTTCGTCCTACACGCCGCCTGCGCAGCCGCAGATCGAAGCCACCGGCACCGTTCCGCGTTCGGTCGCCGCAGCGCATGCCGGACATAGCGGCACCACCATCATCGTCGGCACCAGCGATACGCTCGAAGTGCTGGCGCGCCGCTACAACGTCTCGACTGCTGAGATCGTGCGCGCCAATGGCTACAAGGGACCGCGGGCGCTGTCGCCCGGTCAGCAGCTGGTCATTCCGCGCCCGATGGCTGCCGCCGCCGCAGCGCCGGCGATGGCAGCACCTGCGACGCGGCCCGTTGCCGTCGCAGCGGCGCCTTCCGGCGTCCACTACGTCAATCGCGGCGACACGCTGCACAGCATCGCACGCCAGCACCACATCCCCGTGGCTGAGCTTGCCCGCGCCAACAATCTCGATCAGTCGGCTCGGCTCAGCCTCGGCATGAAGCTCGTGGTGCCCGGCGCCAAGACCGCGATGGCGGCGCCTGCGCCGGTTGCGCAAGGCGTTGCTGCCGCACCTGTTGCGGTTGCCCCGGCACCGGCTATGGCGGCGCCGAAGGTCGTCGCCACGGCGCTGCCGCAGCAGAGCGCGCGGCTGGTTCAGCCGACCGCGACTGTCGAACAGCCGGTCGCCGCCGCAGAAACGCCGGTTGTCACCAAGTCGAGCGAAGCCACCGGCGCATTGCCGACGTTCCGCTGGCCGGTGCGCGGCAAGGTCATCACCGCCTACGGCTCGAAGACCAACGGCAAGGTCAACGACGGCATCAACGTCGCGGTGCCCGAAGGTACGCCGGTCAAGGCCGCCGAAGACGGCGTCGTCGCCTATTCGGGCAATGAGCTGAAGGGTTACGGCAACCTCGTGCTGGTTCGCCATTCCAACGGCTATGTCACCGCCTATGCCCATGCGAGCGAAATTCTGGTGAAGCGCGGCGATACCATCAAGCGCGGCCAGGTGATCGCCAAGTCGGGCCAGTCGGGCGAGGCGGGCTCGCCGCAGCTCCACTTCGAAATTCGCAAGGGATCGTCTCCGGTCGATCCGCTCCAGTTCCTCAACGGCGCATAAGTTACGCGCCGGGACTTCCAAGGGACTTCCAAGTCTCACAACAAAGACAACGGGGGAGGCGCAAGCCTCCCCCGTTTTGTTTCGGTTTAGAAGTCGAAGGTCATGCCTGTCGTCACAGCGCTCGCCTTGTTGCCGGCGACCACGTTGTTGTTGGCATCGCGTCCGCATATGCCATACCCGTGACCGCTCACGCCGAGGCAATAATGCGCGCCGGGGCCGTTGCGCAGGTAACTGCCGACAAGATACCAGGTCGCAAACGGGCTAAAGTGGTACTTGACGCCAGCCGCATACTGATCGGCGCTGCTGTCCACCGAGTTGAGCGCAAAGTCGGCCGATCCCGGTGCCGGAGTGACGGTGTAGTTGTTGAATACGCCGGTGCCGGGCGAGCCGGGGGAGGCGTTGGCATGGGCCCATGACGCGCTGACGTCCCAGGCGCCGACGCTCTGAGTGGCGCTGAGGAAGTAGCCGTCGCGCGACCGTTCGTTGAAGTCGGCCACGGTGTTCTCGCGCCGCATCACCTCATAGATGCCGTAGAGCTGCAGCTTGCCGATGCCGTCGTCGATGCGATACCCGGCGCCGACCTTCGCGGCCCATTCGTTGGCGATGCCGACGGCTCCCGGCGGAACGATCAGCACGCCGCCATTGCTCAACGGCGTGACGGCTTCGTCGCCGGTGCGGTTGGTGCCTTCGTGCAGCTCGTAAGCGGCGACCGCCGTGAACGGTCCCTGATTGTAGGTCAGCGACGCACTGTAGAGGTTGCCGTAGGAGCCGTCGGTGCAGCCTTCCGGTGCCGCGGTGAGCGGGAAGCCGCTGCCGCTGCCGCGCGCGGACGTGGCGGGGCAGTTGAAGTCGCCGAGCGCGAAATCGCTGTTGTCCTTTGCCGTGTTCTGTCCGGGCGAGATCATCAGCGTGGTCTGGAAGCCGTTCCAGACCGGCGATTCGTACCAGAGCGCATGGGCCGCGCGCCAATCGAACTCCGCGCGCAGGTCGCCGCCGGTATTGCCCATGATCGAGTTGTAGTCGCCGAGCGTCGCCGAGAACGGATCGAACTTCGATGTGGCTTTCTTGTAGGGCGTATCCGATTTGCCGGCCTTGATGGTGCCCCATGGCGTTGCCATCCCGATGAAGCTGTCGCGCGTTCCGAGCGCGGCGCGCTCGGTCGGAACCGCGGCGACCTCGACGAGGGATTCGAACTGGGCGACGGCGGCCCAGCCGGCGAAGCCATACGGTGTGAGATCGTGACGCGCGTGGACGCCGAAAAAGGTGAGGTTGCTTGCCACACCGAACTTGGTGCCCTGATCGAACACGCCGGCGTTGAAGACGTCGCCGGATAGATCCACGTGGCCGTAAAGCGTGACGGTGGTGTTGTCGACGAAGGCGTTGCCGCCCGGCGCCTTGCTGTAGAGCGGCGCGCCTCCGATGCTGACGACGGCATGCTCCGGAGCCGGAGCCGGAGCCGGCGTCGGGGAGGGCGCGACGCCGGCATGCTGTACCGGGTTGCCCTTTGGCGTTGAGGCTGCCGCAGGGGGCGCGGCGCTACGGCTTGAGATGTTGTTCACGCGATCCCGGAGCTGTGCATTCTCCTTCGCGAGCTTGGCATTGTTTCGTTCGAGTGCATCCAGACGCGCCATCACGTCGTCGAGCGTTGCTGCCTGCACCGGTTGTTGTGTGAGCGCCAGGCCGATCGCCGCGAGTGCGGTTCCGGCGAGAAGTCCCTTCTTCATCTAATCCCCCCTTTGTCAGAACGCCTCAGCGGTGTGCTGAGGGTCACAAAGTGGAGGGACGTTAATGTATACCACACACCAGATACATGGATGCGGATGAGGCCAGACAGATAAACCCGCGATGTGACTTATATGGTACTATGATACTGTTGCACTGCATCAATTTGTCGCATCTCTGATTCTGGAATAAGATTTGACTTACACTCATACAATTGAGTTCACGTCAGGAAAGTCGATCTATCGAATTCAGACAGGGTTGCTGACATAAGATATTGCACCGCAGAAATATCGATGCATTTTGGAATAATGGATGCCAAATTTCGGTGGATCAGAGCGAGTTCGTGCCCGGTAAGAGGCCTAGATCGGCTGCCAAGGGTCTCGCGTATCTGCGAGACGCTCGACCATGTCGCTCAGGAATTGCGGCGGTCCAAACGCGTGCCAATCCCCATCTGATTGCAGCAGCAGGGGCCGGCGCGCGACGCGGCTGAAGGCTTCCAGCCACCCGCGCGCCTTGGCTTTCGGACGAGCGCCGATGGCAACCGCGACATCGACTGGAATTGTGCGCCAGACAAAGCTTGCCGGAAGAAAGATGACATCGGATTTGTCCGGACGCATCCAGTCAGGCAGCGGGCTTGTCGGCGTCAGCCAGCCGCAGACGAAATTCCGGCAGGGATCGATCGGACGCTCGTCGTAGATCGTGCATTTGCCTGCGCTGCTGAACGGGCACGGCTGCCCCGGATGGACGTCGTGGCCACGGATCCGGATTTTCAGCCAGCCATCGCAGCAAGCGGTGCACTCGCCACATCGTCTCGCAGTCGTGCTGGGTTCGGCCGGCATGCGTCGAGTGTACCCATGCCGCAATGAATTCAGAAGGCCTGCGACTTGATTCAGCGACCTGCCGGACGTGCGGCTCGCGCTATGCGCCGCTGAGCCGCACGCCGAGCCGGCCGGCGAGTTCCTGTGTGTATTGCCAGGCGACGCGGCCGGAGCGCGATCCGCGGGTGGTCGACCATTCGAGCGCCTCGCGCTCGAGCTCGTCCTCGGCGATCTTGATGCCGTAATGGTCGCAATAGCCTTTCACCATCGCAAGGTACTCGTCCTGGCTGCAACGGTGGAAGCCGAGCCAGAGACCGAAGCGGTCCGACAGCGACACTTTCTCCTCGACGGCTTCACCCGGATTGATCGCGGTCGAGCGTTCGTTCTCGATCATCTCGCGCGCCAGGAGATGCCGCCGGTTCGAGGTCGCATAGAGGATGACGTTCTCGGGGCGTCCCTCGATACCGCCTTCCAGCACCGCCTTGAGCGATTTGTAGGAGGCGTCGTTGCCGTCAAAGGAGAGGTCGTCGCAGAACACGATGAAGCGGAAGGAGGAGCTGCGCAGACGCTCCATCAGGCCGGGCAGGCTCTCGATGTCCTCGCGGTGGATCTCGATCAGCTTCAGCCGGTCGGCCGGCTTGCGGTCGACATTGAGGCTGGCATGCGTCGCCTTGACGAGCGACGACTTGCCCATGCCGCGGGCACCCCACAGCAGCGCATTGTTGGCGGGCAGTCCGTTGGCGAAGCGCTCGGTATTCTCCATCAGGATATCGCGCATCCGGTCGACGCCCTTGAGCAGGCTGATTTCGACGCGGCTGACGCGCGGCACCGGGGCGAGGCGTCCGTCCGGATGCCAGACAAAGGCGTCGGCGGCGCCGAACGTCTCGGCCGGATCGGGGGCCGGGGAGGCGGTCGCAAGGCGGCTCGCAATGGTCTCCAGGGCGTTCGCGATCCGCTCGGCGGTGGTGCCGTCGAGCGGCATTACCGGGCGTTTTGTCGCGGCGTTTGCGACACGCTTGGCAGCAGCTTGAGGGGCGGTTTTGCGGGCTGTTTTACTGGTAGTTTTCTTGGCTTTTTTCGGCATTTGTCCAGTTCCTGACGGCGCAGCCTTATCGGGCTGGCGGCGGTCCCGCAAGCGCCCTAAATGACGGTCCGTTAACGTTGCAATTGGGACCGCGGCCGCTATAGTCCGCGCGAATTTGTCCGGACCGCCATACCGCCCCGAACCCGAGGGTGCTGCCGGTCCTTTCCCGTCTTATCCGAGGATCGTCTGAATGCTGATTACTCCTGCGTTTGCTCAGGCTGGAGCTGGCACTGATACCAACAGCATGTTGATGTCGTTGCTGCCATTCGCGCTGATCTTCGTCATCATGTACTTCCTGATTCTGCGCCCGCAGCAGCGGAAGGTGCGCGATCACGCGGATCTCGTGAAGAACATCCGCCGCGGCGACACCGTGGTGACCTCGGGCGGCCTCGTCGGCAAGGTGACCAAGGTGGTCGACGACGACCAGATCGAGTTTGAGATTTCGGACGGCGTTCGCGTGCGGCAGATGCGCCAGATGATTTCGGGCGTGCGGACCAAGGGTGAGCCGGCGAAGGGCGATGCCAAGGACGAGGCGTCCGCGAGCTGATCGCCGCGGAGCCCTTTGCCGAATCTGACAGGTCAATTCGATGTTGTATTTCACGCGGTGGCGAGCGCTGGGGATTATCCTGACAGCGCTGGTGGTCTGCCTGTGCGCCGTGCCCAATTTCTTCCCCGAGGCGCAGGTCAAGACCTGGCCGGCCTGGGCACAGCGGCGCCTCGTCCTCGGCCTCGATTTGCAGGGCGGCTCGTATCTCCTGCTCGAGGTCGACTCCAACTATGTAAAGAAGGAGAAGCTCGAGCAGATCCGCGACGATGCCCGGAAGGCGCTGCGCGATGCCCGGATCGGCTTCACCGGGGGAATCGTAATCCGCAACGACGGCGTCGAGGCCCGGATCGCGAAGGAGGCCGATGTTCCAGCGGCGTTGGCCAAACTTCGGGAGATCGCGCAGCCGATCGGCGGCCTGATCGGATCGAGCGGGCAGCGCGATCTTGAGGTGGCGGACGCCGGAGGCGGGCTGATCCGCATGACGATCCCGCAAGCGGCCATGCTCGATCGCATGCGCAAGACCATCGAGCAGTCGATCCAGATCGTCGAGAAGCGCGTCAACGAACTCGGCACCGTCGAGCCCTTGATCCAGCGTCAGGGCACCGATCGCATCCTGGTGCAGGTGCCGGGTCTGCAGGACCCGACCCATCTGAAGGAGCTGCTCGGCAAGACCGCGAAGATGGAATTCCGCATGGTCGACTCCTCGGTGTCGCCCGACCAGGCCCAACAGGGCCGGGTGCCGCCGGACTCCGAATTGCTGACGAGTGCGTCTCCGCCGCCGGTTCCGTACGTCGTCAAGAAGCAGGTGCTGGTTTCCGGAGCTGAACTCTCCGACGCTCAACCCGGTTTCGACCAGCGCACCGGCGAGGCGATCGTCAGCTTCAAGTTCAATACGTCGGGTGCCCGCAAATTCGCTCAGGCGACCGCCGATAACGTCGGCCAGCCGTTTGCGATCGTGCTTGACGGCAAGGTGATCTCGGCGCCCGTGATTCGCGAGCCGATCACCGGCGGACAGGGGCAGATCTCCGGCAGCTTCACGGTGCAGTCCGCCAACGATCTGGCGATCCTGATGCGTGCCGGCGCGCTGCCGGCGCCGTTGACCGTGGTCGAGGAGCGCACCGTCGGTCCCGGTCTCGGGCAGGACTCGATCGAGAAGGGCGAGCTCGCGGCCTATGTCGGCTCGATCCTGGTCATCGTGTTCATGCTGATCACCTACCGGCTGTTCGGGGTGTTCGCCAACATCGCGGTGGCCATCAACGTCGCCATGATCTTCGGGCTGCTGTCGCTGCTCAACGCCACGCTGACCTTGCCCGGCATCGCCGGCATCGTGCTGACGGTCGGCATTGCGGTCGATTCCAACGTGCTGATCTACGAGCGCATCCGCGAGGAATTGCGCGGCGGCCGCAACGCGATCTCGGCGATCGACGCCGGGTTCAAGCGGGCGCTGGCGACCATCCTCGACTCCAATATCACCACCTTCATCGCTGCCGCCGTGCTGTTCTACATCGGCACCGGACCGGTGCGCGGCTTTGCCGTGACGCTCGGCATCGGCATCATCACCACGGTGTTCACCGCCTTCACCATGACGCGCCTTATCGTCGCCGGGTGGGTGCGGTGGAAGCGGCCGCAAACCGTGCCGATCTGAGAGGCCTATTGTGACTCATACCGTTCTCATTGGCCTTGGCATCCTGATTGCCGTGCTGACCGTGGTCGCGGCGCTCGGCCTGCTGCCGCCGCTGCGTATCGTGCCCGACGACACGCATTTCGACTTCACGCGCTTCCGCCGCATCAGCTTCCCGATCTCGGCGCTGCTCTCGATCCTCGCCATCACGTTGTTCTTCACCCACGGCCTGAATTTCGGCATCGACTTCAAGGGCGGCACGCTGCTGGAGGTGCGGGCCAAGTCCGGCACCGCCGACATCGCCGCGATGCGCACGACGTTGAATGGTCTCGGCCTCGGCGAGGTGCAGCTGCAGCAACTCGGCGGTTCGGGCGAGGCCGACGTGCAGATTCGCGTCGCCGAGCAGCCGGGCGGCGACAAGGCACAGCAGGATGCGGTGGGCAAGATCCGCGCCTCGCTCGGCGAGTCCGTCGATTACCGCCGGGTCGAAGTGGTGGGGCCGCGCGTCTCCGGCGAGCTGCTCGCCTTCGGCATGCTCGGCCTGATGCTCGCGATCGTCGGCATCCTGATCTACCTCTGGTTCCGGTTCGAGTGGCAGTTCGCGCTCGGCGCCATGATCGCCAACGTCCACGATATCGTGCTGACGATCGGCTTCATGTCGATCACCCAGGTCGATTTCGACCTCACCAGCATCGCGGCGTTGCTGACGATTCTCGGCTACTCGCTCAACGACACCGTCGTCATCTACGACCGTATCCGCGAGATGCTGCGGCGCTACAAGAAGATGCCGATGCCGCAGCTGCTGAACGAGTCGATCAACTCGACGCTGTCGCGTTCGATCATCACCCACGTCACCGTGACTTTGGCGCTGCTCGCGCTGCTGCTGTTCGGCGGCCACGCGATCCACAGCTTCACGGCCGTGATGATGTTCGGCGTGGTGCTGGTCGGCACCTACACCTCGATCTTCATCGCGGCGCCCATCCTGATCTATCTCGGAGTTCACACCACGCGGGGCGAGGCGCAGGACGCGCCGGCCAAGAAGCCGGACGCGGCCGCAGCCAAGAAGTAGCCGGTCATGAGCAATCCCTCGGACGCTCCCCATCTTCCGAGGTCGGCGCCGATCGAGGCCTACGGCAAGGGCGGCTTCGCGTTTGCCGATATGTCGCATCGCGGCTCGCTGCTGTGCCTGCCCGACTCGATGTGGGCCTGGGCGGTGACCAGGCCGCAAGAGATCGACGAATACGCGCTGCAAAAGGTATTCGCGGCCGCAAATGCGATCGACACCCTCATCGTGGGCAGCGGCACCGAGGTCTGGGTGCCGCCAAAAGGCCTGCGCGAGGCCCTGCGCGCGGTGCGGGTGGTGCTCGACCCGATGCAGACGGGTCCGGCGATCCGCACCTACAACATCATGCTGGGCGAGCGGCGTCGCGTCGCGGCGGCGCTGATCGCGGTGCCATGAGCGCGACGGAGGCGCCGAAGGACGGCGCGGCATTCTGCGCCGATCTGGTGCGGACCCATGACTTCGTGCGCTACGCGTCGACCTTGTTCCTGCCGGGTCCGGAGCGCCGGGCGCTGCTCGCGATCTACGCCTTCAACATCGAGGTCTCGCGCGTGCACGAGCAGGTCAGCCAGCCGCTGCCCGGCGAGATGCGGCTGCAATGGTGGACCGACATGCTGGCAGGCGCCGGACACGGCGGCGTCGAGGGCAATCCGGTCGCGGCAGAGCTGCTGTACGCGATCCGCAATCACCGCCTGCCGGTCTCGCCATTGTCGCAGCTGGTCGAGGAGCATCAGTTCGATCTCTACAACGACCCGATGCCGTCGCTGGCCGCGCTCGAGGGCTACCTCGACGCCACGGCGTCGGCGCTGTTCGCGCAGGCTACCCGCGTGGTGGCGCGGCCGTCGGAGGCGATCGATCACCTGGCCCGTCATGCGGGCCTCGCCCAGGGCATGGCGCAGGTCATCGCGGCGCTGGGCCGCGACGCCTCGCGACAGCAGCTGTTTCTGCCACTCCAGCTGCTGCAGCAGCACGGCAGCAGCAAGGAGGAGGTGTTTGCCGGCAAGCCGACGCCGAATATCCGTGCTGTGATCGATCAGCTCGCGGACGAAGCCCAGGTCCATCTCAAGACCGCATTCGGGCTGCTTGCGGATGTGCCGTCCGGCGTGAGGCCGATCTTCCTGCCGCTCGCTCACGTCAGGCGCGAGCTGAACCGGGCGAGGAGGGCCGACTACGACCCGTTCCTGCCGAAGCCGGTGTCACGACTGCGTACGCTCTGGACGTTGTGGCGAGCCGCGCGCACCGAGGAGTTCGGCCGCTAGCGCTCCTCTTTCGAGATGTGCTTGGTGAAGATCCGGATCGTCGCGCCTCTGACCACCGGGCCGCCGTCAAAGATGTCGGATGCGATCATCTCGATCGCGTCGCGCAGCGCAATGAACTGCGCCTGCCGGGCCAGGCTCGGTGTTCCGCGCGTGCCGGCCAATTCGTCCATTGCGGCGTCGCTGATCTGACATTCAACTTCCTGATCGCCGTGCATCATGGTGAAGCCGAACGCCAGGCGTTCGGAATCATATCCCCCGATACGGCCACGGGTGAGTGGCATTAAGCTTGTCCCTTGAGCGCGCTAGCCCTCACAAGATTGGCGCTTCGAGCTGCGTTTGTCGAGAGTGCGCGCGCTTCAGCGCGCCGGCCGATCCATCTCGGCGACTTCAAAATTGAAGCGGTCGCGCAGATTCTTGCGTTGCTCGAGGATGTCCTTGAGGAACTCGCGATCGGCGTCGCTGCGCATCATCGGCTCGATCAAGTCGATCTGATTCATGGCGACGAGCTGCAGGATTTCGGTGCGCGGCTTGCCGGCCGCATCGCGCGGCAATGCATGCACGATCTGGATGTGTTCGGGCGGCTTGACGCCCTTGGCCCCGGCAAGCTCGCTGCGCAGCGTCTTCTCCAGCGCGGACTGGTCGGCCTCGACGAAGGCGTAGAGTCCGACGCCGACGCGCCGATCGGCAAAGGCGACGATCGCGGTGTCGCGCACGTCCGGATTCCTGCGGATCAAATCGACCAGCACCGGCGCGTCGTTGACCAGTCGCCGGCCGCCACCTTCGCGGTCGGTGAAATTGAAGATGCCGCGGGTGATCGCCTGATAGACCTTCTTGCCGGTCTTGAGCCAGACGCTGGCGACCGCGGACTTCTTCGCGAGCACCTTGCGCTCCTTCGGCGTCAACGCCTCCGGCGCGTAGCTGCGCTTGTGCTTCAACAGATGCCGCAGATCCTCATAGGCCGCGATGCGGAACAGCCGGCTTCGGGTCTTGAAGCAGGCAGCAAGCTGGAAGTCGGTGAGGTAGGCGCGGCCGTCGCGGCCGACCAGCCAGTTCTGCTCCTTGGCGAGGTCGTTGTGGCAGATGCCGGCGCGATGCAGCTTGCGCAGGGCGGCCTTGGCGGAGCGGAAATAGGCGACGTCGCCATGCGGCTTCGCCAGATGCAGCGCCGCGCCGTCGATGAAGCCGCGCACCAGCGCGCGCCTGCCTGCCCACAACAGCTTGGGGCCGACGTCGAGACCGCGCGCCAGGGTCAACGCGCGGCGTTCGCGCGAGAACAGATGCAGCGCCACGGCGAACGACCAGAACGGCACCTGATCGAGCCGGCGCAGCACGCCCTCGACCTCGCCGCCATCGGTCCGGAAACGGCCGCGCTCGACCGTCGAGAACACGTCGCGCTTGAGCAGCACGCCCTGGCTCCATCGCGCCGACAGGGTGGCGTCGTCGTCTTTCGGCAAGCTCATGACTGTCAGGCCGCTGCCGCAACGCGCAGGTGCTCTGCGATCCAGTGATCGAGGTCGGCGAGTGCCCGCGCGCTGATCGCTTGCTTCTTCGCAACCGTCTTCTCGTTGCCGCGCAGCCGCGAACCGTCCGGCTTCTTGGTCGGAGCACTCGCCAGCGGCGGGAACAGACCGAAATTGATGTTCATCGGCTGGAACGAGCGGGTCCCGGCGTCGATGGTTTCGATATGGCCACCGGTGATGTGGCCGAGCAGCGCGCCGAGCGCGGTGGTGGCGGGCGGTGGAGTCAGCGCGGCGCCGCGCATGTCGGCGGCAGCGCAGAGGCCGGCAACCAGGCCGACGCTGGCCGACTCGACGTAACCCTCGCAGCCCGTCATCTGACCGGCGAAACGCAGCCGCGGCTGCGCGCGCAGGCGCAGCTGGCTATCGAGCAGTTTCGGAGAATTCAGGAAGGTGTTGCGATGCAGGCCGCCGAGGCGCGCGAACTCCGCATTCTCGAGGCCCGGGATGGTGCGGAACACGCGCTGCTGCGCGCCATGCTTCAGCTTGGTCTGGAAACCGACGATGTTGTAGAGGGTGCCGAGCTTGTTGTCCTGCCGCAGCTGGACGATCGCATAGGCCTTGACCGTCGGATTGTGCGGATTGGTCAAGCCAACCGGCTTCATCGGCCCGTGGCGCAGCGTCTCCGGACCGCGCTCGGCCATCACTTCGACCGGCAGGCAGCCGTCGAAATAGGGCGTGTTGGTCTCCCAATCCTTGAAGTCGACCTTCTCGCCGTCGAGCAGCGCCGCGACGAAGGCGTCATATTGCTCCTTGGTCATCGGGCAGTTGATGTAATCGGCGCCGGTGCCACCCGGACCCACCTTGTCGTAGCGCGACTGAAACCAGGCCACCGACATGTCGATGGAATCCTTGTGCACGATCGGTGCTATCGCATCGAAGAAGGCCAGCGCGTTCTCGTCGGTGAGCTGCCTGATGGCGTCGGCGAGCGGCGCCGAGGTGAGGGGACCGGTAGCGACGATCACGTTGCTCCAGTCGGCCGGCGGCAGGCCCGCAACCTCCTCGCGGCTGATCTCGATCAGCGGATGTTCGTTCAGGGCTTTTGTGACGGCAGCGGAGAAGCCGTCGCGGTCGACCGCCAGCGCGCCGCCGGCGGGCACCTGGTTGGCATCGGCCGAGCGCATGATCAGCGAGCCCAGCCGCCGCATCTCGGCGTGCAGCAGCCCGACCGCGTTGTTTGCGGCATCGTCGGAGCGGAAGGAATTCGAGCAGACCAGTTCGGCGCAGCCTTCGGTCCGATGCGCCTCGGTCATCCGGTGCGGGCGCATTTCATGCAGGACGGCACGGACGCCGGAATTGGCAACCTGCCAGGCGGCTTCCGAGCCGGCGAGCCCCGCGCCCACGATGTGCACGGGTTGGGAAGAGGATTGATGCGGTGTCATCGCGCAGCGTTACCGCGTTTCGAGACCATATGCATCTGAAACTGCAGCAGTGCGTGTTCAAGCGAAGTGGGTACCGGTTCGCGTGAAGAAAACGCGTCAAGCCTAGGACCAGAGCCCATCCCGTTCCGACCCCGTTCGGAACGGGATGGGCTCTGAAAACGATAACGCCCGCTGTGTAAGCGGGCGTTATCCGTTCATTAGATGGCTTGCGGCCGATTAGCCGTTGTAGGTACCGGCGGCAACGCGCGGAATGTCCGAGCGGTCGAGGCCGATATCGGCCAGTTCGCGATCGCTGAGCTGGGACAGTTCGCTGACATTGCGCTGATAATCCCGGAAAGCCTGGATCATGCGGATGAGCGAGAGCAACATGGTAGTCTCCTAGTAATTCTAGCAATTCAGATTCAGCTTTTCAAAAGCCTCATCGTTGAAGTGAATATAGATGATATGGTGCGCCGCAGTAGTTCCAATGGTGCGATGCAGCTAGACCCAAAACGCATGGCGACGGTAAGTTTCGATTAACCGTTTGGCGCTTGCCGAGCACGCCCGTAAACGGAAGTTCCGCCGATGCGGCGCGCATTACAAAAACGTTCCTGAAATCAGTTGGTTGATAGAAATTTGGTAAGCCGGATCAGGCGTCATATATGGTAATTGAAGACCGTCCAATCAAGTTTTCCGGCGACCTCGCTGGCCGGATCACGTCGCTGTGTTCCATGCGTGATTCGCATGCGACAGGATGTCATAGAAGCGATTATATATTCATCTTATGGTACGGGCGCCCCCATGGGTCGGCGGGGCGTCAATCAGTCGCATTGACGTGAGAGGTAATTCGGTTATGCGCGACGCGCGGATCCCCGTCGCGTCCGGCCGTGTCGCACGGAACGTGCTGAGGATTATCGGAAGTGCATTCGATTGAAGTGAACGTTGGCAGCAAAGCTAATGCGGCGCCGCTTCCTTACCGACATGTAATCGAAACACTATGCAACGCATGCGCGATCCGCGTGCAGCGCCGATCACATTCGTATCGCGCGAAGTTCATTCTGAACGGTGCCGGGAACAGCGAATAATCGCGCTGCAGATTCCGCAATCACGCAGGGATCTGTCCAAGAACAAGAGATGGATCATCCCATGATTAAAACATTCATCGCCGCGGCCGCCATGGCTGCCGTTGCTTACGCTGTCGCTGCTCCCGCCCAGGCCGCTCATCGTCATCATATGGGCGTCGGCTGCAGCGGTGCCAATTTCGGCAAGACTGAAGCTGCAGTTGAAGCTATGGCCGACAATGAGGTCAAATTCGCGGCGGAGAAGGAAGTCTCGCTCGCGCAGGATGCAATGCTGAACAACAAGTGGGGCGCATGCGGCGCGCACCTCAGCAAGGCCGCCGAAGAGAGCATGGCGAAGTAAGCTTTTGATCATGGCGATAAGGGCCGATTGCCTGGGGCAATCGGCCCTTTTTGATTGATCCTAGCGGGATCGGTACTGATCGAACCGGAGGCGCGGTCCGCGTTTCGCGTTCTTGGCTCGCCGCTGGCGCAAGACGGTGTGCTCTCTAGGGCGCTACGGAGCCTTGGCGAGCTGGGTGGCGAAGTAGCCGATCGTCTTGGCGTACACCTCGCTCTTGTTCCACTGCTGGATGACTGCGAAATTCTCGCTGCCGGGCTCCCAGCCTTTGCCCTTCTTCCAGCCGTAGCTCTTCAGGAAGTTCGCCGTCGAGGCCAGCACGTCAGGCACGTTGTGCAAGAGGTCGCGTTTGCCGTTGCCGTCGAAATCGACCGCGAACTTGATGTAGGACGACGGCATGAATTGGGTCTGGCCGATCTCGCCGGCCCAGGCGCCGCGCATCTCCTGCGGTGCGAGATCGCCACGCTCGACGATGCGCAACGCATCCATCAGTTCGGCCTTGAACATGTCGGAGCGGCGGCAATCATAGGCCAGCGTCGCCAGCGAGCGCATGGTCTGAAACTTGCCGGTGTTGACGCCGAAATCGGTTTCGAGCCCCCAGATCGCGACCAGGATTTCACCGGGCACGCCGTAGGCTTCCTCGATCCGCGACAGCACCGAGCCGTAGCGCTTCATCATGTCGGAGCCGCGATTGAGCCGCGGCGGCACCATGCGACCCGAGAACTGCTCGAAGGTCTGGCTGAACACCTGCTGGGAATGGTCGCGCGCCAGGATAGCCTTGTCCTGTGTGACGCCATTCAGCCCGGCCTGGATTGCGTTCTGCGAAATACCCTTGGTCACGGCCTCCTTCTTGAAGTCGTCGAGCCAGGACTCGAACGTGCCCGTGCCGCATTGGGCGGCGAGCGCAGACGCGGTCGAGGTCAAGAGCCACGCCCCGATGGCGAGCGCGCGAATGGAAAAACGAGAGGTCATAGGCAATTTCACTCCGGAGTCTGCGATGTCATCGATTGGTCGCGAAACCCGGCGGGTATGTTCGCGGCAACAGCGGCCAAAACATGGCTCGTGATCGAGCCGTTTATCTCGGGCAACGCTGCAAATGCCACGCCAATTTCACACCCATTTGACGATCCGGAACGACAAACCGCCGGCCGAATATAATCGGCCGGCGGTTGCTTTGGCGTTTACGCGTTCGGGTTAACGGGCGCTTAGCCGCGATCGCTGCGCCGCCACGGGAACAGGTTGGCCGGGAAGTCGGCGGCGGGCTTGCGTTCGCGCGGCTCGGGGATCACCGGCCGAGCGTTCGGATCCTTGACGATGACCTCGCGATACAGATGCCAGGTGGCGTGACCGAGCAGGGGGATCACGACGGCAAGGCCGAGGAAGAACGGGATCGTGCCGAGCAACAGCAACACCGCGACGATAAGACCCCAGGCCGCCATCGGCACCGGGTTTTGTGCAACGGCGCGCATCGACGTCACCATGGCTTCGCCGGCGCTTGCCTGGCGGTCGAGCATCATGGGGAAGGCGACCACGCTGATGCAAAGCGCGACGAGCGCGAACAGGAAGCCGACACTGCAGCCGACCACGATCAGCCACCAGCCTTGCGTGGTGGTCAGCACGCGCGTGGCAAAATCGGGAATGTCGGCCGCAACCGCATAGCCGAACACAGCGGTGTAGATCGCCTGCGCGGTGGCGATCCAGGTCACGAACAGTGCGAACAGCAACGTTCCGACTCCGAGCATCGCGCCGAACGACGGCGAGCGGAAGACCTGAATGGCATCCCACGCGGATGCCTCACCGCCATCCTCGCGGCGGCGGCTCATCTCGTAGAGGCCGATTGCGGCGAACGGGCCGAGCAGGGCAAAGCCCGCGGCCAGCGGAAACAGCAGGGGCAGCACGGAATAGCCGTGCACAGTGCGCGCAAGCACGATGCCGAGCACCGGATAGATCAGACAGAGGATGATGGCGTGGCTTGGTACTGCCTTGAAGTCTTCCCAGCCGAGACGCAGCGCTTGATGCAAATCGGACAGGCCGATGGTGCGAATAACCGGCGCAGATGCGGCGCCTTGTCCGCTCTGCGTCATCGATGTCACATTGCCTTGGTATGGAGTGGCCATGGTCGTTGTCTCCCTCTCGGCGGGCGCATTCTGCGCCCGGCGCGCGGGCACAAACGTACCGTCTCTCGAAGCGATCACGAGCAAGCCAGACGCGAAAGACAAAGCAGGGAACTGGCCGTGTCGCGAACTGTGCAATGAGGGTACTCCCAAACCGCGGCAAAAGCACTCACGCTTAGGTGAATGTCGCATTGGCAAGGTATTGAGGGGGCGATAGACTTAAACTGCGACCTCGGTCAGCCGGCGGATTGCCGTGTGGCCTTCACATCTCAACTCTCTTGGGAGCGAACGATGAGCATTTTCGGAAAAATCATGGGCGCGATCTTCGGCAGCAGCGCCAGCGCCGCGCCCGCCGGCGGAACGGCCACAAGCGCAGCTCCCGCCGGTGGATCCGGTAGCGCATCGTCGTCTCCTGCCGCGGTGCCCGCCGGCGCAGCGCCCGCGCAGTCCGTTGATGTCGCCCCCATCCTCGACAAGGCGGTTGCCGCGAAGGGTGAGAAGCTCGAGTGGCGGACCTCGATCGTCGACCTGATGAAGGCGCTCGACATCGACTCCAGCCTGTCGGCGCGCAAGGAGCTCGCCAAGGAGCTCGGCTACACCGGCGACACCAACGATTCCGCCAGCATGAACATCTGGCTGCACAAGCAGGTGATGACGAAGCTCGCGGCCAATGGCGGCAAGCTGCCTCCGGATATCAAGCACTGACGGGATCATCATCCCGCACACCGCCAGGGCCCGCGCCAGCGCGGGCCCTTTTTTATGGGCTGGCGAGCATCTATAGATCGGCGGACAAGAAGGAGAACGCCCATGAAAACTCCCAAGAGAACTCCCATGAAAACTTCCACGATTGATCTCGACCGCCGGACGATGCTTGCGACCGGCGCCCTCGCGCTAGCCGGCGCCGCCGCGCAATCCGTGCCGGCCCATGCCGAAGCTGCGCCGAAGGCGATGTTTCCGGTCCCGGCCGTGACGATCCCGATCGTCGGCGCTAGCGAGGTGTTCCAGGTCCGCCGCATCTACTGCATCGGCCGCAACTACGCCGCGCATGCGATCGAGCGCGGCTCCGATCCGACGCGCGAGCCGCCGTTCTTCTTCCAGAAGCCGACCGATGCGATCCAAAATGTCGCGATCGGCACGGTTGCCGATCATCCCTATCCGTCGCTGACCAAGAACTATCACCATGAGGTCGAGCTGGTCGCCGCGCTGAAGTCCGGCGGTGCCAACATTCCCGCGGACAAGGCGCTCGATCACGTCTATGGCTACGCGCTCGGCCTCGACATGACGCGGCGCGATTTGCAGAACGGCATGGCGGCGGAGAAGAAGCCGTGGGAGATCGGCAAGAGCTTTGACCACGCCGCGGTGCTCGGGCCGATCCATCCGGCTGATAAGACCGGCCATTTCACGCAAGGCGCGATCTCGCTCGCGGTCAACGGCGCGGTGCGGCAGAACTCGGATCTGAAGAACATGATCTGGAGCGTCGCCGAGCAGATCGCAAAGCTCTCCGAGGCCTTCGAGCTGAAGGCCGGTGACATCATCTATTCCGGAACGCCGGAGAATGTCGGCCCGGTCGTCAAGGGCGACGTGCTGCTCTGCAAGCTCGAGGGCCTGCCTGACATGTCGATCAAGATCGTTTGACGCCGGGCAGGGCGCTATCCGGCAAGGTCCGCAAATTCCGGATGCTTGTCGAGGTAGTCCACCACGAAGCCGCAGCCGGCGATCACCTTGTGGCCGTCGGCGCGGATCAGCTCCAGCGCGCCCCTGACCAGCTCCGATGCGATGCCGCGGCCGCGCAGGGCGCGCGGTGTCTCGGTATGGGTGATGATGACGGCCGAGGGCGTCTGCCGGTAATTCGCAAAGGCTGTGCCGCCCTCGGTGTCGAGTTCGAAGCGCCTCTCGGCCTTGTTGTCGCGGACGGCAGCCATCGCAAAATCCCGGTTGATTCACAGGCCTTGATCTAAGCGCGTGAACCCGCCGGTGCGACCAACCCGCAAATTGGCATTTGTGGATTGACGAGATGCGCATTTTGGCCTGCCTGACCGCCGGATTGCTGGGCGCCGCGCTGACGCTGCCGCACCCTCCGCAAGCCGCCGCCGGTGACGATCCGAGCTGGCAGACCTGCGTAGGCCAAGCGACGGCGCCCGGCGACCGCGTGGGGGCCTGCACCACGGTGATCGACGGCAAGACCGAGACCGGCAGGCGGCTGGCCGGGGCCTATTGCAACCGCGGCCACGGACTGACCGAAAAGCACGAATTCGACGCCGCGCTCGCCGACCTCAACGAGGCGATCAAGCTCGATCCCGCCTATGCCTGCGCCTACACCAATCGCGGCCGGGTCTACGCTTTCAAACAAGACCTGGATCATGCAATCGCCAACTACGACGAGGCGATCCGGATCGATCCGGCCTTCGCGCTGGCCTACAACAACCGCGGCGATGCCTGGCTCAACAAGGGCGATCTCGACCGCGCGCTGGCCGACCTCAGCCTCGCCATCAAATATAACCCGCAACTCGCTGTGGCCTATGGCAATCGCGGCTTCGTCTACTACCGCAAGCGCGACGCGGCGCATGCGATCGCCGACTTCACCACCGAGATCAGGCTCGAGCCCAACGCGCTCGCCTACATCAACCGCGGCAATGTCTATCGCGACACCGAGCAGCTCGATCGGGCCGCCGCCGACTACGGCGAGGCGGCGAAGATTGCGCCGACCGATGCGCGCGGCTGGCGCAACCGCGGCATGGTCCGGCTGTTTCAGGGCGACAACAAGGGCGGGCTCGCCGATTACGACAAGGCGCTGCAATACGATCCTGCCGACGTCTATTCCTGGAACAACCGCGGCCAGGCCAAGCTACGGCTCGGCGACAAGAAGGGCGCGGCGGACGATTTCCGCAAGGCGCTGGAGCTGCAGCCCGATCTGAAGTCCGCTAGGGAGGCGCCGGCCCGGCTCGGCGGGGCCCGCTGACTGTGGCCGCTGGCCGGCGATCCTGCCGCATCGCACATACGCGGATCGGGCTTGCGGGCCGATGCAATTCGATTAGGCTTGTTCCCAGACATACGCCCCCGGATGCGGCCCAATGGTCGTCTGGTACCGAGTGGTGAGGCCGGCCGCTGACGTATGCCCCTTGTCGCAAGGAGGTTCGTCATGTCGGACAATCGTTTCTTCGGCACACACCGCCCCTGGGAGGACTGGCTCGGCATGCTGCTCGGCGTGCTGATCATGGTCTCGCCCTGGTTTCCGATGCAGGTCAGCGACGTCGTCGATGTCGAGCGCAGCCACCTGGTGCTCAACAGCTTCGTGGTCGGCATGCTGGTGCTGGGCCTCGCCCAGCTTGAATATGTCGCGCTGCATCGCTGGGAGGAGGTGGCGAGCATCGTGCTCGGCCTCTGGCTGATCGCGTCGCCCAATATCTTCGGCTATTCGGAAGACCAGGCGCTGCAGCTGTGGCACATCCTCCTCGGAGGGCTGGTCGCGATGATCGGCGCCTTGCAGCTCTGGCAGGACTGGAACCTGAGCGAGCAGGACCTGGCCAAGCATCCGCAATAGCGGTCTCGGGCCAAGTATTGTCGGGTTGGCGGCCGCCGGCGCGGTATCATCGCGCCGCGCCCGGCGGGCCTTGCCGAGGCGCGCTGCTTGGCGATAAACCGGGGCGCACCAATCCGTTGCGGCGCTTGAAGACGCCCGGTTCTGACCGAGGAAACACCTGATGACCGTCCTGACCATGCCCTGTCTGTTGTGCGTATCGGCGGGGCGGCAATGAGCGGGTCGGCTGAGACCGCGCCGCGCGGCGGGATCGCGCGGGTGTCGCGCCGGGTGATGAACCTCGCCTACATCCTGACCCAGAACGCCCGCCGCCATGGCGACCGTCCCGGCTTTATCTGGAACGAGAAGGCCTGGTCGTGGCGCCATATCGACCAGAACGTCTCGGCGTTGGCAGCGGCGCTCGCCGCGCGCGGCATCGGCAAGGGCGACCGCATCCTGGTGCATTCCAAGAACTGCGACGAGATGTTCTGGTCGATGTTTGCGGCCTTCCGGCTCGGCGCGGTCTGGGTGCCGACCAATTTCCGCCTGATGCCGGATGAGGTCGCCTATCTGGCGGCGGCCTCCGGCGCCAAGGGGTTTCTGTGCCACGCCGATTTCCCGGAGCACGCCAAGGCGGCCGCCAATCCCTCGCTCGAATTCGTTTGGCGGATCGGCGAGGAGGGGACCTTCGGCGAGGCGACCGTTGGCGACGTGATCGCCAAACATGCCGGCGCCGCGGTCGAGAACACGCCGGTCGAGTACGACGATCCCTGCTGGTTCTTTTTCACCTCCGGCACCACCGGCCGCTCCAAGGCCGCGGTGCTGACCCACGGCCAGATGGCCTTCGTGATCACCAACCATCTCGCCGACCTGATGCCCGGCACCACCGAACGGGACGCCTCGCTGGTGGTGGCGCCGCTGTCGCATGGCGCCGGCGTGCATCAGCTGGTGCAGACCGCGCGCGGCGTGCCGACCATCCTGCTGCCGTCGGAGAAGTTCGACATCGCCGAGGCGTTCCGGCTGATCGCCAAATATCGCGTCAGCAACATGTTCACGGTGCCGACCATCCTGAAGATGATGGTCGAACATCCCGCCGCCGACCAGCACGACCATTCCTCGCTGCGCTATATCATCTATGCCGGCGCGCCGATGTATCGCGAGGACCAGAAGGCGGCGCTGAACAAGCTCGGCGGCGTGCTGGTGCAGTATTTCGGCCTCGGCGAGGTCACCGGCAACATCACGGTGCTGCCGCCTGGCCTGCACGATCCCGAGGACGGACCGTATGCGCGGATCGGCACCTGCGGCTTTGAGCGCACCGGCATGCAGGTCTCGATCCAGGGCGACGACGGACGCGAGTTGAAGGCGCACGAGACCGGCGAGATCTGCGTGATCGGGCCCGGCGTGTTCGCGGGCTATTACGATAACCCCGAGGCCAATGCGAAGGCGTTCCGCGACGGCTGGTTCCGTACCGGCGATCTCGGCCACATGGACGATGAGGGCTTCGTCTACATCACCGGCCGCGCCTCCGACATGTACATCTCCGGCGGCTCCAACATCTATCCGCGCGAGATCGAGGAGAAGCTCTTGACCCATCCCGCGGTCGGCGAGGTCGCCGTGCTCGGCGTGCCCGACCCGTTCTGGGGCGAGGTCGGTATCGCCGTCTGCGTCGCGCGCGAGGGCACCGAGGCGGTCGCGGAGGCGGAGCTTGCCGCGTACCTCGCGCCAAAGGTGCCGCGCTACAAGATGCCGAAACGCTTCTTCTTCTGGGAGGCGCTGCCGAAGTCCGGCTACGGGAAGGTACCGAAGCGGCTGATCCGCGACGAGCTCGAAGCGCGGGGGCTGCTCGAGGTAACAGCCAAATCAACGGGCGCGTGAGGCGATGCGCAGCATCGCCCAGCCTGGCGCTCCCATACCCGAGCGCATCCAATGGGTCGCCGCGCGCGGCCGCGCCTTTTCGTTCGTGCTCGCGGCCGGCATACCCTTGCGCGAAGCCGTGCGCCGCGGCTTTGCGGCGGAAGGATTTTCCGGCGGCGTGCTGAGCGCGACGGGTGGGGCGCTCGGGCCGTTCGCCTATGTGATGCCGGCGCTGTCGAAGGACGGCGTCAATGCCGCGTTCTACAGCGACACGTTCCGTCCCGATGGCGTGACGCGGCTCAAGCTCGCGGCGCTGACCTTCGGCGAACGCGACGGCGCACCGTTCTTCCACTGCCATGGCTTGTGGACCGAGGCCGACGGACGCTTCAGCGGCGGACACATGCTGCCCGATGAAACCATCGTCGCCGAGCCGTTCGAGGTCAGCGCGTTCGGGATCGATGGTGCGACATTTGTGGCCGAGCCCGACAGCGAGACCAATTTCAAGCTGTTCGGCCCGGTCGAAAGCGCGCCGGCGGGTGCGAAGACCACGAGCCATGCCTTCGCGTTGCGGTTGCGGCCGAACCAGGATTTCGCCTGTGCTCTGGAGGGCTTCTGCCGTGAGCACGGCATTCTGCGGGCGCGGCTGCATGGCGGCGTCGGCTCGACCATCGGCGCGGTCTTCAGCGGTGGCCACAGCGTGGTGCCGTTCGCGACCGAGCTTGCGGTGACCGCGGGGCAGATCGCGCCCGACGCCAATCGCCGGGTGCGCGCCAGTCTCGACGTCGCGCTGGTCGACTATCTCGGCGGCATCGCCGAGGGACGTCTGGTGCGCGGCGATAATCCCGTGCTGATGACGATGGAGCTGGTGCTGGAAGTGCTGGAAGAGGCGGAGCGGCCGTAGGGGGCATGCGTTCTCCCCACGGTCGTCCTGGCGTTTGCGGAGTCGATACCGCGCCACATCCTTCGCCGGGACGACGATGGAGGTGGGGTGCGATTCAAGTTGTCACAGACGTGATGTCATCACCCGCGAAAGCGGGTGATCCAGTATTCCAGAGACGCCGGTGCCTGAGCCGAGAGGCTGCGGCGTACTGGATCGCCCGGTCGAGCCGGGCGATGACAGGTGTGGTGAGGACGCAGTTTCGCATTCGCTCAACGCCGCTTGCGGACGTGAACGTTGATGTCGAGGTCGATCGCACTGACGCAGGTCTGCTCGGTGCGGTGCGAGCCGCCCTCGTGCCAGGCGCCCTTGCGCAGGCTGATGGCGGTGACCTGGGCAAGCCGCAGGCAGCGCCATTGCGGCAGCTTGCCCGAACTCTCGCCGGCGAACTGCCAGGCCAGCACGACCTCTTCGCCGCTTTTGTTGTGGCCGATGATATGCGGGCAGAGCTCGCGCGGCCGACCATCATAGATGCAGACCGCTTGCTGCTCGGTGAGGATCGCCTTGCGGAAGAGCATGTAGGTGCGACTTGGCATCGGCTCAGTCGTCGAAGACGCGGAAGACGGCGGCGGCCGTCACCAGCAGCTTGTCGTCGGCGAAGGCTTCCGCATCGACGAAAGCGAAAGTCCGCGTCACCTTCTTCAAGGTCGTGCGGCCAATAATCCATGGACCCGGCGCGGCGCCGCCGACGAAGCGGGTGTCCAGCGAAACGGTCGCGCATTTGCGGTTGGTTGCCATGAACACGGCACTGCCGAGGGCGGTATCGAGAAAGCCGAGGATCGCCCCGCCATGAATGTAGCCGTAGGGATTGCCGTGCCGGTCGTCGCTCTGAAATCCCCATTCGGGCGCGGCGTCGCCGGTCTCGCGCCAGTAGTAGGGGCCATTATGGTCGATGAATCCTGGGCGGCTCGGCAGGAGCTTGAACCCTTCCGGAGGCGAGGTTGTTATTTCGGGGATCCCAACAAGGCTTGCTGATTCCGCGTCGCATGCGCGGGACGTTGAACCTAGCATTGTGCGCCGACGTGCGCGCCAGACCAGTCCGTGCGTTCCCGTTGTGTTCTTGACGGGTTCACCTCGATCTGGGATCGTGGTTGGCGCCGCCGCGGCGTGCCGGAAGCAGGACGAATGGCCAGAGGACGACACCGCCCGATCAACATGCCCGCGCCGTATCTGAGGCGCGTCTGGCTCGATCCGGAGCGCATTCCCAATCGCAACGCATATCCGTTCGTGCTGCCGCTGCTACGCGACGAATTCGAACTCAGCTTCGACAAGGCGATCACCATCATCGTCGGCGAGAACGGCACCGGCAAGTCGACGCTGCTGGAAGGCATCGCCGTGATGGCCGGCTATGACGATGCCGGCGGCGGCAAGGGCTATCGCGCGGTCGACCACAGCAATGCTGTGGAGAAGATGGGCGGCTCGCTGGCGTCAGCGCTTCGTGCCAGCTGGCTGCCCAAAATCACCAATGGCTGGTTCTTCCGCGCCGAGAGCTTTTTCTCGGTGGCGCGCTATGTCGACGAGGCCGCGCTGGATGTCGGAGACACGCCGCCGAACTTCCTGTCCTATTCGCACGGCGAGGGCTTCCTACGCTTTTTCGAGGAGCGCTGCCAACGGCAGGGCATCTTCATTTTCGACGAGCGGGAATCCGCCCTATCGCCGTCACGGCAGATTGAATTCCTCAAGCTGCTGCACCGGATGAACGGCACCGGCCACTGCCAGGTGATCATGGCCACGCATGCGCCGGTCCTGATGGCCTATCCCGACGCGACGCTGCTGCGGCTGAGCAAAAGCGGGCTCGAGCCGGTCAACCTGCGGGACACCGATCACTACCGGCTGATGCGGGAGTTCTGCGACGACCCGAAGGGGTTCGTTGCGGCGGCGATCGAGGAGTGACGCCGATCCCGGCAGGCTTGTCTCCCGGAGAAGCCCGCGGCCGCGACTTCGCTCTGGTGCAAGAAGCCGGTCCCCGATCTAGTCTAGAACCTCGAACCATAAACTGCGGCATGCGCCAGGCGGCGCAGGGCCGACAGACATCGGGAGAGAAACAAGGATGAGGCTGACGATCGCGAAGGCTGGCGTCGTGGTGGCGGCATTGGCCGTATTGGGGGCCGCCTGGGCCCATGGGCCGACCCGTCAGAAGGTGCGGGAATCCATCGAGATCGATGCGCCGCAGGCCAAGGTGTGGGCGGTGATCGGCAATTTTCAGGACATGAGCTGGCTTGCCGGTGTCGCCAAGACCGAGGGCGAGAAGGGCAACGAGATCGGCGCCACACGGCGGCTGACACTGGCACCCGGCATTACCATCGACGAGGAGCTCTACAAATACGAGCCCGAGATGATGAGCTATTCATACCGGATCACGGCTGTCGACGTGAAGGTGCTGCCGGTCACAAATTACTCCTCGACGCTGTCGGTGTCGCCGGCGCCTGGCGGCAAGACGAAGCTGGAATGGGCCGGCGCGTTCTATCGCGGCTTTCCGAACAACGATCCGCCGCCGGACCTGAACGACGAGGCTGCGGTGAAGGCAGTGAGTGAGCTCTACCGGGGCGGGCTGGCGGCGCTGAAGAAGAAGATTGAGAGCGGAAGCTGAGCATGCGCGCGATCGCGCTGCTGGCGCTGCTCGCCAGTCTCAGCGGCGCGCGGGCCGAGGAGGCCTTCGTCACCAACCAGCTCAGCGACGATCTGACGGTGGTCGATCTTGCGACCTCGAAGGCGGTCGCGACCATCCCGATCGGGGGCAAGCCCGCGGGCATTGCCGTCAGCAACGACGGCCGCTTCGCCTATGTGACGAGCCCGGACGCCAAGGCGGTCACGGTGGTCGACGCGTCGGCGCGAAAGGTGGTCGGCCGGGTCGAGGTCGGCGGCGGGCCGCTCGGCATTGCGGTGGCCCCCGACGGCGCAACTGTCTATGTCGCCGACTGGTACGCCGCCGCGGTGCGGGTGATCGATGCCAGGGAGCAGCGCGTCGTCGCCAGTCTTGCGGTCGGCGCATCGCCGTCCGGGCTTGCCGTGACGCCGGACGGGCGGCTGCTGCTCTCGGCCGACCGTGACGACGACAGCGTGTCGATATCAGACATTTCCGCGCACGAGCGGCGAGGGATCGTGAAGGTCGGGACCCGTCCGTTCGGCGTCACCATCGATGCCGACGGCAAGCGCGCCTACACCGCCAATGTCGGCTCCAACGACGTCTCGGTGATCGACATCTCAACCGCGAGCGAGATCGGCCGCGTCCATGTCGGCCTGCGCCCCTATGCGGTGGCGCTGGCGCAGGGCCGCGGCTTCGTCACCGACCAGTATGACGGCAAGGTCAGCGTGTTCGACCTCGCAACCTTGCAGCCGGTGAAGCGGATCACGGTCGGCGATTACCCCGAAGGCATCGAGGCGACCGCCGACGGCAAGCGCATCGTGGTCGCGAACTGGGAGAGTAATACGCTGAGTGTGATTGATGCCGCCGAGCTGAAGGTGGTCGGCGAGGTCAAGGTCGGCGACGGCCCGCGCGCGTTCGGGGCGTTTCTCAGAAGGACGGAGTAGGTGCGAAGCACGGTGCGTAGGGTGGGTTAACTGTGGAATCTCAGGAGGTCGTCCATCGGAAGGCCGAGGCGGCTGATGGGTGGTTTGGCTTGCAGACTACCGTGCGGACGATGC
>NZ_BOVL01000007.1:315913-419842 GCF_019972155.1 Bradyrhizobium sp. RD5-C2 | reverse complement strand
GTCAGGACATGCGCAGCCCGCGCGAAGTCATCGGTATCATGCAGCAGCCGCCCGAGATCAAGCTTCAGATCGACGCTGTCGGGGGCCAGCGCCAGGCCGGCCTCGACCGTGCTGATCGCCTCGTCGTATTGACCGGCCTTGGCAAGCTGCCCGGCGAGTTCCTGAAATGAAGGGAGATATGGCGGGCGGCGTGCAACCGTGCGCCGAAGCTGTGCGATCCCGTCCGTGCCGCGCCCTGCGCCGCACAGCAATGCGCCGAGCAAGGTCTCGACCTCTCCGTCCTCGCCGCGGCGTGCAATCCTTTCGAGCGATGCGATCGCCTCGTCTCCGCGGTTCTGCCCCCTCAACGCATGTGCGAGCAGAAGCGCTGCGTTCCTGTCCGTGCGGTTGGATTTCAGGATGTTGGCCGCAATCTGCTCCGCCTGAGCGAAACTGCTGCGTTCGGAGCGCCATTGCGCCCTGTTGCAGCGCCTGAGCGAGGAAATCGTTTTGCCTGCCACTCACGGGACAGTTTCCGGATGATACGAGAGAGAATGTCGTTGGGCCTTAGCCCGCGCCTCTCCGCGCGTCCATCAACAGTCTCGTGAAAAACACGGCGCGTTTCATTTTGTTTCCAGCCGATCAATGCCGGCTCTTCTCATGCGAGAGACGCGGCATTTCCGATTCGTCTCTGACAACAATCTTGGGCAATAAAACGTAACGTGCCGTTCGCCGGGAAGTGTTCCAGTATGGCCGAGCCCGATGCGGGCACCGAATAGCCCTTGCAGGCAAGAACCTTCTGATGTCTCGAACCTCGATCGTCATTTCCTACGTTGCGTTGCTCATCCTGTCGGTGTCGGCGACCGGCATGGCCAACGCGAGAGGAGGCTTCAACGCGAATTGCCGCGTCCCAAGGATCAGCCTCTGCCCGGACTGTACCGTCGCCGTCAAAATTATCGTGCTGCAAGATCACGTTTGCCGGATCAACTATGGTTCGATGGGGCCGATGCGCCCGCAGAAGATTCTCGTCAGCCCCAAGCGCGGAAAATATTGGGCCGACAATGAGACCAGCACCGCCTACAGCCCGAACAAGGGCTTTCTCGGCGGCGACTATTTTGAGACGCGATTTTCCTACGAGCTGATGAACGGCACACCGGCTTCAGCACTCCTGAAGGCGAACGTCGAAGTGGTGCCACATCTGTAGATGGCCTCATGTTGGCCCGATCTCCGAGTTCGACGACTCAAGCCCGCCTGCGATGATCGCCCGATCGCTTGGCCGGAGGTGAACGGACCACCCCACCCCTGGCGGCCGACTTCGTCTCTTCCCGTATCATGTCGACGAAAGCACGAAGCCCCGCCGTCATGTGCCGGTGTCTCGGATAGTAGAGGCGCAAGCCGGGAAAGGGCGGCGTCCAGTCGTCGAGCACGGCTCGCAGGGTGCCGGCGGCGAGATGCCCGGTCACCCAAAAATCGCTGACGAACGCCAGTCCCAGGCCGTCGAGTGCGGCTTCGACCATCAGGCTGTCACTGTCGAGGGTCAGCCTGCCCCGAACATCCACCACCATCTGCTCGCCGCCGCGCTTTTCGAACTCCCAGTGATAGAGCTTGCCGCTCGGCATTCGCCTGCGAATGCATTCATGGGCGAGCAGATCAAGCGGAGACCGCGGCACGGAAGCGCGGGCGAAATAATCCGGCGCGCCAACGACGATGAAGCGCGTGTCCGGGCCGCAGGGGATCGCGACCATGTCCTGCGGCACGGCTTCGGCCAACCGGATGCCGGCATCGAAACCTTCCGCGACAATATCTATGGGACGTCCCTCCAAGGTCAGTTCAACGTTCATGTCGGGATAGCGCCGTAGAAACTTTGCAACGACCGGACGGAGGATCTGGTGCGCGGCGCGCTCCTTCAGATTGATGCGCAGTGTTCCCGCGGGCGTGTCGCGAAACTCGTTCACATCCTCCATCGCGCCGGCAATCTCGCGCAACGCGGGGCTGACCCTGGCGAGGAAGCGCTCTCCGGCTTCCGACAGCGCGACGCTGCGCGTCGTCCGGTTGATGAGGCGCACACCAAGCCGCTTTTCCAGGGCGGCGATCGCATGGCTCAACGCCGAGGGCGAAATGCCGAGTTCAGTCGCGGCCGCGCGAAAGCTGCGATGCGTTGAAATCGCGACGACGGCGTTCAGCTCGAAAAGGCCAGCGTGCTGCATTGTTCGATTATCTGCATCAGGTCATGCCACTCTATGCTGATTATTGCACTAATCAAGTCGCCTATATCGAGCCTGCAATCTCGATCTGAAGGACATCTCCATGGCAAAGACTTTCCTCATCACGGGTGTTTCGTCCGGCTTCGGCCGCGCGTTGGCCGAGGCAGCATTGGCCGACGGCCATACCGTCGCCGGCACCGTGCGCAACGAGAACGACAAGCGGAAATTCGAAGCGCTCGGCGCAGGTGCGCGCCCAGTGGTTCTTGACGTCACCAACACCGAGGCCATCGCGCCCGCGGTCGCCGATGTCGAGCGCAGGATCGGCGCGATCGACGTTCTCGTGAACAATGCCGGCTATGGCCACGAGGGCATCTTGGAGGAATCATCGATCGACGATCTACGACGCCAGTTCGAGGTCAACGTCTTCGGCGCGGTCGCGATGATCCAGGCGGTGCTACCCTTCATGCGCAAGCGGCGCGCCGGGCACATCCTCAACATCACGTCGATGGGCGGGATCATCACGATGCCCGGCCTCAGCTACTACCATGGCAGCAAGTTCGCGCTGGAGGGGATATCGGAAACCCTCGGCAAGGAAGTCAAGGACCTCGGCATCAAGGTCACCGCCGTCGAGCCGGGCGGCTTTCGCACCGACTGGGCCGGACGATCGATGGTACGAGCCGAAAGGTCGATCGCAGACTATGACGCCGTCATCGACCCGATCCGCAAACGCCGCATGGAACTGAGCGGCTGGCAGGTCGGCGATCCCCAAAAGGCCGCGCAGGCGATGTTGAAACTCGCACTGTCGGCCGATCCGCCGGCGCATCTGCTGCTCGGCAGCGACGCCGTGCGGCTGGTCGAGGACAAAATGAAACTGCTGCAGGCCGAATTCGATGCATGGAAGAGCGTTTCGCTTTCCACCGACGTTGCCTGAGTCTCGTCGGTACCGCCAGCGGTACCGGTGCGGCCACGCGTGCTGCTCAAAGCGGCTACGGCAGCCCCTTCACCAGCAGTGACAGCACGGTCGCGCCGGCGATGCGATCCCTGGATATTTCCTGATAGGCCGGCGAGCCGAGAAAGCGGGTCGCCTCCGCCTCATCGGGAAATTCCATGATCACGACCTTGTCGCGGGTCCACTTGCCGTCGAGAACCTTCGGCCTCTCATCGGCCGCCAGCAAGCGGCCGTTGAAGGCCTTGAAGACGTCGGCAAAACGGGACTGATAGCGGCGGTAGTATTCCTCCTGCGTGAACTTCACCAGTGCGATCACATAGACGGTCATTCGCGGTCCTCAGCTTGAAATGGCGTGGCTTGGCGCAGTCGATACCGTCCGGAAGGCGGCGGCGCGCTGATGCGATGAAATCGGCCAGACGCACGGGCTGCTCGATCGTGATCCTGCTGCGCGGCTTGGAGATCAGCGACAGCTCGCGGGCTGGCGCATGCAGATCCCGCGGCCCCGCCAGCGAACTTTGCAGTCCATCAAACGGCGTCCAGCTGAGCTCGCGGCACAAGCTCCGCGACCCTTACCGGAGGCTTGGCATCCAGTTCGGCAATCCGGCGGTCAATCTCACCGATCACGTGCTTCGAGAACGGCCCGAAGTGCAGGTACAGCGCCATCAGCATCACAATGTAGCGCAGTGCGCCTGGGTTGGACTTGGCGACCTCGACGAAGGTCTTCCAGAACGGCTCGCGAACCTCCGGCAGGGTCCGCATGATCCTGTGTACGCCCTCGATGCCGCCAAGTTTCGTGCGCACGTCGCCATCGGGCAGATCACGGCGCCGATCGGACCGGTCGAGCATGACGGAAAGCCGCGACAGCCGCCCCGCATATGCCGCCGGGCTGAACACGTGCCCGAGCACAGACTTGTAGTCCACAAGGATGTCACGAAGCGGACGCTTGGTTTCGAAATTGCAGCCGAGCGTGCATTGGTCGCCCGCCTGTTCGACCTTCATGAGATCATGGCCTTCGTGCAGGCGGCCTTCCTGGGCCAGCCGCCGCGTCAGCTGTGTGCCAGGCAGCGCATAGAGCAGTCCAACCATGCAGACTGGAATGCTCGCCTCCTCGATGAAGTCGATCATCGCCTGCGCCATCGAGACCTTCTCGGTATCGAACCCGACGATGAAACCCGCGGTGACGAACATGCCATAGTCGTAAATCTTGTGAACGCTCTCGGCGATGTTGCGCCTGGTGTTCTGCTTTTTCTTCATCTGCACGAGGGTCTCCGGATCCGGGCTCTCGATGCCGACGAAAATTCCAAAGAAGTTCGCGTCCTTCATTGCCTGCAACAGCTCGCTGTCATCAGCGATATTGATCGAGGCTTCGGTCGAGAACTCGAACGGATAGTCTCTCTCTTCCAGCCAGGCTTTGAGCCGCGGCAGTAAGATGCGGAGGTTTTTCTTGTTGCCGATGAAATTGTCGTCGACGAAATCGACATGCCCACGATAACCATGATCGTAGAGCGCTTGCAGCTCAGCGAGAATCTGATCAGGGGTCTTGGTGCGCGGCACGCGCCCGTACAGCTCGATAATATCGCAGAACTCGCAGGTGAACGGGCAGCCACGCGAATATTGCACGCCAATAAAGAGATAATGATCGAACTTGATCAGATCGTAGCGGGGCATCGGGCTTAGCGTGACGTCGATCTTGAATTTCTCGGCGGTGAACACGCCCTTGCGCTCACCGCGTTCCCAGGCGGCGATGAATTCCTCGATGATGTGCTCGGCCTCGCCGATCACCTGGAAGTCCGCATCCGCGTAAAGGTGCGGGCTGGAGGAGACGTCAGGCCCACCGACACATACCGGCTTGCCGTGCCGGTGGGCGAGATCGATCAGGTGGAGAAAATCAGGCTGCTGGTTGAGCATACCGCCGATCATGACGAGATCGGCCCAGTCAAGGTCCGCTTCGGTCGAAGGCTCGGTGTTACGGTTGACGAGCCGAACCTCCCAATGCTTCGGCAGCATGGCGGCGACGGTGATCAGTCCGAGTGGCGCCGCCGGATACTTCGCGCCGACGAGTTCGCAAGCTTCCGTATAATTCCAGAACGAGTCTGGAACGAACTTCGGATAGATCATTAGAACGCGGCAGGGACTCGTCATGTTGCTCCGGTCCGTACCACGCAGCTTCGAGGCTAAGGGTACATTCGCTCGTCGATACAGGCATTAAGTGCTCAAATGGTGGCCGATTGCCAGATGATCTTTCGCCCCGCCGTGAGCCCCGTCCTGTTCCCCGGGTCCGGTTGGGGTCAGTCAATCCGATCAATATGTCATCCGCCGGCCCTGCCCGCCCAGAGATAGCGCACGTCCGGCTCCCTCTCCTCGTTGCGGCTGCCGTCGGTTTCCTCGACCGCGGCAAAGCCGCGCGCCTCGTAGAAGCGGCGCGCCCGCGCGTTGCGCTGGAAGGTCCAGAGTTGCAGCCGGTCCGCACCCTGCTCTGCGATCTCGAGCAGCGTGCCGCCGATGCCGCGGCCCTGCGCGGCCGGCAACACGTAGAGCTGCTCGATCCAGTCGTCGTGGAACGCGATCACGCCGCTCATCGCCCCGCCGTCGAATGCGCCCCACACCGTGCAGGTGGCAAACATCCGCTCGCGATAGAACCAGCGGTCTTCGTCGGGCGTATGCAGGCCCGCGAGCCAGGGCAGCGCATTGTCGAACGCCGCGCGGTGCACACGCGCGGCGGCGTCCATGTCGGCAAGCGTGAGCCGCTTAATACTCAATCCCGAACTCGTCATAGAGGCGGCGGAACACGGCCGGCAGCACCTCGGTCAGATCCTCGGCGATCAGGCCGGGCCCCGCCTCGCTGGCGCTCTCGCCGTGCAACCACACGCCGATGCTGGCGGCCTCGAATGCCGCGACGCCCTGCGCCAGGAAGCCCGCGATGATGCCTGCCAGCACGTCGCCGGCGCCGGCGGTGGCAAGCCAGGGCGGCGCGTTGCCGGCGATGGTGGCGCGGCCGTCCGGAGATGCGATCACCGTATCTGCGCCCTTCAGCAGCACCACGGCGCCGGAGCGCTCGGCCGCCGCGCGGACGCGTTCGAGCTTGGAGCGGCCGGGATGCTTGTTGGAGATATCGCTGAACAGGCGCGGGAACTCGCCCTCATGCGGAGTGAGCACCACCTGCTGTCCATCGAAGGACTTGATCGCCTCGAACAGCCGGTCCGGCGAACCGGCAAAACTGGTTAGCGCGTCAGCGTCGAGCACCAGGTGCCGCCGCGCCGACAGCGCGGTGTGAACGAAGTCGCGGGTGCGCGAGCTGACCCCGGCACCGGGCCCGATCACGCAGGCATTGAGGCGCTTGTCATCGAGCAGTTCGGCGAACTGGATCGGGTTATCGACCGCGCGCACCATCACCGCGGTCAGCGCCGCAGCGTTGACGGCAAGAGCATCGCGCGGCGAGGCCAGCGTCACGAGGCCGGCGCCGGCGCGCAGCGCCGCGCGCGCGGCGAGCCGCGCCGCTCCGGTCGAAGCGATGTCGCCGGAGACCACGACGGCGTGGCCCCTTGCGTATTTGTGGCCATCGATCCGGGGCACCGGAAACGACCAGCGCCAGGCCTGCGGCACGTTCTCCGCGGTCAGCGGCTTGATCTCGTTGAGCACCTGCGGATCGATGCCGATGTCGGCGACGCGCACCCGGCCGCAATACATCCGGCCCGGCAGCAACAGATGCGCCGGCTTCTTGCGGAAGAAGGTGACGGTCTCGGTCGCCTGCACGGCCGCGCCCATGACAGCGCCCGATGTGCCGTTGATACCGCTCGGCAGGTCGACCGCCAGCACCTGCGTACCGTTGGCGTTGATGGCCGCGATCATCTCCAGCGGGTCGCCCTTGACCGGGCGATTGAGCCCAGCGCCGAACAGCGCGTCGATGATCAGCGCCGGCTTGCCGATCGCCTGCGGGTTGAACGGCAGCACGGGATATTTCCAGCCCTTCGCTGCCAGCGCCGCGTCGCCCTGCAGGCTGTCGCGCTCGCAAAGCAGGATCACCGACACCTCGCGACCGCGCGCGGCGAGCTCGGCGGCGGCGACAAAGCCGTCGCCGCCATTGTTGCCGCGGCCGGCGACCACGACGATCGGCCCCTCCTCGACCAGGTCCATCGCGGCTTCGGCGACGGCCTGGCCGGCGCTCATCATCAGCGCAAAGCCCGGCGTGCCGGCTGCGATGGTCAGCCGATCGGCGCGCTCCATCTCGGTGGTGGTCAGAACGTCCATGCCGAATCCTCAATCGCTTCGCCTTTTCGAGAGGCAATTCCTGTGACGTTCGCGGGGTTTCTACTGGCCGACTGCATACGGATTGATCTATTTGCCTATTTGTTAGGCTTGGATATCATAGCCCATGTGGTTCGATATCAGCCGACTGCCTGTTAAAAGGCTGATAACATTCCGAAATCGGGGGCGTTAACAACTTGGCATAGACCCTGCTTTTGAGGAAGCCGCGCACAATGCCGCCCGATGCGACCATTGCGCGTGTTTCCGGCCACCCGCCGGAAGGCTTAAGACCAACCAGACTGCGCCCCACGCGCATCGAAATCGACCCTGCAATCTGCAATGCCCGGGAGGCGCTCAGTGAAGAAGATTGAAGCCATCATCAAGCCCTTCAAGCTCGACGAGGTGAAGGAAGCGCTCCAGGAAGTCGGACTGCAAGGCATCACCGTGACCGAGGCCAAGGGATTTGGCCGCCAGAAGGGCCATGCCGAGCTCTATCGCGGTGCGGAATACATCGTCGACTTCCTGCCCAAGGTGAAGATCGAGATCGTGATCGGTGACGACCTGGTCGAGAAGGCGATCGACGCGATCCGCCGCGCAGCCCAGACCGGGCGGATCGGCGACGGCAAGATCTTCGTCTCCAACATCGAGGAAGCCATCCGCATCCGGACCGGCGAATCCGGGCTGGACGCTATTTAAGGGCGGTGCTATCCGGATTTTCTGACGGCAAAAGAGAAAAAAGGCTGCTTCGGCAGCCTCATTTCGTTTCAGCAGTCACACGAACTCGCCAAAAGCGGGAATAACGTCGCTCTCCGCTGGAAACCACCCGCACATCCATAAGGGGTATTCATGAAGACCGCCAAAGACGTCCTGAAATCGATCAAGGACAACGACGTCAAATACGTCGACCTGCGCTTCACCGATCCGCGCGGCAAGTGGCAGCACGTCACCTTCGACGTCAGCATGATCGACGATGACATCTTCGCCGAGGGAACGATGTTCGACGGATCGTCGATCGCCGGCTGGAAGGCGATCAACGAATCCGACATGTGCCTGATGCCCGACCCGGTCACCGCGACGATCGACCCGTTCTTCGCCGAGACCACCATGGTCATCACCTGCGACGTGCTCGAGCCGACCACCGGCGAGCCCTACAACCGCGACCCCCGCGGCATCGCCAAGAAGGCCGAGGCCATGGTGAAATCGATGGGCGTGGGCGACACCGTGTTCGTCGGTCCCGAGGCCGAGTTCTTCGTGTTCGACGACGTGCGCTATTCGGCCGACCCCTACAACACCGGCTTCCGCCTCGATTCCTCCGAGCTGCCGATCAACTCGGCGACCGAGTATGAAGGCGGCAACCTCGGCCACCGCATCCGCACCAAGGCCGGCTACTTCCCCGTCCCGCCGCAGGACTCGGTGCAGGACATGCGCTCCGAGATGCTCGGCGCGATGGCCAAGATGGGCGTCAAGGTCGAGAAGCACCACCACGAGGTGGCGTCGGCCCAGCACGAGCTCGGCATGAAGTTCGACACGCTGACGCTGATGGCCGACCATATGCAGATCTACAAGTACTGCATCCACCAGGTCGCGCACATCTACGGCAAGACCGCCACCTTCATGCCGAAGCCGGTCTATGGCGACAACGGCTCGGGCATGCACGTCCATCAGTCGATCTGGAAGGACGGCAAGCCGACCTTCGCCGGCAACAAGTATGCCGATCTGTCGGAGACCTGCCTGCACTACATCGGCGGCATCATCAAGCACGCCAAGGCGATCAACGCCTTCACCAACCCGTCGACCAACTCCTACAAGCGTCTGGTCCCGGGCTATGAGGCGCCGGTGCTGCTCGCCTACTCCGCGCGCAACCGTTCGGCGTCCTGCCGCATCCCCTATACGGCGAACCCGAAGGCCAAGCGCGTCGAGGTGCGTTTCCCCGATCCGATGGCCAATCCCTATCTCGGCTTCGCCGCAATGCTGATGGCCGGCCTCGACGGCATCAAGAACAAGATCGATCCGGGTCCGGCGATGGACAAGGACCTTTACGATCTGCCGAAGGAAGAGCTGAAGCAGATCCCGACCGTGTGCGGCTCGCTGCGCGAGGCGCTCGAGAGCCTCGACAAGGATCGCGCGTTCCTCAAGAACGGCAGCGTGTTCGACGACGACTTCATCGACGCCTATATCGAGCTGAAGATGACCGAGGTCGCCCGTTTCGAAATGACCCCGCATCCGGTCGAGTTCGAGATGTACTACTCGCTGTAAGCTTTACGGCACCTCACGAATGCGAAAGGCGCTTCCACCGGAAGCGCCTTTTGTTTTGGCGCTGTAACCATTGCGCGCGATCCTACCGCCGAAAGAAATTTCGATGGATTCTGATAGTATTCCTACAGAGTCATGATCCACGGTATCAGTCCATGACCGAAGCCATCGTCCGATCTGCGGCAGAACATGAACTGCCCGAGCTGTTGAAGCTTTACCGACACCTTCACCCGCACGATCCCGAGCTGGAGACAGCCGCTGCCGAACGTGTCTGGTCGACATTGCTTGCATCCAGCTTCATGACCGTGATCGTGGCGCAAGCAGCAGGGCTGCTTGTCTCCTCGTGCACGCTCGCGATCGTGCCCAACCTGTCGCGAGGCGGCAGATCGTATGGCGTGATCGAGAATGTGGTCACTCACGCCGACTACCGTCGGCTGGGGCTTGGCCGACGGGTTCTTGCGCACGCGCTCGATGTTGCCTGGCAGGCCGACTGCTACAAGGTCTCATTGGCGACGGGTTCGAAGCGGGAGACCACCCTCCGCTTCTATGAGGAAGCGGGATTTGAGCGTGGCGGCAAGACCTACTTCGAGGTGCGCCGGCCGTAGCTACCGTCTCGAACAGATCGTGCCGCGTGCAAAAGGCGCCTCCACCGGAAGCGCCTTTTGCTTTTGGTACCGTATCTCTCCGTCATTGCGAGGAGCGAAGCGACGAAGCAATCCACACATCCGCGCACACGGAGAGATGGATTGCTTCGCTTCGCTCGCAATGACGATGTGGCGAAGACGCCTTTTCTTCGCTTAAGCTTTCGCCTTCGCGACCCGCCGTCCGCCGGCGTCAAGCGCCCCGAAATTGCCCGCGATCATGTCGGGCGTCGGGATCATGCCGCCGAGCGACCAACTCGCGGGCTCGCCCTCCTCGATCTTGACCCAGACGTTGCGGCGGAAATCGGGGTTACCCTGCCCCTCGACCTCGACCATGAGATCGGTGACGCGCTGCAGCAGCGCCTGCTTCTGCGCGACATCGAAGATGCCGCGGACGGTGGAAATGGTGACGTAAGGCATGGTCTCTCTCCATTGCTGAGGTTGTGACAACGCAACGAAGATGGACCGGCACACCGCGATCAGGCAGTGGCCGATCGGACAGAGATCGGGCAATATCTGCCACGGCCTGGCTGCGCCAATCGGGTAGGATGACGGCAAATTCCGGAGGTCCCATGAAGCTTGCAATCCTCGCGCTGGAAGGCTGCATGCAATCGGCAGTCGCCGGCATCGCCGACATCCTCACGCTCGGCAATCACGTGATGCAGTTGCGCGGCGGCAAGGCGCGCTTCACGTGGCAGACGCTCTCGCTCGACGGCAAGGCAGTGCGCGCCGGCGGCGGCAAGTTGCTTGCCGTCGACGGCGCCGTCAGCAAGCGGACGGCATTCGACGCGATCATCGTGCCGGGCAGCCTCGTGGACCATCTCACTGCCGAGCGCCTGCAACCGCAATATGACCGCGCCGGCGCCTGGCTGCGCCAGCAACATGCAAGCGGTCGCCTGATCGGCGCCTTCTGCAGCGGCGTGCTGCTGCTTGCCAATGCCGGCCTGCTCGACGGCCGCCGCGCCACCATCACCTGGTGGCTGCAAAGTGAACTCCGCCGTCGCCATCCCAAGATCGATCTTGCGAGCGATGCCGTGCTCACCCAGGCTGATCGCCTGGTCTGTGCCGCCGGGCCGATGTCGTGGGTCGATCTGTTGCTGCGGCTGATCGAGCTCGTCGAGGGCACGGAGGTCGCAAAGGTCTGCGCCGACTATGCGGTGATCGACACCGCGCAGCGCACGCAAGCGATCTTCATGCCGCTCGGCTACATGCTCGCCCAGGACCCGCTGCTGATGAAGGCGGACATGCTGGTGCGCCGCACCGGCAAGGCGCCGATCACGGTGCGCAGCCTTGCGCAGGCGCTGGGCCTGAGCGAGCGGACGCTGAACCGCCGCTTCCGCGAACTGACCCACGAGCCGCCGCAGGCCTTCATCATGCGCCGCCGCGTCGAGCACGCGCGCACGCTGCTGGAGACGACGGCGCAACCGATCAAGGCCATCGCCCGCGCCACCGGCTACGAGGACGAGAGGAGCTTTCGCAAGGCCTTCCGCAAGCTGACGCTGCTGTCGCCGCAGGCTTATCGCGCACAGCGGACGATGCGTGCGGCCTGAGATTACTGTTCAGTTCAAGCTTTGCAGCGCGGCTGCGGTTGCCCGTCTCTGCCCATTCTCCGTGGTCAGGACAGCAGCGGCAGCGCGCCCTTCAGGACATCCTCACCCCATTCCTGCACGAAGTGTCCGGCTGCGGTGAGCGTGACCGGCTCGGGGCAATTGCGGACGGTTTGCCGCATCTCCGCCATCACGGCCGGCCCGAGCACCGGGTCGGTCATGCCGATCACCATCGCGGTCTTGCCGCCGTATTCGCTTCGCCACCATTCGCGCGCCTTGCGCGAGATGGCCGCGCCGCCGGCATCGGGCTGGTCCGGCACGAGATTCGGGAAGCGGCGCACACCGGATTTGTAGCTGGCATCAGGGAAAGGCGCGTCATAGGCCGCAGCCTCCGCCGATGAGAGCTGCGGGCAGGCGCGCGCCATCAGCTTGCCGACGGCCATGTCGGGATTTGCGTTGCTCCACGCGCGCCAATCCATGAAGCCCTTCGTCAGCGGGCGGTCCCCGGTCGCGAGCATGGTGTTCATGACCAGCAGCGCTTCGAAGCGATCGGCCATGTCCATCGGGATGGTAAGGCCAAGCAAACCGCCCCAGTCCTGGCAAACCAGCGTCATGCGACCGAGATCGAGCGCACGGATCAAGGCGATCAGGCTCTCGCGATGGAAGTCGAAGGTGTAGACGGCCTCCTCGACAGGCTTGTCGGAGCGACCGAACCCGAACATATCGGGCGCGATCACCCGATAGCCGGAGGCGACGAGGCCCGGAATCATCTTGCGGTAAAGGTAGCTCCAGGTCGGCTGGCCATGAAGGCACAGCGCAACACGGGCATTGCCCCGTCCCTCGTCGAGATAGTGCATGCGCAAACCGGCATAGCCGGGAAGATCGTCACGATAGTTGGGCGCGAACGCATAGCCGGGCAGGCCATCAAAGCATACATCCGCGGTCCGCAAAGCTCCGATCGCCATTGTCCAATGCTCCTCGTCGTTGACCTCGCTCGCAGGATGGGAGGCGAGGACCGGCTGTCACACCCGAAACAGCTTCGCGTAGCGCGCCTTGATCTCCTCGCTCTGCGCCTGCACCTGGGCCGGATCGGCCTTGAGCATCTTCAGCTTGTCGAGCGGCACGTGGCCGGCCTTTTCCTTCACCTTGGCGTGAAAGGAGCGGTGCGCAAATTCGTCGGCCAGCATCTGCTGGGTTTCGGCACTGAAGAAATAGCTTTGGAACAGCCGTGCCGCGTTCGGGTTCGGCGCGCTCTTGAAGATGCCGCTGGGCACGATGATCAGCGGCGCGCCCTCAGTCGGGTAGACCACCTCGACCGGCTTGCCCTGATCCTTGGCCAGCACGAGGTTGTAGTCGTTGCCGTCGGCCATGACCGCGCGCTCGCCGAGCAGGATCTTCTTCGGCGGATCGGCCGCCGACTGCACCTGCATCACCCGTTGCTGCGAAAGCTTCTCCAGATACGGCCAGCCGAGATCGCGCGCCAGCACGAAGGTCGCGGTCATGATCGCGCCGGAGTAGCCCGGGTGCCCCTTGACGATCTTGCCGCGCCATTTCGGGTCGAGCAGATCGGCGTAGCTCTTCGGCGCCTCCTCGCGCTTCACCTGCTCGGTGTTGTAGCCGATCACCTCGAACCAGGCGCAGGATGTCGCCGACGTGCCGTCGGGATCGATCTGATCGGCCGGAAAATGCCTGGCGACGTCTTCCGGCAGATAGGCCGCGAGCCAGTCGTTCTTCTTCCAATCGAGGTAATGCGCGGGATCGGTCGAGTTGGCGACGTCGACGGCGTGGATGCCGCTACCCTGCTCCTGGGCGATGCGCTGGAAGATGCGCTCGGCGCCGGAGCGCTCGACGCGGACGCTGATGCCGGGATATTTCTGCTCGAAGTCGCGCGCGAGACGCTCCGCCGTGTTCAATTCGAGCGCACTGTAGAACGAGATCTTGCCTTCCTTCTTGGCGGCTGCGATCAGTTCCGGCGTCACGGCCTCAGCCGGCGGCGCCGCCGCCCGCAACGGTTCGGCGAACACCATGCCCGCAGCCGTCGCCGCCGTCACCTTGAGCCAGTCGCGTCTCGACCATTTGCGGTCCTGCATTTCGCGCTCCCTGAATCGGGCCGTTGACCGGCCGCGCCGTTGTTGTGCAGCTACAATAGATCACGATCGATCGAAAGCGTGCAGCTGTTTTCACCGCCAGCTTTGACGGAACACCCGCATCCAATTGTCGAATGCGATCTTGCGCAACGTGGCCTCATCGAAGCCGTGCGCGCGCAGGCCCTGGATCAGGTTCGGGAGGTGGCTTGCGTCCTTCAACGGAGCGGGCATCAGCGCGCCGTCGAAATCGGACCCCAGCGCAACGTGGTCGTCACCCATCCGTTCGATCAGGTAGCTGAGGTGGTCGGCGACGGTCTCGATCGGGATGTCCGGATCGCGGTGCCCGTCCGGGCGGACCTCGGACACACTGAAATTGAAGCCGACGACGCCGCCCGTTGCTCTGACCGCGTCGAACTGCCGGTCGGTCAGGTTGCGGGTCGCGGGGCAGACCGCATGCGCACAGGCGTGGGTCGCCACGATGGGAGCGGTGCTGATCGCCACCAGATCCCAGAAGCCGCGCTCGTTGAGGTGAGCCGCGTCCAGCATGATGCCCAGCTCGTTGCAGGCCTTCACCAGCGCCTTCCCCGCGTCAGTCAGACCGGGGCCGGTATCCGGGGAGCGCGGATAGGCGAACGGCACGCCATGGCCGAAGATGTTGGGCCGGCTCCAGACCAGGCCGAGCGAACGCAGGCCACGGGAATAAAGCTGGGCCAGCCCGTCCAGATCGGCGTCGATCGCTTCGGCGCCCTCGAGGTGCAGCACGATTGAAAACGCTGCGTCCCTGCGTGCCGCCTCGATTTCATCCACGGTCGTCGCGCAGCGGATTTTTCCGCCGGCGCGGGCAACCATGGCCTCGAGTGCTCTCAGCTGGGCATCGATGGTACGGCGCGCATAGGCAGCATCGAGCGGCTCCGCGAGGCGCACCTCGTACCCGTCGGCGGTTCGGGTGAAATCGCCTTGGCGCGGATGTTCTGCCCTGGCGTACATCGCAAACAGGCCACCGACCATGCCGCCTTCCCGGGCACGCGGCAGATCGAGATGACCATCCTCGGAGCGCACGAGAAAATCTCGCCCGCCTTCCCGGTATTCAGCCAGGTGCTGAGCCGCGTCATTGTGGCCGTCGAAGATCGCGATCTTGCTGTGATCCTGCACCGCACTGTTCTCCTGCGCCTAGCCTGCGTCGAGCAGCGTAGCGCGCAGGATGGCTTGAGCCAACGGGTCCGCCCAACGAGCGGCCCGATGATCAACTCCGCGATATCCATCGCGTATCGGGGCTTGTGCAAGTGATCAGTCCGCGCTGCGGACTAATTCTTCTCGGGCGGGTTCTCGCGCAGGAAGCGTTCGAGATCGGGCTGCACGGAGTAAGGCTGCGGAACCGGATCGCCCTGAAAATCGACCTGAAGATCGAGGCAACGCCGCAGCATCCGCGCCAGCTCGCTGCGCCGGTAGGGCTTGGTCAGCAGCGGAATGCCGTGGCCGCCGCGGCCCTGTTGCGCCGGCAGCGCGCCGTCGCTGTAGCCCGAGGTGAACAGCACCCGCAGCGCCGGTCGCCCGGCCATCAGCGTCTCCGCCAATTGCCGGCCGTTCATGCTGCCGGGCATCACGATGTCGGTGAACAAAAGATCGAACGCGGTGCCGCGGCTGACGATCTCGAGCGCGGCATCTGCGTTAGCCGCAACCAGCACGCTGTAGCCGAGGCTTTCGAGCTGGCCCGTGACGTAGTCACGGATCGTGGGGTCGTCCTCGACGCACAGAATGGTCTCGTTGCCGCCCCTGACCGGCAGCTCTTCCTCCTCGACCGCGCGCTGCGCGGTGCCGTCCGCCTTGGGCAGATAGATCCTGAAGATGGTGCCGCGCCCCTGCTCGCTCTTGACCTCGATCCCGCCGCCGCTCTGCTTGACGAAACCGAACACCATGCTGAGCCCGAGCCCGGTGCCCTGCCCGACCTCCTTGGTGGAGAAGAACGGATCGAAGATCTTCTCCAGATGCGACGGCGAAATTCCGGTACCGGTATCGCTCACCTCGATCACCAGATGATCGCCGGCGCGCTCGACGCCGTGCGCCACGGCATCGGGAATCCCGAGCTGCATGTTGCGGGTCGCAAAGGTCAGCGTACCGCCCTCAGGCATCGCATCGCGCGCATTGATGGCGAGATTGACCAGCGCCGCGCCGAGCTGGCTGCGGTCGACGAAGGCGAACCAGGCGTCGCGGCCGAGCTCTGTCCTGATCTCGGTCTGCGAGCCCAGCGTCTGCGATAGCAGCCGGACCACTTCGCCGATCAGGTCGTTGACATTGGTCTCGGCGGGCTGCAACGGCTGCTTGCGCGCGAATGCCAGCAGGCTCGAGGTGAGTTGCGCGCCGCGATCGGCGGCGTCGCTGATCAGCTTGGCGATCGCGGCGAGCTGCGGGTTATCCCTGACGCCGTCGGCGAGGATCTCGATCGTGCCGGTGATCACGGTCAGCATGTTGTTGAAGTCGTGCGCAATGCCGCCGGTCAACCGCCCGAGCGATTCCGTCTTCTGCGCCTGGATCAACTGCTCTTCGGCGCGCCGCCGCTGGGTGACGTCCCTGACAAAGGAATTGATGATCCAGCCATCGCCACGGCGCAGCGCATTGAGCGACACCTCGACATAGAACCGGTGGCCGTCGCGGTGCACGGATGCGGTTTCATAGCGCATGCCCATGCCGCCGGTCGCGGTCTCCTGCAGGAAGCGGGTGATGCGCTGCCGGTGTGCAACCCGCAGCTCTTCCGGAAACACCAGTTCGACCACGCGCCGGCCGACCGCCTCGGAGCGCGTCCAGCCGGTCAGCGCCTCGGACTGCGGGCTCCAGTCGAGCACGATGCCGTCCTGGTCGGTCTGGACGAAGGCGTCGAGCGCGGTCCTGACGATGGCCTGCGCCATCTGCTCGCTCTCCACCAGCGCCCGATGCGCCTGACGCTCTGCGGTGACATCGCGCAGCACGATGACCGCGCCGCGCAAATTGCCGGCATCGTCGCGCAGCGGCCTGGCGTTGGCGACAAGACAGACAGCGGGTTCCGGCCGCAGCGGTTTGACGATCAGTTCGCAATCGTCGATATCCTCGCCGCGCAGCGCACGCGCCATCGGCGTCTCTGCGATCGGCATCACGGTCGTGCCATCGGCATAATAGTTCTGGAAGGTGCGAACGCCGGTCAGGGTGTCAAAACCGGGTTCGACACGGTACAGCCGCCGCGCCGCGGCGTTGACGATCACGATCATCGCATGCTCGTCGGCGACGACCACCGGATCGCGGATGCTCTCGACGGTCTTCTCCAGCAGATGCTGCCGGCTGCCCAATTGCGCGGACAGTTCGGCAAGCGTCGCAGCGAGCTGAGCGGCCTCGTCGTCGCCACTCGGGCGTATCGAGAACTGCTCGCCGCGCGACAGCGCCTCCGCCGCCCGCACCAACTGGGCGGGCGTTCTGGACTGCGACCTCGCAATCATCTCAGCCGTCATCAACACCACCGAAACCACACCACCGGCGAGCAGAATGCCCGGCCAGGTGATGCCATGGATGAAACCCAGCGCCAGCAGGAGTGTGACGACGGGAAGCATCATCCCGGCCGCCAGTCGGCCCGACAAATTCATCCCGACCAACTCATCGCGAGCAGCTGCACCGGAAAATGGAAAAGCAAAATAATATCGGAAAGGATCGTCGGCGCCGGGGCAATATCGGGTGGCTTGCGCCTTCTTGCTTAGCCGAGTCCGGCCCTGCAATCCGCCACTTTCGTATCCGTATAAGTACGGAGAAGACCCGCGCCGGCACCCGCCGATGCCGGTTGAACCACCTCCAGCGCCGGGGAGTCCAAGCCGGCGGTTGCGATTCGGGGCATCTTCGCGCGGCCGCAGGCGTGCACGAGCCGCCGGCGCTCCGCAAAGTCGCTCGCCGTCTCCCGGGAGGCATCGGTGCAGATCAACGTCATCTACGACCCGAGCGTCGCATCCGCGCCGTCAGGCTTCAAGACCGCGATCGCCTATGTCGTCAACCTGCTCGACACCGCCTTCACCAACAACGTCAGCCTCAACATCCATGTCGGCTGGGGCGAGGTCGGCGGCTCGGCAATCTCGTCCGGTTTTCTTGGTGAAAGCGAGGAGGCAAAGGCGCCGGCCTATGACTACACCACGATCAGGGATGCCTTGATCGCGCACGGCACCTCCAGCGCCCAACTCGCGGCCTTCGCGACCTTGCCCGCATCGGATCCGACCGGCGGTGGAACGTTCGATATCGGGCGCGCGGAAGCCAAGGCGCTCGGTCTGATCGGCGCCAACGATCCGGCCAATGACGGCTGGGTCGGCTTCGACGCCACGGCAAACTGGTCGTACGGACCGACCGCGACGCCGGGAAGCAATCAATACTATCTGGTCGGCTCGATCGAGCACGAGATCACCGAGGTGATGGGCCGCGACTCGCTGCTCGGCGTCAATGGCGAGCACTATTCCAATGGTTGGGGCGTCCCCGACCTGTTCCGCTTCTCGGCGCCCGGCGTCCGCGAGCTTGCGCCCGGCGCCGTCCACTCCACCGGCTATTTCTCGATCGACAATGGCGCGACCAGCCTCGCAAGCTGGAACAACCATGTCGCCAAGGGCGATCTCGGCGACTGGGATTCCGGCTTCGGCTCCGGCGGGGGTCCGGGCCCGTTCGGCGACGACGCCTTCAACAATGAAAGCAATTCCAGCGTCATCAACGGCTTTACCCAGACCGATTTCATCCAGATGCAGACGCTCGGGTGGAATCCGTCGGTGCCGGACAATTTCGTATTCAACGGCGAGATCTACTTCGTCGCGGCGAGCCATACCGCCAGCAACCTCGTCGTGCAGGCCAGCGGCACGCTCGACGTCGCGGGTACCGCAACCGCCGTTGCGCTTGATGGCGGCACTACCGAGATTGACAGCAGCGGTGCGATCCACGGCATCATCGTCGATGCCGGCAGCACGCTCACCGTCGATTCCGGAGGCACCGCCGACGGCATAACCATCGCAGGCGGGCTGGTCGATGTCGCGAGCGCCGCCTTGACCGGCGGCACGCCGATCGTGTTCCAGGGCACCGGCGGCACACTCGAGATCGACGGACACACGCCGCCGGCCAACATCATCAGCGGCTTTGCAATCGGCGACACCATCGATTTCTATGGCGTCAGCATCGGAAGCAATGCCACGGTCACGCTGCTGCCCGGCAATTTGCTCGAGCTCACCGAGCACAACAAGACCTTCGACTTCCAGCTCGATCCGAACGACAATTTCGCCGGCCAGACCTTTGGTGTCGGCGGCGACGGCTTTGGCGGCACCGCGCTCTTCCTGCTGCCGTCGGTGCTGTCGGTTGCGACCAGCAGTGCCGGCATCTCGAATGGCAATGGCGACCTCAACGTCGGCCACGCCGTCACCTTCACGCTCAACATGAGCGACGCCGTCACCGTGGACACCACCCACGGCGCGCCGACCTTGCTGCTCAACGACGGTGGTGTCGCGACGTTTACGGGCGGCAGCGGCAGCGATGCCCTGACCTTCAGCTTCACGGTCGCTGACGGCGACAACACAGCCGACCTCGCGGTATCAGCTTTCCTGCTGCATGGCGCGTCGCTGACGGACGGCTACGGCCATCATGCGAGCCTCGTCGGTGCGGTGACCAATCCCGGCGGCATCCTGCAGATCGACACCACCGCGCCGGCGTCCTCCGGGTTCCGCGCGGCGCCGACGACCGGCATCGAGACCGCCGGCGCGTCCGTCACCTTGACGCTGGCTTTCAACGAAGCCGTCACGGTGTCCGGCGGCACGCCGACGCTCGCGCTCAACAACGGCGCGAACGCGATCTTTGATGCGGCAGCGACCGCCGCGCTGCACGATCCAACCAAGCTCGCCTTCGACTATCTCGTCTCGGGGACCGACGATCCCACCGCGACGCTTGGGGTGACGCGCCTTAACGCGAACGGCGCTGCGATCTCCGATCTCGCCGGCAACGCCGCGGACCTCTCACATCTGAATGCGAGCTTCAACGGCCTTTCCGTCAACGACGCGCCGGCCTTCTCGGCCGACGGCTTGAGCCGTCCCGAGCTGCATTTCGGCACCGCAGGCAGCATCGTCCTCGACGCCGATGCGTCCAGCTTCGCGGCGACCTACGGCCTCGAATATCTCTATCTCGGCCTGCCCGCCGGCACGCCCTACCCGCCGGTGCCCGACACAAGCAGCGGGTTTCATCTGGTCTAGGCTCGCTTGAAACGTTTGCGGCTGACGATACCGCTACCCAAGCTGTGCGGTGAGCGGGCCAGCTACGCCGCCCGCCGCCGCTCGCGCAGGGCGTCGCCGAAGGCCTCGAACAGCGCGCGGTTGATCGGGTTGCGCTGCGGATCGTATTCGGCGTGCCATTGCACGCCGAGCGCAAAGCCGGGCGCATCGGCGATGCGGATCGCCTCGATGGTGCCGTCCTCGGCGATGCCCTCGATCACGACGCGCTTGCCGGGCTGGAGGATGCCCTGGCCGTGCAGCGAATTGACCCGAATGGTCTCGCAGCCGAGGATCCTTGCAAAGGCGCCACCCGGCGTCAGCGCGACGTCGTGACGGTCGGCGAACACCACGGTGGGATCGGGATGAATCTCGCCGTTCTCCAGCCGAGGCATCCGGTGGTTCATGCGGCCCGGGATCTCGCGGATCTCCGGATGCAGCGAGCCGCCGAAGGCGACGTTCATCTCCTGCAGGCCGCGGCAGATGCCGAAGATCGGCACGCCGCGCGCGACGCAGGCCTCCGACAGCGCCAGCGCGACGTCGTCGCGGTGGATATCGTAGGGCTCGTGAGCAGCGCAGGGTTCGGTGTTGAAGCGGGTCGGATGAACGTTGGCGCGGGCCCCCGTCAGCACCACGCCGTCGACCACGTCGAGCAAGGCGGCGACCTCGGTGATTTCGGGGCTGCCAGCGAACATCAAGGGCACGGCGCCCGACACCTCGGCAACCGCGCGAAGGTTGCGCTCTCCGACCATCTGGACTGTGAAACGATTTTCGATGCGATGGGCGTTTCCGATCACGCCGACCACGGGCCGTCTCATTATTGAAGTCTCGCGCAATGATTCTTCTAAGTTTGCGACTTTGCGGAGACGATCATGCCTTCGAGTTCCCGCCGGATCAACTGTCTATATCTGCACAGGGGGGCTTGCGATCCTGCACAGATTCGCAGCCCTCGGGGGCCCAAACCCGGCCTGGCGCCCAACGGTCGCGGCAGGACCACGGCACGTCAGCGGCAAACCGGCACGGTCCGCCCAGCTTGATCCCGGCGGGATTTTCGCCAAAGACTGCTCCAGACACCGTCGCGAAGGGGGAATCACCCGTGACTGACCCGGCTGACAATCGCCTGCAGGCCCGCAACGACATGGCGTGGGCGATCGCCGTCGGCGGCATCGGCATCGTGCTGTTCGCCGCCCTGCTGACGTTCGCCTGGCAGTTCGCCGCGACCCTGTTCCTGCTGTTCGCGGGTATGCTGCTCGGGGTCGCCCTCAATGCCATGGCTACCCTGCTCGGCCGGCTGACCGGGCTGCCTCACGCGTTGCGGCTTGCGATCGTCTGCCTGGCGATGGCTGGGCTATTGTCCGGCATCGTGTTCCTCGGCGGCACCACGATCGCGCAGCAGGCCACGGTGCTGAGCAACACGATCAAATCGCAGCTCGGCAACGTCAAGGAGTTCCTCGAGCAGCGCGGCGTCGATACCAGCTATCTCGACTTCACCAATGCCGCTGGTGAGGCGAAAGGCGAAGGCTCCGCCGTGACGACGACGACATCAACGCCCACAACGTCGTCGCAGTCGCACGGCATCCCCGGCGCCGGCGCGCTGGCCTCCAGTGGCGGCGCCATCATCAGTCAGACGCTGAAGGTGCTGCTCGGCACTGTCAGCGTCGTCGGCAACTTCTTCATCGTGCTGTTCCTGGGCCTCGCCTTCGCGGCCCAGCCGAGCATTTACCGCGCCGGATTGCTGTTCATCGCGCCGGCCAAATACCGCGCCCAGGCGACCGTCATCGTCGACCGCATCGGCGAGACGCTGGAACGCTGGCTGATCGCGCAGATCATCACCATGACCGCGGTGTTCCTCGTCACCTGGATCGGGCTCGCCATCATCGGCATTCCGAGCTCGTTCATCCTTGGCATCCAGGCCGGCCTGCTCGCCTTCATCCCGACGGTCGGCGCGATCTTGGGCGGGCTGATCGTGGTGCTGGCGAGCCTGGCGAGCGGATGGATCGCGGCGCTGTCGGCCTTCATCCTGTTCCTCGGCGTGCACGCGCTGGAAAGCTACGTGCTGACGCCGATCATCCAGCGCCAGGCGCTCGATATCCCGCCGGCAACACTGTTCGCGTTCCAGATCCTGCTCGGCGTCGTGTTCGGCATCTGGGGGCTGGCGCTGGCGCTGCCGCTGATGGCGATTGCCAAGGTGATGATCGACCACTTCAAGGCGGAGGATCAAGCGCCGGCGCAGGCAGCGTAAATCCCTCCTTAGGTGGTCAAGACGGTCTCGGTGTGCTCGACCTCGGGCGCGGCGGCAAAATAGGGACCGACCAGCGCGCGCCAGGCGGTGAAATCCTCGGAGCCGCGGAAATCGACGGTGTGGTTCTCCAGCGTCTCCCATTTGGCCACGAGGCGATAGCGCGACGGCTTCTCGATCGAACGGTGCAGTTCGAACCCCTTGCCGCCCTTGGCACGCAGGAACAGCGGGCGCGCCTTGGCCACCGCCGCCTCGAAATCCTTCTCGCTACCGGGCTTGACGTCGATCTGTGCGATTTCCGTGATCATCGAGCTCTGGCCTCCCTTGTTGGTTTCCCTTGAGGCCCGTCTCTAGCCCAGCCCGCCCAAAAGCAAAAGGCGCCCGCGTTGGGCGCCCGATCCGGCAATCACGCGGCGGTTCAGTTGAACAGCAGCACCGTGCCGACGACCATCAGCATCGCGCCGAGAAGCATCACGATCGGCCAGCGGCTCCTCGGTGGCTGGTATCGTCCCTGCGCGCGGCGTTCGGCGATCAGCGCGGTCTCGTATTCACCGGAGTCCGAGAACAGGCAAGCGAAGCCCCTGCGCGCCGAAGCCGCGTCGGCTTCGAGCGACATCAGGGCTGAATGGGGGTTGCGTGTTCGGATCGATTCCATGCCCGAAAGCATGGGATCGAATGGCTAACCAGTCGTTACCGCGCACTCACGCGCGGGCGGGCGTGGGCTTTTGCCGCGCCGATGCCGGCAGGCCCGCGGTCTTGCGCCGCCAATTCTCCAGCGACAGCGGCAATTCCTCCGCCGCCTCGACACGGTTGCGGCCGCTGCGCTTGGCCTGGTAGAGCGCCGTGTCGGCCGAGGCCAGCAGCACCTCGAGCTCGGTCCCGGCAGGTCCACCGGCCACGCCGATGCTGACCGTGGTATCGACCGAACCTTCCTCGCAGCTGATGTTGCTGTTCTCGAAGGCTTCGCGCACGCGCTCGGCGACCAGGACGCCCTCCTCCAGCGAGCACGGCAGCAGTGCCGCGAACTCCTCGCCGCCGATCCGGCCCGACAGATCGCTGATCCTGAGGCTGTTGACCACCACGGCGGAGAACAGTTTCAGGATCTCGTCGCCCGCGGGATGGCCGAACCGGTCGTTGATCGACTTGAAGTGATCAAGGTCGAAGATCATCACGGTGACCGGCCGGCCGGCCGTGGCCTCCCGCTCGATCACCCGCGCGCAGGCTTCGGTAAATCCGCGGCGGTTGAGCATGCCGCTCAAGGGATCGACCGACGCAGCGGTCTTGTGCACGGCCACCGCGCGGTCAGACACCATCATGAAGATCACGAACACCGTGCCGATCGCGTACAGCACGAGCTCGATCGAGAATAGCGTGACCCAGAAGCTGCTGATGAAGTTCTGGCCGTTCAGCCGCAGCAGGTCGCCGACCAGGATCGGCAGCATCAGGACGCAGCCATGTGCGACCGGGATCGCGATCGCAATCCAGCGACGTTGCATCGCGCGGCGGCGCTCGCTCCATAGTTCGGAGGCGGTCAGCGCGGCGTAGATCGCGACGATCCCGGCGCCGATGGTCAGGCGCATCGCCGGATCCTGCATGGTCGTCACGGTGCCGATCCAAGCGAGCGGACCGAGCACAAGGCCCAGCAGGTTGGCCTTGCGGCCGTGGAAGATACGCGCAGCATTCCAGACCATGCCGCAGGCGGCGAAGCCGATCGCATTGAGGCCCAGCAGGACCATCGGATCGAGCGTCGAGCTGCCGACCGTCCACAGCGCGACGGAGGCCGCACCGAGCAGATAGGCGGTGCCCCACCATTTCAGCGCGGGAATGTTCTCCTGCCTGCCGAACAACCAGAGCATGGCGCCGAGCATGCCCGCGACCATGGTGGCGAACAGATAAAGCGTCGATGGATCGAACGACATAGTGTCACCCCAGCCCGGTGATGCAACGTTCGCAGGCGCAAATAATACGGTGATGCAGCGCCAGTGCGAGCCCGCAAGCTAGAAGGCCCGAGTTCCAATTTCGTTTGCACGCACACGCAAGTTTTCATGAAAAACTGCGCTAATTCGCGTCGAAGCACGCGCTGTTGGGTGCAGCAAAAAGGGCGCCTCGCGGCGCCCTCTGCAACTCGATGCACACGGCAATTGCCGCGAATTTGAGAACTCGAATTAGCGCTTCGAGAACTGGAAGGACTTGCGGGCCTTGGCCTTGCCGTACTTCTTGCGCTCGACCGTGCGGCTATCGCGGGTCAGGAAGCCGCCCTTCTTGAGGACGCCGCGCAGCTCGGGCTCGAAGTTGGTCAGCGCCTTCGAGATACCGTGGCGGACAGCACCGGCCTGGCCGGACAGACCGCCACCGGCGACGGTGCAGATCACGTCGTACTGGCCGTTACGGGCGGCAGCGACCAGCGGCTGCTGGATCATCATGCGCAGCACCGGGCGGGCGAAGTAGACTTCGATGTCGCGGGTGTTGACCGAGATCTTGCCGGCGCCCGGCTTGATCCAGACGCGGGCGACCGCGTCCTTGCGCTTGCCGGTGGCGTAGGCGCGGTTGAACTTGTCGATCTTCTTGACGTACTTCGGCGCGTCGGGAGCCGCCGGCTTGACCTGCGAGAGCTGGTCGAGGGACTGCAAAGTATCGGACATTATGCGGCCCTCGTGTTCTTGCGATTCAGGGAGGCGATATCAACCTTCTCGGGGCTCTGGGCCTCATGCGGATGCTCGGCACCCGGATAGACGCGCAGATTGCCCATCTGCATACGGCCGAGCGGACCGCGCGGGATCATGCGCTCGATCGCCTTCTCGACGACGCGCTCGGGGAAGCGACCCTCGAGGATCTGCTTCGCGGTGCGCTCCTTGATGCCACCGATGAAGCCGGTGTGCTTGTAGTAGACCTTCTGGTCGCGCTTGCGACCAGTCAGCACCACATGCGCGGCGTTAACGATGATGACGTTGTCGCCGCAATCGACATGCGGGGTGTAGGTGGGCAGGTGTTTGCCGCGCAGGCGCATCGCGACGAGCGTGGCGAGACGACCGACGACCAGACCCTTGGCGTCGATCACAACCCACTTCTTCGTCACTTCGGCGGGCTTGGCCGAGAACGTGCTCATGTGTGAAATCCGTGAAAAGGAAATCGGCGCCGAATGCGCCGAACTGCGTGGGTTTCTAGAGAAGCCGCGGGCGCGCGTCAACGTCGATACGCGCAATTTATATCAGCAAAAACAATCGCTTGCAAATATGGTGTAATAATACCGCAGAAAAGACTATTGATTTGGAATGGAATAGGTCGCCGTGACATGGGCAATCGGATCCGGAGAGGTGCCGGACAGCAGGTTCACCTCGCCGACCGCAAGCCGTTTGCCGAGCTTCAGCAGCTTGGCCACCGCAAGCACATCCTGCCCCGGCTGGCCCTTGCGCAGGAAGTTGATGTTGAGGTTGGTGGTGACGGCAAGGCCGATCGGCCCGATCGCGGACAGCAGCACCACATACATCGCGAAATCCGCCAGCCCCATCAGGGTCGGTCCGGACACCGTGCCGCCCGGACGCAGCATGCGCTCGCTGAAGCGCTGGCGCAGCAGGGCCGTCTCGCCGTCGGCGCTTTCGATCCGGATGTCGTCGTGGGTGAACGCCTGCGGAAATTCCTTGCGCAGGAACTCCTCCAGATCAGCCACGCTCATTTTCGCAATCGCCATGCGGTCCCTGCCCTCGCTTCAGCCTGCCTGTTACATTAAGTTGTCATAGAGACCAAAGTGGAATTTTTGCCATGTCCGCCCAAGCCGCCCGCGCCGAAGCGCCGCAACACCAGCCAATCCTGCTGCGCGAGACCGTGGGCAGTATCGCGCGACTGACGCTCAACCGCGTCGCGGCGCGCAACAGCCTTTCCGAGGGCCTGATCGGCGAGTTGCACGCTGCGCTGAACGATATCGGCGCTGACAAGAGCATCCGTGCGGTCGTGCTCGCCGCCAACGGCCCGGCCTTCTGCGCGGGCCACGACCTCAAGGAGCTCACCGCGCGCCGCACCGACGCCGACCGCGGCCGCGCCTATTTCGCAGAGATCATGAACGCCTGCAGCGCGATGATGCAGGCGATCGTGCATCTGCCGAAGCCGGTCGTGGCATCCGTCCAGGGCATCGCGACCGCGGCGGGCTGCCAGCTCGTCGCGAGCTGCGACCTCGCGGTTGCCTCCGAGGCCGCGGCGTTTGCGACGCCAGGCGTCGACATCGGGCTGTTCTGCTCGACGCCGATGGTGGCGCTGTCGCGCAACGTGCCGCGCAAGCAGGCGATGGAGATGTTGCTGACCGGTGAACCAGTCTCCGCGGCAACGGCGCAGAGCATTGGCCTCGTCAACCGCGTAGTGCCGGCAGGCACCGAACGCGACGCCGCGATCGCGCTGGCCGAGAAGGTCGCGCTGAAATCGGCCTACACCGTCAAGCTCGGCAAAGAGGCGTTCTATCGCCAGGCCGAGATGAGCCTCACTGAGGCCTATCGCTTCGCGGCCGAGGTGATGACTGAGAACATGATGGCGCGCGATGCCGAGGAAGGCATCGGCGCCTTCATCGAGAAGCGCGACCCGAAGTGGCAGGATAAATGACGGCGCAATTTTGCTTCGTCATTCCGGGGCGATGCGCAGCATCGAACCCGGAATTTCGAGATTCCGGGTTCTCGCTTCGCGAGCCCCGGAATGACAAACCCGGAAGACAGATGAACCACGACGCCTACGACGACAACTACATCCGCAGCATCCTGAACAACGTGAAATCGATCGCGATGGTCGGTGCCTCGCCGGTCAATGTGCGGCCGAGCTATTTCGCGTTCAAGTATCTGGCGCAGCGCGGCTACGACATGATCCCGGTCAACCCCGGCCATGTCGGCAAGGCGCTGATGGGCAAGCCGTTCGTCGCATCGCTCGCGGATATCGATCGCCCGATCGACATGATCGACATCTTCCGCAATTCGAGCCACATCATGCCCGTCGTCGAGGAGGCGCTGAAATTGTCGCCGCTGCCGAAGGTGATCTGGATGCAGCTCGGCGCACGCGACGATGCCGCCGCCGAGAAGGCGGAGGCCGCAGGCCTCAAGGTTGTGATGAACCGCTGCCCGAAGATCGAGTACGGCCGGCTGTCGTCGGAGATCTCCTGGATGGGCGTCAACTCGCGCACGCTGAGTTCCAAGCGCGCGCCGATCCCGACTCAGGGCATGCGGCTGTCGCTCAACCGCACGAGTTTTGGCGGCGGCCAGACTGCGGCATCCGACCGCGCGGCAAAAAACAAGACCGAGACGACCTGACATCGCAGCGGAATAATCGCTCCGATCATCCGGTATAGCCCGGGATGCCCCTCCCAAAACCGGCGGCGTGCCCAACTCGCTTGACGGCGGACGCCGCCGCCATCAGCATGCCGCGCGTTTCGACCAGGCCACAACAGGACACAAAGAATGACCGATCGCCTTCCGGGATTTTCCACCCTCGCCGTGCACGCCGGCGCGCAGCCTGATCCCACCACCGGCGCGCGGGCGACGCCGATCTACCAGACCACGTCATTCGTCTTCAACGACGCCGACCATGCGGCGTCGCTGTTCGGCCTGCAGGCCTTCGGCAACATCTATACCCGCATCGGCAACCCGACCAACGCGGTGCTCGAGGAACGCGTCGCAGCGCTCGAGGGCGGCACGGCAGCGCTCGCGGTTGCCTCCGGCCACGCCGCGCAGCTCGTGGTGTTGCAACAACTGCTCCGGCCCGGCGACGAAATCATCGCCGCGCGAAAACTCTATGGCGGCTCGATCAACCAGTTCACCCACGCCTTCAAGGCGTTCGGCTGGAACGTCGCCTGGGCCGATCCCGACGACGTCGCAAGCTTCGAACAGGCGGTGACGCCGCATACCAAGGCGATCTTCATCGAGTCGATCGCCAACCCCGCCGGCAGCATCACCGATATCGAGGCGATCGCGGCCGTCGCGCGCAAGGCCGGCGTGCCGCTGATCGTCGACAACACGCTGGCCTCGCCGTATCTGATCAAGCCGATCGACCATGGCGCCGACATCGTCGTGCACTCCCTGACCAAGTTTCTCGGCGGTCACGGCAACTCGCTTGGCGGCATCATCGTCGACGCCGGCACCTTCGACTGGTCGAAGGACAACAAATATCCGATGCTGAGCGAGCCGCGCCCGGAATATCACGGCATCCGGATCCAGGAGACCTTTGGCAATTTCGCCTTCGCAATCGCCTGCCGCGTGCTCGGCCTGCGCGACCTCGGCCCCGCGCTGTCGCCGTTCAACGCCTTCATGATCCTGACTGGCATCGAGACGCTGCCGCTGCGCATGCAGAAGCACTGCGACAATGCCAAGGCGGTGGCGGAATTCCTCTCCACCCACCCGGCCGTGTCGGCGGTGAACTACGCCGGTCTGCCCGGCGACAGGTACAACGCCCTGCAGCGCAAATACGCGCCGAGGGGCGCCGGCGCGGTGTTCACCTTCAGCCTCAAGGGCGGCTACGACGCAGGCGTCAATCTGGTGTCGAACCTGAGGCTGTTCTCTCACCTCGCCAATGTCGGCGACACCCGCTCGCTGGTGATCCACCCGGCCTCGACCACCCACAGCCAGCTCGACGACGCCGCCAAGGTGAAATCGGGCGCCGCGCCCGAGGTGGTGCGGCTGTCGATCGGGATCGAGGACAAGGAAGACCTGATCGCGGACCTCGACCAGGCCCTGCGCGCCTGATCCCGACGTTGGTTCCGGGAGCGGTGCACCCGCATCGCTCCGGCAACCTTGCCCGAACCGACCGTCTCGTTAACGCTTAATACCGACGGGTCTCTCGTTAACGCTCAATCCGGCATAAAGTGGCAGTGATAGGCTCCGGATGATTCGGGAGACCATTGATGCTGCGCTGGATATTGCCGCTCGCGATCGCGCTGTTTGCGATTTCGCCTGCTGACGCCGCCGACGGCCCTGTCGTCACCAAACGCGCCACCGTCAAGGCCGCGCGCCAGCTGCCGGCGGGTCTGCCGCGCCGACAATACGCCTACCGCACCACCATCACGTCACCGACCTATGTGCGGCGCGGACGCCAGCTCGTGGTCGTCGAGCCCAAGGTGATCCCGCTCAACTCAGAGCCGTACATCCCGTACATGCAGGGTGAACCGCTGCTGCCTGGATCGTCGTCATTGCCCGGCTATTACGGCAACTGGCACTCCTACAATTATTACGGCCCCTATTACGGCGGCGCCTATGTGACCTACTGGGACCGCCTGCCCTACGCCTGCGGCGTCTACGGCTACTGCTAGCCCGGGACACGCGCGTGGCCAGATCGCCGCAGAAGAAAACCAGCGCACCGGCTTCGGGCAACGCTGTGACCGCCGACCTCGTCGCGGTGCTGGTCGCCGTCACCGACGGCACGCCGAGGATCATGACCATCGCCGGCGGCTCCGCGCTGCCGAGCGGCCCGTTCGAGTTCACCCATCGCTCGCTGCAGACCGCGCTGCGCGCCTGGGTCGAGGCGCAGACTGGCCATCCGCTCGGCTATGTCGAGCAGCTCTACACCTTTGCCGACCGCGGCCGGTCCGGCGACGCCAGGACGCCGCACAGCGTCTCGATCAGCTATCTCGGCCTGACCCGCGAGGACCAGGTCGGCGAAGGTTTTGAGGCACATTGGTCCGGCTGGTACGACTATTTCCCCTGGGAGGATCATCGCGCCGGCACGCCGGTCTGCCTTGCGAAGATGATCGCGCCGAAGCTGAAGACATGGGCGAAGGCAGCACCATCACCAACACTGCAGCGCGAGCGCTGGCAGCGCTGCGCGATCACCTTCGGCCTCGACGATCGCGACTGGAACGAAGAACTCGTGCTGCAGCGCTACGAGCTGCTCTACGAGGCGTTGCTGATCCCGGAAGCCGGGCGCGCGCATGACCGCGAGGCGCCGATCGTGCCGGGCAAGCCGATGTCGGCGGATCATCGCCGCATCCTCGCGACCGGAATCGCGCGGCTGCGCGCCAAGATCAAATACCGTCCGGTGGTATTCGAATTGATGCCGGCCGAGTTCACCCTGCTGCAACTGCAACGCAGTGTTGAGGCACTCGCAGGCCGGCTGGTCCACAAGCAGAACTTCCGCCGGCTCATCGAGCAGCAGGAACTCGTTGAAGAGACTGGCGCAATGGCCGCCGATACCGTCGGACGGCCGGCCAAGCTGTTCCGCTTCCGCCACGCCGTCTTGGCCGAACGGGCCGTCGCCGGCACCAAGCTCCCGCTTTCGCGCACTTGACATGCCTTATGCTCAGGATAAGTATAAACCATCTTATGCTCAAGGAGAGTATAAATGGTTGCACTCGATACCGATCTGCTCACCCGCACCGCGCCGCTCTATGAGCGCGTCAAGCGCGTCATCCCGCCATTCGAATGGGCCACGTTCGCCGAGGACGTCGACGCGATCCTCGAACTGAAACGCCGCCGCAATGCGGTGGTGCTGGCACACAACTACCAGACGCCGGAGATCTTCCACGGCGTCGCCGATATCGTCGGCGACAGTCTCTTGCTCGCGCGTGAAGCAACCAAGGTCGACGCCGATGTCATCGTGCTCGCGGGCGTGCACTTCATGGCCGAGACGGCGAAGCTCTTGAACCCGGCCAAGACCGTGCTGATCCCGGACCTCAAGGCCGGCTGCTCGCTGGCGGACTCCATCACGCCAGCCGACGTGCGGCTGATGCGCGCGCGCTACCCGGACGCGCCCGTGGTTGCCTATGTCAACACGTCGACCGCGGTGAAGGCGGAGTCCGACATCTGCTGCACGTCAGGCAATGCGCTCAGGATCGTGGAATCGCTCGACGCCGAGCGCGTCATCATGCTGCCGGATGAATATCTGGCGCAGAACATCGCCAAGCAGACCAGCAAGAAGATCATCGCCTGGAAGGGCCATTGCGAGGTGCATGAGCTGTTCACCGCCGACGACGTGCGTCAGCTGCGTGAGAATTATCCCGATGTCACCGTTCTGGCGCATCCGGAATGCCTGCCCGAGGTGGTCGCCGAAGCGGACTTTTCCGGCTCGACGGCTGCGATGCAGTCGTTCGTCGAGACCAAGCGTCCGCCGCGTGTGGTGCTGCTGACGGAATGCTCGATGAGCGACAACATCGCGGCCCGCAATCCCGATGTCGACTTCGTCCGGCCCTGCAATCTCTGTCCGCACATGAAGCGGATCACGCTGAAGAACATCCGCCACGCGCTGGAGACCAATCAGCACGAGGTCATGATCGATCCCGCGATCGCCGATCGCGCGCGCAGGAGTGTCGAAAGGATGCTGGCGATATGAGTACCGATATCTCCGATCTCAACGGCCGCCCGGTGATCATCGGCGGCGGCGCCGCGGGGCTGATGACCGCGCTGCAGCTCGCGCCCGAGCCGGTCGTGCTGCTGTCGAAATCGCCGCTCGGCGCGGAAGCCTCCAGCATGTGGGCTCAAGGTGGTCTCGCCGCGCCGGTCGGCGCGGATGACACCCCTGCCCTCCATCTCGCCGATACTCTTGCTGCGGGTGCCGGCCTCTGTGATGCGGCCGCAGCATCCCGGATCGTCCACGCCGCGCCTGCCGCCGTGGAGCATCTCGCTGAGCTCGGCGTCGCCTTCGACCGACGCGCCGACGGCAGCTGGCGTCTCGGGCTCGAGGCCGCGCACGGCCGCAACCGCATCGTGCACGCCACCGGTGACGGCACCGGCCGCGAGATCATGCGCGCGCTGATATCCGCGGTCCGCCAGACGCCGTCGATCACCTTGCTGGAAGGCGTCGAGGCGCGGCGGCTGCTGGTCGAGGACAATGCGGTCAAGGGCGTGCTCGCAGCCAGCGACCGCGGTGCTCTGACGATCGCGACCAATCGTGTGGTGATCGCGACCGGCGGCATCGGCGGGCTGTTTTCAGACAGCACCAATCCCGGCGGATGTTTCGGCCAGGGGCTCGCGCTCGCGGCCCATGCCGGCGCAAAGCTGTCGGATCTCGAATTCGTCCAGTTTCATCCGACCGCATTCGACGGGCCGTCACGCCCGATGCCACTGCTGACCGAGGCGATCCGCGGCGACGGCGCGACCCTGATCGACGAGACCGGGCAGCGCTTCATGGCCGATCAGCCCGGCGCCGAGCTTGCGCCACGCGACATCGTCGCGCGCGCCGTCTGGCGCCACCGCGCCGCGGGGCACCGCACCTTCCTCGATGCGCGCCAGCATCCAGGCGCCGACTTCGCGCAGCGCTATCCCGTGATCAGCGCGTTCTGCAAGATGGCGGGCATCGATCCCGCCACAGATCCGATCCCGATCCGGCCGGCGGTCCACTACCACATGGGCGGCATCGCGGTTGACGGCCATGGCCGCAGCACGGTGCAGGGCCTATGGGCCTGCGGCGAGGCCGCGCGCACCGGGCTGCACGGTGCAAACCGGCTCGCCAGCAACTCGCTGATGGAAGCGATCGTCTGCGCGCGTTGGGTCGCCGAGAGCATCGAAGGCGTCTGCGCAGGTCCACGCGCGATGCTGAGCGAACACACGATGCCGCCCGCCTCCGATCCCTCTGCCGTACGTCCGATCCTGACCCAGGGGCTCGGCGTGCTGCGCGATCACGACGGTATCGCACGCGCGATCCGGAGCCTCTATCCGCTCGCACGCAGTCCCAGTGCGGCATCCGACGCCGCTTTGGTCGGATTGATGATCGCGATTGCCGCCATCAGGCGCGAGGAAAGCCGCGGCGGTCATTTCCGCACCGATTTCCCCCACACCGCTTTGTCGGCAGCGCCATCTTCCCTCACCCGTGCGGAAGCGCTCGCCGCCGCGCACGACATCGTTGAATCCAAGCTATCAGCCAGGAGTGCCCGCTCATGACCCTTAATCCCCTGTTGCCGCTGCTGTATGAGCCGATCGTGCAAACCGCCTTGCGCGAGGATCTCGGCCGCGCCGGCGATATCACGGCAGACGCCATCGTACCTGCCAGCCAGCAGGCCCGCCTCGTGATGCGGGCGCGGCAGCCCGGCGTGATCGCCGGGCTCGACATCGCGCGCACCGTCTTCCAGACGGTGTCGCCGGCGGTCGAGCTGCGCGCCGAGCGGCCCGACGGCAGCACGGTCGAGCCCGACCAGGTCATCGCGATCATCGACGGCCCGGCCCGCAGCTTGCTCACGGCAGAACGCACCGCGCTCAACTTCCTCTGCCATCTGAGCGGCGTCGCGACCGCAACCGCCACACTCGTCAAGGCCGTCTCAGGTACTCGCGCGCAGATCGTCTGCACCCGCAAGACCACGCCGGGGCTGCGTGCGCTGGAGAAGTACGCGGTGCGCGCCGGCGGCGGCGGCAATCACCGCTTCGGTCTCGACGATGCCGTGCTGATCAAGGACAACCATGTCGCGCTCGCCGGCGGTGTCCGTCCTGCGATCGAGCGCGCCAAGGCCAATACCGGTCATCTCGTGAAGATCGAGGTCGAGGTCGACACGCTGGCGCAGCTTGAAGAGGTGCTGGCACTCGGTGTCGACGCGGTCCTGCTCGACAACATGACGACAGAGCAGCTCGGCCAGGCGGTAGCAATGGCACGCGGCAAGGCGCTCACCGAAGCCTCCGGCCGCATCACGGCTACGACCGCCGCGGCGATCGCCGCCACCGGCGTCGATTTGATCTCGGCCGGCTGGATAACCCACAGCTCGGCCACGCTCGATATCGGGCTCGACTATCTGTCCTGATGGATCAAAGCGACTGGCCGACCGGAACCAGATTCGGCTGGTCCCGTTCGGTCCGCCGCGCCGCGAAGCGCTCGGCCTGCAGCACCGCGAGCGTCAGCACGACGATCGCGACCGCCTGGTGCGTCAGCGCCAGATCGATTGGCACCTGACGCAGCAGCGTCAGGATGCCGAGCGTCGCCTGCAGCGTGATTGCGGCCACCAACCACCAGGCGCCCGCTATCACCGCACCGCCGGCGCGGGAGCGCACGGCATCGATCGCATGCGCGATCGCTAGCGCGAACAGCAAATAGGCGGTCATGCGGTGCTCGAACTGCACCGTCAGCGTGTTGTCGAACAAATTGCGCCACCACGGCGTCTCGAACCACAGCCGGTCGGCCGACGGGATCAAGCCGCCGTCGATCTCGGGCCAGGTGTTGTAGACCCGGCCCGCGCGCAGCCCCGCGACCAGCGCGCCGAAATAGAGCTGCACGAAGGTAAGCACGAGCAGCACCGCGCTCGTGATCTTCAGCCTGAGCGGCGCGATCACGGATGGATGGTCCGTCAAGCGCCGCAGCGTCCAGACGATCGCGGCGAAGATCAGAAGCGCCAGCACCAGATGCGTCGCCAACCGATATTGCGACACCTCGACGCGCTCCGAGAGGCCGGACGCCACCATCCACCAACCGACGCCACCCTGCAGCGCGCCGAGACCGAAGATCACCCACAGCCGCCGGCCGAGTTCGCCGCTCACCGCGCCACGCCACAGGAAATACAGGAACGGCAGCAGGTAGGCGGCGCCGATCACCCGGCCGAGCAGCCGGTGGCTCCACTCCCACCAGAAGATCGTCTTGAACTGCTCAAGCGTCATCCCCGCATTGAGCTCGCGATATTGCGGGATGGTCTTGTAGCCCTCGAAGGCCTTCGTCCACTGCGCCTCGGTCAGCGGCGGCAGCGCGCCGGTCACCGGCTTCCATTCGACGATCGACAGGCCGGACTCGGTGAGCCGCGTGGCGCCGCCGACCAGGACCATCAGCGCGATCAGGGCGGCGACCGCGATCAGCCAGACCCTGACGGCGCGGAGCTGCGATGGTTGTGCGGAAATACCGGCCATTTCGCCCTGACTTGATTGGATTTTCGGGCCCCTTATAGTCCGCCGCGCCGGTCGCGCAAGCGCCGCCCGGAGCCGCGTTCCGATCGATCCGGAACGAGCTCCAGAACCTTGTTTTGACGCGTTTTCTAGCGCGAACCGGTACCCACTTCGCGCGAAAACACTCTGGATCACGAGTTTACATCTCCGCCATGGCCATACGCACCCGCAAACTGCTCGGAACCATCTTCCTGCTGATCCTGGTCGTGGTGTGGTCGCTGCTTGGCATGACGATCGCCCAGACCCCGTGGCTCGCCAATTCAGGACTGCTCCAGGCGATTTTCTATGTCGTCGCGGGACTTGGCTGGGTGCTGCCGGCGATGCCGATCGTCTCCTGGATGTCGCGGCCCGACCGCGCCTAGATCGCGCCCTCGTCGCGCCCGTGCCGGGTCGGCCGCACCGGTGCGAACATCACGCCCGAGAGCAGCACGCGCATCATCCGCAGCGACCGCACGCGGCCGTCCCATGCGACGCGCGGCAGCGCGTAGAGATTGGTGCGCCCCTGCGCCTCGACCACCCCTGATATGGTCGACACCGCACTGGCAAAGCCGGCCTCCTCGGCCATCACGACATGCGGACGGCGGAATGCGTCGCGGTCCCCGAAGGGGAATGCGAAATGCTTGATCGGGCGCCGAAGCGCGCTCTCGGCAACCGCCTTCCCCATCGCCATCTCGCGCTGCGCGTCGCTATCCCTGAGATTGGACAGGACGGAATAGTTCACGGTCGCGCTGCCGAACGTCACGTTCGGATCAGCCGCGAGCTTCGCGAGATCCTGCCAGTCGAGCGACGCGCTGCGTGACAATTGCGCCGCATCGGCCGAATAGCGTCGGCCAAGATCGTTTACCGCATAGGACAGATCAGGCGGCGACAGCTTGCGCAGCCAGCCGGACAGGAAATCGAACAGCTCGTATTTGTCCGACAGGCTCGAGACCACGAAGTGCCGCTCCCTGCCATCGATGACAAGGCTGATGCGGCTCTCGCGCGCGATGATGTCCTCGAGCACCAGCCACCACGCCGTGCCCACGCCATCCGGGAAAGCCGTCGGCAGGTAGAGGGTAAAGGGGACGCCGTGCCTTGCGAGCACGGGATAGCCATGCGTGACGAAGTCCTTGCTGGCGCCGTCGAAGGTCAGGCAGACAATGCGCCGGCGCTCCGGCATGGTCACCGCGCGGCGGCAAGCCTCGTCGATCCCGACGATGTCGTACTTCCAGCGCTTCAGCGCGCGAATGGTGCGATCGAGGAAGGCAGGCGTGATCTCCTCGAACTTCAGCGGCTGGAACCGGGCCCGGCGCGCGGGACGGACGCGCGCGAAGCGCAGGATCGCCCCGGCGCTCCCGGCCTCGTGCTCCCGCAGACGGAAGGCGCCGCTGAAATAGGCGAGCTCCATCCGGGCCCGCCGCAAAATCCTGTTGTCCGGCGCCAAAATCCCCGCCTCTGCCCGGCGGTTCCCACACATGCCGCCAAGCCCCCTGCCGAGCTATTCTTATTACTCTTTGTTGACATTTCCCTGCGAAGGTCGGCCCCAGCCGAGACCTGTAAATTAATACCTTAAAAAATTTGGGTTCCGAGATGATCATGGCGGCGGCAGTTGAAGGCCAGACGGCGGGGACGCGACCATGGCCGAACGCAATTCGCGTCGCCGGCGTCGACATCTTTCATGATCTCGCTGCCGCCGAGGCGACCTGGCGCAGTCTCGAGACACCGCAACACAGCTACACGCCCTATCAGCGCTTCGATTTCCTCGCCAACTGGCAACGCCAGGTCGGCGAGCGCGAGGGACTGCGGCCCTTCATCGTCGTGGCCCATGACAGCGAACGCCGTCCGCTGCTGCTGCTGCCGCTTGCAATCGAGTCTCGCCTGGGCGCGAACTGCGCGAGCTTCATGGGCGGCAAGCATGCGACCTTCAACATGGCGCTGTACGACAAGGACTTCGCCGCCAACGCAACCGAAGCCGACATCACGGCTCTGATGAACTCGATTGCCGAGCGGTCCCGCGTCGACGCGCTCGTGTTGTGCCAGCAGCCGTTGCGCTGGCAGGACCAGCCTAATCCACTGGCGTTGCTGCCGCACCAGGCTTCGGTGAACGACTGTCCGCTGCTTGTGATCGAGCCCAGCGCCGCGCCCGCAGCGCTGATCAGCAATTCGTTCCGCCGTCGCCTCAAGGGTAAGGAGCGCAAGCTGCAGCCGCTGCCCGGCTACCGCTATCACGTCGCGGCCGACAGCGCCGACGTCTGCCGCCTGCTCGACTGGTTCTTCCGCGTCAAGCCGCAGCGCATGGCCGAGCAGAAGCTGCCGGACGTGTTCGCCGAGCCCGGCGTCGAGCAGTTCATCCGCAGCGCCTGCCTTGCGCCGCGCCCCGACGGCAAGGGCTACGCGATCGACATTCACGCGCTGGAGTGCGACGAGGAAGTGATTGCGATCTACGCCGGTGTCTCCGACGGTCATCGGTTCTCGATGATGTTCAACACCTACACGATGTCGGCCAACTCCAAGTTCAGCCCCGGCCTGATCCTGATGCGCGACATCATCGATCGCCATGCCGGCATGAACTACCGCGCCTTCGACCTCGGCATCGGCTCGGACGAATACAAGCGGCTGTTCTGCAAGGACGACGAAGCGATCGTCGACAGCTTCGTTCCGCTCAGCCTGCGCGGCAAGCCGGCGGCAAGCGCGCTGGCGGCCATCAGCCGCGCCAAGCGCGTCGTGAAGCAAAATCCGGCGCTGTTCGAAATCGCGCAGAACCTGCGCAGCATGTTCCGCTGAGGACGCCCACAGGGCGACGTTAGATAGAGCTGTCGGACGCCTGCCGTCCGCTCTCGACGCCAAGCCGCATCATCGCATCGAACACCAGCATCGCGGCCGGCGAGAGCGCTCGCCTGCGCAGCTTGATCAGCCCGTAACTCTCGAGCATCAGCTGGTCGCGGATGCGCAGCATCTTGAAGCGCTGCGGATCGAGCAGATCGAAGATCAAGAGGGGCACCGGCACGATCGCATCGATCCCTGCGGCAATTCCGATCGAGGCGGAGAAGGATTCGGTGTTGATCATGCGCTGCGGCGGCGCAATGCCCCGGCTGTAGAACAACCGCTCGAGCGCCTGGCGCATGAAGGATTCCCGCGGCTGGGAAATCCATTGCAGGTCGACCGTGTCTTCCAGATTGACGCTGTCGAGCGCGGCCAGCGGATGCTCGGCGCGAACCAGCAGGCCGGCCTGCTCGGCGCCGATCTCGTGATAGTCGAACTGCCCGGAATCGACGCCGACGGGTATCCGCGCAACGATGAAGTCGAGCTCAAGCGCGAGCAGGCGCGCAACCAGCGGCGGGCTGGTGCTGACATCGAGTGAAATGTTCACCCGGTGCAGCTTCTCGCCGAGATACTGCATCACATCGACGACGAGGTCGATGCTGGGCTTGGCAACCGTTCCGACCGATACGGTGCCGAGTTCGCCGGACCGGTAACCGGCGAATTCATTGGTGACCCGGTCAAGGTCGGCCAGCACGCTCCTGCCGCCCCGGATCAGGATCGAGCCATAGGCCGTCGGCTCGACGCCGCGCGCCGTCCGCTCGAACAACGGAACCCGTGCCACGGCCTCGATCTCGGCCAGCATCTTGGATGCCGCCGACTGGGTGATGTTGAGGCGCTCGGCGGCCAGCTGCAGCTTACGCTCGCTGTCGAGCGCGACCAGCAGGCGCAACTGGCGCAATTTCAGATTGTTGATCACGGCCCGCCACCATCCTGGCTCTTGAGTCTATCTTGACGCGCTTTCCTGCCGCGAACCGGCATCCATTTCGCTGGAAAACGCTCCAGGGTTCCCGCGTTCATACCGCGGTGCATCATGACAGTTTCGCCGTGGCTCCATTCCCAAATGCCATTAGTCACGCGGCGGTCGATTACACAACAATGAATGCAATACTTGCAAGGGCAAGGCGACGAACCGCTGCGGCTGCACGGAGGTGCCGCCCGGACAGCGCGATCACCGGCGCCGAATCGAAAAACCGGAAGGGATGGGAACGATGAGCGACGATGTCGAGAAGCGCGCAATCGGAAAGATGATGCGGCGGCTGATTCCGTTCCTCATCCTGTGTTACTTCGTGGCCTATCTCGATCGCGTCAATGTCGGCTTTGCCAAGCTGCACATGAACACGGCGCTTGGGCTCAGCGAAGCCGCCTACGGGCTCGGCGCGGGCCTGTTCTTCATCGGCTACTTCTTCTTCGAAGTGCCCTCCAACATCCTTCTGGAACGGTTTGGCGCGCGGCGCTGGATCGCCCGCATCATGATCAGCTGGGGCATCGTCTCGGCGGCGTTCGCGTTCATCCCGCAGATGTCCGCGGCGAGCGGCCTCTCGAGCGAATGGATCTTCTACTTCCTTCGCCTGCTGCTCGGTGCCTGCGAGGCCGGCTTCTTCCCCGGCATCATCTTCTATCTGACCCTCTGGTTCCCGACGATCTATCGGGCCCGCGTCATCAGCCTGTTCATGCTCGCGATCCCGATCTCAAGCATCATCGGGGCGCCGATCTCGGGCCTGCTGCTCAACCTGTCCGGAGGCGGTCTGACCGGGTGGCAGTGGCTGTTCATCTGCGAAGCACTGCCGTCGGTGCTGGTCGGCTTCGCCGTCCTGGCGATGCTGCCGGACTTCCCGCGTCAGGCGAGCTGGCTGCAGCCCGACGAGATCAAATGGGTGCAGAACACGCTTGAGATCGAGCGGCAGAAGAAGGAAGCCGTGGAGCACATCTCGGTCATGCAATCGCTCACCGACTCGCGGGTGCTCTCCTGCGCCCTCGTCTACTTCTGCCTCAACGCCGCCAGCTACGGCGTCGCATTCTTCCTGCCCACCATCATCAAGGCGTTTGGCGTCACCGACACCCAGACAGGCTTCATCGCCGCCCTGCCCTTCGTGTTCGGCGCGGTCGGCATGGTGCTGCTGGGCCGCCATTCCGACAAGACCGGTGAACGGCGCTACCATGTCGCCGGCGCACTCGTGCTCGCCGCCGTCGGCATTGGCCTCGCCGGACTGGTCTCCAGTCCCGTGCTGATCATCGGCCTGCTCTGCATCGCGCAGATCGGCGTTTCGGCGGTGCCGCCGATGTTCTGGCCGATGCCGGCCAGCATCCTGAACGGCGCCTCGGCCGCGGCGGGCATTGCCGCGATCAACTCGCTCGGCAATCTGTCGGGCTTCGCGGGCCCGTTCGCGATGGGCTATCTCAAGGACCTGACCGGTGGATTCACCGCGGGCCTGCTGCTGCTCGCGGTCGTCGGCTTGATCGGCGCGCTGGTCACGATCAGGCTGCGGATCGATCCCGTCCTCGAGCGGGCCGCGCGTGAGCCCATGCTCGCGCACTGAGGCGCCATCTAGAGGCGAGAGGCGCCCTCCGAAGAGAAGCGCGATGACGACTCAACCTGAGCTCATCGCGCTTTGAAGGTTTCGTCAGGCCGCCACCACGCGCGGACCGGTCACGACCGTTTCCGACGGCGCACAGGGCTTGGTCAGCATCGTGACTTCGGAGAAGCCGACGGCCCTGAGCTGATCGACCATCGAGCGCCGGGCATCCTGCGCCATCCCGGCATCGGGCACGACGACAGCTTGCGCCTTTGCGGTCAGCAGCTCGGCCGGCAGGTCGACGGCCGTGCCGGCGTCGAGCAGCACGTGGTCGTAGACCCGGAGCAGCGCATCGATCGCCAGCGCCAGCCGCGGCGATTGCAGATGCGAGCGATCGAAGCCCGGACGACCGGCGCTGACGATCTGAACCCGCGACTGCCGATCCTTGGTGATGATCTGTGCGAACGTCGCCTCACCCTGCATAAGTTCGGCAAGGCCGGGCGCGCCGGGATCGACGGTTGCCGCCGTCAGCGCGGGTGAAGACGCGACGAGATCGACCACCACGACCTTGGCCTGACGCGCCATCAGACGGGCCAGCGTCAGCGCAGTCAGCGTGACGCTCTCGCCGGCGGCCGGGCCGAGCACCGTGACCTTGTGGGCGGCGGGACCGGCCGCGACCAAACGCTCGGCCAGCTCATCGATCTCGTTGGCCGTCCGAGCGGGCATAGGCTGCGGATCGTTGATGACGGGCTCATATGCAACGGCGGGTTCGGGCCTCAGATCAGGCTCGGGCGACAGGCTGGGCGCGAGCGGCGACGCGAGCTCAGGTTCAGGCGGCAGCGTCAGTGCCAGCTCGTCGACAGTTGCGGTCTCCATGACCGGCTCGCGGCGCCGGATCACTGCGGCGGCCGGTGCGAAGGCACGGCCCACCGCGCCCGGCGCGGAGATGCGCAGCAGCTCGCCAGTGATGATGATGCCCGACGACAGCAACAGCGTCGCCAGCGTGGCGATCAGCACGATCGGCAGCTTCTTCGGATAGGCCGGCGTGTTCGAGACTGTGGCGCGCGAGATAATGCGGCCATCGGTCGGTGCGGCCTCGATGTTCTCGCGTGCGGTCGCCTCGCGATACTTCGCGAGATAGGCTTCCAGCAGATCGCGCTGCGCCTTGGCTTCACGCTCGAATCCGCGCAGCTGCACGTCCTGGCTGTTGCTCGACGACGCCTGCTTCTTCGATTGATCCAGGCCCGCCTGCTGCGCCTGGACGCGGGCATCGGCCACGCGGGCATCGTTGTCCAGCGAGCGCGAAATTTTGCCGGCTTCCTCGCGCAATTGGCGGTCGAGGTCGGCAATCTGCGCCTTCAATTCCTTGATGCGCGGATGGTTGTCGAGCAGCGTCGACGACTGCTCGGCGAGCTGCGCGCGCAGCGTGCCGCGCTGTTCGGCGAGCCGGCGGATCAGCTCGGAATTGAGCACTTCGGAGGCCTCGATCGGCTTGCCGCCCTGAAGCATTTCGCGGATCAGCCGCGCCTTGGTCTCGGCATCCGCCTTCAGCGCACGGGCATTGTTGAGCTGCGTGTTCAGCTCGCCCATCTGCTGGTTCGACAATGGGATGTTGTTGGTGCCGACGAACAGGCTCGACTTCGAGCGGAATTCCTCGACCCGCGAATCCGCTTCCGCGACCTTGCTGCGCAGCTTGTCGATCTCGCCCAGCAGCCAGGTGCTGGCGGATTTGGCCTGGTCCTGCCGCGCCGCCTGCTGCAACACCAGATAACCGTCGGCAATCGAGTTGGCGACGCGCGCCGCAAGCTCGGGATCCTCGGACTGGAATTCGATCACCATGACGCGCGACTTGTCGACCGCATAGGCCTGGAAGCGCTCGTAATAGGAATCGAGCACCCGCTCTTCCGGGGTCAGACTGAACGGGTCACGGCCGATGCCGAACAGCGCCAGCAGCGACTTCAGCGGGGAAAAGCCCCGCAGCACCGGATCGAACTCCGGGCGCTCGGCGAGCTTGTTCTTCTTGATGATGTCACGTGCGAGATCGCGCGACAGCAAAAGCTGGACCTGGCTCGTCACGGCTTCGGCGTCGAGCGAGCTGCGCTCCAGGTCGCGCTCGCCGTTCGGGCGCAGGAAGGCGTTCTCGCGATTGTCGATCAGGATTCGCGCTTCCGACTTGTAGCGCGGCGTCACGACGTTGACGGCGGCAAGCGACACCGCAAACACGAGCACGGTCGGCACGATGATCCAGCTTCGCTTGCGCGCCAGCGCGCGTCCGAGCACATGCAGATCGAGATCCGTCGTCTCCGCCGGACGCGTCGGCTGGTCAGGAGCTGATATCGGCGCAGCCGGCCTCGCAACGGCTTCGGCGGCAACCGGCGCAGACTTCGGCAACGCCCGTTGCACCGCGGCCTTTTCCTTGCCTCTACGCCAGAATGCAAAACGCATAACGAACTCCCGCGGACGCCGCGATTCCATCTCAATGGCGGCGATTACAGTCCATTAAGGTTGCTGCTGGGTTAATCGGCGGAGTTGGCGGATGCGGCGGCCACCACCGGCCGTCATCGTTTGTTAACCATGGGTGCGGTTAATCGACGCCAATATTGTTGCGGGATTCCTCACATGCGCGACCTGCGCGCTCCCCTCGTTTGTCTGATTGCTGCGCTCGCGCTGTCGGGCTGCATGGGCCGGACGTCGCCGGTTGCTGGTGACCCGGCCCTCGATTCGATGGCGTATGGGCAGCCAGCCTTTGCTGCGCCCGTGCCGATGGCCGTGGCCTATGCCGATCCCGCGCCGACGCGCGAGACCTATAATCTCGGCCCCGGCGACAGGCTTCGCGTCGTGGTCTATGGCCAGGAAGGCCTGACCAATTCCTATGCGATCGATGCGGCCGGCGCGATCACCATGCCGCTGATCGGCTCGGTGCCAGCACGCGGCCGGACGCCTGCCGGGCTTGCCGCCGAGATCACCGCACGGCTGCGCAACGGCTTCATCCGCGAGCCTTCGGTGGCGGTCGAGATCGAATCCTACCGCCCGTTCTTCATCCTCGGCGAAGTTCAGGCCCCCGGCCAATATCCCTATGTACCCAACATGACGGTCGAGAGCGCAGTGGCGATCGCCGGCGGCTTCTCGCCGCGCGCCAGGCGCGACCAGGTCACCCTCACCCATACCGATGCATCGGGCGCCGGCCGCTTCGTCGTTCCCCTGGGCACGCCGATCGGGCCCGGCGACACCGTCTTCGTCGGCGAACGCTGGTTCTGATCGATGGCACAGCATCAAAATCAGGAACGGCCGCTCCGCATCCTGCACGTCGTCCGCGCCCCGGTCGGCGGCATCATTCGTCACATCCTCGATGTCGCCAACGGCCAGATCGAACGCGGCCACCACGTCGGCATCGTCGCCGACAGCCTGACCGGCGGCACGCGGGCCGACGCGGTCCTCGCCGAGATCGAGCCACGCCTCAAGCTCGGCGTCCACCGGGTGGCTATTCGCCGCGAGCCGCGCTTCGCCGACTTCATGGTCTGGGCGCATATCGCCGGCCTGACCCGGAAGCTGAAACCCGATGTCGTGCATGGTCATGGCGCCAAGGCCGGCGCCTATGTCCGGCTGCGGCGGCGATCGGACAAGGTGATCCGGGTCTACACGCCGCACGGCGGCTCGCTGCACTATCCGCTCGACACCTGGAAGGGCCGCTTCTACAGCCAGCTCGAGCGTACGCTGATGAACAGCACCGACCTGTTCCTGTTCGAGAGCGCGTTCGCCCGCGACACCTATCAGCGCACGGTGGGCAAGCCCTCAGGCCTCGTCCGCTGTGTCTTCAACGGCGTCACGTCGGAGGAATTCGAACCGGTTCCCAAGGCCGACGACGCCTCCGACGTGGCCTATGTCGGCGAATTCCGGCGCATCAAGGGCGCCGACCTCCTGATCGATGCGGTGGCGAAACTGCGCGCCGAGGGCAAGCCAGTGACGCTGACGCTCGGCGGCGACGGCGAAGAGTTCGAGCGGCTCAAGGAGCAGGTGAAGCGGCTGTCGCTCGGCGATGCCGTTCGCTTCATCGGCCACGTCAAGGCGCGATACGGCTTCTCGAAGGGCAGCGTTCTGGTGGTTCCCTCGCGTGGCGATTCGATGCCCTATGTGGTGATCGAGGCCGGAGCGGCCGGTGTTCCGATGATCGCAGCCAATGTCGGCGGCATCCCGGAGATCTTCGATACCCACACCGACGCGCTGTTCGCGCCCAGCAATGCCGGCGCGATGGCCGACGCCATCAAGGCCGCACTCGACAATCCCACGGCGACCGCGGCGCGCGCGCAGAAACTCCGCGAACGGATTTCCGAACATTTCTCGCAGAGCGCCATGGTCGAGGGCGTACTGGCCGGCTATCGCGACGCATTTGCCAAACGTTAACCATTTCTTACACACGTAACCGTTTCTTCCGATTTGTCCCCTTAACTCACGTCCAGGGGAATTTCGGTGCTGCGCGCGGATGCCCATCTGCACGCGCAGAAATGGACGTGGACTCGTGGAACCGTTTAACGCACGCTCGATGCTGGATGCCGCTGCGTCTGCGACGGCCGCTCAGCCGCAGGTCGAACGCCGCCGCCGCCTGTCGCCGGCCGCGCTCGCTATTACCAATCAGAAAGTCCACAGCGCTTACTCGCCGGTCGTGATCGCCGGCGTGGTTCGCCTCGCCGACTTCGTGCTGCTCAGCCTGGTCGGCGTCGGGCTCTATTTTGCCTATGTCAGGCCGATCGCCATCCATTGGGGATATATCGCATCGATCCTCGGCATGTCGGCTGCGGCGGTGGTCTGCTTCCAGGCCGCGGATATCTACCAGGTACAGATCTTTCGCGGCCAGCTCCGCCAGATGACGCGGATGATCTCGTCCTGGGCGTTTGTGTTCCTTCTGTTCATCGGGGTCTCCTTCCTGGTCAAGCTCGGCGGCGAGGTCTCGCGGTTCTGGCTGTCGTCGTTCTTCTGCGTTGGCCTTGCGGTGCTGATCGCCGAACGGCTCGCGCTGCGCTCGATGGTGCGTGCCTGGGCGCATGATGGCCGGCTCGACCGCCGCACCATCATCGTCGGCGCCGACCAGAACGGCGAGAAACTGATCGAGGCGCTCAATGCCGACGATGATTCCGACATCCACGTGCTCGGCGTGTTCGACGACCGCAATGACACCCGCGCGATGGAGACTTGCGCCGGCTCACCGAAGCTCGGCAAGGTCGACGACATCGTCGAATTCGCCCGCCGCACCCGCGTCGACCTCGTGCTGTTCGCGCTGCCGATCTCGGCCGAGACCCGCATCCTGGCGATGCTGAAGAAGCTCTGGGTCCTGCCAGTCGACATCCGCCTGTCGGCTCATACCAACAAGCTGCGCTTCCGCCCCCGCTCCTATTCCTATGTCGGCAAGGTGCCGACGCTCGACGTGTTCGAGGCGCCGATCACCGACTGGGATCTGGTGCTGAAATGGCTGTTTGACCGCGTGGTCGGCGGTCTGGCCCTGCTTGCGGCGCTGCCGGTGCTCGGACTGGTGGCGCTTGCGGTGAAGCTCGACAGCCCCGGCCCGGTGCTGTTCCGCCAGAAGCGCTTCGGCTTCAACAACGAGCGGATCGACGTCTACAAGTTCCGCTCGCTCTATCATCACCAGGCCGATCCGACCGCTTCCAAGGTGGTGACCAAGAACGATCCGCGCGTCACCCGCGTTGGCCGCTTCATCCGCAAGTCCTCGCTCGACGAACTGCCGCAGCTGTTCAACGTCGTGCTCAAGGGCAATCTCTCGCTGGTGGGCCCGCGTCCGCACGCGGTGCAGAGCAAGCTGCAAAACCGCCTGTTCGACGAGGCCGTCGACGGCTACTTCGCCCGCCACCGCGTCAAGCCCGGCATCACCGGCTGGGCGCAGATCAACGGCTGGCGCGGCGAGGTCGACACCGATGAGAAGATCCAGAAGCGCGTCGAATTCGACCTCTATTACATCGAGAACTGGTCGGTGCTGTTCGACCTCTACATCCTGCTCAAGACCCCGTTCTCGCTGCTGACCAAGAACGAGAACGCGTACTGAGGCCTAGACTTACTGCCGTCATTGCGAGCGTAGCGAAGCAATCCATATCGCAGCTCGGGGATAGGTGGATTGCTTCGTCGCTTCGCTCCTCGCAATGACGAAGCATCCGTTGTGTGTTTTGTATCAAGTTGCGTGAGTATCCGATGGCCTATGCGGCGACAGCCGGGACGTCCCATTCGCCGGCATCGGCGCCGTCAGGCGTGCTGGCGCTGCAGCGGGCACTGGTGTGGCTCGCCGGCGCCTCGATCGCCATCGTGTTCATCGAACCGAGCCCGTACGAACTCGTCACGCTGACCGCCTGCGTGCTGTTCTTTGCCACGGGCCTGCGCATGCAGCTCGTGTTCATGCCGCTGTTGTTCGCGCTGATCGTGCTCAATGTCGGCTACAGCATCGGCGCGGTGCCGTTCCTCGACAAGCCGGAGGTGGTGAACTGGGTCCTCACCTCCTGGTACATGGCCGTCACCGTCATCTTCTTCGCGATGGTGATGTCGGAAGATACCGAAGCGCGGCTCGACATGCTGCGCCGCGGCCTGATCGTCGGCGCGATGATCGCCTCACTTGCGGGCATCGCCGGCTACTTCCATCTGGTGCCCGGCGGCTATGATCTGCTGACGCTGTATGATCGCGCCCGCGGCACTTTCAAGGATCCGAACGTGCTCGGCGCCTTCCTGATCCTGCCGGCGCTGTTCACGCTGCAAAGCGTGGTCACCGACCGCTTCGGCAAGGCGTTCCGCAACGCCATCGCCTTCGGCATCATCTCGCTTGCGATCCTGCTGTCGTTCTCCCGCGCCGCCTGGGGCGGCTTGATCGTCACCGCGGCCTTCATGCTGGCGCTGATGGTGTTCACCAGCCGCTCGCAGGCGCAGCGCTCGCGCATCATCGTGATGACCCTGATCGCCGCGATCCTGGCCGTCGCACTGGTCGCGGTGCTGCTGTCGATCGGCTCGGTCGCCGACATGTTCAAGCAGCGCGCGAGCTTCGACCAGAGTTACGACGAAGGCCGCTTCGGCCGGTTCGGCCGCCACATCCTCGGTGCCCAGATGGCGCTCGAGTTGCCGTTCGGCATCGGCCCGCTGCAATTCCACACCTACTTCCCCGAGGACACCCACAACTCGTTCCTCAACGCCTTCATGTCGGGCGGCTGGATCTCGGGCATCTGCTATCCGGCGCTGGTGTTCGTCAGCGCGATCATCGGCTTCCGCTACATCTACAAGCGGGTGCCGTGGCAACGCGACTATCTCGCGATCTTCTCGGCGTTCCTCGGCATCGCCGGCGAGAGCTTCATCATCGATACCGACCATTGGCGGCATTTCTGGATGATGCTGGGCACAATGTGGGGCATGTACGCGGCCACCGAGCGCACCCGCGCGACACCAGCCGAGGTCAGCGACGAGACTTCGGCGGCAGCTTGAGCTCGGCGCGCTGCTCCGGCGGCATGTCGATCACCGTCTTCAGCGCGCCGGTCGCTTCCAGCACACCCTTGTAGCCGTCATTGGCGAAGCGCAGCAGCAGGCGCAGTTCGTCGTCGGTGTAACGGCTCCAGAGCTTGAGCATCGCCTCCTGCATCGGCACGTAGAACTTGCCGATCTCGGCCGCCTTTTCCTCCACCACCGAGATGAAGACCTTGCGGCGGTCGCTCTCGTCCCGCTCGCGGCGCACGTAACCCGCCTTCTCCAGTCGATCGACCACGCCGGTGATCGCGCCGGTGGTCAGCCCGGTGACTTCGGCGAGACGGCCCGCGGTCACCCGCCCTTCGAGGTGCAGGATATCCATGCATTCCATGTCGGAATTGGAGATTCCGGCCATGTTTGCAACGGCTTGGCCGTACATCACGCCCTGCGCGGATGACCGGCGCATCGCCTCTTCAAGTTCCTGCATCAGCGCCGCGCGCGACTTCCCGCTTGACAAAGCTGCTCCCATATCTTAATCGCCAAATATCTTATCTTCTAAGATAATTAGACACTGACCTTTCGTACCCCACACGGATGCATGGAGCAAGGCATGACCTCACGTCCCCGTAAAGCTCTGATCATCGGCGCCGGCATCGCAGGTCCGGTGACCGCGATGTTCCTGACCCGCGCCGGCATCGAGGCCGAGCTCTATGAAGCATGGCCCTACTCCACCGGGATCGGCGGCGGCTTGCAGATCGCACCGAACGGCATGCATGTGCTGGCGGAGCTCGGCCTCGCGGACGAGCTGATCCGCAGCGGCTCGATCGCGGAGTCGTTCGATTTCTATTCGCAGGCCGGCAAGAAGCTCGGCTCGCTCAATCAGAACATGCAGCAGCGCTTCGGCCAGCCCGCGGTGAACATGTGCCGTGCGACCTTGAACGAGACGCTGATCGACAAGGCCTGGGCCTCCAGCGTCTCGGTGTTCTTCGAGAAGAAGCTGGTGAAGATCGAGGATCGCGGCGACCAGCCGGTCATCGCCTATTTCAACGACGGCACCACCGCCGAGGGCGATTTCGTGATCGGCGCCGACGGCGTGCATTCGGCGGTGCGTCGGCACGTGATCCCGGACGGTCCGACGCCGTTCGATACCGGGTTGATCGGTTTCGGCGGATTCGTGCCGCGGGCCATGTTCGAGCGTCTCTCGATCGGTCAAAAGCTCGAGACGACGTTCGGGCAAAGCGGCTTCTTCGGCTACGGCCTGTGCAGTCCCGATCCGGACACGGGTGGGATGTGGTGGAGCACGCAGCCATCGCACGGCATGACCGCCGCGGCCTACCGGCTGCAGAGCCAGGACGCGATCAGGCAGCATCTGCGCGATTTCCACGCCGGCTGGCACGCGCCGATCCCCGAGATCATCGAGGCCGCCGAGAACATCGTGGTGACCGATACGCTCGACGTCGCGACGCTGCCGACCTGGTCGCGCAAGCGCACGCTCCTGATCGGCGACGCCGCGCACGCCACCAGCCCGCACGCCGGCCAGGGCGCATCGCTCGCGCTGGAGGACGCGCTGCGGCTCGGCATGCTGATGCGCGACGGCCAGGAGCTCGGCCTGACGTTCCAGGCCTTCGAGCACGAACGGCGCCCGCGCGCCGAGAAGATCGTGGCGATCGCCCGCCGCAACGGCAACAGCAAGCGCGAGTTCGGCCCGACCGGCGCCTGGCTTCGCGATCACATGCTGAAGCTGCTGCTGCCGGTGTCGTCCAAGGGCATGGACTTCATGTACGCGTACAACCCGCGCGCGGCGGCGTAGCTACCAGCTGTCATGCCCCGCGAAAGTGGGGCATCCAGTATTCCAGAGACAGCAGTGCTTGAGCCGAGAGGCCGCGGCGTACTGGATCGCCCGGTCGAGCCGGGCGATGACACGGGACAAGGGGACGGGAAGTTACTTCTCGACCTCGAACGTCAGCCCGGCGTGATCGACCAGGCGCTTGATCAGCTTGTGCTGCATCGCCGCTCCCGGCGTCCAGAAGCCGGCGGCGACGTCGAGCGTGTCGCGCAACAGGCAGATCGCGCATTCCGAGATCATCTTCGAGGTCGAGCCGTAGCCGGGATCGCGATCACCCTTGATGCCGGCGCGGACCATGCGGCCGTCAGGCGCGACCGCGAGATAAAGCAGATCGTAGCGGCCGTTCTCGCGCTCTTCCTTCGAGGGCCCCTCGCCCGGCTTCGGCGCGCTCGGCCCGGTCTTCTCGGAATTCAGCGCCATCACGCGCTTGGCAATCGCTTCGCCCTTCTCGCCGGGACCGGTCAGAACCATCTCGTCGTAGACGAACTCCTTGCCGTACGGAAAGCCCATCAGCATGTTGGAGCGGTGGACGTTGCGCGTGTTGATCAGTGCCATCATGAACGGCGCGGTCCATGAGTGCAGGTCGTCCTCATAGGCCGGCTTGCTGCCGCGCGGCTGCTTTGGGCCCTCGAAGCCCGGCGTCAATGCAAACGGGTTGTTGAGGATCGCGACCAGGCTCAAATCCTTGGCGACCGCATCGAACGTAGCCTTGGCGCTCGCGGCCGTGCCGCCCGACAGCGTGCCGCGCATGTCGCGGACCCGGCCTTTAACGCGCGGCGCCGGCGCACCGAATACGCGTTTGGCTTCCTCCTGGACGAAGAAGGCGCCGAGTTCGAACGGCACGGAATCGAAGCCGCAGGAGAACACGATCCGCGCGCCGCTGGCCTTTGCCGCGGCCTCGTGCTTGTCGATCATCTGCCGCATCCAGACCGGCTCGCCGCAGAGATCGAAATAGTCGGTGCCGCTGTCCGCGCAGGCCGCGATCAGCTCATTGCCATAGAGCTGATACGGACCGACCGTAGAAATGACCGACTTGGTCTGCGCCAGCATCGCCTTCAGCGATGCGGCGTCGCTGGCATCGGCAACCATCAGCGGCGTGTCGGCGGGCGCGCCGATCGCATCACGAACCGAGGCGAGCTTGTCCTTGCTGCGGCCGGCCATCGCCCATTTCAAGCTGCCGTCGCGATGATGCGCGGCGAGATATTCGGCGACGAGTTGGCCGGTGAAGCCGGTTGCGCCATAGACGACGATGTCGAGTTTCGACGAGGACATGGATCGGGCTCCCTGCTCAGCAAAATGGGCGCCCCTTTTGTCATCGCGGGCGCAGCGACGCAATCAGCTATTTCTTGCCGCTATTTCCTGCAGTTATTTCTTGGCATAGGACACCCCCATGCCGGCGCGGACGTCGGCCTGGATGCCATAGGGTGCGATCGGGTAGCGCAGGCCGTTCTTGGCGAGCTGCTTCATCCCCGCGATCGCCTTCACCAGATAGGCCGGCGGCAGCGCCATCAGCATCTCCTCGTCAGGCACGCCGCCATAGCGGCGCTCGGCGAAGCACGGCAGTGACAGGCTCGGCTCACCGGTCTTCAGCGCCCGCCCCCACGAGTCCGCGCACGCGGTTTCACCGACCACGCCCCACTCGAACTTCTTGTAGCCGGTATACTGCAGCCCGTTGATCAGGATGATCATCTGTCCCGGCGTCGCGTAGACGAGGCAGATGTCGGGCGGATTGAGACGTCCGCTGGTCAGCGGGCTCACCGCCATCGCCTGATACCGACCGTACGGCACCACGTCGAGCGCCTCCTGGCGCTTGCGCGCGTCTTCGGCCGTGCCGTGCCAGACGCCGACATAGTTCTCGCCGGCAAGCCACTTCTCGTCCTGCGGCGCGAGCCCGATCACCGCACGGCATTGCGCGCCGACCAGATCATCGCCGGTGATGCCGACGGTCCAGCCGAGCCGCGAGGCCATGCTGACGATCTGGTCCGTAGTGTGGACCGCCGACGGGCGGCGGATCTTCGGGATCGCCTCCATCTCCTCGACGCGCGCGAACATCTTGATGCCGATGACCGTGGTCTTCAGCCGCAGCAGGTTGTTCAGGTCGGCCACGATTGCGGAGAGGTCGAACTGTTCCGGCGGTGTCTGCTGTTGCATGGCGAGAAACTCCCGTGATCGGCGGCTTGGCGCCGCCTGTTGCTTTGATGTTAGCCGGATTGGACGAGGGAAGCGACAAGCTCGTGGTGCGGCTCAACGTGCCGGTCCCGGCAGCAAATCATCGGTCTTGCCCGCCAGATGATAGGCCACCAGCCCGATCCACTCCCGCGCGCCGAGATCGGTGCGCGACAGGCCCTCGATCGCAAGCGTCGCGAAACCCATGACATTGCCGACCCGCCAGTCGACCGGATAGGCCTCGACGTTGAATCCCGCCTTGCGGAACAGCCCGACCGACCGCGGCATGTGATAGGCCGACGTCACGAGCAGCCAGCGCTCACCCGGCTTGGGATCGACCAGCGCCTTGGAGAACTCGGCATTCTCCACCGTGTTGCGTGAGCGGCGCTCGATGATCCATCGAGATTTGGCGATGCCGAGGCTCTCGAATATCTCGGCGGCGTAGTCGGCTTCGCGCGCGTCATTCGAGATCAGGTTCGCGCTGCCGCCGGTGAACACGAGGCGCGCGTTCGGATATCTGCGCGCCAGCGCCGCCGCTGCGATGACGCGATCCGCCGCGGTGCGCACCACCGGCGTGCCATGCGCAACCGACAGATCGGCATCGATCGAGCCGCCGAGCACGATGATGCCGTCGGGCGCGCCGCGCGAAGCGTCCCATGGCGGAAAGCGCTGCTCCAGGATGGAGATCAGGACATTGCCGAGCGGCGAGAAGCCGCAGATCGTAAGCAGCAGCGCTGACGCCACCATCAACCTGCGGCCGAGCGGGGCAAACCGCGTCAGCAGCAGAACGGCGCCGATCGCGCCGATACCGATCAGGAAATTGATCGGCAGCAGCAGGATGCCGAGCGTCTTGGAGAGCACAAAAAACAAGCGAAGCCTCTGCGAAGTTCTGCTACAGCGTCATACGCTGTCGGGAATGCAATAAAAAGCAGTCACATGACCCATCATCATCTGAAGTCCAGTCCCGAAACCTGCCATTGGGGCTTCTTCGAAGCAAAGCTGAAACCGGTCCTGACCATTGCGAGCGGCGACGAGGTCACGATCGAGACCGTCAGCGGCGGCCCCGACGTGGTGCCCGACCGTGGCAAGTTCGTCGTGCCTCCCGAGCTCGACGACATTCATGCGAAATGCGAGCGGATGGTGCCCGGGCACATCCTGACCGGCCCGATCGCCGTCAGCGGTGCCGAGCCCGGCGACGTGCTCGAGGTCGATATTCTCGACGTCCAGCTCCGGCAAGACTGGGGCTACAATCTGATCAAGCCGCTGTCCGGCACCCTGCCCGACGATTTCCACGAGACCCGCATCCTCAACATCCCGCTCGATCGCGCGCGCATGGTCGGCCGCATGCCATGGGGGCTCGACCTGCCGCTAAAGCCGTTCTTCGGCGTGATGGGCGTGTCGCCGCCGCCGGCCTGGGGCCGCATCTCCTCGCTGATCCCGCGCGCGATGGGCGGCAATCTCGACAACAAGGAGCTCGGGCCAGGCGCCAAGCTGTATCTGCCGGTGTTCGTGCCGGGCGCCCTGTTCTCCTGCGGCGACGGTCACGGGGTGCAGGGCGACGGTGAGGTCTGCGTCACCGCGATCGAGACGGCGCTCACGGGCCGATTCCGCCTGACCCTGCGCAAGGACCTCAAGCTCGCCTATCCGCGCGCCGAGACCGCCGACCATTACATGACCATGGCGATGGATCCCGATCTCGACCAGTGCGTGGTGCGCGCGCTGCGCGACATGATCGTGCTGCTCGGCGAGAAACGCAATCTATCGCGCGAGGACGCCTATACGCTGTGCAGCCTGGCCGCCGACTTGCGCGTCACGCAGACCGTCAACGGCTCCAAAGGCATTCACTGCATGATCGCCAAATCGGTCGTTCACGGCTGACGCCGGTCGATAAGCCGCACTTGTTTTCCGCAAGTTGGGCTCGATACAATCCCCGTCCCAACGAACAAAAATGGACGGGGACGGATATGCTCAAGGACAGGCTTTCGCTGGCCGACGAGGCTGCGCGCGACAAGGAGATGCAGGAGACGCTCGCCGCCTGCCCGCGCATCCTCGATCTCATTGCCCGCGGCCCCCAGGGCGCGCCGGACGCTGAAGCCGCGATCTATCTGCGTTCGCCGCTCGATCCCAATCCGATCGTGATCTCGAACGATCATTTGATGGGCTGCATCAAGGCGGCCGAAAACTATTTCCGCGGCCAGGGCATCGGCAAGAACGATGCGGTCGCGGTCCTGGTGCCGGCGTGCCCGGCGACTGTGGTTGCGATCTTCGGCGCAGCCGCCTGCGGCGTCGCCGAGCCGCTCAATCTGCTGTTCACGCGCGAGGCGATCGTCGCCCAGCTCAACGCCATCAAGGCAAAGCTGTTGCTGGCGCCGCCGCCGGGCATGCCGGGCGGGCTCTATGAGCGGGTCGAAGGCTTGCAGCGCGAGGTGCCATCGCTCAAGCGCATCGTGATCGTGCCGCTCGACGGCAGCATCTCGTTCGACGGTGAGGTGCTGCGGCCTGATCCCGCGTGGCGCGACGACTACGGCAAGTCCAAGGACATGAGCGAGGCCGACCGGGTCGCGGTGATGCTGCCGACCGGCGGCACGACAGGTCATCCCAAGGTAGCGCGGCTCACCAACCGCGCGATGGTCGCCTCTACCGTGTCCTCGCGCATGGCACTCGACTTTCACCGCGGTGAGCGCGCGATGATCACGATGCCGTTGTTCCATGTCGGAGGCCTGTTCTGCACGACGGCCAATTGCCTTTCCGCCGGTACGACGATTTTCATCCCCGGCCCGGCCGGCGCGCGCGATCCCGCGCTGATCACGCATTTCTGGAAGATCGTCGAGAAATACCGGGTCAACATCTCCGGCAACGTGCCGACCACGCTCGGGGCGCTGGCAGACATCCCGGTCGCGGACAGCGACATCTCGACCCTGCGCGTCACCGCCACCGGCGCCTCGATCTGCCCGCCGGAAATCGAACGGCGTTACCTTGCGACCTGGGGCGGCCCCTGCATCCAGCAGCTCTACGGCATGACCGAGCTCGCCGGCGCCATCACCCACGACGTGCACGGCGTGAAGCCGCGCGCCGAGAGCGTCGGCACCCGCAATCCGCTGGTCGAGCTCGCGATCCTTGACGGCGGTAAGCTCAACACCGGGCCGTGGCCCTCGCCGGTCGGCGAGCTCCTGACCCGAGGCCCGCAGGTGTTCGCCGGTTACGTCGACAAGAAGCAGACCGAAGAGGCGTTCCGCGACGGCTGGCTGCGCACCGGCGACATCTGCCGGATCGACGCCGACGGCTTCGTCTACATCCTGGGCCGCGCCAAGGACGTCATCATCCGTGGTGGCCACAACATCGACCCGCGGGCGATCGAGGATGCAGCATTGGCGTTTCCGGGCGTGGCGCTGGCCGCGGCCGTCGGGCGTCCTGACAGCTACGCTGGCGAAGTGCCGATGCTGTTCGTCTCGGCGCAGCCCGGCGCCCATATCGATCCGAACGCGCTCGCTGCCTTCGTGCAGGAGAACATCCTGGAGCCGCCGGCGCGGCCGCGCGTGGTGTCGGTAATCCCCGAGATGCCGGTCACGCCGGTCGGCAAGATCTTCAAGCCGAAGCTGCGCGAGATCGCCGCCGGCGAGGCCGCGCGCGAGCTCCTGGCTCGGGAAGGCCTGTCGGGCGAGGTCAGTGTCGAGGCCATCACCGACCCATCTCGCGGGCTGTACCTGAGCGTGAGCGCGCCGGCGGACAAGGCCGAAACGGCTGAACGGCTTCTCAAGACGTTCCCGGTCAAGGTCGAATTACGATCCTAACTCACTAATTTATCTAGTAAATTTGACAGCAGCGCCGCGCCGGAACCAGCTTCCGGCGCGCGCGAACCCGCGCGTCCAGTTTCGCAGTCCATGGCTTGACGGACCGCCACATTCCTAAATAGACTCTAAATAGATACTTTTCAGTACAGGCGTTCAGGGTTAAGCGTTTTCTCATGGCTACAGAAAAGGCCGAAACCGACCGCGTCCCGGTCACGTTGGCGCTCTCGACCATTGGTTACCTCGAGAAGCTGGTGAGACAGGGCACCCACGGCACGAGCGTCCCGGGCGTCGCACGGACATTGATCGAGGAAGGCATTCGGCTCGCCATCAAGGACGGGTTGCTTGCAATCCGCGACAACGGCCGCACGCCTTGACGGCGCGCGCGTCGGCGCGGCGGTTCAACAGAACGTGGAACCGTCAGATGATTACCATCGAACCGACCTGGACGCCGGAGCGCGTCGACCAACTCAAGATCTACTTTGAAGCCGGCCTCTCCTGCCGCGACATCGCCGTCAATATCGGCGTCAGCCGCAATGCGGTGATCGGCAAGCTGTCGCGGCTGAACCTGACGCGCACGACGCCGGACGAACGCCGGGCCAGGCGGAAGAAATCCACCGCCCACGCCGCGCAACGGGCAACCGCGAAGCAGCAGCTCCGGTTACTTCAGGCGGTCTACGAACAAGTGCCCGACGATGCGCCGATCGTCAGCGCCAACAACTGCTCGCTGTTCGAGCTGAGCGAGCAGCGCTGCCGTTGGCCGATCAGCACACCCGGCGCCGATGATTTCTGCTTTTGCGGCAACACGCCGCTCGGCGGCATGCCCTATTGCTCCGGGCATTATCGCCTCGCCTATCAGGCGGGATCACGCCAGCGCGCGATCCGCGGGTAGCGTTTCGCGCGACGCGCACCGCGTTGAAGCGGGGAGCAGGTCCGGTTCTGATCGATCAGAACCGGACCGCTGATCACCCGACCTTCCAGCCGGTCGCCGCCACGATGCCCTGGTAGAACTCCGGCGTGTAGGCCTGCTCCGGGGTGTTGCGCACGCGCTCGTCGAGCAGATGCGCATCGTCACCGACCAGGATGCGCCAGCGATCGGCCTTCACGCCGTCGAGGATGATCTTGGCGGCGGCGGCGGCCGTCGTCGGTGCCTCGTCATGGAAGATACGCGCACGGTCGAGCGCGAGCTGCTGGATGTCGGCATCCGACATCTTGGCGACGTCGATGCCCTGCCCTTGCAGACGCTGGCGGGCCTGCCTGAGCTCGTCGGGATTGAGCTGGTCGGCGCCATTCTGCACCTTGCGCGAGTTCGACACGATCGAGGTGCCGATGTGGCCGGGCATCACGACCGAGCATTTGACGTGCGGCGCGTTGAGGCGGAGATCGTTGATCATAGCCTCCGTGAATCCCTTCACCGCGAACTTCGCCGCGCTGTAGGCGGTGTGCGATACGCCCATGCCGACCGAGGCCCAGAAGCCGTTGACGCTCGAGGTGTTGACGATGTGCGCCTCGTCGGCCTTCACCAGCAGCGGCAGGAAGGTGCGGACGCCGAGATAGACGCCACCCCAGCAGATGTTGAAGGTGCGCTCCCACTGCTCACGCGTGTTGGTGAACAGGCTGCCGCCACCGCCGATGCCGGCGTTGTTGAACAGCAAATGAATCTTGTCGGTCGCCTGCTGCTCGACCAGCTCATCGCGAAAGCGCTTGTAGTGGTCCTCGATCGAGACGTCGGCGACATGGGTGGTGATGCGCAGCCCCTGCGGCAGCTTCTCGACCTCGCACAGCCGCTTGGTCTCGGCCATCGCTTCCATCGAGACGTCGCACATCGCCACATTGCATCCTTCAGCAACGAGCTGCCGCGCCAGCTCGCGCCCCATGCCCGTGCCGCCACCGGTGATGACGGCAATCTTTCCGGCAAAATCCTTCATGTGAGATCCGTTCCTTCCTTGATTCTTCTTGCCCTGCTTGTTCTTGGTTTCGGCTGGAGCGCGGATCGCAGCCGCAGCCGCTTGGCTGCGGCACTCTACATCACCGAATTGTCGCGCAGCAACGGCGCCCACTCATCGCGCGCAAGTGTGCCGCCGGCAGCAGATCGAAATCATTCCGCGTAGCGAACAATCCGATATCGACAAGCGGAGACACTGCTCGTGCAGATCCGGAACAGAATGGTTGCAACAACGCTGATGGCGATCGCGGATCAGACAAGCGCAGAAGCGGCGTGGCACGATACATCGTCATCGCATGCGCGCTCTCAGATGCTGAGATGATGTCGCGCGATCTCGAACGCTTGTCCGCGAACCCCGTGAACGCCAGGTCGGAGCGCGGGACCGCTCGCGCGCTATTCGGCTGTCTCGATCTGCACAGGCGCGCGCCGCCGCAGAACGCCAGTGGCAACGCTCAAGACAAGCTTGAGCAGGCCGCGCCACGAGAAGTCGACGACAACTTCATGGTGCCGCAACCCCTTGCCGCCCTTCACCAGCCCGAGATCCCGGATCAAGCAGTAATGGCCGCTGCTCATCCGAGCCAGGCGGCTGTTCTTGAAGCGTCCCATGAGTAACGAGAATGCACTGCGGATCGATTCCGTCAAATCTTGACGGCGTCGAATCGGCGAGACGGTGTGAGCCCTGCTTGCGAGCAACTGTTTGCGACGGCCGCACGCGTCGCGATCGGCGGCCGGTGCCTTGAATCAAAAACCTCCGGCAGGGCATTGCCGGAGGTTTGGGAGGCTTAGCATGAGCTAAGAGCCATCATTCAATGTGTTGGCCGCCACGTATATAGTTTAGTAGATCAGGTAAGTAAATAAATTTGCCGCGAATGAATCGCATGGCACGTCTTCGTTGTTCGCCTGGACCGAAATGACGCAGCCAATCTTCCGCTACCTATTCCAGTCGAAGAAAAAACCCCGGCAGTTGCCTGCCGGGGTTCTGTCAGATCGTGATCAGATCAACTGGTATTACCAGTTGCGCTGAGCGCGGAAGAGCATCTGGACAGTGTCCTGATCCTTCAGCTCGTAGGTCGCGGTCGGCTTGCCGACAGCAGCAGCCGCCGTGGTGATCGTGCCGGCATACTTCTGGTCGAGGTGGACGTACGTCACGTCGGCCGAGAAGGTCAGGTTCTTGACCGGGGTCCAACGGGTGATCAAGCCGACCTGCGCGATGTTGTAGTCGGGGTTGCAGTTGGTCACGCCAGCGCCGCCACCGAAGGTGGTGCGGAACGTGCCACCGACGCCGCCGACGCCGCAGATGAGCGACTTAGCCGTGTCGTTGTACATGATCGCAGCGTAAGCACCGTAGATGCTGGTGTTCCAGTAGGGATCCCAGTTGTGGGTGTACGCACCGCGCATACCCCAGGTCTTGACGCTCTGCTGCTGACCACCAGGGCCAAACACCGTGTCAGGCGCAGTGCCGAAGCCGACGCTGCCATACGCACCCGGGAGGTTCGAACCACTGTAGATGGCGACCGAGCTGAACTGGCTGGCCAGTTCCTGGATGTTGTAACGGGTCGCACCGTCCGTGTAGACGCCCTGGATGTTGATGGTGTCGCCAGGTCCGGTCGGGATGTTCTTGATCGACAGGGCCAGCGCACCAGCCCAGCCCCACTTGTCGTCGGGATGACCGGTCAACTCGGTGCCGCCGTAGTAGGCTGCGTGGTTGTCATGCGCGGCGATCGACGCCTGGAAGATGCCCCAAGCCTGGTCGACCTTGAGCGCAGCGACGAAGTCCGGCGCGATCGTGCCAGCGTAGTCGCTCGAGCCGTAAGCACCGGCAACCGAGAGGTTGTTCACGCCAGCCTGCATGTAGGCAGCCTGGTCCTGCGCCGACAGAGCCAGCGACACGCCGTTGCCGAACTGTGCGGTGTAGGTGAACTGGTTGATGCCGTTGGTGGTGCTCACGCCGCCGACGAGACCGTCGTAGTTGTTGCCCGGATAACCGTTCCAAGGAGCAGCGAACTGCGAGACCGCCTTACCCATGGTGAAGCCGGCGAACTGGATGAAGGCGTAGTAGACGCCGACCGAACCAGCGGCAACGTTGCCCGAGCCAGCGTTGTTCGGCGCAGAGGACGTGCCGATCGGCGAATAGATCGTCGAACCGGCGGCAGCGCCCGGACCGTAGCTGTCCGTGGTCCAGGTGAACACCGCGTCGAAGTAGGTGCGGACCACGCCGTACTCGGTCGCGGTGCGGGTGTCGATGTTGAAGTCTTCACGCGAACGCCAAGTGTAGCCGTTGGTGAAGCGGTTGTTGGCACCGCTGGCGCCGTTGACGTTCGGGCCGTAGACGCTGTTGCCGTTCACAACCACGTCGGCACGAACGAAACCGCCCAGCTTGATGCAGGTGTCGGTGCCGGGGATGTAGTAGAAGCCCGGACCATAGAGAGAGCAAACCTTCACGTATTCGACCGCTTTGGCCTTAACGGGAAGATCGGCTGCCTGTGCCCCGCCGACCGCGACCAGCGCAGCGGCCGAGCCCAGAATAAGGCTCTTCGCCAATTTCATATTAAACCTCCAAGTTGCTCATATGCGTAGAGTCCGGGCCGCGAGCGCCCCGTGATCCTCCCGCATTGTCCAAGACCGTTTTCCCCAAACCTCGCACCCTCAGATCAATCTGTGAGTGCGACGGACTTGAACGATCACCGCAACGGGACGATCGAGATTCCCCTACCGCCGGGTTCAATATGCATGGGCGAGTTGCCCAATCAAAATAGTTTATAAAGTCAGGAATGCGAATGCGGCCACACTGTGTCCCGCCAGCAACGCTCGACGTAAGCCCCTTACCTGCATGGCCAATTTGTCGCACCCCAAAAAGTCCAATCGTCACACACGCATCATAATTGCATTACGTTCACTTGCCTTCCTGAGCGACTTACTAGAAAAAACGTCCCGTCGACGCCGGAATCAAGAAATAAATCAGCACAAAGCTGAGTCGGCACCTAGGGAAGGGGAAGCTGTGTCAGTGACCAGGAAGGATCAGGCGCGCCTGCGCGCCATCGAGAATCTCGACATCATCAAGCGCTTTACGCTCGAGATCTCGTCCATCAACTCGCATCTCGAACGGGTCCGCCAGCTCTGGGGCAAGGCGCTTGGCGTCAGCGGTCCGCAATGGATGATCCTGATTGCGATCTCGGACCTCGACAAGGATGACGGCGTGCCGATCAACGTGGTGTCGAAGCTGCTGCACGTCGATCCGTCGTTCGTGACCACGCAGTCCAAGCTGCTCGAGCAGAAGGAGCTGCTGCGCCGCGCGTCCTCGCCGGCCGATGCGCGCGTGGTCCGCCTGTCGCTGACCGACAAGACCCGAAAGCATCTGGCGGGCCTCGCCGACCAGCACAAGGCGTTCAAGAAGACCGTGTTCGAGGAATTCAGCGAGCCCGAACTGGCCGAGTTCACGGCCAAGCTTGCGATGCTCAACAACCGCATGGAAAAGGCATGCCTGATCGCCGCGATGGATCTCGAGACCTGACGATCGCCGCATCGGGTCGCAAACAACGCCCGAATGCTTTCAAAATCGCATGCTTTGAAAAATGGTCGGAGCGAGAGGATTTGAACCTCCGACCCCTAGTCTCCCAGACTAGTGCGCTAACCGGGCTGCGCCACGCTCCGATGCCGTTCCATTAGCTGCGATCCTGCGTTCGCGCAAGGCGGCGCAGGCGCTTAAAGGCTGCAATCCGGGGCCCGGTTCCCCATGGCAGCTTCCTTGGCTCAGCCGTCCTTCATCGCCGCATCGATCAGCTGCCGGCAGGCGACCAGCTCCTGCAGCGCGCGTTCGAGCTTTTCCCGGTCCACTGGAGGGACGGAGGGACGCACCGGCGGTGCGGCTGACGCCTTGCCCGGATGGGCGTGCGCCTTCTTGTAGGTCGACAGGATCGGGTCCTCGTCGGGATCGACGAATCGGTAGTCGATGCCCCCCTCGTCGCCGTCGCCCTCCTCGCCGTCGAAATCGAGGCCATCATTGCTCTCGAGATCGTCGGGCTCGGCCATGCTGTTGCCGACCGCCTCCTCGACCGCGCCGAACGAGACGGCGGCGGTCTGGTCCGCGATGCCCTGCACCGACTTGATGCCATGCTCCTTCAGTATCCGCTGCACGCCGCGGATGGTGTAGCCCTCGCCGTAGAGCAGCCGGCGGATGCCCTTGAGCAGGTCGACATCGTCGGGGCGATAATAGCGGCGTCCGCCGCTGCGCTTCATCGGCTTGATCTGCGCGAAGCGCGTTTCCCAGAATCTCAGCACATGCTGGGGAATATCGAGCTCATCTGCGACTTCGCTGATGGTACGGAACGCATCCGGCGCCTTGTCCAAATGCCCGCTCCTCTGGCTTCAATGCCCAGAGCCCCTTCCGTTCCGGTTGAATCGGAACGGGGCCCTCGATTCTAGTTTTGGCGCGTCTTCTTCACGCGAACCGGGTATCCACTTCGCTTGAAAACGCCCTAGTCGGCCTTGCTGCCGTCGCCATTGGTGACGACATGGCCGTTGATCCGCTGCTTCAGGATCGCCGACGGCTTGAACACCATCACACGCCGCGGCGAGATCGGCACCTCGGTGCCGGTCTTTGGATTGCGCCCGATACGCTGGCCCTTCTTGCGCACCATGAAGGAGCCGAATGAGGACAGCTTCACCGTCTCGCCCTTTTCCAGGCAATCGGTGATCTCCTTCAGCACCAACTCGACAAACGCCGACGATTCCGTGCGCGACAGACCTACCTTTTGGTAGACCGCCTCGCACAAATCGACGCGCGTCACTGTTTTTCCAGTTCCATTGGTCATCGCCTGCCCCGCACTCTCGGCGAACAATTTCTTGACTGAAATTAAAAGCTTAGCGCGCAATGGTCAACAGCGACCAGCATCCGCGCGCTGGAAAGATGCCGGCAACCTGCCGATACTCTTTGACGATGCGCTACCAGCGGACGAGCGCCGAGCCCCAGGTGAAGCCGCCGCCCATCGCCTCGAACAGCACCAGATCGCCCTTCTTGACCCGTCCGTCCTTCACAGCGACCGACAGCGCCAGCGGGATCGAGGCCGCGGAGGTGTTGCCGTGCTTGTCGACTGTCAAGACCACCTTCTGCGGCGCAATATGCAGCTTGTGGGCCGATGCATCGATGATTCGCTTGTTGGCCTGGTGCGGAATGAACCAGTTGATGTCGTCGGCGGTAAAGCCGGTGGCCTTGAATGCATCGACGATCACATCGGTGATCATGCCGACGGCGTGCTTGAATACCTCGCGGCCTTCCATCCGGAGATAACCGACCGTCTTGGTCGAGCCGGGACCGCCATCGACGAACAGCTTCGACTTGTGGCGTCCGTCCGAGCGCAAATGCGTCGTCAGCACGCCGGGATCGTCCGTCGTGCCGGAATGCTGCTGCGCTTCCAGCACCACCGCGCCGGCGCCGTCGCCGAACAGCACGCAGGTGCCGCGGTCGTTCCAGTCGAGGATGCGCGAGAAGGTTTCGGCGCCGATCACCAGCGCCCGCTTGTGGGCGCCGGCGCGCAGGAAATTGTCCGCGGTGGTCAGCGCAAACACGAAGCCGGAGCACACCGCCTGCAGATCGAACGCGACGCCGTGGTTGATGCCGAGCGCGTGCTGGACCGCGACCGCGGTCGCCGGAAAGGTGTTGTCGGGCGTCGAGGTCGCCAGCACGATCAGGTCGATCGACTGGGCGTCGATCTTGGCATCGGCGAGCGCGGCGCGCGCGGCATTGATCGCGAGATGCGAGGTGAACTCGTCATCGGCCGCGATGTGCCGCTCGCTGATACCGGTGCGCTGCACGATCCAGTCATCCGACGTATCGATGCGCTGAGCCAGTTCGGCATTGGTCAAAACCCGCTCCGGCAAATATGAGCCGCAGCCGAGCACTACCGAACGTATCGTAGTCACGAGACAGCCTCCTGCGCGGTCTGCGCCTTTGCCAGGGCGCCGCCGTCACGGTTGAGCATCTGATTGATCTTGGTGAGGAGATCGTAGTGGGCCATCTCATAGCCAACATCCACCGCATAGGCAAAGCCTTCCGCGTTGGTGCCGCCATGGCTCTTGACCACCACGCCGTTCAGGCCGAGCAGCAGGCCGCCATTCGACTTGTTGGGATCGAGCTTGTCGCGCAGCTTCTGGAACGCGCCGCGGGCAAACAGGTAACCGATCCGCGCCAGCAAGCTCGACGACATCGCCTCGCGCAACAGCGTGAACATCTGGCGCGCGGTTCCCTCGGCGGCCTTGAGCGCGATATTGCCGCTGAAGCCTTCCGACACGATGACGTCAGCGAGCCCCTTGCCGATCGCATCGCCCTCGACAAAGCCGATATAGTTGAACTGCGGCGCGTTCATCGCGCGCAGCATCTCGGCGGCCTCGCGGATTTCCCCGTGGCCCTTGATCTCCTCGGACCCGATATTGAGCAGGCCGACGGTCGGCCGCTCGAGATTGAACAGCACGCTCGCCATCGCGCTGCCCATCACCGCGAGCGTTGCCAGATGGCGGGCGTCGCCGCCGATCGAGGCTCCGAGATCGAGCACCACCGAATCGCCTCGCAGCGTCGGCCACGCCGCAGCGAGCGCCGGGCGGTCGACGCCCGGCAACGTCCGCAGATTGATACTGCCCATCGCCATCAGCGCGCCTGAATTACCCGCAGAGACCGCAACGTCGGCCTCGCCGTGCTTCACCGCATCGATCGCCAGCCACATCGACGACGCCCTGCGGGTCCGCCGCAGCGCCTGGCTCGGCTTCTCGTCATTCTTCACCGCGACGTCGGTATGGATCACCTTCGATACCGCCTTCAGCGCAGGATGTTTCGCAAGCTCCGGCTCGATCTGGGCGCGGTCTCCGACCAGCAGGAATTCGCTGTCGGGATGACGGCTCAACGAGATCGCGGCGCCGGGAATGACCACCGATGCGCCGACATCGCCCCCCATGGCGTCAAGCGCGATTCGAACCTTATGAGGCATGAACGTCCCGGAAGCCTGCTCTCCCACAGCCCTTCAGATGAAGACCGCGAGCTTGAAGTCACCGCCGTCAACGGCGCGCGGCGAAACACGAACTCGCGTCCCCGCCGGGCCGCGACAATAGCGTGTCCGCGGTCCGACACAACCTCTTGACCACAAACAACCGAGGCGCCGAACCGTCACGCAACACATCAAGGCATACCAGAAATACGTTACATTTCAAACTATTATGACGCATACTTGAAGTAACCGGGAATACCCCTCGCGCAGGCCCGCAGGCAAGCCATCCCCTCAAATGTTGGCGCTGGCTTCCCTCGGCTTCCCTCAACTCCCCTTCGGCTTCTTGCCGTCGGCCTTGTCCTTCAGTGCCTTCAGCGCGGCAAAGGGATGATTTTCCGGATCAGGCGCCTCAACCTCTTGTTCAAAGACCGCATCCGCCTTCCGCGGATGGGGGTCGATGCCGAGAAACAGCGCATCAGTGGCGAGCCGGCCGATGTCGATGAAGCCGCCGACGATCGGCTCCGGCGGGTCCGGGGTCTCCTCGTCGCTTTCCTCGGCGTCATCGACGAGGTCGGCCATCTCCGGGATCTGCTCCGGCGGCGCGAACACCACATCGATCGGCTCAATGACCTCGCTCTCGATCGGATCGAGCGTCACCACGCAGGTCTGCCCAACCCTCGCCTGAACCCTGCCGGTGACATGGTAGCTGCCGTCGCGCTTGGGCTGCAGATCGAACTCGGCATGTGCCGAGACGACCTCGCGCAACTCGGCGACCTCGGCCATCGCCTTGCGCGTCGCCTCGTCGGCCACGATCTCGCGATGCAGCCCGGTATCCGGAATCTGCGCGACATTGACGAGAACGCGCCAGGGGTCCCGAGCGGCATCTGATCGCCCTGTGCTGCCGCCGCTCATGCCGTGGTCCTCGCAGCTTGCGGCGCTTGGAAACGCCATGCACCCTTGGTCAGCGCCGCGAGGTCGGCGCGCGCCAACTCGGCCATCGCCTGGCGCGCATAGACGGCCAGCTCGCGGGCCTTGTCGATGTTCTGACCATTGAGGATGTTCTTGCAGAACGACTGCGCCAAGGCTTCGTCGCCGTCGGTCAGCGCCAGGTCGTAGGCCGCGGTACGGCCATAGAAGGCCTCGCCGAACGCCTGCATCCGCTTCGGCACCGTCAGGTCGCCGACGCCCATTTCCCTGAGATTGTCGTCCATGTCGATACAGAAATGATCGAACAGGGCCTGGGACAGCTCCACGCCGCCTTCCGCGGATTTCAATCGCCGCAGCACCACCCACAGATGCATCAGAAGCAGGTCAAAACGGCCATTAACCGTGTCCGGAACGCCCAAGTCACGGTAAAACAACGGTTCTCGCGCCTGCGTCACGATCATGCCATAGATGGTCTCAATGGTGCTGCGCGCGGGCACCCGGGGTCTTCTGAAGTGATTGAACGGCCAAAGCATAGCGGGTTCCGGCTGCCGGTCCCCAAAGGGACGCCTGTTGAGGGGGCGCCCGTCGGACGCCGGCATGATTGCAATCCATTGAGCTGCCCGGTACGTCAATGCCCCGGCCGATGCAAGAGGACGGATCAGATCCGCCGATGAACCACACCCTTTCACGACAGTCTCGCACGGCTTCCGCGCGCGGGTTCCTTTCGCGCTTCCGCGCCATCGCGGTCGTTGGTCTGTTCTGCGCGGCTGCGCTCGGCGGCTGCGCCGGCGAGCAATTCCAGAAGGGCTACATCCTGCCCGACGGCGCGCTCGAGCAGATTCCGATCGGCGCGAGCCAGGATCAGGTGCTGATCGTGCTCGGCACGCCCTCGACGGTCGCAACGCTCGACGGCGAGGTGTTCTATTACATCTCGCAGCGGACCTCGCGTCCGGTCGCCTTCATGAACCAGCGCGTGGTCGACCAGCGCGTCATCGCGGTCTATTTCGACAAGAACCGCCAGGTGCGCCGGCTCGCCAATTACGGCCTGAAGGACGGCAAGATCTTCGACTTCGTCAGCCGCAGCACGCCGACGTCGGGCCAGGAAATGTCCTACCTGACACCGCTCTTCAAGCTGCTGAGCTTCAACTAGAGCTTAAGGACTGCGCCAGTTTGTCGCTTGCCCCACGGGCAAGCGGTCCCCTAGGCTTGCTCGCAAACAAGAAGCCTGAGCAGGGGGTAAGCGCGTGAGAGCGAAGAGATTTTCCCGTCGTACGGTATTGTCGGGCACGGCCGCGTTGGCGGCCGCGTCGATCCTGCCACGCGCCAGTCTCGGAGCCGGCGACTGGCGGCCGACGGAAACGGTTCGGATCATCGTGCCGGCCGCGGCCGGCGGCTCGACCGACGTGATGGGGCGGCTCTTGGCGGCGCATTTGCAGCCGCTCTGGGGCCAGTCGGTCGTGGTGGAAAATCGCTCCGGCGCCGGCGGCACCATCGGCACCGCGGAGGTTGCCCGCAGCAAAGGCGACGGCCACACCATCCTGATCGGCAATCCCGGCCCGAACGCGATTGCCTTCAGCATCTTCAGGAACCTGACCTACAAGGCCGACCAGTTGCAGGCGGTCTCCAACATGATCCGGATCCCGAACATCGTCTCGGCGCATCCATCGACCGGCATCAAGTCAATTCCCGAACTGATCGCCTATCTGAAGAAGAACCCGGACAAGCTGACCTACGGCTCGTCCGGCACCGGGCAGAGCCCTCACCTCACCGGCGCCTGGTTCCTGCAGCTCACCGGGCTGAAGATGACGCATGTGCCGTTCCGCGGCGCAGGCCCCGCATTGCAGGCCGGGCTCGCCGGCGACATCCAGATCCTGTTCGATAATCTCTATCCGTCGCTGCCGCAGGTGCAGGATGGCAAGCTCAACGGGCTCTGCGTCACGACGACCGAGCGCAGCGAGTCCGCACCCAATCTGCCTGTGATGCGCGAGGGCGCGCCGGAGCTCGCCAAATTCGACGTCGCGTCCTGGTTCGGCGTGTTCCTGCCGAAGACTGCGCCGGCGCCCGTGGTCGACGAGCTGAACCGTCAGATCAAGGCGATGCTGGAGCGCGACGACGTCAGGAAGAACATCAGTGGCATGGGCGCCCGCGCCGACTTCGGCACGCCGCAGCAATTCGCCGATTTCGTCGATGCCGAGACGAAGAAGTTCGCCGCCATCATCGAGAAGGAAGGCTTGCAGATGGAGGTGAAGTGACGGCACAGCCGTCATTCCGGGCGATGCGAAGCATCGAACCCGGAATCTCGAGATTCCGGGTTCGGGCCTGCGGACCGCCCCGGAATGACAGGAAGAGCACGGTGCGGCTCATGCTACGATGACTTGTTGATCTTCTTGATCTTGGCGTCGGTTGCTTCCATCGACATCGCCAGCTCCATGATCGCCTGCGACAGCAGCTCGATGGCCTCCTTCTGATCCTGCGACTTGGAGGCGCGGAGCGCATAGTTCCGTGCGGATGAGAGCGACATCGATTGATCTCCGTTCTGTTCGCGTCTGGTTGTCGGCAGATATCGTTGGCGGAAAGCCGATCAATCCGGCAGTACACCGAACCAAGTCCATGCAAAACAAAAACCCCGCGGCTCGCACCGCGGGGTTTTGCATTCCTTCGTTTCGCGCCGCTCAGTGCGCCAAGGACTTAGTGCGCCAAAATCGCCAGCAGCAGCAACGCCACGATGTTGGTGATCTTGATCATCGGGTTGACCGCCGGGCCCGCCGTATCCTTGTAGGGATCGCCGACGGTGTCGCCGGTCACCGCGGACTTGTGGGCGTCAGAGCCCTTGCCGCCGTAGTGGCCGTCCTCGATGTACTTCTTGGCGTTGTCCCATGCGCCGCCGCCCGAGGTCATCGAGATCGCGACGAACAGGCCGGTGACGATGACGCCGAGCAGCATGGCGCCGACCGCGGAGAACGCCGCCGACTTGCCCGCCGCGCCGCCGCCCGCGATCGCATAGATCAGGAAGTAGACGACGATCGGCGACAGCACCGGCAGCAGCGACGGGATGATCATCTCCTTGATCGCCGCCTTGGTCAGCAGGTCGACCGCCTTGCCGTAGTCCGGCTTGTCGGTGCCCTGCATGATGCCGGGCTTCTCGCGGAACTGACGGCGCACCTCTTCAACGATTGCGCTGGCGGCACGTCCCACCGCCGTCATGCCCATCGCGCCGAACAGATACGGCAGCAGGCCGCCGAACAGCAGGCCGACCACGACGTAGGGGTTGTTGAGCGAGAAGTCGGGATTGACCCCCTTGAAGTAGAGGTGGTTGGCGGAGTCTGCGATGAAGAATTTGAGGTCCTCATTATAGGCCGCAAACAGCACCAGCGCACCGAGACCGGCGGAGCCGATCGCGTAGCCCTTGGTCACCGCCTTGGTGGTGTTGCCGACCGCATCGAGCGCGTCGGTCGACTTGCGCACCTCCTTGGGCAGACCCGCCATCTCGGCGATGCCGCCGGCGTTGTCGGTGACCGGGCCGAAGGCGTCGAGCGCGACGATCATGCCGGCCAGGGCCAGCATGGTGGCGGTGGCGATCGCGATACCGAACAGGCCGGCCAGGCTGTAGGTGACCAGGATGCCGGCGATGATGACGATCGCAGGCAGTGCGGTCGCCTCCATCGAGATCGCGAGGCCCTGGATCACGTTGGTGCCGTGACCGGTGACGGACGCCGCCGCAATCGACTTCACCGGGCGATAATCGGTGCCGGTGTAGTACTCGGTGATCCAGATGATCAGGCCGGTGACGACGAGACCGACCACGCCGCACTCGAACAGCGCCATGCCGGTGAAGCTGACGCCATCGAGCTTGCCGAATCCGATCAGCCAGTTGATCACGGCCGCGACGCCGACCAGCGACAGGATGCCGGTGGCGATCAGGCCCTTGTACAGTGCACCCATGATCGACTGGCTGGCGCCGAGCTTGACGAAGAAGGTGCCGATGATCGAGGTGATGATGCAGATGCCGCCGATCGCGAGCGGCAACGTCATCATGTTCACCAGGATCGGCGTCTTGGCGAAGAAGATCGCCGCGAGCACCATGGTGGCGACCGCGGTCACCGCGTAGGTCTCGAACAGGTCGGCCGCCATGCCGGCGCAGTCGCCGACATTGTCGCCGACGTTGTCGGCGATGGTGGCCGGGTTGCGCGGATCGTCCTCGGGGATGCCGGCCTCGACCTTGCCGACGAGGTCGCCGCCGACGTCAGCACCCTTGGTGAAGATGCCGCCGCCGAGACGGGCAAAGATCGAGATCAGCGAAGCGCCGAAGCCGAGTGCCACCATGGCATCGACCACGGTGCGGCTGCCGGCTTCCAGCCCCATGAACTTGACCAGCACCATGAAGTAGATGGTGACGCCAAGCAATGCGAGACCGGCAACCAGCATGCCGGTGATCGCACCCGCCTTGAAGGCGAGCTCGAGGCCGCCGGCGAGCGAAGTGGTCGCCGCCTGCGCGGTGCGGACGTTGGCGCGCACCGAGACGTTCATGCCGATGAAGCCGGCCGCACCCGACAGGATGGCGCCGATCGCAAAGCCGATCGCCACCAGAAGGCCAAGGAAGTAGGCCAGCACCACGAAGATCACGATACCGACCATGCCGATCGTCGTGTATTGCCGCCGCAGATAGGCTTGTGCGCCCTCGCGCACCGCGCCCGCGATTTCCTGCATGCGGGCACTGCCCGCATCCGCGTTCAAGACCGACTGCGTCGCCCAGATCGCGTAGACGATGGAAAGCGCCCCGCAGAGCACAATCAACCATAAAGCTGTCATTGAATGTTGCCTCAGATCCTTGATGTAACCCCCGCGCCTTCTTTGTGCCGCTAGGGGGCGGCAGGCGCTTATTTTGCGAGGACAATCCTCCCCAAAAACGGATTGCCTCAAATCGGGCGCGACCTTGCCAAAATCGTTACCGCTGTGCAACGCCACCTACGGCCGAAAACGCCGATATTGGCAGCTATTTAGAAGGAAAGTCGGCGCGTTTCGGCCGGACGTTCTAGAAATGGCTGTAGGACAGCCGCTCCAGCGCCAGTTCCCGGCCCTGTCCGTCGAGGAAGCTCGGCGGTGACAAGCCTGCAATGAGACCGCCGATGGCGGTGACAGCGACCTTGGCTTGCCGTGCCTCCCGCACAAAGGCGTCTGCGCGATCGCCCGGGACCGCGCACAAGAGTTCGTAGTCATCGCCGCCGGCGACCAGCGTCTCGATCCCGATCGCCTTGCGCGCGAGCAGCCCCGCGGCCGCCGGCGACAATGGGATGCTCGGCACGTTGATCACGGCCGTCACGCCGCTGGCTGCGCAAAGCTTGGCCAGATCGCCGGCGAGACCGTCGGACACGTCCATTGCCGCGCTGGCGTAACTGCGGACGGCCTTGGCAAGGGCGTTGCGCGGCTGCGGAACACGGTAGCGGGCTGCAAGAAAATCCCGGCCGGCGGCATCATCCGCCAGCGCCGCCGCGACCGGGCCACCCCGGAGCACATCGAGGCCGAGCGCGGCATCCCCGATCGTGCCGGTCACGAACACGCGGTCGCCGGCCCTTGCCCCCGCGCGGTGCACCATCTTGCCCTGCGGCAGCCGCCCGAACGCGGTGATCGAGATCATCAGCGGCCCCGGCGTCGAGACCGTGTCGCCGCCGAGCAGCGGGCAGCCATAATGGCTGGCGTCCTCGCCGAGCGCGCGGGCAAACGGCTTGAGCCAGGCCTCCTCGGCGTGGCGCAGCGCCAGCGTCAGCACGAAGCCGGCCGGCGCTGCCCCCTTGGCCGCGACGTCGGACAGGTTCACCCGCAGCGCCTTGCGCGCCAGCGTGTCGGGCGGATCATCGGCAAGGAAATGCACACCCTCAACGATCGCGTCCGTGGTGACCACGATGTCCTCGCCGGCCGCCCGCAGCGCGGCAGCATCGTCGTTGAGCCCTAACGCGCCGGGGTCCGTCGCCAGCGGCTTGAAATACCGCGCGATGAGGGAGTCTTCGCCGGAGGGAATGTCGTGACGCTCTGGCATATCGCGCGCGTTCCCCTCAGCTGTCATCGCCCGGCTTGACCGGGCGATCCAGTACGCCGCGGAAGCTGTTGTTGCCAATAACCGCCGCGGCGTACTGGATCACCCGCATGCGCGGGTGATGACGGCGGAATACGTGGTTTAGCTCCGCACAAACTCGTCGCCGCGGAACTGGCGTGCGATCTGGTCGAGCACGGCGTTGACCATGCCGGTCTCGTCCTTCTCGACAAAGGCGTGCGCGACGTCGACATATTCGGAAACCACCACGCGACCCGGCACGTCGCGGCGGTGCTCGAGCTCGTAGGACCCGGCGCGAAGCACCGCGCGCAAAATCGCGTCGATCCGCTTCAGCGGCCAGCCCTTGGACAGCGCCTCGTCGATCAGCGGATCGAGCTTGGCCTGGTCGCGCACCACGCCAGAGACGACGTCGCGGAAGAACGCCGCTTCCGCCGGCAGGTACTTCTCGCCCTCGACCTCGTTGCCGAGCCAGTGGCTCTCGAACTCGGCGAAGATGTCGTTGATGCCCGCGCCGCCAATGTCCATCTGGTACAGCGCCTGCACGGCCGCGAGCCGTGCCGCGCCGCGTCGGTTGGCTTTCCTGTCGGGGGCTTTCGCGGGCTTCTTGTTGTCAGCCATGGTCAGGCCTTTGCCAGACGGCGTTTGATCCGCAGCATCGCGATCGCCGCGCGCGCGGCGTCGCCGCCCTTGTTCAACTCGCTGGCACGCGCCCGCGCCCAGGCCTGCGCCTCGGTGTTGACGGTGAGGATGCCGTTGCCGAGCGGGAATTTCCGGTTCACGGCCAGATCCATCAATCCGCGCGAGGATTCCTGCGAGACGATCTCGAAATGGATGGTGTCGCCGCGCACCACGCAGCCGAGCGCGATCGCCGCGTCATAGGGCTTGCCGTTCGCCGCTGCGGCATCGATCGCAATCGCGATCGCGGCCGGAATCTCAAGCGCGCCCGGCACCGTGATCACGTCGTGGCTGGCGCCGGCCGTCTTCAGCTCGGCGAGCGCGCCTTCCAGCAGCGCATCCTGGATGTCGTCATAAAACCGGGCCTCCACGATCAGCACGCGTGCGCCTGTGATGTCGGTCTGGTCCTTCAGGGGTGCGCGCCGCGCGTCAGCCATTTAGGTATCCATTTCATTTTGTTGACATTCACCGATAATGTTGCATGTCAACGTTTTGCGAGTTTGTAGTCGCCCCAACGACTGAAGCCAAGCAGGAATGCTTCAAACACGGTCATTCCGGGATGGTCCGTAGGACCAGACCCGGAATCTCGAGATTCCGGGCTCGATGCTGACGCATCGCCCCGGAATGACGGCTACGCCGTCATTTCATCTCCGACAGCCGCGCCGCGTAGCGGGCCATCAGATCGACCTCGATATTGACCTCACTGCCGGCCTTCCAGCCGCTCAGGGTCGTGACGGACAGCGTGTGCGGGATGATCAGCACCGAAAAGGTGACGTCATCGACCGTATTCACGGTCAGCGACACGCCGTCCAGCGTGATCGATCCCTTCGCCGCGATGAAACGCGCCAGTTCGCGGGTGGTTCGCAGCTCGAAGCGCGCCATGTCAGGCAGATCGTCGCGCTTGACGATGGTCGCGATCCCGTCGGCATGCCCGGCCACGATGTGACCACCGAGCTCGTCGCCGATCTTGAGCGCGCGCTCGAGGTTGAGCCGGCCACCCTGCGCCCAGTGCCTGGCGGTGGTCATGCCGAGCGTCTCGGCCGCGGCATCGACATCGAACCAGGTCTTGCCGTCAGCCGTGCCGGAGGCGACCACGGTGAGGCAGACGCCGTTGCAGGCGATCGAGGCGCCATCGGCGATCGTGGTCTGGTCGTAGTCGCAGGCAATCCGCAACCGGTGCAGCTGCCCCTGCGCCACAGGCTTCAGGCTGGTGATCTCGCCGATATCGGTGACAATTCCGGTAAACATTACGCACGCTCGTAGATCGTGAGACTGTCGTTATCGAGGGTTTCGCTAGCACGAACCTTGAAGCCCGGCGACTGCGTGATTGCGTCGAGCGGCATTGCGTCCAGCGCGGGAACACCATCGGCGCCGATCGGTTCGGGTCCGCGCAATAGCCAGATTTCATCGACCAGGCCCGCTGCCACGAAAGAATTTGCCACCCGCGCGCCGCCTTCGACCATCAGCCGCGTGATGCCCTTCTCCGCCAGCGCATGCAACACCGCCGGCAGGTCGAGCCCCGGTTGCGCGCTGGACGCAACGCGGATCACCTCCGCCCCGGCAGCACCGAGCATCATCGCGGCCGGCGCCTCGGCAAGATCCGACGTCATCACCCAGAGCGGCGTCTCGCGCGCCGAATGCACCAGGCGGCTGTCGCCCGAGATCCGCAGCGCGCGATCCAGCACCACCCGCACCGGCGAGCGCGCCGCCATGCCGGGGAGACGGCAGGTCAGCATTGGATCGTCGGCCCTGACCGTGCCGATGCCGATCAGGATCGCATCGCTCTGCGCGCGCAGCAGATGCACACGCCTCTGCGCAGCTTCGCCGGTAATCGCAACTGGCTTGTGTCCGCCGGCTGCGATCTTGTCGTCGGTGGACACCGCAAGCTTGAGGATCACATGCGGGCGCTGGTCCGTGATCCGGCGGAAATGCCCGGCATGGTCGCGCGCGGCGTCGGCGGCGCACAGCCCGACATCGACCGCGATCCCAGCGGCTCGCAGTTTCGCATGCCCCTTCCCACCGACGTCCGGATTGGGGTCCTCGATCGCCGAAACCACGCGGGCAAGCCCGGCTGCGACGACGGCATCCGCGCAAGGCGGCGAGCGGCCGAAATGCGAGCAGGGTTCGAGCGTGACATAGAGCGTGGCGCCGCGCGCGGCGCTACCTGCCCGTCTCAGCGCCTCGACCTCGGCATGCGGGCGGCCGCCGGGCTGGGTCCAGCCGCGGCCGACAATCACGCCGTCCTTGACGATGACGGCGCCGACCGCCGGATTGGGCCAGGTGCGCCCCAGCCCGCGACGGCCGAGCGCGAGCGCGAGCTGCATGAAGCGCAGATCGGCGGCCTTTGCCGTTTCCTTGGCCGCTTCCTTCGCCTCTTTGGCCTTCTGCCCGAGCTGCTCTTCCAGAATGCGGAAGATCATTTTCGCAACGTCGCGATCCGCGGGTCGTCTTCGCCGGTCAGCTCGTCGAGCACGGCCTCGAAGTCCTTGGCCTCGCGGAAATTACGATAGACCGAGGCGAAGCGCACATAGGCGACGTCGTCGAGCTGGCGCAGATGCTCCATCACGATCTCGCCGATCGCCTCCGAGGAGACCTCCGCCTCGCCGCCGCTTTCGAGCTCGCGGACGATGGTCGACACCATCTTCTCCACCCGTTCCGACTCCACCGGGCGCTTGCGCAATGAGATTTGCAGCGAGCGCACCAGCTTGTCGCGATCGAACGGCACGCGGCGGCCGTTGCGCTTGATGACGGTGAGCTCGCGCAGCTGCACCCGCTCGAAGGTCGTGAAGCGGAAGTTGCAGGCCATGCAGACGCGCCGCCGGCGGATGACGGCGGAGTCCTCGGTCGGACGCGAGTCCTTGACCTGCGTATCGAGAGAATTGCAGCTCGGGCAGCGCATCCGACGGGACCTTTACGAGCGAACGGCTACTGGTAGATCGGGAAGCGGTCGGTCAGCGCCTTGACGCGCTCCTTGATCGCAGCCTCGACCAGCGGCGCCTTGCCGTCCGGCGATTGCGCCAGCGCGTTCAGCACTTCCGCGATCATGCCGCCGACCTGCTTGAACTCGGCGACGCCGAACCCGCGCGTGGTCGCCGCCGGCGTACCGAGACGCAGGCCCGAAGTGACGAACGGCTTCTCGGGATCGAACGGGATGCCGTTCTTGTTGCAGGTGATCGCAGCGCGCACCAGCGCCTTCTCGGAGATGTTGCCCTTCAGGCCCTTCGGCCTGAGGTCGACCAGCATCAGATGGTTGTCGGTGCCGCCGGACACGATGTCGAGGCCATGGCTGCGCAGCGTCTCCGCCAACGCCTTGGCGTTCTCGACCACGTTCTTGGCGTAGACCTTGAAGTCCGGCCGCAGCGCTTCGGCGAACGCGACCGCCTTGGCGGCGATGACGTGCATCAGCGGGCCGCCCTGCAGGCCGGGGAAGATCGCCGAGTTCAGCTTCTTCGCGAGCGTCTCGTCATTGCTGAGGATCAGGCCGCCGCGCGGACCGCGCAGCGACTTGTGGGTCGTGGTTGTCGTGACGTGGGCGTGCGGCACCGGCGAGGCATGCACGCCGCCGGCGACGAGGCCCGCGAAATGCGCCATGTCGACCAGCAAATACGCGCCGACCGAGTCGGCGATCTCGCGGAAGCGCTTGAAGTCCCAGGCGCGCGAATAGGCCGAGCCGCCGGCGATGATCAGCTTCGGCTTCGCCTGCTCGGCCTGCTTCTGGACTTCGTCCATGTCGATGATCTGGTCCTCGCGGCGCACGGTGTAGTGCGCGGCCTTGAACCATTTGCCGGACATGTTGACCGGCGAGCCGTGGGTGAGATGGCCGCCGGCGGCGAGGTCGAGACCCATGAAGGTGTCGCCGGGCTGCAGCAGCGCTAGAAACACCGCCTGGTTCATCTGGCTGCCGGAGTTCGGCTGGACGTTGGCGAAGCCGGCGCCGAACAGCTTCTTGGCGCGCTCGATCGCGAGGTTCTCGGCGACGTCGACCCATTCGCAACCGCCGTAGTAGCGCGCGCCCGGATAACCTTCCGCATATTTGTTGGTCATCACCGAGCCCTGCGCCTCCAGCACCGCGCGGCTGACGATGTTCTCGGAGGCGATCAGCTCGATCTCATGGCGCTGCCGACCGAGCTCGCCCTTGATCGCGGCAGCGATCTCGGGGTCGGCCTCGGCAAGGGTTGCCGTGAAGAAGGAATCGGGCGCGGAAGCGGTCTTGGACGATGAGGTCATCGGCGAAATATCTCCACCGCCGCAAGCCTTTACACGGGATGCGGACGGTCACGAGTGGCGGTCGAAGCTGGTTTCAGAGGGTTATCACATCACCCCAAAATGGCCAAGCGGTTGCGGTCCCCGGCGGTCAATTATGCCAGATATGGTGGGGATGCCGGGGATTGCCAGCTGGCTGGGCCGGCCCGCCCGTAACCCGGTTCCGATCCTCCCAGACGGCATGGCCGCGGCGGCCTGCGGGGCGGACCGACGCCCCCTTCCCGAGCGCCCGCCCTATCGGGGCTGACGCCTCAAGGCGCGAGCAACACCCTCGAACTTCGCCATTGCCGGTCCCCCAATCACGCTTCACTCAATCACGCGACGGCCGACTCTCTGGATCATCACACGCGCGATCATGATGCATCGAGTCACGAATGATCTTGAATCGTTCGATTTTTGAATCGTTCTTTGAATCGTTCAACACTGGATCCATTCAAGCGTCTCACGCGATGCGTGCAAATGTACGTCGTACGCCGTTGTCACTCAGTCACACACATCAGCTTTGCGCACAGCTTCGATAGCTTCTAACCGCGCGCGCGCTGTTTGCGAAAATCACCGTGATAACGACGCCGAAGACAATTCTCTTTGGGGGCGTTGAATGACGGACGGATGGATTCGGCCGCAGCGGTTTGCTGCTTCGGCTCTGGTGGTGCTTTCGGTTGCTGGGGCGGACGAGGTCTTCGCGCAGACGCAATTGCCGTCCGTGACGGTCGATGCGCCGCAGCACCGGCAAGCGGCGCGATCGCAGCAGCCATCGCAACGGACCACACGCGCGCGCAGCGCGTCGCGTCGCACGACGGTCGCGCCAGTGGGCGCGCAGCCACAGGCGGCACAGCAGGCCGCAGGCGCCGGCGGCGGACACGAGCGCGCCAACGGCCCGGTCAACGGCTACCTGGCGCGGCAGAGCGCCAGCGGCACCAAGACCAGCACGCCGATCATCCAGACGCCGCAATCGGTGACTGTCATCAGCGCCGAGCAGATCCGCGACCAGAAGATCGTCAGCAAGTTCGACGAGGTGCTGCGCTACACGCCGGGCGTCATCGGCGGCACCTATGGCGCCGACTTCCGCAACGACTGGTTCATGATCCGCGGCTTCCCCGCGCAGAACGAGTCGCTGTTCCTCGACGGCCTGCAGATGTTCTACACCTCCTATGCGAGCTGGAAGCTGCAGCCCTTCAATCTCGAGCGGGTCGAGGTGCTGCGCGGTCCCTCCGGCATCCTGTATGGCGGGTCGGCGCCGGGCGGCCTCGTCAACGCCGTGAGCAAGCTGCCGCAGGCCGAGCCCATTCGCTACATCGAGACCGGCGTCAACAATTTCGGCAACGCCTATACCCAGTTCGACATCGGCGGCGCGACGGCGCAGCCCGGCGGCGGCCAGGTGCAGTATCGCCTGGTCGGCCAGGCCCAGGGCGGCGGCACCCAGACCGACTATGTCTACGACAACAACTTCTTCTTCGCCCCGTCGGTGACCTGGCGGCCCGATGCCGACACCAGCCTCACGGTGTTCGGCATGGCCTCCCACAGCAACACCCGCGCGCTGAACTTCCTCCCCTATGTCGGCACCGTCGCCAACGCGCCGTTCGGCCGCATTCCGACCAGCCTGTTCGTCGGCGATCCCAGCGTCGACCAGTTCCGCCGCGACCAGGAGATGGTCGGCTACCAGTTCCAGAGGAGCGTGACCGACAACGTCGACTTCCGCCAGAACGCGCGCATGGCGCATGTCGACGTCTATTACGCCGGTCTCTACGGGCTCGGCTACGCGACGACACCGGCGGCCGCCGACATCACCCGCGGCAATTTCTACACCCGCGGCATCGCCACCCAGCTCAACCTCGACAATCAGCTTGAATATCGCTTCTCGACCGGCGCGCTGCAGCACACCGCGCTGGTCGGCGTCGATCTGAAATATTACGGCATCGACGACCGGCAGGGTTTTGGCATGGGCACGAATCTGAACGTGCTCAATCCGGTCTACGGCAACAATCTGCCGTATAGCGGCCCGCTCTATCAGAACGCCTATCTGACCCAGGGCATGGCCGGGCTCTATCTGCAGGATCAGGTCAAGCTCGACCGCCTGACGGTCGTGCTGTCGGGGCGCCAGGACTGGGTTGACCTCACCAACAACAACCGGATCGGCGCTTCCCAGGGCCGCGACGACAGCAAGTTCTCCGGCCGGGTCGGCGCGATCTACAATTTCGGCAGCGGCGTTGCGCCGTACGTGTCCTACATGACGGGCTACAATCCGGTCATCGGCACCAATGCCGCCGGCCAATTGCTGCTGCCGGAGACCTCCGAGCAGACCGAGGTCGGCGTCAAGTACGAGCCGGTCGGGCTCAATGCGCGGTTCGGCGTCGCGCTGTTCGATCTGAAGCGCAAGAACGCGCTGACGACAGATCCGAACAACACGCTGTTCCAGACCCAGAACGGCGAGGTCACCTCGCGCGGCGTCGAGCTTGAGGCGGTGGCGAACATCACGCGGGATTTCAAACTGGTGGCGAGCTACACCAATTACGAGCTGTTCGTCAGCAAGGACCTCAATGCCGCGCTGGTCGGCACCGTGCCGACAAACACGCCGCGGCAGCTCGCCTCGGTCTGGACCGACTACACCTTCCGCGACGGCCCGCTGAACGGCTTCGGCTTCGGCGGCGGCGTACGCTATGTCGGCTCGTCGTTTGCCGATACCGCGAACACCGCGCGCGTCCCGGGGGTCGTGCTCGGCGACCTCGCCTTGCACTATGAGTGGGACAAGAACTGGCGCGCGGCGCTCAATGTGGTGAACGTCACAGACAAGATCTACGTCGCGAGCTGCGCGACGATCAGCTCCTGCTATTACGGCGATCGCCGGCGCATCACGGCAAGCCTTGCCTACAAATGGTGAGCACGCCGCGCAACATTCCGTTCACAAATCCATCATCGAGACAGAGAGGCGGCGCGCAGCCGCCTTTCCTTTTTTGACCGCCGTCAGGGTGGTGTCAGCATGTCGCGCTAGGTTCGCGGCGCGGCTAGACTTGCCGCGCCCAGACTGGCCCGCTCCGAATTGCGAGCCCCGGAGCGGGCCTTTTACATGCCAAGGGCTTCCCACGGCAGCCCGAGGGCATCCGAGCCAGTCGCACCGGCCGCGCGCGGGACCAACGTCAGAATGCATTCCTGAACTGCGTGACATAGTCTGGGCTGCCATAGACCCACATCGGCTCGTTGCATTGCCGTGGGCCTACGTCGTTCATGCAGGCAGCACTCCACGGCGGAGCCGCGATCTGACGACCGACGATCCTGTAGCCTAGCAGTCCGCCCCCAATCGTCGGTCCTGTGCCGACATGCACGCGATCGCTGCCTCTGCCGGTTCGCGTATGAGCAATGGCATGGGTCGCGAGAGATGGCGCCAGCATGAGCGCCGCCAGAAGGTAGATCGTCTTCATCGTTCAGCCGCCTTGATTGTGCCTCGCGCAAGCGAGGCGTGTGCGTTGCTGAAAGGGAGACCGAGATCGGAGTTTGGATATTTCCCGATCACGCAAATGTTGGCGGCGTTGCCGTTCGGCAGATCGATCGATTCACGTCCTAGTCTTCATTCGCCTTGAACCGCCCGAGTCCCCTCAGCACGAACGGCGCCAGCAGCGCGATCAGCGCGACGCCGAGCAGCGTTGCCGACATCGGGCTTTGCAGCAGCACCATGGGATCACCGAGGCTGATCGCCAGCGCGCGGCGAAGCTGGCTTTCGGCGATCGGCCCGAGGATCAATCCGATCACGACAGGCGCGATCGGGAAATCGAACCGTCGCATCAAAAAGCCCATCACGCCGAACGTCGCCAGCATCGACAGCTCGACCACCGACGGCTTTGCGGCGATCGTGCCCATGGTCGCGAACACCAGGATGCCGGCATAGAGCCATGGCTGCGGGATCGCGAGCAGCCGCACCCACAACCCGACCAGCGGCAGATTGAGCACCAGCAGCATGCCGTTGGCGATGAACAAGCTCGCGATCAGGCCCCACACCAGGTCGGGCCGTTCCGCGAACAACAGCGGCCCGGGGTTGAGGCCGTATTGCTGGAAGCCCGCCAGCATCATCGCCGCGGTGGCCGAGGTCGGCAGCCCAAGCGTCAACAGCGGCACCAGCGTGCCGGCGGCGGAGGCGTTGTTGGCGGCTTCCGGTCCGGCGACGCCCTCGATCGCGCCCTTGCCGAACTCCTCCGGATGTTTGGTCAGCCGCCGCTCGGTTGAGTAGGACAGGAATGTCGGGATCTCGGCGCCGCCGGCCGGCAGCGCGCCGATTGGAAAGCCGAACAGCGTGCCGCGCAGCCACGGCTTCCACGAGCGCCGCCAGTCCTCCCGCGTCATCCACAGCGAGCCGCGCACCGGCTCGAGCTTCTCCTCGGCATGATGGCGGCGCGACGCGACATAGAGCGCCTCGCCCACCGCAAACAGGCCGACCGCGAGCGTCGTCACCTCGACGCCGTCGAGCAATTCGGGGATGCCGAAGGCGAGCCGCGCCTGCCCCGTCAGCTTGTCGATGCCGACCAGCCCGAGCGTCAGGCCGATGAACAGGCTGGTGAGCCCGCGGACCGGCGAGTCACCGAAAGTCGCCGACACCGTGACGAAGGCGACGCACATCAGCGCGAAGTAATCCTCCGGCCCGAACCGGACCGCGAAGTCGACCAACCATGGCGCGAGGAATGCGAGGCCGATGGTGGCGATGGTGCCCGCCACGAACGAGCCGATCGCCGAGGTCGCCAGCGCCGGGCCGCCGCGGCCGGCCTTGGCCATCTTGTTGCCCTCGAGCGCGGTCGCCATCGACGCGCTTTCGCCCGGCGTGTTGATCAGGATCGCGGTGGTCGAGCCGCCATACATGCCGCCGTAATAGATGCCGGCGAACATGATCAGCGAGCCGCCGGGATCGAGCTTGTAGGTCACCGGCAACAGCAACGCGACCGTCAGCGCCGGGCCGATGCCCGGCAGCACCCCGACCGCGGTGCCGAGGAACACGCCGATCAGGGCATACAGCAGGTTCATCGGCTGCATGGCGACCGCCATGCCGTGCGCCAACGCGGCGAAAGTGTCCATCACAGCAGTCGCTCCAGCGGGCCGGCGGGAAGGCTCAGCGTCAATAGCTTGTCGAACGCGAGATAAATGAGGGTCGTGATCACGAGCGCGATGGCGGTGTCAGCCAGGACAGCGCGCCGGCCGAAGGCAGCCGAGGTGGTGACGAACAGCGCCGAGGTGGCAAGGATGAAGCCGCCGCCGAGGCCGATGATGGCGATCAGGAGCGCGAGGCCGCCGATGATCAGCCACACCGGCTTCGGATCCATGCTCTCGCGCGGCGGCAGGTTGCCGCGCAGCGCGTCGATCAGATTGCCGACAGTGAGGATGACGAGGCCGATCGCGATCACGATCGGCATCGCCTCCGGGCCCATTCCGTACATCGTCGTGGCCGGCAGCTTGCTGGCGTCCCACACCAGCACCGCGGCGAGTACAGCGAGCGCGACCGCGATGGCGACGCCCGCGCGATCGACCCGCCGCACCGGCTCGCGCGGGAGATTGTCGGAGGCCGTGTCCGGCGTCATGACTTCACGAGGCCGACGGACTTCAGCACCTCGGTGACGCGCGTAATCTCCTTCTTCAGGAAATCGGCGAACGCATCGCCGCCGAGATAGGCGTCATCCCAGCCCTTCTGCTTCAGGATGTCCTTCCAGGCATCGGATTTCACCATCTTCTCGACGGCTTCGCTCAGCACCTTGCGCTGCTCCGGCGTGATGCCGGGCGGCGCCACCACGGAGCGCCAATTGGCCAGCACCAGCTCGATGCCCTGCTCCTTGAAGGTCGGGATATCGACGCCGGGCAGACGCTGCGCCGAGGTCACGCCGAGGGCGCGCAGCTTGCCCGCCTTGATCTGGCCGTCGTATTCGCTGAGGCCGGAAATGCCGGCCGTAACCTTGCCGCCGAGAATGGCGGCGAGCGACTCGCCGCCGCCCGAGAACGGAATGTAGTTGATCTTCTTCGCGTCAGCGCCGACCGTGCCCGCGAACAGCGCGGCCATCACGTGGTCGACGCCGCCGGCCGAGCCGCCGGCAAAGGTCACCTTGGCGATATCGGCCTTCAGCGCTGTGGCGAGGTCCTGCGCCGTCTTGATCGGCGAACTCGCCGGCACCACGATGACCTGGGTCTCCTCCGTCAGGCGCGCGATCGGCGTCACCTGGTCCAGCGTCACCGGCGACTTGTTCATGGCGAGCGCACCCACCATGACGAAGCCGTTGACCATCATCTGGTTGCCGTCGCCCTTGGCGCCGTTGACGAACTGCGCGATGCCGACGCTGCCGCCGGCGCCGGGCACGTTGGTGACCTGGACGCTGCGCGCGACACCGGCGGCGACCAGCGCCTGCTGCATCGAACGCGCGGTCTGATCCCAGCCACCGCCGGGCGCCGCCGGCGCCATCAGCTTGAGCTCGAGTTGCTGCGCGGGCGCCGGACCGTTCGCCCCAAGCAACAGCGCGACGACCGCGCCGAACAGGCGCATGTGGGACGAGATCATGGGGCTTCCTCCTGGATTTTCAGACGCGGCCCGCCGATCGCCGGCTGCGTCCAGTCGCGTGGTCGCATCGCCAATCGAAACGCGCGAGTCCCATCGTGTTATGGAATCGCGCGCCGAGCTCGCGTCTGCGCGTTCTTAGCGACCATTCGCCACAGCCTTCGGCAAGCTCGCGGCGCAGCTACACCGTGCTGCAAATCGCCGCACCTTGCTGATTGCTTTTCGCTTGCGATGACTTGAGCCGGGGGCCGGCCGGCTCGCTCGAAGCCGGCTTAGCTAATGTCGCAGATCAGAATCCCGTCGCGACGGCACACCGCGCAGCACGGTGCCGCCGGCCAGTCCAACTCTAGGAACCATCGCGACTTCTTCCCGTTCCACCTCCGCCGATAGATACGGCATTGGAGGAGAGAATATGAACGTTAAAACGATTGTCGCGGCAGCGTTGCTTGCCGCTTTTGTCACGCCGGCATTTGCAGCGGACGAGTTCTACGTCGTGCAGGACGTCAAGACGAAGAAGTGCACGATCGTCGACCAGAAGCCGGTCGATACGACCACCACCGTCGTCGGCCCGTCGGGCACGATCTACAAGACGCGCTCCGAAGCCGAGACCGGCATGAAGACTGTCAAGGTCTGCACGTCCGACTGATCGGCGCCGAGCACGCCAATCATCATTATTTGGGCCGTGCGGCAGTCGTTATCCTGGGTGACGGCATCTGCCGGATCGGTCATCTCCACTGAACGCGAGGAGTTTCTCTTATGAAGAAGTTTGCTATCGGCTGCATCTTGGCTGCGGCGTTCGCGACCGCCGCGCACGCGGCGACCACGATGCCCGCCGCCCCGACGGACAGCTGGACCATCACCAACTACTACAAGCAGAATGTCTATGATCCGAAGGAATCCAAGATCGGGACGATCGACGACGTGCTTGTCGACAAGGCGGGCAAGGTGACCGGCCTCGTCGTCGGCGTCGGCGGCTTTCTCGGCGCCGGCGAGAAGGACGTGATCGTGCCGTACACGGCCGTCAAATCGCAAAAGAAAGACGACAAGTGGTGGCTCACGCTCGACGAGACCAAGGACAGCCTGAAGGCTGCACCGGGCTTCAAGTACGATCGGGCCAGCACGACCTGGATTCCTGAGAACAAGTAACACCGAAAGTTCGCCTGCTTGGCGGTGCATTGCCGATCACGCAGCTTGACGAGCAAGCGGCGCACTAGCCCCGGCGCATTTCCGCGCTGGGGCGTTTGCTTGCACCTCGAACTTCGCCGCAGCCGGGCGAACAAGAGGCAGTGAAGCCGGATTCCCGCGTTGATGATCCGATGCCGCCAGCGGAAGGCACCGAACGCGCGACAACCGACCAACCCACCGACCAACCTTGGGCGTGTTCCTGTTTCAAGATTGCTTGCTTGATCCGCAAACCAACGATCCCCGGGCGCCGGAGGTTTCACAGCGCCGGGGATCGCTACTCCCGGAGGGCTTGGGGGCAAAGGCCGGGAGCTGCGAGTCTACGCTGCCGATTTTCGTTGGTTCCTCGACAGAACCGCATGTGAGCGATCTCACCAAAGGTCAGACTGGTCAGGCGCGAGTCTCCGGTAGCTTCCCATCTTTCTCTTCAGACCACGGCGCAGATCGCTCAGGGGCAAAGCCGTCGTCCGACGGGCGGCCGCGCTTAAGGGGGCGCGCAGGAACCATGCTCCTTCGGGTCGGTTGTCGGAAAGCATCCACCCATCCACACAAAGTATTGTCATGGCGTCACGACTGCTTTCGCTCATGGGTTTTGCGCTTCTGCTTGTTCTGAGCGGTTGTGGCGATCAGCTCGCGTGCGATTCGATCGACACCCGAAAGGCCGTGCTCCAGGCCATTGCCGACGACCATCGAAATCCGCTGGTCAACTACGCCGCCAAGGAGTCGACGGCCAAGCCTGATCCGGAAGATTCGAAGCCACAATACCTGCTCGGTGAAAGAATCGTCACGACTTCGACGAGCAAGGACAAGCGAACCCTGCAGTGCAGCGGCGGGATTTCGGTATCCGTCGGCGACGTCAAGGCGTCGAAGGAAGTGGAATTTACCGCGCAAAAATCAGCCGACGGAAAACTGTCCGTTTCGGTTGCTCCATTTCAGTTTTGACATCGCAGCGGCGGCCTGTAGCCCGCCAATCAGAAGGCGGATCGTATCGACCGTCGCTTTGCCGGGAACCAGAACGACAAGCACAGAGTTATCGTCCCAGTCCGGGAGTGCGGAGAAAATTCCGTCCCGGCAATTTTCAATTCGGAAAGCTAGGCCGTTTCATTCATTCGCGCTCGCATCGCGAACGGACGGTGGTGCATGCCGACGAAGCGGCATCATGGGATAACCGAGATGAGCGTTTCGAGATCGAGAGAATCAACCATCAGGCGGCACACAGCCTCGATGGCACGTGCATTGACATGGCTGAAGAATACTTTCCCCGCCTGCGACGTGCCGGGACCGGAGTTCACCGCCACATCGCCGGTGCGCATCTCCACCGATAGGCGCCGCAGTCCACCCGGCGTGAGGTCAACCGCCGCTTCTCGAAACGGGATCAGGTGAACCGGATTGCCGGTGGGCGCTGAAGCTGAAGCGCGGCACATTTTCCGCAACGCTCTCCCGCGCACCGGAGCAATGGAATTGGCAGGCGTGCTGCCGAAAGAGCTTTAAGCTTGGAACCTTACGGTGTCCCGATAATTGGGCTCCTGTTCCGGGCAGGAACCGATGAAGGGAAATGCATGGGACAGATCCGCCGCCGCGTGAAGCAAGCTGATACGCTCGAAATCCGGCTCACCGAGGGAGCGAAAGAACTTCGCGACCGTGCCGGGCAACTTCCGGCCGGCCAGGACCGTGACGCGCTGCTCCAGCGCGCGCAGCATAATGAAGCCGCCGCGCACATGACGGAATGGCTGACGTCCCCGGGTCAACGAACGCCCATCTAGGAGGGCGACGATGCAGGCGAACCATCACCAGAACCATCACCATTTCGACGGAGTGGAGCTTGCCTTTGTCTGCGCTGCGGTCGTGTCGCTGATGGCGCTGCTTGCCAGCGTGGCGTGGCTTCTGCTGCGGTGATTGTTCGAATCGAAAAGGACCGTCACATGGACGGTCCTTTTCTGCCGGTTGGAATGGATCTGTAAAAACTCAAAAGTTAAAAAATGCTCTGCAAACAAAAGTAGTGCCGGCAGAGTTGTATTACGACCATCCTGGCTTTTGATGAAATCCGGATCAGTACGGGGTTCCGGCGACGGAACCAGGCCGGCGGCGTTTCCGGGACGCTCCGAGAGCCACGCAAACCAAGCCGCGTGCTTGCACGGCACCCCTTCCCGCGAACCGACCCCTGTGCCCTCTGCAAGAGAAAGGGCGAAAACGAAATGCAAAGCTCGGGCAATCATGTCGCGAGAATGCGGGGCTGCATCCTCGTCCTCAGATGTCGTCGCCCGGCTCGACGGGGCGATCCAGTACGCCGCGGCCTCTCGGCTCAAGCGCAGGCGTCTCTGGAATACTGGATCACCGCATGCGCGGGTGATGACACCGAGTGGCTGTTTGACAGTTGAATCTGATCCATCACCGTGATGTCCGCGCAGAGGCTTCGCCTTTGTCGCTGGTGCGAGCGCAGCGAGCCTCGAAGGGTGCACGTCCGGGCTTGTGGCCGAGCATCCTTCGAGACGCGCGGAGCCTGTCATCGGGCCGCGCTTCGCGCGGACCCGTTGGCGATCCTCAGGATGACGGTGATGGAAAGAAACCAGGCTGCTACAGCCCGGTAAACCCGGCCTTCACATGGTCGGTGCTGCCGTCGAGCTGGCGCAGATAGGTCAGCCCGCACACCGTCAACCGGTGCGTATCGCGCTCGCCAGCCTCGAACAGCGTCTGCACGTACTCTGTCACCTTCGCCCGCGCTTCGTCGCTTGCCGCGGACGTGCGGTTGAGCAGCAGGTCATACGTCTGCATGATCCGATCGATCGCGGCTTCCATTGAAGTCTCCGGGTTGACGCTCAGGCGACCACCAGCGTCTCGGCCTCGAACTTCGCGATCGCCTTGTTGGCGAGGCGGAGTCGGTTCAGCTCACCGCGCTGGAACAGCTTCACGATGATGCCGAGCAGGCGCTCATTGGTGGCGAAAGTGTCGGGAATGATGCCGGATTTGCGCAGATAATTCGAGGCGATCGCGTAGGCGTCACCGACGACCTCGACGTTCAGCACCTCAATCCCGCGCTCGACCAGCATATCCCTGCCTCTCTGTTGGGAGACGGGATAAAGCGCAAGAAGCGGCTTGGTTCCTCGCCGGGACCTATTTATTTTCGCAGGTGCAGCATGAAAAACGCATCGGCCGGGCATGACCGATGCGTCGACTGGAGGCAGGCTGCCGGTCTTTTCGAGTGGCCGGCTTGGCCATCAGGCAAGGAGAGGAAGGCTCAGAGGCGATACAGGATCTGGTCAGTCCAGAAGCGCTCGAGGCGGTGCAGCGACTTGTTGAGGCTCGCGAACTCCTCGTTCGAGATGCCGCCGACCTGCTCGACCGTCTTGACGTGCTTCTGATAGAGCGCATCGACAATCTTGCGGACTTCCTGGCCCTGCGGGGTCAGGCGGATGCGGACCGAGCGACGATCGACGCGCGAGCGCTGATGATCGAGGAAGCCGAGCTCGACGAGCTTCTTCAGATTGTAGGAAACGTTGGAGCCGAGATAGTAGCCGCGGGTGCGCAGCTCGCCGGCGGTCAGCTCCTTGTCACCGATATTGTACAGGAGCAGCGCCTGCACCGAGTTGATGTCGGCACGGCCACGGCGATCGAATTCGTCCTTGATGACGTCGAGGAGCCGGCGATGCAGCCGCTCCACCAAAGTCAGGGCTTCGAGATAGAGCGGCTGCACCGGAGCTTGACCGGTAGCGCGATCAGCGGCATCCGCCGCCGTTGTCGCAACGGCTTTCATCATGACACTTCCCCTGTTTGTCGTTTTTATCGACTTTATTTCGACGAAACTTGTGTCCCGCCTGATAGGTCCAACGTAAGGGGGCCGTTTGAATATCCGCTTAAATAAGAGAATAAAGAGATCATGAATTTAAGACAGTGAATCGTGGATTAAGCCCATGGATCAAGGACTTTTCGCAACTTTTCATTGACGGTGGCAGGCCCCTGTTCACGCTTCGTGTGCCTTACCTGTCACATTCGGAAACAGCAGCGTCCGAATTCGAAACGGTGCCGTAACGGGTATGAGGGAACCCTTTACGGTGACCGATCGGTTACCGGAAAATTCTTCGAAAATTTTATGAGAGCGCGTTGGGGCGGGACGCGCGTGATGTGCGCAAGCGACCTCATTGGTCGCCGCGGCCAGATCGGTTCCGCCGTCGGCCCGCGAAAAGCCGGCCGGCACACGCGCCGAGATCCGGTGAAATGGGTCCCGACGGCAGGTCCCGCAAAGGCGCTGTCGCTACGGGACGCCTTAAAGGGGATGCGATCTGTGGCATCCACCTAGCAGAACCAGCGACGCTGTCTTCTCGCTCCGCGCACGACTGGCAAATATTGGCTGTCACCGTCAGCTCTTCGCCGCGCTGTCGCAGCCAGGCAACAGTGCTCAAGCGATCGCGGCGAGCGGGGCCTATGGGGGGCGTTCGCGCGCCGACATCCAGGCCAGCGCCAGATAGGCCGCGAGCATCACGGCCTCGAGCCCGACCACGGTAAGGCTGCCGCCATAGATGCCCGGAAACATCAGCTCGATGACGGCCATCGACACCACGGTGGTCAGCCAGACCACGGCGCCCCACGGCGTCGCGAGCCAGAGCCCGACGGCGGCGACGAGCTCGATGACGGCGAAATAGATCGTGGCGGTCTGCCAGGCCATCGACTGGTTCTCGAAGGCCTCCTCCTCGCCGCCGACGAAGCCCGTCACCTGGGCCCAGTGATAGAGGCCCTTGGCGACCGAGACGACCGCCATGATGCGCAGGAAGATGACGAGGCGCCGCGTCCACGCATTGTCGTCCGGCTCGATCCGGTCGGACGAGATCGCGCTCACCGAGATGGCGTTGTCCCGCGCCTGATCGCGTGCAGAGGTGTCAGACATCCGAATCGCCGCACAACGGCTGCAAAATGGGGTTCATGGCGCAGTCTTGGCCCGCCGGGGCGGCAAAATCAATTGCCGTTACGGCAAATCGAGGGCGCCCAAGGCGCAACGGTTGGCGCAATGACGGGGCCCCTGACAGGTGCTAGAACCGGTCTTATATCAGGTCCAGACCAGCCGTCCGTCGAGGAGAACAAGACATGGCGATCAAATTCGGGCGCCCGATCGAACTGCGCGATACGCCGCGGCGCCAGACCGACGCCCTCGCCTCCCCCTCGCTCGACCTCACGATCCGGATGCGCCGCAATCGGAAGTCCGAATGGGCCCGCCGCCTGGTGCGCGAAAACGTGCTGACCACCGACGACCTGATCTGGCCGATGTTCGTGGTCGATGGCCACAACACCCGCACACCGGTGGCCTCGATGCCCGGCGTGGAGCGGCTGACCGTCGACCAGATCGTCCGCGACGCCGAGCGCGCCGCGAAACTCAACATCCCCTGCATCGCGCTGTTTCCCTTCACCGAGCCGGCGCTGCGCGACGAGCAAGGCTCGGAGGCGCTCAACCCCGACAATCTGGTCTGCCAGGCGGTGCGCGCGATCAAGCAGGAATTTCCCGACATCGGCGTGCTCTGCGACGTCGCGCTCGATCCCTTCACCAGCCACGGCCATGACGGGCTGATCGAGGGCGGCAAGATCCTCAACGACGAGACGGTCGCGGTGCTGGTCAAGCAGGCGCTGACGCAGGCCGAGGCCGGCTGCGACGTGATCGCGCCGTCGGACATGATGGACGGCCGGATCGGCGCGATCCGCGAGGCGCTCGACGACAACGGTTTTGGCGACGTCCAGATCATGTCCTATGCAGCGAAATATGCCTCGGCGTTCTACGGCCCGTTCCGCGACGCGATCGGCTCGGCCAAGACGCTGACCGGCGACAAGCGCACTTACCAGATGGACAGCGCCAATTCCGACGAGGCGCTGCGCGAGGTCGAACTCGACATCGCCGAGGGCGCCGACATGGTGATGGTGAAGCCGGGCATGCCCTATCTCGACATCGTCCGCCGCGTGAAGGACCATTTCGCAATGCCGACCTTCGTCTACCAGGTGTCGGGCGAGTACGCGATGATCGCGGGCGCCGCCGCCAATGGCTGGATCGACGGCGAGCGCGCGATGATGGAGAGCCTGGTCGGCTTCAAGCGCGCCGGCGCCGACGGCATCCTCACCTATTTCGCGCCGCAGGCCGCCGAGAAGATCAAGGCGGAGGCGTAACGGCGCTACACAGGTCCGGCCGACGCGGTTGGACGTGGACCGCAGAGCGGGCGCAACGCCTCGCGCTGCGACAGCACCCTCAGCGGGTAGACCGGCTCATTCGTTTCGCGCTTGAAGAACGGGTGCGGCCAAGCCTTGCCACGCAGGCGCCAGCCCAACACCTTGCCGATCGCGCGCAGGATCAGCGGCAGGTTGAAGCCGGTCGATCCCTTCGGGGCTTCGCCGATCGCATATTTGCCGAGGATTGCGCCGGTTGGCTTGCCGAACACCGCGTCCACGCGCGCCGTGCCGCCCTCGAAGGCCTGGACTGCGATTCCGACGAACGGGACAGCAGGCGTCAGCGAGTTGCCCACCGGCGAATTGCAGCAGGTGGTGTGCCATCGGTACAGTCCCTTGGGCGTCAGCCGTAGGCCGGCGATCTTTTCGTGCCCCTGCACGAAACTGAGCGACGCCGGGGCAACCTGGACGATGTCGGTACCGCCGTGGACATCGAGCAGATCGGCCCGGCCGATCCGATGCATGAACGCCTGGCAGTCGTCGCAGTAGCAGACGACGCGATTGACGGCCGTCGGCGCGGCGTTCGTGACCACGCCTCGAACCTCTCCACAGCGGCAGCGCAACCCGATCTGTGTGCCCATATGTCCCCCGCCGTCACGCAACCTCCAGCTTACACCGAGGCGGGCACTTTCCGCCGCCGAATCGCCGGAATATTTCGGCTAGTTAATGTCCGCGCAGCCTTGGCAGGCGCGCCCCGTGCTCCCATGTCCTGCGCGGGAGTTTCATCGGAGGTTGGTCATGTCCTACGGCAGTGACGGTAGCGCCTGGCGCAACGACGGCGGCGTTCCCCCGCATGCGTTCGATCCGCTGATGCAGCCGGAACTGTTCCGTGGCGTGCTGACGCGGCGTGTCTTTGCGTTCCTGATCGACCTCTTCGTGCTGTCGGTGCCGGTGATCCTGGCGGTGATCTTCATCGCGATCTTCGGCATCGTCACGCTCGGCCTCGGCTGGGCGCTGTTCTGGCTGGTCTCGCCGGCTTCGATCGTCTGGGCCATCGTCTACTATGGCGCCTCGATCGGCGGGCAGCACTCGGCCACGCTTGGCATGCGCATGATGGACCTGGAACTGCGCACCTGGTACGGCGCGCGCGGCTATTTCGTGCTCGGCGCCATCCACGCGGTGCTGTTCTGGGTGACGATCTCGTTCCTGTCGCCGCTGGTGCTCTTGGTCGGACTGTTCAACGGCCGCCGCCGGCTGCTGCACGACATCATCCTCGGAACCGTCATCATCAACAGCTCGGTCCGGACCCAGGTCACCCCGGCCGCACGGGCCTCTTATTAGGCCCGCCTAAACCAATTGACCGTTAGCCTCCGGGGGGCGATGCTAACTCGGCTGCCTGTATTGTATGTGGAGCCCGACGATCAGACGTGACCCAGCACTCGCGTGATACCCCCCAGTTCTATCTGACGGCGCCCTCACCCTGCCCCTATTTGCCGGGCCGGCATGAGCGGAAGGTTTTCACGCACCTGGTCGGCGACAAAGCGGGCGATCTCAACGACTTGCTGACCCATGGCGGCTTCCGCCGCAGCCAGTCGATCGCCTACCGCCCGGCCTGTGACCAGTGCCGGGCCTGCGTCTCGGTCCGGGTGGTCGCCAACGAATTCCGCCCCTCCCGCAATTTTCGCAAGGTGCTGGCCCGCAACGCCGACATCATCGGCGAGCAGCGCACGGCGGTCCCGACCTCCGAGCAATATTCGGTCTTCCGCGCCTATCTCGACCGCCGCCACCGCAACGGCGGCATGGCCGACATGACCGTGCTGGACTACGCGATGATGGTCGAGGACAGCCATGTCGAGACCCGGATCATCGAGTATCGCAAGCGCAATGCCGACAGCGCCATCACCGGCCGCGGCGACGAACTGATGGCGGTGGCGCTGACCGACGTGCTCAGCGACGGGCTGTCGATGGTCTATTCGTTCTTCGAGCCGGGACTTGAAGCCCGCTCGCTCGGCACCTTCATGATCCTCGATCATATCGCCCGCGCCCGCCGGCAGGGCCTGCCCTATGTCTATCTCGGCTACTGGATCGAGGGCTCCAAGAAGATGGACTACAAGGGCCGCTTCCTGCCGCAGCAGCGGCTCGCGCCGTCGGGCTGGCTGCGCGTCGACGCCTCAGGCGAGGCGCTGGCCGAGCCGCAGGACTAGCACTTTCGATCAGACGCTCTAGGTGCCGAAGATCGTGTCGTAGAGCAGCTTCACATTCAGGACCACGATCAGACCGGCGACGATCCACGCCGCGACCGCAACCGGACGCGAGATCGCGAATGTGCCCATCTTGCGCTTGTCGGACACGAAGCGCACCAGCGGGATCACCGCGAACGGCAGCTGCATCGACAGCACGACCTGGCTGAACACCAGAAGCTGCGCGGTGCCGCTCTCGCCATAGAGCGCGGTCACCACGATAACCGGGACGATCGCGATCCCGCGGGTCACCAGTCGCTGCAGCCAGTCGGGCAGCTTGAGGTCGAGAAAGCCCTGCATCACGATCTGGCCGGCCAGCGTCGCCGTCACCGTCGAGTTCAGGCCAGAGGCGAGCAGCGCCACGGCAAACAGCGTCGAGGCGATGCCGAGGCCGAGCAGCGGCGACAGCAGCTCGAAGGCCTGATCGATCTCGGCGACGTCAGAGTGGCCGCTCTTGTGGAAGGTCGCAGCCGCCAGCACCAGGATCGCGGCGTTGACGAACAGCGCCAGCATCAGCGCGATGGTGGAGTCGGTGGTTGCCCATTTGATCGCGTCGCGCCGGCCCTCCTCGGTGCGCGGATAGGCGCGGGTCTGCACGATCGATGAGTGCAGATAGAGGTTATGCGGCATCACGGTGGCGCCGATGATGCCGATCGCGATGTAGAGCATCTCCGGATTGGTGACGATCTCGCGCGACGGCATGAAGCCGCCGATCACACCGGCAATCGGCGGCGCGGCGGCGGCGATCTGGACCGCGAAGCAGACCGCGATGACGATCAGGAGCGCGATCACGAAGGCCTCGAGGAAGCGGAAGCCGCGGTTCATCAGGAGCAGCAGCAGGAACGCATCGAGCGCCGCCAGCAGCGCGCCACTGATCAAGGGAATGCCGAACAGCAGCTTCAGCGCGATCGCGGTGCCGATCACCTCGGCGAGGTCGCAGGCGATGATCGCGGCCTCGCAGGCGAGCCACAGCAGCAAATTCGCCGGCTGCGAATAGGTCGCGCGGCAGGCCTGCGCCAGGTCGCGGTCGGTGGCGATGCCGAGCCGGGCCGAAAGCGCCTGCAGCAGAATCGCCATCAGGTTGGAGAGCAGGATGACCGACAGCAGCGTGTAGCCAAACTTCGATCCGCCCGCGAGGTCGGTGGCCCAATTGCCGGGGTCCATGTAGCCGACCGAGACTAGGTAGCCCGGCCCGGCGAAGGCCAGCAGCCGCCGCCACCACACGCCTGAAGTCGGCACCGCGACGGTCGCGTTCACCTCGGGCAGGCTGCGCGCATGCCCGGCATCGCCGCGCCAGCCGTCTGGCACGGCGTCAGGGACAGAAACGGAAGACATTTCAGGAGTCCGAGCGTCCATCACGAAAGGATGGCCGATCTCTCCCGTTATTGCAACTCATTTGCAACTGCATCTAGGCTCACGAAGATGACACCGGTCGCCTCCCATCCTAGCCCTCCCCCGCAAGCGAGAGACGGGAATGCAGCTCCGATGCGGCTGCCAAACTCGTCCTCACTTCCACGAAAGCGTGATGGCAGTAGGTTCGATAGCCTGATCGTGCAGCAGACCGTGCTGTCCACGTCTGTTCCGGCGTATCGTCGAAATAGGTGCACGCCGTTGCCTTGAGCGTCGGCTCCCATGCTTGGACCTGTTTGATCTCGCGCGCGATGCTGCCGGTAGAACTGCCCCCGTGACGCCTGCAAGGGCGATGCTCAGGAGCCGGCGACGCTCCGGATCAGGCCGGCCTTCAAAACTCTCGTAGGGGGCTTGGCCCATGATGTCTCGTCTCCTGTTGATGGAGTTCGCCTAGCGACTGGACTGCTTGCGCCAATTCGACGCCGCGCGATTCCAAGTCGCAATTCCCCCATAGGGTGAATCGAGTTGAGAACGAGAAGGAAATGAAGCCGCGCCGTCACGCGGGCCTTTGTTTTTGGCGTTGTCGGGAAACGGGTGGGATCGGGCGTCTTCCAATCACACACTATGGCCAGATCGAATGTCCCCAAGGATTCTGCCATGTCCGCCGATACACCTCGCCTGCCGGCTACCTTCAATCGCCTGGCCTGGTCCAACCTCGCCGCGCAATCGGCCGAGCAGATCGCGCTTGCGGCCGCGCCCATCGTTGCCGTGCTGGTGCTCGGCGTCGGCGAAGGCCAGACCGGCCTACTGCAGACCGCGCTGACGCTGCCATTCATTCTGTTTGCTATACCCGCCGGCCTGCTCGCCGACCGCGTGTCGCGGCGCTGGGTGATGGCGGGCTCCGAGGCGCTGCGCGCGGCTGCATTGGCCGCGATCCTGGTGTTGCTGTGGTTCGGCGCGATGACCTTGCCGATGCTCGCTCTGCTCGGCTTCATCGCGGTCTGTGGCACAGTTGCCTATAGCGTCGCGGCTCCGGCGCTGGTCCCGTCCCTGGTGACGTCGCAGCAATTGCCGGCCGCGAATGCCCGTATCGAACTTGCCCGCACCGTCGCTTTCGCCAGCGGCCCGGCGCTCGGCGGCGTGCTGGTCGGCTGGGTCGGCGCTGCGCCCGCATTCGGGTTTGCCGCGGCGCTGTCGGCGATCGCGGTCGCGCTGCTCGCCGGCATCTACGAGCCGGCACGCCAGCCTGCCCCGCGACGCCATCCGTTGCAGGACATCAAGGAAGGCGCGGCCTTCGTGATGCATCACGCCTTGCTGCGGCCGGTCTTCATCACCCAGTTCATCTTCAACACCGCCTCCTTCCTGCTGCTCGCCGTGTTCGTGCCCTATGCGGTGCGCCACCTCGGGCTCAGCGCCACCGGTGTCGGTACAACGCTTGCGATGTACGGCGTCGGCATGGTGGTCGGCGCGCTGTTCGCAACCCGCGTGATGAAGCGGCTGGCATTCGGCACCGTGATCGGGCTCGGCCCCGTCACCGGTCTCGTCGCTTCGCTCGTGATGGCGCTGACGACCTGGATCGCGACGCCGCTGCTCGCGGGCCTCGGCTTCTTCCTGCTCGGCGTCGGCCCGATCCTGTGGGTGATCTCGACCACCACGCTGCGGCAATCGGTGACGCCGCCCTCGCTGCTCGGCCGCGTCTCCGCGATCAACATCATGAGCTACGGCGCCCGGCCGCTCGGCTCCGCACTCGGCGCCGTCGTCGGTGGCCTCTACGGCGCCGAAGCCTGCCTCTACCTCGCGGCCGCGATCTTCGCTGCCCAGGCGCTGGTGATCCTGATGTCGCCTGCGGTGTCGCTCAGGCGGCAGCCCGACATGGTCGGCGAACCCGCGCGCTGTTGAACAGCCCCTGCGCGCGCCGTCATTGCGAGGAGCAAAGCGACGAAGCAATCCAGACCCCAACCGTGCCGGGATGGATTGCTTCGCTTCGCTCGCAATGACGACGGAACGAAATCGGTTAGCTCGCTAGATACCGCTCATATTTGCCGCCGACGACCTCGTCGGCGGTGACGGCCGGATCCAGCGTAAAGAGATCCTGCGCATGGCCGATGCCGCGCAGGACGAAGCGGCCAGTGGAGACCAGATAGTTGCGGCCGGCGGCGTCGAGGCCAGTGCGGAAATCGGTCGAGGTCAGCAGCTCCCGATCAACCGAGGCGCACATCGAGGCAATCCGGCTGACCTCGTTGACGGCGGGTCCGACCACGGTGAAATCCAGCCGGTCTTCGCTGCCGATATTGCCGTAGAAGACCTCACCGACATGGAGGCCGACATAGGCCGTGGTGGTCGGCCGCCCCTCGTTCTCGCGGCGATCGTTCAGCACGCGCATGTTATGGCGGAATCTGTGCTCGGCGCGCAGTGCCGCGCGCCTGGCGCTCGCCATGTTCTCACCGGTGAACATCGCCAGCACGCCATCGCCGATCAGTTTCAGCACCTCGCCGCCGGCATCATGGATCGCGTCGATCGAGGCCTGCGCGTAGTCATTGAGGAACGGGATGATCTCGTCCGGGCCGATGCGTTCGCTGATCGCGGTCGAGCCGCGCACGTCGGAGTACCACAGCACAGCCTTGATCTTCTCGGTGATGCCGCGCTGCATGCGCCCACGCAGCACCTGCTCCGCGGTCTCGCGGCCGAGATAGACCCGTCCGAGCGTGCGGGCGATCTCGACCTGGGCGGCCGATTTGATCGCGAGCCCGAGCACCGGCACGAGGTCGCGCAGCGCCGACATATGGTTCTCGTCGAAGCCATCCGAACGGCGGGTGGTGTAGTAGGAGTAGAAGCAGTCCATCTCGCCGATCGTGCCGGCCTCGCCGAAGCGATGCACGAAGGCGGCGAAGTGTTTGTGGCCCTTCTCGGCGAGGTCGCCGATCATCGAAAAATCGTGCGAACCGGTGAGGTCGATCACCATCTCGTCATGGCCGTTTTCGAGCATGTGATGGAATGCCGACCGCCGCCAGTTCTGGCTGGCCTCGCCGCTGCTGGTCGAGCCGTATTCGAAGATGTCGGCCTCGTTGCTCTCGCCGTCGTTCCAGCGGAAGCCGCGGCCCTCGAAGATCGGGTGCAGGGTGTCGATGAACACGATCGCCCGCGACAACGGCATGCCGGCGGCCCGGCAGCGCTCGCAGAAGCCGCGCAGCAGGTCGTTTTCCGGCAGGCCGGTCAGACCCTGGCGGACCAGCCAATTCATGAGGCGCAAACGGGGCGTGAGTTCCATACGCAGGATTATGCCGGGCAATTGGTGCGGGAGGAAGGGCTGGTCGTTCGCGTGACAGATGCGGACGCTCGTGCGGCATTGCAAGCCGTCCCTCTTCATCATTTTCGGGCGGAACGACGCCGTCGAATGCCGGCGATTCCGCTTCCCTTTGCCCCGGCCTTCGCGCACAAGAGCCGCATGGAAAACGACGCCGGCCAGCCGAATCCGATCCGACGCCTCATGCGATGGGCGATCACCCCGCCGCAATCCTATGGGGTCTATCTGGCCGGCATCATCCTGGTCTACGCCCTGTCGTTCTACGCCGGCACGATGAAGCCGAAGCACACGCCGGCTCCGCCGGTGACCGCGCCGTCCGCCCCGCACAGTTGATCAGGCCGGTTTGGTCTCCGACGTCGCGATCCAGATCCCGGCGAAGACCGCGATCAGACCAACGACCAGATTGGCGGTGATCGGCTCGCCGATCAGCTGCTTCGCCAGCAGCCCGGCGGCGATCGGATTGACCGTCATGGTGTTGGCGACACGGGTCGGCGAGGCCCGCTCGAGCGCCAGCACCCACAGGATGAAGGCCAACGCGCCGCCGGCTATTCCGAGATAGAGCCCCGCGATCCACTGCGATGGGCCGAATTCGCGCAGCGTCGCCAGGCTGCCGGTGAACGCCCCCACCGCCACCAGCGCCGCCGCTCCCGCGCCCATGCCCACCGTGAGGAAAACGAGCGCACTGGAGCGACGGATCAACGGTCGCGACAGCACGTTGTAGAACGCCATGCAGAGCACCGCGGCAGCCATGATCAGCTCGCCGCGCCATGCCCCCGCCGGCGCCGCCGACAGCCCGGATGCGAGCGCAGCGGCCACGCCGAGCACCGCAATCGAAACCCCGGCCGATTTGCGCATCGTCAGCGGCTCGATGCCGAGCAAGGCACCGACCACCATGGTGGAGAGCGGCAACGTCGCCAGCGCAAGGCTGGCGCGCGCCGCCGTCGTGTAGGACATCGCGATGTTGTAGAGTACGAAGAACACGCCGAAGAAGGCGATCCCGAGCGCAGCGACCGCAAGTAAATCCTCGGGCGGCGGCCACTTCGCCCTGAGCAGGACCGCGACGGGAAGCACGCAGAGGAAGCCGATCACCCAGCGCAGGATCGCAAGCGTGACCGGGTCGGCATTGCCTGCCAGATAGCGCGTGATCGCCGCCGCCGTGCCGCCGAGGCAGCTCGAGACCAGTGCAATCGCAACGCCGATCCACTCGCCCATCCCGGTCCCCATGCGTTTCGTGCTCGCTTGTGGCATCTTGCCGAGAGAAGTCATTCCAGCAACTACCTGGTAGGTATTCATGTCGCAGCAGCGCGATTTTGCAGCCAGCCTGCGCTGGTGGCGGCAGCGCAAGGGCCATTCGCAACTCGAGCTCGCCGGGCGCGCGGATATCTCGCAACGCCATCTGAGCTTCCTCGAGCTCGGCCGCGCCGCACCGAGCCGCGACATGGTGATCCGCCTCGCCGCGGCGCTCGACGTGCCGTTGCGCCAGCAGAACGCACTGCTGGTCGCGGCCGGCTTCGCACCGGTATGGCGGCAAACCGATCTTGCCGCGCCTGAGCTCGCGCAGATCCGTTACGCGCTCGATTTCATCCTGGCGCAGCAGGAGCCCTTCCCTGCGGTTGTGGTCGACCGGCACTGGAATCTGCTGCTCGCCAATACAGGCGCCGGGAAGCTGGTGGAATTCCTGGTCGGGCCGCTGGTATCAGGCACAGCGGTCAATCTCGCCGATGCACTGGTCGCGCCCGGCGTGCTGCGGCCCTATCTCACCAACTGGACCGAGGTCGCCGGCTACTTCATCCGCAGCGTCGAGGCGGATGCCGCCGCCGACGGCACCAGCGCAACGGCTGACTTGCTCACGCGCCTGCTAGCCTATGACGGCGTCGAGGCTGCGTTGGCCGCGCCGCCTGCGGGGCCCGCGTCCGGGCCAGTGCTGCCGATGCTGTTCCGCAAGGGCGACATCCACCTGCAGCTGTTCACAACCATCGCAACGTTGGGAACGCCCCAGGACGTCACCTTGCAGGAGCTGCGCATCGAGAGCTTCTTTCCGATGGACAATGCGACGGCGCAAATTTTTCGAGACTGGTCGAAAGCGCGCGGTCGCGAAGCCGCTCAGTCATAGAAATCCGGCGACAGCTTCAGCCCGTCGCGCTGCGCCTTGTCGTGGTTGATCCAGAGCTGCGCCTTCTCCTTGGTCAGGGTGTCGGCGATCTTCTGCATCGAGGCAAGCGTCTGCTCCTTGCTGGCATTTGCGCTCGGCACGCGACGATTGTCCCAATTGTCTCTGAAGTGGACGGCATCGCCGGTCAGCACAACAACGCCGGTCTTCGGCAGCTTCACCAGCAGCGACTGGTGGCCGGGCGTGTGGCCCGGCGTCGACAGGATGGTGACGCTGCCGTCGCCGAACACGTCGCGATCGCCCTCGAGCTTCGTGACGGGATGCTCGGGCTTGAAGCGCGGCGCATTGTTGGCGCCGGGCCATTCATATTCCGCCTTCTGCACATACAGCATCGCGGTCGGGAACATCTCGACATTGCCGATATGATCGGGATGGGTATGCGACACGGCGATAGCCTTGATGTCCGACGGCTTCACGCCGAGCTGGTCGAGCTGCGCGGCCAGCGTCTTCGGCCGCCGCCAGGTCACGGCCTTGGGATCGGCAGGCGCAAGGCCGTTCGGCATCGCCGCCACTGCGTCGGGAATGCCGGTGTCCCAGAGGAACCAACCCTGCGCGTGCTTGATCAGATAGCAATTGTCGACGAAGTCCATCGACTTGCCTTCATTGACACCAGGCGACCAGCGTGAAATGTCGCCTGCAACGCCTTCACCGCAGTTGAGGATGTAGAGCCGCTCGACGCCTGTTTTCGCCGGCTGGGCATCTGCGGGCAGCACCGCGCCCACGACCCAGAGCAACATCGCAAGACCGATTGCATTCTTCATGTTGCCCTCCGTTGATCGAGCCCGCTCTCTTCGCGCGCGGCCGCAATGTGCCGTCTCAGCAGCGGGCGTGGAAGACACGGACGTGGGTCGATCGATCAATTGAACGCGAGTAAGTCTCGCCGCCGGCTAGACCATCTCCGCCGGCGCCAGCCGGCAGGTCTCGCTGCTGATCTCGACCTGCAGGGTCGCGTGGTGGATGCTGAACCGCTCCGAAAGCTCGGCGCAGACGCGATGCAGAAAGATATCGTCATGTCCGCCGGGCCGCACCAGGTGCGCGGTCAACGCGGTCTCGCTCGTGCTCATCGCCCAGATGTGCAAATCGTGCACTTCGGTGACGCCCTCGAGCGCGCCGAGATAGTCCCTCACCTGCTTGAGATCGATGCCCCTCGGCACCGCGTCGAGCGCGAGGTTGACGCTGTCGCGGGCAAGCTCCCAGCCGCTCAGCAGCACCACCACGGCGATGACAAGACTGATCGCCGGATCGAGCCACTGCCAGCCCGTCGCCATGATCAGCAGAGCGGCGATCACGACGCCGAACGAGACGCCGGCATCCGCCGCCATGTGCAGATAGGCACCGCGCACGTTGAGGTCGCTGTCGCGGCCGCGCATGAACAGCAGCGCCGTGCCGCCATTGATGAGGATGCCGAGCGCCGCGACCCAGACCACGGTCCAGCTTGTTACCTCGGCCGGCTCACGGAAGCGGTTGATCGCCTCGACCGCGATGCCGCCGACCGCGATCAACAGCAGCCCGGCATTGAACAATGCCGCGAGGATCGAGGCACGGCGGTAGCCATAGGTGTGAGTGTCGGTCGAGCGCCGGCCGGCGAGCCACGCCCCGCCCCAGGCCAGCAACAGCGCGATGACGTCGGAGAGATTGTGAACGGCGTCGGAGACGAGTGCCAGCGAGTTGGCGGAATAGCCGAAGATCAGCTCGGCGATGACGAAGGCAGTGTTGAGTGATGCGCCGACCGCAAAGGCCGTTCCGAAACTGTCGGGCGCGTGGCTGTGCCCGGCATGGGAATGTCCAGCGTGGGAATGTCCATGAGAATGACCACTATGGTCATGGTCATGGTCGTGGTCGTGATTGTGCGCCATGGCAACCGTCGCCCGATATCGTCGGCGACGGTTATAGCGCGGTGAAATGTGGATACTATCACACCGCGGCCATCGAACGGGGGGTTACGGCTTGCGCCTAACCCGCCCTACGCAACTACTCCACGCCGCGATTGAACTTGTTCGACTTCGGCAGGCCATGGGCGAGCCGGCCGGCGTCAGCGCGGTTGCCGCGCCAGTCGGCCAGTTCCTTCAAGGTCATACTGTGCTCACGGCCGGCGGAATCCTTCCAGGTCAGGCCGGTCTTGGAATCGAACACCGCGACATCGGATAGCGATGCGCTCGAGTACTTCTGCAGGCGCATGCCGCGGCCGCGGGCCATCTCCGACACCTGGTCGAGACCGAACACCACCATCTTGTGGTTGGTGCCGATCACCGCGACGGTGTCGCCGGTCACGGTCGTGATTGCACAAGCCTCGTTCGGCGTATCGACGATGAGCACCTGCTTGCCCTTGCGGGTGTTGCCGACGCAGTCCTCTTCCTTGACGATGAAGCCCTGTCCCTCGCTGCTCGCGATCAGAAACTTGCGCTCGCCCTTGTTGACGAACAGCGAGATGATCGCGGCGTCCTGCTCGAGGTCGATGAACATGCGGATCGGCTCGCCATGGCCGCGGCCGCCCGGGAGCTTGGCGACATCGAGCGAGTAGAACTTGCCGTTGGTGGCGAACAGCAGCAGCTTCGAGGTGGTCTCGGCAAAGAACGAGTGCTCCAGCTTGTCGTCGGTCTTGAAGGCGAGTCCCGAGAGATCCTCGACGTGGCCCTTCAGCGTCCGCACCCAGCCCTTCTCGGAGATCACGACGGTGCACGGCTCGCGCTCGACCAGGGCTTCCTCGATCGCGGCGAGGTCATGCTCGGGCGCGTCGGCGAAGGTGGTCCGGCGCTTGCCGAGCGGCGTCTTCGGCCCGAAGATATCGCGGACCTTACGCACCTGATCGCTGACCTTGGCCCATTGCTCGGTCTCGGAGCCGAGCAGGCCCTCGATGCCCTTCAGCTCCTTGCGAAGATCCTTGTCCTCGGTGCGGATCTCCATCTCCTCCAGGCGGCGCAAATTGCGCAGGCGCATGTTGAGGATGGCATCGGCCTGGACCTCGGTGAGGTTGAAGGTCTTCATCAAGACCGGCTTCGGTTCGTCCTCGGTGCGGATGATCTTGATCACCTTGTCGAGGTTCAGATAGGCGACGAGGTGGCCGCCCAGCACTTCCAGGCGGTGCTCGATCTGCGTCTTGCGGAAGTTGGAACGGCGGACCAGCACGTCGCGCAGATGGTCGAGCCATTCGCGCAGGCACTCGGCAAGGCCGACCACCTTCGGGATGCGGCCCTTGATCAACACGTTCAGGTTCAGCGAGATCTTGCTTTCCAGCTCGGTCAGCCGGAACAGCGACTCCATCATCAGCGCCGGATCAACGGTGCGCGATTTCGGCTCGATCACAAGGCGGATGTCTTCGGCGGACTCGTCGCGGACATCGCCGACCAGCGGCAGCTTTTTCTCGTTGATGAGTTCGGCGATCTTCTCGACGATCCGGGACTTCTGCACCAGCCACGGAATCTCGGTGACGACGATCACCCAGGTGCCGCGCGCACCCTCCTCCTGGGTCCAGCGCGAACGGGTGCGGAACGAGCCGCGCCCCGTGGTGTAGGCCTCGATGATCGATTCCTTGGAATCGACGACGATGCCGCCGGTCGGGAAGTCCGGGCCCTTGACCCATTTCAGCAGCGCCTTCGACTTGGCGTCGGGCTTCTCGATCAGATGCAGCGCGGCGTCGCAGAGTTCGGCCGCGTTGTGCGGCGGAATCGAGGTCGCCATGCCGACCGCGATGCCCTGCGCGCCGTTGGCGAGCAGGTTCGGGAAGCCGCCCGGCAGCACCACCGGCTCTTTCGTCTGGCCATCGTAATTGAGACGGAATTCAACACCGTCCTCGTCGATACCTTCGAGCAGGAGCCGCGCGACCTCGGTCATGCGGGCTTCGGTGTAGCGGTAGGCGGCCGCGTTATCGCCGTCGATATTGCCGAAATTGCCCTGGCCGTCGACCAGCGGGTAGCGCGAGGAAAAATCCTGCGCGAGGCGCACCATGGCGTCATAAATCGCCTGGTCGCCATGCGGATGGAACGAGCCCATCACGTCGCCGACGATCTTGGCCGACTTCTTGAACGCCGCGCGCGGGTCGAGCCCAAGCAGGTCCATGCCGTAGAGGATGCGCCGGTGCACCGGCTTCAGCCCGTCGCGGGCGTCCGGCAGCGCACGATGCATGATGGTCGAGAGCGCATAGGCGAGATAGCGCTCCTCGAGCGCGTCACGCAGCGGCACCTCGTGAATTTCGGCCGGCTTTTCCGGCGGTACCTGTCGTTTTCCCATGGGGAGGCGTTAAACCTTGGCGGTGAATCGGGCAAGCCGCGAATCACCGGGAATTTTGGACCCGAATCGGCCTTACGGAACCGCCGTTCGGGTCCGCGGCCTCGTCACGGCGTTGATAAACCCCTCGCGAGCGTCGGAATGGCCCTGGCCGCGGGGCTCCAGCACGTGGCGGAGCAGGAACAGGCCGGTGATCTGGAAACCGTCGCGCAGGTCCTGCTCCG
>NZ_BOVL01000007.1:259905-315849 GCF_019972155.1 Bradyrhizobium sp. RD5-C2 | reverse complement strand
CCAGCCGTTGGCGCCGCTCTCGCCTTCGCGCAGGACCGCCGGCAGCGGCAGCAGCCGGTCGCGCCACGGCTCGCCGGCGGCGCGGGACACGGCGCCGCCGGATTTCGGCGACACGTAGATCAGGTCGGTGGTCTCTCCGGTCGCCGCGCAGTTTTCCAGGTCGAGCCCGAAGCCGAGCTCGGTCAGCATCGCGAGCTCGAACCGGATCAGGTGCACGGCGGCAACGCCGGCATCGTCGAAATCGTCGAGCGTCCCCTGCAGCATCTCGTAGATATCTTCATGCGGATCGCGCTCCGGCAGCAGCCGCGCCAGCGCCGCCAGATGCGTCACGCCATAAACCGCGTGCGACGAGGCGAGCAGCGTCGCCGCCCGCAACCGCGTGCCTTCCAGCGCGTACATGCCGAGATGCTCATCGAGCCGCGCCCGCCACACCGCGGTGACGCTGTTGCCGGGCTGCAGCAGCGGCCGCATCCGCGAACTGGCGCCGCCGCGCACGAGGCCGAGATGGCGGCCGTGCTCGCGCGTCAAGAGCTCGACGATGGCGGAGGATTCGCCATGCCGCCGCACGCCCAGCACGATGCCTTCGTCGGTCCATTCCATGAAAGGGAGACTACAGGATTCCAGCGCACCGCGCAGTCATCATGCGCCGTCACGCCGACGGGCGGCAGCGCTTGCATAATTTCGGAATATTAGAATTGTAATGCTGAGTTGCCCGACGTGTCAAGTTGCCTGGCCGAGCGCCCGTCGCCACCGGCTACTTTGCATGGGGTTGTTTTCGATATTTTGGCAGCGCGCGCCCTGCGCACCGCCCTTTACGCGTTGAACCAGCCCTGCGCGTCGCCAGTGAAGGAGTAATACAGTCCGGCCGCGGTCAGGATACAGGACACCACCTCGATGGCGCTGTCGAGCTCGAGGCCTTTTTCGCCGATCACCTGCACCAGCGAGATCACCGACAGCACCAGCATCGCGCCGAGCGCCCAGCGCGGCCAGTTCTTGCGGTGCTGCGCGGCGAGCCGGACGAAATACACCAGCAGCAGGATCATGCAGCCGGCAGTCAGCGTCTCACCGGTGATCATCTGATCGGTCCTCACGTCGGTCGGCGTGCGGTCCTGGAACGCCACCGACAACGCGTCGAGCGTCAGCGACAGATAGAGCAGCACCTCAAACCACAGCACATTTCTGGGCACGTTCATTGCTTTAGGCACGCTCACTGCTCTGGGCACATTCGGGCGCCGGCTCATTCCTTGGGGAAGTCCAGTCCCATTTCCTTGTAGCGGTCGGGATCGTCGCCCCAGTTCTCGCGCACCTTGACGAACAGGAACAGGTGCACAGGCACGCCCATGATCTCGGCGATCTCGGCACGCGCCTGCGCGCCGATCGACTTGATGGTGGCGCCGCCCTTGCCGAGCACGATCTTGCGCTGGCTCTCGCGCTCGACAAAGATCGTCTGCTCGATGCGGATCGACTTGTCCTTGCGGTCGGTCCAGCTGTCGGTCTCGACCGTCGACTGGTACGGCAATTCCTGGTGCAGATGGCTGTAGATCTTCTCGCGGGTGATCTCGGCCGCCAGATGCCGCATCGGCGCATCCGACATCTGGTCCTCGGGATAGAGGAACGGTCCCGCGGGCACCAGCTTGGCCAGCGCCTCGCGCAGGTCGGCAACGCCGTCGCCCGACAGCGCCGAGATCATGAAGGTGTGCTCGAAGCGCATCCGCTCGTTGGCGGCCTGCGCCAGCGCCAGCAGCTTCTCGCGCTGCACGAGGTCGACTTTGTTCAGCACCAGGATCTTCGGATGCGCGACGGTTTCGAGCTTGGCCAGGATCGCGTTGGCCTCCTCGTCGATGCCCGACTTCGCATCGAGCAGCACGCAGACGAGATCGGCGTCGTGGGCGCCGCTCCAGGCGGTCGACACCATGGCGCGGTCGAGCCGGCGCCGCGGCGCGAAGATGCCGGGCGTGTCGACCAGGATGATCTGCGCGTTGCCCTCGATCACGATGCCGCGGATCAGCGCACGCGTGGTCTGCACCTTGCGCGACACGATGGTGACCTTGGAGCCCACCAGCGCGTTGACCAGCGTCGACTTGCCGACATTGGGCGCACCGATCAGCGCGACGAAGCCACAGCGCGTCGCGTCTCCCTGCCCTTTGGCTTCGTCAGTCATTGGTGCCGACGCCTTCACGCTCGATCATCGCGGATGCTGCTGCTTTCTCGGCCGCCCGCTTGTTGCCCCCGAGGCCTTCGGCGGAGGCCAGGCCCGGCAGGTCAACCGCAACGCGGAATTGTGGATCGTGGTGCGGGCCGGTGCGTTCGACCTCGCGATAGACCGGCGTCGGCAATCCCTTGCCTTGCGCCCATTCCTGCAACACGGTCTTGGGATCGCGCAGCGGGCGGCGCAGCTTGTGCATCCGCTCGGTCCAGTTACGCTCGACGAACTGACGCGCGGCCTCGTAGCCGCCGTCGAGAAAGATCGCCCCGATCACCGCCTCGCAGATATCGCCGAGCACGGATTTGCGCAGCCGCGCGCCCTCGACCGCCTTCACCATGCCGAGCTTGATGTCCTCGAGCAGCCCGAGCGACTTGGCGACGTCGGCGCAGCTTTCCTTGCGCACGAGATCGGCGAGCCGCTTCGACAACTCGCCCTCATCGGCCTTCGGGAACGCCCGGAACAGCATGTCGGACACGATCAGCCCGAGCACGTGGTCGCCGAGGAATTCCAGCCGCTGGTAGCTGTCGGCGCGGTTGCGGGTGGCGGGCTTCAGCGCGGAGACGTGGGTGAACGCGGTGGTCAGCAGCGCGGCATCCGAGAACGTATACCCGATGCGCGCCTCGGTGCCGGCGATCGCGGCCTTCTCTTCAGCCGCCTTGGCAGCCTTGCTGCGCCGCTTCTTCGGCGCGGCCGTGCTCTCGGCGGCGGGCGTCTGGCTCGGCTCGCCGGTGGGCGCTTGATCGTTGATGGCTGCGGTATCGTCGTTCATCGCACGATGGAGAATAGGCGATTCCACCGCACGGCGAACGGCCAGCGCCAGATCATCCAGGCCTGCTCGCCCTCGGCGATCGAGAAGAAGATCATCTGGGCACGCCCGATGATGTTCTCGAACGGCACGTAGCCGACCTGCGACAGGAAGCGGCTGTCGGTGGAGTTGTCGCGGTTGTCGCCCATCATGAAGAAATGCCCGGGCGGAACGGTGTAGACGATGGTGTTGTCCATGTAGCTGTTGTCGGTGCAGTCGAGCGACTCATAGCTGACGCCGTTCGGCAGCGTTTCCTTCCAGCGCTTGACCCGGGCGGTGGCGTCCGCCGAGCCGCAGGGATCCTCGCCGACGAAATCGCTCAGCCGCTCGCGCTTGATCGGCTCATCGTTGATATAGAGCAGCCCGTTCCGGACCTCGATGCGGTCGCCCGGCAGTCCGATGACGCGCTTGATGTAATCGGTGGAGTCATCCCGCGGCAGGCGGAACACCACGATGTCGCCGCGGTTCGGCTCCGAGCCGAAGATGCGCCCCGAGAAGATGTTCGGCGAGAACGGGATCGAATAGTGGCTGTAGCCATAGGAATATTTCGAGACGAACAGGTAGTCGCCGACCAGCAGCGTCGCCTTCATCGACCCGGAGGGGATGTTGAACGGCTGGAACAGGAAGGTGCGGATGACAAGCGCGATCAGAAGGGCATGGATGACGACGCGGATGGTCTCGCCCAAGCCGCTCTCAGATTTGGTCCCGGTGGTCGCGCTCATTGCTTTCCCAATTCCCGCGGGCCCAGATGCCCACGCGGTGGCAGAACGTTCTCTCCACGCGAAGCGTTCGACCCTCCGCGTGAGGAAAATGGCCTTGATTCTGATCTTGAGGGCAAATTCCGGCCTGAACCTGGAATCCGCGTCTCGCTCGATACCCTGCGGCGTTTTAGACGGTTGTTCGCAGGGGCGCAATCAAGCGCCGCCTCAAAACTTCGCAATTCATTGAAATGTCAATGATTTTTTAGTTTGCTGAAGTTTTCTGGCAGATTCTGGCGCCGCCCGCTCATCTGGCGGGAGCAACCGCCGAAATTATGACGAAGGCCTGCGCCAGCGGCCAATCGTCCGTGATCGAAAGGTCGATCTGCGCCTGCATGCCCTCGGGCGTCAGCTCCTGGAGCCGGGCCAGCGCCCCGCCGGTCAGCAGCATCGACGGCCGCCCGCCCGGCAGGTTCACCACCCCCATGTCCTTCCACCACACCCCGCGCCGGATACCGGTGCCGAGCGCCTTGGAGCAGGCCTCCTTCGCGGCGAAACGCTTGGCGTAGGTTGCGACCACCATCTTCTCGCTGTTGGCACGGCGCAACGCTTTGGCGCGTTCGGCGTCGGTGAAGATGCGATCGAGGAATCGTTCGCCGTGCCGCTCGATCACCTTCGCGATCCGGGTGATATCGATCAGGTCGGAGCCAATGCCGATGATCATGCGCTGACGGCGCCTTGCGCCCTGGCGCGGCCGCGGTCCATTGCCGCACGCATCTCGCGCACCGTGGCGGCGATGCCGACGAACAGCGCCTCGCCCATCATGAAATAGCCGATGTTGAGCTCGCGGATTTCTGGCAGCGCAGAGATCGTCTCCGCCGTCTCGTAGTCGAGCCCGTGGCCGGCATGGACCTCGAGCCCGGCCGCCTGCGCGAGCCTGGCGCCGGCGACGATGCGCTTCCACTCGGCCTCCGCCTTGTCCTTGTGACCGTCGACCACGGCGTCGCACCAGCCGCCGGTGTGGATCTCGATCACGGGCGCCTTCAGCTGCGCGGCCATCTCGATCTGCCGGGGATCGGCGGCGATGAACAGCGAGACCCGGATGCCGGCATCATTGAGCCGCGCGATGAACGGCGCCAGCGCATTGTGCTGGCCGACCACGTCGAGGCCGCCTTCGGTGGTTAGCTCCTGGCGCCGTTCCGGCACCAGGCAGACCGCATGCGGCTTGGTGGCGAGCGAAATCCGCAGCATGTCGTCGGTGGCCGCCATCTCGAAATTCAGCGGCTTGGAGATCTCGGCCTTGAGCCGCGCCATGTCCTCGTCGCGGATATGGCGGCGATCCTCGCGCAGATGCGCGGTGATGCCGTCGGCGCCGGCCGCGATCGCGGCAAGCGCCAGCCGCACCGGGTCGGGCCGCGCGCCGCCCCGCGCATTGCGCAGGGTCGCGACGTGATCGACATTGATACCGAGACGGAGTGGAGGAGCCTTCGACATGTCTCTAACCTGCAATTCTAGCGTGTCATGCACGGGCATAGCCGTCCGACGGACGGCGTCGCGTCCACTCGCCGATGCCCTGCGCATCCACCTTTACCCATTGACGCGCTCGACCTTGGCGACGACGGCCTTGGCGCGCAGCTGCGCGATGATAGCGCTGAGATGCTTGAGGTCATAGACCTCAAGATCGACGGTCAACTCCGTGAAGTCCGGCGACTGGCGCGACATGTGGATGTTGTCGATATTGCCGTCGTGCTCGGCGATCACGGTCGCGATCTGGGCGAGGCTGCCCGGCTCGTTGACATTGTGGATCAGGATGCGCGCGGGGAAGCGCTGCGGCATGGTCTCGTCGATGTCCCAGCGCACGTCGAGCCAACGCTCCGGCTCCTCCTCGAAATCCTTCAGCGCCGGCGACTGGATCGGATAGATCGTGATCCCCTCGCCCGCCGTGACGATGCCGACGATCCGATCGCCCGGCACGGCGCCACCGTTTGGCGCGAACTTCACCGGCAGGTCGGAATTGATGCCGCGCACCGGGATCACCGAGGCGGCGCGTGCCGGATGCGCCGCCGGCTGCGTCTTCAGCTTGGCGGCCATACCCTTCGCGCCGTAGCGCAGCAGCCGCTCTTCCTTGTAGTCGGGATACATCGCGCGCGCGACGTCGGAGGCCTTGATCTCGCCGCGTCCGACCGAGGCCATCACGTCCTCGATCGAGGTGCGCGCGAGCCGCGGCAACGCGCCCTTCAGCTTGTCGTCGGCATATTCGATCTTGGCGCGGGCAAACAGGCGGTCGACGATGCGGCGGCCGAGGCCGGCATACTGGTCGCGCACCGCATCGCGGGTGGCACGCCGGATCGCGGCGCGCGCCTTGCCGGTGCGGGCGAGCGCTTCCCAAGCCGACGGCGGCGCCGACTGCGCCTTCGAAGTCAGCACCTCGACCTCGTCGCCGTTCTGCAACTCGGAGGACAGCGGCGCGAACTTGCCGTTGATCTTGCAGCCGACCGCGCTGTTGCCGACGCCGGTGTGCACGGCATAGGCGAAGTCGATCACGTTGGCGTTGCGCGGCAGCGCGATCAGCTTGCCCTTCGGCGTGAAGCAGAACACCTGGTCGTGGAACAGTTCGAGCTTGGTGTGCTCGAGGAATTCTTCCGGGTTGGAACTCTCCGAGAGGATGCCGATGGTGTGGCGCAGCCAGGCGAAGGCGTTGGACTCGTGCTTCAGCCGCTCATGCGGCGAGCCCGCCCCTTCCTTGTAGAAGGCATGCGCGGCGATGCCGAACTCGGCGATCTGGTTCATCTCCTCGGTGCGGATCTGCAGCTCGACGCGCTGCTTGCCCGGCCCGATCACGGTGGTGTGGATCGAGCGGTAGTCGTTCTGCTTCGGCGTCGAGATGTAGTCCTTGAAGCGGCCCGGCACCACCGGCCAGGTGGTGTGGACGATGCCGAGCGCGCGATAGCAGGCGCCGACATCGTCGAGGATGACGCGGAAGCCGTAGATGTCGGACAGCTGCTCGAAGCCGACCGACTTGCGCTCCATCTTGGTCCAGATCGAAAACGGCTGCTTGCGGCGGCCGAACACCCGCGCGGTGATGCCGTTCTTCTGCAGGTTCTTGGAGAGCTGGGTTTCGATCTCGCCGATCAGGTTGCGGTTGCGCTCGGCCAGTGAATCGAGCCGCTGCTTGACCACCGCATAGGCTTCGGGATCGAGCACAAAGAACGACAGGTCCTCCAGCTCCTCGCGCATCTCCTGCATACCCATGCGGCCGGCCAGCGGCGCGTAGATATCGAGCGTCTCCTCGGCGATGCGGCGGCGCGAGGCCGGCGGCACGAATTCCAGCGTGCGCATGTTGTGCAGGCGGTCGGCGAGCTTGATCAGCAGCACGCGGACGTCGTCGGCGATCGCCAGCAGCAGCTTGCGCAAATTCTCGGCCTGCTTGGCCTCGCGCGACACCAGCTCCAGCCGCTTCAGCTTGGTCAGTCCTTCGACCAGCGCGCCGATCTCATGGCCGAACACATGGTCGATCTCGGCCCGCGTCGCCTCGGTGTCCTCGATCGTGTCGTGCAGCAGCGCCGCCACGATGGTGGCGTCGTCGAGCTTGAGGTTGGTGAGGATCGCGGCGACCTCAAGCGGATGCGAGAAATAGGGATCGCCGGAGGCACGCGTCTGAGTGCCGTGCGCCTTCATGGCGTAGACGTAGGCCCGGTTGAGCAGGTCTTCGTTGGTGTCGGGGTTATAGGAACGGACGCGTTCGACAAGGTCATATTGTCGCATCATTCGAGTCCGCGGCTTGGCCGGCCTCTCCGCCGCGGGCGACGCCGGCGCAACCGCGACCGTTTCGGTTGCAGCCTGCATCTGGATGGAACTGCGGCGTCGATACGCCATGAACTCGCTGCCTCTCGCGCGGGACCGGAACGTCCCGTCTCCTCAATCTAGTGCGCTTTCGAACGAAGCTGCACCCCGCGCGGGCCCTGGAACCATTCAATTTCCCGCGCCCGCATAGGACGCACCGTAACAGCGAAATTGTCAACAAAAGCAAAGGCCCGGAGCAATCTCCGGGCCTTTGGCAAATTGATCCGAGATGCGGAGCCGAACGACGAGCCTACTCGTCTTCCTCGGGCTGCTCTTCCGGGGGCGCCAGGCCCTCGAGGCCCTTCAGCAGCTCTTCCTCGGTCATGCGCTCGACCGCGACCTCGGTGTCGTCGGCGTCGACGCTGGCACCGGCGGAACCGATCAGCGGCACAGTGTCCGGCTCGGGCTCGTCGACCTCGACGAACTTCTGCAGGGAGTGCACGAGTTCCTCTTTCAGGTCCTCCGGCGAGATCGTCGAATCGGCGATCTCCCGCAGCGAAACGACCGGGTTCTTGTCGTTGTCGCGATCAACCGTGAGTTGCGATCCCGACGAGATCATCCGGGCACGATGCGCAGCCAACAGGACAAGGTCGAAACGATTGTCGACCTTATCAATGCAATCTTCGACGGTGACGCGAGCCATCTCGAGGCGCTCCGTGGTAAAAGGGACCAAACATGTAGGTTATGAGGGTTAGTTATAGGGCTAGTCCCCGTTTCGCAAGGTAAAATTTGTGATTTGCCTTCCCAACAGGCTCTGATAACCCCCTCTGCCGGGGCCAGAACGGCCGGAGCGTCTGACGACATGGCTAGGTTGCTGTCCCAGGCAAGTAAATCTCTTCATTGCAATGTCAAAGGTCTAGGCTTTTTGCCCTCGCCTCACCATAATTGCGGTGGTGACTGTCGTGGGGAAAGATTCACAGAACTTTAGGCAGCAACGCCGGAAATTACGCGCGGTTGATCACCGCCGCGCTAAGAACACTAACAACCACGCGAGAACACTTTGATGTCGTCACCTGTTTCCAACAAGATCGCGCTCTTCATCGATGGAGCCAATCTTTATGCAACTGCAAAGACGCTCGGCTTCGACATCGACTACAAGCGCCTTCTCAAGGAATTCCAGAGTCGCGGCACGCTGCTTCGTGCGTTCTACTACACGGCGATCATCGAGGATCAGGAGTATTCGTCGATCCGTCCGCTGATCGATTGGCTCGACTACAACGGCTACACCGTGGTCACCAAGGCGACCAAGGAATTCATCGACGCCAGCGGCCGCCGCAAGGTGAAGGGCAACATGGACATCGAGCTTGCCGTCGATGCCATGGAGCTGGCCGAGCACATCGACCAGATGATCCTGTTTTCCGGCGATGGCGACTTCCGCTCGCTGGTCGAGGCCGTGCAGCGCCGCGGCGTTCGCGTCACCGTCATCTCCACCATTGCGAGCCAGCCGCCAATGATCGCCGACGAGTTGCGCCGCCAGGCCGACGTCTTCACCGACCTCGTCGAGCTGCAATCCAAGCTTGGCCGCGATCCGTCCGAACGTCCGGCCCCGCGCGAACCGCGTCACCACTCCCCGCAATTCCTGCAGCGCGCGACCACCATGGCCCCCCGGGGAGCCGATGACGAATTCGACGAGTAATCTCGTCGCCGCCCCGACGCGTCCCGACAGCAACTGTCAGCTCTGTCCAAGGCTGGCCGATTTCCGCGCAGAGGCCCGCGCGCGCAACCCCGACTGGTTCAACTCGCCGGTGGAATCGTTCGGCGATCCGAGTGCGCGGCTGCTGATCGTCGGGCTCGCGCCGGGCATGCAGGGCGCCAACCGCACCGGCCGTCCGTTCACCGGCGATTATGCCGGTGACCTGCTCTACGCGACCTTGCTCGAATATGGTTTTGCCAGCGGCGTCTATCGGGCGCGGCCCGACGACGGCATGAAGCTGGTCGACTGTCGGATCAGCAACGCGGTGCGCTGCGTGCCGCCGCAGAACAAGCCGCTGCCGGTCGAGATCAACACCTGCCGGCAGTTCCTCCGCGCCACCATCGCCACGATGCCGAAGCTGCGCGCGATCGTGCTGCTCGGCCGAATCGCCCACGAATCAACATTGCGGGCGCTGGATGTTCGTTTGGCTGCCGCGCCCTTTGTGCACGGCGCCGTGCATAGCGCGGGCACTTTCAAGCTCTACGACAGCTACCACTGCTCGCGCTACAACACGAACACGGGCGTGCTGACGACCGACATGTTCCGCAAGGTCTTCGCGACCGTACGCAAGGAGCTCGGCTAGCGCCTTCTGCCGTATCCACTTCGCGAAGCGCGTATCCAGGTCGTTCGAAAACGTCTTAGCCCTTCGGCGGATTGTCCTTCAGCCATTCCAGCACGTCGCCGGCGTTCCGGTCGGGCGGGAACACCGGATAGAACACGTGCGTGATGCGCGCATCGTCGATCACAAGCGCGAGCCGCTTGATCAGCGTCAGGCCCGCCACCGACATCGTCGGCAATCTCAGCGCGTGCGTCAGTTCCAAGGCTTCGTCGGACAGCACCGGGAACGGCAGATGCAGGCGCGACGCCATCTCGGTCTGGTACGCATTGCTCTGCGTCGACAGCCCGAACACCTGGGCGGCACCAGCCGCCTTCAGTTCGGCGAACAGGTCGCGGAAAGCGCAGGTCTGCGGCGTACAGCCGCGGGCCCCCGGAATCATGTCCCAATCGTCGACCAGCCCGATCTTGCCGGGCTCGCCGGTTCGCGGATAGGCGAACACCACGGTGCGGCCCTCGAGCGCCGACAGCGCCACCGAGGTGTCGTCGGTGGCGCGCAGTCTGACCGGCGGGATCGTCATGCCGGTCAGATGCGCCGCGCCGCCATCGTCCGTGGGCGCCGGGATCTTGCTCCAGTCAACGTCGGTGAGGCTGCTCTGGTTCATCGGACCAATCTCCATCCGCCATCGTCGCAGTGACGGGACTCGGAACGCCCTAGCCCCGCGCCCGCATCAGGCGGCCCTTTTCGCGGCCCCAGTCACGCTTCTTCTCGGACTCGCGCTTGTCGTGCAGCTTCTTGCCCTTGGCGACGGCGAGCAGCAGTTTGGCACGGCCGCGCTCGTTGAAGTACAGCTTCAGCGGAATGAGCGTCATGCCCTCGCGGTCGACGGCCCCAAGCAGCTTGTTGATCTGCTTGCGATGCAGCAGGAGTTTTCGCGGCCGCTTCGGCTCATGGTTGAAGCGATTGGCCTGCAGATATTCCGGGATATTGGCGTTGATCAGCCATATCTCGCCGTCCTTGGAATCCGCATAGGATTCCGCGATCGTGCTCTTGCCGCTGCGGATCGACTTCACCTCGGTGCCGGTCAGCGAAATGCCGGCCTCGACGGTATCCTCGATGGCGTAGTTGAAGCGGGCCTTTCGGTTTTCAGCGACAACCTTGATCGGACGTTCGTTCTTGTCGGCCACGTTAGCCCTTCTTGAGGAGGTCGCGGATTTCCGTCAGCAGCACGACCTCGTCGGACGGCTTCGGCGGCTCGGCGGGCTTGGCCTCATCCTTGCGCTTGAACTGGCTCATGACGCGAATGACCATGAACAGCACGAAGGCGACGATCAGGAAATTGAGCGTCAGCGTGAGGAAATTGCCCCAGGCCAGCACCGCGCCCTGCTTCTTGGCGTCGGCCAGATTGGTCGCCGTCACGGTCTTGGAAAGTCCGGTGAAATAATTGGAGAAGTCGAGGCCACCCGTGATCGCGCCGATGATCGGCATGATGACGTCGCCGACCAGCGAGGTGACGATCGCGCCGAAGGCTGCACCGATGATGACGGCGACCGCGAGGTCGACGACATTGCCCTTCATGGCGAAATCGCGGAATTCCTTCAGCATGCCCATCCCCTTCTGTTCAACATTGCGCACAGTATTGTTCAAGGCGGTACCGGCCCGGTTCAGTTGATCAGGCCGGCATGCACCATGGCGCTGCGGACGGCCTGGCGGGTCGATTCAGAGACCGGCACCATCGGCAGGCGCAGCTTCTCGTCCAGCTTGCCGAGCAATGACATCGCATACTTCACCGGCGCAGGATTGCTCTCGATGAACAGGTTGGTGTGCAGCGGCATCAGCTTGTCGTGGATCTTCAGCGCGGTGGTGACGTCGCCCTTCTGCCAGGCGGTCTGGAACTCCGAGCACAGCCGCGGCGCGACGTTCGAGGTCACCGAGATGCAGCCGTGGCCGCCATGCGCCATATAGCCGATGATGGTGGCATCCTCGCCGGAGAGCTGGTTGAAGTCCTCGCCCATCGCGGCGCGCTGCTGCGACACCCGCACCATGCTCGCGGTCGCATCCTTGACGCCAGCGATGTTCTTCAGCTCGAACAGCCGCGCCATGGTGTCGACCGACATGTCGATCACCGAGCGCGGCGGGATGTTGTAGATGATGATCGGAATCCCGATCGCATCGTTGATGGCCTTGAAGTGCTGGTACATGCCTTCCTGGGTCGGCTTGTTGTAATACGGCGTCACGACCAGCACCGCATTTGCCCCGGCCTTCTCGGCGTGCTCGGCGAGCTCGATCGCCTCCTTGGTCGAATTCGAACCGGCGCCGGCGATCACGGGGACCCGGCCCTTGGCCTCCTCGATGCACCACTCGACCACGCGCTTGTGCTCGTCATGGCTCAGCGTCGGGCTCTCGCCCGTGGTGCCGACCGGCACCAGGCCGTGCGTGCCCTCGGCGATCTGCCAGTTAACGAGGCCGCGGAACGCCGCCTCATCCACCGCGCCGTTTTTGAAGGGCGTCACCAAGGCAGTGAATGATCCCCGGAATTTTGTCTTGGCTGCCATGGACTTCCTCCAAACGCTTCAGGCTAAAGGCTAGGTCGACGGACCCTTGTTGTTGTCTTGCTTCACGTCCGTGCAACCGGCATCCGGTTGATGCGAAACGCCATGAAAGGCAATTCATATCGGGTCTGACCGACAGGCGAAAGGGCCGTACCGAACCTATTCCCAGCCGGTTCCAGCCGCGATTTCGCCGTTGTGCTGGCGCAAACAGCCGCACCGGCAGGCTTCTTAGTATTTTGTCTACGTTTTCAATCAAATAAGAACCGATGGCCCAAACGACCAGATGATTCGGGGCCGCGGAGGACTTCTGTGATCCGTTCCGCCCGCGCAGGCACATTGCGATCGACGGCGCTGGCGACGAGCCTCGCGCTCGTCGTCGGCTTGGCCGTCATCACGGCCGATGCATGGGCCGCCGAGGATGTTCCAGTCGCAACGCCGGCCGCCCACGACGCGGCCTCCAAGACGGCTGCCTCGAAGAGCGCGGCTTCCAAGGGCGCCGCTGCCAAGACCGACGCTTCCAAGGCCGGCACCTCGAAGGCGCATGCTGCAAAGCCAACCGCCGCCAAGACCGGCGAGACCAAGACCGGCGGGACCAAGACGGATGCCGCCAAGGCGACTTCTTCGAAATCCGGCGCCGCGAAGGCCGACGGCGCCAAGGCCGCTTCTTCCAAAACCGACGCTTCGAAGGCCGCCGCGTCAAAAAGCATCACGTCCAAGTCCACTGAGGCAAAGACCACTGCGTCGAAGCCCGCTTCTCCTGCTGCGACAGGAAGCCTGCCGAACAAGCCGGCGCCCGTCCGCGCTGCCGCCCCCGCGCTGGTTCCGGCGACCCGCCAGCATGCCGCGCCGCTCGCGCGCAAGCCGGTGCTGCCCGCGGCCGTGGCCGCGACATCGTCGACGTCGCAGTCCGACAAGGAGGCGCTTGCGAGCGTCGTCGAGCTGCTACGCAAGCGCAAGACGGCAGACGCCACCGAGGCCGAGGCCTCGATCTCCGATCCGGTTGCGCGCAAGCTTGCCGAATGGCTGATCCTGCGCAGCGAGGACAATGGCGCCTCGGTCGAGCGCTACCGCGCCTTCCTCGACGCCAATCCGAGCTGGCCCTCGCAGACCTTCCTGCGCCGCCGCATCGAGGCATCGCTATGGGACGACCATCGCGACGATTCCGCGGTGTGGGCCTGGTTCCAGAATGAATCGCCGGTCTCGGCCAAGGGCCGGCTCGCACTCGCCAAGGTGATGATCGGACGCGGCGACCGCGGTAATGCCGAGCGCCTAGTGCGCGAGGCCTGGCGCAACGACCCGATGAGCGAGGACACCGAAAGCACCGCGCTCGACCTGTTCGGCTCGTTCCTGACCGCCGGCGACCACAAGGCGCGCATGGACACCATGCTCTACGGCACCGACAACGAGGCCGCCGGCATCCGCGCGGCCAGGCGTCTCGGCTCCGGCTATCTGGCGCTCGCCAAGGCGCGCATCGCCGCCAACCGCAAGGGCTCGAACCTGCGCGCGCTGCTCGAAGAGGTGCCGCGCGAACTCTCCGGCGACGCCGGCTATTTGTTCGCCAGGATTCAGCTGCTCCGCCGCGAGGAGAAGTTCACTGAGGCCGCGCAGCTGATGCTGAGCGCGCCGAAGGACGCCGCGCGGCTGTTCAACGTCGACGAATGGTGGGTCGAGCGCCGCCTGCTGGCGCGCAAGATGATCGACGTCAACGAGTTTCGCACCGCCTATCTGATCGCGCGCGACGCGGCGCTGCCCGCCCGCGACATCTACAAGACCGAGCAGGAATTCACCTCAGGCTGGATCGCGCTGCGCTTTCTCAACGACCCCGCCCTCGCCTCCCAGCATTTCGCGCGGATCGGCGTCGGCAGCGCCAACCCGACCGCGCTGGCGCGTGCCGGCTATTGGCAAGGCCGCGCCGCGGAAGCCGCCGGCCGCGGCCAGGAGGCGCGCGCCGCCTACGCACGTGCGGCCGAGCAGTCGACCAGCTATTACGGCCAGCTCGCGCGCGCCAAGCTCGGCCTGCCGCAGATCGAATTGAACAGCGCGCCGCGCGGCCGCGGCGCCGACCGGCTGGAAATCGTGCGCGCGGTCGGGCTGCTCTACGAAATCGACGCGCGCGAGCTCGCGATCCCGATCTTCGGCGACATGGGCGACAATGGCGATCCGGAGGCGCTGGCCGGCCTCGGCGAACTCACCGCGCGCCATGGCGATGCTCGCGGCATGCTGCTGATGGGCAAGGCCGCGCTCAATCGCGGACTGCCGTTCGATCATTACGCCTATCCGGTGAACGGCATTCCATCGTTCCGCCAGGTCGGACCGGAGGTCGAGCCGAGCGTCGTCTACGCGATTGCGCGTCAGGAGAGCGCGTTCAATCCGGCGGTGGTGTCGCCGGCCCAGGCCTACGGCCTGATGCAGGTGACGCCGGACGCCGGACGCTACGTCTGCAAGCGCGCCGGCATCGGCTTCGACCTGAACCGGATGAAGACCGATCCGGTCTACAACGCGATGCTCGGCGCCGCCGAACTCGGCGGCCTGCTCGAGGACTATCGCGGCTCCTACATCCTGACCTTCGCCGCCTACAATGCCGGCCGCGGCAGCGTGAAGAAGTGGATCGAGCGCTATGGCGACCCGCGCGATCCCAAGGTCGACGCGGTCGACTGGGTCGAGCTGATTCCGTTCTCGGAGACGCGGAACTACGTCCAGCGGATCATGGAGAACCTGCAGGTCTACCGCGCCCGCTTCGGCGGCGGGACCAGATTGCAGATCGACGCCGACCTGCGCCGCGGCGCCAGCGTGGAATGAGCCGGCGCGGCCGGTTTTCAACAGTCTTGCGAGGGGCTGCGTTCAAGCCCGGCGAAAAATCACACTAACCCATTGTTCTATCTATCGTTTCATCCATCAATCGGTCCCACGCCTGCAAGCCGCTACCCTATATGGAGGCTCTGCGCCCGCTCCAGGGCGGCCGGCGGCTGAGTTGCCACCAAATCACCTTGTCGCAATCTGAATCTGCCGCTTGCGGCTCAGCGCCCACTCGGGCATATCGGCGCCATTGGAGAGGTGGCCGAGTGGCTGAAGGCAACGCTTTGCTAAAGCGTCATACGGTCTCAAGCTGTATCGAGGGTTCGAATCCCTCCCTCTCCGCCACCCTTCGCCTGTTGGCCAGGCCCCGGAAGCGTCTGCAGACCGGGTGCCGCTGATATCCGACACCCCACTTTGATCCGATGGTTCGCTAGCCGCCCAAGCCCCCGTTTGGCGCTGACTGGTCGTCACCTCCGCGTGAACGAAACATCATTCCCGGTGCGTTGAAGCGAGCGCGAAACAAACCGCGCGCAGCATTCGCTACGTTTTTCATCACCTGAATGTTTCCGGAGTAAAGCCATGCAGCAGGACAGTGGCATTCAATTCCAGGATATCGCCCAGGTTTTGCGTAACGCCCAGCTTCGCCGATCCGCCGATCTGGCTCCCTGGTTACGGCAACGCTTCTCATCCAAGGCCCGCAGGTTCGTCATCGCAACTTCGCTGGCTTGCATGGTTGTTGTGCTGGCGATCGTTGCTGCCCCACGGCCGGTCTCGAGCGCTGCGCTTGGCAGCGATTGGCAATGCAGCAAGGCAGCGTTTGTCATGACGACCTGTCGTCAATCCGACCCGGCGCGCTCCTAGCAGGCGCCGGCGGCGTTGATGGAACGTTGCCCTTAGCCCGGCGTTGCGTAGGCGGCGACGGGACGCTCGCGAGGGCAAACGGTCCCCTCGTCGACCGATCGATGTCGACGCAATGCCGCAACATCGCGAGCAACTTATGTCCTTTGCGAGCCGAGCCCCATGAACAAGCACAGGCAAACCTATTTTCGCAATTCGCTGGATCTGCGCGACAAGGTCCAAGTCAAAATATTGAGGAAGCGCCTCAAGGTCTCCGATCAACAATTTGCTTCAATCGTTCGAAAATCGGGTCCCTCAATTGCCGCTATCACCAAGGAAGCAAAGGTGACCTGAGCCAACAGTTCGAAGAGGTCGGACGGTCGCGACGTCAATTGGCTGGCGAAACCACCTGGCCGGCGACACCGTAGCTGGACAGCCGGCCGCATTCTTCCATTTTGGTCCTGTGGGCCGGCTGAGGCCGTTCGGTCTGTCCCAGTCACGGACGGCCTCACTTTTGAGTTTCATCGATGAATTGCGTCCGGGAGAGCCGAGGTGGAAGTCACAGCTTCCCCTCGGCTTGATTATTTGGCATCAAATCATCATGGAGCCCGCACGAAGTATCCGCCGGCTGGTCGAGGTCGGGCTGAAGGCAAAGACACAAAATGGACGGCCCGAGTCGTGCTCTCAGGTTAGCGGTCTGCTTCGCACTGGCGGTTGTCCTGCCTGCTGCCCAGTCGCCGCCAGCCGTGCATTCGCCGGACGAGCGGCGTGTGGTCGACAAGGAATGTCGTGATGTCCTGCCTGCGCAGGCAAAGATACAGGCATGCCTCAACCTGCTGAGCGATCGTCGGCTCTCGACTGCCTATATTGTGCCGATTAACGGCGAAATATCGAGCACCTTCCAAAGCCTGCGGGACTACGACAACGCCATCAAATACAAGAAGATCGAAATTGAACGCGCGCACAGCGCGGCGAAGCAACCTGCTTCTTCGGCCGAAGCACTTCCTGCAAGTTTCGGCGCGATGTCTCAACGTTACACCGAACTTGGAACACTCCAGGCGCTCAATCGCCTGACCAGCTTCAACAGTCAGTCGGATGAAGCGCGCCGAGGCGCCGCTGAGGAGCAAAGCAACTACAATATGGCGCTTCAGTACAACCCGATGAACTACAGGGCATATCGATACCGGGCGGAAATTCACAGCCTGTTCTGCGATAGCGCGTCTGCCTCCCAGGACATGGAGGCAGCGGTCAAGTTTGCTGAACAATCCGGAGATCAGAATGCCGCTCGAGACTACAAGCGCGTCACGCTAAGCGCTTGCGTACCGGCTTGGCGCCGGGAATAGCCTGCGAGACCCATCGGATTTTCGTCCGGCCGTATTCTTACGGCCCCGCTCCTGGCAGGCGACTTGCGATGTGCCCGTGAATAGTTCGGCGCCGGCTGTTCGCGGTGTACCGAACTCGGACATTCGGAGCACGCACATGAACATGCATCATCGTTTTGAGACAGCTCGCGCAAGCACCGGACGAGAGTCGACGGTCAGGAAGATGCTGTCCGATCTTGTCCTGGCCTGCCAGCAGATCGAAGCCGACATTGCGACCGAAGAAGCGCGCGCGGGAATTCATGATCGATCGGACACAAGGTATCCGATTTTGGCAAGGTCGCTCCACGAGCGGCACGACAATCTCAAGGGAACCATCGCCATGCTCGAAGAGCGTGTCACGAGCGATCTCTGCACAAGCTGATCACCGACGCAGCATCGCTCGATCCGTTGACCAACCTCCTGTTCGATGGAAGAGAGGTATCCGTCCGTCTCCGCTAGCCCCTTTGCAACCGGTACAGGATCTCAGAAGCAAAGGGGCCTGCCTGAAGCAGGCCCCTGCCACCTCACTGCACTCCGAAGCACTGCCGCTTGCCGTCGTTGGGGCAGTAGAAGCAGGCTTTCGACGAGTAACCCGACAGGTCTCCAGCCTTGTTCAGGGTATAGTTGCATCCTGCGGTTCTGTCGCACGCCTTCACGACTGCACCGATGGGGGCGGCGGAAGCCGACTGACCGAACGTGAACAGAGCAATCGCGGTTGCGACGGCGAAGCTCAGTGAAACTGAACGCATGATTTACCCTCCTCCACAATTGGGCCGACGCACCATTGCATCGCCTTGGCCGACACGCTCCCAAAACTGCTCTGCGAGCGATGTGAGGCGGGTCACTCAGCGACGCGGCACCGGCGTCAGCCGCTACCACGGGTGGATGGATCGAGATTCCGGTTCTCGCCTGGCGGGATCGGCCCGTAGCCGGGATATCTGTACCAGCCAGGTGCGACCACCTCTTCGCTCGGACGAATGATGAGGTGTTGTCGCACACGCCGATGATGTGCAGGTGCCGAGTCGGCAACCGCACTCCACAGGATCACAAGAGGCAACGTCAAGACCAAGGCAACACGCATTGCGATCACTCCGTTTCACCGAACAAGTGACCGCCGACCGCGGCGCTCTATTCTGGCCCGGCCCTTCACATGTGATCAAAACCGCGAGATCGCTGATGTAGAGCCTGCGCGTTATCACGCAGAGTGAGCCCGCTGACGTCTAGGGGCGCGCCTCTGCCGAGCGAGGCGTTGATGCCCATTCTGCCCAGTACTTCAGGAGCGGGATCGCGCTGCCAACCCAGCCTCCCGCCATCTTGGCCTCTTCCTCGCGATCCAACATGCCCGCGGCAGCAGAAAGTTCGCCGATGGAATAGCGCCGTGATGGACACAGGATTTCGCTCGCTTGCGCCCAGCAATCCCACTCGCCAATCGTTACGCCACCCAGCGCCCCCGTCTTGCGGTTATAGAGAACTGCCTTGGGTGATGAATTGGAGACGATGGCAAGCCAGTTTGGGTCGCTCGCTATGCCGGTCGCGTAAAAGGTCGACTCGTCGCCAAACAAGTCTCCGCGGGCGGGCATCGTCAACAGCGTGCCGTCACTCGCCGCCAGCGCGCCATAGGCTGCACGCACAGTCTTGTCGAACATCCGATAGCTCGGCGCATCGAACTGGACGGATCCGCGCGACATCACCGAGGGGTATCGAAATCGCGATTGATCAGCGATGTAGTTCCATCGTGGGTATCCGAACTCGAAAGAGGTTGTCACGGTTCCGCTGATAGCGACGAGCCTGTCCTGGTAGGTGGACAGAATATAGACTGCGTCCTTGTCCCGATAGGCACAGAACGGCGCGGACAGATTTGCATGGGTCGGACCGTTCGCGCCGAACACGTCCTTTAACTGAAAGCCCTTCGTCATCGTGAAAACGACGCCGGACATTGGATCCGAACCGATCAGATCGCCTGTGCTTTCGTCTTCGTTGATGCAAGTGGCAAATTGAATGGGCCAGGAGCCGATATTTGCAGTCCTGGCGAGCTCTTGCCCGGTTTCAATCGACAGCTTGACAATGCTCGCCTGACCTGAGGCGAAGACCTCATCTCCGATAATCGTGATGCCGTGAGAGGCCAGCAGATCCCGCTTCCAGCGCGGAATCCATTTATCGTCCACGCGTTCGAACATGGACACCACGTTGCCGTCGTAGTCCGCCACGCCCATGAATCGACCTCCTCGCGAGATCGCCACTCCCTCCGCTCCCTTGATGCCGGCATCCGCTATCCGCTCGGTTAAACGAAGCTTTGCACCGGACGGCGTACGCTCGAGCTGGGCGACGATAATGTCCTCTCCAACGTAGTTCGCGATGAAGATCCTGTCGTAGAAGGCCGAATAGAACACGGCCGTTGGACTCCAGACAGGCAGTGCGACGTCGATCTCAAGCGGTACCGCGGTGCGCCGATCCTGGTCGAAGAGAAAAACATCCCGGTAGTTGGCGATCAGAAATTCTCGCGCCGAGATCTTGGTCATGGAGACCGGTGTCATCGGTGCATATTCGCTTTGAGGCAGCGAAACTTGGATCGAATTGCCCTGCAGATCGGGCGCAGGCTGACCGCGCTTCTGCGTGTCGATCACCGCACCAATATCCGCCCGCTGCTTGTTGACGGTCTGCTCCAGCTGATTTGCGGTCTGCTCCAGCTTGTTTGCAGCCTCGTCCTGCTTACTCGCAGCCTGCTCCTGCCTGCTCGCGGTCTGCTCTTGTCTGTTCGCCGTCTGCTCTTGCTTGTTCGCGGCCTGCTCCTGCGCGTCCAGGCGGCTGATGATGGTAGCTGTGCGTTGACCGCTGAAGAGCAGCGTCTCCGTCAGGAGATTTGCGGCGATCCTGATTTTGTGCGCGAACAAAGCCAGGACGATTGCGCCAACCAGAATCGCACCATACGCGATCTTCTTCTTTTTCATTACTCGCTCAAGATAACTATCGATGACGCGAGCAAACCGTCACGACTCGAAGTGAGAAGCTAGATATTCTTTAGTTTGATCGCGCTCGATGTGAAGCTCATGATCCAAATGGGCTATCAAACAAGCCGATTGGTAGTGATCGAACATCACTCAGAAAAGATTGGAAACATTTTCTCGCGTGTGGAGCTCTCGAGTTGTGCCCGCGCGATGTCACGCCGCCCGTACAGCGGAAAATGGATCAGTCATCACTGTGACGATAAGTCACAGCGATGGGATGATCGCGTCGTCATGCTCAAGCACGCTGCGCTCGCAACAGCGGCCGCGGAAACGCCTGCGCGCAGGCGACGCCGAGCAGCGCGAGGCCGCCGCCGATAACGTGGAAGGACCTGACGGGCTCACCCAGCATTGCGATCGCGGCCGCGGCGGTCAGCACCGGCAACAGGTTCATGAAGATCGCGCAGCGGTTCGGTCCAAGCTGCGCGACCCCGCGGATCCACAGGAACGGCAGCACCACCGAGGCCAGCGCGCCGGCATAGACGATCAGCGGCCAGGTCGCCGCGTTAACCTGCCGCAGCGGCGTCGGTGTCGCGAGGAACGCGGGAAACATCACGGCCAGCGCGCACAGTGCCTGCATGTAGGTGGATTGCCACCCTGTGATCGGTAGATTCCAGCGCTTCAAAAGCACGCCGTACAACGCATAGACGATCGCGGCCAGCAGCATCAGTGCGTCGCCCGCATGCACGCCGTTCTGCAACAGCGACGACAATTCGCCGCCGCTGACGAGATAGACGAGGCCCGCGAACGACAGCGGCGCGCCGCAGATCATGCCAAGCGTCGGCTGCTCGCCGAGCAACGCGGCGCTGAGCGCGACCGTCAATAGCGGCGTCAGCGCGGTGAACACGGCCATGTTGGTCGCAGTGGTGGTCTCGGCCGCGAGATACGACAGGCTCTGGAACAGGCACATCGCAAGGAAACCGAGGATCGCGAGCGGCCCGAGATGCGGCCAGATCGCGCGACGATTGCGCCAGGCTGCGCGCGCCACGAACGGAGACATCAAGAGCACCGCGACCAGCAGGCGATAGAAGGTAATTGCCTGCGGACCGATCGTGTGGGCAGAGAGACGCGAGACGATGACGTTGCCGGCCCACAGCACGATGGCAACGAAGGGATAGAGAAGTGCAGCATTCTTCTTGAGCATGGTCCGGCAGCGCGTTGGTGAAGGACGCACCAGCAACTACCTGTCGCGCCAAAGTCCGTCTCACGCTAGAATGACCTCACCTAGCGAGATTGGGACATGCGAGATGAAGACGTGTTGGACGAGCTGATCACACGGCACCTCGATTATCACGCCACGGCGCGGCCGATGGCGGCGATGGAGATCGACTATCCGGGCGGCACATCGACCGGCCTGCATGCGCATCCGCGCGGCCAGCTGCTCTATGCGATCGAAGGCGTGATGATCGTGCGCTGCGCCGAGGGCACCTGGGTGGTGCCGCCCAATCGCGCGGTGTGGCTGGTAGCCGGTCTCGCGCACGAGGTCCGGATGTGCGGCGCGGTCAAGATCCGCACCGTGTTCGTCGATGCCGACGCGGCTCCCAATCTGCCACAGACCAGCTCCGTGTTCACGGTCTCGCCGCTGCTGCGCGAATTGTTCGTCGCCGCGATGGCGGTGCCGCTGGATTATGCGCCCGCGACGTCCGACGAGCGCCTGATGCGCGTGCTGCTCGACCAGTTGCGCGAGATCGACGTGCTGCCGCTGCATCTGCCGATGCCGCGCGACGCAAGGCTGGCGCGGATCTGCGCGGCGCTGGTGGCCCGCCCGGACGATGCCTCCACCGCCGAGCAGTGGGCGCGCCGGCTGAAGCTGACGTCGAAGACGATCCATCGCCTGTTCGCCAGGGAGACTGGCATGACTTTCGGCGAGTGGCGGCAGCAGGCCCGCCTGCTGTTCGCACTCGAACGCCTCGCGCGCGGCGCGCGGGTGGTCGATGTCGCGCTCGATGCCGGCTATGCCAGCCAGAGCGCCTTCACCGCGATGTTCCGCAAGCATTTTGGCGTGCCGCCGAACGCGTTCTATCGATAGAGCGCGGCGGCTAGCGGTCCCCAAGCGCTGACTGCGCCGCCGGCCCCAATATCCATTCCCTGAACGCCGCGATCTTCGGAAGCCCCTGCCGGTTGTCGGGGCAGACGAGATAATAGGCGAACTCCTCCAGATGCGCGGTCTCGAGCAGCTGGATCAGTTCGCCGCTCTCGATCTCATTTGCGACCATCGCCGCCGGCAGCAGGCCCGCGCCCTGCCCGGTCAGCACAGCCTTCAGCAGCAGACCGCTGTCGTCGAACGAGGGACCGCGCGGCGTGCGCACCTCGGCGATGCCGTTGGCCTGAAACCACAGGCTCCACCCCTTGCGATCGGCGTCATGAACCTGCGGCCAGCCTGCGAGATCGCTGGGAGATGCCGGCCGTCCGAGACGCGCAGCCAGCGACGGCGAGGCGACCGCCACCATCTCGACCGTGACGACGCGATCGCTGCGCAGCCCCGGATACCGGCCGAGGCCGTGGCGCACCGCGACATCGACGCCGCTGCGCGAGAAATCGACCAGCGTGTTGCTGGTGACGATCTGCAGATCGATCTCGGGATGCGCCCCCTGGAACGACGCCATGCGCGGCACCAGCCAGGCCGACGCAAAGAACGGAGTAACGCTCACCGTCAGCGTACCGACGTCGACCGATGCAGCGACGCGGCGCGAGGCTTCCGCGATCTGGCGAAACGCATTGCGGATCGACGGCAGATAGTCGCGCCCGGCGTCGGTGAGATAGATGCCGCGCGGCACCCGCTCGAACAGCTTGACGCCAAGATGGGCCTCGAGCGTCTTGAGCATCTGGCTGACCGCGCCCGGCGTCACGCACAGCTCCTCGGCCGCGAGCTTCACCGAGAGATGGCGGGCGGCGGACTCGAACGCCTTGAGCGCGTTCAGGGGTGGAAGCCTGCTCTCCATGATTTAGATTTCCTAATCTGAATCGCGCAGCAAATCTGGTTTGCCAACGGGGCCTTCCCGGCGCTCAATCAGCCTAATGTAACGCTGAGAGCCGCGTCAACTCAGAGAAATCCGGGTCAGTAAAGTTAGATTTTCTAATCTTTATCACGGCTCGCAACGGCGACTCTTGGTTCCCTGATGGAGCCGGAACAGGACATGACCGAGGTCCCAAACAGACTCGCTTTGCACGAGATCGGTGCAGGCAGCGATACCCGCCAACGCATCGACCGTATCAACGCATCGCAAGCCGGCAGCCTGCCCGGTCTGCTGAACTTTCGATGGCTCGAAGCCGAACGCGGCCATATCCGCGGCCGCTTCGAGATTGCCGGGAAGCACTTCTCGCCGCACGGACTCTTGCACGGCGCAAGCATCGTCGCGCTGGCGGACACCGCGTGCGGCTTCGGCTGCCTCGCCTCCTTGCCGGACGGCGCGACCGGCTTCGCCACCGGCGAGCTGAAGACGAACTTCATCGGCGCCGCGCGCGAGGGCGGCGTCAGCTGCGAGGCACACCTCGTTCACGCCGGCCGCACCACCCAGGTCTGGGATGCCGAGATCCGCAGCGAAGCGACCGGCAAGACCATCGCGCTGTTTCGCTGCACGCAGATGCTGCTCTATCCGCCGGCCAAGGCAGGCGGCGGCGCGTCACAGGGAGAACGATCATGAGGAACGCCGTCATGCATGCCGGGTATCAGAGAGCAAAGCCGTTCTATGGCTGGTATGTCGTCGCAGCAGCTTTCGTCGTGACCTTGATCGGCTTCGGCAGCGCCTACACGTTCTCGTCCTTTGTCGAGTCATTGCAGCGGGAGTTCGGCGCCTCACGCGGCTCGGTCTCGCTGGTGTTCTCGTTCGCGGGCTTCCTGTATTTCGGTCTCGGCATCGTCTCCGGCCCGCTTGCCGATCGCTGGGGCGCACGCAGGCTGGCAGTCATTGGAATGGCGCTGGTCGGTCTCGGCATGGTGCTGGCGGGACAGGCGCAGACCATCCTTCAGGTCTATGCCGCCTACAGCATCGGCATCGGAGCCGGCGTCGGTTGCGCCTATGTTCCGACCTTGGGCGCCGTGCAGCGCTGGTTTGTGCGTCGGCGCGGTTTTGCGTCGGGCCTCGCCGTCAGCGGGATCGGGGTCGGGACGCTGGTGATGCCGCCGCTCGCAACCTGGCTGATCACGAGCCTCGGCTGGCGCGATGCCTATGTCGTGTTGGGCGTTGTTGCTGCCGTCGCAGGGATCGGCGCATCGCTCCTTATCGCCGACGATCCGCGCCGCCATGGCACCGGACCGGATGGCGATCCGCTTGAAGCGGCTTCGGGCGCGCCGCTCCGCCAGGGCGTCTCGATCCGCGGCGCGGTGCGAACTGGCCGGTTCGCCGGGCTCTATGCGGCCTGCCTGATCAGCGCGTTCGGGGTGTTCGTACCCTTCGTGCACCTGGTGCCCTTCGCCGTCGACCATCAGGTGGCGCCGACGCTCGCGGTGCTGCTGCTCGGGATGATCGGCGTCGGCAGCACCGCCGGCCGCTTCTTCCTCGGCGGCATCGCCGACCGGGTCGGACGCGACGCATTCCTGATCGCGATGTATCTCGGCATGGCCGTCTCTCTGGCGATCTGGGCGATGGCCGGCAGCTTCTGGTCGCTCACGGTCTTCGCGCTGCTGTTCGGCGTGTTCTATGGCGGCTGGGTCGCGATCCTGCCCGCAGTGGTCACCGACCATTTCGGCGGCCGCAATGTCGGCGGCATCATCGGCATCCTCTACACCAGCGTCGCTTTCGGCACGCTGCTGGGTCCGAGCGCCGCCGGCTTCGCGTTCGACGTCAGCCACAGCTACTTCATCCCGGTGGCAATCAGCGCAGCCGCCAACCTCGTTGCCGCCCTCATCGCCGTCGCGACGATGCGAACGGCCTCACCGATGGCTTCAGTCGCGCAGCCGTGACGGTCGGTGACCCCCGTGCTACGCTCGGGGATCACTCACCCGCCGGTTCGAGACTTCTGTGATCACCCGGTTCGCCATGACCAAAGCCTGGAACTACCGGCGCGCCGACCGTGACGACATCGTCGAGCTGGCGTCGTGGCGCGGTGCCGGCTCGCTCAGCCTCCGACCGCACTTCCATGACGAGAGCCAGATCGTGCTGGTGCTCTCGGGGTCGCGCGCCTTTCGCATCGACGGCGCGACCGTCACCGTGCCTGCGGGCCATGCCGCGCTGATCCCGGCGGGAATGCTGCACGCACCGGTGGCGACACCGGGTGAGGAGACGGTTTGCCTGAATGCCTATGTTCCGGCGGGCCGCACCTGCTCGTCGCTCCGGATCATCAATGTCGGGGACCGCTGGCGGAGCATCGACGAGATATCGCCGGAGCACATCAGCGAGATCGCCAACGACATCCTGTCGCGCGAGGCGCCCGGTTCGACCGAGCAGGCCGGCAGAGCCAAGCTCGGCACGGCCTTGACGGAGAGCCCCGAGCCGATCGGCGAGATCGCCGCGAGCTTCGGGCGAAGCCGCGAAGGGTTCAGCCGCATGGTGAGACGCGAGCTCGGCGTCGCGCCGCATGCGTTCCGGCTCCTCGCCCGGCTCAATCTTGCCCGGCAACTGCTGCGCGCAGGCGAGCCGATCGCAGCCGTTGCGGCGGATGCCGGCTTTTCCGATCAGAGCCACCTCACCCGTCTGTTCCGGCGCACCTTCGGCACGACGCCGGGCGTCTACTGGCGCGATTGAGGCGGCGTCACAGACGTTCCAGACCGGCCGCTGCTCCGCCCGCTAGCCTGCTCACCCTGCAAAGGGGTGAAGGATGGATACCGGAACAAGTCTTCTGCTGCTCGCGGCCGGCTGCGCCGGAGGCGTCATCAACGCATTGGCCGGCGGCGCCACGCTCATCACCTTTCCGGCGATGCTTGCCGCGGGCCTGCCGGCGGTCATCGCCAATGCGTCGAATGCGGTGGCGATCTCGCCGGGGCATTTGATCGCGGCGCTCGCCGATCGCGGCAAGCTGCCGCCGCCGACCCGGCGCACGATCAGCTTCGTCGCCGTCTCAACGATTGGCGGCGCGGTCGGTGCCGGCGTCCTCTTGTTGCTTCCCGAGCGGCTGTTCGTCCTGCCGGTGCCGGCCCTGATCGCATTCGCAACGCTGCTGTTTGCCTTCGCGCCACGGATCCAGACGTGGACCACCGGACATCAGAAGGCCGCAGCTCTGCCCTCGACCGGCGCGAGCAGTGCTGTCCTGGGACTGGCGTGTGTCTATGGAGGGTTCTTCGGTGCCGGGCTCGGCATCATCCTGACCGCGGTGCTGTCGATCACGGAACCCAACGACATCAGGGCGATCAAGGCATTGAAGAACCTGCTCGCGACCTGCGTGTCGCTCGCCGCAACGCTGATCTTCATCGTGCAGGGCGCGGTACGGTGGCCGGAGACATCTGTGATGCTGCTCGGCGCCATGGTCGGCGGCTATGCCGGAGGCCACCTGATCCGGATCCTGCCGGCTCACATCGTCCGGCAGTTCGTCATCGCCGCCGGAGCGTTGATGACCGTGATCTACGCCGCGCGATACTGGTTCTAGATGGAGCGAGGGAGCCGAGGCTCCCAGCTCGAGCTGCGCGGTTTCGAGCGAAGTGGATTACGGTTCGCGTGAAGAAAACGCGCCAAAACGAAAGCTTAGTGCGTCGTCATCCAGGCGCGGGCTTCGCGCTGGGCGGCAGCGATCTCGACGTCGGACATCTGCTCGGCGACTTCGCGGCGGTGCGCGATCGCGTCGGTACGTCCCTTGAGCGCCGCCAGGTTGAACCATTTGTGCGCCGCGACGAGGTTGACCACGCCGGAGCGGCCGCTCGCCCAATACATGCCACGCTCGAACAGCACGTCCTGGATTGCAGTCGCAGCAACCGGGACAGCGCCTTCGTGATCGATGACCCCCTGAAACATTGTCGTCATTCCCCTTTTTGTTGTTGGCCGCCCTCCCCCGAGCGCGGCCCCCGTCCACTGTTGAAACGCCCTGTCATTCCCGCGCTGACCCTTGGGGATCATGCGCTCGCCGTTTGCCGGCTTGTTGGGATGATCATGGCCCATCAAATTTGAAGAGCGGTTTAAGTATCGCGATGAACGGGATGTAAATCGGGGTCGCCGGGCGTGTTCGCCGGAATCGCAGAAGTGCCTGTGCCGCAGGCATTTCCGTGCATTCGTGAATGCCGGTTTACCCTGGTGCTTCGGACATCGATAACCATCGCGGACAATGGCCGCGGGTGCCGGCCGGTCCCGGCCGCCGACGCATCCGATCAGTCGATGAGTTGACGGCGGGCTGCCACGCCTGGCGCACGGTCCGCGAGGCCGCGGTACGGTCGCGCACGCAAAGAAACGCGAGCCCCTCAGGCCCGACGTCGATCCGGAAAATGGGATGTGGAAAGTGGCTGCCGGGCGCGGACTGCGCGGGCCGCCGGAACGAGGGGGTCGGCGAACACGTCAGGACCAGATTTCAGCTCGGCATTCTCGCCGGTGAAATTGCGGAACCAAGCCGGCCCCGCACCGAACGAAGAAATCTCTGTTTCTTCTGCCGGACCGCTTTTGGGAGGGTTGCCCTCTCCGAAATTCGATCCAGCCGTTTGACCTGATGTCTCGCCGACACCCTCTTTCGTCAGCCAGAGCCTTGGGGTGGGATGTGCCTCTCAGCAGTCCGTCCGCTGGCTCTCGCGACGTGCCGGCATCAAGCCGCCGGCAATCCTCTCAAGGCGAGAGGCTTACTTCTTCTTGGCGACCTTGCGGGTCTTCTTCGCAGTCTTCTTCACTGCGCTCTTCGCCTTCTTCGCCTTCTTCGCCTTCTTTGCCTTCTTAGCCATGTTGCCCTCCAGTATGTGAGATGGCTCTCGCTGCGTGCACTCGGGAATCGATATGCACTACTTCCCGAATACACCAACAGACTGAAAAAAACAGTGTCCCGCTTAAGGAAGTGTTGACGCAGCGGTGGCAGTGCGCACAGCGCGCGGCGCCGATCAAATCGGCATTGCGTTCACGCGACGATGCAAGAAGTGCAAGAGCTGCCGACATCGGCATTTGTCAACGTTGCAGGAAACGCCTGTATTGCAGGCACTTCTTGAATTCGCATTCGAACGATCGACGCGTGACCGTCATTGCGTTGAGTCGCAAGCCGTGACGAAAAGCGGCGCCACGCCAACGCCGAGTCGTAATTTTTGGCAACGAAAAAATTTTCGTGGGTAAGACGACTTTTGCCTCGTTTGAGGTCACCCGGACCGGATTCGCGAACGAATCGCAGATTCGGCGATTCGGCGCGGAAGGCGTCAGTGCGACCGTCGAGCGAGGGTGTGAGGCAGGATCACGCCGCGTTCACGCGCGCGCGACGACGCCGATGGTGACGGCACGAGAGCATGATCCGGCTGGATCATGCGCCAAGGACAACATCATTGTCCTGTTCGTTCAGACGCCGAGCTTGGACTTCAAGAGCTCGTTGACCGCCTTCGGGTTCGCCTTGCCACCCGACGACTTCATCACCTGACCGACGAACCATTGAAGGGCTGCGGGCTTCGCCTTCGCCTGCTCGACCTTGTCGGGATTGGCCGCGATGATGTCGTCGACCACCTTCTCGATCGCGCCGAGGTCGGTGACCTGCTTCATGCCGCGCGCCTCGACGAGCGCGCGCGGATCGCCGCCCTCCTGCCAGACGATCTCAAACAAGTCCTTGGCGATCTTGCCGGAAATCGCTCCTCGCCGATCAGATCGACGATCGCGGCGAGTTGCTCCGCCGACACCGGCGAGGCTGCGATCGCCACGCCCTCCTTGTTGAGACGGCCGAACAGCTCGTTGATCACCCAGTTGGCGGCGAGCTTGCCGTCACGCGCCTTGTCGGCGAGACGAGCGAGCACCGTCTCGTAGAACTCCGCGCTCTCGCGCTCGGCGACCAGCACGCTCGCATCATAGGGCGACAGGCCGAAGCCCGTAATAAAACGGGACTTCTTCTCGTCCGGCAGTTCCGGTTTTGCGCGGGGCTCCTTGGGAGACGGTCCCTCTTAGATACCCAACTTCTCTTTCAGCATATCGCTTACTAGCTGCGGATTTGCTTTTCCGCCCAACCGCTTCATGACTTGGCCGACAAACCATCCAAGCATCTGCGGCTTGGCTTTAGCCTGCTCAACCTTCTCAGGATTTTGCAGACATAGCACGTCGATCTGTACCTGGACTTGGCTCCGGTCCGTAACTTGCCGAACCCCCAACCGCTCAATGATCTCACCGGGTTCGCCGCCGCCCTCCTTCCACATGACGTCGAAGACCATCTTCGCTGAGCTCGTCGAGATCGTATCCGTCGCTATGGCCATCAGCAGGCTCCCAAGCTGCCAGTCCTTTACCCGAGAATCCTTGATATCGAGCCCGTCCTTATTGAGCCGACCGAACAGCTCGTTAATGACCCAGTTTGCTGCTGTTTTGGCGTTAACTCCCTCGTGCTCTGCGACAACTTCAAAGAACGTGGCTATGTCCGGATGCGCAACCAAAACGGACGCGTCGTAGGGCGTGAGGCCATACTTGTTGATATACTTTGACTTCTTTTCGTCCGGCAGTTCCGGCAGCTGCGCCTTGAGTTCGTCGACGAAGGCCTGGCTGAATTCGAGCGGCAGCAGGTCGGGATCGGGGAAGTAACGGTAGTCGTGCGCCTCTTCCTTGGAGCGCATCGAGCGCGTCTCGCCCTTGTTCGGGTCGAACAGCCGGGTTTCCTGGTCGATCGAGCCGCCGTCCTCGATGATCTCGATCTGGCGCCGCGCCTCGTACTCGATCGCCTGGCCGATGAAGTTGATCGAGTTCATGTTCTTGATTTCGCAGCGGGTGCCGAGCGTGGTCTCGCCGTGGCGGCGCACCGAGACGTTGACGTCGGCGCGCAGGCTGCCCTTCTCCATGTCGCCGTCGCAGGTGCCGAGGTAGCGCAGGATCGAGCGCAGCTTGGTGACGTAGGCCTTGGCCTGCTCGGCATCGCGGATGTCGGGCTTGGAGACGATCTCCATCAGCGCGACGCCGCAGCGGTTGAGGTCGACATAGGACATCGTCGGCGACTGATCGTGCAGCAACTTGCCGGCGTCCTGCTCCAGATGCAGCCGCTCGATCCCGATGGTGACGCTGCGGCCGCCATCGAGCTCGAGCACCACCTCGCCCTCGCCGACGATCGGCGACTTGTACTGGCTGATCTGGTAGCCCTGCGGCGAGTCCGGATAGAAATAGTTCTTGCGGTCGAACACCGAGCGCAAATTGACCTGCGCATTCAGCCCGAGACCGGTGCGCACTGCCTGGCGGACGCACTCCTCGTTGATCACGGGCAGCATGCCCGGCATCGCGGCATCGACCAGCGAGACGTGGGAGTTGGGCTCGCCGCCGAACGCGGTCGACGCGCCCGAGAACAGCTTCGCGTTCGAGGTGACCTGGGCATGGACCTCCATGCCGATCACGACCTCCCAATCGCCGGTGGCGCTCTTGATCAGTTTGTGAGGGGCAGCAGATGCGGTCATGGATCTCGGTTTCCGGACATGTGATATCTGGGATGGATTGGGCTTCGCGCAACCGATCGCGCCAGTCAAGCCGCCTTGCAATCCCCTTGCAACCCGTACCGGCGCATTGGGGCAGAGATCAGAGCCCGCGCCGGAACTGCTGATAGGCCTTGCTTGAGCGCAGCGCGTCCGCGCCGCCTGTGATCAGCTGGTCGACCTGCTCGGCCGGCAGCGAAAGCCGCGTCGGGATGGCGTTCAGGATGCCGGCACGCTCCGGTCCGAGCCGGTCGAAGCCGAGCCGCTCGACATAGATCGCGACGTCGCCGCACTTCCAGCCGGCGCCGACGCCAAGCCTGGTGCGATCCGCCGCCGACAGGCCGCAGCGCCAGCGCTTCAACTTGCCGGACCAGTCATTGGCGAGCGACGTGAAGGCGGCGTAGCTCGAGCGCACGCTTGCATCGATCGCGGTGTCGGCGGCCGCCGACACCAGCTCGACGCCGCTCGGCCCTTCGAGCGTCTGCACGAAGTCGCCGGAGATGCCGCGTCCGGCGTCGACCACCAGGAACAGGATGCGCCTGAGCTTGGCCGCCTGCCGTTCGCTCAGCGGCTCGTAGGGGCGTTGCGCGGCGAGCAGGCCGATGCTCAGCCCTGACAGGCCGTAGTTATCAACCAGGCCGCCATCGAGCAGCTTGACGTAGCGCATCGAGCCGTCGCGGTAGCGCGCCTGGGCCTCGGCATAGGAGCGCAGCAGCGGCTGCTCGTTCGGATCGTTGCGCACCCGGTCCAGCCAGGGCGGCAGCGGCGCGGAGCAGCCGCCGGGATAGGTCTGCAGCACGATCGGCGCGAAGGCCAGCGGCACCGCCGCGGAGGCCGCCACCGCTTCGGCGACACGATAGGAGCGGATGTCGCTGCACAGCGCATCGAACGACGTCTTGCCGAACACGAACGGCGTGCGGTTGTAGATGTCGGACGCGTTGATCCAGACCCGCGGCCGGCGGTCGTCCGGCAACGCTTCGAACCGCGCGCCGTCGAACAGGTTTTGATCGAGCCAGTCGGTGAACTGGCTGTCGTTGACGCCGCCGCCCAGCGCGCGCCCGATATTGCCGAGCGAGATCCTGGTCTTCAGTCCCTCCTCGGCGTTGCGCAGCAGGAAGCGTTCGCGAAAGTCATCGAGTGCCGCGCGCCGCTTCAATCCGAAATAGGCCGCCGTGACCGATCCGCCGGAGACGCCGGAGACGAAGTCGACGCGATCGAGCAATGTCTTGGTGCCGGCAGCGCTGGAGCGCACCCGGTCGAGCTCTTCGAGCACGCCGAACGAAAACGCCGCCGCGCGCGTGCCGCCGCCTGAGAACGACAGCGCAAGCAGCAGGTCATCTTCGTAAGTCGGAATATCGCTGACACCGTTGGTGTCGGCCGCCGCGGCGCCGAGCGGCACGTTGCCCGGGAGATTGTACACGGTTGCGCAGCCGGCAAGGCCCACCGCCACCGCAGCCACCAGCAATGCTGACAGCCATCCCCCTATGCCCGACCCACGCACGAATACTCTCTTTGCCGCTGGCCCCCGCCCGGTTCCACCAGCCTATCACGGCCAATCTGGGCGGCGGCATGGCGGCCGAAACAAGGTTAACGCTCGCGGTGCCAAGACACCGCGCTTGGCACCGGTTGTTCAGACCAAAAGTGTGGAGACGATCCGCTCCCACTCGGCCTCAACTGTGTCCTTTGCGACCGGCTGGCCGGCCCGGCGATACCAGTAGCCGGCATTGCCGAGATCGCCCTCGACACGATGCAGGTAGGCATGCACCCAGGCCGAATTGGCGTCGCTCTCGTCCTGCACGATCTTGTGCGCCTGATCCCAATCGCCCTTCCTCGCCCACCACAATGCGGCGAGCGGTGGCGACAGCGCGCTATCCGGCGCAGCGTCAGCGAGACTGGCGCGGAAATCCGCCATCGCTCACCACCATTTGGGCGCCGGGAAGCGGCCGGCCGCCTGCTCGATCACCTCGCCGAGCGAGAACAGCGTCTCCTCGTCGAACGGACGGCCGATCAGTTGCAGCCCGAGCGGCAGGCCTTGCGTGTCCTTGCCCGCGGGCACGGCGATGCCCGGCAGGCCCGCCATGTTCACGGTCACCGTGAAGATGTCGTTGAGATACATCTCGACCGGATCGGCACCGCCCTTCTCGCCGATGCCGAACGCCGCCGACGGCGTCGCCGGCGTCAGGATCGCATGCACGCCCTTGGCGAAGCAGTCCTCAAAGTCCTTCTTGATCAGCGTCCGCACCTTCTGCGCACGCAGATAATAGGCATCGTAGTAGCCGGCCGAGAGCACATAGGTGCCGATCAGCACGCGGCGGCGCACCTCGTCGCCAAAGCCGTCGGCGCGGGAGTTCTCGTACATCTCGATGATGTTCTTGGCCGGCTCGCGCAGCCCGTAACGCACGCCGTCATAGCGCGCGAGGTTCGACGAGGCCTCCGCCGGCGCCACGATGTAATAGGCCGGCAGCGCGTATTTGGTGTGCGGCAGCGACACTTCGACGAGCTCGGCGCCTGCGGCCTTCAGCCACTGCGCGCCCTCGCTCCAGAGTTTCTCGATCTCGGCCGGCATGCCGTCGAGGCGATACTCCTTCGGGATGCCGATCTTCATGCCCTTCACGGACTTGCCGATCGCGGCCTCGTAATCCGGCACCGCGATATCGACCGACGTGGTGTCCTTGGGATCGTGACCGGCCATCGAGCGCATCAGGATCGCGGCATCGCGCGTCGTGCGCGCGATCGGGCCGGCCTGGTCGAGCGAGGATGCGAAGGCGACGATGCCCCAGCGCGAGCAGCGGCCATAGGTCGGCTTGATGCCGACGGTCGCGGTGAACGCGGCGGGCTGGCGGATCGAGCCGCCGGTATCGGTCGCGGTCGCGCCCATGCAGAGCAGTGCCGCCACGGCCGAGGCCGAGCCGCCGGACGAGCCGCCCGGCACCAGCGTGGTGTTGGAGCCTTCGCGCCGCCACGGGTTGGTGACCGGGCCGAAGCACGAGGTCTCGTTCGACGAGCCCATCGCGAACTCGTCATTGTTGAGCTTGCCGAGCAGCACCGCGCCGTCGCGCCAGAGCTGCGAGGTCACCGTCGACTCGTAGGGCGGAATGAAATTGCCGAGGATCTTCGAGCACGCCGTGGTCCTGATATCGCGGGTCGCGAACAGGTCCTTGATGCCGAGCGGGATGCCGGCCAGCGGCCCGCCCTCACCCTTTGCAATTTTCTCGTCGGCCGCCTTCGCCATTTCGCGGGCGCGGTCCGGCGTCTCCAGCACATAGGCATTGAGCACGCGCGCGGCCTCGATGGCGGCGAGATGCGCGTCAGTCAGTTCGCGGGCGGTGAAAGACTTGCTCGCCAGGCCCTCGCGGGCCTCGGCGATCGTCAGCGATGTCAAATCGGTCATTTATTGATCGGGCTGCAGAAGAACGGAGACAGGGTCTTGTCGTTGGCGGGGTCGTCCTGCCGGGGGCTCATATTTCTCCGGGCATTTTCCTTGGCGCGGGCGGCATCGAGCGCCTCGAGATGGTCGAGCACCGCGTCCATCGCCGCATTGGGATCGGCGACCTTCCCCTTGCGCTCCATCGCATCGAGGAAGTCCATATAGGCCTTGTAGGCCTTTTCATCGTCGCAGAGCAGACACATCGGGACCGTCCAAGAACAGAGAACTACTCGACCACCTTCGGCACCAGGAAGAAGTGGTTGGTCGTATCGGGCGCATTGCGGACGATGTCGTCGGCGATCTCGCCGTCATTGACCACGTCGGCGCGCTTCTTCATCTCCATCGGCGTCACCGAGGTCATCGGCTCGACGCCGTCGACATTCACCTCCGACAGCTGCTCGACGAAGGCCAGCATCGCGTTAAGTTCGCCCTGGAGATGGGGAACTTCGGCGTCGCTGACCGCGATCCGCGCCAGATGCGCGATGCGGCGGACGGTCGTGGCGTCGACGGACATTATATAGGGCCTCGGGGCTGAAAGGTCAGCCCGCCGTATAGCAGAGGCCGGTTTTGCGCCGCAACCGCGCGAATCCCTCTGCCCCGGGGGCTTCGGCACCCTGCCGGGCATCCGGGCGAGCCATTCCGGCGCGCATTCGGGCCGCAAAAGCCTGCGACGAAACCACTTTGCGGCTGCCACGAAGTGGTGCCGAAACATTCGGGGCGCCTACTCGCTCCAAATCAAAAAGTTCGGAGTGCGTCATGCAAACGCTGGAAAACCGTCCCCGGCCGGAGGGCTGGGACCCCGCCCTTTGGTCGATCGGCACGGTGCTGGGGATTGCGATCCTCTACGTAGCCTGCCTGGTCTGAGCGAGGCGAGCGATGGCCAAGTCCCAGGCAAAAGCTCTGCAGGAAAAGGCCGAGATGTTCGAGCGCCGCGCCGAGCGCGCCGCGGATCCGATCTCCCGGCAGCATTACAGGGAAATGGCCGCGCATTATCGCAGGCTCGCGACCGAGCATCTGGAGATCAACCAGAGCGAGCCCGCACGCCAGGCCTGAAAGTGCGATCCGGCCCGCCGCGGTCGGCTAGGCCTGCTTCGGCAGCAACGGCCGAAAGAACGACCGCTCATAGCGGACAAAGCAGCGTGTTTCCCTCGCGAAGGCGATGGCCTTCTGAACGTCGGGATCGAGCGCTGAATCCTTGCGGTACTGTTCGTAGGCCGCAAAGCTCGGAAAGCTGAAAATCGCCAACGCGACGTCGCTGGCGCCCTCGGACGGCAGGAAATAGCCGTGATGAGTGCCGCCAAACCGCGGCACCAGCTCCAGCCACATCACACCATAAGCCTCGAACTCGGCGAGCTTGTCCGGACGAACTTCGTATCGCAGATAACAGGTGATCATGCCGTGGTGCTCCTGCGCCAATTGAACTGCCGTCTCTCGATAGCCGGATATCGGAGGCGGCAGTCCGGGGCATACACCGAAATTGCGCAGATGGAGGTGAAATCAGCCCGCCATCTTGCCCATCCGCGCCAGCGCGGCGCCCGCCAGCGCGCGGGTCAGCTCGGCGGCCGGCATCTCCTTGCCCATCCGCACCGCCTGCCCGGCCCAGAGGTTGGTGAAATCGACCTTGCCTTGTTTTTCGGCAGCCGCCTTCAGCGGCCCGAGGGCGGTCGCCGCATGCGGGAACGCCGGCGCGTCTGGTGAGATCGGGCCGACCTCGCGCATCACGCGGTTGGCGACACCGCGCGCCGGGCGGCCGGTCATCACATTGGTGATGACGGTCGATTCATCGCTGGCCTGCGCCAGCGCGACACGGCCCTGCTCAGACACCTTGGATTCCGGACAGCGCAGGAACGCCGTGCCGATCTGCACGGCAGAGGCGCCGAGCGCAAAGGCCGCCGCGATCCCGCGTCCGTCGGCGATGCCGCCGGCCGCGACGACCGGCACCTTCACCGCATCGACCACCTGCGGCAGCAGCGAGAACGTGCCGGGCTGCTCGGCGATGTCATCGGTCAGGAACATGGCGCGATGGCCACCGGCGTCGGCGCCTTGCGCGATGACGACGTCGGCACCGTTCTCCTCGAGCCAGATCGCCTCCTTCACCGTGGTCGCCGACGACATCACGATGGCGCCCGCTGCCTTCACCTGCTGCAACAGCTTCGGCTCCGGCAGGCCGAAATGGAAGCTGACGACTTCGGGCTTCAGCTCCTCGACCACGGCGCAGAAGGCCGCATCGAACGGCGCGCGGTTCGCCGCATTGATCGGCGCATCCGGATCGAGGCCGTGTTCGCGATAGTACGGCCCCAGCCGCTGCCGCCATGCCGCCTCGCGCGCCGGATCGGCGTCGACCGCCTTGTGGCAGAAGAAGTTGAGGTTGACCGGCGCCGACACGCGCTGGCGGATGATGTTGACCTGCTCACGCGCCTTCTCGGCCGACAGCATCGCACAGGGCAGCGAGCCGAGCCCGCCGCCCTGCGCCACCGCGATCACGAGCTCCGCATCCATCACGCCGGCCATCGGCGCCAGCACGATCGGGAATTCGGTCTTGAAACGATCGATCAATCGACGGTCCGGCCACATGGTGTGTCTCGCGCTGTTCAGGACAAAGAGGAAAGAGAATTGCGCCGGCCCTGCAACGTCTGATCGGCCTCGGCGACGATGCGGCCGACGATCTCGGCCGCGGGAACGATATCATGGATCAGCCCGACGGACTCGCCGGCGAACACCGCGGCAACGTCGAAATTGGCCGCGGCCCTCGCGGCGGCGTATTCGACCGCAACCTCGTCGGCGCGCTGCATCAGCTCGATCTCGCGGCCAGACCAGCGCCGCAGATGATCGTTGGAGAGCGAGCGCGCGGTGAACGGCGCCGGCCACATCAGCTTGCGCGACCAGTCCATCACCACGCCGCGCACCGTCTCGCCGCTCTTCGCCGCGCGGATCCGCTGCTTCGCCGGCTCGGGCGCGTCGGCCTCGGCGCTGGCATAGAACCGCGTTCCCATCAGCACGCCGGATGCGCCGAGCATCATCATCGCCGCGAGGCCGCGGCCGTCAGCGATGCCGCCGGCCGCGACGACAGGGACGCGCCCTGCCGCGAAATCAATGATCGCAGGCACGATGTCGAGCGTGGTGCGCGACGCACCGTGACCACCCGCCTCCGTGCCCTGCGCAATCAGGATGTCGGCGCCGCAATCCAGCGCTTGTTGCGCCATCTCCTCGCTCTGCACCTGGCAGATCAGCAGCGCGCCCGCGGCCTTGATCCTGGGCGCGAACGGTGCGGGATCACCGAATGACAGCATCACCGCGCGCGGCCGCGCCTCCAGTGCGATCTCGATCAGCTCCGGCTGCTTCGCAAGGCTCCAGGTGATGAAGCCGATTCCGAACGGGCGGTGATATCGCCTGAGCACCGCAGTCTCCGCCTCGAGCCAGGCCCGATCTCCGTAGCCGCCACCGAGAATGCCGAGGCCGCCGGCGTCGCTCACCGCCATGACCAGCCGGCTTCCCGTGATCATCGCCATCGGCGCCGCCAGGATCGGATGCGCGATGCGAAGGCGTGCCGTCAATTCGGTGCCGATCGGCATGCGTTGCTCCCTGTTCTGGACTGCTGTTCTGGACTCGCAGCCTAAGCGGGCCTAACATTCTCGGAAAATGAATACTAGAGAACGCTACCATCTCTAAAATGAAACGGTGGTCCCAGATGGAATTGACCGACCTGCTCACCTTTTCCACGGTCGCCCGGCTTGGCGGCATCACGAGGGCCGCCGACGAGCTGAATACCGTGCAGTCCAACGTCACCCAGCGCATCAAGGCGCTGGAAGCCGAGATCGGCACGGCACTATTCGAGCGTCACAGCCGCGGCATGTCGCTGACCGGCGCCGGCCGCCGCCTGTTGCCGTACGCCCAGCGTATGGCGGCGCTGTCGCGCGAAGCCGTGCTCGCCGCGCGCGACGATGGCGAGCCGAAGGGGCCGCTGTCGATCGGCTCGATGGAGACGACCGCCGCGGTGCGGCTGCCGACGCTGCTTGCCGAGTTTCATCGCCGCTATCCGGCGGTGCGCCTGACCTTGCGCACCGCACCGACCGCTGACCTCGTCGCCGCCGTGCTCGACGGCTCGCTCGACGGCGCCTTCGTCGCCGGTCCGATCGAGCACGCCGAACTGTCGGCGACATCGGCCTTCACCGAGGAACTGGTGCTCGTCACCGCGCAGTGCTGGAAATCGCTCGCCGCCTTGCGCGCCGGCACGCCGGAGTCGGGCCCGACCGCGCTCGTGTTCCGCACCGGCTGCACCTACCGGCAACGGCTCGAACAGGTGTTCACCGAGTTCGGCTGGCCGTCGGCCGCCCGCTTCGAGCTCGGCACGCTCGACGGCATGGTCGGCTGTGTCGCCGCCGACATGGGCGTCACCTTGCTGCCGCGCGCGGTCGTCGAGCGCGACCACGTCCAGCGCGACATCAAGATCCACAAGCTCAGTCCGCAGCATGCGCATGTCGAGACGCTGTTCATCCAGCGCCGCGCCACGCACCAATCCAGCGCGTTGCAGGGACTTGCCGCATGCCTTTCCGGCGACGATCGGGTGATCGCCGCCTGACCGGCGTTTTCGCATGGACCGCTGCTTGCCGCCGGGCTTTGCCTCGGCGCGCGGGTGCGTGCTAAGCGCTGGGTCATGGCTGCCCCCATCCTTCCCCTGATCGAAGCTGCGCCGCACTGGCCCGAGCGCGGCGCGCTTGTTGGCCTCGACCTCGGCACCAAGACCATCGGCGTCGCCGTCTCCGATCCGGACCGGCGGCTCGCGACCGGCGTCGAGACCATCCACCGCAAGCAGTTCAAGGCCGACGCGGCCCGGCTGTTCGCGATCGCGGCCGAGCGCAATGCCGTCGGCTTCGTGCTGGGCCTGCCGATCAACATGGACGGCAGCGAGGGCCCGCGCGCGCAATCGACCCGGGCATTCGCCCGCAACCTCGCAGGCCTCACCACGCTTGCGATCGGGCTGTGGGACGAGCGGCTGTCGACCGCAGCCGTCGAGCGCGAGCTGATCGGGATGGATGTCAGCCGCGCCCGGCGCGCCGAGGTAATCGACGAACACGCTGCGATCTTCATCCTGCAGGGCGCACTCGACCGGCTGGCGAAGCTGCGCGGAGACCGCTGACGATGGCGGTGGTGATCGCGGCGCTGTTGCCGGTATTTTTGCTGATCGTGCTCGGCTTCATCCTGAGACGCACGCTGATGCGGCTCGACACCCAATGGCACGGGCTGGAACAGCTCACTTACTACGTGCTGTTCCCGGTGCTTTTGGTACAGACGCTGGTCAAGGCCGATCTGACCAAGGTGCCGGTCGCGGGCGTCGGCGGCGCGCTGCTGCTCGCGGCGCTCGTGATGTGCCTGCTCTGTCTTGCGCTGCGCGGCCCGCTCGCCCGCGCCGGGGTCGACGGCCCTGCCTTCTCCTCGATCTTCCAGGGCGCCACCCGCTGGCAGACCTATGTGGCGCTGTCGGTGTCGGGCAATCTCTATGGCAAGGTCGGGCTGGCGCTGGCCTCGGTGGCGATGGTCGCGATCATTCCGCTGGTCAACGTCTTCAGCGTCGCCGTGCTGGCGAAATATGCCTCATCCGGGAAGCGGTCCGCGGGCGCCATCGTGATGACGGTCGTGAAGAACCCGCTGATCTGGGCCTGCGTCATCGGGCTCGCCATCAATGTCACGCATGTCCCGCTGCCGAAAATCTGGCACGACGTCGCCGACGCGCTCGGCGGCTCGTCGCTGGCGATCGGCCTGCTGGTGACCGGCGCCGGGCTGCATTTGACAGGCATCTTCCGTCCCAGCCTCGCCGCCAGCATCGCGCTGGTGCTGAAGCTGGTCGCGATGCCCGTCCTGACCGTCGCGCTCGCGGTGTGGTTCGGCGTCACCGGCGCCAATCTCGCCATCGTCGCGGCCTGCGCCGCGGTGCCGACCTCGCCGTCAGCCTATGTGCTGGCGCGGCAGATGGGCGGCGACGCCCCCCTGCTCGCCCAGATCATCACGCTGCAGACGATTCTGGCCGCGATCACGATGCCGATCGTGATTGCCGCGGTCGGACCGTAGCATGCGGCCTGCGCTCGCAGGCTCGGCTCGCAGTGCTGATCGTCGCTACTTCCCACTCGAACCGGTGAATGCCGTATCGAGCACATCGCCGATCGGCTGCCAGCTGCGGCCATCAAACTGCAACAACCGCAATTGCTCGACCGGTCGGAACTGACCGCTGTTGATCTTGATGCCCGGCAGCAAGGCGGACGCCTGATAATCCCTGAGCGCCGCGGCCTGCCTCATGACGTTTTCGCGCGACAGGTCGTTGCCGCATTGCCTGAGCACCTGGACCATCGTTTCGGCCTCCGCGTAACCATAGACTGCGGCTGCATCGTCCTTGCCGCCGGCCTTCGTATACTTGTCGAGGAAGCTGTGCCAGGCGCCCTGCTCTTCCCTCCAGGCCGGATCGCTCGCATCCTTCAGGAAGGCGGCGGTGATGACGCCGGTTGCATTCTCCGTGCCGGCCGGCTTGAGCACCGTCTCGATCGATGACGCCATCTGGTTCACGACAAACACCGGCCGCCAGCCGTGCTCGGCCGCCGCCCGGATCACCTTGGTGGCATTTTCCGGCACTCCGGCAAACACAAAGACCTCGGCGCCCGATTGCTTCAGGATCGAGATGTGGCCGTCCAGATGCTGGTCATCGACATCATAGGCAATGTCGACCCTGATGTTGTGGGCGACGTCACCCAGCCCCTGCACCAGCCCCTTGAACAATTCCCGCCCGAACTGATCATTCTCCCAAAGCGCCACGATCTTCTTTCCGGGATAGAAAGCCTGGATGTAGTTGGCGTAGATCCGTCCCTCCTCGCGGTACGAGGGCTGCCAGCCCATGGTCCAGGGATAGAGAGACGGCTCGCTGAGGTCCTGATCGCCGGAGACAACAAAGAGTTGGGGGATCTTCAGTTCGTTGAGATACTTCCGCACCGCGAGATTCCCGGGCGTGCCGAACGAACCGAACATCAAGAGCACATTGTCGGTCTCGACCAGAATGCGCGTCAGGTCCATGGCGTTGGACGCATCCGACAGATCGTCGTAGGACATGAAACGGATCTTGCGGCCATTGATGCCGCCGCGTTCGTTGATCATCTCGAAATAGGCGGCTTCCGCCTTGCCGATCTGGCCGAAAATCTCCAGTGCGCCGCTGTACGGCATCAGGTTGCCGATGCGGATTTCGGTATCGGTAACGCCCTGATCGCGCACCTGCTGCGTGATGGCGCCGAGGGACGCCAGCGCGACGACGCTGGCCAAGAGCGTTCGGATCAACCTAGCCATGACAAGAGCTCGCACGACGGCAGCCGCCGCTGCCTAGTTTCGGTCCGGCCCGCGCTCGTTCATTGATCTAGATCATAGCACTGTGAGGGGGCCGCCTGCATCCCCCTCAGTCGGGTTCCCAATGGGCGGCGACGCGCGGCTGCTGGTTCCGGACCATCACGCTGCAGACGATCGCGGCGACCACTACGATGCCGGTCGCAACTTCCTTGGTTGCAGACAATCCTAGGTGTAAGGGCCCGTCGAGAGAAACGCGACAATGTTCATGGCCGAATGAGCAATGACCGTCAGCCAGGTCGAATTGCTGCGCCAGCGGAAATGGCCGAGAGCAAGACCTGAGACGAATATCCAGAAGCGCCCAAACCAATCGTACTGAGTGTGGATCATCGCCCACGCGATTGATGTAAGGACGATGGCTCCCGTCGGACCGAGGAATGACTCCGACCAACCGCGAAACGTGAATCCACGAAAGATGAATTCTTCCATGATCGGCACGGCAATGCACACAGCAATGAGGAGGGCCAGTAACCCGCCAGGTCCTTTGACAATCAGGAATGAATCGGGCGTACCAAACTCTGAACCAATGAGGAGTCCGCTCAGGGTCTCGGCGCCCATAATGATGGCAGAGATCAACAGGGCGCGAACTACCTCACCCCTGCTCGGCCAGTTGAGCGCAAGATATTCGGCAAACCCGCGGCCAGCCTTCCGGATCGCGATCCACAGCACGGCGATGGTCAACGGGCTCGCAATGGCAATGACCGGGCCGAACCATCTCCCTTGCGATGCGAAATCCTGGAATTGAGCCGGCGACATCTTGGCTACGCCGTCTTGCAGCCCGACGATGAATGTCGCGGCTAGACCTCCTGCCAGCATATAAACGCCGTAGGCAATCAGGGTGACGAGTGTCGTCTCCCAGAAGTCCCAGGTCCGCAGTGGCGGCGCCGAAGCAGATGTCCGCGCACCGGCATTTTCGAAGTTCGACATATGGATTTTTCTGCAACAATTTTGCAGCGAAGGTGGGCCTGAGCTCAACCTAACATACGGGACAGCTAGCCCGCCAGCCACCAGGTCTGCAGCGTCGCCGCAAAATTGTTCAGCCCGTGCAGCAGGATGGTCAGCCAAGTCGAGCCGGTGCGGAAGCGCAAATAGCCGAACAGGAACCCGATCGACAACACCTCGCAGAGGAAGAACCAGTCGTACTGTAGGTGCATGAAGGTCCAGACGATCGACGACAGCAGGATCGCGCCATAGGGGCCGAGCCGGGATTCCGACCAGCCGCGATAGAGCCAGCCGCGCGCGAACAATTCTTCCCAGAGCGGCGCGGCCACGGCAAAGGCGATCACCAGAAGCCACAGCGCGCTGTGCTCCTGTGCCGATTTCAGCACGTCGCCCATGAAGCCCGGCGTCACCTCGCGGCCGGCGGCGCGGGACACCATGTCCCAGGCGCCGACCAGCACGCCGAGCGCGACGACGCCGATGATCACATTCTTCCACGACGTCCCGCGCAGCCCGAGGTAATCGGCGAACGGGATCCCGGTCCGGCGGATCGCGAACCACAGCACCAGCAGCACCATCGGCAGGCCGGCGAGGACCGAGAGCGAGATCGTCAGACCGTCGGCGACCACATGGGTGATGCCGGCCGCCGACAGTTCTCCGCCCTGCGCAATGATGCGGTAGACGATGACCGCGACCTGGCCGAGGAACATCGCGGCGAAGATCAGAAGGCCCCACAGCGCGGTGCCCCAGAACTTCCACACCCGAGGGGGACGTGGCGGCGGTTCGATAGCAGCCGGCGGGGTATCGGGATTGAGTGCGTCCATCAGCAAACTTTCATGGCAGCGCCCGCGCCAGCAGCGCGCGCTGATCGGCATCGGAAAGGTCCACCGCGCCGTACATGCCGGCGTGGCGTTCGGCAAGCCGTGTCGCCGCAAACAATTCGGCGTTCCCCGGCGAGACCTGGTTGAGCGCCGCGGCGGCGGCCAGCAGCGCCAGCTTCTCGACGGCAAGCCGCGCGATGCGCTCGCTGTCCGGCCGGCGAAAGGATTGTCCAATCGACGTAACCGCCTCGGCGGCGCCAGGCAGGCCCCTGGTCTCCTCGGCGAGTGCACGCAGCACGGCGAGCGCGGCATCGGCCTCGCGGCCGAGCGCGCGGAGTACGTCGAGACACATCACGTTGCCGGAGCCTTCCCAGATCGCATTGACCGGCGACTCCCGGTAATGCCGCGCCAGAATGCCCTCCTCGACATAGCCATTACCGCCGAGGCACTCCATCGCCTCGTAGAGGAAGCCGGGTGCGCTCTTGCAGGTCCAGTATTTGATCGCCGGCGTCAGCAGCCGCATATAGGCGGCCTCGCCCGCATCGGTGGGTGCGCGATCGAAGGCGCGGCAGAGCCGCATCACCAGTGCGATCGACGCCTCGACATGCAGCGCCATGTCCGACAGCACCGCCTGCATCAGCGGCTGGTCGGCGAGATGCTTCTGGAACACGCTGCGATGCCGCGCGTGATTGAGCGCATGCGCCAGCCCCGAGCGCATCAGGCCGGCGGAGGCGATCGCGCAATCCTGCCGCGTCAGCTGCACCATCTGGATGATGGTGCGGATGCCCTTGCCCTCCTCGCCGATCAGCTCGGCGTAAGCATCGTGAAATTCGACCTCGGACGATGCGTTGGAGCGGTTGCCGAGCTTGTCCTTCAGCCGCTGGAAGTGGATCGCGTTGACCGTGCCGTCGGGCGCAAAGCGTGGCATGAAGAAGCAGCTCAGCCCCTGCTCAGCCTGTGCCAGCACCAGGAACGCGTCGCACATCGGCGCCGACATGAACCATTTGTGCCCGGTGATGCGCCAGGCGTCGCCATCGCGCTCGGCGCGCGTCATGTTGGCGCGCACATCGGTGCCGCCCTGCTTTTCCGTCATGCCCATGCCGAGCGTCATGCCGCGCTTGGTCCACCACGGCGCAAAGCTCGGATCGTAGGCGCGCGTGGCGATGACCGGCATCGTCTTCGCCAGAATGTCCGGCTGCGAGGCCAGCGCCGCGACCGAGGCGCGCGTCATCGTGATCGGACAGAGATGACCGGTCTCGACCTGGGACGCGATATAGAACCTTGCCGCGCGCACCACCTCGGTGGCCCCGCCGGCCGGCTTGCCGTCGGCGGTCCAGGTCGAGTTGTGCACGCCGGCATGGGCCGAGTGCGCCATCAGCTCGTGATAGGCCGGATGAAACTCGACCTCGTCGCGGCGGTTGCCCCTGGCATCGAAGGTTCGCAGCTTCGGCGTGTTCTCGTTGGCGACGCGGCCACGCTCCGCCATGACGGCCGATCCCCAGTGCTTGCCGAAATCCGACAGCTCCGCTGTGGCGCGCGCCCCGCCATTGGCGACGACGGCGGCAGCGAGCGGCGCGTCCGCCGTGAAGAGGTCGACATCCCAAAATGGCGACGACTGGTTGAACACATCGTGGGTGGCGAACGGAGCCTGCGTCATGGTCTCCCCGGCGATTGGTCGCACTGCGCGCGATGCCCGGACAACGGTCTTCGTTGGCGGCAGCAGCACCGTAACTGGAATCGGGGGATCATAAGCCTGCAAGCCGGCACGGGGCAGCGAAAAGTACACGTCCGCTAGATGCTTCCATGCTTCGGCGCATGACGGCCGAGCCAGCGGTCGACCCAGTCATTGGCGCGGGTCCGGTTCGCCTCCCTCCTGGAAGCCTGGACCGGAAAAATGTCGCCGCGGCTCAGTTGCCGGTTATCCGGATATTCAGCCAGTTGCAGGTTCGATTCATGCGCGGCCCCGTCCGCCGGAGAGATGTAGGCAAACCGGATCTCGATCTTGTGCTTGATGTCGGAGCCCTGCCATTTCGGATGGTGGCGCGCCAGAAGTTCGGTGAGTTCGCAAGGCAACAGATCGGAGGTCGAGCTCCGATTGTCCTCGGTCTTCTCCAAATAGCATTGCTCCTTGACGCTGCTGACGCGCGCGTCGATCGGACGGAAGTTCATCCGCTTGTCGAGCTCGATGTAGGCATAGAGGCCCGCAACGCCGATCGCGATGATGCCGTAGAGCCCCAGACGCATAGTCGAACTCCCATCCTGTCGGACCGCTGTGACGGTCAGATCATGCGCGTCTTGTCTGCCTTGGTCTTGGAGGCCAGTACCGGAAAAACCTCGCCGGCGCGCAGCGGCTTGCCGCTGGGGAAGTACGACATCTCCAGGCTCGACTGATGCGAGACGCCATCGACGGGCGAGACATACACGACGCGCACCTCGATCTTGTGCATCACGTGATAGCCCTGCCACTTCGGATGCTCCTTCCGCAGCAGCTCGGCGGTTTCGCAGCGAGTGAGGTCCGACGTAAACGTCGTCTTGGTGACGACGCCACGCTCGACCTTTTCCAGATAGCACTGGTCATTGACGCTGCTGATGCGCGCATCGACGCGCTGATAGTTCGCGCCCTTGTCGTACTGGTCGTAGATCGCGATGCCGAACGCACCGACGGCAACAATGACAACAGCCCAACGCATGTTTTCTGCTCCCGCAATGCCCGCACTTCATACGGCCACAATTAAGGAGTGTTGAAAGCGCATTCGGCTACTTTTGCGATGGCAAGCCTTGTCTTACGAAAATGTCCCGGATTTGAAGAAAATCCTGCACTAGCGCGCCCGCGCGATCGGGAAATCATAGGCTGCCGCGCTCGCTCCCGGCAGCGAGAAATGCCACCATTCCTTTGAATAGTTGGCAAAACCCTGGCGGGCCATCGCCGCGACCAGAAGGTTGCGCCAGCGTCGCTGCGCCGGTGTGATCGCGCCGGAGGCGGTATGGCCCTTCGCATCGGAGCAGTCATAGCCGGTGCCCATGTCGACGCTGCCCTCGGGGGCGCGCGCGGCGACCGGCGCGGTGCAGTCGGCATAGTCCTTGGCCGGATCGAACTTGCGCGAATTGTCCGCGGTCAGGTCAACCAGTGTGAGATCGACCGCGGCGCCGGTCGAATGCCCCGAATGCGTGGCGATGTAGCCGAGGCGGAACAGATCCGCCTTCGAGAACGCCGGGTTGTAGCGCCGCTCGGCGGCGGTCTCCTTGCCGTTCCTCGACCACGCCACCATGTCGGCGACCGCGCGGGCCGGCCGGTAGCAATCGAACATCTTCAGCGACAGGCGTTGCCGCGCCAGTTCCTGCTGCACGGCCTTGAGCCGCAGCCCCACGTCCCGCTTCACCACGCACTCCGGCGCGCCATAGCCCGCGATCGGCCGCCCCATGAAATTATTGGAGGTCGCGTAGCGGAAGTCCTGGATGATGGTCGGATCGATGTCGCGCAGGAACGCGAAGTCGCCGGGCAGGTTCTGAGCGAAGGCGGACGAGATCGCCCCCGAGATCACCTCGAAGACCAGCAATGCGATCACGGCGATTTTCACGAATTCTCGCTCCGCTGTCTTGCCTGCATGGCCGTCCGAGGACCACCTCGCCTATGCTCCGCCTGAACCTAGCCGTGCACGTCTTGTTCCCGAAAAACCAGCAAAAGCAAGGCCCGGACAGCTCGCAACAAGCCCGGGCATGTCTGCGGAGAAACCCAGCCCCATCTTACTCGGGGAAAACTCCTGCGGGCCCTCTTCGCGCTTGCCCCACCGGCCATCCGCGCCTATAGCTCTCGCTTTAATGACCCCATCATTGAAATCGACTTTTGTCCTCGGTCACCGGCATCTGCTGGGCATCGAGGGCCTTTCCGCTGACGACATCACGGGCCTGCTCGACCTCTCCGAGGAGTATGTCGAGCTCAACCGCCAGGTCGACAAGAAACGCGCCAGTCTGCGCGGCCGCACCCAGGTCAATCTGTTCTTCGAGGCCTCGACCCGGACCCAGTCCTCGTTCGAGATCGCCGGAAAACGCCTGGGCGCCGACGTCATGAACATGTCGGTGTCATCGATGTCGACCCGCAAGGGCGAGACCTTGATGGACACCGCGGTGACGCTGAACGCGATGCACCCCGACATCCTGGTGGTGCGCCACCACGCCTCCGGCGCGGTCGAGCTGCTGGCGCGCAAGGTTGACGGTTCCGTGATCAATGCCGGCGACGGCGCCCACGAGCACCCGACCCAGGCGCTGCTCGACGCGCTGACCATCCGGCGCAACAAGGGCCGGATCGAGGGGCTGACGATCGCGATCTGCGGCGACGTGCTGCATTCGCGCGTAGCGCGTTCCAACATCTTCCTGCTCAACACCATGGGCGCCCGCGTCCGCGTGGTGGGCCCCTCCACGCTGCTGCCGCGCGGCATCGAGCGGATGGGCGTCGAGGTCGCGCGCGACATGCGCGAGGGGCTGAACGGCGCAGATATCGTGATGATGCTGCGCCTGCAGCGCGAGCGCATGAACGGTTCCTTCGTGCCGTCGAGCCAGGAGTATTTCCACTATTTCGGCCTCGACCAGAAGAAGCTCGGTTACGCCAAACCCGATGCGCTGGTGATGCATCCGGGCCCGATGAACCGTGGTGTCGAGATCGACACTTTCGTCGCGGACGGCGCGCAATCGCTGATCCGAGAACAAGTCGAAATGGGTGTGGCGGTGCGCATGGCAGTGCTCGAAGCGCTCGCCCGCAACCTGCCGAACGCGTGACGCCATGCTGACTGACCGCCGCCCCATCCTGCTCGCCAACGCCCGCGTCATCGATCCGTCCCGCGACTTCGACGGTCCGGGCGACGTCCTGATCGCCGACGGCGTGATCCGTGATGCCAAGCGCGGCATCGGCGCCGCCGGCGTCCCCGAAGGCACCGACATCGTCAATTGCGCCGGCAAGATCGTGGCGCCCGGCCTGATCGACATGCGCGCCTTCGTCGGTGAACCCGGCGCCAGCCACCGCGAGACCTTTGCATCCGCGAGCCAGGCCGCCGCCGCCGGCGGCATCACCACCATCATCTGCCAGCCCGACACCTCGCCTGTCATTGACAATTCGGCGACCGTCGACTTCGTGCTGCGCCGCGCCCGCGACACCGCGATCGTCAACATCCATCCGATGGCAGCGCTGACGAAGGGCATGCAGGGCCAGGAGATGACCGAGATCGGCCTGTTGAAGGCCGCCGGCGCCGTCGCCTTCACCGATGGCGACCGCAGCGTCACCAACGCCCAGGTGATGCGACGCGCACTGACCTATGCCCGCGATTTCGACGCGCTGATCGTGCACCACACCGAGGACCCGAATCTGGTGGGCGAAGGCGTGATGAACGAGGGCGAGTTCGCCACGCGGCTCGGGCTCGCCGGGATCCCGACCGCCGCCGAGGCGATCATGCTCGAGCGCGACATGCGGCTCGCGGGGTTGACCGGCGGCCGCTATCACGCGGCGTCGCTGACCTCGATCGAGTCATTGGAAATCCTCAAGCGTGCCCGCGACAACGGGCTCCACGTCTCGGCCTCGGTCTCGATCAACCACGTCACGCTGAACGAGAACGACATCGGCCCCTACCGCACCTTCCTCAAGCTGGCGCCGCCGCTGCGCACCGAGGAGGACCGCAAGGCGCTGGTCGAAGCCCTCGCCTCCGGGCTGATCGACGTCGTGATGAGCGATCACAATCCGCAGGACGTCGAAGTCAAGCGGCTGCCGTTCGCGGAAGCGGCGAGTGGCGCGGTCGGCCTGCAGACCATGCTGCCGGCAGCGCTGCGGCTGATCCACAACGGCGAGATGGACTTCAAGACGCTAATCCGGGCGATGTCGACGCGGCCGGCGGAACTGCTCGGCCTGCCCGGTGGCACGCTGCGCGCCGGCGCCCCCGCCGACGTGATCGTGATCGACGCCGACACCCCCTGGGTGCTCGACCGCGACGACCTCAAATCGCTATGCAAGAATACGCCGTTCGACGACGCCCGCTTCTCGGGCCGCGTGACCCGGACGATCGTCGGCGGACGGACGGTGTACGAACACGTCTAAGTCGGCGCGGAACTCAGCGCGCCGCGAGTTGCGACATTGCTTCCATCGTCGTTCCCACGACGATGGCCGCGACGTAAACGACAAAGAAAACCTGCTCCAGCCGCCTGCGAACAGAAGCCATGATAAGGTCCCTCATTTCCAAGGCCATGGTGCGGATCGATGGTTAATATTTCATTGACGGGATTGTCCAAAATGGACCTAACCGACCGTCCGGGGAGCCACCGCGATGTCCGCTGACGCGATGCTGCTGGCCGCCTTCCTGATCGGCTATCTGCTGGGCTCGATCCCGTTCGGCATGATCCTCACCAGGCTCGCCGGCACGCAGGATCTGCGCACCATCGGCTCGGGCAATATCGGCGCCACCAACGTGCTGCGCACCGGCCACAAGGGCCTCGCCGCGGCGACGCTGATCGGCGACATGCTCAAGGGCACGGTCGCCGTCATCATCGCGGGCTCGATCGACGGCCCGAACGCGGCAATGCTCGCGGCGCTTGGTGCATTCCTCGGCCACCTCTTCCCGGTCTGGCTCAGGTTCCATGGCGGCAAGGGCGTCGCGACCTATCTCGGCGTACTGCTCGGCCTGTTCTGGCCGGCGGCGCTGATCTTTGCCGTGATCTGGATCGGCACCGCCACCACCACGCGCTACTCGTCGCTGTCGGCGCTGATCGCCGCGTTCGTGACGCCGCTGTTCCTGTGGTGGTTCGGCCACAACGCGCTCGCCTCGCTGTTCGCCGTGCTGACGCTGCTGCTGTTCTACACGCACCGCGAGAACATCAAGCGCCTGCAGGCCGGCACCGAAGGCAAGATCGGCGAAAAGAAATAACTCTCTCCGTCATTCCGGGGCGATGCGCAGCATCGAGCCCGGAATCCATTGGGCCGCATCTTCGCTGTGAAATGGATTCCGGGTTCTCGCTTCGCGAGCCCCGGAATGACGGCGGTTATTTCCTCAGCGCATCCTCGACAAAACTCGCCGCCGCCAGCGCCCTGGCATCCGCGCCAAAGCCCGCGATCACGGTCACGCCGACCGGCAGTCCGCCCTCGGCGGTCAGCGTCGGCACGTTGACGCAGGGCATGCCCATCAAGGTCCAGAGCCGGTTGTAACGGGGATCGCCGGTCGAGGCCAAACCGTTCGGCGCAGCGCCCGGCGCCGACAGCGTCAGCAGCACATCGACCTCGCCAAGAATCGCTGACAGCGCCTGCCGCGCACGCAGCGTGACGTCCATCGCTGCGTCGTACTCGGCGGGCGTGTCGCCCTTGCTCTCGTCGAGCCGGCCGCGCAGCAGCGGCGGCATCGCATCGTAGTTCTGGCCATACTCCCAGGCGAGCGACTGGTGTGCCTCGAACTCCTGCACCACCGGATGGATCCGCCACGCCTCGGCGATGATCTCGGGCACCGCAAGCTCGCGCACGGTTGCGCCCGCCTGCTCCGCCGCCCGCGCGGCCTTCTGCAACGCCTCCGCGCCGGATGGTTCCGGCGCGCCGGCGAAGCCTTGCGTCACCACGCCGATGCGCGGGGCCGCAATCTGCGACGGCACCACCAGGTCAGACCGTTTGGTCATCGCAGCCAGCCCCAGCGCGACATCGCGCACGCCGGCGCCGAACAGCCCGACCGTATCGAGCGTCCACGAAAAACACTTCACGCCGACGGTCGGCAGCAGCCGGTAGCTCGGTTTGATCGCGGCGACGCCGCAGAATGACGCCGGCCGGATCACCGATCCGCCGGTCTGCGTACCGAGCGCTAGCGGGATCATCCCGGCGGCGACCGCGGCTGCCGAGCCCGACGATGATCCGCCCGGCGTATGCGCGTGATTGTGCGGGTTGAGCGTTGCGGTCGGATCATTCGCCGCGAACGCGGTGGTCGTGGTCTTGCCGATGATGGTGGCGCCGGCCTGTTTCAGCGCCATCACCACAGGCGCATCGGCGCGCGGTTGATGGCCGCGATAGATCGCAGCCCCCATCTCGGTCGGGAAACCGGCGGTATCGATGATGTCCTTGATGCCGACAGCAATGCCGCGCAGCGGCCCGGCATCCTGCGCGCGCGCCGTGGCGTCATGGCGGACGAACGCTCCGATGGTCTTGTCCTGCGCCGCGATGGCGTCCTGCGTTTGCATGATAGCGGCATCGGCGGACAATTCGCCGGAGGCGATGCGGCGTTGGAGATCGGCAAGCGAAATCATCGGCAGACTTCCTGTTTCTTGACGGCTTCTTGGCAAGCGCTTGTAGCGCGCCGCGCGTCGCTGCGCCAACGTCGCAGTTGATCACAATCCCAGGTTGGGCGAAGCTAGTCCCCGCATGCATGACCGGTCTCCCAGCACCACTGAACTCACCGACACCGAACGGCTCAACCGGCTCCGGTTGATCCGCTCCGACAATGTCGGCCCGCGCACCTTTGCATCGCTGCTCCGCCATTTTGGAGATGCGGCGCATGCGCTGGAGCGCCTGCCTGATCTCGCGCGCCGCGGCGGCGCATCGGGACCCGGGCGCATCACGAGCGAGGCCGATGCCGCCGCGGAGCTCGCGGCCTGCGCCAAATTCGGCATCGACCTCGTCGCGCCGGAGGAAGTCCACTATCCCGCGCGGCTTGCCACCATCGACGACGCGCCACCGCTGCTTGCCGTGCGCGGCGCGCGCGACACGCTGATGCGACCGATGATCGCGATCGTCGGCTCGCGCAATGCGTCCGGCGCCGGGCTGAAATTTGCAGGCCAGCTGGCGCGCGATCTCGGCGATGCCGGCTTTGTCGTGATCTCCGGCCTCGCCCGCGGCATCGACCAGGCGGCGCATCGCGCGACCATTGCAAGCGGCACGGTCGCCGTGCTGGCCGGCGGCCATGACAGAATCTATCCGCCGGAGCATGAGGATCTGCTCGCTGCCCTGGTTGCGCGCGGCGCGGCGATCTCGGAGATGCCACTCGGCCACGTGCCGCGGGCGCGCGACTTCCCTCGCCGCAACCGGCTGATCTCGGGCGCATCGCTCGGCGTCGTGGTGGTGGAGGCCGCGCACCGTTCGGGCTCGCTGATCACGGCGCGGATGGCCGCCGAACAGGGCCGCGAGGTGTTCGCGGTGCCGGGCTCGCCGATCGATCCGCGCGCCGCCGGCGCCAACGATTTGATCAAGCAAGGCGCCACGCTGGTCACCGAAGCCGCCGACGTCATCAACGCGGTCACGCCGATCATGGAGCGACCCGTCATGCTGTCCGCGCGCGAAGACGACGAGCCGCTGGATTTTGCCACCGATGCGTCCGATCGCGCCCGCATCATCAATCTGCTCGGACCGAGCCCGATCAGCCTCGACGATCTGATCCGGATGGCCGATGTCTCGCCCGCCGTCGTCCGTGCGGTGCTGCTCGAACTCGAGCTCGCCGGCCGACTCGAGCGTCACGGTGGCGGGCTGGTGTCGATGATCTGACGCAGCAGCTTGGGTGACTTATTCCAATCCGTCACCGTCATCCTGAGGAGCCTGCGCAGCAGGCGTCTCGAAGGATGCACGGCCCGGCTGGTGGCCGTCGACCCTTCGAGACGCGCGCAAGAGCGCGCTCCTCAGGGTGACGGATAACACTCCCTACTCGTTGCGTCCGTCAAACCGTGTCCGCGCGCCCTCGATCTCCGGCAGATGCGCGAAGGCCCATTCGCCGAGCGCCTTCACCGGCTTCGCCAGGCCGCGGCCAAGATCCGTGAGCTCGTAATCGACCCGCGGCGGGATGGTCGGAAACACCGTGCGCGTGACAAGGCCATCGCGCTCGAGCCCGCGCAGCGTGAGCGTCAGCATCCGTTGCGAGATGCCGTTGATCATGCGCTTCAGCTCGTTGAAGCGCTTCGGCCCCTCCATCAGCATCATGATCACGAACACGCTCCATTTGTCGCCGACCCGCGCCAGCACGGAGGCGACGGCGCGGCAATCGCTGTGATCCTGGTCAGGCAGGGGCGGAAGGGCAGGTACACGGATGTACTCGGGTCTCATTTTTGTGCTCGGGTTTCAAAAATGTGCGTTCTTGCGGACATTTAGGGCAGTCACTCATATAGCGCCAGTTACAAACCTATACCAAAGGTGACCCCAGCCATGAAACTTCTGCACATCGACTCCTCAGTCCTCGGCCCCCACTCCGTCAGCCGCCAGGTCTCGGCCGCCGCCGTCGAGCGGCTGCGCCAAGCCAATCCGGGCCTGGTCGTGAGCTACCGCGATCTCACCCAGACCCCGCTCGCCCACCTCTCCGGCCTGCACCTCGCCGCCGGCCAGGGCGCGGCGCCGGACCCGTTGGTGCGCGATGACATCGCGACCGGCCAGGCGGTTCTCGACGAGTTCCTTGGCGCCGACATCGTCGTGATCGGCGCACCGATGTACAATTTCACCATTCCCTCCCAGCTCAAGGCCTGGATCGACCGCATCGTGGTCGCTGGCAAGACCTTCAAATATGGCGCTGCCGGCGTCGAGGGACTGGCCGGCAACAAGCGCGTCATCATCGCGATCTCGCGCGGCGGCTATTACGGCGCCGACACGCCGATGGCCGCGCTCGAGCACCTCGAGACTTATCTGCGCGGGGTATTCGGCTTCATCGGCGTCAAGAATCTCGAGCTGATCCCCGCCGACGGCATCCAGGTCGGTCCCGAGCATCGCGAGAAGGCCGTTGCAGGCGCGCTGCAGGCCGCCGGCAGCCTGAACGCCGCCTGACGTGATCACATTCCTGCCGTCACCTCGGTGGCGGCAGGCCGCTTCGGGTGGATGAAGTCAGAGCCAGACGCCTTGAATGCCGAAGATGACGGCGACGAGCGAGATCAACAAACCGATGCCGGAAAACAGCGCGACCGTCACAAACTGCGCTGAGTCTGAATTTTCATTTTCGGACGTAGACGAAACCGGGATCGGCGTCGCAATGCGGGCTGCTTTCGGCATGAAGGAACTCCAAAATGATTCCGTGGTGAAAAAATTCCCGCCCATTCAGGAGTCCGGCGAGTACGTCAAAGGTTCAATACGCGCGATAGTAGTCGCGCGCGAAATCGGCCGGTGTGAACTGCTTCACACCGGCCGTTCGTTACAATGCGAAACAAACTAGCCGCGATAGATCGGCGCGCCCGCGGGCGATGCCGTTGCACCGCCATCGATGAACAGTTCCTGCCCCTGCACGTGCGCCGCGTCGTCGGACGCGAGGAACAGCACGGTCTTCGAGATGTGATCGGGTTCACCGATACGTCCGAGCGGCGTGGACTTGCCGATGCGCTGCTCGAACGCCTTTTCCGCTTCGGGCGTTGCGATCGCCGCGCCCCAGATCGGCGTCCGCACCGCGCCCGGTGCCACTACGTTGACGCGGATGTTGCGCGGCGACAGCTCTGACGCCATCACACGCGCCATCGCGCGCACACCGGCCTTGCTCGCCGCATAGGCCGAATAGCCGGGATTGCCGAGCACGGAAATCACCGAGCCGTTGAGGATGATCGACGCGCCGTCGTTCAGATAAGGCGCGACCGCCTGCACCGTGAAGAACACGCCGGTGAGATTGGTGCGGATCACATTTTCGAATGCGGCGAGCGTGGTGCCGCCGACCGGCGTCTGGCCGGGAATGCCGGCATTGGCGAACAGCACGTCATACTTGCCGAACTTCTCCGCGCCCTGCTTCACCGCGGCTTCCAGCGCATCGATATCCGTGGCGTCAGCCACCACCGCGAACGCGTTCGGCCCGAGCTCCCGTGCCGCCGCCGCGAGCGTCTCCTTGTTGCGCCCGGTGATGACGACCTTGGCGCCTTCGGCGACGAACAGCCTTGCTGTCGCAAGCCCGATGCCGCTGTTGCCGCCGGTGATTAACGCCGTCTTGTTTGCCAGTCTCATGTCCGCCTCCAGTTGGTTGCATTATTAAACTTCGTTGCTTACCTAGGGCATCAGGTTTAATATTGCAACCACACAAGACCGTGATGGCCCAACTTTCGGAGCGTGCGTCGTGAAACGAACCAGCCTTGCAGGCGACAGCTGTCCGGTGGCCCGCGCGCTCGACGTGTTCGGCGACTGGTGGTCGCTCCTGATCATCCGCGACGCCAGCCTCGGCCGGCGCCGCTTCGGCGAATTCCAGGCCAGCCTCGGGCTTGCGAAGAACATCCTCACCACACGGCTGCGCACGCTGGTCGAGCGCGGCATCCTGAAGACGGTCCCCGCCTCCGACGGCAGCGCCTATCAGGAATATGTCCTGACGCCGAAGGGCCACGGCATCTTTCCGATCCTGGTCGCGCTCCGGCAGTGGACCGAGGAGTTCGACGACCATCCGGACGAGATCGCGACCATCATGGTCGACCGCGACAAGGGCAAGCCGGTGAAGAAGCTCGCGCTGTTGTCGCAGGACGGGCGCGTGTTGGGTGCGGCCGATACCACGTTGAAGCCGCGGCCTGCCGTGAAGCGCGCGCGGCGCGTATCGGCGTAAACGCCATCCTTCGTCATCGTCGCGAGAGCGCGAAGCTTGGCCTCATCCACAACTGTCATCGCCCGGCCTGTGCGC
>NZ_BOVL01000007.1:0-259846 GCF_019972155.1 Bradyrhizobium sp. RD5-C2 | reverse complement strand
GGGCGAAATGGCGCACAGGGCCGGGGGGATCCAGTACGCCGCGGCTTCTCAGTTCAAGCACTTCTACCTCTGGAATACCGGATCGCCCGGTCGAGCCGGGCGATGACACCGAGATGAGGTGCGCAGATCACGGCGCGTCGTAGCGAACGAGACCCATCCTCGCCGCCGTCCTGGCGAATGGAGAGAGCCCTGCATGCAAGGCCGGCCCTGTCATGCCCTCACGACAGCTTCCTTCGGCTACGCGCGCGCAATTGCTCGTCGGCCTCCAGGCGGGTCATCGCGAGCAGATGGTCGAGGACGTCGAACTTGTGGCGCTGGGCGAGTTTGGCGAGCTCGGTCGCGGCCGCTGCGATCAGGACCAGGGCGTCATCCGGGCCGCCCTCCCCACCTGGCTCCCCATCTGGCTCGTCGCCCTCCGGTCGCCGTCGGCCGGACCGCTTGGGCTTGCGCCCGCCCCCTGTGCTGCTCAAAAGGCCTAATCCGATTCCTACCCTATATATAAAGAGATACGCCGTTTCCGGGCGCAACTCTAGGACGTATTTTTCAACCCTTGGGATAGAGACTCCACAGCTTGAGCCCTCCCTTCAATATCTGGCGATTTGACACCGACCGCCCCAGCACCCATGTTCGCCCCGACACGGCGGGCCGCGAGTCTAGCGGAACCCACCTTCAAGTTTTCCCATAAGCCATTGGAATGACATGAATATCGTCATTGTGGAGTCGCCTGCCAAGGCCAAGACGATCAACAAATATCTGGGGTCCTCCTACGAGGTCCTGGCGTCGTTTGGCCATGTTCGCGACCTCCCGGCCAAGAATGGTTCGGTCGATCCGGACGCCAATTTCCAGATGATCTGGGAGGTCGATGCCAAGGCCGCCGGCCGGCTGAACGACATCGCCAAGGCGCTCAAGGGGGCCGACCGCCTGATTCTCGCAACCGACCCTGATCGCGAGGGCGAAGCGATCTCCTGGCATGTGCTGGAGGTGATGAAGGAGAAGCGCGCACTGAAGGACCAGAAGGTCGAGCGCGTCGTGTTCAACGCCATCACCAAGCAGGCGGTCACCGACGCCATGAAGGCGCCGCGCCAGATCGATGGCGCGCTGGTCGACGCCTATATGGCGCGACGCGCACTGGACTATCTGGTCGGCTTCACGCTCTCGCCCGTGCTGTGGCGCAAGCTGCCCGGCGCCCGCTCCGCCGGCCGCGTGCAGTCGGTCGCGCTGCGGTTGGTCTGCGACCGCGAGCTCGAGATCGAGAAGTTCGTGCCCCGTGAGTACTGGTCGCTGGTCGCGACGCTGCTGACGCCGCGCGGCGACGCCTTCGAGGCGCGGCTGGTCGGCGCCGACGGCAAGAAGATCGCGCGGCTCGACATCGGCTCCGGCGCGGAAGCCGAGGACTTCAAGAAGGCGATCGAGGCCGCGCTGTTCAAGGTCGCGACCGTCGAGGCCAAGCCGGCGCGGCGCAATCCGCAGGCGCCCTTCACCACCTCGACCCTGCAGCAGGAAGCCAGCCGCAAGCTCGGCTTCGCGCCGGCGCACACCATGCGCATCGCGCAGCGGCTCTATGAGGGCATCGACATCGGCGGCGAGACCACCGGTCTCATCACCTATATGCGAACCGACGGCGTGCAGATCGATCCGTCCGCGATCACCCAGGCCCGCAAGGTGATCGGCGAGGATTACGGCAACGCCTATGTGCCGGATGCCCCGCGCCAGTACCAGGCCAAGGCCAAGAACGCGCAGGAAGCGCACGAAGCGATCCGCCCGACCGATTTGTCGCGTCGCCCGGCCGCCATCGGCCGCAGGCTCGATGCCGACCAGGCGCGGCTCTACGAATTGATCTGGAAGCGCACCATTGCAAGCCAGATGGAATCAGCCGAGCTCGAGCGCACCACCGTCGACATCGAGGCCAAGGCCGGCGCCCGCGTGCTGGAGCTGCGCGCCTCCGGCCAGGTCATCAAGTTCGACGGCTTCCTCGCGCTCTACCAGGAAAGCCGCGACGACGAGGAGGACGAGGATTCACGCCGCCTGCCCGCGATGAGCCAGGGCGAGGCGGTGAAGCGCCAGAGCCTTGCCGTCACCCAGCATTTTACCGAGCCGCCGCCGCGCTTCTCGGAAGCATCATTGGTGAAGCGGATGGAAGAGCTCGGCATCGGCCGTCCTTCGACCTACGCGTCGATCCTGCAGGTGCTGAAGGACCGCGGCTACGTCAAGCTCGAGAAGAAGCGGCTGCACGGCGAGGACAAGGGCCGCGTCGTGGTCGCGTTCCTCGAGAATTTCTTCTCGCGCTACGTGGAGTACGACTTCACCGCCGATCTCGAGGAACAGCTCGATCGCGTCTCCAACAACGAGATCTCCTGGCAGCAGGTGCTGAAGGATTTCTGGAGCGGCTTCACCGGCGCGGTGAACGACATCAAGGACCTGCGCGTCTCCGAGGTGCTCGATGCGCTCGACGAGATGCTCGGCCCGCATATCTATCCGCCGCGCGCGGACGGCGGCGACGTCAGGCAGTGCCCGACCTGCGGCACCGGCCGGCTCAACCTCAAGGCCGGCAAGTTCGGCGCCTTCGTCGGCTGCTCGAACTATCCGGAATGCCGCTACACAAGGCCGCTCGCAGCCGACAGCGCCGAGAGCGCCGATCGCGTGCTCGGCACCGATCCCGACACCGGGTTCGACGTCACGGTGAAGGCCGGCCGGTTCGGCCCCTACATCCAGCTCGGCGAGCAGAAGGATTACGCCGAAGGCGAGAAGCCGAAGCGCGCCGGCATTCCAAAGGGCACCTCGCCTGGCGATGTCGATCTCCAACTGGCGCTGAAGCTGCTGTCGCTGCCGCGCGAGATCGGCAAGCATCCGGAAACCGGCGAGCCGATCACCGCCGGCCTCGGCCGGTTCGGGCCGTTCGTGAAGCACGAGAAGACCTATGCCAGCCTCGAGGCCGGCGACGAGGTGTTCGATATCGGCTTGAACCGCGCCGTCACGCTGATCGCGGAGAAGATCGCCAAGGGCCCGAGCGGCCGCCGCTTCGGCGCCGATCCGGGCAAGCCGCTCGGCGACCACCCGACGCTCGGCGCCGTCGCGCTGAAGAACGGCCGCTACGGCGCCTATGTCGCGGCCGGTGGCGTCAACGCAACGATCCCGAGCGATCGCACCCCGGACGAGATCACGCTTCCGGAAGCGATCGCGCTGATCGACGAGCGCGCGGCCAAGGGCGGCGGCAAGAAGGCCAAGAAGGCGAAGGCGGAAAAGCCTGCCAAGGCCAAGAAAGCCAAATCTGAAAAGACAACGTCTGAAGAGACCGACGGCGACGCCGAGGCCAAGCCTGCGAAGAAGGCAGCGTCGAAGAAGGCGGCTGCGAAGCCGAAAGCGGATGCGACCAGCAAGGCGCGCGCGCCGGTCGCCTCCGGTGCCAAGACCTCGCCCGCAAAGTCATCGGCACCCGCGAAAGCGCCCGCAAAGAAGAGCGCCGGCAAGGCAAGAGGATAAGTGAAACGAAAACCCGACCATGGCTTTCCGGGCCGGGACGCCATCGTCGCCTTCATTCGCGCCAATCCAGGCAAGGTCGGCACCCGCGAGATCGCGCGCGAGTTCGGCCTGAAGAACGCCGACCGCATCGAGTTGAAGCGGATCCTGCGCGAACTCGCCGACGACGGCACGGTCGCCAAGCGCGGCCGCAAAATCCACGAGCCGGCGGCATTGCCGCCGACCGTGCTCGCCGACATCACCGGCCGCGACAGCGACGGCGAGCTGATCGCCACCCCCGCCGAGTGGGACTCGGACAACGGCATCGCCCCGAAAATCCGCATCGAGACGCCGCGGCGGCCGAAGCCCGGCACTACCGCCGGCGTCGGCGACCGCGCGCTGCTCCACGTCGAGGTGACCGACGAGAACGACGACACGCCCTATCGCGGCCGCGTCATCAAGGTGATCGACCACGGGCGCAGTCGCATCCTCGGCATCTTCCGCAAGAACCCCGATGGCGGCGGGCGCCTGATCCCGGTCGACAAGAAGCAGGCCGGGCGCGAGCTCAACATCGCCAAGGCCGACAGCGGCGATGCCGAGGACGGCGACCTCATCAGCGTCGACCTGATCCGCACCCGCGGCTACGGGCTTGCCTCCGCCCGCGTCAAGGAGCGGCTCGGCTCGATCGCGAGCGAGAAGGCGATCAGCCTGATCGCGATCAACACCCACGACATCCCGCAGGTGTTCTCCGCCGCCGCCGTACGCGAATCCGAGGAAGCAAAACCCGCGACCTTGCAGGGCCGCGAGGACTGGCGCGACGTGCCGCTCGTCACCATCGACCCGCCGGACGCGAAGGATCACGACGACGCGGTACATGCCGAAGTCGATTCAGATCCAAACAACAAGGGCGGCTTCATCGTCCACGTCGCGATTGCCGACGTCGCCTTCTATGTGCGGCCCGGCTCGGCGCTCGACCGCGACGCGCTCCAGCGCGGTAACTCGGTGTATTTTCCCGATCGCGTGGTGCCGATGCTGCCCGAGCGGATCTCCAACAATCTCTGCTCGCTGGTGCCGGGCGAGCCGCGCGGTGCGCTCGCGGTGCGCATGGTGATCGGCTCCGACGGCCGCAAGCGCTCGCACACCTTCCATCGCGTGCTGATGCGCTCGGCGGCGAAGCTTGCTTACGCGCAGGCGCAGGCCGCGATCGACGGCAGGCCCGACGACACCACCGGTCCCCTGCTCGATCCGATCCTCAAGCCGCTGTGGTCGGCCTATGAACTCGTCAAGCTCGCACGCAACGAGCGCGATCCGCTCGATCTCGATCTGCCCGAGCGCAAGATCCTGCTGAAGGGCGATGGCACCGTCGATCGGGTGATCGTGCCGCAGCGGCTCGATGCGCACCGGCTGATCGAGGAATTCATGATCCTCGCCAACGTCGCCGCCGCCGAGATGCTGGAGAAGAAGGCGCTGCCGCTGATCTATCGCGTGCACGACGAGCCGAGCCAGGAGAAGGTGCACAACCTCCAGGAATTCCTCAAGACACTCGACCTGCCCTTCACCAAGCAGGGCGCGCTGCGTCCCGCCCAGTTCAACCGTGTGCTGGCACAAGTCTCCGGCGAGGATTACGAGCCGCTGGTCAACGAGGTCGTGCTGCGCTCGCAGGCGCAGGCCGAATACTCCGCCGAGAACTACGGCCATTTCGGCTTGAACCTGCGCCGCTACGCGCACTTCACCTCGCCGATCCGCCGCTACGCCGATCTGATCGTGCATCGCGCACTGATCCGCGCACTCGGCCTTGGCGAAGGTGCCTTGCCGACCGACGAGAGCGTGGAAACGCTGGCCGAGATCGCCGCGCAGATTTCCGTCACCGAGCGCCGCGCGATGAAGGCGGAGCGCGAGACCACCGACCGGCTGATCGCGCATTTCCTCGCCGACAAGGTCGGCGCTTCGTTCCAGGGCCGCATCTCCGGCGTGACGCGCGCCGGCCTGTTCGTGAAGCTCGACGACACCGGCGCCGACGGCCTGATCCCGATCCGCACCATCGGCAGCGAGTATTTCAACTATGACGAAACCCGCCACGCGCTGATCGGCACGCGCAGCGGCGCGATGTATCGGCTCGGCGACGTCGTCGACGTGCGGCTGGTCGAGGCCGCGCCGGTAGCGGGCGCGCTGCGTTTTGAGCTATTATCCGAAGGCCAGACAATTCCGCGCGGCAGAAAACGCGACGGCGTCGGAACCGAGCGCCGCCCCGCGGGATTTGGCAAGGGACCAAATAAAGGACCAAGCAAGGGATCCGCCAAAAAGGCGCACAAGGAACGGAAGGCACGCAACAAGAAGGACCGCAAGCCGGCGAAGCAGAAGTCCGGCAAATCGAAGCGAGGCAAGTCATGGAAGTGACACCGCCGACGGTGGTTTGGACTCGCGACGCTGTGGAGCCCGAGAAGCGCGACGTGTGGACCGCGATGAAGCGCGGGTTCCTCAGCCGTTGTCCGCGTTGCGGAAAAGGCCGGCTGTTCCGCAAGTTTCTCAAATGCGACGGCCATTGCCCGGTCTGCGATCTCGATTTCACCCCGCATCGCGCCGACGATCTGCCCGCTTATCTCGTCATCGTCATCGTCGGCCATATCGTAGTACCGACTGCGCTGTGGATCGAGACCGACTATGCGCCACCGGTGTGGCTGCAACTTGCGATCTATCTGCCGTTCACGCTGTTCGCATCGCTGGCACTGCTGCAGCCGGTGAAGGGAGCCGTGATCGGCTTGCAATGGGCCCTGCGCATGCATGGCTTTGACGAGAATCCCCCTAGCGACATCCCGCCGGTCTAGCTAAACCGGCCACCAAGAAGAAATGAAAGGGATGAAATGACTGAAGCTGCCGCACCCGCCGCCGTCGTCCACCAGGGCGACAAGGAAGCCGATCATCACGCATACTTCCGGCCGAAGGATGCGGCGACGCTGATCCTGATCGATCGCTCCGGCGCCAAGCCGAAGGTGCTGGTCGGCAAGCGCCACGACAAGGTCGTGTTCATGCCCGGCAAGTTCGTCTTCCCCGGCGGCCGCGTCGACAAGGCCGACAACCGCGTGCCGGTCGCGGCTCCAATCACGCCGGAGCTCGAAGCCAATCTGTTGAAGGGCAGCCCGAAGATCACGCCCGGCCGCGCGCGTGCGCTCGCCAACGCCGCGATCCGCGAAGCCTGCGAAGAGACCGGGCTCTGCCTCGGTCGCAAGGTCGAGAAGACGACGAAGCTCGACGGCCCCTGGGCGCCGTTCGCCGATGCTGGTCTGCTGCCCGATCCGTCCGGCCTGTTCCTGATCGCGCGTGCGATCACGCCGCCCGGCCGCGTCCGCCGCTTCGACACGCGCTTCTTCACCGCCGACGCCTCGACGATCGCGCATCGTGTCGAAGGCGTGGTGCATGCCGATGCCGAGCTGGTCGAGCTCGTGTGGGTCGAGATCGGCTCCGAGCCGCTCGCGGACGCGCACGCCATGACCAAGAACGTGCTCGCCGAGCTCGATCGCCGCCTCGCCACCGGCCCGCTTCATCACGACGCGCCGGTGCCGTTCTTCCATTTCTACGGCGGCAAGATGCAGAAGGACGTGCTGGGGGCGTGACCCCAGCACGACAGGACGCAGCGTCAGCTCAGCGCACCGCACTCATCACCGCGGGCAGCATGTGCGCTGCGACCACCCTGTGTCCCTCCGCCGTGAAGTGAATCTGGTCCGGCTGGAGATAATTGCGCAGGACCTCATTCCACCACATCGGGATCACGCGGATGTGCCGGCTGTGCAGCCGAGCCTCGATCGCAGCCAGTTCGGCATTCTGATCTCCCTGCCCGCGTCGACGCGCATTCCAGCCGCCGCCGCGGCGGTCGAGCAGCACGATCCTGGTCCCTTCGGGGACCGCGGAGTCGAGCCGGGCCAGCATGCCCGCGTTGGTATCGCCTGATATCCCCGCGTTGGTCACGTGAACGCTTCGGCCCTTCGCGGCGAGCATCCCCTCGAGCTGGGCCGGCCAGGCTTCCGAACTGCTGACGCCCTTTCCTGCGACGTTGCTGGCGCCGATCGCAACGATCTGCGCCCGCGCCGGGCTTCCAACGCAGAGCACCATCGCGACCAGAACGCCCGCGATCAGCAACAGCCTTCCCGGATAGACCATGTCCCCCTCCCCGATGACAAAGGTGCCGGGTTGAAAATATCCTCTGCTCGTCGCCCAGATTGCAAGATTCTTCTTGAGGACCCTCATGGCGTTGCCGCCCAGCCTCCCTATCTGTTCCGCTAACGACATCAAGAACGGAACGGGGCAATGGCGAAGCGTCAACTCAAGCTCGGCGCATTCATGCGGCCGATCAGCATTCACACCGGCGCCTGGCGCTATCCCGGGGCCTGGCCCGACGCCAATTTCAACTTCGACCACATCAAGACGCTGATCCGCAAGCTCGAGGCCGGCAAGTTCGACGCCTTCTTCATGGCCGACCATCTGGCCGTGCTGAACATGCCGATCGACGCGCTGAAGCGCAGCCACACCGTGACCTCGTTCGAGCCGTTCACGCTGCTGTCGGCACTCGCGGCCGTCACCGAGAATATCGGCCTGATCGCGACCGGCTCGACCACTTTCGATGAGCCCTATCACGTCGCGCGGCGCTTCGCCTCACTCGATCACATCTCCGGCGGCCGCGCCGGCTGGAATATCGTCACCACGTCCAATCCGGACGCGGCGCTGAATTTCGGCCTCGACGATCACATGGAGCACGCCGAGCGCTACAGGCGCGCCCGCGAGTTCTACGATGTCGCGACTGGTCTCTGGGATTCCTTCGCCGACGATGCGTTCGTGCGCGATGTCGAGTCCGGGCTGTTCGTCGATCCCGACAAGATGCATGTGCTCAACCACAAGGGCAAATATCTCTCGGTGCGCGGCCCGCTGAACATCGCCCGCCCCGTGCAGGGCTGGCCGGTCATCGTGCAGGCCGGCGCATCCGACGACGGCAGGCAGCTTGCGGCCGAGACCGCGGAGGCCGTGTTCACCGGCGGCGGCAGCCTTGCGGACGGACAGAAGCTCTATGCCGACATCAAGGGCCGCATGGAGAAGATCGGCCGCGATCCCGAGCATCTGAAGATCCTGCCCGGCGCCTTCGTGGTGGTCGGCGACAGCGTCGAGGAAGCCAAGGAGAAGCGCGCGCTGCTCGACAGCCGCGTGCATTACGACAGCGCGATCGCCTCGCTCTCGGTGGTCCTCGGCACCGATGCGTCCGCCTTCGATCCCGACGGGCAATTGCCGCCGATCCCGGAAACCAATGCCAGCAAGAGCGGCCGGCAACGCCTCGTCGATGTCGCCGCGCGCGACAAGCTCACCGTGCGCCAGCTCGCCCAGCGCGTCGGCGGCTATGGCGGGCTCGCCTTCGTCGGCACGCCGCAGACCATTGCCGACCAGATGGAGGAATGGCTGACCGGCCGCGGCAGCGACGGCTTCAACATCATGTTCCCCTATCTGCCGCAGGGCCTGTTCGAGTTCGTCGACAAGGTGGTGCCGGAACTGCAGAAGCGCGGGATTTACCGCACCGAGTACGAAGGTCGGACCCTGCGCGAGAATTTGGGCCTGCCGCGGCCCAAAAATCAGTTCTTCGGGGGGTAATCGGCCCGGAATCGGGGTGGTTTTGGCTTGGAAATCCTTGACTTTGGGCGGTTTCTGGCTAGTTTCCCGGCCAAACGCGGGCCGATTTGGCCGGCTCCCGATATCCCTGCATTTTCGAGGTTTTGCACATGGCCAAAGCGGTCACCATCAAGGTCAAGCTCGTGTCGACGGCCGATACCGGCTTCTATTACGTAGCCAAAAAGAATTCGCGCACCATGACCGACAAGCTGGTCAAGAAGAAGTACGACCCGGTCGCGCGCAAGCACGTCGAGTTCAAGGAAGCCAAGATCAAGTAAGGTCGCCTGCTTCTGATGTTTCGAACGGGGCCCTCGCGGCCCCGTTTTTGCTTCGTAGCCTAGCGTCATCCCGCATGATTCCCGGACAAGTCCCGGGCGCAGGGCTCAGATGATCGCAAGCTTGGACGAGGGAAACGTCGGCGGCTACTCAGTCGCCTACGGCCGCGAGGACACCTACTTTCCGGTCTATGTCACGGCGGCCCTCGCCGCGATCTTCCTGACCGCGAGCTGGATCACGGGCGCGCTGTATTGGCTGGCGCCGGCGGCGGCCGCAGTCTGCTTCACCTATTACAACATCCCCCTGCTGGAGGCCGGTCGTCCGACCATCGGGGCCAACCAGTACGGCATCTTCATCCAGGCCTTCGGGCTGATCCGCTGGCGCGCCATCACGCACATCGACCTCGTCGAGATCGCCGAGCGCGCGATGACCGTTCACGAATTGCAGATCGCACTCAATGGGCCGCTCGGCAGCGCGCTGGTGGCGGATTGGCGCACGCGGCCGGCCTATCGGCTCTTGATGCGCTTGCCGTGGCGCATGGACCACCGCGGCGTGGTCCGCGTCAGTCTCGAGCCATTCGATCGGACGCCCGACGAAATCCACCGGACGTTCCTCAGGATGTGGCGCTACTACCGGAGCTAGCCCTTGAACGCCTCATCGCGCAGATGCGCGTCAGCGATACGCGCATCCGGATTGTGTGTGATGGTCATGAACCAAATGAGGCTGAAGAACAGCGACCACGCTGTGTTCCAATAGAACCAGTTCATCGGATCACCTCGAACAGCTTTGATCCGCGCCAGCCGGCGATCGCCGGCTTGCGCGGAATGCCGCCAAGTCTACTGCACGACCTCGCCGTGCAGTGCCAGATCCAACCCTTCGCGCTCGATGTCGCGCGTCACGCGAAGCCCGACGAAGAGATTGATCACGAACAGGATGATCAGGCTCACGACGGCATCATACACGAAAACCGTCGCGACGCCGATGCATTGATTGATGAACTGCCCGGGATTTCCCTCCAGAACGCCGGCCGTACCACCATACTGCTCGACCGCGAACACCCCGGTCAGCAGCGCCCCGACGATGCCGCCGAGGGCATGGACACCGAAGCAGTCCAGCGCGTCATCGTAGCTGAACATGCGCTTCAAGCCGGTGCATCCCCAGTAGCAGCAGACGCCGGCGGCGATGCCGATCGCAAACGCGCCGACCGGCCCGACGAAACCGGAGGCCGGCGTGATCGCGACGAGGCCCGCAACGGCCCCCGAGCAGATGCCGACGACGGTCGGCTTGCCCTTCAACGCCCACTCCACCAGCATCCAGGTGAAGCCCGCCACTGCGGTCGCGATCTGGGTCACCAGCATGGCCATGCCCGCCTGCATTCCGGCGGTGACGGCGGAGCCGGCGTTGAAGCCGAACCAGCCGACCCACAGCAGCGAGGCGCCGATGAAGGTCAGCACCATGTTGTGCGCCGGCCCGGTCTCGACGCGCTTGCCGAGCATGATGGCGCACATCAGGCCCGCCACCCCGGCATTGATGTGCACCACCGTGCCGCCGGCGAAATCGAGAACCTTGACATACGCAGCGTCGTTGCCCGCCGAGAAGATCCCGTCGGGCCCCCAGACCCAGTGCGCGATCGGGGCATACACGAAGATCGCCCACAGCCCGATGAACCAGAGCATCGCCGAGAACTTCATCCGCTCGGCAAACGCGCCGGCAATCAGCGCCGGCGTGATGATGGCGAACGTCATCTGGAAGCAGATGTAGACGGACTCAGGAATGGTCGCGGCGAGTGGATTGGGATTACCGATGCCACCCTTGCCGATGTCGCTCAGAATGTCCTTGAGGAACAGGCGATCCAGACCGCCGATGAACGGCGTGCCGGCACGAAACGCCAGGCTGTAGGTGACGACGGCAAACAGGATCGTGACCAGGCAGGTCACGGCGAAGCTGGTCATCACGGTGTCGCCCACATTCTTCTTGCGCACCATGCCGCCATAGAACAGGCCGAGCCCCGGGATCGTCATCATCAGGACGAGCGCGACTGACGTGAGCATCCAGGCGGTGTCGCCGGAATTCGGCGTGCACTTCTCGAGGATCTTGCCGCCGCAGGCCGGCGGCGCCGCCGCATCCTCAGCCAGCGCAAGGTTGCTGAACAACAGGCAAAGAAACGCCACTCCCAGCAAAGCAACCACGATTCTCACGAGCTTCGGGCGCGTGTATGTCGCAGACTCCATCATCGTCCTCCCATCACAAGAAACATCGGTGTTCGGAATGGATGCAGCGCGTTCCGCGCGTCGGCGCCGAAGTCGTCGCGGCGTCAGACCGGACGCGAGGCACAAGGGCCTGCTGCTCGGCGGCGCGGCGAAGGCCGTGGTGCGCGGATGGCTGGAGAATGACGGCGACTAGCCTCATCGCGGCCAGCCCTTCCCATGGGTCCCCAGGCCGGAACCTCAACGACAGGTTCCGGCACGATTTCTAGCCAAATTGAAACAAGATTCGTGCCACGAACGCGTACCGCGTAACGTTTTGAAAGCACTGCTACTTCGATCTGCGGCCGGAACGGCTTCGCGCTCCATTGCACGTTCCAGGAGCAAACGATCGATGGAAAAATAGGCAGCGACCGGCGACTGCCCTCGCATGGGGCAGTCGCCGGTCGCCGGAATCGGAAGCTAAGCGGTCTTGAGCAATGGCGGCTGCGCTGGCCGGATCAGCGCGAACGCGACCTGGATGATGCCGCCGGCAAGACCGAGCGCGACGCCGATCCGCCAGGCCATGGTGTAGGAGCCGAGCGAGTCGTAGATCACCCCTCCGCCATAAGCGCCGAGGAAGCTGCCGACCTGGTGGCTCATGAAGGCAAGGCCCTGGATCATCGCCTGCCAGCGCAGACCGAACATCTCGGCCACCGCGCCCGCGACCAGCGGACCGACGCCCATCCAGAGGAAGCCCATGATGGCACCGAACAGCAAGGTCGAGCCCGGCGTTGCCGGCAGCATGAAGTACCAGGCGAGCGCCAGCGAGCGCAGGATGTAGATGCCACCAAGCAGCGCGAGCTTGTTCCAGCGCTGGCCGGCCCAGCCGAAGAACAGCGAGCCCAGCACGTTGAAGCCGCCGATCATGCCGAGCGTCTGCGCGCTCAGCATCGGATCGAGCCCGCAGATCGCCAGATACGACGGCAGATGCGTGGTGAGGAAGACGAGCTGCATGCCGCAGACCATGTAAGCGCAGGTCATCACCACGAACGACGCGTTGCCGAACGCGGTCTTGGCCGCGGTCGCCGCCGTGGCGTTGCCGATATCATCGGCCGCGGGCTTCGGCAGCGGAATCTTGTCGACGCGACCGGCGTACAACGCGGCTGGAATCATCCCGATCGACAGGATGACGAATCCGGCAAGCCCGACGCGCCAGCCGAACCCTTCATTGAGCATCTGGCCGATCGGCGCCGACAGCAGTGCACCGAGCGAGCCCGCGGCCGAGACCATCCCGAGCACGGTCGAGCGCACCGTCTCCGACACCGCGCGCGCCGCGACCGACATCGCGATCGCATTCGCGGTGCAGGCGAGCGAAAGGCCGATCAGCACACCGGCGCCGATCATGATGGCGACGAGGCCATGCGCCGTCGTCATCAGCACGAGGCCCGCGATGTAGGCCAGCGCACCGACCACCATGATCGGGCGGAAGCCGTAGCGCACCGTCATCGCGCCCGCGAACGGCTGCAGGAAGCCCCAGGCCAGGTTCTGCACGGCCAGCGCCAACGTAAAATGCGACACCGAAATCCCGATGTCGTGCGTCAGCGGCTGCATGAAGATGCCAAGGCTCTGCCGCAGCCCCATGCTCAGCGTGAGCATGATGGAGGCGCCGATCAGAATGGGAAGCGTGGGACGCAGGACCTGCAACAGGGGCATTGTTCTTATTCTCCCATGACGGCGCGGCACGAGTGCCACGGCCTGCGATTCACGCATGTTTTGGTTACACAGACCTGTGTACTTAGGCTATACAGGGGGCCAACTGTCAAGCGAAGAGGATCACCGCCGGCGCATGGCTTCCCCGCCTCCCAAACAGACCATGAAAGAGCGGATCCTCGAGACCGCCGACAAGCTGTTCTACCTGCAGGGCATTCGCGCCATCGGCGTCGACACCATCGCGGCCGAGATCGGCATCAGCAAACGCACCCTCTACAATCATTTCCCGTCCAAGGACGCGCTGATCGAGGCCTATCTGCAGCGCCGCTTCGTGCAGCCGCGCCCCTCCGACAGACCGCCGGCCGAGCAGATTCTCGCAACCTTCGATTCGCTGGAGCGGCGCTTCTCGGCGAAGGATTTTCGCGGCTGTCCGTTCGTGAACGCGGTCGCCGAGCTCGGGCCGGACGACGAGGACCGTACCGTGCGCAACATCGCCATCGCCTTCAAGGAAAGCCGCCGGATCTGGTTTCGCGATCTGCTGCGGCAGCTTGGCGTCGCGGAGGCCGAGGCACTTGCGACCCAGCTGACGCTGCTGGTCGACGGCTCGATCGCGCAGGACCTGGTGCGCGACGATCCGGCCATGGCGCGCGCGGCCAAGGAAGCCGCCCGCGTGCTGCTGGCGAATGCGGGCGTCAAGGTCGGCGGCCCGGCGCCTGCGGACAACAAGCGCACTGGATAAATCCGGTTGCGTACACAAGTCCGGTTTGGTTGGTAGCGTGACGGCACGCGACGGCATACCGATTGGATATTCCGTCCGGCGAGATTGACGACCGCGCGACAACCTGCGGCACAACTGGGGAACAACCATGGAAGATCTGAAGGTGACGGCCACCGGCTACGATCTCGCGCCGGCGCGCGCCGCCATGCAGCGCTATATCGACAACGATCTGCTGTCCGGAATCTCCTGGTCGGTTCTGGTCGGGCGCGACATCGCCGACACGGGCTGCGTCGGATGGGCCGACAAGGAAGCGCAGACCCCGCTGCGCACCGACCACATCTTCCGGGTGTTCTCCAACACCAAGCTGATCACTTCCTGCGCGGCGCTATTGCTGTTCGAGGATGGCCGCTTCCAGCTCGACGATCCGATCGAGAAATTCATCCCGCAGCTCCGCAACCGCAAGGTCCTGCTGAAAGGCGCGACGTCGATCGATCAGACCGAGCCCGCGAAGAGTTCGATCACCATCCGCCAATTGCTCAGCCACAGCGCCGGCCTGAGCTACGGTTTCTTCGATCCCGGCACAGTCATCTTCAAGGCGCTCAACGAGCGCGGCGTGCACAATCCCAACACGACCCTGGCTGAAATGGTCGACGTCCTGGCCGATTTGCCGCTGATCTATCAGCCGGGCACCTCGTGGGAATATTCGCTTGCGATCGACGTGGTGGCACGCCTGGTGGAAGTGGTCAGCGGCCAGACCTTCGACAAGTTCATCAAGGCGCGCATCCTCGATCCGCTCGGCATGGTCGATACCGGCTTCGTCGTTCCGGAAAGAGATCACGGCCGGCTCGTCGCCTATTACGCCGGCGCCGATCTGATGGAGCCGATGAAGCCGGGGCTGACCCGCACCGACAATGCGCCGTTCCCCGGCGCCTATCTGCGCCCGGTCGCCAGGCTCAATGGCGGCGGCGGCCTGGTCTCGACGATGCCCGACATGGTCGCGTTGATCCGCAGCCTGCTGCCCGGCGGACCGACGCTGCTGAAGCCGGACACGATCGCAATGTTGATGTCCAACCAGCTGCCCGAAGGACAGTGGATCCGCTTCGCGATGATGGGCGAGCAACCCGGCAAGGCGCACGGACTTGCCGGTGGCCTGATCCTCACCCCCTCGCCGATCGATCATCCCGACGCGGCCGGCGAATTCTACTGGGGCGGCGTCGCGGGCACGCAGTGGTGGATTTCGCCGAAGACCGGGATGGCCGGCGTCATGATGGCGCAGCGCCAGATGGCGTTCGTCCATCCGTTCTCGTTCGAGTTCAAGCGGCTGGCCTATGACGCGGTAAAGCGCGGGCGGTAGGACAGCTCCTCCAGTGCTGGGTCACCCTCGCGAGAACGGGCGACCCAGCCCTCACCGTTGGCCCTGCTGCGGAAACGTCTTTTCGAGATCGGGCTCACCGCTGGCCTTCTGCGCGCCGAAATGATCGGCGAGCTGGCCGCTGTCGAAACTGTCCGTAAAACTCTCGCGCACTTCCGGCAGCATGTCCTTGTTCCACTCGGTCCATTCGGCGACCATGCGGTCGTAGATGTCACGGTGCCGATCCCTGAGATTGGCGCGCTCCAGCGGATCGGCCACGACATTGAACAGGAAGGACTTGTCGAGCATCTTGAGGATCTTCCAATCGCCGTCACGCGCCGCACGCTGCGCATTCGCCTTGTAGCGCCAGAACAGCTTGCGCGGTACCGGCGCCGGATTGGCGGTGAGTACGGGCAGCAGGTTCATGCCGTCCGACGGGTACGCTGGATCCGGCGCCCCGCCCGCGGCGGCCAGCAGCGTTGGCAGCCAGTCCATGCTGGCCATGACCTGCTCATGCGTCCGGCCTGCGGATATCCTGCCGGGCCAGCGGATCACGGCCGGGATGCGCAGCCCCCCTTCCAGCAGCTCGGTCTTGCGGCCTGTGAAAGGCCAGGTGTTCGAGAAGCGCTCACCGCCGTTGTCGCTGGTGAAGACCACGATGGTGTCGTCGACAATGCCCTTCGTCTCGAGGGTGCGCAGGATGCGGCCGATCTGGGCATCCATCGCCTGAACCATCCGTCGATAGGTCGCGAGCGAGCCGCCGTCGAAGTCGAACAGCGACTTCGCCGCGAGACGCTGCGACTCCGCCTCATCGCCCGGCGCCTCCCACGGCCAGTGCGGCGCGTTGAAATGCAGACTGAGGAAGAACGGCTGCCTGGCCTTGGCATACCCCTCGATGACGCTGATCGCGCGATCGCCGAACAGCTCCGTCGAATAGCCGACCTTGTGGATCGGCATGTCGTCGTCCCACAGGTCGTCGTGATGATCCGGCCCCTGGTGCGCGTAATAGTCCAGCGCGCCGCCGCGAAAGCCGTAGAAGTGATCGTAGCCGCTCTGCAACGGGCCGAATTTCGGCAGTTCTCCCATATGCCATTTGCCGACCAGCGTCGTGCCGTAGCCGAGCTTCTTCAGCAGCGAGGGGATGGTCGGCATCTCCGGCGGCAGACCGACGGTTTTGCCGGCGCCGGCGAGCGGCTCTTCCAACCCGAGGCGAAGCCGATATTGATAGCGGCCGGTGATCAGCGCGGTGCGCGTCGCCGAACAGACCGCCGAATTGGCATAGGCCTGAAGGAAACGCAGACCGCCCGCGGCGATCCGGTCGATATTCGGCGTGTGCATCTCGGACGGGCCGTAGCACGATAGATCCGCATATCCGAGATCGTCGGCGAGGATGAAGATGATGTTCGGCTGCTTCGGCGGCGTCCGTGCGAATGCCCCCTGCTGCCCGAGAGCCAGCGTGACGGACGTTGCGGCTGCCGAGTTGATCAATTTCCGGCGGGTCATTTTGGGCATCGAGACCTCCCACATTGCATGGCAGCGAGCGTAGGAGGCCCCGTGGCGCCCATCAATTGCTCTTGAACCGGCGTTCCGGAGAGTGGAACGTGAGGATGTAGAGACATCCCCACCGGCGACGGAAGAGCTAAGAGATGGAGCAAGATGCGGTCAGGGCCTTGTCACGCGGCCTCGGTGTTCTGGACGCACTCGAGACGCGTGACGCGATGGCACTGCGCGACTTGCATCGGATCACGAGGCTCCCGAAGCCGACCCTGCTGCGCCTGCTGTCGACGCTCGAACGCCACGGCTATGTCAGCCAGCGGCTGGCCGATGGCTGTTGGCGACGCACGTCGCGGGGACGTTTGTCGGCAGCTTCCGAGGCAAAGGAGCAGTTGCTCGATTGCAGCACGGCGGTGCTGCACGACCTGTGCCGCGACGTCATATGGCCGTCGGACGTCGGCGTCTATCGCGACGGTACAATGGAGATCATCGAGAGCAATCGCGCCCTCACCCCGCTGCCGATCGCCCGGGTGCCCATCGGGCTGCGCGTCTCGTTGCTGGGGTCCGGCCTCGGCCGTGCCTGGCTTGCGTATTGCGGCGACGCAGAAAGGCGGCAGGCGATCGCCGACGCCTGTCACGTAGCGGACCGGAGCACACGCGCTGGCGCCGGACTCCGCCGGAACATCGAGGCCGTCCTCGAACACACCCGACAAAAGGGCTATGGCTGCCGGGCCGCAACCGGTGTCTCCGCGCCGGCGGGACAGGGCGACATCGGCATTGCGGTGCCAATCCTCAGTACTGGGCGCCTGCTTGGCTGCGTCAATATCGTGTGGCGATCGACGGCGATGAGTGAGGCCGTATTCGCCGGCCGCTATCTGCCGCGTCTGCAGCAGGCAGCCGCGGCGATCGGCGCGCAGATATCGGCATCATAGCGCCGATGGAGCGAAGCGAAATCCGGGAAAGTTCTAATTACGCCGCCGCTGAAACCACGCGGTTGCGGCCGTCGTGCTTGGCGCGATAGAGCGCAGTGTCGGCGCGCTTGAGCACGTCGGTGACCTGCTCGCCCTTGCGCTCCAGCGTGGTCAGCCCGATCGAGATCGTGACCGTGATCCGCTTGCCGCCCTTCTCGACGGCAAACGGCTCGCCCGCGATCGAGCGGCGCAGCCGCTCGGCAACCATGCCGGCGACATGCAGGTCCGTCTCCGGCATTACGATCACGAACTCCTCGCCGCCATAGCGGCAGGCGAGATCGATGCCGCGGATCGACTTGCGGATGCGAACGGCGAATTCGCGCAGCACGTCGTCGCCGGCGTCGTGGCCGTAGGTGTCGTTGATCGCCTTGAAGTAGTCGATGTCGAGGATCATCAGCGCCAGCGGCTTGCCGCGGATCGAGGCCTGCTCCGCAAGGGTCGCGAGATGACTCTCCATGTAGCGCCGGTTATTGAGGCCGGTCAGCGCATCCGTGATCGCCATCTCGATCGAGTTCTGCACGTTGTCGCGCAGATGATCGGTGTAGCGGCGGCGGCGGATCTGGGTGCGCGCCCGCGCCAGCAGTTCGTTCTTGTCGACCGGACGCAGCAGATAGTCGTTGACGCCGATCTCGAGCCCGCGCATCAGCCGCGCGTTGTTGTCGGCATCCGAGACCGCGAGGATCGGCACCTGGCGCGTACGCTCCAGCGAGCGGGCTTGGCTGCACAGCCGCAGGCCATCGAAATTGTCGAGGCTGAGCGACACGATCAGGAGATCGTAATTGCCCTCGGCGGCGTGGAACAAGGCTTCCGCCGGATTGGTCTCGACGTCGACGGTGTGTTCGGCGGACAGAATCGGCGCCAGCTTCTCGTAGGACGACGGCCGGTCGTCGACCAGCAGGATACGGCCGCCGGTGCCACGGTCGGCGATCGCGCTGCGCTCGGGCGCCTGCATGCCGATCTCGAGCGAGGTGATGGCGCGCATACGCAGCTCATCGGTCATCATCTTCAGCCGCGTCAGCGAGCGCACGCGCGCGATCAGCACGACGTCGGACACCGGCTTGGTCAGGAAGTCATCGGCGCCGGCTTCGAGGCCGCGCACGCGATCCGCAGGACTGTCGAGCGCGGTGACGATGACGACGGGGATGAAGTGGGTCGCCGGATTCGACTTCAAGCGGCGGCAGACCTCGAAGCCGTCCATATCAGGCATCATGACGTCGAGCAGGATGATGTCGCATTCGGCGCGCGCGCAGATGTCCAGCGCCTCGGTCCCGTTGGAAGCGGTCAGCACATCGAAATATTCGGCTGACAGCCGGGCTTCCAACAGCTTGACGTTCGCCGGAACATCATCGACGACGAGGATACGCGCGGACATGGCACCACAACTCCCCTATCCGATAAAGCGTCGGACAGTCTCAATAAATTTGCCGACCGAGATCGGCTTGGACAAATAGGCTTCGCAGCCGCCCTCGCGGATGCGTTCTTCGTCGCCCTTCATGGCGAAGGCGGTGACCGCGACCACCGGAATCGTGCGCAGATCGGGATCGTCCTTGATCCAGCGCGTGACCTCCAGGCCGGAGACCTGGGGCAGTTGAATATCCATCAGGATGAGATCGGGGCGCAGCTTGCGGACGAGATCAAGCGCTTCGAAGCCATTGCTGGTGCCCGAAGTCTGATAGCCATGCGCTTCCAACAGATCGCGAAAGAGCTTCATATTGAGCTCGTTGTCCTCCACGATCAGGACGGTTTTGGCCATCCCGTCCCTCCCAGACTTAGGAAACAGGCTCGGCTGCGGCACCTCACGCACCGCGCGCGGAGCGCGTCGAAAATGTGAATTCAAACTAGCGCCAGAATCGCTCTAACCCGTTAACCCGACATCCAACTTCCGCAGTGTGGTTTCCGTTGCTTGAACACATGCGGAAGACTCGGGCATGATGGGCCTCTCATTAGAGACCATAAGTTAACGGAAAGGCAAACCGGCGCGTTGAAAAAGCCTGTTCACAACCCTCGGGAAGTCGCTGAAATCGTTGCGATTCAGGCGCTCGGCTTCATTGCCGGCGATCCCGAGCGGCTGGGCTTGTTCCTGGCCGAAACCGGAATCGGTCCAGAGACGCTGCGGAACGCTGCCTCCAATCCTCAATTTCTTGCGAGCGTGCTCGATTTCGTGATGCGCGACGATGCCACTGTGACGGCGTTCGCCGCCGCCTCCGAACTGCACCCGACCAACATCGCTGCCGCCCACCAGGTGCTGGGCGACCCGAAATGGGAGCGCGACGTGCCGTGACGACGGCGGCGCCAGCTTCCGACGGCCCCCTCAGTTTCTGCCGAGACTGCCTCGGCGATCTCGACATCAAGGTGAAGCGATGCAGCCACTGCGGGTCGCCGCGGCTGGTGCGTCACAGCACCCTACCCGCGCTGGCGCTGGCGCATATCGACTGCGACGCGTTCTACGCCACCGTCGAGAAGCGCGACAATCCTGAGATCGCCGACCGCCCCGTCATCATCGGCGGCGGCAAGCGCGGCGTGGTGTCGGCTGCCTGCTACATCGCCCGCACCTACGGTGTCCGCTCGGCGATGCCGATGTTCAAGGCGCTGGAACTCTGCCCCGACGCGACCGTGATCCCGCCCGACATGGCGAAATATGTCCGGGTCGGGCGCGAGGTGCGCCAGGCGATGCAGGCGCTGACGCCGCTAGTCGAGCCGCTGTCGATCGACGAGGCCTTCCTCGACCTCGCCGGCACGCAGCGCGTCCACGGCATGATCCCGGCCAAGGTGCTCGCCAGGTTTGCCCGCGACGTCGAGCGCGACATCGGCATCACGGTGTCGGTCGGGCTGTCCCGCAACAAATTCCTCGCCAAGATCGCCTCCGACTTGGACAAGCCCAGGGGCTTCGCCACGCTCGACCAGGACGAGGCGCGCGAGATGCTGGCCAGCAAGCCGGTCGGCTTCATCTACGGCGTTGGCCCTGCGACGCAGGAGAAGCTGGTGCAGCGCGGCTTCCGCGTCATCGCGGACCTGCAGCGCGCCGACGAGAACGAACTGATGAAGCAGTTCGCCAGCGAAGGCCGCAGGCTGTGGCGGCTGGCGCGCGGCATCGACGACCGCAGCGTGGTGCCCGATCGCGGCGCCAAGACGATCTCGAGCGAGACCACCTTCGAGACCGACATCCGCGATTTTGCAGTTCTGGAAAAACTGCTCTGGAAGCTGTCGGAGAAGACCTCGGCGCGGCTGAAGAGCGGCGACCTCTCGGGCTGCACCATCACGCTGAAGCTGAAGACCGCTGATTTCCGCCAGCGCACCCGTTCGCAATCGATCCAGACGCCGACCCAATTGGCCGCAAAGATCTTTGCGGTAACGCGCGAGATGCTGGCCAAGGAGATCGACGGCACCGCGTTCCGCCTGATGGGCGCCGGCGTCAGCGCGCTGCGCCCGGGCTCGCAGGCCAACGATTCCGACATGCTCGACCGCCGCTCGGCGCACGCCGAACGCGCGATCGACAATCTGCGCAAGAAATTCGGCAATGCCGCCGTGATCCGGGGCATCGCCTATGAGGGGCCGGGGAAGAGCGCGGAGGAGTAGCTCGGGACGATACCTCAGACTCCGTCATTGCGAGCGCAGCGAAGCAATCCATGCTTCAGCGTATGCGGAACGATGGATTGCTTCGTCGCTTCGCTCCTCGCAATGACGGTGAGGCACTGTCGTCAATCCGCGACGGCCACCGCCTCGATCTCGATCAGCCATTCCGGCGCCGCGAGTGCGGTGACACCGACCAGCGTGGAGGCCGGCGGCTCCATGCCCTCGAAGAACGCCGAGCGCGCCTTGCCGATGATCGGGCGAAGCTCCGGTTTATATCCCACCACAAAGGTCGTGATCTTGACGATGTTGGAATAGCTCGCGCCGGCTGCCTTCAACGCCATGCCGAGGTTCTGCATCACCTGCGTGGTCTGCGCGGCGAGATCGCCGGCACCGACCACCCGGCCCTCCTCGTCGGTGGAAACCTGTCCGGAAATGTAGATCGTGCGCGCACCCGAGGCGACGACGACGTGGGAGTAAGCCGGATTGTGATGCAGGCCGCTGGGGCGCAGATGGTCTGATTTGCTCATGATGTGCCTCCCTGACACGCGTGTTTTGGGAAGCGTACTCGTGTCTGATGGTTCCGGCCAGTGCGGTCTCCGCCGTCGTCCCGGCGAAGGCCGGGACCCATTACCACAGGGTTGAGTTGTTGAAGGAAGCTGTGGCCCCAGCGTTGCGCAATAACGACCTTCGGTGGCTATGGGTCCCGGCCTTCGCCGGGACGACACCGAGTGAGTGGCTAGCGATAGCCAGCCGTCACTTGCAGGGTTTGGAGTCCCTGACGTCGAACTTGTCCAGCGCGCCCGAGATCACGAAATCGTTGTAGTCCAATACCAGCGCGCGGGAGACGCCGTTCTCGTAGAGCTCGAACGACATCGCATAGACCGGCGTCTGCTCGCCATCCTTGGCCCGCGCGTCGCTGTCGTAATAGCTCACCGTCACCGGCCAGCGCGTCATGGTCTTCATCGCGTCGCTCGCCGTCGACGGATCGGGCGATGACGGCGCGCGGTCGCCCGCGATCGGCCGGCCGATCACGGTCAGCGTGTTGTAGACCTTCTCGCCATTGTCGGAGCCGTCATAGACGGTCTGCTCGAGCACCGATTTGCCGTCGCGGGCGGCGGCGATGATGTGCTGGATCTGCTCGGTCGGGAACACGGTCTTGCCGTCGAGGTTGAAGGTCTTCTTCACCGGCTGGGTCAGCTTCACGGTGATATGATCGCCGACGCGTTCGGCGATCCCGTCGACCGGCGATGAGTCACTGTCGTTCATCCGCGTATCGATCTTGAAGCGGTAGCTCTTGCCCGACGCGTCTTCCCAGGACGAGGAGCGCAGATCGGACAGCGTCACCTTGCCCTCGCCGCTGTCGAGTTCGGACACCTGGCGGAATTCGGAGGTGTAGCCTTCGCAGGAGCTGCCGGAGAAATTGTAGAGGATGCGCCCGCGCGCATCGCTGACCGAATTGGAGCCGCGCGACTTCACGAGGCTCAGATCGTACAGCGCCTGATGCGCCAGAAACGGCCCACCGGCCGCAGCAGCGGACCCTTGAACCAGACCAGATCCTGCGGCAACGGCGATCGTGAGCACCAGGGCACGCGACGAATTCCGAAACGGCAAGGTCATAGGTTTTCCTCGAGGAGGCAGGATTCGTCACAATAGTGACGGTGGTATTGCGCCGCAACTGGGGCAAGTCTGACAAAATAGCAATGTAAGCAGCGAATTTGCCGTCATTTCTGGCAGTTTTCCGTGCGACTCCGCACGTCACCGCCGCGCCGCCCTCACCTTACCGTCGCTTGCAACCGGCGGCACGATGCGCGAAACAAACGAAACAAACTTGGCCCTGACCGCGTTTCAGGCTTCGTGCAAATCCAATTGGGGAACAAAAATGGCGGGTACCGTCGAACAGAAACTGGCGTCACAGGGCATCACACTTCCCCAGCCGACCTCCCCGGTCGCGAATTACGTCCCCTTCGTCCGCAGCGGCAACCTGTTGTTCGTCTCGGGCCAGGTCTGCTTCAACGCCGAAGGCAAGCTGATCGCCAAGGGCAAGTTAGGGGCCGGCGTCACGCTCGAGCAAGGCGTCGCCGCGGCGCAGGGCTGCGCGATCAACCTCCTGGCCCAGGTCAAGGCGGCGCTCGGCGATCTCGACAAGGTCGTGCGCGTGGTGCGGCTCGGCGGCTTCATCAACTCGGCGCCGGACTTCTTCGACGGACCGAAGGTGCTGAACGGCGCTTCCGATCTGATGGTCGCGGCGTTCGGCGACAAGGGCCGCCATGCCCGCACCACCGTCGGCGTTGCCTCGCTGCCCGCGGACGCCGCTGTCGAGGTCGAAGGCGTGTTCGAAGTCGCCTGAGCGATGCGCGCCCCTGATTGGCTGACCAAGCGGCCGGTCGCCCATCGCGGCCTGCACGATGCCGCACGCGGCGTCATCGAGAACATGCCGGCCGCGGCTACCGCCGCGGTCGCGGGCAATTTCGCCATCGAGTGCGATATCCAGCTCACCGCCGACGGCGAGGCGATGGTGCATCACGACGATGCGCTCGGCCGCCTCACCGAAGGTTCGGGCCCGCTGTCGGCCAAGACCGCAGCCGAGCTCAAGGCGGTGAAATTCAAGAACACCTCCGAGCAGATGATGACGCTCGGCGACCTCTGCGCACTGGTCGCCGGCCGCGTCCCGCTGGTGATCGAGGTGAAGAGCCATTTCGATGGCGACCGCAAGCTGGTTCGACGGATGGCCGAGGTGCTGTCGTCCTATTCCGGCCCTGTGGTCGGCATGTCGTTCGATCCCGACCAGGTGCTGGCGCTGCGCGAGACCATGCCGAACCTGCCGCGCGGCATCACCGCCCAGCGCACCTATGACGACAGTTCCTGGACCAAGCTGACGCCGGCCCAGCGCGACGGCATGCTGTACCTGCGCCACGGCTTCCAGACCGAGCCGCATTTCGTCGCCTTCTGGGTCAACCAGCTGCCGGCGCCGGCGCCCTGGATCGCCCGCAACGTGTTCGGCTGCCCGCTGCTGGCCTGGACCGTACGCACGGCGGAACAGCGCGAGCGCGCGACGCGCTACGCCGACCAGATGATTTTCGAAGGGTTTGTGCCGGGAACCTGACATGTCGCAGAGACTCTTGAACTCGTCGCTGCGACGCACGATCTTGTCGGGAGTTGGTCGTCATCAGCGATGGCGGAATGCGGAGCATGATCCGGAAGTGGAGCCAGCTATTCCGGAAAGATCATGCTCAAAAGAGGCACCGGTCTTCACTCTCGATGGCGTCGTCTGAAATCACCCTAGAGGCTGTGGCTGACATCGGCGGCATTCCGGCCGCCGAATGGGATGCCTGCGCCAATCCGAAGACGGATGCGGACAGCATCCACAACCTCGACACCCTGGCCTCGCCCGCTGCCGCAGGCGATTGCCAGACGACCGCAAGTTCGAGCTATAACCCCTTCGTTTCCCACGCCTTTTTCGCCGCGGCCGAAGCTTCGAACTCGGCCTGCCCGCGGACCGGCTGGGGACCGCGGCATCTGATCGCAAAGCTCGATGGCCGGATCGTCGGCGTCGTGCCGTGCTATCTGAAATCGCACTCGCAGGGCGAATACGTGTTCGACCGCGGCTGGGCCGAGGCCTATCACCGCGCCGGCGGCAGCTATTATCCGAAGCTGCAGGTCTCGGTCCCCTTCACGCCCGCGACCGGGCCGCGGCTGCTGATCCGTGACGGCGTCGACCGCGAGGCGATCGGCTCGGCGCTGGCGCGGGGCCTGCGGGCGCTCTGCAACGCCACCGAGGCCTCCTCCGTGCACGTCACCTTTGCCCGCGAGGACGAGGCAAAGTTCCTCGGCGCACACGGCTTCCTGCAACGGACCGACCAGCAGTTCCACTGGCACAATGAGGGCTACAAGACTTTCGACGATTTCTTGGGCTCGCTGAACTCGCGTCACCGCAAGGGCATCAAGCGCGAACGCCGTGAGGCCGTGACCGCCGGGATCACCATCCACTGGCTGACCGGCTCCGATATCACCGAGGACGCATGGGACGCGTTCTTCGAGTTCTACATGGAGACCGGCTCGCGCAAATGGGGCCGGCCGTATTTGACCCGCGAATTCTTTTCGCTGATCGGCGAGAGCATGAGCCGGGACGTGCTGCTTGTCATGGCCAAGCGCAACGGCCGCTGGATCGCCGGCGCGATCAACTTCATCGGCTCGGATACGCTGTTCGGCCGCAACTGGGGCGCGATCGAGCACCACCCGTTCCTGCATTTCGAGGTCTGCTACTATCAGGCGATCGATTTCGCGGTTCAGCGCGGACTCAAGGTGGTCGAGGCCGGCGCGCAGGGCGAGCACAAGCTGGCGCGCGGCTACCTGCCGCAGACCACCTATTCGGCGCATTTCATCGCCGATCCCGGCTTGCGCCGCGCGATCGCCGATTACCTCAAGCGCGAGCGCGACTATGTCGCCGAGGTCGGTCGCGAACTCTCCGAGGCCGGTCCGTTCCGCAAGACCGTCGACGACGACGCTTGACGTTTGCCTCGCGACCGAGAAATTAGATTTTCAGATACAGACTTGCAAAATCCAGGGAGCCGCCGCCATGCCCGCCGCCTATGACAACAACAACCCCTTCGCAAAAATCCTGCGCGGCGAATTTCCGTCCTACAAGGTCTACGAGAACGAGCACGTGCTCGCCTTCCTCGACATCATGCCGCGCTCGCCCGGGCATACGCTTGTGATTCCGAAGGCCCCTGCCCGCAACATCCTCGACATCACGCCGGACGACTACGCCCACGTCGCGCGTGCCGCCCACAAGATCGCCGCCGCCGGAATGAAGGCGTTCGATGCCGACGGCATCACCGTGCAGCAATTCAACGAGCCCGCCGGTGGCCAGGTCGTGTTCCACCTCCACATGCACGTGATGCCGCGCAAGGACGGCGTCGCGCTGTTGCCGCCTGCCAGCCACAAGGAAGACGGCAAGGTGCTGGAGGCGAATGCGGCGAAGCTGATCGCGGCGTTGAAGTGACGCCGAAGGCGTCATCCCGGGGCGGCGCGTAGCGACGAACCCGGGATCTCGACGACGGAGAGCTTCACTCCTCGTCATTCCGGGGCGCGCCCTGTTGGCGCGAGCCCGGAATCCATTTCACCAAGAAACCCGCGGACCGATGGATTCCGGGCTCGCGCTCCGCGCGCCCCGGAATGACGGTGGAGAGGTCTCACTCCGTCTCGAAATCCCCTGCCTGCGGCGGGGCCAATGGCGTGAACTCGCAGCGGTCGGGCTTAACGTCGATCAGCGGCGTCTCGTCGAGGCAGTCGAGGCCGCGCACCAGGATGACATTGCCCTCGACGCCCACCAGCTTGACGATCGATGTGCCGATCGGATTGGGGCGCACCGGCGAGCGCAGCGAGAAGGTGCCGCGGGTGTTGCCGTTGTTCTTCGGGCTTTGCAGCACGATGTCGCGGCGCGACTGGTGCAGCCAGTACAGCACTTCGAGGTTCGAGTAGAAATCGACGCCCTTGATCGCGGCGACCCAGGGCTCGAAGATCTCGAGCCGGCACACCGGGCCGTCATGCCGCCCTTGCCGCGGCGTCGCCAGCCGCGAGGTCCAGGGCGTGCGGATGCGGCCGATGAAGACGAGCCCGGCGTCGCGCGCCGTCGGCATGTCGACCGCGACCTCGCCCTGGCGCAATTCCATTTCACGTACCATGTGTCAGTCCAACGATATGTTCAGTGCCTTGACCACGCCCGCCCACCGCGCGCGATCAGTGTCCACAAATCTGTCGATCTCGGCCTGGCTCTTTACGCGCAGCGGCGGGAAACCGATCCTGACCAGCGAAGCGCGAAACGCCTCGTCGTTCAAGGCCCGGTCGAGACTCGCCTTGATCTTGCCCGCGATGTCGTCAGGCACCTTCGACGGCGCCGCAATACCATACCAGACGCTGACCGCATAATCGGGATAGCCGCTCTCGGCGATCGTTGGCAGGTCGGGCAAGTCGGGGATGCGCTCGGTCGAGCTGACGGCGAGCGCCCGCAGCATGCCTGACTTGACCGGCGGCAGCGCGGTGCCGAGCGTGTCGAACATCAGCTGGATGTTGCCTGACAGCAAATCCTGCAGCGCGGGTCCCGCGCCCTTGTACGGCACATGGGTCATCTCGACGCCGGCCATCTGCTTGAACATCTCGCCGGCGAGGTGAACGGTGCCACCGGTGCCGGCCGAGCCGAAATTGAGTTTCCCGGGATTTGTCTTGGCGTAGGCGACGAACTCCGCGATCGTCTTGGCAGGCACCGACGGATTCACCTCCATGATCATCGGTGCATCCGTGATCACGGACAGGAGGCGGAAATCGCGGGCCGGATCGTAGGGCAGCTTCTTGTAGAGCAGCGGATTGAGCACGAAGATCGAGGCCGCCGTCACGAACAGCGTGTAGCCGTCGGGATCGGAACGCGCCACGGCCTCGGCGCCGATCGCGCCCTGCGCGCCGGCCTTGTTCTCGACCACGACCACCTGCTTGAGATCGCGCCCGAGGTATTCGCCGACGATCCGGCCAAGCACGTCGGTCGGACCGCCCGCGGCATAGGGCACGACGAGCTTGATCGGCCGCGTCGGATAATCCGCGGCACGCGCCGGCAGCACCGCGGCCAACAAGGCGGCCAGAGCAACAATGATTGCCGATGATGCGACCCGCCGCATGGCGTTCCCCCGTTGTTGTTTTCTTGGAGAACGAGAGTAACGGATAATGCGGTCGCCGCAATCAGCCGAGCCAGTATTTGCCTGACAGCATCACGATTTCGCCCACGATCACGCCGGCGAAGATCGATTTCCTCGCCAGCATGAACGCCACGAAGCCCGCGGCGACGGCGCCGTAACGCAGCCAATCCGGCACGCTTGCGAGCGCGCCCGGCGGCTGCACCACGATCTGCGCAATGATACCAGCGAGGATCGCGGTGGCGACCGCCCTCACCCAGACCAGCAGCTCGGAGTTCTCGTCGATGCCGCCGCCGAACCACAGGCCGAGCATGCGCCAGATCTGGTTGGGGATGACGCCCGCCACGAACAGGATCGCGAGCGCGTGCCAGTCGCCGATGAAGGTGCTCATGCGCGCGCCCTCACGATGCCTGCCCTGGCCCGGTGCACGCCGTAGGCGATGGTTCCCGCGACGACGCCGCTGACCAGGATGTCGACGCCGCTGTTCAGCATCGCCGCGAGCGGGAACAGCAAGAGCCCAAGCACCAGCGCGATGACGTCGGCGAGTTCGCGGCAGTTGCGCGCGGTGGAGAACAGGAAGGCCAGCGGCGTCAGCATCAGCATGCCGGCGGCGAGCAGCGGCGTGAGGTTGGCCGCGAGCGTGTAGCCGATGGTATTGGCGATCAAGCAGACCGACACCAGCCCCAGGCCGAGCCCGTGGATGAAGGCAATCCGCCGGTTGCGCGGCACTTGCGGCAGGAAGCGGAAGCATTCGACCCACAGCGTCACCGCCGTGAGGTGCGCCACCAGGATCAGATGCCGGCGCTTGGTGTCTTCGGTGCGCATCATCGGCAGCACCGACACCACCATCGGAAACAGCCTGATCGCGCTGACGGTGACTGCGATCGCCGATTGCAGCACGGTGGCGCCGGAGCCGAGCGTCGTGATCACGATGATCTGCGCGGGCCCCGCCCAGACGAACGCCGTGCTCGCCAGCGTCCAGCCCAGCGAGAAGCCACTATCATGCGCCAGCGCGCCGATGCCGAGATAGGTCGCAAACAGCACGAGCGTCAGCACGGTGGCGCCGATCGACCGCGCGCCCCACAGGAAGGCGCGGAACGAGGTCTGCCATTGCGGAGAATCGAGCGGAGGAAGCGCCACGGGAAGCCGGATGGTTTGCAATGTTGGCGGCTTAGGGCGCGGTGCTCAATGGGTCAAGCAAGCGGCGGCACAGGGCGGGTATGCAGTGGCGATAACCCCACTCGTTATTGCGAGCGGAGCGAAGCAATCCACTGCTCCGCTTGCTCGGACAGATGGATTGCTTCGTCGCTTCGCTCCTCGCAATGACGTGGAGAAGTCCGTGCCTCACGCCCGGTTCTTCAGCACGAAACACGCCCCGCCGGCCTTGCGGATGCGGCTGCACAGGCTGTCGGCCTCGGGGCGCGTGTCGGCGCCGATACGCACCTGGTAGAACATCGCGCTGCCGCGGGTGCGCAGCCGCGAACCGAGCAGGCTCGGATCCTGATCGCCGATCACGCTCGACAGCCGCTTGATGGCGCGGGCATACATCGCGAGCGCCTTGTCGCGGCTGAAGCCTGCGGCGAGCTGCACGCCCCACACCTTGGCCGCCGACAGCGTGATGTGCTGTTCGAGCCCGGCCACGAACGGATTGGGCGCGCGCTTCAGCAGCGCCATCAGCTCGCGGCAGCTCGTGGTCGGCGCACGCGCTGGCATCTTGCCGTTGCGGCCGGCGGCGGCCCAGTCGTCGACGCTGGAGCCGGTGATCGCGGAGACGTAATTGCGCGTCTCCTGCGGCATGTAGCCGGAGCCGGCGAGCCAGTCCTGGATCCGGCGCGGGCCGGCATTATAGGCGGCGGCCGCGAGGCCGAGATTGCCGAACTGGCTCCGCAGCTCGCTCAGGAATTCGGCCGACTTCGGCAGCGCCTGCACCGGATCGAGCGGATCGAGCAACCCGCGCTCGCTTGCCGTGCCCGGCATGAATTGCGCGATGCCCTGCGCCCGCTGGCCGTTCCGCGTGATGGGGCCGACCGCGTCGGCCTGGAAACGGCTCTCCTGCCAGATCACGCGGGCGAAGAATTCGAGCGGCAGGTCGTTCGCCCGCGCCGCCGATTCGATCATCAGGCACATCGCCTCGCGGGTGTCGCTCTCGCGCGCATCGTCCGCGGGCTTGTCGGTTGCCGCCGCCGCGGGCTTCTCGGCAGGTGCCGCGGGCGTGGCAGCAGCAGGTTTCTCGGCTGATGGTGCGGCCTGCTCTCCCGGCGGCGGCGCAGGCTGCTCGGCCGGCGCTGCAGGGTTCTCGGCGGGCGCGGCTGGCTTGTCCGCGGGCGGCGTTGCGGGTTGCTCGGCACTCGGCGGCGTCGCCGGGGCTGCGGCAGGCGCGTCCTCCGCGCCGGCGCCGGCCGGCGGCACCAGCAACACAAGCATGACCCATGCGGCGCAAAGACCTGTTCGCATCGCAAATCTGTTCCCGCGCGGCGCGGCTTGACACCGCAAGCTCGTGGTCTAGCTATGGACTGAAATGATGGCGCGCAAAAGGGAGCGCAAAATGGCCGCAGCCTCAGACGATCAACTCGGCTTTGCCCCCGACGACGACGCCCCGATCGGCTACATGAAGCGGACCCGCGATTATTATGCGGCGATCGGCTACACCACCCCCTACCGCTGGGCGCACTACACCTCCGCCCCGTTCCAACCTCTGCAGAAGCCCCTGAGCCAGTCCCGCGTCGCCATCATCACGACCGCGGCGCCGTTCGATCCCGCCAAAGGCGACCAGGGCCCCGGCGCGAAATACAATGGCGGGGCAAAATTCTATGCGGTCTATGACGGCCACACGTCTGAGGAACACGATTTGCGAATCTCGCACATCGCATATGACCGCACCCATACCACGGCGACCGACAGCCGCACCTGGTTCCCGCTGCCGCAACTCAAGCGCCTCGCCGCGGCCGGCAAAATCGGCCAAGTCGCGCCGCGCTTCTTCGGGGCCCCGACCAACCGTAGCCACCGCGTCACTATCGAGACCGACGCGCCGGAAATCCTCAAGCGCTGCCGCGACGACAAGGTCGACGTCGCGGTGCTCGTGCCGAACTGCCCGGTCTGCCACCAGACCGTCAGCCTGGTGGCGCGGCATCTCGAAGCCAACGGCATCCCGACCGTCGTGATGGGCTGCGCCAAGGATATCGTCGAGCACGCCGCGGTGCCACGCTTCCTGTTCTCCGATTTCCCGCTCGGCAATTCCGCCGGCAAGCCGCACGACGTCGCCTCGCAGGCGTTCACGCTGGAGCTCGCGCTGCGCGTGCTGGAAACTGCGCCCGGCCCGCAGACCACCGTGCAATCGCCGCTGCGCTGGAGCGAGGACGCGTCCTGGAAGCGCGACTACAGCAACGCCGACGCACTGAGCGCCGAGGAGCTGGCCCGCCTGCGCCGCGAGTTCGATGCGCAGAAGGAAATCGCGAAGGGCCTGCGCGTCGCGTAAGGCTGGGTGTTAAGACCCATTGCTCGCCTAACTGACAGTGTCATCGCCCGGCTCGACCGGGCGATCCAGTATTCCAGAGACACCAGCCGATCACGGAGAAGCCGCGGCGTACTGGGTCCCCCGGTCAAGCCGGGGGACGACAGCGAGGGCGAAATGCCTACGCATGCGCCCGGGCGACATCATGTGACGACCCTTCCTCGCTGCCCGCATAACGCCGCGCCAGCGCGGCGCAGGTCATCAGCTGAATCTGGTGAAACAGCATCAGCGGCAGCACGATCAGGCCGACCGACTGCCCGGCGAGCAGCACGCTGGCCATCGGCAATCCGCTCGCGAGGCTCTTCTTCGAGCCGCAGAACATGATGGCGATGCGGTCGGCGCGCGAGAAGCCGAGCAGCTGGCTGCCGAAATTGGTGATCAGCAGCACGACCGCCAGCAGCAGCGCATCGAGGCCGAGCACGATGGCCATCTGCGTCGCGTTGACCTGATGCCAGATGCCGTGGCTGACGCCGTCGCTGAACGCGGTGTAGACGATCAGGAGGATCGAGCCGCGGTCGACTAGGCCGAGCATCGCGTGATGCCGCTCGACCCAGCGGCCGATCAGCGGACGCGACAATTGCCCAGCCACGAACGGCAGCAACAGCTGCACGACGATGTCGAGTGCGGCATTGCCGGAGAACCCGCCATGGCTGGAGAGCAGCACGCCCGCCAGCAGCGGCGTCGCGACGATGCCGAGCAGGTTGGAGGCGGTCGCCGAGCACAGCGCCGCCGACACATTGCCGTGCGCGATCGAGGTGAAGGCGACCGACGACTGCACCGTCGACGGGAGGATGCAGATCAGGATCACGCCCGCCCACAGCGCCGGCGTCAGCAGATGCGGCGCCAGCGCATGCGCCGCGAGGCCGAGCAGCGGGAACAGGGCAAAGGTCGACAGGAAGATCACGAGGTGCAGCCGCCAGTGCCGGGCGCCGACCAGCGCCTCCGTCGTCGACAGCCGGGCGCCGTGGAGGAAGAACAGCAGCGCGATCGCGGCATCAGTGGCGTAGCCGCCGATCACGGTGCCCTGCCCGTGCAGCGGCAGCAAGGTGGCGAGGCCGACCATGCCGACGATGGCGGCGATGTAGGGGTCGACGGGCAAAAATGAGCGCAGGCGGCTGATGGTCATGGTGGCTTCCTTTCTTTCACCGCAAAATGGCTCTCCCCATGCCGATTGTGAACCGCGCTTACCGATGTTATTGTCATTACGTTATGTAATGATGGAACGCTGCCATGCTCGACCCGGTCCAGCTCGAAACCTTCCTGACCGTGGTGCAGACACAGAACTTCACCGAAGCCGGCCGCCGCCTCGGCCTGAAGCAGTCGACCGTCAGCCAGCACATCCGCAAGCTCGAGGCCGCCGCGGGGCGCCGCCTGTTCGTGCGCGACACCCATTCGGTCGTGCTGACCGCGGACGGCGAGGCGATGGCGGGCTTTGCGCGCCCGATCCTCGAGGCCAATGCGCGCGCCCGCGACTACTTCGCGGGGTCGCAGGTGCGCGGGAAGGTCCGGTTCGGCGCCGCGGAAGATTTTGCCAGTTCACGCCTGCCCGATCTGCTGCGCGACTTCGTCCGCCGTCACCCACAGGTCGATCTCGAGCTGACGATCGGCCTCAGCGCCGTGCTGTACCAGCAGCTCGACGCCGGCGAGCTCGACCTCGTGCTCGGTAAGCGGCGGCCCGGCGACGCACAGGGCCAGCTGGTATGGCAGGACCGCCTGGTGTGGACCGGTGCGCCCGGCATGCGGCTCGATCCCGACCAGCCCCTGCCCCTGATCCTCTACGCGCCACCCAGCGTCAGCCACAGCGTGGTGCTGGAGGCGATGGAGCGGTTCGGACGGCCCTGGCGCATCGTCTGCTCCAGCGGCAGCCTCAGCGGCCTGCGCGCCGCGGCGCTCGCCGGTCTCGGCATCACCCCGCAGGCGCAGGGCTTGATCCCGGATGGACTCGAAGCAATGCCTGCGTCAGGCCTGCCACCGCTCGGCAGCGTCGAGTTCGTGGTCCGCACCGCCCGCCGGACCAGACGCGGCCCGGCGGTCGAACTGGCGCAGGCCATTACGGAACGCGGCGGCCGGCTGCGGCCGTAGAAGTTTGGCTAGAACGGCCTGACGCCGCGCTCGCTACACCCTCCCGCTTTCGGGCGCGAGACGAGCGAAGCCGGCTCTTAGATCGGATCGCATTGAGGGCTATATCGTCGTCCACCGCTGTCATCGCCCGGCCTGTGCGCAATTGCGCACATGGACCGGGCAGTACGCCGTGGCCTCTCAGCTCAAGCACAGACGTCTCTAGAATACTGGATCACCCGCTTTCGCGGGTGATGACACTGAGCAAGCTGAGGTGCGCCTGCACTTCTGAATAATAGAAGTCTACCGCTGATTTGCCCGACGCGTCAAGCTGCCGTGTCGAACGCCGGCAGCCACCGACTACTGTGCATGGGGTTGTTTTCGATATTTTGAATGCAACTCGCGTCAGCGGGCTGGTGCAGCCTCCACCTGTACCGCGCCCAGCATGCCGGTTCGTTCGTGGCAGCCGAGATACTCAAAGAACTGCTCGTCGGCGGCGGCAACCGTGACCTCGTGATACAGCCTGAGCTTTGCGGCCGGTCCCAAGGTCGACAGATACTTCATCGCCGCGCCGAAGATCCGGACATGGGTCGGATGCGATTCCGCCCAGCGCTCCAGCGCCGCGAGAGACTTCCACCAGCTCTGGCCGTAGGACTTTTCCGTCAACCGTCCATCTGCATCGACGACGCGCATGTAGCGGTTGGCGTAGCAGCCGATCGGCACGCCGTCGTCGCGCAGGAAATCCATGCCCTCGCGCAGCACCGGCTCGACATCGTCGAGATACATCTTGCGCTCCGACGCCTCGGTGTCGCTCCAGTCCTGGCCGGAACGGATCAGGCACAGATTGTCATGCGCGACCACCCGGATGCGCGCGCCGTCGCGGATCACGCGCGGTTCGCCGCCGGGCGTCATCGCGTCAGTCTGCGACAGCGGGATGCGGTCGCGCATGCCGCCCCAGTACGCATGCTCCTGCACCTCGGCGCTCATGCCGTCGGCAAGGACCGCGACGCCCTCGGGGCGGCCGAGCGACGAGAACAAAGTCTCGTAACGCTCGACATTCGGCCGTAGCACCTCGATGAAGCGGCCGACGCCATCGCTGGCGCCGCTGCCAGTCCAGGCCTCGCGCGCGGCCTCGAACCAGCTATCGAAACGCCCGGCATCGTCCCAATAGGCGACCGAGACGACGTTGGAGAAGCCGGCCTGGTCGACATATTGCGCGCGGTCCCAATGCGTCGGGCCGTTCTCACCGGCAAAGCGCATTGCGATCAGTGCCAGTGCCTCGGCCACCGCGGCGGTCGGCTCGCCACGATATTGCACGCCGAAATAGGCCATGATGACGCTTGCGACCGCGGGCTTGTGGCGCGCGACGAACGAGGGATAAGGCGGCGCGTAATCGTCGGGCACACGACGATGACGGGAGCGCGCTGTTTGCAGATGAGAGGGAATCGCGGATTCCATGGCAGTCGCCTCCGGTTTGATGTCAGGCGTTCAGCTCGCGGCCGCGTCGATCTCTTCGATGTCGAGCGGCAGCGCGAAATGCTCGACGCGCTTCGATGGCTTCTTGTTCAGCAGCAGGCGCGTGACGTCGGGCCGCGAATAATGCCCGGCCGGGTCGGCGGCGTTCTTGGCGACCCCGATCGCGCCGAGATCGATATCGGCGAGCAGCAGGCCCTCCTGGTCGGGCGGCAGCTTCTCGGCGATCGAGCTGCCGTCCGGCCCGTAGATCGCGGCGTGTCCGCCGCCGACATGCAGCAGCGCGTGTTTGTCGTCGCGGTCGCACATCTCGTCGATCATCGCCTGCGAGACCGTCGCACAGGGCGCCAGCACGAAGCACGAGCCTTCAACCGCATAGACCCGCGAGGCCGCGTTGTTGACCTCCCAGCCGAGCGCCGGCGCGAACGGATCGTACAGCGAGAAGCTCGGCCAGGCCGCGACATGCACCTGCTCGTTCTGGGCGTACATCGCGTATTTCGACAGCGGCTGCAGATGCTCCCAGCAGCACAGCGCGCCGAGGCGGCCGATGCCAGGGCGGTCATGCACCGCAAGATCGCTGCCGTCGCCCTCGCCGTAGACGGTGCGCTCGGCGTGGGTCGGCCGCAGCTTGCGCCGCTTGGCGATGGTCTCGCCGTCGGGCCCGATCAGCCATTGCGCCAAATAGAGGCTGCCGCCGTCGCGCTCGGACAGGCCGAGCACCGCGGTCATGCCGGCCTTCTTCACGGCGAGCCGCAGCTTCTCGGCCTGCGGGCTGTCATAGCTCAGCGAGTTGTCGAAATAGCGCTGCACGAAGCCGCGCCCGATCGCCCAGGCCGGCGAGTCCAGCCAGATGTACCAGGGATAGCCGGGGATGAAGGCCTCGGGGAACGCGATCAGCTTGGCCCCCTTGGCGGCGGCCTCCTCGATCAAGGCAATGCTCTTGGCGATGGAGGCGTCGAGGTCGAGCCAGGCAGGCGCGGCCTGCACCACCGCAACGCGATATTTCGGATGTTCGATGCCCATGTTGTCCTCCTCGCAGGCGGCCACTCTGGCCGGTTCGTACTTGATCGGGCCTAGCGGCCTCTGACATCATGCTGCCCCGGGACCGGGAACGCCGTTCGACCAGGACGGAAGGAAAATTCGACTGCGGAGGCGATTCCCCCGGCCGTCCCCGGTACGAAGCTTGCCTTGTTTGCGTGGCCAGCGTTTGCACTCGTGAAGGGAGGAATTCATGCCGGCCCTGTTCACCACGGAAGTCGCGCCCACGCATCGGCGCCTGGCACTCTGGCGCGACATCGTCTGTGACGTGTTCGTGCAACTCGACTGCAAGTCCGATCTCGGCACCGCCTTCCACGGCGCCATCACCAGCGCGCAACTCGGCACGGTGAAATGCTCCGTCGTCTCGTCGGGCCGGCAGCGCGTGCTGCGCACGCCGTCGCGGATCGCACGCACCAGCGAGGATTTTGTTCTGTTCGCGCTCGGCCAAAGTGGCGCGGGCGCCGTCGTGCAGGACGGCCGCGAGACCGTGATCCAGCCGGGCGAGTTTGCGTTCTACGACACCACGCGCCCGTATGAGCTGCGCTTCAACGACGACTTCACGCAGACCATCTTCCAGGTGCCGCGCGCGATGCTGCACCGGCGCTTTGCCGGCACCCAGAGCCTGACGGCGACCACATTCACATCGGATCGCCCGGTGCAGCGGCTCGCCTGGCATTTCATCAGCGGGCTCTCGGAGATCGCCGACAAGCTCGATCCGGATAATGCGATCCGCCTCGCCGATCAGGCCGCCGACCTGCTCGCGATGGCGATCAGCGAGCGGCTCGGCGGCGCGGCGCTACCGGCCTCGACCCACCGCTCCGCCCTGCTCTACCGGCTGAAGGCGCATGTGCTCGCGCATCTGCCCAACCCCGAGCTCAGCCTCACCGAGACCGCCGCGGCGCTCGGCATCTCGCCGCGCTACGTCAACAGCCTGCTGGCCGACGAGGACACTTCATTCCAGCGCTTCGTGCTGGCGCAGCGGCTGGAGCGCTGCAAGCGCGACCTCGCCTCACCGGCACACGCGCATCGCCACATCGGCGAGATTGCGTTCGCCTGGGGCTTTAACGATCTCTCGCATTTCGGCCGCGTATTCCGCGACCATTACGGCCTTTCTCCGCGCGATTGGCGGCACAGCCGGGTGCCGAACTGACTTCTCAGGTGGTTTGCGGCGCAAAATAGCCGGGAATCCGGACCTTCACAGATGCAAACAATTTACACTAACTCCAACGGGTTCCGTTCGTACCCTTCTTTTCGCGTGCCCGGACCGGTACAGTCCTGCCGTTAATTTAGGAGGATTTCCCATGCAGGACCGGCGCCAGAGCCCGCGTGACAAGGTGTTTTACGGTGCGGTTGCGGAGATCAATGAGCGAGGCTCGACGATGGATTGCGTTGTCCGCAACATCAGTGAAGGCGGCGCCTGCGTCGAATTTGGCGACGCCACGCGACTGCCCGAAGAGATGAATCTCAACGTCGCGCGCAAGGGCCGCTCATTCCTGGCGCGGATGATCTGGCGCCAGGCCAACAAGGTCGGCCTCGCGTTCCGGATCATGACCTCGGACACCCCGGTCAGCGATCTCGACGAGCGGGTCCGCCGCAGCGAGATCAAGAAGCGGCAGCTGCAGCGGCGGATCAAGGAACTGCTCGGCCAGGGCTGAGCGTCCTCCGGCAGCTCCCCGGCCGCGTTTCGATCGCGGCCGGTATCTGTCATTTCGGGGGTTGCAAAGGCCAGGTTAATCCAGCATCCGGTAAGCCCGCCCATGCTGGAACCGAGAGCCATTTCACGACATGTCGTCCGCGATCATTGAGCATCCCGACGGGCTGCCGCAACCGCAGCGCAATTGGGCCATTCTCACGATCGCGCTCGGCCTCGTGATGGCCGTCGTCGACGGCTCGATCGCCAACATCGCGCTGCCGACCATCGCCCGGGATCTTGACGCCAGCCCCGCCTTCTCGATCTGGATCGTCAACGGCTATCAGCTCGCGATCACGATCTCGCTGCTGCCGCTGGCCTCGCTCGGCGAGATCATCGGCTATCGCCGCGTCTATCTGGCGGGGCTGTTGCTGTTCACGCTGGCGTCGCTGTTCTGCGCGCTGTCGCATACGCTGCCGCTGCTGACGGTCGCCCGCATTCTGCAGGGGTTCGGCGCTGCCGGCATCCTCAGCGTCAATACGGCGCTGGTCCGCTTCATCTATCCGCATTCGCAGCTCGGCCGCGGCATCGGCGTCAACGCGCTGGTGGTCGCGATCTCGGCCGCGGTCGGCCCGACCATCGCCTCGGTCATCCTGGCGGTCGGCACCTGGCCGTATCTGTTCGCCATCAACGTCCCGCTCGGCATCGTCACGCTGGCATTGGGCTGGCGCTTCCTGCCGCATACCCGGCCCGCGGTTCACGCCTTCGACTGGCAGAGCGCTGCGATGAGCGCCATCGCGTTCGGGTTCGGCATCAGCGCGATCGACAGTGCCGGCCATGGCGAGGCGCTCTATCTCTGCGCATTGGAGTTCGCGATTGCCGCGGTCGCTTCCCATCTGCTGTACCGGCGACAACAGCATCTGCCCTCACCGCTGCTCCCGGTCGACCTCTTGCGGATTCCGATCTTCGCGCTGTCGATCGGCACCTCGATCGCCTCGTTCTGCGGCCAGATGCTGGCCTTCGTCGCGATGCCGTTCTATCTCGAAAACCACTTCGGATATTCGGCGGTGCAGATCGGCCTCTTGATCACGCCGTGGCCGATCGCGGTCGCATTCGCAGCGCCGATCGCGGGCTGGCTGGTCGAGCGTTACCCGGCCGGCCTGCTCGGCGGCATCGGCCTGCTGCTGTTCGCATTGGGTTTGGGCACGCTGGCGTTCATGCCGGTCCATGCGACACCGATCGACGTGATCTGGCGCATGGCGCTCGCCGGCGCGGGGTTCGGCCTGTTCCAGACCCCGAACAACCGCACCATGATCGCCGCCGCCCCGCGCGAGCGCTCGGGCGGCGCCAGCGGCATGTTGGGGACCGCGCGCCTGCTCGGACAGACCATCGGCGCGGCGTTGGTGGCGATGCTGCTGGCCCGCTATCCGGCCGACGGCACCAGGATCTCGCTGATGGTCGGCGTCGGCTTTGCCGTCGTGGGCGCGGTGCTCAGCACGCTGCGGCTGTCCTCGGCCGGCAGCCGCGGCGCCGATCAGGTACGGGTCCATGAGGGCCAGCGCTTGAAGGGCGAGTGAAACTCGCGCGCACACGACGCGCGCCTCCATCGGCTTAAACAAAAAGGCCGGCTGGACAGCCGGCCTTTTTCATTTGTTTGTTCGCTAGCGCCTCAGGCCTTGACCATCGGCCCCTTCGAGGCTGGCCCCTTGGTGCCGCCTCCGCCGCCATTGTTCGGCCCGCCCTTCGGCGGCTTGCGCTTGCGCGGCGGCAGGTTCTCGGGCTTCGGCGTGACCGGGCCCTCGAGATATTCGAAGCCGATCTTGTCTTTGGCGGTCGCCTCGTCCTTGACCAGCACGACGCGGACGTGTCCGCCGCCCTTGAGGTGGCCGAACAGAACTTCATCCGCGAGCGGCTTCTTGATGTGCTCCTGGATGATGCGCGCCATCGGACGCGCGCCCATCTGCTCGTCATAGCCGTGCTCGATCAGCCAGGCCTTGGCGGGCTCGGACAGCTCGATCGTGACGTCGCGGTCGGCGAGTTGCGCTTCGAGCTGCAGCACGAACTTCTCGACCACCATGCCGATCACCTCGGCATTGAGGTGCGCGAAGGAGACGATCGCATCCAGCCGGTTGCGAAACTCCGGCGCGAACTGCCGGTTGATCGCCTCGTGATCGTCGCCTTCCCGCTTCGACCGGGTGAAGCCGAAGGCCTGCCGCGCCAGGTCAGCCGCGCCCGCGTTCGTGGTCATGATCAGGATCACGTTGCGGAAATTGACCTGCTTGCCATTGTGGTCGGTGAGCCGGCCATGGTCCATGATCTGCAGCAGCACGTTGTACAGATCCGGATGCGCCTTCTCGATCTCGTCGAGCAGCACGACGCAATGCGGATGCTGGTCCACGCCATCGGTGAGCAGACCGCCCTGGTCGAAACCGACATAGCCGGGAGGCGCGCCGATCAGGCGCGACACGGTGTGCCGCTCCATGTATTCGGACATGTCGAAGCGCAACAGCTCGACACCGAGCGACGCCGCGAGCTGCTTGGCCACCTCGGTCTTGCCGACGCCGGTCGGACCCGAGAACAGATAGCTGCCGATCGGCTTCTCCGGCTCGCGCAAGCCGGCACGCGCCAGCTTGATCGACGCCGCCAGCGACTCGATCGCCTTGTCCTGGCCGAATACCGTACGCTTCAGGGTCTGCTCGAGATGCTTCAACACCTCGGCATCGTCCTTCGACACGCTCTTCGGCGGGATCCGCGCCATGGTCGCGATCGTGGTTTCGATCTCCTTGATGCCGATCGTCTTCTTGCGCTTGCTCTCGGCGACCAGCATCTGCGCCGCGCCGGACTCGTCGATCACGTCGATCGCCTTGTCGGGCAGCTTGCGGTCGTGGATGTAGCGCGACGATAGCTGCACCGCCGCCTCGATCGCCTCATTGGTGTATTTCAGCCGATGGTAATCCTCGAAATAGGGCTTGAGGCCCTTGAGGATCGCGATCGCGTCTTCCACCGTCGGCTCGTTGACGTCGATCTTCTGGAAGCGCCGCACCAGCGCGCGGTCCTTCTCGAAGTGCTGACGATATTCCTTGTAGGTGGTCGAGCCCATGCAGCGGATCGTGCCCGAAGCCAGCGCGGGCTTGAGCAGATTGGACGCATCCATCGCGCCGCCGGAGGTGGCGCCGGCGCCGATCACGGTGTGGATCTCGTCGATGAACAGGATGGCGTTCGGATGCGCCTCCAGCTCCTTCAGGACCTGCTTGAGCCGCTCCTCGAAATCGCCGCGGTAGCGGGTGCCCGCGAGCAGCGTGCCCATGTCGAGCGAGAACACGGTCGCGGCCGCCAGCACTTCCGGCACATCGCTGTCGACGATGCGCTTGGCGAGGCCTTCGGCGATCGCGGTCTTGCCGACGCCGGCTTCGCCGACGAACAGCGGGTTGTTCTTCTGGCGACGGCACAAGACCTGGATCGCACGGTTGATCTCGGCATTGCGGCCGATCACCGGATCGATCTTGCCGTCGCGCGCCTTCTTGTTGAGGTTGACGCAATAGGTATCGAGCGCCTCGCCCTTCTTCTTGGCGTCCTCGTTGCCCTTGGTCTCGGTTTCCTCGTCAACGCCGCGCACCGGCCGCGCCTCGGACACGCCGGGCCGCTTGGCGATGCCGTGGCTGATGTAGTTGACGGCGTCGTAGCGCGTCATGTCCTGCTCCTGCAGGAAATACGCGGCATGGCTCTCGCGCTCGGCGAAGATCGCGATCAGGACGTTGGCGCCGGTCACTTCCTCGCGACCGGACGACTGGACGTGAATCACCGCGCGCTGGATCACGCGCTGGAACCCGGCGGTCGGCTTCGCGTCGTCGGCGCCGTCAGTCACCAGGTTTTCGAATTCGGTCTCGAGATAATTGACGAGGCTGGTCCTCAGCTTGTCGAGATCGACGCTGCAGGCCCGCATCACCGCCGCCGCATCCGAGTCATCGATCAGCGACAGCAGAAGGTGTTCGAGCGTCGCGTATTGATGGTGACGCTCGTTCGCGATCGCCAATGCACGATGCAAGGATTGTTCTAGGCTTTGGGAAAAAGTAGGCATTCGCGTCCTCTATGGCCCCCGGCCATCATGATCGCCATTACCGGGTCAGGCAATAACAACCTTCGTGATCGCCATTGATATAGTTACGACGGATCGTGGCGAAAGACCGGTCCCGCGATGATGGTTTTCTTCTAAATTCGGGGCACCGGAACGTTGTCCGGCCGCGCGCCCGTGATCATACGGAAACGCCGTTCGCTGCGTCAAAAACGCGATGCAAAACCCGTTCCGCTCCCCGCGGCAGGATCAATCGTTCCGGCGAACTATTTCTTTTCCATCACACATTGCAGTGGATGCTGATGCTTGCGCGCGAAGTCCATGACTTGCGTCACCTTGGTCTCGGCGATCTCATAGGTGAACACGCCGCACTCACCGATCCCGTGATGGTGAACGTGCAGCATGATCTTGGTCGCCGCCTCGGCGTCCTTGTTGAAGAATCGTTCCAGCACGTGAACCACGAACTCCATCGGCGTGTAGTCGTCGTTCAGGATCAGGACACGATACAGGTTCGGGCGCTTGGTCTTCGGCTTGACCTTGGTGATGACCGAGGTCGACGGGCCGCTGCCCGTTCCGTTGCGGTTGTCGTCATTGCTCATTTTCGGCACCGGCGCGGCGGACACCGCGGGCATGGCCGAAACCGGCTCGGAGATCGGGACTGTCAACGTGTATCGCAGCATGGCTCAGGCGTTCGAATTCCCCAAGGGAAACTGGCGGGAAACCGGTTGGCGATTGGAAGGTGGTCGCGATTGCCGCAAGACTGATCGCGGAACCCCCAGCAATGCTTTCCAGATTGCCGCTCCCGGTCCGATCCGGCGGCCGGATCGACCTCCCGAATATGGGCCTCACGACGGCCTGCCGCAAGCGCAGACCCGCCGCAGCCCACCGGTCCGATTCCCAGCGCGGCAACCCTCGGAAGGTTAATCATTTCTGCCTGATTTGACAAAGGACTAGGGCATCCAATTTAGCCGGCATTCAGGATAGCCCGTGCTTTTGCCCTGCTTTTGATCTTCTGCGGGGCCGCCCGCCGGGTTTCCGTTGCCCGATTCACCATCTGTTTAGCCGCGCACGTAGAGATGGCCGCGAAATCCATTTTTGACGAGAGCGCCATGCTTGGTTCAGCCATTTCCAATCGCTTCCGCGCGGCCATCCGCCGGTTTTCCAAGGCAACCGACGGCAATGTCGCGGTGATCTTCACCCTCGCCATTCTGCCGATCTTCGCCTTCGTGGGCGCAGCGGTCGACTATACCCGCGCCAATAACGCCCGCTCCGCCATGCAGGCGGCGCTCGATTCGACCGCGCTGATGCTGTCCAAAGATCTGACCATGGGCAGCATCACGGCCGCGCAGATCCCGAGCAAGGCGCAGACCTATTTCAACAGCCTCTACACCAACAAGGACGGCCAGGGCGCTAGCGTCTCGGCCACCTATACGACCCCCACCGCGAACACGGCGGCAACGATCCTCCTGAGTGGATCAGGCCACATCAAGACTTACTTCCTGCAGGTTGCGGGCTATTCCTCGACGCTGAATTTCGGCGGTTCGACGACCACCACCTGGGGCAACGTCAAGATGCGCGTCGCGCTGGCCCTCGACAACACGGGATCGATGGCTCAGGACGGCAAGATTACCGCGCTGCGAAACGCCGTGGCCGGAACCGGCGGCCTGATCGATCAGCTCAGCGCGCTCAGCAAGAACAACGGTGACGTCTACATCTCCGTCATTCCGTTCGCCAAGGTCGTCAACGTCGGTAGCAGCAATTCCGGCCAAAACTGGATCGACTGGACCGACTGGCTCAATCCGCCGACCACACAGCCCAACAACGGCAGCACGCAGGCGAGCCTGCCGATGAACTGGCACGCGGTGGGACCCGGCGCGAAATGCCCCTGGACCAACAGCAACGGCGGTTTTACCTGCAACACCACCCCGACCAGCACGTCCAACGCGAGCTACATCCCGTCGAGCGGGACCTATTCGGGCTACATCTGCCCGAGCGTCGATTATAACTCGCACACGCGTTACAACGGCTGCTGGGTAAGCACGCCGGCAGGCACCGGTGTATTCTGCACGGGGTCGTCATCCTGCAGCTGCCCGAAGAATTCGTCCGGTAACAACGTCACCGGCTGCAGTTGCACCACCACTGGCGGCGTCACATCCTGCTCCGGCAATTTGTACACCCACGACTGGACCCAGCCGGGCCCCTTGGACCTTGTGCACAATCTGGGGCAGCCCCGCGTGAGCGCCGTGGTGGGCTGGACCAACAACAAGTGGACCTCGACCAATCAGCTCCCGACGGTCCAGAACAACTGGCTGCTAGCGTCCACCAATCCGATCGGCAACTGGACGGGCTGCATCACCGACCGCACCCAGCCGAACGACGCGACCGGCGTACTGCCGAACACTTCCGACGTCACCACGCTGTTCCCGGCCAACGAGTACTATGAGAACAGCTCGTACTATTGCAGCAACAGCGCCTCGCCGCAGCTCGGGCCGATCATTCCGCTGAGCTACAACTGGAGCGCGCTCAAGACGGCGGTCAACGCCATGCAGCCGACCGGCGGCACTGACCAGTCGGTTGGCCTCGCCTGGGCGTGGCAGTCGCTTCTGGTGGGCGGTCCGCTGAACGCGCCGGCGGAGGACTCCAACACCACCTACAACCGGGTCATCATCATTCTTTCCGACGGTCTGAACACCGAGGACCGCTGGCCCGATTACGGCGACGGCAGCAGCCAGGCGTCCGGCAATCCGATCGATGCGCGGCAGACCCTGCAATGCCAGAATCTGCAGGCCGCCAGGGACGCCAATGGTGCGCCGATGTACACGATCTACGCGATCCAGGTGAACACGAGCACGCCCTCCGATCCGACCTCGACCGTCCTGCAAAACTGCGCCAGCAGCCCCGACAAGTTCTACATGCTGACCAGCTCGACCCAGATACTGACGACGTTCAATACGATCGGAACTGCGCTCAGCAAGCTGCGGCTGGCGAAATAACCGCCCGCTTCAGGCACAACAAAAAAGCCCGGCCGAAACGGCCGGGCTTTTCGTTTGTCTTGATCAGTAGCGCTTACTGAGCGGGCGCGAACTTGGAGACCAGGCCCTCGTAGGGCTTGAAGGTCTGCTTGGCGCAATCGCTGTACAGGCCGGCGATCTTCTGCGATTCCGCGACGAAGGTCTCGTAGGACGAGCGCAGGTACTCGGTCTGCGCCTCGAGCGCCTTGTCCAGCGACTTCACGCCCGACAGCTTCTCGACGAACGACTTGGTGTCCTCAAACGACTTCTTGGCGTAGTCGCCATAGGCGGTGGCAATCGCCTGGACGCCGCTCTGCAGGTTGTTCGCAGACGCAGTGACCGACTCGATATGCTCCTTGCCGTAGTTCTGAATGTCTTCGATCTTGACCATGGATGGAATTCCTTTTCCCAGACTTGAAGGCGCAAATTCCCATTGCCGGGAAGCTCCCGGCCCCCTGACGGCGATAGACATATCGCATCGCACAATAAAGTCAACGAATATTGTGCGACGCACAACGACATTTGCCCGAATCCTGAGCATTTGCGATAAACCCCGGGGGACTACGCAACGGTTGCTTAATCTTTTGGAAACTCGGTCCGCCTAACCTGATTCCTGGACTTTGTTCGCCTTCCGACGGGCAGCCTTGAAAGCTGTTTGTGAACAACACCTTAGCTAGAAGAGCGACCTGAGCCGCCACGAGGGCCGATGGTTCTGCCCGAAGTGGTCTGTTGCGCAGGCAAGGATCGACGGCCGCCGGGCACAATTTCGCCTCACGAGCCAGTGATCTAGATAGAAATTGGGACGGGGAAGTAGATGCTTCGAACAACCTTGGCCTCCTCGCGGGCGCTGCGAGTTGGCGTTCTTGGGCTCGTTACCGTCACGACGGCGATCCTGATCACCAGTGATAGCGCGGAGGCGCGCCGTCACCGGCGCCACGTCGCCCGTCACCACCACAGCGAGGCCGCGCGCGAAAGCTACAGCCCGCAATTCGCGACGATCATCGTCGACGGCAACACCGGCTCGGTGCTGACATCAAACAGCCCTGACGGCCTGCGGCACCCCGCCTCGCTCACCAAGGTCATGACGCTCTATCTGCTGTTCGAGCGCCTCGATTCAGGAAAGATGAAGCTCGACACCGAGATGCCGGTTTCCGAGCATGCATCCGAGCAGGACCCGACCAAACTCGGACTGCGGCCCGGCCAGACCATCAGGGTCGAAGACGCCATCAAGGGCCTCGTCACCCGCTCCGCCAATGACGCCGCGGTCGTGATCGCCGAGGCGATCGGCGGCAGCGAAGACGACTTCGCCCGAATGATGACCCGCAAGGCCCGCGCGCTCGGCATGAGCCGGACCACCTATCGCAACGCCTCGGGCCTGCCGAACGACGAGCAGATCACCACCGCGCGCGATCAGTCGACGCTCGGCCGCGCCATCCAGGATCGCTTCCCGCGCTACTATCGCTACTTCTCGACCACGGCGTTCAATTTCCGCGGCCATACGATCACCGGTCACAATCGCCTGCTCGGCAGCGTCGAAGGCGTTGACGGCATCAAGACCGGTTACACCCGCGCCTCCGGCTTCAACCTCGTGACCTCGATCCACCGCGGCAATCGCTTCCTGGTCGGCGTGGTGCTCGGCGGTCGCAGCGGCGGCTCCCGCGATGCCATCATGCGCAACCTGCTGGCCGAGAACATCGGCAAGGGCGCAACCACCCGCACCGCCGCCGCGATCACCGAGCGCAACCCGGCCGACGCCAATGTCGAGGTTGCCGATGCCGACAACGCCCGCAACGCGGACACCGCGCCGGTCGCGGCGTCAGAGCCCGCCGCGGCAGCCGTCGCGGTGCAGGCGCCGCGCCCGGCCAGCAAGCCCTCGCTGATGGCGGCCGTCGCCGCCGCTCTGCCGCCGCCCCCGGCAAAGCCTGAGCCGCAGGCCAAGCCGGAGCCGGCCCCGCTGACCTCCGGCGTGATCCAGACCCAGCCGATCGCCGCGATCCCCGGATCGGCCGAGCCGATGAAGCCGGTCAAGGTGAAGACCGTGCAGGTCAAGGCCGGCCAGGTCAGGCTCGCCGCCGCCGGCCCGGCACAGTCCGCGCCCCCGATCACCAGCACCATCCCGTCGCGCGGCGAAGTTCCCGAGACCTCCAATGCGATGATGGCGCGGGCTGCCGAAACCTCGAGGCCCGAGATGCCGCCGCAACCGGCGAACTTCGGCACCGGCAACGGCATCCTCGGCGTGCTGCCGGCCTCGTCCGTCCATGCACCGGCCGCCGCCCCGGCACCGCAGGCCGTGGCCACAATCGAACCGACGACCCGCAGCCTGCAGGCCGCGCCGCAGACCAGCGTCGTCAAGCCAGGCGCCGCGCATTCCGGCTGGATCATCCAGGTTGGCGCGCTCGAGTCCGAAGGCGAGGCCAACAAGCGCATCGACCTCGCCCGCAGCTCGGCCCGCGGCCTGCTCAGCAAGGCGGACCCGTTCACCGAGGTGGTGGCCAAGGACAATCGCAAGCTCTACCGCGCCCGCTTTGCCGGCCTGGAGCGCGATCAGGCGGAAGCGGCGTGCAAGACGCTGAAGCGCGCCGAGATCTCCTGCATCACCGTTCGCAACTGATCGACAGCAACAGCTGATTTCAAAGGGCCGGCGCCGCAAGCGCCGGCCTTTTGCTTTGCACGCCGCCCGCGCGAACGACCGGCCTTTCCGCGCGCGGCGCAACCATGAGAACTTCTCGTCAATATTTTACGGTTAAGTTTTCCCGAAAGAACGATCGGCCGCGCCGGACAACGGCGGGCCACGCGGGGCATCAATCAGAAACGGAAGGCAGCTCTCGGCTGTGGCGTCAGTAGCGTAGCCGGAGTTAGAGATGCGTGCGAAGCAGAGTATCCTTGGCCTCGTTCACACGGGCAGCGAGATACGTCGAGCCCCCCTGGTCGGGATGGAGTTTCTTCATCAGGGCGCGGTGAGCCCGGCCGATGTCGTCGCGCGACGCTCCCGGCTGCAGGCCAAGGATCTGATAGGCCTCCTCGTTCGTCATTTTGCCGGTCGCCGCCGCGCGGCCCTGCCCCCCTGTCCGGTCGCCCTGTGCGTCTTGACGCCAGGCGGGAAAGCGGCGGTCCAGATAGCTTTCAAGTAGCGCGACGCTTTCGGCGTCGAACCCCGGGACCATCGCCAGCAGCTGCGACAGGTCGAACTCGTCGAGCATGTGGCCGGCCTGCGGTCCCGCCACGATCTGGCCCTTGAGCACACCGCTGTCGTGATCGAGGCTCATGTCGAGATATTGCGAGCGCACCCGCGAGCTTTGTCCCTGATTGCGCGAACCGCCGAACATGCCGCCGAAATTGGGAAAGCCGGTGCTCCCGAACGGCGACCAGCCGAGCAATCCGGCGCCGAAGATGCCGAGCGGGATTGCCACCGCCAGTTCGCCCCGCACGCCGGTGAAGGCCGCGACGGCCAGCGCGAGCACCCCGCCCACGATCTTGATCGCACGCGCAAGCACGGCTGGATTGGCCGCACGAAACATCTGCAGTGCGGAATAAAGGATGACAATTGCGACGACGCCGGCGATCAGGGTTGGCATGCGCTGAATATAAGCGGCCCGGCGGCAAAAAGCATGCGGAGCTTCGTCTCACTGGAGCGTGAAGGCACATCGCGTGGCGCCGCCCCCTGCGATTGGGTAGCTTGCGGCAAACGCGCTGGAGGAAGCTTGATGGCGATTGACGGACTGATCAGCCTTCGCAGCCATGTCGGGCCGAAGCAAACCGCCGACCGGCTTAAGGCCGAACTGCAGGCGCGCGGGCTGACGTTGTTCGCGCAAATCGATCATGCCGCGGGCGCCGCCGGCGTAGGCCTCACGCTCCGTCCGACAGAGCTGTTCGTGTTCGGCAACGCGAAGGGCGGCACGCCGTTGATGCAGGCTGCGCAGACCATCGGGATCGATCTGCCGCTCAAGGCGCTGGTCTGGCAGGACGAGGCCGGCGACTGTTGGCTCTCCTACAATGATCCGACCTGGCTCACTGAGCGGCACGGCGTCGCGGAAGCGACCCAACAGATCACGGCCAACATGTCGGCGCTGCTCGGCGCAATTGCCAAAGCCGCGACGTCGGGCGGAGCCTGACCCGGCGGGCGGCTTATTTCATCTGACCGATAAGCTTGGCCGCGCCGCTCGTCGTCTTCGCCAGCTGCAGCAGCGCCTCGCGACCGCCGGCAGCATAGGCCGCGGCGGCGCGCAGCAGCTCGCGGAGCTGTGCCGCCGCGCCGGGATCGAACCTGCACCACGCGCCGCCGGTCAGCCGCGCGATCTCGCGAAACGTCTGCTCGGCAGTGGCGTCCGCGCCCTCCTGGAACATGAAGACCGGTACCTTGAGCAGGCCGAGCTCTCCGGCGCTTGCGCACAGCGCGTCGGCGTTCTCCTCCATCGCGTCGCCGACGAACACCAGCGCGCGCACGCCTGCCGCGACCGCCTCGCGGCGGGTCTCCGACAGCACCTTGCCGATCTGGGTATTGCCGCCCTGGCAGTCGATTCTGCCCATCAGCCGCGCGAGTTGCGCGCTGTCGGAGATCCAGCCCGACGCGCGGCACTCGTTGAAGCCGCGATAATAGACGAGGCGGATATCGAGGCTGCCGAGCGAGCCGGCCTCGCGGAACATGTCCGCTTGCAGCGTGCACGCCATGTCCCATGTCGGCTGTCGGCTCATCGTGGCGTCGAGCGCGAACACCAGCCTGCCGCGTGCGCCGGCGCGATGCGGCGACATCGCGCGCGCCTTGGCCACGAACGCGGCGATGTCATTGGCGCTCGACGCCGGCACGCCAGGCGCATCGGCCGGGCGCACGTCGCCTCCGGATGTCGGTTTGATCGTCTTGCCAGCCATCAGCGCTTGCCTCGTACAGCAAACACTATGTGGGCCGCGGCATCGGATTGGTCAACGTGACGCGCCCGCCGGCCCGGATCGAATCCCGGCCGGCCCTGTCAGTTCGTGACCGAAGGATCCTTCTTGGTCTCGGTCTTGGTCAGCGAGAGCGACTTCTTGACCTTCTCGCCGAAGCTCAGGGGCTTCTCGACTGGCACGTAGAGCGAGACTGGACCCGGCTCCAGAATCTTCAGCGGCGCATTCCTGGTATCGACGGCCGCAACATCGCTGTCGGTGTCGGCCAGGAATTTATCGAGCATCGCCTGGATCGAGTCCTTGGCCTTCTCGGGTCCGGTGTCGCGCATGTCGTTGTGCTGGAAGTTGGTGTTCACAACGGTGATGCCGGCCTTCTCGCACTCCTCCTCGTCCGGCACCACGCCGGGATCGGGCTTGAAGTGCTGATCGTGCGATCGGAACGAGAGGATCTTGAACTTGCCGTCGGTCATGAACGGCACGCGCAGATTATCCAGCGTGACGACCTTCTTGATCTCGTCCGGATACTGCTTGGCGAAATACATCGCGATGTCGCCGCCATTGGAATGGCCGACCATCGTCAGCTTGCTGTAGTCCGCGTTCGGCTGACGCTTCTTCATCTCCTCGATCGCGAATTTGATGTTGGTGATGCCGCGCTGATACTGCGGCAGGCGCCCGACGTAGAGCTCGCCGACCTTGGTCACCATCGGTCCATCCGACGGCAGGTCGTTCTGAATGCTGACGGTCAGATAGCCGCGCGCCGCGAACACATTCGCGAGGAAGGAATATTCGGTAAATTTGACGGTATTGCCATGATTGAGGATCGCAACCGGGAGCTTGATCATGCCGGCGTCGGCCTGCATCTCCTTGTCGAAGCGCACGGCAACGTCGACCGCGACCGGCCGCTCATCGCGGGTCGGATCCTTGAACATGAGGGTTTCGTGACGGATCGCCCACTTGCTCGCGGTGAAATACGCACCCGTGATCACTACGGAGAGCGAAAGCAGAACGAGAATTCCACGCTTCATGACGTCCTCGAGGTGCCCGCCTTTACAGGGCGATTTTGGCCGGAGGCTCTTCGGCCTCCTTTTGAGAATATATGTCACAGCGCCGTGACAGGAAGTCCAAATATTGTGGCTTCGGTGGCATAACGTTGTGCGCCGCACCTATAGTTTGTGCAGTTGCACACGTCTCACCGCGACGGCTCCTGCTCTCTTCTCCCCTTCGACGCGAGTTCCCAAGGTTGCGTTTAAGCCTTGGCTCACCCTTGGCTCGCCGTTGGGGAGAAACTGGATTTGGGCTGCTTTGTTCCGGCTTTTTGGCCGTGGTGTGGCCGAAATCACCGGGAGAACACGGATTTCAACCGATTTCGGTGTAGATAATCAGTTTCAGACCGGGATCGTCGTTGGCCTGAAAGCTGGCGTACTCAAAATTGAGCCGGCCGCGCCTGGGATGGCTGAGCACCTTCCGTCCGGCGACGCTGCTGCTGACGTCATGGGTTCCCCACCAGGCCTCGAACTCGGGACAGCCCTGGCGGAGCCTCGCCAGCAGGTCGACGAAGGCGGGATCCCCGGCCCAGAGGTCGTGAGTCCTGCGGAACTGGGTCACCATCCTGCGCGCCTCCTCGGCCCAGCTCGCTGCAAACAGCCGGCGGGTTTCGGCATTGGTCAGCATGCAGATCAGGGTATTGCGCTCGCCCTCAGGAAGGCGGCCGAAGGCGAAGACGTCCTCGGCAGCCGCATTCCACACCAGCACGTCCCATCGCCGTCCCGTCACATAGGCCGGCTGGTTGAGGCTTTCGACCGCGCGCCGGATCTCGGGCGGCACCGTCTCCGGCACGAACAGCCGCCGATCGCTCTCCTTGGCGAGCGCCCGCAAATGAGTGTGCTCGGCCTTGCTCAATCGCAGCGCCCGCGCCAGCGCGTCGATCGTCGCGGCCGACGGGCTCACCGAGCGGCCCTGCTCGAGGCGCACATACCAATCGACGCCGATGCCGGCGAGGTCGGCCACCTCCTCGCGGCGCAGGCCCGGCGTGCGGCGCCGCCGCCCGGCCGGGATGCCGACCGGTTTCGGCGTGAGCTTCTCGCGCCGCGATCGCAGGAAGTCTCCGAGTTCGCCTTGCCGCGGACTGGCCATCGCCGGACCTCGTGAGGGGGTTCGATAATCCTAGGATAATACCAGGTCTTGTTGGCTGCAACGCGCCCGCCGATCATGCCGGTCTCAAACCAAGGGCCAGACCAGATGAAAGCAGCAATTCTGAAATCGTTCGGCTCGCCGCTCGCGATCGAGGAGATCCCGGCACCTGTGATGGGAACGGGCGAAGTCCTCGTCGACGTCGCAGCGACGCGCGTGCTGTCCTACGCCAACGAGGTTTTCAGCGGCGCGCGCAACTACCTGCTCGAGTTGCCGGCCGTTCCAGGTCCCGGCGCCATCGGACGGGTGCGCGCCGTCGGGCCGGACGCCACCCACCTCGCCGCCGGCGATTGGGTGTACTGCGATCCGACCTTCCGCTCGCGCGACGACAGCATCTCGCCCGATATCACCTTGCAGGGCTGGAGCGCGCGCGGCGAAGGCGGGCTGCGTCTGCAACGGCACTTCCGTCACGGCTCGTTCGCCGAGCAGACATTGGTGCCGACCGAGAACGTCAAGCGGATCGGCACGATTGATCCGGCCGACGCGCCATCATGGTGCGCGCTCGGCACCTGCCTCGTGCCCTATGGCGGCTTGCTGGCGGCTCGCCTGCAGCCGGGAGAGACCGTGCTGGTGAGCGGCGCGACCGGCAATTTCGGCAGCGCCGCGGTCGCCGTCGCGCTCGCGATGGGCGCGGCCTGCGTCGTCGCGCCGGGCCGCAACGAGAAGGTGCTGGCCGATCTGGTCCGCCGCTTCGGCCCGCGCGTGCGCCCGGTCAGGCTGAGCGGTAACGAGGACGACGATCGCTCGCGGATGCGGCGCGCCGCGCCCGGCCCGATCGACTGCGTGCTCGACCTGATGCCGCCATCGGTGACGACACCGACTGTGCGCGCCGCGATCATGACGGTGCGTCCCTATGGCCGGGTCGTGCTGATGGGCGGCGTCGGAATGCAGGGCGGACCGGGGCTCGACCTGCCCTACCCCTGGATCATGCGCGAATGCATCAGCATTCACGGCGTCTGGATGTATCCGCCGGAGGCGACGTTCGGCCTCGTCAACCTCGCGCGCGCCGGGCTGTTGCGGCTCGACCAGTTCGAGGTGACGACCTTCGATCTCGATCACGTCAACGATGCCGTTGCGCATGCCGCCGCCAATGGCGGACCGTTCAGGATGACGGTGCTGAAGCCGAACTAAACCCGTGGCGAAATCGCTTGCAGGACACAGCGCGGTCGGCGAGCTTGTCCTCATTGATGGAGGCGACGGACCAACCATCGTCCCGCGCGACCGGAACACCGCAGGCGTCGGACGGGTCCGCATAGGCCGGCTAGGTGGCGAGCGGTGCCAACGCAGCTCCTCCGAGAAGAGACATGAATTGGCGCCGTTCCATTCGATCCTCCGTTCATCGCCTTGCGACCGCCCAAGCCGATCGCTCGGAGAATCTACCCGATGCTGGGCCGCCACCGGGATTGCCGGCCTTGCGGGCCTAGTTGCCGATGATGTCGTCGACTTCCAGCGGCTTGTCGACCTGGCTGAACCATTCGGCCCGGTTGGCGGCGCGGCGGCGGCCGCGCTCGTCGAGCGGCAGCTTGAGCTGGCGCAGCAGGCCCATCACTTCCTCACGGGCGGTGACGTGCCCAAGGCTCGGGCGGGTGCCGAGCGTCGCCTCGTCGATGTCGTCGAGCGCGGTCAGCCCGCGCGGGAAGAATTCGCGATAGACCACCCGCTCGGCAAAGCCGTCGACCGCACGGAACCCGAGCCGCAGCGACAGCTGCTTCAAGCCGTCGGCGACGAGCTGCTTGTTGCGCGAGCCGAGCATCGACAGCCGGTTACGTACCACGATCCAGTCGGTCGAGGCGCCGTCGAGCTGGCGGCGCTTGCGTCTGGTGTCGCGCACCATCTCCGCATAATGGCTCTCGCCGATCACCGCGTAGGTCGCGGGATCGACGGTGCCCAGCACGTCGAAATCGAGGAAGCTGTCGTTGATCGGCGTCACCAGCGTGTCGGCCATCGAATGCGCGAGCCGCATCAGGTAGCTGTCCGAGCCCGGGGTATCGATGACGATGAAATCATAGGCATGTTCCACCGCGCTCACCGCGGCCATGAACTGCTGGAATTCGGCGTTCTCGTTCTCCTCGATCTGCATCGTCTCGCCGTACTTGATGCAATAATGCGCGGGGAGTTCGAGATCGAGCCCGGAGCGCCGCGCCCAGGCCTGGCGATTGCTGATATAGCGGGTGAAACTCTGCTGGCGGCAGTCGAGATCGATGCTGGCAACGCGCTGTCCGGCCTTCAGGAGCGCAACCGCGATATGCAGGGCGGTGGTCGACTTGCCCGAACCGCCCTTCTCGTTCCCCAGCACCACGACATGTGCGGAGCCGGACTGACCCTGACTAGCCTGCACCAACATGATTCAATCCCCGCAATGATCTTCAAATCGCGCACGGCTGCGGTCAAGTGAAATGCATCACTGCGCAAGGAAATCAATTGCAGCCGCCCTTAATGATGAATCGAGCGCGCAAGCCGGCTGCGTCGATCGGCGGCACGCGGCCTGCGCTCCATGCGCGTGCGAGATCGGGTAATGCTTGCGCGGCGGTTTGCCGATAATGGTTCGAACTTGATAAGCTCCGCCACCTGCCGGACGCGAAACGTTCCACCTGGATTCCCCCCACCCAGATTGCCCCACGAGTCGAGACCAGATGCCGAGAAATCCCACCGTCGTCCGTACCGTCCCCGCCCTTCGTCGCGCCGTCGACACCCTGCGCGCCAAGAAGGCGACCGTCGCGCTGGTCCCGACCATGGGAGCGCTCCATGACGGCCATGTGTCGCTGGTGCGGCTCGCCAAGCGTCGCGCCAAGCGGGTGGTCGTCTCGATCTTCGTCAACCCGACCCAGTTCGCGCCGACGGAAGATTTCGGTTCGTATCCGCGCACCTGGAAGGAAGACGTCGCCAAGCTCGCCGCCGAAGGCGTCGACCTGATCTGGCACCCCGAGGTGAAGGCGATGTACCCCGACGGCTTCGCCACCCGAATCGTGCCGGAAGGACCGGCCACCGCCGGTTTGGAGGATCGCTTCCGGCCGCATTTCTTCGGCGGCGTCGCCACCGTGGTCGGCAAGCTGTTCACGCAAGTCCGGCCCGATGTCGCGATCTTCGGCGAGAAGGACTTTCAGCAGCTCCGGGTGGTGACCCAGATGGCCGCGGACCTCGATCTCGGCGTCAAGGTGATCGGCTCGAAGACGGTGCGCGAACGCGACGGTCTCGCGATGTCCTCGCGCAACGTCTACCTCTCCGCGGAGGAACGGCGTGCGGCCCCCGAGCTCAACCGTGTGATGAAGCACGCGGCGGGCCGCCTGCGCGCCGGCGAGGACGCCGCGACCACCATGGCCGCCGGCGCTGCTGAGATCACCAAGGCCGGCTTCGTGCTGGACTATCTCGAGGTCCGCCACGCCGCCTCGCTGGCGCCGATCGGCTCGCTGAAGGACGGGCCGATGCGGATGCTGGTGGCGGCAAGGATCGGCGGCACGCGCCTGATCGATAACATCGCGGTGTAGCCGTGCTGGGTCAGGCTTGCGCCGCCGCCGCGACGCAAGGATGATTGCGCCTTTCAGAGGCGATCGGAATGGTCAGTTGTTTCAGGCAAGGCATTCTCTACTGCATCGCGCTGTTGGCCGTCGGCGCGGCGCAGGCGCAGACCCGGCCGCCGGTCGGCGGCGTCAATTCCTCGCCCGGCGCGATGATCTTCTACGTCGCGCATGGTGCGCCCGATTCCTGCGGCCCTGGCTGCTCGGACTGGATCGCCGCCGAGGGCTCCGTGCAATGGGACACTTACAAGCGCCTGCTGGCAATCCTCGACCGGCAGGCCGGACGCAAGCTCCCGGTGGTGATCAACATCAAGGGCCAATCCAACCTTAATGTCGCCTCCAGCCTCGGCCGGATCCTGCGCGACCGTGGGATGGATACCGCAGTCGCGGCGACCGAGGTCGACGCCTGCAACGGGAAGCCCGGCGAAGAATGCTTTGCGCTGAAGCGGCCCGGCGGCCCGCTGGACGCCAAGGAGAAGTCGTCCAGCATTGCCTGCGATCTTGCCTGCGTGCTGGTGCTGTCGGGCGGCGTGCATCGCAGCCTGCCGGCGGGCAGCCGCGTGGTGCTGAGCGGCATGGCGATCCACAACCGGCTCGCCCCCAACGTCTCGGCCGAGCATCGCGAAAGCCTGACCTCGATCTTCACCGACCAGTTCCGGCGCTATCTCGGCGAGATGGGGATCGACCATGAACTGCTCGACGTCGCCGTCAGCAACGCGGGCGGCGGCCGCTATGTCGAGATCCCGGCATCCGAATGGGGCCGGCTGCATCTCGTAACGCAGTGATCCGCGCCAGCGGTCTTCCGATTGCTCACAGCAATCCGGTTGCTCAGAGCAATCCGAGGTCGCGCAGCTCGCGGCGCATCGGTTCCGGCATCGACGCCACGCTGGCTGCGCTCGACTTGGTGAGATCTGCCGGCGCGGAGTCCGCGGTCAGATAGCGCCAGCCCTGGAACGGCCGCATCGGCCGCGGCGAGACGGCGATCACCTTGGGCTGCATCACCAGCCGGCAGCGTCCGATGCCGTCCTTGTCGCGGAACGGCTCGAGCGCGATGATCTTCTCGCGCGCGGCGATCTCGCCACGGATCACCCAATACAGCGAACCGCCGGCGAGGATTTCCTCCTCGCGCTTCGGCGTCATCCGCGTGATGTGGATGTGACGGAGCGGCAGGCCCTTTTTCTTCGCGGTCGCCATCCGTTCGGCGACCCAACCCTTGAGTTCCTTGACCGAGTCGCAACCGACGGCAAGCTTGATGAGATGAAGCGGCATGGGCCGGATGTAGCGGCCGGCGCGCCCTTTGGAAAGGGAGCGATATCAGCGGCAGTGGATATCGGGATTTACTGCCCGGAACGGTGCGATGACGACGGCTCACGCCGCCGCCATCAGCTCATTCCTGGTTCGCGGCCGCCGGCGCACTCGCCGCGGCAGGTGGCGGCGCCGCCGGCGCAGGAGCCGGCGCGATCTGGACCGGGCGCTTCGGTGCGGGCGGCCGCTTCGGGGCAGCGGGCGGCGCGGCGGCAGCGCGTGCGGCCGGCGGCTGGGCCGCTGCGGCCGGCTTCGCCGGTTCGGGCGTCATGATGCTGACCGGCGGCGTCGAGGACGCGCTCGGAAACTCCGCATTGGTCGGCTTGCCGGTGGGCATCGACTGCGGCAACGCTGCGATCAGGCCGTTGGCAGCCGACGCCTGCGCGCCGGCCGGGCCGTTCCAGGACGCCGCATAGCGCGTGACTAGGTTCTCGTAGGTCCGCTCGTTCATGTTGTTGATGATCTGATGGTTGTCGCCCAGCGAGCGGAACGCGGGACACGCCGTCGGCGTGCAGTGGTCCCGCGCCATCAGTGCGTAGGCCACGAGGCCGTAGCGGTCGTGCTCGATGGCGCGGCGCAGCGCCTGCAATTCGGTGGTCGTATTACGCTCCGCGGTTGCGAGGTCGCCGAGCGCGGTCAGGCGCGAGATCTGCGCCGCCGCATAGCTGACCGCAGCCGCGGCCGTATCAGACGAACCGAACAGCACCTTCTCGCAGGCATTGAGAACAGCATCTCCGGCGAGCTCGTCGACGCAGGCCAGCGCCGGCACGGTCTGGCTGGTGAATTGCGCGGTCCGTGTGTCGGCGGCCGCCGCCTGCCCGCCCGGCCCGAAGCCGCGGATCGTCGCCGCGACCGCAACCGCGATCGACAGCAGCGTAATGACGGTCAGCGCGCCGTTGGCGACGGACTTTTCCGCGCGCAGCAGCGTGACCAGAACGACGATCCCAAAGAAGCCCGCCGCGGCCAGCGTCAGCCACATCGGGAAGGTCGGTGAGCGCCAGATCTGATCCAGCGAGGAAGCCCAGTTCATGCGCGATGTCCCTCAACGCAGCGTAAGCACAGCCAGCGACGGCGAACGCCGCCATCCCGACGTCCAACCTTCAGCACAATGGGTCTGCGAACAGGGCCTTTTGACGGCGACGGCGCGGAACCCGCTCCAGCCACCGGCTTGCGCACAACGCGTTCAGGACAGCGCGAGCTGACTCTCCTTGGCCACCCGTTCGAAAGCTTCAGTCGAGCTCTTGATACGATACTGGCAATCGTCACCATCGGTCGGCAGCAGGCGGATCACCTCATAGGTGCCGCTCGCGGCGGGGCGCGCCACGTTGCTCGCCGTGAAATAGACGATCTCGCCAATCGAGTACTTATGCTTCAACGCCCTCTCCATTTTCTTAGAGATTGCTGGCTGAGCTGACAGTCCCGATAGCTCAAGCCGGCATTTTGAGAACCCTGCGGCAACGTAGCACATCGCACCGCCCCAAATCCAGCAAGATTGGGGCATGGAGAAGCTACGATTTTGCAGGTTTTTCAGGGCGATAGGCAGCAATTTACGTGCCAGCCGGAAATTGCCCGCCGAGCTCGGCCGGAACCCGGTTCCGCGGCCTCAGGCGGTATGCGGCAGCTTGCCGTTGGGGCTCGCGCCATCGACCGCAGCCGGAAGTTGCTGGGCCAGCACCTTGGACAGCTGGTCGACCGGAATGTTGAACTTGGCGGCGAGCTGCTTGACGGTGTCGCTGCCCAGCACCTCCTGGAGCTGCTCGGCGGTGATCGGCAGGTTCTGGCCGGTGCCGATCCAGGATTTGACCTGGTCGCCGAGGCCAGCCTGCTCGAGCTTGGCCACGATTGCCGACAAGCCGCCCTGCCCGCCATTGCCCATCACCTGGCCAAGCACGACGGGGATCACGGCCGCCCCGAGCTGGCCAAGCATGCCTTTCAGCTCCGGTGAATTCTCCAGGGAATCGAGAATGCCCATGGTCTAAGTCCTTTCACGACTTGCAAAACCGGTCTTTCGGATTCGACGCCTTCGGCCCCGCGGCGTCAAGCCGCGATCTTTGCCGCCGCTGTCACAATTCGGCAGCGCCGGGATCGTCAGACGCTCTCGAATCGGTCGATCAGCAGCGTCTCGGCCAGGCCGTCCCGGGTCCATTGCTGGAACGCCGGCAGCTGCATCATGGCATCGACATAGTGCTGCGCTTCGGGCTTCACCTGGATCGCGTAGGTGCGGAAGCGATGCACCACGGGCGCGTACATCGCGTCCGCCCCGGAGAATGCCCCGAACAGGAACGGGCCCTGCTTGCCGTAGCGCGCGTGGCAATCGGCCCAGATCTCCTCGATCCGCGCCACATTGGCCCGCGCATCGTCCGACAGCGCGACGGCGCGGATCGGCCGGTGCAGGTTCATGCCGCACTCGCTGCGCAGCGGCACGAAGCCGGAGTGCATCTCCGCCGAGATCGCGCGGGCATGCGCGCGCGCGGCGCGATCCGACGGCCAGAGCTTCGCTTCAGGAAACTTCTCGGCGAGATATTCGATGATCGCCAGCGAATCCCACACCGTGACGTCGCCGTCGATCAGCGTCGGCACCTTGCCGGCCTTGCTGAAAGAGAGAATGCGGTCCTTGTCGGCCTGGTCGGTGTAGAGCGGAACGAAGATTTCCTCGAACGGGATGTCGTTGGCGCGCAGCGCCAGCCAGGGCCGCAGCGACCATGACGAATAGTTCTTGTTGCCGATGACGAGCTTGAGCATGCCTGTGAATCCTGTTGCCACCTCAGTTTGCCATAGTGCATTGCACGCGTTCAACCTGTACATGACGCGGGATGCAGCGCGGCGCGGACCCGTCGCAGAGCATTGACGAAGGAAGGCACCAATGAGCGGCTATTGGGTCGACATCCTGGCTGTCGGCTTCTTTGCGCTGGAATGGCTGGTCTACGCCATCACGCTGGAGCACACCGCTTATGGTCGCGACAGCCTGTCGGCGCGAATGCATGTCTATCGCGAGATCTGGGTGCGGAATCTGCTCAACCGCGACGCGCGGATGGTCGACATGCAGATCATGGCGAGCCTGCAGAACGGCACCGCGTTCTTTGCCTCCACCAGCCTGATCGCGATCGGCGGCGCGCTGGCGCTGCTGCGCGCGACCAGCGACGCGCTCGCGGTGCTCGGTGCGTTGCCGGTCAACCTCTCGCCCTCGCCCGCTCTGTGGGAGATCAAGTGCATGGGGCTGATCCTGATCTTCATCTACACCTTCTTCAAATTCGCCTGGGCCTATCGTCTCTTCAACTATGTTGCGATCCTGTTCGGTGCGATGCCGCCGGCCGGCCAGCGCGATACGCCAGAGGCCGAGGCGCATGTGATCCGCACCACGCGGCTGTTCGAGACCGCGGGCCGGCACTTCAACCGCGGCCAGCGCGCGTTCTTCTTCGCGCTCGGCTATCTCGGCTGGTTCGTCAGTCCCTGGGTGCTGTTCGCCACGACAGCCGCGGTCGTCATCGTGATCTGGCGTCGGCAGTTCGCCTCCAACGCCTGGCAGGCGATGGGAAGCTGAGGAAGGCGCCGTCATTGCGAGCAGCGACAGCGACGAAGCAATCCACCTTTCCAGACACTCGAAAGATGGATTGCTTCGCTTCGCTCGCAATGACGCCCCTCCCTACGATGCAAAATCGCGCGGCGTGAAGTCGAGGTCGAGCACCTTCCATTCGCCGTAGCGATCCCGCGGCAGCATCGCATAGGGCTGGCAGGCCTGCAGCGCCTCGGTCGCGCTCTTGAGCAGCAGGGGCCCCTTCTCCGATGCGGTGGCCTCGATCAACAACGGCGATGCGCCGAGCTTGCCGTCGGGCTTCATAAACACCCGGAGCTTGATCCTGACGTCATCGCCGGTGCTCAGCGTCGCCGGGAGCTTCATGCAGCTCTTCAGATGACGGCGGAATTCGGCGACCACGCTGGAGCCGACGTCGGCCTGCTCGGTGGCTGCGGCGTCGAAATTGTCCTTGCCGGGACCGAGGCCGTGCGGCGCTTCGGCCAGCGGCTTGATGGGGATGTCGGGCGGCAAGCCAAGCAGGACATTGTATTTGACGGACAGGTCAGGTTCGGGCTGCGCATAGGCAGGTTGCGACGGCGGCGGCGCTTGCTGCGCCATCGGCTGGGGCATCCGTGGCGTCTGTTGTGCCGGCGTCTGCGGTGCCGGCGGCTCGACCGCGGCATGCTGCGGAGCCGGGCTGGGTTTGGGCTCCGGCGGCGTCGCCTGCTTCTGCGGCGGCTGCTGCTGGGCCTGCTGCGGCTGCGGTGCCGGCGCTTGCGCGGGTGGTTCGGACTTGGCGGTGTCGACAGGCTTGTCGAGCGACGGCAACTGAAACTCGGGCGTCGGCGACGGGCTCGGCACCGGATCGGGCTTGGTCTCGGTCTGGACCTCGCTCCTGGCGACCTCCTGCGGGGTCACGATCTCGACCGGCACCGTGTCAGCGGCGACGGGATCGAACTGATGCACCTCCGAATACAGGAAAATCAGCGCGAGCAGCATCAGGTGCACGAACACCGACGCCAGCAGATCCGCGTTTGGCCGAAACTTCATCCCGCTCGATCACATCAGTGTCGTCTCCCCGCCGGTCACAATACCGGCCGGAACCCGCCTGCCTCAATCCCCATTCGATCCAAAACCGCAATCGGCCAGCGCAATAGCATGATCCGGACCGCTGCCTAGAGCGTTTTCGAGCGAAGTGGACACCGGTTCGCGTCAAGAAAACGCGTCAAAACAAGAATCTAGAGCTTCGGTTCTGATTCAATCAGAACCGAAGCTCTAGCCATTTTCCGTGTGGCGATTCACAGGCAAGGCCCGATGCGCCATAGGCCGTCAGAGGGCCGTCAGATGGCCTGTCAGCGCGCGGCCACGCTCCCGATCGCCGAAATCTCTTGCATGTCCTCATCCGACAACTCGAAGTCGAAGATGTCCAGATTTTCCTGGAGCCGCTCGAGCTTCGAGGTGCGCGGGATCGCTGAGACATTCTGCTGCACCAGCCAGCGCAGGCAGACCTGGGCAGCCGTCTTGCGATAGCGGTCGCCGATCCGCGCCAGCGCGCGGTCGCCCTTGACGCGTCCCTTCGCGATCGGGCTGTAGGCGACGAACGCCATGCCATGGCGCGCACAGGCCTCAATCACGTCGGCCTGGCCCAGATAAGGATGGTACTCGACCTGATCGCAGGCGAGCGGCTCGGGGCACGCCGCCACCGCCTCCTCGATCAGCGCCGCGTTGAAGTTCGAGACCCCGATATGCCGCGCCAGTCCCGCCTGCTTGACCCGCGCCAGCGCGCCGAGCGTCTCGGCAAGCGGCACGTGCGGATGCGGCCAGTGCAGCAGCAACAGATCGACCTCGGTCAGACGCAGCCGCGCCAGGCTCTCTTTGGCGGAACGTTCGAGATCCTTCGCCATGAAATGCGTGGTCCAGATCTTGGTGGTCAGGAACACATCGTCGCGCTTGACGCCAGAGGCGCGCAGCCCCTCGCCGACCTCGCGCTCGTTGTCATAGATCTGGGCGGTGTCGATGTGCCGGTAACCGAGCCGCAGCGCCTGCTCGACGATGCGGGCGCAGGTCCGCCCGCGCAGCTCCCAGGTGCCGAGCCCGATCGCGGGGATTCTGGCACCGTTGCCTTCGACCACATTCATACGCCCAGTATGCGCGCATGACGAGGACCTGCCAACTCACGTATGGGTTCCGCTGTGGGCCGTCGCGGCCGCTCACCGCTCCGGCTGGTAACCGTCGGTCAGCGTCTTCAGGAAGGCGATGATGTCGGCTTCATCCTGTGCGGTCATCGCAGGCGTGTCGCCGAGATGGCGCTCGAACGGCGGATCGCTGACGTCGACATTGCCGTGATGCTTCTCCGGCAGGTCGTCGTATTTGCGCACCGTACCGTCCGCCGCGCGCGGATACACCTTCTCCGGATTGGTATCGCGGAAGTTATAGAAATCGAGCACCTGCTCGAGGCTCGTGAAGACGCCGTTGTGGAAGAACACGCGGCGGGTCGCGGTGTTGCGCAGGGTCGGCGTCAGAAACATCCCGCAATATTGCGTCTGTTCGGCAATGTCGGTGCGATACGGACCGCAGACCCCGAGATCGAAATGATTGGGATCGCGGTTGCCGGCGAGCGCGGCGTTGCGCGGCGCGCCGAGCGCCTCGTACTGGTGGTCGGTGAACAGCGGCGGCAGGCCGTCGCGGGTCGGCGCCGAGGTATGGCAGCCGCCGCAATTGGCCTTGTCCGGATCGTTGAACAATTGCAGGCCGCGCAACTCGCTTTCGCTTAGCCGCGTCTTTCCTTCCAGCCAGTAGTCGAACTTGCTGGTATAGGGATGGAAGCTCGGCTCCTCGACCTGATAGCGCGCGACCGCGAACATCGCCTCCGCGACCAGCAGCCGCGTGTTGTCGAAGACCTGAGCGCCGAACAGCTCGGCAAAGCGCGGCGCATAGCTCGCCTGGCGCAGCTTTCCCGCCACCACCTCGATGCTGCCGCCGTCCATCTCATTGGGATCGAGCAGCGGGAAGATCGCCTGGTCCTGCAGCGTATCGGCGCGACCGTCCCAGAACAGCCCGCCCTGCGGCACGATGTTGACCGCCGACGCCGCGGTCCCGGTCGCGACCTTTTTCGCGCGCGCAGCCTGCTGGCCTGCCGCAGCCAGTTGTGCGAAGTCGACGAGATTGTCGTCCTCGTCCTTCTCCGGTCCGATGCTGAAATTCGGCTGGCGTTCCAGGTAGGTCAGGCCCGGAACGGCGCGCGTCCCCTGCCGCGATTGCGCAGGCCCGCCGAACATGACCGCCCCATCGTTGGGCGGACCGTAGGCGTGGTCCGGACTGTGGCAGGACGCGCATGACAATGCGCCCGACGACGACAGCGACGCGTCGAAGAAGACCTTCTGGCCGAGCTGCGCCATGCCGGACAGCGGGGCGACCGGCGGGCGCCTGAGCTGCACCGGATGCGGATTCGTCCCCGGGAGTCCTTTCGTCCCGGGAAGCCCTGTCGTCTCGACTGCCGCAACGGCGCCGGCCATGCAGAGCAGGCCGGCGCCGAGAAGCCACAACATGCGGCCGTTCATATGACGTCCAGTGATCCCAGAGCGTTAGTGGTGGTGATGATCATCAGACGGGCTGACGATCACCGTGCCGGCCGTCGGATCGAGGAACAGCTTGTTCTGCCGATCGTCGCGGTCGTGATCGTGATCGTGGCCATGATCGAAATCGAACATGTCCGAGATCGATTCGACGCTGTCGTCGAACGAGCCGCCGCCGAGACGCTGGCCGTGCAGCCAGTTGTCCTCGATGAAGCGCACGACGGACGCCTGCGAGATGCGGGTGTGGCTGACGAAGTTCTTCTTGGCGAAGGGCGAGATCACGATGAACGGGGTCCGCGTGCCGGGACCGCAGCGGCCGTTCACCGGCTGGCCGTTGAGGCCCTTCGGCTGCGTCTGCTTGCCGATACCGCGGCCGCACTGGCCGGGACCGTTGACCTGGTCGGCGGTCGGATCATACGAGGCGCTGATCGGCGCGGTGTACTGGTGGTCGTACCAGCCGTCGGAGTCGTCATAGGTGATGATGACCGCGGTGTCGTGCCACTCCGGCTGCTTCTGCAGGAAATTGATCAGCTCGACATTACCGGCCTGCTCGTCGAGCGGGTCGGAGTTGCCGGGATGACCGTCCTGATAGGCCGGCATCTTGATGTAGGAGACCGCCGGGAGGTTGCCGGCTTTCACCGAGGCGTAGAAGTCCTCGAGATCGTAGGCATGATTGGCCGGATCGAGCGTCTTGCTGCCGGGAACGTAGGTGTGGCCCACGGCGCTCACCGAGCTCGGCCGCGCATGGGTCGGGTTGGCGGTCGATTTGTAGTACTGGAACCAGGCGTGGTGCGGAATGTAGTCCGCGATGGTGCCGTTGACGTTGCTCGAGAACGTGCTGCGGCCGCAGTTGGTGGTGCCGTTGCTGTTCTTGAGCGTCAGGTCGAAGCCGCCCATGAAGCTGCCCCAGCTGATCTTTTCGGCATTGAGCAGGTCGCCGATGTTCTTGCTGGTCATCAGGACCTGGCTGGTCGTGCTCGAGCAGGAATCGTAGGCAGGGTCGGTATCACCGATCAGCGTCAGGCCGCCCTGGCCGTCGGCGATCGACGATGACGTGCCGACGATGTTCTGCGCGCCATTGGTCTGGCCGGACACCACCTCGAGCGCGCCGGGCGTCGACGGACCGAAGGTGTCGGTCCAGTTGTTGTCGCTCATCGCGAAGTTCTGTGCGTAATTCCAGAACGCGGTGACGGTGTTGCCGTCGAAATAACCCATCACCTGCCCGTTGGTGCCGAAGGCGCCGACGCCGCCGGCGGTGCCGCGACCGGTGAATTCCGGAAACAGGTCTTCCTTGCCGTTGTCGACCGCCTGCTGCTCGGGCGTATAGGCATGGTTCTGCGAGCGCGTGTTGGCCTGGGTGCGGTCGAGCCGGAACGGATTGGTCGCGCCGGTGCCGTTGGCCGGATTGGTGTTCGGGTTGTTGGTCAACAGATTGGCGGTGACGAGGTTGTTGACCTTCGGCGTATGCGGCTTGGCCGTAAACGGAATCGAGCCGGTCGGATTGGCCGCATTCGGGTAGGTCGCGAAATAATGATCGAACGAGCGATTCTCGTTGAAGATCACGACGAGATGCTTGATCGGCGTTGCGGTGTGAATGTCGTGCGGATGACGATGATCGTGGTCTCTATCATCGTCGTGAGCGGCGGCGCTGCACACAACTGCAGCAGCAGCGACCAGACAGACTCCGACCGTTGAAAGGAATTTCGCCTTCACTTCTTGCCCCATTTTTTAAGGATTTATGACGTCGACATGCGACAAGTTATCCATCACCGATGACAGCCCTGTGTAAGTTTCATCACAGCGATCCACCATCGCGCGTTCGATTCACGCGTCGGTTGCAGCGCTTGCGAAGGATGTTGGATTGATCTCTATCTCGATGACGCCGGCACGCGCGTCACGGCTCGATCTGCTCCCGCGCATATTGCGTCGGCGACAATCCGACATGGCGGGTGAAGGCGACGCTGAATGCGCTTGGTGAGCCGTAGCCGACACGTTCGGCGATTTCGGCGATGCCGCTTTCGTTCTGTCGGAGCATGTTCTTGGCCATCGCCATGCGCCAGGCCAGCAGATACTCCATCGGTGCGACGCCGACAGCGCGGCCGAACCGGTCGAAGAATGCCGAACGCGACAGCGCCGCCTCCTTCGCCAGCTGCGCGACCGTCCAGGCCCGCGTCGGGCTCTCATGCATCCGGCGGATCGCAACAGCGAGACGCTCGTCGGCGAGCCCGCGCACAAGACCCCGCGACGCCGCGGTGCCCGCCGTCGAGCGCAACGCCTCGATCAGGAGAACCTCGAGCAGACGGGCCAGGATCACTTCGCGCGCCGGGCGGCGTTCGCGGAATTCGTCCCGGACGAACTGCATCAGGGTGGCGAGCCGCGGTTCGCCGCGCACATGCACCAGCTGGGGAAGCAGCGACACCAGCAGGTTCGCGTCCTCCGAGCCGAAGCTGCAATGGCCGATCAGCATCCGCAGATCGGTTGGACCGTCCCGGTCGCCGATCCTGAACTCTCCGGTGGCGAGCGCGACGGGACGTGTTTCGGCGGTCGGCTCGGGAAACCGCGCGAGGCTCGACATCGCGACGTCATACGCCGCGGGGACCAGAATGAAGTCGCCCGCCTTTAGCTCGATCGCTTCTTGATCGTCGACCTCAAGCCGGCACCCGCCCTCGAGGACCACGCAATAAAACGGCTGCCCGGCATCGGAGCGGCGGACATGCCACGCCCCGGCGCCGACCACGGCCTTCGAGAACCGGGCGCTTGGCTGCAGCAGCGTGACGACCTCCGCAAGAGGATCGATCATGTCCGGACTCCTGCAAATGACTCTTGGACTTTCAAACATAGAGCGTCCGGGCACTGACACCTATCGTCTGTGTCAGTCAAATCACTACCAAGAGCCCCCAAAGAACAACATGAACACCATCTTGATCACCGGATGCTCGTCCGGCTTCGGACTTGAAACCGCCAAATACTTTCTCGACCGCGACTGGAACATCATCGCGACGATGCGCACGCCGCGCGAGGATGTGCTGCCGCGTTCGGCGCATCTGCGCGTGCTCGCGCTCGACGTCACCGATCCCGACAGCATCCATCGCGCCGTCGAGGCCGCGGGACCGATCGATGCCCTCGTCAACAATGCAGGCTTCGGCGCGGCGTCGCCATTCGAAGCCACGCCGATGGCGACGATCCGCGAGCTGTTCGAGACCAACACGTTCGGCACGATGGCCCTCACGCAGGCAGTGCTGCCGCAGTTCAGGCAACGCAGGGCAGGCGTTGTCGTCAACGTCACCTCGAGCGTGACGTTGAGATCGATCCCTCTGATCGCGTCCTACACCGCGACCAAGGCGGCGGTGAACGCATTCACCGAGTCGATGGCGCTGGAGCTGGCGCAGTTCGGCGTGCGCGCGCGCCTGGTGCTGCCGGGCCGTTCGCCTGAGACCCGCTTCGGCGATACTGCACGCGCCCACGCGCAGGGCCTCGACCACGCGGCCTATGCCGAGCTCGTGCAGAGTGTCTTCGCTCGCTTCGGCGACGGAGGGCCTGTCACCCACGCGCAGGACGTGGCCGAGGCGGTGTGGCGCGCGGTGACCGATCCGTCGAGCCCGATGCGGATCCCCGCCGGGGCCGACGCCGTGATCTGGGCCGCGGAGAGCCGAGCGTAGGAATGGAGACCGCTACTCAAGACGAATGCATCAGCTTGGTCACCGAGGCCAATCAGGGCAGCGGTCTCGGGATCACCCAGGATCTCGCCGCATTGCGCCGATTTTCTCCTATCGCAATTCGCCGCTGAGAACAGAGAGCAGACATGCCCGCAAACACGCCACAGACTTGCATGGCCGATTTTACTGCATCGTTGATCGAGAGGGACATCCATTCCGCGCTGACATTTCTCACCGATGACGTCGTGCTGTTCTATAGCAACGGGACGGCAATATGCGGCAGGGACGCTTTCGCCTCCACAATGCAGGCCAATTGGAAGCTGGTCGATAACTACAACTACGCGACCCTGGAATCGATCTGGATCACGCAATCCGACACCTCGGCCGCCGTCATCTACAGCTTCGCATGGACCGGCAGGGTCCGCGGCGAGAACATTGGCGGAGATGGCCGAGGAACCAGAGTGTTTCGCAAAGAGCCATCCGGTTGGCTGATTGCGCACGAGCATTTGAGCACGGGGCAATTGCGCCCCGAGCCTAACCCTTCATCCCCGTGATCGAGGCACTCATCGCTCTGGGATCGCGCTGCGGCCAGCGGCCGCTTTCGACTTGCGACAGGAATTCGCCGACGATCCGGTTGTATTCGTCGGGCTCCTCGATGTTGATGGCGTGGCCGCAGTTCGGCATCACGGCGAGCGCGGCCGACGGGATGCTCTGTTTCATCAAGATGCCCGGCAGCAAACACGGCCAATCCTCGTCACCGGTGATGATCAGCGTCGGCACGGTGATGCGCTTCATCTCGTCGACCAGCGTGTAGAGCGAGGGACGCTCCTTCTGGACGCCCTGCTGGGTGTTGGCCGATCCCACCGCCGAGTGCTCGGCCAGCATGGTCTTGAACTCGGCGTGGCCGCGCGGGTCCTTGTTCTCGTACTGCACGCGCGTGGGCCCGTAGGCGTAGCGCTCGGCGAACGCCGGCATGCCCTCCTTGCGGATCGTAGCTGCGATCACGTCGGCTTCGGCGCGAAACGTCTCGCGCTTGTCGAGCTCGGCGCCATAGCCGCAGCCGCCGATACACAGCGACAATGCGCGCGCCGGATGCCGGATGCCGAAATGCAGCGTTGCAAAACCGCCCATCGAGAGGCCGATGATATGCGCCTTCGGCGCGCCGATGTGATCGAGCACGGCAAGAATATCGTCGGCTGCACGCGCCTGCGAGTAGGACGAGACCTGCTCGGGCACGTCGGACGGCGGAAAGCCGCGCGCATTGTAGGCGATGGTGCGGAAGCGCTTGCCGAAATGCCGCATCTGCGGCTCGTAGCTGCGCAAATCGCCGGCGAATTCATGGACCAGGATCACCGGATGGCCGGATCCGGTCTCCTCGAAATAGAGCCGCAAGCCGTCATCTGTCGTCGCGTAGGGCATGGTGGTCTCCTGCCTTCTGGTTCGCGGGTAGTATCCTTCGTATCACGGAATGGTTGCGGCGGACGGCGGCTTGGCGCGCGGCAGATATGTGCCGTGCTCCTTGCTGCCGACCAGCGTGCCGTCGTCGACGACCACCTTGCCGCGCACCATGGTCATCACCGGCCAGCCCGTGACTTCGAGCCCTTCATAAGGCGTGTAGTCCGAGCCGTCATGGATCAGCTCGTGGCGGATCGTCACCTTGCGCTTCGGGTCCCACAGCGCGATGTCGGCATCCGAGCCGACCGCGATCGTACCCTTGCGCGGATAGAGGCCGTAGATCTTGGCGTGGTTGGTGGCGCTGAAGGCGACGAAGCTGTTGAGGTCGATGCGCCCCTTCACCACGCCTTCGGAGAACAGGATCGGCAGCCGCGTCGCCACCCCGGGGATGCCGTTCGGCACCCAGCGGAAGCTGGTTCGCCCCTTGGGCGCGAGCTTGCCTTGCGGGTCGTCGTAGCGGAACGGACAATGGTCCGACGAGAACACCGAAAACACTTTCTGCTGCAGGCCTTCCCAGCACGCCTGCTGGCTGGCGACATCGCGCGGCGGCGGCGAGCAGACGTACTTTGCGCCCTCCATGTTGAGCTGATCGAGATCTTTCTCGGTGAGCATCAGGTACTGCGGGCAGGTTTCACCCATCACCCGCAAGCCCCGCTGCTGGGCGCGGCGGATCTCGTCCATCGCTTCGCGATTCGAGACATGCACGATCATGATCGGCACGTCGACGAGCTCTGACAGCGAAATGGCGCGATGGGTGGCCTCGCGCTCGACCGGGATCGGCCGCGAGGTCGCGTGGAAGCGCGGCGCGGTGTTGCCGGCGCGTTCCAGCCGGTCGGTGAGAAAGCGGATGGCATCGAAGTTTTCCGCATGCACCATCAACATTGCGCCGGTCTCGCGCGCGACCGACATGGTCTCGAGTAGTTCGCGATCCGACAGCGCCAGCCCCTCATAGGTCATGAAGACTTTCAGCGAGGTGTAACCGTCCTCGACCAGCGCCGGGAGCTCCTGGCCCAGCACATGCTCGGTCGGATCGGTGACGATCAGATGGAAAGCGACGTCGACATGGCATTCGCCTTCGGCCAACGAATGATAGTGCTTGAGCGCCTCGCGCAGCGTCTGGCCCTTCTCCTGCAGGCAGAACGGCAGCACGGTGGTGTTGCCGCCGAACGCCGCCGAGCGGGTGCCGCTGGCGAAGCCGTCGGCCATCACGATGCCGTCGCCCGACGGCTGGGCGAAATGGACGTGGCTGTCGATGCCGCCGGGCAGCACCAGCCGGTCGGTGGCGTCGATGATCTCGGCCGCATCGCCGAGATCGTGACCGAGCGCCGTGATCTTGCCGTCACGGATTCCGACGTCGCAGGCGAAGGTGTCGGCAGCGGTCACGACGGTGCCGCCGCGGATGATGGTGTCGAAGGACATCAGTCCGTCCCCTCTTTCGGTGAGCGATGTTCGATGATGGCGGCAAGCGGCTCGGCCAGCCCGATCGTCGGTTTTGGATCGGGCCGGCGGAAAGTGCCGGCGACCGACTTGCGTGGCTTGAGCACGGTAAGCGTCTCCGCCTGGCGCACGGCGGCCGCGACAGGATCCACCACGGGCACCGGAATGCGGTCGCGGACCTTTGCGGCAAGGCCGGCGAGCGGCGCGCCTGACAGGATCACGACGTCGGCGCCGTCCTGTTCGACCGCCTGGTTGGCGAGTGCGACCAGCAGTTCCTCCTTCTCGGCCTGGACGTCGGAGATCGACTGGAAGCCACCGTCGAGCGTGCGGATGCCGGCGCAGCGTGAACTCAGCCCGTGCATGGCGACGCACTCCTCGTACCAGGGCGCCAGCGCGCCGGCGAAGGTCACGATCGAGAACCGGCGGCCGAGCATGCAGGCGGTGAGCATCGCGGCCTCGGCCAATCCGACCACCGGAAACGCAAACAGCTCGCGCGCGCCGAACAGGCCGGGATCGCCGAACGCCGCGATGATGGCGGCATCGATGCCCGGGCTGGCCTCCGCCAGCATCTCCAGCGCGATTGCGCCGCCGATCTGCGCCTCGGCGCGGGTCGCAATATAAGGCACGCCGCGCGAGGCGGTCGCGGGCACGAGCTCGGTGCCGGCTGATGCCGCCTTGCTGCCGGCGGCATGGAGCAGATCCGTCACTGCCGCGGTCGTGTTGGGATTGAGCAGCAGGATCTTCATGGCGCAACGTTCCTCGTCTTGCGGCCGCGCGGCTTCGCGAGAGTGTCCGGCACCGCGGCCTCATCTCCCTTGCCATCCAGCGTCTCGGCGACGATCTCACCGGTGCGGCGCACGTGATGGGCCAGGATCTGCCCGGCCCGCGCAGCATCGCGTCGCCTGAGCGCGGCAAGAATCTCCTGGTGCTCGCGCACCGATTCATCCCAGCGCCCGAGCACCGAGAGCGCGAAGAAGCGCGCCCGCTCGGCCCGCGCCAGCAGCGCCTCGTGCGTCGCCTTCAGCACCGCGTTGCGGGCGAACCCGACGATCGCCGAATGGATCTGCTGGTTGGTTTGAAAATAGTCGCGCAGCTCGCCGCGGCCGTGATGCCACTCGATCTTGTCCTGCAGCGCGTCGAGCCGTTCGAAGTCGGCGTCCTCCATGCGCAGCGCGGCGAGCTCGGCCGCGCAGCGCTCGATGCCGCTGACGGCCTCGAACAATTCGGTCAATTCGGCGCGGCGGAACGGCGCCACCACGGCACTGTGGTTGAGCCTGAGTTCAACCAGGCCCTCGTTCGCCAATTGCTTCAGCGCCTCGCGCAGCGGGGTCCGCGAAATGCCGAGCGCATCGGACAGGTCCGCCTCCCCCAGCGATTGACCCGGCGCCAATTCGCCGCGCACGATCATGGTGCGCAGCCGCGCCGCGGCCTGCTCGTGCAGTCCGACTCGCGGCACGCGCAGGCGGCGCCGTTGTTGCGCCGTGATCGCGCGCTTGGGTTCCTTGCTCCGTCTGATCGCCTTCGTTTTGGTCTTGGCTTCAGTCACCGCACGCCTTTATCGTCATGATCGGGGATCGCGGTCGCCGCGCGCAGATCGGGATTCGTGAACAGGCTGCCCCAGCCGTGCACGCTCGCCGGATCGCAGCCCACGGCTGCGAGACACGCCCACAGCGTCACCGCAATCGAATCCAGCACTGGAACGCCAAATCCGCGCTCCAACCGTTCGGCAGCGCCCGCACCGCGCATGTTGGTGCAGAGCACGACGGCGACATCGCAGCCTTCGCGCACCACCTGCTCGATCAGGTCTGCGACCTCGGCCTCACTGACCTCGGCAAAAGAGAAATTGTCTTGCAGCGACAGGTGTCGCTCGGCGAGGCAATGCAGCCCAGCCGAATTCCAGTTGGCGATGATCTTGTCCTGCACATCGTTGCGATACGGCGTCACCAGACCGATGCGTTTGGCGCCGATCCGCCGCAGCAGGTCGCGATAGGCCAGCACCGTGGTGCAGGCCTTGATTCCGGTTGCCGCCGTGATCTGTTCGCACAGGTTCTCGTCGCGGTCGAAGCCGAGCCAGCTTGCCGAGGTGCCGTTCCAGGCGATGACGTCGACCTTGGCATGGGCGAGCAATTCTGCCGCGCGCAGAATCTCGCTGGCGTCGAACTGGCGCAACGACTGTTCCGACAGCGCGATCTCCGTCACCTTGAAGCGCGAGAAATGCGCCGAGACGTCGTCGACGCCTGCCAGCATCGCGCAGGTGATCGGCTCGAGTGCGGTATTCGACGACGGCGTCAGCATGCCGAGCCTGATAGGACGTGTCATTCGTGAGCCTCGTCAAGCGGCCGAACCTTTGGCAGATTCGGCCGCATCCGTTCTAGACCGGGAGCTTGCGGCTGTAGTCGATCAGAGTCGAGCAGATCAACAGCGCAATTCCCGCGGCGGCGAAATACATCAAAGCGAGGAAGTAGGAGCCGGTGGCCTGCACGATGAAGCCGACGATCAGGGGCGTGGTGATGCCCGCGATGTTGCCGCCGAGATTCATGCAGCCGCCGAGGAAGCCGGACTTGCCGCGGCCCGCCAGCGCCGACGGGATCGCCCAGTACATGCCGCACCAGCGCAAGAAGAACAGCGTCGTCGACAGCAGCACCACGACCACAACCGCGTTGGTGACGTAGGCGACCAGGAAGATCGACACCGTCGCCATGATCGCCGCGATGCCGAACAGGGTGCGGAACACGGTGTTGGGCGCCCCGCCCCGCGCCCGCCAGCCGTCGCCGATCCAGCCGCCGACCAGTTCGCCGACGAAGCCCGCGAAGAAGATGATGAAGGATGCGCCGCCGAGCGCCTTGATGTCGAAGCCGTGCACCTTGAACAGATAGGTCGGCATCCAGGTCAGCAGGCCATAGAAGGTGGTGTTGAAGAACATCCAGCCGAGGCACATGCACCAGACCGAGCGGAAGCGGAAATAGGCCAGCCCGCTCGCGCCCGACGACGGCGGCGTCGCCGCGTCCTCGATCGCATGCGCCTCCTCGAGATAGCGCGCCTCGGCTTCATTGACCGAGGGATGCTCGCGCGGCGCGTTGCGGATGTAGTACCAGGCCCACAGCCCGCACAGCATGGTGCCGATGCCGGCGATCACAAAGGCGACACGCCAGGAGCTGAATGCCGCCATCAGCCAGGCGATCACGATCGAGCCGAGCGCAGCGCCGAGCGGTGCGCCGCCGTCGAGCAGAGTGGCTCCGCGGCCGCGTTCGGTCTGCGTCATCCAGATCGCGTTGAGCTTGCCGCCGGCCGGATAGATCGGCGCTTCGGACGCGCCGAGCCCGAGCCGGGTCAGCAGCAGCAGCATCCAGCTGGTGGACAGCGCCGCCAGCGCCTGGAAGAAGCCCCAGAACAATGTCGCGAGCGCGATCACGATGCGCGGCTTGAAGCGGTCGGCGAGCATGCCGCCCGGCACCTGCATCAGCGCGTATGTCCAGAAGAACGAGCTCAGGATCAGGCCCTGCATCGCCGGATCGATGTCGAACTCCTTGGCGATCACGGGCATCGCGACCGAGAGCGAAGCGCGATCGATATAGTTGATCGAGATCAGGAACAGCATCAGCAGGAAGATCTTCCAGCGCACGCCGGAAGGCTTCGCCGTATCTGCCATTGCGATGGTGGACACCTGATCGCTCATTGCTCGCTCCTCTGCCCGCAGATTGTTTTTGCCCCTGGCACGACCCTCGTCATCGAAGGTCATTGGCCCTCTCCTGCCCCGCGCGAAGTCTGCTTCAAGGCGGCCGGAGCGACAAGCACATTTTGCATTCTGCATACAATTTTATACATCATATTGATATTTGTAGATATTATACGGTCTCAGCCTCGTTATTGGTCAGCCACTGGTGAGGAATTGGGCGTTGGGTCATACGCCCGAGCCAGCCGAATCCAGGGAATTGGCCCGGCGTTGCGGCTGCAGCGTCCGCGCGCAACGGCGTTCTGCTCTTTCCAAAAAAGAGCAGTCCGCGCTTCCCGGGAAGCGCGGACCTGTCGTGAAGCCGCTGACGAGGATAGTGCGTCAGCGCCGGATGAAGGCTGCCACCACCGCGCTGGAGGTCGCGCAGACCGCGACGACGAGGAACACCAGCGACGTCTGGTTATGCTTGTCCATGAAGTGGCCGATGATCGGCTCGCCGAGACCGGCGAACAGATAGGCGAAGGAGTTCATCACCCCGGTCGCGGTCCCTGCCCGCTTGTGGCCGACCAGATCCGGGCACAGCGCCCAGAACGAGGATTGCGGGCCATAGGTGAAGAAGCCGCACAGGAACAGCACCGTCATGCCGAGATAGACCTCGGTGGTCGGGATCGCGTACATGCACAACGCGGTGACCGCGGCGAGCACCATGTAGAGCACGATGGCGAGGTAGCGGCGCGAGCCGAACACCTTGTCCGAGACCCAACCGTTGCTGAACGCGCCGACCGCCATGCCGACCGGCAGCGCGATGCTGATCCAGCGCGGATCGATCGCCGAGGTCGCACCAGCCTTGGCCCAGTTGCTGCCGAGGAAGTGCACGGGCACCCAGACCAGCAGGCCGTAGCGCGCCGCGTTCTGGAAGCCGATCGAGACGCCGGCGACTAGCAGGCGCCAGTTCGAGAGCACCGCCTTGTAGCGCGCGAGCGAGCCCTCATTGGCGTCGACCGCGGCCTCGGTCGCTGTGACGTCGTCGGCCTCGTCGTGCGGCGAGGCAAAGCCCATGTCCTCGGGCTTCTCGCGCGCGACCAGATAGAACGCGATGCCGCCGAGCAGCAGCAGCAGCACCGGGATGCGGAAGATCCAGCGCCAGTCGAGCTGGAAATAGCCGACCACGACCAGCGAGGTGACGAACGACAGCACCGAGGCGAGACCGGCCGCGAAGGTATAGAGCCCGTAGACCGTGCCGCGCTCGTGGCGGCCCCACCAGTTCGACAGCAGCCGGCTGCCCGGCGCCCAGCCCATCGACTGGAAATAGCCGTTGATGCCCCAGAACGCGGTCAGGCTGACGATGCCCGTTGAGAGGCTGGTCGCCCAGTTCATAATGAAGGAGAGGATCGCGCCCGCGCTCATCACGCGGCGGCCGCCGAACTTGTCGCCGAGATTGCCGTTGATGGCCTGCCCGACCGCATAGCACCACAATAGCGCCGCGCTGGCCCAGCCCAGCGCCTCCTTGCTGACGCCGAACTCGGCCTGGATGCCGGGAATGGCGAAGCCGAAGGTTTGCCGCCCGGTGTAGAAGAACAGATAGCAGAACATCGCCGCGAACAGCATCCGCCACTGCGCGCGGCGGAACGATGTCGCAAGCTCCGGATTCTGGACTCCGACCGAGCCGACGCCCGACGGACTGAACGTGATCGACATTGCAGCCTCCCCTGATGATTGTTTTCTTGTTCACCCTCGACCGCCGCGCCGTTCTTGTTGCGCGCGTGCGGCCCTCCCTTCGGATCGAAGCGCGTCCCTAGACCGGCCAGGGCAGCGAATAGGTCTTGACGTTGGTGAAGCTCTTGATCGCTTCCTGCACGCCCTCCTTGTAGCCGAGGCCGGAGTCCTTGATGCCGCCGAACGGCGACATCTCGATCCGGTAGCCCGGCACTTCCCAGACGTTGACGGTGCCGACGTCGAGCTCGTTGACGAACCGCGTGATGTAGTCGAGCCGGTTGGTGCAGACGCCGGACGACAGCCCGAACGCGGTCGCGTTCGAGATCCGGATCACGCTCTCGATGTCGTTGGGCACGCGGATGATCGGGATCACCGGGCCAAAAGTCTCCTGCATCACCAGCTCGCTGGTGTAAGGAATCCGGTCGACCACCGTCGGCGGATACAGCGCGCCCTTGCGGTCGTTGCCGTGCAGGAGCTCGGCGCCGTCGGCAACCGCGGCGTTGACCCGGCGCTCGAATTCCTTCGCCGCGCCCTCATGGATCACGGTACCGACATCGACCGTCGGGTCCATCGGATCGCCGCACTTCAGGGCGCGCGCCTTCTTCAGCACCAGGGCTGCGAAATCGTCGGCCACCGCCTCGACGCAGAGGATGCGCTTCACGGCCGTGCAGCGCTGGCCGGAATTCTTGATCGCGCCGGTGACCGCAAGCTCGGCCGCCTTCTCGAGGTCGGCGTCCTCCATCACGATCAGGGGATCGTTGCCGCCGAGTTCGAGCACCAGCCGCTTGTAGCCGGCTCTGTCGGCGATGTGCTTGCCGACCCTGACCGAGCCGGTGAAAGTCACGAGATCGGCGTCGGGATCGGTGATCATCGCATCGCCCATCGAATGCGGATTGCCCGTCACCACCGACAGTATCTCGGGCGGCAGCCCGGCCTCGTACAGCACGTCGGCGAGCGCGAGCGCGGTCAGCGGCGTCAGCTCGGTCGGCTTCAGCACCACGCGGTTGTTGGTGGCGATCGCCGGCGCGATCTTGTGGCTCACCATGTTCAGCGGATGGTTGAACGGCGTGATCGCCGAGATCGCGCCGAGCAGCGGCGTCCGCGTCGTGAAAATCTTGCGCGCCTTGCCCTGTGGGCTGATGTCGCAGGAGAACGTCTCGCCGTCGTCCTTGATCGCAAGCTGCCCGGCGAACGAGTAGACGTCGTAGGCGCGGCCGGCCTCGTAGAGCGAGTCCTTCCAGCACAGGCCGGACTCGGCGGTGATCAGCCGCGCGAATTCCTCCTTGCGGCTCGCCAAAATCTCGGCGGTGCGCAGCAGGATGCGCTGGCGCTCGTAACGCGTCAGCTTTGGCTTGAACGCAGCCGCCCTGGCAAACGCGCTGCGCACATGCTCGGGGCGCGCCGCCGGCACGGTGCCCACCACCTTGTTGGTGTAGGGATTGAAGACCTCGACATGCTCGTCGGTGTCGATGAGGCTGCCTGCGATGCGCATCTGCTCGTGGCGAACGGCCGGGCTCTGGATGTTCATGGTGGTGTCCTCAAGTCCGGATGTCACTGGATGCGGTTGAGCGCGACGTCGAAGACGTCGAAATTGCGCAAGGCGTGCCCGGCCGGCAGCGCGATCTTGCGGTTGGCGATCAACGGCACCCGCTGCTCGGTCAGCCCGCCATGCGAGCGCAGCGGCTCGGTCAGGCCGGACAGATCGTGGCGCGATGCGCTGGTCCCGAGCACCTTGTGCCTAGTCGAGATCACGACGATGTCGCCGATCCGGTCCGGCGGCAGCTCGAACCGGGCGCAGGCATCGTTGCGCTTCAGCGCCACCTCGATGCCCTTGATGTCGCGCAGCCGCATCAGCAGCGTGTCGACGTGGGCGCCATCGGGCGTATAGATCGTCGCGAACGAGCCGAGCGAGCCGTGATGGGCGACATAGGGATCGGTGATCGGCAGGATCACCCGCGCGGCGCCCGTACCCGTCCAGTCATCCATGACGTCCTGGAGGTAGATCACGTCGGGCTTGCCGTCGGGCAAGAACTTGTCGTTCATGCCGTGGTCGGCGGTCGCCACGATGTTGCAGCCGAGCGCATCGAGCCTGGCGAGATAGCCGTCGATCATCGCGTAGAAGTCGTTGGCGATCTTGGTGCCGGGCCCGACCTTGTGCTGGATGTAGTCGGTGGTCGACAGATACATCAGGTCCGGACGATGCCGCTCGACCAGCTTGACGCCGGCCGCGAACACGAAGCGCGACAGATCGGCCGAATAGACCTCGGGCAGCGGCAGGCCGACGAAATCGAGCACGTTGTCGATGCCGTTAGCGGCCTTGGTGGCCTGGTCGGCCTTCTCCGACGAGAACGCGATGGCGCGGCCGCTCGCATAGTCGAGCCCGTAGGCTAGCAAGGTGCGCAGCTTGTCCTTGGCGGTGACGGCGGCGACTTTGTAGCCGGCGTCATGGACACCGGCCAGGATCGTCGGCGCGCGCAGGAATTTCGGATCGTTCATCATGACTTCGGCGTCGTTCGCCGTGTCGTAGAAGTAATTGCCGGCGATGCCGTGCACTGCGGGCGGCCGTCCCGTGATGATCGAAAGGTTGTTCGGATTGGTGAAGCTCGGGATCACGCTGGCAGCATGGACATGCGCCCCCTCCTTCATGAAACGCGCGAAGGTCGGCGCGACGCCGGCCTCGATCGCCTGCTCGATATAGCCGGGCTCCGAACCGTCGAGGCAGATCACGACCGTTGGCCGCGTCGGCGCGTCGTAACGGCGTCCGTTGACGGTGATGGTTTTGCGATTGTCTTGCATGATATCTCTCCGTATCGCTATGCCGTCGTCACGCGCTCGCCGCGCTCGGCATGCGCAGCGTCTGCGATGCCTCGATCAGCCGTTCCTTCGACCCCAGGAAATTGCGGCCGCGCTCGCCCTCGAGCGAGTCCGCGATCAGCGCGTGCCATTCCGCTCGGTCAATCCTGTAGGCGGCCGGATTGCAGGAGATGCCGAGCCGCGCCATGAAGTCCTCGAGATCGTCGGCCGCGCGTGCGAGGTCGCTGCCGAAGATCTGCTTGAGGCTGTCTTCGCAGAGCCCGCCCGCCCCGCGCACGCTGCGCAGCACCATCGGCAGCGAGAACGAGCAGGCGATGCCGTGCTGCACGCCGTGCCGCAGCGTGATCGGATAGGACAACGAATGCGCGATCGCGGTCTTGGTGTTGGAGAACGCAAGGCCCGCGAACAGCGCCGCCTGCGCCATCCGGCTGCGCAGCTCGAGATTGCCGAGATCATTGGCGAGCTTCGGCAGCACGTCGAGAACGCCGCGCGCCGCGGCGACTGCATGGTTGGCCGACACCGGGTTGTTGTTGACGTTCCAGATGCTCTCGAGCGCATGCGACAGCGCGTCGAGGCCGGTGCTGATGGTGAGGAGCTGCGGCTTGCCGAGCATCAGGCGCGGATCGATCACCGCATGGGTCGGATAGAGCGACGGACGCGCCAGCGAGTATTTCTTGCCATTGGCCTCGTCCCACACGGTGCCCCAGCACGTCACCTCGCTGCCGGTGCCCGCGGTGGTCGGCACCGCGATGATCGGAATCGCCGCGAGGTGCTCGGCGCCCTGCTGCGTCTCTAGATAAGTCTTGACGATCGCGAAGTCGCCGCCGGCGGCCGCGAACACCTTTGCGGAATCGATCACCGAGCCGCCGCCGAGCGCGACGATGACCTCGGGCTGCTTGGCGAGCCCGGCAAAGCGCGCGGTCTGCTCGGTGAGGAGGCGGTAATCCGGATTGGGCGCGACGTCGCGGATGGTTAGAACTGAAGCCCCCGCCGCAGCGCGCAGCCGCCGCGCAAGCTCGGCGAAGACCGGCTCGCCATAGGTCACCAGCGCATAGGCGCGCTTGGCGATCAGCGCCGGCAGCTTGTCGAAGCTGTCGGCTCCGAATTCGATCCTTACCGGGTTGGAATAACTCCAGTCCATCCGCGCGTCCTCCATTTGGCGCGAAGGTACGGCGCCGGCTGCTATTGACAAATTCATTCTTCGGATGCGTTCTATTGATTATGTCAATAGTGTTCAGCCAGCTTCGCGCCTTCCACGCGGTCGCCGCCCATGGCGGATTCACCGCGGCCTCGCGTGTTCTCAATGTCGGGCAGCCGACGCTGACCATCCAGGTCAAGGAGTTGGAGGAGACCTACGGCGTCGAGCTTCTGATCCGCAAGCCGCGGCACACCGAGCTCACCGAAGCAGGCAGCGCGCTGTTCGAGATCACCCGCGGCATCATGACGTTCTGCGACGAAGCGCACGAACTATTGGCCGCGCACGGCAAGGCGACCAAAGGCCATCTGCGGGTCGCGACCGTCGGGCCGTTTCACGCCACCGAGATCATCGCCGCGTTCAAGCGCGATCACCCCGAGGTGCAGATCTCGACCTTGCTCGGCAATTCCGAACGCACGCTTCGTCACATCGTCAATTTCGAGGCCGACGTCGCGATCCTCGCCGAGGTGCCGGAAGACCCGCGCGTCACCATGATCCCCTATCGCACCCATCGCGTGATCGTGTTCGTCAACCGCGATCATCCCTGGTTCAAGCGGAAGTCGGTCAGGCTGCGCGAGCTCGCCGACCAGCCCATCGTGCTGCGCGAACGCGGCTCGACCACGCGGCGCGCCTTCGAGGCGACGATGCAGACCGAGGGCATCAGGATCGAGCCGGTGTTCGAGATCGAAAGCCGCGAGGGCGTGTGGAAGGCGGTCGAGCGTGGGCTCGGCATCAGCGTCGTCGCCGACTTCGAATTCGTGCCGCATCCCAACCTGCGCGCGCTCGAGATCAGCGACCGCACCATCAAGACCCAGTACAGCATCGCCCATCACAGCGGCCGCGGCCACTCGCCGATCATCAAGGCGTTCATCGAGACGGTTCGGCAGATGAAAGGTCGCGACGCTACTGCGCGGGGGTCTTCGGCTCGGTCTTGAGTGCGAACAATGCCAGGAGCGCAGCCAGACTGAGAGCCGACGTGACCGCGAACGTATAGCCGCCGAGCGGCGCAATCAGGAACCCGAAGACCAGCGGCGCGATCGCTTGCGACAGTCGCGACGGCGCGCCGAGCAGCCCCAAGCGGTAGCCGTAATCCTTTGGACCGAATATCGCCAGCGGCAGCGTGCCACGCGCGATCGTGAGGATGCCGTTTCCGGCGCCGTGCAGCAGCGCGAAGATCCCGGCGAAGCCTCCACCGAACAGGCCGATGACGCAGGCGCCCAAGGGGTGCGTGATGCAGGCCAATCGCGCAGACCATAGCGGATGAAAGCGCTTCAGCAGGCTCGCTTCGACAATCCGTGCTGCCACCTGCGCCGGGCCGATCAATGCGCCCGCCGCGATCGCCTGCGTTTGCGTCGCGCCCAACGCCTCCAGAATTCGCGGCAAATGCACCGCCATCGCCGACGTGACGCTCCAGGCGGCCGCGAAGGCAAAGGCGAGCAACAGCATCGCGCGGTCGATCGGAATATGCGGCTTTGGCGTGTCGGCTGCGATCCGATGCTCGCTCTTTAGTTTGGGGATCAGGAAGGCATTGAGCGGCAGGCAGATCAGAATGTGCGCCGCCGCCCAGCCGAAGCAGGTCCAGCGCCAGCCGATGGTTGCGAGGCCCCACGCGGTGAGCGGCCAGCCGATCGTGCTGGCAAACCCGGCGATCAGGGTGATGCCGGTGATGGAGCGGCGGGCGGTGTTGCCATAGATGCGCCCGAGCGCTGCGAACGCCGCGTCATACAGGCCGAGGCCCATGCCGACGCCGAGCAACAGCCAGCTTGCGGCCATCACAACGGTCCCCTGCGAAAGCCCGAGCAGGATCAGACCGGACGCCAGAATCAGGTTGGACGCGCAGAGCACTTCGCGCCCGCCCATGCGGTCGATCTGACGACCGACGCGCGGGCCGAGCAGTCCTGATATCACGAGCGCCATCGAGAACGCGGCGAACAGCCAGTTCGTCGATATGCCGAGGTCGCGCGCAATCGGGTCCGCGAGAATCGCCGGCAGATAGTAGCTCGACGCCCAGGCCAGGGTTTGCGTGGTGCCGAGCGCGACGATCAGGACATTATCTGCACGGCGGCTCATCCGGCGTGCGCACCCGGCTTCCTGGGCAAGACCACTTCGCCGTCTTCCTTGACGAACCGGCCGATGTCGGCAACGGCGAGGAGATCAAGGACGGCCTCGGACGGCCGGCACAGCTTTACGCCCTTGGGCGAGGCCACGATGGGCCGGTTGATCAGGACCGGATGCGCCATCATGAAATCGATCAGTTCGTCGTCGCTCCATTTCGGATTGGCGAGATCGAGCGCGGCATACGGCGTGCCTTTCTCGCGGAGCAGCGCGCGCGGCGTCATGCCCATGGCAGCGATTAGCGCGACCAGCTTGTCGCGTGAGGGAGGCGTCTTGAGATATTCGACGATCTCGAGCTCCTCCCCGCTCTGGCGGATCATCGCCAGGGTGTTGCGCGACGTCCCGCAAGCGGGATTGTGGTAGATCGTGATCGTCATCGGGTGACTTCCCTTGTGGTTTCGGCGCCCCGCAGCAGCCAGCTCATGAATGCCAGCGCGACCATGGCGCCCAGTACCTCGGCGACAATGAATCCCGGCAGATCCTGCGCGCGGATGCCGGAAAACGTATCGGTGAACGATCGCGCAATGGCAACGGCCGGATTGGCGAACGACGTGGATGCGGTGAACCAGTACGCGGCCGTGATGTAAAGCCCGACCAGCCATGGAATTGCGGCCTCACGAAACCGGAGGCCACCGATGATCGTTGCGACCAGTCCGAACGCGGCAATGAATTCCGCAAACCACTGCGGAAATCCTGTCCTTGCCTTGGCCGAGAACTCCAGGAGCGGCAGGCCGAACATGGCATGCGCGACTATTGCACCGAGGATTCCCCCGAGCACCTGCGCCGCGATGTACTGCGCGGCATGAGGCGGGCGGAGTTCGCCCTTGAGCATGAAGACCAGCGTGACCGCCGGATTGAAATGCGCGCCAGAAATTGGTCCGAGAATCGTGATCAATACCACCAGAATGGCGCCGGTCGGAAGGGTGTTGCCGAGCAGCGCCAACGCAACGTCCTTGGTCAACGTCTCGGCCATGATGCCAGAGCCAACGACGGTTGTGACCAGCAGCAAGGTGCCGAGGCCCTCGGCGACAAGGCGTCGCGGCAGATCGAAGGCGCGCATCAGACACGCGCCTTCTTCTTGGCCGTGGAAGGCCTGCACTCGGCATCGGCGAGCGCCGGCGCGCAGATTTCGGGGTGGCCCGCACAGCAATCCTTCATCAGGAAGGCGATGAGATCGCGGAGGCCAGTGTAATCCGCCGAGTAGATGATCGAACGCGCCTCGCGGCGCGGCACGATCATCCCGGCATGCTCGAGGTCCTTCAGATGGAACGACACGTTGGACGGCGATACTTCGACCGCCTCGGCAATCGCCCCTGCCGCCATGCCGTCGGGACCGGTCTGCACCAGCAGTCGCACGATCCGCAGCCGCGTTTCCTGCGACAGCGCGGCGAAGGCGGTTCGGGCTTGACGCTCCTCCATCTTTCGATAATCCTATAATTCAACAACCATTGAAATGAAGATAGCAGCCATGACCACGCTTGCCAATACCCGATCGACCGTCGGCGCCCTGCTGGCGGTGGAAGAGCTTTCATCTGCCGCCCTCCTTTCCAGCCTCGAGGCGCACAAGGAGAAGCCGCTGATCTTCAGGTACGACGGGCGCGATGTCCGCTCCAGCTACCACGTCACCGAAGTCAAAACCGGCTCATTCAAAGGGCTCGACTGCGGCGCGAATCCCGAGAGCTGGAGCGAGACCTTCATTCAGCTCTGGGACATCGAAGAGGAAAACCGGGGCCACATGCCGGTCGGGAAGTTTCTCGCGATCATCCGTAAGGTCGACGAGGCCGTCGGTTTCGATCCGCAAGCCAAGCTGACCTTTGAGGTCAGCGATGGCGTCCGGCCGATACAAATCTATCGCGCGGAACGCATGGATACGGGCGACGCCGCGATCCGCGTCTATCTCTCGGCGCGCCCGTCGAGTTGCAAGCCGCGCGACCGATGGCTGCAGGAACAGCAATCGTGCTGCGCGCCGAAAGCCAAGCAGCCTTGCTGCGGTTGATGGATGTGACCGCGTGGCGGGCCCGCGCCGGTCGCGCGCCCCCCTCGCGAAGCCGTCAGGCTGTCGTTGGCAGAAGCCGGCGCTCCCAAGGCAGCTTGGGGACCTTGACCGCAAACGCTCCGTCGCCCAGCAGCGCCTGGACGGCGAGCATGATCGCCCAGACGAACGGCATCTCCCAGCCGGCTTCCGTGAACCAATAGCCCTTTCTAAGCATCCAGAAGTGGGTTGCGCCCAGCATCATGGGGATCGTGTAGATGCTCACCCAGCGCGTATAGATGCCAAGCAGCAGCAGAAGCGCCGATCCGAATTCGGCGCTTAGAGCGTAGGCAAGAACCCATTCGGGATAACCGAGTTTGGCAAGGCCGTTCCACCACAGGCTAATCGGCTTGAGCACGCATTTGCCGTAGAGATGGGCAATGAAAAGTCCGGCAAGCGTAACGCGGAGCAAAAGGGCAGCATAAGGCGCAGTTCTCTGATCGATCATGCGTACCTCCCAAATAGAAGTCTGTCGCAATCGCAGAACAACGATGACCGGCCGGCTTGACGCCCGGTCGCGAGCTATCCGTCGCCGTCGAAGCGAGCCAACGCTCCCTCGATGAGCTCGATCTCCTCGGAGAGAGTCTCATTCACGACCGATGGCCTGAAACCGGGAACGCTGTGCGTTCGAACATCGTCCAATAGTTGTTGGCGATGGTCTCTGAGCTGTTCCAGCGCTTGACGATTCTTCAGCGACACGTAGCCGGCAATGATCTGCTCGATGGCCTTCATGGGGAAATCCACGCTTCAAATAAGAACGTACTGCAATCGTTCGATTAAAGCGGCCAAACCGCCTTGCTGGCAAGCCCCATGAGATTGTGCCGGGAGCGAAGGCCCCGTTGCGACCGGCCCGGCGAAAGCCGGGACCTATATCCACCGAAGGCGATTGTTGCGCGGTGCTGGGGCCACAGCCCTCTCTAACAACACGCCCCTATGGTTACGGGTCCAGCTTTCGCGGGGACGACGATTGCGGATAAGGGCTGCGCCGCACATTCGGTGTCGTCCTGGCGAAAGCCAGGACCCATTACCCCAAATCTCAATTGTTGCGCGACGCTGAGGCGACAATCCCGTTCAACACCACATGCGGTGGTTATGGGTCTTGGCTTTCGCCAAGACGACGGTTGCGAATATGGCGCGTGAACGCGATCAATTTGGCTGACAATGACGGCGGAGCGCGCCGTATCAGCTCACGCCGCGGTCGGCTCGCTCGACAGTGCGGCGAACACCGTCTCCGGCGAATGGGCGATCACCGCGAGCAGCGCGCGGGCGGGTCCCCGCGGGGCGCGCTTGCCCTGCTCCCAGTTGCGGATGGTCTCGACCGGCACGCCGAGCTTGGCGGCGAATTCGAGCTGGGTGAGCTGGGCCCGGCGGCGCAGATCGCGCACGGCCGGTTGCGCGGCCGAAGGCTGCATCGCCGCCTCGGCCGGATGTGCGGGCACGAGCGGGATTTCCTGCCCGTCGCGCAGTTCGACGATCCGTCCGTCCGCCTTGAGCCGCAACCGCTGCATGATGGCCCCCGTGATGGCCCCTTTGGAGATAGGAGCATCATCCGCCAACCCCGTTAAGGCGCGATTAACGATAAGCGGGCCCGCAGGCGCCGGGCTATTTCAGCCCGAACCACAACGTGGCGATGCCGAGAAACGAGAAGAAGCCGACCACGTCGGTGACGGTCGTGACGAAGGTGCCGGAGGCGACCGCTGGATCGGCGCGCACCCGTTCCAGCACCATTGGAATCAGGATGCCGCCGAGCGCGCCGGCGACCAGGTTGCAGATGATCGCAAGCCCGATCACGATGCCGAGGCCGGGGATCCTGAACCAGGCCACCGCGGCGATGCCGGTGATGACGGCGAAGGCGAGGCCGTTGACGAGCCCGACCATGGTCTCGCGCAGCACCACCCGTGTCGCGTTGAACGCACCGAGCTCGCGGGTGGCGAGCGCTCGGACCGCGACCGTCATGGTCTGGGTCGCGGCATTGCCGCCCTGGCTCGCCACGATCGGCGCCAGCACCGCGAGCGCCACCATCTTCTCGAGCTGGCCTTCGAACAGGCCGAGCACCGACGAAGCCAGGAACGCAGTGGCAAGATTGACCAGCAGCCAGTTGAAGCGGCCGCGGGCAATGGTCCAGACCGTGTCGGACAGCTCTTCGGGATGGGTGACGCCGCCGAGCGCCTTGAGGTCCTCGTCGGCCTCCTCCTCGATCACGTCGACGACGTCGTCGATGGTGATCACGCCGACCAGCCGCTCGGTGGTGTCGACCACGGGAGCCGCGACCAGATTGTACTTGCCGAACATCCGCGCGACCTCTTCCTGGTCCTCCAGCGCGGAGACCCGGCGACGGTCCTCGTCGATCAGGTCCTTGACCGGGATCGGGCGGCGCGTGCGCAGCAGCACGTCGAGCGGCACGGCGCCGAGCAAGTGCTTGTCGGCGTCGACCACGTAGATCTCGTAGAAGCGGTCCGGCAAATCGGGCGTGTCGCGCATGTAGTCGATCGCCTGCCCGACTTTCCAGTCCGGCGGCACCGCGATGAACTCGGTCTGCATCCGCCGGCCGGCGGAATTCTCCGGATACAGCAGGCTGCGCTCGATGTCCTCGCGTTCGGCCGCCGGCAGCTTCTCCAGGATCTCTTCCTGGTCCTCCTCGTCGAGGCTCTCCAGCAGCTCGACGGCGTCGTCGGATTCGAGCTCGCGGACGCCCTCGGCAACAGTCTCCGGCTCGAGTTCCTCGAGGATCTCCTCGCGGACCGTCTCGTCGACCTCGTTGAGCGCCGAGAAGTCGAAATCTGTGCCGGTGATCTCGACCAAGGTGACGCGGTCGTCCGGCTCCAGCGCCTCGATCAGGTCGCCGAGATCGGCCTCGTGCAGTTCCGCCACCACCTCGCACAGCAGGGGCCGGTCCGCGGCATGGATGGCCCGGGTGATGCCAGCGACGAATTCGGGGCGGAGCTGGCCCTCCTCGTCCCGCATCGGCATCCGGGCGAGCGGGTCGGCCTCGGCGGGTTCGGCAACGTCGATATTCTCGGCCATGCCGTGTTTCGCCGGTTTGACAGGAGGGGAAAAACTGCTCTGATGAGTGCGGAACGGATTACCTAATCGGTGGGGCCCAGTGCAATGAGAAAGATGTCGAGCGCACCGCGACCGATCCTGAACATTGTCGCGGCGCTGATCGCGCTCGCACCTGTCGCGCTGATTAGCTCAGCGAACGCCGCCGAATGCCCGCGCAAAGACGCGCTCGGCACCTCGCGTGTGCTCGAGGTCGACCCCGCGACCTATCCGCGCGTGGGACAGAAGAGCTTTCCGCAGACCCTGCCGCTGCGGGATGGCGAGGTCGTGCTGACCTTCGACGACGGGCCGACACCTGGCGTCACCGACAAGGTGCTGACGGCACTGGCAACCGAATGCGTGCAGGCCACCTTCTTCATGGTCGGCCGCAATGCGGCCGATCATCCCGACATGGTCCGTAAGATCGCACGCCTCGGCCACAGCATCGGCTATCACAGCTGGGACCATCCGCATCTCAACAAAATGCCGACGGATCAGGCCGAGGCGAACATCAATCGGGGGATCGAAGCAGTCCAGACGGCCCTGCGCGGTACCGCGAGCACGGTCCCGAGCACGCCGTTCTTCCGGTTCCCCTATTTCGAGTCGACGCCTGCCCTGCTCGAGCGCATGGAAAAGCGCGGTATCGCGGTCTTCGGCGCCGATTTCTGGGCCAGCGATTGGAACAAGATGACCCCCGAGGAGGAACTAAAGCTGCTCACCGGGCGGCTGGAGGGCCATCGCAAGGGAATTATCCTGCTGCATGACCCGCAAATGCGAACAGCCGAGATGCTGCCCGCCTTCCTAAGGTACCTGCAGGAGCATAATTATCACGTCGTCCACATCATCCCGGCGGCGATGAAGACCGTGTCCGACCGGACACATTGAACCCGGCACCCAAGGTGGATTACAGACCGTTAAGGCGGCATTCATGGGGCCGTCCTTAAGGATTCGTCAGTGCGTTTGGAATGCAGCCGAGATCGATGATTACAGACGTCCTGGTGATGATCCGGAAGCGGTCGCGGACCGTGATCGGCGCGGCGCTGCTGGGCTGCTGCTTCATGACGCCGCAGGCCGCCCTTGCCGCGGATTGCCCTGGTAACCCCAACGCACTCGGCACTTCGCGGACCCTCGTCGTCGATCCCACCGCGCATCCGCGGATCGGCACCATGCAGTATCCGGAGACGCTGCCGCTCGCCGATCACGAGGTGGTGCTGACCTTCGACGACGGACCGCTGCCGAAATACAGCAACCAGGTGCTGGCCATTCTCGCTAGCCAGTGCGTCAAGGCGACCTTCTTCACCATCGGCTCCCAGGCCCGATTCAATCCGGAGGGCGTGCGCAAGCTGATCGCCGCCGGACATACCGTCGGCACGCACAGCCAGAATCATCCGTTGACGATGAACAAGATGCCGCTCGAAAAGGTACGGCAGGAAGTCGACGACGGCATCGCCTCGACGCTCGCCGCGCTCAACGGCGACAAGAGCAAGCTGGCGCCGTTCTTCCGGATCCCCGGCCTGATGCGCGCCGAGATCCCCGAAGCCTATCTGGCGTCGCAGGGCATCCAGGTCTGGAGCGCCGACTTCCCGGCTGACGACTGGCGCCACATCTCGCCGCAGCGGGTCTACGACCTCGCGATCCAGCGGATCGAGGCCAAGCACAAGGGCATCCTGCTGCTGCACGACATCCAGCCGCGCACCGTCGCGGCACTGCCGCGCATCCTGAACACGCTGAAGGAGCGCGGCTACCGCATCGTCCATGTCGTGCCCGCGACAGCGGACCGCCCGGCGACGCCGACCGAGCCGCAGCAATGGTTCATGCGTCCGCCGACCGAGACAATCGCGATCACGCGCTGGCCCAAAATACCGAACTTCGTCTTCACCGCGACGCGGACGCTGCCGGCGCCGGTGTTTGCCGACATGGATTGGCGCGATGCCGACATCCTCGATCACGCGCAGCGCGCGCGCGTCGGCGCATCCGTCCGCACGCTGTGGCCACAGCCGCAGCTCACCGGGCCGGCGCCGATCGCGACATTGCCAATACCGGCGGCTGACGTGTTTCGCATTCCCGAAGCGCTGGACGTGACCCTGCTGGCGGCCCGCTCGGCGGCCGATCGCCGCCTCGCACAGCGCGCGGCAGCTGTCCCCGGCGTTGGCGCATCGCGCGCGCAGACGATGTCAGCGCGCCAGGCCAAGCAACCGAAGCAGGCCGCGCATCAGCTCCCCGCTGCGGCTCACGGCCGGCTTCACGGCGCGCCGCTGCGTGTCGCGCCGCCGGCCGCGAGCAATGCGTCGGTCCATGTCGCCAAGCGTACCCCGCGCGCCGAGGCCTCGGCGGCCGGCAAGCGCGTGCCGGACTAGCGTGCGACCTAGCTGACCACGATCTTGGCGACGCAGAGCAGGATCACCAGCGCCAGGAAGAAGATGTCGATATAGGATTTGATCTCGCCGGCATGCCTGAGCGCGGTGACGTCGGCGACGATCTGCTTGCGCGAAGCCACGGCATTCGGCCCCTCGCCGGCCGCGGCCGCCAGCCGTCGCGTCTCGCCTTCGAGGCGCTCGATTCGCTGGAAGAAATAGAACGAGCGCAGGCCCGAGAGGGCATGCATCGTTGCATAGACCAGGACCAGGATCGCGACCGTCGCGCGCTGCTCGTATTTTTCCGGCAGGTTCAGCGTGAAATAGACCAGCCCCAGGAACACGAAGTTGGAGAGGATACGGTAGGCGTAGCTGGCAAAGATCATCAGTGGCTCCGGGTGGGGCTGGCTTGCGGCCGCGCGATCGGGAGAAGCGGCGGCCTCCGGTCGGCAGCGCCACGCCCACGAGGCCATGCATCCGCGAAACTACCTGACCGGTGTTACAGGACCGCATCGACCGACGCCTTGACGTCACCCGCCGGCGCTCGCCGGGCCCGCCCCGGGGGCGCGGGGCCGGTGCGGCCAGTTCGTCGAATAATCCAGCGATTTCAAGGATCAGCTGAGGTGTGGTGCGCTCGGAGGGACTCGAACCCCCACGGTGTTACCCACTGCCACCTCAAGGCAGCGCGTCTACCAATTCCGCCACGAGCGCTAAGGATGTCGGATGGAACCCTAGGGCGCCGCCGCATCGAGGGGGCCATGTAACAAATCATGCATGCAGGGACAAGGCGCTTGATGCATGAATTAGCTGCGAACCCCGGGAGATTTCGGCAGCATCTGCTTGACCTCGACCGCAATCCGGTTGCGGTCGACCAGGACGACGCCGCTGGCCACCGGCAGGTTGTTGGCGAGTATCTTGACCTCGTCGGCCTCGGTGGCATCCAGTTCGATGATGGCGCCGCGGGACAGCCGCATGACCTGGTGGATCGGCATGGTGGTCGTGCCGAGGACCACCATGAGATCGACGCTGACTTTATCGAGGGTGGGCACTTCTGAACCGCCGAACTGGAACTAAATTGTGGATTCACCTGACCACGTTAGAGTTAGCCAATGGTTAACGACCGCCAAAGCCTCGATTTGACGACCTTTGCGCGCCCTTCGGGCGGCGACGCGGTCGAATGGCGGATCTCGGACCGTCCGGTGCCCTACCCCGATTCTCTCGCCGCGATGGACACAAGGGTGGCTGCGATCGCCGAGGGCTCGGCGCCGGAACTGGTGTGGCTGCTCGAGCATCCGCCGCTTTACACCTCCGGCACCAGCGGCAAGGCCGACGATCTGCTGGCGCCGCGCTTTCCGACCTTCCAGAGCGGCCGCGGCGGCCAGGTCACCTATCACGGCCCGGGCCAGCGCGTTGCCTATGTGATGCTCGACCTGAAGCGGCGTCGGCCGGACGTGCGCGCCTATGTCGCCTCGCTGGAGGAATGGATCATCCGCACGCTGGCCGCCTTCAACGTCCGCGGCGAGCGCCGCGAGGACCGCGTCGGGGTCTGGGTGCGGCGTCCGGACAAGGGGCCGGGACATGAGGACAAGATCGCCGCGATCGGCTTGCGGCTGCGCCGCTGGGTCTCGTTCCACGGCATCGCGATCAATGTCGAGCCCGACCTCTCGCACTTCCAGGCGATCGTGCCCTGCGGCGTGGTCGATCCGCGCTACGGCGTGACCTCGCTGGTCGATCTCGGGCTGCCGGTCACGATGGCCGATGTCGACATCGCGCTCCGGCAGGCATTTTCCGAGGTGTTCGGCGGCATAGCGGCGCGCCTGCCGGAAGCGACCTCATAGGACCTACGCCGCCTTCTGCGACGCGACCTCGAGCTTGCCGGCGATGTAGCGGCGCTCCTGGGTCAGCCCGCCGAAGCCGTAGGCATCGCCCTTCACCTCGTCGACATGGGCGTAGCTCTCGGTGTGGAGCGGCCCGAGCAATTCGCCCATCCGCTTGAACAGCGCGGCGAGATAGGCCGCCTTCTCGTCCTTGGTGTTGGTGCCTTCGGTAACGTGGATGTCGAGCCAGTAGCTCGCGAGCCCCTGCTCGGCGAGCGACTTGCCGCCGGCGAACCAGTCGGCCGCGTCGGCGGACTTCACGATGATTGCCGTGACCTTGGGGTCCTTGTGCAGAATCGCTGCGGTCAGGTCCGACACGGCCGCGGCGATGTCGGACTTCAGCGACGGCCTCTCGCGGGAGGTCGCATAGGTGACGGTGATGAGCGGCATGATCGGTCTCCTTGAATTCGGTTGGCGCGGTCAATCGCGCCTCCTCTAGCTAGACCTTTGCGCATCATGTTGGTATCTTATCTAGATGGATAGCAATGATAACGTTTCTTGATCATGACGGCGACGCTCGATATCGACACCGTGCAGGCGTTCCTCCTCGTCGCCGAGCTGCAGGGCTTCACCCGTGCCGCCGAGGCGCTCGGCACCACGCAGGCGGCGATCAGCATGAAATTGCAGCGGCTCGAAACCGTGCTCGGCAAGCGGCTGGTCGAGCGCTCGCCGCGCGCGGTGCGGCTGACCGCCGATGGCGCGGCGTTCCTGCATCACGCCCGCGCGCTGATCGAGGTGCATGACCGCGCACTTTCCGGCGAGAAGCCGGCGCGGCAGCAACTCACGCTCGGGATCAGCGATCACGCCGCTGGTCCGGAACTGGTGCCGCTGCTGGAGCGCCTGCACGCAATGGCCTCCCAGCTTGCGCTCGCCGTGACCATCGGCTTCTCGCGCGAGATGCTCGACGCCTACGATGGCGGCGAGCTTGACGCCGTGATCGTACGCCAGGAAGGCAGCCGGCGTGGCGGCGAGAAACTGACTGAAGACGAATTCGGCTGGTTCGCCGCCAAGCGCTTCGTCTGGCCGCGCGGCGATGCGCTGCCACTCGCTACTCTGGCGCCGCCGTGCGGGGTGCGCGCCCTCGCCGTCCGCTCGCTCGACAAGGCCGGCATCGCGTGGACCGAAGGCTTCGTCGGCGGCGGCGTCACGGCGGTGGTCGCGGCCGCGCTCGCAGGCCTTGCCGTCGCACCGCTCGTCCGCCGCATCGCGCCGCCGGGCCTGATCGACATCGGGCCCACGCACAAGCTGCCGCGGCTTGGTACCTCAAAGGTGATGCTGCATTCGAAGGTCAGCGATCCCGCGAAGCTCGCCGCATTACGGACGTTGGCAGCGACGTTCCGGAGTGTGGCGTCAGCGGCGTAGTGCGAGCATAGCTCAGCGGCATCACGAGGAATGCTCGGCGGCTTCCAGCTCTCTCACGACAAACCAGTAGGTCAGGCCCGCGGCAAATCCGGCAGCGGCGAACAGGCAGACAAATCCGGATGTCCAGACGGCCGGAGACCGCAGCAGCACCGTGATGCTCAATGCGCCGATCGCCGCACCTGCACCGGCGAAGAACCCCGCGGATCGGATTTCCAACTCCTTGCTCAGCCAGATCACGATCGCTGCGGGAATCGCGGTCAGCACACATGTGACGACGAGAACCAGGAATGTGGGAAGCAGAAGCGCGATGGCGCCTCCCAGTAGCCTCATGATGTCGCCGCCGGATGCGACCATCAAGAGGGTCTGGACAACGCCGGAGAGAACCGCAGTTGCGGCTCCGCATCCGGCGAGCCAACCTCCAAATGCACGGCAACCGTCATCAGACATGTCGCCCTCCTCACAAGATCGCATCGAACGCGCTGCGCAAGGTTTCGTGCCGGAACACAAAGCCGTTGCTGAGCGCCTTGTTCGGCAGCACGCGCTGGCCGCCAAGCAGGAGCTCGTTGGCGAAGTCGCCGCCGACTGCGCGAAGCAGCGCGGCCGGCACGCGGAAGATCGCGGGCCGATGCAGGCGCCGCCCCAGCTCCTCGGTGAACTTCGTATTGGTCACCGGGATCGGCGCCGTCGCGTTGATCGGGCCAGATAGTTCAAGTTTCGCGATCACATGCGCGATCAGGCGCACCAGATCGTCACGCTCGATCCATGACATCCACTGCTTGCCCGAGCCGAGCGGGCCGCCGAGACCGAATTCGAACGGCGTCAGCATCCGCGTGATGAAGCCGCCATCGGTGCCGACCACGAGACCGGTCCGCAAATACGCCACGCGCACGCCGTGATCGGCGGCTGGCTTCGCCGCATTCTCCCAGGCCTCGCACAGTTCGTGACTGAAGCAGGCATGGGATTTCGCAGACTCCGTCAGCACCTGGTCCTGCCAGAGCCCGTACCAGCCGATCGCAGACCCGCTCACCAGTACCGCCGGCTTGCGTTCGAGCCGCGCGATCAGCCTGATCACCTCGGCCGTCATGTCGACACGCGAGGCGATGATCTTGCGGCGCTTGGCTTCAGTCCATAGACCGTTACCGATCGGCTCGCCCGCGAGATTGACGATGGCGTCGATCTTGCTATCGGCAGGCAGCTGGTCGAGGCTCGTGATCAGCGTCACCGGCGGCGACAGCATCTCGGCCTTCGCCGGATTGCGGATCAGCGCAATCACCTGATGGCCTGATGCGGTGAGGCTTGCGGCCAGGCGGCTGCCGATGAAACCGGTCGCACCGGTGATGAGCGCGGTCTGCGGCGCCGGCAATTTCTCGACCAGGGTGGCGGCCGGCCCGCTGACCATACGTCCCAGCCGCCTGGCAGCGGCGAAGTCGCGCGCACCGAACAGCGCGGCGCCGAAGGCCGCAGCCGTTGCGAACACGCTTAGGAGGCCCGCGGAGGCCTGCACCACAGCAGTCGGCAGCATCGCCCAGCCGATCAGGACTGGCACCAGCAGCACCAGAATGGCGCCGTAGTTGATCGCCAGCAGCGTATGATTGATCCGCTCGCTCGGCGGCAGCTTCCGGCTCAGATCCTCCTCGACGAAATCCATCAGCGTGATGACCACTTCGACGACCAGCACGGCCATGACGGCGAGCGCAAGAATGCCGTGCACCTCCAGCCAGCCGAGCACGAGGAATAGCAACGCATAGAGCATGTTCCGCACGCTGTGCAGCTGCAGCTCATGGCGCTGCGAGGGACGCCAGGCCAGCCGCTCGGTGAATTCGTGGTGATAGAAGGTGTCGAAGGCGCCCATCGCGATCTGGATGGCGACCAAAGTCCACAGCAGCGGCGTCATGACGAGGCCTCCCTGAACACGGCGGACTGACGGATCAGCCGGCCGAAACGCGGGTGGATGATCTCCAGCGTGAAGCGGAAGTCGCCGCAGCCGAGGTCAGAGTGAGTCACGGTGAGATCGCCGGGCGTGAGCCATTCGGGCAGCGGCAGGTGAAACGGACCGAGTTGCAATGAATAGCCGACGCTGTGAAACACCAGCGCTTCGTGCTCGACCGCGATCCGCAGCGCCATGCTGACGCCGAAGCCGACATACTCCTCGAGCCCGGTCGGCCCGGCAAAGCGCTTGGCGGAATGGATCACCTGCGGAAAGCCGTCGCGGCGCGCGCAGATGCGGGTCCAGATCTGACCGCCGCTCGCGGCGTCCTCGGTGACCGTGACGATCATCGGCACGCCGGTCTCGGTGCCGGTCGGAAGTGGTCCGCCGATCAGACGCGCGGCCTGTGCCAGCCACCAGCCGGCGCGGCTGCTCGAGGCTTCCTCGACCTCGCCGACATAGACGACGGTGTTGCCGTCCTCGAACCGCTTCGAGAAACGCCGCCAGATCGCAACCGGCAGGCGGCCCCAATCCTCGTCCGGCAGCAACGCGCGGAAGCGATGATCGTCGAACAGTTTCGTATCGGAAGCCGGCGCTGTCTTTAAGGTCGATATCCTTGCTGACGCCATCGCACACTCCCGTTACGCCGCCGCCCCTATTTGGCTCTGCCTGTCGGCAGGAAACTCACGATCTTCTCGCCGAGCCTGATCAACGCGACCAGGCGCGGCCGTGGCACGTTCAGCATCTGCGTGTACCAGCGGTCGACCAGCTCGGTGAATGTCAGCATCTCCTTCAGCCGCTTGCTGGCGAGCGCGCTGATGGCGGGATCGTCGGCAGCGTCGGAGACGCAGGCGCGTAGCGCCGCAAGCGCGGGATCGATCTCGCGCTCCTTACGCCCGGCCGCGATCTTCGCCGCGACCTCCCAGATGTCGGTCTCGGCCTCGAAATGGTCGCGGCGATCGCCAAGAATCGGCACCCGCCGGATCAATCCCCAGGACAGCAATTCCTTGATCGAGTTGGAGACGTTGGAGCGCGCCATGCCGAGCGTGTCCGCGATGTCTTCCGCAGTCATCGGCGCCTCGGCGAGGTAGAGCAGCCCGTGGATCTGGCTGACCGAACGGTTGACGCCCCATTGGTCGCCCATGTCGCCCCAATGCAGGATGAAGCGCTCGACGGCGGCGGGGAGTTTTTTCTTGGCGGTTATTTCTGTCATGACAGAAATATCAGATTGTTCGGAGCGAAAGTCAAGAGGCGCCGGGAGCCGCTCTTGAGCGACGGTGCGGCGGTCCGCCCGGTGACCGGCGTGACGAACGCGTCACTCCAATCCATCGCGGGCGGCAGCCTTTTTCTTCGTAACCACCGAACCTTCGTCCACGCTGAACGGACACAAAACTCTAGGGCCGCGCTGTGGAAAGCCGGTCGCCGGCCCCGTTTCTCGAGGAGCATCAGCCATGACAGGGTCGGACAAGGAGTTCGTCGGTTCCATTCCCGAACTCTATGACCGGCTGCTCGTGCCGATGATTTTTGAACCCTACGCACGCGACCTAGCGCAACGCGCCAAGGCACTCGGCCCGCGCGACCTGCTTGAGACGGCCGCGGGCACCGGTGCCGTCACGCGTGCGCTGTGGTCGGCGCTCGGCCGCGACACAAGGATCGTGGCGACCGACCTGAATGAACCCATGCTCGAACGGGCGAAATCGCGCATGCCGGACGGGGCCGATATCAGGTGGCGGCAGGCCGACGCGCTCAACCTGCCGTTCGACAAAGCAAGCTTCGATGTCGTCGCCTGCCAGTTCGGCGCGATGTTCTTCCCCGACAAGCGCAAGGGTTATTCGGAGGCGCATCGTGTCCTGAAGCCGGGAGGCCGTTTCCTGTTCAGCGTGTGGGATCGCATTGAAGCCAACGAGTTCGCCGACGTGGTGACCCAGGCACTGGCAGAGGTTTTCCCGGCCGATCCGCCGCGATTCCTGGCGCGCACGCCTCATGGCCACTACGCGGCAGACCCCATCCGGGCCGATCTCTTGGCCGCGGGGTTCAGCAAGATCGAGATCGACACCGTCCGGCAGCAAAGCCGCGCGAACGCGCCGCACGATCCGGCGATCGGGTTTTGCCAAGGTTCACCGCTGCGCGGCGAGATCGAGGCGCGCGGCGGTATCGGCCTTGATGCTGCGACTGAGCACGCCGCAGCGGCGCTCGCGCGCCGCTTCGGCAACGGCGCGATCGAAGGCCGCATTCAGGCGCTGGTGATCACGGCTGTTGCGTGACCACGCGTCAGACCGTCGGCAGGACCGAGAACCGCTGCCCTGCCCGGCGCTGGTTCAAAAGATCGGAAGTGCCGCTCCCGGCGTGCACGGCATCGACCCGCGCCGAGAACGGTCCGCGGCCACATGCAGAGATCATGTCGGCGACAACGTTGTCGGCTCCGGCGAACACCGCCTCGACGCTGCCGTCACGGCGGTTACGGACCCAGCCTTCGAGGCCGCGCGCGTTCGCCTGCTCGTCCACCCAGGCACGATAGCCGACGCCCTGGACACGGCCGCTGATCGTGACATGGCGGATCACGCCGCTCATTTCTTCAGACCGAGGAACTCGCCGCTGCGCGCCTTGGTCTCCGCCTCGCGCATCACCCGTCCGGTCAGTTCGGACGAGGCGACGCCCTTGAGGTGCTTCGGCGAAGTGCCTTCGCGCAGCGCCTTCAGCGTCTCGTAGACGGCCTGGGTTGCGGCCGCGAACGGCGCGTGGCCCTGCAGCGCAATTCTGACGCGCTGGCTTGCCAGATAATCCAGCGCGGTCATCTCTTCCGGCGCGCCGCCGAGCACGATCGGCAGTGTCGTCGCGGCCGAAAGCGCTTCAAGCTCCTCGCGCGACTTGATGCCGGTGAAGAACAGTCCATCGACGCCGACCGCCTCATAGGCTTTGGCACGCATGACCGCGTCATCGAGATCAGTGATCGAGACGGCACCGGTCCGGCCCAGGATGACGAGCGACGGATCGCTGCGCCCGTCGAGCGCGGCCTTCATCTTCCCGACGCCTTCATCGAGCGAGATCAGCTGCGCCTTGGCCTGACCGAACGCTTGCGGCAGCAACGTGTCCTCGATGGTGAGGCCCGCGGCACCGGCGGCTTCGACCTCCTGAACCGTGCGGCGAACGTTGAGGGCATTGCCGTAACCGTGGTCGGCATCGACCAGCACAGGCAGGGTCGACGCGCGCGACATCCGGCGTACCTGCTCGGCGAATTCGGTCAGCGTGATCAGCGCAATATCGGGATCGCCGAGCACGGCGAGCGACGCCACCGAGCCGCCGAACATGCCGAGCTCGAAACCGAGATCTTCCGCGATCCGGATCGAGGTCGCGTCATAGACCGAGCCCGGGCGAATGCAGGTTGATCCGCTCAGAATCGATCGCAGTGCTTCGCGGCGCTTGCGGAAGGCCATGTCTCTGACTCCTTGTTCGTCCTTGCGAGAGCGCCGGCGACGACTGGTCCGCCGGAGCCTTCGCGAAGGCGGAGCTCTTTTATGCGAACTCCAGGATCAGCGCGTCGACCGCGAGCGTGGCGCCGGCGGCGGCGTGGATCTTCTTGACCGTGCCGTCGCGCTCGGCGCGCAGCACGTTCTGCATCTTCATGGCTTCCACCACCGCGAGCGTCTCGCCGGCCTTGACCTCCTGGCCCTCGGTCACCGCGATCGACACCACGAGCCCGGGCATCGGGCACAGCAACTTCTTGCCGGTGTCGGCGGCCGAAACCACAGGCATCAGCTGCGCCGAGGTCGCCTCGGTCTCGGTGAAGACATAAACCGGCACCTCAAAACCCTGATGCGCGAGGCGGAAGCCGTTGTTGATGGCGCGCACCTGCACGGCGACAAAATTGCCGTCGATGGTGCCCTGCCAGACCGGCTCGCCCGGCACCCAACTCGACACCAGATTGTGCGGATTGCCGGGCAGCCCGTCGGTGCCAATGAAGCGCACCGCGATGGCGTCATCCTCGCGCGCGACGTCGAGCGCGATCTCGGCGCGATCGAGCCACACCGCGCGGCGGCGCTCGCGCAGCACCACGCGCCCGCCCATCTGGCCGGAGATCTGCCGCTTGCGTTCGCCAAGCACGTGATCGATCGCGGCGCCGACCGCCGCGAGCCGCCTCGCAATCTCACCCTCGGGCGCACGCGCCGAAAATCCCTTCGGGAATTCCTCCGCGATGAAGCCGGTCGAGAGCCGGCCCTCACGCCAGCGCGGATGGTTCATCAATGCCGACAGGAACGGAATGTTGTGCCTGATGCCGTCGACATAGAAAGCGTCGAGCGCAGTCGCCTGCGCCTCGATCGCGGCGGCGCGCGACGGGGCATGGGTGACGAGCTTGGCGATCATCGGATCGTAATGGATCGAGATTTCGCCGCCCTCCTGCACGCCGGTGTCGTTGCGGATCGTGATGCCGTCATGGCTGGCCTCGGCCGGCGGACGGTATTTCACCAGGCGGCCGATCGACGGCAGGAAGTTGCGGAACGGATCCTCGGCATAGACGCGGGACTCGACCGCCCAGCCGGTCAGCGTGACGTCCTTCTGCGCGAGCGCAAGCTTCTCGCCGGCCGCGACGCGGATCATCTGCTCGACAAGGTCGATGCCGGTGATCAGCTCGGTGACGGGATGCTCCACCTGCAGGCGGGTGTTCATCTCCAGGAAGTAGAAGCTCTTGTCCTGGCCGGCGACGAATTCCACCGTGCCGGCCGAATCGTAGTTCACGGCCTTGGCGAGCGCGACCGCCTGCTCGCCCATCTTGCGGCGGGTCTGCTCGTCGAGCAGCGGCGACGGCGCTTCCTCGATGACCTTCTGGTTGCGGCGCTGGATCGAGCACTCGCGCTCGCCGAGATAGATCACGTTGCCATGCTTGTCGCCGAGGATCTGGATCTCGATGTGCCTGGGATCGACGATGAATTTCTCGATGAAGACGCGGTCGTCGCCGAACGACGATTTGGCTTCCGCCTTGGCGAGGTTGAAGCCTTCGGCGACTTCGCCCTTCGAGTGCGCGATGCGCATGCCCTTGCCGCCGCCGCCGGCGGAGGCCTTGATCATCACGGGATAGCCGATCTCGTCGGCGATCTGGACGGCGTGCTTGTCGTCCTCGATGACACCGAGATGGCCGGGCACGGTCGAGACCTTGGCCTTGGCCGCGGCCTTCTTGGATTCGATCTTGTCGCCCATCGCGGCGATGGCGCCGGGGTTCGGGCCGATGAAGACAATGCCGGCGGCTTCCAGCGCGCGCGGAAACGCCTCGCGCTCGGACAGGAAGCCGTAGCCGGGATGCACCGCCTGCGCGCCGGTCTTGCGACAGGCGTCGACGATCTTGTCGATTAAAAGATAGCTCTCGGCCGCGGCCGGCGGGCCGATCAACACGGCGTCGTCGGCCATCTCGACATGCAGCGCGTCGCGGTCGGCCTCGGAGTAGACGGCAACCGTCTCAATCCCCATACGGCGCGCAGTCTTGATGACCCGGCAGGCGATCTCGCCGCGGTTGGCGATCAGGATTCGTTTGAACATGCTCTTCTTGCTTGGGCTTTGGGCAGGATTCCTCCCCGCGCAATCCGGCACGGGCGATTGGGCGTAACCGCTCCGTGGTACAGCAAAATGCCCCGGAGGCAAATGCAGACCCGGCCCCGGCGTGGCCAATCCTTGCCCAGTCCTTGGCGGTAGCCTGAGGGGTGTTTCAGCCCGAATAGGTCTTGAAGCGGCCGAGCGAATGCGCCTTCGCGACGGCCTTCATCAGCTCGCTGACCTCATTCTCCAGGAATTCATTGGCCACGATCAGCGCCCGGATGGTCGCACGCAAATTGCCGCCGCAGGCGGAAATCGCCTGATCGACAGCCGCTTCCAGCCCGTCATCGTCATCAGATTCGGGCCGTGCAGACATCATGGGGCATCCGGGATTCAGGTGGCACATCATGTTCCTATTTTGTTCTCATGAAGTCAATCGGATCTTTGCTCGGAAGCTGTTTCCTGAGGCGCCGTTGGTCTCTTCCGCCGCCAGCGCGCGAGGCATTGCAGGGTCCAGATGTCGGTGATGACATCGGCAATGAGGTTGATGATGAACTCGGCCATATCAGCATCCTTATCGATGGCAGTGTCCGGCCGTTCTACGTCGCGGAATGCCGATCGGGATGTGACGGCGCGCACGCATCTCGTGCGAACAGGCCTTGGTTGGATCGTACCTGCCTGTGCTAGAAGTTCGGCTGCCCGCCAAAAATCTGAAGTGAGAAAATGCGGTTTCGCAATCCGGTCATCACGACGCTTCTCCTGACATGCCTGTCCGCGAGCGCTGTCCTCTCCGCAACGGCTGCCCTGTCTGCGACCGCTGGCCCCTCGGCCACGGCGATCGTCAAGGACGCCGGCACGCTTCAGCTCGGCAACACGGTCTATCGGCTCGACGGCATCGACGCGCCGGCGGCCGACCAGCTCTGCATCGACGAGCACGCCGACGTCTGGACCTGCGGGATTGAAGCGCGCGACCAGCTCACAAAGCTGATCGGCGGCAAGCCGATTCATTGCGACGATATCGGCGTCGATCCGACCTTCAAGAAGCGCCGCCTCGGCGTCTGCAAGCTCGAGGGTGACCCGACCAGCCTCAGCCAGGTGATGGTGCAGAAGGGCTACGCGCTCAACGTCGAGACATCGGCCACTGGCCGATTCAAGCCGGATCAAGCCACCGCCAAGGACGGTCGTGCGGGACTGTGGAAGGGCTGCTTCGTGGCGCCGCGCGATTTTCGTCTCGGCAAGAAGGACGGCGCCCTGCTTGGCAACGCCTGCCCGGCCGACCGTGACACGCAGATCCGCAATGCGCTCTTCCCGGACGACCTGCCGATGCCGGCAAGCTGCAATATCAAGGGCAAGTATGCCGTCCGCGCCCGCGTCACCGGCAATGTCGGCATCTATCATTTGCAGGCGTGCCGCAGTTACCCGGGCCTCGGCAATCCGGATCGCTGGTTCTGCTCCGAGGAGGACGCGCAGGCCGCCGGGTTCCGCAGGGCCTATAATTGCCGTCCGCCCAAAGGCAAATGAGGGGCAAGTGACGGGCGAGTGATCGCCGCAAATCGCGCTGGAAAAACCGCCGCTTCCTGTGTGAAACTGCGCCGAGAGGTTGCCGGCGCGTATGACCCCACCCGATCCCGCTGATGTGCTTCCCGAAGCTGCGGCAGCCGAACGGCTGCGGCAGCACCTTGAGGAGATCGCGCGCGAACGCGACCGCGCCCATCGCGAGCTTCAGGAGCGCGAGGCCGAGCTGGCACGGATCCAGCGCATCGCGCGGGTCGGCGGGCTCGAGATCGATTTCCGCGACGGCGTGCGCAACCGCCGCTCCCCCGAATATCTGCTGGTGCATGGCCTGCCTCCCGAGGAGGTCAACGAGACCTACGAGAACTGGGTCGCGCGCATCCACCCCGACGATCGCGAACGAACCATCAGCCACCTGTTCGGCGTGCTCAAGGCCGGCGGCGAGGATTACACCGCCGAGTACCGCATCATCCGCCCGAACGACGGCGAGAGCCGCTGGATCCGGGTCGTCGCCAAGATCGACCGCGATCGCAACGGCCGTGCGCTGCGGCTGGTCGGTGCCGATCTCGACGTCACCGATCAGATGCTGGCGCAGGAAACCCTGCGCGAGAGCGAGGAACGCTTCCGCCTGATCGCCGACAGCGCGCCGGTGCCGATCTGGGTGACCAAGCTCGACCGCACCCGCTCGTTCGCCAACCAGGCGTATCTCGATTTCCTCGGCCTGCCGTTCGAGGAAGCGGTCGTGTTCGACTGGCGCAAGGCGCTGCATCCGGATGATCTGCCGAACATCCTGCAGGAGCAGATCACCGGCGAATTGTCGCTCAAGCCGTTCGTGCTCGAGGCACGCTATCGCAACGCCGCGGGCGATTGGCGCTGGCTGCGCTCGGAATCGCAACCGCGCTGGGACCCGAACGGCAAGCATATCGGCTTCATCGGCGTCGCCCACGACATCACGGCGGCCAAGGAAGCCGAGATCGAGCTGCGCAAGCTCAACGAGTCGCTGGAGCGACGCATCCTGGAGCGCACCGCCCAGCTCGAATCCCGCGAAGCACAGACCCGCGCGATCCTGGAAACCAGCCACCAATACCAGATGCTGCTCAACCGCGATGGCGGCCTGCTCTACAGCAACCAGACCGCGCTGGCCGGCATCCGCGCCGAGGCGGCGGATGTCGTTGGCAAGCCGTTCTGGGATACGCCCTGGTTCACCGCGACCGACGGCATGCCGCGCGTGATCCAGAATGCCTTTGCAACCGCGATGCGCGGCGAGGACGTCAAGATCGAGCTGCAATTGCAGCTGCCGATCGGCGAGCGGTATTTCGATTTCGCCATGCGCCCGTTGCAGGACCAGCACGGCACCATCGTCGGCGCGGTGCCGGAGGCCGTCGATATCACCGAACGGCGCCTCGGCGAGGAAGCGCTGCGGCAGTCGCAGAAGATGGAAGCGGTCGGCCAGCTCACCGGCGGCGTCGCGCACGACTTCAACAATCTGCTCACCATCATCCGCTCCGCGACCGACTTCCTGCGCCGCCGCGAGCTGCCGGACGAGCGGCGACGCCGCTATATCGACGCGATCTCCGAGACCGTCGAGCGGGCCTCCAAGCTCACCGCGCAGCTCCTGGCGTTCGCCCGCCGGCAACCGCTCAATCCGGAAGTGTTCAATGTCGGAACGCAGGTCGACAGCGTGGTGCAACTGATCCGCCCGCTGGCTGGCGCGCGGATTCACATCGAGGTCAGGATCGAGGATCCCGACTGCTTTGCGATCGCCGACATTGGCCAGTTCGAGACCGCGATGATCAATCTTGCGGTCAATGGCCGCGATGCCATGAACGGCGAGGGCCAGCTGACGATCGGCGTCAGGAAGGTCAAGCACATCCCTGCCCTGCGCGCCCAGGCCTCGCGCAGCGGCGATTTCGTGACGGTTTCGATCCAGGATACCGGCACCGGCATCTCGCCGGAAAATCTCGACGCGATCTTCGAACCGTTCTTCACCACCAAGGAGGTCGGCAAGGGAACCGGTCTCGGCCTGAGCCAGGCCTTCGGCTTCGTCAAGCAATCCGACGGCGACATCGAAGTGACCTCTACGCCGGGGCAAGGCGCGACCTTTACCATCTATCTGCCGCAGGCGATGCGCCCGGCGGACGCCAAGGTCGCGGCCAGTGCCGGCATCGAGCAGGCCTCGATCGGCCGCGGCTATCGCGTCCTCGTGGTCGAGGACAACGACGATGTCGGCCAGTTCTCCACGGAGCTGCTCGAGGATCTCGGTTATTCGGTCAAGCGCGCGGCGAATGCCAACGCGGCGCTGTCGATCCTCTCCGAGAACGAGTTCGCCGCCGACCTCGTGTTCTCCGACGTGATCATGCCCGGCATGAATGGCGTCGAGCTCGCCGGCGTGATCCGCGATCGCTTTCCCGGCCTGCCGGTGGTGCTGACCAGTGGCTACAGCAACGTGCTCGCCGAGAACGCGCATAGCGGCTTCGAGCTGATCCAGAAACCCTATTCGGTCGAGGCGCTGTCGCGCACGCTCCGCAAGGCGATCGCCGAGCAGCGGGCGACCGCCTCAAAACCCTGATCCCGCTGCCCGCCGTTCGCTACTCGATCTCCACGTGCGCGACGCCGAGCTGAAGGATGCCGAGCGCGCGGGCCGCCGTGGTCGAGACATCGATGATCCGCCCGCGAATGAACGGCCCACGGTCATTGACCCGGCACCGGATCGATTTCCCGCGGTAGGACACCGTGACCATGCTGCCGAACGGCCGCTTGCGATGCGCGCAGGTCATCTCGCCACTCCTGCCGATGCCATGATAATAGGACGCAAGGCCACTCTCTGCGTTCGCCATGCACGAGGTAAACAACAGCATGGCCGCGGACGTTATTGCGGTCTTCATTGATTGCCTGCCGGTCGAGCCCCGCAATGGAACGCGGTTCCACGGTTTCGGTTCCGCGCCCGACAGGTCGGCAGGTCGATTTTTGGAACTTTTCAGCGAGAGCCGCTTAGGCGGCGTCCTCGGCGCTGTCGGCCGCGAGCAGCCTCCGGAGGTCCTGCGCCGGAACCGGCTTGCTGAACAGATAGCCCTGCATCTGCGTGCAGCCGAGCATCTGCACGGTATCGCGCTGCTGATCGGTCTCGACGCCTTCGGCTGTCGTGATCATGTTGCGGTCGGCGGCGATCGAGACCACCGCGCGGATGATCGAGGCCGAGCCGCTGTTGCGGGTCACTTCCTTGACGAAGCTGCGGTCGATCTTGATCTTGTCGAACGGGAAGCGCTGCAGATATTGCAGCGACGAGTAGCCGGTGCCGAAATCGTCGAGCGCGATGTGGACGCCGAGTGCGCGGAGCTGGCCGAGCGTGACCAGCGCCGCATCGTCGTCGGCGATCAGCACCGCCTCGGTGATCTCGAGCTCGAGCCTGCGCGGGTCGAGCCCGCTCTCGGCAAGCGCGCTTGCAACCTTCAGCGCCAGCGTCTCCGACTTGAACTGGATCGGCGACACATTGACCGCCAGGCGCACATGCGCCGGCCAGGCCGCCGCCTCGATGCAGGCGGTGCGCAACACCCACTGGCCGATCTCCTCGATCAGCCCGGTCTCCTCGGCGACCGGGATGAACTCCGCAGGCGAGATCATGCCGCGCACCGGATGGCGCCAGCGCAGCAACGCCTCGCAGCCGGTCACCTCGTCGCTGCGCAGGTCGACCAGCGGCTGATAGTGCAGCTCGAAACGGTCCTCCGCCAACGCAGTTCGCAGATCGGCCTCCAGCGCGCGGCGCAGATTGGCCTGCTTCTCCATCGCTGGATCGAAGAAGCGGTAGGTCCTGCGCCCGGCGGCCTTGGCCACGTACATGGCGAGGTCAGCGCATTTGAGCAGGCCGAACAGGTCGGAGCCGTGGCGCGGGGCGATCGCAATGCCGATGCTGGCGTCGCTCGACAGCCAATGACCGTGGCAGTCGAACGGCGTGCGCAGTGACTGATAGACACGCGCGACCAGATCGCTGACGTCGTCATCCGACATGATGTCATGCTGGACGATCGCGAACTCGTCGCCACCGAGGCGCGCGATGAAGTCGTTTGATCCGACCGACTGGCGCAGCTTTTCGGCGACGCGTCTCAGGAATTCATCGCCGATCGGATGACCCAGCGTGTCGTTGATCCGCTTGAACTCATCGATATCGATGTAATGGATCGCGAACTCGCGGACGACAGCCTCGCGCAACAATTCTTCCGCGTGACGCTGGAACAGCGTCCGGTTCGGCAGATTGGTCAACGCATCGTAATGCGCGAGATACTCGATCTGCGCCTGCGCACGCCGCCCGTCGGTGACGTCCTCGAGCGTGGTGGCCCAGCCGCCGTCAGGAGCGCGCTTGTAGATCAAGCGGATGCTGCGGCCGTCGGGCGTCATGATCACCGAGTCGCGGATTTCGTCACCCCTGGGATTGGTGAACCGCGCACAGTATTCATCGACATCGCCGATGAATGAACCGAGCGCCTGTCGATGCAGGATCAGATCGCGCAGATCGCAGCCGGGCTTGGCGACATCGGGCGACAGGCCGAACATGTCGATGTAGCGCTGATTGCAGATCACAAGCCGCGCCGAGGCATCGAACAGCAGGAGCCCCTGCGTCATGGTGTTGATCGCGGTGTCGAGATGCTGGCTCTTTTCGGACAGCCGGCGGCTTGCCGCGTCGTGCTGCCGCTGCAGCTGGCGGACGATCAAAAAGACCGCGAAGCTGATGACCAATACCGCCAACACGGCCGCGCAGAATTGCAGCTTGGTCTGGGCGCGCCAGTCCTCGAGCGCGCTCGATGTCTTCGTGGTGGCGAGGATCAGGATCGGAAAATGCGACAGCGATCTGACCGCACCGACGTTTTCCTCACCAGAAGCGCCAACGAACCGTCCCGACGTGTTGCCGCCAAAGCTGATGCCCTTTTGGAATACCGGCAGGTTGATGATGTTGCGGCCGATCACTTCGGTATCCTGCGGATAGCGCGCGATGATGGTGCCGTCGCGGTGAATCATCGAAATCACGGTGTCGCCGTTCAGCGCCAGCGAAGCGAGGAAATCCTCGAAATGGCTGGGCTCGACGCCGCGGCTTGCAAAGCCGATGATCTCGCCGTTGCGGCCGGTGATCTTGCGCGCAAAGATCGTGGTCCAGTTGCCCGTCACCTTGCTCATCGCGGGCTCGACGATGACAGGCGACGTCGGCCGTCCCGAGGTGAACTCCTGGAAATAGCGCCGTTCGGCAATGCTGATGTCGGGCACCGGCCACATCTCGGACGAGTTGATCAGCCATCCCTTGGCATTGAACAGATTGAGCCCGCCGACATGCGGCAGCGCGGCCAGCCGCGTGCGCAGCATCTCGTGGGCGCTCAGCAGCGACATGTTCTTTTCGAACTGATCGGCGGTCTCGACCTGCTCCGACCGCAGATAGTTCACGATGTCGTCGTGGACATGCTGGAGGTCGCTGAGCTGCTGGTCGAAATGTCGCGACAGCAGAAGCGCGGTGTTGTTGAGCTCGCGTTCGGACATCTCCAGCGCGCGCTCGCGAAACTGCAGCGCGAGATAGCCGGTGCCGAGCGTGATGGCGAGCACCAGCAGCGCTGCGCTCAGGACGAGCCACTGAATGGCGCCCATCCTGGTGGCGCGCAACACACCCTTGATCGACAGCCGCCGGTGCTCCGGCTTCACGCTGTTCGTTGACACAACCGACATTTTCCTGCCCCTGCGGGTGCCCTTCTAAGGGAACACAACCCAAGGGCTCGTTAGGAAAGTCAGTTATCGGACTGTTAAGGTGGATGAGTAGCTGAGCGAGATCGGCACGGGCATCCTCAGGACGCGACCGCTCAGGCCTCCTTCAGGCTGCACTCGATCAACGCGCCCTCGATGCTGAACTTCGAGAATGGCGAGAACGGCGTCGCGGCCTTGAGCGCGGCGAAGAATTGCGAGTCGCCCGGACTCTTGAGGAGAAACCGGATGTGGCTGGCCGCCAGCGCGTCACGCGACAGCCAGACGACGCCGGAGAACAGCGCCACGAGCATCTGCGCGTAATCGCCGATATCGGCGAGGCCGAGATCGTAGATCGGAGACACATTGACGAAACGCGCGCTCAGCGCCGGCGACGTGTATCGGCTCATCAGGAGACGCCTGACCTGGCAGACCGCGTGAACCCGTTCGCCGTCGGTCAGGTGATACAGTCCCTGACTGTCACCTTCCCTGGCGGTCAGCGCTTCAAAGGCACCGATGCCGCCAAAGGTGGCAAAATCCTCTCCGACGCCTTCAGCGTCCTTCTTCCATTGTGCCTTGATGAGACGCCAGGACCGCTCAGGATCCTTGATTGGCAAAAGCCGCATGGTTAGGGGGCTGTTAGCACGGAGGGGAGTCGTCGCTGAGATAATATGTCGCAGGCATTAAGCATTTGCTTACAGCGGTAGCCGGCTGCGCCGACGCGACGGCTGCCCTGGCCGTGTCTCGGCGCAAGCCTCTACGATCGCCTCGAGCTTAGGATCCGCAGCAGGCTGAAGCCTCGGGCGGCGCGGCCTGCGGCTGCGGCGTACAACAGGCGCTCTGCTTGGTATCCTGCTTCTCGTGCGCGACGCGCGCGGTCCGCTCGCCGCTGCCGTCGCCATAGACGATGCTCTCACCCATCGTATGGAAGGTCTCCCACGCAATCCCCGCGGGATCATCGATCCACGACTTCTCGGACCTGGCATAGCAGCACACGGTCTGGCCCTGCTCTATCACCTCGCCGCCCGCCTGACGCAGCCGGCCATAGACCTCGCCGAGCTCCTCGGCGCTCTCCACCTGAATGCCGAGATGATCGAGCCCCGGCTCGCGGCCACGGGTCGAGATCGCAAAGTTGACGCGGGGATCGTCGAGCATCCATTTGGCATAATCGGATTTCACGACCGTCGGTTCGGCGCCGAACAACGCCGAGTAGAAGCCGACCGATTGTTGGATGTCCTTGACGGCGACGTGAACATGCATGCGCTTCATGGGGCAATCCCTTCGGGCGGCGACGCTGGATGGATATTCCAACCCAAGCATGCTCAGATATCAACGGCGTTACAACAGGAGTCCTGCTGCGGAATGGATGCGCTCACGCTGTTCGGTTTGTTCGCCGTGACCATGATGCTCGTCTGCTACGCAGCCGAGGATCGCAGCCCGTGGTTCATCCTGGCCTTCGCGATCTCCTGCGCGCTCGGCTCGGCCTACGGTTTCCTGCAGGGCGCCTGGCCGTTCGGCCTGGTCGAAGCGATCTGGGCCGTCGTCGCCGCGCGCCGCTGGCTGATGCGCCGAACCGCTGAAAGCGTGTAACGTTATAGTATCCACGGCTAATCTGTCGCGGACTTGAACTTGAATGCGCGCGGTCGCGGCGCTAATTAGAGCCCATGGACGCTTCGCGCACCATGATTCAGCCTTCCACTCATGCAACAGGATCGCGCCGCTGGCGCAGCCTGCTTGCGGGGCTGATTTCGCTTGCGCTGGTGCTGTCGTTCTTCCACGGCTGGGCCTTCGACGGCGATGACGATGCGGCTCCGAGCTTCTCGATCGCACAGTCCATCAACGACACCGGCGGCAAGGCTCCCGCGCATCCGGCCGCACTGCACGGCGATCACTGCCTGACGCACGTCGCCTCGGTGGCGCCGCAGGAGACGGCATTCCCGATCGCTTATGCGCCGCATAGTTATGACGACAGCAGCATCAGGCTGCCGGCGTCGGCCGATCGCCTCTCCCCCTTCAAACCACCCCGCGCCTGATCCGGTCGGCATGACCGGCCGTACGCCGCTGCCATCCGGTAGCGCGCACGCTTCCGCACAGATCGATGTCGCAACAGCGCAGGGCCATCGGCATGCGCTGCGGAGAGGCGCATATGAAACGGGTTGTTCTATTTTTCGCCGGCGTGGCTGCCGGCATTGCACTGATCATGCTGGCGGCCGGATGGATCGGCTGGCCGGTCAAGTTCCCGGCCACGACGCAGGAGACTGCGGTCACCGGCGTACCGAAGGTTGAGGCCACGCATGAGGCTCCGGGACATATCGAGCTGAGCGAAGACCAGATTCGTGAATCCGGCATCACGCTCGCGCCAGCCAGCGGCGGCATGCTGAAGCGGCATTTCCTCGCGCCGGGATCGCTGATCCCCGACGCCGACCACATTGGCCGCGTCTCCGTGCGCGTGCTCGGGACTGTTACGGAACTGCGCAAGCGTCTCGGCGACGTGGTCGAGAAAGGCGAGATCGTCGCTGCGATCGAAAGCCGCGAGGTCGCCGACGCCAAAAGCGAATACCTCGCCGCGCGGCTCACCAACGATCTCCAGCAAACTCTCTATGCCAGGCAGAAGACGCTGGTCGAGACCCGCATCGTCTCGGAAAACGAGTTCCTGCGCACGCGGCTGACCGCGAACGACGCCCAGATCAAGCTCGACGGCGCGCGGCAGAAGCTGTTTGCGCTGGGTCTGTCGGAAAGCGAGATCGCCGATCTGCCGAACCAGCCGCCGGAAAGCCTGCGGACGCAGTTCCTGCGCGCACCGATCAGCGGCCGGGTGTCCGAACGACGGGTCGATCTCGGCGGACTGATCGGGCGCGAAGGCCAGGAAAGCGAGCTCTACGTCATCGTCAATCTCGATGACATCTGGGTCGATCTGGCGGTGTCGCCCGAAGACATCGGCGCGGTCCGCGAAGGCGTTTCGGTCAAGATCCGCGCCATCGGCACCGAGGATGAAGCCAATGCCGGCGTGATCTTCGTCAGCCCCCTGCTCGACCGCGAGACCCGCAATGCCCGTGTGATCGCGACCATGCCCAACAAGGAGCACCGCTGGAAGCCGGGCACCTTCGTCACCGCGGAGGTCCCACTGTCAGGCGCGCCGTCCACCGTGATGGTCTCGAAGAAGGCCATTCAAACCATCAAGGGCACGCCGACCGTATTCGTGCGTGATGCCGACGGCTTCGAGGCGAGATCGGTGCGGACCGGTCGCGAGGACGACGACGACATCGAAATCGTCGCGGGTCTTGCCGCCGGCGAGACCATCGCGGTGCAGAACACCTTTACATTGAAGGCCGAGGTCGAGAAGGACGAAGCGGAGCACGGCCATGATTGAGCGCATCATCGGTCTGGCGATCCAGCGGCGTTGGGTGGTCGTCACCCTGGCGGCGGTGCTGATGTTCCTCGGCGGCCTCGCATTGACCAGGCTGCCGATCGACGCAGTGCCCGACATCACCAACAAGCAGGTTCAGATCAACACCGTCGCCCCGGCGCTGTCGCCGGCGGAAATCGAGAAGCAGATCACCTTCCCGATCGAGACGGCGCTGGCGGGCGCGCCGGGACTCGAGAGCACACGCTCGCTCTCCCGTAACGGCTTCTCGCAGATCACAGCGGTGTTCAGCGAAGCCACCGACATCTATTTCGCCCGCCAGCAAGTCGGCGAGCGCCTGACCGAGGTTCGCGCGCGCCTGCCGCAAGGCATCGAGCCGCGGATTGGCCCGACCACGACGGGTCTTGGCGAAATCTACATGTGGACCGTCCACTACTCCGGCCAGAAGGTGCAGACCGACGGCGCGCCGGGTCTGCAGAGCGACGGCCGCTTCCTGACGGCGGACGGCCAGGTGCTGCAAGGCGAGGTCGAGAAGGACGCCTATCTGCGCACGGTGCAGGACTGGATCATCAAGCCGCAGATCAAGATGGTGCCTGGTGTCGCGGGCGTCGATTCGATCGGCGGCTATCTCAAGCAGTACCAGGTCCATCCCGATGCGGCGAAGCTGATCGCGCTCGGCCTCACCTTCGCCGACGTCGCCAAAGCGATCGAGAGCAACAATGTCAGCCGCGGCGCGCGCTATATCGAGCGCAACGGCGAAGGATTCGTGGTCCGCTCGGGCGGTCGCCTCGAAAACATCGAGGAGCTCGGCGCCGTCGTCGTCACCACCCGCGGCGGCGTCCCGGTCCGGATCCGCGACCTCGCCTCGCTCTCGATCGGCGGCGAGACGCGCACCGGCAGCGCCAGCGAGAACGGCCGCGAGGTCGTGGTCGGCACCGCACTGATGCTGATCGGCGCCAACAGCCGCACGGTATCGGCCGCGGTCGATGCCAAGCTGCGCGCGATCACGCCCTCCTTGCCGGCAGGCGTCGCAGTCGAGACCGTGCTCGATCGCACCCAGCTGGTCGATGCGACCATCGGTACGGTGGCCCGCAATCTCAGCGAAGGCGCGCTGCTGGTGGTCGCGGTGCTGTTCGTGCTGCTCGGCAATTTCCGCGCGGCATTGATCACGGCACTGGTGATCCCGATCGCCATGCTGATGACGGCGATCGGCATGTTTCAGGGCCGCATAAGCGCCAATCTGATGAGCCTTGGTGCGCTGGATTTCGGCCTGATCGTCGATGGCGCCGTCATCATCACCGAGAACAGCCTGCGTCATCTCGCCGAGAAGCAGCATGCGCTCGGCCGCGTGCTGACGCGCGACGAACGGCTGGCGACGGTGCGGGCGTCCGCCGTGGAAATGGTGCAGCCGAGCCTCTACGGCCAGGCCATCGTCCTGCTGGTCTATGTGCCGCTCCTCACCTTCACCGGCGTCGAAGGCAAGATGTTCGAGCCGATGGCGCTGACCGTGATTCTCGCGCTTGCTGCCGCCTTCGTGCTGTCGCTGACGCTGGTTCCGGCGCTGATCGCGATCGGCATCACCGGCCGCGTGCGGGAGAAAGAGAACTGGCTCGTTGCCGCATTGAAGCGCGGGTACAGCCCGCTGCTCCGGCGCGCGGTTGCGACGCCCCTGCCCGTTATCGCCTTGGCGGTCGTGTTGTTCGCCACCGCCCTGTTCGGGTTCTTCCGGCTCGGCCAGGAGTTCATCCCCTCGCTCGACGAGAAGAACATCGCCATGCACGCGCTCAGGATTCCGAGCACGGCGCTGTCGCAGTCGCAGGCGATGCAGCTCTCGGTCGAGAAGGCGGTCAGCCGCTTTCCGCAGGTGTCGTTCGTCTTCTCCAAGACCGGTACCGCCGAGGTGGCGAGCGACCCGATGCCGCCGAACGCGTCCGACACCTTCATCATCCTGAAGCCGCGCGCAGAGTGGCCGGATCCGTCGCTGACCAAGGAGCAGTTGATCGAGGAGATCTCGAAAGCGGTCGGCCGGCTGCCGGGCAACGTCTATGAATTCACCCAGCCGATCCAGATGCGCTTCAACGAACTGCTCGCCGGCGTTCGCGGCGACATCGCAGTCAAGGTGTTCGGCGACGAGTTCGAACCGATGCAGAAGGCCGCCAACCAGATTGCATCAGCGCTGCGCGGCGTGCGCGGCGCCACCGACGTCAAGGTCGAGCAGGCCGGCGGCCTGCCCGTGCTGGAGATCAAGGTCGACAAGGCGGCGATCGCCCGGCGTGGCCTCAGCGTCTCCGAGGTCCAGGACGTGATCGGTGCGGCGGTCGGCGGCCAGGATGCCGGCGTGGTCTACGAGGGCGATCGCAGCTTCGACATCGTGGTGCGACTGCCGGAGAGCGTGCGCTCCGATCTCGAGGCGCTGAGCAATCTGCCGGTCGCCTTGCCGAAGGCAACGCCGAGTTCACCGGTGCAGAGCCTGCCGCTCAACCGCGTCGCGCAATTCTCCTTTACCGAGGGACCGAACCAGATCAGCCGCGAGAACGGCAAGCGCCGCATCGTGGTGACGGCCAATGTCCGCGGCCGCGATCTCGGCTCGGTGGTCGAGGAAGCCCAGGCAAAGGTCACGCAATCGGTGCAGCTGCCGCCCGGCTACTGGATGACCTGGGGTGGCCAGTCGGAGAATCTCGCCGGGGCGCGCCAGCGCCTTGCCGTCGTGGTGCCGGCCTGCTTTGCGATGATCTTCCTGCTGCTGCTGGCGGCGATGGGATCGGCGCGCGATGCGCTCTTGGTGTTCAGCGCGGTGCCGCTGGCGCTCACCGGCGGCATCGCGGCGCTGTGGCTGCGCGGCATGCCATTCTCGATTTCAGCGGCGGTCGGCTTCATCGCGCTATCCGGCGTTGCGGTGCTGAACGGGCTCGTGATGCTGAGCTTCGTCAGGCAATTGCGCGAGCGCGGCGTGCCGTTGCGGGAGGCCATCGAGCAAGGCGCCCTCACCCGCTTCCGGCCGGTGGTGATGACCGCGCTGGTGGCCTCGCTCGGTTTCGTGCCGATGGCGTTCGCCACCGGCACCGGCGCCGAGGTGCAGAAGCCGCTCGCTACCGTCGTGATCGGCGGCCTGATCAGCGCGACCCTGCTCACGCTCGCCGTCCTGCCCGCGCTCTATGCACGGTACGGGCATGCCGGCAGCGCTGCGCGCAATGAGAGAACCGCGGTTCAGCCCGCGGAATGACGGCTGGCTGGCTGACCGGCCGTCGCCAAGAAAAATCCGGCAGTTACAGCGCCCGGCGGGCGCTGTAACATTTCTGTCATGTGGCAAAACTAAACGAAAGCTGCGGCGGGCTGCCGCGGGGCTTCATCAGGGGGAATAACAAAATGCGCCATGCCATTACATTACTGTCCGCGAGCATGATCGCGCTCTCGGCCGGCGCCGCTTCCGCGCAAAATGCAAAACCCCGCAACCTGATCCTGTTCGTCCCCGACGGCCTGCGCGGCGGCATCGTGACGCCGCAGACGGCGCCTGCGATGGCCGAGATCCGCGAAAAGGGGGTCCATTTCAAGAATTCGCATTCGCTGTTCCCGACCTTCACGATGGCGAACAGCTCGGCGCTCTCGACCGGCCACTATCTCGGCGACACCGGCACCTTCTCCAACACGATCTTTACCGGCTACACCTCGGTGCCCGCCGGCGACACCGTGGTCCCCTTCATCGAGAACGACGCCGTGCTCGCCGATATCGACGATCACTTCAATGGCGACTACCTCAACGAGGAGACCCTGTTGAAAATGGCCCGCGGCCAGGGCTTCAGCACCGCCGCCATCGGCAAGCTCGGTCCGACCCTGCTGTTCGACCACACCGATCGCGGCAAGAACACGATCGTGGTCGACGATTCCACCGGCGGCAAGGCCGGCGTGCCGCTCTCCGACGAGATGAAGGACGCGCTGACCAACGCCGGCCTGCCGCTCGCCACCCCGAGCCGCGGCGACAATGCCAAGGCCGGCGACGCCAAGACACCCGGCACGACGGTCGCCAACGTCGCCCAGCAGGCCTACATGGCCGACGTCGCGACCAAGGTCGTGCTGCCGATGTTCAAGGCGCGTAACAAGCCGTTCGTGCTGGTGTTCTGGTCGCGCGATCCGGACGGCAGCCAGCACAACACCGGCGACAGCCTCAACACCATCACGCCCGGCATCAACGGCCCGACCTCGATGGCCGGCATCAAGAATGCCGACAACAACCTCGCCCAGCTCCGCAAGGCGCTCGACGAACTCGGACTTTCTGCCAACACCAACATCATGGTCTCCTCCGACCACGGCTTCTCGACGATCTCGAAGGAAAGCAAGACCAGCCCCTCGGTCAAGGTCGCCTATGACGACACGCCGAAGGATTTCCTGCCGATGGGCTTTTTGGCGATCGATCTCGCCAAGGCGCTGAACCTGCCGCTGTTCGATCCCAACGACAAGAACGCCAAGGTCGCCGACAATGCCCATCCGAAGGCCGGCAACGGCGTGCTCGGCCAGGACCCGACCAAGCCCGACGTCGTGATCGCGACCAATGGCGGCTCCGACCTCATCTATCTGCCGAACCGCGACAAGAAGCTCGCCGACCGCGTCATCAAGGCGCTGCTTGAGCAGGACTATGTCAGCGGCCTGTTTGTCGACGACAAGCTCGGCACCTTCCCCGGCACACTGCCGATGTCGAACCTCAATTTGAAGGGCAAGGCCGTGACACCGAACCCGTCGATCGTGGTCAACTTCCGCTCCTGGTCGAGCGGCTGCGAGATCCCGACCAACTGCTCGGTGCAGATCGCCGACACCGTGCTGCGCCAGGGCCAGGGCATGCATGGCAGCTTCAGCCGCGGCGATACCTACAACTTCACCGCGGCGATCGGCCCCGACTTCAAGGCGGGCTATGTCGATCCGCTGCCGGTCAGCAACGCCGATGTCGGCATGACCGCGGCACAATTGCTCGGCCTGCGCGCGCCGAACAATGGCGGGCTGATCGGCCGGGTGATGTCGGAAGCACTGCCGAACGGCATCGTGCCGAAGATGGCCGAGGGCACCCTCATGTCGAAGAAGCCTTCGGCCAATGGCCTGCGCACCGTGCTGAAATTCCAGCGCGTGCTCTCGACCCGTTATTTCGACGTCGCCGGGTTCCCGGGGCGGACGCTCGGGCTCGAGGAGACCAGCGGCAAACAGAAAACGGCGGGGAAGTGATCCCCGCCGCTCTCGCTTGAAGTCGTGGTTCGGGATGATGCACAGGCATCATCCCGGATGATCACCATCATCCCGAACGATCACATCATCCCGATGTCGAACACGTTGGGCAGCTGGGCTGCGAGCGGCAGCGCAGTCGCGCCGACCAGCGTCGCCACCATCGCCGCGAGCGCGCGGCCGGTGCGGCGCTGACCGCGCATCCGGCCCGCGATCCATTCCAGGACCTTGGTGTCCATCTTGGTGCCCTGCGTCGGCGCCCAGCGATCGATGTTCGTGTCCGGCGACAGCGCCACCGTGCGCGGCGGCACCGGCAGGCCGGACTCGGACGCGGCATGATGGGCGATCGCCTTGGCGAGCAGGTCGTCGAACCGGCCGGCATCGCTGCGCTCGGCAGCCGCCTCGTTGATCGCGAACAGCGCCTCGATCTCCGCCCGGCTGACCGGCTGATGCTCAACCGCGGCCGCCGTCAGGATGCGCGCGCACCAGGCAGCATCATCGGCATCGAGTGACCGGGAGAAATGGATACGGCCCTTGGTGGTCGGGCCTTCGCCTGTGATCACGCCGTCGCGCACGATGGTCAGCGCATGGGCGGCGGTCTTGCGGCAGGATGGATGCAACGCACCGCTGAGAGCCTCAGCGGTCTTGGTACTTGGGGTAGACATTGTGGGAGCTTTCAATTCCTATCTGAGGCCAGCTTTTCCATGCGGGCGTAAACGAGTGGTTAATGATTCGGAACTTGGGTTCCGAGATTTTTAGATGGTTGCTATTTGGTCGATTTAAACGCTGTCACGGTTCAGTCCTATAGCAGCCGGGGCCGGCGTGATGACGGCGATAAGCGGCTTTATCTGGGCATTTCCAAGCTTTTGTGCCGCAGCTGATATTTCGTCGCAGGACTACTGATCAAAACAAGTTGCTTGGAATTCCACCCTCAAGAAGAAATGTCTCACCTTTTTTCAGAAGCCTTTCACTTAAGCCTTGTTGCGTCCTATACTGGGAACCGACCACCTCAAATACAATTTTATCTGCAACATCAAATAGATGAGGTAAAATCATGGCACTTCAGATTGGCGCCGTCGCCCCCGACTTCGAAGCTGAGACCACCGAAGGAAAGATCAAGTTCCACGACTGGATCGGCAGCAGCTGGGTGCTTTTGTTCTCTCATCCCAAGGACTTCACCCCGGTCTGCACGACCGAGCTCGGCACGCTCGCCCGCCTGAAGCCCGAATTCGACAAGCGCGGCGTCAAGCTGATGGGCCTATCGGTCGATCCGGTCGACCGTCACGCCAAATGGTCCGAGGACATCAAGGAAACCCAGGGTGCCGCGCCGAACTACCCGATGATCGGCGACACCGATTTCAACGTGTCGAAGCTCTACGACATGCTGCCGGCCTCGACCTCGGGCGATCCCCTTACCCGCACGCCCGCGGACAATCAGACGGTCCGCAACGTGTTCATCATCGGCCCCGACAAAAAGATCAAACTGGTGCTGGTCTACCCGATGACCACGGGCCGGAACTTCCAGGAGATCCTGCGCGTCATCGACTCGCTGCAACTCACCGCCACGCACCGCGTCGCCACCCCTGCCGATTGGAAGCAGGGCGAGGACGTGATCATCGCGGGCTCGGTCAGCAACGACGAGGCCAAGACGATCTATCCGCAGGGCTGGAAAGAACCGAAGCCCTACATCCGCATCGTGCCGCAGCCGAAGTAACTGTTAGTACGCAGCGTCCGGGTGGCCCGCGCACAGCCTGTTATCGTCTGGTTCCGCGACGATCTGCGGCTGTCGGATCACCCGGCCCTGCATGATGCGGCCAGCCGCGGCGCGCCCGTGGTTGGTCTCTATATCCGCGACGACGAAAGTCGCGCTTTGATGCCGCCGGCGGTGCGCCCCCTCGGCGGTGCGACGCGATGGTGGCTGGCGCAGTCGCTGCGCGCGCTCCGCAAGAGCTGTGATGCGATCGGCGGAACGCTGGTACTGCGCACCGGGCCCGCCGCCTCCGTGATCGCCACGCTTGCGCGCGACATCAATGCGAGCGCCGTGTTCTGGAACGACATCGCGCAGGCGCCACATCGAGCCGTTGGCAGAGATGTCGAAGCTGCGCTCGCAACTGACGGCATCGCGTCCCAAATTTTTGCCGGCGACCTGCTCGTTGACCCCAAGGTCATCCGCAACAAGGATAATCGGGCCTTGCGCGTGTTCACGCCATTCTGGCGGCGCGTACAGGGTCTCGGCGATCCGCCAAAGCCGCTGCCGGCGCCGAGGAAGCTCACATCCGTCAGCGGCATCGCGAGCGAAGCCGTCGACGACTGGGATCTCGAACCGACGCGGCCCGATTGGGCCGGCGGCCTACGCGAAAGCTGGACCCCCGGCGAAGCCGCGGCGCACGATCGACTGAAGACATTCCTCGATGAGAGCATCAGCGGATATGCCGGCGACCGCGACCGGCCGGACCGCGACGGCACTTCGCGCCTGTCGCCGCATCTGCGCTTCGGCGAGATCAGCCCGCGCCAGGTCTGGCATGCCGCCCGCTTCGCCGCCGCCGAGCACCCGCGCCTCGCCGGCGACATCGACAAATTCCTCAGCGAGCTCGGCTGGCGCGAGTTCTGCCGCCACCTGCTGTTCGATGTGCCTGATTTGGCGGATCGGAATCTGCAGGAGCAGTTCGACGCGTTTCCGTGGAAGCGCAACGCCCTCTTCTTGAAGGCCTGGCAGCGCGGCCTGACCGGCTATCCGATCGTCGACGCCGGGATGCGCGAGCTCTGGCGCAGTGGCGTGATGCACAACCGGGTGCGGATGGTGGTCGCCTCGTTCCTGGTGAAGCACCTGCTGATCGACTGGCGCAGCGGCGAAGAATGGTTCTGGGACACGCTGGTCGATGCCGATGCCGGCTCCAATCCGGCGAACTGGCAATGGGTCGCGGGCTCCGGCGCCGACGCCGCGCCCTATTTCCGCGTCTTCAATCCGATCCTGCAAGGCGAGAAGTTCGATCCGGACGGAGCCTATGTCCGGCGCTGGGTGCCGGAGCTCGCGCGTTTGCCGAACGACATCATCCATCAGCCCTGGACCGCGACGCCGATCGAACTTGCGAGCGCGGGCATCGAGCTCGGCACGACCTATCCGGCCCCGATCGTCGATCACAAGAAGGGCCGCGAACGTGCGCTCGCGGCCTATACAAAAATCCGCCGCAAGGAATAGAGCAAGGATTAAGCGCGGCGGTTGACCACCAGCACCGCGGCGGCGCAAGCGGCCATGCCGGCCATCGCGACGTAATCCAGCCGCTCGCCGAACAACACATAGGCCATCAGCGCGGTCACCGCCGGCACCAGATAGAACAGGCTCGCGACCGAGGTCGCGGCATGGTGACGGATCAGCCAGTACAACAGCCCAATCGAGCCGATCGACAGCGCGAACACCAGCCAGGCAATGGCCAGCACAAACTCGCTGGTCCAATGCACGACATTGGTCTCGAACAGCCACGCGCCGATGCCGAAGAAGATCGTCACCGCGAGGTACTGCACCAGATTGCCGGCGCGCCAGTCAATCTGGTTGCAGTAACGGCGCTGGTACAGCGTGCCAAGCGTGATGCTGATCAGCGAGACGCCGGAGGCAAGCCAGCCCCATCCCGCATCGCCCGTCATCGGCCGGTTGTGCAGGATCAGCACGACCCCGGCGAGGCCGAGCACGAGCCCGCCCCATTGCAGCGGCGTGACGCGCTCGCCGAGCCAGCGGTTAGCGATGGTCGAGGTCAGGATCGGTTGCAAGCCCGGGATCAACGCCGACAGTCCTGCGGGAATCGAATGCGCGATCGCAATCGCGGTGCCGCCGAGATAGAAGCCATGCACCAGGATGCCGGCTACCGCACTGTGGAAAACACCTGTCCGGTCCAGCCATTTCGGCCGTGCGACCGCGGCGATCACAGCCATCACCACCACCACGAACGCCATTCGGATCGCCAGATAGGTCAGCGGCTCCGCGTTGTTGATGACGTATTTGGTGCCGATGAATCCCGTGCTCCACAGCACGACAAAGATCGCCGGCGCCAGACGAGCGGCAGTTTCCTCGAAGCTCTTGTTCATTGCAGGCCGTCATTGCCTGAAGATGAGGCAACCGGCAATCGCGAATTTTTGGGGTGGCGGGCGAGCCCACCGCTGCAAGCAGGTGGTGCCTCACCCACAGCGTCGTCCCTGCGAAAGCAGGGACCCATACGCGGCGGCGGATGTTGTCGTGCCCGATCCAACGCTGTTCGGCACCGCCTTCGTACCGATCACCCTCGATACCTTCCGCTACTGGAAGGCAAGGTCGCTCCGCACGCCACATCGTCACCTGAGGTGATACTTCCTGCCGTTGGTGTTCGGGTCGGTATTGTCACTCGTCGAGAACATCAAGGCCGGTCCGAAATAGCCCCAGCGATCCCGGTAAAGTCCAAATCGGCCGGCGCCCTTGTCGATGATCTCTTGCTGGGTGCTGTTCGGCGGACCGAGAAGCCTGTCATCTTCATACAGTCGGGCAGTCTCGATCTTGCCATCCACGTATTTGACGGGGACGAGAAACGCGTGCCCCTGATAGAAGTGAAATGTGCCGCGCAGCAGAAGTCTGTCGATCGGGCTCGCCGGAACCAGATAAAGCAACGCACTCGACGCCAGGGCAAAAAGCGTCGATCCGATCACGATGCGCGTATTGGCGGATATCCTCAACGGCACTTTCCCCGGGCTCTTGCTCGCCACGCGTCTCCATAGCGCGCGGCTTCATCGCGTACAACCGACGGGCATCCGCCATCCCCTGTACGCCGCCGGTGCGGAAGCCGATCTGACAGGCCGGATGTCCGCACAGAACAAGCATCAGATCGTTGACGCGCGGCCCGCGAAGTTGCCAAGCACCGCCATCAGCACGGTCGCGACGGCACAGCACACGAGCGCGACCTCCCAGCCTCCGGTTGCATCGTGGGCAAGTCCGGCGAGCGGCGGGCCCGCAGCCGCGAGCGTGTAGCCGAGGCATTGCGCCATGCCTGACAGCGCAGCCGCCTGTTGGCTGTGCGCGGTTCGCAGGCTGACGAATGTCAGACCGAGGATGAAGGCGGCTCCCGCCCCGAAGCCGAACAGCGCGACCCACACCATCGCAAGCGAAGGAAGCTGCCACAAGCCGAGCAGCGCGACGCAGGTCGCGAGCGACACGACGATCGCGATGCCGCGCTGATCCTTCATGCGCCGGACCATCGGACCAAGGATCAAGCCGGGAACCGCCGTCGCCAATTGCGCCACGCCGTGCAGCGTGCCCGCCGCCGCCGCTGAATAGCCCGCCTGCACGAGGATAGCGGGCAGCCATCCGACGATGATGTAGAACACCAGCGAGGTCAGGCCGAGAAAGCCGGTGACCTGCCAGGCGAGCGGCGAGTGCCAGATGCGCCCGCGACGCGACGGCGAGCCAGGCTCGATCGCTGGAGCCGAGTGCATCCCCAGTTGCGGGACCCAGGCGACCAGCGCCACCAACGGAAAGATCAGTGTGCTCGCAAGCGAGAGGTGCCAGCTCGATCCGGGCAATAGAGCAAGCGGGATCGCCACGACGGATGCCAGCGCCTGGGCCGATGCGGACGTGATCGCGTAGGCGCCGGTCAGGCTCGCGATGCGGGTCGGAAAGTCCCGCTTGAGCAGGCTCGGCAGCAGAACATTTGCAACAGCGATCCCGGCACCAATGGTGGCAGTGCCGGCGAACAGCGTCCAGACCGGACCGGACGAGCGCAGCGCGATCCCGGCCGCGATGACCAGCAACGCGCCGAACAGCGACCGCTCCATGCCGCATCTGCGCCCGAGGATGGCTGCAACCGGTGAGATCGCGGCGAACGCAAGCAAGGGCAGCGTCGTCAGGACCCCCGCCTCCGCCGCGCTGACCCCGCTGCTCTCGCGGATCATGCCGAGCATCGGCGCCACGCCGGTGATGGGCGCACGGAGCGCCGAGGCGATCAGCAGGATCCCTGCGACCAGGAGCCCCTGCCCGCCCAAATTCCGCATCGGCGCAATCATCGTCATCGCATGCTCCCGGCTGTCTGCACGCGCGGAAACTATCGACTTGGCTGCCGGAAGAATTTACATATCCGTTCTATTGATCGCTAAATTCAGTCACGCGGTCGGTTTTCAACTCCGCTATGGGTTTTCAACTTCGTTATGGGTTTTTCAGCTTCGCTATCCTTGGCCGGACCTCGATCCGGATGACGTCGTCGCCCCGGCCCTCGCCGTTCGCCTCGACGTCACCGAGAACAAGGTCGAGGCGGCCGAGCACGCGCACCGGAAGGGACAGTTGGTGTTTGCGCTCGGCGGTGGCGTGATGTGCCGCGTTCCGAACGGACTTTGGATGGTACCGCCGCATTGCGGCGTCTGGCTCCCCGGCGGCACCCGCCACACCAATATCGCAACCGCCAATGCGCGGATCTTCTTCGTCTTCGTCGAGCCCGGTGCCGCCGACCTGCCCGACCGCTGCTGCACGCTGTCGATCTCGCCGCTGCTCCGCGAGCTCATCGTCGCGCTGTCGGATCGCATGCAGCATGACATAGGCGATGCGATGCTGGTCGCGCAATTGCTGCTGAGCGAATTGCCGCAAATGCCGGTCCAGCAGCTGCATCTGCCGATCTCGGGCGAACCGCGCCTGCGACGGATCGCGGCTGATCTCGCCGACGATCCTTCCGATCGCAGCACGATGGCCCAATGGGCCGGTCGTGTGGCGATGAGCGAAAGCAGCCTCGCGCGTCTCGTCCTGAGCGAAACCGGCCTGACGTTCGGCCGCTGGCGCCAGCAGCTGCATTTGATCGTCGCGTTGCGCGAGTTGTCGGCCGGAGCCAGCGTTCAGCAGGTCTCGACCGCGCTCGGTTATGAATCCGTCACCGCGTTCATCACCATGTTCAAGAAGGCGCTCGGCAAGCCGCCGGCGAAATATCTCAGCGACATCGTGCAAGGCGGCGGTTCGGCCTTCGCGGCCTGAGGGGCGCCGCCTCCGGCTTCGATCCCGGCTGGCAAGGCGGCCGACCGGCGCCTACGGATCGCAAACGCGTGATTGGCACAACCGGCCGTTGCCTTCATTTGGGCATCTATGGGGAACAGGGTTCCCCGGCGGAGAGCAAAGGCGGCCGTCGCAGGGGGTGCCTGCATTGACGTATCGATCCCACAGCAGCTGGCAGGACGTGGATCTGCGCAATCTCGTTCGGGTCATCTCGGCCTGCACCCTCGGACTCTGGGCATTTGCGGCCGGCCTCCTGATCGGGACCTTCCTGTTTTCATGACTGGCTTGGCGGACCCGCCGCCCGGTCTACCCACCGCTCAGGTGATGTGCGGCGACGAACAGGACGAGCGCGCTCAGCACCAACGCTGATGCGGCGCCCGCAACGCCGCGGGCGAGCTCGGCCTTCGAAAGATTGGACCTGGTTGCCATCACAACCTCCTGTGCGGGCGAGCTGGGCCGGTCCGCTCCGGCGATGAGGCTCGCTCTCGCTGCTCGGACCACCATCGCATCATCAGGATGAACGCATCATGAGCAAAACGAATGGCCCGTGCTGCCGGTTCCAAATTCTGACTGCAGGGTTTCGCATCGCGGGCACTGGCCGCACGCGGCAAGCACGCAAAGCCGCGCTCGAAGGAGGTCCGGAGCGCGCGAGTGTCCGCGCCTACCACTCTTCCGGACAGGGATCGACGATCTTCCAGAGATCGACGCCGTTCTTGATCTTCTTCATCTCGGTGGTGAGCCCGCCATTGCGGCGGATCCAGTCCTTCACAGTATCGGGATAATAGGACATCAGGTCCGAGGTGCCCTCGAGGCTGGTGACCTTGATGCCGAAGGTGAAGGCCTTGTCGTAATAGGCCTGGTGGAAGCCGATGCTGGCCTTCGGCGTCACGCAGATCTTGTTCAGCGGCACGATGCCGAACACCAGCGTGCAGGCCGAGTTGCAGATGCCGTCGATCACGACGCGCTCGCGGCGCTCGCGGATCTGCTTGTACTTGGCCTTGTACTCCTCGACATAGCCGCCATGGTCGCGCGTGATGTGCAGAACGGCCCGCGCTGGCGTGACCGCCAGAACCGAGAGCAGCAAAGCGACAAGGGGCGTGATGCGCATGGAATGTTCGAAACCGAGGGAAAGACGAGCCCGGGCGGACCTGACCGCAAGAGTCTGGCCGGACTGTGTTGGCAATCCGTTAAGCATCCGCAAAAAGGCAAAATTTGGCGCCCTGTGACCGATTTCCCGCAGCTTTTTGGCCGGATTCCGGGTTAAATGAAGCGCTAGAGGACCTTGGACCGGCTGTGCAAGCCGATTCCAGCGTGAACGCCAGGAGGCCGCCAATGACCAAGACCAAGCTTTTCGCCGCCCTCGCCGTGACCGTTTCCCTGGCCATCCCGGCCCTCACGCCGGCCGCCGCGGCCGACCTCTCGGCCACCCCGCGCCACCACCGGCATCACCACCACGCGCATTGGGGCCTGCCCTACCACATCAGCTATCTGCACAATTACGGCCCGGGCCCGGCCGCCGGCAGCTTCGCCTATTACGACGGCCCGTCGACCAACAAGTGCTACCAGGGCTCAGCCGCCTATATCGGCCAGGATCATCGCCGGCATCCCTGCTTCTGAGCTCAAAAGAAGGCCGGCGGGACGCGCGGACGCCGCGCCATCGCTGCTGGCCCCGACAGCCCAAGTCTGATAATCGACCCGCAACGCGCTCGTAGCTCAGCTGGATAGAGCATCGGATTTCGATTCCGAGGGTCGGGAGTTCGAATCTCTCCGAGCGCGCCAGCGTTTTCATCGATCGTCCAATGGTTTAGGACGAACCAATTTCGTTCTGGATGATCGTATTCGTGTTGCGAGCAAGCCCGACTCGCTGCGAACAAAATCAAGACATTACCAACCGCCTCAAATCACTCCGCGCGACAAGGGCGCAACAGGGCGGATTGGCGTTTGTTCTGAAATGCGATGTCGCAATGAGGAACGACCCCGACGCGGACGGCGCGTCGAGGTCGCCATTCTGTCAACTCCCGACCGGGTTGGGGGTGTAAGGGTCGGGAGCCGACAACCTACCTCCGATATCGCCGCTCGTTCCGCCCCCAAGCAACGCCATTAAGGGTTACTCCCGCCCGGCCTGCCGGAAAACGATATCCATTCGCCGCCTGTCGAGGGCTGGCCGAGCGGGCCGTTAGCAAATCAGCAAGCAGGTCGGCGCAGGCTTCTCAGAGGGACGGGACCGGTTTGGGGAACGTCTTACGGTCTCCGTTTCGGAGGAGCTGGCGTACAGGCCCTGGCGCCGGCTCCTCTTTCTTAAAATCAGTCTATGCACCGCAACGGTCACGGCGGCGAGGCAATCAACTTCGCGAAGGGCGTTTCGGGCTAGGTCAACTCGGCTGAAGGTTCCAGGTCGCCAGCCGCTGCTTGATCTGCTCGGCCTGCTCCTTCGTCAGTTTCTCAGCCAAACTGTAATCGTTCAATTGGGCCGCCCCCTTGCGTTGTCGATCGTAGACCATCCAGTCGGTGCTTCCTTTTCGAACGAGGAACCTTGGCTGTATCGATGCCGTGCAATTCATCGTGGACTCCGTCAGCAATATGAACGACCGCAATATCTTCTTAAATATAGCACTTGGTTTTCGATGCTTCTGTGAACCTGCACACACGTGGCCGAACGCCACATGTCGATATTTCGGCCGATGCCCCCTACCCGAAACCGCTTGAGATCCCGCCCGAGGTTCGCCGCGCAGGTTCACTGCTGATACGCCGAGTCCGACCCGGTCAAGCGCAATAGGACATCTGCGGGGTCAGCAAGAGGTGGGAAACATTTCGGCCATATGACCACTGCGAAAGCCGAAAAGTTTCGCGAAATCCGCACCACGCTCCTGCACAAGGACCAGCATCCGATCAACGTTGTACGGCGCGTAGTCATCATCGTCGTCGAACCGGATTATTATCCCGCCTTGCGCAGCCCGGCATCGAGCTTTCCGCGTCGCTCCAATCGTCATCGGCGCAGGCTCGTGAAAACATCGAACCCGCGGATCACCGATTGCATCGAACATGGTTGCGCGGATCGCGGGCGATGCAGATCGCTCCGAGGTCACAGAAGTGTGTCGCGCTCGCAACGTCACGACAGTTCCCTATGTGGATAGGCGTGTTTGGACTTCACTGGGTAGCGCATTTGCCTTCTACTTATATCGGACCTTCGGCGGCGATTTTTTTGCCAAGACGTTCATTTGAAATCGGGGTCCAGGAGGCCGCTGTTCAGCGGCCGGCGGCCTCCTTCGTTATTTGAGATACATCGATTTGCAATGACATCTTCCGACGCCGAGCTGCGTCAATCGGACTGCCATTAAGTCGTGGGGACAAAATGATTGAAGAACGCAAACCTTACGTGGCATTTGGAGTAGACCCAGCCGGCGTCGCCCGCGCAACGTATGAACTTCGTTGCAATGACGACGAGGAGGCAAAGCGCCGAGCTGAGAGTTTTTTGGACGAGCACGAATTCGTCGAGTTGTGGATCGACTACAAGAGGATCGCTCGTCTGAAACGAAGCTAGGACGAGCGTAGACGCGGCATCAAACTCCGAACGAACGCCTCGTTTGAACTGCCATGCGTTGGACGGCGCAAGTGTATTTGCCCTGAGCAAATTGCTGACCGCCTGCGCAGGGCACTATGACAACGCCGCATGATCACGGAGGCCGTCAGCGTCTGACTGTCGTGCTCGCTTCAGCAAGGCGCCGTTTCTCGACCCTGGAGAAGCTGCTTGGCCGTTCGCGAAGTTCAACGGTTGAAGTCACCGGCCGGACTGGTTGCGCAGAACGAGCAGCAGTAGAAGCTGGCCCGCTCCGATGCCGGCGATGCCTCCTGCAACCTTGAAGAATGCGTCGGCCAGGTGGCCGTGCCGGTCAGGGGTTAGCAATTGCATTGCTTCGAGCGTTAACGCACTGAAAACGACTAAGAGCACGATCGGCATGGCGCGCCGGGGATAGCCGACCACAAAGGCCAATGCCATCACCGCGAATGCGACGAAATGCTCGACGTGCGGATCATCAGCAAACGAGGGGCGGTCTTGGATCGGCGACAGTGTGGCGAACGCAATAAAGGCCAGCGCTAGCCAGCCAATGACCATTCCGAACGTCCTGATCCTTGATGCAAGCAAGCAACGATTTCCAAGTCGTGGTGTCTTAGATGCACCGTCGCTGAATTAGCCCATCGCGCGCGTCAGCGACAGGCGGGATCGGCGCAATACCGGGGTGGCCCACAAGGACTAATCCCGATGGTGCTTCCTGTAGACCCACCGTAAGTCGAAATTCCAACTTCGCGGTGCGCAGCAAGCGCTACGATGAACAACGAGGGGGCGGCACCTCACCTTGAAAGGCAGCGAGGCCGTTATGGAGCGCTTATACCTGGGCATCACCGTTACAAGCACATACGTCTTGGTCACGATTGCGCTGATGGTGGCTTTCATGCACTGACCGGCAGATAGGCTTGACACGATTTGGTCTGTCGCGAGCCACAACAACTTTCACCGCTCATGCGCGACCGCCGACGAAAGCCAAGGTCCCTGTCTCTCTGGCATGCCCATTCCCCGAAAGCCGATCGAGGTCCCGCCGGAGGTCGCCCGCCAGTTTAGTGCCGACATGCAGGCTTACTACGCCGGGCAGGACGACATCCAACGAGATCGGATCACAGTTGGCACCCCACATATGCTGCTGCAGCACATTGTCGGCACCAGGTTGCGGTTGAGCGAGGTCAGACTTTTTGAGTTGATGCGATGAAAACTGTCTGGATCTACACGGACGCAGCGAAAAAGGTCGGCGACGAGAACCATATCAAGGTCTTCGCAACGATCGAAGTCGCTGAAAAATGGCTAGAGGAAAACGACCCTGAGGGCATAGCATTTGAGTACGACGTCCTGGAGTGACAATGGCAAAGGACTTCTTGCTGTCATTGCAATTGCCGCATTGGCTCATGATCGCCGGAGCACTGTTGGCGGTCGTCGGCGGCATAGGACTCTTGATCCGCCGCAAGCAAGCCCATGCCGGCGTGGCTCGTGCGCGGTCGACCCGACCACCGGAATAGACCTGCATCTCCCCGACCGCGAAGATCCGCGGCGCTGGACTTGGCTGGTTTCCTGCCGTGCCCGGCGACCTGGAACCGGGCCGATTAACGCTCTCGCTTAACGCTTCTTGCGCTTGGGCTTTCCTTCCTATTGACGCTGTTGGGAGCCGAGGTGATAGGCTACCGCTATTTCAGGCGGCCATTTTGAATGCGCGATTTATTTGGACTGACTCAGCTTTTGCTGGCGGTTTTGATCTTCGTGCCTTTCGAGCGACTGTTCGCTGCGAGGCCTCAGAAGATTTTCAGGCGTGGCCTGCTGACCGACATGGCCTTCCTGTTCATCAACGCCGGGCTGGTGCTGGCCGGTGTGATCGCCATCATGACGGCGGCCATTCTGGTCAATCAATCGATCCTGCCTGCGGCAGTGACGCAGACGATCGGCGATCTTCCGTATCTGGTTCAAGTGCCCCTTGTGATCCTGATCGCCGACCTCGGCGTCTACTGGACGCACCGCATCCTGCACGTCGTGCCCGCGATGTGGCAGATCCATTCCGTTCACCACGCGGTCGAGGAACTGGATTGGCTCGCTGCGATTCACCAGCACCCGCTCGACGTGACGTTCATGAAGGCCGGCGCGCTGTTTCCGCTTTACGCGCTCGGTTTCTCTACGGAAGCGATCGGGACCTACCTGCTCGTCTACTACTGGCAAGCCTGGCTGGTTCACGCCAATGTCCGCCTGAACTATGGACCGCTGCGGCACGTCCTGGTGTCGCCGGAATTTCATCACTGGCACCACAGCAGCGACACGGCAGCGAGAGACAAGAACTTCGCCGGGCTGTTCTCGTTCTATGATGTGCTGTTCGGGAGCGCCTACCTTCCGAAGGGGCAGGATCCGAAGGCGTTTGGCGTCGATCATCCAATGCCCTCCAGCTACCTGGCGCTGCTGGCCTACCCGTTTGTCGCATGGACCGCGAAGCGCAAGCGCGACGATCCACCAGCCACCCAACCTCTGTCGAACGGTGGAAAGCCTGCACAGCCGCGCCAAAGCGCGCCGCTGAGCTAGCTGCGCAAGCTCTTCTCGCCGAACCAGCGCCTGCAGGCGCGGCTGAAGCTCGTCGCGTCGGTGTAGCCGAGCGCGGCCGCCATCTCGTCGCGCGACTGTGAATCGGCCGCGAGCATTGTCCGCGCGCGCTCCCGCAGCACGCCGTCGAGCAGCGGCCGGAAGGCGCGGCCCGCCTCCGCCAGCCGCCGCACCAGCGTCCGCCGCGAGGTGCCGACGAGGCGCGCGGCTTCCTCCTCGCCGAGGCGCTGCGGCAGCCGCGCCGCAATCAGGCTCTCGACGATCCGCGCCAGCGCCGCGGTGTCGGAGCGCGGCTTCTCGATTTCCTCGAGCGCTTCGATCGCCTTGGCGTGCAATTCCGGATCGGCAAACGGCGAAGGCCGCGCGCATAGCTGCTTCGGCACATCGAAGATGAAGGCGGCCGCGTTGAACTTCACCGCGCAGGAATAATGCTGCATCAGCCGCTCCGCGCCCGCGGGCGGCGGCCAGGGAAACTGCAAGGTCGCCTGGTCGATCGCATCCTCGAGCAGCTGCGCATAGACCGCGTGCACGTTGAGGCTGACCGCCAGCGCCACGGCGCGCCACAGCGCGCCGTCCATGGCCACCGCAGGCGAGATTTCAATCTGGATCGAGCTCGGCGTTGTGCGCAGCCGATTGCGGATGAAAGGCGCGCGGGTCGACCCGAAGCGCGCGCCGGTGTTGAGCGCAACCGCGATGGTCGGCGCCGTCCGGGTCGCGACGTCGAGCGCGCCTTGCAGCGATGTCGACCAGACCGCCGCGGCCGACAGTGGCCACAGCTCGCCATGCCGGCGGGTGATGTTGGCGGCGAGCATCACCAGCGACGACACCGGCATGTGGGCGCCGGGCTGGTCGAGCACGTCCTGCTGGATTGCGCTGCCCTGCAGCAGTTCGTCGCGCTCGCCGCGCGTCTTGCCAAACGCCCGCACCAGCGCCCGCGCATAGCTCACGGACACCGGCGTGCGAAGGGCATCGGCCTCCGATCCCTGCATTGCCTTGGCGCCCTCCCTCGCGAACGTCCAGCCGCTTGGCGCAAAATGCCACAAAATTGGCCTGTTGGGAACTGGCGGCGCAGGCCCGCCTCGCGGCATCCTCAGGGCAACAACGGCGAACGCCGCCTCGACAAGAGATGCTGGAGGGAATGCGATGATCTTCACGGGCACCAATACCGCGGGCGAAACCATCACCTACCGGGACGGCAAGCGCTATCTGTGGATGCTCTCGTTCATCCCGCCGCTGATCCCGCTGTTGTCTTACTGGCTCTTCCTGCGGACGCATAATCCGCTGGTGACGCTAATTCCGTTCGTGTTCATCTTCATCCTGATCCCGCTGCTCGATGTCCTGTTCGGCGAAGACACCCACAATCCGCCCGCGGAAGTGGTCGCCGCGATGGAGGCCGATCCCTATTATCTGCGGCTTGCTCGCATCACCGTGGTGTTTCCCTGGATCAACTACGTCGCCCTGATCGCGTTCTTCGGCACGCAGGAGCTGCCGTGGTGGTCCTATGTCGCTTTGCTGCTCGGCGTTGGCACCATCAACGGCGGCGCGCTATTGATCGGGCACGAGCTCGGCCACAAGGCTGACCGGCTCAACATCTTGTTCGGCATGCTCGCCAACTGCGCGGTGGGTTACGCCCATTTCCGCGTCGAGCATAATCGCGGCCATCACACCTGGGTCGCGACCCCCGAGGATCCCGCCAGCGCGCGGTTCGGTGAATCGATCTATGCGTTTGCCACCCGCGAGCTGCCGGGCGCCTTCAAGCGCGGCTGGCGCAATGAGGCCGAGCGGCTGACCCGGCGCGGCGAGCCGGTCTGGTCGGTCAACAACGAGATCCTGCAGGGCTTTGCGCTGACGCTCGTCGTCGCGGCCATTCTGATTGCGCTGTTCGGCTGGAAGGTCGCGCCGTTCATCGTCGCGCACCATTTCCTCGGCTGGTACGCGCTGACCCAGGCCAATTATGTCGAGCACTACGGATTGCTGCGCGAGAAGCTGCCGAACGGCCGCTACCAGGCGGTCGAGCCGCGCCACTCCTGGAACACCAACCACATCGTCTCGAACCTGATGACGTTCCATCTGCAACGTCATTCCGATCACCACGCCAACCCGATGCGCCCCTACCAGTCGCTGCGCGATTTCGACGACATCCCGCGGCTGCCCAACGGCTACACCGGCATGTTCGGCCTTGCGGCGATCCCGCCGCTCTGGTTCCGCGTGATGGATCCGAAGACATTGGCGTGGGCCGGCGGCGACAAGAGCAAGCTCAATCTGGGCGACCGGCCGGCGAACGCGTGATAGCAGGTGTCGCCCGGCCTGCGAGCAGGTCGGGCGATCGTCGTCAATACGCGCGATGCGCGGTCATCGCGAGACGTAGCCTGCCGCGAGCGGCTTGAAGCGATAGATCAGATACGGGGCCTTGTTCTCGCCCTTGCCGCCGTGGAACATCCCGGCCGCAGAGATCTGCGACGCCGATACGTACATGTAGCCGTCCGCCGACGCCGTGATCCCGTCAGGCCAGACCATCTCCGCATCGCTCAAATAGGTGCGATATTTGCGATCGGTTCCGACGACGCCCACCGACTTGCTCTCGACCGCGGTGAGATACAGATTGCCGGCATAGTCGATCGAGAGCCCGCCATTGTTGGGCTTGTCTGAATAGCGCTCGACCTTGGCGCTGAGCTCGGCTGGTGTCAGCTTCTCGTCATTCAAGTCGGCCACGCGCACGCGGTAGATCGAGCGGCCGCTGAGCGGCGCGAAATAGACCCACTCCGACCTCACATCCATGGTGATGCCATCGCAGCCGACCTTGATGATGGACGGCTTGCCGTCCTTGCCCGACACGGTGAGATCCTTGCCGTCCACCGTGATCGGCAGGTCTTCGGGAATCGTGGAGCGGTCGCCGTCAAGCACGCGCCTGGCGCGTCCGGTATCCATATCGATGACAATGATCGCGGCATGCGATCCGTCGCCGCCCGGGCCGATATTCTCGTCGGCGATGTAGAACTTGCGATGCTTCTGGTCGATCACGATGTCCTGCGGCTGCGAGCCCGGCCGCGTGACCGGATCGGGCATGTAGTAGATGCGCTCGAGCTTGTCGCCGCGGGTATTCCACCCAACCAGCTTGGGCGTGATGTTGGTGCGGAATCCCATGTCGATGATCCACACCACGCCATTCTCGTCCGACCTGAGCCCGAGCACATTGTCGAGATACTGGTCGGTGCCTTTCCGCGGCGTATTCCACTCCGCACTTGGAAATGGCTGCGACGTCGTCGGCGACGTCAGCTTGGCGACCCTGATCTCGGGACTGAAGAACGGGTGATGACTGAAGATGAGCTGGTTATCCGGCGTGATGGCGATGTTGCCGACCGACTCGGGCAACCGCGCCACGATCTCGGCACGGACCGCCTCATCCGCACGCGCACTCGATAGCAATACGCTCGCCGTCATCGCGGCGATCAACAAAATCTCTCGCTTCACGCGGGTCCCCTCCCTGTTATGGTTGATATGTCGTTGCGCGCCGGACTCGCTTTGATCGGCAAGGTTCGGCTTTGCGGGATCGACGTTGCGCGCTAATTTGGGTGCTGACAATTACGCACAGGAATGTCCGGTAGTATCAGGGAGTGAACCATGAAAGAGCTTGATGCGAAGAGCTATGACTGTGCGGCCGGCTGCCCCGTCGAGGCGACGCTCGATCTGATCGACGGCAAGTGGAAAGCCGTGATCCTCTATCACCTGCTCGGCGACACCATCCGCTTCAACGAGCTCGGGCGGCGACTGTCGCGGATTTCGCAGCGCATGCTGACGCGGCAACTTCGCGAGCTCGAAACCGCAGATCTGATCCACCGCGAGATCTATCCGGAGGTGCCGCTGCGCGTCGAATATTCGCTGACGCCGCTCGGGCGCTCGCTCGAGCCGGTCATCCGGTCGCTGTGGGTCTGGGGCAATTCGTACCTGGAGACGCGCCGCCCCTCGCCGCGTGCAGTCAACGGTGCGTCTGCTTCGGCACCGCGCGCCAGCTAGGGCAACAGCTCAGGCTTGCCGCCGCTTCATTGCGCCGATGCCGAGGAACGATCCGTTGACGGACGGATACTGGCTGATGAATTCGAACGTATCGAAGCCAGGTGCCTCGAACTCCTTCAGCGCCTTCCAGAGCAACGTCGTATCCGGACAGGCCTGCGAGTGGATGTCATGATGCACGATGATGCTGGCGTGAGAGCGCACCAGCAGGTGATCCTGCAGCGCACCGCGCAGGCTGTGATCGCCGTCGATGAAAACGAAGTCGGGCCTCAGCCGATCGACATGGACGGCGACCAGCGGTGAGGTCGAAAAGTCCTGTATGTAGACCGGCTCGATGGACGCCTGCTCCTGCAGCAGATCGAAATAGGTCGAGATGAAGGGCGTCGGCGCGATCGGATCGAGTGCGATCACGGTCTTGAGGTCAGCGCCGCTGTGCCTCAGCCACTCCGTAACCAGGATGAACATGCCGCCCCAGCGGCAGCCGATTTCCATGTAGGAGGAAATGCCGGACGCGTTGCGCGCAAGCCAGGCCAGATACGGCGCGAGCTGGCTCGGATACTGCCAGAGGTGGAGGCCCCTGCCGAAATACGGCGCAAGCTCCGGCGGCTGCTCACGCAGAAGCTCATCGTTGAGACCAAGCGCAGGGATGAATTCCCTTTCGAGGAATTCCACGTCCAGCCGCTGAGCCGAGGTCAATGCCGCGATGGTGCCGATCACCTCACGAACGAACGGCGCAAGATCGGCGAAACGCTGGTACCGGTCGGCTGGAGCAAACTGAGCGTTGAGCATCGGCGCAATCACACGGACGGCTGGAGGGACACGCGGAGACTCCGGTCGTCGCGCCTCCGATGATTGAACGGATGGGACATCCGTCTCGGGCGCAGAATCTTGCAGCCGGCCCCAAATAGTCCGGCTGGCACGAACCGTTGCTGCGCTGCCCTCACCCGCTCGGGATCTTCCGGCGCACGGCCTCCACGCCGGCATCGGTGACGCGATATTTCCGCCCCATCTCCGGCAGGATCCAGCCCTTCTCGATCATTCCGGCAATGGTGCTGGGGCCGACGCCCGCGGGAAACGGCCGGCGATGTCGGATCGCGTCGATCGCGACCCTTTCGAGATGGGTGGCGACATGCGAGGGGCGCGCGCGAAACGCCTTGGCCATAATGAGGACCGACAGCACCTCGGCGCGGCGGCGCACGGCCGATGCGCTGCGGGTCAGTTCGTTGCTGATCTCGAGAGCGTTCTTGCCGGCCCTGGCGAGTTCTCTGAGCTTCTCGTCCTCGTCAGAGCTCCAGCGCCGCACGATCCCCATCTGGCCCTCACCGCCTGGATACCCATCTCGAACCGATGCATACGCAGGCGGCGCTGATTTGCCATGTGACTTTCGACACCTCTTGATGTGACGTTGGAGACTGTCGCCATCAAGAAGGCCGATTGCGGTGCCGCTCGATGCGGCACTCAGAGCATGATCCGATTGAATCGCGTTAGTGCTTGCTGGGTTCAATCGTGACGAGCACGCCGGTCGGTTCGGGCTCGTGCGGCCGCAGCGACGTCAGCTCCGGATCGCTCCACTCGGCAAGGCTAACCACCTCACCGGTCTGCCCCGACATGTCGGAGCTCTGGGCGGGTTCGAGGACCTTGAGCCCCGTGGTGTCGACGAAGAATGTGTGCTCGCCGAACACGCTGTTCAGCTGCGCCACCGCCGGATGATCATCCGGAAGCACCTGCGCGTTCAGTTGCGTCATGGTCTGCTTGACTTGCGTGGAATTGAGCTTCATCCGCTGTTCCTTCTTTGTTGGTTCCGGCCTTGGATGTTTCCCTGGCTGGTTCCTCCCCGCCCGCACCCCTCGCCGGAGGCTTCGAAGTCTCGAACCGATCAGGCCACGAAACGTTCCGCACGCGCGACGCATTGACCGCGTGCGCGCGGGTTCCAGATCCATCGCTGTGTGTAAGTGGCCGACGCGAGGCGCAACGGCTCGCTACGTGGCAGAAGGCTTCTTCCTCGCGAGCCCTTCCAGATGCACGCGGCGGGCGGCGGATTTGCGTGCGCGCGCCCTGGTGCGGCAGGCCCGGCAGCGCACGGCCTTGGTGAACACGTCGCCCTTGGCAGTCTCGTACCACCATTTCTGCTGCAACGGCGTCCAGACCTCGGCAACGCCGCAATCCTTGCAGACGAACGGCTCGGGCCGATAGGTTCCGCGTTCGACGAAATCAGGAATCGAATAGCTGTTCGTGGGTGCGAGCTGGCTCGTGACCACCGGAACCTCGTCGCGCGCCAGCGCGATCTTGTAGTCGCGCATGCGCAGCCGTTCGGCGGCGCGTTGAGCCAGCGTGCGACGCCATTCCTCAGCCTTGTGCTGCTTGGCTTCGATCTCGCCGCGCGTCTGCTTGCTGCGCTTCACGCCCACACCATCCGTCTTGCAACCGTATCGACGAATTTGCCGCCCGGCGGTCCGGCCATATCAGGACGACGTCATTGATACGCCCAGTTCGGGGCAGGCTTGCCATGGTAGCCGCAGCATTGCCGGGCGGCCAGATCGATCCTGGCAGAGGTTATGTCCGCTGCTGCTCCGCCGGCCGCATGTGGATCAGCGCATCGAGAACCAGGACAAGGACGGGGCGCTGCTCGTCGTTGACGAGCTCGGTCTTGAAGATCACGACGGCGTCGCGCCGCTCCGGTCTGATGGTGATCTTCTGGATCCGGGATTGCCCGGTGAGCGTGGCGCCCGGGCGGACAGGGCTCGGCAAACGGATCTCGAAGCTCCGCCCGACGATGCCCGCCACCTTGGTCCAGATCGCCTCCACGACGAGCCGTTGATAGATCGCGATGGTGTTGAAGCCGCTTGCGATCAGGCCGCCGAACGGGCCCGCCGCAGCCGCGACGGGATCGGTATGGATCGGCACCGGATCATATTTGCCGGCGAACTCCATAATCTCGGCTTCGCCGATGGTGTAGGTGCCGAGCTGGAATGTCTGGCCCTCGGTGAGATCTTCCGCATACAGCATCGCCCGCCTCCGTGTGTCGCGCGACGATAGACCAATGCTGCGGGCGTTCCATTACCTCTGGGGTCATGAACTTCGCGCACGGGACATCCAGGCACGAGACGCGCGCGGAGCCCGCCGCTCGCGCCTCGCAGCAGGCATCCCCCGCTATTGCAGCCGGGCCGCCCGCGCCTTGGCGGCCTTCACGGTGTTCTCCATCAGGCAGGCGATCGTCATTGGGCCGACGCCGCGCGGCACCGGCGTGATCGCGCCGGCGACCTGCACCGCCTCGTCAAAGAAGACGTCGCCGCAGACCGCGTAGCCGCCCTCCGGCTTCTCGACGCGCGTGGTGCCGACGTCGATGACGATGGCCTGCGGCTTGATCCAGTCGCCGCGCACGAGGCCCGCCTTCCCCACCGCGCTGACCAGGATGTCGGCCTGGCGGCAGATCTTGCTGATGCCACGGGTGTGGATGTGGGTCTGCGTCACGGTCGCCTGCTCCTGCAGCAGCAGCGCGGCCATCGGCTTGCCGACGATATTGGAGCTGCCGATCACCACGGCATGAGCGCCGGTGAGATCCGGCCGGATCGACTTGATCAGCCTGAGGCAGCCGAGCGGCGTACACGGCACCAAGGCATCGTCGCCGTGGAACAGCCGGCCTGCGTTCAGCGCATGCAGGCCGTCGACATCCTTGGCGGGATCGACCGCCGCCATCACGCGCAAGGCGTCGATATGCGCCGGCAGCGGCAGCTGGATCAGGATGCCGTCGATATCGTCACGCGCGTTGAGCGCATCGATCCTGGCCAGCAGATCGGCCTCGCTGGCGTCATCCGGCAGGCGTTCGACCTCGCCGCGCAGGCCAAGCCGCCCGGCCATTCTGACCTTGCTCTGCACGTAGATCTGGCTCGCCGGGTCATCGCCCACCAGCACGACCGTAAGCCCGGGCGCGCGGGGCAGCCGGTCCAGTTCGCTCGCAACCTTGTCGATGACAATTTGGGCATGTGCATGCCCGTCAAGAATGTTCGCCGTCATGGCACCTCCGTTTCGAAGCGGTGCCCAGGCGCGCGGCGTTCAGTCTCTGCGCTCCCCGATGGTGGTCCATCCGAGCGCCAGTCGCGCAGATGGCGCCGTCATAGCCGCCCGGCCCGGCAAACGCAAATCACGCTCCCTTGCGGTCGAACCGGCGACGAATTGCCCCTGCTTTGCCGGTGGATCGGTGCCGGGCAGGCCCCTCCGGGGGTAGGATTCGGGCAGAACTTGCGATAAGCCTCGGCGCTTGCCGGGCTTTTCCGATCCCCGGCGCCATCCTTCCGGTCATCACGCCACTTCGGATATTTTCATCATGAGACATATCATCCTCGCGCTGGCGCTCGTCTGCCCGGCTGCCGCGCTTGCCCAAGGCACCGCTCCAGCCACCACGCCACCCCCCGCCGCCGACAAGCCGGCGGCGGCCCCGCAGCCGATGGTCGGCGACAAGCCGCTGGTCCAGGTCGGCAAGAAATCGGCAGCCAAGAAGGGCGAAAAGGCTGCACCGGGCAAGCCGCAATCGGTCGCGCAGAAGCTCCAGGCCTGCCAGGACATCGACGACGCCACCAAGGAGCGGCTGATGTGCTACGACGAGATCTTCAAGCCGCAGCCCAAGCCAAAGGCCGCCCCTGCCAAGGGCGTTGCCGATTGTCGGTTCGTCAAGGAAGAGGACGAGCGGCTGACCTGCTACAACGGCTTCGCCGACAAGATTCCGCGCCTGCCGCGCTAACCGGTTCCGGCCACCCGGCCGCCTACCCGCAACCGGTTACCCGCCTGATCTCGCGGACATGAAAATGCCGCCGCAAGTGTTTGCGGCGGCGTATCGATTGCCGGTTGCGGCGTGTCCTTGTCTACCAGGTGCCGAAGCCGCCGAAGAAGCCCATCCGCGGCTGCTGCTGCGCGACACGATAAGGCTGATACATGCCGGGCTGGGCCAGCCGCATCGGCTGCAGGGAATGCGTATGGCTGCGCGCAATCTTGTGCTTCTTCGGCGCCTGCACCGGCTGCTCGGCCGGCTTCGCCTCGGCCACCACGGTGCCTTTCTGTGCGTCAGCCTTCTCCGGCGGAATGAACTGGGCGAACGTGTTGCGGACGCGGGCCTGCGCCGATGCGTCGCTGGCAGCCGGCGGGGCCGCTGCGGCAACCGCGTTCACCTGCGACGGAACGAGGGTCGGCAGGTTGGTGTCGTACACCACCCGCTCCGGCAGTTTCTGGGTCGACTTGATGCGTACCATGGTCTTGCTGTCGACGCCGGGCGACGACAGGCCCTGGCTGGCGACCACGGCCTCCTGCGGTACAAAGGCATTGACGACGAAGAGCAGCGCAAGCAGCACGCCACCAACGAACAGGAAATAACGCGCCACAGGCATTTTAGGTGCTCCCCCCGCGCTACGGGCGCGGTTCAACTCGACGCGACGACACCAGCCATCGCGCAACGAGTTCATCGTCTGCGCATGATCACCCGGACAGACGCCATCCTGCGCTTCCGGGTCGTTCTCTAACGGTCGGCTTATTAGTTAGTTCCTGCCTGGCCGTTACGGTTCACCCGGCAAGTCAATTCCCGGTCACTTTTTCGGGATGCAGGGACTAAGCCCGACTGGCGGTCACGACGGTGCATTTCGCCTTGTTTGCGTTAACGTTTACGAACCCGATCAGCATTCGCGGATAGGTCTTGCGGCTCTTCATAGCGATGGTGTCCGGGATCAGCCGCTTGCGTTCCGTCACGGGGCTGCCGTCGCTGCGGATGAAGGCGCAGGCGATCTGGATATCCTTTACCGCGAAATCATTGGCATTACGCAGCGTCAGGGTGACCAGCATCTTCGAACCCAGCCCGCCGCGCCGCCAGGATTGCGAAGCGATCCGCAGCCGGTCCAGCGGCGATCTTTCGGTTCCGGGCTCGGACGCTTTGGCCGCCTCGGCTGGCTGCGCGGCGGTGGCCATGCCGACCGTGGCCGGTTCACCTGCCGGTGCGGCCGGCGCATCCCTAGCGGCTTGATTTGTGATTTGGGCAGGCTGCGCACCGGTCGATGCATCCTGCGCGGAGCGGATGACGGCGGAAGACGCCGGCCTGACATCCTGCTCTCCGGCATCGCTCGGCTCAGGGAGCATGAACCAAGCCGCAATCCCGGCAACCGCGATCGCCGACAGCAGCAGGCTGACGCAAAGGCCGCCCTCACCGAGACGTCCGGCGGTAAGCCTTCGAAACGACGCCAAGCCGATCCGCATCGTCGTGCCCTCACCCTCGACGCCCGATCGAGCCGCCCAGCACAGAAGCCGCAGGCATCTCAGCACGCGGCATCCGGGACGGCCGCAGGTCGAGCGGCCACGCGAGACCAATCACCGACGGCCGGAATGGTTTCATTCCGGGACGACAATCTTGCGGCTGGCATCACGGAGGGATGGTATCCCAAAGGGCCGCTCGCTAGATTTGCGCCGCCCGAGAGCGAGTGCCGCGCACGCAAGCGGCACAAGAACAACGAGGAGATCGCAATGCCTGTCGTCACCTGGGACCACGTCCATCTGCGCAGTCCCGATCCCGAGGCAACCGCGACCTGGCTGCGCGACATTCTCGGCGGCGAGATCATCCGCGGCCCCGGCCGCATCGACGTCCAGCTAGGCGGCGCCAAGGTGTTCATCGCGGAGGTGACGCAAGGCGACGGCGTCAACGCCCCGCCGGTGACGCCGTATCAGGGACTCGATCATTTCGGGCTGACCGTGAAGGACATCGACGCGGTTGCGGCCGAGATCAAGGCCAAGGGCGTCGAGTTCACCAAGGAGCCGACCACGATCCGCCCCGGCGTGCGGATCTGCTTCATCCGCGGCCCGCAAGGCATCTCGATCGAACTGCTCGAGCGCGACGAGAAATACGCGTGAGCGACGACCGCTCCGCTACGTCATGCTGCCGGGCATGAAGCAGCGGATCGTCACGCCCATGTAGCTCTTGATCGGCCAGACCATGGCGCGGCCGACCCGGTTGGGCTCGGTGACCACAGCCTCGTCGGGAACATCGACCCAGGCTCCGTCGAGACGCACGCGGTAGTGCCCGTCCTTCGATTCCCAATCGACGTCGCTGACCGCGCTGCCGTCGGCATCCGAGCAGCATGGCCCCTTGCCGCTGCGCAGACCGTCGAACCATTCCTTGAGCGGCGAATTGGCGTAGCGGCCATCGGGATCGCGCGCCCGCGCGATTTGCACGGCGGCCGCCAGCACCAGCATCATCAGTCCGAGAAACACCATCACACGGCCCGCACGACGGGCCCAAGTTCCATTGGCATTGCGAGGGCGCGCCAAACGGCCACCCGATTCAATCCAGTCTGACATGTGTTCGCTCCAGCACTCACCGGCCAGTGCAACCAGAGCTATGCATTTCGCGGGCCAGTTCGATTCGCGCGCACGGTCCGCTGTCATCGCGCCGTCACACCGCCTGGCAGGAACCGAGGGTTCACGGCCACTCCGGACCCCCCCGGAATCAACCTGCCGCATTGCACGAGGTTGCTCGCTTTGGCATAAAAAACCAATCCGGATTGCTGCGGGCGCGGCAGCCGGTAAATGGGACATTATGAAGAACGGGCTGTACTCAATCCACGTCACCCTGCTGGACGGACGCGTCGGCAAGGGCAGCGGAGTGATTCTCTTCCGCGACGGGCAAATTCTCGGCGGCGATGCCTATCTGTATTACACCGGCAGCTACACGGTGAAGGGTGATGCGTTCAAGGGCGAGGTCCTCGTGCAACGCCACACCACGCCGCGCGAGACCGACAACCCGCTGTTCGGCGGGCCGGCGCCGGTCGGCATCGGCGTCTCCGGCACCTTCACCGACACCCGCGGCACCATGAGTGGAACCGCGCTGGTCGGCAAGGCGAGCCTGATCTTCGGCGCGACGCTGCACAAGCTCGCGGATATCAACTAGGGATCGAAACCATGGTCTTAGTCCCGTCATCCTGAGGAGCCGCAAAGCGGCGTCTCGAAGGATGCACGGCCCCGCTAGCGGCCGTCGATCCTTCGAGACGCGCGCAAGAGCGCGCTCCTCAGGATGACGGGTCGGAGAGGTCGGGGCGCAGTAGATGCCTCACGTCGCGCCGTGCGTCTCGACATAGAGTGCGTAGATCGAATGGCATGACGCCATGTACAAGCGGTTGTTCTTGAGTCCACCGAAGGTCAGATTCTCGCAGCGCTCCGGCAGGCGGATGAAACCGAGCGGCTTGCCCTGCGGGCTGAACACCATGACGCCGTCGAGATCCTCAGGTTTGCCCTTGAGCTGATAGATCTTGCGGCCGCCCGTCTCGACAGGCTCCGATTGCAGCGCGCCGTTGCTGCCCCAGCCGCACCACAGGTTGCCGTCGCGGTCGACGCGGAAGCCGTCGAGCGATCCCTGATCGGCGGCGTCGATCAGTTTGGTCTTGTTGCCGACGGTGCCATCGGCGTTGACGTCGTAGCTCCAGATGCTGCGGTTCGGCGTGCCCTTCCACTCGACGACGTAGAGCTTCTTCTCGTCCGGCGAGAAGGCGAGCCCGTTAGGATTGACCAGACCGGTGATGACGGCGGTCAACTTTCCGTCGGTGCCGATCCGGAACACGTTGGTGTTGTCCTGCTCGCGCTTGGCCATGAAGCCCTCCCACTCGCCGGCGATGCCGAACACCGGATCGGAGAACCAGATCGTGTCGTCGGACTTCACCACGATGTCGTTCGGCGCATTGAGGCGCTTGCCCTCGAAACTATCGGCCAGCACGGTGATCTTGCCGTTCTTCTCGGTGCGCGTGATCCGCCGCGTCACCGAGTGCTCGCAGGTGACGAGCCGCCCCTGGCGGTCGCGGGTGTTGCCGTTGGCGAAATTGGCGGGGCTGCGGAAGACGCTGAGGCTGCCATCCTTCTCGCTGTACTTCATGATGCGGTTGTTGGGGATGTCGCTGAACAGCAGGTAGCCGCCTTCGGGGAAATAGGCCGGCCCTTCCGCCCAACGCATGCCGGTGGCGACCTGCTCCAGCGTGCTGCTATAGAGCCGGTACTTGGCAAAGGCCGGATCGAGGATCTCGACGGCCGGATCCGGATAGCGCTGATTGGGCTTGAACGGGAACGACTGCGCCATGGCGCGGTTGGCCGCCGCGCTCGCCACGCCCGCGCCGATGCCGGCCATCAGATTGCGCCGTGAAATCATGTTGTCCTCCCTGCCCGTACCGTCCGTTGATCGCCGGGTCGGCTGAGCGAGCCGTAGGAGCGTTGTCGCTGACGGTCCAATGCCGTTCGGGCATCGATCGATGCCGATCGAATATTGATGGCCTTCTCGCGCACTCGAAAATCCAACCCGTCACCCTGAGGAGGCCGCAACGCGGCCGTCTCGAAGGGGCGACGGCCATCAGCGGGGCCGTTCACCCCTCGAGGCTCGTTCCGCTCGCGCCTCAGGATGGCGGGGTCAGAGCACGAGACGGACAGGCAATCGCGCGCGCCCTACTCCGCGGCCTGCTCCAGCGGTGCGACGCGCGGCAGGATCATCTGGATGCGGGTGCCGTTGCCGGGCGCGGACTCGAGCGAGAGCCGGCCGCCGAGGCGGTTGGTGATGATGCTGTAGACGATGTGCAGGCCGAGCCCGGTGCCGCCCTGGTCGCGCCGCGTCGTGAAGAACGGATCGAAGGCGCGGCGGCGCACGTCGAGGCTCATGCCGCAGCCATTGTCGGCGAAGATCACCTCGACATTGTCGCCGCCGGAGGCGTGGACCTGGATCTCGACCTCGCCGGCGTTGCCGTCCGGGAACGCATGCGCGACCGCGTTGAGGAATAGATTGGTCAGCACCTGGCCATACGGTCCGGGATAGGAATTCATGATCAAGTTCGGCTCGCAATCGACGTTGAGCGTCAGATTGTGCTTGCGCAGACCGGGCCGCAGACTCATCACCACCTGCTCTGTGAGATCGCCGAGATCGAAGGTGCGCTGGTCCGAATAGTTGCGGTCGGCGGCAACCTGCTTGAACGACTGGATCAGCTCGGCGGCGCGGTTCAGATTGGCGACGAGCTGCGAGGAGGCATCCCGCGCCGTGTTCAGGAAGTCGTTGAGGCTCGAGCGGCGCAAGTCGCCGCGCTCGACCTGGGTCGCGAAGTTCGCGGTCTTGCGCTCCAGCGCGGACGCCACCGTGAGGCTGATGCCGACGGGATTGTTGACCTCATGGGCGACGCCGGCCACGAGGCGGCCGAGCGCGGCGAGTTTCTCGGCCTCGATCAGCGAATTCTGGGTTTCGCGCAGATTGCGCAGCGCAGCCTCGGCGGAATCCCTCGCCTTGCGCATCTCCTGTTCGGACCGCTTGCGCTCGCCGATGTCGAGCGCGACCGTGACGATGTTCTCGATGTCGCCCTGCGCGTCGAGGATCGGCAGCTTGTTGACGAGCCATTGCCGCATGTTGCCGGCTGCGTCCTTGTACTCCTCTTCATAGAAGCCAAGCTCGCGGCGCGCCGACAGCACGCGCTTGTCGTTCTCGTCGGTCTTGGCCGCACCATAGCGCGACATCAACTCGGCGGTGGTCTGACCGATCGCGTCCTGCGGCTCGATGCCGAAGATGCCCGCCATATAGCGGTTCATCAGCACGTAGCGCAGGTCGCGTTCCTTGACGTTGATGACGGCGGGCACCGTGTCGATGACCATCTGCAACAGCCGGCGGCCTTCGGCGATGGCATCCTCGGCGCGCTTCTGGTCGGTGATGTCGCGCACCGTGCCCTCGTAGCGGATCACCTCGCCCTCGTCGTTGCGCACGACGGTCGCGGAATCGGACAGCCACAGCGCGGTGCCGTCGCGCGAGCGCACCTGATACTCGTAGTCACGGACTGTGCCGTCGCGCTGCATCAGCTGCTGGTATTGCTGGCGCGCCGCCGCATCGACATAGACGGTGGAGGCGATGTCGCCGATGCCGTTGATCAGGTCCTGCGGCGTGGCATAGCCCATCATCCGCGCCAGCGCCGGATTGGCGTTGAGCAGCGCGCCGCCCGGCGTCGTGACGTAGATGCCGTCGACCGATGCCTCGAACAGCTTGTGATAGCTCTCCTCGGCGAGCCGCTGCTCGGCGAGCGCGCGCAGTGCGGCCTCGCGCGCGCTGTCGGCGTCGACCAGGGTCTGGCGGAACACTTCGGCGGCGCGCGCAATGTCGCCGATCTCGTTGTCGAGGTCGGCGCCCGGAATGAACGCGCTCTTCTCGCCGCCCGCGACCTTGCGGATCGACCCGGCGATCCTGGCGAGCGGGCGAACGGTGCGGCGAACCACCAGCACCGAGGCGAACAGGCCGATCAGCACCCCTGCCGTGCCGAGCACGATGCTCTGCCATTTTGCCTCAGCCAGCGTGCGCGCGAAATCGCGCGACAGCACATGGCCGCGGCGCGAGCTGAGCTCGCGCAACAGCTCGGTGACCTTCTGGATCAGGCGGCCTTCGGCGCCGAGCACCTCGCGGTCGATGTCGGCGATCTGGCCCTCGCGCACCGAAATCGCGCTGATCGCCTCGGCATAATTGTCGACCGTGCTGCGCAGGGTGGGGTCGGCAATGGTCATCGCCCGCATGCTTTGCGCGGCCTGCTCGGCCGCTGACGTGTTGTGCGCCAGGAGCGCGGTGGCAATGCGGCTCTGGGCCTGCGACAGCGCTTTGGCCAGCGCCGCATCATTGCTGACGGCGACCGCCTTGTCGAAGGCGTCGCGCAGTGGCGGCAGCCCGGCGACGATCTCCGCGCGGCGGCTGAGCAACGCCGAGATGCGCTCGATCCCGCTGCGATAGGTTGCCAGCCGCTGGGTGACGCCGTCGATCATGTCCTGCTGCTCGGGCGCCAGCTCGATCCGGGTCTTCTTCAGGATCTCGCTCAGCGACTGGGCTGCCTCTGCGACCTGGGCCGACTGGTTGCCGGGCTCGGTGACGAAGTCCCGCGCCGCCAGTCGCAGCTCGTTGGTGCGACGGTCGATGTCCTCGGCGATGTCGCCGACGCTTTGCAGCCGCTGCAGCTCGGCGAAGGTCGTGTCGATGTGCCGGATCGCGATCACGCTGGCCGTGGACGTGATGATGATCACAGCCAGCACCAGCAGGAAGCTGCCGAACGTGAGCTGGCCAATGGAGAGGGAGAACGCACGCGGCGCTTGCGAATTCGGCGGCAATTCAGCGGTCATGTCATCAAGGCCGGGGTCCAATGCGCCCCAATATACGGGAATTTACGGGCTTTGGGGAAACATGCTGAAGCCCGGGCCGGCCGGCGGTGTGACCTGTATCACCCGGGACCCGCCGGCGGCCGATTCCGGCAAAGGTTAACGTCGGCCTAGTCCGGCGGGATGCCGGCCTCCTTGACCACCCTGGCCCAGATCGCGACGTCGACCTTGATGATCTCGGCGAAGCGCTTGAGCGGCGCGCTCCTGGCGTCGCAGCCGGCCACGTCGAGCTTCTTGCGCACCTCGGCGGAGGCCAGCGCCGTTTCCAGCGCCGCGCTGATGCGTTCGACCACCGGCTGCGGGGTGCCTGCCGGCACCACGAAGCCGAACCACGGCGTCACCTGTGCCTCGGCAAAGCCCTGCTCGGCCATGGTCGGCACATCGGGGAAATACTTGGAGCGGCCGTCGCTGATCGACGCGATGATCCTGATGCTGCCGGATTGCACCTGGGCCAACGCCTGGTTCGCCGACAGGAAGCTCGAGGTGATCAGGCCGCTCGCGATATCAGGCACCATCTGCGGATAGCCGCGGTAGCCGATCGCGGTGACGTCGATCCCGGCCAACCGCTTGAACAGCTCGAAGCCGAGATGGCCGGTCGAGCCCTTGCCGGGATGGCTGTAGTTCAGCGTGCCCTGCTTGGCCTTGGCGAGCGCGACATAGTCGGCAACGGACTTCACCGGCAACGACGTCGGCACGATGAAGAAGTTCGGGGCGAGACAGATCTGCCCGACCGGCTCGAAATCCTTGACCGGATCCCAGCGCAGCTGGGTGTTCAGCGCCGGGCTTGCGGTGAAGAACGTCGTCACCAGCAGCCACGTATAGCCGTCGGGCGCGGACCGCGCGACCTCCTCGGCCGCAATCGAGCCGTTGGCGCCGGACTTGGCCTCGACGACGATGGTGCCCTTCCACTGCTCCTGCATGTCCTGCGCGACGATGCGCGCGAACACGTCGGCGACGCTGCCGGGCGCATAGGGAATGACGATGCGGATCGGCCGGTTCGGGAAATCCTGCGCGCGTCCCACGCCCGCCAGCGCCAGCAGCGCCAGGCAGGCACCGGCAATGAGGTTGATCCGCCGCAGCATCGTCCGGTTTCCCGCCTGTCATCTTGTTGCGGACAGGATGCAGGGATTGGCCGACGCCAGCAAGGCGCCGGTTTCGGGAGACGAAACTTCAGGCCGTTGTGACCCTTCGCGCAGGAATCGTCATCGCGGCGACGCCGATCACGACGCAGGCGAGCCCGAGCCATGCCGTCGGGCTCAGTCGCTCGCCCAGAAAAACGACGCTAAGCGCCACCCCGATCGGCACCCGCAGATAGGCCTGCGCGGTGGTGCCGACCGAGCCCAGGGTCTGGATCAGGCGGAAGTAGATCACGAAGGCGATCGCGGTCGAGAACACCGCAAGCGCCAGCAAGGCGGCGAGCGAGCTGGTCGATGGCGTCAGCGTCCAGGGCCGCTCGACAACGAGGCTGAGCGGAATCAGGACCGCGGCGCCCGCGATCAGCGAGCCCGCGGCCGGCGCCATCGGATCGAGCCCCTTGAAGCCGCGGCTGAAGATCGCGGCGCAGGCGTAGCAGATGGTGGCGGCGACGATCGCGACCTCGGCCACGATGCCCTCCCCGAGATCGCGGAACGCATCGACACCGACGATCAGGTAGATGCCGGCCATGCCGGCAATCACCCCGACCAGCTTGCGCGGGCTCGCCGCCTCATGGCGGGTGATCGCGGCCGTGAACAGGAAGGTGAAGATCGGCGAGGCCGAATTGAGAATGGTGGCAAGCCCGGCATCGACGAAGCGCTCGCCCCAGGCGATCAGCGTCCACGGGATCACGCTGTTGAGGCAGGCCTGGAAGATGAAGCGGCGCCAGGTCGCGCCGTCGGTCGGCATGGTCACGCCGCGCATCCGCATGATGACGAGCAGCAGGAGCCCCGCGATCGCAGTGCGCGCCGCGATCAGCGTGATCGGCGGGATGGTCGCGACGCCGAGCTTGATGAAGGTGTAGGAGCCGCCCCAGAGGGTGGCGAGCACCAGCAGCAGCGCCAGCTCGAAGCCCATGTTGGGTAGGCGCGCGTCGCCAGCCGCGGGGCCGCTCACGATGCGCTCCCTGCGATCCAATCGGCAGTCGCCGCAAACAAGCCTTCCCGCCCGTGTTCGAGATGCATCAGATGCGTTGCCCTCGGCACGACGACATCGGCCTTCGTCGAGGCGCCCAGCGCATGTGTCAGCCAGGCCGCGTCGGCATCCTGGCAAAGGTTGTCCCATTCACCGCGCACGATCAGTGTCGGAGCCTGGAGGCGGCCCGGATCGTAGGGGAACTGCCCCGACATCGCAGCGATGATGTCGGCCTGCGGCCCGTTTGGAATCCGGACCGCCGGCGGGTTGCGTCCGGTCGCGCCGGCATCGCTTGCCAGATAGGCCGGCCCCCATTCGGCGAGGTCAGGCTCGATCAGCACCGGCGGATGCGACGGCGGGACGTCCTCGACAAATCGCTTCAATTGATCCGCGATGGTGACCTCGCGCCATGCGCCGATGCTCTCGGGGAGCGGCAACCCGCGCAGCTCCCGTCGGACGATCGGTCCGAACAGCACGAGGCGGCCGACGGCATCCGGACGATCGGCTGCAAAACGGCCGGCCGCCATCGTGCCCCATGAATGCGAGACGATGTGAACCTGCGCACCGGCGCGCGCCTTGCGGATGTGATCGACCACCGCGCTGACTTGAACGGCGGCTTCCGGCGCACGGCAGAGCGGCGCGACGCCTGCAGCGAGCGCCGCCATCTGCCGCGGCCGGCTCGAGCCGCCGAAGCCGATGAAATCGAAACCCCAGATGTCGAAGCCGGCGGCATTGAGATTGTCCGCCCAAGACCGCCCGCCAAAGCGGTAGCCGACCGACAGCGACGACGGGAACGTCGCACCGTGAACATAAAGCACGGGATCGCCCACGCCCGGCCAGTGCCGCAGCAGCAGCGTCTCGTCACTGCCCGGCAATGTCAGATGGATTTCGTCGGATATTGGCGTTTCGAAAGATGCTTGCACGTCGGCTCCTTTTGCGCCGGGCAATTGGCCCAGCGCGGTGACCGACGTGGTTATAGCGAGCTTCCGGTGGCGATACTTCGATAGAGACCGAAGTGTAGAGAGGGTGACGGATGACCGACGGGACTACCCCATCGCACCGACGTCGAACACCTCGCCGTCGTAGCCGGCTTCCTTGGGGATGCGGAGCTGGCGGCCGGTGGCGGTCTTGGTCATCACGGGCATCACGGCGACGATCGGCTTGCCCTTGCTGTCGGCGAGTGCGGCAGCGACGCTCGGCTGCTTGCCGAGCCTGATCAGGTTGCGCGTGGTCGGGAACGGCAGCTTGAAGCGGCCGCTCTCGCCACCCTCCAGCGCCTCGCGCGTCGACACCCAGATCGAATCGGTCGATTCCTTGCCGTCGTGGGCGCCGAGCTGCTCGGGCGGCGCTGCAGCCAAAAAGAACCAGGTGTCGAAGCGCTTCGGCATGCCTTCCGGCGTGATCCAGTGCGCATACGGCACGAGTTCGTCGAGCGCGAGCACCATGCCATTGTCCGTGAGCACCTTGAGGAAGCTGATCTTGCCTTCGTTCAGCGCCGCACGATGCGCGGTCGCGATGTCGTTCGCGCGCCCGGCGTCGACCAGATCCTTCGCCCCCCGGGGGCGCGCCAGCAGGATGCCGCTCTCCTCGAAGGTTTCGCGGATCGCCGCGATCCGGAAACCGAGCGCGTCGCCGTCGAGCCCTTCCCCGCCGGAGTAGAGCGCGGGATCGGCAGCGATCTCCTTGTCGTTCTTGTCGACGCTGCCGCCCGGAAACACCAGTGCGCCCGAGTTGAACTCGATCTGGTGATGGCGAACCATCATGAAGACTTCGATTTCGGACGACGCTCCGTCACGCAGCAGCAGAACGGTCGAAGCAAGGCGCGGGGCAACGATCTCGGTCATAATTATCCTGCTGCACTGGATTGCGGTTGGAGATTGGCGCGACGATCGACGCGCGCCACGCGGGAGAGCAGATAGTCGACCTCCGCCCTCGCCTGCGGCGTGATGACCGCACCGGGCTTGCGCTGGGCGCTGGAGGAAATGATGCCGCGCTTCTGCAGCACATATTTGCGCACGGTGAGGCCAACGCCGGGCTGCTGCTCGTAGCGGATCAGCGGCAGATGCGCGTCGAACAGATCATGCGCAGCATCGCGTTTTCCCGCCTTCGACAGATTGACGACGTCGATCAGCAGTTCAGGGAAAGCATAGCCCGTCATCGCACCGTCGGCGCCGCGTTCCATCTCGAAATCGAGGAACAGGCCGCCATTGCCGACCAGGATCGACAGCGGCCGCAGCGAGCCGTCCTTCTGGAAGTTGCGCAGGGTGGAGATCTTCTCCAGGCCCGGCCAGTCCTCGTGCTTGAGCATCACGCAGGATGGCGAGTCCATCACGATCTTGCGGATCACGGCGGGCGTGAACACGACGGTGAGCGTCAACGGATAGTCCTGCAGCACCCAGGGAATATCGTCGCCGATCGCTTCCTGCGCCTGCTTGAAGTAGCCTGTGATCTGGTCGTCGGTGCGCAGATGCGGCGGCGGCGCGATCATGACGCCGGCGGCGCCCGCATCCATCGACTTCTTCGCCAGCGAGCGCATCGTGGCAAAACCCGGCGCCGAGACGCCGACGATCACCTGCAGCTTCTTGGCGCGCTTGACGAAGCGCAGCGCGACCTGCTCCGCCTCTGCGGCGTCGAGCTTCGGCGCCTCGCCCAGAATACCCAGCACCGTGACGCCGTCGCAGCCGACCTCGGTATAGAAATCGGTCAGCCGGTCGATCGATGCCTCGTCGATGCGGCCGTCGTCGTGGAACGGGGTCGGCGCGATCGCGAAGGTTCCTGCGGCCTGGGCGGTGAGTTTGGTCATGGATGCCTCGTCTGTTTCCGCCCTCTATACAGCGTCATTCCGGAATGCGCCATTGCGCGTCGCCGAAGCCCTATTCCCCGGCCGAAGCCGGTGGATTCCGGTCCGATGCCGCATCGCACCGGAATGGCACCTCGTCTACTTGAACCGCCGCGCCGACTTCTTGATCTCCTCCTCGGAGAAGAAGATCTCGTTGGCGTGCGTGACGATATCCTCGGCCTTCCATCCCGTGAACGGCGGCGTCCACCCCTCCATTTCCATCATCCGCATCTCGCGGACGCCACGGGGGCCAGAGACGCCGAGCACCTTGCCGGTCTGGTCGCCCGACAAATCGCTGACCATGTAGAGCACGGCCGGTGCGATGCCGTCAGGCCCGAGCGCCGCACCCGGGTTCTCCTTGTAGCGAGGCAGGTCCGCGGTCATGCGGGTCAGCGCGCCTGGCGCCAGTGTCCAGATCCGGATGTTGTACTTGCGGCCCTCGATCGCCAGCACGTTGGAGAGGCCCCAGATGCCGCCCTTGGCGGCGCCGTAATTGGTCTGGCCGAAATTGCCGATCAGGCCCGAGGTCGAAGACGTGTTGACGATAACGCCGCCGCCATTGTCGCGCATCCATTTGAACACCGGCTGGGTGCAGCAGAAGGTGCCCTTCAGATGCACCTTCATCACCCTGTCCCAGTTCGCCTCCTTGGCCTTGTGGAAGGTCTCGTCGAGCAGGATGCCGGCATTGTTGACCAGGATGTCGGCGCGGCCGAAATGCTTGATGGCGTCGTCGAACACCGATTGGCCGCCGGACAGGGTCGAGATGTCGGCGCCGTTGGCGACCGCGCGGCCGCCCTCGGCCTTGATCGCGTCGACCACCTTGTCGGCCATCGACTTGTCGGAGCCCGAGCCGTCACGCGGCCCGCCGAGATCGTTGACCACCACGGCCGCGCCCTCGCGCGCAAACAGCTTTGCGTAGGCCTCACCAAGTCCGCCGCCGGCGCCCGTGATCAGCGCCACCTTGCCGTCGAGCAATCCCATGGTCGTTTCTCCCCTTTTTTGTTGCCGTCATTCCGAGGCGCGCGCAGCGCGAACCCGGAATCTCGAGATTCCGGGTCTGGTCCTTCGGACTATCCCGGAATGACGGAGTACTAAGCCAGCACAGTCTTGCCGCTCTTGATCACGGTGACGCCGCGCGACTTCACCTTGGCCTCGAACGACACCACGTTGTCGTCCTTCCACAGCTCCATGGTCACGGTCTCGCCCGGAAACACCGGTGAGGAGAACCGCGCCGAATGCTGCTTGAAGGCGGACGGATCGTAATCGGCGTAGGTCTGCAGCACGCCGCGGCAGGTGATGCCGTAAGTGCACATGCCGTGCAGGATCGGCCGCGGGAAGCCGGCCTTCTTCGCGAATTCCGGATCGGAATGCAGCGGGTTGCGATCGCCGCAGAGCCGATAGATCAGCGCCTGGTCGGGCCGCGTGGTGATGTCGACCACCTTGTCGGGCGCACGCTCCGGCACCTTGTGCGGCTCGGGCTGGCCATCGGACGGACCACCGAAGCCGCCATCGCCCCGGGCAAAGCGCGAGGCGACGAGGGTTGCGAGCTTGTCGCCCTTCTCATCCTTGAGCACGGTCTGGTGGCGGATCACCGCGCCCTTGTCCTTGCCCTTGTCGAACACGTCGAGCACGGTCGAGTCGGCCGTGATGTGGGCGGCGGTCGCGAACGGCTTGTGAAAGGTGATGTCGCGCTCGCCGTCGACCACCATCACGCGGTTGAGGTTCATCTCGCCGGGGCCGGCGCCCCAGGCGGCGACCGACGCGAAGGTCGGCACCACCCTGAGCGGGCGCGGCGTCAGCACGCCCTCATTGACGAAGGCGAGCTCCTTCTCGTCCATCGGATCGGCACCGAGGCCGATGCCATAGGCATAGAGCATCACGTCGCGATCGCTGTAGCTGTATTTCTGGCCGAGATTCTTCAGGGCCATCAGCTGTTCGTACACAATTGGCATTGTTGTTTCTCCCCGAACTCTTTTCTCGCTTTGCGCTGCCAATTGATGCGCCCTCTCCCCTTGCGGGAGAGGGCCGCACCGGCAGTCGTCACAAACTCGCTTCGGTGAGGGGTTCGCGCCGCAGAGAGACTATCGTTCGCGGAAAGAACCCCTCATCCGCGGCCTTCGGCCGCCACCTTCTCCCACAAGGCGAGAAGGTATTTACGACGGCGTGAAGAACGGCAGCGGCGCGCCGTCGGTCGGCTTCCACACCACCTTGACCTTCTGGCCGATCTTCACCGTCTCCAGATCGCAATCGACGATGTTGGTCTGCAGCGACGGACCTTCCTTCAGCGTCACATAGGCGATCGCATACGGACCGGTCGGCGACTTCCGCATCAGGCTGTACGTGTAGACCGTGGCCTCGCCGCTCGACTCTTCCCACACCGTCTTGTCGGAGAAGCAGAACGGACAGATCGCGCGCGGGAAGTAATGCGCTTCGCCGCAGGTGGTGCAGCGCTTGATCATGAACTTGCCCGCCTTCGCCGCTTCCCAGAACGGCGCGGTCTCCGGATTGGTCACCGGGGCATTGTACTTCTTCGCTTCAGACATCACGCACGCTCCAGAATGCAGGTTGAGGCGGCGTGGCGAACGCCGAGCAGACCGCCGGTGCCGTGGGCGATCGCGAGGTCGCAGTTCTGCACCTGCACCTTCGGATGCGCCTCGCCGCGCAACTGGCGCACCGCCTCGAGGATCTTCGTCATGCCGCCGCGATTGACGGGATGGTTGCTGCACAGACCGCCGCCGTCGGTGTTGAACGGCAGCTTGCCGACGCCCGAGATCAGATTGCCGTCGGCAACGAACTTGCCGCCCTCGCCCTTCTTGCAAAAGCCGAGGTCTTCGAGCTGCATCAGCACGGTGATGGTGAAGCTGTCATAGATCGAGGCGTATTTGATATCCTTCGGCGTCACGCCCGCTTCCTCAAAAGCACGCGGGCCGGACCACACGCCGGCGGAATAGGTCAGATCGAGATCCTTGCCGCCGCGCGGGCCCTTCATCGCCTCGCCATGACCGATCAGGCGCACCAGCGGCTTCTTCAGGCTCCTGGCGATCTCCGGCGTCGTGACGATCATCGCGCCGCCGCCGTCGGTGACGACGCAGCAGTCCATCCGGTGCAGCGGGTCCGAGATCATCGGCGAGTTCAAGATGTCCTCGACGGTGACGACCTCCTTCAGCATCGCATGCGGATTGTATTGTGCGTGATGCGAGGCCGCGACCTTGATCCAGGCGAGCTGCTCGGAGGTGGTGCCGTAGTCGTGCATATGGCGCATGGCACACATGCCATAGGCATTGTGCGTGGTAGCCCCGTAAGCCAGTTCGAAATCGGCCTCGGCGCCCGAGGCACGCGGCGGCATCGGACCGGTGCGCGGCTTGCCTGCCAGCGTGACCAGCGCGACCGAGCATTTGCCCGCGGCGATCGCCTCGGCGGCGTGGCCAAGATGGATCAGATAGGAACAGCCACCGGTCTCGGTGGAGTCGACGTGACGCAGCTTCTTGGTGTTGAGGCCGAGATAATCGACCATCGGCCACAGCCCGCCCGGCGCGTCGCCGGCGCAGAAATAGCCATCGATGTCGTCCTTGGTGAGCCCAGCATCCTCGATCGCACCCTTGGCGACCTCGGCGTGCAGCTGTGGTGTTGATTTATCGGGTGCATGCCGGGTGGGATGCTCGTAGATCCCGGCAATGTAGGCCTTGCCCTTGATGGTCAAATCGCTCTCCGCTGGCGTTTCTCGCTCCAGCGTTTTTCTGAACCGACGGCGCGACCTTGGCAAGCGCGGAAATATTCCGTCAGGCGAGACTGTCACGCGCGCACAATATGCGCGCCGCAAAACAGACGTCGTCACGGCAAAGGCCGGGACCCATAACCACAGGGCTGCGTTGCGAGATCAGCTGTGGCGCCAGCATCGCGTAACAATGAAATGCGGTGGTTATGGGTCCCGGATCGCGCTGCGCTTGCCCGGGACGACGCTGAGTATGTGGCTACACTACTCCGCCGCCATCTGCCGCGGCGCGGGCGGCGGGTTGGCGAGGTCGGCGGCGAGTTGCGCGTAGCGAACCTTTGCCTCCTTGATCGCCTTGTCCTTCACCGGACCGTAGCCGCGGATGCGATCGGGCAGCGACAGCAGTTCGGCTGCGATGTCGTGATTGAGCGGCGACAGCAGGCTCAACACCGTCGCGACATCCTTCTCGTAGCCCGCGATCAGGTCGCGCTCGAGCTTGCGGTCGGCATTGTAGCCGAAGATGTCGAGCGGCGTGCCGCGCAGGAAGCGGAATCGCGCCATCACCCTGAAGGCCGACATCATCCACGGCCCAAAGGCGCGCTTCTTCGGACGGCCCTGCGCATCGAGCCCGCCGCCCAGGATCGGCGGAGCGAGATTGAAGTTGAACTTGAAGTCGCCCTCGAACTGATCGCGCAGCTGCTTCTCGAAGCGGCCATCGGTGAACAGCCGCGCCACCTCATACTCGTCCTTGTAGGCGAGCAGCTTGGCGTAGTTGATCGCGACCGCGCGCGGCAGCGCCTCACCATAGGCGCCCTTGGTGGCGGCGTCGCGCACCTGATCGACCAGCTTGCGGTAGCGCTTGGCCAAACGTGCATTCTGATAGCCGGTCAGAAGCGCCATGCGATGGGTGATGATCTCGTCGAGCGACATCGCATCCAGCGACTTGACCGGGGCCGCGTCGTCATCCTGCCCCTTCATCATCGCGGCGAGCCGTGCCGGATCGGCTGCGGCCAGACGCCCGAGCTGGAACGCCTGGGTGTTCATCTTGATCGAGACCCCGTTGACCTCGATCGCCTGCTGGATCGATTCCGCCGACAGCGGCAGCAGCCCGCGTTGATAGGCAAAGCCCATCATCATGATGTTGGTGGCAATGGAGTCGCCGAGCAGCGCCTCGGCCGGCTTGGTGAAGTCGAAGAAGGCGGAGTCCTTGCGCAGCTCGGTCTCCAGCACGCTGTTGACCTTGCGGCTCTGGAAATTGAAGTCGCGGTTGAGGATGAAATCCGCAGTCGGGATGATGTGGCTGTTGATGATGCCGACGGTGCGGCTCGGCTCGCACAGCGTGATCGTTTCCTTCGAGACCGCGACGACCTCGTCGGCCGCGAGGACGAGATCGGCCGTGCCGGTCACGATGCGCGAGCAAGTCACGTCGGCGGTGTGCTCAGAGAGCCGGACATGGCTCAACACCGCGCCGCCCTTCTGCGCGAGGCCGGACATGTCGAGGATCATCGAGGCCTTGCCTTCGATATGCGCGGCCATGCCGAGCAGCGCGCCGATCGTCAGCACGCCGGTGCCGCCGACGCCGCCGACCGCGATGTTGTAGGGCCGGTCGAGCGCGGGCTTCGAGGCCGGCTCCGGCAAGGCGCCGATATCGCCGAGCTCGGTCGGCGCGCGACGCTTGAGCGTGCCGCCGTCGACCGTGACGAAGGACGGGCAGAAGCCCTTTACGCAGGAATAGTCCTTGTTGCAGGTCGACTGGTTGATGGTGCGCTTGCGCCCCAATTCGGTCTCGAGCGGCTCGACCGAGATACAGTTCGACTGCACTGAGCAGTCGCCGCAGCCTTCGCAGACGGCTGGATTGATCAGCACGCGGCGCGCCGGATCCTCCATCAGGCCGCGCTTGCGGCGACGGCGCTTTTCCGCGGCGCAGGTCTGCACGAACACGATCGCCGACGTGCCCTTGGTGTCGCGGCACATCTTCTGGACGTTCTCGAGCTCGTCGCGATGGAACAGCTTGACGCCGGGCGCGATGCTATCGGCCGGATAGGCGTCGGGATTTTCCGAGACCAGGTAGATCTCGCGGATGCCCTCGGCGTGCAGCTGGAAGGTGATCTGCTGCGGCGACAGGTCGCCGTCGTGGCGCTGGCCACCGGTCATGGCGACGGCGTCGTTGTAGAGGATCTTGTAGGTGATGTTGGCCTTGGAAGCGATCGACTGGCGGATCGCCAGAATGCCGGAGTGGAAATAAGTGCCGTCGCCGAGATTGGCGAAGATGTGGTTCTCGTTGGTGAACGGCGCGATGCCGACCCACGGCACGCCCTCGCCGCCCATATGCGTGAATGTCTCGGTCGAGCGGTTCATCCACAGCGCCATGAAGTGGCAGCCGATGCCGCCGAGCGCGCGGCTGCCTTCCGGCACCTTGGTCGAGGTGTTGTGCGGGCAGCCCGAGCAGAAATACGGCGTGCGGCTGACCGGTGCCGTCGCCTGCATCTGCGACGACTGGCGGCCGTTGAACCAGTCGGCCTTGGCGCGCAGCATCTCGGCGATTTCAGGATTGAGATTAAGTCGAAGCAGCCGTTCGGTGAGCGAGCTTGCAAGCGAGGCCACGCTGAGCTCGGCGGCGAAGGTCAGGAAGCGCTTGTCGTGATCGTCCATCTTGCCGACGATGCGCGGACGCACGTCGTCGCGCCAGTTGAACAGCTCCTGCTTGACCTGGTTCTCGACAATCTCGCGGCGCTCCTCGACGATGAAGATTTCCTCAAGGCCGACGGCGAAGTTGCGTACGCCTTCCGGCTCCAGCGGCCAGGGCATGCCGATCTTGTAGAGGCGGATGCCGATCTTGGCGGCGATCTCCGGCGTGATGCCGAGCTCGCGCAGCGCCTGGCGGATGTCCTCGTAGCTCTTGCCCGAGGCCATGATGCCGTAGCGCGCGTTCGGCGAATCCATGGTGATGCGGTTGACCTTGTTGGCGCGGGCAAAGGCGATCGCGGCGAAGCCCTTGTAGTCCTGCAGCCGGCGGTCCTGCTCGAACCGGTCGTCGGGCCAGCGGATGTTCAGGCCGCCCGGCGGCAATTCGAAATCGGCCGGGATGATGAACGGCGTCATCTCGTCGGTGAGGTCGATCTCGGCCGTGGTTTCGACCGTCTCGGTGATCACCTTCATGCCGACCCAGCAGCCGGAGTAGCGCGACATCGCGATACCCAAAAGGCCCATCTCGATCATTTCGTGGATGCTGGAGGGGTAGAGGTAGGGCATCAGCGCGGAGATGAAGGCGTGGTCGGACTGATGCGGGACGGTGGAGGACTTTGCGCCGTGGTCGTCGCCGGCAAGGCAGAGCACGCCGCCATTTTTGGCGGAGCCCGCCGCATTGCCGTGGCGGAAGACGTCGCCGCAGCGGTCGACGCCGGGGCCCTTGCCGTACCAGATGCCGACCGCGCCGTCATATTTGGCGCCGGGCGACAAAGCGAGCTGCTGCGAGCCCCAGATCGCGGTGGCCGCCAGGTCCTCGTTCACGCCGGGCTGAAATTTGATGTTGTACTGTTCGAGATGCTTGCGGGCGGCGAACAGCTGCTGGTCATAGCCGCCGAGGGGGGAACCGCGATAGCCGGAGATGAAGCCTGCCGTGTTGAGGCCTGCGGCGCGGTCGCGTCTGATCTGCGCCATGGGCAGGCGGACCAGCGCCTGGATGCCGGTCATGAAGACGTGACCGGTGCCCTGGGTGTATTTCTGGTCGAGGCTGATAGGCCCTTGGTTGATTCCCATTTAGCCCTCTTTGCGCTGGTCGCGACGCCTGCTTTTTAGCTAGTCATCCGAACTTGTTAGAACCAGTCTATGTCGGATATTCCGGCCCGCGCAGCACAATTCTGGGCGACCGAGCCCGTCGCTCAAAAATCGCAACATCGTGCCGGGAATATTGCAGCGCCGTTTCGGTTTCTGTCGCTGGACAGGCCCGCGGCGAAATGGCGTAACGCGTCCTGTGGACCGGAAGGTGATTGGATGCGGCGACAACATCGGACGACCGGTGCGATTCTGGCCAGTATGCTGTTGTGCAGTGCGTTCGCGGCTCGCGAATGCACCGCCGCGCCAGCCGACGACGACATTGTCGCCCGCGGCAAGGCGCTCACGATTGCCGGCGACTGTGCGAGCTGCCACACCGCCGATCCGGCCAAGCCGTTCGCCGGCGGCAAGCGGATCGACACGCCATTCGGTGCGGTGTTCTCGCCGAACCTGACCCCCGATCGCGATACCGGCATCGGCGGCTGGAGCGACGACGATTTCCTGCGCGCGCTGCGGATGGGCGTCTCGCCGAACGGGGCGCATTACTATCCCGCCTTCCCCTACCCGTCTTTCACCAAGCTGATCCGCAACGACATCCTGGCGATCCGCGCCTATCTCGCGACGCTGGCGCCGGTCAGCAACAAGGCGCCGCCGCCCGAGCTGCGCTGGCCGTTGAACTACCGCGTGCTGATGCGCGGCTGGAACGCCCTGTTCTTTACGCCCGGGATCATCCAGCCGGACCAGAGCAGGACCGCGGAATGGAATCGCGGCCGCTACCTCGTCGAGGCCCTCGCCCACTGCGGCGCCTGCCATACGCCGAAGAATGCGTTCGGCGCCGACAGGCGCGACCAGGCGCTCAGTGGCAGCATGGTCCAGGGCATGTTCGCGCCGCGGCTCGACGGCGCGGCGCGCAGCGGGCTGAAATCATGGAGCGCAGGCGACATCGCCGAATATCTGCAGAGCGGCCGCAACGGGCACAGCCATGCCGGTCCGTTGATGTCCGAGGTGGTGGTCAACTCGACCTCGAAGATGAGCGACGCCGACGTGCACGCGATCGCGGTCTATCTGAAGAGCCTGCCGGCCGGCGCGCCGGAACCTGCGGTCACCCCGCCCTCACCGGCGCAGATGAGCAATGGCGAGCGGCTCTATCGCGGCGCCTGCGTCGCCTGCCATGAACTCGATGGCTCCGGCGCGCCACGGATCTATCCGCCGCTGCCCGGCAATACCAATTTGCAATCGGCTAATCCTGCGAGCACGCTGCGCATCATCCTCGACGGCGCGCAGACCTTGACCACGCCGCGCGCACCCAACGCAGGCTCGATGCCGGCCTATCCAAAACTCACCGACCAGGAGGTCGCCGACGTCGCAACCTACATCCGAAATTCCTGGGGCAATGCGGCGCCGGCCGTGACGGCGGACGAGGTCGCCAAGGCGCGGACAGCGAAATAAGGGCGCTGACGGCGAAATAGCTGATCAGCGATCCTCGCCGCTGAAGACGAATTTCGGCATCTCCCATTTGTAGCGGATCGCCAACATCCGGAACGTCAGGCCGAGCACGAAGGTCAGCCCGGTCCAGAGCCAGTCGTTGAGCTGCAGCCCGAAGGCGGTCGCATAGAACAGCCCCGTCACCACCGAGACGCTGGCGTAGAGCTCGCTGCGAAACAGCAGCGGCACATCATTGCAGAGGATGTCGCGCAGCACGCCGCCGGCACAGCCGGTGATCATGCCGGAGACGATCACGATCGGCAGCGAGGCGTCGACCTGCCAGGCCACGTCGCAGCCGGCCATGGTGAACACCACAAGCCCGATCGCATCGAGCACCAGGAATGCGAGATTGAGCCTGTGCACCAGCCGCGCCAGCAGGATGGTGGCGAAGGCGCCGGCCGCCGCGATCGCAAGGTAGATCGGATGCGCGACCCAGAGCAGCGGATAGTGCCCGAGCAGCACGTCGCGGATGGTGCCGCCACCGAGCGCGGTGATCGCTCCCAGCATGCAGACGCCGGCCCAATCCATGCTGCGCCTGCCGGCCGCCAGCGCCGCCGTCATCGATTGCGCCGCAACGGCAATGAACGAGAGCACGTGCAGCACCGAATCGGTGGGCGGCATGGTCCACATTGAAAAGGCCTCATGGAACAGGTTCGGAACCTAGAGCCTATCCCGTTCCGATTGAACAGGAACGGGGGCTCTAGATTCTTGTTTTGACGCGTTTTCTTCACGCGAACCGGTATCCACTTCGCGCGAAAACACTCCAGGGAATCGTCGGTTCCCGCATGAACAGGTTGCAACATTGGCGCGGAACATCCTCACGCGCCAGCGATTGTCTCCTGCGTTTAGCCTACGCGCTTAGCCTTGACGCTTAGCCTTGGGGGGCTAACGGAGGAACTTTGAAATGACTTACAACCCTGACGATCCGTATCGCGCCAACCTGACCGATGACGAAATCCGCCGTCAGGCGCGCTTCAACAGCCTGGACAACGAGCTGCAGCCGGATCCGGAACTCCAAGAGGGACCGGCGAGCAGCACCAAGGTCGCGATGTTCGCAGTTGCGGTGGCCGTGGTGCTCGGCGCACTGTTCTACGGGTTGAACAACACCTCGGTGCACGAGGCCGGCACGACGCCGTCGACACAGACCGCGCAGACTCAGCCGGTCAACCCGGCCGCGCCGCCCCCGGGCATGCGCGACGTGACGCCGAAGCCGAACAGCCAGCCCGGCGTAACCACGGGCGCGGCGCCGGCCAACCCGGCGAGCCCGCCGTCTGACATGAACAAGTCGGACATGAACAAGCCGGCGGCTCCGCCGGCCGAGAATGCCAAGTAACGCGTGATGACACTGACCAGGCGCGAGCGGCGGGCCCCAACGGCCCGCCGCTTTTTTTCGCGCGAAGTCTATTTGAACATCTTGTTGAGCTCGCCACCGGGATAGCCGTTGGCGAATTCGGTGAAGGTGCCCTTCTCGGCCATTTCCTTGGCCGCCTTCATGACGCCGGTCCAGGCCATCCGCGCCAACGCGCCGCCGACGCTGATCCGCCGCACGCCGAGGTCGCCGACCGCTTGCAGCGTCAGCTCGGACGCGCCGCCGATCAGGAGATTGACCGGCTTCGGCGCCACCGCCTTCACGACCGCAGAGATTTCTTCTCTGGTCGAGATGCCCGGCGAATACAGCACATCCGCTCCGGCTTCCGAATAGGCCTGCAGCCGTTCGATCACCAGATTGAGGTCCTTCTTGCCCCACAGGAACGCCTCGCAGCGGCCGGTGAGCAGCACGCCGCTGTTGTCGGCATCGATCGCCTTGCGCGCCGCCCTGATGCGCTCGACCGCGAGCTTGTGCTCGTACAACGGGTTGGCGGCATCTCCCGTGGAGTCCTCGATCGAGAGCCCGGCGACACCGGTCTTGACGCCGCGTGCGACATTGACCGCGACCTTGTCCGGCTCGACCGCGAAGCCACCCTCGAAATCGGCGTTGACGGGAATATCGACCGCCGCGCACAGCGCCGTCAGGTGATCGCAGACGTCGTCGACGGTGACGCGGTTGTCGGCCTTGGCGATGGTCCAGGCAAAGCCCGCGCTGGTCGAGGCCAGCGCCTTGAAGCCGAGATGTTGCAAGGCACGGGCGCTGCCGACGTCGAATGGGTTCGGAATGATGAAGCACCCGCTCTCGTGCAGCTTCTTGAAGGCGGCTCGTTTGTCAGCAGTTGGCAGTGGCATTGGTCGCTCCCTAGATTCGTTGGCCGCGCAGAGATAGGCACGCGCATATGCGAGCGCTAGAGCTTCGCTTCGTGCACCGCACGGCTGTCCTTCGGCGCCTGATCGCGTTCGTTCAGGCCGTAGTCACGCATCACGCTCGCGACCCGCAGCCGGTAATTGTCGAAGATCCGCGCGCGGCCCTTGGCCTGTGTGCGGCGGTGCTCGACCGTGTTGCGCCAGGCTTCTACCGCGGCCTCGTCGCGGAAGAATGACAGCGACACGAACTTGCCCTTCTCGGTGAGGCTCTCGTACCGCTCGACCGAGATGAAGCCGTCGATCTCCTGCAGGATCGGCTTCAACTCGGCGGCAAGGTCGAAATAGAGATCCCGGTGCTCAGCCTTCGGCCAGACTTCGAAGATCACGGCAATCATGGGCGCCTCCGCGCATTGTTGTTGTGGAACGACTATAGCTCGACCTTGCGCAGAAATGTCCGCTCCTCGGCAAGGATGAAGCGGTTTTGTTCCGCGAAGTTGAAGTTCGCCACGCCCTCGCCGTCCTGGCGCAGGCGCGCGCGATAGGCCTCGTAGGCGGCAAGGCTCTCGAACGAGATCAGCGCGAAGGCGATGTTGTTGGTGCCCTCGTGCGGCATCCAGTAGCCGAGCAGATCGCCGCCGCAGCGCGGGATGATCGAGAGCCAGTTCCGCGAATACTCCTCGAACATCGCGCGCTTGAACGGATCGAGCTGGTAGCGGATGAAGACGGTGACGGTCATTTGAGCCTCCTGGTGTTTCGTCATTGCGGGCGACGGGCACGATGGACACTACCGCCTTGCCCGACCTCGATGCTTCGGCTATCATCGAACTATGAAAGCAGGACCCGACATCTCCCGGATCGCCGCTCTGGTCGGCGATCCCGCACGTTGCAACATGCTGACCGCGCTGATGACCGGCCGCGCGCTGACCGCGAGCGAGCTGGCGCAGGAGGCCGGCATCACGCCACAAACGGCGAGCTCGCATCTCGCCAAGCTCGAGGCCGGCGGGCTGATCGAGCCCGAGAAGCAGGGCCGCCACCGCTACTACCGGCTCTCCGACCCCGACGTCGCCGACGTGCTCGAAGGCTTGCAGGGCATCGCTGCCCGCGCCGGCCATATGCGCGTGCGCACCGGGCCGAAGGATCCGGCGCTGCGCCGTGCTCGCATCTGCTACGACCATCTCGCCGGCGATCTCGGCGTGCAGATGCTCGACAGCATGCGGCGGCAGAAGCTGGTGCGCCAGAGCAAGCAGGCGATCGAGCTGACCGGCGAAGGCAAGCGCTTCATGGCCGAGGAGCTGCAGATCGACGCCGATGCGCTGACGCATCCGCGCCGCCCGGTGTGCAAAGCCTGCCTCGACTGGAGTGAGCGACGGCACCATCTCGCCGGCACGCTGGGCGCCGCGATGATGGACCGCTTCACCGAATTGAAATGGGCCGCGCGCGATGCTGCGCCGGGCAGCCGCGTGGTCAATTTCTCGCGAAACGGCGAGAAGCGGTTCGCTGCGCTGTTCGGCGCGGGCGAGTAACATCGCGCATTCAAGTCGCGGTCGTTCGCGAACGCTTGCTCGTGCTTGCATCGCTCTCCGATACGTCTTCGCGCACGCCGCTGCGCGCTCCGTCCTGCTCGCGATTGCGAAATGTTTCAAATTGATGCTGGGCTCATTTGCTTGCGACGCACTGACGCAGCTGTGAGCTGCAGCATTCATGTCGCATTCAGCCCGCAGCACTAAGGTCGGCGACATCGGGCACGGCTTCTGCAATGATCCGGCCGGGCGAATCGGTAATCTAAAGTTTGTTGCGGTGCCGCAGCGCGGCCGAATTAAAAGGAGAAGACATGAAGTATCTTTTTGCAGCAGCAGTTTTGGTGACGACCGCATTCGCCGGCATCAGTGCCGCTGACGCGGCCGGCGGTTGCGGCCCCGGCTGGCATCGCGGTCCCTATGGCGGCTGCGTCAGAAACCGCGGCCCCGTCGTCGTCGCTCCCGGCCCGGTCGTTGTTGAGCGCCCCGTCGTCGTCGCACCCGGCGCGGTCGTGGTGGCGCCGCGCGTTCGCGCTTGCCCGTACGGTTTCGCCTGGCGCTACGGCCGTTGCCGCCCGATCTGATCGCGGCGCACCTGCATAAACAAAACCCCGCCTCGCGCGGGGTTTTTCTTTTTTGAGGCGGCGCCGATATCACCAGTGGCGCCAGTGATGATGACGCCAGTGATGCCTGCGCCAATGGCGGTGGCGCCAGCCCCAATGCCGGTGGTGCCAGCGCCGATGATGCCAGCCGCGGTGGCCGTGATGCCAGTGCACCTGCTCGGGCTTCAGGCGACCGACCTCGTCGCCGGTGGTGACGGCCGGATGCGCATCATTGCCGGCCGGCGCACGGGCGTCCCGATTGAGCGGAAGCGGCGCGAGCGGCGCCGCCTGGGCGGCTATCGCAAAAGTCGCCACACCGGCGGCGACACCGAAGGCGATCTTCAGAAAATCCCGGCGTTCCATCAGAGTTCCCTTTGTTGCTGAGTTGGATCAACTGCGTCAGCCAGTTTTTTCGCCGCGACCTGAACACCGGCTGAACCGCGCATTCACGTTTCACGGAGTTCGACGCCGTACGGCTGCGTTTGCAACGGCGTGACGTCACACAATCATCACGACGCTGCCGCTTCACGTTCTACCCGTCATGCCGATTCCGACCGTTCCACGCGCGGCCGAACCGAACTAGCATCGCGCATCACAAGAGCATCTCCGGGAGGCGACCATGAAGTCAGGACAACCGATCAAGGATGCCAGCCACCTCTACGAAGTCGAGCGCCGCGCCCAGCACGCCGCCCGCCCCGGCTTCCGCATCATGGAGTTGCAGCTTTCGCCGACCCAGAAGGTGCCGTGGCACACTCACAGCAACATCTCCGACACGTTCTATGTGCTGGGAGGCCAGATGCGGCTGTTCCTGCAGGAGCCGAAGGAGGAAGTGAACCTGAAGCCCGGCGAGGTCTATGCCGTGAGGCCCACCCGCCCTCACCTCGTCACCAACGCCGGCACGACGTCGCTGACGTTCCTGATCCTGCAAGGCGTCGGTGAGTACGATTACGTGCCGCTCGCGGCGAAGTAAGGGTGCGCCCCTCCCGCTGTCGTCCCGGCGAAGGCCGGGACCCATACGCCGCAGCAGGAGTTGTGCGGGGACTCGTCGTTCCGGTATCGCGCGATAAGCGGCATTTGTGGTTATGGGTCCCGGCCTTCGCCGGGACGACACTGAATATGTGGCGAGATCTGTAAGTCATAAATCTGCGTTCTCGCGACATGAATCGTCCGAGCCTTGTGACAGGGCAAATCAGCCACGCGGCCATCCCGATGGCACGACCCAGACCAGTCCGCGCCACGGCTCGCCGCGCAATGTCAGTGTCGTGAAGTCACGCGCGGGATCGCGCCGCAGATTGAGCCTCGCCATCACAGCCTGCGAGCGCACGTTGTCCAGGCTGGTATATGACACGATCTCGCGCAGCCCGGCGTTATCGATTGCGTGCCGCAGCGCCGCGCTGGCGCTCTCGGTCGCGTAGCCGTGGCCCCAGGCCTTGCGCGTGAAACGCCAGCCGATCTCGAAATGAGCGCCGAGCGGATGATCGTTCGCCAGCCGCGGCATCACGCCGGCATAGCCGAGCAATGCGCCGCCGACATCCTCAACGGCCCATCGGGAAATGCCGTGGTCGCGCTGCGCGGCAGCGTATCGCTCGAATTTTGTCTCGCTCTCCGCCCGACCGATCGGTCCGCCATAGTCAGCCATGACGTCGGGATCGGCATGCATCGCCGCGAACGCGTCGCGGTGGCGGTCGTTCCATCTGTGAAGTCGAAGGCGCGGCGTTTCGATCATGTGCGTGCCCTCGCCCGCCCAGCCCATCACATCAGCTTCAGCGGCGCATCATGAACCAGCCGAAGATCGATGTTGCCGATCAGTCGCGCACGGCGCGCCTCGGCGGTGCTGATGGCGGCTTCGGTCTGCCGCAACGTGCTGACATTCGATCCAAGCGACACGATGCCGCCGAGCACCAGCGCGATCGATCCGAGGGCCGCGGTCTCACCGGAACTGAACAGGCCGAGCAGCGCAGCAAGCAGCAATGCGAACCCGCCCGCGATCGCGATCTTCGAGCCGAGAATGATCCGCTGGGACCGTTCGGCGCTCTCGGCAAGCTCCTCGATCTGCGCCTCGATCTGGGAAATCTCGTCGGTCGGCTCGTCGTCGGTCATCAGGTTCGAACCTGTAGGGCGGGTCAGGCATAGCCGTAACCTGCTGCATTCGTCATCACAAGATGGTAGAGGCCCCGCTAGGCCGTCCTACGCGGTCGCCTTTGTCGCGAGTATCCACCCAGACAGCCCATACGAAGACGAAAGCTCGAACCCCCTAACTCCTTTAGCGCCGAGTATCGCGCTCGCCGAATCGAGATCACAGGCCCACGGTCCCGGCGCTCCGGACGTGCTGTAAGACTCTCGGATATCCGCGCGATGATCGAGCAGAACCTTGTCGATCGAAATCTCTGTCAGTGAAAAGATGATGTTGCCAAATGCATCGTCGCGGAAATCGTAGCCTTCTACCCCCTCAAAGACGACGACACAGTCGGAAGCCGGGTCCGGCGCCGGATGAGGCCTGGTGTCACGCCGAGCACGGAGCGTGATGCGGCGCGACTCACAATGAACTTCATATGAGATCAGAAAACAGTCATGGAGCGACGGTAGCATGACCTACTTCTAGCCTGGCTTCGTAGAGGTTAGGCGCTGCCGTAACCCGCCGTGGATCGCGAAGGAAGATGGTGGGTTACGGCTTCGCCTAACCCACCCTACGCTCCCATCACAGCGGCAGATTGTCGTGCTTCTTCGCCGGGATCTCGACCTTCTTGTCCCTGAGCATCGCGAGAGCCCGCGCGATCCGCCGCCGGGTTGAATGCGGCATGATGACGTCGTCGATGTAACCGCGCTCGGCGGCGATGAAGGGCGACAGGAAGCGGTCTTCGTATTCCTTGGTGCGCGCCGCGATCTTGTCGGGATCGCCGATGTCAGAGCGGAAGATGATCTCCACCGCGCCCTTGGCACCCATGACCGCGATCTGCGCGGTCGGCCAGGCGTAGTTCATGTCGGCGCCGATCTCCTTCGAGGCCATCACGTCGAAGGCGCCGCCATAGGCCTTGCGGGTGATGATGGTGACAAGCGGCACCGTGCACTGCGAATAGGCGAACAAGAGTTTTGCGCCGTGCTTGATCAGGCCGCCATATTCCTGCGCGGTGCCGGGCAGGAAGCCCGGCACGTCGACGAAGGTGACGATCGGGATGTTGAAGGCATCGCAGAACCGCACGAAGCGCGCCGCCTTGCGCGAGGCATCACTGTCGAGCACGCCGGCCAGCACCATCGGCTGGTTGGCGACGAAGCCGACGGTGCGGCCGGCGATGCGGCCGAAGCCGGTGACGATGTTTTTGGCAAAGGTCTCCGAGATCTCGAAGAAGTCGCCCTCGTCGACGACCTTCAGGATCAGCTCCTTCATGTCGTAGGGCTTGTTCGGATTGTCGGGGATCAGCGTGTCGAGCGACATGTCGACCCGGCCGATGTCGTCGAAACTCGGCCATTCCGGCACACCGTCGGTGTTGTTCGACGGCAAGAAGTCGATCAGGCGGCGCATCTGCAACAGCGCATCGACGTCGTTCTCGAACGCGCCGTCGGCGATCGAGGAGCGCGTCGCGTGCACCGAGGCGCCGCCGAGCTCCTCCGCCGTCACGACTTCGTTGGTGACGGTCTTCACCACGTCGGGGCCGGTGACGAACATGTAAGAGGTGTTCTTCACCATGAAGATGAAGTCGGTCATCGCGGGCGAATAGACGTCGCCGCCGGCGCAGGGGCCCATGATGACGGAGATCTGCGGGATCACGCCCGAGGCCTGCACGTTGCGGCGGAACACGTAGGAATAACCCGCGAGCGCAGCGACGCCCTCCTGGATGCGCGCGCCGCCGGCGTCATAGAGGCCGATGATCGGCGCCCTCGCCTTCATCGCCATGTCCTGAAGTTTTGTGATCTTCAGGGCATGGGTTTCCGACAGCGAGCCGCCGAAAACTGTAAAGTCCTTAGCAAAGACAAAAGTCTTGCGGCCGTTGACCGTGCCCCAGCCAGTGACGACGCCGTCGCCGGGGATCTTGTTCTTCTCCATGCCGAACTCGATCGAGCGGTGCTCGACGAACATGTCGAATTCCTCGAACGAGCCCTTGTCCAGCAGCAGCTCGATCCGCTCGCGCGCCGTCAGCTTGCCGCGGGCGTGCTGCGCCTCGATGCGCTTTTCGCCGCCGCCCAGCTTGGCGCTGGCGCGCCGCTCTTCGAGGGTGTCGAGGATGTCTTTCATTTGTTTCCGCCCGTGTTAGCTACAGTCCGCGTCCCGGCGCGGGCCGGGGCCCGCTTCGTTCGGAATGGCTTTAGCACGGCCATTTCGGAACCGGAAAGGCGCTTGTGACCGGGTTCGGGCGCAAAAACGGTAGGATTTTCCGACATCTGGGGAGACAGCGATGACTGATACGACCACGGCCGAGGCCGGCGCCGCCACCGGCGGGGTGCGCACCCTGCTCCGGCTGGAGGGGCTGGTGCTGTTCGTCGGGATGACCGTGCTCTACTACAAGTGGGAGGGCTCGTGGCTGATCTACGTCCTGCTGTTCCTGGTGCCGGACATCAGCTTTGCCGCCTACCTGATCAGCCCGCGGGCCGGCGCCATCGCCTACAACGCCGCCCACACCTATCTGGCGCCGGTGGCGCTGATGACGCTGGGTTTTGCCGGCGAAGGGCCGCTGGTGCTCTCGATCGCGATGATCTGGCTTGCCCATATCGGGATCGACCGCGCGCTCGGCTATGGGCTGAAATACTCAAGCGGGTTCGGCTACACCCATCTCGGGCGAATCGGAAAAGCGCAGGAACCGGCTTAGCGCCCGCCGCTTTCTAGACTCGTCATGCCCGGCCGTGAGCCGGGCATGACATCTTCACTTTCTTTCGGAGAAGGACCGACGCGTTTAGGCGTAGCGGCGCGCGAACACCACGCAGACGACGACAAGCATGGCCGCTGCGATCATCGACCAGGCGACCGGCTCATGCAGCAGCAGCCCGGCCAGCGCGAGGCCGAAGAACGGCTGCAACAGCTGCAACTGGCCGACGCTGGCGATGCCGCCGAGCGCAAGGCCGCGATACCAGAACACGAAGCCGACCAGCATGCTGAAGATCGAGACGTAGGCGAGCCCGAGCCAGGCCGGCGCGCCGATGCCCTGCCAGCTCGGCGGCAGCGTCATGATGGTCATCACGAGCACCACCGGCGCCGAGAGCACCAGCGCCCAGGAGATCACCTGCCAGCCGCCGAGCCGGCGCGACAGCGCAGCACCCTCGGCATAGCCGAGGCCACAGACGATGATGGCGGCGACCATCAGCAAATCGCCGGTCAGCGATGCCGATCCGTCGCCCGACAGAGCGAAGGCGCCGACCGTCGCGCTGCCGATGCAGGAGAACAGCCAGAACAGCGGCTTCGGCCGCTCGCCGCCGCGCAGCACGCCGAACACGGCGGTCGACAGCGGCAGCAGCCCGATGAACACGATCGAATGCGCCGAGGTAATGTGCTGGAGCGCCAGCGCGGTCAGCAGCGGAAAGCCGATCACGACGCCAAGCGCGACGATGGTCAACGACACCAGGTCCCTGCGCTGCGGCCAGGTCTGCCGCAGCATCGCCAGCAGTGCCGCGCCGAGCAGCGCCGCGATCGCAGCGCGTGCCGACGTCAGGAACAGCGGCGAGAACCCGGCGACAGCGACGCGGGTGGCCGGCAGCGAGCCGCTGAAGATGATCACGCCGAGCAGGCCGCTGCCCCAGCCTTCGAGCGACCCGCCGCTCGCCTCACCCGTCCAGGACTTCCCCGGCAATGTCTTCGAATCGCTCATTGCACACCTCGACTTTCGCAGGCGAGGATAGCGGCGGAGGGCTGGCCAAGGCAGCTACGGTTCAGTACAATATCGCCAAACTGTATGGGTCAAGGTAGGCATACACTTTAAGGTAGGCAAACACTTGCGGCAGCCATCCAATCATCGCGCCGCTTTGGCGCCGAAGGCGACCCGGACCACCGACGTGATGAACGCGATCCGCGCCAGGATCGCGAGCCGCGCGCTCGCCGCTGACGACCGCCTGCCCTCGATCCGCAGCTTTGCCGCGACCATGGGCGTCTCGCCCTCGACCGTGGTCGAGGCCTATGACCGGCTCGCCGCCGAGGGCCTGATCCGGGCGCGGCCGGGCTCGGGCTTCTACGTCTCGTCCGCGGCGCTGCCGCCGCTGGCGCTCACAAAGGACCAGCCGCAGCACGACCGTGCCGTCGATCCGTTCTGGGTGTCGCGGCAATCGCTCGACGCCGCGAGCGGCGCGCTGAAGCCGGGCTGCGGCTGGCTGCCCGCCGACTGGATGCCGACCGAGGCGCTGCGGCGCGCGTTCCGCGGGCTGGCGCGGGCCGACGACGCCGTGCTCGCCGACTACGGTGCGACGCGCGGCTCGCTGGCGCTGCGCCGCATGCTGATGGCGCGGTTCGCCGACGAGGGTCTCGACGTGTCGCCCGAGCAGGTGCTGCTCACGATGTCCGGCACCCAGGCGATCGACCTGATCTGCCGCTTCCTGCTGCGGCCCGGCGACACGGTGCTGGTCGACGATCCCTGCTATTTCAATTTTCGGGCGCTGCTGCGCGCCCATCAGGTCAAGCTGGTCAGCGTGCCCTACACGCCATCGGGCCCCGACGTCGCAAGTTTCGAGGCGGTGCTCGAAGCCGAGCGGCCGCGGCTCTACATCACGGTCTCCGGATTGCACAATCCGACCGGCGCGACGATGTCGCCGCAGACGGCGCACCGCGTGCTGAATGCCGCGGCGGCATATGACCTGACGATCGTCGAGGACGACATCTTCGCCGATTTCGAGCCGGAGCCGTCGGCACGGCTCGCGGCGCTCGACGGGCTGAACCGCGTGATCCGGATCGGCAGCTTCTCCAAGACGCTGTCGGCGTCGCTCCGCTGCGGCTTCATCGCAGCGCGCGCCGACTGGATCGAGCAGCTTGTCGATCTACAGGTCGCGACCGGGTTCGGCGGCCCCTGCGCGGTCGCGACCGAAATCATCGCGAGCGTTCTGGCGACCGGCTTCTACCGCAAGCATGTCGAGGAGTTGCGCCGGCGGCTAGCGCGTGCCCGCCGCGACGTCGGCGAGAAGCTGCAGCGCATCGGCATCGAGCCGTGGCTGATGCCGCGCGGCGGCTTCCAGCTCTGGTGCCGCCTGCCCGATGGCTGCGATTCCGCCGACGTGGCGCGCGCGGCGCTCGCCGACAACATCGTGCTGGCGCCGGGCAACGTGTTCAGCACCACGCAATCGGCCACCGGCTTCATGCGCTTCAACGTCGCGCAATGCCGCGACCCGAAACTGATGCCGGCCTTGCTGCGGGCGATCGGGCGCTAGTACGTGATGAGATTGAGGTGAATCGGTCTCGCGGCAGACTGGCTCCACCTCTCCCGCTTGCGGGGGAGGTCGCATCGCATCAAAGATGCGATGCGGGTGGGGGCTCTGTCCGCGATGCGACTCGTGGAGAGAGCCCCCACCCCAACCCTCCCCCGCAAGCGGGAGAGGGAGCGCACCGCCTTCGCGATAGCACCTCGGTCTAGTCTGAACACGCCCGACCGGCGCAGCGCCTTACTTCTCACCCACCTTGAACGGCTCTTCCTTGCCCGGCGGCACGGTCTCCTCCGCCATTGCCAGCAGCATTGCGACCATCACGTAATTGCCGGCGAGCGCGGTGAGATCGACGATTTGCTGATCGTTGAAGATCTTCTTGGCCCGCGCATAGGTCTCGTCGGAAACCTTCTTGGTCGTGGTCAGCTCGGTGACGAAATCGTACACCACGGCCTCATCGTCGACCATTTTGGACGGCCGGTTGCCGGCTTTCAGCTCGGCGATCACATCGGCCGACAAGCCAGCCTTGGCCGCGAGCGGTGCATGCGCGAACCATTCGACCTGCGAGCGCCACTGCCGCCCGATGATTAGGATCGCGAACTCGTTCAGCCTCGTCGGCACCGAGGTCTGCCAGCGCAGGTAATAGAACAGATCGTAGAGCCGCTGGCCAAGCACCGGGCTGCGGATCATCGGATTGTAGGGCCCGCCGATGCCGACGCTCGACACCTTCATGATCGCCTCGCCGAGCGGCCGCTGCTGGTCGTTGAGCTGATCCATCGTGAGCTGCGGGAAGCGCGGCTCCTTGCTGGTGGCCGGCGCCGAGAACATTGTGGCCGCGAGCCAGCCGCCGGCCGCGGCCAGCGTGAGCGACGACAGCCAGACGGATGCTGATTGCATGATTTCCTCCGCTTTGATTTATCGGAGGATGGTAGTCGAGCCGCGTGGCACTCACCAGTCGCGGCGCACGCAGATCAGGTCGTCACAGCCCGACGCTATCGGTGAGGCATTGCTGCGTGACGCTCATCCGCGCGTCGATCTGGGCCTGGGTCTTGCAGTCCATGTTCATCGCGAACACGGTGATGTCGCTGCCCTTCTCGGCCCAGCCGACCAGCCAGCCGAGCGAGCCGTGCTCCTTGTCGGTGAGGCCGGTCTTGGCGCGAATGACGGCATCGCCGACTTTCGTCACGGGAAGGATATCGCACACCAGTTGCTGGCTGCGCTTGCCGACCGGCAGCACGCCGCGGCGCAGCCGGTCGAGGAAATCGATCTGCTGCACCGGATCGATGCGCAGATTGCCCGTCACCCAGAACTGGTCGATGCCGCCGCCGATGTCGCGGTTGCCATAGTCGATGACGTCGAGATACTTCTGCATCCGCTCCGCGCCGATCCGGCGGGCGATCTCCTGAAACACCGGGAAGGCCGACACCGCGAGCGCCGAGCGCAGCGTGTGGTCCTTGTTCCAGGCCTCGATGCTGCGCGTTGTGCCGTCCCACTTGAAGACGTCTTTGTCCGGGTCCTGCACCACGCCGGTCTCGAGCGCGATCAGCGCGTTCGGGATCTTGAAGGTCGAGGCCGGCAATTTGCCCTCGCCCGAACGAACCTTGTCGCTCGCGATGATCAGATAGTCGTCGACCTTGTAGCCGACGAAGGTGCCCTCGGTTCCGAGATCGAAGAACCTCTTTTGCAGATCCTCGCGAAATTCGCTGCGCTGATAGGAGACGTTGGCGAAGCTGCGCGACGGCAAAATGGCTGCGGCGGCAAGCAGGCCGAGCGCACGGCGGCGATGAATCACGAGAGGACCTTGGGTTGGTTCGTGTCGATAACGATGGTGGATGCCATCGTGGTGAAAGGATGGCAACAGGGGTTAGCGCACCCGGCCCGACAGCCGCAGCACGAACACCAGCACCTCGGCGACGGCCTTGTAGAGCTCGGCCGGGATCTCGTCGCCGAGCTCGACATTGGAGAGCGCGCCGGCCAAGACCTCGTTCTCCTCAATCGGGATGTCGTTGGCCTTGGCAACCTCGATGATCTTGGCGCCGATCGCGCCCTTGCCTTTCGCGACCACGCGCGGCGCGCCGGCGTGGTCGTAGTGCAGTGCGACCGCGAGCTGGTTCTGCGTCTCGCTCATGATGCGCGATCCAGGAAATGGCCGGCGCGTGCGGGCGCGGGCTGCGGCGGGCTGCCGTCGCGGATATCGATGTCGCCGGGCGTAAGCTCTGCCCTGGTCAGCGCCTGGCTCAGCTCGAAAGCGCCGGCGCGCAGCTGCGCGGCGGTCGAGGGACGCTCGGCCCACATCCGCACCGAGGTGCGCTCGCCGTTCAGCGAGACCAGCGCGTGCACGGGCCCAGCCGGCTCGACGTCGAGCGTGAAGCGCGCCCGCCACACCCGCTTGGCGGCTTCGACCTCGTTGCCGCCGCCGTCGCGGGAAATCTCGAACTGCGCCATCGCCGTGCCCTGCTGGGTCAGGAACGGGATCTCGAAATTCCAGCGCGGCACCATGGCGTCGAGCTGCGGACGCGTGCCGTCGCCACGGTCCGACAGCGAGGCGATCTGCAGCAGGGTCTGCCGCGCCAATGCCGCGTCGGTGTTTTCCAGCAGGCGATGCGCGGCGGTCGAAAGCGGCGTGCCTGATGCAATCGACGGCTCCGCAACGGCCTGCGCCGACGGCAGCGCGCCGTGAAACGGCGGTGGCGGCGTGCTGCTGCGTGCGGGCACGTCGCCGGGCAGCATCTCCCGCGGCGCGGCGCCCTGCCGTGCCGGATTGCCGAGCTCGTGCAACGCTTCCTGAATGAGATTGAGCGCGCCGCCGGATGACGGGCCGGCATCGAGCGCATCCGCGAGCGCGCCTGCGAGGCGGGTGGCGCCGCGGGTGAGATCCTCGGCAATCGGCACGCGCGCCTGCGGCAGCAGGATCTCCTGAACCTCGAGCTCGGGCATTGACGGCGGCACGATGCTCGGCGCCGTGCCGGCACTGGCGAGCGACTGCTGCTGCAGCGGCGTGGACGCGGGCCTTGTGGCATCGCCGGCGCCGAGCGAAGTCAGCGCCTGGCGCAGCACGATTAGCGCGGCCTTCAAGTCGGGCGCGCCGCCGCCCGCGGGTGCTACGGCCGCGGCGAGCGTCGCCTCCAGCAGCACGCCGGATTTCTGGAATCCCGCCTTGACGGCATCGCCGCTCAAATTCTCGTTGAGGCCGGTCTGCTGCGCCAGCACCTGCGCGATCGCAGCCTGCAGCTTCGGCGGCAGATTGGCCGCAGCGACCGCCGCAAGGTTGGCAAACAGCGGCGCCTGGCTGCCCTGGACGGCGGCCGCATGCTGCGCCGTCGCGGTGATGGTGATGCGCTCGAGCGGCGTCAACACGGCCTTCGGCGCCGTGGCGACGGGTTGCGGAGCAGCGGTGACGTTGGCCGCTGCCGGCGACAATTGCACGGCATCGCCCGTGTCAGCCCCCGGCCCGACCAGTTGCAGGCGGATGCCGTCGCTGGTCTGCGATACCGCAAGCTGCAGATTCTGGCCCTGTTGCAGCGGCACCTCGGTCTGGACGTCGATCGACAGGCTCGCGATCGCGATCCGCACCAGGTCGGCGGACAACACCTTCAGCACCTGCGCATTGACGACGCTGCCGGCCTCCAGCGTGAGGTCGGGCGCAACGCTGTCCGCCTCTTTCGAAGCGAGCACCGGCAGCACGGGATTGACGGCGATAGCCATGTCGGAGGTCTCGGCCAGGCGGCAGGGTCAAACCGCAGGCTAGCCCGGCGCCGTAAACCCCTCGTTAACCGGCGGCCGACCTGAACTCCCTCAGGACGCCGGCGGCGGCCTTGAAATCGACCTGGCGGGCGGCGCGGCGCGCGGCGACCTCCTCGTCGACGCCCCATTTCTCGATGTTCCAGTCCTCGTCGACATGGGCAGCGGCCCAGACCTGGTCCTCGTCACGGACGCCATGCGCGAGCGCCAGCGCCAGCAGCGCCGAGCCGGTCAGCGTCGTCACCACATGGAGCGCAGCGACCGACCATGGATCGGTCGGGAACGCCGCCCGCGCCGCCTTGATCGCGGGCTCGGGCTGGCCGACATGCATGACCCCCTCCGCCATCACGAAATGGGCGCCGAGCGCATCGGCGGCCCAGAACAGGATCGGGTCCCAATGCCGGGCCTCGCGCGCCACCAGCGTCTCGGGATGGCCGGCGCGATAGCACAGCAGGTCGCTGCCGAGGAATTTTGCCGCATCGTCGGCGACCTCGTCGACGCGATCGATCACCCCCTCGATCACGCTGTTGGCGAGGCGCGTCAGCGGCATGGTCATGGGATCGATGGTCTCGCCCTGCGCATTCCATTCCGCCGCGACCGCATCCGCGATGGCGCGGGTCGGCAGCACGACCGGCTTGCCGGAGGGCGAGCGGATCTGCTTGCCGTCGAGCGTGACCGAAAATCCACCATCGGCCTCGGCCACGCCGGCGCTGGTGTAGAAGCGCTTGCGCCGCGGCGTGCGGATATGGCGCCGCACCGCCTCCTGCGGATCGAGCGGGGATTGTTCTGGAACGTCGTCGAAGAGTTCGCGCATTGCGCCGGCCGGCTTTCGTTTGGGAGGATTTCCCTGCAAGATACGTCAGCGGCAACGGCAAATAAAGCTGATGGAACGCGCCCAGATCCTTGCGGGTTTTCTGCTGGTTGCGGCCGCCTTCGGGGCCGCCCGTGCCGACGCCGGGTTCCGTTCGCCGGAATCACTGATCCGCAACGTCTACGCCTACTATGGAAGAGGCAGCCCGGCATTTTCGAATGGCCTGCCGCGCGACGACGAAACGGCCCGGCAATTCTTCGATTCCAGCCTGCGCGGCGCCTGGACCGCCCTGCACGACGCACCGTACGATTTCCTGGTGCAGAGCCCGACCTGGCGGCTCGGCCCGATCTCGATCGCAATTCCGCGCCGGCAGTTCGACAAGACGGATGTGACGGTCACGTTCGACAATGAGGGGCGCGCGGTCACGCTCACCTTCATCGTCGTCAACGGTCCCGACGGCTGGCTGATTGAGGACGTCGAGAGCCCGCACGATTCGTTGCGGATGTTTCTCGTACAGTTCAGGCGATAACCCACAGCGATCCTCATATCGAGGCCTGCATCGCGATCCGAAAGGAGCCTTTCCGCTTGCTTTGTTGTAAAGCTGGCGGGCGACATCGACACCGAGGAATGGATCGTGGCCAACGAACCTGACAGCTCCAATGACGGGCCGCTGGATCGGGCCATCGCGATCCTGGTCTTCGTTGCCGAACAGAAGAAGGCTCTGTCGGCCGCCGAGATCGCCGCCGCGCTTTCCCTTCCACTTCCGACTGCGCATCGGCTGATCGGCAATCTCGAAGCCCGAGGCCTGATCCAGAAGGCGCTCGGCACCAAGCGCTATGTGGTCGGAAGCAAGTTGGTGACGCTCGCCGCCAAGACGATTGGGGCAGCGTTTCGCTCCGTGCGCCGGCATGCTGTGCTGAGTGCAGTGGCCGACCGCATCGGCGAGCAGTGCGAGATCGGCGTCGTCCGCGACAACGTCGTGGTCTACGTCGACAGCGTCCGTTCCAAGCAACAGCAGGCGTTGCAGTTCAATCCAGGCGAAGCGGCACCGCTGCATTGCACGTCGACGGGCAAGATCTACATGAGCCGGCTGCCCGCGAAGGTCCGCGAGCGGCTGGTCAGGTCACTCGCCCTCGTCCGGTACACGCCGACCACGATCGCCGACCCCGACGAATTGCTGGCCTTGCTCGAGGAGACCCGGCGCAGAGGCTGGGCGAAGACCAACGAGGAATTCGTCCGGGGTGTCGTAGGTTGCGCGGTGCCGATCGTCTCGCCGGCCGGCGATCTGATCGCATGCCTCGGCGTATCTGTGCCTGCGGCGCGTGTCGGTTTCGCAGGCCTCGACGCCTTCATCGCTCCATTGCAGGAGGCGGCGGCGCTGTTGTCCGAAACCATTCTACAGGAATATGAAGACGAATTCGAAGATTCTCATTTTTCGGAATGAATACTCTCGTTTTCCGGATTTAATCTCGATCTCGCACAAATCCTGTGTATTCTCGGGGCAGATGATTGAGCTGACCATGATTGAGGCAGCTCGCTCCAAGTCCGCATGCCGACACCAGAACTGATCGACGCCGCCAGCCGATCCGGCGGAACGTTTTGCCGTGCCCAAAGCCCACGCCTGAGCCACCGGAGTGATCATGCGCCAGCACTACGACGTTGCAACCGTTCGCAAGGCCTTCCCGGCCACGGAGCACGTGGTGTACCTCGACAGCGGCTTTCAAACGCCTCTCTCCCGTCCAGTGAAGGAAGCCTACGAACGCTTCCTATGGGAAAGCTTCGAAAACGCCGGCCCGAAGCAGATCTGGCTGAACCGCCTCGAAGAGACCCGTGCGAAAGTCGCTGATTTCCTCGGGGTCGAGCCGCACGAAATCGCGTTCACCAAGAACACCTCCGAGAGCATGAACATCGCCGCCAACGCGCTGCCGCTTCGCGCCGGCGACAAGGTTCTGATGATCCACGGCGATCATCCCAATAACGCCTATGCCTTCCTCAATCTGCGGAAGAAGGGCGTCGAGATCGTCTTCATCCCCATGACTGACGTGGTGGATGCGGAAAGCTTCCGGCCGCATATCGACGAACGGACGCGGGCAATCTCCATGTCTCACGTCACCTTCCATGCCGGCCACCGTTTCGACGTGGCGAGCGTCGGCGAACTCTGCGCGCAGCATTCGCTCTACTTTGTCGTAGACGCGATGCAGGGCATCGGCGTGGTACCGATCGACGCCAAGGCCATCAAGGCCACGTTCATCGGTTCCGGCACGCATAAGGGCCTGCTCGTGCCACAGGGGCTCGGTCTTCTGTACTGGGATGCGACGCGGACCGAGCTGGAGCCGGCCTACCTCGCGGCGGCAAGTCTTGCAGAACCGCCGCTCGACTTCATCGCCAGACCGGACAACGTGGCCCTGCCCGCGACCGCGGGCCGCTTCGAGCTCGGCAATTTCAACCTTCCGGCAATCCAGGCGCTCGGCGCGGCGATCGACTTCATCAATCAGATCGGGATTGAGAAAATCCAGCAACACTGCTTCGACCTCGGCGATTACCTGATCGACCGCCTCGATCGGCTTGATATCGGCCTGGTCGGGCCGCGAGAGCGCCAGCATCGCGCGCCGCACATCTACGTCATCGCCTTGCCTGCTGCCGACTGGCTGGACTACTTCACGCAGAACGGCATCCGCATCTCGCCGGAGCGCGACGGCATCCGCGTGTCGCTCGGCATGTTCAACACCATTGAAGACATCGACCGCCTGATCGAGGCCATCCGAGCCCGCAACGCACCGTCAACCCGGGCCCGCACGGCCGTCCTGTCAAAGCTCGGATAGCCGGACCGGCTCTCCGTATTGTTTAGCAGCACTCCGAGACGCCGGAAGGCGCGCCACAGCTCGGACGTTGCAACTCTCCGGTGGCGAAGGATCACGTCATGCAGGCAGGCAGCAGAACCCAGACCCCGAACAAGCTGACCACATACATCATGGTGAGCCTGTTGCTCGGTATCGCCGTGGGTTACGCGTGCAACGTTCTCGCGAGCCCGGAACAAGCCAAGGCGATCGCCGGCTATTTCACAGTTGTGTCGGATATTTTCCTGCGGATGATCAAGATGATCATCGCGCCGCTGGTGTTCGCGACCATCGTCTCGGGAATCTCCAGCCTCGGCGCGAGCGGCGGTGCTGTGGGGCGCGTCGCCGTCAAATCGCTGGCCTGGTTCATCACCGCGTCGGTGGCGTCGCTGTCGGTCGGGCTCGTGCTCGCGAACCTGCTGCAGCCCGGGCACGGCCTTGGTCTCGCGCTCCCCGACGCCAACGCCACGGCCAATGTCCAGACCAGCAGCCTGAACGTCAAGGACTTCGCCGCGCATGTCTTCCCCATCAGCGTCGTGCAAGCGATGGCCGGAAACGAAGTGCTGCAAATCCTCGTCTTCGCGATGTTCTTCGGCTTTGCGCTCAGCGCCGTGAAGGGCACGCTGGCCCCCGACATCGCGCGGTCGATCGATCAGATCGTTCCTGTGATGCTGAAGTTCACCGACTACGTCATGCGCTTTGCCCCGGTCGGCGTGTTCGCAGCGATGGCCGCGGTCATCACCACGCAGGGGCTTGGGGTTCTCGTCACCTATGGAAAGTTCGTCAGCGCCTTCTACTTCGGACTGGCGGTGCTCTGGGCGATCATCATCGGCGCGGGCAGCGTCGTGCTCGGCGGCACGATCCGGAACCTGCTTCGCCTGCTCCGGCAGCCGATGATGATCGCCTTCTCGACGTCAAGCAGCGAGGCAGCCTTCCCGAAGATGATCGAGCAGCTGATGAAGTTCGGCGTTTCGGAGCGGATCACCGGCTTTGTCCTGCCGCTCGGCTATTCGTTCAACCTCGACGGTTCGATGATGTACCAGACCTTCGCCGCGCTGTTCGTCGCGCAAGCCTTCAACATCGAGATGCCGATCACGACCCAGATCGCGATGCTGCTGCTTCTGATGATCACCAGCAAGGGCATCGCCGGCGTGCCGCGCGCATCGCTCGTGGTTGCCGCTGCGACCCTGCCCACCTTTGGCCTGCCGGCGGGCGGCCTTGTCCTGCTGATCGGAATCGACGCCTTTCTGGACATGGGGCGGACGATGACCAATGTCATCGGAAACGGCGTCGCAACCGCCGTCGTTGCAAAATGGGAGAACGAGTTGAGCGAGCCTGTCGAGCAAGACGCCAAATTCCTGCCGACGGCCGTCGCAGGATAGCGCGAGATTGCGGCCTCGAAGCCACGAGGCCGCTCGCTGGAACCTGTTCGTTGCCGACGCGCTTGCACATGACAAGATCGGTGACACCGAAAAAATATCTGACGGCTGCCTGCGCGTCCTGCTTTCTCCGCAATGCGATCCGCGAATGGCGCATCCGATTGATCGCACAGCAGGTTTGAACGGCGCGCGCATTTCTGCGTCGAAGTGCCGCAAGATGCTGTCATCCGCGTGTTAAAAACCTGCCAGATTTCGGCAACAACGCGCGGCTAGCGTTCCGACACCAAACAGAAGCATTTGTCGACCATCGCGGTCGCAAGACGTGGACCGACGTCACGCGTGGCGTCCGTGCGCGCTTGCGCGCCTATGTCGACGTATTGGCGGGGCGGCGTGGCACGACGACTTTCGACCGTTTGTTGTGTCATCGTCGCGGCTTGCCTCGGGCTTGCTGCGAGCGGCGCAATGGCGTGGCTCGGCGCAACGGGCTTGCAGAATGCGCCGCGCACGCAACAGGACGTTTGCGCGCGGCCTGAGCCCGGAAGTGCGATCGAGGAACCCGCCGAATTGCGCAGCCGCGATGGCGTGCTCGAAACCGACCTCAGCATCCACGATCAGAAGCTGCCGGATGGCACGAGCCGCTATTGCTATCTGACGCCGGACGGCAGGCCGTCGCCGACCCTGCGCGTGAGGCCGGGCGATCAGCTGGTCATCCATTTCAAGAACGACCTCGTCGATCTCGATACGGCAACGCCTGCGATCGACCGCCCGCTCGCCGGTGCGCCGATCTGCACGACGCGAAAGCAAGCCGACATTTGCGAGAGCGGCGCGATGACGCCGATCTCGACCAATCTGCACTTTCACGGGCTGACGGTGCCGCCGGTCTGCCATCAGGATGACGTGCTGAAGACCTCGATCCAGCCCGACGACGCGCCGTTCGAATACCGCTTGCGCATCCCGGACGACGCGCCGCCCGGTCTCTATTGGTATCACCCGCATCTGCACGGCTTCAGCAAGACGCAGGTGCTCGGCGGCGCCTCGGGCGCCATCATCATCGAAGGCATCGAGCGCGCCGATCCACAGCTCGCTGGCCTCCCCGAGCGCGTGCTCGTGATCCGCGACCAGGATCTCGTCAATCCCGACGCGCCGCCGTCGAAATCCGAGCCGGTGATGACCAAGAGCCAGCTCGACAATGACGGCGACGTCGCCAACTCCGGCACCGGCTTCGGCAAACCGTCGAAGGACCTCTCCGTCAACTTCGTGCCGGTACCCTATCCGAATTATCCGCCGGCGACGCTGACGATGAAGCCGGGTGAGCGGCAGCTCTGGCGGGTGCTGAACGCGTCCGCGATCACCTATCTCAACCTCGCGCTGCTGGTCGGCCGCACACCGCAGCAGATCGGGATCGTCGGGCTCGACGGCGTGCCGCTGCAATTCCAGGGCAGCCCCTCGCCGTCAGTGCAATGGGTCAACCATATCGGCCTGCCGCCGGGCTCGCGTGCCGAATTCATCGTCGAGGGCCCGCCGGCTGGCAGCTCGGCCCTGCTGGTGACGCGCGCGGTCGACACCGGGCCCGCCGGCGAGAACGATCCCAACCGCGCCCTGGTGGCAATCACGTCCTCAGTCGATGCAAGCGAGCCGCAGGCCGCGTTGCCGGCTCACGCCGAGCCGCTACCGCGTCCGGAGCGGCCGTGGGTCGGCAACGTCGCACCGGTGCGCATCCGGAAGCTGTTCTTCTCCGAGCAGCCGGAGAACCCGAACGATCCGAACAGCCCGACCAAATTCTTCATGACGCTCGACGGCGAGACGCCGAAGCCGTTCGATCCGCAATCGGACATTCCCGACATCACCGTGAGACAGGGCGACGTCGAGGACTGGATCATCGAGAACCGCTCGATGGAGCTGCATGATTTCCACATCCATCAGCTGCACTTCCAGCTGCTCGACTGGTCCGGCGTCGCCGTCAACGAGCCGTTCCTGCGCGATACCGTCAACGTCCCCTACTACAACGGCCGGATGCTGAAATATCCGAGCGTGCGCCTGCGCATGGATTTTCGCGATCCCAACATCGTCGGCACCTTCGTCTACCACTGCCACGTTCTCGAGCATGAGGACGGCGGCATGATGGGACGCATCAGGGTCGTGCCGCGAGACACTGCCAGTTCCACCAAGCCACTTAGTCTGCAAAAAGGAGAGCTTTAATGCGCGACAAGCACAGGTCACGTTGGCTGCAAGGTTGCCGCCTCACCCTCAGCGCACTTGCGTTGGGCCAGTTCACCGCCGGCCCGGTGCTGGCAGAGGACTGGAATCATCACGGTGGACACGAGACGCGGTCGCCGATCAAGCATGTGATCGTCATCATCGGTGAGAACCGCAGCTTCGACCACGTGTTCGCCACCTACGTGCCTGAGCGGCGCGAGGAGAGCGTGTTCAACCTGCTCTCGCAGGGCATCGTCAAGCTCGATCACAACAAGAACGCCATCCCCGGGCCGAACTTCGAAAAGGCGCATCAGCAGGCAGCGACCGATACCGGCCTGAACGACGCGTTCCTGCTGAGCCCGCCGAAGCAGAACTTCCCCAAGGATCAATTGCCGGCTCCGCTGGTCGGCGGCCCCAAGGTCTCCTACATCCCGAACAAATGCGGCAGCTCGCCGATCACCACCTGCGAAGCGTCGCTTGCGCTGGCGCAGCAGTCGGAATCCGGCCTGCCGTCCGAGTACTACCAGTTCCTCCTGAGCGGCGGCACCGGTCAGAGCTCGCAGACCCCCGACCAGCGCATCACCAATGTCAGCGCGCTGCCGGCCGGCCCGTTCCAGCTCACCAACACCGACGCGATGCCCTACGATTCCTATTCGGCAAGCCCGGTGCATCGCTTCTACCAGATGTGGCAGCAGCTGAACTGCAACCACTCGGCCGCCAGCCGCGACAATCCGTCGGGCTGCGGCGGCAATCTGTTCGCCTGGGTCGAAGTCACCGTCGGCGCCGGCGCCAACGGTGCGGCGCAGCCCTCGAACTTCTCCACGGAATACGCGCCGACGGCAACGACCACGGGTGAAGGTTCGACGGCGCTCGGCTTCTACAACGTGCAGAAGGGTGACGTGCCCTACTTCACCTCGCTCGCGCAGAAATACGCGATGAGCGACAACTTCCACCAGTCCGTCAATGGCGGCACCGGTGCCAACCACATCATGTTCGGCCATGCCGACATGCTCTACTTCAGCGACACCTACGGCAACGCCGCCGTACCGCCGAACGGCACGCAGGTGTTCGGCGGTACGCCCGACGCCGGCATCGTGCATCAAATCGAGAATCCGAACCCGGCGTCCGGCACCAACAACTGGTACACCGAGGACGGCTACGGCGCCGGCGGCAATGGCGGCTTCCCGCCGCCCTTCCAGACCAGCCCGGTGTCCGGCGGCGGCTCCTACAGCGATTGCTCGGATCCGACCCAGCCCGGCGTCAAGCCGATCCTGGACTATCTGAAGGGGATCCGGATCAACGCGAATTGCGAACCCGGCCACTATTATCTCTTGAACAACTACAATCCGGGTTACTTCGGCAACGGCAAGAACGCCTACACCGACACCAACCCGTCCAACACCCCGTTCACCATCCCGCCGTCGACCCGCAAGAGCATCGGCGACAGCCTGAACGAGCGGAACATCTCCTGGAAGTATTACGGCGACCAGTGGAACAACTACGTCAACGATCCCTACCAGCTCAACTGGGGCGTGGCCGGTCCGACCGCCGACGAGTACTGCAACATCTGCAATCCGTTCCAGTACGACACCTCGATCATGTCGCACCCGGACCAGGTCGCAGCCCATATCAAGGACTCGGTTGATCTCTACTCCGACCTCTCCAAGCACTCGCTGCCGGCGGTCTCCATCGTCAAGCCGAGCGGCTTCACCGACGGTCACCCGTCGTCCTCCAAGCTCAATCTGTTCGAAGGCTTCGCCAAGAAGATCATCGACCAGGTCCAGGCCTCGGACTATGCGAAGGACACCGCGATCTTCATCACCTTCGACGAAGGCGGCGGCTACTTCGACTCCGGCTATGTGCAGCCGCTCGACTATTTCGGCGACGGCACCCGTATTCCGCTGATCGTGGTGTCGCCGTTCGCGCGGCACGGCCACATCTCGCATGAATATGCCGATCACGTCTCGATCATCAAATTCATCGAGCGGAATTGGCGCCTGGAGCCGATCACGAATCGCAGCCGCGACAACTTCCCGAACCCGGTTGCGGCGCCCGGCAATCCCTATGTTCCGGTCAACAGCCCGGCGCTCAGCGATCTGTTCGACTTCTTCGACTTCGACGACGGCGGCCATCATCATGGCGGCGGCTGGGATCATGACGGTGGCTGGGACCACTGACGACTGCACCTAGCGAGACAACAATCCGCCGGCCGAAAGGCCGGCGGATTTCGTTTCGGACCAGGTCAATCGACCTTGTAGCCCGCATGAGCGCCAGCGATATGCGGGAGCTCGTGGCCCCGGATATCGCTTCGCTCATCCGGGCTACGCCCCACCGTGCCTCGGTGGCCCTTGAACTTGCCCTCAGCACGGCGCAAAGCGTGTCTGACGCTACCGTTCGTCTCCATGGAATCTCGTTCAATGACGCCAGTCGCTTTCCGCAAGGCTCAACCCGCCGATCTTCCGGCAATCATCGCGCTCCTCGCCAACGACGTGCTGGGGCAGCAGCGCGAGGATGCGAGCTCGCCGCCGAACCCACGCTATGTCGACGCATTCGAGGCCATCCTCGCCGATCCCAACCAATTGTTGGTCGTGGCAACCCTCGACGACGAGATGATCGGGACCCTTCAACTCAGCTTCATTCCCGGAATCGCACGGCTGGGCGCCTGGCGGGGGCAGATCGAGGCGGTCCGAATTGCCGAGACGCACCGCAGCTCCGGCGTCGGGCAACAGATGTTCGAATGGGCGATCGCGCAATGCAAGGCGAGAGGCTGCGATCTCGTGCAGCTCACCACCGACAGGGCGCGCCCCGACGCACACCGCTTCTATGAACGATTAGGATTCGTCGGCAGCCATGTCGGCTACAAGCTGACGCTCTAACCCTTCACCGGCCGGTCAGAGTACGCCTTCTGACCTTCGGCCAGCAAAGCGCACGAACCATCATCAGGCCGTTCGGGGAGCCCTGTTAAGTCGACTGCCATAGTCCAAATAGAGTTTTGAGGTGATTGACGCGAGCACGGCCACGATCAGCACCACTTCGGCCGCCTGCAAGATAACGCCGATGGCCTGAGAAGCTGAAGGTAGCCCGGGCGACGAACCGGCGCCCTTGGGAGCGAGGATCACCCCGTCGACCCCGGCGAATGGAAGAGTTGGGAGCAAGCCAAGGGCGACGGCACAGAATATTTGGTAGGTATGTCCCCTGCTGTCGTCTCGGGCGTTGCGCCACTCGGCACCGGGCGCATCTACAGCCAAGGCCGGAAACAGAATGACGATTCCCAATATCGCGGTCCCTACAATAAAGCCGGTCACGAGAACCGCAATGAAGCCTCCGACAAGTGCCCAGAATGCCGGACCTTCGTTGCCCGGCGAAATCGGTTGCCCCGGGACCAGCGGCGCACCAAAGATGAAATGCCCGAGCACGAACCAAATCGCGATCGAGAGCCACAGAACCTGGATCGCAACGGCCAGGATGAAGTATCGCCGGACGCGTTGATCGGTCGGGTTGAGCGCATAGCGCGGTGTCACTTCGCCAAGCAAGACGTAACGGTGAACGGCAATCGCAAGCGGAGCCAGCATCAGGCTTTGCGATATGTAAAGACCTTCGGACACCGCAAGGTCAGCCGCGAATGAATAGCCCAGCAACAGTTGGCCCAGTGCCTCGGATACAAGGGTCAGGAGGAACGCCGGTCCAACCACAGGCACCATTTGCGCAATGGCATTCAACGCATCCCGCCAACCGGTCATTGCGATCTTAATGGCGGATGATTGCACGTAAGGTGCCCTACCGGGTCATGTTGCCTCGACGAACGGCTTATTGAAACTGGTCGCAAGCAGATTGTCGAGCCACATCAAGGCAGCGCCCCGGCATACCCACAGCAGCATGCATGCGCGCAGGGACGCGCCCGGTGAGTGGCGCGATCACAACACCTCGATGCGGCGCGGCCGGGCGTTGAGATGCGGCGCGGACTTTGGCAGTCTCGATGAAGACTAGGACGACGCGGGAGCCGACCGCATGCGGCACTTCATTCTTCCGACACCCCTGCTGGCCGTCATCTGGCTGCTGCTGCCGCTTCCCGCCCAATCGGCGCCCTGCCTGCTCGTCACCTTGACCGGCACCATGAGCGGCCCCGCCCTGCGCAATGGCGTCGCGGGCGCCGGCACACTCGTGCGCTACGGAGACGACAGTGCCGATTGCGGCACGCTGAAGCTGCAGTTCGACGCAGGCCGCGGCACCGAACTGCGGCTGTCGCAACTGGACATCGAACCCGGCCAGATCGACGCCGTCTTCCTCACGCATATGCACTCGGATCACACCGAGGGCCTCGTCGACCTCCTGCTCGCGCGCTGGAACTGGAATTCGGGCGGGGACAAGCTCGATGTCGTCTGCAGCAGCGATGCGCCCTCGCCGCTCGGCTTCACATTGAGCTGCGGCAAATTTGTCGCGCATATCGGCGACGCCTTCATTCAGTCCGGCGAAATCGCGCAGCGGGTTTCGGAGGACAAGAGACGGTTGGCTGGCGGACCTACTGAGCTTGTGCATCTCGTCACATTCGAGCCGACGGACGAACCGCAGGTGATCTGGTTGAAGGGCGAGGTCCGCGTGAGCGCGATCCGCTCGACCCACATCGCGGGCCATGCCTCCTATCGCGTCGACACGCCGGTCGGCAGCGTCGTGATCGGAGGCGATGCTAGCAATGACAGCGCCGCTCCGCCGCGCCCCACTTCGACGTCGGCGCAAGTCGAGAAGCTGGCACAAGGCGCCGACGTGATCGTGCACTCGACCATGCATCCCATCATGGGTCCGGAGCGCGACAGCGGCATGCCGCCGCCCGTGTTCTACCGCCAAAGCCTGACGCCCGACCTCGGCGCCATGGCAAAGCGTGTGGGCGCCAAATATTTGGTGCTGACCCACCTCGCGCCGCAAGTCGGGGCAACGCATCACGGCCCCTACAAGGTCCCCGGTGGCGCGCTCACCGAGGGTGACTATCGCGCCGCCGCCGAAGCCGGCGGATTTACCGGCACGACGATTGTCGGCTCGGATCTCGCCACCTTGCGCCTTCCTCCCAAATAGACCGACGCAGCGCGACAATGAATGAATGTCGGCCCTCGCGCTTCAGTCACGGGTGTTGGCGCAGAGCCGCGTCTACCTGTTGCGGTCGCCACCAAGAAGATTCTTGTAGACCTTTCCATCCTTCATGATGACCAGGAAGTTCTTTGCCGGATCTTCGATCAGTTTGATGTTCTCGATCGGATTGCCATCGACCAGCAGAAGGTCGGCCAGCGCGCCTTCCTCCACCACGCCTAGCCTGCCAGGATATGGATTTCGAAGCCCGGACAGACTGAGCAACTCGGCATTCGTCGATGTCGCCATCGCCAGCGCTTCGGCCGGCGTATACCATCGCGTGAGCGTCGTCAGCATGGCGCCCTGCTGGTCAGCGAGCGCCTTCGAGAACAGGACATCCGTGCCGAATGCCGTCTTCAACTTGTACTTCTTCGCGAAGCCGTACACCCTGTCAGTGCCGGCAACGACCTGACGCATCTTCTCCTGCTCAGCGGGTCCAAGGGCACTGGCGCCCGACAGATCGAGAAAGGGCTGCGTGCTCAGCCAAACTCCCTTGTCCGCCATCAGGCGGGCCGACGCGTCGTCCATCAGGTGACCGTGCTCGATAACCTTGACGCCCGTTGCGATCGATCGCTGGACCGCAACCGACGTATAGGCGTGTACGGCGACGTAAGTGCCCCAGTTCTCGGCGGCCTCGACCGCCGCGCGCAGCTCCGGTTCGGTGAACGTTGACACATCGAGCGGACTGAACGGTGACGCCACCCCGCCGCCCGCCGTGAGCTTGACCTGAGATGCTCCCTGCATGAGTTGCTCGCGCGCGCGGACGCGAACTTCATCCGGGCTGTCCGCGACCATGGCGCCACCTATTCTCTCCATGCGGCTGAGCATGCCGCCGATCGTTCTGGGCAGATCGGACAGCTGCCGAAAATCGCCATGGCCGCCGGTGATGGTGATCATGGCACCGGATGGGTAGATGCGCGGGCCGACGACGAGACCCTCGTCGATCGCCCGCTTGAGGGAAAAGGCCGGCCCGCCCATGTCGCGCACGGTGGTGAAGCCTCGCATGAGCGTGGCCGTCGCCTCCGCGGCCGCAAGGAGATTTGTGTAGCCGACGTCGCCAGCTATCGCGGCCGCCGGCGTCGGGCGCACCAGCATCGCATGCCAATGCGCGTCGATCAAACCGGGCATCAGCACCCGTCCGTCGCCGGCGATCACCTGGGCATCAGCCGTGATCGCCGCAGTCGAGATCTTCTCGATCTTGTTGTTCCGGACCAGCACATTGGACGGCCCGGAGAGCGCACCATTCTTGCCATCAAAAATGCGGACGTTCTGGAACAGCACGCCGGCATCCTGCTGCGCTCGCGCCGGCGGCGAACCAACGGGGCTCGCTCCAATCAACGCGACCAATGCCGAAACGCAGAGGCTCTTGCTCAAACCTGACATGTCCACTCTCCGCCGATAGGGCATCGTTCGAGATCGTCATTGATCTGGCTGTGCGCGCGACCTGATGAGGCTGATTGCAGCTCCTCGACGGCCTATTGAGCCGCTCTGGCGGCAGGCTGCAAAGCATAGGTCAGCCATCCCACGCCATGCGACAGCAGATCGATCCCCAGTAGCAGACCGAGCACCCACAGCCCGGTTGCTGGAAACCCGGTCAGAATGACGAGGCCTGCCAGGACGCCAAACATTCCGGATGCCAGCATGATCCAGCCGGACTGCTCCCAATGGCCGATCCCGACCAGCATGCGCACGATCCCCGAGACCAAAAGCAGGAGACCGAGGGCATAGGTCAGGAGCAGCGCGCTCGCCACCGGCTGGCTCAGCAGGACGATGCCGCATGCAAGGTAGAGCACCCCGAGCAGAAGCTGCCACACAAATCCGCCCCAGCCCTTGGTCCAGAACGCGTGCAGGATTTCGAACGCACCGGCGACGATCGCCGTCCAGCCGATGAAGATGGCGCTGATCACGGTGAAAAGCACCACATCTCCCAAGACCAGAAGGCCCGCGGCGATCATCACGAAACCGAGCAGAACGCACACCCAGAGTGGCGGGCCAGGCAGGCCGCGGAGCATTGTGGAGCTGTTCTCATAGGTGGCCATGTCATCCCTCCCTGATCCCAAGGCCCGGCGGGCCCAACGCCCAACATCCAGTCAGGCCGACCGCTCGCCCTCACCCGTCGCTTCATCGCCCGGTATTTCTCCCGGCCGATAATTCGGCAGCCGCCCCGCGGGAATGACCGCAAGCAGAGCAAGGCCGGCCATGATCAGCAATCCAATCTTCAACGCCCGCAGGCGCGCTTCGGTGTTGACCCGGACGGCCTCCTCGACCTGCTGCGGCGTCCCGCTGGTGGCCTCGAGCACACTGCGCAGCCGGTCATTGCTGACGAAGGTGATGTTGCTCAGATCGACCTGGCTCTGAAGCTCCTTGGTCAGCACCGGACTGGCCGCGATCCTGCCGAGCGCGATCGTGCTCAAAAGACCGACGAGAAGAGCTCCGGCCACCGCGGTGCCAACCGCAGCCGCCAGATTCTGTGCGGTTCCGCGCAAGGACCCGACATCCCCCGCCAATTGCTTGGGCGAGGCAGTCACGAGAACGTTGAACAGCAGCGTCACCAGCGAGCCCTGGCCGATGCCGAACAGCACGAGACCAAACAGAACGGGAATCTCGCTCCAGTCATTGCGCACGACGAACGCAAGCCATAGCAACGCGACGGTGCAGAGACCAAAGCCGAAGCGCCCGATCTGTCGAGGCGTCAGTTTGTCGTATAGATTGACGATCAGCATCGCTGAGACAAAAACGGTCAGATTGAACGGCATCATCGCGATCGCCGTCGCGATCGGAGAACGTCCCTGCACGATCTGAATGTAGAGCGGCACCGTAAAGTTCAGGGCAGCCTCAAGCGCCACGACCGCGAACAGCGCGTAGACGGCACACCTCTCCTCCGGCGAGTCGATCACCTCCAACGCCAGCAGCGGTGTCTTCCCTGCGGCTTGCTGCCGGTGCGTCCACATCAGGAATGCCTGCCCGAGTACAATGCCGAGCACGATCAGGATCGGTGCCGGCGACACGCCGAGTAAGTCGAACGGCGCATTACCGGTCGCCAGGATCACTCCCCAGCCGTTCAAATTATTGAATCCGAAACTGATGAAAATGATCGCGCTCGCGGCAAGGGCGACGCCGATCAGATCGATCCGAACATCCGGGCGCCCGCGGTCGGGCCGCAGGCGGAAACTCAGCGCGAAAGCGATCGCCGAGGCGGCGATGAGAATTGCAAACGCGGGGCGCCAGCCGATATAGGTGCCGAGCAACCCACCGATGACAAATGCCAGCACGCCGGCGGCAGCCCGCGCCGAGCCAAGCGCCCCAAGGGCCGTCGCCTGCTGCCGTCCGGCATAATTCTCGGCAATCAGCGCGACGAGTGAGGGCACGATCACCGCGCCCGCAACGCCGCAAAGCGCCTGAGCGGAAATCATGACGGAAGCCGTAGGGCTGAACGTCATCGCGATCTGCGATATCAGGAAAAGCACGACGGCACCGCGAAAGACCTGCACCGCCCCGAACCTTTGGGCGAGCTTCGCGCCAAGCATCACGAACCCGGCCACCAGCATCGAGTAGGCCACGATTCCGGTCGCGACCGTGGTCGGCGGCACCCCGAAGCTCGCCACCATTCCCCCCATCGCTACCGGCAACGACGCGACGTTGAACGACATGATCATCTGACCGAACGCGATCGCAATCATGGGCACCCATGATGCACGCTCTTCCTGCCGAATATCGCCGATCGAGATCGCTTGCGCTGCCATCGTGTCCTCCAACCTGCCCGGCGTTGCGATCGATCGAGCTACAGCTCCACCGATCCTCAGAGCATCTTGTTTCACTCGTCCGGTTGGGACACGAACAGATCCATGCCCAGTCTTTGCGACAGGAACTTCGCGGCGAGCTGCCCTCGCACGCTGTTGCCGGCCGCATCCAGTGGCGGCCCGAAGGTACCGAAACCACCTTTTCCCGGAGACACCGCGACGATGCCGCCACCGATGCCGCTCTTGCCGGGCAGACCGATGTCGTACAGCCAGTCACCTGACGTTTCATACAGTCCGGCAGTGACCATCACAGCCAACGCATAGTGGCAGACCGCCGCATCGACCACCCGCTTCCGGGTAACCGGATTGACTCCACCATCAGCCAGCGTCGCGCCCATCACGGCGAGATCCCTGGCGCTCACATTCAGGGAACACTGCCGGGTGTAGAGATCGGTCGCTTGCCTGGCGTCGCAGTAGATCCGGTCGTAGCTCTCCAGCAACCGGGCGATGCTTCGATTTCGAAAATTGGTCTTCGATGCCGAGGCGTAGACCTCCTCGTTGAGCGAGAGCTTGCGGCCCGCGAAGCGCGAAAGGCCGTCATGAATGAAGCGCCATTGCTCCTCCGTGCTCGGACCCGGCACGAGGCTTGTGGTCGCGATCGCACCCGCGTTCACCATTGGGTTGGTGCGCCCGGCTCCGTGCTCGATCGCCGCCAGCGAATTGAACGGCAGCCCGGTCGCATTGGCACCCAATTTTGCGCGAGCCTCTTCGGGGCCGATCGCCTCGCACACCAGCGCGAACACGAATGGCTTCGACACACTCATGATCGAGAATTCGTAATCGATATCGCCGGCACCGTAGACGCGTCCGCTGGCACCGGCCACGCAGACGCCGAACAGCTCACTCGGCACTCTGGCCAGCGCCGGGTAGACCTGCGAATTGCTTCCTTCGTTGTTCGACTTGAAGCGCAGATGAGCTTGAGACACGAGCTCCTGCACCATCTCGGGATCGGGCAAGTGCCCCGTCGAGATGAAAGGCCGCTCCGCTTGTTCCGCGATCGAAGGTCGCCACATTGGCTCTCCTTCCGGATTTCGACCCTGCTGTTTCAGGTCGTTTAGTCGGCAACCTAAAATAGGCGCAAAAAAAATACGGAGTCAACGATCCGCTCCTGCAGCATTTGCAATGCTTGTGTTGGTCTAGCGCACTTTACGACAAATGAGCTGAACGCGTTGCGCGTCGCAGAAATACAGCGCTATGCAAAATGTGCCACTTCATCGACCCCTGCGACGTTCCAACACAGCTAAGTCAACAAGGCTGCCCCATCGGTCGTGGCGCAATTGAATCAAAAGAGAAATCGTCTTGCCAGCAACGAGCGATTTGCATCAATGGTGCTCGAGAGTACGATCATCGCGTGCGGAGGTGAGCCTGCCGTTTGTCCGGGCAACACCGGCAGGCGGCGATGGTGGAATGACCGCATCACTTGCAGAGTGAGGTTGATCATGGTGGCGCGCGCAAGCGACGGACAGTTTCTGCTGGTAAAGAAGCTTGGTGGGCTGGTTGCTATCGTTCTTGGCTGCTTGTTGACGGCAGTGGGTGTGACGTTCGAATCCACGAGCACAACCGTCGTTGGCGTCCTGTTTCTTGTACTCGGGGCGGTCCTGCTCACGCTCAAGATCATGCGACGAAATCAAAGCGGTCCGTTTGGATAGCCAAACAGATTCGGACATTCGATTGCTTTGAACCGGATCGCTGCGGGTCAACGCTGCGTTTGATTTGCGCGTTCCCGGCCGGCTGTCACGGCTTCTGATAGATCACGTGACCTGCACGGATGGTCATGCTCACCTTCGCAAGATTGGCGACGTCGCTGAGCGGATCGCCGTCGAGCACCACGAGATCGGCGTCAAAACCCTGCTCCACCCTGCCCTTCTTCGCGGCCTTGAAGAACCGTGCCGGATTGGTGGTCAGTGAGGCCAGCACTTGGCGTTCCGACAGCGCGCGGTGCATCAGCTGGAATTCCTGCGTGGTGTCGTACAGCTTGGTGAAGCCGACATCGGTGCCGAACAGCACCGTGCCGCCGTTCTCCGAGAACTGCTTGAGCTGATTGACGGTCGCGGCCACCAGACGGTTGGTGACGTTGGGGTCGAGAACCACCGTCGTGAACAGCGAAAGCGTCGGGATCAGCGCCGTCCCCTGCGCCTTGAACCGCGCCAGCTGGTCATCCGTGTAGCTCCGCTCGCTGGGCGTGGTGTGCGCCAGCACGTCGACGTCGGCTGCGATCACCGTCTCGACGCCGATCTTGTTCTGCGGATGCGCGAACACCGGCCTGCCCTGCGCATGCGCGACGTCGACGGCCGCCTTGGCGATCGCCGGGTCCATGTTGATGACGGGCTTGTCGCCCATGAACGCACCGGTGAACAGCTTGATGCCGTCCTCACCCATCGCGAGCCAGTCGCGCGCCCACTTCGCCGCCTCCTCCGGCGTCGCGGCTTCAGGAAGCTGAATTTCGGGCGGCAGGTAGACGGGATGACCGCCCTTGGGAAACACGTTGCCGGCGAGCAGGATGGTGGGACCTGCGACCTCACCCGCTGCGATGCGTTTGCGCAGCGGCAGCGTGTTGCGTGGATCGGAGCCGAGGTCCCAGACCGTGGTAAAGCCCCATCGGGTCAGCATCTCCTGCATGTGCTGCGTCAGCGGTGCGGCCGGTGTCTCGCCGGCGTTGTGCCAGACATGCTCCGTGAAATGCACGTGGCTGTTCCAGAACCCGGCAACGATGGTCTTGCCGCTGCAATCGATCAGGCGCGCATCCGAGGGCAACTTGACGTCGCCGGACTTGCCGACCGCGCTGATGACGCCGTCCGTGATCACGATCGCCGCATCCGGCAACGCAGCCGCATCGGCCGATGCGTAAAGCGTGCCGCCGCGCAGCACCACGGTCTCGGCATGTGCCGCCGCAGCGGCGACAGCCGAGCCAATCAGGAAAAGCGCGACGCGTAACCAGGTCCCGGTCATGGACAGCCTCTTTGACGGTTGCATGCCGGCAGTGCCCGGCGCGCGGCAACATAGCCGCGGCGCGCTGGGCCGCTTTGATCGTTCTTGCTGTCCGCGACGGATATCGGGAGGCGGCGTCCGCCGTCACTCCTCGGGCGCGTTCTCGATGGGGTCGAACCGGTCGGCCTCGAGCCCGAGCAGATTCCAGGATTGCAGCATGTGCGGCGGCAGCGGCGCTGTCGCATCGATCACGCCGCCGCGCGGGTGCGGAATCACGATGCGGCGGGCGAGCAGATGCAGCCGGTTCTGCAGGCCGCCCGGCAGCTGCCAGTTTTCCTTGTTGAAGTATTTGGGATCGCCGACGATCGCGTGATCGATATGCGCCATGTGGGCGCGCAATTGATGGGTGCGGCCGGTCACCGGCTTGAGCGACACCCAGGCGAGCTTCGTCGCCGAGGTCTCGACCACGGCGTAGTAGGTCACGGCGTGGCTGGCGCCCTCGTCGCCATGCGCTGCGATCCGCATGATGCTGTCTTCCTCGCTCTCCTCCTTGGCGAGATAGGTCGAGATGCGGCCCTGCTTCGGCTTCGGCACGCCGGCGACCAGCGCCCAGTAGATCTTGCGCGCCGAACGATGACGGAACGAGCCGGTCAGAGCGGTCGCGGCAAAGCGCGTCTTGGCGATCAGCAGGCAGCCCGAGGTCTCGCGGTCGAGCCGATGCACCAGCCGCGGCTTCTGGCCCTTGGCGTCGCGCATCACCTCAAGCATGTCGTCGACATTGCGCGTGATGCCGGAGCCGCCCTGAACCGCCAGGCCTGCGGGCTTGTTTAGCACCATCACGTCGGCGTCCTCGAACAGGGTCATGTCCTTGAGATCCTGGAGGGTCTTCTTGGCCGCTTCTGACAGGCTGGCGGCCGCCTTCGGCGTATCGAGCCGCAGCGGCGGAATGCGGACGCTCTGCCCTTCTTCCAGCCGGTCCTTGCTGTCCGCACGCTTGCCGTTGACGCGCAACTCGCCCTTCCGAACGATGCGCTGGATGTGGGAAAACGACAGGCCGGGGAAACGCGCCTCGAGAAAGCGGTCGACGCGCATATTGTCCTCGTCCGCCGTCACCACCACGGTCTGCACCTTGGTCGGCAGCGGCGGCGGTTCGGCGACGCTCTTTTCGGGCTCGGGCGGCACGAATGGCTTGGGCGCCCGTTGCTTGTCGCCAAGGCGCACCGCTGCCGACTTGCCGCCCGCACGATGCGCCGGCCCCCGCTCGGCCGCCGGGCCGCGATGGGGACGCGCGCCTTTGGCGCGCTCGCTCGCTGGGCGGAGAGGTCTCTTGACGCGGCGGCTCATGGGGTTGCAACTCCGAAGTTAAGCCCGTGGGTAGCGCAAATGCCGCGAATCGTCACGGCGAAATCGGTGTGAATCCGGCGCAACAGCGGCCAAGTTCGGCCGCCTGCGGCAATCGAGGGGCCCTGGAATGAGATTGGCACTATCGGCTTTGGCGGCGGCCCTGATGCTGTCAGGGCCGGCGCTCGCCCAAGAGAGCCCTATGCCGGAAGATCTGGCCTGGAAGCTCCTGGAACTCGGCCGCGTCGTCGAGATGCCCAAGACGGCCGCGCTCTACGCGCCGATGCAACAGAAGGAGCCCTATCAGGGCGTCAAGGTCGAGCGCGACGTCAAGTATGGCCCTGCCGACCGGCATCTGCTCGACGTCTTCACGCCGGACACCGCGGCAGCGGCGCCCCGGCCGGTGCTGATCTACATCCACGGCGGCGGCTTCATTGCCGGCAGCAAGCGCCCCCCGGCAGCCCGTTCTACGACAACGTCATGCTGTGGGCCACCCAGAGCGGCTTTGTCGGCGTCAATGCCACCTATCGCCTGGCGCCGGCCTTTCCGTGGCCGGCAGGCGCCGAAGACATGGGCGCGGTCGTGCAGTGGGTCGCGGAGAACATCACCAGCCGCGGCGGCGACCCCGGGCGCATCTTCCTGATGGGCCAGTCGGCCGGCGCGATCCATGTCGCGAGCTATGTGTCACACGGCGAATTCCACAAGGTGAAGGGCGGCGGCCTTGCCGGCGCGATCATGGTGTCGGGCATCTACGATCTGACGGCTTCGCCGGCCGGCGATGCCGAGCTCGCCTATTACGGCTCCGATCCCTCGCGCTACGCCGAACGCTCCTCGTTGCAAGGCCTCGTCGCGAGCCCGATCCCGTTCCTGATCACCGCGGCCGAGCTCGATCCGCCGCGCTTCGTCGAACAGTTCGAGCTATTGAAACAGGCCAGCTGCAAGCGGCCGAGCGGCGGCGCCCGCAGCTTCATGCTGCCGCAGCACAGCCATATGTCCGAAGTCTATGCGATCAACACGCCGGACACGCGGCTGACGGATGAGATTTTCGAGTTCGTGAAGAGCGTGAAGTGACGCGCTAGCGCAATATGAAGTTTTGAGCCGTCGCAGCGGGCGCTGCCAAAATATCGAGAACAACCCCATGCAAAGTAGCCTGCGGCGGCCGGCGTTCGACCAAGCAACTTGACACGTCGGGCAACTCAGAGATACATTTCTAGTATTCAGAAGTCGGGCAGGTGTCCCTTGCGCGAGGCTGTTGCATTTTGCTGGCTTCTGCAACTGACGCTTGGCATGTGGGTTTTGGGCCAGAAGCCGGCCTCACCAAGCGTATCGCACCATCCCCTTGCCAGCGTAGCTCTCGGTTACGTTGGAGAACTCGCCTTCGAATGTTGCTGCAGCTGACCAGCCGTTCAGCCATGTCTTCTCGGCCGCAGCCGTCACCAGTGCCGAGCCAGATGCCTGCCTGGCGCCGCTTACCACGAAGCTCGCGCCCGGTAGCGTCTGGAAAACCGCCGCGATGGAACGGTCCGGATTGAAATCGTGGGCCCACGCGACACGGCCGCGCAGCGTCAGGATCCCATCGGCCGCTGCAAAGGCCTTGTCGGTACGAAGACCAAGCTCACCGCGCGTGTCGGTCACGCTCTTGGCGTTGTAGGCCAACACGAAGGTGTTGGCGCCGATTATGGCTTGTTCAGCGTAGTTCGGCAGGTCGAACGTCGTGAACTGTCCGGCCGCATAGGGGATCCAGCCAAAGCCTTGCGACACGAAGCGATAGCCGCCCTCGAGGCGCCCGCTCCATGCACTGGCGTTGAACTGGGCGCGCAATTGGTCGATGCCGGCAACCGTTACCGTGCGATCAGTCGTGATATCCTGCCAGCCATATGCCAGCGCGCCCGTGAGATACGCCGGCCCTGCATTGTGACGGACGAACGCGCCAGCCTGGAACAAGTCGGAGCGGCCAGCGCCGAGTCCGTTGACGTTGAAGTTGGTGCCGCCGCCGCCTAGCGCGAAGCCGGCAATCGTGTCCGGTGAGATGCGATAGTCGACGCCGACGACCGTACCGTAAATGCTGCTGCGAGTGTCGTTCGATCCGGCCACCGCGCTGCCGTCCGTCCGCTGCGAACCGCCATATCCCGCAGCCCACACTTTCCAGCGTTGCTCGAAGATCGGCGCAGTTGGGGGCGCCTTGGTATAAATCGCAGCCAGCGCATCATCAGGCTTACGCTTGGCCGCGTAGGCGAGGTACTCGTCGGCATAGGCATTGGCATTGCCGGCCCCGCTGACCGGATCGCTGCGTCCGGTGATGAAGGGATCGGTCAGCACGCCCTGGAACATGTTCATAGCGTTGAAGGTCGCCTGCTGCGTTCCCGTCGCCAGTTCGCCGGAGGCTTGTGACAAGCCCGCAGGCTGCAGCGTCGCGAAGACAGTGGGAATGCCGCCGTTGCTGTTGAAGAAATTTGCGAGCGCGTTGGCGACATTGGCCTGGTTGAGGTTGAGATTGCTCTGCGCGCTGAAATTTAGATTGAAATCGATGTAGGCGTGGGTCGGATCATAGGTGACGGTCGGAACAAGCGCGCCCGGAGCGGAGGCGCTATCGAAAGTTCCGCTGACACCGCCCGCCGCATGAAGGATCATGTATTTCTTCATCACGATGCCGTTGGCATTGATCGTGATGCCGACATTGCCAGAGACGTTCGCCTTGCCGGTGACATCGGCGAAGGTTGATGTCGCCGAGCTGAGCTGCACAAGATAGAGCGCCCCCGACTGGAAAGCGAGGTTGCCTTGCACGCTCGTCGACGTGCCGAAGCCGCTGCCAGGCAGGAAGATGCCGCCGGCAGCAATTGTTGTATCGCTCACGATGCCGGAGCCGGTCAGCGCACCGCCGGAATTGACGGTCGTGCCGGTGGATGATGCGATCGAGCCCATCACGTCGAGGAAGCCGCCGTTCACCGTGGTGCCGCCGGTATAGGTGTTTGTCCCCGACAACAGCATCGTGCCCGTACCAATCTTGACCAATGAGCCCGAGGTAAATGGGAGCAGTCTACCAGAGGCACCGCAGTCATGGCCGCCCGAACCGCAATCGCTAATGGTTCCAGAAACTTCAGTGCTGATATTGTTGCCGCCGACGGTGAGCTGGTTTGCTCCAAGAAGATAACGTCCAGTCCCCTCGATGGAGCCCGTAGTCATTTTGAAATCGTTGTTCGGTCCGCTGCTCAGCGAAAAATCGACCACGCCGCTTCCATTGGTAATGAACCGCGCCAGCGCTCCATTGCTGTTGCCCAGAAAGGCGGTTCTACTCGCGTCGAGCGTGACCAAGGTGGCGTTTCCTGCCGTACTGGAGTCATAAAAAGCCGTCAGACCTCCATTGGTCGTTGTGATCACGGCGTTTCCAGCGGTAGCAGTCTGACCGAAGGTGGCGACGAATTTGTTGGCGATGACGGCGTTGGCCGCAGTACTGGTGTTGCTAAATGACACCCCGCCACAACTCCCTACGGTGATGCGCGCGTTAGAAGCGGTGCTCGAATTGAAAAACTGGGTCTCCCCGCAATTTTCATTGTCGATTGTGGCTTTGCCGGCCGTGCTCTGATCGCGAAAGATAGTGAGAGCAGTGCCACCACTGTTCAGAATATTCGCATTCGCTGCCGTGCTGGTGTCGGAAAACGTCGTGCCAGTGCCACTGCCGATGTTGTAATTGAAGATAGTGGCGTTGGCAGCAGTGCTGGAGTTCCGAAACGAAAGATTTGCAAAGTTATTTGTGATGACTGCATTCTGCGCAGAGCTATAGTTCACAAATTGTATTCCTCCGAGAAACCCCCAGTTGTTGAGTATGGCGTTTCCGGCCCCGCTACCGTTTGCGAACACAAGCGATGAACGGAAAGCACCGGCCAAGTTTATGGTTGGCCCGCCGGATGAACCCACGATTCCAAGGCCGTTCAGAACTACCGTTCGGCCCCTGGGATTGTCGATCGCGAACGTGTAGTCGGTCGCTGCCGAATTGAACTGGATTGTGCCGATGGTGGTAACGGCCGACGAGAAGGTGATCGTCGTGAGGACATTGCCGTCAAAACTCGCTGTGCCCGAAGGCACTGTCGCATTGGACCAATTTGAGGCGGTATTCCAATCACTACTGTTTGCCCCTGTCCAGGTGCTATCGACTGCAACTGCCGGCGGCGCATGAAGGCAAAGATAGATTAGCAGCGCGACACCGCCACGCACTTTCATCGGGTGTCCCATCCGGAATAATCCGATCATCCAATGCAATCTTTCAACGATACGACCGCCACCCGCCAATTTGCGCCAGCAGGTCAAACTCGATCCAAGGCGAATTTTCCGATGGTATCTTCGGGCGATCACAACTCAAGAGAGATTCGGCAGAAGCCAACCCGTTCATATGATGCTTTTGACTGGGTGTTGTGATCCAGCTACGACCAGCACCCGTCCGCCTTACGCCCGACTATCGGAAGGAAGTCTATTGACGTTTGAACAGCTCCCCGCGATGCGGGCACGTCTGGCTGCTGGCCCGTAGCTGGAGGCCCGCCCGACCATCGCCACATCAGGTCATTGGGGCAAGCGGACGCAAGCTTCGTCGCATCACGCCGTCGGGTTTACAGGTACGCGTCCTAGCTCCCGCCCCGCTCCTTGCGCAGCCGCGCCCAATACTCCAGCCGCTTGCGGATCTCGCGTTCGAATCCGCGGTCGGGCGGATCGTAGAAGGTCTGGCGGCCGAGCGCTTCCGGGAAATAGTCCTGACCGGAGAACGCGTCGGGCGCGTCGTGATCATACTGATAGCCGGAGCCGTAGCCCTCAGACTTCATCAGCTTGGTCGGCGAATTCAGGATGTGCTTCGGCGGCAGCAGCGAGCCGCCCTGCTTCGCGGTCTGCATCGCAGCGCCGAACGCCGTATACACCGCGTTCGATTTCGGCGCGGTGGCGAGATAGACCACGGCCTGCGCGATCGCGAGCTCACCTTCCGGCGAGCCCAGGAAGTCATAGGCATCCTTGGCGGCGTTGCAGACCGCCAGCGCCTGCGGATCGGCGAGACCAATGTCCTCGACGGCCATGCGCACCACGCGCCGCGCCAGGAACAGCGGATCCTCGCCGGCATCGAGCATGCGGGCGAGATAATACAGGGCCGCATCCGGATCCGAACCGCGCACCGACTTGTGCAGCGCCGAGATCAGATTGTAGTGACCGTCGGCCGATTTGTCGTAGATCGGCGCACGCCGTTGCAAGATGGCCTGCAACTGCTCGGCGTTGAACACCTCGCCCTTGCGCGCGGCGCGCCAGACCTCTTCGGCCAATGTCAGCGAGGCGCGACCGTCACCGTCGGCCATCCGCACCAGCACGGCGCGCGCTTCCGCATCGAGCGGCAGGGCCTTGCCCTCGATCTTCTCGGCGTTGGCAAACAGCCGTTCGATCGCAGCGGTATCGAGCGAGTGAAACACCAGCACGCGAGCCCGCGACAGAAGCGCCGCGTTGAGCTCGAAGGACGGGTTCTCGGTGGTGGCGCCGACCAGCACCACGGTGCCGTCCTCCATCACCGGCAGGAAGGAATCCTGCTGCGCGCGGTTGAACCTGTGCACCTCGTCGACGAACAGTAGCGTGCCCTTGCCGGTCTCACGCCGGGCGCGCGCGGCATCGAACGCCTTCTTCAGGTCGGCGACGCCGGAGAACACCGCGGATATCTGCTCGAAATGCAGCTCGGTGGCATCGGCCAGCAGCCGCGCCACGGTGGTCTTGCCGGTGCCGGGCGGTCCCCAGAACACCAGCGAACCCAGCGTGCGCGTCTCCAGCATGCGGGTCAGCGCGCCGTCGGGGCCGAGGATGTGATCCTGACCGACGACGTCGGCCAGCGTGCGCGGGCGCAGCCGGTCCGGCAGCGGGTGTGGCGCGTCCTGCTCCATCCCCGCCGCGGCGAACAGGTTGCTGGCCTCGCGCGGTTGCTTCGGGCTCACTTACAGCTCACCTTGGGGCTCATCCGCCGAGCGTCACGTTGATCTGCTGGCCGCCGCGCACCAGCGTGATGCGCCAGATCCGCGACCCCGCCTTCGATACCTTGTCGAGGTCGCTGGTTCGCACGATCTTCTCATTGTTGACGGCAAGAATGATGTCGCCCTTCTGGAAGCCGACATTGGCGGCCGTGCCGTCGTCGGCGAGCTCGGTGACGACGACGCCCTCCGCGCCGGCGTCGAGATGCAGCTCATCGGCCAGCGCCGGTGAGATGTTGGCGACCTTGGCGCCCTGGAACGGCGAACGCGCGGTCAGCACGATCTCGTCGCGGTTGGTGTCGGGCGCGGTCTCCAGCGGCACGGTGAGCTTCACCGGCTTGCCGGCGCGCTGCACCTCGATCTCCGCGTTGCCGCCGAGCGGACGGGTGGCGAAGCGGTAGTCGAACGCGTTGGGATCGTCGATCGGTGTGCCGTCGATCCCGACGATCAGATCGGACAGCTTGAGTCCGGCCTTCGCCGCCGGGCTGTTCGGCGCGACATTGGCGACCAGCGCGCCGGTCGGCAGCTTCAGCCCGAGCGTCTCCGCGATCTCCGGCGTGACCGCCTGCAGCCGCGCGCCAAGCCATGGCCGCTTGACCGCCTTGCCGCCGCTCTTGGCGGAAGCCACCACCACCCGCACCATGTTGGCGGGGATCGCGAAGCCGATGCCTTGCGAGCCACCGGAGCGCGAGAAGATCGCGGTGTTGATGCCGGCGAGCCGGCCGGTCATGTCGACCAGCGCGCCGCCCGAATTGCCGGGATTGATCGCGGCGTCGGTCTGAATGAAGAATTGATAATCCGTGATCCCGACTTGAGTACGCGCCAGCGCCGAGATGATGCCGTGCGTCACGGTCTGGCCGACGCCGAACGGATTGCCGATTGCCAGCACGACATCACCGACCTGCAACTGGTCGGAATTGGCGAAGTCGAGCGTCGCGAACTTCTCCTTGTTGGTGCCCTTCAGCCGCAGCACCGCAAGGTCGGTGCGGCTGTCCTTCAGCACGATCTCGGCCTCGTATTCGCGCTTGTCGGCGAGCGAGACCTTCACCTGGTCGGCGCCCTCGATCACGTGATTGTTTGTGACCACAAGGCCGGAGCCGTCGACCATCACGCCGGAGCCGAGCGAGCGCTGCATCTGCTCGGGCTGCTGCCCCGGGACGCCGAAGAAGCGACGGAAGACCGGATCGTCCAGAAACGGATTGCGGTTCTGCACCGTCTTGGCGGCGTAGACATTGACCACCGCCGGCTGCACCCGCTGCACGATTGGCGCATAGGACAATTGAAGCTCGGCCTGCGAGGGCGGCACGCGGCGGTCCTGGGCCGCGGCCGGGGACAGATTCCCCATGAAAGCCAATGTGCACAGAGCGGATATGGCAGCGAAGCGGACAGGTCGGAGCATTCTCACCTCTCGTGGAAACGCCGGAATATAGGCGTGTTCGCCGGGCAATTGAAGGGCGCCCGGCGGGATAACTGGCCCCCGCCGGACCGGTGCAAAACCGCCGGCAGCCGCGTTGAAGCGCGCCGCCAAACTTCTATGATGATTGTCATCTCACTGCGCCGCTCCGCTTGTTGCCCGCGGACAACAAGCGGAACTGCGATGCCAGGCGGCGCTGTCGTGTGTCAGTCACGATCAACTCCTAGGACGTTTCAGTGAGTGAGTGGGGAATTCAAACACAACAGGGGTGCACAATGGGTGCGACAAAAGTTGGTGCAATCGCCATCGGGCTTGCAGGGGCGCTCGCCGCCTCTCCGGCCTATTCGCAATCGGCCGGAGGCGGCAGCGACGCGGAGATCGCGCTGCTGAAGCAGCAGCTGAAGATGCTCGAGCAGAAGCTCGACAAGCTGCAGAAGCAGACCAATGCCAATACCGCGACCGCAGCCAGCGCAAACGCCAACGCGAAGGCGGCCGATGCCAAGGCCGCGCGGGTCGCAAGCGCCAACGCAGCGATCCCGGTCAAGGGCCCGGTCGCGCCGTCCGGCGTCGTGGTGACGATGCCGAACAACCGGCCGACGATCTGCACTGCGGATGAACAGAACTGCGTCGCGATCACGAGCCGCGTGCACTGGGATGTCGGCGGCTACGACTATCGTCCGAACACCGCAGGCACCTCGCCGCAGAAGCTCGACAGCGGCGAGAACCTGCGCCGCGCCCGCATCGGCATCATCGGCAAATTCTTCGGCGACTGGAATTACGCGCTGGTCTACGACTTCGGCGGCTCGTCCGACGGCTTCGGCGGTGCGGCACCGGGATCGCTGCCGGGCGGCGGCACCTCCGGCGTCGAGAATGCGTATCTGAGCTACACCGGCTTGAAGCCGTTCGGCGGCAAGATGGCGATCGAAGGCGGCATCATGGACCTGCTCTGGACCATGGACGAGTCGACCAGTTCCAACGACATCCTGTTCATGGAGCGCGCCTCGGCCGGCATCATCGCGCAGAACGTCGCGGCCGGCGACTTCCGTTCCGCCATCGGCACCCGCTGGTGGAACGACCAGCTCTGGCTCGGCGGCTATGCCACCGGACCGACCACCGGCCAGATTCACTCGGCCTCCAGCGTCACCCCGGCGGGATCATCGGAGCAGTATGGCGCGGTGGTCCGCGTCGCCGGCAATCCGATCAGCGGCAAGGACTATTCGGTGCATATCGGCGCCGATGCGGAATGGCTGGTGCAGCCGCCGCGCAATCAGCTGACGCAGGCGCAGACGCTCACGCTGAACGACCGGCCCGAGCTGCGCATCGACCCCACGACGCTGATCTCGACCGGCGCGATCGCCAACGTCTCGGGTGCTCAGGTCTATGGCGTCGAGGCGGCCGCGACCTACGGCCCGTTCATCGCGCAGGGCGAGTACTATTGGTTCAATGTCGACCGCTCTGCGAATACCGGGCTGCCGCCGTTCGGCGCGCCGAGCCTGAAATTCGACGGCGGTTACGCCCAGGTCGGCTACGTGCTGACCGGCGAGAACCACGCCTACAATCCTGCCACGGCCTCCTACGGCGGGATCAAGCCGCACGATCCGTTCTCGCTTGCCGGTGGCGGCATTGGCGCGTGGGAAATCGCCGGCCGCGTCAGCACGATGAACCTCAACGACCAGGTCGGCCAGGCGGTCGGCATCGCCGGCGGACGGCAGACCGTCTACACCGCCGCGCTGAACTGGTACGTCAACAACAATGTCCGCTTCATGCTGAACTACCTGCACGGCGACGTCGCCAAGCAGGCTTCGGCGACCTCGCCTGCGGATGCCGGTTCGAAGTTCGACGCGGTCGCACTGCGTACCCAGGTTGCATTCTGACGCGACCTGATCAGGCGTCAACAAACGAAGGCCGGGAGCGACATCGCTCCCGGCTTTCATTGCTATGAAGTGCCTGAGATCATCGAAACGTAGCGGCGTCGGGACTGCGTTCCCTCTCCCGCTTGCGGGGGAGGGCCAGGGTGGGGGCTCTCTCCGCGAGTCACATCGTGGAAAGAGCCCCCACCTGCATCGCATGAAATGCGATGCGACCTCCCCCGCAAGCGGGAGAGGTGCAGCGGAGTTTGCGGCGTGACCGATTGATGCTCTAAGCCGCCCGCTTCGTCTTCTTCACCACGACTTCCGGCGCCGGCGCGCAGGACAACCGTTCCTGATGGCCCTCGCCCCAGGCTTTCAAAATATCGATCACCGGACGCAGGCTCTCGCCGAGTTCGGAGAGCGTGTATTCGACCCGCGGCGGCACCTCGGCGTAGACCTTGCGGGTCACGAGGCCGTCGTCCTCGAGCGCCCGCAGCTGTTTGGTCAGCATGCGCTGGGTGATGCCGGGCATCCGCCGCCGCAGCTCGCCGAAGCGCTGGGTGCCGGCCTGCAGGTGATACAGGATCACGCCCTTCCATTTGCCGTCGATCAGGTCGAGCGCCGCCTCGACCGCGCAGCCCGGCCGGCGCGCAAAATTCTTCCGTTTCATCGGTAATTTCCCAATAGTATACAAACAGGGACTAGTTCCCTGATTTTACAGTACTTGCCAAAAGGACGCTAGCGCGACAGTTAGACGGCAGGCAATCGCCCACCACGGAGACCAGGCATGAAGGCCGTCGGATACCAAAAATCGCTGCCGATCGAGGCGGCGGATTCGCTCGTCGATTTCGAGATCGCCAAGCCCGAACCGAACGGGCGCGACATCCGCGTCGCGGTGAAGGCCATCTCGGCCAACCCGGTCGACTACAAGGTGCGCAAGCGCGCTGCGCCGACCGACGGCAGCTACAAGATCCTCGGCTTCGATGCGGCCGGCGTGGTCGACGCGGTCGGGCCCGACGTCTCGCTCTTCAAGCCCGGCGATGAGGTGTTCTACGCGGGCTCGATCCAGCGCCAGGGCACCAATTCGGAATTTCATCTGGTCGACGAGCGCATCGTCGGCAACAAACCTGCATCGTTGTCATTCGCGCAGGCCGCCGCCCTGCCCCTGACCTCGATCACCGCATGGGAGCTGCTGTTCGACCGGCTCGGCGCGGTGCCGGGCAAGAGCCTCGATCCGCGCACGCTGTTGATCACCGGTGGCGCCGGCGGCGTCGGCTCAATCCTGATCCAGCTCGCGCGCCGCCTCACCGGGCTGACGGTGGTTGCGACCGCGACGCGGCCGGAGTCTCAGAAATGGTGCCGCGATCTCGGCGCGCATGCGGTGATCGATCACTCGCAGCCGATGAAGGAGCAGATCGAGAGCTTGAGGCTGCCGCCGGTCGGCCTCGTCGCCAGCCTCACCTTCACCGACCAGCACTACAAGTCGATCGCCGACTTCATCGCGCCGCAGGGCAAGTTCGGCCTGATCGACGATCCCGCCGAATTCAACGTCGCCGCGTTCAAGGGCAAGGCGGTGTCGGTGCATTGGGAATCGATGTTCACGCGCTCCTCGTTCCAGACACCCGACATGATCGCGCAGCATCATCTGCTCAACGACGTCGCCGACCTGATCGACAAGGGCGTGCTGCGCACCACGCTCGACCAGACTTTTGGCACCATCAACGCCGCCAACCTCAAGCGCGCCCATGCACTGCTCGAAAGCGGCAAATCGCGCGGCAAGATCGTGCTCGAGGGCTGGTAGATACAAATGTGTCGCGTGGGTTAGGCCTACTGCGTTACGGCTCTGCCTCCGCCGTCATTGCGAGGAGCGATAGCGACGAAGCAATCCATCCAACCGCGTTTGCGGGCAGATGGATTGCTTCGCTTCGCTCGCAATGACGGCTGGGCGCAGGATCCGTGGAGAAGCGGCTGCAACGCAGTAAGAGCAGCTAACCCGCCCACCGCACCTCCTGAGATATCCCCACAGGCCGATGCGTGGCTTTGCCAAAGCCCCGACATCGCCTGTATGATTTGCGCAACGATCACCCCGTCTTCAATCCGGCCGCGCGAGACGCGGCCGGAACGGTGGTGACGCCCAAGGGAATACACGGGGATGGGAGGAAACCGATGAGTTTGCTCACGGCCGATCCGTTGCGGATCGATCCGGGGTGGATGACGCGGGCGCTGCGCGAAGCCGGTGTGATCGACCAGGCCAGAGTCGTTGAGCTCGTCTGCAAACCGGTCGGCAATGGCCTCGTCGGCGACAGCTATCGATTTCATCTGACCTATGACGGCGATGAGCCGAACGCGCCCGCAAGCGTGGTCGGCAAATTCCCGGCCGCGGATCCCGACAGCCGCCGCTCCGGTTCCGCGCACACGCTCTATGTCCGCGAGGTCGCGTTCTATCGCGAGCTGGCGGCGACCGTCGACATTCACACCCCGCGGCCGATCCTGGCCGAAATCGATCCGGCGACCGACGACTTCACGCTGATCCTGGAAGATCTGGCGCCCGCGCGTCCGGGCGACCAGCTCGCCGGATGCGCGATCGCCGACTGCCTGACAGCGATGCGTGAGGCGGCTGCGCTGCATGCGCCGCGATGGAACGACCCGACGCTCGATGCAGTGCAATGCTTCGTGGTTGCCGCAAGCCGGCGCAGGGATCTTCGCGCAGTGCTGCCCGGCATCATCGGTCACTACAAGGAGCGATATCACGGCGTGATCGAGCCGGAATTCCTCGATCTGATCGACCGGCTTCCGGACGCGATCCCGCGCTACCAGTCCGAACGGTCGGTGCCGCGAACCTTACAGCATGCGGATTTCCGGCTCGACAACATGCTGTTCGAGGTCCGCGGCAACACCCGTCCGATGGCCACACTCGACTGGCAGACGCTGACGGTGGGGCCCGGCATCGTCGACGTCGCCTATTTCCTGTCGGCCGGCATCGATCCGTCGGAACGGCGGCTTCATGAAGCCGATCTGGTGCGGTTCTATCATTCGGAGCTGATCCGGCGCGGCGTGCGGGACTATGACTGGGATGCTTGCTGGCGGGATTACCGGCGCTACACGCTGCATGGCATCATGATGGGCGTCGTCTCCGCGCTCAGCGTCCAGCGCTCCGAACGGGGCGACGCGCTGTTCCTGAAAATGACCCGTGGCGCCTGCGCGCAAGCGCTGGACCACAACAGTTTCTCATACTGGCCGGACTGAGGACTATCGAAAGGAATCGGCGTGCTCAACAAACTGGACGACTTCCCCATCCACCAGACGCCGGAGCCGATCGCGGTTCCCTCGACCAGCGACCGCAATGTCTATGACCGCACCTGGTTCAACGGCTACACCGCGGACGGCGCGTATTATTTCGGCATCGGCATCGCGATCTACCCGCACCGCAAAATCCTCGATTGCGCCTTCAGCGTCGTGGAGCGCGGCGGACGGCAGCACTGCTTCTACGGTTCGCGGCGGGCGCCGATCGAGCGCACCGAAATGCAGGTCGGCCCTTTCAGGCTCGAGGTCATCGAGCCGATGCTGCGGACCCGCGTCGTGCTCGACGACAACGCCACGGGGCTTTCCTGCGACCTGACCTTCTCCGCGCGCACGGCCGCGATCCAGGAAGCGCGCCAGACGCTCTGGTCGGGCGACCGCCGCGCGATGGATTCGACCCGGTTCGACCAGTTCGGCCGCTGGAGCGGCGGCGTGCGTCACCCCGACGGCGAGATCAAGGTCGACGATCGCACCTGCTACGGCACCAAGGATCGCTCCTGGGGCGTGCGCAATGTCGGTGAACGCGACGTCGGCGGCGCGCCGATGCCGCTGCCGAGCGTGTTCTTCCTCTGGGCTCCGCTGGTCTGGGACGACCACATCTCGCATGCGATCTTCTTCGACGGGACGCAGGGCGAGGCGCTGGTCCGCGAGGGCATTACCGCGCCGCTCTACCGAAGCGAGGCCGAGATCCCCGGCGTCGTCGACGGGCTCGACCGCCGCATGGCGACCGCGCGGCACCGGGTCAAATATGTGCCGAACACGCGGCTGGCGCAGTCGGCCGAAATCGACCTGGTCGACATCGACGGCCACACCTCGACCATCGCGCTCGACCCGATCCTGAAATTCCAGATGAAGGGCCTCGGCTACGGTCATCCGCAATGGGGCCAGGGCATGTGGAAGGGCGAGCTCGAGATCGGCGGTGAGTCGTTCGATCCTGCTACGCTCGATCCGCTGGCCCGCGAGAACGTGCACGTGCAACAGGTGGTGCGCGCGCGCCACGGCGACCGGACCGGAATTGGCGTCCTCGAGCAGATATGCTTCGGCCCCTATCACCCGTCAGGCTTCAGCGAGTTTCTCGACGGGGCCAAGGCCTAGCTCGGCACAACGCCCTCGACGAAGATCAGCCGGCGGTCCAGCGCGGTCCGCCGGTGCTTGAGTGCCTCGGCGTATTCCGGTGACGCGTACCACTCGCGCAGCCGCGCCATCGACGGGAATTCGACGACGATGATGTTCTTCGGCGGCGGTCCGCCCTCGACCGCTTCGGCGGCGCCGCCGCGCACGAGATAACGCCCGCCATACTGCGCGATCGCCTTCGCGGCGATCGTGCGATAAGCCTCGAAATCTGCGGCGTCCCTCACGTCGACCTCGGAAATCACATAGGCTGACATGGCCGCGCCTCAGGCGATGGTGTTGACGATGCCGCCCTCGGCCCGCAGCGCGGCGCCGTTGGTCGCGGAGGCCTGCTTCGAGCAGACATAGACGACGAGGTTGGCGATCTCCTCGGTGCTGGCAAAGCGCTGCAACAGCGAGGTCGGCCGGTGCTGCTTGACGAAATTGGAGGCCGCCTCCTCGACCGACTGTCCGTTCTGCTTGGCGAGATCCTTGACGAAGGTCTCGACACCCTCCGACATCGTCGGCCCGGGCAGCACGGAGTTGACGGTGACCGCGGTGCCGCGGGTCAGCTGCGCGAGCCCGCGTGCGATCGCAAGCTGCGCGGTCTTGGTCGTGCCATAATGGATCATCTCGGTCGGAATGTTGAGGCCGGACTCCGAGGAGATGAAGACGATGCGGCCCCAGTTGCGCTTGAGCATGCCCTGCATGTAGCCGCGCGACAGCCGCACGCCCGACATCACGTTGACCTCGAAGAAGCGGCTCCAGTCCTCGTCGGGAATATCGAAGAAGCCCTTCGGCTCGAAGATGCCGGCATTGTTGACGAGGATGTCGACCTCGGGCAGCGCTGCGAGCAGCGCCTTGCAACCGGCCGATGTCGAGACGTCGGCAGCGATGCCGCGAACCTTGGCGCCCGGCACCGCCTTGGCGATCGCGGCAATCGCGGCATCGACCTTGGCCTGGCTGCGGCCGTTGACCACGACGTCGGCGCCGGCTCCCGCCAGCCCCCTCGCAATGGCGTTGCCGATGCCCGCGGTCGAGCCGGTCACCAGTGCAGTCTTTCCGGAAAGGTCAATTCTCATGGCTTCATCTCCATTGATGTCGATGGAAATATCGGGCGCGGCATGATGCGCCGCAATCGCATCTCACCGATGCGTGAGGAGGTAGAACACACCTCGTCGTCCTGGCGAAAGCCAGGACCCATTACCACCGCAGGTGATTATGAGAAGGGTTTGAGCCCCAGCGTCGCGCAACAATTGAGATTTGGGGTAATGGGTCCTGGCTTTCGCCAGGACGACGACGGGGATGGAACGCCGCCACCTAACAAAAACGGCGCCCGAAGGCGCCGTTCTCGAAATCTGGCTCGGTAACCGGGCTTACGCCGCCTCGGCTTCCTTGTCCTGGGTCGGACCGGAGTCCTGGCCCTTGGCGTCGACGTCGCGGTCGACGAACTCGATCACGGCCATCGCCGCGTTGTCGCCGTAGCGGAAGCCGGCCTTGATGATGCGGGTGTAGCCGCCCTGGCGGTCCTTGTAGCGGGTCGCCAGCGTGTCGAACAGCTTCCGGACCTGGTCGAGGTCGCGCAGCTCGGAGATCGCCTGGCGGCGCAGGGAGAGACCGCCCTTCTTGCCGAGGGTGACGAGCTTCTCGACGATCGGCCGTAGCTCCTTGGCCTTCGGCAGCGTGGTGACGATCTGCTCGTGCTTGATCAGCGCGGCCGCCATGTTGGCGAACATCGCACGCCGGTGCTCGGCGGTGCGGTTGAGCTTCCGATGAACCTTGCCGTGACGCATTGACTTCTTCCTTCTTCAATTCTGCCGCGGTGGTTCAGCGACAAGTTTTGCAGGTGGGCATCCTGCGTTCGCCCGCAAAAGCGCAAGGTCGCGCTTTTGCTATTCAGTTTGGGCGTGATCCCTGTCGGAAAACCGCTGCGCACTTTTCCGGGATCGCGCCGCAAAAAATCGTGGCCGGAGATGCTCCGGCCACGACGGTGAATTCGGATCAGTAGTGATCCTCGAAGCGCTTGGCGAGCTCGTCGATGTTCTCCGGCGGCCAGCCCGGCACTTCCATGCCGAGGTGCAGCCCCATCTGGGCCAGCACTTCCTTGATCTCGTTCAGCGACTTGCGGCCGAAGTTCGGGGTGCGGAGCATTTCCGCTTCCGACTTCTGCACGAGGTCGCCGATGTAGACGATGTTGTCGTTCTTCAGGCAGTTTGCCGAACGCACCGACAGCTCGAGCTCGTCGACCTTCTTGAGGAACGCCGGGTTGAACGCGAGATCGGGGATGATCTCCTGCGTAACTTCCTTGCGCGGCTCTTCGAAGTTGACGAACACGTTGAGCTGATCCTGCAGGATGCGCGCAGCATAGGCCACCGCGTCGTCCGGCGTGATCGCGCCGTTGGTCTCGATCGTCATGGTCAGCTTGTCGTAGTCGAGGATCTGGCCCTCGCGGGTGTTCTCGACCTTGTAGGAGACCTTGCGGACCGGCGAGAACAGGCTGTCGACCGGGATCAGGCCGATCGGCGCATCCTCGGGCCGGTTGCGCTCGGCGGCGACATAGCCCTTGCCGGTCGTGACCGTGAATTCCATGCGGATCTCGGCGCCGTCGTCCAGCGTGCAGAGCTGCAGGTCGGGGTTGAGCACGGTGACATCGCCGACGGTCTGGATGTCGCCGGCGGTGACGGCGCCCGGGCCCTGCTTCTTCACGACCATGCGCTTCGGGCCTTCGCCCTGCATCTTGATCGAGATGTCCTTGATGTTGAGGACCATGTCGGTGACGTCTTCACGGACACCGGCGATCGAGGAGAACTCGTGCAGCACGCCGTCGATATGCACCGACTGCACCGCCGCGCCCTGCAGCGAGGACAGCAGGATGCGGCGCAGCGCGTTGCCGAGCGTCTGGCCGAAGCCACGCTCGAGCGGCTCGGCGACCACGGTGGCGAACCGGCTCGCGTCCGAGCCCGGCGTCACCTGCAGCTTGTTCGGTCGAATGAGTTCTTGCCAATTTTTCTGGATCGTCACTTGTTCACCCATGTGCCAGTCGTCGGGCCCGTCGTATGGCCGAACCTGGCGTTGGAGATCGCGGAACAGTCCGCGCGGTCAATTCCAAAAACCATCGCAGGGCGGCCAGAGGCCGCCCGCGATTTACAGATCAAACGCGCCGACGCTTGCGCGGACGGCAGCCATTGTGCGGGATCGTGGTCACGTCGCGGATCGAGGTGACGGTGAAGCCCGCAGCCTGCAGCGCACGGAGCGCCGACTCACGGCCCGAACCCGGGCCGGCCACTTCAACCTCCAGCGTGCGCATGCCGTGTTCCTGCGCCTTCTTGGAGACGTCTTCGGCCGCGACCTGCGCGGCATAGGGGGTCGACTTGCGCGAGCCCTTGAAGCCCATCGTGCCGGCCGACGACCAGGCGATGGTGTTGCCCTGCGCGTCGGTGATGGTGATGGTCGTGTTGTTGAACGACGAATTCACGTGCGCGATGCCGGAGGCGATGTTCTTGCGTTCGCGGCGACGTACGCGGGTGGCTTCCTTGCCCATTTCAAACCTTTCCTGTGATCTCAACGCCGCCGTAGTGCCAGCGGCTACACCTCAAAACGCAAATGGCGAGCAGCGAATTTCGATTCGCTACCCCCCACCTGCAATTCGCAAAACTTACTTCTTCTTGCCGGCGATCGCCTTGGCCGGACCCTTGCGCGTGCGCGCATTGGTGTGGGTACGCTGGCCGCGCACCGGCAGACCACGGCGATGACGCAGGCCGCGATAGCAGCCGAGGTCCATCAGCCGCTTGATGTTGATGCCGACCTCACGACGGAGATCGCCCTCGACCAGATAGTCGCGGTCGATCACTTCGCGGATCTGCAGGACCTCCTGGTCGGTCAACTGGTTGACGCGACGGTCCACCGGGATCTTGACCTTCTCGATGATGTCGGCCGCGTTCTTCTGGCCGATACCATGGATGTACTGAAGCGCGATCAGCACGCGCTTGTTGGTAGGAATGTTGACGCCGGCAATACGGGCCACGGACTTCTCTCCTGTCGCCGCTCCATCACGGATGCGGGCTTCTCAAGTTCTTGCTCTCTGCGGGCTTGTGTCCACAAACGCGAACACGACGCCCTTCCCCTCATGTCCTTCGGGGCCCGGCATCGTCATAAAACTATCCAACTTGGATGCGGGGCTTATTAAAGGATTCATGTCGGTTTCGTCAACCGCTCCTAGCGTTTAGCTCGCTTTTTCGTGAGCTTTTTTGCTGCCTTTTTGGCCGCTTTTGCCCCCTTCCGGGCATTCGCGGCACGGGCGGCCTGCTTTGCGGCCTTCTTCGCGGTCTTCTTCACCGTCTTCTTGGCCGGCTGCTTCGCAGCTTTCTTGGTAGTCTTCTTGGCAGCTTTGGCCTTGGAGACCGGCTTTGAGGCCACCCTGGCGGCTTTCCGGGCCGGCTTGGCGGGCTTTTTGGCCGATTCGGCTGCCTTCCTGGTCGCAGTCTTCGCAGTCTTCTTGGCCGTCCTGGACGCCTTCGAGGCGATCTTGGGCTCCTCGTGCTCCTTCGGTTCCAGCGCGCCGAGCGCGGTCAGGATCCGGTTGATCTCGCGGGTGACGTGCTCGATGGTCATCATGCCATCGACCGTCAGAAGCTTCCGCCGCTCCGAATAATAGTGAATCAGCGGTTCCGTCAGCGAGCGGTACTGCGCCAGGCGCTTGGTCAGCACTTCCGGCGTATCGTCGAGGCGGACTTCCTCGCCGCGCGCGCGGGTTTCCTCGGCACGCTTCTCGACACGTGCGAGCAGCGCGCTTTCGTTGACGCGCAGCTCGACGACGGCGTCAAGCTTGAGGTGCTTTTTCCGGAGCAGCTCGTCCAAGGCCTCAGCCTGCGGCACGGTGCGCGGGAAGCCGTCGAGAATGAAGCCCTTCTTGGCGTCGGGCTCCTCGATCCGGTCGGCGATGATTCCCACCACGACCTCGTCGGGAACCAGGCCGCCATTGGCCATGATCTCCTTGGCCTGCAAGCCGACCGCGGTGCCCGCGGCCGCGGCTGCGCGCAGCATCTCGCCGGTCGAGAGCTGAACGATGCCATGCCGGTGCACGAGCCGCTGCGCCTGGGTTCCCTTGCCCGAGCCCGGCGGCCCCAAAAGGATCAATCTCATATCTGTTTCGCCCCCCGGCTAGGTGGGCGACGTCCGCACACCTGTGTTTTTGAGTTTGAGGTCGCGCCGCAATCAGCGGCGGCGGCCTCCCCTGAGCTTCGACTTCCTGATCAGCCCCTCATACTGATGAGCGAGCAGATAGCCCTGCACCTGCGACACCGTATCCATCGTCACGCTGACGACGATCAGGAGCGATGTGCCGCCAAAGTAGAACGGGACCGAGGCGTAGGAAATCAGAATTTCAGGAATCAGGCAGACGATCGCGAGATAGATCGCGCCGAGCACCGTGATGCGCGACAGCACATAGTCGATGTATTCGGCGGTGCGCTCACCGGGCCGGATGCCCGGAATGAAGCCGCCATGCTTCTTCAGATTGTCCGCGGTCTCGGTCGGGTTGAACACGATCGCAGTGTAGAAGAAGGCGAAGAACACGATCAGCGCGAGATACATCAGCAGGAACAGCGGCCGGCCGTGGCTGAGCTGCGTGGTGAGCCACTGGAACCACTCCGGCCCCTTGCCGGCGTTGAAGTTCGCGACCGTGGTCGGCAGCAGCAGCAGCGACGAGGCGAAGATCGGCGGAATCACGCCCGAGGTGTTGAGCTTGAGCGGCAGATGCGAGGACTGGCCCTCGAACATCTTGTTGCCGACCTGGCGCTTCGGATACTGGATCAGCAGCCGACGCTGCGCCCGCTCCATGAACACGATGAAGGCGATCACGGCGACCGCCATCACGATGACGATCAGGATCAGGCCGGTCGACATCGCGCCCTGGCGGCCGAGTTCCAGCATGTTGGCGAGCGCCGACGGCAGCTCGGCGACGATGCCGGAGAGGATGATCAGCGAGATACCGTTGCCGATGCCGCGCGAGGTGATCTGCTCGCCGAGCCACATCAGGAACATGGTGCCGCCGGTCAGGGTGATCGCGGTCGAGATCCGGAAGAACATGCCTGGGTCGCTGACGACATTGCCGGCGCCTTCGAGGCCGATCGCGATGCCGTAGGACTGGAACAGCGCCAGGATCACCGTCAGATAGCGGGTGTACTGGTTCAGCGTCTTGCGGCCCGCCTCGCCTTCCTTCTTGAGCGCCTCGAGCTGCGGCGACACGGTGGTCAGCAGCTGCACGATGATCGATGCCGAAATGTACGGCATGATGTTCAGCGCGAAGATCGCCATGCGGTGGATGCCGCCGCCGGCGAACATGTTGAACATGCCGAGGATGCCGCCGGACTGGCTGCGGAACACCTGCTCCCAGATGTTGGGATCGATGCCCGGCAGCGGGATGTAGGTGCCCAGCCGATAAACAAGCAGCGCACCCAGGGTGAACCAGATGCGCTTCTTCAGCTCGTCGGCTTTCGCCAGCTGTCCGAAATTGAGGTTTGCGGCAAGTTGTTCGGCTGCTGAGACCATGTTCGGCTTTCTCCCGGAGCCCGCTTCGCCGACGCCCCCAAGGAACCAGTCCTCTCGAGGCCGTCGGCAGACACCGGACATTATCTGGTGCTCGGCCTCGATAAGTCCATCATTCGATCTGCGGATTGCCCGCGCAGGCCGCGGGCAATGACGCAGATGTTACGCCGCCTCGCCTTCGTCCTTGGCGGGGGCCAGGATCTTGACCGAGCCGCCGGCCTTCTCGACCGCAGCAATCGCCGACTTGGAAGCGCCGTGGGCTTCGATGGTCAGCTTGGTCTTGATCTCGCCACGGCCGAGCAGCCGCAGGCCGTCCTTGGCGCGGCGCAGCACGCCGGCCTTCACCAGCGACTCGACGTTCACCGTCGCGCTCGCATCGACCAGCTTGTTGTCGATCGCTTCCTGCAGACGGTCGAGATTGATCTCGGCGAAGTCGAGCCGGAAGATGTTGTTGAAGCCACGCTTCGGCAGACGGCGATGCATCGGCATCTGGCCGCCTTCGAAACCCTTGATGCGGACGCCCGAACGCGCGGTCTGGCCCTTGCCGCCGCGACCCGAGGTCTTGCCCTTACCGGAACCGATGCCACGGCCGACACGCATGCGCTTCTTGCGCGAGCCGGCGTTGTCGGCGATATCGCTGAGCTTCATCGCCCTTCTCCTTATCTCTGCTTACTCGCCGACGACGCGGACGAGATGCTGAACTTTGCTGATCATGCCGCGAACTTCAGGGGTATCCTGCAGCTCGGCAACCCGGCCGATCTTGTTGAGCTTGAGGCCGATCAGCGTCGAACGCTGCGAGTGATGGCGGCGGATTGCGCTGCCGATCTGCTCGACCTTGATGGTCTTGCTGGCCTGGGCCATGACAGTAACTCCGAATAGCGCTTCGAGAAGCGCGCGTTGTTATTCCGCCACCACTTCGGCGTCGCCGCCGACGCGGCGCGACTGCAGGGTGGAGACCTTGATGTTGCGGCGGGCAGCCACCGAGCGCGGCGAATCCTGATGCTTCAGCGCGTCGAAGGTTGCGCGAACCATGTTGTAGGGATTCGACGAACCGATCGACTTCGCCACCACGTCCTGGATGCCGAGCGTTTCGAACACCGCGCGCATCGGGCCGCCGGCGATGATACCGGTACCCGCCGGAGCGGTACGCAGATAGACGCGGCCGGCGCCGTGACGGCCGGCGACGTCGTGATGCAGCGTGCGGCCTTCGCGCAGCGCGACGCGCGTCAGGTTGCGCTTCGCCGATTCGGTCGCCTTGCGGATCGCTTCCGGAACTTCGCGCGCCTTGCCGTGGCCGAAACCGACCCGGCCCTTCTGATCGCCGATCACGACCAGCGCCGCAAAGCCGAAGCGCTTGCCGCCCTTGACGACCTTCGCCACGCGATTGATGTGGACGAGCTTGTCGACGAACTCGCTGTCGCGCTCTTCGCGATCCCTGCTCCGTTCGCGTCCGCCGCGTTCGCGTTCACCTGCCATGGTGTTTTCCAATCTCTAGGAGGCCTTACGCCTCTATCCTGCAATCGTTCGTAAAGTTTAGAAGCTCAATCCGCCTTCGCGCGCCGCATCCGCGAGCGCCTTGACGCGCCCGTGATAGATGTAGGCGCCGCGATCGAACACGACTTCCTTGACACCCTTCTGCGCCGCGCGTTCCGCCAGCAGCTTGCCGACGGCCTTCGCCGCATCGATGTCGGCGCCGGTCTTGCCGGCGTCGCGCAGGTTCTTCTCCAGCGACGAGGCGGACGCGAGCGTCTCGCCCTTCTGGTCGTCGATGACCTGGGCGTAGATGTGCTTGGACGAGCGGAACACCGACAGCCGCGGACGGCCGCCAGCCGAGCGGCGAAGCGCAAGGCGGACGCGCTGCTTGCGCCGGGCATTCGTAACCTTGAGTGACATGACCGGCTCCGTTACTTCTTCTTGCCTTCCTTGCGGAAGATGAATTCGTTGGCGTACTTCACGCCCTTGCCCTTGTAGGGCTCCGGCGGGCGGTAGGCGCGGATCTCGGCGGCGACCTGGCCGACGCGCTGCGGATCGTTGCCGGTGATCATGATCTCGGTCGGCTTCGGCACCGCGATGGTGATGCCTTCCGGGATCGCGTAGACCACGTCGTGGCTGTAGCCGAGCGCGAGCTGCAGGTTCTTGCCCTGCATCGCGGCGCGGTAGCCGACGCCGGTGATCTCGAGCTTCTTCTCGAAGCCCTTGGTGACGCCCTCGACGAGGTTGGCGACCTGCGCGCGCGCGGTGCCGTACATCGCCTGCGCACGGTTGGTCTTGACGCGCGGCGCGACCTTGACCTGGCCGTTCTCGAACTTCACCTCGACGTCGTCATGCACGACGAACTGAAGCTGGCCCTTCGGCCCCTTCACCTTCACCGTCTGGCCCTCGACGCTTGCCGTCACACCCGACGGGATCGTCACCGGCCTTTTGCCGATACGTGACATCGTAAAATCCTTCCTCAGAACACCGTGAAGAGAACTTCGCCGCCCACGTTGGCGTCGCGCGCCTCGTGGTCAGCCATGATTCCCTTCGGCGTCGACAACACCGAAATGCCGAGACCGTTGTTCACGCGCGGCAGGTTCTTCACCGAGGCGTAAACGCGGCGGCCCGGCTTCGACACCCGCTCGATCTCGCGGATGACGGGCGCGCCGTCGAAATACTTCAGCTCGATCTCGAGCTCGCTGCGGCCCGAGGCATGCTCGACGCTGGCGTAGCCGCGGATGTAACCCTCGGACTTCAGCACTTCGAGCACGTTGGCGCGCATCTTCGAGCCTGGGGTCGAAACCTTGGACTTGGAGCGCATCTGCGCGTTGCGGATGCGGGTGATGAGATCGCTGATCGGATCGTGCGTAGACATTGTTCCGACCCTCCCTTACCAGCTCGACTTCACGAGCCCGGGAACCAGGCCCTTGGAGCCGAGTTCACGCAGCGCGATGCGCGAGAGCTTGTTCTTGCGATAGTTCGAGCGCGGACGCCCGGTCAGCTCGCAACGGTTGCGGATGCGCGTCGGCGACGAGTTGCGCGGCATCTCGGCAAGCTTCAGCGTCGCCGCGAAGCGCTCTTCCATCGGCTTGGTCTTGTCGGCGATGATCGCCTTCAGCTTCTCACGCTGCGGAGCAGCGTTCTTCGCCATCCGCTTGCGCCGGTTATTCTTCTCGATCGAACTCTTCTTTGCCATGCTTGGCTCCTGGGTATCCGCGTTTGAGTGGCTTTGGCTCAGCTACTCACTGCCGGAACGGGAAATTGAAAGCGGCCAACAAGGCACGCGCCTCGTCGTCGGTCTTGGCGGTGGTGCACACCGTGATGTCCATGCCACGCGCTTCCGAGACCTTGTCGAAGTCGATCTCGGGGAAAATGATGTGCTCCTTGATGCCGAGCGAATAGTTGCCGCGGCCGTCGAAGCTCTTCGGGTTCAGTCCGCGGAAGTCGCGGACGCGGGGCAGCGCCACGTTCACCAGGCGGTCGATGAACTCGTACATATGGGTCTTGCGCAGCGTGACCTTGCAGCCGATCGGCTGATTCTCACGCAGCTTGAAGGTCGCAATCGCGATCCGCGAATAGGTCACGATCGCCTTCTGGCCGGCGATCTGGCTCAGCTCGGCAGCGGCGGTCTCGGCCTTCTTGCGGTCGTTGACGGAATCGCCCACGCCCATGTTGAGCACGACCTTGTCGAGGCGCGGCACCTGCATCACGTTGGCATAACCGAACTTCTCGGTCATCATGCCGCGGATCTTCGTGTCATACTCCGCGCGCAGACGCGGCGTGTAAGCTGTATCAGCCATCGATCTCTGCTCCCGAGCTCTTGGCAACACGAACCTTCTTGCCATCGGCCTGAATCTTGAACCCAATGCGGGTCGGCTTTCCGTCCTTGCCGACATACGCAACGTTGGACAGGTGGATCGGCATCTCCTTGGAGACGATGCCGCCTTCCTGGGTCTGGCTCTGCTTCTGGTGACGCTTCACCATGTTGATGCCGCGAACGAGAGCCTTGTTCTCGTCCGGACGCACCTCGAACACCTCGCCGGTGCGACCCTTGTCGCGGCCGGTGAGCACCATCACCTTGTCGCCCTTGCGGATCTTGGCAGCCATCACAGCACCTCCGGCGCGAGCGAAATGATCTTCATGTGGTTCTTGGCGCGCAGCTCGCGCGGCACCGGCCCGAAGATACGGGTGCCGACCGGCTCGGACTGATTGTTGATCAGCACGGCGGCGTTGCGGTCGAAACGGATGACCGAACCGTCGGCGCGGCGGATGTCCTTGCGGACCCGGACCACGACGGCCTTCATCACGTCGCCCTTCTTCACCTTGCCACGCGGAATGGCTTCCTTGATCGACACAACGATAACGTCGCCCACGGTGGCATAGCGGCGCTTGGAACCTCCAAGAACCTTGATGCACATGACACGGCGTGCGCCTGAATTATCGGCCACGTCGAGGTTGGTCTGCATCTGAATCATTGATGCACCTCGTCCTCTTTCTGCGCTTTAGCGCGCCCAAAATTTCCCTGAATGACTTCGGCCAGGCCGAGGTAATCAGGCCGTTTTCTTGTGTTCGCCCCGGACCACGGTCCAGCGCTTCAGCTTCGAGATCGGCTTCGATTCCTCGATCCAGACCATGTCGCCCGGCTTGAACTGATTGTCCTCGTCGTGCGCGTGGTAGTTCTTGGAACGGCGGATCGTCTTCTTGTAGATCGGGTGGGTGAAGCGGCGGTCAACGCGCACCACCACGGTCTTGGCTTGCTTGTCGCTGACGACCACGCCCTGCAGAGTACGTTTCGGCATAGCTGGCCCCTTACTTCTTCTTCGCGCGCAGCTGCGCGGCGATGGTCTTGATACGAGCGATCTCGCGGCGGGCTTCCCGCATCCGCGACGTGTTCTCCAGCTGCCCGGTGGCGCGCTGGAAACGCAGGTTGAAGCGTTCCTTCTTCAGGTTAAGGACCGCGTCGTCCCGCTGGTCGTCGCTCATCGCGCGAATGTCTTCAACTTTCATCTCGGCCATGGCGATTACTCCGCAATGCGCGCAACGAAGCGCGTCTTGATCGGCAGCTTGGCGGCGGCGAGCGACAGCGCCTCCTTGGCGGTCTGCACCGGCACGCCGTCGATCTCGAACATCACACGGCCCGGCTTGATCCGGACCACCCACAATTCCGGCGCGCCCTTGCCGGAGCCCATGCGGACCTCGGCGGGCTTCTTCGACACCGGCACGTCCGGGAACACCCGGATCCAGACGCGGCCGGCGCGCTTCATGTGACGGGTCAGCGCGCGGCGGGCGGCTTCGATCTGACGGGCGGTGACGCGCTCAGGCTCCATCGCCTTCAGGCCGAACTGGCCGAACGCCAACGTCGCGCCAGAGGTCGCAACGCCGTGGATACGGCCCTTATGCGCCTTCCGGAACTTCGTCTTCTTAGGTTGCATCATGGCTTTAAGCCCTCAAATTCCTGCTTTGCCTCAAGCGGCGTCGCGGCGCGAACGCGGCGTGTTGTCGCCCTCGGCCATCTTCTTGTCCTGGGCCATCGGATCGTGCTCGAGGATCTCGCCCTTGAAGATCCAGACCTTGACGCCGCAGGTGCCGAAGGTCGTGAACGCGGTGGCAACGCCGTAGTCGACGTCGGCGCGCAGCGTGTGCAGCGGCACGCGACCTTCGCGGTACCACTCCATGCGCGCGATTTCGGCGCCGCCGAGACGGCCCGAGCAGTTGATGCGGATGCCCTCGGCACCGAGACGCATCGCCGACTGCACGGCGCGCTTCATGGCGCGGCGGAACGCAACGCGGCGCTCGAGCTGCTGGGCGATCGATTCAGCGACCAGGGTCGCGTCGAGCTCCGGCTTGCGGATTTCGACGATGTTGATCACGACGTCCGACGAGGTGATGTCGGCAACCTTCTTGCGCAGCTTGTCGATGTCGGCGCCCTTCTTGCCGATCACGACGCCCGGACGGGCCGAGTGGATCGTCACGCGGCACTTCTTGTGCGGACGCTCGATCACGATGCGGGCGACGGCCGCCTGCTTGAGCTCCTTGTGCAGGATCTCGCGGATCTTGACGTCCTCGTGCAGCAGCTTGCCGTATTCCTGCTTGCCGGCGAACCAACGGGAGTCCCAGGTCCGGTTGATGCCGAGACGCAGCCCGATTGGATTGATCTTTTGACCCATCGTCTTCTCCTGCGCCCTAGTTAGGCGCTTGCCTCGGCCTCGACCTGACGAACCACGATGGTCAGGTGCGAGAACGGTTTGAACACACGGCCCGAACGGCCACGGCCGCGCGGAGCAAAACGCTTCATCACGATGCCGTTGCCGACATGCGCCTCGGCAACGACGAGATCGTCGACCTCGAGGTCATGGTTGTTCTCGGCGTTGGCGATCGCCGATTCCAGGCACTTCTTGACGTCGACCGCGATCCGCTTGCGCGAGAACTGCAGGTCGGCGAGCGCAGCCGAAGCCTTGCGGCCGCGGATCAGCTGCGCCACCAGGTTGAGCTTCTGCGGGCTGACGCGCAGCATGCGGGCGACGGCCTTGGCCTCATTGTCCGCGAGGACACGTTCGCGCTTTGGTTTGCTCATCGTCTATTCCTCAAGCCTTCTTGGCTTTCTTGTCGCCCGAGTGGCCGTGGAAGGTCCGGGTCGGCGAGAACTCGCCGAACTTGTGACCCACCATTTCCTCGTTGATCGCCACCGGCACATGCTTCTGGCCGTTGTAGACACCGAAGGTCAGGCCGACGAACTGCGGCAGAATGGTGGAGCGACGGCTCCAGATCTTGATGACGTCGTGACGGCCGGACGCGCGCGCGGCATCTGCCTTCTTGAGCAGAGAACCCTCGACGAACGGGCCTTTCCAGACTGAACGAACCATGTCCGGCGTTCCTTACTTCTTCCGCTTGTGGCGGCTGAGGAGAATGAATTTGTTGGTCGACTTGTTGGTGCGGGTCTTCTTGCCCTTGGTCGGCTTGCCCCACGGAGTAACCGGGTGGCGACCGCCCGAGGTACGACCTTCACCACCGCCGTGCGGATGGTCGATCGGGTTCATGACGACGCCGCGGTTATGCGGACGCCAGCCGAGCCAGCGGGTACGACCGGCCTTGCCGATCGAGATGTTCATGTGATCCGGGTTCGAGACCGCGCCGATCGTGCCGCGGCAACGGCCGTGCACGAGACGCTGCTCGCCCGAGTTCAGGCGGACGATCACGTAGTCCTGGTCGCGGCCGACGATCTGGGCATAGGTACCGGCGGAGCGCGCCAGCTGGCCGCCCTTGCCGATCTTCAGCTCGATGTTGTGCACGATCGTGCCGACCGGCATGTTGCCGAGCGGCATGACGTTGCCCGGCTTGACGTCGACATAGTTGCCGGCGACGACGGTGTCGCCCGCCGCCAGACGCTGCGGCGCCAGGATGTAGGCCAGCTCGCCGTCCTGATACTTGATCAGCGCGATGAACGCGGTGCGGTTCGGATCGTACTCGAGCCGCTCCACCACCGCCGGCATGTCCACCTTGTCGCGGCGGAAGTCGACGGTGCGGTAGGCCTTCTTGTGGCCGCCGCCGCGGAAACGCACGGTGATGCGACCGGTGTTGTTGCGACCGCCGTTGCCGAGCTTGCCCTCGGTCAGGGTCTTCACCGGCTTGCCCTTATAGAGCGCCGAACGATCGACCATGACCAGCTGGCGCTGGCCCGGCGTCGTGGGATTGTAGGTTTTCAATGCCATCGTCGTTGCGCCTTATAGTCCGGTAGTCACGTCGATGCGGTGGCCCTCTTCAAGGGTCACGATCGCGCGCTTGGTGTCCGACTGCGAGCCGAGATTGCCGCGGAACACCTTGGTCTTGCCCTTGCGGACGAGGGTGTTGACGCTCTTCACCTTGACGTCGAACAGCTTCTCGACCGCTTCCTTGATCTGCGGCTTGGTCGCCTTGCCGGCGACCTTGAACAGCACCTTGTTGTGCTCGGAGGCGAGCGTCGCCTTTTCCGTCACGACCGGCGAGATGATGATGTCGTAGTGGCGCGGATCGATGTTCTTCATTTGAAGCGCGCCTCCAGCGCATCAACCGCAGCCTTGGTCAGCACCAGCTTGTGGCGGCGGAGAATGTCGTAGACGTTGATGCCCTGGATCGGCAGCACGTCGATGTTCGGGATGTTGCGGGCCGCGGTCGCGAAACCGTTGTGCAGCTCGGCGCCGTCGATGATCAGCGCATTGGTCAGGCCGAGGCCGGAGAAGTGACCGATCAGAGCCTTGGTCTTGGCCGCCTCGAGCTGCGCATTGTCGATCACGATCAGCCCGCCGTCCTTGGCCTTGGCCGACAGCGCATGCTTCAGCGCGAGCGCGCGCACCTTCTTCGGCAGGTCGGTCGCATGGGAGCGAACAACCGGACCGAAGGCACGGCCACCGCCGCGGAACTGCGGCACGCGGGCCGAGCCGTGACGGGCGCCGCCGGTGCCCTTCTGCTTGTACATCTTCTTGCCGGTGCGCCAGATCTCGGCGCGACCCTTCGCCTTGTGGGTGCCGGCCTGGCGCTTGTTGAGCTGCCACTGCACGCAACGCTGGATGATATCCTTGCGCGGCTCGAGACCGAAGATCTCGTCCGACAGCTGGACCGAACCAGCTTCCTTGCCTTCAAGGGTGGTGACTTTCAGTTCCATCTCACACACCCTCCTTCTCGGCCACAGCCTCAGAAGCTTCGCCGCCGGCAACCTTGAACTTGCCAGGCTTCGGGGCTTCCTTCGGCAGCGGCTTCTTGACCGCGTCGCGCACCGAGATCCAACCGCCCTTGGAGCCGGGAACGGCGCCTTCGACGAGGATCAGGCCGCGCTCGACGTCGGTCGAAACCACACGCAGATTGAGCGTGGTGATGCGGTCGACGCCCATGTGACCGGGCATCTTCTTGTTCTTGAAGGTCTTGCCGGGGTCCTGACGGCCACCGGTCGAACCGATCGAGCGGTGCGAGACCGACACGCCGTGGGTGGCGCGCAGACCGCCGAAATTCCAGCGCTTCATGCCGCCGGCGAAACCCTTACCGATCGAGGTGCCGGTCACGTCGACAAACTGGCCGACCACGAAATGGTCCGCCTGGATCTCCGCGCCAACCGGGATCAGCGCGTCCTCGGACACGCGGAACTCGGCAACCTTGCGCTTCGGCTCGACCTTGGCGACCGCGAACTGGCCGCGTTCGGCCTTCGGCATGTACACCGTCTTGCGGGCGCCCGAGCCGAGCTGAAGAGCGACATAGCCGTTCTTCTCGGTCGTGCGGTGGCCCAGCACCTGGCAGTTGCCCAACTTCAGCACGGTCACAGGGATATGCTCGCCGGTCTCCGTAAAGACCCGCGTCATCCCGACCTTCTGTGCGATCACTCCGGAGCGCATCGGCGTGCTTCCTGTCTTTCTGTCCGCAAGCGGCGGACGTAAAAATCCAAAACCTTAGAGCTTGATCTCGACGTCGACACCGGCGGCCAGGTCGAGCTTCATCAGCGCATCGACGGTCTGCGGGGTCGGGTCGACAATGTCGAGGAGGCGCTTGTGGGTGCGCATCTCGAATTGCTCGCGGCTCTTCTTGTCAACGTGCGGCGAACGGTTGACGGTGAACTTCTCGATGCGGGTCGGCAGCGGAATCGGTCCGCGAACCTGCGCACCGGTGCGCTTCGCCGTGTTCACGATCTCACGGGTCGACGTATCGAGGATTCGATGGTCGAACGCCTTGAGACGGATGCGAATGTTTTGGCCGTTCATTGCCGTATCTCTTTCTTCGTCGCTCGATTAGCGAATAGCGAGTGGTGAGCGGCGGGTGGGCGAACCCACCCGCTGCAAACTGACTGATCCACCCTTACTCGATGATGGCGGCGACGACGCCGGCGCCGACGGTGCGGCCGCCTTCGCGGATCGCGAAGCGCAGCTTCTCTTCCATCGCGATCGGCACGATCAGGTGCACTTCCATCGCGATGTTGTCGCCCGGCATCACCATCTCGGTGCCTTCGGGCAGGTGCACAACGCCGGTCACGTCGGTGGTGCGGAAGTAGAACTGCGGACGGTAGTTGGTGAAGAACGGGGTGTGACGACCGCCCTCTTCCTTGGTGAGGATGTAAGCCTCAGCCTTGAACTTGGTGTGCGGCTTCACCGAACCGGGCTTGCACAGCACCTGGCCACGCTCGACTTCCTCGCGCTTGGTGCCGCGGAGCAGCGCACCGATGTTGTCGCCGGCCTGGCCCTGATCGAGCAGCTTGCGGAACATCTCGACGCCGGTGACGATGGTCTTCTGGGTGGCGCGGATACCGACGATCTCGATTTCCTCGCCGACCTTGACGATGCCGCGCTCGACACGGCCGGTGACGACGGTGCCGCGGCCCGAGATCGAGAACACGTCTTCAACCGGCATCAGGAACGGCTGGTCGATCGGACGCTCCGGCTGCGGAATGTAGGCGTCAACCTGCTTCATCAGCTCGAGGATGGCGTCGTGGCCGAGGGCCTTGTCCTTGTCTTCGAGGGCGGCGAGCGCCGAACCCTTGATGATCGGAATATCGTCGCCCGGGAACTCGTACTTCGAGAGCAGTTCGCGAACTTCCATCTCGACCAGCTCGAGCAGTTCCGGATCGTCGACCATGTCGCACTTGTTGAGGAACACGACGAGCGCGGGCACGCCGACCTGGCGGGCGAGCAGGATGTGCTCACGGGTCTGCGGCATCGGGCCGTCAGCGGCCGACACGACCAGGATCGCGCCGTCCATCTGGGCGGCACCGGTGATCATGTTCTTCACGTAGTCGGCGTGGCCGGGGCAGTCGACGTGCGCGTAGTGGCGGTTCTGCGTCTCGTACTCGACGTGTGCGGTCGAGATCGTGATGCCGCGGGCCTTCTCTTCCGGCGCCTTGTCGATCTGGTCGTAGGCGGTGAACGTCGCGCCGCCGGTTTCTGCAAGCACCTTGGTGATCGCTGCGGTCAGCGAGGTCTTGCCATGGTCGACGTGACCAATGGTGCCGATGTTGCAGTGGGGCTTGTTACGCTCGAATTTTGCTTTGGCCATTTGACTCTCCGTTCAGTCGTCAGTTGCTAACCAACGACAATCAAGCAAACTTTTTCTGGACTTCAGCCGACACGTTCGCCGGTGCTTCGGCGTAGTGATCGAACTGCATTGTGAAGGTCGCGCGACCCTGGCTCATCGAGCGCAGGTTGTTCACGTAACCGAACATGTTCATGAGCGGCACCATCGCATTGATGACGTTGGCGTTGCCGCGCATGTCTTGACCCTGGATCTGGCCGCGCCGCGAATTCAGGTCGCCGATGACCGAACCGGTGTAGTCTTCCGGGGTCACCACCTCGACCTTCATGATCGGCTCGAGCAGAACGGACTTGCCCTTCGTCAGCGCCTCGCGGAACGCAGCCCGCGACGCGATTTCGAACGCCAGCGCCGACGAGTCGACGTCGTGATACTTGCCGTCGACCAGCTGCACCTTGACGTCCACCACCGGGAAGCCGGCGACGACGCCGGAGCCCATCACGCTGTTGAGGCCCTTTTCGACGCCGGGAATGTATTCCTTCGGCACCGCACCGCCGACGATCTTCGATTCGAACTCATAGCCCTTGCCGGGCTCGTTCGGCTCGACGACGATCGACACTTCGGCGAACTGACCGGTACCGCCGGTCTGCTTCTTGTGCGTGTACTTAACCTCGGCCTTCTTGGTTACGCGCTCGCGGAACGCCACCTGCGGCGCGCCGATGTTGGCGTCGACCTTGTAGGTGCGCCTGAGGATGTCGACCTTGATGTCGAGATGGAGTTCGCCCATGCCCTTGAGAATGGTCTGGCCGGACTCCTGGTCGGTCGACACGCGGAACGACGGATCCTCCGCGGCGAGCTTCGCCAACGCCACGCCCAGCTTTTCCTGGTCGGCCTTCGACTTCGGCTCGATCGCGATCTCGATCACCGGCTCCGGGAATTCCATCTTCTCGAGGATGACCGGCTTGTCGGGATCGCACAGCGTGTCACCGGTGCGCGCTTCCTTCAGGCCAGCCAGCGCGACGATGTCGCCGGCATAGGCTTCCTTGATGTCTTCGCGGTTGTTCGCATGCATCAGCAGCATGCGGCCGATCCGCTCCTTCTTCTCGCGGGTCGAGTTCACCACGCCGGTGCCCGACTGCAGGACGCCGGAATAGATGCGGCAGAACGTGATGGTGCCGACGAAAGGATCGTCCATGATCTTGAATGCGAGCAGCGCCAGCGGCTCCTTGTCGTCCGCCTTGCGCACGACTTCGTTGCCGTCATCATCGATGCCCTTGATCGCGGGCACGTCGACCGGCGACGGCAGGTAGTCGACCACGGCGTCGAGCAGCGGCTGAACGCCCTTGTTCTTGAACGCGGAGCCGCACAGCACCGGATAGAACGCACCGGTCAGCACCGCCTTGCGGATCAGACGCTTCAGGGTCGCCTCGTCCGGCTCCTTGCCGTCGAGGAAGGCAGCCAGAGCATCGTCGTCGAGTTCGACGGCGGCTTCCACCATCTTCTCGCGGTATTCCTTGGCCTGCTCGACCATGTCTTCCGGGATATCGACGTAGTCGAACTTGGCGCCGAGCGATTCATCGTTCCAGACGATGCCCTTCATGACGACCAGGTCGACGAGACCCTTGAAGTTGTTCTCGGCACCGATCGGAAGCTGGATCGCGATCGGCTTGGCGCCGAGGCGGTCGACGATGTCGGACAGGCACTTGAAGAAGTCGGCGCCGGTCTTGTCCATCTTGTTGGCGAAGACGATGCGCGGAACCTTGTACTTGTCGCCCTGGCGCCAGACGGTTTCGGTCTGCGGCTCGACACCCTGGTTGGAGTCGAGCACGCAAACGGCGCCGTCGAGCACGCGCAGCGAACGCTCGACTTCAATGGTGAAGTCGACGTGGCCGGGAGTGTCGATGATGTTCAGGCGCTTGCCGTTCCAGAACGCAGTGGTCGCAGCCGAGGTGATCGTGATGCCACGCTCCTGCTCCTGCTCCATCCAGTCCATCGTCGCGGCACCTTCGTGCACTTCGCCGATCTTGTGGCTCTTGCCGGTGTAATAGAGGATACGCTCGGTGGTCGTGGTCTTGCCGGCATCGATATGCGCCATGATACCGAAGTTGCGGTAGTTCTCTATGGCATGAACGCGAGGCATAGGCTGTTCCTTAAATTCCGTGTTTCGCCGTTACCAGCGATAGTGCGAGAAGGCACGGTTGGCTTCCGCCATCCGGTGCACGTCTTCACGCTTCTTGACGGCGTTGCCGCGATTGTTCGAGGCGTCGAGCAGTTCCGCCGAGAGACGCTCCGTCATGGTCTTCTCGTTGCGCTCACGAGCGGCCGAGATCAGCCAGCGGATGCCGAGCGCCTGCCGGCGCACCGAGCGGACTTCCACCGGCACCTGGTAGGTCGCACCACCGACGCGGCGGGAACGAACCTCGATGGTCGGCATCACGTTCTCGAGCGCCTGCTCGAACACGCCGAGCGGGGGCTGCTTGGTCTTGGCCTCGATCATGCCGAGCGCACCGTAGACGATGTTTTCGGCGACCGACTTCTTCCCGGCGTACATCACCGAGTTCATGAACTTCGTAATGATGATGTTCCCGAACTTCGGATCCGGAAGAACTTCACGCTTCTCAGCAGAATGGCGACGCGACATCTGATCGTTTCCCGCTTACTTCGGACGCTTCGCGCCGTACTTCGAACGACGCTGCTTACGGTTCTTGACGCCCTGGGTATCCAGCACGCCACGGAGGATGTGGTAGCGCACACCGGGCAAGTCCTTGACGCGGCCGCCGCGGATCATGACCACCGAGTGCTCCTGCAGATTATGGCCTTCACCCGGGATGTAGCCGATCACCTCGAAACCGTTGGTCAGGCGCACCTTGGCGACCTTACGAAGCGCCGAGTTCGGCTTCTTCGGGGTCGTGGTGTAGACGCGCGTGCACACGCCGCGCTTCTGCGGCGACTGCTGCAGCGCCGGCACCTTCTTGCGCGACTTCTGCACTTCACGTGGTTTTGCGATCAGCTGGTTGATCGTCGGCATGCAGCCTTCACCCTTTAGTTCGCGCGGAAACCTTGACTGGCTCCGCAAATTTCTTCTCAGGACTTGCCGTCCCGTACGGCCCGCTCGACGCGGAACAAGCACCCGCGCAAAGCGAAATCGCGCCAACCACTCATCACTGAGCGGAAAGCGCATCGACGCCACAGAGGACCGCGATTCCGAACCGTTCAGCGTTCGCTGTCCGGTCCGCCACCGAGGTCATGCATCCGAATTCACTCTCAAGAGGACGTGCTCAAGAGAACCAAAATCGTCCTGGCATTGCCTAGCTATCATCGACAGCGTTTGAGCGGCATTCGTCGAGGTTGGTGCCCGTCCGGCGCCTGAAAAAGGGCCTTTGGGTGTTCCGTTCCGACGCTAGCGTAGCTCACCGCCTGTCGTTAAGTGAGGGCCTTGTATAAGCGAGAGATAATGAAGTCAAGCAAAACGACAAGCAAAGAAACACCTCTGGCGCTTGCAGATTTCGCATTTCGCGCCACTCGCCGGGCGTCGAAATACGACAGCGTCTGCGACTCCCCTCACCCGAATCCGAATCTCCGGTACGCCAGTGGAATCACATTATACCCGGATAAAATATGATTAGAAACAATTCTCCCCAACTTGGACCCGAAGGCGAATTTCGAAACTAAGCCTTTATTTGCCATTCGCAGCGCAAAAATTGCGGTCTACGGCCACGGAAAACGTCATGCGGTACACCGACATCGCGATCATCGGCGGAGGTCTTGCGGGCTCGACCGCGGCCGCCATGCTCGGCCGTGCCGGGATACCGACCGTCGTGATCGACCCCCATCAGGCCTATCCATTCGACTTCCGCGTCGAAAAGATCGGCGGCGACCTCCAGCTCGCGCGATTCGCCAGGACCGGCCTTGCCGAATCCGTACTGCGCTCGGCGACGCTGGACGGCGAGAACTGGATCGCGCGATTCGGCCACCTGCTCGACCGGCAGCCGAGCCGGCAATACGGCATCATGTACGACGCGCTGATCACCGCGATTCGAGCCGAGATCGCCGCGCCGGCCGAATTCATCCGCGACAAGGTCGTGAACGTCGCCGCCAGTTCGGAGCGGCAGCGGCTGGTGCTCTCGGGCGGCGAGGAAATCTCGGCGCGCCTCGTGGTGCTCGCCAACGGCCTGAATGTCGGGCTGCGCCGGACGCTCGGCATCGAGCGGCTGGTGACCAGCTTCTGCCACTCGATCTCGCTCGGCTTCGACTTCGTCCCCGTCGGCCGCCCCGCCTTCCCGTTCGCGGCCATGACCTATTTCTCGGAGCGGCCGAGCGACCGCATCCCCTACATCACGCTGTTTCCGGTCGGAAACCGGATGCGCGCCAACCTCTTCACCTACCGCCCGGCCGACGATCCGTGGCTGCGCGCGATGCGGCGCAATCCGGTCGAGACGCTGAATGCCGCGCTGCCACGGCTGCGCCGGCTCACCGGCGAATTCGGCGTCGCCGGCGACATCAAGATCAGGCCCGCCGATGTCTATGTCAGCACCGGCTATCGGCAGGCCGGCGTCGTGCTGGTCGGCGACGCCTTCGCCAGCACCTGCCCCGTCACCGGCACCGGGACCGACAAGGTGTTCACCGACGTGTCCCAGCTCTGCAACGTCCATATCCCGAACTGGCTTGCGACCGACGGCATGGGCGAGGAGAAGATCACGGCGTTCTACGACGATCCGGTCAAGACGGAATGCGACGCCTGGTCGAACGCCAAGGCGTTCAACTTCCGTGAGGTGTCGATCGGCAGCGGGCCCTATTGGCAAGCCCAGCGCTGGGCCCGCTTCTTCGGTTATCTCGGCCGGGGCTCGCTGCGCCGGCTGCAGCGCCCGCAGGCGGCGTCGGCGGCACGGCCGGCCAGTCACTTCCGGCAACGTCCGCACGCCACGGACAGGGCGTAACCATCGGACGTCATGAGCAACGGGGCGGATATCACGCCTCCTCGTCGTCGTCCTCATCCTCGTCGTCTTCATCATCGTCCGCGTCGTCGTCATCCTCGTCGGCCGCGTCGTGATGCTTGTGCCCCTGATCGTCCCACAGCGTGCGGTAGGCGCCATTCCGCGCTAGCAGCTCCTCGTGCGAGCCGCGCTCGATCGCCTGGCCGCCTGAGATCACGATGATCTCGTCCATCTCGACCACCGAGGTCAGGCGGTGCGTCGACCAGATCATGGTGCGGCCCTCCGCGACCTTGAGCAGCGTGCGGTTGATCGCCGCTTCCGTGGTCTGGTCGAGCGCCGAGGTCGCCTCGTCGAGCAGCAGCACCGACGGGTTGCGGATGATCGCGCGCGCGATCGCGATGCGCTGGCGCTGGCCGCCGGACAGTGTATCGCCGCGCTCACCGACCGGCGTGTCGTAGCGCTGCGGCAGGCTCATGATGTAGCGATGGATCTCGGCTTTCTTCGCGGCGTCCTCGACCTCCGCGTCGGTGGCCCCTTCCTTGCCGAGCCGGATGTTCTCGCGGATCGACATGTTGAACAGCATGTTTTCCTGGAACACGACCGCCATGCTGGCGCGTAGCGACTCGCGCGTCACCCGGCGGATGTCGACGCCGTCGATGGCGACGCGGCCCTCGTCAGGCACGTAGAGCCGAAGGATCAGGTTGATCAGCGTGCTCTTGCCGGAGCCGCTGGGACCGACGATCGCAATGCTCTTGCCGGCATTGAGCTTGAGGCTGAGATTGTCGAGCACCGGCGTCTGCGCCCCCTCATACTGGAAGGTGACGCGGTCGAAAGAGATGTCGTTGGTGATGCGCGGCAGGTCCGGCGCTCCGGGACGGTCGGCGCCACGGGTCGGCTCGTCGAGCAGCTCCTGGATGTGCCGCACTGCCGCAGCGGACTGGATCGACACCGGGATGAAATGCATGAGATGGGCGATGTTGTACGACACCTCCCAGAACGCGCTCTCGAAGGTCACGAAGGTACCGACCGTGATCTGCCCCTTGGTGGCGAGATAGGCGCCGATCGCCAACACGACGAGGTGGAGCAGCAGCACCGAAATGGTGACGGTGCGCTCCACCATGGTCGACAGGAACATGGCTGACGCGGCCTTGGCGCGGACGTCGCGGTTGCGCAGCGTGAACCAGCCGAGCGCGCGGCGCTGCAGGTTGAACGCCTTGACCACCGCCTGGGCAGCGACGTTCTCCTGCACCATGCCGAGCAGCGCTGCCTCGTTCTGCTTCTGCTCGTAATTGGCCAGCACCGCCTTCGGCGTCAGGATGCGCGGCCCGATCAGCGTGATCGGAAACACCAGCAGGGCGACCACGGCAAGCTGCCAGTTCAGGAACAGCATCAGGATGATGCCGGCGACCAATTCCAGGCCAGGCAGCGCCGCGCTGTTGGCGAAGGTCTTGACCGAGCCCTCGAAGGCCGACAGATCGATCGAGAAACGCGACAGGATCTCGCCGCGCTTGGTGCGCGCGAAATAGGCCGACGGCAGGTTCTGGACGTGGTCGAAGATGCGGGTCCGGACGTCGGCGATGATGCCCGCGCCAAGCCGCGCATCCCAGCGCTCGTACCAGACCGCGATGATCGAGGTGACGATGCCGGCAACCGCGAGCACGCCAAGGATCTTGTAAAGGGCCTGGAAATCCTCCTCGCCGAGCGCGTCGTCGATCAGGAATTTCAGGCTGAGCGGCATGATGACGTTGAACAACGTCTCGACCAGCACGCCGATGGCGACGCAAGCAAGCGGCTTCTTGTAGTTGGTCAGGATCGGCTTGACGAAGCCATAGATCGTGGAGAGCGCGCCGGCGGCTTCCTTGGCGGTGAAAACGACGAGGTCCTCGTCATCATCGTCATCGAGCTCGAACTCGTCGTCCTCGTCCTCATCATCTTCGTCGTCGTCGGGCGCGGCGGCCGGCTTGATGGAGGCCGGCTTGGCGGAGGCCGTTGCCGCCGGCGAACCGGCCGCCGCGGCAGACTTCTTCTTCAGCTCGGGATCGTCGGCTGCCGATCGATTCGGATCGTCTGATGCAGGAGGTCTTGGCGCCATGAAACCAACCGATGCTCCACGGCCGGCATGACCGCAAATCGAAACCGCAGCGGCGAACGCTGCCGGTACAATCCTATGCGATCACAATGAATTCGGCAAAGCGTTTGCAACGGCGCGGCGCGCGGTCCGGTGGATTCGAGATTACTGCAACGCCGCGTTGCCGCTAGTCGTCGAGGTCGGCCTCGACCTTGTCGAAGAAGGAATAGCGCAGGCTGTCGGAGTCGGCGTACCACTGCCCCGGCCCCTTGTTGGCGGCAAGCGTCAACGTCCACAGCGCATCGGTGCAGTCGCGGCGGTGCATCGACAGGTCGAAGCCGTTGCCGAAGAACAATTCCGACCATTCCCACCAGGTGCCGAGCTTCTTCACGCCGCGCAGCAGGTCGTAGCGATCGATCACCGCCGGCGCCATGTCCGAGGTCACCGACGCGAACACGACGCCGGTCTTGACCACGCGGTTGAGCTCGCGCACCCCGCGCGCCACCTGCTTCTCGCCGAGATGGCACAGCGAGGTCTCGAACACGAAGTCGAACTCATTGTCCTTGAACGGCATGTCGGCGATCGAGCCGAGCTTGTTGTACTTCTTGAGCGCCTTCGGCGTCTTGCCGTGGATGTAGCGGTTGTTCTCGATGCCCCAGGCATCGATGCCGCGTTCGCGCAGCGCGCCGACCAGCTCGCCGCTGGCGGAGCCGGCGATCAGGAGCTTGTAGCCCTTCACCCTGCCCCACACCGTCTTGATCAGGTCGGTCAGATAGGCCGGGTCGGTGAAATTGCGCCAGGCTTCACTGTAGGGGCCGGCGCCGCGATAATTCTCGAAATAGTTGCGGTCGATCTTGTCGGACAGCGCGCCTTCGTCCTGCGCGCGGGCGCGGCGCAGCCGCATCATCTCGGTGACGATGATGTCGGTCGCGGCATCGGAGGAATCCAGCAGCCCGTTCAACGTCGAATCGAACAGATAGTCGCCGACCACCACGATGCCGGGGTGCTCCTTCGGATCGGGGCGGTGGTTGGTCATGACGTCGCGCACCGGCAGGCCGCCCGGCAGCGCGTTGACCGACGACAGCCAGCGATGGGTCTTGCCCTCGAGGAAATGCGCGCGCGCATCGCCGAGCGAGGCCGGCAGCGACTTCAGCGCGGCGTCGATCAGCTCCTCGTCGCTGAGATTGGCGAAGGCGAGCGCGTCGGAGCCGGCGATCAGCCAGTTCAGCACGCCGTGCTTGCCGACATCGTGGCGCGCGCCCTCATTGTAGACGCAGCAGCCGCCGAACGCTTCCGACATGAACCAGGCGCCCGGGATCTTCTCGCCCCAGAACGGCTCGTCGAACAGGATCGAGACCCGCAGATAGTGCGCCGGCCGATCGAAATAGGCGACGTGCTTGACCATCGACTTGCGCAGCTGCTCGCCGTCCCAGCGCATGGTGGCGAGCCAGGAGTGCGGCAGGCAGACCAGCACGAGGTCGAAGTCGCGCGTCTCCGGCCCCTTGCCGTTCATCATGTTGAGCTGGTAGCGGCCGGTTGCGGTCTTGCCGACCTTGAGGACGCGATGGTTGAGCTGGATGTCGGCACTGACCTCCGAGCGCAGGCAATCGATCAGCTGCTCGTTGCCGTTCTGGATCGAATACAGGCCGATATAGCCGTCGACGTCCATCACGTAGTTCTTCAGCGCGTTGAGGCCGTTGGTGTTGTGGGTCTCGGTCGCGAGGTCGGAGCGCGCCATCACCTTGAAGAACCGCTTGGCGGTCACGTCCTCGACCTCTTCGTCGAGGATCTGCTCGGCGGTCTTGTAGGCCCAGGGATGTTCGTTGTCGTGGGCGCCGACGCCCTCGTAATACTCGATCGGCGACACCAGCTCGCTGCAGCGCTTGCGGAACGCCTCGATTGCGGCCGCGGTCTTCGCACCGTATTTGCGGCGCATGCCGGGAACGTCGGCCAGCAGTTCGCCGTCCAGTTGCACCTGCTCGGCATCCATCGGGATCGTCTGCAGGCCGAAATGCTGGATCAGCTCGCGCAGCGGGTCGGGTCCCGTCATCGAGTAGTCGTAGATCTCGGCGACGCCGGCCTCGTACATCGCAGGCGCAGTGTCGAATTTGCGCGTGACGATCTTGCCCCCGAGACGGTTCGACGCCTCGAAGATGGTGATGCGGCAGAGATCGCCGAGTTTGCGCTTCAGATACCAGGCGCTCATCAGCCCCCCGGGGCCGCCGCCTACAATCGCCAAGTCGAGCATATCGATTCCGTCGTCTCCGGCACGAGCCAAACAGCCGGTCTAAGTCACCCTAGCAAAGGCACTTTTTTGCCTGAAGGGAAGATGAACAAACTGCGTCCCTGCACCGCAGCAAGGGAAGAAAGCAACAAAAAGGCCGGCAGAACGCCGGCCTTCTCGCTGACTACCGTAGTCTTGCGGGTGCCTATTCCGCGGGCGGCAGCGCCAGCGGCTCCGCTTCCGGAGCCGTCGGCACGATCGCCGCCTGCTGCTTCTCGCGCTCGTCGAGGATCAGCTTGTCGCGCTTGACCGCGACTTCGCGGATCCGCGCCATCGAGGCACCGGTGCCGGCCGGGATCAGGCGGCCGACAATGACGTTCTCCTTGAGGCCCTCGAGCGGGTCCACCTTGCCGTTGACGGCCGCTTCGGTGAGCACGCGTGTGGTCTCCTGGAACGACGCCGCCGAGAAGAAGGAGCGGGTCTGCAAGCTCGCCTTGGTGATGCCGAGCAGAACCGGCGTCCCCGTGGCGGGCTTCTTGCCCTCCTCCTTGGTCTTGGTGTTGAGCGCGTCGAACTCGATCTTGTCGACCTGCTCGCCCGAGATCATGTCGGTGTCGCCCTGGTCGGTGACTTCGACCTTCTGCAGCATCTGACGGACAATCACCTCGATGTGCTTGTCGTTGATCAGCACGCCCTGCAACCGGTAGACCTCCTGGATTTCGTTGACCAGATAGGCAGCGAGTTCCTCGATGCCCTTGATCGCCAGGATGTCGTGCGGCGCCGGGTTGCCTTCGACGATGAAATCGCCCTTTTCGACGATGTCGCCGTCCTGAAGGTGGATGTGCTTGCCCTTCGGGATCAGGTACTCGCGCGGCTCCTCGGTCTTGTCCATCGGCTCGATCGAGATGCGGCGCTTGTTCTTGTAGTCGCGGCCGAAGCGGATCGTTCCCGCGGTCTCCGCGATGATCGCCGCATCCTTCGGCTTGCGAGCCTCGAACAGTTCCGCCACCCGCGGCAGACCGCCGGTGATGTCACGCGTCTTGGCGCTCTCGGTCGAGATACGCGCCAGGATGTCGCCGGACATCACCTTCGCGCCGGTATCGACCGACAGAATGGCGTCGACCGAAAGCATGTAGCGGGCGTCGCCGCCACGCGCGAGCTTCAGCACCTTGCCGTCCTTGCCCTTGACCACGATGGCCGGGCGCAGGTCCGAACCGCCGCGCGTCGTGCGCCAGTCGATGACCACGCGCTTGGCGATACCGGTCGATTCGTCGAGCGTTTCCGAGATCGACTGGCCTTCGACCAGATCCTCGAAACCGATCGTGCCCTCGACTTCGGTGAGCACCGGGCGGGTATAAGGATCCCACTCCGCGATGCGCTGGCCGCGCTTGACGGTGTCGCCTTCGTCGACGTGCATCTTCGAACCGTACTGAATACGGTGGGTTGCACGCTCGGTGCCGTCGGCATCGACGATCGCAACGACCATGTTGCGCACCATCGCGACCAGATTGCCTTCGCTGTTGCGGGCGATGGCCTTGTTCCTGATCACGATCTTGCCGTCGAAGTTCGATTCGACGAACGACTGCTCGTTGAGCTGGGCGGCGCCGCCGATGTGGAACGTGCGCATCGTCAGCTGCGTGCCGGGTTCACCGATCGACTGCGCCGCGATGACGCCGACGGCCTCACCGTGGTTGACCGGGGTGCCGCGGGCCAGATCGCGGCCGTAGCACTTGGCGCAGATGCCGTTGATCAGCTCGCAGGTCAGTGCCGAGCGGATCTTCACTTCCTGGATGCCGGCCTGCTGGATCGCGTCGACATGGGTCTCCTCCATCAACGTGTCGCGCTTGACGACAATCTCGTTGGTGGCGGGATCGCGCACGTCATCGCAGGCCGTACGGCCCAGGATGCGCGAGCCGAGCGAGGCAACGACCGTGCCGGCATCGACGATGGCGCGCATCTTGATGCCGAGCTTGGTGCCGCAATCGGTCTGCGTGATGATGCAGTCCTGCGCGACGTCGACCAGACGGCGGGTCAGGTAGCCGGAGTTCGCGGTCTTCAACGCGGTGTCCGCGAGGCCCTTGCGGGCGCCGTGGGTCGAGTTGAAGTACTCGAGCACCGACAGACCTTCCTTGAAGTTGGAAATGATCGGCGTCTCGATGATCTCGCCCGACGGCTTGGCCATCAGACCGCGCATGCCGGCGAGCTGGCGCATCTGCGCCGGCGAACCACGCGCACCGGAGTGTGCCATCATGTAGATGGAGTTCACTTCGGCTTCCGCTCCGCTCGCCGTCTTCTTGACGGACGAGATCTCCTTCATCATCGCCTTGGCGACTTCTTCACCGGCCTTCGACCAGGCGTCGACGACCTTGTTGTACTTCTCGCCGTGGGTGATCAGACCGTCATTGTACTGCTGCTCGAAATCCTTCGCCAGCGTACGGGTCGCGTCGACGATCTTCCACTTCGACGCCGGCACGACCATGTCGTCCTTGCCGAACGAGATGCCCGCCTTGAAGGCGTTGTAGAAGCCGAGCGCCATGATGCGGTCGCAGAAGATCACCGTCTCCTTCTGACCGCAGTGACGGTAGACCTGGTCGATCACGCCGGAGATCTCGCGCTTGGTCATCAGCTTGTTGATGATGTCGTACGAGATCTTGGTGCTCTTCGGCAGCAGGTTGCCGAGCATGACGCGGCCCGCGGTGGTTTCGATCCACCGCTTGGACATCTTGCCTTCCTCGTCGAGGCCTTCCCACCGGTACTTGATCTTGGTGTGGAGGTGGATGACCTTCGAATGCAGAGCGTGCTCGAGCTCGGCCATGTCGCCGAAGATCTTGCCCTCGCCGGGCAGGCCTTCGCGCATGATCGAGACGTAGTAGAGACCGAGCACGATGTCCTGCGACGGCACGATGATCGGCTGGCCGTTCGCGGGATGCAGGATGTTGTTGGTCGACATCATCAGGACGCGCGCTTCCAGCTGCGCTTCGAGCGACAGCGGAACGTGCACGGCCATCTGGTCGCCGTCGAAGTCGGCGTTGAAGGCGGCGCAGACCAGCGGATGCAGCTGGATCGCCTTGCCCTCGATCAGCACCGGCTCGAACGCCTGGATGCCGAGGCGATGCAGCGTCGGCGCGCGGTTGAGCAGCACCGGATGCTCGCGGATCACCTCGTCGAGGATATCCCAGACCTCCGGACGCTCCTTCTCGACCAGCTTCTTGGCCTGCTTCACCGTGGTGGACAGACCCTTGGCGTCGAGCCGCGAGTAGATGAACGGCTTGAACAGCTCGAGCGCCATCTTCTTCGGCAGGCCGCACTGATGCAGGCGCAGCTCGGGACCGACCACGATCACCGAACGGCCCGAATAGTCGACGCGCTTGCCGAGCAGGTTCTGACGGAACCGGCCCTGCTTGCCCTTCAGCATGTCGGCGAGCGACTTCAGCGGGCGCTTGTTGGCGCCGGTGATGACGCGGCCGCGGCGGCCGTTGTCGAACAGCGCGTCGACGGCCTCCTGCAGCATGCGCTTTTCGTTGCGGATGATGATGTCAGGCGCACGCAGCTCCATCAGCCGCTTCAAGCGGTTGTTGCGGTTGATGACGCGGCGATAAAGGTCGTTGAGGTCGGAGGTTGCGAACCGGCCGCCGTCGAGCGGCACCAGCGGACGCAGGTCCGGCGGAATCACCGGCACCACCGTCATGATCATCCATTCCGGCTTGTTGCCGGAGACGCGGAAGGCCTCGACGATCTTCAGACGCTTGGCGAGCTTCTTGTGCTTGATGTCGGAGTCAGTCTCCGCCATGTCGGCACGCAGCGTCGCCTCGAGCTTTTCGAGCTCGAGCCCCTTGAGCAGCTCGCGGATTGCTTCAGCGCCGATCATGGCGGTGAAGCTGTCCTGGCCGTACTCGTCCTGCGCCTTCAGATACTCGTCTTCCGACAGCAGCTGACGGTCCTTCAGCGCGGTCAGACCCGGCTCGAGAACGACGTAATATTCGAAGTACAGGATCCGCTCGAGATCCTTCAGCGTCATGTCGAGCAGCAGGCCGATGCGCGACGGCAGCGACTTCAGGAACCAGATGTGGGCGACCGGCGCCGCCAGCTCGATATGGCCCATGCGCTCGCGCCGGACGCGCGACAGCGTCACCTCGACCGAGCACTTCTCGCAGATGATGCCCTTGTACTTCATCCGCTTGTACTTGCCGCACAGGCACTCGTAGTCCTTGATCGGCCCGAAGATGCGCGCGCAGAACAGGCCGTCACGCTCCGGCTTGAAGGTGCGGTAGTTGATGGTCTCCGGCTTCTTGATCTCGCCGTACGACCAGGACAGAATCTTCTCCGGAGACGCGATCGAAATCCGGATCTGGTCGAAGACCTGAGCCGGCGTCGTCGGATTGAAAAGATTCATAATCTCTTGATTCATGGTCTTCTCCTCGCGTGCCGATCGTCACCGGCAGCAAATTCGAAACTTTTATTCAACGCGCGCCCCACTCAACGTCCGAGCGGAGCGCGAAGGCCCGGCGCTTTCGCGCCGGGCGTAAATCAACGCGTTACTCGGCCGCTTCCGACGTCGACGCCGGTCCCACCTTGGAATTGTGCAGGTCGACGTTGAGGCCGAGCGAGCGCATTTCCTTGACCAGCACGTTGAACGATTCCGGAATACCGGCCTCGAAGGTGTCGTCGCCGCGCACGATCGCCTCGTACACCTTGGTACGGCCGGCGACGTCGTCCGACTTCACGGTCAACATCTCCTGCAGCGTGTAGGCGGCGCCGTAGGCTTCCAGCGCCCAGACCTCCATTTCGCCGAAGCGCTGGCCGCCGAACTGCGCCTTGCCGCCCAGCGGCTGCTGGGTGACGAGCGAGTACGGACCGATCGAACGCGCGTGGATCTTGTCGTCCACGAGATGGTGCAGCTTGAGCATGTAGATGTAGCCCATCGTCACCTTGCGATCGAACTGGTCGCCGGTGCGGCCGTCATAGACGGTCGACTGGCCGGAGGCGTCGAAGCCCGCGAGCTTCAGCATCTCCTCGATGTCGGCTTCCTTGGCGCCGTCGAACACCGGCGTTGCGATCGGCACGCCGTGGCTCAGATTGCGGCCGAGTTCGACCAGCTCGTTGTCGTTCAGCGACTTGATGGTTTCATCCTCGCCATAGATCTTCTTCAGGGTCTCGCGCAGCGGCTTGAGGTCCTGCTTCTGATAGTAGGCGTCGATGGTCTGGCCGATGCGCTTGCCGAGGCCGGCGCAGGCCCAACCGAGATGGGTCTCAAGGATCTGACCGACGTTCATGCGCGAAGGCACGCCGAGCGGATTGAGCACGATGTCGGCATGCGTACCGTCCTCGAGGAACGGCATGTCCTCGATCGGCACGATCTTCGACACCACGCCCTTGTTGCCGTGACGGCCGGCCATCTTGTCGCCGGGCTGGATCTTGCGCTTCACCGCGACGAAGACCTTGACCATCTTCATCACGCCGGGCGGCAGCTCGTCGCCACGCTGCAGCTTCTCGACCTTGTCGAGGAAGCGCTGCTCGAGGCCCTTCTTCGACTCGTCGTACTGCTTCCGCATGGCCTCGATCTCGGCCATCAGCTTGTCGTTCGGCGAGGCGAACAGCCACCACTGCGACTTCGGATACTCGTCGAGCACCGCACGGGTGATCTTGGTATCCTTCTTGAAGCCCTTCGGACCGGCGATGCCCTGGCGGTTCTCCAAGAGCTCGGCGAGGCGGTTGTAGACGTTGCGGTCCAGAATCGCCTGCTCGTCGTCGCGGTCCTTGGCCAGACGCTCGATCTCTTCCCGCTCGATCGCCAGCGCACGCTCGTCCTTGTCGACGCCGTGACGGTTGAACACGCGGACTTCCACGATGGTGCCCTGCACGCCCGGAGGCACGCGCAGCGAGGTATCGCGGACGTCGGAGGCCTTCTCGCCGAAGATGGCGCGCAGCAGCTTCTCTTCCGGCGTCATCGGGCTCTCGCCCTTCGGCGTGATCTTGCCGACCAGGATGTCGCCGGCGCGAACTTCCGCACCGATGTAGACGATACCGGCTTCGTCGAGGTTCTTCAGCGCTTCTTCCGAGACGTTCGGAATGTCGCGGGTGATTTCCTCAGGACCGAGCTTGGTGTCGCGGGCCATCACTTCGAATTCTTCGATATGGATCGAAGTGAAGACGTCGTCCTTCACGATCCGCTCGGAGAGCAGGATCGAGTCTTCGAAGTTGTAGCCGTTCCAGGGCATGAACGCGACCAGCACGTTGCGGCCGAGCGCGAGTTCGCCGAGATCGGTCGACGGACCGTCAGCGATGATGTCGCCCTTCTTGACGATGTCGCCGACCTTCACCAGCGGACGCTGGTTGATGCAGGTCGACTGGTTCGAGCGCTGGTACTTCATCAGCCGATAGATATCGACGCCCGACTTGGTCGGATCGAGATCCTCGGTGGCGCGGATCACGACGCGGGTGGCGTCGATCTGGTCGATCACGCCCGAACGGCGCGCGGCAATCGCCGCGCCCGAGTCACGGGCGACCACGCCTTCCATGCCGGTGCCGACGAACGGCGCCTCGGCGCGAACCAGCGGCACCGCCTGGCGCTGCATGTTCGAGCCCATCAGCGCGCGGTTGGCGTCGTCGTTCTCGAGGAACGGGATCAGCGCCGCGGCGACCGAAACCAGCTGCTTCGGCGACACGTCCATGTAGTCGACCTTGTCCGGCGTCACCGGCAGCACTTCGCCGGCATGCCGGCAGACCACCAGGTCGTCGGTGAAGCGGCCCTTGGCATCGAGCGGCACGTTGGCCTGCGCGACGCGGTAGCGGCCCTCTTCCATCGCCGACAGATAGACCACCTCGTCGGTGACGCGGCTGTCCTTGATCTTGCGATAGGGCGTCTCGACGAAGCCGTACTTGTTGACGCGCGCGAACGTCGCCAGCGAGTTGATCAGACCGATGTTCGGACCTTCCGGCGTTTCGATCGGGCAGATACGGCCGTAATGCGTCGGATGCACGTCGCGGACTTCGAAGCCGGCACGCTCGCGGGTCAGACCGCCCGGGCCAAGCGCCGACAGGCGCCGCTTGTGGGTGATCTCCGACAGCGGGTTGGTCTGGTCCATGAACTGCGACAGCTGCGAGGAACCGAAGAACTCGCGCACCGCGGCGGCCGCGGGCTTGGCGTTGATCAGGTCCTGCGGCATCACGGTGTCGATATCGACGCTCGACATACGCTCCTTGATGGCGCGCTCCATGCGGAGCAGGCCGATCCGGTACTGGTTCTCCATCAGCTCGCCGACCGAACGCACCCGGCGGTTGCCGAGGTGGTCGATGTCGTCGATCTCGCCCTTGCCGTCGCGCAGGTCGACCAGCGTCTTGATGACCGCCAGGATGTCTTCCTTGCGCAGCGTGCGATGGGTGTCGGGCGCATCGAGCTCGAGGCGCATGTTCATCTTGACGCGGCCGACCGCGGAGAGGTCGTAGCGCTCGGCATCGAAGAACAGCGACTGGAACATCGCCTGCGCCGAATCCAGCGTCGGCGGCTCGCCCGGACGCATCACGCGGTAGATGTCGAACAGCGCGTCCTCACGCGTCATGTTCTTGTCGGCCGACAGCGTGTTGCGGATGTAGGCGCCGACATTGACGTGGTCGATGTCGAGCAGCGGCAGGTCCTTGTAGCCCTGCTCGTTCAGCACCTTGAGCGACTTCTCGGTGATCTCCTCGCCGGCTTCGGCGTAGATTTCACCGGTCTTCGGGTTGACGAGATCCTCGGCGAGATAGTTGCCGACGAGCTCCTCGTCCGACATGCGGAGCGCCTTCAGACCCTTTTCCTGCATCTGGCGCGCGCTGCGCACGGTCAGCTTCTTGCCGGCCTCGAGCACCACCTTGCCGGTGTCGGCGTCGATCAGGTCGTTGATGGTCGAGTAGCCACGGAAGCGGTTGGCGTCGAACGGCACGCGCCAGCCTTCCTTGGTCCGCTTGTAGGTGATCTTCTTGTAGAATGTCGACAGGATCTGCTCGCCGTCGAGACCGAGCGCGTACATCAGCGAGGTCACGGGCAGCTTGCGGCGACGATCGATGCGCGCGAACACGATGTCCTTGGCGTCGAACTCGATGTCGAGCCAGGAACCGCGATACGGAATCACGCGCGCGGCAAACAGCAGCTTGCCGGACGAATGGGTCTTGCCCTTGTCGTGGTCGAAGAACACGCCGGGCGAACGGTGCATCTGCGAGACGATGACGCGCTCGGTGCCGTTGACAACGAAGGTGCCGTTCATCGTCATGAGCGGGATATCGCCCATGTAGACGTCCTGCTCCTTGATGTCCTTCACCGACTTGGCGCCGGTTTCCTCGTCGATATCGAACACGATGAGGCGCAGCGTCACCTTGAGCGGCGCAGCGAAGGTCATGCCGCGCTGGCGGCACTCATCGACGTCATATTTCGGCTGTTCGAACTCGTAGCGGACAAATTCGAGCATCGAGGTGCCCGAAAAATCCGAGATCGGAAATACCGAGCGGAACACCGCCTGCAGGCCCTCGTCGAGGCGACCACCGGCCGGCTCGTCAACCATCAGGAACTGGTCATAGGACGCCTTCTGAACCTCGATGAGGTTCGGCATCTCGGCGACTTCCTTGATGTGACCGAAAAACTTGCGTACGCGTTTGCGACCGGTGAATGTCTGCTGCGCCATCGTGGCCTCTCATTTTCGTCGCCTTTGTGGGGCGAACCTTCCGGGAGCGACTGCCATCGACCCCGGGTTGAATTTCGAATCGTCCCGAAGGAACGAAGCGCAAAGTCAGGAATTAAATCCCCGGCCGGCCCCATCGCCTCCAAAACGCAAAACGACGCGCGAGGCGCATCACTGCACCCGCTCGTCCAAACGCTCCGCTTTACGGACTGAAAAAGCCCGAAATCTGACTGTCTCCCAACGGCTTCCGCCGGGTGCCCTGCCGCCCCCGCCGCCTACCGTGTTTTTCCGCTGCCAACCCGATATGGGATGGCAATAAAGGAGATTCGAGGGTTAAGTCCACGGATCCCCACACTTTTTTGTGTCCGGTACGCCACGCGACAACCTGTCGCACGCCGTTGCATGGCCCGGGAGCGCCCTGCGGCGCTCCCGGATCGCGCATTACTTGAGTTCGACCTTGGCGCCAGCCTTCTCGAGCTGGGCCTTGATCTTGTCGGCTTCTTCCTTGTTGACGCCTTCCTTGACGGGCTTCGGAGCGCCTTCGACGAGGTCCTTGGCTTCCTTCAGGCCCAGGCCGGTGATGGCGCGGACTTCCTTGATGACTTCGATCTTCTTGTCGCCGGCAGCAGCCAGCACGACGCTGAATTCGGTCTTCTCTTCAACCGCAGCAGCGGCAGCGCCGCCGGCAGCCGGGCCGGCCACCGCAACGGCGGCAGCGGCGGAGACGCCCCACTTTTCTTCGAGGAGCTTGGCGAGTTCAGCCGCTTCGAGCACGGTGAGGCTCGAGAGGTCGTCGACGATTTTCTGCAAGTCAGCCATTGATCTGTTTCCTTAAACGTTTGGTTCGAACCAGGTTTTGAGATTAGCGAAGGGTCAGGCCGCTTCGCTCTTTGAGGCATGAGCCTGAATGACGCGTGCGAGCTTGGCCGCAGGCGCGTTCGAGAGCTGAGCAAGCTTGGTCGCCGGCGCCACGAGGAGGCCAACGATCTTGCCGCGCAGTTCGTCAAGCGACGGCAGTGAGGCGAGCGCCTTCACGCTGTCGACATTCAGGACGGTTTTACCCATCGAGCCGCCAAGGATGACGAACTTTTCGTTCGCCTTGGCGAATTCGACGGCAACCTTTGGCGCCGCAACCGGATCGCTCGAAGTAGCGATCACAGTCGGCCCCTTCAGCAGGGAACCGATGGCAGCGACGTCAGTGCCTTCAAGAGCAATTTTGGCGAGACGGTTCTTCGAGACCTTCACCGACGCACCCGCCTGCTTCATCTGCATGCGCAGCTTCTGCATCTGGGCCACGGTGAGGCCGGAATAGTGAGCGACGATCGCAACGCTCGTGGCCTTGAAGGCCTCGTTGAGCTGTCCGACCGCCTCTTTTTTTGCCGCTCGTTCCACAGCAAGCTCTTTCCGGTTGGCGGCCTTTCCGCGAAGGCAGGACCGCCGGGTTGCACCCATCGTCCCGCCCTAAACCTGATCCGTTGGGCGCAAAGACCCTTCGGACATGCCGGGCAAGACGACATCTAGAAGCCTGCCCTCCCAGAGCCTTGCGGCCATGGGCTGTCGAGGTTCGAACCAAACCAGCCTCCCAGCCGCGAACAGGCCGCGACGTGGAGTACAAAATCCGGTCTTCACCCGTCTATGCAGGCCATGCGATTAAGCCGTTGAAAACACGAAGTTCTCGCGGGCGCCTGCAGTCTCGGACAGGATCGGGCTATCGGCCGAGGCCGAACACCCTGCTCTCATTCCGTTTGAGGCGACGGGTTTCCTTCCTTTCGAGCATCCTTGCGGGCATGCGGAAAGGAATGATCTCCTATCACCTCAGGTTTTCGGAATGCGAGCACGGACCTGCCAGCAAGTGCCAGCACGCCCGGAAGCCGCTATGTAACCGGTCCCGCCCTGCTTGCCAAGAGCAAATTTCAGACCAGTTTCATATTGCGGCCGGTGAATCGGTTCCGGGGCCGGAACCGGCAGCCGCTCAGGCACCCCTTACCTCAAACGGCAGCGGCTTGCCGGCGAAGAACGCGTCGAGATTGGCGAGCACGCAGTCCTGCATCGCCACGTGCGATTCCAGGGTGTGGCCGCCGATATGCGGCGACAGCACGACGTTCGGCAGCGCCGTCAGTTCGTCCGGCGCGTGCGGCTCCCTGGCGAACACATCGAGGCCGGCGCCCGCGATCGACTGATCGGCAAGGGCCGCCACCAGCGCCTTCTGGTCGACGACGGAGCCGCGCGAGATATTGACCACGATCCCGTTGCTGCCGAGCCGGCGCAGGATGTCGGCATTGACGGCATGGACGGTGTCCGCGCCGGCGCGCACCGCGATCATCAGCACGCTGCACCAGTCGGCGAGCGCCTCGAGGCTCGGAAAGTGCTGATACGGCACGTCCTGCCGTGACCGGCTGAAATAGCCGACCTCGGTCTCGAACGCCGCGACCCGCGCCGCGATCTTGCGGCCGATCTCGCCGAGACCATACACGCCGACCTTGCGGCCGCGCATGCCGGCCTGCGGCCGCATCATCGGCGACGGCTTGGCGCCGATCCAGTCGCCGCTGCGGACGTAATTATCGACGACCGGCAGTCGGCGGACCGCCGCCAGCATCAGCGTCACCGCGATGTCGGCAACCGATGCGGCGTTGGCGCCGGGGCTGTGGCCAACCGCAATGCCGCGCTTCGCAGCGGCGGCAAGATCGATCCCCTCGTATCCAGTGCCGTAGCAGATGATCGCGCCGAGCTTCGGCAGCACGTCCATCGCCTCGCCGCCAAGTGTCGTGCCGCCCGACGTGATCATTGCCCGGATCTCGCCAAGCTCCGCCGCCGGAAACAGCTCGGTCGGCGGCTTGCCCGCGGCGTTCAACAGCTCGTAGCGCTCGCCGAAGCGCACCAGCTCGTTTCTCGGAAAGCGCGAATAGACCAGGACCTTGTCAGGCATTGTTGTTGTTTCCTGCGAGCGGCTTCACCTGGAGCCTTTTCCATTCCGCTTGAATCGGAACCAGGCTTTGGATTCGTGTTTCTTCACGCGAAGCCGGTAGCCGCTTCACGCGAAAACGCTCCGGCAAAACAAAGGGCGGAACCGGTTGCCCGATCCCGCCCCTGTTTATCTCGTCACGACGAAAGACCTCAGCCGAGGATCGTGCCCGGCTCGACCTTCACGCCCGGGCCCATGGTGGAGGAAACCGCCACGCGCTGGATGTAGGTGCCCTTGGAACCCGCCGGCTTCGCCTTGGAGACCGCGTCGGCGAGCGCCTTGACGTTCTCGACCAGCTTGTCCTCGGAGAACGAGGCCTTGCCGATGCCGGCCTGCACGATGCCGGCCTTCTCGACGCGGAACTCGACCGAGCCGCCCTTGGCGCCCTTCACGGCGTTGGTGACGTCCATGGTCACGGTACCGATCTTCGGGTTCGGCATCATGCCGCGCGGACCGAGCACCTTACCGAGGCGGCCGACCAGCGGCATCATGTCGGGAGTGGCGATACAACGATCGAAGTCGATCGCACCGCCCTGCACCTTCTCGACCAGGTCTTCGGCACCGACGACGTCGGCACCGGCGGCCTTGGCTTCCTCAGCCTTGGCGCCGCGCGCGAACACGCCGACGCGGAGCGTACGGCCGGTTCCGTTCGGCAGGTTGACGACGCCGCGAACCATCTGGTCGGCGTGGCGCGGGTCGACGCCGAGATTGATCGCGATCTCGATCGTCTCGTCGAACTTCGACTTGGCGCGCTCCTTGACCATCTTGATGGCGTCCGCGAGCGGGTAGAGCTTCTCGCGATCAACACCCTCGCGGGCCTTCTTCAAACGCTTTCCGATTGCCATGGCCCGTTACCCCGCAACTTCCAGACCCATCGAACGGGCAGAGCCCTCGACCATCTTCATGGCCGATTCGATGGTGTCGCAATTCAAGTCCTTCATCTTCTTCTCGGCGATCTCGCGCACCTGCGCCTTGGTCACCTGGCCGGCCTTGTCGCGGCCCGGCGCCTTCGAGCCGGACTGGATCTTGGCAGCCTGCTTGAGGAAGAACGACATCGGGGGCGTCTTCATCTCGAAGGTGAACGAACGATCGGCGTAGATCGTGATCACCACCGGGATTGGGGTATTCTTCTCTTCCTTCTGGGTCTGCGCGTTGAACGCTTTGCAGAACTCCATGATGTTGAGACCGCGCTGACCAAGCGCGGGACCGATCGGGGGCGAAGGATTCGCCGCACCGGCCGGGACCTGAAGCTTCAGGTATCCGGTCACTTTCTTTGCCATTTATCACTCCTGTTGTGCCGGACGGTGCCGGCGGTTTCAGGTTCCGTGGTTCGGTTGAAGGGGCTGGCTACCGCCTCCTCCCTCCCACGGCCTCTCACTTGACGCGAGGCATATACCCCGCGCCGTCCGGTCAGACCACCTTTTCGACCTGACCGAATTCCAGTTCCACGGGGGTCGCACGGCCGAAGATCGACACCGCGACCTTCACGCGCGAGCGCGCCTCGTCGATTTCTTCCACCACGCCGGAGAACGAGGCGAACGGGCCGTCGGCCACGCGCACGTTCTCGCCGATTTCGAACGACACCGACGCCTTCGGACGCTCCACGCCTTCCTGCACCTGGTGCAGGATCCGCATCGCCTCGGCTTCCGAAATCGGCATCGGCTTGTTTTCCGCGCCGAGGAAGCCGGTCACCTTCGGGGTGTTCTTGATCAGATGGAACGCCTCGTCGGTCAGCTTCATCTTCACCAGCACATAGCCCGGGAAGAACTTGCGCTCGGCGTCGATCTTGCGGCCGCGGCGCACCTCGGTGACCTTCTCGGTCGGCACCAGAATCTGCTCGAACAGCTCTTCCAGCCCGCGCTGCTTGGCCTGCTCGCGGATCGATTCCTGAACCTTCTTCTCGAAGTTCGAATAGGCGTGAACGATGTACCAGCGCTTGTCCATCAATTGAGTTCCCATGCTCATCAGTGGATGCCCAGTATCAGGGTAATCAGATAGCGGATGATCTGATCTGCGGCGAAGAAGAAGATGGAGGCCAGCGCCACCATCACGAACACCATGATGGTGGTGATGGTCGTCTCGCGGCGCGTCGGCCAGGTGACCTTGTTGGTCTCCGAGCGCACTTCCTGCAGGAATTTGAACGGGCTGAAAGCCATCGTGAGATCCGCATCCGTTTCCGGACGATTTGCAACGTTTCAAGGAATCCGAACAGCCGACCTTGCGGACCCAGCCCTCGTTTGGAAGGTTGAGCCGATAAACGAGCTCGAATGTTCGGGGAATTAGGCCGCGCCGGATATCCGCGATCAAAGCGGGCCGGCTGCGAGTGGGCGGTATCTACTGCGAGACCGGCCAAAGGTCAAGGTCGGCGGGGTCGCGCCCCACCCCGGTCGGGACCGCGGCAGGCCGGAACGGGGCCTCTCGAATCAAGCACTTAGGCTGATGGCACGAGGTCCGTTGCCCCGGCCGCCCACCGCGGTGGCCGGGTGGATCACCCGGCAAAGCTCTTCTGGACCGCCTGATCCAGCGTGGCGCCGCCGACATAGCGCTGGCGCAGCTCGCGCTTCAGCAGCTTGCCGCTCGGGTTCTTCGGCAGGGCATCCACGAAGATGACCCGCTTCGGCACCTTGAAATGGGCCATCGACGCCGCGCAGTGCTTGATGACGGCGTCGGCATCGAGGCTCGCGCCGGCCTTGACCACGACGATCGCGGTTACCGCCTCGATCCAGCGCGGATCAGGCAGCCCGACCACCGCGACCTCCGAGACCCCGGGCAGCCGGTAGATCATCTCCTCGACCTCGCGGCTCGCGACATTCTCGCCGCCGCTCTTGATCATGTCCTTCACGCGGTCGACGACGGTGATGTAGCCGTCGGCATCGACGGTCGCGAGATCGCCGGAATGAAACCAGCCGCCGGCAAACGCCGCCGCGGTCTTCACCGGATCGTTGTAGTAGCCGGACAACAGATGCGGCGAGCGATGCACGATCTCGCCGACCTCCCCGACCCCGACGTCGGTCATGTCCGGCTTGACCACCCGTGTCTCGACATTGATCGCGGGCTTGCCGGCCGAGCCCGCCTTCGGCAGCTGGTGCTCCGGCGCCAGCACGGTGGCGAGCGGCGCGATCTCGGTCTGGCCGTAGAAATTCCAGAATTTTACGTCGGGCAGACGCCGCTGCAATTCGAGCAGCACTTCGACCGGCATGATCGAGGCGCCGTAATAGCCCTTGCGCAAGGTCGACAGATCGGTGCGATCGAACGCGCCCGAGCGCAGCATCGCGATCCAGATCGTCGGCGGGGCGAAGAACGCATTGATCTTGTGGGCCGCGATCAGCGCCAGGACATTGTCGGGCACCGGCTTGCCGGTAATGAGACTGGTGGCGCCGAGATAGATCGCGGGCCCCAGGAAGACGTCGAGCTGCGCGCAGTGATAGAGCGGCAGCGCGTGCAGCACGGTGTCGTCGGTCGCCATGCCGCCGTCGATAATGCAGCTGACATACTGCCACATGACGGCTTCATGGGTCAGGATCGCGCCCTTCGGCAGCGACTCCGTGCCGCTGGTGTAGATGATCTGCGCGGGATCGCGGCTGTCGACGGCGGCATCGGGCGCCGAGGCGTCGCTGTGCAGCAGGCTCTCGAATGTCGTGATGCCGTCAGGCGCGATGGCCGGATCCTCGCCGGGCAGCCAGACCAGGGTTTCGACCGCCGAGCCCTTGGTGGCCGCCGCGTGCGCGGTCTCCACAAAATCGGCGCCGACCGCGAGCAGCTTCGCGCCGGAATTGGCGAGGATGAAATTGATCTCGTCGGGATTGAGCATGAAGTTGATCGGCACCAGGATCGCGCCGATCCGCGCCACCGCGAAGCGCAGCGCGGCGAAGCCGTGCGAGTTGCGCGACAGCACTGCGACGCGGTCGCCCTTCGCAACGCCAAGGCCGAGCAACCCGCGTCCGAGCCGATTGCAGATCGCGTCCATCTCGGCAAAAGTCCAGCTCACCTCGCCGCAGATCAGTGCGGTCTTGTTGGGGTAACGCTTGGCCGACCGGCGCAACAGGTCGCCGATGCTGTGCTCGCGCGCACGCTGGATGGTTGCTGCGATGTCTCCACTCATTTGAGTCCCTCCCGAATGTGCTTTTTGTCGTTGTCTTGTCTTTGTCGCTCTTCGCCTTGCCGTCCCTATTGCCGGGCGGCGTAAGCGTGTTCCATGTAGGTGTGCTCGACTGAGCGATCGAGCGAGGCGATCTTCTCGAAGCCGCGCCGCCAGTCCTGCAAATGCCGCCGCGTCCACAGCACGCCGGCCTCCTTGTCGCGCCGCGTGATCGCATCGAGGATGTGGCGGTGCGCCTCGACGAGCCGCGCGCCGCCCTCCGGCACGCCGCCGACGATCATCTCGGTAGTCGGAAAGAACAGCTGCGCGGCGGGCTCGCGGGCGAGCTGCAGCACGCGGTTCTGCGAGGCCTTGGCCATCAGCACGTGGAATTCCGCATCGAGCTCGGCGAGATCGGCGGGATTGCCGACCACCGCGGCACTGCGCTCGAGATTGCCGGCAAGGTCGGCGATGTTCTCATCGGTCGCACGCTCCACCGCGCCCTCGACGCTCGCGACCTCCAGCGTCATCGAGGTCTCGAACAATTCGCGGAACGTCACCTCGTGCAGGATCAGCGCGCGCGAGAGTCTTGTGGCGAGCTTGTTGTAGCGCGGCAGGCAGGCCTGCAGGCGGCGGCTGGAATCACGGCAGATTAGCCCGCCCTCCTCGAGCACGCGAATGCCTTCGCGCACCGTCGAGCGGTTGACGCCGAACTGCGCGACCAGCTGCTGCTCGGTGCCGATCGGCTCGCCCGGCTTGATCCGGCCGTTGACGATCTCGCGTTCGATCGCGTCCGCGACCTTCTGGTACGCGGGCGCGACGTCGATGCGCCGGAACAGCGGCGTGGCGGACATCCTCAACTCCCCGGGGCTTCCCGATTGTCGTTTGTCGGACAAAGCATAGGCCAAGCCATTTGTAGCGTCAAATCGGCTATATTTGGCGGAATTGTCGCACCCGGCCGGGCCGGAATTGACAGCGGAACCGGCCAAATCTAGCTTTGTCGGACAAACCGATAAGAACACCCCGGGGAGGTCCATCACCATGAAATCCATCGTCACGAATCTGTCCGCCGCCGGCCTGATCGCCGGCGCGCTGGCGGGACCCGCGCTTGCACAACAGACGCCGCTCAAGATCGGCGTACTGACCGATTTCCAGTCGGTCTATTCGGACATCGGCGGCGCCGGGAATGTCGAGGCCACCAAGATGGCGATCGAGGAGTTCGGCGGCTCGATGTTCGGCAAGCCGATCGAGCTCGTCACCGCCGACGCCCTCAACAAGGCCGACGTCGCCGCCACCATTACCCGCAAATGGTACGAGGCCGAGAACGTCGACATGATCATCGACATGCCGACCTCGGCGACTGCACTCGCCGGCATGGAGATGTCGAAGCAGTTCGAGAAGATCATGATCGTGACGGATGCGGCGAGCTCCGACATCACCGGCAAGTCCTGCTCGCCCTACACGCTGCACTGGACCTACGACACCTACGCCAACGCCCACACAGTCGGCAGCGCGATCGTCAAGAACGGCGGCGACAGCTGGTTCTTCATCACCGCCGATTACGTGTTCGGCCATTCGATCGAGCGCGACACCGGCGACGTGGTCCGCGCCGCCGGCGGCAAGGTGCTCGGCAGCGCCCGGCATCCGCTCAACACACCGGACTTCTCGTCCTTCCTGCTGCAGGCGCAGTCGTCGAAGGCGAAGATCGTCGGTCTCGCCAATGGCGGCGGCGACACCATCAACGCAATCAAGCAGGCCGCCGAATTCGGCATCGTCGCGGGCGGACAGAATCTCGCCGGCATCGTGATGTTCATCTCGGACATCCACAGCCTCGGGCTGAAGCTCGCCCAGGGCCTGATCATCACCGAAGCCTACTACTGGGATCTCAACGACCGCACCCGCGCCTTCGGCAAGCGCTTCTTCGAGCGCATGAAGCGGATGCCGACCATGAACCAGGCCGCGACCTACAGCGCCACCCTGCACTACCTCAACGCGGTGAAGGCCGCCGGCACCAAGGAGACCAAGCCGGTGCTGGCGAAGATGCGCGCGACCCCGGTGCGCGATGCCTTCACCGACAATGGCGTGGTGCGCGAGGACGGCCGCATGGTGCACTCGATGTTCCTGTTCGAGGTCAAGAAGCCCGAGGAATCGAAGGCGCCGTGGGATTACTATAAGGTGCTCGCCGAGGTGCCCGGCGACCAGGCGTTCCGGCCGCTGAAGGACGGCGGCTGCCCACTCATCAAGTGAGTGAATAGAATCATGGCCGGGGTCCAGGACCTCGGCCAACACATTCAAATGATTGGGTAAAAGCTGGCAGGAGTGGCAGGGCTCGAACCTGCGACCCCCGGTTTTGGAGACCGGTGCTCTACCAATTGAGCTACACTCCTGCAGGGAACCAGCGTCGCCGCCGGTTCGCGCCGTTTCAAGCACAGGGCATGGCCGGTTTGCAAGGGCGAAGCGGTGAAGCTTCTGTTCATTGCAAAACTTCTGCGCCAGACTTCGGCCATCACTCCACGTCGGCGCTCCGCCGCAAGAATCAAGAACCCGGGAGAGACCATGAACGCCCAGACCGCCACCAAGCACGCCGCCAGTCAAACCACCCCGTCCCTCCCCCTCGCCAAACCCGAATCGATCGGGCTGTCGAGCACGCGGCTGCGGGCCCTGTCCGACACCTTCAAGCGCGAGGTCGACAAGGGAACCGCGCCCGGCTTCACGGTGCTGGTGGCGCGGCGCGGCCAGATCGGCTGGTTCGACGCGATCGGCCGGCAAAGCCCGACCGCTTCTGCCCCGATGACGCATGACACGATCTTCCGCATCTTCTCGATGACCAAGCCGATCGTTTCGATCGGCATCATGATGCTGCTGGAGGACGGCCACTTCCTGCTCAACGATCCCGTCGCGAAGTTCATCCCCGAATTCGCCGAGACCAAGGTCGGTGTCGAGCACAACGGAAAGCTCGAGCTGGTCCCCGTGCAGCGGCAGATGACGATTCAGGACCTGCTGCGCCACACCTCGGGTCTGACGTATGACCACACCGGCAACGGGCCGGTGCAGCAGCTCTATCAGCAGTCGCGGCTGCGCAGCCGCAAGATCACCAATGCCGAGCACGCCACCATGCTGGCCGGCATGCCGCTGATTTGCCAGCCCGGCGCCGAGTGGAACTACAGCCGCTCCACCGACATCCTCGGCCGCATCATCGAAGTCGTCAGCGGCAAGACGCTCGGCGAATTCCTCACTGAGCGCATCCTCGCCCCGCTGCAGATGAACGAGACCGCCTTCCACACGCCGGAAGCCAATGCCGGCCGGCTTGCCGAGGCGTTTGCGAACGATCCCTGGACCAATGAGAAGGTGCAGCTGTTCAACATGCTGGAGAAGCCGGCGATGGAATCCGGCGGCGGCGGACTGGTGTCGACCACGATGGACTACGCCCGCTTCGCGCAGATGCTGCTGGGCGGCGGCGCGCTCGACGGCACCAGGATCATCGGCCGCAAGACGCTCGAATTCATGGCCTCAGATCACCTCGGCGCCGGCGTCAAGGTCCAGGGCACGCTGGTGTCGCCCGGCCACAGCTTCGGCCTCGGCTTCGCGGTGCGCATGCAGCAGGGCATCGCGCCGTTCTCCGGCTCGGTCGGCCAATACTTCTGGAGCGGCATGGCCGGCACGTTCTTCTGGATCGATCCGCGCGAAGACCTGATCGCGGTCTTCATGATGCAGGGCCCGGGCCAGCGCGAATATACCCGCTCGCTGGTGCGCAACGGCGTGTATGCGGCGGTGGAGTGAGGCGAGCACGCCTCGCTCCACATCCAAGACCGTCATCGCCCGGCTCGACCGGGCGATCCAGTACGCCGCGGCCCCTCGGCTCAATAATGACTGCCTCTGGAATACTGGATCACCCGCTTTCGCGGGTGATGACACGTTGAGTATGTGGCGCGCTTTGCGCACCAACAACGCGCGTCAGCTGATCGTCGCACCGCCGTCGATCACGATGGTCTGGCCGGTGAGGAAGTCGCCGGCGCGCGAGCCCATCAACACTGCGGCGCCCGCGATCTCGTCAGGCACGCCGATGCGCAGCAGCGGCGAGCGCGCGGTCGAGGCCTTCAGCGTGTCCGGATTGTCCCAAAGCGCCTTGGCGAAATCGGTCTTGATCAGGCCCGGCGCGATGCAGTTCACGCGAATATTGTGCTTGCCGTATTCGCAGGCGAGGTTGCGCGCGAGCTGCATGTCGGCGGCCTTCGAGATCGCGTAGGCGCCGAGCACGGTCGAGCCCTTGAGGCCGCCGATCGAGGACACGATGATGATCGAGCCGTCCTTGCGCTCGATCATCTGCGGCACCACCATCGAGATCAGCCAGTTGTTGGCGACGATGTTGTTGTCGAGGATCTTGCGGAACTGATCGTCGGAGATGCCGGCGAGCGGACCGTAATACGGGTTCGATGCCGCGTTGCAGACCAGCACGTCGATCTTGCCGAAGGCGCGATTGCTCTCGTCGACCAGGTTCTGCAGGTTTTCCTTCGATGAGATGTTGGCGGCGATCGCAACCGCGGTGCCCTTGCCGAACTTGCCGTTGATATCGCCCGCGACCTGCTCGCAGACGTCGGCCTTGCGCGAGGAGATCACGACCTTGGCGCCGTGCTCGGCCATGCGCTCGGCAATGGCGAGCCCGATGCCGCGCGTCGAACCGGTGATGACGGCGACTTTTCCCTTCATGTCGAACAAGGTCATGTTTCTCTCCCAGGTGTGAAGTGTTTGAATACTGCGGTTGAGCTTAGGCAGCGTTCCGATGTTGCGATAGCGGCAATCACGCAAGCTTGCTCGCCGGCCGGACTTCAGGTCCGGACGGTTGATGCATCGCGGCGTGGCGCGGATCGGCGATCCAGGGCTGCTGGTTCACCATCGGCAGCCGCCAGGTCGACAGGCCGATGCCTGCGATGTGATCGAGCCGCGTCACCGAGACATTGTCGATGTCGAATGACAGGCCCCGGTCGGGCTGGCCGCCGAGCGCGAGACCGACCGCAGCGCGGATCACGCCGCCATGGCCGACCGCGATAATGTTCTTGCCCGGCTCTGCCGCCGTGATCCGCACGATCGTGCGGCAAACCCGCGTGTAGAGATCCATGAAGCTCTCGCCGCCGGGCGCGGGCTCGTTGACATCGGCAAACCAGCTTCTGCCGGGCGGCTGGCTCGCGAGCAGCGCGGCGCGGTTCATACCCTGCCACTGGCCGAGATGCTGCTCGGCGAAGTCGCGTTCCTGCGTCATGTTGGCCGGCTTCGGAAAGCCGGCGGCCCAGATCGCTTCCGCGGTCTTGTGCGTGCGCTTCAAATTGCTCGAATACCACACCGCATCGCGTGGCAGCATCTTGGCGACTGCCTCGAACACTTCGACGTCGCCGGTGTCGCAATCGATATCCTCTTGTCCGTAGATGTTGCCGCCGTCGCTGCGCACCGGCGCGTGGCGAACCCACCACCACCGCGTCACCGTCACGTTAGGCTTGTCTGGATTGGACATCGGATGAGCCCTTCAATACTGTCCCCCGTCGCTGTACGTCACGCCGCACATCGTCTCAAGTGCTTCGGACGTTTGAAATTTTGTTTGAATTCCGTCGCGCGGCAGACGCGCCAAGGATCACTCGAACTAACCATGTGAGCAGGGAGAAAAACCATGGGCCGCCTCGAAGGCAAATCCGTCATCATCACCGGCGCTGGAAGCGGCATCGGCCGCGCCGCCTCGCTGCTGTTCACCAGGGAAGGCGCCAAGCTGATCGCGGTCGACCGCACCGAGGGTGTGAACGAGACCGCCAAGCTGGTGCGCGATGCCGGCGGCACGGTCGAAGCCGTCACTGCGGATGCCGGCTCGGAGAGCGACGTGAAGGCCTTCATCGAGAAGGCGCTGTCGAAGTATGGCAAGCTCGATGCGATCTGGGCCAATGCCGGCGTCAGCGGCGGCCTCGTTCCGCTCGCCGACCAGACCCCGGAACATTGGCATGAGGTGCTGCGCGTCAACCTGATCGGGCCGTTCCTCGCGATCAAGCATTCGATCCCGCACATGACCAAGCAGGGCTCCGGCTCGATCGTCTGCACCGCCTCCGTCGCGGGCCTGAAGTCCGGCGCCAGCGGACATCCCTACGGCGCGAGCAAGGCCGGCGTCATCAGCCTGGTGCAGACCACGGCCTACTCGCTCTCCGGCACCGGCGTGCGCATCAACGCGGTCTGCCCGGGCCTGATCGAGACCGGGATGACCAAGCCGGTGTTCGATCGCGCCAAGGAGCGCGGCACCCAGGACAAGATCGGCCAGCTCAATCCGCTGAAGCGCCCCGGCCAGCCGCACGAGCTCGCCGCGATGGGATTGTTCCTGGCGAGCGACGAGGCGTCCTACGTCAACGGCCAGGCCATCCCGGTCGACGGCGGCCTCACCGCATCGATGCCGTATACGGGCAAGCCGATTTAGCAATGGCATTCTCTGTTCGCGGCGCAAGCCCGCGAATGGCGCGATGACGGCGCCACATCCACCACCGTCGTCCTGGCGAAAGCCAGGACCCAAAACCGCCAAACTTGATTGTGACCGGGAACGCGGCCCCAGCATCACGCAACAATTCTCATTTGGGGTAATGGGTCCTGGCTTTCGCCAGGACGACATCGAATGTGCCGCGCATCGAGAGCCGTAGGACGGGTAGAGCAAAGCTAAACCCACCATGTCACGGCGCGGATGCATTTTGATCGGCAGGCAACGGTCCGAATATTGCTTGGCGGCGGCAGGCAAACCAGCTGTTATACTTTGCTGGCAGGATCGCCGGCACATCAGCAATTCCCTGCACACTCCCTCGTATCCGAACAGGCAATGCAAAATCAACGCCCCGACCGTATCCGCAAGCTCCTGGCCGACCTCGTCGCGTTCGACACGGTCAGCGACCGCAGCAACCTGCCCCTGATCGACTACATCGAGCGCTACCTCGCCTCGCTCGGCGTCAGCGGACAGCGCATCGTCGATGAAACCGGACAGAAGTCCTCGCTATGGGTGACGGTCGGCCCCGAGGACAAACCCGGCCTGGTGCTGTCGGGGCATACCGATGTCGTGCCGGTCGCCGGACAGGACTGGAGCCACAACCCGTTCGAGCTCGTCGAGCGCGACGGGCGGCTGTACGGCCGCGGCACCACCGACATGAAGGGCTTTGTCGCGGTCTGTCTCGCGATGGTCCCGGAAATGCTCGCGGCCGATCTGAAGACGCCGATCAACCTTGCGATTTCCTATGACGAGGAGATCGGCTGCGTCGGCGTGCGCCCGATGCTGCGCGAGGTCGCACGCAAGCCGATCAAGCCGCTCGGCTGTTTCGTCGGCGAGCCGACCCAGATGCAGGTGATCATCGGCCACAAGGGCAAGCACGGCGTGCGCGCCACGTTCCGCGGGCTCGCCCGCCACTCCTCAATCGCGCCCGACGGCGTCAACGCCATCGAATACGCCGCCGACCTGATCACCGAAATCCGCCGCCGCGCCGCGTTGCTGGCCGCGGATGCCGAGCGAGACAGTCTCTATGACGTCGCGCATTCGACCCTGCTCACCAGCATCGTGCATGGCGGCGCCGCACTGAACATCGTGCCCGACAGTTGCGTGGTGGAGTTCGAATGCCGCGGCGTCGGCATCACCGAGTCCCGACAGGTGACGGACGCGATCATCGCCTGGGCCAAGGCCGAGATCGAGCCTGCCATGCGCAAGCGCCATCCAGAGTGCGGCATCGATTTCGAGGAAATCCTCGACTACCCCGCGCTCGACACCGCAGCTGACGCTGCCATCGTCACCCTCGCCAAGCAGCTCGCCGGCCGCAACGACCACGCCAAGGTCGCGTTCGGCACCGAGGCCAGCCTGTTCGTCAGCATGGCGGATGTGCCGTCCGTGGTGGTCGGTCCCGGCGGAATCGCGCAGGCGCACACGCCGGATGAATTCGTCGAGATGTCGCAGCTCGAGGCCTGCAGCGAATTCGTCGCGCGGCTGATCGCGCATTGCGCGAAGTGATATTCTGCTGCGTAGGGCGTGAAACGGGAGCCCGGGACCATGTCGACCGAGAAAGAACGCCAGCAAGGCGGTGTGGCGGATACCCTCCGCGTGGCCGTGCAGGCGCTGATCATCGCGCTGGTGATCCGCACCTTCCTGTTCCAGTCCTTCAACATTCCGTCGGAATCGATGGAATCGACGTTGCTGGTCGGCGACTACCTGTTTCTCTCGAAGTACAGTTACGGATACACGCATTACTCCCTGCCGTTCTCGCCACCGCTGTTCTCCGGCCGCATCTTCGGCTCCGAGCCCAAGCCGGGCGATGTCGTGGTGTTCCGGCTGCCGAGCGACGACTCGATTGATTTCATCAAGCGGGTGATCGGCCTGCCGGGCGATCGCATTCAAATGATCGACGGTGCGCTGTACATCAATGGCACCGCGGTCAAACGCGAGCGGGTCGATGATTATGTCGATCGTGACGAGGGGCCGCGCCCGGTCCGCGTCAAGCGCTGGCGCGAAACCCTGCCGAACGGGGTCAGCTACGACACGCTCGATCGCATCGAGCGTTCCGAATACGACAACACACAGGTCTATGTCGTGCCGCCGGGACATTTCTTCGCGATGGGCGACAACCGCGACAACTCGGCCGACAGCCGCGTGCCGCCTGCGCGCGGCGGCGTCGGCTACGTGCCGTTCGAGAACCTGATCGGGCAAGCCAAGGTGATCTTCTTCTCGATCGGCAATGACGCGCCCGCGTGGCAAGTATGGCGTTGGCCAACTTCGGTGCGCTGGAACCGGCTGTTCACCGGCATTCACTGATGTTCGGTGCGTAAGGCGGGTTAGCTGTGGAATCTCAGGAGGTCGTCCATCGGAAGGCCGAGGCGGCTGATGGGTGGTTTGGCTTGCAGACTACCGTGCGGACGA
>NZ_BOVL01000006.1 GCF_019972155.1 Bradyrhizobium sp. RD5-C2 | reverse complement strand
GCCCTTGGATGAAGCGGTCTCCCGTCCGCTACCGCACCGGACACTCTATCCGATCCGGCGATTCGAGACTTACAAGGATGACGGTGCGAGAACCGCCGCTCAGCAGCCCGCCGCGATCGCCAAAAAGTCCGATGCCTTCAGGCTGGCGCCGCCGACCAGCGCGCCGTTGACGTTGGCGACGGCCATCAACTCGGCGGCGTTCGACGGCTTCACCGAGCCGCCATAGAGGATCTTGATCCGGTTTCCCTCGCCCTTGAAGCGATCAGTGAGCTGACCCCGGATAAACCTGTGAACTTCCTCAACATCCTTGGCGGTCGGGGTCAGGCCGGTGCCGATCGCCCAGACCGGCTCATAGGCCACCACCAGATTGGCCGCGGTCGAGCCGTCGGGCAGCGAGCCCGCAAGCTGGGTGCCGCAGACATCGAGCGTCTTGCCGGCGTCGCGCTGCTCGCGCGTCTCGCCGATGCAGACGATCGCGGTCAGGCCGGCACGCCAGACGGCCTCCGCCTTCTGCCGAATCAAGCCATCGGTCTCGCCATGGTCGGCGCGCCGCTCGGAGTGGCCGACGATGATGGCGACCGCGCCGAGATCCCTAAACATTTCCGCCGAGAGGTCACCGGTGTGCGCGCCCGACGCCTTCGGGTGACAATCCTGGGCGCCGACGGCGACCTTCGAGCCGCGCGCCTTGTCGGCAAAGGCCCCGACCAAAGTCGCCGGCGGACAGACCAGGAGATCGGCCTTCCCGGCGACAGCGCCGGCACCGGCCAGCATCGCGTCGAACTCTGCAAAAGAGGATTTCAGGCCGTTCATTTTCCAGTTGCCGGCGATCAGCGGCCGGATGGCGTCGGTCATGTCGGATTTCCCATCGTTCAAGCGTGCCCCTGCGCTATCAGAGCCGGGCGGCGACTTCCAGAGTGCGGCTTCGCGCCTGCCGTGCGACGCTTCCGCCCGCGCGCTCGAGGTTGCGGGGGGACACGAGCCACTTTATAAGCGTTTTCAATTCGGTGACGCCCTGCTGCCGGACAAAAAGTCCCGACTTTTGGTCCCATTTGGGCACGACCCGGTTCCCCTCCTGTAAAACAAGTTGGACCCATGCTTCGAGGAATGCGGAAAGCCTCATCAAACTGGCTCGGCAAGACCATTATGGCCGTGGTGATGGGCGTTTTGATCGTCAGTTTCGGAATTTGGGGCATTGCCGACATCTTCAAGGGGTTTGGCCAGTCGACCTTCGCCAAGGTGGGCGGGACCGAGATTTCGGCCGAGCAGTTCCGCCAGATCTATACCGACCGGCTACAGCAGCTTGGCCGGCAGTTCGGCCGTCCGCTGACCCCGGACCAGGCGCGCGCCTTCGGCATTGATCGCCAGGTGCTGCAGCAGACGCTCGCGGAGGCCGCGCTGGACGAGGAAGCCCGCCGCATGGGCCTCAACCAGTCCGATGCCGAGGTGCTGCGCACGATCTACAACGATCCGAACTTCAAGGGCCTCAACGGCCAGTTCGATCCGCAGCGATTCCAGTCCGTGATCCGCAACTTCGGCTACACCGAGGGCCGCTACATCGCCGAGCAGCGCCGCGTCGGCCTACGGCGGCAGATCGCAGGCACCATCTCGTCCGGAATCGAGCCGACCAAATCGATGGTCGAGGCGCTGACCCGTTTCCAGAACGAACAGCGCTCGATCGACTTCGTCACGCTCGGCGCCGCACAGGCCGGCACCATCGATCCGCCTTCGCCCGAGGCGCTGGCCGCCTATTTCGAGGACCACAAGGTCCAGTTCCGCGCGCCCGAGTATCGCAAGATCGCCTTCGTCGCGATCACGCCGGAAGAAATCGGCAAGTGGGAAACCGTGTCCGACGAGGACGCCAAGAAGATCTTCGAGGAGCGCAAGGACCGGCTCAGCACGCCGGAGAAGCGCGAGGTCTCGCAGATCGTGTTTCCGGACGCCGGTGAGGCGCAGGCCGCCCGCGCCCGCATCACCTCGGGCGCCTCGTTCGACGACATCGCCAAGGAGCGCAAGCTCAATCCCGCCGACGTCAATCTCGGCCTGGTCGCGAAGTCTGCGATCCTCGATCCGGCTGTCGGCGACGCCGCCTTCTCCCTGCCCGCAGGTGAAGTCAGCCAGCCGGTCCAGGGCCGCTTCGGCGTGGCGCTGGTCAAGGTCGGCAAGATCGAGCCCGGCGTGACCCCGAGCTATGAGAGCCTTGCGCAGCAGGTGAAGAACGAGATCGCGACCGAGCGTGCCCGCACCAAGGTCGCCGAGCTCCGCGACAAGATGGAAGATGAGCGCGGCGGTGGCTCCAGCGTCCTCGACGCGGCGCAGAAGCTGAAATTGACCGCGGTCACCATCGACGCGATCGATCGCTCGGGGCGTCTGCCGAACGGCCAGGTCGCCTCAAACATCCCGCGCGGCCTCGACCTGGTGTCGCAGGCATTCAACAGCGACGTCGGCGTCGACAACGACCCGATCCAGTTCAACAACGGCTATGTCTGGTACGACGTGCTCGGCATCACGCCGTCGCGCGAGCGCACCCTCGACGAGGTCCGCGACCAGGTCGAGGCCAAGTGGCGCGAGGACCAGATCTCCGCCAAGCTGCGCGCCAAGGCGACCGAGATCGTCCAGAAGCTCGACAGCGGCGCCAAGCTCGCCGACGAGGCGACCGCGGCCGGCGTCAAGGTCGAGACCGCTGCGAACTTCCGCCGCGAGGCCACGCTGCCCAACGTGCCGGCCGGCGTGATCGCGGCCGCATTCCGCACCGCCAAGGACAGCGACGGACAGACCTCCGCGGCCGGCGGCAGCCAGTGGGTGGTGTTCCGCGTCACCGACGTGACGGTGCCCCCGGTCGACTTCGCCTCCAACGAGGTCAAGCAGCTCACCGAGGCACTGCGGCGCTCGCTCAGCGACGAGCAGGTCGCGCAATATGTCGCGAAGATCGAGACCGACATCGGTGTGTCCGTCAACCAGGCAGCCTTCGCACAGGTGACAGGCGCGAATAATTGAGCATGATCGGGACAGCGCGACAACGCGCTGCGCCGCGATCGAGCTCCAACAACAGACCCTGAGCCAGCGAATGGACGACCTGAAATCGATCATCGGAAAAGTCGCCACCGGCGCCACGCTGACGCGTGAAGAAGCGGCGTCAGCCTTCGACAGCATGATGTCGGGCGAAGCCACGCCCTCGCAGATGGGCGGGCTGTTGATGGCGCTACGGGTGCGCGGCGAGACCGTCGAAGAGATCACCGGCGCGGTGACCGCGATGCGCCGCAAAATGCTGCCGGTCACCGCACCGGCGGAGGCCGTCGACATTGTCGGCACCGGCGGCGACGGCTCCGGCTCGGTCAACGTCTCGACCTGCGCGGCCTTCATCGTGGCCGGCGCCGGTGTGCCCGTCGCCAAGCACGGCAACCGCGCGCTGTCGTCGCGTTCCGGCGCCGCCGATGTGCTGGCCGCGCTCGGCGTCAAGCTCGACCTGACGCCGGCGCAAGTGGGCCGCTGCGTCAAGGAAGCCGGCATCGGCTTCATGTTCGCGCCTTCGCATCATCCGGCCATGAAGAATGTCGGCCCGACCCGGGTCGAGCTCGCCACCCGCACCATCTTCAACCTGCTCGGGCCGCTGTCGAACCCGGCCGGCGTCAAGCGGCAGATGGTCGGCGTGTTCTCGCGGCAATGGGTGCAGCCGCTGGCGCAGGTGCTGAAGAACCTCGGCTCCGACAAGGTCTGGGTCGTGCACGGCTCCGACGGCCTCGACGAGATCACCCTCACCGGCCCGACCTTCGTTGCAACGCTGGAGAACGGCGAGATCAGGACATCAGAGGTGACGCCTGAAGATGCCGGCCTCGGCCGCGTCGGCGGTGACGCGTTGAAGGGCGGCGACGCCGATGCCAATGCGATCGCACTGTCGAGCGTGCTTGCCGGCAAGCCGAGCGCCTATCGTGACGTCGCTTTGCTCAACGCGGCCGCAGCCCTGATCGTGGCCGGCCGTGCCAAGGATTTGAAGGAAGGCGTGGCGATCGGCGCCCAGTCGCTCGACAGCGGCGCGGCCGCGGCGCGGTTGAAGCATCTGGTCGCGGTTTCCAACGGCTGAGAGCGCGAGACATGTCCGACATCCTGACCAAGATCGAGGCTTACAAGCGCGAGGAGATCGCCGCCGCGAAGCGCGCGCGTCCGCTTGCCGACGTCGAGGCGCAGGCGAAGGCGGCCTCGGCCCCGCGCGGCTTCGTCCGTGCGCTGAAGGACAAGCATGCTGGCGGCGACTACGCGCTGATCGCAGAGGTGAAGAAGGCCTCGCCCTCGAAAGGGCTGATCCGCGCCGACTTCGATCCGCCCGTGCTCGCGAAAGCCTATGAAGCCGGCGGCGCGGCGTGCCTGTCGGTGCTGACGGACGCGCCCTCGTTCCAGGGCCATCTCGACTTCATGGTCGCGGCCCGCGCGGCGACCAATCTGCCGGTGTTGCGCAAGGATTTCATGTTCGACACCTATCAGGTGGCGGAGGCGCGTGCCCACGGCGCCGACTGCATCCTGATCATCATGGCCGCGCTCGACGACACGGCGGCAAGGGAGATCGAGGACGCTGCACTCGGCTACGGCATGGACGTGCTGATCGAGATCCACGACCGCGCCGAGCTCGACCGTGCCCTAAAACTTCGCTCGCCGATGATCGGCGTCAACAACCGCAATCTGCGCACCTTCGAGACCACGCTTGCGACCAGCGAGGCGCTGGCGCCGCTGATCCCCGCCGACCGGCTGATGGTCGGCGAAAGCGGCATCTTCACGCCTGAGGACCTCGCCCGGCTCGAGCGCGTCGGAATGTCGACCTTCCTGGTCGGCGAGAGCCTGATGCGCCAGCAGGACGTCACCGCGGCCACCCGCACGTTGCTGACGCGGCAGGCCACACCGCGCGCCACCGGCACGCGCTGACGCGATGGCGCGCAAGGCCAAAGCCGGATCGAAGGGACCCGGCACCGCCCTCACCCATATCGACGCCAGGGGCGAGGCGCGCATGGTCGACGTCTCGGCCAAGCCAGCGACCGAACGGACCGCGGTCGCCGAAGGCCGCGTCCTGATGAGCAAGGCAACGCTGGCACTGATCGAGTCCGGACAGGCCAAGAAAGGCGACGTGCTGGCGACCGCGCGGATCGCAGGCATCATGGCGGCAAAGCGGACCTCGGAATTGATCCCGCTCTGCCATCCGCTGGCGCTGACCAAGGTCACGATCGATATCGCAACGGACGACAAGCTGCCCGGCTGCATCGTCCGCGCCGGCGTCAAGGTGACAGGCCCGACCGGCGTCGAGATGGAGGCATTGACCGCGGTTTCGGTCGCCTGCCTGACGATCTATGACATGGTCAAGGCGGTCGACCGCGGCATCCGGATCGAAGGCATTCACCTAGTCGAGAAGATCGGCGGCAAGTCCGGGCACTATCGCGCGGGCAAGTGATCGCGAGTGCGTTCGATCACTTCAGCGAGCCACTGATCGTATTGAAGGTGCCCGAGAGCTTGGTACCGACGCCCTTCACCGCGGCAATGATCGCGATCGCGATGCCGGTTGCAATCAGCCCGTATTCGATCGCGGTCGCGCCGGTTTCGTCGGCGCAAAAATTCTGCACAAGCTTCTTCATTATGACAACACTCACGTACTGAATCTTGCGAGACGACACGCAAACAATGTGCCGACGATGACGTCGAGTATGGTCATGGACTTAGATCGTAAACGGATGATTACATCGACTTCGTACGCGGCAAGAGATTCCGTGTAGCCGCACCGACCGGCAAAAATTGCAGTTCTGTTTCGGGAACTAATTGTCCCGTTGTGGATTATCGACGACGTGCCGCACCGATCTCAGGACGATGAGCGGTGGCGATTATCCGTTGTTCGAATCCAATCAAGGTGAGTGCGGTCTACCGCACTTGGAAATCCCAAATCGGAACACACAGAACTTCCGCCGGTTATTGCCAGAGCGATGATGACGAGGAGGGTCTGGTGAAAGGGCTGCTTATTGCCGTCGGAATTATCTTTGTTCTTTACATAGTCGATCAAAAATTTTCCCAGGGTCGATATACCGATGCTGTCCAGCGCATGACTACTCAGATGCGACATTCTTTCGGGGTCTAGTCGCGTTGGCTCCACCTCTTTCGGATTCACTTCCGGATCATCCAGAGAACATGACTTCTCGCGGCCACCCGCAAGCATTCGTTAACCAATCTCGCTAACCGGCGCTCCACTTCGTTTGGATACGACTTTCGCGGGCCGGAGGTGCGTGAAAGCTACTTCCGGGTGAAACGCCTGGAAGCGATAGCGTCAGATGAAGCAAAACGGCAGCGCCTCGTTCAACGTCACCTCAGTGATCGGCAGCGGTCCGATCCGCTGGCTGATCCTTGGCGGCGCCGTGCTGATGGCCGCGATTGCGATCGGCGCCACCTTGATGGCGGAGAATTTCCGCGAGCGCGCCCTGCACAACAGCGAGCGCGAGCTCGAGAACACCGTGCTGCTGCTGGCGCGGCATTTCGACCAGCAGCTCGACGACCTCGAGGTGGTCCAGCGCGACCTGATCGCGTTCATGCGCGACAACGGGATCGCGACGCCGGAGAACTACAAGCGCCGGATGTCCGCCGCCGACATCCATGCGATGCTCAAGTCCAAGATGGACGCGCTGTCCAATGTCGGCAGCCTCAACGTGTTCGACGCCGACGGCGCGCTGATCAACAGCTCGGGCGCCTGGCCGCTGCCGCAGGCCTCGATCGCCGATCGCGACTACTTCAACATCTTCAAATCCAGCCCTTACTCGCCCGACATGATGGTCGCGCCGGTGGTCAGCCGCGTCAGCGGAAACTGGACCACCGCGATCGTCCGCAAGGTCACGGGCCCGCACGGCGAGTTCCTTGGCGTGGTCGGGCGCGGCATCGAGCCGGCGACCTTCGAGAAATTCTTCTCGACCGTTGCGCTCGGCGAAGGCGCCGCGATCTCGATGCACCATCGCGACGGCACGCTGCTGGCGCGCTATCCCCATGTCGAGGAGATGATCGGGAAGAATTTCCGCACCGGTCCGGCCAATCAGCAGCAGGTGTTCGAGCAGCCCGCGAGCACCTCGCGCATGACCAGCCCGGTCGATGGCAAGGACCGCCTGGTGTCGTCGCGGGCGCTCACCAAATTCCCGATCGTCGTCGTCGCCACGACCACTACGGAAGCGGCGCTCGCCAACTGGCGCGAGCAGATCGGCATGCTGATCGCGGTGACCGCAGCATCGGTGCTGGCGATCGCGATCCTGCTGACGCTGGTGGTGCGCAAGCTGTTGCAGCAGCACCGAACCCAGCAGCAGCGCCTGACGCTGGAGAAGCTCCGGCTCGACACCGCCGTCAACAACATGACGCAGGGGCTGTTGCTGTTCGATGCCGCGCAGCGGCTGGTGATCTGCAACAAGCGCTATATCGAGATGTACGGATTGTCCGCCGACATCATCCGGCCTGGTTGCAGCTTCCGCGACGTCATCGTGCATCGCCACCTGACCGGTTCATTCCAGGGCGACGTCGAGCGCTACGTCAACCTCGTGCTGCGCGACGTCGGCATTCGCAACACCATGGTGATCGCGACGCCCGACGGGCGCTCGATCCAGGTCGTCAACGAGCCGCTGGCCGATGGCGGCTGGCTTGCGACCCACGAGGACGTCACCGAACGCCGCCGCGCCGAGGAGCGCATCACGCATCTTGCCCACTATGATGCGCTCACCGACCTGCCGAACCGCGCGCTGTTCCACGAGGAGATCAAGCGCGAGCTGCCGCATGTCGCCCCCGACAGCCAGCTCGCGGTGCTCTATATCGACATCGACGAATTCAAGGGCGTCAACGACTCGCTCGGTCACATGGTCGGCGATGAGCTGCTCAAGTCCGTTGCGCGGACGCTGAGCGGCGTGATCGGCGACGGCGATTTCGTCGCCCGGCTCGGCGGCGACGAATTCGCGATCGTGCAGACAGGCGTGAAGAACGACATCGAGGTCACCGACCTCGTTGCACGCATCTACGAGGTGATCCGTTCGCCCTATCAATGCCTCGGCCACCAGGTCACGACCGACGCCAGCATCGGCATTGCGCTGGCGCCGAGGGATGGCACCGATCTCGACCAGATCATGAAGAACGCCGATCTTGCGATGTATGCAGCGAAGTCAGCCGGCCGGCGCGTCGCGCGTTTCTTCGAACCGGCGATGGACGCCGATGCCCGCGCCCGCCGCGAGCTCGAGGTGGAGCTGCGGCAGACCATCGCCGCGGGCAGCGGGCTCGAAGTGTATTACCAGCCCTGCGTCGACCTGCGCAGCAACGAGATCACCGGCTGCGAGGCGCTGGTGCGCTGGCGCCATCCGGTGCGCGGCATGATCTCGCCGGCTGACTTCGTGCCGATCGCCGAGGAGACCGGCCTGATTAACCAGCTCGGCGAATGGGTGCTGATGACGGCCTGCAAGGAAGCCGTGAACTGGCCCGATCACGTCAAGCTCGCTGTCAACGTCTCGCCGGTCCAGTTCCGGACCGGCACGCTGGCGCTCAAGGTGATCGGCGCGCTGGCGGCATCAGGCCTGTCGGCGGGCCGGCTGGAGCTCGAGATCACCGAGGCCGTGCTGATCCGCGACGACGAGACGGCGCTGGCCGCGCTGCACCAGCTTCGCGCCATCGGCATCAGGATCGCGCTTGACGATTTCGGCACCGGCTATTCGTCGCTCAGCTATCTGAAGCGCTTCCCGTTCGACAAGATCAAGATCGACCGCTGCTTCGTCACCGATATCGCCGATCCGCAAGGTTCGGCCGGCATCGTCGAGGCCGTCGTCAATATCGCCGCCGAGCGCAGCATGACCACGACGGCGGAGGGCGTCGAGACCGCACAGCAGCAGCAATTGCTGCGCGAGCTCGGCTGTTCGGAAATGCAGGGCTATCTGTTCAGCCCGCCGAAGCCGGCCGCCCAGATCCGCGAGCTCCTGGCCGGGCATCGCCGCGGCCCCGCTGCGGGTCCGACCGCCACGCGCCGGCGCAAACCCGTCGCCGGCGCGGCGTGACCGCCTGATCAGGAGACCCCCGCGCTTGGCTCCGTCGAACACCGACCTCGATGCGGTTGCCGCTGCGGAGCACGCACTTGCCGCGGCGCACCTGACGCTCGACCTGGATGTGATCGATCGATTGATCCACCCGGACTACGTCATCGTGCAACCCGGCGGGGCGATCGAGACCAAAGCGGACGTGCTCGCCTCGTACCGGAGCGGAACGCGCCATTGGGAAGCCGCGCGCGTCGACGAGCTTGATATCCGGCTGTACCAGGACACGGCGGTCGTCGTCGGACGCTGGCTGGCGTCAGGCCGCAACGGTCCGGCCTCGTTCGATTATCGAGCGCGATTTCTGTCCGTTTGGGTCAGGCTCGGCGGCCGCTGGCAAAATCTCGCCTACCAGGCCACCGAGATCGCGCAAGATCACAGACGCGCAGTACCCAATTGACGCGCAAGGTGTCGGGTCGGATCCAGCCGGCAAGGTCCATGGACCTTGCCGCGGCGAGCGGCTTCGACCGGAAAACGACGGCGCCTAGTTCGGAACCGGCCGCTTCTGCGCGGCCTTGCTGTCCGCGTTCTTGGCGTCGGCGTTCACTGTGACGCCGCGCAGCTGGTTGAACGCCGCGGCCAGCGCCTTGTCGTTCTTCTCGTCCGGCGGCACGTAGGATTGCGAACCGGTCTGCTCGCCGCCTTCGGCCGCGAGGTGGCCGCGCATCGAGGCCTCGCCCTTGATCTCGGAGCGGGTCTTGAACTCGTCCGGCACGTCCTGCAGCACCTCGATGTCGGGCTTGATGCCAAGCGCCTGGATCGAATGGCCCGACGGGGTGAAATAGCGCGCCGTGGTCAGCGCCAGCGCGCCATTGCCGGCGCCGAGCGGAATGATGGTCTGCACCGATCCCTTGCCGAACGAGCGGGTGCCGATCAGGGTCGCGCGCTTGTGGTCGTGCAGCGCGCCGGCGACGATTTCGGAGGCCGAGGCCGAGCCACCATTGATCAGCACCACCAGCGGCTTGCCCTTGGTCATGTCGCCGCCATGGGCGGTGAAGCGCTGGGTCTCTTCCGGATTGCGGCCGCGGGTCGAAACCACCTCGCCGCGCTGCATCAGCGTCGACGTCACCGAGACCGCCTGGTCGAGCAGGCCGCCCGGGTTGTTGCGGAGGTCGACGACATAACCGTCGAGCTTGTCCTGCGGGACCTGCTTCTGGATCTCGCCGATCGCCTTGCGCAGGCCCTCGGTGGTCTGCTCGTTGAACGAGGTGATCCTGATGTAGCCGATGTCGCCGCCCTCGACGTGATACTTCACCGGGCGGACGCGGATGATCTCGCGGGTGATCGAGACCTCGATCGGCTTGTCGGCGTCCTTGCGGATGAGCTTCAGCCGGATCGAGCTGTTGGGCGCACCCTTCATCTTGTTGACGGCCTGGTCGAGCGTCAGACCCTGAATCTGCTCATCGTCGATAGAGGTGATCACGTCGCCCGACATGATGCCGGCGCGCGAAGCCGGCGTGTCGTCGATCGGCGCCACCACCTTGACGAAGCCGTCCTCCATCGTGACCTCGATGCCGAGCCCGCCGAACTCGCCATGCGTGGTCTCCTGCATCTCCGCCCAGCCCTTCTCGTTCATGTAGCGGGAGTGCGGATCGAGCGAGGAGATCATGCCGTTGATCGCCCCTTCGACGAGCTTGGAGTCCTCGGGCTTCTCGACGTAGTCGGTCTTGATCTTCTCGAACACCTCGCCGAACAGATTGAGCTGCGAATAGGTGTTGTCGGCATGCGCGGCGGCATTGGCGACGGCGAACAGATGCGCCCCCTGCGGCGAGGCCACGAGCAGGGTGAGACACGCTCCCGCAACCGTCCCGAGGAAGAAGCCAACATGTTTGCGCATTATCCGCGATCCTTTTTCGTATCGGCCGGCAACGTTCCGCAACGTTCGCCTGCCCCACCCCGACGGGGGCACCACACAACGGCTTTTTGGTCGGATCAAGGCCGCCACGTCACTGGACCATTACGGTCCTGTCACGATGCCCTGGTCAGCCCCAAATCAGCATTTAGTCACCCCAAAGCCGGCCTCAAGTCAGCTCCCGGTCGGTCTCTGGCCCAGCCTCCCGCAACCCGTTCTGCCAGGTCGATGGCCGAGTCCCGAATCCGCGCTTGGCCCGGGTGCCCAGCCAATAGCCAAACTGCGGAGGAACATTGCGAAATGGCCCTTCAACCCCGAGTTTTAGCGCGGCATCCATCGGCCAGTTGGGGTTATTGAGGATCTCCCGGCCGACCGCGATCAAATCTGCTTGTTTATTGCGCAGGATTTGCTCGGCCTGGTCACCATGGATGATCAGCCCGACCGCCATGGTCATGATATCGGCATGCCGGCGCACATATTCCGCCAGCGGCACCTGATAGTTGTATTTGATCTCCTTGCCCAGGATCGGCGCCATCTCGCTGATTCCCCCCGACGAGCAGTCGATCACATCGACGCCCTTCCCCTTCAGGATCGCCGCCAGCCCCGCGCTCTGCTCCGGACCCCAGCCGGCATTGTCCTCGACCGACAGCCGCACGAACAGCGGCTTGTGATCCGGCCAGTGCGCGCGCACCGCCTCGGTCACCTCGATCAGGAAGCGCATCCGGTTGGCTTCCGAGCCGCCATATTCATCGCTGCGCTGGTTGGAGCGCGCGGAGAGGAATTCGTGCACGAGATAGCCATGGGCGCCGTGCAGCTCCAGCACCTCGAACCCGGCCTCGTGCGCGCGCCGCGCCGCCTGCCCCCAGGCCGCGACGAGATCCTTCACCTCATGCGTTTCCAGCGCGCGCGGCACCGGCCAACGCTCGCTATGGGCGATCGCGCTCGGCGCCACCGGGGTCCAGGCGTCCCAGTCCTCGATTGCGGCGCTGCGTTCGAGTGGACGGTCACCCTCCCAGGGGCGGCTTGCGCGCGCCTTGCGGCCGGAATGGCCGAGCTGGATGCCGGCCACCGCGTTCTGCTGCTTGATGAAACTGACGAGCCGGCTGAGCGGCGCGACGAACTTGTCGTCCCAGATGCCGAGATCGCCGATCGTCCCGCAACCGCGACGCTCGACCTTGGTCGATTCGACGATCACGAGGCCGGCGCCGCCGGCGGCGAACTTGCCGGCATTCATCAGGTGCCAGTCGGTCGGAAAGCCCTTCTCGGCGGAATACTGATGCATCGGCGGCACCACGATGCGGTTCTTCAGCGTGACGCCGCGGATGGTCATCGGCGAAAACAGCAGCATATCGGACATCGCTTCCTCACCTCACGTCGTTACCCGGCACGCGGGACCGATCTTGTGTTTGCCGCCAACGATATACGCGCCGCGCGACGGCCGATAGAGGCGCGCGGCACGCACCTCCGAGGCGGCATCGATCAATGGGCTGTTCCTATTGAGCGGGCTTCCGGTTCGCCGACAGGTCGGTCGGGCAGTCCAGCCCGCATGCGATCGCCTTCTTCTGGTCGGCGACACGCCAGACCAGCAGCGCGACCAGGACGATGATGGTGACGGTGAGCTTGGCCAACGTGTCGTGATTCAATTTCGGCTCCGGGCAACAATCAGCATGAGCGACAATCATCCGCTGCAAACAAAACTGGCCCGGCCCCTCGGAGGCCGCGCCCGGCCCGTTGACCAGACCCGCATTGGAACTGCCCACCATCATGGTACGGACATGGCGCGGCCTGCAAGCTTTCCGGCCTGCATGGCAGCACGGCACAAGCCGGCGGCGATCGCGCTGGAACTTTCTCGTCTGTTTTGCGATGAAGAATGCCGCGATCTCCGGGAACCTGCCCGTCGATCACCTAGCCTATATGGGCTACATCCTCACGACGGCCGTCAACTCCGCGCGATCCTTGCTGCGCCCGCGGCGATCGCGTCGTTGAAGCTCGTATCCCAGAATTTTCCGACCTCCGCGCGCGCGTCGAGCACGCCGAGCTTGAGGAAGGTGTCGGCGACCTTCTGGTGGGTTTCCGGCACGTCAGGGCTCACACCGGCGAGCGAGAAGTCGTCGCTGCGGCGGGCGAACTGGTCGAGGATGTCCTGCAATGGCAGATGGGTTTCGGCCACCTGCGCCGCCGCATAGAGAGGAAAATTCTTGTTGGCGAACGCATAGGCGCGCTGGATCCGCAGCAACAGATCGCTCACGGCCGCGTGGCGCAGCGGATCGTCGACCGCCTTCGGATTGGCGTAGATCGGGAAGTTGCCCGAGAGATAGCCGACGCCGGTCTTGAGCAGCCGCGCGCCCTGCTTGGCGATGGCGAGCTGTCCGTTGTAGCCGTAGATCGCCCAGGCATCGAGCTTGCCGGAGGCGAACGCCGAGTAGCCGTCCGACGGCGTCAGATTGATGGCCTCGATATCGCCGAATGCAAGCCCGGCTTCCTCGAGCTGCTTGGCGAGGAAGTAGTGCGCCGTTGTCGCGCGCACATAGCCGACGCGCCTGCCCTTGAGATCGGCGATCGAATGGATCGGCGCATCCTTCGCCGCCACCGTGACCTGGATGTTGAGATCCTCATGGGTGACAGCGATGAAGCGCACCTTGGCGTTCTGGCGCGCGGCAAACATCGCCGGAATCTCACTGCCCGAACCGACGTCGAGCGCATCGCCGTTCAGTGCCTCGATGTGGAGCACGCCATTGTTGAGCTCCTTCCATTCGATCCTGTAAGGCGCCTTGTCCTCGCCGGCGGCCTGCAGCAGCGGACGCCAGCCCCCCTTGTAATACGCCACCCGCAAAGTGACGCCGCCGAGATCGGGACCCACGCCCGCCCCGCCCTCTGCGCGAACGCCGCTCGCAACCAGACTTCCGGCGAGAACGCCGAGCGCAGAACGTCGAGAGAGAGGTGGCGCGGTCACCGGCGCAGGCTCCTGATCAGCAGTCAAAACTGGTGCAAGATTAGGAGAAAACCCGCCGATGTATATGAGACGCTATTTCGTTTTTGGCCGCGCGCGCGAAAAGCCGTTCCAAAGATTGACGGCCTGGCGCGGTGATCTGTTTTCCGGTTGCACTATTGCCTCGGCATAGCCCGGATGAGCGAAGCGACATCCGGGGTCGCTCCGTCAGCCCCCACGATTGACACCCCGCATATCGCATCGCCATGCGGGCCACGGCAACTGCGCTACTTCGCAACCTCGTACACATCAGGATCAAAACTCGAGCTCGGATGAGCGAACGCATTGCGCAGCGCCGGCGAGATCGGGACGTTGTAGTTGATGCCGTTCGGCGGGGTCGGCTGCTCCAGCCACTTCTTGTACATGACCTCGATCTCCGGGCTCTTGTAGAGCTCGGCCGTCGCGCGGTCGGCGAGCGCCTTGAACGGCGCGTCCTCCCGGCGCAGCATGATCCCGAACGGTTCGGCCTTCGAGAACGCCTCCTCGCTGATCATGTAGAGCGAAGGCTGCTTGGATCTCGCAATCGCCACCGCAAGCTGGACGTCGTCGAGTGCATAGGCTTGGGCGCGATCGGTCTCCAGCATCAAAAACGCCTCGGCCTGGTCCTTGGCCGGCAGAACGTTGATGCCGAGCTTGCGTTCGGTGTTGACCTTGACGAGCTGCGTGAGGTTCACCGAGCCTGCAACGGCGGTGACCGACTTGCCCTTGAGGTCGTCGATGGTGTTGATGCCGGCGGACTTTTTGGCGGCAAATCGCGTCGCGCTCAGGAAGTGAGAGTTGGTGAAGGTCACCTGCTTCTGGCGCTCGGCGCTGTTGGTGGTCGCCGAGCAATGCAGGTCGATCGTGCCGTTGACCATCAGCGGGATTCGGTTCGACGAGGTCACCGGCAAATAGTCGACCGCTATGTCGGGCATGCCAAGCTCCTTCTTCACGGCATCGACGATCTTGAGGCAGATATCGAGCGCGAAGCCGATCGGCCGCTGATTGTCGTCGAGATAACTGAAGGGAACGGAGGCCTCCTGAAAGCCGAGCGTGACCTTCCTGGTCTCCTTGATCTTCTGCAGCGTGCCCGACGGCTCTTCGGCCGCCACGGGGCTTGCAGCGAGCGAGAGCGCGAAAAGGACGGCGGGCAAACGCATCGGCGGCTCCTGTGCGGTGATCGGATGGCGGTGATAGCCCACACACAGGCCCGGCGATAGAAGATGATGTGTCTATCAGCTATCGCGCTTTGCGATGGTCCGGATCGCTACTACTGCGCCTCACCCGCGAGCAGGCGGTCGCCGACCAAGTGAACCGCGCCGCGGGTCCAGGAATAATCGGCGCCCATCCGCAAGCCGCTGTCGCCGCGCGACACGACCGCGCCGCTGCGGGAGTCGCGCACCTGGAAGCCGACCGTGTATTCGGTCCGGCTGACCCGCCTGATCACGCCGATCAGCGATTGATCGGCACCGAGCTTCTGCGCGATCGCCGCCTCGCAACCGTCGCAGTCGCGCAGCGCCCGCACCTTGACGGGCTCGGCCATTGCGCCGGCGGTATCGACCAGGCGGTAGCGGCCCGATTGCGCAAGCCGGTCGCGGACGCCCTGGGTGACATCGGCCAAAATGGCAGCATCGGAGCCGGCAAGGCCGGACGACGGTGCCGCCGAATTATCCTCGAGCTCGAACGCGAACACCGCAAGCCCGATCTGCGGCGCGGCGGCCGGTGCCGTCGGCAGCGCAGCCGCAAGAACGGCGCGCACCTCGCGCGACACAAACATCCGCGCATGGTCCCATGCCTCGTCATTGTCGCCGCGAAACGTGTAGAGCTTTTCGTAAAGCACACGGCTCGCGCCGACATCGATGACGGCCACCTTGGCCCACTGCACCAGCGTGCTCATCTTCTGCACGCCGCCGACCACCTTGATCCGGGCCTCGCCTGCGGGCGCCGCTGACGGCACCAGGCGATAGCGCGGCTCCGCGGCAATATCGGCGCGCAGCGCGGCCATGAACGCATCCAGCCGCTTCTGATGGGTGGCGGTCTGATCGATCACCTCGCCCGAGGTGTCGACATAGCTGAAATCATCGATGTTGACGCCAAGCGGGGAAGCCGCAGCGGCACCGGTCTCGGCGCGCAGCGGACAATATCCGGCCAGAAGGCCGATCAACGCGAGAGCGTGCAAGACGAGGCGGGACTGGCGCATGATCGAGGCCTTTCAGGTGCTGATGCGGTCGGTTCGATCGCAACCTAGGCCGGCAGGCCGCCGCGCCGCAGCGGAACGCCTCCCGGCCGCCGCCGGGAAAATTTCACGACCGAGGTCCGCGCCCAAGGCAGTGCTTCTCGACACTTCCATTCTGCCGTTTAATGGGCATGACGGTCCTGCCCGCAACCACGCGCCGAAGGCCGTCTGCGACCTCCGAGGATACACCGATGTGGAATTGGTCCGGAAGCGATCTGAAGCTGCGGCTGACGTTGCGTGTGGCTGCGGTGTCGATGCTCTGCTTTGCTGCGATCTCCGGCTACTTCCTGATCGAGGCCGACCGCTCGGTGCGCGCCAGGATCGCGGCCGTTGCCGATGTCGCCGCCAGGACGCTGGAGCTGCAGCAGAGCAAGATCCAGTGGCTGAACAATCCACGCTCCGATTTCCCTGATCTCGACAGCGTGGCCGCCTCGGTCATGGCGCCCGGCCTGTGCCTCGCGTTTCGCGGCAACAGCGGCGAGATCAGCCAGCGGTTCTGCGGCGGCACGCAGACCGATGCGGCCGCGCCGCCGCAGGCCTTCGCGGCGCTCTATCGCCGCCTGTTCGATCCCGGCCGGGAGACCGTGCGCCCGGTGATTGCGCGCGGCCAGGCGATCGGCGAGGCCGTCGTTTGGGTCGATCCGGCGGTGCTGACGGCGGAAGCCTGGCACGACGCCGGCCGGCTGATGGCGGTGCTGATGCTCGCGCTGCCGCTGCTCTGCGCGCTGGTCTATGCGGCGCTGTCGCGTGCACTGCGTCCGACGCGGCTGATCCGCGACGGGCTCGAGCGGATCGCCGCTGGCGACCTCACGGCGCGCCTGCCGCCGTTCGACCTCGCCGAATTGTCGGCGGTCGGCGACGTCTTCAATCATCTCGCCGAACACCTCGCCGCTGCGCTGTCCGACCGCAACGCGCTGACGGAGAAGCTGATCGTGGTGCAGGACGAGGAGCGCCGGCATCTTGCGCGCGAGCTGCATGACGAGTTCGGGCAATCGCTGGTCGCGATCCGCGCGCTCGCCGCCTCGGCACGTCTGACCGCGGTCCAGGATTGCCCACCTTTGCTCGCCGAATGCGACGGCATCGCGCGCACCGCGACCGACATGATGGAGACGTTGCGCGGCGCCCTCTTCAGGTTGCGCCCGCCCGATGTCGACGAACTCGGCCTTGCGGCCAGCCTGGAGGGCCTGATCGCCGGCTGGAACGGCCGCAGCCGAGGACGTCAGCGGTTCGAGATCGCCATAGCGGGATCGTTCGGGCACATCCCCGCCTCCACCGGCGCCAACCTCTACCGCATCGTGCAGGAGGCGCTCACCAACGCCGCCAAGCACGCCGGCGCCACCCGCGTCACGCTGCGGCTTGAGATGCGCGAGACGGCGTCAGACGGCGGCGGCAGCGAAATCGTGCTCGCGATCGACGATGATGGCAGGCCCGGCGATCCCCAGGGCGATCCTCAGGTGAAGTCCGGCATGGGCCTGCTCGGCATGCGCGAGCGGGTCGCCGCGCTCGGCGGACGGCTGAGCTTCGCGGCCGGACAGTCCAACGGCTCTTCGCTCCGCGTCAGCGTTCCCGTCGCGACCGGTCGAGAGGCCGCATTCGTGGAACGCGCGGCATGAGCAATGCGGCGCGAACCATCATGCTGGTCGACGACCACGCCGTCGTTCGGGAGGGTTATCGGGCGATGCTGCAGAAGCAGCCGGGCCTCGCCGTCGTGGCCGAAGCCTCCGATGGCGTCGAGGCCTACCGCCTCTACAAGGAGACCGGGCCCGACCTCGTCATCATGGACCTGTCGATGCCCGGCATCGGCGGCATCGAGGCCATCCGGCGCCTCAGGCAGTGGGACAAGCGCGCAAAGATCCTTGTATTCACCATGCACCAGAACGCAGCTTTTGCCGTGCAGGCGATCCGCGCCGGCGCGAGCGGCTATGTCACCAAGATGAGCCCGCCGGAGACGCTGGTACACGCGGTGATGGAAGCGCTGTCGGGCAAGATCGCGATCAGTCCGGATATCGACCACGAACTCGCGCTCAGCCATCTCGCCGGCGAGCGCGCCGCCGCCGACCTGCTGACCGCGCGGGAATTCGAGGTGCTGCGCATGCTGCTCGCGGAGAAGACCACCGACGAGATCGCCGAGGCGCTGCATCTCAGCCCCAAGACGGTCGCGAACCTGCATTCCATGATCAAGGACAAGCTCGGCGTCGGCACGGACATCGAGCTGGTCCGCCTCGCGCTGCGCCAGGGCATTCTGACGCAGATCGATCTGGGCGAACGGTGAGCCCGCATCGCCCCGTGACTAACGCTGTCTCGTGTTACGGGCAGGTTGACGAGACCGGCGAGACAATCCAGAATAACAACATGCGCAACATCTGTTCCATGTCTTTGACCACCGCGACGACCAGCCTTGGCGGGTCGTCCCCTGGTCGTATGCGGTAACAGACTGCACAACCAGACAAGGCCCCGCCGGCGACGGACGGGGCTTTTTTCACGCGCAAACTCGTCCGCGCTGCTTCCAATCAGGAGAGCAAGCTATGGACGATCTCGATCACAGAAGCCTCGGAACGCGTCTCGATCTTTGGCACATCCAGGAGGATGCGCCAGGGATGGTGTTCTGGCATCCGCGCGGCAACACGCTTTATCGGGTGCTGGAGGACTACATCCGCCGGAAAATGCGCCGGTTGGGCTATGCCGAGGTTCGAACGCCCAGCTGCTGCCCCGCGATCTGTGGATTCGAAGCGGCCATTGGGAAAAATTCGGGGCGCACATGTTCGGTTTTGCCGACGGCGAGCGCGCAATGGCGCTCAAGCCGATGTCGTGTCCCTGCCACGTCCAGATCTTCAACAAGGGCCTGCGCTCCTGGCGCGACCTGCCGCTGCGCTACGCCGAGTTCGGCATCTGCCACCGCGATGAGCCGTCCGGCTCCCTGCACGGATTGATGCGCACGCGCGGCTTCGAGCAGGACGACGCCCATGTGTTCTGCCGCGAACAGGACGTGCCGAGTGAAGTCGCCCGCTTCGTCGCGCTGCTGTCGGAAGTCTATGCCGAGTTCGGCTTCCCCGAGCCCGAGGTGTCGCTTTCCACCCGGCCGACTGCGCGCGCCGGTTCGGACGAATTATGGGATTGGGCGGAAGCGAGCCTTGCCGCGGCCGCGCGCCAGTGCGGGCTGTCGTACGAGATCCAGCCCGGCGAAGGCGCCTTCTATGGGCCTAAGCTGGAGTTTGCGCTCCGCGATCGGCTGGGCCGGTCCTGGCAATGCGGAACGGTTCAGCTCGACAGCGTTCTGCCGGGCCGTCTCGACGCGTTCTACGTCGGACCGGACGGCGATCGCGCGATCCCGGTGATGATCCACCATGCCGTGTTCGGTTCAATCGGTCGCGTCATCGCGATGCTGCTTGAACATCATGCCGGCGCGCTGCCGTTCTGGCTGGCTCCGGACCAGGTCGCCGTCGCGCCGATCTCGCGTGATCATTCCGATTACGCGGTCAAGGTTCTCGATGCGCTCGAAGCTGCCGGCATCAGAGGCGTCCTGTTCGCCAGCGCCGACACGCTGTCGCGACGGATCGTTGCCGCGCATGAGGCGAGTATTCCAGTCGTGGCGGTCGTCGGGCAGCGTGAAGCGCAACAAGGCACCATAAGCCTCCGCGAGCGCGCCGGGGCCGTCTCCGTTTTGCCGCTGGCTGACGCCGTTGAGGCGCTTCGAGAGCGCGCTCGTCCGTGCAAGGACGCCAAGTGAACCTCGCTATGCGCTGCCTCGCGGCGCCGGGGATCCGGCGGCCTCAAGAAAGGGCCCCAGCGAGGGGGTACACGCTGAGGCCAGTACAACTTGGTCACATCATCGTAGACCTCGCCCCGACAGTTTCCTTTGCTCCTTCGGAGTACCGGTATCGTACGGAGCCGTAGGCTGAACCCTATTGCTCTCTCGCCCGTATCCATAACGTCAGGATTTTGCCATTCCTCCTGGGGCTAGAACCAACGCCGCCCGTCGTATTTCAATGCGGGCGGCGTTGTGCGTTTCTGGCCTGCAACGAGAGGAGACCGAGCGCGCCCGCGAAGCTGACATCGATGAAAGTTCCCGGCCAGGAACCGGAACGGATATCAGCCGACGTGAGTTGGGCCATACGATTTTGAAGGATGGAGCGTCATCGCCGTGAGCCGAAAAACTCTGCAAGCACGTTCGGAACAGGCGCTCGTCGTCGTCATTCTCAGCACCGGCGCGCTGATCGCCTACCTCGGCCTGGCGCTTTCCAGGATGTGAGTGGCCCATGGCGGCACCCGGCTTTCCTGTGCCCTCTGCTTTCAAGCGGCGAAACGAGAAGCAAAGCTCAGACGATTCATGTCGAGAGATTGTAGGGCTGCGTCCCCACCACAACTGACACCGCGTGACGTGACAACTTGAATCGCGCACGATCCTCATCGTTGCCCCTGCGAAGGCGGGGACCCATAACCACGAATGGTCATGGTTAGGCGAAGTGGGTACGAGGCGTCCCTTCAACAACACCCGCCGCGGAGTATGGGTCCCCGCCTTCGCAAGGACAACACCCCGCTCCTGTCGTCGCATGGCTGCCGCACAAATCGAGGACATTGCCGCCCGCCCGCAATTTTCGTACAGGGTTTCACGCAATGACCTCGCAACTCTCCCCCGATTCCGTCGACGTGCTGCTGTTCGATATCGGCCGCGTCGTGCTCGACATCGACTTCGAGAAGGTGATGGCGCACTGGGCGCAGCATTCCGGCTGCGCGCCGGCCGATCTCGCCGCGCGCTTTGTGGTCGACGACAGCTTCAGGCATCACGAGATCGGCCGGATCGACGACGCGGCGTTCTTCGCAAACCTGCGCCGGACGCTCGGTATCGACATCACCGACGCGCAGTTTCTCGAAGGCTGGAATGCGATCTTCACCGGCGAGATGCCGGGGATTGCCCCCTTGCTCGCGACCGCCGCGAAGCGGATGCCGCTGTACGCCTTCTCCAACACCAATCCGGCCCATGTCGCGCATTTCTCGGCCATCCATACCGAGTTGCTCGGCCATTTCCGAACGGTCTTCCTGTCCTCGACGATCGGCCACCGGAAACCCGACGCCGAGGCCTACGATCATGTGGTAAAAGCCATCGGCGTGCCGGCGTCGCGGATCCTGTTCTTCGACGATCTGGCCGCTAATATCGACGGCGCGCGGGCGCGCGGCCTTCATGCCATCCACGTGACATCGACGGATGACGTGGCAAGGGCTCTGACCGCACTTGGTATGTGATTAGGAATTGAGGAGCTCTGAGCGTGGCCCTGATGCCGGTTGCCGATGCCCTGTCCGCCGTCCTCGCCGGCGCCGACCCGCTGCCGGAGGAGATGGTCGCACTCGATGCCGCCTACCATCGCACCCTGGCGCGCGACCTCGCCGCGCGCCGCACCCAGCCGCCGCAGCCGATGTCGGCGATGGACGGCTATGCCGTGCGCGCGGCCGACGCCGGTGATCTGAAGGCCCGGCTCAAGGTGATCGGCGAAGTCGCCGCCGGCCGGCCGTTCGAGCGCACGGTTGGCCCAGGCGAAGCGGTCCGAATTTTTACCGGCGGCGTGGTCCCCCATGGCGCCGACGCCGTCATCATCCAGGAAGACACCGCCGTCGACGGCGACCACATCACGATCACCGAGCTGGCTGCCGCCGGGCGGCACATCCGCCCGGCCGGCGTCGACTTCCGTGAGGGCGACGTGCTGCTCGCCGCCGGCAGCCGCCTCTCCGACCGCGCGCTGTCGCTGGCAGCCGCCATGAACTATCCGGAGCTCGCGGTGCATCGCCGCCCGAAGGTCGCGGTGCTGGCGACCGGCGACGAGCTGGTGATGCCGGGCTCGGAGCCCGGTCCCGGCCAGATCGTCTATTCCAACGGTTACGCGCTGCGGGCACTGGCGCGCGCCGAAGGCGCTGACACCGTCGATCTCGGGGTTGCCGCCGACACGGTGGAAGCCACCACCGCCGGCGTCCGCCGGGCGCGCGAGACCGGCGCCGACATCCTGATCACGACCGGCGGCGCCTCGGTCGGCGACCACGACCTGGTCAAGCAGTCGCTGGAGGCCGAGGGCGTCGAGATGACGTTCTGGCGGATCGCGATGCGGCCCGGCAAGCCGATGATGCATGGCCGGTTAGGGGCGATGCGGGTGATCGGGCTGCCCGGCAATCCGGTGTCCTCCTATGTCTGCGCCTTCCTGTTTCTGGTGCCGTTGATTCGGGCGCTGAGCGGCCAAAAGACTGTCCATCATGTCCGCGCCAGCGCATTGCTCGGCCGCGACCTCGCCGCCAACGACCAGCGCGAGGACTATCTGCGCGCACGTCTCGAGGCGCGCGACGACGGCACGCTGGTCGCAACGCCTGTGATGCAGCAGGACTCGTCCCTGCTCGGGAATCTCGCTGCGGCACGGGCACTTCTCGTGCGTCCGCCGTTTGCGCCTGCCGCCGGCAAAGGCAGCGAATGCGAGATCCTGACACTGCCCGAGTGACGGCGCAGACGGCATCGCTTGAGCGCTTGCCCATTACGTTCACCGGAAATTAAGTGGTTGCGGAACACATATCGAACATATAGTGTCCGTTCATGATTTGTTTCGAGTACTGGTGTCTACAAACGGGAGACCATCCAGGAAGCGCTTGTACCGAGCACCGCGCTCCTGAGGTCAGGCCCCGCCTGCAGGCCCACCTGAAGAGTCTCGGAATCGAACGACGCTACCAACCGGGGGAATACTCGAGATGCTCACGCGCAAACAGTACGAACTACTGCGTTTCATCAATGAACGTCTGAAGGAGGCCGGCGTACCGCCCTCGTTCGACGAGATGAAGGATGCGCTCGACCTGCGCTCGAAGTCCGGAATCCACCGCCTGATCACTGCGCTGGAGGAGCGCGGCTTCATTCGCCGCCTGCCCAACCGCGCCCGCGCCATCGAGGTCATTAAGCTGCCCGAGCTCTCGGCCGGCAGCGGCAACGGCCGCCGCGGCTTTACCCCGAGCGTCATCGAAGGCACCCTCGGCAAGCGCACCAGCTCGCCACCGATCGCCGAGGACGACGGCAACCGTCCGGTCGCGGTCCCGGTGATGGGCCGGATCGCCGCCGGTACGCCGATCGAGGCGCTGCAGACCCGCAGCCACACCATCAGCGTGCCGCCCGACATGCTCGGCGCCGGTGAGCACTATGCGCTGGAAGTGCGCGGCGACTCGATGGTCGATGCCGGCATCCTCGACGGCGACATGGCGCTGATCCAGCGTAACGACGTCGCCAACACCGGCGACATCGTGGTGGCGCTGATCGACGAGGAGGAAGCCACCCTGAAGCGCTTCCGCCGCCGCGGTGCATCGATCGCGCTGGAGCCGGCCAATACCGCCTATGAAGTGCGCATCCTGCCGCCGAACCGGGTCCGCATCCAGGGCAAGCTGATCGGCCTCTATCGCAAATACTGATGGCGGCAGGGAACGAGCAACACATCGGATCGTTCCTTGAAAGATAGCGTAACGTGCGGCCTGCCCGATGCGCTCCGATACCTCTCACGCAGCGTCGCGTGTTTGTGATCGGGGCGTTTCGTCGAGCAGTCGTACAATCGCCTAGAAACGAGGAGACACTCGTTCGCTATCGTCCACTCTGGTAGAGGCCCTATGCCTCAAGGAGAGGCACGGGTCGCTACCTCGAATAGAGGAGCCATCCGATGTGTGACTATAGTCTGCACGCCGTGGCGTCGCGCCCCGCCATTGTTGGAGAGACGCTGATCACCACGACTTTCCGCGGCACGTCGACCCGCGGCTTTGCTTCGGAGAACGATCCGACTGTCGCGGTCTGCATGCTGCCGGGCACCGAGCTCGCTTTCGCCGAGAACGTTCGCTACGACAGCCGCTGGATCTGGACCAAGACGATGAATTTCCGCGTCGGCGTGTTCAACGAGGTCGAGCCCGACGTTCCCGATCGCCATCATGACGCGGTCGAATTCCCCGACGGCAGCCATGTGCTGGTGACCCAGCTGGTCGAGGGACAACGCGTCAGCGTGCTGCAATTGCCGGCGCTGCATCCGCCGGTCGAGCAGAAGCCGAAGGTTGTGGAGCGGCGGCCCTCCGCATTTGCGTCGCTGTTTTTGGGTTGAACGCATCGTCGCCGCGGAATGAGTAATCCGGCGGCGAAGGACCTAACCGATTTCGAGCGACCCCGGACGCCGGGCTCCGGGGCGCAGCAGGAGAATTGCGTCGGCGCGCGCCTTGGCGCATCATTGGGTACGGAGGACGTGCACTCACGGAAACCTGCTCAGTGGTCGACAAGGTCACATGGCAAAAGGCTGGACGCGTCACGGAGCCGGGCCGCTACATGTTCCGGTTCGGCTGGCTGACGGTGACGGCTGACGACCTGAAGGTCTGGGAGCAATTCCCGGAGGCTTCCTTCACCCTCGTCAAGAAGCCCGACGCCGGCCCCGACTCCGACGAATTCCATCTCGGCCTGTTCGAGCTGCCGACCGGCCCCTCACCCGAAAATGGCTAATCCTGGGCGGCTAGTCTTCGCCCTGCAAATCGGTCTCGGTCGGTGTCGCATCGACGGCGGGCCGCGGCGCGCTGGCGGGTGTGCGCAGCGTGGTCTCGCTCTCGCCATCGCCGGGAACCGCCGGTGACCATGGCCGGTCGATCCCGCCGGGCTTGACCGCGTCGATGGCGTAGCCGTCCCTGATGCGCCGCAGCACCAGCGCGCCGTGGCGCCGCAACCGCTCGGCATCGATCACCGAGGCCGCGCAATCCTTCGGCGCCGGTCGCGCGCTCACGATCAGCGCAGCACGCTCGCAGTCGTCGGCCAGCGCCTCGGGCCGGCTCGCCAGCGCCACGAAGGCGCCGCCGGGACCCTGCGTCACGCAGCCGCTCGGATCGCAGGAGACGCCCTCGCCGAGCGAGGCATCCGTGGCGGTCCGCGCATCGGCATCCGCCGCCAGCCACTCCTTGACGAGAAAGGCGTCTTTCGCGCTGTGCATCAGATGCAGCCGGCCGTCGCCGCCCCGCACCGCGACGTTGCGGCCGTCGGCTGAGACCAACACGTCCGGCTGCGGCACCCGCACCGCCCAGACCGAGGCCACCACCAGCAGCACCGCACCCGACCAGCGCAGCTGCGAACGCAACAGCCCGAGCAGGATCAGGCCGGCGCTTGCCACGATCATCGGCCCGACCCCGAACGCCGCCATCCGGCCGACCGCGCCCGGCAGCGCCGCGACCCATTGCGTCACCAGGATCATCCAGTCGATGCCGAAGCCCATGATCGCCCAGAACGCGCCGTCGAAGCCGAACGGCATGGCGAGCAGCCCGAGCAGGCCAGCCGGCATCACGACTGCCGACACCACCGGCATTGCCGCGAGGTTCGCCAGCAGCCCGTAGGGCGTCACGCGGTGGAAGTGGAACGCGGCGTAGGGCGTCGTCGCGAGCCCCGCGACCAGCGAGGCCAGCATCAGCATCGTGAGCTCACGCCCGCCCCACAGCGCAACCCGCGCGGTCGCCGAATGGTCGGGCGACGCCAGCAGGTTCGGCAGCCCGATCTGCACCAGCGCCACCAGCCCAAGGGTCGCCGCAAACGACATCTGGAAGCTCGGATGCACCAGCGCCTCCGGCGCGATCGCGAGCACGATCAGCGCCGCCACCGCCAGCGTGCGGAAGGTGATCGCGCGGCGGTCGACGATCACGGCGATCAGCACCACGGCCGTCATGAAGAACGATCGCTGGGTCGCGACCTCCGCCCCCGACAGCAGGAGGTAAAACGCCGCCGCGACCAGCGCCGCCGCCGCCGCCCATTTCTTGATCGGGTGTCCGGCCGTCAGCGCCGGAAACAGCGCAAGCAGCGCGCGGATCGTGAAGAACACGACGCCCGCGACCACCGCCATGTGGTAGCCGGAGATCGACAGCACATGGCCGAGCCCCGAGATGAACATCGCGTCGTTGACCGGCGTCGTGATCGCATCGCGCCGGCCGGTGAGCAGCGCCGTTGCGATCGCGCGCTGGTCGCCGTCCAGCGTGGTGCGGATCCGCGCGTCGATGGCGTCGCGCAGCCACTGCATGAAGGCGGCATAACGCAGCGCGAGGCCGCCGCTCGCCGGCGGCTCCCTGGTTTTCACCGCGCCCATCACGAAGCCGGATGCGCCGATGCCCTGGAAATAGAGGTCGCGGCCGAAATCGTAGGAGCCCGGACGCTGCGGCCCGAGCGGCGGCATCAGCCGCGCCTTCAATTCGACGAAGCTGCCGACCTCGGGCGCGGTGCCCTTCTTGACCGAGAGCCTGACGCGCTCGAGTTTTGGCACCTCGCGCTGGCTTTCCATCGACACGACGCGCAGCACGAAGCGGTCGGTCTTCTCCCTGACGTCGCGCGTCTCGACGAAACCGGTCAGCGCCACGGAATATATCGGCCGCGCCAGCACGCCGTGGGCGATCCGCGCGGTCTTCCATGTCGCCGTCGCAAAGCCCGCCGCGACCGCAGCCAGCATCACGACGGCGGGAAACACCCGGCGCCGCCGCAGCAGCAACGCCAGCAGGCAGAGCGCGATCGCGACTGACGCAGCGACCGAGAGCACCGGCTCGTGCTCGGCCGCAAAATAGAACGCGATGCCCGTGCTGAACGCTACCGGCACCCATGGCAACAGCCGCCCGGCCCCCGTCTCCGCACGCACCCATTGCCGCAATGCCTCGACGAGAGGACGCCAGATGCTGGCGCGCACCGGAATATAGCCGCCGGCCGGCGCAGCCGTGCGCGGCGGCCACGTCCCCGCGTAGCCACGTCTGCCGCCCGGCGTCGTGCCCTGCTCCGCCATACCGCTTGCGATCCCTGCCGGGCCACGAAGCTAGCGGAAGCTCCCGCTGGCCGCCTAGCGGAACACAACCGGAACACGAAGGTATCCGGCAGCACGAGCTGCGGCTGCTACGGGCCCCTGCGAAAGCGGAAATTGCAACACGAAGCCCCCTCCATCAAGGTCTGGGAACGGGAGAGCTGCAGGCCGTCGTCGAAGCCCGAGAGCATGGCATGGTCGCGCTTGCAGTGAACCTCGTAGCCGATGTCGGCGAGGCCGAGATCCTTGTAGAACTCGGCATAGCCGCAGCGCTTCACATTGAAGGCAAACTGCTGCTCCGACTGGTCGAGGATCTGGACCTCCATGGCGCCGCCGGCCGCCCACAATTCATCTACAATCCGCCTCAACGACCCGATGCCCTGTCCGTAGGTGGAGGCCCATGTTGCGCCATCCTCGGCCGCGAGCCGGCGTATCGTGGCATCGACGAGCTCCCGCGTGGCGTCGTCGCCGAGCTTGTCGCGCAGCGTCTGGATGAAGGGGATCAGAACGCGGCCTTCGATCTTGCGCCGCTGCAAATGACTGATGGCCACGTCGTGAGTGTCGGGCATGGATGTTCTCCCTGGCAGAAACCGGTCGGGCTATTTCTGCGGGAGCGGACCGGCCGGATCAAACCAATCCTTCTCGGCCGTTGACTTAAAAAATCTATCCCTGAAAACTGCAGCTCGACAGAACCTGAGAAGTGCCGACAATGAGCTACCGCCTCCCTCCCCTGAACGGACTGCGCGCCTTCGAGACGTCCGCGCGGCATTTGAGCTTCAAGCGCGCGGCCGACGAATTGTGCGTGACGCCAGGCGCGGTCAGCCAGCAGGTCAAGGCGCTGGAGACCGCGTTGGGCATCGCGCTGTTCCGGCGGCTGCCGCGCGGATTGCTGCTGACGACCGCCGGCGAAGAGTACCTGCCGTCGATCAGCCGCGCCTTCCGTGAGATATCGCATGCGACGCATCGCACAGCGCCTGCGCTTCGCGGCAGGCGGCTTCGGCTCGGCGTTGCACCGGTCATCCTGTCAAGGAAGTGCCCTGCGATCCAAAGCTTGACGCGGCAGGATCAACGGCAATTGCGCGTCAATCTCTCCGCGACCGGCGATCTCGGCGAACTGATCGACGGCAGGCTCGATGCCTTGGTGCGACCCACCACGCGATCGCATCCGGGACTGCATCTCGAGCAGATTGAACTTCACTCGCCGAAGGGCGTGACCGTGCCGGCCACCCTGCTGACACTGCCGGGATTGGCTGGCTGCCTGGAGCACCGGGCGCTCGTCAAAATCCTGCAAGAGCAGAACATGTCAGCCGAGACGTGATGCGGGCCCCGGCTTGCGGGGGCGGGCCTGCATGATTTCGGAATAATAGAAGAATGCCGTTGATTTGCTCGACGTGTCAAGTTGCCATGTCGAACGCCGGCGGCCGGCGGCTACTTTGCATGGGGTTGTTTTCGATATTTTGGCGGGCGCTAGATCAATGGCGTCTGCGACGAAACGTGATGGCAGGCGATCTTCCAGTCGCCGTCCTCCCGCGTGATCACCCAGGTGATTTTGACGGTAAGCGAAGGCGCATCGCCGTCGAGGAAGAACGACGCGATAGCAGCCATATTGACGAGATCGGCATTCACACGCTCGGCCCTGACTTCGCTGAACTGAACGCGCGGCGAGCGCCAGCGCGGCAGGCCGTTGAAGTAGGCCTTCACACCGTCGCGGCCGCGATAGAGCGTCGGGTTCGAGCCGAAGAAGAACGCGTGCCGCGAGTAGAGCGCGGCCAGCGTATCCGCATCGAGCTTGCCGAAACCTGCGGACCATCTGGCGATGATGGCGGAGGCGATATCGTCGGCTTCATCAGGCATCGATTGCCTCCGTCCGTTGTCCGCGCAGGATTGCGCTAACCTTTGCCGCCGACTTCCTTGGCGAAGGTATCGCGCAGGCCGATGGTGCGGTTGAACACCAGCCGGTCCGGCGTCGAATCCGCATCGCGCACGAAATAGCCCTGCCGCTCGAACTGCATCGCCTCGGGCGAATTGCTCTCGGCGATCGCAGGCTCGACCCGCGCATCGCCCAACACCTCCAGCGACTGCGGGTTGAGGTCGGCGGCGAAATCGGCGGCGTTCGGGCTCGGGTTGGCGAACAGCTGATTGTAGATGCGGATCTCCGCCGGCTTCGACTGCGCCGCCGGCAACCAGTGCATCGTCGCCTTCACCTTGCGGCCGTCGGGCGCGTTGCCGCCCTTGGTCGCGGGATCGTAGGTCGCGCGAAGCTCGACGATCTCGCCGGCGTCGTTCTTCACAACGCCCGTGCACTTGATGAAGTAGGCATAGCGCAGCCGCACCTCATTGCCGGGCGAGAGGCGGAAGAACTTCTTCGGCGGGTTCTCCATGAAGTCGTCGCGCTCGATATAGAGCTCGCGGCCGAACGCGATTTTGCGGGTGCCGGCTTCCGGATTGTCAGGATGGTTGATCGCCTCGATCTCCTCGACCCGCCCTTCCGGATAGTTCTCGATCACCACCTTGAGCGGCCGCAGCACCGCCATGCGGCGCAGCGACGTGCGGTTCAGCTCCTCGCGGATGCAGAACTCGAGCATGCCGACATCGACCACGCTGTTGGCCTTGGCGACACCGATGCGCTTGATGAACTCGCGCACCGCAGCCGGCGGCACGCCGCGCCGCTTCAGGCCTGCGACGGTCGGCATCCGCGGATCGTCCCAGCCTGCGACGTGGCCCTCACGGACGAGCTGGGTCAGCACGCGCTTGGACAGCAGCGTGTAAGTCAGATTGAGCCGCGCCATTTCGTACTGACGCGGCTGTGAGGGCACCGGCAGCTTGTCGAGCAGCCACTCATAGAGCGGACGGTGATCCTCGAACTCCAGCGTGCAGATCGAATGGGTGATGCCCTCGATCGCGTCCGACTGGCCGTGCGCATAGTCGTAGCTCGGATAGATCGACCATTTGTCGCCGGTGCGCGGATGGTGGGCGTGCAGGATGCGGTACAGCACCGGATCGCGCAGGTTGATGTTGCCGGCCGACATGTCGATCTTGGCGCGCAGCACGCGAGCGCCGTTCGAGAACTCGCCGGCCTTCATGCGGCGGAACAGGTCGAGGTTCTCCTCGACTGTGCGGTCGCGGAACGGCGAGTTCTTGCCGGGCTCGGTCAAGGTGCCGCGGGACGTGCGGATCTCCTCCTGCGACTGATCGTCGACATAGGCATGGCCGGCCTTGATCAGGCCCTCCGCCCAATCGTACAGGCGCTCGAAATAGTCCGACGCAAAGAAGAGGTTTTTACCCCAATCGTAGCCTAGCCAATGCACGTCGGCCTGGATCGAGTCGATGTACTCCTGCTCCTCCTTGGTCGGATTGGTGTCGTCGAAGCGCAAATTGCACTGGCCGCCGAATTCCTGCGCGATGCCGAAATTCAGGGCGATCGACTTGGCGTGGCCGATATGCAGGTAGCCGTTCGGCTCCGGCGGAAAGCGGGTCACGATCCGGTTGTGCTTGTGGGAGGAGAGATCGGCCTGGACGATGTCGCGGATGAAGTCGCGCCCTGCCTCTGCCGTCGTGTCAGTCGTCATCAAAGGGTTCCCTGAAGGATTAAGCTTAACCTTCTGCCAAATTCGCGCCGTCCGGCCAAGCCTGCTTTCAGAGCCTGGTTTGGCCGGCAAAAGGTCAGCCGGGGCTTTAGTTATGTCCGGTTCCTGATATACACCACCGCCCATTCCAGCATACGTCGCAATCGATCATGACCAATTCCGTCGTTACCCGCTTCGCCCCCTCGCCAACCGGCTTCCTCCATATCGGAGGCGCCCGCACCGCGCTGTTCAACTGGCTCTATGCCAGGAAGCTCGGCGGCAAGATGCTGCTCCGGATCGAGGACACCGACCGCGAACGCTCGACCGAGGCGGCGATCGACGCCATCCTGGACGGCCTGAAATGGCTCGAGCTCGATTGGGACGGCGACGTCATCTACCAATTCAGCCGCGCTGCGCGCCATCGCGAGGTCGCCGAGGGCCTGCTCGCCGCCGGGCGGGCCTATTACTGCTACGCCACCCCGGAGGAACTGGCCGCGATGCGCGAGAAAGCGCGCGCCGAGGGCCGCACCCGCCTCTATGACGGCATGTGGCGTGACCGCGATCCGGCCACCGCACCTTCCGACGTCAAGCCGACCATCCGCCTCAAAGCGCCGCAGACCGGCGAGACCGTGATCGAGGATCAGGTTCAGGGCCGCGTGGTCTGGCAGAACGAGAACCTCGACGACCTCGTCCTGCTGCGCGGCGACGGCACCCCGACCTACATGCTCGCGGTCGTGGTCGACGACCACGATATGGGCGTCACCCACATCATCCGCGGCGACGACCACCTGATCAACGCGGCGCGGCAGAAGCAGATCTACGACGCGCTGGAGTGGGAGCTGCCAAGCATGTCCCACATTCCGCTGATCCACGGACCGGACGGCTCGAAACTGTCGAAGCGCCATGGCGCGCTCGGCGTCGATGCCTACCGCGCGCTGGGCTATCTGCCGGCCGCCTTGCGCAACTATCTCGTCCGGCTCGGCTGGAGCCATGGCGACCAGGAGATCTTCTCGACGCAGGAGATGATCGACGCGTTCGATCTCTCCGGCATCGGCCGCTCGGCGGCGCGGTTCGATTTCGCCAAGCTGGAGAACCTCAACGGCCACTATATCCGGCAGAGCGACGATCAATCCCTCGTGACCCAATTCGAGAGCGTGCTGGATTATGTTCCTGAAGGCGCCGCGCTGAAGGCCAAGCTCAATGACACCACCCGCGCGCAATTGCTGCGGGCGATGCCAAACCTGAAGGAGCGCGCCAAGACGCTCATCGAGCTGATCGCGAGCGCCTACTTCATTTTCGCCGATCGCCCGTTGGAGCTCGATCCGAAAGCATCCGCGCTACTCACGCCGGAAACACGCGCGTTGATCGGCCGGCTGCGCACCGCGCTGGAAGCCGTCAACGACTGGACGGCGGAAACCACCGAGACCGCCATGCGGAATTTCGCCGAGCAGAACAATCTGAAACTCGGCGCGGTCGCCCAGCCGCTGCGGGTGGCACTGACGGGGCGGACAACGTCGCCGGGCATATTCGACGTGCTGGCCGTGCTGGGACGCCAGGAGTGTCTCGCTCGTCTCGCCGATCAGGCGGTGTGATCCTGCATGGACCCCCTCCAGGGTCCATCTTGCAGCGCACATTGCAATGAGCTACCCATCCCCGGACGCTTTCTCCACAAGCCGTTCCGCCCCGCCATGGGCCGCAAATTAGCGACTGGGCAAGGTCGGTTTTCGCAACGATTTCATCGGGGATATCACGATGGACGCAAAATCCAGCAAGACAGCCACACTCACCATTGGCAACAAGAACTACGATTTCCCGATCCTGAGCGGCACGGTTGGGCCTGATGTCATCGACATCGGCAAGCTCTACGGCCAGGCCGGGGTGTTCACCTACGACCCCGGCTTCACCTCGACCGGCAGCTGCCAGTCGAAGATCACCTATATCGACGGCGACGCCGGTATCCTCGAATACCGCGGCTACCCGATCGAGCAGCTCGCCGAGAACGGCGACTTCCTCGAGACCTGCTACCTGCTGCTCTACGGGGAGCTTCCGACCCCGGCGCAGAAGAAGGACTTCGACCATCGCGTGATCCACCACACCATGGTGCACGAGCAGATGGCGCGCTTCTTCCAGGGCTTCCGCCGCGACGCGCATCCGATGGCGATCATGGTTGCTGCGGTCGGCGCGCTCGCCGCGTTCTACCATGACTCCACCGACATCAACGATCCGAAACAGCGCATGATCGCCTCGATGCGGATGATCGCGAAGGTGCCGACGCTGGCGGCGATGGCCTACAAATACACCATCGGCCAGCCCTTCGTGTATCCGAAGAACTCGCTCTCCTTCGCCGAGAACTTCCTGCAGATGTGCTTCGCGGTGCCGTGCGAGGAATATAAGATCAACCCGGTGCTCGCCGACGCGCTCGACAAGATCTTCATCCTGCATGCCGATCACGAGCAGAACGCGTCGACCTCGACGGTGCGTATCGCCGGCTCCTCGGGCGCCAACCCGTTCGCCTGCATCGCGGCCGGCATCGCCTGCCTGTGGGGTCCGGCCCATGGCGGCGCCAATGAAGCTGCGCTCGCCATGCTGTCGTCGATCGGAACGGTCGACAAGATCCCCGAATTCATCGCCAAGGTGAAGGACAAGAACAGCGAAGTCCGCCTGATGGGCTTCGGTCACCGCGTCTACAAGAACTACGATCCGCGCGCCAAGATCATGCAGAAGATGTGTCACGCGGTGCTGGCCGAGACCGGCCATGGCGATGACCCGATGCTGAAGGTTGCGCTCGAGCTCGAGAAGATCGCGCTCAGCGATCCCTACTTCATCGACCGCAAGCTCTACCCGAACGTCGACTTCTATTCGGGCATCACGCTGAAGGCGATGGGATTCCCGACCTCGATGTTCACCGTGCTGTTCGCAGTCGCCCGCACCGTCGGCTGGATCAGCCAGTGGAGCGAGATGATCGAGGATCCGCAGCAGAAGATCGGCCGTCCGCGCCAGCTCTATACCGGCGTGGCACGCCGCGACTATGTGACGATCGACAAGCGCAAGTAAGCTTCATCTCCGACGAGTTCGAGACGGGGCCGTCATTCCCGATGGCGCCGTTTTCGTTTGCCGCGCGCGACCTCGGTTGCGAGCGCATCGAGACGCGGCAGCCAGAACGCCCTGAACCGGTCGAGCCAGTCGTCGACCTCGCGCAGCCGCGCCGGCTCCACGGCATAGATCCGGCGCGTGCCGTCGGCGCGCACCGACGCGAAACCGGCGTCCCGCAGGATCCGCAGCTGCTGCGAGACCGCTGATTGGGTGATGCCGAATTCGCGATGCACGACGGCGACGACGTCGCCCGAACTGTGCTCGCCGGTCGCCAGCAGTTCCAGGATGCGCCGGCGGACGGGATCGCCGAGGATGTCGAAGGCGTGCACGGTCGTTAGCCTCCTCCGCCGCCCGGCTCAGGCTCGCCGCAATAAAACGCCGTCGTGCTGGCCCCGGCCCGACGTGCCGCCGCCTCGTCCGTTCCCGCCGTGATCGACGCCCTGCACCAGTCCGCGCTGCTGCGGCGGATGAAATCCTTGCCGTCCCCGGAGCCGGGCCAGGCCTCCGCCGCCGCCCGGTCGAACTGCCCGCCGGGGCCTGCCGCGACATAGAGCGCGAGCCAGATCAAGGCGAGGTCCCAGCCGACACCGACCGCGCCGGGCCCGTAGCGATCCCAGAAGTCGCCCTCGATCAGTGAAAGGTGCTCCAGCTCGAGTCGCGTGCCGCCGGCGCCATCGTCGGCCAGGGTCACGGCGACCCAGCTGACGGCGCCCATCGCCTCCCAGGTCACGGCAAGCCGGCGCGGCGGCTCAGACGTCGTGATTTCCCCGCCCGCCTGACCTTGGAACTGATAGCGGCCGCCGAGCCTGAGATCGCCCGAGATCGGCAGGAACCAGCGCGGAATGCGCTCGGGGTTGGTCAGCGCGTCCCAGAGATCGGCGATGTCGGTGTCGTAGCTGCGGGTCGCGATGACCGCCCGCGCCGGCTTGCCATCGCGCTCCCGGACCGCGACTTCGCGAACGACGGCTCCGACATAGGCGACAGGATCGATCTTCATGACGGCGCTCCGCATCAATATTAGCTATTACTAATATTAGCGCAGCAAGCGGAACCGTTGCGACCACATGTCGCCGCAGCACCACGATGATCGAATGACTAGGTTGAACGCCGGCTCATTTCCGCGAGCACTATGTCGGCGGCGCGGACACTCGGCGGCTGGTCGCCGGTCGACATCTTCCCGTCCATCGTTCCGAACGCCACGAGCTGCCGCAGACGGTCGGGCGTATCCGCGAGGACATCACCCAGCGCGTGCGCGAGCTTGTCCGGCGTGCAGTCCTCCTGCAGGAACTCGGGAATGATGTCGCTGCCGATCACGAGATTGGCGAGGATCACCGACGACACCCGGATCGCACGGCGCAGGATGAACGCTTCCGCAGCACCGACGCGATAGGCCGTCACCATCGGAATGCCTGACAGTGCGAGCTCCAGCGTCACCGTACCCGACTTTGCGAGCGCCGCGCGTGCCACGCGGAATGCGGCGCGCTTCTCGGTCTCGCCGACGGCAAGCCGCGGCACCACGGGCCACGACGCGACGCCTTCGCGCACCATGGCCACGAGATGCGGCATGGTCGGAAGCACGAGCTCGAACGGGGTTTGCTTGTTGAGCTGGCCGAGCGCCGCGCCGAACAGCGCCAGATGATGCCTGATCTCGCTGCGCCGGCTTCCGGGCAGCACCAGCAGGACCGGCGGCTGCGCGTCGCGCCGCTTCTGTTCCTCCTCGTTCGGCCGCAGCGAGGTGAGCTGCTCGGTCAGGGGATGTCCGACATAGCTGCATGGCGGCCCCTGCAGCTTGCCATATTCCTCCGGCTCGAACGGCAGCAGCGCCAGCACGTGATCGACATAGCCTCGCATCGCGCGCGCCCGGCCCGGCCGCCACGCCCAGACCGACGGCGACACGTAGTTGACGATCGGAATGTTCGGGTTGCGCGCGCGAACGCGGCGCGCGACGCGGTGGGTGAAGTCAGGGCTGTCGATGATGACGAGCATGTCAGGGGCATCGGCGAGCACGGCATCGGCCGTACGCCTGATCAATTGCAGTATCTTCGGCAATTGCTTCACGACGGCGGCAAAGCCGATGATCGAGAGCTCCTCGATCGGAAACAAGGGATCGATGCCCTCGCCGGTCATCTGCCGGCCGCCGACGCCGGAAAATTGCACGGCATCGCCTAGGCGCTGGCGCAGCACCTTCATCAGTGCCGCGCCGAGGCGGTCACCGGACTCTTCCGTCGCGATGAGGAAGATCTTGCGGCCGCTGCTGGGACTGCGCGCCTGCATCAGCCCGCCAGTCCGATGACAAACAGCCCCTTGGCGTCGGCGGCCTCGATCAGGGCCTGCGGCTCGGCGGCAAGTGTGTTACCGGCGATCACGGCGATGCCGGCGATGCCCGCCGCGGCCGCGCCCTCGACCGTGCGCGGGCCGATGGTCGGCAGATCGAAGCGGAGATCCTGCTTGCTCTTCGGCGCCTTCACCAAAACGCCGCGGCCGGCCTTGGCGCGGATACGGCCCTCGGCACGCAGCCGGGCCACCCGCGCCAGCAGCCCATCGGTGCCTTCGATGTCTTCGACCGCAACGACGTGGCCGTCGATCACCACGGCCGCCTGGCCGATGTCGAACGGGCCGAGCGCATCGAGCACACTGCGTCCGCGTGCGATGTCGGCGAGCGCGCTCGAATCCGGCGTCGTGCGCGTCACGGCGCCCTCAGGCATCAGGAGATCGGGTGCAACATCCTTGATTCCGACCATGCGAAATCCTTGCTGCTCGAGGATGCGGCCAACGCTCGACAGCAAATGATCGTCGCCGCCGCGAAACGCGCGCACGACGTGGCCGAGCAAACGCAGCGTGCCCCAGTCGAGCCGGATCTCCGACAGCGCGGGACGCACCAGGGTGCCGATGAAGATCAGGTCGCGGCAGCCTTCGTCGCGGAACAGTCGGGTCGCGCGTCCGAGCTGGCCGACCGAGATCCAGCGATGACGAAACCGCTGCGCGCGCGCCGGATCGCAGGCGCCGCGCAGCGCGAACAGCACCGGCGTGATGCCGCGCGCGGTGAGCTGATCGGCGACCGCGAACGGCATGGCGCCGCCGCCGGCGATCACGCCGACCGGCGAGGAAAGCGAGGGAGCCGCTGACGTCATGCTGGCGGCCATCCCCTGCTCAATTGACGTCGGCGGGAAGACAGAGCGGCCGGAGCTTGCCGCCCTCGATGAAGGCGAGGATTTCCGCGATCGCAGGATCCTCGCCCGCAAGCGGCTGCACCGACACCAGTCGCTCGGCGAAGATGCCGGGACCGTGGAACAGCTTTTGATAGAACGCCCGCACCGTCGCCAGCCGCGCCTTGGTGAACTGACGCCGCCGCATGCCGATGATGTTGAGCCCTTCGAGCACCGCATATTGACCGTTGGCGAGACCGAACGGGATGATGTCGCCGCGCACGCCGCAGACGCCACCGATCATCACTTGCGAGCCGACGCGGGTGAACTGGTGCACTGCCGACAGGCCGCCGATATAGACGGCGTCGCCGATCTCGCAGTGGCCGCCGAGCGTCGCCGAGGTCGCGAAGATGACGCCATTGCCGACCATGCAATCATGGCCGACATGGCTGTTGTTCATGAAGAAGCCGCGGTCGCCGACGCGAGTGAGCCCGCCGCCCTTGATCGTGCCGACATTCATCGTCACGCCTTCGCGGATCGTACAGGCTTCGCCGACTTCGAGACGGGTCGGCTCGCCGCGATAGCTCAGATCCTGTGGCGGCCCGCCGAGCGCGGCAAACGGCGAGATGACGCAACCGGCGCCGATCTTCGTGTGCCCGCTGACGGTGACATGCGCGATCAGCTTGCAGTTCTCGCCCAGCACGACGTTGGGGCCGATGATGCAGTACGGACCGATCTCGGTGCCGGCCCCGATCATAGCGCCATCCGCAATCCGCGCAGTGGGGTCGATCATGCTCATGTCGTTACGGTCCGGAATTCGTTAATCGCGCCAAGGTGGTATCAGTCGATTTGAGCGGTCGTTAGCGCGACTTTGCCCGCCCTGTCCAGTGACGTATGATGACCGCCTGTTGCAAACGAGAAGGTCGCAACCGATCCATGGTCCGGGCCGCCGCACTGATCCTCAACCTGTTCTCCGCGCCGGTCGGTCCGGAGACCGTCGATCTCGGCAACAGCACGACCGTCAATCTCTCGAGCTTCGACTGTCGCGACATCAACCGCAGCACGATCGTCCAGCGGGTCTGCTACAGCGCAAGCGAGCGCACGCTGCTGGTCGCGGTCAGGGGCAGCTACCAGCACTATTGCGGCGTGCCTACGGAGACCTACGACGCGCTGATGATCGCACCATCGATGGGCGTCTTCCTCAATCGCGTGCTGCGGATCGCCGGCGCGGACGGCCGATATGCCTGCAGCACGTCGTGACGGCGGCGAGCTGACGTTGCTCTAATCCGTCAGCATCGCACCGACATCGGCCTCGGCGACGACCTGGCCGTTGACCTTGGCGTCGCCGTGAAACCACCACATCGTCTTGCGGCGGCCGAGCGAGCGCATGTGGTACTCGATGGTGTCGCCGGGCATCACCGGCTTCCTGAACTTGCACTTGTCGATGGTGAGGAAATACACCGCGCGCGGCTTCTCGGTGCCCTCGACCGACTTGATACCGATCACGCCGGCGGTCTGCGCCATCGCCTCGATCATCATCACGCCGGGATAGACCGGACGATCCGGGAAATGCCCCTGGAACGGCGGCTCGTTGAAGGTGACGTTCTTGATGCCGATGCCGCTGTAGTCGGTGCGGATCTTGATCACCCGGTCGATCAGCAACATCGGAAAGCGATGCGGGAGCGTCTTCAGGATATCGTTGATATCCACGAGCTCGAATTTGACCGGTGCCTCCTCCATCACTCCTGTTCCTTGCCTTTGGCTTCGTTGTCGCGCACCAGGCGCTCCACCGCGATAATTTCCCGGAACCACTGCTTGGTCGGCTTGGCGAAATGCCCGCCCCAGCGACCATTGGCCGGAATGTCGTCCTTGACCGCGCTCATCGCCGTCACCTGGGCGCCGTCGCCGATCTTGAGGTGGTTGTTGATGCCCACCTTGGCGCCGAGCGCAACATTGTCGCCGATCGTCAGACTGCCGGCGAGCCCGATCTGGGCCGCGAGCAGGCAGTGCCGGCCGATGGTCACATTGTGGCCGATCTGGACCTGGTTGTCGATTTTGGTGCCCTCGCCGATCACGGTGTCGCGCAGGGAACCGCGGTCGATGGTCGAGGCGGCGCCGACCTCGACATTGTTCTGGATCACCACGCGGCCGGTCTGCGGCACCTTCACGTGCCCGGCCGGCCCGAAGAAGATGAAGCCGTAGCCGTCCTGGCCGATATTGCAGGCCGGGTGAATCAGCACGTTGTTGCCGATCAGCGCGAACTGAATGGTGGTCTTGGCGCCGACATTGCAGTCGCGGCCGATCTTGACGTCGGCGCCGATCACCGCGCCGGCGCCGATGATGGTGCCGGCGCCGATCTCGACCCGTGGGCCGATCACGACCAGCGGATCGACGATGACGCCGTCCTCGAGGCGCGCGGTGGGATCGATGATCGCCGACGGGGCGATGCCCTCGGTCCCGAACCAGGATTGCGGCCGCAGCGCATCGGCGTGCCATTCGCGGGCAAGCTCGACGAACACCTGGAACGGTTTCGCGGCCCGCAGCACGGCGGTGCCCTTCGGCACCTGCGCCTCGAAACGCGCGCTGACCAGGCAGGCGCCGGCCTTGGTCGCGGCAAGCTGGTCGGCGTATTTGAGATTGTCGAAAAACGCGAGATGCATCGGTCCGGCCTCGTCAAGCGAAGCCAGCCCCCTGATCTGAAGCGCGCCCCTTTCGGGGTCGACCAGTGGCGCCTTCGTCAGCGCGGCAATTTCAGCCAGCGATGACGAAGGAGGACTCTTGTAGAAGATCGGCTGCGCCATTCCATCCGTCGCAGTCCGGTCGATCAGCGGTGTTAGAAAGTCGTACCGCCGCCAAACCGGAATTCTTGCACGCGGTCATACGCACCCTTGGTCAGCGGTACGGCGTAATCGAAGCGCAGCGGACCAAACGGCGACTGCCAGATCAGGCCGACACCGACCGAGGTACGGACAACCTTGCTGTCGTCATAGCTCAGACCCAAGCAGGTACCCGGAGACGGCGGGTTGTTGGTCGGCCTGACGCAGCCGGGCGTGTTGACTTCGCCGGTCGCCGCCCACGAGGTCGGTCCCTTGTAGTCGTACAGGCCGCCGGCGTCGGCATAGACCGCGCCCTTGAGCCCGACTTCCTTCGGCAGGAACCAGAACGGCATCTGCAGTTCCGCCGACACGCCCCAGTACTTGGTGCCGCCAACGGCGTCCATGGTGCCGTACGGGTTGATGTCACGCGGACCGATGCCGTTCGGCGCGAAGCCGCGGACCAGGTTCGGGCCCATCTGGAAGTGATCCAGCATGCGCAGTTCGTCGCTGCCCAGCTTGTTCAGGATGCCGCCCTGGGCGTGGATCACGCCGACGATATCAGACACCAGCGGGGTGTAGTACTTCGCGTCGATCGCGCTCTTGATGTAGCTGACGTCGCCACCGACGCCGGCGAAGTCCTGCTTGAAGTCGACGATCAGACCGTCGGTCGGGTTCTTGTTGTTGTCGAGCGTGTTGTAGTTGAGCGTATAACCCAGCGCCGACGTCAACGTCTTGCCGCCAGCCAGTTCCTTGCGGACCGGCAGCGAGGCTTCACCGTCGCTGTAGCAGCCGAGACCATTGGTCGACACCAGGCTGATCCCGTTCAGGTTCGCATAGGCCGGGCTCGGATTGAATGCGGGATTGGGCGTTACGCCGTCAGCCAGGAAGGGATTGTTGTTACAGTTGTTGAGCGTCGACGGCAGGGTGATTTCCTGCTGATAGATCGAGTAGCGCAGCTGCAGCGACAGGTCTTCCCGCAGGCTGAAGCCGAGACGCGGGCTGAAGCCGAGCGTCTTGGTGCCGTAGGCGATGTAGTTGTTGGACAGCTGCTGGCGCTGATAGAAATCGAGGCCGAGCGCGACACGATAGTCGAGCAGATAGGGCTCGACGAACGACAGCGAGTAGCCGCGGGCATACTGGCCATAGGTCACCGACGCCTTCGCGAACAGGCCGCGGCCGAGCAGATTGCGCTCGGAGACGCTGACTTCAGCCAGCGCGCCGTCGGTGGTCGAATAGCCGCCCGACACCGAGAAGTCGCCAGTCGACTTCTCCTCGAGATCGACGATCAGGATGACGCGATCGCTGGAGGATCCGGGTTCGGTGGTGATCTTCACTGTCTTGAAGAAGTCGAGGTTCTTCAGCCGGCGCTCTGCACGGTCCACCAGCGCACGGTTGTAGGCGTCGCCTTCCGAGATATCGAATTCGCGGCGGATCACGTAATCGCGCGTGCGGCTGTTGCCGCGGACGTTGATACGCTCGATATAGGTGCGCGGACCTTCATCGATCGCGAAGGTGATCGACACCGTGTGATTGTCGAAATTGCGATCGCCGCGCGGCCGGACCACCGCGAAAGCATAGCCGCGGCGCGATGCCTCGATCTGCATCTCCTCGACCGACTTCTCCAGCGCCTCGGCGTTGTAGAGCGAGCCGGTATTGACGCGCGAGTACGAGCGCAGCGCGTTCGGGTCGAGTGTTGCGATCGACGAGGTGAAGTTGACGGCGGCGACGCGGTACTGCTGGCCCTCTTCGATCTTGAAGGTAACCAGGAAGCCCTTCTTGTCGGGATCGTATTCGGTCAGTGCGGCCACGACCTGTACATCGGCATAGCCGTTCTTGAGGTAGAAGCGGCGAATCAAGTCGCGGTCGGCTTCGACCCGGTCCGGGTCATAGACGTCGTTGCCGCCAAGGAAGCTCAGGAGGTTCGATTCGCGGGTCTTGATGACGTCGCGCAGGCGGGACGCCGAATAGGCATTGTTGCCCAGGAACTCGATCGACCGCACACCGGTCTTCACGCCTTCATTGACCTCGAAGATCAGGTCGACGCGGTTGTTCGGCTGCTCGATGATCTGCGGATTGACCCGCACGTCGTAACGGCCGGAGCGGCGGTAGATTTCGGCAATGCGCAGGGCATCCGACTGCACCATCGGGCGCGAGAAGGTGCCGCGCGGCTTGGACTGGACTTCGGCGGTGAGCTGCTCGTCCTTGACCTTCTTGTTGCCTTCGAAGGCAACGCGGCCAATCACCGGGTTCTCGACCACGACCACGACGAAGCGCCCGCCCCGCTGATCGATATGGACGTCCTGGAACAGGCCGGTCTCGATCAGCGCCTTCAGGCCGTCATCGATCTGGGCCTGGCCCAGCCGACCGCCCGGTCCGGGATGGAAATAGGAACGGATGGTTTCGAGCTCGACGCGACGGTTCCCCTCCACGGCAATCGAATCAACGGTCTGCGCATGCGCAGGCGCAGAGACAGCAACGGCCGCCAAGGTGGCCGCCGCTGGCGCGGCGAACATGACCAAGGCGGCGAACAGCCCCCCCCTCACTCGCATTCCAAACATCATGCGCAACGCGCCCTTATCTTTAGCAATGCCGGACCGTTCCCCAACGACCCGACAGATTCCCAACCTGCCGCTCAGCTTGTAGCCAACTTTGCCGAGGGGGCAAACTTACTACAGCTGAACATTTCCATTTTCATACCAAGACGTTGCCCATTGGCAACGCCACAGAAAAGCCCCGTTTCAGGACCCAGCGATTCTGAGGATGTCGTTATATGTCGCAAACACCATCAGCATCAGAACCAAACCCAGACCAATTCGGAAACCCACCTCCTGCGTCCGCTCCGAGAGCGGGCGTCCACGAAGCGCCTCCGCGCTGTAGAACAGGAGGTGTCCACCGTCCAAAAGCGGGATCGGGAACAGATTCAACAGCCCGATCGAGACCGAGAGGATGGCGCAAAGATTGACGACGAACTGGAACCCGGCGCTCGCAGCCTGACCCGACAGCTTCGCGATTCCAATGACCCCGCTCACCTCGGCCGGATTGCCGGTCCCGACGAACAGCGACCCCAGGAACTTAAACGTGCTGGAAATAATGTACCAAACCTGCTCGACACCGATCTTCATCGCTTCCAGCACGCCGACCGGAGCACTGGATGATTCGCCGACCTGAGCCTTGTGCTCGATTCCAAGCACGCCGATTCGGTGGGCATTGCCGAAGGGGTCCTTGACCTCCTTCAGCGCCGGCGCCGCCTTCAGCGAAACGATCGCGCCGTCCCGCTTCACTTTGAAATCAAGCTCTGAACCAGCATTCGAAGCTACGATCCGCTGCATGTCGGCGAAGCTCTGGATCGCACTGCCATCGATATCGACGACGACATCACCGACCTTGAAGCCTGCGTTCGCAGCGACGCTTTCGGCAACTAGGCCATCGACCCGGGCGATCGTGCTGGGCTTGCCGTAATAGAGCGCCATACCCGCGAAAATCAGGGCGCCTAGAATGAAGTTCGCCACCGGACCGGCCGCGACGATCGCGGTGCGCTTGCCGACCGACTTGTGGTGGAAGCTGCCTTCGCGCTCCTCCGCTGTCATGGCGGCGAGCGTCTCCGTCGAGGGCGTCGATGCCTCGCTGTCGTCGCCGAAGAATTTGACGTAACCGCCGAGCGGAATCGCCGAGATCTTCCAGCGTGTGCCATGCCGGTCGTTGAAGCCGGCAAGCTCCGGTCCGAACCCCAGCGAGAACGTCAGCACCTTCACGCCGGCCCAGCGCGCGACCAGGAAGTGGCCGAGCTCGTGAAAGAAGACAACGATGGTCAGGACGAAGAGGAAGGGAACGATATAGCCGAGGAGCCCATGGCTCAACGCATTGATACTATGAAGCAAATACTCGGGCATTCGAATTCCCCTCGACAAGAGCCATAGGCTCCGTCCCCAACCCTCTAGGTTGCCTTTAAGGCAATTTGAGGCAATAGGGCGGCAGCTTTATTTCGCGCGATATGGTCAACGGAAATCGCATCATCCGCCGAGTTCAGTGGTGGCTGATTCCCCGACCTGATCCAATCGTTCATGGTCGCCTCGACCAGCCGGGCGATCGCACCGAATTTGATCTTGCCGGCGATAAACGCCGCGACCGCGATTTCGTTCGCCGCGTTGTAGACCGTCGTCGCGCCATGCCCGAGGCGCAGCGCCTCGTAGGCGAGCCGCAGCCCGGGGAAACGCTGGAAGTCCGGCGCCTCGAAGGTGAGCTGTCCGATCTTGGCGAGATCGAGCTTGGCTGACGGGCCGACGATCCGGTCCGGCCAGCCGAGGCAATGCGCGATCGGGATCCGCATGTCGGGCGTACCGAGCTGGGCCATCACGGAGCGATCGGAAAACTCGACCATGCCGTGGATGATCGACTGCGGGTGCACCAGCACGTCGATCTCGTCGGGCGCCAGGGCGAACAGATAGGACGCCTCGATCACCTCGAGGCCCTTGTTCATCATCGAGGCGGAATCGATCGTGATCTTCTGCCCCATGCTCCAGTTCGGATGCTTGAGCGCCTGTTCCAACGTCGCCTGTTCGATGTCGGCGGGAGCCCAGGTGCGGAACGGCCCGCCGGAGGCGGTGATGATCACCCGCGTCAGTTCCTCGCGATTGCCGGAAGCCAGCGCCTGGAACAGCGCATTATGCTCGGAGTCCGCCGGCAGGATGCAGGCTCCGGCCTTCTTGGCCCGCTCCATGAAGATGTCGCCGGCACAGACCAGGCACTCCTTGTTGGCGAGCGCGACGGTTGCGCCGCGATCGACCGCGGCAAGTGCCGGCTTCAATCCGGCAGCGCCGCTGACCGCGGCCATCACCCAATCCGCCGGCCGCGCGGCCGCCTCGATGATGGCGCTCTCCCCGGCCCCGCATTCGATGCGGGTTCCGGCCAGCGCGTCCTTCAATTCGGAAAGCCGCGCCGGATCGGCGATGGCGGCGAACCGCGCGCCGAACTCCTTGGCGAGCTTGGCCAGTCCCTCGACATTGCTGTTCGCGGTCAGCGCCTCGACCCGGTAGCGGTCGCGCGCGCCACGCAGCAGATCCATCGTGCTGTCGCCGATCGAGCCGGTGGCACCGAGGACGGTCACGGACCGCGCGGCGGACGCCGCCGCGGCCTTGTTGTTACGCAACGGAACTGCGCTCATCTCATCACCAAACCATAAGACCGCGTCCGACGCCATCGGCGCCACCACGGAGAAAGCCGAAAATCGCCGCCACGACGACGGCCGCGACAAATCCGTCCAGGCGATCCAGAAGGCCGCCATGGCCGGGAATGATGTGGCTCGAGTCCTTCACCCCGAACCGCCGCTTCACCGCGGATTCGAAGAGATCGCCAAGCTGCGAGACCACCGACAACACGGCTCCGAGCATCAGCAGCGGCCCGGTCGTGCCGATCTCGAAGGCGGCAAAGCAGGCCGCAACCAACAGGCTCGCGACGAAACCGCCGGCCGCGCCAGCCCATGTCTTCTTGGGGCTGACCCGCACCCAAAGCTTCGGCCCGCCGATGCTGCGGCCCGCGAAATAGCCGCCGATGTCGGTGACCCACACGATCAGCAACACGAACATCAGCGCGGCAAAGCCCTCCGCCGTATCGAGACGCAGCAGCACCGATGCGATCTCGGCGGCCGCAGCATAGAGCAATCCCGCAATCGCCCAGTTGCGCCGCGCGCCCGAGGTCAGCGCCACGGCAACCGCACCGACGGCGAGGACCACCAACGCCGCATCGATGCGGCCGGCGATCAGGCAAAGTCCCGCGAGCAGCAGCGCGACAACACCAGGCACCATGACGCGGAGCTCGCGTCCGAGCCCGGTGACCATGAGCCATTCCGCGAACAATCCGACCGCAACCAGCGTCACCAGCAGCGACCAGGCCACGCCACCCAGATAGGCCAGCGCGATCGCGACCGGCGCCAGCACCAGCGCCGCGACCACGCGCATCGCGAGGTTGCGCGAGCCCTGCTCGCTTGGTGCAGCCGGCGACTGCTCGCTTGCTGCCGCCGGTGCGGCTTCGCGTTCGCTCACGAGCCGGTTTTCGCGGCGAGGCCGCCGAACCGGCGCTCACGCTTGCCGTATTCCGCAATCGCGCCTTCGAGCGCCGCCTTGTCAAAATCCGGCCAGTGAATCGGCACGAATACGAGCTCGCTATAGGCGGCCTGCCACATCAGGAAGTTCGACAGCCGCTGTTCGCCGCTGGTGCGGATGATCAGGTCGGGGTCCGGAATGTCGGGCGCATCGAGATATTGCCCGAGCGTATCGGCATCGATGGAGTTAGCGTCGCGCTTGCCCTCGGCGACCTCGCGCGCAAGGCGCCGCGCGGCGGCAGCGATCTCCGCCCGCGAGCCGTAGTTGAAGGCGACTACAAGGTTGAGCTTGACGTTGTTCCGCGTCAGCTCCTCGGCCTCGTTGAGCAGCGCGCAGATGTCGGGGTCGAGCCCGGCGCGCTCGCCGATCACGCGCACCCGCACGCCGTCACGATGCAGCGTCGCCAGATCGTTGCGGATGAAGCGGCGCAGCAGGCCGAACAGATCGCCGATCTCGCTCGCCGGCCGCGACCAGTTTTCCGAGCTGAACGAAAAGATCGTGAGATAGACGATGCCGAGTTCATGGGCCGCACGCACCACGCGGCGCAGTGCCTCGACGCCGCGGCGGTGGCCCTCGACGCGCGGCAGGCCGCGCGAAGCGGCCCAGCGCCCGTTGCCGTCCATGATGATCGCCACATGCAACGGACTGCCGGAGCGATCCGGTCCGTCAGTTGCTGGGGCGGCGGCGTTCGACATCGGCTCTTTCCCGTAGCGCCTTTAGACCGTCAGGATTTCCTTTTCCTTGGCGGCAAGCAGCTGATCGACTTCGGCGATCACGCCGTCGGTCGCCTTCTGCACCTCGTTCGACAGGCGCTCCTGATCGTCCTCGGAGATCTCGTGATTCTTCTCGAGCTTCTTGATCACGTCGAGGCCGTCGCGGCGCACGTGGCGTACCGCGACCTTGGCCGCTTCCGCGTATTTGTGCGCGACCTTGACCAGTTCCTTGCGGCGCTCCTCGTTGAGTTCGGGAATCCGCAAGCGCAACACCTGGCCTTCGGTTGCCGGCGAAAGGCCGAGATTGGAGTCGACGATCGCCTTCTCCACGGCCTTCACCATCGACTTGTCCCAGACCTGCACCGAGAGCAGGCGCGGCTCGGGCACGCTGATGGTCGCAACCTGGTTGAGCGGCATATGCGAGCCGTAAGCCTCGACCTGGACCGGCTCCAGCATGGAGGCCGCGGCGCGGCCGGTACGCAGACCGCCGAGCTCGTGCTTGAGCGATTGTGTGGCGCCCTGCATGCGGCGCTTCACGTCGTTGATGTCAAAACCAGCTGCGGCCATGACGCTTCTCCCTTTACTAGAAACCGGCTGTCGACGCCCTCGGGTCCAAAGTCTGGACCCGGAGGCGCGGCAATCAGCCGGCGACGACCGTGCCGTGTCCGGTACCGCGCAGAATCGCACCGATCGAACCGGGCTCCGCGATCGAGAACACGATGATAGGCAGCGACGTCTCGCGGGCAAGTGCGAAAGCGGTCGCGTCCATGACCTTGTAACCGCCCTCGATCGCCTGCGAATGGGTCAGGCGGTCGAAGCGCTTGGCTTTGGGGTCCTTCTTCGGATCGGCGCTGTAGACGCCGTCGACATTGGTGGCTTTCAGCACCGCCTGCGCGCCGATCTCGGCCGCGCGCAGCACGGCGGTGGTATCGGTGGTGAAGAACGGGTTGCCGGTTCCGCCGCCGAGCAGGACGATGCGTCCCTCGGCGAGATATTTGTGCGTCGCACTACGGGTGAACAGCTCGGAAATCTCCGGCATCACGAATGCCGACAAGGTCCGCGCCGGGGTCCCCTTGCGCTCGATCGCCGCCTCGAGCGCGAGGCAGTTCATCATGGTGGCAAGCATGCCCATGGTGTCGCCGGTCGGCCGGGACACGCCGCGCGAGGACACCTCGACGCCGCGGACGATGTTGCCGCCGCCGATCACGACGGCGACCTCGATGCCGAGCTTGCGGGCCGCGATCAGGTCGTCGGCGACGCGATCGACGGTCGGTTGATCGATACCGAACCCGTGGGAGCCGGCCAGATATTCGCCGGACAGCTTGATCACCACGCGACGATAGATCGGCTCAGCCATGATGCGATCGCTTTCTTATCCCGCGCAGGCAGGCCTCCGGCGCGTGCGCCGGACGCCTTGGTGTCAGCGGTTACTTCTTGCCGCTGGCGGCCGCGACTTCGGCGGCGAAGTCGCTTTCCTGCTTCTCGATTCCCTCACCGAGAGCATAGTTCACAAAGCCAGCGATTTTGATCGGCCCGCCAACCTTACCCTCAGCTTCCTTCACCGCCTGGGCAACGGACTTGCCGCTGTCGTGGATAAAGGCCTGATCGAGCAGGCAGACTTCCTTGTAGTAGGTCTTCAGGCCGGAATCGACGATCTTCTCGATGACGTTCTCCGGCTTGCCCTGCTGGCGGTACTTGTCGGCCAGCACGTCCTTCTCGCGCTTGACGGTCTCCGGATCGAGCCCGGCCGGGTCGAGCGCCAGCGGCTTTGCCGCCGCGACGTGCATGGCGAGCTGGCGGCCGAGCACGGCGAGCTCGTCGGCCTTGCCGGTGGACTCCAACGCCACGATCACGCCGATCTTGCCGGCGCCTTCGACGACGGCGTTGTGGACGTAGCTCGACACCACGCCCTTGCTCACCTCGAGCGAAGCAGCGCGGCGCAGCGACATGTTCTCGCCGATGGTGGCGATCGCGTCCGAGATCGCCCGCTCCACCGTGAAGTCGCCAACCTTGGCGGCCTTGATGGCCTCGACGTCGGAGCCGTGCTTCAGCGCGACCTGCGCAATCATCTTGACCAGGCCCTGGAACTGCTCGTTGCGCGCAACGAAGTCGGTCTCGGAGTTGACCTCGACCAGCACACCCTTGGTGCCGGAGGTCAGCGCGCCGATCAGGCCCTCGGCAGCGACGCGGCCAGCCTTCTTGGCGGCCTTGGAGAGGCCCTTCTTGCGCAGCCAATCCTGCGCGGCGGTCATGTCGCCGTCGGTCTCGGTCAGCGCCGCCTTGCAATCCATCATGCCCGCGCCGGTCGACTCGCGGAGTTCCTTGACCATCGCTGCTGAGATCGTTGCCATCGTTCAATGTCCTTCTTGCCTGTACAGAAACCGCGGCGCCCGATGGCGCCGCTGTCAGCGACAGGGAAATCGTTGTTCGTGGAATTGAAGCGGCGGCCGGGCGAGACCCGGCCACGCCGCGTAACTTTTATTCCGCTTCGGCGAGCGTCTTGGCCTGGGCAACCCAAGCGTCGGCACGGCTCGGCAGACCGACTTCTTCGCCGATCTTGTGCGCGGTGTCGTGGTCGAGCTCGGCGAGCTGCCAGTAGTGGAAGATGCCGAGGTCGTTGAGCTTCTTCTCGATCGTACCGGACACGCCGGTGAGCTTCTTGAGGTTGTCGGCGGTGCCGCGCGGACCAGCGAGGCCCTGGAAGCCGGACGGCGCAGCCGCCGGGAGCTCTTCCTGCACGGGCGCAGCCGACGCACCGATATCGATTCCGGAATCGCCCTGGGCGCGCGAGATGCCGTCGATGGCGGCGCGCGCCACGAGATCGCAATACAGCGAGATCGCGCGGCCGGCGTCGTCATTGCCCGGCACCACATAGGTGATGCCCTTGGGGTCCGAATTGGTGTCGACGATCGCAGCGACCGGGATGTTGAGCCGCTGGGCTTCCTGGATCGCGATGTCTTCCTTGTTGGTGTCGATGACGAAGATCATGTCGGGAAGACCGCCCATGTCCTTGATGCCGCCGAGCGAACGGTCGAGCTTGTCGCGCTCGCGCTGCAGCGTCAGCCGCTCCTTCTTGGTGTAGGAGCTGGCGTCGCCCGACGACAGCACGTCGTCGAGATGGCGAAGGCGCTTGATCGAGGCCGAGATCGTCTTCCAGTTGGTCAGCGTGCCGCCGAGCCAGCGCGAGTTGACGAAATACTGGGCCGAACGCTTGGCCGCATCGGCAACGCCGTCCTGAGCCGAGCGCTTGGTGCCGACGAACAGGATGCGGCCGCCCTTGGCGACGGTATCGCTGACCGCCTGCAGGGCACGGTGCAGCATCGGCACGGTCTGCGCGAGGTCGATGATGTGGATGTTGTTGCGGGCGCCGAAGATGTAATCCTGCATCTTCGGGTTCCAGCGGTGGGACTGATGGCCAAAGTGAACGCCGGCTTCCAAAAGCTGACGCATGTTGAATTCGGGCAGCGACATAGATCTAATTCTCCGGTTGGTTCCTCCGGAAACGTGTGAGCAAACGAGCCTGAATGGCCGGTTGCCACCGGACGGCCTTTGAGAGCCATGTTTCCGTGTGAGATGGCGCGCTATATAGCGCGATTTGCGCCAGAAGCAAGGAAATACGGCCGGTTACGCCGACCGGATGGGCCCTTTGAGCCCCGGAACTGGCCCGTTTTGGCCAGAACTGGTCCGATGTGGCCGGCAAGAGCCCCCGTCAGGAGCCCGGCCGGCGCCCCCTATTGCGCCAATTGCAGGTCCGCCAGCGTCGTACGCGCGGTCGCCTCGTCCAGTGCAACGAAATCGCCCGGCCCGGGATTGCCGGCGGTCGAAGTCGCGGCCGATGCAACGACGGCACCGACCAGACCTCCCACCATCGTCACGCCGGTGACGGCATCATGCCGCTCGCTCGATTTCACCAGAAAGAAATAGGTGCGACCCGGCTCGGTCGTGAAATTGTGCGTGGTCTCGCCGGGAAACATCACCTCGTTGGCGACCAACTGGTGCCGGCCGGCGGGCCGATCGGCGAATGCATAAGTGCCGATGGCGACCTTGCCGATCGGCTCGCCATCGAGCTTCACGTCGCAGGCACAGATCGCCATGCTCAGGCCCTTGCGTTTCTCCTGCAGCACCACGACGCGGGAATGTCCCGGCTTCGGTGGCCCGAACTTCTGCGAGATCGCCGCATAGTTGGTGCCGACACCATCGCTCACGCAGCCCGACACTATCAGCACACCGGCCAGCAAGGCCGCGTAACGTCCGATCATCCCGCCCCCGAAATTCCCAGCAGGCGCGACCATAGAAAGAAGCACGGTGTGGTTGCAATAGTGCTTAAGCCAAAGCCATTGGTTTTCCGCAGCGTCGCCGGGATCGTCGTCTAAAGCGTCTGCACGTCGACCACGCCCGTGACCGCCTTGATCGCGCCGGCGATCTGCGGCGAGACCTTGTAGCGGCCGGGCAGCTTCATTTCGACCTCAGTCTCGAGGTCCAGCATCATCACCAGCGAGACGTCGCCGTCGGCAGCACCTGCCGGCGCTGCCGACGGTGCGGGCTTGACCGCCGGTGGCCTTGCGGCGCCACACGGGGCGGGCGCGGCGTCCGGCATGTTGAGCCGGCGCGCGATCGACTCCAGCGGCTTGGTGTCGCGGACGAAGATCCGCAGGCCCTTTTGCGTCTTGGCCGCGGCGTGATCGAGCGGCTCGGCGTGCAGCACCCGCGCTCGCACGTCCTCGCCCTGCAGCTCGGCGCCGAGCTGCAACAGCACGGCCGCGCCGGGCTCCAGCACATCGCGGTACTGCGCGAGGCCCTCGGAGAACAACACCGCTTCGAAATGGCCGGTCGGATCCGACAGGCCCATGATGCCCATTTTGTTGCCGGTCTTGGTGCGCCGCTCCATGCGCGACACCACGGTTGCCGCGACCTTGCCCGCCGTCGCGCCGGTCTTCACCGCACGCGAGAATTCCGCCCAGGATTGCACGCGCAGCCGCTTCAGCGCGGTCGCATAGTCGTCGAGCGGATGACCCGACAGGAAGAAGCCGATCGCATCATATTCGCGCCGCAGCCGGTCCGCGGGCAGCCATGGCTCGACCTGCGGCAGCATGATGCTCGGCGCATCCGGAGCGCTGCCGAACATGTCGTTCTGGCCTGAGGTTGCCGCCTCGTGGCTGCGCTGGCAGGCGGCCAGTATCGCATCGGCGCCGGCGAACACGCGGGCCCGGTTCGGGTCCAGCGTGTCGAACGCGCCGGCCGCCGCAAGGCTTTCGATGATCCGCTTGTTGACGGCGCGCGGGCTCACCCTTGCTGCGAAATCGGCGAGCGAGGTGAAGGCGCCCTTCTTGTTGCGCTCCTCGATGATCTGCTCGACCGCCTGGATGCCGACACCCTTCAGCGCGGCGAGCGCGTAGTAGATCGTGTTGCCGCTGACCTCGAAGGTCGGGCCGGAGCGATTGATGTTGGGCGCTTCGACCTTGATGCCGAGGCGCTGCGCCTCGGAGCGGAATTCGGAGAGCTTGTCGGTATTGTTGAGTTCGAGCGTCATCGACGCCGCGAGGAACTCGACCGGATAATGCGCCTTCATATAGGCGGTGTGGTACGACACCAGCGCATAGGCCGCCGCGTGGCTCTTGTTGAAGCCGTAATCGGCGAACTTGGCGAGCAGCTCGAAGATCGTCTCCGCCTGCCCCTTCCCAACGCCGTTCTTCATCGCGCCGGCGACGAAGATGTCGCGCTGCTTGTCCATCTCGGCGCGGATCTTCTTGCCCATCGCGCGGCGCAGCAGGTCGGCCTGGCCGAGCGAATAGCCCGCCATCTGCTGCGCGATCTGCATCACCTGTTCCTGGTAGATGATGACGCCGAAGGTCTCCTTCAGGATCGGCTCAAGGATCGGATGCAGATATTCCGACTCCTCATCGCCGTGCTTGCGCGCGCAATAGGTCGGGATGTTCGCCATCGGGCCCGGGCGATACAGCGCGACCAGCGCGATGATGTCCTCGAAGCGGTCGGGCCGCATGTCGATCAGCGCGCGCCGCATGCCCTGGCTTTCCACCTGGAACACGCCGACGACGTCGCCCCGGGCCAGCATCTGGTAACTCGGCGCATCGTCGATCGGCAGCGTCGCGAGGTCGACGTCAACGTTACGCTGCTTGAGCAGCTTGACCGCGACATCGAGCACCGTCAGCGTCTTGAGGCCGAGGAAGTCGAACTTCACGAGGCCCGCCGGCTCGACCCATTTCATGTTGAACTGGGTGACCGGCATGTCGGATTTCGGATCGCGGTACATCGGCACCAGCTCGCTCAGCGGCCGATCACCGATCACGATACCTGCGGCGTGGGTCGAGGCGTGGCGCGTCAGACCCTCGAGGCGCTGCGCGATGTCGAACGCGCGCGCCACCACCGGATCCTCGTCGCGGAACGCCTGCAGCTTGGGCTCGCCTTCGATCGCCTGCGCCAGCGTCACCGGAGCCGCGGGATTTTGCGGCACCAGCTTGGTCAGCTTGTCGACCTGCCCGTACGGCATCTGCAGCACGCGCCCGACGTCGCGCAGCACGCCGCGCGCCTGCAGCGTACCGAAGGTGATGATCTGCGCCACCTGGTCGCGGCCGTAGCGCTCCTGGACGTATTGGATCACCTCGCCGCGGCGGTCCTGGCAGAAGTCGATGTCGAAGTCCGGCATCGAGACGCGCTCGGGATTGAGGAAGCGCTCGAACAGCAAGGCGAAGCGCATCGGATCGAGGTCGGTGATGGTGAGCACCCAGGCGACCAGTGAGCCCGCGCCCGAGCCGCGGCCCGGTCCGACCGGAATGCCCTGCGCCTTCGCCCATTTGATGAAGTCCGAGACGATCAGGAAGTAGCCCGCGTATTTCATGCGGGTGATGACGTCGAGCTCGAAGGCAAGCCGCTTGGCGTAGTCCTCCTCGGTCATGCCCGGCGAGAGACCGTGCACCCGCAGGCGGTTGGCGAGGCCCTCTTCGGCCTGGCGCTTCAGCTCGGCGGCTTCGTCGGCGGCGGCGTCGGAGCTCGCCGCGGCACCGACGGTGAAGAACGGCAGGATCGGCTTGCGGGTCTTTGGGCGGAACGAGCAGCGCTCGGCGATCTCCACCGTCGAGGCCAGCGCCTCCGGAATATCGGCGAACAGCACCGCCATCTCCGCACGGGTCTTGAAGCGGTGATCGGGGGTCAATTGCTCGCGGTTGGTCTCGGCGATCAGGTGGCCGCCGGCGATGCACAGCAGCGCATCATGCGATTCGTAGTCGTCACTGGTGGCGAAATACGGCTCGTTGGTCGCAACCAGCGGCAGGCCCTTGCTGTAGGCGAGATCGATCAGGCCGCCCTCAGTGCGGCGCTCCTTATCGATGCCGTGGCGTTGCAATTCGACGTAGAGACGATCGCCGAACAGGCTCGCCAGACGTTCGCAGCGGGTCGCGGCCAGCGCCGCCTGCTCGGCACGCAGCGCCAGCGCGATCGGCCCGTCGGGCCCGCCGGTCAGAGCGATCAAATCCTCGGCGGCGTCGGTGAGCCAGTCGAGCTTGATGTGCGGCGTCTGGTTCACCGGCGTCTCCAGGAACGCCCGCGAGTTCAGCCGCATCAGGTTCTGGTACCCGCGCTCGCGGGCCGCCAGCAGCACGATTCGCGTCGGCCCGGTCGTCGCCAGGATGCTCCGCGTATTGGGGTCGACGTCGCCAAAATCCACCGCAACTTCGCAGCCGACGATCGGCTGGATGCCGTAGCCGGCCATCTTGTCGGAGAATTCCAGCGCCCCGAACATGTTGTCGGTGTCGGTGAGCGCCAGCGCCGGCTGGCGGTCAGCCTTGGCGAGTTCGCCGAGCTTGGCGATCTTGATCGAGCCCTTCAGCAGCGAATAGGCGGAATGGACGTGGAGATGAACGAATCCGGCATTCGGCATGGCTGCTTACGGGATCTCTTGAAGTCAGGGATGGCGCGAGTGCCAAAGCCGGAACTCGAACGCTTCAGACCCGACTCGCATCCCCATCGTGGGGCTTGGGCCCTGCCAAGTCCACGCCGAACCCGGCGTGGCGGCAGGTCGTCCTGCTTTTCCCCAGAAGCAAGCTATGCCCCTGCCCCCGCGGGCGCATTTTCAGAACTGGGTGATCAGCTGGGCCCAAACCGCGATCATCCCGACGAACAGCGTGATCGATGCCAGCGCTGCAGCTTCCTGCACGAAGATCTTCAACATGGCCGCTCTCCCTGAACTGGAACGTATGCAGAACATTGTTCCTTTTTTGTTCTTAGAGTCAAGCGAGGGTAGTGGGTCAGTTTGAAAACTGCCCCCGAAAGAGAATCCCTTGGTTAATCGTGGCGGGAGCTGGCAGCGCCATTGGTTCTATTCTCCAGCCCTGCGACTTCGCGCGCGCTCATTCCAGCGCTTCATCCCCGCTCTTTGCCCTCTTCCTCCGGCGTAGGATCGCTGTCAGGCGCCTCGCCCGTAGCGATATCAATGATCCGCTTGGCGAACTGGTTGGGCCTCTGGGCCGCTTAGGGTCATTTGTGCGATTTTTTATGCGCCACGATGGTCTGGACGACGTCATCGTCATCAGCATCGAAGGCCAGGTAACCAATGACCATCCATCCGGCGCACAAGCCGAAAATGACCAAGGCCGCCTTTAGCCACTGTCCCATGGGAACAAATATGCCCCCATTTTTCGTCCCCGCCCACTTGCCACAATGGGTAATCCGCCAGGCCAACAAAAAACCCCGGGCCGAAGCCCGGGGTTTTCGATGCCGCTTGGATTAAGCGAGCGATCAGTAACGCGCGATCATCGGGCCACCGAACTTGTAGTTCAGACGGCCGAGGACCATGTCGGTGTCGCCACCGGTGTGGAAGCCGGCCACGGCAACGCCAGCCGGGGTCACGAAGGTCGCACCGTGCGTGTCTTCGAAGATGTGGTTGTATTCGATGCCGAGCGACCAGCCCTGCGAGAAGGCGAACTCGAGGCCAACGCCGACCGTCGGGCTCCAACGGGTGTCGTAACCGGTCGAGGAAGCCAGCGCGCCGCCGGGAGCCAGGAACTGGTAGTTGCGATCGGTGACCGCAGCACCGCCCTTGGCGTACAGCAGGACGTTGTTCCAGGCGTAGCCGATCTGACCGGTGAACAGGCCGAACGCATCGGTCTTCGAGCGGACGGTGCCGCCCGGGACGAGCAGGTTGCCGGTGCTGCCGGAGAAGTCAGCCCAGTTGCCCTGAGCTTCCAGACCCCAGACCCAGCCGCCGGTCTGCCAGCGGTAGCCAACCTGGCCACCGACGGTGCCGCCGTTGGCATCGTAGCTGCCAGCCTGGCCGATGCCGTCGACCGAACGGTTGTCGTGGCTCTGGCCCCAACCACCGTTGATACCGATGTAGAAGCCGGTCCAATCATAAACAGCGGCAACCATGGGCGGCGGAGCCTTCGTGTAAGGGCGAGCCGCGAGGTCAGCCGCAGAGGCAGCGGTCGCGCTGAGCGCGAGCAGGCTGGCGGTGACAAGCAAAATCTTTTTCATTTTCCCGTTCCAACTTTTTCTACAGGCCCCCAAGGCCGCGAGACACCGTCATAGCAGCCCCCGTCGGAATTGCTGTAACTTCGCTGCAACAGGCAGGCCCAAACGACTTCGCTCAAATTTGAAGTTAATACTGCGTTACAAGCACTTCTTGGAACTTTTGCCACATAGCTGCCGCACAATTTTCACAATTCAAAACTGCGTGGGCAAGCTGTCCGCAAGATCGTGTTGACCGGAACCGGCTTGTCCGATTTGGATCGTCGCCGAGATCGAATCCTCGCAGCGATAAGGAATGCACATGCGGACGATGATTCTTGCTGCTACGGCGTCTGTGGTCGCGCTCGCTACGCTTGGTACTACGCCCTCCTATGCCGTCGGCGTGCGCTACCCGTTCTGCATCCAGGGCGACCGCTATCCCGGCCTGAGCAACTGTTCCTATCCGTCCTATGAAGCGTGCCTCGCGACCGCCTCGGGCATCGGACAGAACTGCATCGCCAACCCCTATTATGCCGGCGACAACGACCCGCGCTCCTATCTGCACGCCTCCCCGCGCGACCGCCGTGAGGGCAATTTCTTCGACCTTTTCATTCACTGACGCCCGGTCCGGCGTCGTCGCCGCAGGAATGTGAGTTGATCGCCCCCGCACGCGGGCGCCTATTTGCATGGACATTCAGCGCTCGCGTTGCCGGCGCCAGATCGATTGGAGCTTCCGATGCAAAACCTTATTCTGGCACTGTTTCCGGCGCTCTTGGCGCTGGGTACGATCGCAAGCGCGCCAGCCAATGCCCAGAAATACGATTCGACCTCGCCGGTCTGCAAGACGAACTACCGGTGGGGCGGCGAGGACACCGACTGCGGCTACACGTCGCTGGAGCAGTGCCGCGCCTCAGCGTCCGGCCTCGCCGCGATGTGCATCAACAATCCGTATTATGCCGGGCCGCCGATCGATCGTCGGCCGAGCCAGTCCGGCAGACGGCCTCGGCCCGCCTATTGAGGGCTCAAGCCCCTTCCATTCCGACTGAAGCAGGGCGGAAAAAACCCTAGATTCCTGTGCTTAGCGTGTGTTCTTCACACGAACTGCGACCCGCTTCGCGCGAAACGCTATTCGAGTTCGACGACCTGTCCGTTCGACAGCGACACCCGACGATCCATCCGCGCGGCGAGATCCATGTTGTGGGTCGCGATCAGCATCGCGACGCGGGTCGCCTTCACGAGCTGCATCAGCGCGCTGAAGACGTGATCGGCTGTCCCCGGATCCAGATTCCCGGTCGGCTCGTCCGCAAACAGCACCCGGGGTGCGTTCGCAACCGCGCGCGCGATCGCCACGCGCTGCTGTTCGCCACCTGAGAGTTCGGCGGGACGATGGGTGATGCGGTCGCCAAGCCCGAGATACGCCAGGATCTCGGTCGCGCGTTTCACGGTCTCGGAGCGTTTGAGGCCACGAATCATCTGCGGCAGCATGACGTTCTCGAGCGCCGAGAATTCCGGCAGCAGCCGGTGCGACTGATAGACGAAGCCGATATCGGACCGGCGAATCTGCGTGCGGTCGATGTCGGACATCTGCGAGGTCGGCGTGCCCGCGACATAGACCTCACCCTCATCGGGACTCTCCAGCAGGCCCGCGATGTGAAGCAGCGTCGACTTGCCGGATCCCGACGGCGCCACCAGCGCCACCGATTGACCGGGCCACAGCGCGAGCTTGGCGCCGTTCAGGATCGTCAGCGTCGCTTCGCCCTGCCTGTATTCCCGCTTGATATCATGAAGATAGACAACCGGTACGTCTTCCGCCCCCTCTGCCATGTGCGCCCCTATTCGTACCGGAGCGCTTCGACCGGATCGAGGCGCGCGGCGCGCCACGACGGGTAGAGCGTCGCCAGGAAGGACAGCGTCAGCGCCATGATCACGACGGCGAGCGTCTCGCCGAAATCGACCTCAGCCGGCAGCTTGGAAAGGAAATACAGCTCCGGCGAGAACAGCTCTGTGTTGGTGAGCCATGACAGGAACTGCCTGATCGATTCGATGTTCAGGCAGATCAGCATGCCGACGGCAAAGCCGGTCAGCGTTCCGACCACGCCGATCGAGGCGCCGGTGATCAGGAATATCCGCATGATCGATCCCTGCGAGGCGCCCATGGTGCGCAGGATCGCGATGTCCTGGCCCTTGTCCTTCACCAGCATGATCAGTCCGGAGACGATGTTGAGCGCCGCGACCAGCACGATCATGGTCAGGATCAGGAACATCACGTTGCGTTCGACCTGCAGCGCGTTGAAGAACGTCGAATTGCGCTGCCGCCAGTCGACCAGGAAGACCGGCCGCCCGGCCGCCTCCGTCACCAGCTTGCGGTAAGTGTCGATCTTGTCCGGATTGGTGGTGAACACCTCTATCGAGGACACGTCGTTGTTGCGGTTGAAATAGGCCTGCGCCTCGGCCAGCGGCATGAACACGAAGGTCGAATCGTATTCCGACATGCCGATCTCAAACACCGCCGTGATCTTGTAGGGCTTGATGCGCGGCGTGGTGCCCATCGGCGTCACCGCGCCCTTCGGCGAGACCAGCGTGATCATGTCGCCGGCATGCAGCGAGAGCTGGTCGGCAAGCCGGCGGCCGATCGCAACCCCCTGCCCCTCGTCAAAACCCTCGAGCGTGCCCTGCTTGATGTTCTTGGCGATCGAGGTGAGGTTGTTGAGATCGTCGGCGCGAATACCGCGGATGAAGACGCCGGCCGCGTTGAACGGCGATGATCCGAGCCCCTGTCCGTCCACGACGGGCGCGGCGAGACGGATGCCCTGTACCTGGCTGATGCGATCGGCGACGTCCTTCCAGTCGGTCAGCGGCGATTCCAGCGGCTGCACCAGAAGGTGGCCGTTGAGGCCGAGGATCTTGTCGAGCAGTTCCTTGCGGAAGCCGTTCATGACGGCCATCACCACGATCAGCGTCGCAACGCCGAGCATGATGCCGAGGAACGAAAAGCCGGCGATGACCGAGATGAACCCTTCCTTGCGGCGCGCGCGCAGATAGCGTCCGGACAGCAGCCATTCGAATGGCGCAAACGGCGGGGTACGGACTGGCTCGCTCATGGTCTCATCCATCTCTCGATAATCCCATGATTCGGGTCAAATGTGGCCGGATTACCCCGCCGATAGATACGGCGTGAATAAACTTTAACCCGCGAGCTTCGCGACCACGTCCGCGGGGCTCATGTTCTCGCGTGAACCGTCGCTGCGGCGCTTCACTTCGACCTTGCCTTCCGCGAGCCCCTTGGGTCCGACGAGAATCTGCCAGGGGATACCGATCAGATCGGCGGCGGCGAACTTGGCGCCGGCGCGCTGATCGGTGTCGTCGTAGAGCACGTCGACACCCCTCGCCGAGAGCTCGCGATAGAGCTGCTCGCAGGCGCCGTCGACCGCGGCATCGCCCTGCTTGAGGTTGAGGATCGCAGCGCGGAACGGCGCGACCGCTTCGGGCCATTTGATGCCGGCGTCATCGTGACAGGCCTCGATGATGGCACCGACCAGGCGCGACACGCCGACGCCGTAAGAGCCGCCATGGATCGGCACGTCGACGCCATCGGGGCCCGCCACCATCGCCTTCATGGTGTCGGAATATTTGGTGCCGAAATAGAAGATCTGGCCGACCTCGATGCCGCGGGTGTTGAGCCGCTTTGCTTCAGGCACTTCCTGCTCGAAGCGCGCAGCCTCGTGAACGTCCTCCGTCGCAGCATAGACCGAGGTCCACTGCTTGATGATCGGCGTGAGATCGCCGTCATAATCGACGTCCTCGCCCGGCACCGGCAGGTCCAGCACATCGCGATTGATGAAGACGCCGGACTCGCCGGTTTCCGCCAGCACGATGAATTCGTGGCTCAGATCGCCGCCGATCGGACCGGTCTCGGCCCGCATCGGGATTGCCTTCAGGCCCATCCGTGCGAAGGTGCGCAAATAGGCCACGAACATCTTGTTGTAGGAGCGCCGTGCACCGGCCTCGTCGAGGTCGAACGAATAGGCGTCCTTCATCAGGAATTCGCGGCCACGCATCACGCCGAAGCGTGGACGCTGCTCGTCACGGAACTTCCACTGGATGTGGTAGAGGTTGAGCGGCAGGTTCTTGTAGGACTTGACGTAGGAGCGGAAGATCTCGGTGATCATTTCCTCGTTGGTCGGTCCGTACAGCAGCTCGCGCTTGTGACGATCGAGGATGCGCAGCATCTCCGGACCATAGGCGTCGTAGCGGCCGCTTTCACGCCAGAGATCGGCAAGCTGCAGCGTCGGCATCAGGAGCTCGAGTGCGCCGGCGCGGTTCTGCTCCTCGCGAACGATCTGCTCGATCTTCTTCAGCACCCGGAAGCCGAGCGGCAGCCAGGCATAGATGCCGGCGGCCTCCTGCCGCATCATGCCCGCGCGCAGCATCAGCCGATGCGAGACGATCTCCGCCTCTTTCGGGTTTTCTTTCAGGATGGGCAGGAAAAACCGCGACAATCGCATGGCGTTACTCGGGAATCAGGAAAGCGTGGGAAGCGCAGCAGTGAAACCGGATCGGCTGTGAAAACACAAGGCCGCCAAATGACAAAAGCCCTTCAAATCAGGCGATTTTCCGCCATTTCGGCGATTTGCGTCCCAACGACGTGCCCGGCGCGCTGGTCGTGCGTTTACCTGACCTCGAAATCGTCTTCCAGCGTCACTTTCCTGAAATCGGTCACCAGGGCGTCGATCTGCATGTGCCAGCGGCCCGGGACCGGCAACGGCACCTTCTTGACGTGCCAATAGCCGTCGGGACCGAGCGCTGCGCTGCGTTCCAACGGCTCGATGCCGCGATCCGGCAGGCTCAGCGTCAGCGTCGCCTCCTTGGCCGCGAACGGGCTGGCATCGCCGTTCATCAGCTGCAGCACGAAATCGTTCTGCCCGACCTTGCCCGGCGCGATCAGCACCTGGAACATCGCGGCATCGGTGTGGATATGGACCGCGAGCGGGACGTCGTCCGACATCGCCAGCACGCGCGGCGGCGGCGTGAAGCGCCACAGCGCGACGAGGCCGAGGATCGCGATCATCAGTACGAACTCGAGCGCGATCGAGCGCTGCAGCGGCCGCGTGCGGTGAAATTCGCGCGCGATGGCCGGCGTGAACACCAGCCGGTTCAGCGCAGCGAGCGTGAGCAACAGCGACACCAGCACAAGTTTCGCGAGGAGGATGTTGCCGTATCCGGTGTCGATCAGTGCGCCAAGGCTTTCGAGCTGAACGACGGCAAGTGCGAGGCCCGACAGAGCGATCAACGCAACAACCGGCATCGCGAGCGTCGAAAAGCGCCGGAGCACCCGCAGCAGCGAATCCTTGCGCTGCCAGGCCAGCACGGCGAGCGGCCCGAGCGCCCCCATCCAGAAGGCGAGGCCAACGCCATGGATGAACAGCGCGGTCCGCGTCAGCCATTGCGGAGAAGCGTTGGCGGCATGGCCGCTGACCGAAAGCGACAGCCCGACGCAGATCATTGCGACCGCGGTGCGGGTCCAGGCCGCGCCGAACGACGGGCTGCGCCAGGCGACCGCCGCGATCAACATCGCGGCAATCGCGAGCAGCAACGCGGGAAACAGACTGGTGCCGGCGGCACTGGCCCATGCCGCCCATGTCAGGATGCCTGTGATCGGCAGGTTCAGCAGGTCGACACCCTGCAAGCCAAGCGAGGCGATCGTGCCAATGAGGCCGAGCGCCAGCGACCACATGATCAGCCGTCCACCCGCCGGTCCCTGCCCGATCCAGGCGGCAAAGAACACACCACCGACGCCGGCAAACAGTCCGAGATAGAGCCCGAGCCGTGCCAGCCAGATCAGCGCATGCAGCACGCCGTCGCCAGTTGGCGCCGCCGAGCCGGTGACGACGCCGATCGAGAACAACAGCGAGCCCGCAACCGGATGGCCGTCCTGCGACACCACGCGATAGCTGACCACCTGCGTGCCCTGGGGCAAGTCGGCCGGCAGGGTCACCATGACAGATTGATCGACAGCGCGGATCGTGACGTCGCGCGGCTTGCCCGCAGCGTCGAGCAGGCTGACCGCGGTCGGCGCCACCGCTTCGTTGAAGCGGAGCACTACCATCTTCGGTGCCTCCGTCACCACGCTGCCGTCCGCCGGCTCAGCGGCGATCAGGACGGCATGCGCATCGGCAGAGGTCGCAAGACACAGCGTCACGAACAACGCGGCAAGACTTGCAACGACAAGACTTGCGACCGCCCGCACGGCTTACGACTTCGGCAGCAGCTTGAGGCCGGGCGCCGGCGTCTTGCTGCCATGGTCGTGCCCGCCGCCCTGCCCTTCGGCCGGGATGTCGATCCAGCGGCTGACGCCCTGTTCGCATTCCTGCACGACGGGAAAATACAACGTGGTGTTCGGCTTCAGCGTGTCGGTGAGAAACGTCTGCATCACAAACTCGTCGTAGTTCTGGTCGGAGAGCTTGCCACCGCTCCAGGCGACTTCCTTCACGCCCTCGGCGAGCTTGGCGCCATGAAAGTCGTACTGGGCAGCATATTTTCCGGTGACCGTATCGAGGGTCCAGCCGGGCTTCGGCATCGGCTTCACCCCGATCACGCCTTCCGGAATCTGCACGCGGATCTTGATCGTCGCCGATCCCGCGCAGCCATGCGGCACGGCAAAGACCGCCTTGTAGTACGAGCCGACCGCCGCCTGTTTTCCCTCAAGCGTGATATGGGCGACCGCAGGCTGCGCTACGAGCAGCGCCGCCGTGGCAATGAGGAGCGTGTGTGATCGCATGGCTTCCTCACATCTTCTTCATGTCCATGTGACCGGAATGGTCGCCATGGCCGGAATGATCGCTGCCACCGGGCGCTTGCGCCCCGACGGCTTGGACATCCAGCGAGACCGAGACCTTGCCGGCCTTCTCGAATTCGAGCGTGACCGGCACCTTGTCGCCCTGCTTCAGCGGGTTCTTGAGGTCGAACATCATGAGGTGATAGCCGCCCGGTGCGAGCTTCACGGTCTTGCCCGGCTCGATGGTCAGTCCCTTGTCGAGCGCACGCATCTTCATGACGCCGTTGTCCATCGACATCTCGTGGACTTCGATCTTGCCTGCGACGTCGCCGGAGCCTGAAACAAGCCGGTCGGGCGTCGTCCCCTTGTTCTCGATCGTTAAATAGCCGCCGCCGATCTTGGCGCCGTTCGGCGTGGCACGCGTCCACGCCTGCGTGATCACGAGGTCGCCGGCCTTGACGTCCTCGGCGCGTACGGACGTCGACACGAGCGCGGCAGTCAGCGTCGCGAGGGTGAGGATGCGAGAGAACGATTTCATGGTGGCGGCTTCCTTTCAGATTGAAGTAGCTGTGCTATCGGATTGTTGCGGCCTGGGCCTCGGACCATTTGTTCAGATCGGCGATTTCGGCCGATCCTTCGATCGTCGTGATCGTTCCGTCACGGGCAATCAGCATGGTTCGCGGGATATCACCTTGCCACGCCGGATCGATCTCAAATCTCAGTCGCTCGGCAAAGCCGTCGCCGAAAATCCAGTTCTCGGCTGAAGCGAGCCCGGCCTGATCCAGCATCGATCGCGTCGCCTCCGGAAGGTTCGGAACCAAATCCGCGCTGATCGTGACGACGTCGATATCGGGATGATCCTTCATGAACCGGCCAAGCTGCGGCAGCTCGACCTTGCATGGTCCGCAGGTGACACCCCAGAAATGCACCAGGGTCGGATGGCCGGCGTGCGCATGCAGCAGCTTTTGCCAGCTGCCGCGTTCGAACGGCTTCGGCGCGCCCTCGCCCGCCGCCAGTGCGGACGGCAGGGTTGCGAGCAGGACAAGGGCTGCGAGCAAATAACGTTTCATGGTTCGCCCTCGATCGCTTGAAAGTGGTAGCCGTCGGCCTTGGTCATCCACGACAGGTAGGTCTGCCGGCTGTCCGAGACCAGCAGCGGATGGTCGGAGCTGTCGGCTGTGTCGGCGATATCAGTTGGCTTCGACCACGTCGCACCATCGTCGTGTGATGTCATCAGATGGATCGACGTCTTCTGCCCGTCGAACTCCTTCCAGGCCATCGCAAGCCCCTGCGGCCCCGCGACGATCTGCGGCCGCGACGGGCTGCGGTTCGGCTGACCGACCGGAAGCGGATCGGAGAAGGTTTTGCCGCCGTCGCGTGACCGCGCATAGAACAATCCCTTGCGCGCCTTGCCATTCGTGTACCAGGTCACATGGTAGGTTCCTGCGGACGAAATGGTCAGGCTGGGACCATGGTGCGGACATGCCGCGATCTGCCAGTCGTCGCGGCTCACCCGATGCACATCGCCGGGCGTTGCCAGATCGTTGAATGTCACGATCGCATGGTCGCGCACGCCGCCTTCGAAAATGTTCCGGAACACGACCACCGGATGGCCTGCGCCATCGAACGCCAGGGCGAGACGGCAGCACTCGCAGGTGTTGTCGGCCACGAGCTGCGCGTCGGAATAGGTCGCGCCACCATCTTTCGAGGTCGCAAAGAACAAGCCGGCACCGTCATATTTCTGGCCGCGCTGCTGCGCTGGCACGCGGTTGCGCTTGTCGAGCCAGACGGCGAACACGGCACCCGCTGGATCGAAGCCGATCGCCTCGAACCGCTGACTCTCGTTGTTGGTAGTGATCGGCTTCGGCAGATCGAAGCTGCGCCCGCCATCGGTCGAACGCGAGGTCAGCACCTGGCCATTGAAGGCCTGATCGCGGAAGGTCGAGAAAGCCAACGCGATGCCTCCCTTGGCGTCGATCGCAAGCTTCGGGCGCGCATCCGGCCCCCAATCCAGGTTGAGCCGCTCCCGCGTCACCTGCACCGGCGCGGAAAAGCTCTTGCCCTGATCCTTCGAGCTCGCGACGGAGATCTCACCTCCGGCCATCCAGGCCAGCCACAACGTCCCGTCCGGCGCGAAGGCGGGCGTAACCTTGGTCGCGCAGCGCAGGACGGTTTCCTCGCACGCCGCTTCCGAGGCGTGCTGGTGGCTCATCTGCGCCCCGGCGATATTGGGCAGGGCCCCGAGCATGACCGTCGCCAGCACGATCCAAGCCGAAGATTTGCGAGACGTCATCGATGCGCCCCTCACTTGAACGCGATCTTCATGCCCGCCACGAAGGCGCGCGGCGATCCGGCATAGATCGAGTTGGTCGAGTTCGCCAGTATGCTCGCAGGATTTTGAACGCCCGCCGCCGTCACCGAGTTGGCGATATTGTTCGCCGAGGCGATGTAGGTTCGATCGAACACGTTCCGCACCTCGAGATACAGATTCAGCGACTTGAAATAGTCGGAGATCAGATCCGTCGTGTAGTGAACGTTGAGATTGACCAGCTCGTAGCCCGGCGCCTTCAGGAGATTGGCGTTGTCCATGTAAAAGCCATCCTTCCACTGGACCTCGACGAACGCGCCCAATCCCTGCAACGGACCCGACAATTGGTCGTAGCCCAACCGCGTCGTGAGCTCGTTCGGCGAGATGCCGGGGATTTTGTTACCAGCGCGATTGAAGCTGAAGACCGCGCCGTTCGCGATGTTCTCGACGTATTCCGTGTAAACCTCGTCGAGATAGGTGTAGGCAGCCGAGAACCGCCAGCCAGGCAGGAACTTCCAGTCGGCGGCCAGTTCGACGCCACGATGTTCCGATCGCGGCGCGTTGAACGTGTAGGAGATACCCGATTGCGGTGTGGCCTGCGAGACGAGCTCGTCCTTGAAGAACTCGTAGAACCCGGTGACGCTTACCTTGAGCGCATTGTTCGGTGTCCAGTCTGCTCCGATGTCGTAGCCCAGATTCTTCTGCGTCTGCAGTTGGGTGTTATTGCCCGAAGCACCGCTCGGCAGGATGAAGAGATTGCTGACTTGTGGTGTGCCATATCCGGTGGCCACCCGCCCGCGGAATTGCCAATCGCTGTTCAGCCGGTAGAGCAGCGCAAGCTCGGGCGCCGTATTCTGGAATTGCCGGTCCGCGGTCGTGATCGCCGTGTTCGTGGCCCCGGCCGCGCCGGTGTAGGTATAGGCAGTGTTTCGCCCCGTGAGATTGGTTGTTTCCCAGCCAATACCGGCGACGGCTGTCAGCGCAGAAGTGAGCTTCAGTTCCTCGCGCGCGCGGACACCGTAGTTCGTCGTCGTGCTGAACAGGTTGCTGGACAGGCTCCCGAGCGTTGCATTTCCGCCCGGCATCACGTTGCGCGTATCGCTCGAGGCGGTGAGCGTATTGTAGAAGCCGCCGAAATAGGCCGTCGAATCCATCCCGAAGATGTCGCCGCGTCTGACGATATCGCTCATGTAGTTGTAGGACGGGAAGTCACCGATCGCGCTCGTCGATCCCGTCGGTTGGCTGATATTGCGATCGTCGAAGACAAACTGGTTGCGCCACGTGGTCTGGTTGTCGAAATCGTGCTCCCAGCGGCCACCGACGATGGTACGGCGGTCATCGCGCCCGAGGCCCGCCTGGACCGCGGTTTCCTTGTCGGTCCCTGCTGCCGAATTGAATCCGTTGTTGAACAAGGTCACGGTTCCACAGCCCGGCGCGGCCGTCGTTCCGGTCGCGCAGCCCTGCTGGAACGGGTTCTGGTTGAACTGGTTGAGCGACGAGCGGATCGGCAGGCGCGCCGTCAAATCGTTGTTGATCAGCTTGAACGTGAAACGGTCGTCCGGCGTCACCTGAAGCGTGCCGAGGAAATTGACGGTCTGGGTATTGAACCAGCTGTTGCCGATATAGCCGTCGCCACGCGCGTCGCTCGCAAACAGCGAGCCCTCGAAATTGCCGACCTTCTTGCCCGCGGCCAGATAGTTGTTGAGATAGCCGAAGCTGCCGCCGTCGACGCCGTATTCGACGCCGTCGATCGTGCCGCCCGGCCGGGTCCGGAAATTCAACGCGCCGCCGGTCGCATAATTGCCGTAGAGCGCCGATGATGGCCCGCGGACCACGTCGATCGCGCCATAGGCGTGCGGATCGATCAGGTCGCTGCGAGACAGGCCATCCGGCTGAGTGACCGGAAAGCCATCGTCGAAGATCACGAGGTTACGGATGCCGAAGCCATTCCTCGCATTCGACCCGCGGATCGAGATGCCGAAATCACGCGGACCGTTGCCCTGTTTGATCGAGATGCCGGGACTGTCCCGCAACACGTCCGCCACCGAGAAGGACGGCCGATTGTCGAACTGGCTGCGGTCGATGGTGGTTTGGGTCTGACCGGCCGGCCCCTGGTTCAGGCTGTCCCGCGCCGCGCTGGGCGTGATGCGCTGCGCACGGCCGGCCGCCGCCACGGCCAAGGGCGCCAGCGGCCTTGCCGGCCGCCGGGCGGCAACCGCGCGCGTCTTCGGCTTGGACCTTGCCGGTTTCGCGCGCGCGGCCTGCGGCGCGTCGACCGTGACGGACGGCAGCGTCGTCTGGGCCTCTGCCCAACTTGTAAGCGTGGAAAGCGCAAAGCCCAGCGTCAGCGCACTGGCCCCGGCCCGCGGATGAAATCGAAACATGGATGAATCCTGACACCGGCTCTTCGGCCGGCTTGCTCTTAGGCACTCGCCAGCGCGCGAGGCGCACCGGCAGCGAGAACGTCGTCAGGAAAACAGCGGCGGCGCGCGGGCTTGCGCGGAGAGGCGCGCCGGCGAGCGATCGAATTCGTTGGCGAAATCAAGCCAAGCGATGCGCGTCGAAGGCCGCTCGACGGCGTGAGCCGTGATCTCGGGGTTATCAACGGGCGCACCGGTCTGCAGCACGCTGCATGCGGAACAACAACCGTCATGGGCATCATGACCGGTCTGGTCACCCTGCCCGACTCCGGAGCCGGCATTGCCATGGCAGATGGTGGCAGCCGCGAGTGGATCGGACAGGGCAAGGCTCGTCGCCCAGCAGGCCCCGATCGGTGCGAAAATCTGCACCAGCAGGGCAACCAGGACTATGGGCAGAAAAATCTTCAGCCGCCGGCGCATCGCAAAACCCATCCGGTACGGAACTAACCACCACAGGCCTCGGAAGTCGAGATCACCCACCTCGCGCATTTCTTCCGGCTGACGGAAATTGCCGGGCGCGACACTTGCGTCACGGCCACTCCACAGGCCTTTGTATCCCCTTACCCCGTCACGTGTTTTCAGCTCACTTTCGCAACTGCCGGTGGCACTATCCCAATCATTTCGCAAATTGCTCGAAATTTGAACAATCGTTGCCGAAAATGATGACAAGGCTGGAAAGATAGTCTACCAATTCGGGCTCAGGCCAGCCGCGAGGTGTGTCCTGGTGGTCCAAGTCTCGGGAGGAGCCCGACGCGCACAAGCAGCGTCACCCCATGAATCAAGATCAAATCGAATTTTTGGGGCAAATAGGGTCGACACAATTTTTGGAGCAGGGCTTGGAGCCCTGCTCTTTTTTTATGTGATGATCGCAAAGCACTATGACTCCATCATCGAATCCAATCGAACGCAGCTTTGAACTCGCAGCCGCGGCTTGCGATGATCTGACGCCGCACGTGTACCAGCGCTTGTTTCGCGAACATCCCGAGGCGCAGGCGATGTTTCGCACCGAAGGCAGCGAGCCGGTGAAGGGCTCGATGCTGGCGTTGACGATCGAAGCCATCCTCGATTTCGCGGGCGAGCGCCGCGGACATTTTCGCCTGATCGAATCCGAAGTGTTCTCGCATGATGCCTACGGGACGCCGCGCGAATTGTTCGTCGCATTCTTCGCCGTGATCGCGGACTGTTTGCGCGACATTGTCGGCGAGCAATGGTCTGACGAGATCGATGCTGCGTGGCACAAGCTGCTTCGCGACATCGAGGCCATCGTACTGCAGCAGAAACATCTCGTGGGCGCGAAGGCGTAGCGCCACCGTTCCGATTGTGACACACTCCCTTTATCCGCGGCGCGTGCAACTGACGCCGACGGTCAGAAAAACGAAGAGGGAGCAAACAATGCCAGGAACCGACAAGGGGATGGACAAGGCGTCGACGACTCGGCGCGACCTTCTGCAATTGGCGGCGGCAGGCGGAGCTGCGGCCGGCCTGTTCGGCGGAATGGGCGTGACGACGTCCGCGCTCGCAGCCGAAATGGGACGTTCGGAAAAGCCGCTGAAAGCCGCGTTCTCCAACGCCGGATTGCAGGCGACGTGGTGCGCGCAGGGCAAGCAGGCCGCAGAATTCTGGGGCAAGCTGTTCAACGTCGAGGTGACCTGGTTCGACGGCCAGCTCGATGCCGTCAAGCAGCGCGCCGCAATCGACAACATGGCGTCGCAGAAATGGGATTTCGTCGCGATCCAGGCGTTCGGCATCGGCACGCTGACCCAGCCGGTGCAAAAGATGATCGACGCCGGCACCCCCGTGATCGACATGGACACGCTGATCGCGCCGCTCGACCAGATCAACGTCCATTCGTTCCTCGCCCCCGACAACGAGTTCATGGGCGCCTCGGTGACGCAGGCGCTGTGCAACGCGATCGGCGGCAAGGGCAAGGTCATTATGACCCAGGGCGCGCTCGGCCACACCGGCGCGCAGGGCCGCGCCAAGGGCTTCAACTCGGTCGTCAAGCAGTTCCCGAATATCGAGGTGCTGGACACCCAGCCCGCCGACTGGGACGTCTCCAAGACCGCCCGGCTCTGGGAAACCTATCTGACGAAATATCCGCAGATCGACGCGGCGTTCTTCCACAATGACGACATGGCGCTTGCCGCCGCCAACATCATGAAGGCGCACAACCGCACCAACATCCTGATCGGCGGCGTCGACGCCATGCCGCCGGCGATCCAGGCGGTCAGCGAAGGCCGCATGTTCGCAACCGTGCGCAATCCGTCCTGCCGCATCCATGGCGGTGCGATCGTCGCGGGCGTCGCGGCGGTGGTCGGCGGCGAGAAGAGTGGCCAGGGCATTCCGAAGAACGTCGTGACCGATGGTCCCGTGGTGACCAAGGCCAACGCCGCCGGCATGCAATGGATGGAGGATCACTTCCTGATCTGAGCGGTCCGCATGTCGCAGGGACGCTCCCCGATCCTCGAGTTGAACCAGATCACGAAGGCCTTCGGCGGTGTCGAAGCCCTTCGTGGGGTCGACTTCGCGCTGCACGCCGGTGAGATCCATGGTCTCGTCGGCGAGAACGGCGCCGGAAAAAGCACGCTGATGAAGATCATCGCCGGCGTGCATCCGGAGTTCTCCGGTCGCTTCGTGCTCGACGGCAAGGAAACCCGCTTCCGCTCCACCCGCGACGCCCATGCCGCCGGCATCGGCATGGTGCATCAGGAGCTCAGCGTCGCGCCTGATCTCACCGTCGCCGAGAACGTCTTCCTCGGCAGCCAGCCGACCAACCGCCTCGGCTTCGTGCAATGGCGGCAGATGGCGCGCGAGGCCGGCGAGCAGCTGTCCCGGTTCGGCATCGACGTCGATCCGATGACGCGGCTCGGCGACCTGCCGATCGGCCTGCAGCAACTGATCGAGATCGCCCGCGTGCTGTTCTCCGGCGCGCGCATCATCATCCTCGACGAGCCGACCTCCGCCCTCTCCCCACCCGAGGTCGAGCGCCTGTTCACGACGCTGCACAAGCTCCGTGACGACGGCACCAGCATCGTCTTCATCTCGCATTTCATCGAGGACATCCTGCGGGTGTCCGACGTGGTAACCGTGTTCCGCAACGGGCGGAAGATCGCCGAGACCGCGTCCGCGGATACCACCAAGGGCGCGCTGATCGAAGCCATGATCGGCCGCGGCGGCGAGGCGCTGGAGCACAGCTACACCGATGACCTGATGCTCCCGCAACCGGGGGGCGGCTCGACGGTGCTGAAGGTCGATCAGCTCTCGCTCCGCCGCAGCCTGCAGAACGTCTCGTTCGCGGCCCGCGCCGGTGAGGTGCTCGGCATCTACGGCTTCATGGGCTGCGGCCAATTGGAGCTGTCGCGTATCCTGTTCGGCAAGCTGAGACCCGACGGCGGAACGCTTGTCGTCGATGGCGCCGCGAAAACCTTCCGCAGCACCGCCGCCGCTCGGCGGGCCGGCGTTGCGCTGGTGCCGGAGAGCCGCCGCGCCATGCTGTTCCACCAGGAGCCGGTCTACAAGAACATCTCGATCAGCATCCTCGAGCGGATCTCGGCGCTGCTGCTCAAGCCGGTGCGCGAGCGCGCCATCGCCCAGCGCCAGGTCGAGCAGTTGCAGATCAGGCCGCCGGTGGTCGGCCTCGATCTCGGCATGCTCTCGGGCGGCAACCAGCAGAAGGTGGCGCTGGCCAAATGGCTGACCTACCCGCCGCGCCTGCTGGTGCTGTGCGAGCCGACCCGCGGCATGGATGTCGGGGCCAAGAACGACGTGATCAACATCGTGCGCGACCTCCGCGCCAAGGGACTGGCTATCATCGTGCTGTCGACCGAGCCGGAGACGGTGCTGTCGCTGGCCGACCGGATCCTGGTGCTGAAGCGCGGCGCGGTGGTGCGCGAATTCGCGGGCGAAGCGGTCAGCAAGGATCGGCTGCTCGAGGCGGCGTAATGGAGAGTCATCATGGCGAGCAGTGACAGCGCGACGAGCCCAGCCGATCACAAGCGGCCGCGCGGGCTGGCGCCGTTCCTGCGCTCGCAGATGCGCAACATCGCGCCGTTCCTGACGCTGATCTTCCTCAGCGGATTCTTCGCGATCGCAAGCCCGTCGTTTGCGACCATCGACAATCTCGGCAACATCCTCACCCAAGTGTCGGTCACCGGCATCATCGCCGTCGGCCTCACCTTCGTGATCCTGTGCGCCGAGATCGACCTGTCGATCGCCAGCATCGCCAACGTCACCGGCATTGCGGTGGCGTACTTCACGCTGCAAGAGTCCTACGTCAACATCGCCAATATCCCGATGCCGGGTTTTGCCGCGATCCTGCTGGCGCTGGCGCTGTGCGCGCTGCTCGGCCTCGTCAACGCCCTGGGCCTGACCATCATCGGCATCCCCTCCTTCATCATGACGCTGGCGATGATGCAGATCGCGGCCGGCGTCTCGGCGCTCCTGGTGCGCGGCCAGATCGCCTACAAGGTGCCGCCGCTGATCACGACGCTCGGCTCGGGCTCGATCGGCGGCATCCCCTGGATCGTGATCGTCGCAGCGGTGATGCTGCTCGGCGGCCATCTGGTGCTGACCTACACACGCTTCGGCCGCTACGTCTACATGGTCGGCGGCAATCGCGAGGCTGCGGAATTTGCCGGCCTCAACGTCAAGCTCATCCTCGGCAGCGTGATGGTGATCTCGGCGGTCTGCTCCGGGATCGGCGGTATGCTCGGCGTCGCGCATTTCGGCAGCGCGCAGCAGAACGAGTTCGACACCTATCTGCTGGATTCGATCGCGGCGGTGGTGGTCGGCGGCACCAGCCTGTTCGGCGGCCGCGGCGGCATCGGCAACACCATCGTCGGCCTGTTCGTGCTCGGCGTGCTCAACAACGGCCTCGACCACGTCAACATCGACAGCTTCCTGAAGATCCTGATCCGCGGCCTGATCCTGCTCGCCGCGCTGGTCATCAACGTCTACGCGCAGCGGCTGCGGGAGCAGGCAGCGGAGTGAGCGGGCAGAAGCCAGCTCAACATGATGGTGATGGAAGCCCCCGCTCCAGTTGTCGATATCGCGACGTATCCTCCGCTGTCGTCGTGGCGAAAGCCAGGACCCATCCTCCGGAGCAGGCGTTGTGAATTGGAATCGTCGTTCCAGCGTCGCACAACGACGATCACTTGGGGTAATGGCCTGGCTTACGCCAGGACGACGATGAGTATGGGGACGCTGCTTCGCGTTCTCGGGCACGTTTCGCCCGAGCTTGCGCCGTCGGGCAACTCAGTGGCATCGGCGGCGATCGCAAATCGCGCCGACATCGTGTGCACGATCATTCATCCGTGCCATCGCGAATTCGCAGTGCTAGATCAGCGAATGCAAAGCCCTGACCGCAGCCTCACGGCTCTCCACCGAAACAAAGAAACTTACCGAATGCGATGACAAGACATACTTGTCGGCGATGATCCCGTGATGTTGCAGAATCTGAACCGCCTTGTACGGCAGATCCGAAGAAATGCCGCCAAAGCAAGTGAGGCTCACCGAACTCAGAGTCTCGCGCTGTTTGCGCAGGTCTTTGCTCCCTTCCAGTGTGCGGAGCAACGCGTCGAGAGTCTCCGAATCGCACGTCATCATGATGCGGGTTTTGTCGGCGGTGAAAGCCGAGGCGAGGAGTTGCGGCCAAGGCAAGCCATTTTGCTTGAGATGCTGCGCGAACTTCTCAAAGCCTTGATTGAGGTTCGCCGAATCGATCTCCACGTGCTCAATGCGAGCCATTGAGTTGACGGCCAGGACTTTTCCGTTCTCCATATCCGCGACTTCCTTCATCACTTGCGTGCTGTGTCGAGCGCCGCCCCACTTTCTCAAGACCAGAGGCACGTTTTGGCTGTGGGCCAGTTCCACGCTGCGGAAGTGCAGGACTTTTGCGCCCCAGAAACACATTTCGGATAGGGATGCGAAATCCAGCTGACGCAAGGGTTTTGCATCCGCGACGATGCGAGGATCAGCCGAGCACACTCCGTCGACTTCCTTTATAATCTCGCAGCACTCCGCCTTGAGCGCCGCAGCCATGGCGACCGCAGTGGTATCGCTGCCACCCCGGCCAAGCGTCGTGATTTCCTTGGTCAGCGGATCCACGCCCTGGAAGCCCGCCAAGACCACGATGCGTCCGCGATCGAGCTCTTCGCGCACACGAATGGGCCGCACATCCAAAATGCGTGCGGATGAATGGGATCCGTCGGTCATCACACCGGCCTGACTGCCGGTAAAGCTGATCGCCGGCACGCCTAGATCAGACAGCGCCATGCTCATCAAGGACATGCTGATGCGCTCGCCGGTGGTCAATAACATATCGAGTTCGCGGCGATTGGGATGCGGGCTGATCTGATAGGCCATCCTGACGAGTTCGTCGGTGGTCTTGCCCATCGCTGAAACGATCGCCACGACACGATGACCACGGCCATGCAAATCAGCGACACTGCTCGCCACTGCGCGGATTCTTGCCGGTGTTTCGAGACAGGCGCCGCCATATTTTTGCACGATGATGGGATTGCTAGGCATTCTTGCCCGCGTCGTGTTGAAAGGCGCAGCTGAACCGGATCAGATCGTTCTCCCCTTCGACGCTTTCGCGGTTTTTGATCGCTTCGCGGCGACCCGCAGAGCGCCCCGGTTGCGCTTCTTGATATCCGCTTCCGCGTGCTGAGCTTTCGTCCCGCCGCGGTGAGCGGCATATTCCTTGCCGTCTATCGGCGCGACATGCGGTGGATCTCGATCGAGATACGGCCGTCCGATTCCAAAGTCCGATCCGCGCGCATCGATCCATTTCCAAAGGGCCTCAGTGGAAACCCAACGCTCCGCGCGCGTCGCGCCTTTGACGCTCACGATATCAGCGGCAAGCCCGTGGCCGTAGCCACCGCGGAAGCTCCCTCCATGGTATGACTTGTCGGACGCCGCCTTCAGGCCGCTCGCGATCGATTGACGGTAGTCATCGCGGAACGCGCTGGTTATCCCGGGCGACAACCCGGCCTGCTCCGCCGCGTAGAGCGCATGAAAGAGCTTGAGCTTAAAGCCCCGATCCACCCCTCCAATCACGTAGTCGATCATCGGCATGCCCATTCTTTCCGCCGCCTTCGGATCCTTCCACGTGAAATCGTTATCGACGCGCCTGCTGAACGTCCTGGTGACGGTCACCGTCTTGCGCTTCCTTTTGACCGTTACCTTCCGCTGCTCTTGTACGCTGATGGTGTCTTCCTTGGGCGTCCGCTCGTAGAGCGCCCACAGGTACCGGTCGATGCACACATCGACGACGAGGCACTCTTCGAAAATATCCAGGGGTCTCGCGGCCTCCTTGGTGTCGCTCGACACTGGAGGCGCGCTCGCTGTCGTCGTTTGCACCGGCGATGTTTCGACCGGCAGCGTCTGCGACGAATCCGGCAACGCCGCCACGACAATCGATTTCGGCTCGCTTGAGGTCGCCGTCGCATCAGGGGTCGTCGCCGGCATCGATTCAACCGCCATCGCCGCGTCGACGTTAGCGACAGCGTTGCCCGTGACGTCTGCCTGCAGGGTGGCCGTCGTGAAGGCCGGCTCCGTCACGGGTTCGGCAGTCATCGTCACCTCAGCGTTCACGTTGGCGACGTTGCTGACTGCAGGTGTCTGTGGCGTATCGGCCAGTTCGGCATTGGCGGCGAGAGATGGTGCAAGGCCCTCGATGGGCACTGCTCCAAAGTTCCCCATGCCGGCAAAGCCAGCCAGCCAGGCAGCGAGCCAACCTGCGAGAACGACCGCCCCGCACAGTTCAGGCGTCACCGTCGCAATTCGCCGCGGGTTCATCATCCCGTAGCCTCCAAAGGCCCGATCCGAGCCCTGTTGCACAGCCAAGCACGCGACGGGGTCAATCATTTGGATCAAAATGTAAACGCGCAATGGTCGGAAGCCGTTGGCCCTACGCTTTTCCAAAGGGTGTTGCTCGAGCGCAACGCGCGATCGCTGGCAGCGTGCCGCCGCCTTCGGTGATTTTCACCAGCGATGAAGCTCTGATGTTCGCTCCAGGTCAGGAGTTGAAGGTGTGCCCCTCATCGCTCGCTTCCGCTCGCTCATGGTTAATTCCGTACTCAAGCGCCGTGGCAATGGCCCAAATATTCGCTAACCTCTGGTGGGCAGCGGAGGGCTCGCCTTTGTCAGCGTCGAGGGCACACCGTGAGAGGATCGGCTGGAAAATGGCGGTCGCGGCCGGGCTTGCTCTAAGTCAGGCTGCGGTAGCAGCACCGCCCGACAACCCAAATCCTGCGCTTGCCCCATGGTTTGAGAGCCTGAAGCAACCAGGCACCGGTGCATCGTGCTGCTCGATTGCGGATTGCCGGACGGTTGAGTTCCGACAGGACCGAGACGGCTACGAAGTCCTAATTGATGGTCGCTGGAAGTTGTCGGCGCCATTCTGGCTGCGGGTCCCACCGAACAGGATCATCAACAGAACCGACAACCCGACGAACCGCGCCGTGGTCTGTTTCACGCCTGAGGCCGGCATTCTCTGTTTCGTGCGTCCGGCCGAAAGTTAGTCCATGCCGCAGCGGCCTGCCAAACAATCCTTGCCGATCCTTGCCGTACACGACGATCGATGCTCACCAGATCACCTGGCGAGATCCGGCTGCCAGTGGCGGAGCTCACGCGCGGCGTAGGTGACTGTGCCGACCGTCGTGTAGGACGCAGCCTCCAGCATCATGTTGCGAGCGAGCTTGAGGGCCCGTGCCTCGCAGATCGCGCGCTGCTTCTCGTCCGCGATCCACTCGAAATCGATGTTGTGCGCAAGGCCAAGGATGCGCCGGATGGTCTTGGCGGCGGCGAAGCCGACCGTGTCCTGGAACAGCCGCGCCATATAGGCCTGCCGCTCCGCCTCCAGCCGCGCGGCGCCGGCCTCGCCCGCGAACAGCGACGCCGGATAGCCGTCGCCATCAGCCTCGCTGCGCCACAGCGCGAGAAACTTGCGCGAAAATTCGCTCCAGACGCCCTCGATGGCTTCCAGGAGCCAGGCCTCGAACGACGCGCGCTCGCCCGCCGTGCGCTCATGGCCGGCGGAGGCCAGATAGGCCATCAAGAGATTGCCGATAACGGCGCCGATGTCGAAGCCCATTGGGCCGTAGAAGGCGAATTCGGGATCGATCACCTTGGTCTCGCCTTCGGTGACCATGATCGAGCCGGTGTGCAGGTCGCCGTGCAGCAACGCCTCCGGGCTCGCCATGAATTTCAGCTTGAGCCTGGAGATCGCGACATGCAGGTCGAGATCCTCGCGGAACGCCGCCGCCGTCGCGTCGAGATACGGCGCGGTCCAGCGGTTCTGCTCGGCAATACGATAGGGGTCGGTGAAGATCAGATCCTCGGTGATCTTGCAGAGCGCGTGGTTGCCAGCGAAATCGGCGATGCCCTGCTTCTTCTCCGCGGCCGACAGCGCCAGATCGGACGTGAAGAACAGCGTCTGCGCCAGGAAGGTCGAGATATCCTCGACAAAGCGCGGATAGCGCGTGGCGCCGATCAGGCCCTTGCGCATGATGATGTGCGGCTCGAGCAGTTCCATCGCGGTGAGCGCGAGCGGCGCATCATGATGTAGCACCGCCGGCACGAGGTTCGGCGCCAGCCGTGCCTGATGCACCAGCGCCAGATGCTCGTAATGGGCCCGCGACAGCGGCAGCGGCCAGCTCTCGCCGACCAGCCGCACATAGGGCAGCGCCTGCTTGACGGCGATGCCGCCGCTGCTGCCCTTGACGATGAAGACGAGGTTGAGATTGCCGTCGCCGACCTCGCTGATCGACCAGTCGGCCGGCGCTCCGCCGAGTTGGGTGACGATGCCGGGAAGGCTCGCGAGATAGTCGCGCAGATCGGCTTCCCGCAGGATTCGATAGGAGCTCTGCCCGGAGCCTGGCTGGGCCTGCAGCTTCATCGTGGTCGCCTCCTCCGCATCGCCAGGGTGAGGTTGATCCTCACTCCATCGGCATCAGATCCTGGTCGGTCTTAGAACGGCATCCCCATCAGCTTGGACAGCCGCTCGACCGAGAGATAGCCGGCATAATAGGCCCACATGCCGATCGCGAAGATCACGGCCGAGATCAGCGTGGTCCAAAACAGCTTGCGGCCCATTCGCGCCATGATCGGCGCGCCGGGGTCGGTGCCGGGCGCACCGACGCCGTCCTCATGCTGGCTGCGAATGCCGAACGGCAATGTCAGAAACAGCACGAGCCACCAAAGGACGAAGTAGATCGCAAGCCCGGTGGAGATCTGGTACGCCATGTGGTCTCAGGCCTGTTCGATCTCGACCAAGGCGCCGGAGAAGTCCTTGGGGTGGAAGAACAGCACCGGCTTGCCGTGCGCGCCGATCTTCGGCTGGCCGTCGCCCAGCACCCGTGCACCCTCGGCGATCATGCGGTCGCGAGCCGCGATGATGTCGGGCACGTCGTAGCAGACATGGTGGATGCCGCCGTCGGCGTTGCGCTCGACGAACTTTGCGATCGGTGAGGCCTCGCCGAGCGGCTCGATGAACTCGATCTTGGTGTTGGGCAGCGTCACGAACACGGTGATGACGCCATGCTCCGGCAGCGGCACCGCATCGGAAATCTCGGCATTGAAGGCGGTGCCGTAAATCCTGGCAGCCTGCTTGGCGTCCTTGACCGCAATGGCGACGTGATTGAGGCGGCCCAGCATCTCTCTCTCCCTTTGTCGTTGCGCACGCCTTGGAGGCGTGTGTCAGACCGTCAGAACGTGCACGACGCAGATCGGCTTCTTGCCCCACTGCTCGTTCAGCGCGGCCCGCACCGCGCGGCGCACCGATTCCCCGAGTGCGTCCGGATCGCGGCGCCGCGGCTTGGGCAGGCCCTCGATCGTCGATACCACGACATCGAACACGATGTCGTCGAGCAATTCGCCCGCGGCATTTTTCTCCGGCATGCCGACCAGATCAACCTCGGGATCGTCGACCAGCTCGCCCTGCGCGGTCATGGCGATAGCGACGAAGGCGCAGCCGGCAAAACCCATCCGCCGCCGCTCGACCACGGCGCGCGACTTGGAGTCCTCCAGGATGGTTCCGTCCTTGTAGAGCCGCCCCGAAGGCACCTCGCCCACGATGCCGGGATCGCCGGGCCCGAGCTTGACGAGGTCGCCGTTGCGGCAGGTCAGGACTTTCGGGACACCCGCAGCGCGCGCCAGCTTGGCGTGCTCGGCGAGATGCAGCGCCTCGCCATGCACGGGGATCAGCAGCTGCGGCCGCACCCAGGAGATCATGTCGCGCAGCTCGTCGCGGCGCGGATGGCCGGAGACGTGCACCAGATGCTCGCGGTCGGTGATGATTTCGACGCCCTGCGTCACCAGCCCGTTGATGATGCCGCCGACCGCCTTCTCGTTGCCGGGGATGGTGCGGGAGGAGAAGATCACGGTGTCGCCCCTGTTCAGGGTCACCTGCGGGTGATCGTTGTTGGCGATCCGGGCCAGCGCGGCGCGGGGCTCGCCCTGGCTGCCAGTGCACAGCGCCAGCACCTTGTCGGCCGGGAAATGGCCGTAATAGTCGGTGCTGCGGAATTTGTGCGAGCTGTCGAGATAGCCGCATTCGCGCGCGACCTGCACCACGCGCTCCATGGCGCGGCCGACCACGACGACCTCGCGATCGGCGGCGTTCGCAGCGTCCGCCACCGCCCTCACGCGGGCGACATTGGAGGCGAAGGTCGTGACCGCGACCCGGCCCTTGGCCGCATTGACCAGCTTCTTGATGGTGGCGGCAACCTCGGTCTCCGAGGGCGAGCGCCCGTCGCGCACAGCGTTGGTGGAATCGCCGACCAGCGCCAGCACGCCTTCGTCACCGAGCTCGCGCAGCCGCCGCTCGTCGGTCGGCAGGCCGATGATCGGGGTCGGATCGATCTTCCAGTCACCGGTGTGCAGCACGGTGCCGACATCGGTCTTGATCGCGAGCGCGTGCGATTCCGGAATCGAATGCGCGACCGGGATGAACTCGACATTGAACGGGCCGATATCGACCCGGCCGCCCGACGGGATCACCGTGATCGGGATCTTTGGCGGATTGCGCTCGGCGGCGCATTTGGCCTCGAACAGCGCCGCGCTGAACTGAGTTGCGTAGATCTTGCAGCCGAGCTTCGGCCAGAGATCGATGATCGCGCCGAAATGGTCCTCATGGGCGTGCGTCAACACGAGGCCCATCAGATTGTTGCGCTCCTTCTCGAGAAAACGCACATCCGGCATGATCAAGTCGATGCCCGGCAGATGCTCCTCGTCGCCAAAGGAGACCCCGAGATCGACCGCGAGGAACGAGCGCTGGTGGCGATTGCCGAGCCCATAGATCGACAAATTCATGCCAATCTCGCCGACGCCGCCGAGCGGTGCAAAGGTAAGCTCGTCAGGTCGCGCCATCACACCGCCCTCTTAGAGGCTGCGCTGCCGAAATAGACCTCGCCCGCCGCGACCGGGACACGCTTGCCCTCGGCCGTACACACGATCAGACAACCGGTCTCGTCGATGGTCTCAAAGATGCCCTCGATGGTCGCCGAGCCCGTGTTGATCGCGACCTCGCCGCCGAGCCCGGCCGCGCGCTCGAGCCAACGCCGGCGGATCTCGGCAAAGCCGCGGCCGTTGTCCCAGATGCCGCGGAACTCGACCCAGGCATCGGACAGCGCCGTGAACAGCTCTTCCGCGCTGATCTGGACGCCGAGCTCCGCCAGCGACACCGCAGGCGTCGGCGTGCCCTCGGGCGACGCCACGACATTGGTACCGATGCCGACAACCACCGCGAGGCGATCGCCGACGGCTTCGGCCTCCATATTGATGCCGACCAGCTTCGCACCACCAGCGAGCACGTCGTTCGGCCACTTCAGCGCATATCTCGGCCGGTCAGAACCGAGACGAAGGGCCGCCTCGACACTGACCTTCTCCAGGGCGGCTTCCTCCGACAGCCCGGCGACAAAGCCGAGCGTCGCGGCAACGGCCGGCGGAACGTCCATCAATTCGAGAATGCTGCTGGCAAGGTTGCCGCGCGGCGCGATCCAGACCCGCTGCCGCCGGCCCCGCCCTGCGGTCTGCTCTGTCGTCACGAACCACATCGGCCCCTGCTCGCCGTCGCGGGCGCGCAGCATCGCCTCGGCGTTGGTCGAGCCGATCTGGTCGAAGGCGGCGAGCTTATAGCCCGCCGCAATGGCCCGGGGTCCGAGCGTGAAGGTCATAGTGAGGTTATGCGCATGATCCGATCCGAAAGCCAGCGCCCTGTTTTCGGGATCATGTGCATCAGAATAGCGACTTCGCCGCCGCCGTGGCCACGCTCACCAGCGGGCCCGGATAGGCGAAGAAGAAGACGTTGAAGATGCCTGCGACCGCCAGCACGGTGCGCAGCTCGACGCGGACCGGGTCGAGCTTGCCGAGCGGCTGGTCGAAATACATCACCTTGACGATCGACAGATAGTAGAACGCGCCCACCACGCTGGTCAGCACGCCGATCACCGCGAGCGTAAACAGATTGGCCTTGATCGCGGCGACGAACACGTACCATTTGCCGAAGAAGCCGGCGAGCGGCGGCACGCCGGCCAGCGAAAACAGCAGCATTGCGAAGATGAAGGCGATCAGCGGGTTGGTGCGGGACAGGCCGGCGAAATCGCTGATCTGCTCCAGCGCCTGGCCGTTGCGCTTCATCGCCAGGATGATCGAGAAGGTCCCGAGCGTCATCGCGACATAGATCGTGATGTAGATCAGGACGCCCTGCGCGCCCTCGACCGTGCCGGAGGCGAGGCCGACCAGCGCAAAGCCCATATGGCCGATCGACGAATAGGCCATCAGCCGCTTGATGTTGGTCTGACCGATCGCGGCGAACGAGCCCAGCGCCATCGAGGCGATCGCCACGAACACCAGGATCTGCTGCCACTGGGTGACGATGCCCGGGAACGCGGTCAGCGTCGCACGGGTGAACACGGCGAGCGCGGCGACCTTCGGGGCGGAGGCGAAGAACGCCGTCACCGGGGTCGGTGCGCCCTCATAGACGTCAGGCGTCCACATGTGGAACGGCACCGCCGAGACCTTGAAGCAGAGGCCGGCGAGCAGGAACACCAGGCCGAACACGATGCCGATGCTGCCGGTGGTCGCGGCGGCCGCGATGCCGGCGAAGCTGACCGTGCCGGTGAAGCCGTAGATCAGCGAGGCACCGTAGAGCAGCATGCCCGACGACAGCGCGCCGAGCACGAAATACTTCAGGCCGGCCTCGCTCGACTTGGCGTTGTCGCGCTGGCTGGCGGCGACGACGTAGAGCGCAAGGCTCATCAGTTCGAGGCCGAGATAGAGCGAGATCAGGTCGCCGGCCGAGATCAGCACCATCATGCCGAGCGTCGACAGCAGCACCAGGATCGAGAACTCGAAGTTGCGGGTCGACGGCTGGGACAGGTACTCGGTCGACAGGATCAGCGTTGCCGCCGAGGCGATCAAGGCGAGGATCTTCAGGAAGCGGGCGAAGTCGTCGACGATGAAGCTGCCGCCGAAGGTGACGAGCTTGCCGGCCGGCAGCCAGAGCTCCAGCGCGCCGGTCAGGACCAGGAGACACACCGCGAGCGCGGTGATCAGCCGGGTCGTCCCCTGCCCGCGATAGGCTCCGATCATCAACAGCACCATGGCGCCGACCGCGAGCACCAGCTCCGGCAGCACCGGCTGCAACTGATAACCTGCACTGGAAAAGCTCATGACAGCGGCCTTACTGCGTAACCAGCGCGGCTGCCTTCACGGCAGTCACGGCGGTGTTGTAATTGTTGACGAGCTGCTGCACCGAGGCGGCCGACATGTCGAGCACCGGCTTCGGGTAGACGCCGAACAGGATGGTCAGCGCGATCAGCGGGAACAGCGTCACGCATTCGCGGAAGGTGAGATCCTTGATCGACATCAGCGACGGCTTGACCAGCGCGCCGAACACCACCTTGCGGTAGAGCCAGAGCGCGTAGCAGGCCGACAGGATCACGCCCGTGGTGGCGAAGAACGCCGTCGGCAGCGAGATCTTGAAGGTGCCGAGCAAGGTCATGAACTCGCCGACGAAGCCGCTCGTGCCGGGCAGACCGACATTGGCCATGGTGAAGACCATGAAGGTCATCGCATAGAGCGGCATCCGGTTGACGAGGCCGCCATAGGCCGCGATCTCGCGGGTGTGCATGCGGTCGTAGACGATGCCGACGCAGAGGAACAGCGCGCCGGAGACGATGCCGTGCGAGATCATCTGGAACATGCCGCCGGCGACGCCCTGCGTGGTCACCGCGAAGATGCCCATGGTGACGAAGCCCATATGCGCGACCGAGGAGTACGCGATCAGCTTCTTCATATCCTCCTGCATCATCGCCACCAGCGAGGTGTAGATGATAGCGATGACCGACAACGTGAACACGAACGGCGCAAAGTCGTGCGAGGCCAGCGGGAACATCGGCAGCGAGAAGCGCAGGAAGCCGTAGCCGCCCATCTTCAGCAGGATCGCGGCCAGGATCACCGAGCCCGCCGTCGGCGCCTCGACATGCGCGTCAGGCAGCCAGGTGTGCACCGGCCACATCGGCATCTTCACCGCGAACGAGGCGAAGAAGGCCAGCCACGCCCAGGTCTGCATCGAGCGCGGCACCGCGGTGTGCATCAGGGTCGGGATGTCGGTGGTGCCGGCGTTCCAGTACAGCGCCATGATGGCGAGCAGCATCAGCACCGAGCCAAGGAACGTATAGAGAAAGAACTTGAACGAGGCGTAGACCCGGCGCGGACCGCCCCAGACGCCGATGATCAGGAACATCGGGATCAGGCCGCCCTCGAAGAACAGATAGAACAGCACGAGGTCGAGCGCCGAGAAGGTGCCGACCATCAGCGTTTCCAGGATCAGGAACGCCATCATGTATTCGCTGACGCGCTGCGTCACCGACTTCCAGCTCGCGATGATGCAGAGCGGCATGATCGCGGTGGTCAGGATGATCAGCGGCAGCGAGATGCCGTCGATACCCATGTGATAGGTGATGCCGGTGGCGAGCCAGGATGTCTTCTCGACGAACTGGAAGTCGGACTGCGCGGGATCGAAACGCGCGACCAGGACCAGCGACACAGCGAAGGTGATCAGCGTGGTCCACAGCGCGATCCAGCGCGCCGTGCGGCTCGCGGTCTCGTCGCCGCCCCGCGCCAGCAGGTAGACCAGGATCGCGCCGACCGCCGGCAGGAAGGTCGTGACGGAAAGGATGGGCCAGGTTGTCATTTACTGGCCTCCCAAGCCGAACATGAACCAGGTGATCAATCCGGCGGCCCCGATCAGCATCGCGAATGCGTAGTGATAGAGGTAACCGGTCTGCAATTTCACGACGTTGCGGGTGATGTCGAGCACGCGGGCCGAGACGCCGTCCGGACCGAAGCCGTCGATGACGAAGCCATCGCCCTTCTTCCACAGCGTATAGCCGAGCCACTTCGCCGGGCGCACGAAGATCCACTCGTACAACTCGTCGAAGTACCATTTGTTGAGCAGGAACTGGTACAGCATCGGCTGCTGGTTCGCGAGCTCGACCGGCAGGTACGGCCTGCGGATGTAGAACAGGTACGAGATGAACAGGCCGAGCGCCATCATCACGGTGGGCAGTGGCGCGAGCCAGCTCGGCATATGCTCCATGTCCTCGAGGATGTGCGGGTTCATCTTGATGGACTCGCGGAAGAACTCCTCGACCCCGTGCGGGCTGGCGAACACTTCCTTGAACGGCAGACCCGCCAGGATCGAGCCGGCGGCAAGCACGCCGATCGGCACCAGCATCCAGACCGGGCTCTCATGCGCCGCCTCATAGTGCTTCTGGTCGTGCGGCTCGCCGAAGAACGTCTTGAAGATCAGGCGCCAGGAGTAGAACGAGGTCAGGCCGGCGGCCACGATCGTCATCAGATAAGCGTAGGTCGCGAACGGGTTGTGTGCGGCGTAGGCCGCCTCGATGATCGCGTCCTTGGAGAAGTAGCCGGCGAACAGCGGGAAGCCGGTCAGCGCCAGGGTGCCGATACACATCACCGCGAAGGTGTACGGGATCTTGCGCCACAGGCCGCCCATGTTGCGGATGTCCTGCTCGTGGTGCATCGCGTAGATCACCGAGCCGGAGCCCAAGAACAGCAGCGCCTTGAAGAAGGCGTGCGTGAACAGATGGAACATGCCGACCGAATAGGCCCCTGCTCCCATCGCTACAAACATGTAGCCGAGCTGCGAACAGGTCGAGTACGCGACGATGCGCTTGATGTCGTTCTGCACCAGGCCGATCGTGGCGGCGAAGAACGCCGTGGTCGCACCGAAGAACATCACCACCGCCTGCGCGGTCGGCGACAGCTCGAACAGCGGTGACAGCCGCGCCACCATGAACACGCCGGCGGTGACCATGGTCGCGGCGTGGATCAGCGCCGACACCGGGGTCGGGCCTTCCATCGCGTCCGGTAACCAGGTGTGCAGCAGGAACTGCGCCGACTTGCCCATCGCGCCCATGAACAGGAACAGGCAGGTCAAGGTCAGCGCGTCGGGGTGCCAGCCGAAGAAGTCGATGGTCTTGCCGGTCAGTCCGGGCGCGGCGTGGAAGATGGTCTCGAAGTCGGTCGAGCCGACCAGCGCGAAAATCGCGAAGATGCCGAGCGCAAAGCCGAAGTCGCCGACGCGGTTGACCACGAACGCCTTGATCGCCGCCGCATTGGCTGACGGCTTCTGGTACCAGAACCCGATCAGCAAGTAGCTTGCCAGACCGACGCCCTCCCAGCCGAAGAACAGCTGCACGAGGTTGTCCGAGGTCACCAACATCAGCATCGCGAAGGTGAACAGCGAGAGATAGCCGAAGAAGCGCGGCCGGTTCGGATCCTCGTCCATGTAGCCGATGGAATAGAGGTGAACGAGCGCGGACACGGTGTTGACCACGACCAGCATGACGGCGGTCAGGGTGTCGACCCGCAGCGTCCAGGCCACCTGCAGGTCGCCCGAGGTGATCCAGGGCAGCAGCACGACGCGCGCGTCATGGTGCATGAAGCCGACATCGACCAGCGTGAACCAGGACAGCGCCGCCGACACGAACAGGAGGCCCGTGGTGATCAGTTCGGCCAGCCGGGAGCCCGCCGCCGCCGGCTCGGCGACGTGGTGGTCGTCGTGGCCGTGGTCATCATGGCCGTGATCGTCGTGGGCCGCCGAGGCATGGGCGTCAGAAGCATGGGCGTCGTCATGCGCGTCGTCGTGACGGTCGACGGTATCGCCGCTCGGGCAGCGCGCATGCGCGCCGACCAGCGAGATGATGCCTGCGAGGATGGCGCCCAGCAGCGGCAGGAATACGATTGCCTGTATCATTTGCCGGACTAGCCCTTCATCAGATTGACGTCTTCAACCGCGATCGAACCGCGGTTGCGGAAATACACCACCAGCACGGCAAGGCCGATCGCGGCCTCGGCTGCCGCCACCGTCAGCACCAGCAGTGCGAACACCTGGCCGACGATGTCGCCGAGGAAGGTCGAGAACGCCACCAAATTGATGTTGACCGAGAGCAGGATCAGCTCGATCGACATCAGGATGACGATGATGTTCTTGCGGTTGAGGAAGATGCCTAGGATCCCGAGCGTGAACAGGATCGCGCCGACCGCCAGATAGTGCCCTAGCCCGATCGTCATTTCACCCACTCCGCCGCATCGGCATCCTGCAGGCCCTGCCCCGACACCACCTTGCGCATCGCCATCGCCATCTCCGGCGTGCGCGCGTTCTGCACATTGATGTTCTGCCGCTTGACGTTGGCCTTGTGGCGCAGCGTCAGCACGATGGCGCCGATCATCGCGACCAGCAGCACCATGCCGGCGAGCTGGAAGTAATGGATGTACTTCGTATAGAGCACGAGGCCGAGCGCCTCGGTGTTGCTGATATTGGTCGGGATCGCCGCCGTGATCGTCTTGGTGACCTGCGGGTTGATCACCCAGGCGCCGACTACGAGCAGCAGCTCGAACAGGAAGATGCCGCCGATCACGATGCCGACGGGCAGATACTGGATGAAGCCCTCGCGCAGCTCGACGAAGTCGACGTCGAGCATCATGATCACGAACAGGAACAGCACCGCGACGGCGCCGACATAGACCACGATCAGCATCATCCCGAGGAACTCGGCGCCCATCAGGATGAACAGGCCCGAGGCGTTGACGAACGCCAGGATCAGATAGAGCACGGAGTGCACGGGATTGCGCGAGACAATCACCATGACCGCCGAGGCCACACAGGCCGCGGCGAACAGATAGAAGAACAGCGCCGGAAGGATCATGCCCTCACCTCACCGGTACGGCGCGTCGAGCGCGATCGACTTCGCAATCTCGCGCTCCCAGCGGTCGCCATTGGCGAGCAGCTTCGCCTTGTCATAGTAGAGTTCCTCGCGGGTCTCGGTCGCGAATTCGAAGTTCGGTCCCTCGACGATGGCGTCTACCGGGCATGCCTCCTGGCACAGCCCGCAATAGATGCACTTCACCATGTCGATGTCGTAGCGCACCGTGCGGCGGGTGCCGTCGTTGCGGCGCGGGCCGGCCTCGATCGTGATCGCCTGCGCCGGGCAGATCGCCTCGCACAGCTTGCAGGCGATGCAACGCTCCTCGCCGTTCGGATAGCGGCGCAGCGCGTGCTCGCCGCGGAAGCGCGGCGAGATCGGCCCCTTCTCGAAGGGATAATTCAGCGTCGGCTTCGGCTTGAAGAAGTAGCGCATGGCGAGAACGAACGCCGAGACGAATTCCGAGAGCAGAAGCGAGCGGGCTGTTGCGTTGACGTTGACACTCATGACGACCTCACTTCGGCGCGATGCCGGCGAATTGCAGCACACCGGCCACGATCACCACCATCGCCAGCGACAGCGGCAGGAACACCTTCCAGCCGAGGCGCATTAGTTGATCGTAGCGGTAGCGCGGCACGATCGCCTTCGCCATCGCGAACATGAAGAACATGAAGAACACCTTGAGGGCGAACCAGACGATGCCCGGAATCCAGGTGAACGGCGGCAGGTTGACCGGCGGCAGCCAGCCGCCCAGGAACAGGATCGACGCCAGCGCGCACATCGTGGTGATCGCGACATACTCGCCGAGCATGAACAGGAGATACGGCGTCGAGCCGTATTCGGTCATGAAGCCGGCGACCAGTTCGGATTCCGCTTCGACCAGGTCGAACGGCGGACGGTTGGTCTCCGCCAGCGCCGAGACGTAGAACACCACGAACATCGGGAACAGCGGCCAGACATACCAGTTCAGGATGGTGAGCTGCGGCAGGCCGATCAGGTGCGCGAGCCCGCGGCTATTCTGGGCCTCGACCACCGCCGACAGGTTCAGCGAGCCGACGCAGAGCAGCACGGTGATGATGACGAAACCGATCGAGACCTCGTAGGACACCATCTGCGCCGCGGAGCGCAGCGCGGCCAGGAACGGGTACTTCGAGTTCGACGACCAGCCGGCCATGATGACGCCGTAGATCGACAGCGACGAGATCGCGAAGATGTAGAGAATGCCGACATTGATGTCGGAGATCACCCAGCCGAGATTGAACGGGATCACGGCCCAGGCGGCCAGCGCCAGGATACACGAGACCAGCGGCGCCAGCAGGAACACGCCCTTGTTGGAGCCGGACGGAATCACCGGCTCCTTCAGCACGAATTTCAGGAGGTCGGCGAAGGATTGCAGCAGGCCGAACGGGCCGACCACGTTGGGGCCGCGGCGGATCTGTACCGCCGCCCAGATCTTGCGGTCGGCGAGCAGGATGTAGGCAATCGCGATCAGCAGCACGACGAGCAGCAACAGGCTTTCCGCGACCATGATGATCAGCGGCCAGAGGAAGCCGGTCCAGAACGCGCTTGCGAAGAATTCAGCCATCAGGTCACGCTCACTCCGCTGCCGTCAGCATTCGGCCCGACGCCAGCCGCGAGCATTCCGCCATCACGGCAGAGGCCCGCGCGATCGGGTTGGTCAGATAGAAATCCTCGATGGTCGGCTTGAATGCCGCCTTGTCGATGCTGCCGCCCTTACCGGCCAGCGCCTTGACGTCATCAGCCTTGCCGGCCTCGATCTGGTCGAGCCGCATCAGATGCGGAGCGGTCTTGAACATCGCCTGGCGCAGCGCCTGCAGCGAGTCGAACGGCAGCTTCTTGCCGAGCACGTCGGACAGCGCGCGGATGATCGCCCAGTCCTCGCGGGCTTCACCCGGCGGGAACGCGGCACGGTTGGCGATCTGCGCCCGGCCCTCGGTGTTGACGAAGATGCCGGACTTCTCGGTATAGGCGGCGCCTGGCAGGATCACGTCGGCGCGGTGCGCGCCCTTGTCGCCATGGGTGCCGATATAAACGACGAAGGTGCCATCCGGCGCCTTGATCTCGTCGGCGCCGAGCAGGAACAGCACGTCGAGCGTGCCGAAGGTCGTCATCTGCGCCGTGGTCAGGCCACCGCCTGCCGGCGAGAAACCGATATCGAGCGCGCCGGCGCGCGAGGCGGTGTCCTGCAGCACGGCAAAGCCGTTCCAGCCGTCCTTCAGCGCACCGACATCGACGGCGAGCTTGGCAGCCTGCGCCAGCACCGCCGCGCCGTCATGCCTGGTGTAGGCACCGGCGCCGACCAGGATGATCGGGTTCTTGGCGTTCTTCAGCACGTCGGCAAAGGAGTGCTTGCCGGCCACGAGGTCGGCGAGCGTGTCGGTGCCTGCACCGAGATAGTCGTGGTCGTAGGTGAAATCGGCCTTGGCGCCGATCATGCCGACCTTGAGCCCGCCGGTGCGCCAGCGCTTGCGGATCCGCGCGTTCAGCACGGCGGCTTCCTTGCGCGGATGCGAGCCGACGATCAGGATCGCGTCGGCCTGGTCGATGCCTGCAATGGTCGGGTTGAAGATGTAGGAGCCGCGGCCGGCCTCGGCGTCGAACGCGTCGCCGCCCTGCACTGCCAGATTGACCGAGCCGAACTTCGCGAGCAGCTCCTTCAGCGCATACATTTCATCGACCGCGGCGAGATCGCCGGCGATCGCACCGATCCGCTTGCCGTCGATGCGGCCGGCCTTGGCGGCGATGGCAGCAAAGGCTTCCTGCCAGATCGCAGGCTTGAGCTGACCGTTCTCGCGCACATAGGGCCGGTCGAGGCGCTGCGTGCGCAGGCCGTCGACGACGTGGCGGGTCTTGTCGGAAATCCATTCCTCGTTCACCGCCTCATTGATGCGCGGCAGGATGCGCATCACCTCGCGGCCGCGGGTGTCGACGCGGATCGCGGAGCCGACACCGTCCATGACGTCGACCGACTGCGTCTTGCCGAGTTCCCAGGGGCGCGCCGCGAAGGCATACGGCTTCGAGGTCAGCGCGCCGACCGGGCAGATATCGACGAGGTTGCCCTGCAGCTCCGAGCTCAGCGCCTGCTCCAGATAGGTGGTGATCTCCATGTCCTCGCCGCGCCCGGTCGCGCCCATTTCCGGCGCGCCGCAGACTTCGGCGGAGAAGCGGACGCAGCGCGTGCACTGGATGCAGCGGTTCATCGAGGTCTTGACCAGCGCGCCGAGATACTTGTCCTCGACCGCGCGCTTGTTCTCGGCGAAGCGGCTGGTGTCGACGCCGTAACCCATCGCCTGGTCCTGCAAGTCGCACTCGCCGCCCTGGTCGCAGATCGGGCAGTCCAGCGGATGGTTGATCAGCAGGAATTCCATCACGCCTTCGCGCGCCTTCTTCACCATCGGCGAACGGGTCGAGATTTCCGGCGGCTCCCCCTTCGGGCCCGGACGGCAGTCGCGCACGGCCCAGGCGCAGCTTGCGACCGGCTTCGGGCCGCCCTTCACCTCGACCAGGCACATCCGGCAATTGCCGGCGATCGACAGCCGCTCGTGATAGCAGAAGCGCGGAATCTCGGCGCCTGCCGCCTCACACGCCTGCAACAGCGTGTACTCCGGCGGCACATCGATCTCTTTGCCATCGACGATGATCTTGCTCATGTCTCTTCTCTACTCCGCCGCGACCATATGGACGGGATCACGAACGCCCTGATCGTCGAGATCGGCCTTGTGCGAATACTGATCGATGCGCTCTTCAATCTCGTGACGGAAATGCGCAATCAGACCCTGGATCGGCCACGCTGCTGCGTCGCCGAGCGCGCAGATGGTGTGGCCTTCGACCTGCTTGGTGACCTCGAGCAGCATGTCGATCTCGCGCTTGTGGGCGCGGCCGTCCGCCATGCGGGTCAGGACGCGCCACATCCAGCCGGTGCCCTCGCGGCACGGCGTGCACTGGCCGCAGCTCTCATGCTTGTAGAAATACGAGATGCGCGCGATCGCCCGGATCAGGTCGGTCGACTTGTCCATCACGATGACGGCCGCGGTGCCGAGGCCCGAGCGCAGCTTGCTCAGACTGTCGAAATCCATCGGCGTGTCGATGATCTGGTCGGCCGGCACCATGCGCACCGACGAGCCGCCGGGGATCACAGCCTTGAGGTTGTCCCAGCCGCCACGAATGCCGCCGCAATGCTTCTCGATCAGTTCGCGGAACGGAATCCCCATCGCCTCTTCGACGTTGCAGGGCCGCTCGACGTGACCGGAGATGCAGAACAGCTTGGTGCCGACATTGTTCGGCCGGCCGATGGCGGCGAACCAGGCGGCGCCGCGGCGCAGGATGTCGGGCGCGACCGCGATCGACTCGACGTTGTTGACGGTAGTCGGGCAGCCATAGAGGCCGACATTGGCCGGGAACGGCGGCTTCAGCCGCGGCTGGCCCTTCTTGCCCTCGAGGCTTTCGAGCAGCGCGGTTTCCTCGCCGCAGATATAGGCACCGGCGCCGTGCGCGACATAGATGTCGAACGGCCAGCCGTTGATATTGTCCTTGCCGACCAGCTTGGCCTCATAGGCCTGGTCGATCGCCGCCTGCAGCCGCTCGCGCTCGCGGATGAACTCGCCGCGGATATAGATGTAGCAGGCATGCGCGCCCATCGCGAAGCTCGCGAGCAGGCAACCTTCGACCAGGAGATGCGGATCGTGCCGCATGATCTCGCGGTCCTTGCAGGTGCCGGGCTCGGACTCGTCGGCGTTGACGACGAGATAGCTCGGACGGCCGTCCTTGGATTCCTTGGGCATGAAAGACCACTTCATGCCGGTCGGGAAGCCCGCACCGCCGCGGCCGCGCAGGCCCGACGCCTTCATCTCATTGATGATCCAGTCGCGCCCCTTGTCGATGATCCCCTTGGTGCCATCCCAGGCGCCTCTGCGGCGCGCGCCCTCGAGGCCCCAATCATGGAGGCCGTAGAGGTTCTTGAAGATGCGGTCCTTGTCGTCGAGCATGCTCAAAACTTTCCGAACATCACCGATTGGCTTGGGAGTAAGCGAGCCCGGCGGCACAGCCGCCGAACACGATGGCCCACAACAGGCTGGATTCCAGCGTGGCGCTCAGGCCGTAACGTTGCAGCAGGAACATGAAGCCGGCTGCGACCGTGGTATGCAGGGCGATCGTGCGCCAGGCCTTCATCGCAGCGCCCCTCTCCGCCTTGTTTTCCTGCGCGTTTGCCAGCACCTGAAAGCCTCGCATCAGGTGGTTTCCTTCAGCGTCGTCGGCCCGCCTGCGGGCGCCGAGAACTGTCGGTCGACCTGCGGGCCCGGCTTCGGCGGATTGCCGGCGGCAAACCCGTCGAGCACCTTGCCGAAGCTTTCCTTGGTCAGATCCTCATAGGTGTCCTTCCAGATCAGCACCATCGGCGCGTTCACGCAGGCACCTAAGCACTCGACCTCTTCCCACGAGAAGTTGCCGTCCTTCGACAACTGGAAGGGATCGTGATGGATACGATGCTGGCACACCTCGATCAGGTCGGCGGCGCCACGCAGCCGGCACGGCGTGGTGCCGCAGACCTGGACATGTGCCTTCTTGCCGACCGGCGAGAGCTGGAACATGGTGTAGAAGGTCGCGATCTCCAGCATGCGAATATGCGGCATCTCGAGCAGGTCGGCGACGGCGCGGATCGCCGCTTCCGAGACCCAGCCGTCATGCTGCTCCTGCACACGCCACAGAATCGCGATCGCAGCCGAAGCCTGACGGCCCGGTGGATACTTCTCGATCTGCTTCTTGGCCCAGGCAAGATTCTCGTCCGTGAACGTGAAGCTCGCGGGCTGCAATTCCTTCGGGGCAAGGCGGCGGACGGACATCGATCAAACTCTCATTGCGCACGGTGCGGATGTGGACATCATCACCGGTCGACCTCGCCAAACACGATGTCCAGCGAGCCAAGGATGGCGGAAACGTCGGCCAGCAGATGGCCCTTGCAGATGTGATCCATCGCCTGCAGATGGGCGAAGCCCGGCGCGCGGATCTTGCACTTGTAGGGCTTGTTGGTGCCGTCGGCGACGAGATAGACGCCGAACTCGCCCTTCGGCGCCTCGACCGCGGCGTAGACCTCGCCGGCCGGCACGTGCACGCCTTCGGTGTAGAGCTTGAAGTGATGGATCAGCGCTTCCATCGAGCGCTTCATGTCACCACGGCGCGGCGGCGCGATCTTGTTGTCCTCGACCACGACCGGGCCCTGCCCGTCCGCGGCCTTCAGCTTCTCGATGCACTGCTTCATAATGCGCACCGACTGGCGCATCTCTTCCATGCGGATCAAATAGCGGTCGTAGCAGTCACCGTTCTTGCCGATCGGAATGTCGAAATCCATCTCGGCGTAGCACTCATACGGCTGCGACTTGCGCAGGTCCCAGGCCGCGCCCGAGCCGCGCACCATCACGCCGGAGAAGCCCCACTCCCAGGCTTCCTTCAGCGGCACCACACCGATATCGACGTTGCGCTGCTTGAAGATGCGGTTGCCGGTGAGCAGCGTATCGAGGTCGTCGACGACCTTGAGGAACGGATCGCACCACGCCTCGATATCGTCGATCAGCTTCAGCGGCAGATCCTGGTGCACGCCGCCGACGCGGAAGAAAGCCGCGTGCATGCGCGAGCCCGAGGCGCGCTCGTAGAACACCATCAGCTTCTCGCGCTCTTCAAAACCCCACAGCGGCGGGGTCAGCGCGCCGACGTCCATCGCCTGCGTGGTGACGTTGAGCAGATGGGAAAGAATGCGGCCGATCTCGCAGTACAGCACGCGGATGAGCTGGCCGCGACGCGGCACCGTGATGCCGAGCAGCTTCTCCGCCGCGAGGCAGAACGCGTGCTCCTGGTTCATCGGCGCGACGTAGTCGAGCCGGTCGAAATACGGAATCGCCTGCAAATAGGTCTTGTGCTCGATCAGCTTCTCGGTGCCGCGGTGAAGCAGGCCGATATGCGGATCGACGCGCTCGACGACTTCGCCGTCGAGCTCCAGCACGAGACGAAGCACGCCGTGCGCCGCCGGATGCTGCGGGCCGAAGTTGATGGTGAAGTTACGAAGATCTTGCGGTTGCTCGTTCATGGCTTCGGCTCCGCCTTGGCCTTCTCGTCACCGGGCAGCGGATAGTCCGCGCCTTCCCAGGGCGAGAGGAAATCGAACTTGCGGAATTCCTGGTTGAGCCGGACCGGCTCGTACAGCACTCGCTTCTCCTGGTCGTCGTAGCGAACCTCGACGAAGCCGGTGAGCGGGAAATCCTTGCGCAACGGATGGCCGTCGAAACCGTAATCGGTCAGCAGGCGGCGCATGTCCGGATGCCCGACGAAGATCACGCCGTAGAGATCGTAGGTCTCGCGTTCGAACCAGTCGGCTCCGGGGAAGACACCGATGATCGAAGGCACCTGCGTGGTCTCGTCGGCCTGGCCGCGCACCCGGATACGCGTGTTCAGCGTCGGCGACAGCAAATGGTAGACGACATCGAAACGCTTCTCGCGGCTCGGATAGTCGACCGCGGTCACATCGGTGAAGTTGACGAAGCGGCAGTTCGGATCGTCACGCAGAAAACTGACGACGTCCACGATTCTGCCAATCTCGACGTCGATAGTGAGTTGATTGAACGCGACCGAGTGCGCCGTGGCGGCGCCCGGAAGCGCGCTCACGATCGTCTGCCCAAGGGCGTCGAGCTTGCCGTCGTCCATGCCTGAAACCTTAGCGTTCGATAGTGCCGATACGGCGGATCTTCTTCTGCAGCAGCAGCACGCCGTAGAGCAGCGCCTCCGCCGTGGGCGGGCAGCCCGGCACGTAGATGTCGATCGGCACGATGCGGTCGCAACCACGCACCACCGAGTAGGAATAGTGGTAGTAGCCGCCGCCGTTGGCGCAGGAGCCCATCGAGATGACGTAGCGCGGCTCCGGCATCTGGTCGTAGACCTTGCGCAGCGCGGGCGCCATCTTGTTGGTCAGGGTGCCCGCGACGATCATCACGTCGGACTGTCGCGGCGAGGCGCGCGGCGCAAAGCCGAAGCGCTCGACGTCGTAGCGCGGCATCGAGACCTGCATCATCTCGACCGCGCAGCAGGCGAGACCGAAGGTCATCCACATCAGCGAGCCGGTACGCGCCCAGGTGATCAGGTCATCGGCCGCGGCGACGAAGAAGCCCTTGTCGGACAGCTCGTGATTGACCTCGAGGAAAAACGGATCATTGGCGCCGACCGGCTTGCCGGTCGACGGATCGAGAATGCCTCTCGGCGCCTGCGCAATCGCCGGCTGCGAGGATGCGGCGGTGGGGCTCAATCCCATTCGAGCGCGCCTTTCTTCCATTCATACGCGAACCCGACCGTCAGCACGGCCAGGAACACCATCATCGACCAGAAACCGGTCGCGCCCAGTTTTCCGAACGCCACGGCCCAGGGGAACAGGAACGCCACTTCGAGATCGAAGATGATGAAGAGGATCGCCACCAGATAGAAGCGGACGTCGAACTTCATGCGGGCGTCATCAAAAGCGTTGAATCCGCATTCATAGGCGGACAGCTTTTCCGGATCCGGCGACTGGAACGCGACGATGAACGGCGCGATCAGGAGCGCCAGCCCGATCAGGCTCGCTACCCCGATAAAGACCACAAGTGGGAGATAATTCTGCAGGATGCCGGTCATCGGCGAGGCCTTCTTGCTGCGGTTTCGGACGTCCCGCAGATTCGTTGATTGGAATTGTTCTTGAGGCTTTAGCGCAGCGCAACAGGGGGCGCAAGACAAGCAATTTTGACGCTTTTACCGTCCCTCCCGCGGGCTCTTTGCCGCATCAGGCGGAAGCGCTTGCCACAACAGGGACCGCCGCCGGCGCCCTGCGCTCTTCCCATATCAGCCCAGCTCCCGCTCGACCGCGAGCATCTCGGCCGCGGCCAACGTCAGCCGGTCGATATGTCCAAGTAGCAACTCAATATCCTGCGGACCAAGCTGTTCCAGCAGGCGCCGGTTTCGCTCCTGCGCGCCGGCCACAATGGCGTCATGGGCGGCGAGCCCGGCTTTGGTGAGGGAGACAAGTGTTTCCCGATTGTCACGCGGATTGGCGGCCTTGGCGACCAACTTGCGCGCGACGAGCTCGGCGAGCGCCCGGCTGATCTGCCCCTTGTCCATGCCGACGGCTTCGGCAAGCCGCACCACGCTCATCGGCGGCCGCCGGCCGAGCGAGGCAACCAGGCCGAACTCGACCGACGACAGACCTGTCAGGCGCTTGTAGCGCAGCAACGCACCGCGCCTGAGCAGATTCGCCAGCACCATCAGTCGCGACGACATCATCGCGGTGATCGGCGCCAGCTCGGCGTCAACCACCGCCTCCGGCGGCAAGGCCCTCGCAGTCCTGAACTTCTCGGTCATCGCCAACCTCTGCCAACAAAGCTGATCGCTGCCAAGCTAATCGAGATCGTTGACATTGTCATCGATATATCGTTGACTTCGTCAACAACGCTGACTGCCATCAACGACACAGCGACCGTCGGCAAGAATCCGGCGGCGGGAGGAAACAGCATGACGATGACCCAGCTCGACCGCGATCTCGGCACGGCCTATGCGATGAAGCCGTCCACCACCCGGACCCAGCTCACCTCGGTCGTCCGCGGCACACCGATGGGCGAGCTGTTGCGCCGCTACTGGCACCCGATCGGCCTTTCCAGCGACGCCACCGATATCCCCAGAAAAGTCCGTGCGCTCGGTGAGGACCTGATCCTGTTCCGCGACCGGCATGGCCGGGTCGGCCTGCTGCATGCGCGCTGCTGCCATCGCGGCACCACACTCTATTACGGCAAGGTCGAGGAAGACGGCATCCGCTGCTGCTACCACGGCTGGAAATTCGACACCGAGGGCCGCTGCCTCGAACAACCCTGCGAGCCCGAAGGCGGCCTGTTCAAGGACAAGGTGCGCCAGCCCTGGTATCCGGTGCAGGAACGCTACGGCCTGATCTTCGCCTATATGGGCCCGGCGGATAAGCAGCCGGTGCTGCCGCGCTACGAGTGCCTGGACAATATGGACGACGGCGAGTTCGTCGAGGCCGACGATTCCTCGATCGGCGGCGGCGGGCCTGCCGTGATCCCCTGCAACTGGCTGCAGCATTTCGAGAACGTCGCCGACCCCTATCACGTGCCGGTGCTGCACGGCTCGTTTTCGGGGCCGCAATTCACGACCATGATGGCCTCGATGCCCGAGGTGAAGTTCGAGATGTCGCCGCGCGGCGTCGCGGTGCGCTCGATCCGCAGGCAGGACGACGGCAAGGTGTTCTATCGCGTCACCGAGGCCGCCCTGCCCACGCTCCGCGTCGTGCCCAACCCGCGGGTCGCGCAATTCGCCCGCGTCGAATCGATCGGCTGGACCCTGCCGATCGACGACACCTCGTTCCGCATCTATGTCGCCGGCCGGGTCAAGAAGTCAGGCGATATCGGCCGGATGCGCTCGAAGTTCAACGGCAAGTTCTGGTGGGACATGACGGAGCAGGAGCACCAGCAATTCCCCGGCGACTACGAGGCGCAGGTCGGCCAGGGGCCGGTGACGGTTCATTCGGAAGAGCATTTCGGCCAGAGCGACCGCGGCGTCCTGATGATCCGCCGGATGCTCTCTGACCAGCTCGAGGCCATGGCCGCCGGCCGCGACCCGATCGGCGTGTCGTTCGATGCCGATGCCGAGCCGGTGGAATTCGAAGCAGGGAATTACATCCGCGAGGGGTAAGGCCCGCGCGCAAAGCAAACAAGAAAAGACAAAAATCGGGGGAGGAAGTCATGGTCGATGTCGCACCGCAGGCGGCCGCGCAAGTTCAAGTCGCCGCCACGCCCGCCGCGCGCCGCTACTACGTCCTTGGCCTGCTCACGATCATCTACGCCCTCAACTTCCTCGACCGGACCATCTTCAACGTGCTGATCGAGCCCATCAAGAAGGAGTTCGCGCTCAGCGATACCACGATGGGCCTGCTCGCCGGGTTCGGCTCCGTGCTGTTCTACTCGTTGCTCGGCATTCCCATCGCGCGGATGGCGGATCGCCTCAACCGCCGCAACATCGTCGCGGCAGCCTTCGCGTTCTGGAGTGCGATGACCTATCTCTGCGGCATGGCCTCCAGCGTCGCGACGCTGGCACTGGCGCGGGTCGGGGTCGGCATCGGAGAGTCGGCGGGCACGCCGGCCTCGCAATCGATGATCGCCGATCTGTTCGACAAGAACGAGCGTCCGCGCGCGCTCGGCATCTACGCGATCGGCACCTATCTCGGCGTCTTCCTCGGCTATTTCATCGGCGGCTATGTCAATCAGCACTATGGCTGGCGGATGGCCTTCTTCACCGCGGGCCTGCCCGGCATCGCGCTCGCCGCGGTGCTGTGGCTGACGATCTCCGAGCCGAGGCGCGGTGCGATGGCCGAGACCTTCAAGGCCGAGCCGATCGGGCCGACGCTGGGCTTCCTGATCGCGCAGCCGAGCTTCCTCATCGTGCTGGTCGGCTTTTGCCTCACAACCTACACCAACTACGCCACCGCGGTGTGGATCCCGCCGTTCCTGGCGCGCATCCATCACCTCACCAGCGCCGAGATCGGCACCTATGCCGGCACCTTCAAGGGCCTCGCCGGCATGGCGGGCACGCTGATCGGCGGCCTCGTGGTGGCGCAGATCGGCCGCCGCGACGACCGCTGGAAGCTGTGGGCGCCCGCGATCATGTCCGGACTCGCCGGTCCGGTGTTCGCGCTGTGCATGCTGACGCAAAGCTTCACGCTGATGGTCGCGATGCTGGCTCTGACCTCGTTCATGGTCGGCTTCCATCTCGGCCCGATCTTCGCGATCGCCCAGACGGTCGCAAAGCCCAGCATGCGCGCGCTGGCCTCGGCGATCGTGCTGCTCACCGCGACCTGTTTCGGCCAGGGCGTCGGCCCCCTCGCCGTCGGCATGATCAACGACGCCCTGAAGGGCGCGTACGGCACGGATGCGGTTCGCTACTCGCTGCTGTCGGCCGCGGTGACGACGACACTCGGCGCGCTGCTGTTCGTCTGGGCAGCGCGCTGGATCCGGTCGGACATCGTGCGCGCCAGTTAAGCGTCCATGAAGGCCAGCAAGTCGGCCATCAAGCGCGCGCTGTGCGTCAGCGGCAGAGCGTGCGGTGCGCCTTCATAGACGGCGAGCTTGCTGCCTTTGATCAGCGCCGCCGTCTTCGCGCCGGTCAGTTCGAGCGGCGCGCTGGCATCCTTGTCGCCGTGCACGATCAGGGTCGGGCGGTCGATACGTTTGGCTGCGGCGCGCAGATCGGCGAACGAGATGGTCCTGCGGCAGGCCAGCGCCACGGGAAGCGGCACGCTCAGCATCATCTCCCTGATCCAGGCCCGCGTGGCATCTGGCGTGTCGGGCATGAAGAACGGCGCCTCGTTCTCGCCCATCCATTTCGGGAAGTCCTGCGCGATCGCAGCATTCTGGGCCTCGACCATCGCCCTCGGCACCGCGACCGGATTGTCGTCGGTCTGGACGATGAACGGCGTGGTGGGCGCCACCAGGACCAGCCGCGCGATGCGCTCCGCGCCGTGACGCGCCAGATAATTCACCGCCTCGATCGATCCCATCGAATGCGCGACGATCGTGACGTCGCGGAGACCACGCTGCTCGATCACGGCGGCGACATCATCGGTCAGCGTGTCGAGATCGTATCCCGTCATCGGCATGTCGGAACGGCCGTGGCCGCGCCGGTCAGGCGCAACGCAGCGAAAGCCCTTGGCGTTCAGCGCCACGATCTGGCTGCCCCAGACGCCGGAATTGAATGTCCATGCGGCAAGCAGCAGCACCGGCTTGCCCGAGCCCCAATCCTGCACGAACAGTTTTGTGCCGTCGCTTGCGGTCGCATAGAGCGGTTGGCTTGCCATGATGGAAGTCCCTTTGCAGATCGATCGGCAACATCGCCGCCGATGCACCGACCATCGCAAAGGGAGATCGTGCGCGCGATTACGTGTCAGGTAATCACGCGCGTGATGTCAGGGTGCGCTCACGTCAGCTTGCCGGTGTATTTCTCCAGCGCCGCCCAGGCGTCCGCGCCATAGGTCTTCTGCCACTGCATGTAGAAGCCGGCTTTCACCAACGCGGCCCTGAACTGCACCGGATCGGGCTTGTTGAAAGTCATGCCCTTCTCGGTCAGTTCGGCCTGCAACGAGCGGTCCATCTCGACCAGATCGGCGCGCTCCTTCACCGCCGCCGCGTCGAATGCCGCATTGATCAGTTCGAGCAGCTCGGGCGGCAGACCCGCCATCGCGCGGCGGTTGCCGAGGATCCAGTAGCCGCTCCAGCAATGGTTCGACAGCGCACAGTATTTCTGCACCTCGTACAGCTTTCCGGTCGAAACCTGCGCCAGCGGATTTTCCTGCCCTTCGACAATGTGGGTCTGCAGCGCCGAATAGAGCTCGCTATAGGAGATGCTCGACGGCAATGCGCCGAGACCTGAGAACAGCGAGGTCAGCAATGCCGTCACCGGCACGCGAATCTTGAAGCCCTTGAGATCGTCGACGCTGTTGAGCTGCCGGCTCGACGACGAGGTGATCTGGCGGAAGCCGTTGTCCCAGACCTTCTTCAGCGGCACGACGCCGGTCCTGGCGATCGCATCGCGGACGATGTCGCCGACGCCGCCGTCCATCGCCGCCCAGACCTGGTCGTAGGACTGGAAGGCGAAGCCGATGCTGGGCAAGCCCGATAGCGGCACCAGCGTCGACAGCGTCATACTGGGCGCGGCCAACAGTTCGATCCCGCCGGCGCGGACCTGCGAGAGCATCTCCGGATCGCCGCCGAGCTGGCTGTTGGCGAACACCGTGATGTTGACCCGGCCGGACGACTGCGTGCCGACCAGCCTCGCCGCCTCGGCCAAACGGATTGTTAGCGGATGGGTTTCCGGAGTGTTGACGCCGAGCTTGAAGTCGTACTCGGCGGCGGCAAGAGACGGCTTACCAAACATCGCCGCGGCAAGTGCCACGGAGCCAGTTCCCAGCACCCGCCGTCGGGTCATATTCCTTGTTTTCATTATTGTTTTTCTCCCAGGCGCCGTCCGCGCCCGCGGCCAGTTTCAGCCCTCTTCCTGTGTGACGCAAGGCACGGTGAAACCAATCCGTCCGTGGCACGAAACCATTTCCGGGAACTCACGAAACGATCCGGAAACAGATGGCGCTTACCAGTAGCTGCCATAGACGGCGCATAGACGCCCGGAGGCGACCATGAACCACTCGATCCACTCAGCCGATCGCGCGACCCACCTCAAGATTGTGGTGGTTGCGCTCGTTGCGGCCATCGGGGTTGCGGCTTTCGGCATTTCGGCCCGAAATAATGCGGATTTCACCCAGACCGCCCAGACCAACCAGGTCATCAAGGCCGGTAAGCCTGTCGCGATCACCTCCTCGGGGACCTCGACGGTCCGCTAAGACGGTGTTGAGGGTTCTGCAAACAAAGCGGCCGCCTTCGGGCGGCTTTTTGTTGGTCCTGATCGTCTCGCGCTTCGATCAAGACAATGTGGCCTTCGCCACCTTTGGCTGCGGCGATTGCAGGACCACCGAGATCGGGGCGCGCGAGATGCACGCGCGGCTTGGCCAACGCGCCGCCGCGGCGAAATCTTAACCGCCTCCTAACGCGGTCATTCGATTGCAATCCGCTCCGCGACCCCCGTTTTAAAAATTGTTCCGTAAGGTGGACGTCAACAGAGGCGCAGGCCCACAATGAATTTGCAGCAGCAAGTAATTTCGACCGGATTCAAGATCATCTGCACGGATTGCGGCAGCCTGGCGATCAAGGTCGCCGATCCCGCGCATGCGTCCGGCGACACCATCATCGAATGCCGCCGCTGCAACGCCGTACGCGGCACGGTGGCGGACCTGCACACCATGGCGCGGCGCGGCCGCGACCTGTTCGAATTCTAACCCCGGCGCCGCCGATGCTGTCAGACCCGAACGCGACCATGCAGAGCGACATTCCCCTGGACACGGTCTGGTCGATCCTCGAGGCCGCCAACGAATTGGGCGACACCCATACGGTCGATGCCTGCCGCCGCATCATCGACGCGAATTTGCGTGGCGACGCCCCCGGACAATCCGACCTGAACGCGGTCGCCGCATTCTTTGCCTGATCAAGGCGACGCGTCGCGCGTTTGTGAATCCATTGTGGCGCCGCGGTGACCGATCGCCCGGCGGAAACATAACAATACGGATCGAGACGCCGCCTAACCTTGCTTGACTTGATTAGCCCAAGGCCGACTTGCTAGCTGTCACACAGCTTTCGAATCGGACGGGCCGATGCAATTGACGCGCGACGACCTGACTGTCGGGGTCACAATCTTCGCCTTCTTCGTCATCAGCACCGCCTCGATGATCGCCTGCGGGCACGCGTTCCCGGCGATGCATGTCTGGCGCTCCGGCATCACTGCCGAGGCCATCCTCGGCACGGCGATGATGGCCTTCTTCATCCCGGCGTTCGTCGCGTGCCGCTTCAGCTTCGGTTATCTGGTGAGCTTCGCGCTGCTGTCAGCGGTGTTCGGCTTCGTCTGGCTTAGCTTCTTCAGCGCGTTCGATTATCCGCATGCCATCGCCCGCTGGGCCATGATCGCCGCGTTGACCACTGCCATGATCCCCCTGATGTTCCAGAACATGCCGGTGTGGCGGCCCGGCCTTTCTGATGCGGCGATCAAACGCATTACGCTGCTGCTGCTGGCGTCGTCCTTCGCCGTGCTGGTCGCCGACATCTCGTACGGCGCCAATCTCGGCAATCCCTATGGCGCAGCGCGCAACGCCGTCACGCGGCCGGCGCTGTTGAATTATCTCACTGGAATCATCATCGGCGCGGTGCTGCCCTATCTGTTCGCGCATTTCGCGTCGCGTCGGCAATGGATACAGGCCGCCTGCGTGTTGCTGTTTGCGCTTTGCTTCTATCCGGTGGTCAACAACAAGACCGTGCTGCTGCTGCCGATCTGGCTGCCGTTTCTGTTCTGGCTGTTCGGCCGGTTCAACCCGCGGCTGGCCACGGTGCTCGCATTTCTCATTCCGATGATCATCGGGCTGACGGCGTTTGCCATGCTCGGCGCCGACCGCGATTACGTCGTGTTCAGCGCCATCAACCTGCGCTTCCTCGCAATCCCATCGCTCGCCCTTGATCAATATGCCGACTTCTTTGCACACCGCGACCTGACCCGCTTCTGCCAGATATCAATCGTGCGACAGGTGACCGCCTGCCCTTATGGCGAGCTCGGCCCGGCGCTCGGAGCGATCTACCGGGACGGCAATTTCAACGCCTCCTTCCTCGCCACCGAGGGCATCGCGTCGGTTGGTCTTGCGCTCGCCCCGGTTTCGGCGCTCGTGTGCGGCCTGATCCTGTCGGTGGGGTCGATGGTCTCGCGGCACCTATCACCACGCTTCATCGCGGTGTCGTCAGGCATCGCCGTTCAGGCGATCATGAACGTGCCGCTCACGACAAGCCTGGCCTCGAACGGGATCGCGCTGCTGTTCCTGCTGTGGTGGCTGACGCCCGAATGGCGAACGGAAGCTTCGCATCATCAGCAACAGTCAACGCGGCCCATCGATGCCGCCGGTGTCGCGGCCTGACCGATCGACAGCCGCCACGAAGCAACGCCAATACGATCCTGTGGCGGCCTCACTTCTTCGGAGAACGATGATGCTCTGATACGGCGAGATCCCGTTCACGGCAGGATGTTCGACAACAAGATATCCGCGCTCGCGTCGTTTGAATGTCCTGAACTCCCTTCGCCTACTCCGGCAACTTTAAGACCCATCGAAAGCGCCTGAGTTCCGCAAGCCGGTGGAACCGCTGATGTGGTTTCCGCTCACTGGCTGCGACCGCTGTCGCCGAGGGCGATGCCATGAGAGTAAGGCTGACGTCAGGCTCGCGCGTTACGCTCCGCGCTCGAACCGAGACCTGACGTACGTCCGTTTCTCGCTGGTCTGGGTGGCGATAGTCACTACCGCATCAGCCGATGTGATGTTCGCGTGAGAGGCGAACCAGTTGGCCGGTCTCCAGGAAGCATGTCGATGAAAGTCCGCGAGCTACTTCAACTGCTCCAGGCACTCCCGGATCAAGACGCAACGGTCGTGATTGGCGAAGGAGCGAAGCCGGAAACCTGGCTGATCGTGTCGGGCGTCGCGGAGTGTCAGATTGCGCGCGTGAATGAGGATCACGCGATTGCCGGGAGCGAACGAGCGATCGAGATCGTCTGAGAGGTGGCGACTATCGGAGCGCGGAAAGCCCGAGCACAAGGGCGTTCAAGGTGTCATGACAGCGCTGCGCGCGACACGCCTTAAATCTGGAACCTGGGTCTAAGTGCTTGATAAGACTGGCGCGAGAGACGGGACTCGAACCCGCGGCCTCCGCCGTGACAGGGCGGCGCTCTAACCAACTGAGCTACTCCCGCGGATGCCGATCATCGGATTGATCCGCGCAGGATCGAGGGCATAAAGGCCCGCATCCGGATAGTCAAGCACGTTGCGGAGCCCTGCACAGCGCGGGTATTTTCGCGTTGTGGACGCGAGTTGTCGCCTGTTTTCAGGGGAATCGGCGTAGTCAGCAAAGCCCCGAATCAAATAAGGCCTGATACGTCTGGGTTTCCTGTGGCCGGACCCGGCGCTGCCCATTCCCAGAACCGGCGGTTTCAGGACTTTTCCGGACGCATTTTCCCGACGCGAACGGCGCGCCATTCGCGTGAAAGCAGCAATCCAGCCATTCAGCAACGAGGAGGGCCACACGTGGCGAAGAAAGCAGCGACCCCGGCGACGATCACGCTGAAGCACCTGGCGGCGGCCATCGCCGAAGAGCAGGAGCTGTCCAAGAAGCAGACCGAGGCGATCCTGACCGACATGGTCACCCGGATCACCAAGCACCTCAAGAAGGGCGAGCGGATCCGCATCGTAGGCCTCGGCATCCTCCAGGTTCGCAAGCGCGCCGCCCGCATGGGCCGCAACCCGGCAACCGGCGAGCAGATCCACATCAAGGCGAGCAAGAAGGTCGCCTTCCGCGCCGCCAAGGAGCTGAAGGAAGCCGTTTAGGTCCTTAACTTGCTTGATACCAAGCGCCATTCCGGCTCGCGACGCGGCCCCGGAGTGGCGCTTTTCTGTTGTAGAGTTGTCTCTCGATGCGCTTTGCTTGCGCGAACCAACTTCGCCTGAGCGTCTTGTTCCTGTCCTCCATTCCTGCGCGGTCTTCATGCTGGCACCGGCTCTCGACTTCAAGCACACCGTCACCGAGCGCTTCCTGCGCTATGTCGTGATCGACACCCAGTCCGATCCCGATTCACCCACCACGCCCTCCACCGAGAAGCAGAAGAATCTCGGCCGCCTGCTGGTCGCCGAGTTGCAGGCGATGGGCATATCGGATGCGCATCTTGATCCCCACGGATACGTCTATGCGACGATCCCGCCCAACACCGACAAGACGGTGCCGGTTATCTGCTTCTGCTCGCACATGGACACTTCACCCGACTGCACCGGCAAGAACGTCAAGCCGCAGCTCGTGAAGAATTATCGCGGCGGCGACATCGTGCTGCCGGCCGATGCCTCGCAGGTGATCCGCGCCGCCGAGCACGAAGCGCTGGCCGACCAGATCGGCAACGACATCATCACGACCGACGGCACCACCCTGCTCGGCGCCGACAACAAGGCCGGCCTCGCCGAGATCATGGATGCCGCGCATTTCCTCGTCACCAACCCGCAGGTGAAGCACGGCACCATCAAGATCCTGTTCACGCCGGACGAGGAGATCGGCCGCGGCGTCGACAAGGTCGACATCAAGAAGCTCGGCGCCGATTTCGGCTACACCATGGACGGCGAGACCGCGGGTCATATCGAGGACGAGACCTTCTCCGCCGACGGCGCCAGCATCATCATCGAAGGCGTCGCGACCCATCCAGGCTTCGCCAAGGGCAAGATGGAGCACGCGATCAAGATCGCGGCCGCCATCGTCGATCGCCTGCCGAAGGATACCTGTTCGCCCGAGACCACCGAGGGCAAGGAAGGCTTTCTGCATCCGGTCGCGATCTCGGGGGCCCTGGAAAACGCGCGGATCGAGTTCATCGTGCGCGATTTCACCGAGCAAGGCCTGAAGCAGAAGGAAGCGCTGCTCGAAAAGATCGTGCAGGACGTCATGAAGGGATATCCGCGCTCGACCTACCGCATGGAGGTCAAGCAGCAATACCGCAACATGAAAGAGGTGATCGATCGCCACCCGCAGATCGTCGCCTATGCGATCGAGGCGATCGAGCGCGCCGGGCTATCGCCGGTGAAAACCTCGATCCGCGGCGGCACGGATGGCTCGCGGCTTTCGTTCATGGGACTGCCCTGCCCGAACATCTTCGCCGGCGAGCACGCCTTCCATTCGCGGCTCGAATGGGTGAGCCGCCAGGACATGGAGAAGGCCGTGCAGACCATCGTGCATCTGGCGATGATCTGGGAAGAGAAGGCCGCCTAGCGACCCGCGCCGCTTCGCCGTCATTGCGAGCGAAGCGAAGCAATCCATGCTACGCGTGTGAGGACAGATGGATTGCCTCGTCGCTACGCTCCTCGCAATGACGAAATCACCAACTTATTCTCTAGGCCCGCGCCGTCACGATCCAGATCGCGCCGGGCAGCAGCACGGAATCGCCCTTCGCAAACGGCGTCAACGCCTCGCGGATCGACGTGACGGCGGCGGCCCGTAGGTCATCCGGTTGTCCTTCCAGTGCGCGGCTGGCGGGCCCGATCTCGAGCGCGCTCTGGACGGCGGCGTCAATTCCGCGCCCGATCGCGACGTCGAACTCAAGCCGGCAGGGCTCCATCGCGACGCCGGCAAACCCTGCTTCGCCGAGGATTCGGTTCACGCGCGCTTCGGACGCGAATGAGAAGGGGCCGGGGTCGTCGGGACCAAGCTGCGGCAGCTTCGGCACGTGCTTGTAGACCGCCTGCAACGGCGCCATGAAGAAGGGATTTTCGCGCGGCTCCTGCCAGCAGGCGAAGGCGAGCCGGCCCGACGGCTTCAGCGCCTTGTGCAGATTGGCGAACGACACGGCCGGATCGGCAAAGAACATCACGCCGAAGCGCGACGCCAGGAGATCGAAGCTTGCGGGATCGAACGGGTAGACCGTGGCGTCGGCGAGCGCATAGGTGACCGGCGCATCCTTCGGCGTGCTCTCTCGTGCCCGCTCCAGCATCGGCCCGGAGACGTCGACGCCGAACACATGGCCTGACGGCCCCACCTTGTTCGCAAACCCATTCGTCGAAGCGCCGCTGCCGCAGCCGACATCGACGATGCGCTCGCCGGCCTTCGGCGCGGCGCGATCGATCAGGAGGTCGAGCACCGGCTGCAGCACGATATCCTGCGCGGCCTGCCTGGACGCCCAGCGCTGACCGCCTGGCCCGTTCCAATATGCAATCTGATCGGCGTTCTGCGGATGGCCTGCGTTCATGCGATCCAACCTTGTTGAGAAGCTTCCAGAGACTCTAGCAACTCTCGCGCGTCGCCGCGCGCAGCAGCGGCATCACCTGATAGGTGAATCCGGCATTGGCCCTGACGACGGGATCGTTGGCGACGATCTCCTGCGGATCGGCATCGTCAGGTAGTTGCAGCACGCCCAGTCCCCAGACGCCGGCGGGATCGGCGACCGGCCCGAAGATCAGCGCCTTGCCGGCTTGCAGCAATTCGCCGCAATAGGCGACATGCGCCTGCATGATGGCGGCTTCCTGCGGCGTCATGTCCTGCGGAAAGGTCGGGCGCGGCCCGGTCAATTTGCAGACGTAGTGCTTCATCGACCTGGTCCGCCCTCTCGAATTATTTGGCGGCGGCGCTCGTCGGTTTGGCCGGCTTCGGCGCAGGCGTCTTGGCGGCAGTCCCCTTCGGGGCACCCTGTCCGTCATTGCTGCGTGCGATGCCCCACGGGTCGGTCGGCTTCTGGTCCGGCACGCCGCTGAGCGCGCGCTGGTAGGCGCGCTGCTGCCGCGCCTCGTTGGCCACATCCGACGGCGACTTCTCGATCTCTTCGCGATAGCGCTGAACGTGGTCCTGCTGCGCCAATGCCGGTCCGGCAATCATGGTGAGAAGAAAAATCGCGGCGAGTTTGCGCATGCATCGAGTTCCCGGTTAGGCGGAGAGATTAGCATCGCAGCCGTGCCGGCATCAAATCTGCGCGGCAAGAATGATGATGAAGGCAGTCATACTTTTGTCCGCCTCGGCTCGTAGCTCGCGGGGAACAGCAGCGATTCCTGATGAACCAGTCCGCCTTCGCTCTTCGAGCTTCGGCGCGACAGCCTTCGCCCTGCGGACCGAACAAGCGGTTGAGTTGATCCGCAAAAGCTGGCTCGCCGAGCCGTAGCCATGAGGAGCGAAGGCTGGTAGGCGGCGAGAGATTCGAACTCCCGACCCTCTCGGTGTAAACGAGATGCTCTAACCAGCTGAGCTAGCCGCCCTTACCTGCGCGCCTCTTTAGCCTCGCCCGCCCCTGGGGCGCAAGGTCGCGAGGGCCGCAAGGCCCCAATCCGTAGGCTTCAATCCTTGGGCTTCAATCATTGGGCCGCGCCGGCAATCCCTTGAGATCATTGATCCAGGGCGCGGCGGAGCGGCGCCAGACCTGGCGTCGCGGGGTCAATTCGCCGCGCTGGCGAATGCTGCCCCAGCGGATTCCCCAATCGTCCGGACCGCCATCCTCGCCGCTCGTGAACAACGGGGAACCGCAGTCGCCGCAAAAATGCTGGAAGCGGATTCGGCCGTTGTCGCCCCGCTTGCCGTAGATCTTCGGCGCACCTCCCGTCAGCCGGACCTGCTCGGCGGCGCAGATCACCGTGACGCGATAGGGCGAGCCGGTCAGCGCCTGGCAGTCCGTGCAATGGCAGATCGACACCCGTTCGGGATCGATCTCGGTCTGATAGGTCACGGCGCTGCAATGGCATTGCCCGTCGATCTGCATCCGCGCTCTCCCAAGTCGGCGTTGTCCAATAAGGCTGTCGCCAAGAGGTCGTTCCCGGAGATGCGGCCCCGCAAGGCATCCGGGACACGGTGTGGTGCCCCGTTGGGACAATACTGGTATCCCAAAACGGGATTGTTTGGGATACCAATTCGGGATGCGTCGACAATACTCCAAAAACCTACTCCCACACCGGCAGACCGCCATGTCGCAGATGCTTCAGATCCACGACCAGCTCCGGGAGATGATCCTCTCCCTCGACCTCGGCCCGGGCGAGCGGCTGACGGAGCGCTGGCTCGAGAGCCGGTTCGAGGGATCGCGCACGCCGATCCGCGCCGCGCTGGTGCGGCTCGAAGGTGAAGAGCTGGTCCGCCGCGACGGCCGCAACTGGATCGTCGCACCGATCGACCTCGGTGAGCTGGAGGCGCTGGCGGAGTTCAGGATCCCGCTGGAGACGACGGCGGTCCGCCTCGCCTGCGCGCGGGCGAGCGCGGCCGACATCGCCGGCGTCGAGGAGATGCTGGATGCCTGCCAGTCCGGTGCGCCGCGCGAGGAATGGCACCGGGTCGGCACCGATTTCCATGTCGAGATCGCACGCCTCTCCGGCAATCCCTTCATCGTCAAGGCGATCGCGGGCGCCATGACGCGGCTGTCGCGGGCACGCTGGCTCGAGGTGTGGACCGAACCTTCGCGCGAGCAGGCCTGGCGCGAGCACCGGCGCATTCTCGGCTTCATCAAGGCCAACGATCCGGATTCCGCTGCGCGCGAGGCCGCCGATCACATCACCGACACCCGAGATCGCCTGCTGCGTTCGCTCAACGAGGACCGTCGCGGCCTGCGGGCGCGTGGCTTCGCCGTGATCGGGCTGCGCTGACATGAACATGGAGATCGATCGCGAGGCGGCCCTCGACGCCGGCCCCTGGAGGCGCAACCTCGTCGTCTGCGTGATCGGATCCTTCACGACCATCGTGGGGATGACGCTGCTGTTGCCGTTCCTGCCGCTTTATGTCGAGCAGCTCGGCGTGACCGACCATGCCGCCATCGTGCAATGGTCGGGCGTAGCCTACGGCGCGACCTTCTTCAGCGCGGCGCTGACGGCGCCGCTGTGGGGACGGCTTGCGGACCGCTATGGCCGCAAGCTGATGCTGATCCGCGCCAGCCTCGGCATGGCGGTCGCCATGTCGCTGATCGGCATGGCGCACAATGTCTATGAGCTGGTCGGCTTACGGCTGTTGACCGGCCTGCTCGGCGGCTACGCCTCCGGCTCGACCGTGCTGGTCGCTTCGCAGACACCGAAGGCGCGCTCCGGCTGGGCGATCGGCGTGCTGTCGGCCGGCATCATGGCCGGCAGCTTGGTCGGTCCCTTGATTGGCGGCGTGCTGCCGGGCCTGATCGGCATCCGCGCGACCTTCTTCCTGATCGGCGGCGTCATCTTCATCACCTTCCTCGGCACCACTTTCCTGATCCGCGAGGAGGCACGCCCGAAGTCGGTGAAAGGCGCCAAGGCGCGCGGCGGCTGGTCGCTGGTTCCGGACAAGCGTCCTGTGATCGCGATGTGGGGCACCGGCCTGCTGCTGATGATTGCCAACATGTCGATCGAGCCGATCATCACGGTCTATGTCGCGCAGCTGGTCGAGACGCCGCAGGTGACGTTCGTCGCCGGCCTCGTGATGTCGGCAGCGGCGTTCGGCAGCCTGCTGTCGTCGTCGCATCTCGGCAAGCTCGCCGATCGCGTCGGCCATTGGCGGATCATCACCATCTGCCTGGCCGCATCCGCACTGCTGCTGATCCCGCAAGCTTTCGTAGTCAGCGGCTGGCAGCTGATCCTGCTCCGCTTCCTGATGGGGCTCGCGCTCGGGGGCCTGCTGCCCTGCATCGCAAGCGTGATCCGGCACAGCGTACCCGACACGGTCACCGGCAGCATGCTGGGCTATTCGATCTCGGCGCAATATGCCGGCCAGGTGATCGGCCCGCTCGCCGGCGGATTCATCGGCGGCCATATCGGCATGCGCGCGGTGTTCCTCGGCACCAGCGTGCTGATGGCGCTCGGGGCGATCGGCAATTTCCTCGTCGAGAAAAAGGAGTAGTTGCGCACGGTGGTGCATTGGCAACCCTGCGCACCTCGCGGCGCACAGGGCAACCCGCTAGCCTCATCTGGCGGCCCGCGGCGAGACCAGATGCCTCATGCCAATAATTCGGTCCGGTATTTCGCGGACAGTGCCTTTGCTCTTTCAATGCGTTCAGCTCGCTCGGCCTGACTGAGGTTTGGCGGCGGCGCAGTACGACTCGCGACCGGATCGCCCACTGCCAGGAATAACTCCTCCTGGCCTGCCGGCGTGCACATGCAGAGCATACGGACCGGCTTGTCGGACCTGTTCTTGAACGCGTGAGGCGCGTTTGCGGGGATGTTCACGGTCGAGCCGGCGCCTGCCCGATATGGTTGCCCCCGGAAGATCAACTCAACCTCGCCGTCGAAAATGGTGAACATCTCCTCGAACTCGTGACGGTGCGGCGGCGGGCCACCGCCGGGCGGCACCAGCATGTCGATCAGACAGTAGCGGCCGCCGGTCTGCTCGCCGGACACGAGGATGGTGTAGGTACCGCCGACGATCGAGACATGGCGTAGCATCGGATCGTCGAAATGCGCCAGCGTAAGGTTCCGGTTGACATCGTCAGGGGGCAGTGGCGCTCCAGGCTGCGTGGTCATCTGATCGCTTCCTTCGGATCTAGGATCGGCTTCAGAAACGCTTCTTGTCGAAGGCCAGACTGCATCAAACGATTTCGTCCGCGACGTGACGCTCTGACCGCCAGACGGCATTTATTGTCAACGCATGGTCTCGTGCGCGAGATCGGCCTCCCATCCGCACCAGAGCCAAAACAAAAACGGCGCCCGAAGGCGCCGTTTCATTATTTCGATTGGAGTTTCGCTCAGTGCGCCGTCAGGCCACCGGACGCCTCATCTGAAGCGTCGGGCTTGACGTCGACCTTGCTGGTCTCCTCTTCCCAGACGATCGGCACGGGCACGCGGGTCAGCGCCTTGGCAACGACCTCATCCAGCCGCGAGACCGGAATGATCTCCATACCGCCCTTGATCGCATCGGAAATCTCCGTGAGATCCTTGGCGTTGTCCTCCGGGATCAGCACCGTCTTGATGCCACCGCGCGCGGCAGCCAAGAGCTTCTCCTTCAGACCGCCGATCGGCAGCACGCGACCACGCAGCGTAATCTCGCCGGTCATCGCGACATCGTGGCGGACCGGAATGCCGGTCATGACCGAGATGATCGCGGTGGCCATCGCCACGCCGGCGGACGGACCGTCCTTCGGCGTTGCGCCCTCCGGCACGTGAACGTGGATGTCGCGGCGATCGAACATCGGCGGTTCGATGCCGTAGACGATCGCACGCGAGCGGACGTAGGACGCCGCCGCCGAGATCGACTCCTTCATCACGTCGCGCAGATTGCCCGTGACGGTCATCTTGCCCTTGCCGGGCATCATGACGCCTTCAATGGTCAACAGCTCGCCGCCGACATCGGTCCACGCCAGACCGGTGACGATACCGACCTGATCCTCATCGTCGATCTCGCCGAAGCGATACTTCGGAACGCCGAGGAACTCTTCGATGTTCGCCTCGGTGACCTTCACCGACTTCTTCTTGGAGATCATCAGCTCCTTCACCGCCTTGCGGGCGAGTGTGGAGAGCTCACGCTCCAGATTACGCACGCCCGCTTCGCGGGTGTAGCGGCGGATCATCAACAGCAAGGCCGCGTCGTCGATCGACCATTCCTTGGAGTCCAGACCGTGCTTGGAGAGCGCGCTCGGGATCAGATGCTTGCGCGCGATCTCGACCTTCTCGTTCTCGGTGTAGCCGGCGATCCGGATGATCTCCATGCGGTCCATCAGCGGTCCCGGAATATTCAGCGTATTCGCGGTCGTGATGAACATCACGTTGGACAGGTCGTAGTCGACCTCCAGGTAATGGTCGTTGAAGGTCGAGTTCTGCTCGGGGTCCAGGACCTCCAGCAGCGCCGACGACGGATCGCCGCGGAAATCGGCGCCCATCTTATCGATCTCGTCCAGCAGGAACAGCGGGTTCGAGGTCTTCGCCTTCCGCATCGACTGGATGATCTTGCCGGGCATCGAGCCGATATAGGTGCGGCGGTGACCGCGGATCTCGGCCTCGTCACGCACGCCGCCGAGCGACACGCGCACGAACTCACGGCCGGTCGCCTTCGCGATCGACTTGCCGAGCGAGGTCTTGCCGACGCCGGGAGGCCCGACCAGGCACAGGATCGGTCCGGTCAGCTTGTTGGCGCGCGACTGCACCGCGAGATACTCGACGATACGGTCCTTGACCTTCTCGAGCCCGTAGTGATCGGAGTCCAGCACCGCCTGCGCGGCCTCGAGGTCCTTCTTGACCTTGGACTTCTTGCCCCACGGAATCGACAGCAGCCAATCCAGATAATTGCGCACGACGGTCGCTTCCGCGGACATCGGCGACATCTGGCGCAGCTTCTTCAGCTCGTGCTGGGCCTTCTCGCGCGCTTCCTTGGACAGCTTGGTCTTGGAGATCTTCTCCTCCAGATCGGCGAGCTCGTCGCGACCTTCGTCGTCGCCGAGTTCCTTCTGGATCGCCTTCATCTGCTCGTTCAGGTAATACTCGCGCTGGGTCTTCTCCATCTGGCGCTTGACGCGCGAGCGAATGCGCTTCTCGACCTGCAACACCGAGATCTCGCTCTCCATCAGGCCGAGCACCTTCTCCAGGCGCTGGGTGACGGACAACGTCTCCAGGATCGCTTGCCGATCGGCAATCTTGACCGCGAGATGCGAGGCAACGGTGTCGCCGAGCTTGGCGAAATCGGTGATCGCCTGAACCACGCCGACGACTTCGGCGGAGATCTTCTTGTTCAGCTTCACATAGCTTTCGAAGTCAGACACGACTGAACGCGCCAAGGCCTCGGCCTCGACCGAGGTGGCGTCCGCGTCGGCGAGTGCGACCGCGGTCGCTTCGTAATACTCGCTGCGGTCGGAATACTTCTCGACACGCGCGCGCTCGAGGCCCTCGACCAGCACCTTCACGGTGCCGTCGGGCAGCTTCAGGAGCTGCAGCACGCTGGCGAGCGTACCGGTCTCGTAAATTGAATCGGGAGCCGGATCGTCATCGGACGCGTTCTTCTGCGTCGCGAGCATGATCAGCGCGTCGTTCTTCATCACCTCTTCGAGCGCGCGGATCGATTTCTCGCGGCCGACGAAGAGCGGCACGATCATGTGCGGGAAGACGACGATGTCGCGGAGCGGCAGCACCGGATAGGAGTGGCTTTCGCCGTGGACGATCGTTGGCCGGGGTTTTGATGTCGTCATGGCCTTATCCTTTTGTTTTGCCCCCTTGCACGCAGTCCGCCTGCTTGCGCAACCGCCACAAGGTGCCTTGGTGATCCGGAATTAGATTGCCGTCAGCAGCCGCATATTCCGCATCGTAAAGCGACGAATCTCAGCACATGAGATCCCTCACCGATAGCATTAGGTGGCTATCAGGCGGGGGGGTGTCAAGTCTGAGAAGTGCCGGGAAATATAGGCTAAACAGGCATTTACTGCGACGCGAAAATGGCCTGCTGCTGCGCCACAACGGCCGCCGGATCGCCCGGCAGCCGCATGAATTGCGACGACAGAAAGTTGCGCCTTAGGCGCTCGCGCTGCTCTCGACGGCGCGGTCGGAACGATCAGCATAGATGTAGAGCGGACGCGCCGTGCCCTCGACGACCTCGCGCGAGATCACAACTTCCTCGACACCTTCGAGGCCCGGAAGGTCGAACATGGTCTCGAGCAGGATGCTCTCCAGGATCGACCGCAGGCCGCGCGCACCGGTCTTGCGCTCGATCGCCTTGCGGGCGACCGCGCCAAGCGCCTCGTCGGCGAAGGTGAGCTCGATGTTCTCCATCTCGAACAGCCGCTGGTACTGCTTCACCAGCGCGTTCTTCGGATCGGTCAGGATCTTCTTCAGCGAGGCCTCGTCGAGGTCTTCCAGCGTCGCGACGACGGGCAGACGGCCGACGAATTCCGGGATCAGGCCATACTTCAGCAGATCCTCCGGCTCCACGTGACGGAAGATCTCGCCGGTACGGCGATCCTCCGGCGCGAGCACCTGCGCCGCGAAGCCGATCGAGGTCGAACGGCCGCGCGCGGAGATGATCTTCTCGAGGCCCGAGAAGGCACCGCCGCAGATGAACAGGATATTGGTGGTATCCACCTGCAGGAACTCCTGCTGCGGATGCTTGCGGCCGCCCTGCGGCGGGACCGAGGCCACCGTGCCTTCCATGATCTTCAGCAACGCCTGCTGGACGCCCTCGCCCGACACGTCGCGGGTGATCGAGGGATTGTCGGACTTGCGGCTGATCTTGTCGATTTCGTCGATATAGACGATGCCGCGCTGCGCGCGCTCGACGTTGTAGTCGGCGGCCTGCAGCAGCTTCAGGATGATGTTCTCGACGTCCTCACCGACATAGCCGGCTTCGGTCAGCGTCGTGGCGTCAGCCATGGTGAAGGGCACGTCGAGGATGCGGGCCAGCGTCTGCGCGAGCAGCGTCTTGCCCGAACCGGTCGGACCGATCAGCAGGATGTTCGACTTCGCCAGCTCGACGTCGTTGTGCTTGGTCTGATGGTTAAGCCGCTTGTAATGATTGTGAACGGCGACCGACAGCACCTTCTTGGCATGGCTCTGGCCGATCACATAGTCGTCCAGGACCTTGCAGATTTCCTTCGGTGTCGGGATGCCGTCGCGCGACTTCACCAGCGAGGACTTGTTCTCCTCGCGAATGATGTCCATGCAGAGTTCGACACACTCGTCACAAATGAAGACAGTCGGTCCGGCAATCAGCTTGCGAACTTCATGCTGGCTCTTGCCGCAGAACGAGCAATATAGCGTGTTCTTGGCGTCGCTCGTGCCGACCTTACTCATTCATTATCTCCGTCCGCCGTTCGACCTCGTTTGCCAGATCGACCCAATCCGGCACAAAACCGGAGTATTGGGTAGATAGAGCAAATTCCGTACCAAAAAAGACCCTACGCAATACTGACCGTGTGGATCACGGTTTATTTGAATCTCCGCGATCATAGCCGATGCATTACAGCCAACCATGCTGGCACCCGACTATCAAGAATTCGCTAATCGGGGGGCAGGCTCAAGACCGTGACAATACCGTGATTTTCCACGATCGTACGTGGAATACGCGTCGAAATCCACGGAACGTTGCGGGATTACCACGCCGGGCCATGAGCACGAAAGCGGAACTTTCTGGCCCAGCGTATGCGCTTGCGAGGTACTCCGCCGTCCTGCTTTGCCGACTATGTGAGGCGTCAATGTGGAGATCACACCGACGCCCCGGGTCGCCTGTCCAGATCAGCCGGCGTCGTCAGGCCGCTTTGGCCGCCGACGGGTCTTCCGGCCGCTTGTCGATGACCTTGTCGACGAGGCCGAACGTCTTGGCATCCTCGGCAGTAAGGAATTTGTCGCGCTCGAGCGCGTCCTCGATCGCCTTGTAGGTCTGGCCGGTGTGCTTCACGTAGATCTCGTTGAGGCGCTTCTTGAGATTCAGGATCTCCTGAGCGTGCAGCATGATGTCGGTGGCCTGGCCCTGGAAGCCGCCGGACGGCTGGTGCACCATGATGCGCGAGTTCGGCAGCGAGAAGCGCATGTCCTTTTCGCCGGCTGCCAGCAGCAGCGAGCCCATCGAGGCCGCCTGCCCCGTGCACAGCGTCGATACCGGCGGACGGATGAACTGCATGGTGTCGTAGATCGCAAGGCCCGACGTCACCACGCCACCCGGCGAGTTGATGTACATCGAGATTTCCTTCTTCGGATTCTCGGCCTCGAGGAACAACAGCTGCGCGACGGTCAGCGTCGACATGCCGTCCTCCACCGGGCCGGTGACGAAGATGATGCGCTCTTTCAGCAGGCGCGAGAAAATGTCGTAGGCGCGTTCGCCGCGATTGGTCTGCTCGACGACCATCGGCACGAGGTTCATGTAGGTTTCAACGGGATCGCGCATGAAAGAACCCAAGGGTTAGGGGTGATGCAGAACGTTAAGGCTTAACCCAGATATGGGCCAATTTCCGGCCGACAAGACCGGCACTAGCCAACTGGGCAGGTCGCAGAAGTTCAAGCCGATTCGCGTCGGCGCGCCTAGCGACGGAGGCCCGTCGCAGGCGTGCTTTCACGGTTCATCATTAACGCGAGGTGCCGCAATTAAGCGGCAGTTTTCTCGGCGTCTTCATCCTTGAACAGCTCATCCTTCGAGACCTTCTTCTCGGTCACGTTGGCGAGCTCCAGGACGAAGTCGACGACCTTGTCCTCGTAGATCGGGGCGCGGAGCTGGGCCAGCGCCTGGGCGTTGCTGCGGTAGTAATCCCAGACTTCCTTCTCGCGGCCCGGCATCTGGCGCGCGCGCTCGATGACAGCGCGCGAGACCTCGTCGTCGGTCACGGTGATCTTGTTCTTCTCGCCGATCTCCGAGAGCACGAGGCCGAGGCGGACGCGGCGGTCGGCGATCTTGTGGTACTCGTCCTTGGCCGCATCCTCGGTGGTGTTCTCGTCGGCGAAGGTCTTGCCGGTCGAGTCCATCTCGGCCTTGATCGAGTTCCACATCAGGTTGAACTCTTCCGCGACAAGCGACGGCGGGGCCTCGAACTTGTGGCTCTCGTCGAGCCGATCGAGCAGCGCGCGCTTGACCTTCTGGCGGGTCGCACCGGCGAACTCGGCGGTCAGGCGCTCGCGCATCAGCTCCTTGAGCTTGTCGAGCGACTCGAGGCCGAGCGTCTTGGCGAATTCGTCGTTGACCGTGACCTCACCGGGCGCCTCGATCAGCGTCGCCGTGGTCTCGAACTCGGCCGGCTGGCCGGCGAGCTTTTCATTGAGGTAGTTCTTCGGGAACGGGACCTTCAGCGTGCGGGTCTCGCCCGTGCCGATGCCGATCAGCTGCTCCTCGAAGCCCGGAATGAACTGGCCGGCGCCGATCACGACCTGAATGCCCTCGCCGGTGCCGCCCTCGAAGGCTTCACCGTTGATGGTGCCCTTGAAGCTGATGGTGACGCGGTCGCCCTTCTCCGCCGCCCCTTCGGCCTTGGCATTGTACGGACGGCTGCCCTCGGAGACACGCTTGATGGCATCGTCGACGTCGGCGTCGGAGACATCGACCACAGGCTTCTCGACCGAGAACGACTTGAAATCAGCGAGCTGGATCTGCGGCACGACCTCGATCGCGACGGTGTAGGTCAGGTCGGTCTTGCCCGACAGCAATTCCTCGACCTGGTCCTTCTCGGTCGGCATCGTGATCTTCGGCTCGCCGGCGAGGCGGAAGCCGCGATCTTCGAAAATCTGCCGGTTGGTGTCGCTGATGGTCTGGTCGATGGTCTCGGCCATGACCGAGCGGCCGTAGATCTTCTTCAGGTGCGCGACCGGCACCTTGCCGGGACGGAAGCCGTTGAGACGGACCTTGTCCTTGAGGTCGACCAGCTTGGCGCCCGCCTTGGCATCGAGATCGGATGCCGGAACGCTGATCTTGAATTCGTGCTTCAGTCCCTCGTTGAGGGTCTCGGTGACCTGCATGGTATCAATCTTCTTCCGCTTTTGCCGCGGCCCGAGCGGCCGTGGCAGTGTCCAGTCTGTTCGACGGTGAGCCTTGCGGCCTAACGTCTGTGGGTTCGGCGAACCCTCGTCCCCTTCGGGGCTCAAGGTTCTCCAAGAATTCGTCATGCAAACGCTGTAAGCGCTTGGTGCGGGCGGAGGGACTCGAACCCCCACAACTTTCGTCACTGGAACCTAAATCCAGCGCGTCTACCAGTTCCGCCACGCCCGCGCGAAAAGCATCCAGTCCGGCCGCGATGCCGCGGGCGGCCGGGCTTATAACATGCGCCCACCGGTTCGCAGCAAAAAAATGGCCGCTGGAGAGCCCGCCCTGCGACCGATCGCGACTGGACAGGTACACTTGAAAATGGTCCGCATCGGCCGGATGGCAAGCCCCCTAGCAAGGCCCGAACTTTCCCTCACCCGGCGCGACCTGATCGCCGGTCTCGGCGCCGCGGCGCTTTGCCCCGCTTGGCCGAGCCCCGGCTGGGCACAGGGCCGGACGGCAGTCGCGTTGCAGGCCAAAACCGACCGCATCCTGCTTCGTCCGGGCACCCCGGAGACCCCAGTCTGGTCGCTCGGCAGTGGCGACCTCCGCTTCAAGCGCGGCGAGGTCCTCGACGTGACGTTCGGCAACGAGCTGCCGGTTGCAGCCGTACTTGATTGCCGCGGGCTCGATGGCGTCCCGGCCGCGGAGCCGCTGGCCTCCCGGGCGCCTCTAGCCACAGGGGCAAAGGATAGCTTTCAGCTGCCGCTTCGGCATGCCGGCACGTTCCTGTGCGAACCGCTGTTCGGGGATGGCACGGCGCCGGCACGACCGCGCCCGCTGATCGTGACCGGCACCTCGCCGGTGGCGATCGACCGCGACGAGGTCTTGCTGATCGAGGAGTGGCGCCTGCAGTCCGATGGAACCGCGATCCCGCCTGGAAGCGACCCGAAAGATTCGACGCAAATTCATACAATTAACGGCAAGACCTCATACGATATCTCGGCACCGGCCAATGCCCGCCTCAGACTCCGCTTTATCAATGGCAGCCAACGCAGTGTGCTGGCGGTCAAGCTCGAGAACCTCGACGTCCGCGTGATGGCGATCGACGGCCAGCCGGCCGAACCGTTCCCGGCCCGCAACGGTGCGCTGATCCTGGCTCCGGGGGGCCGTACGGACGTCTTTGTCGATGCGACCGGTCTGGCCGGAACCAGCTTCCCGATCCTACTGCACGACGGCAAGCAGGCCCGCCCGGTCGGCAAGCTGGTTGTCTCGAACGAACCGCCGATCCGGACGGCGCCGTTCCCGCCGGCCCCGCCGCTACCGGGCAACGACATGCCCGCCCAGCTCGATCTCAAGAGTGCAGCGAGATTCGATCTGGCGCTGGGCACGCCAACCGATTGGTTCCGCCCGGCGGAGTTCAAGCCCTCCACCGCCCCGGCCTTTCAGGCCAAGGCAGGCCGAACCGTCGTGCTGGCCCTGACCAACCCGAGCGCAATCGCCAGCGCCTTTCATCTGCACGGCCATCACTTCCGTCTGCTCGACCGGCTCGACGATGGCTGGAAGCCGTTCTGGCTCGACACGCTCGCGGTCGAACCGGGCCAGACCCAGCGCATCGCCTTCCTCGCCGAATATCCGGGCCGCTATTTGATCGAGCAGGTCGCGACCGATTGGGCCGCGCCGCGGCTGCTGCGATGGTACAGTATCCAATAACAAGAAGTGGAAACCGCCAAAGGAAGCACCGATGAGCCAGACAGTTGCAGCGATTCGCGGAGTGAAGGCACGAAGCGTCGTGGTGCCGCTCAAGCGTCCTGTGAAGACCGCGTTTGGCGTGATCGATTCCGGTCCGCTGGTGCTGATCGATGTCGAAACCGATCAAGGAGTTACCGGCCGCACCTACATCTTCGCCTACAGCAAGCTCACACTTCACCCTCTCTGCTATCTGATCGAGGAGATCGGTCGCGAGCTGATCGGCAGGCCGGTCGCCCCGTTTGATCTGTTGAAGGCGATGGACGCCAAGTTCCGGCTGCTCGGCGCGCAGGGTCTGGTCGGTATGGCCGTGTCGGGCCTCGACATGGCCTATTGGGATGTGCTCGGTCAGCTCGGCGGCCGGCCGCTGGTCGCGCTGCTCGGCGGCTCGGCGAGGCCGATCAAGGCCTATGACAGCTATGGCGCGGTCGATCCCGTAGCGGACGAGCGCGCGCTGCGCCGCTCGCTCGACCAAGGCTTCAAGGGCATCAAGATCAAGGGCGGCGACGGCGATGCCGCCAATGACGAGCGCGTCGTGAAGGGCGTGCGCGCCCTGCTCGGCCCCGACATCGCGCTGATGATCGATTTCAACCAGTCGCTCGATCCGGCGGAAGCCACCCGCCGCATCGCCCGCCTTGCGCCCTACGATCTGCACTGGATCGAGGAGCCAGTACCGCAGGAAAGCCTGTCCGGTCACGCCAGGGTTCGCGAGACCTCGCCGACGCCGATCCAGGCCGGCGAGAACTGGTGGTTTCCCCGCGGTTTCGCCGAGGCGATCGCGGCCGGCGCATCCGACTTCATCATGCCCGACGTGATGAAGGTCGGCGGCGTCACCGGCTGGATGCAGGTCGCGGGACAGGCCGATGCCGCATCGATCCCGATGTCGAGCCATCTGTTCGCGGAAGTCAGCGCGCATCTGCTCGCAGTGACGCCGACCGCGCACTGGCTCGAGTTCCTCGACTTCGCGGGCGCGATCCTCGCAAGGCCCGCCGAGATCATCGACGGCGCAGTGACGGCCCGCGGTCCCGGGCTCGGCATCGAATGGAACGAGCCGGCGGTGGCGAAGTATCTCGTGAGCTAGCGCGCCCGGCGTTTCCCGTTTGCTTCAGATTGTGTCTGCCCCTGCTTCCGATGAGGGCGGCAACGGATTGGCGTTTGTCGGACGCATGGCTGAGGTCGCCATCAATCGATCGTGAGCGCGAATTCACGACATCATCATGTAGGTCGATCGGGCGCACTGGAGCGCCCAATGACGAACAACAACAAGCTGACGCTCAAATTTCGCTGTCCGAAACAGCTCGAAGGACTGATCCCGCGACCGGTCCCGGCGGCCCAAGGCGTTCCCGACTGGCTCAAGACCATGCCGGCAACGGCCTTCTCCTCGATCAACCTGCACGACGAGGACACCATCAAGCGCTGCCCGCCGTTCGTTGACGCGATGACCTGCGGGTACCTCCTGCCACTGGTCTGCGATCTCAAGGTCGCGGACGGCGAAATCACCTGGGATCACGACCTGCCGCCGGGAGGCACACCCGAATTTCCGCGCTCGCCGATCGGATTTCACGACCC
>NZ_BOVL01000005.1:340881-553201 GCF_019972155.1 Bradyrhizobium sp. RD5-C2 | reverse complement strand
AGGAAGCTGCTGACGGTCCTCAATGCCATCATGCGAGACCGAAAGCCGTACCTGCAAACCAAACCAACATAACAGTTGCCGGCTCAAGGCCGGGACGACGGCGAATTTGCGGCGGCACCCACTCCGCTAAAACCCCGGCCGCGGCACGTGGCTCATCAGCGTCCGCGCATAGCCGCCGTCGACGATGATCTCCTCGCCATTGACGTATGACGAGCGATCGCTCGCCAGGAACAAGGTCGCGTCCGCCATGTCCTGCGGCGCGCCGATCCGGCGCATCGGCACCACGGCGGTGCGCCGCTCGGTGACCCCCGGTGTATCGTAGAACGCCTGGCTCATCGGCGTGACGACGAGGCCCGGGCTGACCACATTGCTGCGGATGCCATGCGGCCCCCATTCGGCGGCGAGCTGCTGCGAGAGCATCACGACGGCGGCCTTGCTGACGCTGTAGGCGCCGCTCTGCCCCTGCGCGTTGCTGGCGGCGATCGAGGCGACGTGGATGAGGCTGCCGCGCCCGGTCTTGCGCATCTGGCGGCCGAACGCCTGCGCGCAGATGAAATAGCCGGTGAGGTTGATCGCCAGCACCGCATTCCATTCGGCGAGCGGCAGCGTATCGAGCGCGCCGGGACGCAGCACCGCCGCGGTGTTGACGAGGATGTCGCAAGGACCAAGCGCGTTCGCGACGGCGTCGGCGGCAGCCGCGACATTGTCCTCACTGGTCGTGTCGCAGCTTGCGACGAGATGACCATCGCCGAACTCGCGAAGCTTCGCCTTGGTTTCCGCCAGCCCGCGCTCGTCGCGATCGAGGGCTGCGACCCTGGCGCCGGCACGCGCAAAACTGACTGCGGTGGCGCGGCCGATGCCGCCGCCTCCGCCGGTGACGACGGCAACGCGGCCCGACAGGCCGAGCCAATCGGAGGAATGTTGTTCGGTCATAGGCGACGCCTCCCGCGCGTTCTGATTATGCCGGCAAGCATAACCGAACGCACGGGCTGCAACAGCGATCCCGGCACGCATGCCGGAATCGCTTTTGCGCCGGGCCTTAAGCTGCCGAAGCTTTAGCCAGGTATTCCCGCCGCGACCTGGCCGCGCAACCGTTCGAGGCTGAGCAGCGTATTGGCGCAGGCCTCCGCGACCTCGATCCCCTTGATCACGAAGTGCTTGCGGAAGAAGTCGTAATGCACCTCGGTCTCGTGGAATTGCTGCGGCGTCAACACCGCCGAGAACACCGGCACCTCGGTGCGCAACTGCACATCCATCAGCGCCTTGATCACGGTATCGGCGACGAATTCGTGGCGGTAGATGCCGCCATCGACAACGAGCCCGGCCGCGACGATCGCGGTGTAGCGGCGGGTCTTCGCCAGCAGTTGCGCATGCAGCGGGATCTCGAACGAGCCCGGCACTTCGAACACATCGACATTGGTGATGTGGCGCGCCTCGATCTCCTTCAGGAAGGAGATGCGGCACTCTTCCACCACATCGCGATGCCAGGACGATTGCACGAAAGCAACGCGCTGCGGCTTGGCGAAGTGCGGATGCTCCGGCGTCGGCGGACGAGCCGGCGTATTCGGAACACTTTCTGCTTGGGAGGTCTGGACTTGAGAAGCTTGAACGTCTTGGTCTTGCAACATCTGATTCATGGCTTTCCTCTTTCAGGACCAGAATCAGGGCACACGGACAACGACACAAGCCCACGCGAAAATCGCGTTGGCTGCCGCAACCGTTCTCTTTCATCCGGACTGTAACCGTCGGCTTCGGAATTGCACCGAATCTGCTGACCCTTCTCCCGGCTTCGCGGAAGAAGGCGCTCGCGGGCTTGGGCTCATCGCCCTTTACCGCCGGTGGGGATTTTCGCCCCGCCCTGAGAACATCGGCACGCCCGGGATGGACGTGCCTGAGACGAAATATGACCAAACCGCGACAGCGGGGCAAGCACCTTTGGCATGGGGAAACGGCATGTCCCCATGAGCGCGCCGCGGCTCTTGCAGAGTGATGTGAGCGCCCGAAAGGCTGATTCACGCGTGCGGCAAGGCGCCTGCAAATGGTTAATAAATCGTTACGCGAACGCCTAGATTCCGATTTGTTCGCAAAATCACAAGTGTGGCGGAGATCAGCTGTGGACGATGCGCGCTTTGGCTGTGGACGGACTCGGCGTGCGGTTGCGCGGATTCCGCAAATCACATCACTTCATCGGCGTCAGGTCCAGGGGCATCCGGAAGCCCGGTCAAGGAACTGCACTCGGCCACGACGCAGTATGTCGCAAAAGCCGGCTTCCGTGTGCGTATCAAGCGATCATAAGAACAAGGTCCGAGACGGCATGTCCCTCCTCGAAAGCATTATCGATTCCCGGAACAACCCGCTTGCGGTGGTCGAAGATATCGCCACCGACAACAACTGGGCGTTCGAGCGTTCCGGCGAAGACGAGGTGACGATCGTCTCCAAGGGAGACTGGATCGATTATCAGCTCTCCTTCACCTGGATGGGAGAGATCGAGGCGCTGCATCTCGCATGCGCCTTCGACATGAAGATGCCGCAAGCGCGGCGCGCCGAGGTGCAGCGGCTGGTCGCCGCCATCAACGAACAATTGTGGGTCGGCCATTTCGATTTGTGGACCCACACCGGCATGGTGATGCATCGCCAGGCGCTGGTGCTGCCCGGCGGCCTCACCGCGTCCACCGCGCAATGCGAGGCCATGGTGGTCAACGCGATCCACGCCTGCGAGCGCTACTATCCGGCGTTCCAGTTCGTGGTGTGGGCCGGCAAGTCGACCGCCGAAGCGATGGCCGCCGCGATGTTCGATACCGAGGGCGAGGCGTAAGCGCATCCTCAGTGTCGTCCCGGCCTAGTGCGCAATTGCGCACGGTAGCCGGGACCCATACTCCCCGGCCCCAGTGGTTGAGCAAACTGCTTGTGGCGCCCGCTTCGCTTTACTAGAACCACCTGTGGTTATGGGTCCCGGCCTTCGCCGGGACGACGAGCGGTGACACCTGTGAACACAACCAGCGCACTGAAAGATTCGACCGGCACCATCGCGCTCGCAGGCGCGGGCAAGATGGGCGGCGCGATGCTGACCGGCTGGCTCGCGCAGGGCCTCTCGCCGAAGCATGTCGCGGTGATCGATCCGCATCTTTCGCCCGAGATCTCCGCGCTTGCCGCCAAGGGCGTGCGGCTCAATCCGCAGGCGACGGATCTCGGTACGGTCGACGCGCTGGTCGTCGCGGTGAAGCCGCAATCGTTCCGCGACGCCGGCGCCGCGCTGAAGGCGCTGGTCGGTCCGTCGACGCTCGTGGTGTCGATCATGGCCGGCACGACGATATCAGCGCTGGAAGAAGTGGTCGGCGGCGCGGTGGTCCGCGCAATGCCGAACACGCCGGCGGCGATCGGCCGCGGCATCACGGTCGCCGTGCCGTCAAAGCGCGTCACCGCCGCGCAGCGCGCCATGACCGATGCGCTGCTGAAAGCGACCGGGCTGGTCGAATGGGTCGACGATGAGAACCTGATGGACGCGGTGACTGCCGTCTCCGGCTCCGGCCCGGCCTATGTCTTCCTGCTCGCCGAGGAGCTCGCCCGCGCCGGTGTCGCAGCCGGCCTGCCTGAGCAGCTCGCGACCACGCTGGCGCGCGCGACCGTCGCCGGCGCCGGCGAGTTGCTGCATCGCTCGGATCTTCCTTCGGCGACGCTGCGGCAGAATGTCACCTCACCCGGCGGCACCACCGCGGCCGCGCTCGAGGTGCTGATGGCGAGCGACGGCATGCAGCCGCTGATGACCCGCGCCATCGCGGCGGCAACGCGGCGCTCGAAGGAATTGGCGAAGTAGCTGCCTGCTGATCCCGTCACCCTGAGGTGCTCGCGAAGCGAGCCTCGCAGGGTGCACGGCCCGCGGCCATCCTTCGAGGCACGCAAGGGCGCGCACCTCAGGATGACGTTCGAACAAGTGGATCGGTGCGCGTCGGCCGTTTCGCTTACTGCGCCTGGCCCGACGTCCCAGCGAGCCGCTTGTTAAAACTCTCGACATTGATCAGGCCGCGAGCGTGGCGGCCTTCGCCGAGCTTGCGCGCGCCCTCAAAAGCCTCGACGGCGAAGCGGATCACGCGGCGCTCGACCGCGATCACTTTTGCGGTGGTCCGCACCGTGGCGCCGACAAGCGCGGCGGCGAGATGACGAATATCGACCTCGGTCCCGACGGTGACCCAGCCGGGCTGCAACGCACCGCGGATGGCATCACCCGACGCCATCTCCATTTCGAGGATCATCATCGGCGTCGCATAGACCATCGGCATGCCCGGCACGAAATGCCCGACCGTGCGCTCCGGCGGCACCACCAGCATGCGTTCGGCGCTCATGCCGATCTTGATGAAGTCGCGTGCGTCCATGGAGACCTTGCTCGTCATTCCGGGGCACGCGAAGCGTGAACCCGGAATCTGGAGATTGTTGATCGAGATCCCGGGTTCGCGCTAATGCGCGCCCCGGGATGACGCGCTTTCGCGCGTCATTTCTTCGCCGCAGCCGCGCGCTCGACGAAGGTCTTGCCGCCCTTCATCTTGTGATGCAGCGGCGCTTCGTTGATCTGGATCACGACGGCATCGGCGTCGACGCCGAGGTTCTTCACCAGCGCCTGGGTGATGTCGCGCATCATGCCGGCCTTCTGCTCGTCGGTGCGGCCGGCGGCCATGCTCACGGTGATCTCGGGCATCGGAATAGCTCCCTGGTTGTTGTTGACGCGCAGGCCGGTCGTCTGCCGGTCTGGCTGGCGCGCCATCTTTTTGAAGATGGATGCGCGGGTCAAGCCCGCGCACGACAAACCAGCTATCCCCAGTTCACGTCGTGGCGCGCGAGCACCTCGCGAACCTTGGCGACCAGATCTGCCTCGGAGCAGGAGAACTGAGCTGGGCGCGTTTCGCGCCATTCCTGATTGGACGCGATCGCGGCCGCCGCCTTGGCGCCTTCGATCAAATCCTTGATCTGCACCTCACCGCGCGCCTTCTCATCCGAGCCCTGAATGATCACGCAGGGCGAGTTGCGGCGGTCGGCATATTTAAGCTGGTTGCCCATGTTCTTCGGGTTGCCGAGATAGAGCTCGGCGCGGATGCCGGCCTGGCGCAGCTGCGTGACCATCTTCTGATAGTCCGCGACGCGGTCGCGATCGAACACGGTGACGACGACGGGCCCGAATTCGGCCTGCGTATCGAGCTGGCCGAGCATCGTGAGCGCGGCCTGCAGCCGCGAGACCCCGATCGAGAAGCCGGTGGCCGGCACCGGCTCGCCGCGGAAGCGCGAGACGAGGCCATCGTAGCGGCCGCCGCCACCGACCGAGCCGAACCGCACCGGGCGGCCCTTCTCGTCCTTGGTATCGAGCAGCAGCTCAACCTCGTAGACCGGGCCGGTGTAGTATTCGAGGCCGCGAACGACGGTGGGATCGATGCGGATGCGATCGGCGCCATAGCCGGACGCCGCGACCAGCTTCGCGATCTCTTCGAGCTCGCTCACGCCGGCCTGACCGACTTCACTCTTTGCAAGGTAGGTCTCGGCCGCAGCGATGGCCTCTCGCCAATCCGCGCGCTGCTGCGTGACGGCGAGCACGATGTCGGCATCCGCCGGGCTCAGTTCGGCGCCCTTGGTAAAGTCGCCCTTGCCCTCTTCCCCGCCATCCCATCGTCCGGGGCCAAGCAGCTTGCGGACCTCGTCGGCAGGAAACTTGTCGAGCTTGTCGATCGCGCGCAGCACCGTAAGCCTGCGGCCTGCATTGTCGTCGCCGCCGAGACCGATCGCCTCGAGCACGCCGTCGAGCACCTTGCGGTTGTTTACCTTTACGACATAGGAGCCGCGCGGAATGCCGAGCGCTTCCATCGTGTCGGCCGCCATCATGCAAATCTCGGCGTCGGCCGCCGGCGTCGCCGAGCCGACCGTGTCGGCATCGAACTGCATGAACTGGCGGAAGCGGCCCGGACCGGGCTTCTCGTTGCGGAACACATAGCCGAACCGATAGGACCGATACGGCTTCGGCAGCGCGTCGAAGTTTTCCGCGACATAGCGCGCCAGCGGCGCGGTCAGGTCGTAGCGCAGCGAGATCCACTGCTCGTCATCGTCCTGGAACGAGAACACGCCTTCGTTGGGGCGGTCCTGGTCGGGCAGGAATTTGCCGAGCGCGTCGGTATATTCCATCGCCGGCGTCTCCACCGGCTCGAAGCCGTAGAGTTCGTAGACGGCGCGGATCTTCTCGACCATCGCCCGCGTGGCATTGATCGCGGCCGGGCCGCGATCTTCCAGCCCGCGCGGCAGGCGCGCCTTCAGTTTCTGGGGTTTTTTGGGTTTCTCGGCCATTGGCGGCGTTTACCAGCGGACGCGCAAGGCGGCAACCCGGCTCTGCGCCGCCGCCGCGGCCGAACACCGGTCCTCAGGGCTGCTCCATCCGCGCGCGAAGCGCGTCGGCGTCGGCCTTCGGCATCGATTTCAGCAGCGGCTTGATGGTCTCGCCGCCGACGATCTTGCCGTTGCGCATGAACATCCAGTCGGAGATGTCGGCCTCCTTGAACTCGGCGAGGTCGCCGGCCCGCTTGCCCGGCAGGTCGCGTGGCTGGTTGGCGAACCGGCCGGAATAGCCGCCGCTCGGCAGTTTCTTCACCTCGCGCATCCAGATGTGCTCGCCCTCGTTGCGATGGGTCGGAAAGCGGACCTTGAGCGAGTGTTGGGTCTCCGACGGCTTGGGCGCCTCGTAGGAGGCCCAGAACGCCGGCAGCGTTTCGCGCGCATGGCTAATCGCGGCGTTCATCTCCGGGTCGGCCGTGCGGACATCGATAACAGGCGAGCGGTCCTCGGCGCGCACCGTGTTGGTTCCGGCGAGCGCGAACGCAGCCGCGATCAGCACGGCACAGGTCAGACGTGTTACGGGAGTTTTGGTCATGTCATCACGCGAATAGGAATTGTTTGAAATGGAAGGCGAGACTTTGTCGCGCGCTCGCGGCAGGCCGTTCATGCGATGACGGCAGACAACACGGAAAAATGACGACCGAAGCGAAGCGTCGGCTTGTCGGTGTTCCAAAGCGAAAGCGCCTCTCCCTTTGCAAAGGAAGAGGCGCCAAATCGAAGCAGGTCAGCAGTGGAACCGCTGCGTCAGGCGACGTTCCTGATCCAGTTATGCGGGTCGTTGGTGCGACCGTACTGGATGTCGACCAGCTTCTTGCGCAGGCCCATCGCGACCGGGCCGGCCACGCCGCCGCTGATCTGGAAGTCGCCGCTCGCCGAGCACACCTTGCCGATCGGCGAGATGACGGCCGCGGTGCCGCAGGCGAAGGCTTCCTTCAGCTTGCCGCTGGCAGCGTCGGCACGCCACTGCTGGATCGTGTAGGGCTCCTCGCGCACGCGCGTGCCGGCATCCTTGGCAAGCGCGATGATCGAGTCGCGGGTGATGCCAGGCAGGATGGTGCCGAGCGGCGGCGTCGAGAGCGAGCCGTCGTCGAACGCGAAGAAGATGTTCATGCCGCCGAGTTCCTCGATGTAGCGGCGCTCGACCGCGTCGAGGAACACGACCTGGTCGCAGCCGCGCTCGATCGCTTCCGCCTGCGCGCGCAGGCTTGCGGCATAGTTGCCGCCGCACTTGACGGCGCCGGTACCACCGATCGCGGCCCGCGTGTAATTTTCCGACACCCAGATCGAGACTGGCGCGGGACCGCCCTTGAAATAGGAGCCGACCGGCGAAGCGATGACCGAGAAGATGTATTCCGCCGACGGCTTCACGCCGAGGAAGACCTCGCTCGCGATCATGAACGGCCGCAGATAGAGACTGCCCTCGCCGCCCGGGATCCAGGCGCGATCCATCCGCACAAGCTGCTCGACCGCGTCGATGAACACGTCCTCGGGCAGCGGCGCCATCGCCATACGGTCGGCCGAATCGTGGAAGCGCCGGGCATTGGCGTCGGGACGGAACAGGTTCACACCGCCGTCGTCGCGCCGGTAGGCCTTGAGACCTTCGAAAATTTCCTGGGCGTAGTGCAGCACCGCGCCGGCCGGATCGAGCGGAAAATTCGCGCGTGCCTCGACGCGGGCGCTGTGCCAGCCCTTGCCCTGGCTGTAGCGGACGATCGCCATGTGGTCGGTAAAGACGCGGCCGAAGCCCGGGTCCACGAGCTTCGCTGCACGATCCTTGTCGGACGTGGCGTTCGGCGAAGGCTGGATGTCGAATTTCAAAGTCATTTTTCTTGCTTTCCGCTGTCGGAACCGGCGCCATACCGGGCGACGGCCTGTTTCCCCCGGAGCCATCAGGCTCGGCTGGTGCGAACTTCACCACCGCCGGCAACCCGGCCGGTTTCCATCGCCAACATGCCGGTTAGACATGCTTTTGCGGAGTGCTGAAGTCCAGTATGTTTGCCGAAATGCCGCTCGACAATCGCACGGTAGTCCAATTCGCGGCCCAAACCGCCACACAGGCTCTTTCAGGCCGCCTCAAACGCTGTCGGGGACGAAACGACCTAATGTTTCGTCGTGACTGGCAGTTTTGTAACATTGAACCCAAGATACGTCAATATGACTGACATAAATTTCTCAGGCATGGCTGCCAAGCCCGATTCGCAGGGAGATGATCAAGCTCCTGCGGCGGGCGGCCGCGACCTGCGCTGGGACATCATCGAGCTGTTGTTCTTCGCCTACCGCGACTTTGTCGGCGACGCCGACCAGGAGCTGGAGGCGTTCGGCTTCGGCCGCGCCCACCACCGCGTCATCCACTTCGTCACCCGCTATCCCGGCCTGAAGGTCGCCGACCTGCTCGACGTCCTGCGCATCACCAAACAATCGCTCGGACGCGTCCTCAAGCAGTTGCTGGACGAAGGCTACATCGTGCAGAAGACCGGCAACAACGACCGCCGGCAGCGCCTGCTCTACGCAACGCCGAAGGGCGAGGCGCTGGTCGCCAAGCTCGCAGGGCTGCAGACCGACCGCATCAATCGCGCGATCGCCGGCATCGATCCGGCCGGCGTCGAGACGGTTCGCCAATTCCTCCGCGCGATGATCGACCGCGACGATCCCGACAAGGTGCTCGAAGCGATCTTCGGCGGCGGCAGAAAAACAAGGGAGTGAACCTGGTGCAGGCTGCAACCCTGGTGCGCACGCCGGTCGAGCCGGCCGACGACGCGCCGCATCTCCTGCTGGTCGACGACGACCGGCGCATTCGCGACCTGTTGTCGCGCTTTCTTTCCGGCGAAGGCTATCGCGTCACCACGGCCATGAGCGCCACCGACGCGCGCGCCAAGCTGCTCGGGCTGCATTTCGACCTGCTGATCCTCGACGTGATGATGCCCGGCGAGAACGGCTTCGACCTCGCCCGTTTCATCCGCACCTCCTCGACGGTGCCGATCATCATGCTGACCGCCCGCCACGAGGCGGAAGCCCGCATCGAGGGCCTGCAGATCGGCGCCGACGACTATGTCGCCAAGCCGTTCGAGCCGCGCGAGCTGGTGCTGCGCATCGGCAATATCCTCAAGCGCACCGCGCCGCCGCAAGTCACTGTCGTCGAACAGATCGCGTTCGGCCCCTACATCTTCCACATCGAGCGCAGCGAGCTGCGCCAGGGCGAGGAGATCATCCATCTCACCGACCGCGAGCGCGAGATGCTGCGTATCCTCGCAAGCGCGCCCGGCGAGACCGTGCCGCGCGGCGAACTGACCAGCGGCGGCACCGTCAATGAGCGCGCGGTCGACGTCCAGATCAACCGCCTGCGCCGCAAGATCGAGCACGATCCTGCCAATCCGCTGTTCCTGCAGGCGGTACGCGGCATCGGCTATCGCCTGGTCGCCTCGCCGTAAGATGCAGCCATGAGCACGCTCGACACCGGCCTGACCCTGATCAAGAACGCCTCGCAGCGCGTCTCGAAGGCGAACGGCTGGATGGGCAATGCGTTCAAGAGCTGGATGCCGACCGGCCTCTATGCGCGCGCGCTGCTGATCATGATCGTGCCGATGGTGATCCTGCAGACCGTGGTCGCGTTCGTGTTCATGGAGCGGCACTGGAACACGGTGACGCGCCGCCTGTCCGCCGCGGTGGTCTCCGACATCGCCGCGCTGATCGACGTCTACAAGATCTATCCGCAGGACAAGGACCGCGCGCAGCTGCGCGGCATCGCCCAGAAGCTGCAGCTGGTGGTCGACTTCCTCCCCGCCGGCGACATGCCGCCGCCGGGACCGAAGCCGTTTTTCTCGCTGCTCGACCAGACCCTGTCGGTGCAGCTCGGTCGCCAGATCAGCCGTCCGTTCTGGATCGACACTGTCGGCAAGTCCAACCTGGTCGAGATCCGCGTCCAGCTCGACGACTCGGTGATGCGGATCTTCGCCCAGCGCAGCGCGGCCTACGCCTCCAACTCGGAGATCTTCATCTTCTGGATGGTCGGCACCTCGTCGATCCTGCTGATCGTCGCCGTGCTGTTCCTGCGCAACCAGATCAAGCCGATCCTCAGACTGGCCGATGCCGCCGAAAGCTTCGGCAAGGGCCGAGAGGCGCCGAACTTCCGGCCGCGCGGCGCGCGCGAGGTGCGGCGCGCGGCACAGGCCTTCATCGAGATGAAGGCGCGCGTCGAGCGTTCGATCGAGCAGCGCACCGCGATGCTCGCCGGCGTGTCGCATGATCTGCGCACCATCCTGACCCGCTTCAAGCTCGAACTCGCCCTGATCGGCGAAGGCCCCGAGATCGACGCGATGCGCAAGGACGTCGACGAGATGTCGATGATGCTGGAGGATTACCTTGCCTTCGCGCGCGGCGATTCCGGCGAGGTCGCGCAGCCGACCGACATGGCGATGGCGCTGGAGGATTTACGCGGCGACGCCGAACGCCACGGCCACACCGCGACCGTCGCGTTCCACGGCCTGCCCGTCGTCACGGTGAAGCCGGCCTCGTTCAAGCGCTGCCTCGCCAATCTCGTCTCCAATGCGGCGCGTCACGCCAACACGATCTCGATCACCGGACAGCGCGACCATCGCTATCTCAACATCACGGTCGACGACGACGGCCCCGGCATCCCCGCCGCCATGCGCGAGGAAGTGTTCAAGCCCTTCCTGCGGCTCGACGACGCCCGCAACCAGGACGAAGGCGGCAGCGGCCTCGGACTTGCGATCGCCCGCGACATCGCGCGCTCGCACGGCGGCGACATCATGCTCGGCGAAAGCCCGATGGGCGGCCTGCGCGCCGCGGTGCGGATTCCGGTGTAGCTACCAGCGGTAAGACAGGGTGCCGATCACCTGACGCCGTTCGCCGGCATAGCAATAGCCGGACTGACAGGTCTGGTAGCGCGTGTCGAACAGATTGGTCGCGTTCAGGCGCGCGGTGGCGCCGAGCAAGCGCCGGTCGAGCTTGCCGAGATCGTAGTCGATCACGGCATCGAACAACGCTCTCGCCGCATTCTGGAACGTATTCTGGTCATTGCCGAAGTTGGTCCCGATGTAACGGACACCGAGGCCAAGCCCGAGCCCTTCGACCGGGACGCCGGACTGGAAGGTGTATTTGCCGAAGGCGGCGAAGGAATTCCTCGGAATGCCGGAGAGCTCATTGCCGGTCGTATCGGGATTGCCCTGCGTGATCACGACGTTGAGATGGGTGTAGGCCGCGGTGAGATCGAATCCCTGCTTGAGCGCCAGCTTCGCCTCGAGCTCCACGCCCTTCGATTCGACCTGCCCGGTTGCCGCCTGGAACGCCATGTTGCTCGGATCGGTGCGCAGCACATTGTCCTGCGTGATGTCGAACACCGCGGCGGTCAACAGCACCGGCACCTGCGGCATCTGGTACTTGATGCCGATTTCCTTCTGCTCGCCGGTGGTCGGCTTGAACGGCGATCCCGATGCGTCGACGCCGACCTGCGGAGCGAATGCCGTCGCGTAGCTGACATAAGGCGCAATGCCGTTGTCGAAGACGTAAGCGAGGCCCGCGCGGCCCGTGAAGGCGGTGGCCCTCTGCGTTGACGGCACGCCGTCGAGGCCTGCGGTCGTCGTCTGCGAGACCCAGCTCTGCCGGCCATTGAGCGTCAGAACGAAGCCGCCGAGCTTGGCCTGCTCCTGCGCATAGACCCCGACCTCGTCGGTCGACTGCTTGTTGAAGATCGAGAATGCCGGCGACGCGATCGCCTGGGCACCGTAATTCATCGTCAGGAGATTGAGATCGGGAGCCGCCCCGTAGCCGATCTTGTCGTTGTAGTAGGAGTGCCCGTAGTCGACGCCGAACAGCGCCGTGTTCTTGATCGCGCCGAGCATGAACTTGGCCTCGGCCTGGTTGTCGAGCGTTACGGTATTGAAGCTATCGAGGATTCGCCAGGCGGAGCGCGACGCGAGATTGGTGCTGCTGTCGATGGAATCGATCTGGGTGTATTTCGCATCGGTGTCGACCTGATACAAGCGGAAGTTCTGCCGCACCGTCCAGACGTCGTCGACATTGTGCTCGAACGCGTAGCCGATGCGATACTGCTTCTGATCCATGGCGCTGAAGGCCGGATCGTTCGAATAGATGTTGGTCAATTGTCCGTCGGGCGTGCGGAAGTTGCCGATGCTCGCGGCGGTTCGGCTGCTTTGATATTCGCTGAGGATCGTGAAGGACGTATCGACGTCGGGCCGCCAGGTCAGCGCGGGCGCGATGTAGGTGCGATCGTCGTCGTTGCCGGGATACCAGGTCTTGGCGTCACGGAGCAGACCCGTCAGGCGATAATACAATTGGTCGCTGCCGGGCACCGGGCCACCGATATCGAAGCCGCCCTGGTAACGATCATAGTTGCCGGTCTGCAGCTGCACCTCGCCGAACGGCGTCATGGTCGGCCGCTTCGTGGTGACGTCGACGATGCCGCCCGGAGAGCCGAGGCCGTAGAGGCCCGAGGCCGGTCCACGAAGGATCGACACGCTGTCGAGACCGTAAGGTTCGATCTTGGGAATGGCGAAGTTGCCGCCGCCCTGGCGAAGGCCGTCGCGATAGATCCCGGTATAGGTCGCATCGAAGCCACGGATGTAGAAACTATCGAACCGGGGATCATAGCCGAACGCTGTGGTCGTGACGCCGGGCGTGTAATTGACGGCGTCCTTGAGCGTCTGAACGTTGCGATCCCTAAGCTCCTTCTGCGTGACGACCGAAAGCGACTGCGGCGTCTCGATCAGCGCCGTGTTGGTCTTGGTGCCGGCCGTGCTGCCGGTCGCAACGTAACCGGTCGTTGCACCGTCCGTGCCGGCCGCGCCTTGCGACCGCGGAGCCTGGTTCTGAGCGCGCGCCGCAACGGTGCGGCGCCGGTTCGATACGGTGGCGCGCGAAGACCTGGTGTTCCGACTTGAAGCGGCGGCACTGCGCTTCCTTGCAGCGTCAGGTTCATCCACCGTCACTGCGGGAAGCACGCTGACATTGTTCTGCGCAGAACTGGTTTGTGCCTGAGCGCTGGCGACGTTCGCACCCATCGGCACCAGGAAGACCGAACCGAGAAACGCTGCGTTGATCGCAGCGGTTGATGCAAGCAAGCTGCGCTTGCTCCGCGACGAAGCCATTCCCACCAAACAATCCCCACACTTCCCCAAGATCGATCTTGATCGAGCCGCGTGTTCGTCATTGGGCGGGCATCGATGGGGCGGACTTCTATCGGCGGGATGCGCGGAATTCCACACGCGCAAAATAGAATCCATTGAAGCACGCGATGTACGGCACTGGAATGATTCAAGATGCGCGATACTGGAGCGATTCAAAAAGACATGTTGTCGCAGCAAACTTTTCAGCGCGCGGAATTCGCTCCGCGTCTTCGCTCTGGCAAAGAGTTTCGCGCGCGCGGCACGCAGCGATCATTCAATGATGCTGATGTCGTCCGGCAATGTTGTCGTGCATTGCGCGTGGCCGCGGACCAACACTTGACGTCTTGTTTGACATCCAATCTATTGAAGGTGAGCGGCCGGTGACCGTTATGCGGCGAAACGAGCGCCAGGCGTCAACCTTCAGCGACAACGACGAAGCGAATACGGAGTCGGCGCACACGATCCAAAGGCATCATTGCAGACTGAGAGGTCGCGCGAACGCACGCCCGATGATAGGCAGTGCAAAGCGGCTTGCCGATTCTGTCGCGGGCTGCCCGCTATGATGGTGGTGCAAAACGTCACGTCCTCTCGAAATGAGCGAGGACGTGCTCAGGCGCGCGGCGGCGATCGAAGGCGCCGCTTACTTCTGCTTGGGCAGCAGGCCCTTCAGCTTTTCCATGTCCTTGACGTTCATCTTCATGCCGCCGGGCATGATGATGTCACCGGGCTTCTGGTCGCTCTTGCAGGCGCCGAGCCATTTCGCCTCGATGGTCATCGTGGTGTCGCGGGAGCCGGCCGCGCCGCCCTCCGCGTGCGAGCTGCTCTTGACCGTGTAGGCGGAATTGAAATCGCCGACGATCTCGGCATGGCTCTTCATCGACATGCCGGCGACGCTGCATACGCTGTCGCTGACATAGCCGGTCGCGGTCTTCTGGATGTCCTGCTTGGAGCAGACTTCCTTGGCCATCGGCGAGGCCGCCGCGCTCATCTCCTTGTCGGTGGTCTCGTCGGTGCAGTGCTGCATGGTGATTTCCGGCATCGGCCCGCCGGTGCGCACCATCTTCATCTCCCACAGACCGGCCTTGCGGGTCGGCAGGTCGAGGGCGCTCGCAGCACCGGTGGACAGGACAAGGCAAACAGCAGAACCAAGCAAGGCAAGCTGTCGGGTCATGCGGTGAGCTCCCGGCTGAACGATCGAAGGATTTGGAGCGCGCTCAGTAGAGCGTGCGCACCGGCCTCTGGGCCGAACCATAGGGTACCCAGCGGCAGGCGAAGGAGATATAGCCGCCCGGATAGCGCTGCATCGCAAGGAACTTGACCACCTTGCCGTAGGAAGCGCAGTGATCGACGGCAAGCTGCCGCGCGTCGGTCTGGGCCGCCAGCGAATAGGCGATGATACCGCCGGTATCATTGCCCTTGAACGGTGGCACCGGCTGCATCCAGTCGGCTTGCGCCGGACCAACGGCCAGCATCCCGCTAACGGCAACCAGGCACGCGGCCAATTTCCTTCGCATCGCAGACTCCATTTCGCTGAAGACCAACATAGAGTGCGCCGGCGACCATGGAAAGAACGAGCCGGCTGCTGGAAGTGGACTTCTCCGCAGGTGTTGCCGTGCTGCACTTGACCTTGCCGGGGCTTCACGGCACCGTCCGCCGCATCTGATCATCGGGTGGATTCCCATGCGCAACCTGTTCAACTCCCCCAATAAACTCAGCCATAAGCTCGGCCTCGGCGCCGCGCTCGTGGTCGGCCTTCTGGCGTTCGGGAGCACGGCTCAGGCCGCCAATCCGTTCGAGCTCAATTTTTGGCTGTCCGGCCCGCGCTATGACGGCAATGTGGCCCCCTGCGAGAAGGCCCTGGCGATCATCAGCAACCAATTTCAGGAAAAGGAAGCCACCTTCTGGAATTCGCCGCTCGTGATCACCGGCTACAACCGGATCCACGAAACCGCCTTCCGTCCCTGGCAGTCCGACAATATTCCGCGCCGCTATTGCTCGGGCGATGCGATGTTGAGCGACGGCAAGGTGCGCAAGGTGCACTATTCGATCATCGAGGACGGCGGCTTTGCTGGCCTCAGCCAGGGCGTCGAATGGTGCGTCGCCGGGCTCGACCGCAACTGGGCCTATAACCCGTCCTGTAAGGCCGCCCGGCCCTGATCTTCGACCAGTTCGGTCAAAACGGAAGCCGCCGCCATCCAGACGGCGGCTTTTGTTCTTGAAATGTTCCGGCGGCCTGCTAGGCTCTGAATGGTCGCGTCAGGGGAGCGTTTGATGCCTCGGTTGGTCACAATTTCCCGATTTCTGATTTCAGTTGCCTTTGTTCTCTGTGGTGCGATGGGGGCCTCGGCCCAGGATCGCCGGCAGAATGCGCCCGGTGAGTTCGATTTCTATGTGCTGTCGCTGTCGTGGTCGCCGTCGTTCTGCGAGGCGGCGAGCGAGCGCGGCAACAACAGCCGCGGCACGCAGGCGCAGTGCGGCGGACGGCCCTATTCCTTCGTGGTGCACGGGCTGTGGCCGCAATATGAGCGGGGCTTTCCGGAATACTGCCAGCGGCCCTCGCCCCGACTCGCCCGCAACATCATGACCTCGATGCTCGACCTGATGCCGGCGCCCGGGCTGATCTATAATGAGTGGGACAAGCACGGCACCTGCTCCGGCCTCGGCGAGCGCGCCTATTTCGAAGCCATCCGCAAGGCCCGCGCCGCGGTGAAGATCCCCGAGGAATTCCTGCAATTGACGGAGCCGAAGACGATCGCGCCCGATGAGCTGGAGACGGCGTTCATCAAGGCCAATCCGGGGCTCAGCAACTCCGCGATCTCGGTGACCTGCGACAGCAAGCGGCTCAGCGAGGTGCGGATCTGCCTCAGCAAGGATCTGCAATTCCGCTCCTGCGAGGAAATCGATCGCCGCGCCTGCCGCCGCGATCAGGTGCTGATGCCGCCGGTTCGCGGCGGCTGACGTCTCGTCCACGTCACGGCCGGGCAGGCGCGCGTCGTCGCGCCGAGCGTCCCGGCCTTGGACGCCATCACGAAACCAGCGAGATCAGCCATGATGCCCGGGACAGGCCGGGCATGACGCAGTACAACATGCGCACCCTCTGGAGCGCAGCGTCATCGCATGAACTATCGTCACGCCTTTCATGCCGGCAGCTTTGCCGACGTCATCAAGCACATCGTGCTGGTGCGCATGCTCACCTATTTGCAGGAAAAGCAGGCGCCGTTCCGCGTCATCGACACCCATGCCGGCGCCGGCCTCTATGATTTGACATCGAGTGAAGCGCAGCGCGGCGGCGAATGGCTGACCGGCATTGCGCGACTGATGCAAGCGCGGCTGTCCGACAAGGCGCTGCCGCTGATCGGGCCCTATCTCGACATCGTCAGGGCATTCAATCCGCGAGGCGAACTGAAAGCCTATCCTGGCTCGCCGTTGATCACGCGGGCGCTGCTGCGTCCGCAAGACCGCCTGACGGCCTGCGAGATCGAGCCTGCGGCACGCAAGCAATTGATCGATGCATTGCGACGCGATGCGCAGGCGCGCGTCGTCGATCTCGACGGCTGGATGGCGCTGCCCGCATTCGTGCCGCCGAACGAGCGGCGCGGCCTGGTGCTGATCGATCCGCCATTCGAAGCGAAGGACGAGTTCGAGCGACTGGCCAGTGCCTTCACGGCAGCGTTCGCGAAGTGGCCGACCGGCGCGTACCTTTTGTGGTACCCCGTAAAATCCCGGAGAGCTTCCGACGAGCTCGCACGCAGCGTTGCCGCGACAGCAGCAAGCAGCCGGCCCGCGGGCAAATGCTTGCGCTTGGAATTCAGTGTGGCGCCGCAAGAAGTGGACGCCGGCCTCGTTTCCACCGGCCTTTTGATAGTGAATCCGCCGTGGACGCTGGCGGGCGAGCTGAAGATCATTCTGCCCGAACTCGAGAAGCCGCTTGGTCAAGGCGGCGCCGGACGCTTCAGACTCGAAACGCCTAAACCTTGAACGGTAGCACCCACTGAAAAGTTCTATTTGAGCATAGGCAACGCGCGCGGAACCGTATTATGCTCATCCTGTTACGACTGGCTTTACGTTCCGCTTCCGCGAATGGTTGCGGCGGAGTGACAAGGCCGAAATAAAATCCAGGCAGACCGGCGGCGTGACGCCGGCTTGTTCAGGTGGCCAAGCTTCCGACAAGCGAATGTCGGTCAACCACTACGCGGCGTGCGCGTAGCGGTGGAGCAATACGGGGGAGGAGTTTTCCCGATGGCCATGACTGGGACAGTCAAGTTCTTCAACGGAGAGCGTGGCTATGGCTTCATCAAGCCTGACGATGGCGGCCGCGATGTGTTCGTTCACATCACAGCTGTCGAGCGTGCAGGGTTGAAGGACCTGACTGAAGGACAGCGCATTACGTTCGAGGTTGAACCGGACAAGAAGGGCAAGGGCCCGAAGGCGGTCAACCTGGTAGTTTCATGATGAGCTCTCGCGGTGCGTGGCTCGTGATGAACAGCGAATGAAGCGTTGCGTGTGAGTTGACCGCAGGGCGCGTGGCTCGCGCTCGCTGCAAGACCGCCTGCATGATGCGGACGCGACTGACGGTGCCCGCATATTGGATGCGTGCGGCCGGTTTCGCGGACGCCGTGGCGTTCATGCAGCTGTGCGTGATGTCGACATGCTCAGCACAAAGAAAAACCCGGCCACGCGAGGCGCGGCCGGGAGTTGATGTCTGACGTTTTCTTGTTCTCAGAAGTGGTAGTTGATGCCGGCGCGAACCAGGCTGAAGCTGTAGCCGTTCGACGCGCCGCCGGTGATCGTGAAGTTGCTGTTGGCGAGATCGACGTAGAGATATTCGATCTTGGCGCTCCAGTGCGGGGCGAAGCCCATTTCGGCGCCGGCACCGACGGTGAAGCCCGCATTGGTATGCGACTCCGATATGCCGAAGGTCTCGCCGCGCAGTTCGCCGAAGGCAAGACCGCCGGTCGCGTAGAACAGCACGTTGTTGACCGCATAGCCGGCGCGGCCGCGCACCGTGCCGAACCACGGGTTGGAGAACTTCCACGGCGCGAACCGATCGTCGGCAGTGGTGCCCTGGATATCGGCCTCGATGCCGAACACCCAGGGAGAGCCGTTCTGGAAATTGTAGCCGGCCTGCACGCCGCCGGCGAAACCGGACGGCTTGGTCGGGTTGTTTTCGACCGAACCCCAGCCATAGCCGACGTTGCCGCCGAGATAGGGCCCGGCCCAGCTGTAGGCATTGAGCGGCTGATAGACGGTATAGGGCGAGCCGTAGTTGAGATCGGCCGCCGCCGACGACGTCGTCCAGCCTGCGACGATCAGTGCCAGCGCACGCGCAACAAACCGGGTCATAGGTACTCTCCACCACGCAACTGCCGCAGCCCGCAGGCCCGAGGCCGGCGTGGTTACGGAATTCCACTTTTTTCGCTAAGGTTTATCGAGAGTTTTAAGTTAAAGGGTTGTTAAGCCCGGTTACCGGCCCGCTCATCAGTCTTAACAATGTGTTACCGACCCGCCCCGGCGGCCGCGCTGGGCCGGTAACGTCCTGCAATCGGGGTTGTTTTTCCTGCGTCGCCAACGCTGGCGAGCGGTCGCCCAAGCGCTTAATTTACGGCCCATGGTTCACGATTCTCCCGAGCGCCCGACGCCGGCCCCCAAGGCTGATCCCAAGCCAAGGCGCAGTTCAAAGTCCGACCTGCCGCAGGACGACCTGACGCTCGACACGAGCGACGTCGATCCGGAAAGCTTCGCCGCCGAGGAGGACGACGAGGCACGTCTGCCCGAGGCTTCGGAGGACGCCACCGAGACGGTTGCCGAGGGGACGCTCTCGATCGGGCATGAGGCGATCGAGAACGCGGTCCGCCTCGCCCCGACCTCGCCCGGCGTCTACCGCATGCTCAACGCCGCCAACGACGTGCTCTATGTCGGCAAGGCGAAGAACGTCAAAAAGCGGCTGTCGTCCTATGCGCGGGCCAACGCACCGCTGCCGGCGCGCATCCTGCGCATGATCGCGGCGACCACGCATGTCGAGATCGTCTCGACCATGACCGAGACCGAGGCGCTGCTGCTCGAAGCCAATCTGATCAAGCAGCTCCGGCCGCGTTTCAATGTGCAGCTGCGCGATGACAAATCGTTTCCGTATATTTTGATATCGGGCGATCACTGGGCGCCGCAGATCCTCAAGCATCGCGGCGCGCAGTCGCGGCCGGGACGCTATTTCGGCCCGTTCGCCAATGCAGGCGCCGTCAACCGCACCATCACGGCGCTGCAGCGCGCGTTCCTGATCCGCTCCTGCACCGACGGCTTCTTCGAAAGCCGCAGCCGGCCCTGCCTGCTCTATCAGATCAAGCGCTGCGCCGGCCCCTGCACGCGCGAGATCGATTTTCCCGGCTATACCGAACTGGTGCGCGAGGCGACCGAATTCCTCTCCGGCCGCAGCCACGCCGTGAAGCAACTGCTCGCGGCCGAGATGGAGAAGGCCTCCGGCGAGCTCGAATTCGAGACCGCAGCGCTGTACCGCGACCGCCTCGCGGCACTGTCGGCGATCCAGTCGCAGCAGGGCATCAACCCGCGCACGGTCGAAGAGGCCGATGTGTTCGCGATCCACCAGGAAGGCGGCTATTCCTGCGTCGAGGTGTTCTTCTTCCGCACCGGCCAGAACTGGGGCAACCGCGCCTATTTCCCGCGCGCGGAAAAGACCTTCACACCCGAGGAGGTGCTGTCCTCATTCCTCGCGCAGTTCTACGACGACAAGCCGCCGCCGAAGCTGATCCTGCTGTCGCACGAGATCGAAGAAAGCACGTTGCTCGCCGACGCGCTGTCGGTGAAGGCCGGGTCCAAGGTCGAGGTCTCCGTGCCCAAGCGCGGCGAGAAGAAGGAGTTGATCGGCCACGCGCTCACCAACGCGCGCGAAGCGCTGGGCCGCAAGCTCGCCGATACCGCGACGCAAAGCCGGCTGCTGGAGGGCATGGTCACGACGCTCGGCCTGCCGCACACGCCGAAGCGCATCGAGGTCTACGACAACAGCCACATCCAGGGCACCAACGCGGTTGGTGCGATGATCGTGGCCGGGCCCGACGGGTTCATGAAGAACCAGTACCGCAAGTTCAACATCAAGTCGGAAGGGCTGACGCCCGGCGACGATTACGGGATGATGCGCGAGGTGCTGGAGCGCCGCTTCAAGCGGCTGCTGAAGCCGCCGGAGGGCGAGGCTGCCAAAGCAAAGGACAAGGCGGACGATGAGTCGTTCCCGCAATGGCCCGATCTCGTCATCATCGACGGCGGCCGCGGCCAGCTCAACGCGGTCCGGCAGATTTTCGAGAATCTCGGGCTGACCCAGGTCGCGCTGATGGCGGTGGCGAAGGGGCCGGAGCGCGATGCGGGGCGGGAAACCCTGTTCATGCCGGACCGCGAGGCCATCAAGCTCGAGCCGCGCGACCCGGTGCTCTATTTCATCCAGCGGCTGCGCGACGAGGCCCATCGCTTCGTGATCGGATCGCACCGCAAGCTGCGCAAAAAGGACATCCGCGAGGCCGGCCTGCAGGAGATCCCGGGCATCGGCCCGTCGCGCAAACGTGCCTTGCTGCACCACTTCGGAACGCTCAAGGAGATCGAGCGGGCCTCGATCGCCGACCTCGGCAAGGTTCCCGGCGTCAGCGCCGAGAGTGCCCGCAAGATTTTCGAGTTTTTCCACGCCCAGCCGGGTTAAACCAAAGGCGAGTCATCAGGGCGTCGCCTGCGACAGGGCATCTAGGGCATGATGCGGAAAAGTGGCAAGCAACGTTCTGAAAAGATCACGCATAAACAAGGGGCTAAGGCGCCATGACTAATCAGCCTAATCTCGCCGCGCTCTGGCGCCCGCACGGTTGACCTTCTCGCTTCAGCGGTATTGGTAGAACGGATGAACATCGCGACGACCCGGGGACAGGGCAAGACTATGTCCCTCCCGAATATCCTGACCTACGCCCGGATCGCCGCCATCCCGGTGGTGATCGGCTGCGTCTACTGGCAGTCGATCCTGGACGGCCCGTTGTGGCTGCGCTGGGTGGCGCTGGCCGTGTTCATTGCGGCGGGGATCACCGACTATCTCGACGGCTATTACGCGCGCATGTGGGACCAGCAGTCCGCCTTCGGCCGGATGCTCGACCCGATCGCCGACAAGCTGCTGGTGGCCTCCAGCCTGCTGATGCTGGCCGCCGACAACTCGATCCATGGCTGGACCCTGTGGGCGGCGATCGTGATCCTGTGCCGCGAGATCCTGGTCTCGGGCCTGCGCGAATATCTCGCGGGCCTGCGGGTCAGCGTACCCGTCACCAAGCTTGCGAAATGGAAGACCACGATCCAGCTGGTGGCGATCGGCTTCCTGATTGCCGGCGAAGCCGGCGAGCAGGTGCTTCCGGCGACCACCCTGATCGGCATCGTGCTGCTGTGGATGTCGGCGATCTTCACGATCTACACCGGCTGGGATTACTTCCGTGCCGGCATCCATCACCTCATCAAGGAGGATGAGGGATGAAGCTGAAGTATTTCGCCTGGGTGCGTGAACGGATCGGCAAGGCCGAAGAGATCGTCGAGCCGCCGGCCGAGGTGCGCACCGTCGGCGAGCTGATCGGCTGGCTTGCCGCGCGCGACGACGGCTACGCCCACGCCTTCGAGAAGCCGACGGTGATCCGCGCCGCGATCGACCACGCCCATGTCAAATCGGACGCTGTGATCTCCGGCGCCCGCGAGATCGCGTTCTTTCCGCCGATGACCGGCGGCTAAGTCTCGTCATGACGGTGACAGCGACCATCCGGATCCAGCAAGCCGACTTCGACGTCGCGCAGGAGATCGCGGCCTTAAGCAAGGGCCGCACCGATGTCGGCGCGGTCGTCAGCTTCAGTGGCATCTGCCGCGGCAGCGAACAGGGCGAGCCGATCGCCGCGCTGACGCTCGAACATTACCCTGGCATGGCGGAGGCCGAGATTGCACGCCACGCCGACGAGGCGCTGGCGCGCTGGCCGTTGCAGGGCCTCACCATCATCCACCGCTTCGGCCGCATCGCGCCGGGCGAGAACATCGTGCTGGTCGTGACCGCCTCGGCGCACCGGCAGGCCGCGTTCGAGGCAGCCGAGTTCCTGATGGACTATCTCAAGACCAACGCTCCGTTCTGGAAGCGTGAAGAGAGCGCGCGCGGCACGAGCTGGATCGAGGCGCAGGGCCAAGACGACGCGGCCGCCGCGCGCTGGACCAAATCCTGATGGCCAAGCGCAGCAAAGTGCCGGCCAGGCGCAGCCCCGCCGCGCCGAAAGCGCCCAAGGAAGCGCCCAAGAAAGCACCGAAGGTCGGCGCCGGCGAGCTTCACACCCTGTTCGATTTCCTGCGCTACGCGGTCAGCCGCTTCAACGCGGCAAAGCTTGTGTTCGCGCATGGCACCACCGATCCGGTGGCGGAAGCCGCGTTCCTGATCTGCGAGACGCTGCATTTGCATCCCGATCAGTTCGAGAGCTTCGCGAACGCGCGCGTCACGGTTGCCGAAGGCAAGCAGATCCTCGACCTGATCGAGCGGCGGATCGCGACGCGAAAGCCGGCCGCCTATCTCGTCAACAAGGTCTATATGCGCGGCCTGCCGTTCTATGTCGACGAGCGCACCATCGTGCCGCGCTCCTTCATCGGCGAATTGCTGGATTCGCATTTCGGCGGTGACGAGGACGGCACCTCGCTGATCGGCGATCCCGCCGACGTCGAACGCGTGCTCGACCTGTGCACCGGCTCCGGCTGCCTTGCGATCCTGGCTGCCCGGCATTTTGCCAACGCCGCGGTCGACGCGGTAGATATTTCAAAGGATGCGCTGGAAGTCGCCGCGCGCAACGTCGCCGACCACGGCCTCGACGACCGCCTGACGCTCCATCGCGGCGACCTGTTCAAGCCGCTCGGCGACGTCAGCTACGATCTCATCATTTCGAACCCGCCCTATGTCGATGCCGAGGGCATGGCCGCGCTGCCGCGCGAGTGCCGGGCCGAGCCGAAGATCGCATTCGACGGCGGCGCCGACGGGCTCGACATCGTCCGCCGCCTGCTCGATGAGGCCAGGCGGCACCTGACCCCGCAAGGCGGGCTGCTCTGCGAGATCGGCCGCGGCCGCGACAATCTCGAGGCCGCCTATCCCAACCTGCCGCTGCTCTGGCTCGACACCGAGGACTCCGAGGGCGAGGTGTTCTGGATCGCCGCCGCCGACCTCTGACCGGCACGCCACGGCCGGCTCCGGTCCATTACGGAGTGCCGGCTTCGAGGGCGACCAAGACGAAGCGAAAATCGTGTGCAGTTCCAGCCGGTTCGGAAGATCGCTGGCCCGTCGAATCAACAATGGTGCTAAGCTTGCGCTCCGGGGACGTTCGGAGAGAGGGCGCGGGCGCGCGACATGATTCGCATTTCGACGATCTTCATCGCCATCTGCATGGTGCTGCTCGCAGCCTCGCTCGGGTTCGTCCTGTATTCGGTGGCGGGCATCAGCGGATCGGAATCGGCGATCGTGGCGCTCACCGCCCTCACCTGCCTGATCCTCTACAATGCCGTGTCGATGCGGTTGCGTGACCGCAGCGATGTCGGCGGCCAGATCGCGGATCTGTCGCGCGGCACCGCCGATCTCGCCCGCCAAGTCGCCGAATTCGGCCGCCGGCTGGCCGCGGTCGAAGGGCGCGTCGCCTCGGCGAACTCCACCGGCGCCGACCGGATCCAGGGCATGGCCGGCGAGATCAACGAGCTTGGCGGCCTGGTGCGGCAGCTTGCGGCGTCGGTCGCCCATCATGAGGATTTGCTGGCGGCAGCTCCCGTGGCGCCGCCGGTCGCCGCGCCGCGCGACGATCTGCTGCAACCGGTCCCGCCGGCTCCGACCGTCGTGTTTGCGCCTCCGCCGCCGGCTGCGCCCGCATCGGCGATCTCCCGCAGCCAGACCCAGCTCATCGGCGCGATCAGGCACGCCATCGACGAGAATCGCCTCGACATCTACCTGCAGCCGATGGTGACGCTGCCGCAGCGCAAGGTGCGCTACTACGAGGCGGTGACGCGGCTGCGCGACGAGCGCGACCAGGTCCTTGCCGCCGACGATTTCATCGAGGCGGCCGAGGTCGGCGGCCTGATCGGCCGCATCGACCACATGGTGATGCTTCGCTGCGTCCAGGTGCTGCGCCGCCTGATGATCCGCAGCAAGGATGTCGGCGTGTTCTGCAACGTCTCGGCGGCGACACTGGCCAGCCCGCAGCACTTCACCCAGTGTCTCGACTTCCTCGAAGCCAACCGCGCGCTGGCGCCGTCCTTCGTGCTCGAGTTCAAGCAGGCGACCTTCCGTAATCTCGGCCCGGTCGAAAGCGAGAATCTCGCGGCGCTGTCGCAGCGCGGCTACCGGTTCTCGATCGATCACGTCAGCGACCTCCGCCTCGAGCCGCGCGAGCTCGCCGATCGCGGCGTCCGCTTCATCAAGGTGCCGGCTGCGCTGCTGCTCGACGCCAGGCAGAGCGCAACCACCGATATCGATCCCTCCGATCTGTCCGACCTGCTCGGCCGCTTCGGCATCGACCTGATCGCCGAACGGATCGAGGGCGAGCGCTCGGTGGTCGACCTGCTCGACTACGATGTCCGGTTCGGCCAGGGCTTCCTGTTCGCGCCGCCGCGGCCGTTGCGGCCGGAAGGGGCATCTGCTACCGCCGAGGCTCCGCAGACCAAGCCCCAGGACCTCAATGGCGCCGGCACTTCCGCACCCGTCTCCAGCCCCGCAGCGCCACCGCGCACAACCGGTAGCGCAGCGCTGGCGCGCCGTGCGCTCGGACCGAATTAACCGGCAGTTTGCATCATGACATCGTTGCGTTTCGTGGAGCGGCTGCGCGACCTCACTGGCGACGTCGACGTCGTGCTGTCGGACATCTGGGGCGTCGTGCACAACGGGCTGGAATCCTTTCCCGAGGCCTGCGAGGCGCTGCACACCTTCCGCCAGCAGGGCGGCACCGTCATCCTGATCACCAACGCGCCGCGGCCGGCCGATTCCGTGCAGCGCCAGCTGCGCAAGCTCGGCGTCGCCGACGAGACCTATGACGCGATCGTCTCCTCGGGCGACCTGACGCGCCACTTCGTGGCCGATCATCCCGGTCAGAAGATCTTCTGGATCGGCCCGGAGCGCGACAGCTCGATCCATCGCGGCCTCGACGCCACCTTGGTGCCGCTGGAGCAGGCCGACTACATCATCTGCACCGGGCTGTTCGACGACGAGACCGAATCCGCCGAGGATTATCGCGACACGCTGCTGAAGGCGCTCGAGCGCAAGCTCACGCTGGTCTGCGCCAATCCGGACATCGTGGTCGAGCGCGGCGACCGGCTGATCTATTGCGCCGGCGCAGTTGCCGAACTCTATCGCGAGCTCGGCGGCGAGTCGGTCTTCTACGGCAAGCCGCATCGGCCGATCTACGAGCGCGCCATGGCGCTGGCCACTGAGCGCCGCGGGCGTTCGACCGAACTCAGCCGCGTGCTCGCGATCGGCGATTCCGTGCGCACCGACCTTACCGGTGCCCACAGCTTCGGCATCGATCTCCTGTTCGTCACGCGCGGCATCCATTCCGAGCAGTTCGAGGGCATCGAGCAGCTCGATGCGGCCTCGATCAAGGAACTGTTCGGTCATCCGCCGCGGGCGCTGATGCGCGAGCTGAAGTGGTAGCGGGCAGCCCCGCAGGGGCGCGCTGCCAAAATATCGAAACAACCCCATGCAAAGTAGCCGGCGGCGGCCGACGTTCGGCCAGCCGACTTGACACGTCGGGCAACTCAGGGATATTCTTCTAATATTCCGAAATTATGCAATACTTCAGTCCCGTCATCCTGAGGGGCGCGCTCTTGCGCGCGTCTCGAAGGATGCACGGCCACCAGCCGGGCCGTCGACCCTTCGAGACGCCGCTTCGCGGCTCCTCCAGCGACAACGGCAAAGCCGTTGCGCGGGGGTGACGGTGAGGCGGCGCCGGTCATTCGCTGACGCGCAGCGAGATGAGGATGAATTGTGATGCGATGGACGGGCGCTTACGCCGTCGCCATGTCCGGGAAGACCGCTTCGATCTTGGTCTTCAGCGTCGCCGCGTTGAACGGCTTGACGATGTAGTTGTTCACGCCGGCCTTCTTGGCCGCGATCACGTTCTCGGTCTTGGATTCCGCCGTGATCATGATGAAGGGCGTGGTCGCGAGATTGGGATCGGCGCGGACTTCCTTGAGCAGGTCGTAGCCGGTCATCGGCTCCATATTCCAGTCGGAAATCACCAGGCCATACTTCTTGCCACGCATCTTGTTGAGCGCCGCAGAGCCATCGGAGGCATCGTCGATATTCTCGAATCCAAGCTGCTTGAGAAGATTCCGGATGATGCGGATCATGGTGCTGTAATCATCAACCACCAGAACCGGCATGGACAAATCAACCGCCATCTTTCCCCCCAAAACCACTAACGCAACTTGGCTTCTGCACAAACGCAGCTTTCCGCCAACGACTAACAGCAGGCGTTAAACAGCGCGTTAACCGGCTGAATCCGGATTGTTACGGATTTGACGCGATTTTCGCTATGCTTGACTTCCACGCCGCCGCCGCGTCACGGTCCGGCCCGCACCAATCATGCTTAAGAATCCTTGAAGAATACCTGACATGAGCACCGGCTTTACCGTTATCCGCGACAACACGCCCGAAAGCGCAATTCCGAAGGGCGCCGTGGTCGCGATGGGAAATTTCGACGGCGTCCATCTCGGTCACCGCGCCGTGATCGGCGCGGCGCTGGCGATGGGCAAGACGCACGGCGTGCCCGCGCTCGCCGTGACCTTCGAACCGCATCCGCGCAGTTTCTTCAGCCCGAACACCCCGCAATTCCGTCTCACGGACGAGACCAACAAGCTGCGGCTGCTCGCGGCTACCGGGCTCGCCGGCGCCGTCGTGATGACCTTCGACAAGGCGCGCGCCGGCACCACCGCACAGGACTTCATTCACCACGATCTGATCGGGCGGCTCGGCATCAGCGGGATTGCGGTCGGCTACGACTTCCATTTCGGCAAGGGCCGGGTCGGCTCGCCGAGCCTCTTGGTCAGCGAAGCGCCGCGGCTCGGCATCGAGGTCGACGTACAGGCCCATGTCGACATCGAGGAGCGTCCGGTCTCCTCCAGCGCGATCCGCATGGCGCTCGCCGAGGGGCAGGTCGACGACGCCACCGCGATGCTGGGCGAGCCGTGGTTTGCGACCGGCAAGGTGATCCACGGCGAGAAGCGCGGCCGCGACCTCGGTTATCCCACCGCCAACATCCGCCTCGACAAGCATTGCGGCTTGAAGCACGGCATCTATGCGGTGCGGGTCGGCAAGGCTCACGGAAACGACAAGGTGCGGTTCGACGGCGTCGCCAGCTTCGGACGCCGCCCGACCTTCGACAACGGCGCACCGCTGCTCGAAGTCTTCCTGTTCGACTTCAAGGGCGATCTCTACGACACGGTGCTCGATGTCGCCTTCATCAGTTTCATTCGCGAAGAGCTGAAATTCGACACCATCGAGGCGTTGATACGCCAGATGGATGACGACAGCGCCAAGGCGCGCGCGGCATTGGCCGCAGCGCCGGACGCGTTCCCGCAGCTCGGAGTGATTGGTTGAAGACAGAGAAAGAGAAAATGCTGGCGGGCGAACTCTATCGCCCGGATGAAGAGCTCGCCGCCGACCATACCGCGGCGGAACACTGGATGGCGCGCTACAACGCCTCAGGCGCATCGTCCGCAGCCGAGCTGCACGCGCTGCTCTCTGCGCGGTTCCGAAAGGTCGGCAAGGACGCCGTGATCCGTCCGCCGTTCTTCTGCGACTACGGCGGCAATATCAGCCTCGGCGACGGCGTGTTCCTCAACTTCAATTGCGTCATCCTCGACGTCGTCGAAGTCACGATCGGCGATCGCACCCAGATCGGACCCGCGGTGCAGATCTATACCGCCGACCATCCGCGCGACGCTGCGACCCGGCGCGCCGGGCTTGAGTTCGGCCGCCCGATCCGGATCGGCAGCAACGTCTGGATTGGCGGCGGTGCCATCATCCTGCCCGGCGTCTCGATCGGCGACGGCGCCCTGGTCGGGGCCGGCAGCGTGGTGACGCGGGACGTCGCCCCCGGCGCCACCGTGGCGGGAAATCCGGCCCGGCCGCGGCAGGCTTAGGGCGGCCCGGCGGGGCTGGATTTGCCGGCGGCGGGGGCTTTGCGATTTCCCCGCTTGGCTGCTATGGAAAACCCATGTTTTCGCGGCGCATCATACGGATTAGCGGCCCGGCTTCCGCCTGAGCTTGAAGGCTCGGCGCAAGACCGGGACTTCGTCGTTTCACCCGCGATTGATCGCGTTTCCGCGCCCGCACCTGCCAAACCAGAGCTTTTATGTCCGACAAGCCGCAAAAGACCGACGCTAACGACTATTCCAAGACCCTTTACCTGCCGCAGACGGAATTCCCGATGCGCGCCGGTCTGCCCCAGCGCGAGCCGGAAATCCTGAAATACTGGAACGAGATCGGGCTCTACGACAGGCTCCGCCGGGAAGCCGAGGGCCGCGCCAAATTCGTGCTGCATGACGGCCCGCCCTACGCCAACGGCAACATCCATATCGGCCACGCGCTGAACAAGATCCTCAAGGACGTCGTGACCAAGAGCCAGCAGATGCTCGGCTTCGACTCCAACTACGTGCCGGGCTGGGATTGCCACGGCCTGCCGATCGAATGGAAGATCGAGGAGGAGAACTACCGCTCCAAGGGCAAACAGAAGCCCGACTTCCGCGACTCCGCCGCGATGGTTGCGTTTCGCAGGGAATGCCGCGCCTATGCGACGCACTGGATCAACGTGCAGCGCGAGGAGTTCAAGCGGCTCGGCATCATCGGCGACTGGGATCATCCCTACCAGACCATGAGCTATCCGGCCGAGGCGCAGATCGCCCGCGAGCTGATGAAGTTCGCCGCCAACGGCACGCTGTATCGCGGCTCCAAGCCGGTGATGTGGAGCGTGGTCGAGAAGACTGCGCTGGCCGAAGCCGAGGTCGAGTACGAGGACTACACCTCCGACATGGTGTGGGTGAAATTCCCGGTCACCTCGCCCGCGCATGGCGCGCTGGCCAGTGCCTCGGTCGTGATCTGGACCACCACGCCGTGGACGCTGCCCGGCAACCGCGCGATCTCGTTCTCGCCGAAGATCGCCTACGGCCTTTACAAGGTGACGGACGCGCCCGCTGACAATTGGGCAAAGACCGGCGATCTCCTGATCCTGGCCGATGCGCTTGCCGCGGAAGTGTTCAAGCAGGCTCGCGTCACGTCCTATGAGAAGGTCCGCGATCTTCCCGGCGACACGCTGGACGCCGTGGAATGCGCCCATCCGCTGCGCGGCTTTGGTGGCGGCTACGAATTCACCGTACCGCTGCTCGCCGGCGAGCATGTCACCGACGACACCGGCACCGGCTTCGTGCACACCGCGCCGAGCCACGGCCGCGAGGACTTCGACGTCTGGACCGCCAACACCCGCGAGCTCGATGCCCGCGGCATCCCGACGGCGATCCCCTACACGGTCGACGAGAACGGCGCCTACACCGCGCAGGCGCCGGGCTTCACCGGCAAACGCGTGCTCAACGACAAGGGCGAGAAGGGCGATGCCAACGAGGCGGTGATCAAGGCGCTGATCGAGGCCGGCAAGCTGCTGGCGCGCGGCCGCCTCAAGCACCAATACCCGCATTCCTGGCGTTCCAAGAAGCCGGTGATCTTCCGCAACACGCCGCAATGGTTCATCGCGATGGACAAGGACATCGCGGAGGATGGCCATGCGAAGAAGGGCGACACGCTGCGCGCCCGCGCGCTGCAGGCGATCTCGGTCACGCAATGGGTGCCGCCGGCCGGCGAGAACCGCATCAACGGCATGATCTCCAACCGGCCCGACTGGGTGATCTCGCGCCAGCGCGCCTGGGGCGTGCCGATCGCCGTGTTCGTGCGCGAGAACAGCGACGGCTCGGCCGAGATCCTGCAGGACGAGGTCGTCAACCAGCGCATCACCGAAGCATTTATGGAGGAAGGCGCCGACGCCTGGTACATGGACGGCGCCCGCGAGCGCTTCCTCGGGAGCCGCGCGTCGGAGAACTGGAAGAAGGTCGACGACATCTGCGACGTCTGGTTCGATTCCGGCTCCACGCACGCCTTCGTGCTGGAAGACCGCCAGAACTTCCCGCAGCTCGGCAACATCGTTCGCAAGATCGATGGCGGCAATGACACCGTGATGTATCTCGAGGGTTCTGACCAGCATCGCGGCTGGTTCCACTCGTCGCTGCTGGAAAGCGCCGGCACGCGCGGCCGCGCGCCCTACGATATCGTGCTGACCCACGGCTTCACGCTCGACGAGAACGGCCGCAAGATGTCGAAATCGCTCGGCAACACGGTCGAGCCGCAGAAGGTGATCAAGGATTCCGGCGCGGATATCCTTCGCCTGTGGGTCTGCGCCACCGACTATGCCGACGACCAGCGCATCGGCCCGGAGATCCTGAAGAACACCATCGAGACCTATCGCAAGCTGCGCAACTCGGTCCGCTGGATGCTCGGCACGCTGCATCATTTCAAGCCGAGCGAGAAGGTCGCCTTCGCCGAGATGCCCGAACTCGAGCGGCTGATGCTGCACGAACTGGCCGGCCACACCGAGACCATCCGCAAGGCCTATGCCGCGTTCGACTACAAGACCGTGGTCGCAACGCTCGCCGCCTTCATGAACTCGGAGCTGTCGGCGTTCTACTTCGACATCCGCAAGGATACGCTGTATTGCGACCCGCCGTCCTCGGTGGCGCGCAAGGCGGCGCTGACCACGATCGACCTGCTGTGCGACGCGATCCTGAAATGGCTGGCGCCAATCCTGAGCTTCACCACCGACGAAGCCTGGCGGATGTACCGGCCGAACGCCGAGCCCTCGGTGCACCTCACGCTGTTCCCCGAAGGTCTCGAGCAGTTCCGCGACGACGCCCTCGCCGCGAAGTGGGAGACGATCCGCAACGTTCGCCGCGTCGTCACCGGTGCGCTCGAGCTCGAGCGCGCTGCCAAGCGGATCGGCTCGTCACTCGAGGCCTCGCCGGTGATCTACATCGCCGACCGCGAGATGCTGGCGACGTTGTTCGACATCGATCTCGCCGAGGTCTGCATCACCTCGAACTACGAGGTGCGCGAGGGCGAGGCGCCGGCCAATGCCTTCCGCCTCGATGCCGTGCCCGGCGTCGCCGTGGTGGTGGAGAAGGCGGTCGGCACCAAATGCGCGCGCTCGTGGAAGATCCTGCCTGATATCGGCGAGGATCCCGACTATCCCGACGTCTCGCCGCGCGACGCGCAAGCGCTGCGCGAGTGGAAGGCGCTGGGGGTCAGCATCTCCTAACTGTCCGTCGTCCCGGCGAAGGCCGGGACCCATAACCACCGCTGTCTCGAATGGACGAAGGTGATGACCCCGAGTCATTCAAACAATGCCCGGCACGGCGTATGGGTCCCGGCCTTCGCCGGGACGACACCTTTGGTGTGCTGGCAATGACCCCTCCCGTTCGTGCCGGTGTGCTGGCGGCGGTCATCACCCTGATCGCCGACCAGGCCTCCAAGCTCTGGCTGCTGTTCGTCTTCGGCATTGCCCACCGCGGCGCGGTCGAGGTGACGCCGTTCTTCGACCTGGTGCTCGCCTGGAATCCCGGCATCAGCTTCGGCTGGTTTCAGAGCGAGACCCCGGCGGCCCAGATCCTGCTGATGGCGATCAAGGCCGCCGCGGTGATCGCGCTGGCGATCTGGATGGCGCGGTCGCGGACTTGGCTGGCGACGGTGTCGCTCGGCCTGATCATCGGCGGTGCGATCGGGAACGGGATCGACCGCTTCGCCTATGGCGCGGTGGTCGATTTTGCCCTGTTTCATGTCGAGATCGGGGGAAAAACCTTCAATTGGTACGTATTCAACCTCGCCGATGTGGCGATCGTTGCTGGCGTGGCGGCCCTATTGTATGATTCGGTCATGGGGACCCCCGCCGTAAAAGCGCCCTGATCCCGGCCGATACGAGCCGGTCGGCGGCCGACCTGCACCGAGCGGAACTGAGCGCTAAGCCAGTGATCGCTTTGGCGAATTTTGAGATGGGAATAGCGCGATGCGCAACACCAAAGTCCGCGGTTACCTGATCGAGACGTCCCGGCTGTCGCTGCTGCGCGGCCTGCGTCTGGCGTTCGTTGCGGCCGGGATCGGCCTGGTGATGACGGCCGGCCCGGTGCGTGCCGGCGACGATGAAGATGACGGCGATGACGGCCTGACCTTCGAAGAGAGGATCATCGACAATCTGATGACCGGGCTCGGCGCCAAGAGCGCGGCCAGCAAGGGCATCGATTATCGCGAGCGCTCGCCGCTGGTGGTGCCGCCGAAGCTCGATCTGCCGCCGCCTGCCACAGCCGCCCAGGTCAACGCGCCGAACTGGCCGAAGGACCCCGATATCGCGGCGCGCAAGGCTGCGATCGCTGCGCGCAAGAAGGAAGTCAAGAAGGAGCCGTGGCAGTCAGCGGTGGCGTTGACGCCGGCCGAGATCGAGGCGGGCCGCAAGCAACAGACGGCCACCGAGGGCCGCAGGGAGCCGCTCCAGCCGGGCACCAACACCAATCCGTCGCTGATGCCGAGCCAGCTCGGCTACAGCGGTGGTCTGCTCGGCATCTTCAAGGGGAACAGCAGCGAGGCCAAGCCGTTCCCAGGCGAGCCGACGCGCGAATCCCTGACCGAGCCTCCTCCGGGCTACCAGACGCCGTCCTCGGGCTTTGACTATGGCACAGGCCCGATGAAGCCGAAGGTGAACGAGGGCCAGTACGACATCATGACCGGAAAACCGATCCAGTGACGCTTGGCCTGCTTGGGCGAAGCTTGGCCTGTTTGGGCGAAGGCTGACATGAGCAAAGCTTAATGCGGGGGGACGTCCGTCTCTCCGCTTCGTGACGACTGGCACGGACTGCACCGTGTACGATGGCGTCTTTCATGCCCGGCCGTCTGTTCAGGCTTCCACAAGGACCATGATGCCCTCACGCCGATCGATTGCCCTGTTCGCTGCCGCGTTTGTTTCCACCATCCCGCTGTCGGGCACTGGCCTCCGCGCCCAGACCACCGTCACCTCGGAACGCCCTGCGAGCTTCACGCTCGACAACGGCCTGCAGGTCGTGGTGATCCCCGATCACCGCACGCCGGTCGTGACGCAGATGATCTGGTACAAGGTCGGCTCCGCCGACGAGACGCCTGGCAAATCGGGCCTCGCGCATTTCCTCGAGCATCTGATGTTCAAGGGCACCGCCAAGCACCCGGCCGGCGAGTTCTCGCAGACCGTGCTGCGCGTCGGCGGCAACGAGAACGCCTTCACCTCCAACGACTACACCGGCTATTTCCAGCGCGTGCCGCGCGAGCAGCTGCCCACCATGATGGAGTTCGAGGCCGACCGCATGACCGGCCTGATCCTGAAGGATGAGAATGTGCTGCCCGAGCGCGACGTCGTGCTCGAGGAGTTCAACATGCGGGTCGCCAACAACCCGGATGCAAGGCTCACCGAGCAGATCATGGCCGCGCTCTATCTCAACCATCCCTACGGCCGGCCGGTGATCGGCTGGCACCAGGAAATCGAGAAGCTCGACCGCGAGGATGCGCTCGCATTCTACCGCCGCTTCTACGCGCCGAACAACGCGATCCTGGTCATCGCCGGCGACGTCGACGTCAAGGACATCCGCCCGCTGGTCGAGAAGAATTTCGGCCCGATCCCCGCGCAACGCGCGATCGCCGAGAAGCGTGTCCGGCCGCAGGAGCCGACCCCGGCTGCACCGCGCAGCGTGACGCTGTCGGATCCGCGCGTCGAACAGCCGAACCTGCGCCGCTACTATCTGGTGCCCTCGGCGACCACGGCGGCGGCCGGCGAGAGCCAGGCGCTCGATGTGCTCGCCCAATTGATGGGTGGCGGCGCCAACTCCTACCTCTATCGCTCGCTGGTGATCGACAAGGGCCTCGCGATCTCGGCCGGCGCCGGCTATCAGGGCACCGCGCTCGATCCGTCGCAATTCTCGATCGCGGTGACGCCCAAGGCCGGCGTCGAGTTCGCCCAGATCGAGGACGCGATCGACAAGGTGATCGCCGATCTCGCGCAGAACCCCGCGCGCGCCGAGGATCTGGAACGGGTCAAGACCCAGCTGATCGCGGAGGCGATCTACGCCCAGGACAACCAGGCGACGCTGGCGCGCTGGTATGGCGGCGCGCTCACCACCGGGCTCAGCATCGACGACATCAGGAGCTGGCCGGACCGCATTCGCGCCGTCACCGCCGAGCAGGTGCGCGCTGCGGCCGCTACCTGGCTCGACAAGAAGCGGTCGGTGACCGGCTATCTGATCAAGGATACTGCGCCGAAACGCGAGGAGAAGCGCTCGTGAGCTATTCCATCACCCGCCGCGCGGCGCTGATCGGCGGCGCCTGCGCCGCGATGCTGACGCTGACGTCAGTGCCCTCGCAGGCCGCGGCCAAGATCCAGCGGCTGGTGTCGCCCGGCGGCATCGAGGCGTGGTTCGTGCAGGACGCCACCGTGCCGCTGATCGCGATGGAATATTCCTTCGGCGGCGGCGCCAGCCAGGATCCGCTGGGCAAGCCGGGCGTCGGCAATCTGGTCGCCGACCTGCTCGACGAGGGCTCCGGCGATCTCGATTCGAAAACCTATCATGAGCGGCTCGAGCGCCGCGCCATCGAGCTCAGCTTCCAGTCCAACCGCGATCAGTTCCGCGGCTCGCTGCGCATGCTCAAGGACAACAAGGACGAGGCCTACGACCTGTTGCGGATGGCGCTGACCTCGCCGCGGTTCGAGCCGAAGGACGTCGAACGCATCCGCGCCCAGGTGATCTCGAACCTGCGCCGCGAATCGACCAATCCGTCCTCGCTGTCCGGCCGCAAGTTCCTCGAGCTCGCCTTCGGCGATCACCCCTATGCCAGGGCGGCGACCGGCACGCTCGAGAGCGTGCCGACCATCGAGATCTCCGATCTGAAGGACTATGTCCGCCGCATCATCGCCAAGGACACGCTGCGCATCGCCGTGGTCGGCGACGTCGATCCCGATACGCTCGGCAAGCTCCTGGACAAGACCTTCGGCGGCCTGCCGGCCAAGGCCGAATTGACGGCGATCCCCGACGTCGTGGCGACCAAGCCGCCGCAGCGCGCCTTCGTCCCGCTCGACGTGCCGCAGACCGTCGTCACCTTCGGCGGCCCCGGCATCAACAGGCACGACCCGGATTTCATGGCCGGCTATGTGGTGAACCACATTCTCGGCGGCGGCGGGCTGTCGTCGCGGCTCTACAAGGAAGTGCGCGAGAAGCGCGGGCTGGCCTATTCGATCTATGAGGCGCTGCTCTGGATGGATCACTCCGCGCTGTTCATCGGCAACACCGGCACCCGCGCCGACCGCGCCGGCGAAACCGTCGATGCGATCGAGGCGGAGATCCGCCGGATCGCCGACGAAGGTCCGACGCAGCAGGAGCTCGACGAGGCGAAGTCCTATCTGAAGGGCTCACAGATGCTGGCGCTCGACACCTCCTCCAAGCTCGCGCAGGCGATGCTGCAATACCAGCTCGACAAGCTGCCGATCGATTACATCGAGAAGCGCAGCGCCATCGTCGATGCGGTGACGCTCGACGACGTCAAGCGGGTCTCCAAGCGGCTGTGGGGCAACGGCCTGCTCACCGTGATCGTCGGCCGCGCCCCGCAAGCCGCAGCGCAGCCGGCATCAGCGCCGCCGAAGGCGAACTGACGCGGTTACGCACACCGCTCCTTCTACACACCACCGTTGTGGCCACCCCTCTCCCCAACCCTCCCCCGCAAGGGGGGAGGGAGCCTGAGAGGCGTGCTCACCTCACGTCATGCCAACATCGGCACCGATGGCTCGATTGACGCTTCGATCGTAAGGGACGCGCAGGCGCATAGGCTCCCTCCCCCCTTGTGGGGGAGGGTTGGGGAGAGGGGTGGCCGCGGGCTCGGACCGCCGACGTAGCGAACACCGCATCAACGCCGCCCAAGCACACCCACCGCAAACCCGCTATCCTGCGGCCGCCGATTCTTCCCTCCACGGTGATGTCATGCTGCGGCTGTCCCGCGACCTTACGATCGACGAGAACGACATTGAGATCGTCTTTGTCCGTGCCTCCGGTCCGGGCGGGCAGAATGTCAACAAGGTCTCGACCGCAGCCCAGCTTCGCTTCGACACGAACAAGATCGCGCTGCCGCCGGATGCCGCACAGCGGCTGGCGCGGCTCGCCGGCAGCCGCATGACCAAGGACGGCGTGATCGTGATCCAGGCGTTCCGCTTCCGCACCCAGGAGCGCAATCGCGCCGACGCGATCGAGCGGCTGTTCGAGATGCTGAAGGAGGCGATGGTGCGGCCGACACCGCGGCGGCCGACCAGGCCGACGCTCGGCTCCAAGAAGCGCCGGCTCGAAGGCAAGAAACGCCGCAGCGACATCAAGGCCGGCCGCGGCAGTCAACGTTTCGACGACTAGAGCGTTTTCGAGCGAAGTGGATACCCGGTTCGCATGAAGAAAACGCGTCAAAACTAGAATCTAGAGCACCGGACGCAGCGCACGCGCGGCGCTGCATCCGGGATCCGATCATCGTGGATCAGTACTTCTTGGTTGCGGGCGCCATCTCGGAACCGCCGCTCGACTTCGGTGTCGCGTGTCCGCTGCCGACCGTTCCCTTGTTGCCCGACTTGGCGCTGGTGCCGCTCTTTGGCGTCGGCGAAGTCGGCTGCGCCGCCATCTCCTCATCGCCGCTGCCGGACATGCCGCCGCCCTGCTGCACGGACCCTCGGCCCTGTGCGCCGCCGCGAAGCTGGGTATCCGGCGTAGCCGCGCCCTGCGCCAGGACGGGACCGGCGATTGCGGCCGAGATGGCAAGGGCGAGCACGCTGGTTTTTGCAAATGTCATCATTTCTCCAGGACTTGATTGACGATGGACGGAGCGGCGCAGGTGTGCGCCGTTTGCAGCGCCGACCCTGAACCCCATCGTGCGAGATTGAATTTTCCGCAAACGGCGCACGCGCAATGCAAGCGGCGGCGTGTGGTCATCGTGCAGGGATTTCGCGGTCATTTTGCGGATTTGTCGTCCGCATATGCGGCAGCCATCGGTTCCCCGCCCGAACACCGCCTAGCTTTGTTCTGCCGTTTTGTTCTGCCGTGAAACAGCCCGCTACTACCAATGGCCGATTTCCGCCTCTTACAGTCACCGCACAGGGGCGGTGATGTATATGACAAAGCTGCGCGCGAGGTGGACGTTGGCGCTGGGATTTTGCGGCGCGATGTTTGCAGTGCAAATGACGGCTGCGCAAATGCCCTTGCCTGCCGCCAAGCCGCCTGACGGGGCGACGCTGTTCAAGCAACAATGCGCGACCTGCCACACCACCAACACCTCGGACCCGGTCCGACAAGGGCCGTCGCTCTACAAGATCGTCGGCCGCCATGCCGGCCAGGCCGACGGCTTCAAATATTCCGCGGGCTTCGCCAAGGCGGATTTCGTCTGGGACGATGCCAGGCTCGATGCCTGGTTGACCAATCCACAACAGGTGATCCCCGGCGCCGTGATGGCCTACCGGCAGGCCAAGCCGGAAACCCGCGCCATGATCATCGCCTATCTGAAGGAGCTGAACTGAATGGCGAAACCCGTGCATTCGATGATCCGCGTGTTCGACGAGGCCAAGGCGCTCGACTTCTATCACCGCGCGTTCGGGCTCGAGATCGCGGACAATCTGAGATTTGGCGATTTCGCGCTGATCTATCTGCGCCATCCCTCCTCGCCTTTCGAGGTCGAGCTCACCGTCAATTTCGACCGCAAGGAACCCTACACGCTCGGCGACGGCTACGGCCATCTCGCCGTCATCGTCGATGACGTCGATGCCGAACACGCGCGCTTCGAGAAGGAGCAACTGTCGCCCGGGCCGCTGCGCGACTTCAAGCATGACGGCAAGACGCTGGCGCGCTTCTTCTTCGTCTCGGATCCCGACGGCTACAAGATCGAGGTGATCCAGCGCGGGGGGCGCTTCGGCTAATCCAATTACAAAAAATGTCCACGGAGGAAACCCATGAGAGAAATCGATCGACGCAGCAAATATGACCGGCGTGTGTTTCTCAAAGGCGCGGCCGTCACGGCCCCCGCAGTCGCGATCGCGACATCCACGGGGCTCGGCATCACCGATGCGTGGGCCGATGAGGCCGGCACGCTGACGCCGGCCACGATGAAGACATTGCTGAAGGTGGCGCGCGACATCTATCCGCACGATTTCCTCGGCGACAGCTACTACATCACCGCAGTGAAGCCGTGGGATGACAAGGCTGCCAAGGATCCAGCGACGAAATCGTTGATCAATGACGGCATCGCCCGGCTCGATCAGGCGGCCAACGACCGCCACAAGATGCCTTATGTCCAGGTCGCCTGGGAGAACGATCGCGTCGCGCTGCTGCAGCAGATCGAGCAGAGCGCGTTCTTCCAGAAGATCCGCGGCGACCTCATCGTCTCGCTCTACAACAACAAGGAGGTCTGGCCGCGGTTCGGCTACGAGGGCTCCTCCGCCGAGCATGGCGGCTACATCAAGCGCGGCTTCGCCGACATCGACTGGCTGCCGAAGGCTTGAACGGACAACGCCAAGGAGGAAACAATGGCAAAATTCGATCTGAATGACAGCGGCGTTGTCGTGATCGTCGGCTCCGGTGCCGGCGGCGGAACGCTCGGTAATGAGCTGGCGCAGAAGGGCGTCAAGGTCGTGATCCTGGAAGCCGGACCGCGCATCGAGAACCAGGACTTCATCAACGATGAATGGGACAGCTTCACCCAGCTCGCCTGGTCCGACGCGCGCTCGACGTCGGGCAGCTGGCGCGTCCACCAGGATTTTCCGGGCCTGCCGGCCTGGATCGTGAAGGCGGTCGGCGGCTCGACCACGCACTGGGCCGGCGCCTCGCTGCGCTTCGACGAGCATGAGTTCAAGGTCAAGTCGGCCTATGGCGGCATCCCCGGCGCCAACCTGCTGGACTGGCCGATCACGCTCGCCGAGATGGAGCCGTGGTACGCCAAGGCCGAGGACAAGATGGGCGTCACCCGCACCAACGGCATTCCCGGGCTTCCCGGCAACAACAACTTCAAGGTCATGGAGGCCGGCGCAAAGAAGCTCGGCTACAAGGAAGTGCACACCGGGCGGATGGCGATCAACAGCGAGCCGCGCGACGGCCGCGGCTCCTGCCAGCAGATCGGCTTCTGCTTCCAGGGCTGCAAGTCGGGCGCCAAATGGTCGACGCTCTACACCGAGATCCCCAAGGGCGAAGCCACCGGCAATCTCGAAGTGCGTCCCGGCAGCATGGTGATCAAGATCGAGCACGACCCGTCCGGCAAGGTGACCGGCGTGGTCTATGCCGATGCGACCGGCGCGATGCAGCGTCAGAAGGCCCGCGTGGTTGCGGTCGCCGGCAACTCGATCGAGAGCCCGCGGCTCCTGCTCAACAGTGCCTCCAGCATGTTCCCGGACGGGCTCGCCAATTCATCGGGCCAGGTCGGCCGCAACTATATGCGGCACATGACCGGCAGCGTGTATGCGAGCTTCGAGAAGTCGGTGCACATGTATCGCGGCACCACGATGGCCGGCATCATCCGCGACGAGGCCAAGAACAATCCGAGCCGCGGCTTCGTCGGCGGCTACGAGATGGAGACGCTGTCGCTCGGCCTGCCCTTCATGGCGGCGTTCCTCAATCCCGGCGCCTGGGGCCGCAGCTTCACCAGCGCGATCGAGGGCTATCCGCGGATGGCCGGCATGTGGCTGGTCGGCGAGGACATGCCGCAGGAGACCAACCGCATCACGCTGGATCCGAAGATCAAGGACAAGTTCGGCATGGCGGTCGCGAGCGTGCATTTCGACGATCATCCGAACGACGTCGCGATGCGCGATCACGCCTACAAGCAGGGCTCCGCGGTCTATGAGGCGGTCGGCGCCACCGTGACCTACCCGACGCCGCCCTATCCCTCGACCCACAACATGGGCACCAACCGGATGAGCGAGAAGCCGCGTGATGGCGTCGTCAACAAGTTCGGCCAGAGCCACGACATCAAGAACCTGTTCGTCTCCGACGGCAGCCAGTTCACATCAGGCGCGGCATGCAATCCGACGCTGACGATCGTGTCGCTGGCGATCCGGCAGGCCGACCACATCGCCGGCGCGATGCAGCGCAAGGAGATCTAGAGCGTTTTCGAGCGAAGTGGGCACCGGTTCGCGTGAAGAAAACGCGTCGAAACAAGAAGCTGGAGCTTCGGTTCTGATTCAACAGAACCGAAGCTCTAGCAAGAAAATCCAATTCCCCTCTCACTGAAGCGGCCTTGCCCAACTGGACAAGGCCGCTTTTTCTTCCTGCGTGATGGGTCGGCGCGCCGCTATTCCGCGGCGTCCATGATCGCCGCCGTCTCGCGATAATCCGAAACAACCGCCCGCGCATTCGCCTTGGCGCGGTAGATCAGGCAGGAGCAGCGCAGCAGCGACGCGAAATTGTTCACCTCGCCGTGATGGTCGAGCACTTCGTTATGCAAGGTCGTGAGGAACTTGGCCAGGCTCATGCCTTCCTTGGCCGCGATCTCCTCCAGCGTATCCCAGAACGACATTTCCAGCCGGATCGAGGTGCAATGGCCGTCGATCCGCAGCGATCTGGTCTGCGATTCATAGTCACGCTGCGGCTGGTGCGCGAAAAGATGGCACATGGCGTTCCTCCGGCGAGAACTTATAATTTTTCTAAACGATATACCTGTGCGTGCGGCCCCACAATCGCGACGTAGGGCGTAACGGGCCGGGCGCCGAAGACGAGCGTCTTCAAGGCGATAGGCCGGAATCATCCCCAACGCGCAGCTGATGGCCGCAGCGCTCCCATGCATTTGCCGGGGCGGTGACTTATAGTAACGGCAAGCCTCGAATCGCTTTTTCCGACGTTCAATCCATGCCCGTCCGCCAGCTTCCCGAACAGCTCGTCAACCGCATCGCCGCCGGCGAAGTGGTCGAACGCCCTGCGAGCGTCGTCAAGGAACTGGTCGAGAACGCGGTCGACGCCGGCGCGAGCCGGATCGACGTTTTCACCGATGGCGGCGGCCGGCGCCGGATCGGCATCACCGACGACGGCGGCGGCATGACGCGCACCGACCTCGCGCTCGCGGTCGACCGCCACGCCACTTCCAAGCTCGACGACGAAGACCTCTTGCGCATCCGCACGCTCGGGTTCCGCGGCGAGGCGCTGCCGTCGATCGGCGCGGTCGCAAAGCTCGGCATCACCACGCGCCATGCCAGCGAACCGCATGCTTGGTCGCTGTCGGTCGAGGGTGGCGAGAAGTCGGAGATCATGCCGGCCGCGCTCGGCCAGGGCACCCGCGTCGAGGTCAACGAACTGTTCTACGCGACGCCGGCGCGGCTGAAATTCCTCAAGACCGACCGCACCGAGGCGGAGGCGATCCGCGAGGTGGTGCGGCGCCTCGGCATGGCGCGGCCCGACATCGCCTTCACCTTGGCTGGCGAAGAGCGCGCGCCGGTCACCTGGGCTGCCGCGCTGCCCGGCGCGGCCGGCCGGCTGACGCGGCTCGGCGATATCCTCGGCGCGGACTTTCGCGCCAGCGCGATCGAAGTGCGCGCCGAGCGTGAGGGCGTCATGGTCGAGGGCTTTGCCGCCGCGCCGTCGCTGACCCGGGCCAATGCGCTGGGGCAATATCTGTTCGTCAACGGCCGCCCGGTGCGCGACAAGCTGATCCTCGGCGCGGTGCGCGCGGCCTATTCCGACTATCTGCCGCGCGACCGCCATCCCGTCGTGGCGCTGTTCGTCACCTGCGACCCGCAAGAGGTCGACGCCAATGTGCATCCGGCCAAGACCGAGGTGCGCTTCCGCAACGCCGGCCTGGTGCGCGCGCTGATCGTGCACGCGCTGAAGGATGGCCTGGCGCGCGAGGGCAGACGCACCGCGGCCAACACCGCCGACGGCGCGACGCTCTCCGCGTTCCGCCCCGCCTTCACGCCACCGCGCCCAGGCAATTGGGACTGGCGCAGTTCGCCGTCCTATCCGGCTGGTCCGATGCGCGCATTCGACGGCGCGGCGGCGCCCGCCTTCGCCGAACCCGGACAGGCCGCCTTCGACGTCGGCACGCCGACCGCCGATGTCCGCTTCGAGGCCGCGCCAGCGCCCGACATGCTCGACCGGCCGCTCGGCGCCGCGCGCACCCAGATCCACGAGACCTACATCGTCTCGCAGACCCGCGACGGCTTGATCGTGGTGGACCAGCACGCGGCGCATGAGCGCATCGTCTACGAGAGGCTGAAGGCCTCGCTGGCCAAGAACGGCGTGCAGCGGCAGATCCTGCTGATTCCCGAGATCGTCGAGCTCGATGAGGCGACCGTCGAGAAGCTGCTCGATCGCGCCGAGGAGCTGGCGTCGTTCGGACTCGCGATCGAATCGTTTGGCCCCGGCGCGGTCGCGGTGCGCGAGACGCCCTCGCTGCTCGGCAAGGCCAATGCGGCCGGGCTGCTGCGCGACCTCGCCGAGCACATGGCCGAGTGGGACGAAGCGCTGCCGCTGGAGCGCCGGCTGATGCATGTCGCCGCCACCATGGCCTGCCACGGCTCGGTCCGCGCCGGCCGCCGCCTCAAGCCGGAAGAGATGAACGCGCTGCTGCGCGAAATGGAAGACACGCCGAACTCCGGCCAGTGCAACCACGGCCGGCCGACCTATGTCGAGTTGAAGCTGAGCGATATCGAGAAGCTGTTCGGGCGAAGGTAAGGCAACTGTCATCGCCCGGCTTGACCGGGCGATCCAGTACGCCGCGGCTGTTGTGATCGAACGAGAGGCCTCGGCGTACTGGATCACCCGCATGCGCGGGTGATGACAGCAGAACAAGTGGCAATGTCATGTCACGCCTCGCGAAGGAACACGAACTCGGTGTCGCCATAGCCGCAGGATGGGTTTCGCTTCGCTCTACCCATCCTACGAATCCTTTTGCGTGAAGACCTGCAACGCCGTGCGAAGCTGCGCGATCCATTCATCGCCGTCCTCGAAGCCGCCTGCCGCGATGCGGGCGCAGACCTGATCGAGATCATCGCCTTCGGCAGCGCGCTTGTCGACCTGCCGCACGATCGCGGCATAGCCATCCACCAGCAGGACGAGACCGGGCGCGTTCGCTGAGGCATATTGCTCGCGCGAATCGCGGAACAGCCGTGACGCCTCGTCGTACCGGCCGAGCGCCAGATCGAACGCTCCCACCAGCCAGACGCCCGTCGCCTCGCGCAGCGATCCGACCTCCAGGGTCCGCACCAGCCGGAGCGAGCGCTCCGCAAGCTCGCGCGCGGCGAGCAAATTGTCCTGATTGATCGGCTTGTCGGAAACGCTCCAGCCCGGCCAGCAATCGGCCGCCGCGTTGAACGTCCACCGCTGAACCATCCTGAGCGCTTCACGCGCGTCACCATCCTGCGCGCCGCGATGGCGCTCGATCTGGTCGGCGGCGTCGCGTGCGGCTGCGAGCAGCGCTGCGTCATCACCCCCGCCGCGCAACGCCTTGACGCGGGTCTCAAGCTGACCGGCCAGCCCGGCAAGAGTGTCGACCATGGTTCGCGCTCCGCAAACGGTGATGAATCAGTCGTCGGGTGGAGAAGGCGTAACCACCATAAAGTCAGCGGATGACGCTGACACCCATGCGCCCTACACTTTTTCGCGAAGGAACACGAACTCCGTGTCGTCATAGGCGCGCCGCTCGAGCTCCTCGAACCCCGCGGGCGCCGCGAACGCCGCGGCCTTCGCCTCCTCCACCACGAGCAGCGCGCCCGGCGTCAGCCAGCCGCCGTCGCGCAGCGAGGCGAGTGCCTTGTCGGCGAGACCCTTGCCATAGGGCGGATCGAGAAACACCAGCGAGAACGGTTCGACCGGATGCGCCGGTCCGAGATCGGTGGCATCGCGGCGATAGACCTTGGTGGTCCCGCCAAGGCCGAGCGCCTCGACATTGTTGCGCAGCAGTGCCCGCGCCTCGGCGCCATTGTCGACGAACAACGTGAACTTCGCGCCACGCGACACCGCCTCGATGCCGAGCGCACCGGTGCCGGCAAACAGGTCGAGCACGCGCGCATCCTCAATCGGATTGTCGTAGGCGTGGATCAGGATGTTGAACACGGACTCGCGCAGGCGGTCCGCAGTCGGACGGATGTCGCGGCCCGATGGCGACGCGAGATTGCGGCCCTTCAGCCTGCCCCCGACGACGCGCATTACAGAGCTCGGATGTTTGCCGCACGCACGGTGCGTTCCCTCCCCCCTTGTGGGGGAGGGTTAGGGAGGGGGGTGCCACACGGGAGGTCTGAGCAAGCAGTACCCCCCTCCCCAACCCTTCCCCTCAAGGGGGAAGGGAGCAGCGTGTGCCGTTCAGCAACCATCGCGGCAAAAAACGCGCGGCCCATTCCGTTCCCCTACTCGTCCTTCGGCGCGAGATCGCGCTTGCCGTGATAGCCGCGCTTGGGGCGGCGCGGCGGACCGTAGCCGTTGGCGTCGTCCTCGTTGCGGGCACGCGCTTCCTCGCTGCCGGTGCGCTGCACCAGCACGCGGCGGCCCTTGCGATCGTTGATCGTCTCGCGCTTGCTGGGCTTCGGCTTCCGGGCGGGCGCATCGTCGCCATCGCCCGCGTCACGCTGCTCGGGCCGCGCGAAGTCCGCGCCGGCGACCTTGGCGATCTTCTCGCCGAGCTGCTCGCGCAGCACCCGCGTCTTGACCTCCTCGACCTTGCCCTCCTCGAGCTCGCCGAGCTGGAACGGGCCGTAGGAGATCCGGATCAGCCGGTTCACGTCGAGCCCGAGATGCGCCATCACGTTGCGCACCTCGCGGTTCTTGCCCTCGCGGATCGCGAACACCACCCAGACGTTGGCGCTCTGGTCGCGCTCCAGCGTCGCATCGATCGGCCCGTATTTGACGCCGTCGACCTCGACGCCGTCCTTGAGCTGGTCGAGCTGGCCCTGCGTCACCTCGCCATGCGCACGCACGCGGTAGCGCCGCAGCCATCCGGTGTCGGGATGCTCCAGCGTCCGCGCAAGCCCGCCGTCATTGGTCAGCAGCAACAGCCCTTCGGTGTTGAAATCGAGCCGGCCGATCGAGATCAGCCGCGGCAAGCCCTCGGGCAGATTGTCGAACACGGTCGGCCGCCCCTCGGGGTCGGCGTGCGTCGTCATCAGCCCGCGCGGCTTGTGATACATGAACAGCCGCGTCCGCTCGCGCGGCGGCAACGGCTTGCCGTCCACCGCCACGACATCGTTCTCGGTGATATCGAGCGCCGGCGAGTTGATCACCCGTCCGTTGACCGTGACGCGGCCCTGGGTGACGATCTCCTCGGCATCGCGGCGCGAAGCAAGACCGGCGCGCGCCAGCACCTTGGCGATACGCTCGCCCGCCTTCTTCGGCTTCGGCTCGGGGCGCTCGCGGCGGTCATCAAAGGCACGTTCGCGATAGGCACCGCGGCCGCCGAAGGCCGGGCGCTTGGCAAAGACCTTGCTGTCGTCTTCATTCTCGCGGCGCGGCCGATCGCCGAAACGGCCTTCGCTGCGCGGATGCTCCTGCCAGTCGGTGCGGCCTTCGGGGCGCTCGCGCCGGCGATTGTCGCCACCAGCCTCGTCTCTTTCCCAACGCGGCCGACTGAACTTCGGCCGCTCCGAACGATCGCCCTGCTCGCGATCGTCGCGGGAGCGCGAGAACCGCGGCCGCTCGCCGCCGCCGCGATCGTCGCGCGGCCTGTCGTAACGCGGCTTGTCGAAATTGCGCGAGCCGTCGCGGAACGGACGCGAACCACGCTCCGGACGATCGGAACCGCCCTCGCGCTTCTGCCACGGCTTGGATTCGCCGCGCGGCGGCCGGTCGCCAAAGTCCTTGCGTGGGCCGCGATCGCCGCCGCGATCCGCTGCACCGCGTTTGAACTTGCTGTCGCCGCCGAATTTCCGCGCGGGCCGGTCGCCATCGCGCGAAGGACGGTCGCCGAACGATCGCTCGCCACGCGGCGCATAGGGCCGCTTCTCGCCGTCGCGTTCGCGCGGCGTGTAAGGCTTCCGGTCACCGAACTTCCGATCGGAAGACCGCCCTGCGGGGCGGGCATCATCGCGATCACGCCGCGGCGGGCGATCGTCACGATTGAAGTTCGGACGGTCGCCGCGGGGCGCGTAGGGGCGCTTGTCGCCGCCGCGGTCTTCGCGCGGCTTGAACGAACGCTTCTCGCCATCGCCGCCGCGATCAAATCTCGGCCGGTCTTCGCGCGGCTTGAAGGTGCGCTTCTCGCCATCGCCGTCACGCGCGGGCCGATCGCGGAACGGCCGGTCGCCACGGGGGCGATCGTCGCGGTTGAACCTCGGCTTGTCGCCGAACTCGCGGCGCGGCGCACGGTCCTCGCGATCGCCGCGGTAGGGCCGCTTCTCGCCATCGCCCTTGCCGGCAAACTTCTTGTCGCCGAAGCCGCGCTTGGCAAATTTCTTGTCCGGTCCACGGGCGGCGCCGGAGCGGCCCTTGCCGCCTCCGGAACGGCCTTGGCCGCCGCCGGGCCGATCACGCCGGCCGCGGGAATCGTTGTTTTTGTCGCTGTCGCGGGGCATGAATAATCTCGCTGGACGCTCAATTGGGGTGCAAGGGCAGCCGGGCGTACGCGCCCTGTTGGCAGCGCATTTGACGCAAAACCGGCATCCACTTTTGCTGAAGGCGAAGCTACTAGCAGGTTTCTTCCGATGATACGAGGCATGTCAGCCCCTTCTTTCATGGATTTGGCGCTGAAAACGGCCGAAAACGCCGGAAAAGCCGGCGAAGTTCCGATCGGATGCGTGATTGTCCGGGGTTACGAGATCATCGCCACCGCCAGCAATCGCACCCTCACCGACCGCGATCCGACCGCCCACGCGGAAGTTTTGGCGATCCGGCAAGCCGCCGAGGCCATCGGCACCGAGCGGCTGGTCGATTGCGACCTCTACGTGACGCTGGAGCCCTGCACCATGTGCGCCGGCGCGATCTCCTTCGCCCGTATCCGCCGGCTGTACTACGGCGCCGCCGACCCCAAGGGCGGCGCGGTCGAGTCAGGCGTGCGGTTCTTCGCGCAGCCGACCTGCCACCACGTCCCGGAGGTCTACGGCGCAGTCGGCGAGACCGAGTCCGCGACGCTGCTGAAGGATTTTTTTAAAGCGCGGCGGTAGGGGCTGCGCACCTCTCGGCATGCAGCAAGTCAACCCCGTCATCCTGAGGAGGCCGCGGAGCGGCCGTCTCGAAGGATGTACGGCCACCAGCCGGGCCGTGCATCCTTCGAGTCGCGCTACGCGCTCCTCAGGATGACGGTGGTTATGCAGAGTCACCCCGCCAGGAAAAACTCGCGCAGCAGCTTCGCCGTCGCGTCCGGCGCCTCCTCGGGCAGGAAATGCCCCGACGCCACCGGCGCGCCGCTGACATTGGTCGCCCAGTTCTTCCAGACGTCGAGCGGCGTCGTTGCGGCGCTGGCAACCCCGGCATCGCCCCACAACGCCAGCATCGGGATCGTGATCTTCTTGCCGGCGTCGACGTCCGCCTTGTCGATCTCAAAGTCGGCATAGGCGCCGGCGCGGTAGTCCTCGCACATCGCGTGGATGCGGGCGGGATCGCGGAATGGTGCAAGGTAATGCGCGAGCGCGCGCGGATCGATCGCCTCCAGTGTCTTGGTTCTGGTCTGGCTCGCCATCTTCTCCTTGAGGAAGAATTCGCCATTGTTGGAGATCAGCGTCTCCGGCAGCGGATAGGGCTGCGCCAGGAACGCCCAGTGGTAGATCTTCAGCGCCGAGAGGCGGTTGAGTTTCTGCCAGTAATCATAGGTCGGCGCGATATCCAGCACCGCAAGCTTCGACAGCCGGCCGGGATGATCGAGCGCGAGCCGGTATGAGACGCGGCCGCCGCGGTCGTGACCGGCGAGTGCGAAATGCACATGGCCAAGCTGCTCCATCGCCTCGACCATGGTCTTGGCCCAGGCCCGCTTGGTGTAGGGCGTATGGTCCTTGTCGCTGTCGGGCATGTCGGACCAGCCGTAGCCCGGCAGGTCGGCGATGATCAGCGTGAACTTGTCGTCAAGCTTCGGCGCCACCGTGTGCCACATCACATGCGTCAAGGAAAACCCGTGCAGCAACAGCAGCGGCGGGCCCTTGCCGCCGACGCGGGCGAAGATGCGGCCCTGCGCGGTGTTGATCCATTTCGAGTCATAGCCGGGAAAAAGATCAGCGAGATCAGGCATCGGTGGCTCCCCGGTCGCGTGCGCCGTGCTTCAAACTTTGTTCGGCGTTGCCGCTGGTCCAAGTGAGGTTTATGCCATTCTCAAGCCCAAGCAACAACAACACGAAACGAGGAAGTGCCATGTCGATCGATTTCGAGATTCCGGCCGAAGCCAAGGCGATCCGCGAGAAGGTCCGCAAATTCGTGCACGACGAGTGCATTCCGGCGGAAAAGGAACTCGACACCAAGCCGCTCGCCGAGGTGCTGGCGCCGCTGCGCAAGAAGGCCCGCGCGCAGGGCCTGTGGTGCCCCTTCGTGCCGAAGGAGTATGGCGGTATGGGCCTCGGCCCGCTCGCCAACGCGCTGGTGCAGATGGAGCTCGGCGAGAGCATGCTCGGCGCGCTCTCGATGAACACGCAGGGGCCGGACGACGCCTCGATGATGACGATCCTGGCGCACGGCACCGAGTACCAGAAGGAGAAATTCCTCAAGCCTCTGCTGAACGGCGAGAAGCGGATCTGCTTCTCGATGACCGAGAAGGCCGCCGGCGCCGACGCCACCGGCATGCAGACCACGGCAGTCAAGGACGGCAATGAGAACTACATCCTCAACGGCGAGAAATGGTTTTCCTCGTCGGCGAGCGTCGCCGACATGGCGCTTGTCATGGCGAAGACCGATCCGAACGCGCCACGCCACAAGCAGTATTCGACCTTCATCGTCGAGCTGCCCAACCCCGGCTACCGCATCAAGCGCAACGTCGCCAACATGGCGATCGAGGGTCCGCATGACGACGTGATCCATGGCGGCCACTCCGAGATCGAGATCAAGGATCTCAAGGTGCCCGCCGACAATCTGCTCGGCGGCGAAGGCAACGGCTTCAACATGGGCCAGCACCGCCTCGCCTACGGCCGGCTGCGCCACGGCATGCACAACGTCGCCAAGGCGCAGCGCGCGCTCGACATGGCGGCAGCCCATGTCACCAAACGCTCGACCTTCGGGCAGTTGCTGGCCGACCGCCAGGCGGTGCAGTTCATGCTCGCCGATTGCGCGAGCGAGCTCTATATCGGCCGGCTGATGCTGCTGCACATCGCCTACAAGGCGGAGAAGGGCCTCGACATCCGCCAGGAGAACTCGATCGCCAAGATCTTCCACGCCCACATGGTGCACAAGGTGATCGACACCGCGATCCAGCTCCACGGCGCGCTCGGCTTCAGCCAGGATACGCCGCTGGCGAAATGGTACACCCAGGTGCGCTCGCAGCGGCTGGTCGACGGCCCGGACGAGGTGCACAAGTGGAAGATCGGCAAGAACGTCATCAAGGCGTTCCGCGAGCACGGCACCACCGCGTCAGCGGCGGGCGGGGACTTGCTCTGATCCGCTTCGTCATTCCGGGGCGGCGCAACGCGCCGAACCCGGAATCTCGAGGTAATGTGAGAAGCACCTACAACATCGAGATTCCGGATCGACGCGCGATGCGCGTCGATCCGGAATGACAACTAGGTCCGCTCCGCCTCCACCGCTTGCCAGGCGATGTCGCGGCGGCAGAATCCCTCCGGCCATTTGATGCGATCGACGGCCTGATAGGCGCGGTCGCGCGCCTCGGTGACCGTCTTGCCCATCGCGCAGACGTTCAGCACGCGACCGCCGTTGGCAAGGATTGCGCCATCCTTGGCCACCGTGCCGGCGTGGAAGATCTCGACGCCGTCGACCTTGGCGGCGTCATCGAGGCCGTCGATCCGCGTGCCCTTGATGTAGTCGCCGGGATAGCCCTTGGCCGCCATCACCACCGTCAGCGCCGGGTCCGGGTACCAGCGCAGGTCGAAATTCTTCAACTGCCCGTCGATGGAGGCGAGAAACGCCGGCACGATGTCCGACATCATCCGCAGCATCAGCACCTGGCACTCGGGATCGCCGAACCGCACGTTGTATTCGAACAGCTTTGGGCCCTGCTCGGTCAGCATCACACCGGCATAGAGCACGCCCTTGAACGGCGTGCCGCGGCGCTTCATCCCGGCCACCGTCGGCAGGATGATCCGCGCCATGATCTGGTCGTGGATCTCAGGCGTCACGAACGGCGTCGGCGAATAGGCGCCCATGCCGCCGGTGTTCGGCCCCTTGTCGTGATCGAACACCCGCTTGTGGTCCTGCGCGGTCGCGAGCGGGATCGCGGTCTCGCCATCGCACAGCGCAAAGAAGCTGATCTCGCGGCCCGAGAGGAATTCCTCGATCACGACCTCGGCGCCGGCCGAGCCGAACGCGCCCTCGAACATCATCGCAATGGCGGCTTCCGCTTCAGACAGCGTCTGCGCCACCACAACGCCCTTGCCTGCGGCGAGCCCGTCGGCCTTGACCACGATCGGCGCGCCCTGGGCGCGGACATAAGCCACAGCGTCCTTTGCATTGTCGAAGCGGCGATAGGCGCCGGTCGGAATGTCGAACTCGCTGCAGAGGTCTTTCGTGAAGCCCTTAGAGCCCTCGAGCTGCGCGGCCTGCTTGCTCGGCCCGAACGCCTTGATGCCTTCAGCGGCGAGGTCATCGACGATGCCGGCGGCGAGCGGCGTCTCCGGCCCGACCACCACCAGATCGACCGCATTGCGCCGGCAGAATTCGATCACCGCGGCATGGTCGGCGTCATCGAGCGCGATGCATTCGGCCTCGCGCGCGATCCCGGCATTGCCCGGCGCGCACCAGAGTTTCGTCACCAGCGGAGATGCCGCGATCTTCCACGCCAGCGCATGTTCGCGGCCGCCGGAACCGAGCAGGAGGATGTTCATCAGACACAGGCTCAAAAGGGTGCAAGAGCTGTGTCGGTCGCACGAATCCCCGCCGGCCTGCAAGGGGCGACGGGGCCGATTCCCCCGTCATTCCGGCTCATGGCTGCTTGCCGGCGATGATCTCCTGCAAGGTCGCGACGTGGCGGGCGAACGCGCCACGGCCGGCCGCGGTGGCGGTCACGGTGGTCTGCGGCTTCTTGCCGAAGAAGGCCTTGTCGACCGCCACATAGCCGGCCCGCGCCAGCGTCTCGATATGGGCGCCGAGATTGCCGTCGGTGGCGCCCGTCAGCTTCTTCAGCCGGGCGAATTCGAGCCCGGTCGCAACCGGCAGCGCATTGAGCGCCGCCATGATCCGCAGCCGCAGCGGCTGGTGAATGATCTCGTCGAGTTCCGCCATCGATCAGATCCGGCGCATCCAGAGGCCGCCGAGCACCAGCGCACCGCCATGCACCACCGCCATCCACAGCAGCAGCGCCGGACCGGCGTAGAAGTAGGCGGTCACGATCAAGGCGCTGCTGCACAGCGCGATCACGATGAAGGCGTAGCCGAACCACAGGCCGGCGAGCGCATAGAACAGCATCGTGAATAGCGGCCAGAACACCAGCATCTGACGCGGCCCGAAATGGCCGAGCACCGCCGAACAGAAAATGCCGAATGCGATGAACAGCAGGAACGCCACCAGCAGCCGGAGCGCGAAGGCGCCCGCCCCCGGACCGATGCCGCTGAATGCTGCAATTGCGATCGAGCCTGCGATTCCGATGAGATCGACGACGGCCCAGATCGTATAGCCCTGCGGCGGCCATGTGAAATTGGCGAGGTAGCCCACGAACACCAATACGCCCCACATGACGATGATGAGACTGGCGTTCTGATAGATTCGCGATTGGCGGACGCGCTGCACGACGTCGTTGATGTCGTTCAGCGCCGCGCTGGCCTGCTGGCTGTCGATCATGACGCCACTCCATTTTGTTCGGCGACCCTGGAAGAAACCGGTGGGGCATCGGCTGCCGGACGATATTTGCCGATCAGGACATAGGCGATCGTCATGGTGATGATCGACAGCACCAATGCCAGCAGCCCGACCTGCCCGCGCGTCGTCAGCGGCAGCACACGCGCCATGATTTCCGTTGCCGCCGCCGACATCAGCGACACGTAGGACCACGAGATGAAATAGTAGTGGGTCAGCCGCCAGTTCGCCGGGCGCGGGCTGCGCAGCAGCGGAACAATTGCCGCCACGATGCAGGCGAAGTTCACGATCGCACCGACATGGAACAAGTTGAGAGCGCCGGTGAACCGGTAGACCAGCATCGCGGTCCCGTCGGCGACCAGCATGGCATAGACGAAGAAATAGCCGCGCGCCCGGTGGCCCGCGCCGCGCTTGGGACGCAGGAACTGGATCAGCCCGACACCGATGCACAGGACAGCCACGACGGCATGGACCGCGCCTGCCGCGGAATGGACGAAACTCGCCAACGTCAACTGCGGGACCATCGGTCAGCCCTCCAGCCAGGTCGCCATTCCTCTCAATACAGAGAACTCTGTATCACAGAGTATATGGACAAACAAGCCCGCGCATTGGCGATGGCGGGCAAAAGTCCCTACGTTGCGCTGAAGCTCACAAACAGCCGAATCACCTGCAAATGACTGCTGCCGCGCCAAATCTCGTCAACGCGCCCGAGTTCACCGTCTCGGAACTCTCCTCCGCCCTGAAGCGGACGGTGGAGGACCGCTTCGGCCATGTCCGCGTCCGCGGCGAGATCTCCGGCTTTCGCGGCCCGCACTCCTCCGGCCACTGCTATTTCGCCCTGAAGGACGAGAGCGCCAAGATCGAGGCGGTGATCTGGAAGTTTGCCCACGCGAGGATGCGCTTCAAGCCGCAGGAAGGGCTCGAGGTCATCGCCACCGGCAAGCTGACCACCTATCCGAACTCCTCGAAGTACCAGATCGTCATCGACTCCCTGGAGCCCGCCGGCGTCGGCGCGCTGATGGCGCTGATGGAGGAGCGCAAGAAGAAGCTCGCGGCCGAAGGCCTGTTCGACGAGGCCCGCAAGCAGCTTTTGCCGTGGCTGCCCGAGGTGATCGGCGTCGTCACCTCGCCGACCGGCGCGGTGATCCGCGACATCCTGCATCGGCTGGAGGACCGCTTCCCCCGCCGCGTGCTGGTCTGGCCGGTCAAGGTGCAGGGCGACGGCTCGGCCGAGCAGGTCGCGGCCGCGATCCGCGGCTTCAACGCGCTGCCGGAGGGCGGCCGGATCCCGCGGCCCGATCTGTTGATCGTCGCGCGCGGCGGCGGCTCGCTGGAGGATTTGTGGTCGTTCAACGAGGAGATCGTGGTCCGCGCCGCGGCTGAGAGCCACATCCCGCTGATCTCGGCGGTCGGCCACGAGACCGACATCACGCTGATCGACTTCGTCGCCGACAAGCGCGCGCCGACGCCGACCGCCGCCGCCGAGATGGCGGTGCCGGTGCGCAGCGAGCTGTTCGTCGAGGTTCAGGGACTCGCCCGCCGCACCATGGTGTGCTGGCAGCGCAGCCAGGAGGCCCGCCGCAACGAGCTGCGTGCCGCGGCGCGTGCGCTGCCGGCGGCGAACGAACTGCTGGCGATCCCGCGGCAGCGGCTCGATCATCTTGCCGCCGGGCTGCCACGCGGGCTGAAGGCCAATACGCACGCGCATTTCCGCCGCTTTGCCGCGTCGAGCTCACGCCTCACCATCGGCGTGCTGCGCGGCCAGGTCGCGCATGCAAGGCAGCGGCTAACCGTCTCGGGCGAACGCATCGCGCTGTCGGCACGTGCGCTGCTGCATCGCAGGCGCGAGCGCTTCAGCGGGCTCGAGATCCGGCTCAAGGCCTCGAAGCTCGCCAACGCCAAGGCCCAGCGCAACGCGATCGCACGCGATCTCGAGCGCACCCACCGCCTCGCCGAACGCGCCCGCCGCGCGCTGCTGACGACGATGCAGCGGCTCGAGGCGCGGGTCGCCCATCGCAGCCAGTTGCTGTCGGCGCTGTCCTATCGCGGCGTGCTGGCGCGCGGCTTTGCGCTGGTGCGCGACGCGCAGGGACACGCACTGCATTCAGCCGCGGCGGTCGGCCCCAACGCCAATTTGTCGATCGAGTTCGCCGACGGCCGCGTCGCCGCCACCACCAATGCCGACCAGCCCGAGGCGACGGCGACGCCCGAGAGCCAGCCGAAGCCGCGTGAGGCGAAACCGGCGGCGCCGAAGCGCGTCACCAAGCCGATCGATCAGGGCAGTTTGTTTTAGCGCGCCAGCCACTCGGCAACTTGCTTCTGCGCGTCCTTGCGCGCACTCGCATCGGTGCCGACGTGACCGGGCTCGGTGATGTCGACATCGGACGAGGCCGCGACCGCATGCAGCGGCAGGTTGGCGCGGTCGAAATCGTGATAGGCCTCGGGATAGACCACGATCCGCGCCAGCGCGCTGCGGCCGCGCGCGCCGTCCACCATCTGGTGGCAGGCCGACGACGACGTCACGTCGTCGCGCGCGCCGATCAGGACCAGCGTCGGCACCCGCGCGCTCCAGCCGAGGCCGGACGAGGTGCGGCAATCCGGATAGAACGCGACCGCCGAGCGGAAGTCCGGCTCGACATTGCGCGACCACATCTGCGGCCGCACCGCCCACAGCAACGCGGCCGCGCCGTTACCCCAGCCGATCAGGCTGATGCGGCTCTTCGCCACCCATTTCTGCTGCACCAGCCATTGCCGCGCGGCGTTGATATCGGCAACCCGCGCACGGCGGGTCTGGACCTGATGCTCCTTGATGCGGCACTGTGGCCCGAGCTCGCGCGAGCCGTAGCTGTCCGGCAGCAGCACCGCATGGCCTGACGTGAGCAGTTGCTCGGCCCAGTCGCGATAGCGCGGCAGGACCGCCTCGGAACGGCCGGCAAGACCGCCGCAGCCATGCAGCGCGATGACCGTCGGGAACGGGCCATCGCCGTCGGGCCGGTAGAGCTGCGCGTGCAGCGTGATATTGCCTTCGGGAATTTCGACCTGATGCGGAGCCGGAAGCGGCGCCGCGGCCGCGGCCGGCGCGGCAAGCATGGCGAGGCACATGAAAACTGACTTGAGGCGCATCCGATCCGGCCGGCTCGTTATGGCGCTGTAAACACAGCGGACCACGCCTGCAACGCTACCATGCACGTCTGCCGCCAAATCATCACAAGTCGGTGGTTTAATGGGCGGACATGACCCCCTATCTGTGATAGACGGCTTCATGAACATTTAAGGGCCTCATCGGGGGCAAGGCGGAGAGCTCAAACGTGCTGAACAAGTTCGGTCCCTCGGGCCATGGCGAAGCGCAGGTGCAATATCTCGACGGCGATTTCCGCGTGATCTCGCCCGGCACCTTTGTGCGTTGTGCCATCACCGACGTCCGGATCCCGCTCGACGAGCTGAAATACTGGAGCGTCGACCTGCAGGAGGCCTACGCCACCCCGACCGCCGTGCTGCAGCGCCATCATCCCGGCGTGCTCAAGCCGCAGGCTTAAGCTCAAGACCGGGCTCATGCGCGCAGCCTCCTGTTCCGTGCCTTGAACAGCTGATCGCTCACCAGCCGCCGCAGCGCGGCAGCATCCTCGAATTGCAGCGTCACCGCGAACGGCACGATCGCCTGTGCCCCGGCCGGCCTCCCGGCCGGACCACGCAACCGCGCCAGATCCTTTTCCGTCGTCACCAGCGTCAAGGCGTCGCTTCGCGCGTCGGCGACGAGCTGTTCGATCTCATCCTTGGTGAAGGTGTGATGATCGGGGAAAGCCGTGTTGCGCACGACGTCGACGCCGCTTGCGCGCAGCGTGTTGAAGAAGCGCGCGGGATCGCCGATGCCGGCGAAGGCGAGTACGCGCTGATCGCGCAACGCACTCAATGAGGCCTCATCTGGCCTCAGATGCGCCAACAATATCGGCTTGCCACGGGCCGCGAGATCGGCCGCGATCTTCTTCGCGCCGCTTCCCTCGCCGACCACGATCAGCGCGTCGGTGCGTTCCAGCTGCGGCGACAGTGGCGCGCGCAACGGTCCTGCCGGAATGACGCGGCCATTGCCGACGCCACGCGTACCGTCGATCACGATCAGGCAGGTGTCCTTGAGTACGGATGGATTCTGGAAGCCGTCATCCATCAGGATCACGCTTGCGTTCTGTGCGCGCGCCAGCGCCAGGCCGGCGGCACGGTCACGCGACACCACGACCGGCAAGGTCGCCGCCATCATCAGCGGCTCGTCGCCGATATCGGCCGCCGTATGACTGTCACGATCGACCTTGGCCGGCCCGGCAAGCCGGCCGCCATAGCCGCGGCTGAGCACCACCGGCCGCTCGTCGAGCTCGCGCAGCAGTTTCGCCAGCGCCAGCACCGTCGGCGTCTTGCCGGCGCCGCCGACATGGTAGTTGCCGACGCAGATCACAGGAATGCCGGCATCGACGCCGGAGTGCTGCATCCGCCGCGCGGCCACCGCGCCATAGAGCGCGGCAAGCGGTCTCAACAGTTGCGATGTCCAAGACGATGGCCGGTGCCAGAAGGCCGGCTCACGCATTGGCGGCTCCCATCTCGAGCTGCAGCTGCAACAGATAGGGCTCGAGAGCGGTCACCGTGCGCTCCAGCGCACCACCGAGCTGTTCGACGACGCGCTCGGAGGCCGCAAGCGACGTATCGCGCGCCGCGGGATCGGCGAGGAACTGGCCGAGCTGCTTGACCAGCGCCTCCAGATCGTCGGTACGCCGCGCGCCGCCGGCACGATCGAGCGTGTCATAGACTTCGGTGAAATTGAAGACGTGCGGGCCGTGCACGATCGCAGCGCCGAGCTTGATCGCCTCGATCGGGTTCTGGCCGCCATGCGCGACCAGCGAGCCGCCCATGAACACGATTGGCGCCAACCGATAGAACAGGCCGAGCTCGCCCATCGTGTCCGCGACATAGATATCTGTTGTCGCGACCGGCAGATCCTCGTGCGAGCGCAAGGCGGGGCGCAGGCCCGCCTCAGTCACGAGCCGCGCCACCGCCTCGCCGCGCGCGGCATGCCGCGGCACGATCACCGTGAGCAGCCCGGGGAAGAATCCGGCGAGCGATTTGTGCGCCTCGATCAGGAGCTCTTCCTCGCCGGGATGGGTGGACGCGGCAACCACGATGGCGCGGCCGCGCGTCACCGACATCAGCCGCTCCAGCTTGGCGGGATCGGCCGGCGGCGCCGCGACGTCGAGCTTGAGGTTGCCGGTGACCATGACATTGGGGCTGCCGAGCGCGGCAAAACGTTCGGCATCGGTCTTCGATTGCGCGAGGCAGATGTCGAACCGTCCGAGCAACGCCCCGATGGTGTTGGAGACCCGGCGCCAGCGCGGGAACGAGCGCTGCGACATCCGCCCGTTGATCAAGACCATCGGCAGCCGCCGCGCGGCGCTCGACAGGATCAGGTTCGGCCACAGGTCGGACTCGATGAACAGCGCCAGCGACGGACGCCAGTGATCGAGGAAGCGCGCGACATAGCGCGGCGAGTCATACGGGACGTATTGATGGATCACATCGGGCGGAAAACGCTTGGCGACAATCGCGGCCGACGTCACCGTCCCTGACGTGAGCAGGATGCGCAGATTGAGCGCGCGCAGCCGCTCGATCAGCCCGACCGCCGCCAGCACCTCGCCGACGCTCGCGCCGTGTATCCACACCAGCGGTCCCTGCGGCCTGGTATCGGCGCTCATGCCGCGCCGCTCGCCGACGCGTTCGGGATCTTCCTTGCCGAGCTTGAGCCGCCGCTTGATCAGCGCAGGCGCGAGCGGCACCATCGCGGACGACAGCTTGCGGTAGACACGCAACGTCATCGGTAGCGAGCTAGCCAAGCGTGGCCTCCGGCCGCCCGACGGCTGCATAGGCGCGCCGGGTCGCTTCGTTGAGCAGATTCTCCACGTGCTGCCGAAGCTTTTCCATCGTCGCGGCATCGGCATCGGGCGGCACATAGACCGGCTCAATACCTACCACTGCGCCGCGCCCGAATGGCAAATTGATGGTCGTGGAATCCCAGTTTTTCAACCGAATGAATCGGCTGGTGACCATCGCAAAGGGGATGATCGGCCGGCCGGTTTCCCGCGCCAGCATGATGGCCCCGAGGCCCGCCACCCGCGCCCGCTTCGGCACGTCGGCCGTGGTCGCCATGTTGCAGCCGTCTTCCAGCGTCCGGACCATCTCCAGGAAGGCGCCGACGCCGCCCTTGCGATGGAACGCGCCGGAATGATCGCCGGAACCCCTGATCGTGCCGATGCCGAGCCGCTCGACCGCCAGGGCGTTGAACTCACCGTCGCGGTGGCGCGAGATCAGGACCTTGGCGCGGTAGCTGTCCTTGGTCTTGATGAACGGCGTCATGAAGTGCTGGCCGTGCCAGAACACGAAGATCGCCGGCATCAAGGGCTCGACGATCCCGTAGACGTCATGCGGCTGATAGATGAAGCGGTTGGTGTACCACACCAGCCGCAGATATTCGGCCGCAAGCACACCCAGCGCGCGCTGCACGAAGCCGCTGCGCAGCAGATCGCGAAATAGTCGTTTCAATGGGAGTGCTTTGTGTCCTGCTCGGGATCGAGCAACCGGTGGAGGTGAACAACGAAATAGCGCATCTGGGCGTTGTCCACGGTCGCCTGCGCCTTCGCCTTCCAGGCCGCATAGGCGGTCGCATAGTTCGGGTAGACGCCGACGATCTCGACTTCGTCCAGATTCTTGAAGGTGTTGTGCTCGAGATCGGTCAACTCGCCGCCGATCACGAGGTGAAGCAGCTGTGGCTGGGCATTGTCTGACATGATGGTTTTCCTAACGAGATGCCCGGCAAGCAAATGAAGTCGTGGCCGTCACAGGTCTGTCGTAACAAGTCTGGTCGTCACAATCGGAAACGCGGAGCGGATCGGCGGGGCCTCACGGCAAAGGACGGTTGCGAAAATGCTCGACAATGCGTGCATGACGTTCGCGTCCTGCTGCCACCAGCACCCCATGCGTCACCTCCCGGCGATTGTACTCAATCGCTTCCCCCGAGAGCGCGGTCATCTTACCACCCGCTTCCTGCACGATCAAATTCGCGGCGGCAAGATCCCAGTCGCGGCTTTGCCCGCCGGCAAAGGCGGCGTCAAGTCGACCTTGTGCTACGCGGCACAACCGCAGGGCCAGCGATCCGATCCGAGGAAACAGCGTGATCTCGTCCGATGTCGGGCTGAGCCGCTGCACCAGCGGCTTCGGTCCGGCCATGCGGGGAAAATCGAACTCCGTGCCCGCGGTTGCATGCACGCCGCTGTCGTTCAGGGTGGCGCCCTGGCCGCGGGCGGCGAAGAAGAATTCCTCGGTCACCGGCGCATACACCGCCGCGAGCACCGGCGATGCATTTTCAACCAGCGCCACACTGACGCACCAGTCCTCGCGGCCGGCGAGATAGGCACGGGTGCCGTCGATCGGATCGACGATCCAGGTGAAGCGTCGGTCGAGCCGGGTCGCGTTGTCGGCGCTCTCTTCCGACAGCCAGCCGTAACCCGGCGTCGCCGAGCGCAGCTGCTGCTCCAGCAAGTCGTTGACGGCGATGTCGGCCTCTGAGACCGGCGAGGACGCGCCCTTGATCCAGTTCTTCAATTCGGTGCGGAACAGCGACAATGCGAGCCGGCCCGCCTCCTGCACCGATCTGGTCAGCAAGGCGGCGTCGCGCGCCTTGGTCCAGTCGTCCGTATCAGCGTCCGCCAAGCGTCAGGCCCTCGATGCGCAGCGTCGGCGAATTGACGCCGTAGCGGAATTCCAGATCGTTGGCGGCAACCAGCGACTTGAACATCGGCAGCAGGTGTCCGGCGATGGTCACCTCGCTGACCGGGTAGGTGATCTCGCCATTCTCGATCCAGAAGCCGGAGGCGCCGCGGCTGTAATCGCCGGTCACGCCGTTGACGCCGGAGCCGATCAGGTCGGTGACATAGAAGCCCTGCTTGATGTCGGAGATCAGCTCCTTCGGCGTCACCGCACCCGGCTCGAGATGCAGATTGTATGTTCCGGGCGACGGCGAGGACGACACGCCGCGATGCGCATGCCCAGTCGTGACCAGGCCGAGCTCGCGCGCGGTCGCGGAGTCCAGCACCCAGGTGGTCAGCACGCCTTCGTCGATCAGCGCGATCTTCTTCACCTTGACGCCCTCGGCGTCGAAGGTCTGCGAGCGCAGGCCACGCACGCGCAAGGGATCGTCGATGATGCGGATATCCCTGGAGAACAGCTGCTCGCCGAGCTTGTCCTTCAGGAAGCTGGTCTTGCGCGCGATCGAGGCGCCGTTGATCGCGCCGACGACATGGCCGACGATCGAGCCCGCAACCCGCGGGTCGAACACCACAGGCACCTTGCAGGTCTCGACCTTGCGCGGATTTCCCCGCGCCACCGCGCGCTCGCCGGCCTTGCGGCCAACGGCCGTGGGCGACTCGAGATCGGACGCATGCGGCGCGCTGGTGAAATCATAGTCGCGCTCCATGCCGGTGCCCTCACCGGAAATCGCCGTCGTCGAGATGCCGTGGCTGGAGCGCAGATACGAGCCGTGGAAGCCGGTCGACGTCACCAGCACCATGCCGCCGATCCCGGTCGAGGCCGACGCGCCGCCGGACTTGGAGACACCCTTGACCGCGAGCGCGGCAGCTTCCGCTTCGATGGCGCGCTGCTCGAGTTCGGCCGTGGTCGGGACGGTGCGGTCGAGCAGATCGAGATCGGGGAAGTCATGCGCATGGAGCGCGGGATCGGCCAGACCGACATATTTGTCGTCGGGCGCGACGCGCGCCATCGCGACCGCGCGCTCGGCGAGCTTTGCAATCCCGTCGCCGCTGACGTCATTGGTCGACACCACCGCCTGGCGCTGGCCGACGAACACCCGAAGCCCGACATCATCGCCTTCGGAGCGCTCGGTTTCCTCGACGCGGCCATCGCGGACTTCGACGCCTTGCGAGACGCCGCGCACCGCGATGGCATCGGCGGCATCGGCGCCGGCGCGCTTTGCGGCCTCGACCAGACGCTGCGCAAGGTCGCTCAGGCCGGACTGATCGAACAGATCGGAGGTATCGCCGTGTCGCGATGCAGATGGTGAAGAGTTCACGAACGAATTCCTGCGGATTGAGGGGGGCCCGGAATGGCGTCGACAGACCTAACCAGATGTGCCGGTTTCACAGGGAATTCAAGCACTTTGCACCGGCGGGCAACAAAGATTTGAGTGATCGGCGCAAGGCTTCGTCAATCATGCGGGCCAACCTCTTGTCAATCATGGCGCCAGGTGAGGAGCGGTTAACCAGGCTTTTTAAGCCGAAACGGCCATCGCTCGGCTAGGCTCTCACACATCGACCGGGAACATAATCCCGGCGGGGAGACTAAGGCTTTGAGGCGTCAAACACCAACAAGCGGAATCAATTCCGCTGGGTCGAGCCGCGCACTACGGCTCGACCCACTTTCCCTTCCGCTCAGCTTCCACGCGCAGGATGCGCGCGCGGATGGCGGCATGCGGCAGGTCGAGCTTCATCGCGAACATGTCGTGCTCCGCCGTGCCGTTCTCGGCATGCGGATGGCGGTCAATGTTCGCGTCAGCGATTTTCTCGGCGTCGCGCTGCGCGGCATCGACGACGCGCAGATGCTGATGCTGGTTCATCGCGATCCTGCGCTTAGCATTCCGCTCGGCACCAGTTCGGATGCCGAAGAAATCACCTCCGCCTGGCAGATGTGGAGCGACATCTTCCGTCTGCCGCAACTGACCGAGCCGGCGCCACGGACGCCTTCCCCGCGCCGCCGCCGCCGCAACGCAATCCGCGCCCGCCGTCCGAAATTCCTGGTCCGCCGCCGCGCCGGCGTCAGCCTCAACGGCACCAGCGTGCATCGCGACGAGCGCGAGATCATCGCGCGGGATTGAGTTCGTTTCGCCGCGCTCCACGTCTCTCACCTCTTGGTTGTCCTGGCGAAGGCCAGGACCCATAACCACCGCATTCGGTGATGAACAGGATCGTGGCCCCAGCGTCGCGCAACAATTGAGATTTGGGGTAATGGGTCCTGGCTTTCGCCAGGACGACGATGAGGATGGTTCTCGATTCGAGCCGGGCGATGACAGTCGAGAATGAGGACGCAGCTTCGCAGTCTCGCGACCTAAGCCGCGCGCAGCACCGCGTCGACGACCAGGCTTGCGAACAGGATGAAGCCGGCGTCGCGGTTGGATTTGAAGATGCGGAGACAGAGCGCGGGGTCGCTGGTGTCGAGCCGGCGGACCTGCCAGGCGAGATGCAGCGCGAACGTCGCTAGCCCAATCCAGGCCGGCCAGCGCGCGCCCGCAAGCGCGAAGGCCACGCCGATCAGAAGCACGGCGAGACCGTAGAAAATCACCAGAGCGCGATGGGTGCGTGCGCCGAACAGGCGCGCGGTGGATTTGACGCCGATCAGCGCGTCATCCTCGGCGTCCTGATGGGCGTAGATGGTGTCGTAGGCGATCACCCAGGCGATCGAGCCGGCGTAAAGCGCAATCGCAGCCGCGTCGATGCGCTCGAGCGTCACGGCGAAGCCCATCAGCGCGCCGTAGGAGAAGGCAAGGCCGAGCACGACCTGCGGCCACCAGGTGATTCGCTTCATGAACGGATAGATCGCAACGATCACCAGCGAGGCGATGCCGGTCATGATCGCAAAACGGTTGAACTGCAGCAGGACCGCGAGCCCGATCAGCGCCTGCAGGACCATGAAGACCACCGCCTGCGTCACCGTGACCTGCCCGGCCGGGATCGGCCGCGACCGGGTGCGCTCGACCTTGGCATCGAGATCGCGATCGGTGATGTCGTTCCAGGTGCAGCCTCCGCCGCGCATCACGAAGGCGCCGATGAAGAACAGCAGGACGACGAGCGGGAGCGAGCGAACATCGTGCGCGACGCCGGCGGCGAGCGCCGCCGACCACCAGCACGGCATCAACAACAGCCAGGAGCCGATCGGCCGGTCGTAGCGTGCAAGCCGCAGATAGGGTCGCGACCAGACCGGCGCATGGGTGTCCACCCAGTTGCCTGTGGAATCGGCAACGCGGGCGGAGACATCGCTCATGAATGCGTGATCATTGGCTGATCAATCATCGGGCGCTCGATCATCGGGTCAGAACGTTACCGTTCAGCGTGTCGAAGGTGCTGCCGCCCTTCTTGGTCGGGGTTGCTTCCGGCAGCGAGGCGGACGAGCCGAGCACGTCGCTCAGCGACGGTCCGGCGGGCCCGCGCGGCTGCGCCGCCGCCTGCTCCGCGACGTTGCAGACCTTCTTCAGCAACGCTTCGGTATTTTTGTGACCGTCCTTGAGCTGGTTGGAGATCTGCGGCGGGATCCCGCACTTCGCCGCGTTGGTGTCGACGTATTTGATCATCCTGACTTCGGCCTGGCTGTAATTGCCGATCAGCTTGCAGGCCTCCTGGGGGCTGGCGTGCCGGTCGCTCGCCGCCTTGATCGCCTTGCCGCGCTTCTCGGTCTCCTCGCGCAGCGGAACGAAATCCTTCATGCAGGCATCACCGCCAGCGCCACCACCGGCACCGGGCGGGGGCGGCGGAGACGACAAACCGCCGCCGGCGATGGGCGCTGCACCACTGCTCGGGAATGGCGACGGCGCGCCGCCGACCCTGGCCGCGGGCGCGCCGTTGACCGGCGGAAACGCAGGATCAGGAGCGGTGCTCGCTCGGCTTGGACGCGCGCCGTTCACCGGCGGGAACGCGGGATCCGACGCGGTGCCAGCCAGGCCCTGATTGGGCAGCGGCGCCGGAAAGGCGCTCTGGGCAGCTGCGTGCCCCGCTGACAGGGCGGTCGCGGCAACGGTCAGCATGATCAGTCGGCGGATCATCGAGGGTGTTTCTCCGGCAAAAGGTCCAGGCAACCCCAGCGCAACAAAACGAAGCAACGAAATTTGGGGGCGTTTTACGATTCCTGTGAGCCCTTAACAACCCGTGGATTTGGGCGACAGCGCGGCGTAGGGCCACACCGGCCACATTAAATTGTTCCCCGATTTGAAGCCTTTAGGCCGCGAACGGCGGTAAATCCGGGCCATCAAATGTGCCTGAACGGGACTTTCGGTCATGCCTCAGGTCGAATTTGCCGGCCCACACCGACCGAAACGCAAAAGGGGCCGCGTGCAAGCGACCCCTCGGACTTCAAAAATGACTTGGTGACAGAAGCAATATATCGACACCCCTGTAGTAGTTGGGCGCAGCGGCCCTGACGAGTCCGCGGGACTACGGTGTCGCCCGGCTTGGTTAACTTGGCCCGCCGCATGGAAGCGGCCTTGGCGCCGGCGCCCGACGCCAATTGCGGAATCTGCCGATCCTCTCCGATCGCAATCAACAGCAGCGGGCAATACTTGGCAGCACCTTTGGGCTAGAACGCGGCTCAGGAACCTAGGACATGCCTGAACACGATTTCCGCAGCCCCCGCCTGTTTGTCGATGCCCCGCTCGGTGCCAGCGCGACCGTTTCGCTCGAACGCGATCAGAGCAACTATCTCGGCAACGTGCTGCGGCTTGCCGCCGGCGACACCGTGCTGGTGTTCAACGGCCGCGACGGCGAATGGCGCGCCGAGATTTCCGGCCGCAAGCGGGCCGATACGCTGACGATCGCAGCGCAGACCCGCCCGCAGGACCGCCTGCCCGATGTGACCTACGTATTCGCGCCGCTGAAACATGCCCGGCTCGACTATATGGTGCAGAAGGCGGTCGAGATGGGCGCGGCACGGCTCGTGCCGGTGCTGACCCGCTTCACCCAGGTGTCGCGGGTGAATGGCGAGCGGATGCGCGCCAATGTGGTCGAGGCCGCCGAGCAATGCGGCATCATCTCGCTCGCCGAGGTCGCCGATCCCGTGCCCCTTGAGCGCTTCCTGGCGGGGCGCGATCCGGCGCGGCTTCTGGTGTTCTGCGACGAGGCGGCCGAAGTGGCCAACCCGGTGCAGGCCCTGCAGGCAGCAAGGGCCGCGAATGCCGGGATCGATGTCCTGATCGGCCCCGAGGGCGGCTTTGCCGAGGAGGAACGCGCGCTGCTGCTGCGCCAGCCCAGCATCCTCCGCCTCGCACTCGGGCCGCGCATCCTGCGCGCCGACACCGCCGCCGTCGCGGCGCTGGCGCTGGTCCAGGCGGCGCTGGGAGATTGGGGAGGAAATGGACCATGCACTCCATCCCCGTCATCCTGAGGTGCGAGCCTCTTCGGCGAGCCTCGAAGGATGCACGGCCCGGCCGGTGGCCGCCGATCCTTCGAGGCTCGCTGCGCTCGCACCTCAGGATGACGGGCCGGTGAGCGCGTATCCCGGATGTGGGAAACATCTTTCCCTAGCCAAGCCGTCGCAAAATCGTTAACGAACCCAATCATTAAGCCACTTGGCTGATCCCTGTCGAAAGCCTGATACGGCCATGCTAAGGGCTGCGCCAACGCCACCCATGGAACCCGCTCTGGAACGCGATTTCGGAGCGAATTGGACGTCGAGATGAGCGAAGCTGCCGCACCACGACCCGCCGCCGGATCCGCCTTATGGGCGGATGCGCTGCTGGCCTCGTTCGCGCAGGCCGGTTATCTCCGCTCCGAACCCGCGATCCTGCAGCCGGCCGAGCCGTTCCTCGACCTGTCCGGCGAGGACATCCGCAAAAGCCTGTATCTGACGACCGACCCGAGCGGCGAGGAGCTCTGCCTGCGCCCGGATCTCACGATCCCGGTGGCGCGCGACTACCTCGCCTCGCCCCGCGCCGGTCAGCCGGCCGGTTTCAGCTATCTGGGCCCGGTGTTCCGCTATCGCGACGGCCAGCCGAGCCAGTTTCTGCAGGCCGGCATCGAGTCCTTCGGGCGACAGGATCGCGCCGCTGCCGACGCCGAGATGCTGGCGCTGGCGCTGGAGGCGACCGCGGCGTTCGGGCTGAAGGATGTCGAGATCCGCACCGGCGACGTGGGGCTGTTCAACGCGCTGATCGATGCGCTGGAGCTCTATCCGGTGTGGCGGCGCCGGCTGATCAAGGATTTCAACCGCAAGGTTTCGCTGACCGACGACATCGAGCAACTGACCCTGGCGACCGCGCCGGGCCGCAACGAATATGAGGGCGTGCTCGCTGCGCTGGCCGGCTCCGACCGCAAGGCGGCGCTGGCGCTGGTCACCGATCTGATGTCGATCGCCGGTACCACCAATGTCGGCGGACGCACGGTCGCCGAGATCGCCGACCGTTTCCTCGAGCAATCGACGCTGAAGGGCGGCGCGCTGCCGCGCGATGCGCTCGCCACCATCAAGCGCTTCCTCGCCATATCGGGCGACCCCGACGACGCAATCGCGCAGCTGCGCGCGCTCGCAGCCGACGCCAAGCTCAACCTTGCCGCCGCGATCGACCAGCTCGAGAGCCGGGTCGGCTTCATGGCCGCGCGCGGCATCGACATCAGGAAGACGCGGTTCGCAACCGCGTTCGGCCGCGGCCTCGACTATTACACCGGCTTCGAGTTCGAGCTGCACGCCAAGGGTAATGGCAGCGAGCCGCTGGTCGCGGGCGGCCGCTATGACGGGCTGATGTCGCAGCTCGGCTCGGCCAACCCGATCCCCGCGGTCGGCTTCTCGGTCTGGATCGAGGCGATGACCCGGCACGGCAAGGCCGGCGCCGCCGGAGGCGCCCAATGAGCACGCCGTTCGTCGTCGCCGTTCCCTCCAAGGGACGCTTGCAGGAAAACGCGGAAAGCTTCTTCGCCCGCGCCGGGCTGACCTTGTCGAAGGCCGGCGGCGCGCGCGACTATCGCGGCACCATCGCCGGCGTCGACAATGTCGAGATCGCCTATCTGTCGGCGAGCGAGATCGCGGCCAATCTGGCGCGCGGCTCGGTGCATCTCGGCGTCACCGGTGAGGATCTGGTGCGCGAGAGCATTCCCGATGCCGACAAGCGCGTGCTGATGATCGAAGGCCTCGGCTTCGGCTATGCCAATGTCGTGGTCGCGGTGCCGCAGGCCTGGATCGACGTCCGCACCATGGCCGATCTCGACGACGTCGCATCGGGCTTCCGCGAGCAGCACAATCACCGCATGCGGGTTGCGACCAAATACATCAACCTGACGCGCGGCTTCTTTGCGAAGCACGGCGTCGGCGACTACCGCATCGTCGAGAGCGCCGGCGCCACCGAGGGTGCGCCCGCGGCCGGCACCGCCGAGCTGATCGTCGACATCACGACAACGGGCGCGACGCTCGCCGCCAACGGGCTCAAGGTGCTCGACGACGGCGTGATGCTGCGCAGCCAGGCCAATCTCGTCGCCTCCCGCGATGCCGACTGGTCGACCGGCGCCCGCGAGACCGCGCGCGTCATCCTCGACCACATCGCCGCGCGCGCCCGCGCCAGCAAGTACCGCGAGGTCCGCACCCGCTTCGCCGGCTGCAACGACGCGCTGCTGTCTGAAGCGCATACCCGCTTCGGCGTGGTCGCCCCGTTCGGCGGGCCGACCTCATCGGGCATGCTTACGCTGCACTGCCCACCGGGCAAGCTCTACGCGCTCGGCAGCTTCCTGCGCGAGCACGGCGCCGAAACCGTGTCGGTGGTGTCGCTGGACTACGTGTTCGACCGCGAGAACCCGCTGTTCGCCAGGCTCGAGGCGTTCCTGCGACAATGAGTCGGTGTCGCCGTTCATGTTGGCGACAGCCGGCCGTCGGTACCATATTGTGTTCATGATCTCTCGTCGTGACGCGTTTTCTCCACGCGAGGGCGAACCCGATTTCGCCGGAAAACGCTCTAGTTCTGGAACCTGACCGATGATGCTGGGCTCTGACGTTTCCAGCCTGACCACAACCGCCAAGACCGCCGTCGCGCAGGGTCTGTCCATCGTCGTGCCCGTCTACAACGAGGCCGCCGGGCTTGTGGCGCTGCACCAACGGCTGATCGACCTCGCCGGCTCATTGCGCGCCCGTTACGGGCTCCATTGCGAAGTGGTCTATGTCGACGACGGCAGCGCGGACAACACGCTCACGATCGCGCGCGGCCTGCCCGCCGACGGGCTCGACCTCCAGGTGGTGTCGCTGTCGCGCAATTTCGGCAAGGAGGCGGCGTTGATGGCCGGCCTCGACCATGCCCGCCGCGGCGCGGTGCTGTTCATGGATGGCGACGGCCAGCATCCGCCGACGCTGGTCGAGCGGCTAGTCGCGCACTGGATCGATGACGGCTACGACGTGGTCTACACGGCGAAGGCACATCGCGACAATGAATCGGCGTTGCGGCGGCTTTCCGTGCGCAGCTTCTACGCGCTGATCAACTGGGGCGCGCGGCAGAAGATCCCCGAGGATGCCGGCGACTTCCGCCTGCTGTCGCCGCGCGCGGCGCTGGCGCTGCGGCAATTGCCGGAACGCAACCGCTTCTTCAAGGGCCTCGCGAGCTGGATCGGCTTCAGGCAGATCCGCGTCGACTACGAGCCGGCGCCGCGCGCGCATGGCGTCACCACCTTCAATGCCAGCCGGCTGATCGGCCTGTCGATCGAGGGCCTGACCTCGTTCTCGGTGGCGCCGTTGCGCTTCGCCAGCCTGCTCGGCGCGCTGCTCGCAGGCGCGGCCTTCCTGTTCGGCCTCTCGATTCTGTGGGAAGTCTTGACCACCGGCAAGCAGGTGCCCGGCTATCCGTCGCTGATGATCGGCGTGATGACGATCGGCGGCGTACAGCTCATCATGATCGGCATCGTCGGCGAATATATCGGCAAGATCCTCTCCGAGCTGAAGGCACGGCCGATCTACTTCGTTGCCGAGCATACCGAGAAGCACGCCGACGGCGGCACGGCGCAGAGCGCCACCGAGCGGACCGCCGCCGAATGAGCGAAGTTTCGCCGCGCCGGATCTGGCTGTGTGCTGACGATTATGGCTTGAGCTGCGGCGTCAACCGCGCGATCCGCGACCTGATCGAACGCGGCCGCCTCAATGCGACGTCGGTGATGATGGTGACGCCGGCGATCGGCCGCGAGGCTGCGGCTGCGCTCACGGTCTCGGTGGCGAAAAGTCCGCGCTGTGCGATCGGGCTGCATGTGACGCTGACCGCGCCGTTCCGGCCGCTGACGATGCATTTCCGTCCGCTCGACGGCGACATGTTCCTGCCGTTCCCAAAACTGTTGCGCGCCGGGCTGATGCATCGGCTCGATGCCGATCTGGTCCATGCCGAAGTGCTGGCGCAGCTCGACGCCTTCCGCGATCTGTTCGGCCGCGCGCCCGATTTCGTCGACGGCCATCAGCACGCGCAACTGTTTCCGCAGGTCCGCGACGGCTTTCTGCGCGCCGTGAAGGAGCGCGCACCCGACGCCTGGGTGCGGCAGTGCGGACGCGAAGGTCCGCTGGCGCGCCAGCTGACGGCGCCGAAGGCGCTGGTGCTGAACGTGCTCAGCACCCAATTCCGGATCAAGGCCCAGCGATCCGGCCTGCGCTTCAATCCGGCCTTCGCCGGCGCCTATGATTTTACGCGCGGCAGCGAATTCGGAGCGCTCATGCAGGGCTTCCTCGACGGCCTGCCCGAGGATGGGCTCGTGATGTGCCATCCCGGTTTCGTCGATGAAACCCTGAAGAATCTCGACCCGCTGACGACGCAGCGGGAGACCGAGCATGGCTACCTCGCCGGCGACGATTTCCCCGCGCTGCTGGCCCTGAATAAAGTTACACTGGCCTGAGACCCTTGTTTTGACGCGTTTTCTTCACGCGAACCGGGATCCACTTCGCTCGAAAACGCTTCAGATTCACGAAAAACTGCCGGTCGGATTGTCGCATACATAAATTTAATTCGGGCCCCCACTCCTTGCGCCACAAAGCCCGTCCTACATCAGCCGCGCGCCGATTCGATCGACGCGATGGAGAACGCCATGACACCGCAAGAACGCCAACTGATTGACGATCTCTTCGACCGGCTCGCCAAGCTGGAGAATGCCCCGCGCGACGGCGAGGCCATGTCCGCGATCATGCAGGGCCTGCGCAGCGCGCCGAATGCGGTTTACACGCTGGTGCAGACCGCGCTGGTGCAGGACGAGGCGCTGAAGCGCGCCCATGACCGGATCCAGGAGCTCGAGGCCGCGGTCGGCCAGCAGCAGGGAGCACAGCAGCAGGGCGGCGGCTTCCTCGATTCGATGCGCGATGCGATCTTCGGACAGGGCCAGCAGCAGCCGCACGGCTCGGTGCCTCCGGTGCGCCCGCCGGATGTCGGCGGCAGCCGCACGGTCTGGAACTCGGGCCAGGCGATGCAGCAGGCGGGCGGCTATGGCCAGCCGCCGCAGCAATACGGCCAGCCCCAATACGGCCAGCCCTACGGCGGCCAGCAGCCCCCGCCCTTCGGCGGCGGCGCGCCCGGTGGCGGTGGCGGCTCGTTCCTCGGCACTGCGGCTGCGGCTGCGGCCGGCGTGGTCGGCGGCGGACTGCTGCTCTCCAGCATTCGCGGCATGATGGGTGGCGGCAGCCATCAATCGCTGGCCGACGCCGGCGGCCTCGGCGGTGGTTCGCGTCCCTGGGGCGGCGACCAATCGTCGAGCAACCTTGCCCGTGACGCCGGGATCAACGATGTCAGTTCGTCCGGTCGCGACAGTGATTCCGGCTCGCGCGCCGGCGCGTTCGACCAGGCGCAGGCCGACCAGGACAGTGACGATGATCAAGACGCCGACGACTTCGACGACAACGGCGGCGACGACAACAGCGATTACGCGTAAACGCGATCGCTGAAACGACAACGGCCGCTCCAATCGAGCGGCCGTTTTGATTCCGTCGTCCCGACGAAAGCCGGGACTGCTTCAAAACCACGCTTACATCACGACAACCTTGGCGCCGACGTTGACGCGGCCATAGAGGTCGATGACGTCCTCGTTGCGCATCCTGATGCAGCCGGACGAGACGTTGGTGCCGATCGTCCAGGGCTCGTTGGAGCCATGGATACGATAGAGCGAGGAGCCGAGATACATCGCGCGGGCGCCGAGCGGATTCTCCGGGCCGCCTTCCATGTGCCGCGGCAGGTCGGGACGGCGCGCCAGCATTTCGGGCGGCGGCGTCCAGGCCGGCCATTCCTTCTTCGCCGAGATCGTCTTGACGCCGGCCCAGGTGAAGCCGGGCCGTCCGACGCCGATGCCGTAGCGCAGCGCGCGGCCGTCGCCCTGCACCAGATAGAGGAACTTGTTCGGCGTATCGACGACGATGGTGCCGACGCCTTCCTTGCCGCTGTAATCGACCAGCTGCTTTTCATATCGGTGATCGAACGGACGCTGCGTCGGATCGCCGGCCGCCTCTTCCTGCTGGCGGATCATCTGCTGCTGCGGATCCATCGGCGGCAGCCCCTGGCGGTTGCCGTAATAGCCAGGCTGCTGCTGATACATCGGCTGCGGCGAATACCCCTGTGACGACGGCGCATCGCCGAACAGGAATTCGATGAAGCCGCCGCCCATGTTGGAGCGTTGCGGCTGCACATAGGCGGTGCGCATCGGCGGCTGCGGTGCGCCCTGGTTGGCGTAGATCACGGTGGGCTCGGGCTGAGCCGACGCGTCGATCGCCATCGCGTGATGGGGAACGGCAATAAGCGAAGAGGCGCCGGCGAGCAGCGCAAGCGTGGTTTTCCTGAACATCGACGTACTCTGTACTGGTTTCGTCGTGACGTGTGACGTGGACGGAGCGCACAAGCCCCGTTGCACGTGGTCAATAAGCAATGAAAACCGCATCGGTTTGGTAAACGGAATCGCGGTTTGGATTCACCATCTCGACAATGCAGCGCGGTTTTGCCTGACAGCGTTTATTTTGCGTGAATGCCGCAGCGACATGGTTAATCGCCGGTAGCGCGGCGATTGCGCGCCATTGGCGCAAACTGTTCCCGCGTGAACCTGACGTTAAATCACCTCTCGCTAGAACGGACTGCAGTTAAGGGGCGGGAATGAAATCATGTCAGTGAAGCGGAAGCGTTTTCGTGTCGAGCAGGCCATGGGTGAAGTCGTGATGCCGGAGCCGGAAGTTGCCGGCGGCGGCGAGCTCGGTCCGATGCATCGGGAGATCATGGCTGAGCTTCGCTCGATCCGCGCCCAGATGGCTGCGGCACCGGCGCAGCGCACCGGCGACAGCGTCGATGCCGCCGTCGCCCGCGAAGTCGCCGAGACGCAGGCGCTGCTCGAGACCTACCGCGCGCAGGTCGAACAGTGCGAGAAGCTCAAGGTCGAGCTCGACCTGATCCACGACGCGATCAGCCGCACCAAGCGCGAGATCGCCGTGCTGCACGGCAAGAGCTTCAACGGCGAGGAGATGGCCAAGGTCAATGGCGAGCTCGGCGCCGTGGTCGGCGGCACCGAACAGGCTACCCAGCAGATCCTCGAAGCGGTGGAAGCGATCGACCAGGCCGCAAGCGCGCTGGCCAACAACGTCACGCCCGACCAGCAGAAGCGGCTCAGCGAAGATATTCAGGAGCGCGTGGTCTCGATCTTCGAGGCCTGCAACTTCCAGGACCTCACCGGCCAGCGCATCAGCAAGGTGATGCAGACGATGAAGTTCATCGAGCAGCACATCAACGAGATGATGAACATCTGGGGCGGCGTCGACGCGATCAAGACCCACGTCCCGCCGATCGTCGACACCCGCGAGGGCGATGCCCGCCTGCTCAACGGACCGAAGCTCGACGGCGACGCCGGCCATGCCTCGCAGGATGACATCGACGCGATGTTCAACTGACGCGATGTTCAACTGAGATTTGTCAGATCAAAACGAAAAGCGCCGGCCCCTCGGGCCGGCGTTTTTGTTTGAGCGGTGGTCGAGCCCGAGAGCGATCACCAGACGAAGTTGCCAGATCATCGCGTCGCCGCATTGCAAGGAGCAATTCTGTACAGCAGCCTTCCTTGCATGCACGTCAGCGTGACAAATCAGTCAGAACCTCTGTCTCGACCGCATGCAGTTTGTGCCAATTGTGACACGTGCAAATTTACTGGCAGGTCTGCTGTCGCAGGCGCATACTGTGTGTGAGGAAATTGTCATGCGTGTACCGGGAGCCAACATTGGGTGCCGGTTGCATCGGACTTCCGGAGTGAATCCGGTCGCCCCGAGCGGGGCTTCGCACTTTCACACGACACACAGTACAGCTTTGCCGGCCACTCGTTGCGCGCATCCGAGGTCATTGAAACCATGACGACGCACGGCGGGTTTCTTGGGCGCTGATACCTGCGGCTTGTTGAGGAATCACCGATTGGGGGGAGCCACTGGAGTACCCAAAACTGGAGATAGAACATGACGCGAAGAATTGTCAGCAATACTGCAATTGCGCTCTCGACTTTCGCTTGTGCGACACTGTTCTCCATCACCTGGTCTGAGCAGGGCGGCATTTCGGCGTCAGTCGAAAGCGCCCAGGCGCGCGTGGGCCGACCGCTGACGCCCGTGAGCGTCGCGGGCGTTGCACGTCGCCACACCCGGCGCGCTGCGTACGGGTACGGAGTCGGCGCGGGGATCGCCGCCACGGCCGCGGTTGCCACGGCAGCCGCCACTGCGCCGGTCTATGCTGGCTGGGGCACAAATAATTGGACCGATGCATACGCCGCCCAGACGGATCCCCACTTTGGCCAGCCCTACTATCCAGCACGAGCCTACTATGGTGGCAGCCCGTATTACGGTTATGCCGGATGGGCAGCCTACAAGGCAGCCAATGGAATCACCTGCGAACCTGGCACGATGACGAAGATGGCCGACGGCCACAGTTACGTCTGTCAGTGAGATCCGCGCAACGACACGACAAGAGGGCGGCTCAATGAGCCGCCCTCTTTCATATGGAGTAGATCGATCTGGTATGGCGGCGACCCGCGCCCAGCGTTGATCTACGTCAACATCGTCGATCCCTCGCCGTTCATATCTTCAGCCGTGCCTGAACCGCCGCCATCATCGTCGGTTCGCTTGCGATGGAGAGGATCACCATGCATCGGACGCGCATTTTTTCGACCGGATCGGTGACGGTTACGGGGATCGTGGCGAGCCTCCTGTTGGGGGCAGCAGGTGTCGCGCTCAATCCGGCACCGGCCAAGGCGGTCGTCTACTGCCAGTATGTCGGCTATCCGCACGGTTGCGTGGCGAGGGCGGGCGTCGTGCTCAGGCCTCGTCCGGTGGCGCGGGCTGCGGTTCGTCATAACGCGGGCGGCAACCTGAATGGCGGCGTCAATCGGGTTGGCGTGCGGCGATAAAGCAGGGCTTTGCGAGGTGGCGTAGACGGCCTTCCGGCCGGCCGTTCCAGAGAACGCCGAAGCTTCGCAGCGGCTATGGCGCCGGATCAAGGGTTCTATCCGCGGGCTTAAAAGTGAGAGGGACTCGCGGAGAGACCCCTCACCCGGATTGCATCTGGTGATGCAACCCAACCTCTCCCGCAAGGGGAGAGCTGCATCGCCTATGCGGCGCTACATCCGCAGATAACTGGAAATCCCGCCCTCACGCCCTCGGGGCGCAGCGGACGTAGACCATGTTGCCGTAGCGGACGGCGGCGTCCTTGTCGACGAAGCGGGTGATCAAGACCCGGCCGTCGAACGAGATGATCTCGCGGTCCTGCTCGCCGGGCACAGGTCCGGGTGGGCCGATATAGTTCTTGCCGCTCGGGGAACCCTTCAGCCGCAGTTCCTGCGGGGTGGCCTGGTCGGCCAGATGCATGATGACGCCGCCGCTCTGGCCGGCGCCGATCACATAAGGCTGCTTGCACTGGCCGCGTGCGGCGGCCTCGGTGCGGGCGCGGTCGGCTGGATTCTGGAACGAGGCGAGGCCCCAGCGGCCGACGATCTCGTCGGGGCGGATCGACGCCGGCATCTCCGGAGCCACGCCCGGTTCGACAGGCCCCGGCTCGGGGTTCGACGACAGCGACGGCAGGCTCATGCTGCCGCACGCCCCCAAAAGCGTCGTCAGCGCCGAGACAGCCACGAACCGTGCGACCAATCGCGCGTTGAGTGACCTGATCATATGCATCCCCCGAACTTATCTCCCGGCCGCACCCGTCATGCAGCCAAGCGTAAAACTTAAGGCGGAGCAATGACGTCTGACAAAATTACGTCATCGCTACGATTTGGTTTCCGGTCCACCATCCTATATTGGCCTCACCAAGGCCTTAACCCGTTTGCTTGACAGAAACTGCGCCAAGCCATATTTCCCGGCGCACAATTAGCACTCTCGCACAACGATTGCTAAATCCGCCGGGCGTCCTGCCTGGCGCCGACCGGGCCGGCATTCAACGCCGGTCTCGATGAACCGGACCTGAAACCGAGCCTCCAAGAGGGAACGTCATGGCTAAATCCACCTTCCGCCCACTGCATGACCGCGTCGTGGTCAAGCGTATCGATGCCGAGGAGAAGTCCAAGGGCGGCATCATCATTCCGGACTCGGCCAAGGAGAAGCCGTCCCAAGGCGAGATCGTCGCCGTCGGCCCGGGTGGCCGCGACGAGGCCGGCAAGCTGATCCCGATCGACCTCAAGGTCGGCGACCGCGTGCTGTTCGGCAAGTGGTCGGGCACCGAGGTCAAGCTCGACAACCAGGAGCTCCTGATCATGAAGGAGTCCGACATCATGGGCGTGCTGGCGTAAGCGCCACGACCAATTCGAGAGCGCCCAGTCTCTCCGCTGTCATGCCCGGGCTCGACCCGGGCATCCATCGCTCTTCGAAAGATGGATCGCCGGGTCAAGCCCGGCGATGACGGGCGCGGAAGCGGCAAGCAATTCACAGACATTCCAGGAGTTCAAATCAATGGCTGCCAAGGACGTAAAATTCGCCGGAGACGCCCGCGACCGCATGCTGCGCGGTGTCGACGTGCTCGCCAATGCCGTGAAGGTGACGCTCGGCCCGAAGGGCCGCAACGTCGTCATCGAGAAGAGCTTCGGCGCTCCCCGCATCACCAAGGACGGCGTCACCGTCGCCAAGGAGATCGAGCTCGACGACAAGTTCGAGAACATGGGCGCGCAGATGCTGCGCGAGGTCGCTTCCAAGACCAACGACACCGCCGGTGACGGCACCACCACCGCGACCGTGCTGGCGCAGGCCATCGTCCGCGAGGGCGCCAAGTCGGTCGCCGCCGGCATGAACCCGATGGACCTCAAGCGCGGCATCGACACCGCGGTCGCCGCCGTGATCAAGGACATCGAGAAGCGCGCCAAGCCGGTCGCCTCCTCCGCCGAAGTCGCCCAGGTCGGCACCATCTCGGCCAATGGCGATGCAGCGATCGGCAAGATGATCGCGCAGGCGATGCAGAAGGTCGGCAACGAGGGCGTCATCACCGTCGAGGAGAACAAGTCGCTCGAGACCGAGGTCGACATCGTCGAGGGCATGAAGTTCGACCGCGGCTATCTCAGCCCCTACTTCATCACCAACGCCGAGAAGATGACCGCCGAGCTCGAGGATGCCTACATCCTGCTGCACGAGAAGAAGCTGACCGGCCTGCAGTCCATGCTGCCGGTGCTGGAAGCCGTGGTGCAGTCGGGCCGGCCGCTCCTGATCCTCGCCGAGGACGTCGAGGGCGAGGCGCTGGCAACGCTGGTGGTCAACCGCCTGCGCGGCGGACTGAAGGTCGCCGCCGTCAAGGCGCCGGGCTTCGGCGATCGCCGCAAGGCGATGCTGGAGGACATCGCGATCCTGACCGGCGGTCAGCTGATCTCCGACGACCTCGGCATGAAGCTCGAGAACGTCACGGTGAACATGCTCGGCCGCGCCGGCAAGATCGTGATCGACAAGGAGAACACCACGATCGTCAAGGGCGCCGGCAAGAAGAAGGACATCGACGCCCGCGTTGGCCAGATCAAGGCGCAGATCGAGGAAACCACCTCGGACTACGACCGTGAGAAGCTGCAGGAGCGCCTTGCCAAGCTCGCCGGCGGCGTTGCCGTCATCAAGGTCGGCGGTGCGACCGAGGTCGAGGTCAAGGAGAAGAAGGACCGTGTCGAGGACGCGCTGAACGCGACCCGCGCCGCGGTGCAGGAAGGCATCGTTCCCGGCGGCGGCGTGGCGCTGCTGCGCGCCAAGAAGGCGGTCGGCCGTCTCACCAACCCGAACGCCGACGTCCAGGCCGGCATCAACATCGTGCTCAAGGCGCTCGAAGCTCCGGTTCGCCAGATCTCGGAGAACGCCGGTGTCGAGGGCTCGATCGTGGTCGGCAAGATCCTCGAGAACAAGTCGGAGACCTTCGGCTTCGACGCCCAGACCGAGGACTATGTCGACATGGTCGACAAGGGCATCATCGACCCCGCCAAGGTGGTGCGCACTGCGCTGCAGGACGCCTCCTCGGTGGCCGGCCTGCTGGTGACCACCGAAGCCATGGTCGCCGAACTGCCCAAGGACGCAGCGCCGGCAATGCCGGGCGGCGGCGGCATGGGTGGAATGGGCGGCATGGGCGGCTTCTAAGCCCCCGCCACATCCGCATCGAGATCGAAGGCCGCCTCCGGGCGGCCTTCTTTTTTGCGATTTGATGACGATGGAGCTGTAAGGATCATCGCATGTCCCGCGACGCCAAATCCCTGACGTCAACACTCGTGCTGTTCTACGCGATCGGCGCGGTGCTCGCACTGGGCGCCTATGCTTTGGACAACATCGATGATCTTGCGGTCGTCCTGACGTTCTGGATCAGGCAAACGTTGACGTTTGTCGTGCTCGGCGCCGCCTATTGCATTTATTACGTCATTTCCGGTTCGACCGGTCATCGTCCAAAAGCGCCGCTGCGGTTTCTGGACATTTCCTTTTTGGCTGCCGCAGCAACACTCGGGGTCGGCATGCTGGTGCACAGTTGAGCGTTTGACGCGACGTCCGTTCGCTTTCGCCCGCGACGGGGGCCGTGATGCTTGGCACCACCGTCATTGCGAGGAGCGATAGCGACGAAGCAATCCATTTTTCCACTTGCGGCCTGATGGATTGCTTCGCTTCGCTCGCAATGACGGGGATAGAGCCATGCGCGGTGCCTATCGCGCTTCAAGCGACGCAGATGTCAGCCACCGCCACCTTCTGGAACAGATGCGGCGACGCCACCGCTGAGGCTGGATAGGCCGCGAGCTTGGCCCTGAACTCGGGGTTCGCAAAAGCGGCCCGGAAGGCCGCGGTCGACTCCCACACCGCGTAATTCAGATAGGTCGGGCTGTCGCCGAGCGCGCGGTGCAGCTGGGTCGAGATGAAGCCGGGCTGCCGCTTCATGATGGCGGCGTCGGCCTGCCAGGCGTTCAGGAAGGTGTCCTCGTCGGCCGCATCGAGCGTGAAGAGGTTGACGAGCACGACGTTGCTGGCATCGACAGCGAGCTGGCGGTCGATCGGGAATGCGGGGTCGAGGGGGCGCATCTGCGGCATGGCTGGCTCCGTTGGTATGGTGCTATGATGTCACTTCGATCAGATGGATACATAGTCTTTTGACATCATGATGTCAAAATAAACTTATGGTGACAAATGCCGCAGACCAAGCGAACGCCGGCTGGCGAAGCCCTGAGCGACCTGATTCTCGACCTGTTCAGGCTCAACAGCCTGCTGTTCACCGCCGGCGACCGGATGGTGGCCGGACTTGGCCTGACCAGCGCGCGTTGGCAGATCCTCGGCGCCATCGTCACCACTGAGCGCCCGCAACCGGTCGCGTGGCTGGCGCGCGACCTCGGCGCCGCCAGACAGAACGTGCAGCGGATCGTCAACGACCTGCAACGGGACGGGCTCGTCACCTTCGAGACCAATCCGCATCATCGCCGCGCCCAGCTCGTCGTGCTGACCGAGAAGGGGCAGCAAAGCTTCGACGCGGCGATGCGCCTGCAGCTGCCCTGGGTGAACGGTCTTTCCGACGGGCTGTCGATCAAGGACCTCGAAGCCACCAGTCGCGTCGTCAGCACGCTGCGCGGCAGGCTGGAGAGCGGCCAGGAACCTAACGATCGCACATGACGGCGATTCTGGAAGCGCCGCCGTTAGGCGGCCTTCTTTTTTGGCCAATGACACGGAGGTTTGCTAGTTACGACGGAACCGATTCTGCCCTTCGAGGACTTATCGTATGCGCGCGCTCCCGCTCCTGCTGCTCGGTCTTGCCGTCGCCTCGGCGCCTGCTCTCGCCCAGATGAAGCTGCAATCGAAGGCGGCACCGTCGAATGGCCCCGAGACGCGCTATTTCACGTCGATCGACGGCCTGATGGACGGCAATGCCGACGTCGTGCTGAAGGAAACCCGCCTGGGCAAGACCGTGACCGCGGCCGTGCTCGACGTCTGCTATCCCGCCGACAAGAGCTCGGACCGCAAGGACCGCTTCGTCGCTAACCTGACCGTCAACGGCCAGACGCTCTCCGGCACCGCCCAGAGCGTCGCCGACAAGCAGCCGATCACGGTCAAGCTGAACCGCAAGCAGTCCGGCGACAGCTTTGAGTTCCGCGGCCAGATCACGATCGGCCAGACCGTCACCGAGGTCGCCTCGACGGATAATTCCGATCTCAGCGAAAAGGAATTCCAGGACAATCAGGCCACCGAGGACGGCATCACGCCGCAGCCCAAGGACTTCACCGACGTCTCGCCGGAAGCGATCGGCGTGCGGGTGAAGCTCGATGCGGCGGCCGATTTCCTCAAGAGCCTGAAGGGCGAGGCCGCCGAGATCGGCACCTCGAGCCTCGCGGTGACCTGCGATGCGATGCGCTCCGGCGAGCAGACCCTCAACCTCACCGTCGATCCCGAGCACGCCGGCGCGCTGCTAGCCAAGGTGAAATCGACGCCCGGCGTGACGGCGGCCGGCTGGACCAGCGGCGTGGTCGAGATGGACCGCACCATCCGCTTCGCCGCCGCCGACTGGCGCGACGGCGACAAGATCAACAAGGACAAGCTCGCAACTGCGATTTCCAATGTGCTGGCGAGGACGCTTGCGGCAAAGCCCGCCTCCGCGACCTGGAACGCGAATACCGGCAAGCTCAAGCTGGTGCTGAAGCGGCCCAGCGCGATCTACCCTGCGCTCGGCCTCACCCAGAATTACGAGGTCACCGCCCTCGTCTCGCCCGACAAGCCCGGCAGCTCCGACAAACTGATGCTGTGGGTCTCGAGCCCCACCGTTTCAACGTCGGACGACAGCGCCGGCGCCAAGCTCAATCTGTCCGACGATTCCAGCAGCGACGAGGAAGGCAGCGAGGCCAAGGACGACAACGGCGCGATCGACGCGCTGCTCAAGGAGTTCAAAGGCCAACGCTGGGACGCCGACAAGTCGGTGTGGCGCTGAGGTCAGCGCACTGCTGATTCAGGCTGTCCTCGTCTTCAGCGTCACCACGTTGTTGCGCATCATCTCGGGAGCTGCGTCCGGACCGGACTGAAGTATCCCGTCGCTTCTGACGAACAATTCGGAACGAAGATCGATCGCAACGCGATCGAGCAACGCCCGTAGCTCGGGACGAAGTCCGCCGCGCAGCGCGGCGATCGCATCGAAGTTGCGCATGATGTTCTCCTGTGTGATCGCGAAGAGGTTTCGCGTTCGTGTTGCGCGCGCCACCCGCTTCCCGATTGCGCGGCGACATCCGAGAAGCGGCGCTAAGCGCCATATCGACAAAGCGGAATCTCGTCTGAACGCCGACGCCACGCCCGATCTGAAATCGGGTGGCACGATACCCGTCTCAAGATGCCTAATGCGTTCATCGACACAGCGCCGGTCGCGATACCGGCAACACGCAAATGGAGACGATCCGATGTCAGATGAAAACAAGAGCATCGTAGGCCGGTGGTTCGAGGGCTTTTGGGGAAACCCATGGAATCCGCGCATCATCGATGAGCTCGCGACACCAGACATTGTCGTGCACTACCCGATGCACGAACCGAAGAAGGGCCGCGCTGCAGTCACGCAATTCATCACCGAGTTTCGTGAAGCGTTTCCGGATCTGAATTTCTGGGGCGTCGGCGATCTCGTCGCGGAAGGTGATCTCGTGGTCGGCCGCTGGGAAGGTGGCGGTACGCACACCGGGCCTGCCTTCAGCGACTTCCGCCTCGGCTCGCTGCCCGCGGCCTCCGGCCGCAAGATGACGTTCGCCGGCACGACCGTGCTGCGCGTGCGGGACGGACGGATCGCCGAGGAGCTCGGACAGGAAGATGCGCTGACCGCCATGCTGCAGCTCGGCCTCATCCGCTTGCCTGAACAGAGTGGCTACGCCGGGTGAACCGGCGCTTCATCGACGATCGCATCGCGGCTACCCGAACGCACATTCCATGCGCTCGGGTAGCGCAAGCGATCGGCTCAGTGAAATTGAAGCGCTCTAATCTGCAAGCTCGCTGGAGGCATTCCAACGTTGCGCCGGCTTCGCATCTTCCGATGCGGCGCCGGCGCAACCTCTTCGCAACAATTGTGCATCAAGCCGGAAAGATCAGGCACGTCGTCGTGCCGTGCGCGAGCAGCCGTCCCTTCTCGTCGGTCACCCTGCCCTCCGCGGTGCCGATGCGGCGGCCGCAATTGAGCACATGGCCCTCGGCCCGGATGAGCCCGGTGTCCGGTGTGATCGGCCGGACCAGCGAGATCTTGAATTCGAGCGTGGTCTGGCTCATCCCGGCATCGAGCGTCGACTGCACCGCAAGCCCCATGCAGCTGTCGAGCAGCGTCGCGGTGAGACCGCCATGCACGGTGCCGGCCGGATTGAGATGCGCGTCCGTCGGCAGCAGCGTGGCGACGACGCGGCCGTGCTCGGCCTCGGTGACGTCATAGCCGAGCGTCCGCGCGATGGTGTTGAGCGGCAACGCGCCAGAGGCGAGCCCTTGCACGAATTCGAGGCCGGTCATCTCAAGTTTCTGTTCGGCACTGACGGTGCCGTAGCTCTTGGCCATTGTTGATCTCCTTCAGGCTCATTGCATCGTGATTTTTTGCCGCCGCTTCCGTCGCAGCGACGCGGGCGAGCGGCCGTAGAGTTTTGCGAATGCGGCGTTCATGCGCCGTGCGCTGGTGAAGCCGGCGCGGTGCGCCACCAGGGAGAGCGGGAGATCGCTGCCGTCGATCAGGCGCTTGGCGCGCTGCACGCGCAGCGAGAGTGCGACCTGGAGCGGCGAGGCTTCGAGATGCTCGGCGAACAGCCGCGACAGATGCCGCGCGCCGATACCGAGCCGATCGGCCAGCGCTTCGACATTGCCGCGATCGAGTGCGCCCGCTTCGATCAGCGCCAGCGCGCGCTCGACCGTCGTCCTGGTGCCCTTCCATGCCGAGCAGAACGGCGCCGCCTCGGGACGGCAGCGCAGGCAGGGCCGGAAGCCGGCGCGTTCGGCCGACGCGGCGCTGCCAAAGAACCGCACATTGCGGGCGAGCGGCGTACGCGCCCGGCACACCGGGCGGCAATACACGCCCGTCGTCCGGACCGCGACGAACACGACGCCATCCCAGGCCGGATCGCGGCGCTGAAAGGCTGCATACTGTGCGGCGAAATCAAGCATGTCATCGCTATAGCGACGCCGTCGTGCCGCGACGACCCGCTTTGCGGAGACGGCGTCCGGAAACGACCGCTTGGGGCTAGAGATGCTTGGTCATGAACAGGCTGAGCGGATCCGGCGCATAATCCCCGAACGGCGGACATTCCTGGTAGCCGGCGGCGCGATAGAGCCCGATCGCCTCCGGCTGCCGGATTCCGGTCTCCAGGCTGATACGCGCGATCTTCCGGTCGCGCGCGGCTTCCTCCAGCGCGTCGAGCAGGCGGCGGCCGAGCCCGTGCCCGCGCGCATCGGTACGCACGAACATCCGCTTTATCTCGGCATGACCGGGCGCGATGAGGCGGAAAGCGATCGAGCCGAGTACCTCGCCGTCGCGCCGCGCGACGAGGAAGACGGTGTCCGGGGCGGCCAGCGTCTCGACGGCGGCGAGGTGATTGCTATCAGGCGGATACAGCGCCCGCATGTGGTCGTCCGACAGATCGATCAGCTGCCGCACGTCCGCCTGTCGCGGGTCTTCGGCGGCAATGCTGATTTCAGAATTGTGCATCTCTGGCCCAATGCAGAGTCGTCGTCGCGATTGTCGGCCGCCCTCACCGTCCCGTCAAACTACGGGGACTGCGACCAAAAGACTTCGTGCTGCCGCAGTTCGGTCACCGAATATTAAGGCTCGATTTAGTTTCGGGGATCATCCTTTGCGTCACCGAACACGGGTCACGCCATGCAAGACCGCGAGCCGATCAGTCCTGGGAGCATCTGGCCAACGGATGTGACGGAGGGTCATTCGCCGGCGCAGACGGCGGACCTCTGGGACGTCTCAGGCGAAAATCACGACGCCAGCCTGCTGCTGCGGGAGCCGTTCGCCGACCGGATCGGCACCGCGCTGCTGGCAGCCACGGCATTGGCCGCAAGCTTCGTGCTGGGATGGACCGGCGGCGCCAACTGGCATGACTTTGCAGCTCCCGCCCCCGTCCCGGTGGCCCAGAAGGAAGCGCCTGCCCCGCACGTCGCCGAGGCGCCACCGAGCCGAAAGAGCGAGAGCCCGCGCCGGACCGCCTCCAACGCCGACCCCGCCGTCACCGGCAGCATTCCCAAATCGGTAGCCAATCCACGCCCGCAGGTGGTCGGCGCCGCGCCGACGACGCTGAACGCGCAAGCCATGGCGCTGGGGCCGAAGCAGCCCGCGGCGACGCCTCCCGAGACCCGGCCGAGCACCATCCCCGGCTGGTCGGTGGTCGAAGTCCGAGACGGCACCGCCGTGCTCGAGGGGCCGGAAGGCGTCAAGATGGCCGCACGCGGCGACGTCGTCCCGGGCCTTGGCCGCGTCGATTCCATCGTGCGCTGGGGCAATCGCTGGATCGTCGCCACCGCAAGCGGATTGGTCGCGACACCCTGAGCGGTTGCGCTGGCGCTAATTGCTGTTGATCACGAAACGCAGCTGTTTGCTTCCGATGAACGTGACCTGATCACCCTGCCGCCGCCAACTCGTCGTGTCGCCGAGCGCTGCCAGCAGATCCTTGTCGGCCTGCGCCCGGTCCGGCGTGCAGCTGCGGTTCTCCATCGCGCCGGGAACGAACACGATGGTGTTGCCGGCAACCGAGAACTGGCCCTTGCCGCCGTCGCACCACAGCTCGAGGATCACCTCGCCATTGTCGCCGACCTCGATCGAGGGAATCCGCTTGGAGCCCGGCATGCGCGCGGCATCGAGCGTCATCACGAAGCCGAACGGGAATTCTTCCTGGGCCTGCACCGGCCTCGTGCCAAGAGCCGCTGCAGCCAGCGCCAATGCGGCCATGCCGCCGTTCAGAATCCGCTTCATCGAGATCATGCCATTCCCAGCAATTGCAACGCCGCCCTTGTATGGGACGAGGCTGCGATTGGCCAGAATGGCAGGGCGAGAAAAAGCGCTTGAAAAGCAAAATCCCCGCGGGCTCGCACCCGCGGGGATCTCCGTTTGGGCGACGCCTCGCCTCTTTATTTCAGAACCATCGCCGTGAACGGGTAGACATAGGCCTGCAGGGTCACGAACAGACCGACCAGGCACGCCAGCACGATCGAGTGCAGGAACACGTAGCGCAGGATCGAACCCTCGTGGCCGTACCAGTTGGTCGCGGTGGAGGCGACCACGATCGATTGCGCGTCGATCATCTTGCCCATCACGCCGCCCGAGGAGTTCGCGGCCGCCATCAGGATCGGCGGCAGGCCGAGCTGCTCGGAGGTGATCTTCTGCAGATTGCCGAACAGGATGTTGGACGAGGTGTCCGATCCGGTCAGCGCCACGCCGAGCCAGCCAAGCAGGGTGCCGAAGAACGGGTAGAGCACGCCGGTCGCGGCGAAGGCGAGGCCGAGCGTGGCGTCGACGCCGGAGAGCCGGGTCAGCGTGCCGATCGCCAGCATCGCCGAGATCGTGATCAGCGAGATCGCGCACAGGCGGATGGTGCGGCCATATTCGGCGATCAGCTTGAGCGGCGAGAAGCCCATCAGGAGACCCGAGATGATCGCGGCGATCAGCAATCCGGTGCCGGTGAACGACAAATAGGTGAAGCCGAACACTGCACCTTCCGGCGTCGGCTTGGGCACCACCGGCGGCACCTTGAAGATCAGCTTGTCGAGGTCGGGGACCGGATAGTTCCAGACGAAGTTGGCATTCGCCCAAGCCTTGAAGGCGCCGTTGCCCCAGATCAGCATCAGGATGCAGACGATGATCCATGGCAGCAGCGCGCTCCACAATTCGCCCTGGGTCAGCGGCGTCTTGTCGAGCGGCTTGGCGGCCGCCATCGTCGCCGCCGATTCATCGCGGCCGCGCAGCGCGGGCGACAGCCAGAGCTGACGCGGCTGCCAGACCTTGAGGAACAGGATCAGCGCGCCCATCGAGATCAGCGAGGCGCCGATATCGACGATCCAGGGATTGATGTAGTTCGAGATCACGAATTGCGGGACCGCAAACGACACGCCGGTGACCAGGATCGCCGGCCAGACTTCCTTCATGCCGCGCCAGCCCGCGAACGCCCACACCACCCAGAACGGCACGATCAGCGAGAACAGCGGCAGCTGCCGGCCGACCATGGCGCCGAGGAGGTAGGGATCGAGCCCGGTGACCGAGGCAAGACCCTGGATCGGCGTGCCCAGCGCACCAAAGGCGACCGGGGCGGTGTTGGCGATCAGCGACAGGCCGGAGGCTGCGAGCGGCGAGAAGCCGAGCCCGATCAGCACCGCGCCGGTGATCGCGACCGGCGTGCCGAAGCCCGAGGCGCCCTCGAAGAAGGCGCCGAACGAGAACGCGATGAGCAGCAGCTGCAGGCGGCGATCCTCGGTGACGCCGCCGACCGCGCGCTTCAGCAGCTCGAACTTCCCGCACCTCACCGTGACCTGGTAGAGGAAGATGACGTTGAGCACGATCCAGCCGATCGGGAAGAACCCGGTGACGATGCCGAGGATCGATGCCCGGATCGACATCCCGGCCGGCATCGTGAACACGAAGATCGTGATCAGGTTGGTCACGATCACGGCGATGATGGCCGCGATGTGCGCCTTCACCTTGCCGCTGGCGATCAAGACCAGCAGCGTGACCACGGGAATGGCGGCGGCTAGCGTCGACAGCCCTGCATTCCCCAGCGGATTGTAGATTTGATTCCAGGTGCTCATCTCGGGATCCTTCCCACATTCTTATGCAGCGCCCCGGCCTTGCGTGCAGGCCGGCGCGCTGGTGCGATTGCGGGAGTCCGTCGGAAAGATTGCAGCCCCGGCTCGCGAATGAACGATCGGTAAGGATCGCTCACATCCTCGCGAAAAATCGAAGGTCCCCCGCCCCTCGCCGTTGTCGTCATGCTAGGGTTGACTCGCTTGCCGGGACAAGCCAACGCTTGCATGCCAGGCCTACGACTTTAGTCGAGGTGTACTGCGATTGTCCCGATTCTTCAGGCCGTTGCGGCCGCTTCCCCGGAGACGATAATCTGTGAACAACATTCGCTCGACGCTCGCAACGGTGTGGCGCATCGCCTCGCCCTACTTCAATTCCGACGACAAATGGGCAGGCCGCGGGCTGTTGGCCGCGGTGGTGATACTCGAGCTCGCCGCCGTCTTTCTGACCGTGCTGTTCAACCGCTGGAACAACGTTTTCTACAACGCGCTGCAGGAGCGTGATCAGGCGGTCTTCACCTATCAGATCGGCTATTTCTGCGTGCTCGCAACGTTCTGGATCGGCCTGAAAGTCTACCAGCTCTATCTCAATCAATGGCTGCAGATCCGCTGGCGGCGCTGGATGACCACGCGTTATCTCGGCGGCTGGCTGCACGATGCCAACCACTACCGCATGCAGTTGCTCGGCGACGCGGCCGATAACCCGGACCAGCGTATCGCCGACGACACCCAGCGCTTCGTCGAACAGACCCTGGCGCTCGGGATCGGATTGCTGAGCGCCGTGGTGACGCTTGCTTCCTTCGTGTTCATCCTGTGGGGCCTTTCCAATCAGGCGCCGCTGCATTTGTTCGGCAAGGACCTCGCGATTCCGGGCTACCTGGTGCTGGGCGCGCTGGTCTACGCGATCCTCGGAACGGTCCTGACCCATTTGATCGGCAGGCCGCTGGTCGACCTCAACTTCCGTCAGCAAAGGTTCGAAGCCGATTTCCGCTTCAACCTGGTGCGGACCCGCGAGAACGCCGAGCAGATCGCACTGCTGCACGGTGAGCCGGCCGAGCGCACGCGATTGCTCGATCGCTTCGGTTTCGTGGTCGGAAACTGGCTCGACATCATGCAACGAACCAAGAAGCTGACCGCGTTCACCTCGGCCTATTCGCAAGCCGCCGTGATCTTCCCCTACGTGCTGATCGCACCGGCCTATTTCGCCAACAAGATTCAGCTCGGCGGCATGATGCAGACCGCGTCCGCCTTCAGCAGCGTGCAGGATTCGCTGTCCTTCTTCATCTCGGCCTACCGGACGCTGGCTGAATGGCAGGCGGTGGTCGCACGTCTTGACGGCTTCGAGAAATCGATCCGCGGTGGCGATGCACTCGCGCAGCGGCAGGACATCATCCACGTCAAGCCCACAGCCGGCGACACGATCGATCTCGACGATCTCCTGGTCACGCTGCCGGACGGCAAGCCGCTGCTCGCGGCTGACGGCTTCAGCCTTCGCGACAATGAACGCACCCTTGTCACCGGTCCCTCCGGCGCCGGCAAGTCCACGCTGTTCCGCGCGATGGCCGGCATCTGGCCGTTCGGCCGCGGCGCAGTCCAGGTCCCCGCCAACGCCAGCCTGATGATGCTGCCGCAACGTCCCTATCTGCCGATCGGCTCGCTGCATGATGCGGTGGTCTATCCGGGCCAGGCTGCGAGCTACGATGCGGGACGGGTCCGCGACGTCCTCGCCGCGGTCGGACTGCCGCAGCTCGCGGCGCGACTCGAGGAAGAGGCGCACTGGAACCGGATGCTGTCGCTCGGCGAGCAACAGCGGCTCGGGATCGCCCGCGCGCTGCTGCATGCGCCACAATTCCTGTTCCTGGACGAGGCGACAGCCTCGCTCGACGAGCCGTCGGAGGCCGCGCTGTACAGACTGATCGCCGAGAAGCTGCCCGGCACCACGGTGGTCTCGATCGGTCACCGCGCGACGCTCGACGCCTTCCACCAGCGCAACGTGTCGCTGGTCCGCGACGGCGATCGCTTCACCTTGCGCGACAAGGTCAAGGCCGCCGCGTCGTAGGCGAGCTAACTCAGCTGCGAACGCGAACAGCCGGCCCGCAAGGCAGTCGGCTCCCTCTCCCGCTTGCGGGGGAGGTGCAGCCAGTCTGCCGCTTCAGTCTCGTCATCACCCGCGCCCGCAAAACAAAAGGAGCGGCAGATTGCTCTGCCGCCCCCCGTGATCCTCGGGTGAGGAAGTTACTTCAGGTTGGACATCGCGGTCAGGTCGACCGAGAGCTTGGCGATACCGGCCGCGCCGCACCAGTTGGAGCCCGTGCCGAGCGGATTGATCGGGGTCACGTTGTTGGTGCCGCCCGCGGTATAGTCGCTGGTGAAGGCGCTGCAATTGCCCTTCGACAGGTCGGTGTCGGAGTAGCGCAGATCGAGCGTGAACACCTTGTAGGTAAAGCCGATGCCGATGTTCCAGGTGTTGTAGTCGGCATACTTGATGCCGTTCGGGAATGCCGGAACGCCGTAGAAGCTGTCGGAGGTGCCGAGCCACTGCCGGCCGAACTCACCCGACACGTACATGCCGACGCCGCTGGTGCCGAACACGGTGCTCGGCGCGGTGTACTTGCCGATGATCGAGGAGTAGTTGCCCCAGGCGCCGGTGTTGAGGAAGTTGGGCGAGTAGTACTCGTTGATGGTGAACGCCCAGTTGTCGTTGATGGTCCAGGTCGCCTTGCCGTAGACTTCGAAGAACGAGACGTCCTTCTTCATGACGTTGCCGTTCGGCAGGAAGTTGAGGGCGCACTCGGCGCCGACCGCCTTGCCGGCGGTGTCGAACGGCGCGCCGAAGTAGCAGGTTCCACCCGGATACAGGTAACCCCAGACACCGATGTCGAAGGCGAAGGCGCCGAAGGTCGGGCGGATACCGCCGTAGACGTCGACTTCAGCCGCGGCGCGGTTGGCGAAGGAGATGCTTTCGGTCGAGGTGCCGATGTAGAGCTGCAGGTCCTTGTTGACGTTGTAGCGCGGCTCGAAATAGGCGGTGACCGACGGATTGTGGTTCGACTGGGTGACGCCGCGGAACACGTAGTCACTGACGATACCTGCACCGAAGGCGATGTCCCAGGGATCGAAGGGAGCCGGCGGCGGCGCCTTGACGGCCTTCACCGCCATGTCAGCTGCCATTGCCGAGCTCGAAATCATTGCTAGCGCCGTTGCTAACAAAGCCAGTTTCTTCATGACGATCCCCATCTACTTTTCCAGACAGCCCAGCTCCGGTGGCCCCCCAGGGCGCGCGATAACGGACTGCAACTCAATCGCGTGTGCTCAATCTGAAACGCACCCCCATTTTGGAGAAGGCGAAAAGACATGCATCTGCCGACTTTTTAGGCGTTCTGGCAGTCTCGCCATACGTTGGTTGACGGGTGTTGCATTTGCACCACAAGGCTGAGGCTCTCGTTCCGGTTGAACGACACGCCCAACCCGGAATCGCGCAACGGTTTTACGCGCTGCGGGAGGCGCCATTGCGAATCGCGCTTCCGCAAAACTACGGGCTGCCGATACGGAAAAAGCCGCAGCGGCGTCCGCTGCGGCTTCGATCAGGTGAACCGATAGAAGGTTCGGCTAGTGGTGCTCGCTGTCGGACGTGCCCCAACTCGGCGCGGGCTCGTGGCTCGGCGTGGCCCAGCTCTGGGCCGGCTGCGGCGCAGGCTCGGGCGCCGAGGGTGCTGCGACCGGGGCGACCGGCTTCGGCGCGGCGGCCTTCTTCGGAGCGCTCTTCTTGGCGGCCTTCTTCGCAGCCGGCTTCGCGGCCTTCTTGGGCGCGGCCTTCTTCGGAGCAGCCTTCTTCGCAGCTTTCTTGGCTGTCTTCTTGGCGGACTTCTTCGCCGATTTCTTTGCAGACTTCTTCGCGGCCTTCTTCGCAGTCTTCTTGGCCGACTTCTTCGCGGACTTCTTCTTCGCCGCTACCGCCTTCTTGGCCTTTTTGGCCTTCTTGCTTTTCTTCGCCTTCTTCGACTTCGCCATCGTGGTCCTCCTGTTGCCGCTGATTTGAGTCCACCGCGTATTGAAGTGATCGCTTGCCGGTCAGCAGCTGCACCTCGGGGAGAGGCACCCTCCACTTCGCTTGTCGGGCATGATGGCCGCGCGATCGCTTCGCGTCTGTGGCAGGGAAGCGCCGGTCCTTCAGTTTGCGTCAGGGCAAGGCTGGGGTCCGGATCATGCTCGAATGGCAGTCGATCAATTCAATCCTGGCCGGGGACCTCCTGTCGCCCAATCGAGAAGCTCAATCGTGTGCACCACAGGAACTGACGTACCGCCGGCAATCTGAACCATGCACCCAATATTGCCCGCAGCGATCATGTCCGGTTTGACAAGCGCAATATTGGCGACCTTGCGATCGCGCAATCTGCTCGCAATGTCGGGCTGGAGAATGTTGTAGGTCCCCGCCGAACCGCAACACAAATGGCTCTCAGGCACATCTTTCACCACGAATCCATTCTTGGAAAGCAATTCTTTCGGAAGTTGAGTGATTTTCTGTCCATGCTGCAACGAACAAGCCGAGTGATAGGCAACGGTGATGTCGCCCTTCTGCGTTGAAGGCGCGAGCTCGAGAGCTGAGAGATACTCGGTGATATCCTTTGCCAGCGCGGAGATTCGCTTGGCCGGCTCGGCGAATGTTTTGTCCTCGCGCAGCAGGTAGCCGTAGTCCTTGACAACTGTCCCACAGCCCGAGGTCGTCACCAGAATGGCGTCGAGCCCGTTCTGGTCCGCTTCCCTTTGCCACACCGAGATGTTGGCGCGAGCGCGCGCCAGCGCGTCGGCATCCTGTCCCATGTGATGGGTCAGCGCGCCGCAGCATTGCTCGTCCTTGACCAGCACCACCTCGACGCCGTGCCGGGTCAGCACATTGATCGCGGCCTGATTGATGCGTGGCGCCAGCACCTGCTGGGCGCAGCCTTGCAGCAGCGCGACCCGGCCGCGCCGCCGGCCGGTCGCCGCAAATACGGTTCCCGCAGCCGGCCCCGGCGGCGGCAGACCGCGCGGCGCCAGCGCCAGCATGGCCTTGATCCGCCGCAGCAGGCCCGGGCTCGCCGCACCGACCGACGGCGTTGGCAGCAGCGCCGTGAACGGACGGGCAAGCCCAGCCAGGATCATGCTGATCCGGAACAGGCCCGGCCGCGGCAGCACGTAGGCAAGCACCGATCGCAGCAGCCGCTCGGTCAGCGGCCGTTCGTAATCCCGCTCGATCCTGACCCGGGCCTGGTCGACGAGGTGCATGTAGTTCACGCCCGACGGACAGGTGGTCATGCAGGCGAGGCACGACAGGCAGCGGTCGATATGCTTGACCACATCCGCCGTCGGCGGCTTGTCCTTCTCCAGCATCTCCTTGATCAGGTAGATGCGGCCGCGCGGACTATCGAGCTCGTCGCCGAGCAGCACATAGGTCGGACAGGTCGCGGTGCAGAAGCCGCAATGCACGCAGGCGCGCAGGATCTGGTCGGCTTCCTTGATGTCGGGATCGGCAAGCTGCGCCAGGCTAAACTCGGTCTTCATGCGCCCCCGCCTCGAATCATCCGGCCGCGGTTGAGGACCGACCTCGGATCGAAACTCGCCCTGATACGTTCGCCGAGCGCGGCGAGCCCGGCCGGCTGCGGCTGGAACACGTCGACCGCGCGGCGCACGTCCTCAGTGGCGCGGATCAGGGTGGCATGCCCGCCGACTGCCTCGACCTGGCCGCGGACCAGCGCGGCCTGCGCGTCGGCACTCTGCGGCACCGCGGCCCAGATCAGCCCGCCGCCCCAATCGTAGATCACGTCGCCGCCGGTTAAGCGCGACAGCGCCTGGCCCAGCGCGCCGCCCGAGGCCGGCGGGCAAACGATGCGCCACACCGGCGAGGCCCCGAGCGCGCCGTTCGCCGCGAACGGCACCACGTCGCGCAGCGCGCTCCAGATCAAAGCCGACGCATCGTCAGCGAGGCTGTCGACCGTTCCATAGGACGACAGTGCCTGGCTCAGCGACGCCGCGCGGTGGGCCGCCGACGCCGAAATTCCCTCGAGCCGCACCAGCGTGACCGGCTGGCCGGAGGCTGCGAGGCCAGCGAGTGCGCCGGTCCCGGACCGCAACGCCGAACCCGGCAGATGCGCCGCGCCCGACACGTCGAAGGGCGAACCGAGCGCTGCCGTCATCGCCTTGTTGGCGGCGACGTCATCGAGCCCGCGCAGCACCAGCGTGCGCTCGGCTTCCGGCTTCGGCATCACCTTGAGCGTCACCTCGGTCATGACCGCGAGCGTGCCCCAGGAACCGGTGAGCAGCTTGCAGAGATCGTAGCCGGTGACGTTCTTCACCACCCGCCCGCCGGTCTTGAAACCGTCGCCGAACCCGGACACCGCATGGGCCCCGAGCAGGTGATCCCGCGCGCCGCCGGCCTTGATACGGCGCGGACCGGCAAGGCCGGCGCCGATCATGCCGCCGATCGTGCCGGCTCCTGCGGTGCCGAGCAGCACCGACATGTCCATCGGCTCGAAGGCGAATTGCTGGTTCTTGGCGTCGATCAGGGATTGCACGTCGGCGAGCGGCGCGCCGGCCTGCACGGTGATGATCAGCTCGTTCGGCTCATAGGAGCTGACCGCGTTCAGCACCGAGACGTCGAGCACCGCATTGGTCGCCATCGGATGGCCGATGGCGCGTTTCGATCCATGACCAATGACCTCGAGCGGCTGCTCGCTGGCGACAGCCGCGCGCACCACCTCTTCGACGTCCTGGACGTCTCTGACTTTCAGCGTTTCCACCCGCTAGTCGGTAACGAAATTTGGCTCCGAGATCAAATGCGCCGAACCCCACCGTCGCAACGCCGACGGAATGGCCCGGGAGCGGGGCTTGCCGCCCGACCGTGGCGGAAACGACGATCGGGCCACCCTGATCGAGGTTTTGGCCACATCGCGCATCCTGCGGACGCGGAGACGCAACACTTCGACCAATGTCGAACCATTTTCACGACATCGACATTTCGACCGTGGCCTAACCGAGTGCGCGGCACGATCCCCTATCTGTCGCGGTGCGGTTCGGCCGGCACGACGGTTGGCGCAAATCATCTGGAGGCGATCATGAAACGTTCGGAAGGCACGACCACGACGATGATGCTCACCCGACGATCGGCCATCGGCTCGTTCGCAGCGATCATGACGATCGCCGGCGTCTCACCCTGGGCCGGATCGCAAGCTCGATCGGAGCAAAGCAACGGAGGAATGCAAATGAAGCACTATGCGATGAGCACTCGAACCATCAGCGATGTGATCAACACGTCAGGCCTTCTGGTCGTGGCGCAATGGGAAGCCAAGGAAGGCCAGGCCGACAAGGTCGCGGCAATTCTCGACGGTTTCCTGCCGGAGGCGCAGAAGGACCCCGGCACCAAGCTGTTCCTGATCGGCCGCGGCAAGGACAATCCGGCGCAATTCCTGTTCTACGAATTGTTCCAGGACAAAGCGGCGTTCAAGGCTCACGCGGAGAGCGCCTACTTCAAGACCTACATCGCGGAGCAGGCACTGCCGCTGCTCGCCAAGCGCGAGCGGACGCAATACGTATTGCTGTGAGCGACGGCGCCGCGGGGAGGATACCAATCCCTCCCCGCGCGCAGATCAGATCGATGCGCCGCTGTTGCCGAACCTTGCGCGCAACCCGACCCGCTCGGGCGACCTGCGCCAGAAGCCGATGATCGAAATCCGAGACCGAATTCGCAGCAAGTAATGGTTAGGGGTTACCGCCCGGAAAGAACGATCGGTCGAACCGGATTGATTGGCCCTGGCTGGACGACAGCCTCTCGTTCGGCCTGCTCGGGCGACTTGCGCCAGAAGCCGACGATCGAAATCCGCGACAGCACCGCGACCTCGAACGTCTCGACATGGCCGCGGAGCCCCAGCGCGTGTTTCTCGACGAGATGCCAGGACGCGACGGCGACGCCGAAGGCGAGTGGCAGGCTGATCAGGATGTTGAGATACCAGTGCTGAACCGGCGGGCCGAACGCGGCAACGCACTGCTGGATGACGAAACCATAGAGGTAGAGCCCGTAGGAGTAATCGCCTGACAATACGATCCAGCTCCGCCGGGGATTCATCAGGCCGAGATAGCACGCGGCATAGGCGGCCGGCACCGGAGCCAGCGCGTCGCCGCGACCCGTGGCCATCCCGGCGGCGCACAGCAACAGCGCGACTAGGAACGCCGTGCGGTTGAACGGCACCTTGTCGCGCCAGAGGTAGAAGCCGACACCGGCAAGGAAGCAGAACACCAGAAGATGCGGGCGAAGCTGGATCGGCACCTCCTCCCAGCGATAGACGTCGTAGCTCACCAGCGCGACCTGAACGATCACCAGGAACACAAGGTACGCCACCCTGCTGAAACAGATCGTGGTCACCGCGAGCAGCGCCAGGATGACGTAGCACCACAATTCATACGGCACCGTCCAGAGCTGGGCATTCACCACGTCCGGCATCGGATTGTGCAGGAAGACGCCCGGCAGCTCGTAATGGATGTCGCCGACCATGTTGAGAAAATAGGCGTGGAATTTCGGGTCGGCGACGTACTGCGCCAACGGCAGTTCGGTGAACACCGAGCCGATGATGACCGCCGACAGCGTCGTCTCGACCGCGAGCGCGGGCCCGATCCGAAGCACGCGCAGGCCGAGGAAGGAGATCAGGCTCTTGCACCGCTGCAGGCTCGCCGTCACCAGGAAGCCGCTGAGCGCGAAGAACAGCGCGAGGACCATCGCGATGCCGATGCGGAACGAACCCAGGATTTCCAGTGCCCTGCCGAGCCCGAGCGTGACGTTCAGGCTGTGCAGGCAGATGATCGATACCGCCAGCGCGATCCGCATGTAGTCGAAACCCGCGGGCCGATTGCGCGAAAGCGCCAGCTGATCAGCCAGGCTGGGCATCGATGTGGTCCCGAAGACATGCATCTTGGGAAAATACCGGGGAACAGTTGAAGGCGGTGTAAACGGTGGCCGCCACTAGGGCAGCGACGCGCAACGGCAGCCCTGACGGCTTGCCAACGCCGCCGCGGCAAGCATCGGTTAAGGTTATCGGTTGGCTAGCGCGATCAGCCAAATTGGATCGATCGGCAAGGCGCTCGCAATTTCCCCACGTCCGCTTGCGGCCGACGCCGATGCATGTTGGCCTTGGGGCCAATAGCCGGCGCGGCCCCTGATGCCCCAAAAGGACTGGCCGGCGTTATCGCCATTCGGCGACCGGTGATTTCGATCGCGGCTCAACCGCCGCAGGAGAACCGCCGCCATGAACATCAAAACAACAGCCATCGCGCTGCTCGCGATGATCGTGGCCCAGCAGGCGCGCGCCGCAATGCTCACCGACGCCGAGGCGACGTTCCTCGACGAGCTCGCCACCGCGGCCGCGGTGCTCGAACAACGATGCACCGGCTATGAGGCCAATGGTGCCGGCGGCGTTCAGCTCGGCGCCACGCTTCTCGGCAGCCCCGACGCCGCCATGGCCATGATCGGCGCCTTTGACGCGGCCATCAAGGCTAACGATGGCAATGACTACGATCCGCGTAAATTCCGTCCCGAGGTGTCCGAAGCGGCCGGCAAAACGTTCAAGCGAGTCCGGGCGGAGTTGATAGCTGACCCCGAACGGGCCTGCGCCGCCTATGGCGATGCCAGCGCGGCGCGCGGCCTGGTGAGACGATACTAGAACCGCGGGATATCCGGGAAGGCCAGCTTGCCGGCGTGGACATGGACGCGACCGAGTTCGGCGCAGCGATGTAGGGTGGGAAACACCTTGCCGGGGTTGAGCAGGCCCTGGGCATCGAAGGCGCATTTCAGCCGCTGCTGCTGGTTGAGATCGATCTCGGTGAACATTTCGGGCATCAGGTCGCGCTTCTCGATGCCGACGCCATGCTCGCCGGTGAGCACGCCGCCGAGCTCGACGCAGCAACGCAGGATGTCGGCGCCGAACGCTTCCGCCTTCTCGATCTCACCCGGCTTGTTGGCATCGTACAGGATCAGGGGGTGCAGATTGCCGTCGCCGGCGTGGAACACATTGGCGACGCCGAGGCCATATTTCTCCGAGAGTTCGCGGATCCGCGCCAAGGCCTTGGGCAACGCGCCGCGCGGGATGGTGCCGTCCATGCAGAGATAGTCTGGCGAGATCCGACCGACCGCCGGGAATGCCGCCTTGCGGCCGGCCCAGAACAGATTGCGCTCGGCCTCCGAGGTCGAGATCTGGCAGGAGGTCGAGCCGCAGCCTTGCGCGATCGCCTCGACCCGCTTGATCAGCTCGTCGACCTCGACCTGGGGACCGTCGAGCTCGATGATCAGGAGCGCCTCGACGTCGAGCGGATAGCCGGCGTGGACGAAGGCCTCCGCGGCGTGGATCGCAGGCTTGTCCATCATCTCCATGCCGCCGGGGATGATGCCGGCGCCGATGATGGCAGCCACGCATTCGCCGGCCGCCTCGACCTCGGCGAAGCCGACCATCAGCGCGCGCGCCGTCTCGGGCTTCTGCAGGATGCGTACCGTGATCTCGGTGATGACGCCGAGCAGCCCCTCCGAGCCGGTGATGATCCCCATCAGATCGTAGCCGGCATTCTCGGCCGATTTGCCGCCGATGCGCAAGATCTCGCCCGACATCAGCACGATCTCGCAGCCCAGCACGTTGTTGGTGGTCATGCCGTATTTCAGGCAGTGCACGCCGCCGGAATTCTCCGCGACATTGCCGCCGATAGAGCAGGCGATCTGCGACGACGGATCGGGCGCGTAATAGAAGCCGGCATGGGCGACCGCCTGGCTGATCGCAAGGTTGGTGACGCCGGGCTCGGTGACAACAACGCGGTTATCGAAGTCAATCTCGCGAATGCGCTTGAACTTGCCGAGTCCGAGCAGCACGCCATCGGCGAGCGGCAACGCGCCGCCGGATAGCGAGGTGCCGGAGCCGCGCGGCACCACCTTGACGCCCTGCGCTTGGCAATATTTGAGGACCTTCGCGACCTGCTCGGTGGTATCGGGCAGCACCACGACCATCGGCGGCTGCCGATAGGCGGTCAGGCCGTCGGACTCATAGGCCAGCATTTCGGCGGCACTGTCGATCACGCCCTCGCCCGGAACGATTGCGCGCAACGCGGCGACGATTTCGGCGCGGCGGGCAAGGACGGACTGATCGGCCGCCGGCATCATGATGGACATTGGTGTTCCCTCGGAGCGCTCTGCGCTTCGTCGATTTGTTACGACAAATCAATCGGGTCTGCACCTGTTTCAGTCACCCTGTTTCAGTCACCTGACCGAAGGTCGGATTGCCCCGTCCCGCAAGGGCGAGTTCTCTCTCGGACAAGCGGACGGTCATGAAACCTGTCAAAGTTTCGTGGCTTGTCCTGTCCAAGCCGGACATGCCACAACCAAACACTACCCCCGGGACGAAACGAAGAGAACCCCATGAACCTAAAGACTTTGAGCGCGCTGGCGGTCGTCACATCGCTGGCCACCGCATCCTCCGCGCTGGCGCAGGATGCCGCCGCCGGCAAGACCTCGTTCAACAAATGCCTCGCCTGCCACGCGATCGGCGAAGGCGCCAAGAACAAGGTCGGACCCGAGCTCAACGGCCTCGACGGCCGCCATTCCGGCACCGCGCCGGACTACAATTATTCCGATGCCAACAAGAACTCCGGCATCACCTGGAACAAGGATCAGTTCCTCGAATACATCAAGGACCCGAAGGCCAAGATCCCCGGCACCAAGATGGCATTCGCCGGCATCAAGAACGAGACCGAGGCCAACAATCTGTGGGCCTATGTGTCGTCGTTCGACAAGGACGGCAAGCCGAAGTAAAGCCGCTCGGCAATCCCTCACAACGCCCGCAACGCGGGCGTTGTGATTTTGTACCACCGTGTGGTACAATGGTTCATCGAGGGGCAGCGTCCGATGATCCTGAGCTTCCGGGACGAATGGTTGCGCGCTTTCTTCACGGACGACGCGAAATCGCGAAACATCCCGTCTGATCTTGAAGACCGTTTGTTTCGCAAGCTTCAGATGCTCGACGATGCCACGACTGATCAGGACCTGCGGGTGCCGCCGAGCAATCACTTTGAGAAACTCCGAGGCAATCTTGCGGGGTTTCATTCCATTCGCGTCAACAAGCAATGGCGCATTGTCTTTCGGTGGTCGGGCGCGCGAGGCGAAGCACAAGGCGTCTACCTCGACGACCACAGCTACAGATGACGCAGGAGAAGGGTCATGCTGACGACCAAGCGCAAGCCCGCCACGTTGGGCGAGATTCTCAGGGAAGAATTCATGGCGCCGTTGGGGCTTACCCAAGGCGCCTTGGCCGAGGCCATGGGAGTTCAGCGCAAGCATGTCAATGAATTGTGCAATGATCGCCGGAACGTCACCGCGGCAACCGCGCTCATTCTTGCCCGCGTATTCGGCAACAGCCCGGAGTTCTGGCTGAACGTCCAGCGACGCACTGACCTGTGGCAAGCCATGAACTCGCCGAGCGAGCGGAAGCGCATCGAACGCGCGAAGCCGCTCGGAAGGGCCGCTTGATTTTCTGCGTCCGCCGCGATCAGCGCGGCAACAGATTGGTTTTGGCGAGATCGACCACCTCGTCGCCGCGACCGCTCATCACGGCGCGCAGCACCCACAGGCTGAAGCCCTTCACCTGCTCCAGCGTGATGGTTGGCGGCATCGACAATTCCTGCGTCGCGGTCACGACGTCGAGCACCGCCGGGCCGTCATGCGCGAGCACGCCGCGGATCGCGCCCTCGAGTTCGCCGGGATCCTCCACCCTGACGCCGTGAATGCCCATGGCGCGGGCCATCGCCGCGAAATCCGGGTTCTTCAGGTCGACGCCCGTCTCGATGAAGCCGGCGGCTTTCATCTCCAGCGCGACGAAGCCGAGCACGCTGTTGTTGAAGATCACGACCTTCACCGGCAGCTTCGCCTGCGTCAGCGTGATCAAATCGCCCATCAGCATCGCGAAGCCGCCGTCGCCGGACATCGACACCACCTGACGCCCCGGCTGCGCCGCCTGCGCGCCGATCGCATGCGCCATGGCGTTGGCCATCGAGCCGTGCACCCAGGAGCCGACCAGCCGGCGGCGGCCATTCATTTGCAGATAGCGCGCGGCCCAGATCGTCGGCGTGCCGACGTCGGCGGTGAACACCGCATCCTCGGTCGCCTGCTCGCTGAGCAGCCGCGCCAGATATTGCGGATGGATCGGCTTTTGCCCCGGCTTGCCGCGGGCGAGATCGTCGAGGCCGGCGCGGGCGTCCTTGTAATGCGCGAGGCTGGCGTCGAGAAACTTGCGCTCGGTCTTGACCGTGAGCTTCGGCAACAGCGCGGCGATGGTCTCGCCGATGTCGCCGACGACGCCGAGATCGAGCTTGCAACGGCGGCCGAGATTCTCCGGGCGGAGATCGACCTGGGCGATGCTGATGCCGGTCGGGAAGAACTGCTTGTAGGGAAAGTCGGTGCCCAGCATCAGCAGCACGTCGCAGCCGTGCATCGCGGCATAGCCGGAGGAGAAGCCGATGAAGCCGGTCATGCCGACATCATAGGGATTGTCGTACTCGACATATTCCTTGCCGCCGAGCGCATGCACGATCGGGCTCTTCAGCGTCTCGGCGAGCTTGAGCAGGCCGTCATGCGCGCCGGCGCAGCCGCGGCCGCAGAACAGCGTGACGCGCTTCGCGCCATTCAGCAAAGCGGCGAGCGCGTTCAATTCGGCCTCGGACGGGCGCACCACCGGCACCGGCGGCAGCAGGCCGGCGTTCGGCGCAATGTCGCGCTTCGGCGCCGGCCGCATCGCGACGTCGCCCGGCAGCACCAACACCGCCACGCCGCGCTTGCCTACCGCGGCGCGGATCGCGTTCTCGAGCATGTAGGGCAGCTGCGCCGGATCCGACACCAGCTCGCAATAATGGCTGCATTCGCGGAACAGGTCCTGCGGATGGGTCTCCTGGAAATAGCCGCCGCCGATTTCAGCGGAGGGGATCTGGGCCGCGATCGCCAGCACCGGCGTGCGGCTGCGATGCGCGTCGAACAGGCCGTTGATGAGATGCAGATTACCCGGGCCGCAGGAGCCCGCGCATACCGCAAGGTCGCCCGTGATCTGGGATTCGGCGGCGGCGGCGAAGGCCGCGACCTCCTCATGGCGCACGTGCAGCCAGTCGATCGTGCCGCGTTTGCGCAACGCCTCGGTCAAGCCGTTGAGACTGTCGCCGACGACACCGTAGATGCGCTTCACGCCGGCCTGGGCAAGGGTTTCAGCGATGAGGTCGGCGATGTTGTCGATCCGCATGAGGCTTGTCCTTTGGGTGAGATCTATCGGGCCGCGCAGCCGCATGATGTTCGGCAGGATGCGACTGCGCAAGCCTCACCGGATCACAGATTCGCGGGCGCAATCTTGTCCGCTGTTGCTGCCGATTGGACCAACCGGTCAGCCGTCGCCTCGATCTCGGACACCACAAGATCGGGCGCGGCATATTGCACCATGTGGCCGACACCGGGCAGCACGATGAGCTTGGCGTTCGGCGCCGTTGCTGCAAGCGGCCGCGAATGAATGCCGGTCGAGACCGTCTTGTCGACGTCGCCCGCAATGATCGTGACCGGCGCCTTGATCTCCGCATAGCGCGGCGCCTGCTCGACCACGGCGGCCTTCAGCGTGACGAGGTCGCGCGCATTGGCGATGAACTCGTGCGGACGCAGCAGGAGCAACGTCTCGCTGTCGCGGACGAAATCGTCCGGCATCGGCTGCGGCGCGAACACGCCGCGCACGCCTGATGTCGTGACGAGATAACCGAGCGGCAAGGTGATCGTGTGCGCCAGCAACGGCCCGATCAAAGGCGTCGAGATCAGATCATTGTAGCGGCCGGCACCGCCGCGCCAGGGATAGGCGACGGGGGCGAGCAGCACGAGGCCCGCGACGCGGTCCGGATGATCCAGCGCGATGCGCAACGCGAGCGCGCCGGCCCAGGAATGCGCCGCCACGATCGCTTGGTCGATGCCCAGCCTGGACAGTGCCTCCACGATCATCCGGCCCTGGGTCGCCGGCGTCGAATCCGCGACACGCGCGCGCGTGCTCCAGCCATGGCCCGGCCGGTCGATCAAGATCACCCGGCGTGTTTTCGCAATGCGGTCGGCGAGCGGCCGCATCGCGCGCAGGTTGGAGCTTGCGCCATGCAGCATCACGATCGGCGGCCCCGCTGCATCGCGCGGGCCGAGCTCGACCACATGCAGCCGCCCGCCGGCCACATCGACCATGCGGCCCCGAGGCGGAAGGGCCCCCTGAATGAGGATGACGCCGATTTGCGTCGCCAGGGCCAGCGCCAGCCCGGCGGCCGCCAGCGCAATGATTGCGGTCAACATCGAGGGGTCCGAAAGGTCTTGGGTATTTGAAGTGTCTTGGACACGTGAAAATTACGACGAAGCTCAAGCCTGGTTTCGCGTCGATTTGCCCCCTGCCCGGACATGCTCTTGTTCGGAAAGCCAATTGTCGATTTCCGGCTCGCGCCGGGGCGCGGAGTTGTCCACAATGCCCCCAGCCTGTGGATAGCGGGTTCATCCCACCGTCATTAGTAATTCCATAGATTGCCGGTGGCAATTTCGCCATCAGGGGCGAGGCTTCATCGAAACCGGGACGCACCCGGGATGCCTCTTGGCTTGTGCACTGAATCCACAGGAACCAGCGTCCGCACGACGAGTTCAACGGGAAGTAATCGGAGGAGTACCATGATTTCCGACCCTAGCGATGCGGCCATCGATCAGATCGTGGCGAGCTGCAATGGCGACCTGCGCGGCGCCCTGAAGGCACTGTTGCTCGTCAATGAGCACCTGGAGGCGGAGCTTCAGCAATTCTATGCTGCCGTGGCCGAGGACTGCGCGTCACGCGGCAAGTTCCTGCACTAGCCTGCCCTCCTGCGCCGGGCCATATCGCGAGCAAGCATCAAGCCCGCGAGCAATGTGCCCATTCGCGGCCATCGGCCCGCGATCGCGATCAATCGCACGCAATCAATTGAAGGCAATCAGATGTCGCGGCCTTCGACCTTCTCGGTCAGCTGCTTGACGATCTGCGGCACCTTCTCGAGGTAGGGATCGACCGCCAGCGCCTTGCGGAAGGCGTCCAGCGCGCGCTTGTCGTCGCCCATGTCCTGCATGATCATGCCGACACCGGCCAGCGCGCCGAAATGCCGGGGCTCGCGGGTCAAGACCTGCTGCAGGTCTCCCAGCGAACGGACATAGTCGTTCTTGAGATAGTAGATCGTCGCGCGCCGGTTCCAAGCCTCGACATAGTCGGGCCGCAGCTTGATCACCGCGTCCAGAAGCTTCAGCGCCACATCGATATTCTGGGCATCCAGCGCAGCCTTGGCGCGCACCATCAGCAGTGCCGCGGTGTCGCTCGGGGTTTGCAGCCACAGCGCCCAGATCCGCGCCTCGACGTGGCGGGCGCTGTCCTCATCGGGCGCGGCCTTCAGCGCGCCGAACAGGAAATCCAGCCCGCGGGTACGGTCGGCCGGAACCTGCGGCAGCTTGGTCGGGGCTTCCGGCAGTTTCTTCTGGGCCTTCGGCGGCGGAATCACCCGCGGATCGTCCTGCGCGGCGGCCGCGACAGGCATGGCCAGAAGTGCTGCGATCACGATCGCCAGCCGGCGGTGGGTAGGCCCAAGGAAGTTGAATCCCATGACCGGAAGTCTAGACGCACAAAGCCGCGCTGCAAAGCAGCACGGCGTCAAAGACCTGTGAAAGCGATGTGTTGGGATCGGCGCAATCAGCCGATCCGCGCTGGATCAACCCTGGCGCGCCTTGAAGCGGCGCTGGACCTTGTTGATCACGTAGACGCGGCCCTTGCGGCGGACCAGACGGTTGTTGCGATGGCGGCCGCGCAGCGACTTCAGCGAGTTACGGACCTTCATGGGACAATCCTGTTACTTCGAAAGGCCCGTGTTGGAGGCCGTACCTGATCAATGCCAATCGTCGGCAAAAGCCAATAGTTGGCGAAATGGGATTATCCCGACAAGCGGCCTACCGCGCGGGACGGCCGGGTTCTAAGCCATCGGACCGTTAAATGTCAACCGAGATGGGCCGATTTTCGGCCATATCGCAGCATGGAACCGGTGTCGAGCACCCCGCCACGCCATTGAGATCACATCGGAAACGCCGACCGCCACGATATCCGCGCCAAGGCCCGGTCGAGCTGCCGCGCCCTGACGGTGGGCTTGATGACCGGCGAATCGTGCTCGCGCGCCGGGCGGGCGCCCACCCAAGGACGACTTCGCGGCCGAACCGGGCTCTCACGCCACCACCTTCGATCAACTCAGACGGCTTGCGAAAATTGTTATATCCTATAATTATTTTCCATCACCAACAAACACGCCGCCGGGGAAGCCGAATGCCCAAGCTCAAACTGCCCGACATCGAAAAGGTCACAGCGATCGACATCCACACCCATGCCGAGGAGCCGTGCGGCATGCATGGCGACGATGGCTACGACGATTTCCAGGCGCAGATGGCCGACTATTTCAAGTCGCCGCACAAGCATCCGCCGACCGTGCCGGAGACCGCGGCCTATTACCGCGCCAAGAACATCGCCGCGGTGATCTTCCCGGTCGACGCCGAACGCGAGACCGGTTTCCGCCGCTACAAGAATGAGGAGATGCTGGAGATCGCCTCTGACCATCTCGACGTGTTGATCCCGTTCGTCTCGATCGACCCGCACAAGGGCAAGCTCGGCGTCCGCGAGGCGCGCAAGCTGATCGAGGAGTACGGGGTCCGCGGCTTCAAATTCCATCCGACCATGCAGGGCTTCTACGCCAACGACCGCATGGCCTATCCGCTCTATGAGGCGATCAACGAGGGCGGCGCGATCGCGCTGTTCCACACCGGCCAGACCGGCGTCGGCTCGGGCATGCCGGGCGGCATGGGGATGCGGCTGAAATACTCCAACCCGATGTACATGGACGACGTCGCGGCCGATTTTCCCGACCTCAAGATCATCCTCGCCCATCCCTCCTTCCCCTGGCAGGAAGAGGCGCTGTCGGTCGCGACCCACAAGCCGAACGTCTATATCGACCTGTCGGGCTGGTCGCCGAAATATTTCCCGCCGATCCTGGTGCGCTATATCAACTCGATCCTGCAGGACAAGATGCTGTTCGGCTCGGACTGGCCTGTCATCACGCCGGACCGCTGGCTCGCCGACTTCGCAAAACTCGACATCCGCGAGGAGATCCGCCCCAAGGTCCTGAAGGCCAACGCGCGCAAGATTTTGGGGATTTAGAGCATGATCCGGAAAAACGCGAAGCGGTTTTCCCTCGCGACAAACGCGGAACGCGTTTGCGCGGAGATCATGCTCAAATAAGGAGATGAGATCATGATGCGATTCCGTGGAAGCGCATCATGGTTTAAGGGAGTATCATCGGCCGCACGCTTGCGGGGCGGCCGATGAACAACCGGGCCGGACTTGCCATCCTCCTCGCCGTGCTCCTGGTCGGGAGCGCGGGCGGCAGGGTTGCGGCAGCGGCCGAAGCACCTTCCGTGCTGGTCGAGTTCGAAAGCCCGCTCAACAACGCGCAACCGTTGCAGGGCCTGTTGCGCCGGCCGGAGCGACCGGGCCTCCTGCCCGCCGTGGTGTTGCTGCACGGCTGCAGCGGGCAGTGGCGGGAACTCGATGAGCGTTGGGGCAAACGGCTCGCGGCCTGGGGCTATGTCACGCTCACCGTGGACCGGTTCGGTCCGCGCGGCATCAGCAACACCTGCACTGGCGATGCCCCGGCCACAACAGTTCACGACGCCTACCGCGCGCTGAGCTTCCTGAGCCGGCAATCCCTGGTCGATCCAACACGCATTGCCGTGATCGGCTTTTCGCAAGGCGGATGGCTCGCATTGCTCTCGGTCGAGCGCGGCGCGATCGAGGTCAACGCAACGGAAAAATTCCGCGCCGCCGTCGCCTTCTATCCGCGCTGCCTCGGCATCAAGGGCAACATGACCGTGCCGACCCTGATCATGGTCGGCGAACTCGACGACTGGACGCCCGCGAAAGAGTGCCGGAACCTGGCGGAAGGCCGCGACGATGACGGCATCTCCCGGCAGCAGGGCCTTGGCTATCCGATCGAGCTGATCGTCTATCCCGGCGCCCATCACGATTTTGACGAGCCGCAATATCGCATACCGGGGCGGCTGCTCGGTCATCACCTCGAATTCAACGAGCAGGTCCGCGATCAGTCCATCGACGCTCTCAGGAAATTCCTGTATGCGACCATTGGCGGGCAAGAGAAAACTCAATGAGCATCAAAGCGATCGTCTTCGACGCCTATGGCACGCTCTACGACGTCCAGTCGGTGGCTGAAATCACCGAGGATGCGTTCCCCGGCTATGGCGACATCATCACCCAGGTCTGGCGCATCAAGCAGCTCGAATATTCCTGGCTGCGCACGCTGATGCGGCGCTATCAGGATTTCGCCACAGCGACCCGCGATTCCCTCGCCTACACGCTGCGTTGCCTCGGCCTGCAATATGACGAAGCGACCTTTGCGCGCATCATCGACAAGTATCAGCATCTTGCGCTGTATCCGGATGCCGTCGCTGCGCTCGAGGCGATGAAGGACAAGAAGCTCGCGATCCTTTCCAACGGCAGCCCTGACATGCTGAACGCGCTGGTGCGCAATTCCGGCCTCGACCGCCTGCTCGATGCGACCGTCAGCGTCGACGCCCACAAGGTGTTCAAGCCGGCGCCCGAGGCCTACACGCTGATCGAGGAGGCGCTGAACGTGCCGCCCGCGGAGGTCCTGTTCATCTCCTCCAATCCGTGGGACGCCTGCGGCGCCAAGGCGTTTGGACTGAATGTCGCCTGGATCGAACGGGTGACGCCGGAAGCGATGGCGCTGGCCTGCGTCGAGAGCGAGACGGTCGCCCCATTGACGATGTTCAAGGCCCTGCGTACCCAGATGGACGAGCTCGGCGTGGTGCCCGATCACCGGATCCACGGCCTCTCCGAACTTCCTGCCCTGGTGTCTGCAAGGTCCTGAACGTCATGAGTCTCGAGTCCGTCCGCGCCTTCTTCGCCGAGAAGGCGCCCGAAATCTCCGTGATCGAATCCGCTGTGAGCTCTGCGACCGTCGCGCTGGCGGCGGAGGCCTATGGCGTCGAGCCGGCGCGGATCGCCAAGACGCTGAGCCTGCGGGTCGGCGATCGCGTGGTGCTGATCGTCGCTGCCGGGACGTCGCGGATGGACAACAAGAAGGTGAAGACGGCGTTCGGCGGCAAGCCGAAGATGCTCGGCCTCGACGAGGTTGCCGACATCACCGGTCACGAGGTCGGCGGCGTCTGCCCGTTCGGGCTGAAGACACCGCTGCCGGTGTATTGCGATGTGTCGTTGAAGGCATTCGATATCGTGGTGCCGGCCGCGGGCTCGACCCATAGCGCGGTGCGCATCACGCCCGACAGGATGGCCGAACTGACCGCAGCCGAATGGGTCGACGTCTGCGAAGTCAGGTCTCAGGTAGAAGTCAGTCCGTAGGATTCTTGTTCTGACGCGTTTTCTTCAGGCGAGCCGGCATCCACTTCGCCTGAAAACGCTCTAATCCTCATCATCATCGGGCCGCGGCGGCGCAACCGGCGTCGGCCGCATCTGCGGCGGCGCGTGCGGCCGCTGTTGCATCTGCGGCTGAGGTACGCGTCCCTGGGTTTGCGCCTGTTGTTGCGCATTCGACTCGAACACCGCACGGCAGGAACTGCCAAGCAGTGCCGTATTCTGCCGCAGGCAGGCGACGATCCGGTTGGTGTCGGGAATTTGATCGCTGCACAGCCGCATCACGTCGGGCGTGCACGCCATCTGCTGTTCCCAGGTGCCGCGATACTCCTGCGACAACGCAGGCGCGGCAGCGCCAAGGCCGCCGATCGCGATCGCTAAGCTCAGGACAATCCGCTCCGTCTGCATGCCCGTGCCTTTATTCAATGAGTTCGATTTCATCTGCGCACGCGGGTTCCGCGCGACGACTTGCTTCAAAAATGGCAAATGAATGCGGCCAAGGATCGTTCGCACAGACAACTAAATGTGAAGGCGAATGAAACCGAGTTCCTTATTCGACTTCGCCGATCTTCTTCACGGCGCCGATCAAGCGCGCGCTGTCGTCTGCAACAAATTTTGAAAACTCCGGTGCGTCCGGATAAGCGACCGGACGCCCGCGGTGTCCAAGGCCCTGATCATCTCCGGCGCCTTCCGCAGCGCCGTCGCGGTCGACCTAGTCTCATCGCGCCTTAGCGCCGACGCGCCGCCTTGCGCGTCCTTCCAAACGAGCGCTTCTTCGCCGCGCCGCGCTTGGTTGCGGTCTTCTTGCTGGCGGCTGCGCGGCGGACCGGGGCGGCCGCAGCCGGACGCTTGCGCGCCACGGCCTTCTTGACCGCCTTCCTGGCCGAACTCTTGGCCGCTTTCTTCGCCGCCTTCTTCGCTGCTTGCGGGCGCGCGCGCCGTGCCGTCGACGCACTCCGGCGACGTGCACCGCTTCCCCCGATCGGAACGATGTGATCGTCCGCATCGAGCGTGAGCTGCTGGAGCTGATATGCCGGCAGGAAGCTCGGATCGTTGTAGAGCTTGCTCAAACTGCCCTGATCGAACTTGCTGCCCTGCCCGCGATCCTCACCGGCGCCGGCGCGCCAGGCCGCCTCCCAGACCCGGGCCAGGGTCTTGGCACCGTCCTGCATGCAGGCCGCCGTGGCATCCTTCAGCTTCGACCACAGCACGTCGACCTGGCCGCTTCCCATATGGGAGTTGAACAGATTGACGATCGTCATCGGCGGCAGCCGCTTCACGGTTCGCTGCATCAGCGCGACCACGGCGACCGCAGCGTCGCGGCCGGTCGGCGTGCCGCCCGCAACGATCTCCGCGACGTCGCTGGTGCGGGCGTCGGGGATCATCTTGATGAGATCCTTGCCGTGGCGGCCGATCATCGTGGTCTCGTACACGCTGTGCACCTTGGCGTGCGCCTTGTCGTTCAGATCGAGGCCATGGTGGAATTGCGAGATGTGCAGCGGCTGGCAGGCATCGCCGATATAATGCGCGACGATGCCGGCGGCGCAGACGAATTCCAGCTTCTTGTTGGCGGCGGCATATTCGACCATCTCGTCGAAGATCTGCCAGACCCGGAACGGCAACGCGCCGCGGCGGTCCTCGCCGATCCCTTCGTAGTAGTCGTTCCAGACTTTTGGATCGACGTTGCGCGTGGACTCGGCGCACAGATCCAGCAGCGTCTTGCCGTCCTTGCCCGGCTTGTCCATGTCGGCGAAATGGTTGCTCTCGTCGGTGTGCCGGGTGAAGCGCCAGACCACATCGGCGACGTCCGCCAGGGGCGCGAATGCGCCGCGCTGATATGGCTTGAGGTCTTGGAGCAGCTTGTCGTCGAGGCCGATATTGTCGGAATTGGCGTCCATCATGGCCGAGAGCTTGGGCAGCTTCGCATCGATCAGGCCGGTCGCGTAGGCGCCGATCTTGACGTGCCCCCATTCACCCCAGTACTCGGTGTGGCCGGCGTTCCAGTCGCCGATCAGCTCAACGTCGAGCTCGCGGCACAGCGTCGCCATGCAGATGCCGAGCGCGACCTGCATCGGAATCTTGCCGCCTGATCCGAACAATTCCTGGCCGCCCCATTCCAGTGCCAGGGGACTGAGGATGCGGGCGCCGCCGGCGTTCTTCTTCGCGTCCGGATCGTCGAGAAACCAGACCGTGCCGGAATCGCCGGGATAGTTGTTGAGCGGCGTGTCGCCGTCGCGCGGACCGATCACGAAATCGCTGACATACTCCATGCCACCGACGGTCTTGTAGCGATAGAACAGGCCGATGATCTTGCCCTTCATCAATCCGCTGGTCGCGCCGAAGGCGATCAGCGGCTGGTCGATGATCTCGAGGCGGAAGGTGCCGACATTGAGATCGACGACGTCGCCGACCTGGCCGACGCCGTAGACCTGCGCAGTCCAGCCCTTGACGTCGTCGACGCGGATCAATCCGGCATCGAGATTGGCCACCACGCGCGCGCCGGGCCAGCCGGGATAGACGTCGCTGAAGGCGCGCTTGCCGAGTTGCAGCGCATCGCTGACGCCGAGACGACGCTCCGTGTTCTTGAAGCCCGCGAAGATCTCGCGTCCGGCTGCGCCGACCACGTGGCGGTTGGAGAGTGCAAACACGGTCTCGCCATTGGTGACGAGACAGCCGATCGAGCCGCGATGGATCTTGCCCTGGATCATGGTCTGGACCGGAAAGCCGCCGCCGACCAGATCGCTCTTGAACACCGGCGGATCGACGACGCCGGGGCTTTCCTCATTCGGATCGACCTTGACGACGCAGGTGGGCACGACGCGCCCATCCGGCAGATACAGGAACGGAGGCACCAGCTGGTCCTGCTTCTCCGGATGGTTCTTCAGCTCGGAGCGCTTCATCCAGTCCCGCACGAAGACGAGGATGCAGGGCCACGACCAGTCCTTGACCGACGAATTGAACAGCGTCCGCGGTCCGAGCGCCTGCGGCTTGGAATGGTGCCGCCGTTCGGTCGCGTTGCGGTCGGTATCCCGGATCAGATAGCGGCCGATCGCCGTAGCGTAGACCGATTGCAGATGGGCCAGATGCACGTGATAGGCCTCGCGGGCATCGAGCAGATCCTTCACCGACAATGACGTGAAATCGTGCTTGGTCAGATCAATCATCTGGTTCCTCCGAAAATGCGCTTGGCGGCAACAGGTTCAGGACACAGAAATAGACGATCGCGGCAGACCACGATCATGGGTTAGTTCACACAACTTATACAATTTAAAAGGGATGACACGAATGTGACGGGTCACGCGGCCTTCAGCCTGCGTGCGAGGTGTCTCCTATTTCCGTTGAGCGCGGCCCTCTATTTCCGCTGGGCGCGGCCCTCTATTTCCGCTGGGCGCGGCCCTCTATTTCCGCTGGGCGCGGCCCTTGGCGAAATGGCTGGCGAGGAAATCCGCCAGCACCTCGACGCGAGCGGGCCGCGGGCCGCCGGGCGGCGTGACGAGATGCACGGCGCCTTCGGGCTGCTTCCAGCCTTTCAGGATCACCTCGACCTCACCGCGTGCGATCGCGTCGCCGACGATGAAGTCGGGCAGATCGGCGATGCCCAGGCCGGCGAGCAGCGCGGGCATCACCGCCTCGCCGTTGTTGACGCGCAACTGGCCGGCGGGACGCACGCTCGCCTGCTCCCCCGACGCGTTGGTGTAGTGCCAGACGCCCTGGGTCGAGAGATAGGCGTAGCCGAAGCATTTGTGCTCGGCGAGATGCATCGGATGGGTCGGCCGGCCGTGGCGCTTCAGATAGGACGGCGCAGCCACCGTGTAGCGCGGCATGCCGCACAGCCGCCGCGCGATCAGCGAGGAATCCGGCAGCCGCGCGATGCGCAGGCCGGCATCAAAGCCTTCGCCGATCAGATCGACGGTCGCGTCGCTCAGATGCAGATCGATCGCGACCTCCGGATAGGCCTCCATGAATTCCGGCAGCAGCGGCGCCACGGTCTTGATGCCGAAGCTCATCGGCACGGCGAGCCGCACCAGGCCGCGCGGCGTGGTCGATTGCGCCAGCGCCTCGTTCTCGGCCGCCTCGCCATCGGCCAGCAGCCGCGTGGCGCGCTCCGATAATTTCTGGCCGGCATCGGTCAGCGCCAGCCGCCGCGAGGTGCGATTGAACAGCCGCGCGCCGAGTCGCTCTTCCAGCCGACTGACCGCCTTCGAGACGGTCGCCTTGGACAGCGAGAGCTCGGTCGCGGCCGCGGCAAACGACCGTAATTCCACGACTTTTGCGAAGATCGCGAGCGCCTCGAAGTCCGGCAGTTTCGACATGGTAGCTGTCCCGATCGCTCAATTTGGAAACAATGAGTTTCAATAGTTTCTATTTCTATACCACAGCCGGAGGCATATCCAAGGGTCAACGAGATCGAAACCAACCTATCAAACGGAGCACCACATGATCGAACTCAGACCATTCGCAGAGCTTGGCGGCGCCGACCACGGCTGGCTCAAGGCCAAGCACCACTTCTCGTTCGCGAGCTACTACGATCCCGCCAATGTCAGCCACGGAGCGCTGCGCGTGTGGAACGACGACGAGATCGCGCCGAACTCCGGCTTCCCGGCGCATCCGCACGCCAACATGGAGATCATCACCTATGTTCGCGAAGGCGCGATCACGCACCAGGACTCGCTCGGCAACAAGGGACGCACTGAGGCCGGCGACGTGCAGGTGATGAGCGCCGGCAGCGGCATCCGCCACTCGGAGTACAATCTGGAGCCGTCCAAGACCAAGATCTTCCAGATCTGGATCGAGCCGACGACGAAGGGCGGTCACCCAACCTGGGGCTCGAAGCCATTCCCGAAGGCGGACCGCTCGGGCAAGCTCGTCACCATCGCCTCCGGCATCGACGGCGACGACGACGCGCTGCCGATCCGCGCCGATGCGCGGGTGCTCGCCACCACGCTGAAGGCCGGCGAGAGCGCGGAATACGCCGCCGACAAGGCCCGTCACCTCTATCTGGTGCCGGCGGCCGGCAGCATCGAGGTCAACGGCGTGCGCGTCAATGCGCGCGACGGCGCCGCGATCCGCGATGAAGCCACGCTGAAGATCACCGCGCTCGAGGATGCCGAGCTCGTGCTGGTCGACGCGGCCTGATCGCCACTCACACTGCATGCGCGGACGGACGTCCGCGCATGCCCCTCCCCCCGAAATCATCTTCCCCAGCAAAACCCAAAGGAGGCCATCATGGCCAAGGTTCTCGTTCTCTATTACTCCGCCTACGGTCACATCGAAGCGATGGCGAATGCCGTTGCGGAAGGCGCGCGCGAAGCCGGCGCCACCGTCGACATCAAGCGCGTGCCCGAGCTCGTGCCGGCCGAAGTCGCGAAGGCGTCGTACTACAAGCTCGACCAGCCCGCGCCGATCGCCAAGATTGACGACCTCGCCAATTATGACGCGATCATCGTCGGCACCGGCACCCGGTTCGGCCGCATGGCCTCGCAGATGGCCAATTTCCTCGACCAGGCGGGCGGGCTCTGGGCCCGGGGCGCGCTGAACGGCAAGGTCGGCGGCGCCTTCACCTCGAGCGCGACCCAGCATGGCGGCCAGGAGACCACGCTGTTCTCGATCATCACCAACCTGCTGCATTTCGGCATGACGGTGATCGGCCTGAACTACGGCTTTGCCGGACAGATGAAGCTCGATGAAGTCACCGGCGGCGCGCCCTACGGCGCCACCACGATCACCGGCGGCGACGGCAGCCGCCAGCCCAGCGAGAACGAGCTCGCCGGCGCACGCTACCAGGGACGCGCGATCGCGGAGGCTGCCCGGAAACTTCACGGCTAAACTGCACGGCTGGGTTCCACGCCCGGCTGGATACATACGCGACAGGGCGGCACTCGGTGACGATTGCCGCCCTCGCTACTGCAACGGTTCCCGAGGTCATCGGGACCATTTTCGTGATATGCCGCAAGGCTCCTTGTCGGCGCAGCCCTGAGGTTTGCCATGACCAACGCACCGAAGACCCGCTGGCCGGAACTGCCGACCGCGGCGTGGCGCGACAGCTGCGCCACGCTTCAACTCTTCACCCAAATCGCCGGCAAGATCCGGCTGGCGAAGTCGCCCTGGCTTAATCACTCCTGGCACGTCACGCTCTATGTCACGGCGCGCGGGCTGACGACCTCGCCGATCCCCGACGGTGACCGCACATTCCAGATCGACTTCGATTTCATCGATCATTTGCTGCGCATCTCGACCAGCGACGGCACCGAGCGGCAATTCGCGCTGGCCGGACAATCGGTCGCGAGCTTCTACGCGGCGATCATGGCGAACCTGCGCGAGCTCGGCGTCGACGTCGTCATCGACGAGACGCCGAACGAAATCCCCGACCCGATCCGGTTTTCGCAGGACACGCAACATGCCGCCTACGATGCGGACGCTGTGCGCCGCTTTCACCAGATCCTCGTGAACTGCGACCGCGTATTCAAGCAATTCCGGACCGGCTTTCTCGGCAAGGCGAGCCCGGTGCATTTTTTCTGGGGCAGCTTCGATCTCGCGGTGACGCGCTTCTCGGGCAGGACGGCACCGCGGCACCCCGGCGGTGTACCCCATTTGCCGGACGAGGTGGCGCACGAAGCCTATTCGCACGAGGTCAGCAGCGCCGGCTTCTGGCCGGGCGGCGGCGCGATCGATTATCCCGCATTCTATTCCTATGCTTACCCGGAACCCGCGGGCTATCGCAGCACGCCGGTGCGACCTGATGCTGCATTCTTCAGCGAGGCGCTCGGCGAATTCATCCTGCCCTACGACGCCGTGCGAATGGCTGCGGACCCGGACAGGGCGCTGCTCGAGTTCCTGCAATCAAGCTATGAGGCAGCGGCCATCAGTGCGAACTGGGACCGTGCTGCGCTGGAGTGCGCACCGGGCCAGCCGGGCGTGGTCAGAGGGGTCTAACGCCGGAGCGCCGTACAAACGGCTCAGTCATCTTCGCGCGAGGGGGGCGACTTGCCGAGCGCCTGCTTCAACCGCGCGGTGAGTTCGGGATAGTGACGCAGCGCCAGCACGGCGCGGTCGCGCAGCGCGTGGGGTTGTCCGCGCCAGCTTAAGGCTGCGCCGAGATCGACCAGCGGCGTACGCTGCGGTCCGAACCGCCGCTTGTAGCTGTAATTGCCGATCGAGAAATCGAACTCCCGCACACCGTCCTTGTGCAGCGCTGCGATAGTGCGATCGATGATCAGCCGACCCGGCGAACAGGCCGACCATTTCTCGCCCGCATTGCTGATGCGGATCATGACGTAGCGCGAGCCGGTGCGGATGCCGAGCAGCGTCGCCACCACTTCGTCGCGGGTTGCAAGTGCGGTCATCACGGCATAGCCGCGACTGGTGCCTTCGCGCACGAGATCGCGATAGAAGGCGGCGCAGTCCGCATTGCCGAGCACATAGTTGAGGCCGAGGCCGTTCAGCCGCGCGCCCTGCTGCATTTCCGTCGTGGACAGAAGGTCCAGCGCCTCGCCGGTATCCGTGGCAACCCTGAACGCCGCGGACGGCTCGCGCGTGAACACGCGCCAGCTCCGCCCCAATTCCTTGCGGACCTTGCGGTCCAACTCGTAGCGCCAGGCATTGTGGTCGTCGCCGATGGTCAAGAGATTGCCGTTGACGACCGATGGTCCGACGCCATCGAGCAGCGCCAGCGGGTTGGGTCGCGTCGCGAGCTTGACGGGCATCTTGCGAAACCGGATGAGATCGGCCCCGCCGTGCGCCTTGCGCAGCGCGGCCTGCAAATCCCGCCAGAACTGCCATGCGGCGACCTCGTCGCGCGGCGCGGCGGGGCCGAGGATCGGCGCGTTGAAATCGGTGAGATTGAGGTCGGCGAATTCGACGATGCGCAGGCTGCCTTGCCGGTGACAGATCAGCGGCAGCAGTGCCGCCCGCTCACCGGTCGCGGCATCGCTGACAAGGGCGATCAGCGGCTCGACGCCGTCGGTCGACGCGAAGGCGCGGTACCATGACGCATACCATTGCGGATGCTGGAACGCCGTGAGCGGCTCGAAAGTCCCCCAGCGGGCAGCCGCCTGTGCCCAATCGGAATCCAATTCGACGCGATAGCCGACCGCATAGGCGGCGACCCCCGCCCCGAATTTCTCAACCGCTGTCGTCAAGACCGTCATTCCAGCACCTGCTACCGGCAAGCTCGCCTACGCCGCTTCCAACGCCGCCTTGGGCGGGTTCTTGGGCGGGTCCTTGGGCAGGTCGACGATCTTGCCGAGATCGCTCTCGTCGAGGCGGAAGTCGATCGTGCGCCGCACCGCGCGTTCGCGCTTCACCCACTTGCCGTCGCGCAGCAGCTTCTGCATCACCTGCTTGGCGAAGAAGGTCGGGCCGCGGATGCTGCGGCTGCGCGGCGTGTAGCCGAAGCGATGACGCAACATGCCGTTGGCGAGATGCAGGATCTGGGCGCGGCGGATGTCGTCGTTGACATAGGAGATCGTCATCGAGATGTTGACAGTATCGAGGTTCTCGACACGGTGCGGCGCATTGAGCGGCCAGTTCAGCATCTGGCCCGGTTCGAGATCGATCACCTGCGCATGCCAGTCATACCAGGGCTCGTACGGGATATCGACCTCGACGTCGAACAGCGCGATGTTCTCGAGATGCTCGGGCCGGATGAACGGCTGGGTGCTGGGATAGATGTAGACCCGCTTGCGGCCCGCGATCTGGACCAGGCCCTGCCCCGGCAGATCGGCGTGGTAGTAGACCTGCGCATCAGGCGACGAGATGAGGATACCGGCCTGATGGGTCGGCGCATCGAAGCCGGGAACCTTGGCCGCGATCTCGCCGAACATCCGCTCGATCATGTCGCGATAGCGGCGATCGATCGCGGTGACGTTGCGCAGGTTCAGCCACAGGCCGCCGCGCGAAATCGCCTCGATCACCTGATGGCCGCGCAGCCTGCCGATCTCGCCCTCGCGCCAGACCCGGCTCGATCCCTTGGCGCCGGTCTTGACCAGGCTGTAATGCTCGCGCGGATAGTGCTCGATCAGCTTGGCGAGATCATCCATCGAAAACGCCGGCTGCTTGTGCATGGTGTGCTCGAGCCGGATCGGCTGATGGCTCCAGAGCCTGGAATGGTCGTCATCCCAATTCGTGAAGATCTTGCCCGTCGTCATGGTCGCGCTCCTGCTCCGCCGTTTCGCTTCATCCGATGTCCCGTTCCGGGACGAGCCGGCAGCTCTTGAGCAGGGATTGGCAAGAACGGTGCCGTCGCGTATGCGCGCGGGGTTACACAACGCTAATGTCTCGCCGATATGGATAACCGCGACGTTTCCGGGGCCGGCCGCCGTGGCCGACAGGACTGAATGACTGAACCACCCCGATATCGCGCGCTGTTTCTCGGCGCCGGGCCGCAGATGCACTGCGGCGTCGGGCAATTCACCCGCCTGCTGCAGGAGACGCTCGACAAGATCGAGCCCGGCGCCAGCACGGCGTTAACCCTGACCCAGACCGACGGCACCATCGCCGAGACCTGGCGCGCGGTCGGCAGCGCCGACAGCGTGGTCTGCAACTTCCCGATCGTGGCCTGGAAGCGCGTGATTGCACGCCCGCTGCTCGCGCTGCTGTTTGCCCGGCTGCGGCGCCGCAAGGTTGTCTTGATTCAGCACGAATGGGCCGGCCTCAACGGCATCCGCCGGCTGACCTATATCCCCGCTTTGTGGCTCGCCAACACCATCGTGATGTTCTCGCCGCTGGTACGCCGCGAACTCGCCGACGATCGCATCATGCGCGGCATGGTGCGGAAATGCGTGCTGGCGCCGCTGCCGCCGAACATCGCCGCGCCGGCCGGCTTTTCGGATTCGATGCTGCTGCAGCGGCTCGTCGCGGCACGCAGCAAAGGCCAGCTCATCGTCGGGCATTTCGGCTCGATCTATCCCGGCAAGCAGCCGAACGGGCTGCTCGAGATCGGTGCGATCCTGAAGCAGCGGGGCCTGGAGCCCTTGATCGTCTATGTCGGCTCCTTCATCCGCGGCACCGACAATATCGAGCAGAAGTTCTATGCCCGCGTCGCCGAGCTGGGGCTGAAGGGCGATGTGATCGTCTCCGGCTATGTCGCGTCCGATCACGAGGTGTTCGGCCTGCTCGGCGAGATCGACGTGTTCTGCTACTCGCTGGCCGAGGGCCTGACCGCGCGACGCTCCAGCATCCTGGCCTGTGTGCAGTCGGGTCGGCCGTTGATCGTCACCGGCCCGGCGCTGCCGGACGAATTCGACCACCATCCGCGCTTCAAGGAATTGATCGATCGCGGCGCCATCCTGCTGGTGCCGCGCGACGCCGACAGTGCGGCCTATGCCGACCGGATCGTCACGGCGCTGAAGCGGCCGACCGTGCCCGTGCCGTTCGATTTCGACGCCTGGTGGACGGACGTTGCCAACGCGGTCCGCGCACAGCTCTAGATCTCGCCGCGCATCCGGAACCGGGCCAGATAATGCAGTCCGAATACCGCGATCAGGAACGTCACCCAGATCGTATCGGCGCGATCGAGAAAGAAGCTCTCCATCGACGACAAATAGAGCCCGAACAGCCAGATGCGCAGGAACAGCATCGTCAGCGGCGCATCATTGCCGCCACCATCCGCGGCCTGGAAGTCGCGCAACGGCTTGACGACCACCGCCGCGATCAGCAGCACGAGACCCGGCAGACCGGTCCCCAGCGCGGTATCGAGATAGCCATTGTGGCTGTGCGAGGCGTAGCCCGCCCACTCCTTGCCTTCCTGCAGGTTCTGGATCGCGCTGGTGCCCCAGAACGACTCGAAGCCGTAGCCGGTCCATAGCCGCTGATGCAGCGATTCGAGGGCGAAAGCCCAGATGTCGGCGCGGCCGGTGAACGACGTATCGATCGGCATCCGGTCGGCGATCGCGGCGAGCGTATCGCTCATCACGGTGCCGACGCTGAACAGATTGAGCAGCAGCAGCGGCGTCAGCAGCAGCAGCGCGCGGCCCCAAAGCGAGCGGATCATCGGCATCAGCGCGGTCAGCATCAGCACGGCGGCACAGAGCACGATCGCGCTCTTGCCGGCGGTGAAGAACAGGAACACCGCGGCGAGGGTGGTCACGGCGATGCCCGACAGCCAGCCGCCGGCCCGCATCAGATAGATGCCAAGGAAGATCAGCATCGCCATCATCGCGGCCGCGACGTTCTTGTGGCCGAACGCGCCGCGCCAGTTGCCGGCAAGCGCCGGTTCCTGCGGATCGGTGGCCTGGTGGATCGACAGATGCGGCGCCAGGAAGACGCCGAGGTAACACGTCACGAGCAGGACCAGCGCGGCGGTGCCGAACCAGCGCATCAATTCGCCCTGCGATTTCGGCAGCAGCAGCAGCGTCGCGGTCACCACGATGACGAACACCGACAACGCCAGGCGACGCAGCGAGGTGGCGGGATCAGACGACAGCACGACGGTGACGCAGATCCAGCCGACGAACAGCAGGAAGGCCGGCGTCAGCAGCGACTTCAGCGCCGGCAGATTGTCGCGCAAGGTCAGCGCCAGCATCGCGACCATCAGCACGCCGAACAGCGCGTAAAGCACCGCATCCTTGCCGGTGACCACGTCGCCGACATAGAAGCCGCTCAGATCCGCGAACGGCCGCAGCGATATCCAGACCAGCAGGAGGATGCCGACAAAGAATGCGCCGCGGACGATGTCCATCACCGGCCGGCGCGCAATGTCGGCGATCAACGCCCGGCTTTCCGCGGTGACGGACAACTCACTCACGACGCGATCTTGGAGGCCGCATAGGGCTGCGGCTCGATGCCGAGCACGGCAAGCGCGCTGCCGACCGCGACCACCATCGGATGCATCGCAATCACCGCCTGTTGCTCGCGCAGCACGATGCGCGTGAAACGATACAGCGAGAACGGCACCAGGCCGAACATCTTGGCCTTAACCGCCGCGCGTGACCACATTGTCTGCGCCGCCTTGCGCTCGATGTGATAGTTGATCGCGCCGATCCGCAATCCGCGCCGCACGATCCAGCCGAGATTGGTCCGGGTCGAGGGAACGGTCTCGCTGATGGCGGCGTCCGTGACCCAGAAGAAGCGAAAGCCGGCGCGGCGCGCACGCGCGAAGAAATCGTGGTCGCCGCCGCCGAGGAAGTTGAAACGCAGGTCAAAGGCGGGCTGTCCGAGCTTGTCGAACACCGCGCGCCGGATCAGGCAGTTGCCGCAGCCATAGATCACCGGAACCGGACCGCTGGCGTGATAGGCCGGCGCAAACGCTGGATGGCGCTTGAGGCCGCCCTTGTGCTTGTCGTCGAAATTCGGCCACACCGGGCCGCCGACGATCTCGGCGCCGGAACTCTCGGCCGCCTGCAGCATCCGCTCCAGCCAATCGGGCGAGGCAACCTCGTCGTCGTCGATCATCAGGAAGTTCTGCGCGTTCGGAAACGTCTCGAGCGCGGTCTCGAATGCCGCGTTGATCGCCTGGCAATTGCCCTGCCGCGGCTCGACGATGCAGACACCGCGAAGCTTGCCGGAATTGAGGAACTCGGCTGCGACCGGCGCGCTCTCGCACCGCGCGGCATCGTTCTCGACCACAACGATCGCAAAGCTGCGCTCGGTGCGCTGAGCCGCCACGGACTCCAGCGTCAGCCGCAGGTGCTTCGGCCTCCGGAAGCTCGGGATGCAGACGACGGTCTCAATGGAGCAATCGAGCGCGGGCGAGATGGTTACCCAGGCGCGGTCCGCTACAGCAAGCTCAGTCGACATCTCCATGCCCTCCTGGCAATCGCGATCCGCACGAAGCACCGTCCCGGCACGGATCGGAATGGGACATGGCCGTCCCAAAGTGACCGGCGCGGGCAGCGATACGGCCGCGGATCGAACGTTACGGCGACCTCATGGCAAAATCCGCTCCAGGTGAGACCCGCGTTACCGCAACTTCGTCGCAAGGTTAATTTGAAGTCGAACGAAGCGATTCTGCTGGAATGAGCGGCCGCGTGGGAGTGAGTCCTCGCGATCGGCGTCACGCCGTTAGCTGATTCTTAGGGTTAAGAGCCGTCGCGCGCGCGTGCGGCGTACCTCGCGCTCCAGTTGGCATTCAATTTGCTGATCACCCCATAAATCCTCGATCGATCCGGTCGCAACAACGCAAAACACTGCCTGAGGTTCACCTTGAAAGCGCTCGACCTCGTCTCGCTCGGCACCAAGCACGTCCGCAACGCCCTCTCGGAAGAGCTCTATTTGCGCACCGGACGGGACGTCACCCGCCCGGCCGCGATCTTCGCCGAGGTGGTCGAACGCTGCAATTACAAGTGCCGCTACTGCGACTACTGGCGTCGTCCGAACTATCGCGACGAGATGTCGATCGACGAATGGCAGCGCGCGCTCGCGAGCCTGAAGGAATTCATCGGCGCCTATCACGTCGAGTTTGCCGGCGGCGAGCCCTACATCAAGAAGGGCTTCCTCGACCTGCTGCGGTTCTGCCGCGACAACGACATCCACTGGGGCGTCACCACCAATGGCGGCGCCTACCTCAACAAGAAGATCGTGGCGCAAACCGTCGAGGCGCACCCGTTCAACATCAACATCTCGATCGACTCAACCGATCCCAAGATTCACAACTACTCGCGCGGCGTCGAAAACTCGCTGAGCGACATCGTGCAGGGCATCCGCAACATCGCCGAGCAGCGCCGTGCCGAAGGTCTGGATTTCCCGATCATCATCAAGCCGGTCGTGCACCGTCTGAACTTCCGCCGCCTGCCCGAAATGGTCGACTGGATCCAGCAGATCGGTGCCACCGCGCTGAGCTTCCAGCCGGTCGAGCAGGGCACGCAGGAGGTCGAGGACGAGCTGTGGATCGGCGAGAACGAGCTGGACGATCTCATCAAGGTCCGCGACGAGTTGTTGCGGATGAAGCGCGAGGGCGCACCGATCCTCAACGGCGAGGCCGTGCTGCGGGCCTGGCCGAACCATTTCCGCCGCGAGAAGGCACCGAAGGAAGTGATGCCCTGCCGCGTCGGCATGCGGAATTACTTCATCCGCTCCGACGGTCGCCTGGAAACGTGCTGGTTCTTCAAGCCGATCGGCAACGTGCGTACCCAGACCGCACGCGAGATCTGGTACAGCGAGGAAGCGCAGGCCCGACGCAAGGAGACCGTCGCCTGCGACAAGCTCTGCCTGTTCACCTGCCTTGCGCAGCGCACGCTACAGGACAAGCTGAAGATGGGCCTGACGCTGTTGACCAACACCAAGGCCGCCTGACGCAGCAAGAGAGAAACCGCAAAGCCCGGTCTGTCCCCAAGGACGGAACGGATCGGGCTTTTGCTTGATCGTGCTGGGCTCAGCCCGCGAACAGCTTGCGGAACAGGCTCGCGGACTTTGGAAACTGGCCGTTGTCGATCTGTGTCGGCCACAGGCCGTCGACATTGAAATAGGCCGCATAGGCGATCGCAGCTTGATTGGCGGCGAACCAGTCGTGCATCTGCTGCACGAAGAACGCGTTGTCGCCGGACTGCCCGACGCCCCACTCCGGATAGCTCATCAGCTTGCCGTGCTTCGCTGCAAACGTCCGCTGCCATTCGAGACCGAACGGCGCCTTCAGACAGGAATTGGTCCAACGCTCCGCCGCGCTGCCTTCGGATTTGAAATCGTAGACGTCGAGGCCGATGAAGTCGACGACATCATCGCCGGGATAGGCGGTGTCGGCCGGCATGTCCTGAGCTCCCCAGCCCGGACACCAGTCGAACTTGAAACTGCGGGAATGGCGACGGAAGATTCCGACCACGCGGCGGAACGCCTTGATGTAGTCGTCCTCGTGGCCCTTGGCGAACCAGCCCGAGTTGGAGATGTTCATCTCCCAGCCGAGGCGGATGATCGCCTTCGGATGCGCTCCTGCAATCGCGCGCGCGGCCGCCTCGAACTCGGCATCGTGCAGGCCACCCGCGACATCGGCGAGCGGCGTGCCGGCCATGGTGAGCGGCACCGACCACACCAGGTTGCGCGCCGGATTGAGCTTCTTCCAGAGTCCCGGCACCCAATCGAGTTTGTGAAAGTCGTCCCAGCCGCTCTGGCCATAGAAGTCGACGCCGAGCACTGACGACCGCGGCCGATTGAGCCATGTCTCCCAGGTCTGCAACACATGCTCGCGGCCGATCTCGCCCCAATTGACGAAGGCACCGGCGAACCGCGCCGACCCCGTCCCGAGCTGCGATCGGGCTGACGGCGCGGCCCGCGCGGTCGACAGTCCGCCCAGGGCAAGCGCCGCGACTACGAGGGCACCGCGCCGCGTGATCCCGCGATCAGTTGGCATCGTGCGCTCCGGCCGGCTGGCTTAAAGCGCGCGTGCCAAAAGCACACAGCGCCGACAGTGCGGATGTCTCGAAATGGACTGATGGTGCAGCCCGCCGTTCGGCCGTGCCGCTTACCCACCGGAAATACCATCGAATCTGCATGTGCACTCGCCCGCGCCGACCACGTCGGCATTCGAGACGCCAGCACTGCAATATCCGGGCAACATCCCGGTCCAGCGTCAAAATCGCGCAGCCGGACGATGATTTGCAATCCGTTAACGGCCGCGGCGGGCCGTCATTTAGCAATCGTTAACCATCAACGCCGTCGATAGGGTCATCAAATTTCTCCGGCACCGATCTTGCTGAACTGGGGTTCAGGACAAAGTCCGGCGGCCACGATGTGCCGCCGTGAAACGGTGTCGCCGGAGAGAGTTACGAGATGAACCCTGTCGCGTTGCTGACCCCGACCTACGGGCGCGATCTGGAAATCTGCACGCTGCTCTGCGAGAGCGTGGATCGTCACGTCACGTCGTTCTCCAGGCACTATCTGCTGGTCCCGGATTGCGACCTGCCGCTATTCGCGCCGCTGGCCAGCGAGCGCCGCATCATCATTCCGGCCTCCTCCTTCCTGCCCGACTGGCTGCGGCCGCTGCCGCGCATGATCCAGCGCAAGCGCCGCCAGTTCTGGTGGTCGCTGCGCGCCAAGCCGGTGAACGGCTGGCACGTGCAGCAGATCCTGAAGATCGCGGCGACGATCGCGTTGCCTTATGAGCGGTTCTGCATCCTGGATTCCGACATCGTGTTCTTCCGCGATTTCGACCTTTCGCGCTTCCAGTATCCGAACACGATCCCGCTGCTGAAGATGGTGGACGCGGTCACCGCCGACCAGCCGCGCCATTCGCGCTGGCTCGAGACCAGCCATCAGCTGATCGGCCTGCCGACGCCGCCCTTCCCGGCACCGGATTTCATCGGACACATCATCTTCTGGGACAAGCAGACCACGCGCGCGCTCGCTGAGCGCATCGAGGCCGTCTCCGGGATGAGCTGGATCGAGGCGCTGTGCCGGACCCGCGAGTTCTCCGAATATCTGCTGTACGGCTTCTTCGTCGAAAACGACGAGTCCGCCGCGCTGCGACACTCAGACGTACCGAAGACGCCATGCGTCAGCTACTGGGACGATCCGACCCTGAGCAAGGACGAGCTCACCCGGCTGCTGCTGCGCGCCAACCGGGACGACGTCGCATTCTCGATCGCATCGTTCTCGGGAACGCCGGTCGCGACGATTCGCGAGGTCGTGGCCGAGAGCGACGCGATCCTGGCGTCGTCGGCGGCCACAATGGTCTCGGAGCTCGCCGCATCATGCTGATCGGACAGGCCAGCATCAACCTGACCGCCAACGTGCTCTCGGCGCTGCTCGGACTCTTCAGCGTGTTCATTTTCACGCGGCTGTTCGCACCGCATGACTATGGCGTCTATCTGCTCGGTATCGGCTTCGCCTCCGTCATATCGGTTTTCCTGGTCGGCTGGTTTCGCAACCTGATCCTGAGCGGCCATGCCCGCAACGACGGCACCGATGTCCGCGGCCTGGTCGTGTCGGGTTACCTGATCTGCTGCCTCACCGCGCCGCTCGCCTATCTGCTGGCCCGCCTCGTCGGCCTCGATGGCGCCGCCGCGCTCGCGGCCGTGGTCCTCGCTGTTGCAATCGGCCTGTTCGAGCTGACGCAGGATCTGCTGCGTGCGCGGCTGAAGGCGCTCTCGGTCATGAAGGCCACGCTGGTCCGCGCGGCCGCCCTGCTCGGCCTTGGCGTCGTGGTTGCGCTGGCCAGCCCGACCGGCGTGCTGCTGCTGCTCGCGGCCGCCTCGGCCTATCTCGTCGCGGTGCTCGTGCAATCGCGCAGCGCATGGCGCGGCACCATCATCAGTTTCGACCGTGCCGACCTGCGATCGCTCGCCCGCACCAGCCTGCCGCTGACCTTGTCGCTGACGCTGCTCGCGATCTCGAGCGTGACCGACCGTTTCATGATCGCCAACCTGGTCGGCGCCGCCGATGCCGGCAAATATGTCGCCGCGCTCGACCTGGTGCGGCAGACCCTGATGATGCCGGCGATGAGCATGGCCGCGGCGTTCTTTCCGATGGCCGTGCAGATCCATGCCCGGCAAGGCGACGCCGCAGTCACGAGCCATCTCGCCGATTGCCTCGAGCTGCTTGCCGGCGTCACGCTGCCGGCCTGTCTCGGCTTTGCGCTGATCGCCCCGCACGTCGCCAACATCGTCCTCGGCGCGGACTTCCGCGCGGTTGCAAGCGAGATCATGCCGATCATCGCGATCGCCGTGCTGTTCCAGGTGCTGACGCAGCAATATCTGCATGCGAGCTTCCTGCTGTCGGGACGCAATTCCTTCTACCTGATCAACACCGCCTCGATCATCGCCGCGAATGTGATCCTGTCCTACCTGCTGGTCAGCCTTGATGGCACGATCGGCGCGGCATGGGCGCGGCTCGGCGCCGACATCACGGGCTTTGTCTGCGCCCTGATCCTGAGCCGCTTCGCCTTCCAGGTTCCGATCCCGCTCGGCCGGCTTGCTCTGATCACGATCGCCGCGCTCGCGATGGCGCTCACCGTCGGCGCGCTCGATCGCGCTCTCGACCTCACCGATCTCCCCGCCAGCATCCTGCTGATCGGAGCCGGGCTCGTCGTCTATGCCGCGCTCTGCTGGCTGTTCGACATCGCGCGCCTGCGCGGCCGGCTGAAGCGGGGCCTTGTCATGTTCTACACCAGATCCGCAAACAGCAACGTTGGATGAGCCGATGAACAGATCCCTCGCGCTTGCTACGCGTCCCGCCCCGCTCGCCGAACTCCCGATGCCCGTCCCCGCTGAAATCCATCCGGAATCGCTGCTCGCACTGCCGCCCGGCGAAGCCAAGCAGAGCCTGCTCACGGTTCACAGCATCCTCGAAGCCCGGCTGCCGGCCGGTCCGCTCGCGATATACGAGGCCGGCGGCGGCTCGACCAGCTATCTGCCGCTCGGCGTGCTGCGCCGTTCGCATGTGACCGTCGTCGACATCGACGCCGATCAGATCCGCAACAACGCATATGCGCAGGAAGCCATCCTCGGCGACATCCAGACCTATCGCTTCCCGCCGCAGCGTTTCGACCTGATCATCTGCTACAACGTCATCGAGCACATCCCCGACGTGGAAGCCGTGCTGAGCGGGTTCTGCGAGGCGCTGAAGCCGAACGGCCTGCTGCTGATCGGCGCACCGAACCCGAAGTCGCTGTCGGGCATCGTCACGAAGTACTCCCCGCACTGGTTTCACGTCTGGTTCTACCGCCATGTGCGCGGCGAGAAGCACGCCGGGCTGCCGGGCGAGGCGCCGTTCCCGACCCATTTCCATCCGCTGGTGACCCTCGGCAACCTCGAGGCGTTCGCGGCCGGCCGCGGACTGCAGGTGATCTACCGGAAGAAGTACGAGAGCCCGCGCTATCCCGAGATGCGCCGGCGCAAGCCGCTGCTGGCCACGGTAATCGACGTGGCGGCGAAAGCGATGAACGCGTTGCTGCCGGGCAAGACCGACGTACGGCACGGCGACTACCACGTGATCTTGCGGAAGCTCGGCTCATGAACGCATTGTGGTCGGAAGCCAGGGTCAAGGTCAGCCACCGGCTGGCGATGCATGTGCAGGTCGAGCGATTCCGCCTGAACAATGCCACGCCGATGGTGACCTTCACCTTTGACGATCTGCCGAGGAGCGCAGCGACGTTCGGCGCCGACATCCTCGAATCCTACGGCGCCCGCGGCACCTTCTACGTGTCGGGCGGACTGGTTGGACTGGACGCACCGGACTGGACCACCGGCAGCGCCGACGACGTCATCTCGCTGCATCGCCGTGGCCATGAGGTCGGCTGCCACACGTTCTCGCACCGCCGCGCCTGCGATCTCGACGAGACCTCGCTGGCCGCGGAGATCGCGCGCAACCGGACCTATTTCCATTCGCTCGATCCGACCATGCCGGTCGAGACCTTCGCCTACCCGTTCGGCTACGGCTCCTACGCGCGGAAGCACCAGTTGAGGTCGGAATTCCGCACCTGCCGCAGCATCGTGCCCGGCGTGAACAGCGGCGAGGTCGACCTGCAATTCCTCCGCGCCATGCCGCTGATCGACCGCCAGATGTCCCGCGACCGGATCGACATGGCCTTCGCCGAGGCGGCACACATGAACGGTTGGTTAATTTTCTACAGCCATGACGTCGCCGACACGCCGAGCCTCTATGGCTGTACGCCTGACCTGATGACCTACACGCTGGAGACGGCGGCGCGGCGCAATGTCCCTGTGTTGACGATGGCGGAGGCGTTCCGATGCGCCCGCGCTTAAACCCTTTGTTTGCCTTTCTGGTGAATAGTCGGCGAATGAGTATGGTTAATTTTTCGTGTTGCGTGTTTTCCGCGTCTCGTGCGCGTTGCGTGGCCCGAAAGAGTGCTCCTCAGCCGATGCGTGCGGCCATTCAGACGGAAGCTGGGGTCGATGCTTAGCTATGACCAGCCGATCAACCGGGCCAAACCGGAGCCGGGCCGGGCCGCAATCCCGGCCGGCTTCAACGTGCTCGAGCTGGCCCGGCTGCTGTGGGCGCGCAAGGTCGCGATGGTCTCAGCCGCACTGCTCTGCGCCTGCATCGCGGTCGCGGTCGGCAAGAGCCTGACACCGAAATATACCGCCGGCGCCCAGCTCTATGTCGACCCGCGCGAGCTGCAGCTGGTCGAGCGCGAGCTGACCCCGCGCGCCCAGGATGTCTCCGGCCTCTCGATGGTGGTCGAGAGCCAGTCGCGCCTGATCACATCCAACAACGTGCTGCTGCAGGTGATCCGCGACACCACTTTGGTGAAGGATCCCGAGTTCGGCGGTGGCGCCGCGAGCCGCGGCCTGCTCGCCTCGCTGCTCGGCCTGTTCGGCATCGAGCCGCGCACGACGGCCGAACAGCAACAGCAGATCGAGATGACGACGCTCGACACGCTGAACCGTCATATCAACGTCAAGAAGACCGATCGCACCTTCATCGTCGATATCGACGTGTGGTCGCACGATCCGGTCAAGGCGGCGATGCTCGCCAACGCGATTGCCAAGGCCTATCTCACCGAGTCCAAGCAGTCGCAGGCCGAGGCCGCGCGGCGCGCCACCCGCGACCTGTCCGGCCGGCTGAAGGAGCTACAGCAGCGCCTGCGCAACGCCGAAGAGACGCTCGCGACCTACAAGGCGCAGAACAACTTCGTCGGCTCGCAGGACAATCTGCTCACCGACCAGCAGCTCTCGGTCGGCAACCAGCGGCTGGCCGCCGCGCGGGCGCTCACACTCGATGCGCAGGCCAAGTATGACCAGATCGAAGCCAGCCGCCGCGGGTCGATGGACGCGGGCGCGACCGCCGAAGCGCTGCAGTCGCCGACCATCGCCAATCTGCGCTCGCAATATGCCGATGCGAAGAAGCGGCAGGCCGAGCTGCAGGGCGAGCTCGGGCCACGCCATCCGGCGCTCCGCCAGGTCGAGCAGCAGGTCGAGGACCTGCGCCGGACCATCAAGGAAGAGATCGACCGCTTTGCGGTATCCGCGAAGAACGATCTGACCCGGGCGCGCGACTATGAAGCCTCGCTCAACAAGGCGCTCGACGTTCAAAAACACCAGAGCGTGCAGATGAGCCAGGCGTCAGTGCGGCTGCGCGAGCTCGAGCGCGAGGTCGATGCCAGCCGGGACGTCTATCAGTCCTTCCTCAAGCGCTCACGCGAGACCGAGGAGCAGGAGAGCCTCAACACCTCAAGCGCGCGCGTGATCGGCGATGCGACGATCCCGCAGCAGCGCACGTTCCCGCCGCCGATGACCCTGCTCGCGATGATCGGCTTCATGTTCGGCGCCCTCGCCGCAGCAGCCTGGATCGTTGCAGCCGGTCAGCTGGCGCCCGGCGCCGATCCGATCCGTCCCAGGCTCCAGCCGAAACAGGATGCCGTGCCGGAGCGGCAACCCGTTATCGCGATGGCCAAGCCGCCCGTGCCGGCGCCGCCCGCGATCCAGCCGGCTGCCGCTCTGATCGACAAGCTCGTGATCGAGAAGCCGCTGATCGCCGAGCTGCAGGAATCCGACGTCATGCGCACGCTTGGCGGTATCCTGACCGGCGACAATCCCGCCGACGTTACGCGGTTCGGCTGGCCGACGCTGCGGACCAGTTCGGCGCTGGGGCCGTTCTCCAACACGATGCGGCAGATCCATGCAGTACTGGCGACCGGCGCCGCCCCGGAAACCGTTCCGGTGCTGGCCGTGATCGGCACCGCCGACGATCCCGACCGCAGCGTTGTCGCGCTCAACATCGCGCTCGTCGCCGCACGCGACGGCGCCCGCGTCCTGCTGATCGACGCCGACGCTGCCGTCCACGCGCTGACCGACAGGGTCGCGCACCCCATCCAGAGCAAGCCGAGCCGGCTCGACTGGCTCACCATCGGCAGCAAGGCGTCCCGCGCCATCAACACCGCAAACGGCATTGCCATCCTGCCGGCGATTCAGGGTAATCCCGCCAGGGCCAGCGAGGCGATCCAGAAGGCGATCGCGCAGGCGCGCTCCGCCGGTGGCTACGATCTCGTGATCCTCGACGGCCCGCCGATGCCGTGGGGTGCGGACGAACGGCGGCTGTTCGACATGGCCGACGGGCTGATCGCGGCGCTGCCGGTGGATCGCGACATCAACGCGTCAATGGAAGACATCATCACCGCGCTCGGTGGTGCCGAGCGCAAGCTCGCCGGTGTCGTGCTCAACGAACTCCAGCCGACTGTCGCAAGTCCGCAACGCGACAAGCAGTATGCGTGAGTAGCACGCCAGCCGCGCCGCGTCCGGCGTCGCCGCTCCAACATTGATCGCGAGTTGATCCTCCAATGGCCCGGCTATCGATCCCCGCCATCATCGCCACCGCTTCCATTCTGCTGTCCGTCGCCGCGCGGGCCTGCCCTGCCCTGATCGAAGGCGTGGCCCCGGACCGCATCAAGGCCTTGTCACGCGGCGTCAACGCCGATGGCTGGATCGTCGATCCGCGGTCGGCGCCGCCGCGCAGCCTGCTGCTCGAACTGCGCAAGGCCGGCCTGACCCACATCCGGCTGCCGGTGCCTGCCGACTTCGTCATGCCGCGCTTCGCCACCAAGGCGGAGATCGACAGCCGGCTGCAAACCGTCGATGCCGCGCTGAAGACCCTGCTCGCACTCGGGTTTGCCGTGTCGATCGACCTGCATTCGGGCCAGCACTTCAACGCGCTGCACAAGGACGATCCGCCCGGGGCGATGGCCGAGATGAAGAGCGCCTGGACCGCACTCGCGCAGGTCATGCAGCGCTATCCCTCCGATCGGGTGTTTGCGGAACTGCTGAACGAGCCGGAGGTCGATGCTGCGCAGTGGCAAGGCGAGGTCCGGGAACTGGCCGGCTTCATTCGCCAATTGCTGCCGCAGACCACGCTGATCACGGGACCGGTCAACTGGCAGCGTGCGGACTCGCTGCCGGGCTTCACCCCGCTCGACGATCCGAACGTCGTCTATGCCATCCACTTCTACGATCCGATGGTATTCACCCATCAGGCCCATTGGGATCGGAAGGAGCCACTCCACGACGTCGTCGGATTGCCCTATCCGATCCGCGCCGACGACCCGAAGGTTCAACAGTTGCGGGAACAGCTGACTGCGCTGAACAAGCCCAAGGCGCTTGCGATGGTCGACCGCGCCATCCAGGGCCGCAGCATCGACCGATGGCTTGAGCCCGCGGCTGCCTGGCAGCGGCAATATTCCCGCCCGATCATCATCAATGAGTTCGGGGTGCTGAAGGCCGGCGCGCCGCGCGACAGCCGGTTGCGCTGGCTCGCCGGCGTCACGGCCTACGCCCGGCAGCAGTGCTGGGGCTGGACCCATTGGGAACTGTCGCAGGGCTTTGGCCTGGCCGACGCCGTCACCGGCAAGGCCGACCGCGACGTGTTGAAGGCGCTGCTCGGGAGCCGCTGACCCATCTGGTTAACCGGTTCTTACACAATGCGCGGCTAGATCGGCGATTGCGGGTGTGGCACGCCACCCATCCGGTCATTTAGGTCAGAGCCTGTGCGAGCAGACATAGCCCCGCGGCCGCTGTTGGCCGGCGACCTCGTTCCTGCGCTCGGCATCGCCGTGGCATCGATCGCCTTCGCGCCGATCATGCAGGCGGCCAATGCAGGGCTCGCGATCGCCGTCGAAGGCCTGATCGGCTGCGCCATCGTGCTCGCGGCGCCGGCCTATGCGCCGTCGATCGCCATCTTCATCATCTTCTTCCAGAACCTGTTCGTCTCGATCCTGTCGTCCTACATCACGACCGAGCAGGAGATGGATTTCGTCAAGGGTTACAATTTCCTGATCTGCGCGGTGATGTGGCTGGTGACGCTGGCGCTGTACCTGCTGCGTGAGCGCAAGCATTCGCCCGAGATCGACCGCATCATGAATTGGGGGCTGATGACGCTTGCGGTCGTAGGGGTGTATTTCCTGCTCGGCGCCACGCAGGACGCGCATGCGGCCCTCGTCTATCTGCGCAACATCGCATTTCCGCTGTTTCTGTTTCAGCTCTCGCTGCTGACCGCCGCCACCTTCGAGATCCGCATCACGCCGTTCCTGGTGACCGTCGCTACGCTGCTGATCGTCTGCGGCTATGTCGAACTGCTGTTTCGCGATTTCTGGCTCGAGATCACCAATGGCTACACGTTCTGGCACTTCGACGAGCTGAAGGCGACCCGCTCCGGGGCCTGGGAAGCCGAGATGCGCCAAACCGGCAATGTCCCGGTCGATCTGATCGACCGCTTCCGCTTCAGCTTTCTCAACAGCCCGTTGTTCGAGGATCTCGGACTGTCGTCGATCCTGCGCATCTTCGGACCGAACATGAGCCCGATCAGCTTCGGCTACGGGATCGCCTTCTCCATCCTGTTCCTGTTCGCGGTTGGATATCGCTGGCTGGCGCTGGTCGCGATCCCCTTGCTGATCTTCTGCAGCGTGAAGGGCGCGCTCATCCTGGTCATCTTCGTGGCCCTGGCCTGGACGGCAACCTGGCTGCTCGGCGCCACCGTCACCCTTGCCGTCGCGCTGGTCGGGCTCGTGGGGTACGCCATCGCGGCGATCCATATCGGTCTCCAGATCGGCGACTTTCACGTGATCGGCTTCATGGGCGGCTGGGATGGATTCCTGCACAACCCGATCGGCCGCGGCCTCGGCGTCGGCGGCAATCTCTCCGAAGGTTACTTCTCGATCGACTGGAACGCCGCGCAAGCGGCCGGCACGATGGACGGCGCGGTGGAGAGCGCCGTCGGCGTCCTGCTCTATCAGATGGGCATCGGCGCAGTGGTGCCGCTCGGCTTCTTCTTTGCGGTGGCGCTGAAGGCCTGGCGCCTTTACGCCTCGTCTGGAATCCTCATCCAGGGGCTCGCCGCGTTCGGCACGATGGTCGTGCTGGTGAACGGCATCTTCCAGGAAGAGGCGCTGTTTGCGCCGCCGGCGCTCGGGCTGCTCCTGTGCTTGACCGGCCTCGTGATCGGCCACCATTTGCGCACGCAAGGCGACGATCTGAAGGCCTCCCACGGATAGCCCACGACACGCAGCCAAAAGCCCGGCCGCCGCGCGACCGGGCTCTCCTCGGCGTGGGTTGTCAGAGCGGCTTGATCTGCACCTTGCGGAACTTGACCACGCCCGAACCATACTGGAGCGCGATGTAGCCGTTGGCGTGCTTGGAATCCTGCGCGTCGACGGTCTTCTGGCCGTTCAGCGTCACGACGAAATGCGGCCCCTGCGCCGTGATCTCGTAGACGTTCCACTTGCCGGCCGCCTTCGGCATCGGATCGACCTTGCCGACGTCGACTATCGCGCCGGTGCCGTAGGTCGGATCAGGACGCTTGTCGAAGATGTTGACCTCGTAGCAGACCTTGGAGTCGATCAGCTTGTTGCCTTCGCAGCGGATGAAGACGCCGCTGTTGGCGTCCTCGTCGGTCCAGAACTCCGCGCGGATCTGGAAGTCCTTGTACTGGGTCTTGCTGACGAGATAGGAGAGATCCTTGCCGTCGAGCTTGTCGGCAACCAGCGCGCCGTCCTTCATGGCCCAATTGGCCTTGCCGACCTCGTCCCAGTCGCCCTGCTTGGAGCTGTCGAGCAGCGTGACCCAGCCGTCATCGCCCGATGCGGTGGTGGAAAATTGCAGCGCGGCCGCACCGATCACGAGTCCCGCCGCCAGTATCGACAGATGCTTCTTCAAGGTTATCCTCCCGTCTTTTGGTTGGCGCGCAACCTATCATCGTCTGCAGCGTCGTAAATGCGTTTTTCATATTGCAACTGCGTTGTGTCACGGCCCGATGCCGCAATCTTGAGAGCAGACATGCGCGGGCGCGTCTTGTCCGAGGCAAGCGGGAACGATTAGCATCACGCGACATACGGGCGCGGCAGTCGCCCGAACGAACTTCGGAGGATACGATGACGGCATCGAACCGGTCCTGGCGATACCTGATGGTGCCGCTGGCGCTTGCCGGCACGCTGAGCGTCAGCTCCGCGGCCGAGCTCAATCCGGCCGCCGTCACCTACAAGCTGCCGGACCAGATTCCCTGGAGCGCGGTCGACGCGCGCGGCGCGCAGAACGCCGTCGTGGTCGGCGATCCCTCGAAGCCCGGCTTCTACATGGTCTACACCAAATGGACCAAAGGCAATCACTTCAGCCGTCCGCACTTTCACCCGAACGATCGCTATATCGTCGTGCTGAAAGGCACCTGGTGGGTCGGCTCGGGTCCGAAATTCGATCCCGATCACGGCACCGTGGCAATGCCGGCGGGAAGCTTCGTCACCCATTTCGGCAAGCAGGTGCATTGGGACGGCGCCAAGGACGAGGACGCCGTGCTGCTGATCATGGGCGAAGGCCCAGCCACCGCGACCGAGGTGGAACAGAAGTAGCCGCGTTGCGTAAGGTCCATGCGATGCTATCATCGCAGCCCAAGGAAGGACCTTCGATGCATCCCGCCGCCAAGCTGCAATTTGCCCGCATCGCCGACGAGTTCGCGCGATGGCGCGCCATTGCCGAACCGGAACGGCCGCCGGCGCCGGCGTGGTGGTGGGGACCGGCATTCGAGCTGCGCGATGCCGCCGAAGCGCTGCCTTCCACCTTGTCCCGCCGGTTCCGCCTGCCCGACGGGGCGAGCTTTGCAGAGGCGTCGGCGACGCTGCGCCAGACCCTGGCCGGCCAGGCGATACCGTCCTGGCCCTATGATTTCTCGCGCGTGATCGCCTCCACCGATTCCGACGTCCGCGACCTGCCCGTGCAGCCGTCAGACGACAGCGCGTTTCCGCCCTAGATCCGGCCCCGCCTCGCCGAACGCCTCGTCATCCAGCGACGGCTGCAACGGCGGCGACGTCAGCACCGGCGACGTCTTCAACAATTCGGCGAGATCGCGCGGCGGCAGCGGCCGGCTGAACAGGAAGCCCTGCATCTCGTCGCAGGCATGTGCGCGCAGGAACTCCTGCTGCTCGGAGGTCTCGACGCCCTCGGCGACGATGGTCATGCCGAGCGCCTTGCCCATGCTGATGATCGCCTGGGCGATCGCGACGTCCTCGGAATCATCGGGCAGATCGCGCACGAAGGAGCGATCGATCTTGATGGTGTCGATCGGGAACTGCTTCATCAGCGACATCGACGAATAGCCGGTGCCGAAATCGTCGATCGCCAGCCGAATGCCCCGGTTCTGGATCGCGTCGAGCACGCGGACCGCGCGCGTCACGTTGCGCATCACCATGCTTTCGGTGACCTCGAGCTGCAGCAGCGCCGGCGACATGCCGCTCTGCTCGAGTGCCTCGTCGATGTCGTCGAGCAGGTTCGGATCGCCGAACTGCCGCGGCGAGAGGTTGACCGCCATCGTCACCGCCTTGAGGCCGCGGTGCTGCCACGCCATGTTCTGCGCGCAGGCTTCCTTCAGCACCCAGCGGCCGATCGGCACGATCAGCCCGATCTCCTCGGCGAGCGGAATGAACTGCCCTGGCGACACCTTGCCGAGCTCGGGATGGGTCCAGCGCAGCAGCGCCTCGACGCCGCTGATCTGACCGCTCGCCATGTCGACCTTGGGCTGATACTCGAGCGAGAACTGGTCGCGCTCCAGCGCGCGGCGCAGTGCGCTTTCCATCGTCAGGCGCTCGATCGACTGCGCCCTGACCTCGTTGGAGAAGAAGCGGAAGCCGTTCTTGCCGTCCTCCTTGGCAAGATACATCGCCATGTCGGCATTCTTGGTGAGCGTCTGCACGTCGGAGCCGTCGGTGGGATACGTCGCAATCCCGATCGAGGCCGTGGTGTGGCACTCGTGCCCGCTGAGCTGCATCGGCTGGCTGAGTGCGACCAGGAGATCGCCGGCGATGCGCTCGACGTCGTGACGTTCGGTGGTGTCCTCCAGGATGACCACGAACTCATCGCCGCCGAGCCGCGCCACCACGTCGCTCGCACGCAACGATCCGCGCAGCCGCTCGGCGATCGCCACCAGCAGCATGTCGCCGGCGTCATGGCCGAGCGAATCGTTGATCACCTTGAAGCGGTCGAGATCGATGAACAGCACGGCGAGCTGCCGGCAATGGCGGTCTGCCGCCGAGATCGCGTGACGCAGCATCTCGTTGAAGGTCTCGCGGTTCGGCAGATTGGTCAGGCTGTCATGCGAGGCAAGATATTCGATCCGTTCATCGGCCTTGTGCTTCTCGTCGGCGCGGTCGAAGCTCTCGAGCGCGAACGCCAGATTGTCGGCGAGCCGCTGCAGCAGCTCGGCGAATTCCGGCGTGAACGTATCCTTCTCGATCGCGACGAAGATCATGACGCCGACGACCGATCCGCTGACGATCAGCGGAAACGAGGCACCGGACTGCGTTCCATCGAGACGCGCGCGCTCATGGAAAGCTGCAGTCTCGGTATCGGCAAAATAGTCGTTGATGATGCAGGCCCTGCCGGACCGGAACGCCCGGCCGCAGGCGCCGCGCCCCTCGGCGTGTGCCGCGCTGGTCGAGAGCGTCACCTGGCTCGCGCCGTCGGCGGCTGGGCCCGCGATCGCGACAATGCGGAGATAGTCGCTGCCCGGCTGCGCCAGCGCGATGGTGGTCGAGGTGAACTTGCCGCCGGTCGCCGCCGCCTCGCAGACCAGCTGGTAGAGCTCGGCGCGGGACTTCGCCCGCATGATCGCCTCGTTGGTCGCGCTCAGCGCCGCGAACATCCGCGACAGCCGCTCCTTCTGCTCGTCGGCCCGCGCCTTCTCGTCGGCGCGGTCGAAATTAGCCAGCGCAAACGACACGTTCTCGGTGAGCCGCTGCAGCAGCGCCATCATCTCCGGACTGAAGGTGTTGAACTCGCCGGAGAGGAACACCAGCGCGCCGATCGCCTCGCCGTTCTTGAGCAGCGGCAGGGCCGCGCCGGACTTGCTGCCGCTGTCGCGCACGACCGGATAGACATGCGACTCGGGGCCGAAGTCGCTGAGATAATCGTTGCTGATGCAGGGCCTGCGGGTGCGGACCGCAACGCCGGTCAGCGTTTGTCCCTCCGGACGCGTCGCATCGGCCGACAACTGGACTTCGCGGGCCCGTACCCGGTCGGGGCCGGAAGCAGCCACGTTCTCCAGGAAGACCTCACCCGGCCGCACCAGCCTGATCGTGGCCGAGATGAACTGACCGCCGACCGCCGCGGCATCGCAGACCAGATCGAACAGCTCGCTGCGGGATTTCGCCCGCATGATCGCCTCGTTGGTCGCGCTCAGCGCCGCGAACATCCGCCTCAGCCGTTCCTTCTGCTCCTCGGTGCGCGCCTTCTCGTCGGCACGATCGAAGCTGCCGAGCGCATAGGCGACGTTGTCGGCGAGCCGCTGCAGCAGCTCGGCGAACTCGGCCGAGAAGGTGTTGCGCTTGGCGGAGATGAACAGCATCACGCCGACCGGCTCATCGTCGACGATCAACGGAAATGCCGCGCCCGATCGGGCATCCTCACGGTCGATGACGTCGCGGAACGGGTTGTTGGCGACGTCGCCCAGAAAATCGTTGTTGATGCAGGCGCGCCGGGAGCGGAACGCCTTGCCGCAAACCCCGCGCCCTTCGGGACGCGCCTCGCTGCGCGAGACGTTGAGGCGGCGCGCATTCTCGGCGGTCGGCCCCGCCACCGCCATCATCTCCAGGAAGTCGTCGCCGGGTTTTGCGATCAGGATGCTGGTGGAGTTGAACCCGCCGCCATGCGCCGCCGCGGCGCAGACCAGCTCGAACATCTCGAGCCGCGACCGCGCGCGCATGATCGCCTCGTTGGTCGCGCTCAGCGCCGCGAACATCCGCGACAGCCGCTCGCGTTCGGCATCGGCCTTGGCCTTCTCGGTAGCGCGGCCGAACGTGTCGAGCGCAACCGAGACGTTCTCGGCGATGCCCGCCAGCAGCGCGATGATCTCTTCGTCGCGGGCCCAGGAATTGCCGATGAAGAAGATCAGGACGCCGATGCTCCTGCCGAACCGGGTGAGCGGCAGCGCGACGCAGGCCATCAGGCCGCTCTCGCCGGCCTGCGCCTGCGAGGCGCCCGTCGATATCGGAATGTCGTGCTCGATGCACGGCCGTTTGGTCCGGAACGCCTCGCCGCAGATCCCCTTGCCGTAGAGATTGTCCGGATCCGTCGAAAAGCGCGTCTGCGTGATCAGGTCGAGCGCCTCGCCGGTGCCGGCGACGGGCTCGAGCCAGTGCGTGTCGGGCTCGGCCAGCAGCACCACCGTGGCGAAGGATTTTCCGCTGAACACCGCGGCGTCGCACACCCGCTGATAGAGATCGTGCTCGGTCTTGGCGCGGAGGATCGCCTCGTTGGTTGCGCTGATGGCGCCGAACATGCGGTTGAGCCGACGCATCGCCCGCTCGCCGCTCTTGCGCGACGCCTCATGGTCGAAATTGTCGAGCGCAAAGGACACGTTCGCCGCGATGCGCTCCAGCAGCGACACGATCTCCTCGCCGAGCGAGTCGACCTCGCGCCGGGTCACCATGAAGACGCCGACGCTGCGCCCGTTGCAGACCAGCGGCATCGCCGCCGCCGCGCCGACGCCGGCTGCCGCGAGACCGCTGCGCCAGGCCGACGAACGGGCATCATTGAGATAGTCGTTGCTGACGCTGGCGCTCTGATCGCGGAACGCCCGCCCGGCGACGCCCTCCCCTTCCGGAATGTTGGCGAGGATGGAAATCCTGATGCTGCGCAGACGCGCGACATCGTCGCCGCAACCGGCGGCGAATATCAGCCGACCGGTATCCGGCTCCAGCAAAAAGACGGTCGCGGCCAGGAAGCTCCCGCTCGAGAACGCGGCTTCGCAGACCTTTCCGTACAACTCTTCTGGTGATTTCGCGTACAGGATCGCTTCGTTGGTGGCATTCAACGCCGCGAATGTACGCCCGATGCTGGACTGCACGATCCCTGAAGGCCCCAGGGCCACCCCCTTCAATCTGCCGGGGAACATTGCCCGCGAGAGGCCTAAGTGATGGTTAGTGTATCCGGCAAGTTGTGAGACAAAGTAAACGGCTGACGAATCCCGGAGGCCGTTTTCCGGGATAATACGGACGCCGATGTGCCAGCCTGAGGCGGAGGGTTGCGGGACGCGGATTGCCGCCCCGGTTGCGCCTCCGGCGCGGCCAAATTCCGCAGCGCGACCGCGACCGTTCCATTCAGTGAAATCCCAGCCGGGAGCACCCTGCTGGCGGTATGGCGGACCGGATTTTCCGCCCTTGCTCGGCGGGCTGCGCTTTGAGACCATCAGCCTGACAACAGCAAGCAAGACCCGCGCATCACGCGGGCGGACCGCGAGGAAAATCCCATGCCGATCGTCCAGGCCGACCGTCTCACACGCATCGGCGCGGCGCTGCTCCGGGGCGCCGGCGCATCGGAGGAGGAAGCCAACGCGGTTGCCTCCGGCTGCGTCAACGCCAACCTCGCCGGCCATGACTCCCACGGCGTGATCGCGATCCCGACCTATATCGACCGCATCAAGGCCGGCCATATCGTCCCCGGCGCCAAATGGACCGTGGTGCAGGAGACGCCGACCACGACCGTGATCGACGGTCATTGGGGATTCGGCTTCCACGTCAACGCCAAGGCGATGGAGATGACCATCAACAAGGCGAAGACCGCCAATGTCGCGGCCTGCACCGTGTTCCGGCAGAGCCATGTCGGCCGTCTGGCGCATTACCCGCTGATGGCGATGCGCGAAGGCATGATCGGGATCGCGGCCGCCGATTCCGGCCGCTCGCCGAAGCATGTCGCGCCGTTCGGCGGCCGCGAGGCCCGGCTCGGCACCAACCCGCTCTCGATCGCGGTGCCGTCCGATCTCGAGGCGCCGTTCTATCTTGATATGGCGACCTCGGCGGTGGCGGCCGGCAAGATCCAGCTCGCGGTGGCGCGTGGCGAGAGCATCCCGAAGGGCTGGATCATCGATGCCGAAGGGCGCGACACCACTGACCCTGCGGACTATCGCAAGGGCGGCGCGCTGCTGCCGCTCGGCGGCAGCGAAGGCTACAAGGGCTCGGGCCTTGCCGCGATGGTCGAGGTGCTGTGCGGCCTGCTGACCGGCCTCGGCTTCGGCGTCGAGCCGACCGGCCGGCACAACGACGGCTGCTTCATGGCAGTGTTCAATGTCGCGGCGTTCCGCCCCTTGCAAGACTTCAAGAAGGAGGTCGCCGATTTCGCCCGCTACCTGAAATCGACGCCGCTCTCGGAAGGGAGCCGCGGCGTGTTCTATCCCGGCGAAGTCGAACATCTGCGCGAAGTCGAACGGCGCAAGAACGGCATCGAGATCGAGGATGCGACCTGGGACAAGCTCAAGGCGCTCGCGGCCGGTTACAAGCTCACCGACGACCTCGATCTTCGCTGACGCATTCAGGTACAGGAGAACGACATGACACGGCAAATCGCGCTGGTCGGCTTTTTGCAGGCGCAGAACTGCACCAATCTGCCGAGCTCCTGGCGTCACCCGGAGTCGCGCGACGATTCGATGTCGGCGGACTACTATCAGGAGATCGCGCGCATCCTGGAGCGCGGCAAGTTCCACATGGCGTTCTTCGACGATCGCCTCGCGATGCCGGACCGCTACGGCAACGATCACGCCCACACCGTCGAATACGGCATCCGCTGCGTGAAGATGGACCCGATCGTGGTGCTGACCACGATGGGCATGGTCACCACCAGGCTCGGCCTCGCCTCGACCGCCTCCACCACCTATTTCGAGCCGTTCGACGTCGCCCGCCGCTTCGCCACGCTCGATCTGATGACCAACGGCCGCGCGGCCTGGAACGTGGTGACGTCGGTCAATGACGGCGAAGCGCTCAACATGGGCAAGGCGCAGCATCTCGACCACGATCCGCGCTACGACCGCGCCGACGAGTTCATGGAGGTGGTGCTCGGCCATTGGGACGCCTGGGAAGACGGCGCGCTGGTGATCGACAAGACAAGCGGCCGGTTCGCCGATCCGGCCAAGGTGAAGCGGCTCGATCACAAGGGCGCGTTCTTTACCTCGCGAGGCCCGTTCACGGTGCCGCGCTCGGCGCAGGGCCATCCCGTCGTGATCCAGGCCGGCGCATCCGGCCGCGGCCAGCGCTTTGCCGGGCGTTGGGGCGAGGTGATCTTCACCGCGGCCCGCAACCTCGCCAATGCCAAGCAAGGCTATGACGCGATCCGGGGCGAAGCCGCCAAGGCCGGCCGCGATCCCGACCAGATGTTCCTCTGCAACCTGATCACGCCGGTCACCGGCGCGACCAAGGCCGAGGCCGAGGACCGGATGGCCGTGATCCAGAAGCTGCCGCTCGAGATCGACGCGCTGTCGCTGCTCGCCGAAGGCCTCAACTTCGATTTCGGCGCCAAACCGATCGACGAGCCGCTAACCACTGAGGAGTTGCAAGGCATGCAAGGCATGCTCGGCATCCGCGACGGCGTGCTGCGCACCTCGGGCAAGGCCAATCCCTCGACCCGCGACTTCATCACCTTCTCCGGCCGCGGCCAGGTGCAGGACGCGATGGTCGGCGGCCCGAAGGAGATCGCCGACCGGCTGGAGGAAATGTTCGAAGGCCGCGGCTGCGACGGCTTCGTCATCGCGGCGAGCTATGTGCCGGGCTCCTACGCCGACTTCGTCGATCACGTGGTGCCCGAGTTGCAGAAGCGCGGCCTGTTCCACAAGGACTACGCCGGCACCACGCTGCGGGAAAATCTCGGGCTGAAGCGCCCGGCGGCGGGCGCCTGGAAGACCCGCGCGCGGGCCGCGGAATAGAAGGGACATCATCATGCGCTGGCTGAAATTCACCGCCGCGGGCACGACCGCGGGTACGACTTCCTGGGGCCTCGTCGAGGGCGACACCGTCATCACCGTGAACGGTGATCCCTTTGGCGAATGGAGCAAGACGGCGAAGACCCACGCCCTGAAGGACGTCAAGATCGAGCTGCCGCTGATCCCGCGCACTTTCTACTGCGTCGGGCTGAACTATCTGAAGCATCTCAAGGAGGCCGCCGACAAGGCCGGCACCGTGCCGAACGTTCCCGATCGTCCCGAGATCGGCTACCGCGCGCAGAACGCGCTGATCGCCCATGACGAGGATGTCATCATCCCGGCGAGCGCAACCGAGAAGATCCATTACGAGGGCGAACTTGTCGTCGTGATCGGCAAGAAAGCCAGGCACCTCACCGAAGCCAATGCGATGGACTGCGTGTTCGGATACACGATCGGCAACGACGTCTCCGAGCGCAACTGGCAGAAGGCCGACCGCGGGCTGTGGCGCGCCAAGAACGCCGATACCTTCAAGCCGATGGGCCCGTGGATCGAGACCGATGTCGATCTCGACCGCATGGAGACCGCGATCCGCGTCAACGGCAAGGAGACCGGCCGCTTTCGCACCAACGAAATGATCTTCGGCATCGTGCCCTTCCTCGTCGAGCTTTCGAAATACTTCACGCTGTCGCCCGGCGACGTGATCTGGATGGGCACCGACGGCGCCTCGCCCGACCTGAAGGACGGCGACGTGGTGGAGATCGACATCACAGGGATCGGGACATTGCGGAACAGGTTCGTGAAGGAGAAGGTGTGAGGGCTGGTGGTCTGAGCCTGCGCGCGCCTCATCCTCAGTGTCGTCCCGGCGAAGGCCGGGACCCATACTCCGCAGCAGACGTTGTGTGGGGACTCGTCGTTCCAGCATCGTGATACAATGACCAACGGTGGTTATGGGTCCCGGCCTGCGCCGGGACGACAGCGAGTTTGTTGAGCGGATCGTGAGACACACATCCGCATTCTCGCGACATTGGCCGTCGGGCCATCGTGACATCATCACACAGCCACTTTCGTAACGTGACAGAGACAAGAGAACCGCAATACCGTGCGGGCCGCTCGCACTCACCAGGCAAGCCAACCATGCCGCTTTCGCGCCGAACGTTGCTTCAGGGCTCGCTGCTAGCAGCCGCAGGAATCGCCTGCAGGCCATCGCTGGCGCTTGCCGACCCACCCGCCGAGCTTCCGACATCGGAGCAACGCAAGCAGATGGCGGGCCTCGCCGCCGACTTCATGACGGAGTACGACGTCCCCGGTCTTTCCATCGCGGTTTCGATCAAAGGAAAGCCGGCTTATGTGGAGGCGTTCGGCATTGCGGATCGGGAGAGCGGCGAAGCACTGACCCCGCAGCACCGCTTCCGCATCGCGAGCATCTCGAAGCCGGTGACCTCGACCGGAATCTTCACCCTCGTCGAAGCCGGCAAATTGCGGCTCGGCGATTACGTGTTCGGTGAAAGCTCCATTCTCGGTCAGGACTACCCGACGACGCCAACCTTGCAGAGCCTGATGCCGGTAGGCTCATCCCGCTCGCCTGTCGAGCAGATCACGATCGAGCACCTGTTGACCCACACCACCGGGACCTGGGGCAACCAGTCCCGCGACCCGATGTTCATGAACCAGGACATGAAGCATCGCGAGCTGATCAACTGGACGCTGGAGCACATGCCGCTCACCAATCCGCCGGGCCAGTCCTACGCCTATTCGAATTTCGGCTATTGCATCCTCGGGCGCGTGATCGAGAAGCTCAGCGGCCGGAGCTACGAGCAGTACATCAAGGACGCGGTCCTGAAGCGATGCGGCATCACCGACATGCAGATTGCCGGCAATACGCTGCGCGAGCGGGCCAGCAACGAGGTCAAATATTACAGCCAGACCGGCGGCGATCCGTACCGGATGAACGTCGCCCGGATGGATTCGCACGGCGGCTGGATTGCGACGCCGAGCGATCTGACGACGCTGTTCGTCCATATCGACGGCTTCAAGGACACCGAACAGCTGCTCACCGACGACAGCCTCCGCGTCATGAGCACGCCCAGCGCCGTCAACCCCCGCTATGCCAAGGGCCTGTTCATCACCGCGAACAACAATTGGTGGCACAGCGGCCTGCTCGACGGAACGACAACGATCACGGTCCGGACCGATGGAGACTTCTGCTGGTCCGCGTTCACCAATACCAGGTCGCGCGACGGCATGACCCGCGCCCTCGACCTGCTGGTCTGGCACATGGTCAAGACGGTGCCGGACTGGCAGCCGCAGAAGCGCGCGTAGGCCTCGCCGTCATTCCGGACCGAGCTCACCGCGCCGCCGCCGACCTGCTCTTCACGTGATCGATGAAGGCGCGCAGCTTCGGCATGATCTGGCGGTGGCCGGGATAGTAGAGAAATACGCCGGGTGTCGTCGTCGCAAACGGCTCCAGCACGCGCACGAGTTTTTTCTCCTTCACGGCGCCTGATATCAGCGGTGCGGGCACTTGCGCCAATCCGACACCTTCGATGGCCGCGCCGACCAGCGTCGGGAAATCATGGCCGATGAAGGAGCCGGAGACGGCAAGCTCGATCGAACGGCCGTTGTCGTTGAGCGACCACGGCGCCAGCCCGCCATTCGATCGCCGCAACCTGAGGCACGTGTGTTCGCGCAGATCCTCCGGACGTTTGGGCCGGCCACGGCGCGCGAGATAGTCCGGGCTGCCGACGACGGCGAACGGGAACGGTTTGGTCAGACGCACCGCGACCATGTCCGGGTTGATGAACTGGCCCATCCTGATGCCGGCATCGAAACCGCCGGCCGCGAGGTCGACCAGCTCCTCGCTGGCGGCGAGCTCGACCTCGATCTCGGGATAGGCCTTGCAGAATGACGCGATCAGCGGCTCCAGCAGGATCGGCACCACCGAGCGCGGCACGGTGAGACGCAACAGCCCCGCCGGCTTCTGCCCGAGCTCGCGCGCCGCGCCGCTTGCCGCGACCAGCTCCTCGAACGCGGGCCTGGCGCGCGCCAGGAAGCGTTCGCCGGCCTCGGTGAGGCCGACGCTGCGGGTGGTGCGGATGAACAGCACGGCGCCGAGCCGCGCCTCGAGCGCGCGCACCGCCTGGCTGATCGCCGACGGCGTCACCGCGAGCTCGGTCGCCGCACGACGAAAGCTGCGGTGCTGGGCGACGGCCAGGAATGCCTCGACGCCGTCGAGCGCGCCCTGCCTGACTGTGAAGTTCTGCTTCATAGCCCGTCAACATTATCGCGAATAGTCGCGCGCGGGAAGCGGCCCTACATCGGAGGCACAGGCAGCGCGACGCGTACTGCTCCACCCGACATCACGACGGCAGTCGTGAACGGAGACCTGCGACCGATGAAAACAATCCGTCACACCCTCCTGGCCCTCACCCTCACTTCGACAGGCTTAACCTCCATGACCGCTCCCTCTCTTGCCCAAGCCCAAACACAGGCACAGCCCCCCTCCCCCATCACCACCGGCGTGATGGTCATCCTGACCGTCAAGGCCGGCGTCACCCGCGAACAGGTGATGGCCGTGATGCCGGATGAAATCCGGCAGACCGTGCAGCTCTATCTCAGCGGCAAGGTTCGCGAATGGTATTCGCGATCCGACGGGCGCGGCGTCGTCTTCCTGCTCGACGCCAAGGACACATCCGAGGCCCAGGCGATCATGGAAGGGCTGCCGTTGTCCAAGCTCGACATCATGGACCACGACTACATCGCGGTCGGCCCGCTGCTGCCGCTGCGCCTGCTGCTCGCCAAGCCGTGAGCCCGCCGAGGTCGAACCCGATCGACGGGTTCGACCTCTCCCTCCGGATCGACAAACAGAGGATGCCGGCCGTGCCAGTCAGTCTCAACATTCCATTCCTGCTCAGCGTCGCGGGAGCATTTCTGGCGAGTGCAGTGGTGGCCGCGACCTATGTCTGGCCGGCGCTCCGCACCTGGCCGCGCCATGAGGCGCTCCGGCTGCTTGCGGCCTTTCATGCCTTCCGGTTTCTCGGCATGAACTTCATGGTCACAGGCTTCGTGTCGCCGGAGGTGAACCCGGTGTTTGCCAGCGCGGTCGGCTGGGGCGATCTGATCGCCGCAGCGCTCGCGCTGCTCGCGATGGCGGCACTGTCGTGGCGCTGGCCGGTGGCGATTCCGATCGTCTGGTTCTTCAACATCTGGGGCACGCTGGATCTCCTCAACGCCTACTTCATGGGCGCGACGAGGAACGCGGATCCCGGCCTGTTCGGCGCCGGCATCTATATCCCGGCGCTCTACGTGCCGCTGCTACTGGTCAGCCATGTCATGGTGTTCATGCTGCTGATGCGGCCCAAAGCGGCGGAAGCGTAGCGTCCTCCCTCGTCATTCCGGGGCTCGCGAAGCGAGAGCCCGGAATCCATCAAGCCGCATAACGCGCGGAGAAATGGATTCCGGGCTCGTGCTTCGCACGCCCCGGAATGACGTGGGAGAGAGAGACGCGCGTACCTCGAACGACAAACTAAAACGGAAGCACCACGCCGGTCTTGATCTCCTTCAGGACCACGTTGGTGCGCACGTGCCGGATGCCGGGAATGCGGAACATGAACTCGTCGAGGAATCTGTTGTAGGCGTCCATGTCGCGCACAACGACGCGCAGATGATAATCGGCATCGCCTGTTGTCGCGAAGCATTCCAGCACCTCGCGGCGCTGCGTCACCCGTGCGACGAACTCGTCGACGAATTTCGTGTCGTGCCGCTCCAGCGAGACGTGCAGGATCGCCGAGGTCGCAAAGCCTGCGCGCTCACGCGCCACCAGCGCCGAATAGCCGGAGATGACGCCGGCCTCCTCCAGCGCGCGGACCCGCCGCCAGCACGCCGAGGTCGACATCCCGACGGTTTCCGCAAGCTGCTGGTTGGTGGCGCGGCCGTCCTTTTGCAGTTCGGCGAGGATTTTTTCGTCCTGCTCTTCGACCATTACGCGACTCCAGTGTGGTAGATTTTACCAAATTACGGACTTTTCAGCAATCATATACCGATTGTGGTCCGTTAGCCGAACAGATAGGTAAGACCTACCACCCCCTCGGGCGTAGCCTTGTCTGGTCAGACATTGCGATTCCCGGAGGGGTCAGTCATGGGCCAGATGCCGCTGCTCGACGCCTACCAGCTGTCCGAGCGCTACAGCAGGGAACGAGGCCGCGTCTTCCTCACCGGCACGCAGGCGATCGTGCGCATTGCGCTCGATCAGATCAGGCGCGACCGTGCGAGCGGCCTCAACACCGCGGGCTTCATCTCGGGCTATCGCGGCTCGCCGCTCGGCGGCGTCGATCTCGAACTGTGGAAGATCGGCGAGCGGCTGAAGGAGAGCCGCATCGAATTCCTGCCCGCCGTGAACGAGGACCTCGCCGCGACCGCCGTGCTCGGCTCGCAGCAGGTCGAGACCCAACGGGATCGCGAAGTCGATGGCGTGTTCGGCTTGTGGTACGGCAAGGGCCCCGGCGTCGATCGCTCGGGCGATGCGCTCAAGCACGGCAATGCCTATGGCTCCTCGCCGCATGGCGGCGTGCTGGTCGTGGCCGGCGACGACCATGGCTGCGTCTCGTCCTCGATGCCGCATCAATCCGACGTCGCCTTCATGAGCTGGTTCATGCCGACGCTGCATCCGGCCGATGTCGGCGAATATCTCGCATTCGGCGAATATGGCTACGCGCTCAGTCGGTTCTCCGGCATGTGGGTCGGCTTCAAGGCGATCTCGGAGATCGTGGAATCCGGCGCTTCGGTCGAGCTGCAGCCGCCGCGGGTGTTCGCACAGCCGGATTTCGTGCCGCCGCCGGGCGGACTGCATTATCGCTGGCCGGATCTGCCGGGCCCGCAGATCGAGGAGCGGCTGGAGGCGAAGAAGCACGCGGTCTACGCGTTTGCAAAAGCCAATCCGATCGACCGCCGCATCTACGACATCAGGGATGCGACCTACGGCATCGTTACGACAGGCAAGGCGCATCTCGATCTGATGGAAGCGCTGCGGCTGGTCGGGCTGGATGAAGCCGCATGCCGCCGCTTCGGCATCGACATCTACAAGGTCGGCATGGTGTGGCCGCTGGCGCTGCATGATGCGATGGAGTTCGTGAAGGGCAAGCGCGAGATTCTCGTGGTCGAGGAGAAGCGCGGCATCATCGAGAGCCAGTTCAAGGAATATTTCTACGACTATCCCGGCTCCAAGCCGGAGCGGATGGTCGGCAAGCACGACGAAACCGGCGCGCGGCTGATCTCCTGGACCGGCGAATTGTCGCCGCTGATGCTCGCAGATGTGCTGGCACGGCGGCTCGATCCGATGTTTCCGGAATTGCAGCTCGCCCGCCGCGTCGCCGCGCTCAGGCCGGAGCAGGATCGCACGATCGCCGTCCCCGGCGCGACGCGGACGCCATATTTCTGCTCGGGCTGCCCGCACAACACCTCCACCAAGGTGCCCGAAGGATCCAAGGCGCTGGCCGGCATCGGCTGCCACTTCATGGCGAGCTGGATGGATCGCGAGACATCGTCGCTGATCCAGATGGGCGGCGAAGGCGTCAACTGGGCGGCCTCGTCGAAATTCACCGGCAACAGCCATGTGTTCCAGAATCTCGGCGAAGGCACCTACTATCACTCCGGCTCGATGGCGATCCGCCAGGCGATCGCAGCCAACGCCAACATCACCTACAAGATCCTGTTCAACGATGCCGTGGCGATGACCGGAGGCCAGCCGGTCGACGGCCCAGTCAGCGTGCAAGCGATCGCGCATTCTGTCCGCGCCGAAGGCGTCGCGCGGATCGCGCTGGTCTCGGATGAGCCCGCGCAGTTCTCGCCGGCCGATCTGCCCGTGGGCGTCACCATCCACCCGCGCGAGGAGATGGACGCCGTCCAGCGCGAGCTGCGCGAGATATCCGGCGTCACCGTGCTGATCTATCAGCAGACCTGCGCCACCGAGAAGCGGCGGCGGCGCAAGCGCGGCACGATCAAGGATCCCGCGCGTTTCGCCTACGTCAACGACCTCGTCTGCGAAGGCTGCGGCGACTGCTCGGTGGAATCCAACTGCCTCAGCGTCGAGCCGAAGGAGACGCCGTTCGGCCGCAAGCGCAAGATCAACCTCTCGACCTGCAACAAGGATTTTTCCTGCCTCAACGGCTTCTGCCCGAGCTTCGTCACCATCGAGGGCGGGAAGCGCCGGGCGAAGGGCGCAAGCGCGATCGATCCGTTGGCGCGCGCCGCCGCACTGCCGGCGCCGGAGTTCGCGCCGCTGGACAAGCCCTACGATTTGCTGGTGACCGGCGTCGGCGGCACCGGCGTCATCACGGTCGGCGCGCTGATCGCGATGGCCGCACATCTCGAGGGCCGCGGCGTCTCGGTGCTCGACTTCACCGGCTTCGCGCAGAAATTCGGCCCGGTGCTGAGCTATCTGCGGCTCGCGGCTCTGCCCGAGGCGCTGCACCAGGTGCGGATCGACCAGGGCGCGGCGGACGCGCTGATCGGCTGCGATCTCGTGGTGAGCTCGTCGGCCAAGGCGTCCGGCACCTACCGCAAGGGGATGCGCGCCGCGGTCAACCTCGCGGAGATGCCGACCGGCGACGTGGTGCGCTTCCGCGACGCCGACCTCGCCTCGCCGGTTCGCCTGCGCGCCATCGAGCGGGTGATCGGGGCAGGCAACCTCACCGCGATCGACGCCAATGCATTGGCCGAGCGGCTGCTCGGCGACAGCGTCTACGCCAACATCATGATGCTCGGCTTCGCCTGGCAGCAGGGCCTGGTGCCGGTGTCGCTGGACGCGCTGACCCGCGCGATCGAATTGAACGGCGTCGCCACCGAGCGCAACAAGCAGGCGCTGGCCTGGGGCCGGATTGCGTTCGCCGATCCGGAGTTTTTGCCGAAGGGCGAGAACGCCGATCGCGACACGCCCGAGACGCTGGAGCAGATGATCGCGCGGCGCGCCGATTTTCTGCGGGATTATCAGGATTCGGCCTATGCCGCGCGCTATCGCGCCACGGTCGACCGCGTCCGTCACGCCGAAGCCGCGCTCGGAAACGAGACGTTGACCGACGCCGTCGCCCGCTCACTGTTCAAGCTGATGGCCTACAAAGATGAGTACGAGGTGGCGCGGCTGCATATGCAGACCGGCTTCCTCGAGACCCTCAAGCGCGAATTCGATGGTGACTTCACGGTGCAGTACCATCTCGCGCCGCCGTTGCTGCCGGCAGGGCTGGATGCACGCGGCCGGCCACGCAAGCGCGCGTTCGGCCAGTGGATCCAGACGCCATTCCGCTTGCTGGCGCGGCTCAAGAGACTGCGCGGCACGCCGTTCGACGTATTCGGCTACACCGCGGAGCGTCGCGCCGAGCGCGAGCTGATCGGCTGGTACGAGGCGCTGATCGAGACGATGCTCGGCAAGCTCGATGCCGCGCGGCTGCCCGATCTCACAGCGATCGCAAAAGCGCCGATGGAGATCCGCGGCTATGGGCCGGTCAAGGACGCCGCGATCGAGAAGACCAGGGCGGAGGTGGCGCGGCTGACCGCGCTTCTCACCTCCGCCCCGTCAGATACCAACGACGGCTCAGGCCGCCGCGCCGCGCTTGGCGGGTGAGATCAGACCGACCACGACGGTCGCAATCACGGCCACCACGATGTTGAGCAAGAGCGCGCCGAGACCGACATAGAAGGTGTAGGTGGCATCGCCGAGCGAGATGCTGGCGAGCGGCTTCAGCCCGTTGCTCCACGCCGTGTACGTGCCCCAGCCGATGCCGACCGCCCAGCCGAGCAACAGCGCTTCGGCGCGGAACCAGAGGGTGAACAGGCCGAACACCAACGCCGGCAGCGTCTGCACGATCCAGAGGCCGCCGAGCAGTTGCAGGTCGAGCGCATATTGCGTCGGCAGGAACAGGATGAAGGCAAGCGCACCGACCTTCACCACCAGCGACGTGATCTTCGCCACCGACGCCTCACCGGCATGCGAGATGTCCGGATTGACGTAGGACTTCCAGACATTGCGGGTGAACAGATTGGCCGCGCCGATGCTCATCACCGCCGCCGGCACCAGCGCTCCGATCGCGATCGCGGAGAACGCGAAGCCCGCGAACCATTCCGGGAACAGCGTCTTGAACAGCATCGGCACCACGTCGTTCGGCGACGTCACCTTGATGCCAGCGGCATAGGCCATGTAGCCGAGCAGCGCGATCAGGCCGAGCAGCAGCGTATAGGCCGGCAGCAGGATCGCATTCTTGCGGATCGTATCCGCCGACTTCGAGGCGAAGATGCCGGTCAGCGTGTGCGGATACATGAAGGCGGCGAGCGCCGAACCGAGCGCCAGCGTCGCGTAGGGCAGATACTGCCCGGGCTTCAGCGTCAGTCCGGTGGCGCCGCCCTTCGCCGTGAAGGCGTCGTTGGCGGCCGAGAACACCGCGCCATAGCCGCCGAGCTTCGAGGGCACCACGACCACGGCCGTCAGCACCACGATGTAGATCATGATGTCCTTGACGAACGCAATCAGCGCCGGCGCGCGCAGGCCGGAGCTATAGGTATACAGCGCAAGGATCACGAAGGCGGCGATGATCGGCAGTTCGCCGGTCAGGCCCATCGCCTTGATCACGACCTCCATGCCGATCAGCTGCAACGCGATATAGGGCATAGTCGCGACCAGGCCGGTCAGCGCCACCGCGAGCTCGAGGCTGCGCGAGCCATAGGCGCCGTGCACGACATCCGCAGCGGTGACGTAGCCGTTGGCATGCGCCTTTTTCCACAGCACCGGCATGACGGCGAATACGAAGGGATAGACGATGATGGTGTAGGGCAGCGCGAAGAAGCCGTAGGCGCCGACCGCATACACCAGCGCCGGCACCGCGATCACGGTGTAGGCGGTGTAGAAATCGCCGCCAACCAGGAACCAGGTGATCCAGGTGCCGAACTGGCGGCCGCCGAGACCCCATTCATCGAGATGCTCGTTGACCGGGCCGGATTTCCAGCGCGCCGCGAAGAAGCCCATCACGGTGACGAGGGCGAAGAAGAAGATGAAGACGGAGAGCGCCACCCAGGCGATATGATCGGTCATGGCTGTCCCCTCACCGCTGCTCGTCGGCGTCAGGCCGCCGGCTGCGATAGACCAGCCAGATCAGCAGCGAGGAGATCGGTACCCAGGCGAGCTGGTACCAGTAGAAGAAGGGAAAACCGAACAGCGACGGCTCGAGGAAATTATAGAACGGCACCCATAGCAAGCCGATAAACGGCAGCAGCAACAGAATCCACATGGCTCACTCCCCAGCCCGAGGGTTGATCCAAACCGGCGGTGTTGCCGGCGTCCCGTCATCAACGACCCCAGGAACCATTCGTTGCGTCTAGAATCACGGTTGCGGCATGGCGATGCAAAAAGATGTGATCGCCGTGCCGGGCAGGCAGCCTACTCCGCCTTGATGCCCGCGTCTTGGATCACCTTGCGCCAGCGCGCCTCCTCAGCCGTGAAGTAGCGGTCGAGCTCGGCCGGGGGGGATGCCACCATCACGAGACCCTCATTGACGCTGAGCTTCCTGAAGGCCTCCGCCTGCACGGCCCTGGCCGCCGACTTGTTGAGGCGATCGACGATGTCGGGCGGCGTGTTCGCAGGTGCGTAAAGGCCGTACCAGGATTCCGCTGAATAGCCCGGCACACCGGCTTCGGACACCGTCGGCAATTGCGGGAACGATGCCGAGCGCTCAGCCGAGGTCACCCCGATCGCGCGCAGCTGACCGGCCTCGACCAGCGACGCACAGCTTGCCACCGTCGTGAACATCACCTGGATCTGGCCGCCCATCAGGTCCGTGATCGCAGGCGCCGCGCCCTTGTAGGGCACGGTGGTCAGATTGACAGCAGCCATATGCTTGAACAATTCGCCGGCCAGATGCGCCGAGGTGCCGGTGCCATAGGTGCCGTAGGACAGTTTTTCCGGATCGGCCTTCGCAGCCGCGATCAGATCGGCGATCGACTTGATCGGCGAAGCAGGATTGACCACGACGACATTGAACGAGCGTGCCACCAGCGCCACAGGCGCGAAGTCCTTATGCGCGTCGTAGGGGAGCTTGCTGTAGAGGCTCGGGTTGACGGCGTTAGCGAAGGTCGCCATCAGCAGCGTGTAGCCGTCGGCCGGGCTGGCCGCGACGCTTTGCGTGCCGATGATGGTGCCCGCCCCCGGCTTGTTCTCGATAATGACGGTGACGCCGAGATCCTTCTGCATCTCCTGCGCCAGCGTGCGCGCGACGACATCCGTGCCGCCGCCCGGCGCGAACGGCACCACGATTTTCACGATGTGGTCGGGATAGCCTGCGCGCGCCGGAGCCTGCAGCAGCACATTTGCTGCGATCGCGAACAGGATGGAAGTCAGGACGCGAAGCGGCATGGCAGGCCCCGGGCGGGTAGATGAGCTGTTCCTCTCATACACGCGAACGCCATGCGTGGAGTGCCGGGCGGTCATGACAAGTGGCAGAATCGCTACGCGCTGCCGGTCCCGTCATCCTGAGGTGCGAGCGGAGCGAGCCTCGAAGGATGGACGGCCAGCAGCCGGGCCGATTCATCCTTCGAGGCTCGCAAGAGCTCGCACCTCAGGATGACGGGAATAGAATTGGCAGCGCGGCGTTAGCAACGCGCAAGCGTGCCCACCCTGCGCGCTGCCTCACGAATACGGATTGATCAGCTTCTGCTGCTCGGTGGCGTGATGCACCAGGAGATCGATGAAGACGCGCACCTTCGCCGAGAGGTGATGGCGGTGCGGGTAGATCGCGTTCATCGTCAGCTCGACCGGCCGGTATTCGGGCAGTAGCCGAACCAGCTTCCCCGCTTCGAGTTCATCCCGGACCAGGAAGCCCGCCGCGAGGAACACGCCGACGCCGGCGAGCGCCGCGAGCTTCAGCGTCTCGCCGCTGTTGGAGACGAGATTGCCCGTCACCTTCACCGCTGCCGGCGCGCCCTTGCGGTCGACGAAATGCCACTCGTCGCCGAACGGGTAGTTGATATGGCGAACGCAGTTGCGGGTCGCGAGGTCGGCGAGCAGCTCCGGCTTGCCGTGCGCCTCGACGTAATCATGCGAACAGCACAACACGTGCCGCCAGGTGGCGATGCGGCGCACGATCAGCGCGGAATCGCGCGGCGGGATCATCTGCACGGCGAGATCGAAATTTTCGTCGAGCAGGTCGGCCGAGCGTTCGCCGATCATCAGGTCGACCTTGACCTCGGGATAGGCGGCGAGGAACCCGGTCACCGTCGACGACAGGAACTGGACCAGATGGGTGTTGGTGAAGATGCGCAGCGTGCCGCGCGGCACCGATTGCTGCGCGCCCGCGACCTCGTCGGCCTGCTCGATGTCGGCGAGGATCTGGATGCAGCGGTCGTAATAGGCCTGGCCGACCTCGGTGAGGCTGACCTTGCGCGTGGTGCGGTTGAGCAGCCGGGCGCCGAGCCGGTCCTCCAGCGACTGGACGTGGTTGCTCACCATGGTGGTGGACATGTTGAGCTTGCGGCCGGCGGCGGAAAAGCCGCCGGAATCCACGACCCGGACGAAGGCGGTCAAACTGGTCAGGCGATCCATGTAACAAGGTCCGGATTATCAGCGCTGGCTTGATAATGCTTCCAGTTTTATCGGGATTATCACAGCGGGGAGGACATTGCATCTAAGGGCCGTATCCGGCGCCCTTTCTGGAAGGACGCGAATGTTCGGCCAGGAGACAATCATGTCGACTACGACCTATATCCCTGAAGAATCAGCCAAAATCGGCCTCCGCCCATCGCGGCGGACGGTCAAGCGGGTGGCGCTCGGGCTCGCCGCCGTGCTCGGCGTCGCCGTGGCCAGCGACTTCGGCTACGACTACCTCACCACCGGCCGCTACCTCGAATCCACCGACGACGCCTATGTGAAGGCGGACTCCACGATCATCGCCCCGAAAGTGTCGGGCTACATCGCCCGCGTGCTGGTGACCGACAACCAGCCGGTGAAGGCCGGCCAGCTGCTGGCCGAGATCGACGACCGCGACTACCGCACCGCGCTCGGCCAGGCCAAGGCCGACGTCGACGCCGCCGATGCCTCGGTGCGCAACCTCGATGCCCAGCTCGAGCTGCAACAGCCGATCATCGACCAGAGCACCGCCGATGTCGAAGCCGCCGAAGCCAATCTGAAATTCGCCCAGGAAGAGCAGAGCCGCTACGACGGGCTGATGAAGTCCGGTTCCGGCACCATTCAACGCGCGCAGCAGACTGACGCCGCGCTGCGCAGCAATACGGCGCAGCTGCAGCACGCCAAGTCGGCGCTGTCGGCGGCGCAGCGCAAGGTCGACGTGCTGACCACGCAGCGCGCCCAGGCTGTCGCGCAGGCCGACGGGGCCCGCGCGGTCGAGCAGCAGGCCGAGCTGAACCTGTCCTACGCGCGGATCACCGCGCCGGTCGACGGCACGGTCGGCGCCCGCACGCTCCGCGTCGGCCAATACGTGCAGGCCGGCACCCAGCTGATGGCCGTGGTGCCGCTCGATGCGGTCTATGTGGTCGCCAATTTCAAGGAGACGCAGCTGACCCATGTGCGGAACGGCCAGCCGGTCGAACTCACCGTCGACAGTTTTCACGGCACCACGCTGAAGGGCCATGTCGACAGCCTGTCGCCGGCCAGCGGCCTCGAATTCGCGCTGCTGCCGCCCGACAATGCCACCGGTAACTTCACCAAGATCGTGCAGCGCGTGCCGGTGAAGATCGTGCTCGACGATCACAGCCTCACCGGCCTGCTGCGGCCGGGCATGTCGGCAATCCCGACCGTCAACACCAAGGCGACCGTGCTGGCCGAGCGGGAAGAGAAGCGGCGGCTTGCGTCGGCGACGCGGGCGAGCGGAGGCTAGCGTTCAACGACCAACGTCCTGCTACGCGCGATCGATCACCCACTCGGTGGTCGATCGCGTTTTGCTGCGCCTCTCCTTCGTGCCGCGATCACCGGCGGAAGGGCTCCCTTAACGGCAACGGCCGTCGATTATCAACCGTCGCCGGACAATCCTTTCCGTCTTTCCCGGATTATCGAAACCGGCCGCCTAATCCATGTTGTGCGGGCAAGCAAGGACCACCCCGATGACCGCGCTCCAGCCCACCGCTAATGCAGCCGACGCTGCGAACCTCCCTGCCTCCGCAGCATCCGCCGCACCCGCGATCCCGACCAAGACCTGGATCGCGGTGGTCGGCGCCACGCTCGGCGCGTTCATGGCGGTGCTCAACATCCAGATCGTCAACGCCTCGCTTGCCGACATTCAAGGCGGCATTGGCGCCGGCATCGATGACGGCGGCTGGATCTCGACCTCCTATTTGATCGCCGAGATCGTGGTGATCCCGCTGTCCGGCTGGCTCGCGCAGGTGTTCTCGGTGCGCATCTATTTGCTCACCAATGCGTTCCTGTTCCTGGTGTTCTCGGGCGCCTGCGCGCTGGCGCAGGACCTGCCGCAGATGATCGCGCTGCGCGCCGTGCAGGGCTTCACCGGCGGCGTGCTGATCCCGATGGCATTCACGCTGATCATCACGCTGCTGCCGAAGGCAAAGCAGCCGATCGGGCTGGCGCTGTTCGCGCTGTCGGCGACCTTCGCGCCGGCGATCGGCCCGACCATCGGCGGCTATCTCACCGAGAACTGGGGCTGGCAGTACATCTTCTATGTCAATCTGGTGCCCGGCGCCGTGATGATCGCGATGCTGTACGTCTCGCTCGATCCGAGCCCGATGAAGCTGTCGCTGATCCGCCAGGGCGACTGGCTCGGCATCATCACCATGGCGATCGGGCTTGCCGCGCTGCAGACCGTGCTGGAAGAGGGCAACAAGGACGACTGGTTCGGCTCGCCCTTCATCGTCCGCCTGTCGGTGATCGCAGCCGTGGCGCTGGTCGCCTTCCTGATCGTCGAGTTCACCGTCGAGAAGCCGCTGCTCAATCTGCGCCTGCTCGCCCGCCGCAATTTCGGCTTTGGCATGCTGGCCAACTTCCTGCTCGGCATCGCGCTGTACGGCTCGGTGTTCATCTTGCCGCAATATCTGTCGCGCATCCAGGGCTACAACGCCGAGCAGATCGGCATGGTGCTAGCCTGGACCGGCCTGCCGCAGCTCGTGCTGATCCCGCTGGTGCCGCGGCTGATGCAGCGCTTCGACCCGCGCATCGTCATCGGCATCGGATTTGCGCTGTTCGCCGGTTCCAACTTCATGAACATCTACATGACCAACGACTATGCGGCCGATCAGCTGCTTTGGCCGAACGTCGTCCGCGCCGTCGGTCAGGCGCTGGCATTCGCGCCGCTGTCGGCGGTTGCGACGGCCGGAATTGAGGCGGAGAATGCCGGATCGGCGTCGGCGTTGTTCAACATGATGCGCAACCTCGGCGGCGCCATCGGCATCGCCGCGCTGCAGACGCTGCTGACCAAGCGCGAGCAGTATCACTCCAACGTGCTGATGCAGTCGGTCTCGATGCTGGAACAGGCAACCCGAACGCGGATTGAGGGATTGACCCAGTATTTCCTGAACCACGGCGTTGCCGATCCGGCCGCCGCCGCCCACCGCGCAATCGCTGCGATCGGCAATGTCGTGCAGAAGCAGGCCTACATCCTCGCCTTCAGCGACACCTTCTATCTGCTCGGCGTGGCGCTGATCGTCGCGCTGGTGGCGGCGCTGTTCCTGAAGAAGCCGGGCCAGCTCGCGGGCGGCGGCGGTGCGCACTAGCTCTTTTTGCTGAACCCATAACCAAGGAGAACGACCATGAAACCCCGCATGAATTTCTACCAGGCCGCCCCCGAGACGATCAAAGCGCTGGTTGCGGTCGAAGGCCAGATCACGGCGAGCGGCCTCGAGCAGTCGCTAATCGAGCTGGTCAAGACCCGCGCCTCGCAGATCAACGGCTGCGCCTACTGCATCAACATGCACACCGAGAACGCCCGCAAGCATGGCGAGACCGAGCAGCGGCTCTATCTACTCAACGCCTGGCGCGAGTCGCCGCTCTACAGCGAGCGCGAGCGCGCGGCGCTGGCCTGGACCGAAGCGCTGACGCTGGTTGCAGAGACGCATGCGCCCGACGCCGACTACGAGGCGGTGCGCGCGCAGTTCACCGACAGCGAGCTGGTCAACCTGACCACGCTGATCGGCGCGATCAACGCCTGGAACCGGATCGCGATCGGCTTCCGCGCGGTGCATCCGGTGAAGGTGAAGGTCGCAGCGTGAGGGCGATACTGTCCGCCATACACTCCACTGTCATGCCCCGCTTCATGCGGGGCATCCAGTACGCCGCTGCCCCTCGGCTCAAGCGCCGCGGTCTCTGGAATACTGGATCGCCCGGTCGAGCCGGGCGATGACAGCGCGAATGGGGATAGTTCAAACCGCCGTCGCGCGGGCGAACTCGACATAGATTTCGCGCAGGCGGTCGGTGATCGGGCCGACCTTGCCGCTGCCGACCTGCTTGCCGTCGATCGCGACCACGCCCTGCACGAACACCGAGGCGCTGGTGATGAAGGCTTCCTTGGCGGCAAGCGCTTCCTCAACCGTGAAGGCGCGCTCCTCGATGCGCAGCTGACGTTCCTCGGCGAGCTTGACCACCGCCTTGCGGGTGCAGCCGGGCAGGATCTCGTTGCCGTTCTGCCGGGTCACGATGACGTCGTCCTGGGTGACGATGAAGGACGAGGACGAGCCGCCCTCGGTGACCTTGCCGTCCTCGATCATCCAGGCTTCGCCGGCGCCGGCCGCGGCGGCAGCCTGCTTGGCCAGCACCTGTGCCAAGAGCGCCACGCTCTTGATGTCGCGCCGCTCCCAGCGGATGTCGGGCACCGTGATGACGTTGATGCCGGTCTTGGCCGACGGCGCGTTGATGATGTCCTTTTCCGAGGTGAACATCACAAGGGTCGGCTTGACGTCGGCCTTCGGGAAGGCGAAGTCGCGCCCCTTGTCGGCGCCGCGGGTGACCTCGAGATAGACCATGCCGTTGACGAGGTCGTTGCGCTTGACCAGTTCCTTCTGGATCTCCTCGATCCGCTCCAGCGTCTCGGGGAGCGCAAGCTGGATCTCGCCGACCGAGCGCTTCAGCCGCGCCAGATGCGAGGCGTTGTCGATCAGCTTGCCCTCGAGCACCGCCGCCACCTCGTAGATGCCGTCGGCGAACAGGAATCCGCGGTCGAACACCGAGACCTTGGCCTCCGAATGCGGCACGAACGAGCCGTTGACGTAAGCGATCTTTTCCACGCGAGTTCTCCTGCGGACGAAGGACGGGTTTTCAGGCCTTCGTATACGCAAATTGTTAACGGGGGAAAACCCTCACCGGACGTCATTCCGGGGAGCGCCACTTGGCGCGAGCCCGGAATCCATACTCACGATGGTGGTTATGGATTCCGGGCTCGCCTCTGCGAGGCGCCCCGGAATGACGATGGGGGAGGCTGGCGCCTCAGCCCTAATGCTGCAAGATCTTCGACAGGAACTTCTGCGCGCGGTCGCTGCGCGGCGTGCCGAAGAAATCGGCCTTCTTGGCGTCCTCGACGATCTCGCCGCGGTCCATGAAGATGACGCGGTCGGCGACCTTGTTGGCAAAGCCCATCTCGTGGGTCACCACCATCATGGTCATGCCCTCGCGGGCGAGGTCGACCATGACATCGAGCACCTCGCTGATCATCTCCGGGTCGAGCGCCGAGGTCGGCTCGTCGAACAGCATCGCGATCGGGTCCATCGCCAGCGCGCGGGCAATCGCGACGCGCTGCTGCTGACCGCCGGACAATTCGGCGGGAAACTTCTTGGCGTGGTCCGTCAGCCCGACGCGCTCCAGGAGCTTCATGCCCTTGGCGGTGGCATCGTCATGCTTGCGCCCGAGCACCTTCTCCTGCGCGAGGCGGAGATTGTCGATGATGCGCAGATGCGGGAACAGCTCGAAGTGCTGGAACACCATGCCGACGCGGGAGCGCAGCTTGGGCAGGTTGGTCTTCGGATCGTTGACCTTGATGCCGTCGAGCGTGATGTCGCCGTCCTGAATCGGCTCCAGCGCGTTGACGCATTTGATCAGGGTCGACTTGCCCGAGCCGGACGGGCCGCAGACCACGACCACCTCGCCCTTGGCGACGCTGGTGGTGCAGTCCTTCAGCACCTGGAAGGTCGGCCCGTACCATTTATTGACGTGATTGATCTCGATCATGATGGCTCAGCTTGTTGTTCAGCGAACAATGGCGATCCGCGACTGCAGGCGGCGGACGCCGAAAGACGCGACACAGGAAATGACGAAGTAGACCAGCGCGGCGAACAGGTACATTTCGACCAGGCGGCCGTCGCGCTGCGCGACCTTGCTGGCGGCGCCGAGGAAATCCGGGATCGACAGCACGTAGACCAGCGAGGTGTCCTGGAACAGCACGATGGTCTGCGTCAGCAGCACCGGCAGCATGTTGCGGAACGCCTGCGGCAGCACGATGTAGCGCATCGACTGCGCGTAGGTCAGGCCGAGCGCGCTGGCCGCGGCCGGCTGACCCTTCGAGATCGACTGGATGCCGGCGCGCATGATCTCGGAGAAATACGCAGCCTCGAATGCGACGAAGGTAATCAGCGAGGAGGCGAAGGCGCCGACCGAGATCGGCCGCGACGCGCCGGTCAGCCACTGCCCGATGTAAGGCACCAGGAAGTAGAACCAGAAGATCACCAGCACCAGCGGCAGCGAGCGGATGAAGTCGACATAGAAGCCCGCGATGCGCCCGAGCACCTTGTAGCTCGACAATCGCATCAGGGCGATCAGGGTGCCGAACACGAGGCCGCCGAATGCCGCGAGCGCCGTCAAGGTCAGCGTGAAGCGCATCCCTTCGAAGAATAGATAAGGCAGCGAGCGGCGGATGACGTCGAAATCGAGATTGCCGAGCATCGTTATTTGCCCGTGATGTAGCCGGGGATCGCGACATAACGCTCGAGGAAGCGCATCGCGGTGACCACGACGAAATTGAGAAGAAGATAGAGCACGGTTGCCGCGGTGAACGCCTCGAACACCTGGAACGAGAATTCCTGCATCGAACGCGCCTGGCCGGTCAGTTCGATCAGGCCGATGGTGATCGCGACCGCGCTGTTCTTGATGGTGTTGAGGAATTCGGAGGTCAGCGGCGGCAGGATGATGCGGAACGCCATTGGCAGCAGCACGTAGCGATAGGTCTGCACCGTGGTGAGGCCGAGCGCGGTCGAAGCCTGCTTCTGGCCACGCGGGAGCGAGCCGATGCCGGCCTGCAATTGCACGGCGACGCGCGCCGACATGAAGAGGCCGACGCCAACCGCGGCGGTCCAGAACGGCGCGTTCGGCAATTGCTTCAGCCACAGCCCGGCGGATTTCGGCAACAGCTCGGGCAGCACAAAGAACCACAGGAACAGCTGCACCAGCAGCGGCATGTTGCGGAAGAACTCGACCCAGCAGAAGCCGATCCACGACGCCGTCCGCGACGGCAGCGTGCGCAGCACGCCGATCACCGTGCCGGAGACCAGCGCGATAATCCAGGCGAGCACCGACACCTTGATGGTGACCACCAGTCCCGACAGCAGCAGGTCGAGATAGGTGCCGGTCCCCATCGGGTTCGGCTCGAGAAAGATGTGCCAGTTCCAATTGTAGTTCACAGGTCCCCCGCGCTCTCGCGCCGATCACGCATTACGCCGACATCACGCGCGGCGTCTATGCAAATGTCCGGCCATTCTCCTCCAAAATGGCCGGACACGCTTATTTTCGGGACCCGCCGCCGAACGGCGACGGGTCATGCGCAGCACTGCGATCAGTTCACCAGATAGGCATCCGGATCCGGCGAGTCCGACGGCTTCGCAAACTGCTTCTTCATCTCCGGTCCAGCCGGCGAGTTGAGATTGAGGCCCTTCGGCGGGATCTTCTGGGTGAACCACTTGTCGTAGATCTTCTGGCCCTCGCCGCTGGTGTAGAGCGCTGCGGTGGCGGCGTCGACGACCTTCTTGAACGGCGCGTCATCCTTGCGCAGCATGATGCCGTACGGCTCCGGCTTGGAGAACGCGTCCTTTGAGATCACGTAGTCGTCCGGCGACTTCGAGCCGGCGACGAGGCTCGCGAGCAGGATGTCGTCCATCACGAAGGCGACCGCGCGATCGGTCTCGACCATTAGGAAGGCCTCGGCATGATCCTTGGCCGGGATGATATTGACGCTTAGCCCACGCGCGAGGTTGGCTTCGGTGAGCTGCTTGATGTTGGTGGTGCCGGCGGTCGAAACCACCGTCTTGCCCTTGAGGTCGTCGATCGAGTTGATCTTGTTCGCCTTCTTGGTGACGTAGCGGCTCGCGGTCAGGAAGTGCGAGTTGGTGAAGGAGACCTGCTTCTGGCGCTCTGCATTGTTGGTGGTCGATCCGCATTCGAGGTCGACGGTGCCATTGGCCATCAGCGGAATACGCGTCGCCGAGGTCACCGGGTTGAGCTTGACCTCGAGCTTGTCGAGCTTCAGCTCCTTCTTCACGGCATCGACGATCTTGTAGCAGATGTCCATCGCGTAGCCGACGGGCTTCTGGTTGTCGTCGAGATAGGAGAACGGGATCGAGGAATCGCGGTAGCCGAGCGTGATCGCGCCGGTGTCCTTGATGTTCTTCAGGGTGCCCGTCAGCTCCTCGGCCTGCGCCTGGCTCGCGCCGAGCGCGGCGGCGAGCGCGAAGCCGATCAGATATTTGGATGTCATACGTCTACTCCTTCGTGGAAACGTCGATTTAGTGCGTGAGAATGTCGGCGAGGACGGGTGCGATATAGCGGCGAAACTGGTCCGGATTCTCGCTCATCGGAAAATGACCGAGCTTTTCCATGATCGTGACGCTGGCGCCCCCTATTGCCGCTGCCGTCCGCCTCGTGTCCTCAGGCGTGCAGGAGAAATCATACTCGCCCGTGAGGAGATAGAGCCTGCATACTTTAGTATCGATTGACGCGACCCGACCGCGCAGGTCGCCGTCGACACGATAGAAATAGAGGTCGCCCTTGAACACGCCGGGGCCGCCCTGCTTGTAGGCCCACAGCGTTTCCATCCGCGCAGGCTCCGGGCTCTGCGGCGCAATCAGCCCCGACACCAGCGCGGCGCAGACCTCGCCGCCGTGAACGTCGGGGCGGTTCAGCCAGTCGGTGTCATACCACGGCGCCTGGAAATCGGCGGCCTCGAGCCCGATCAGCGCGCGGAACTCGGCGGCATGTTCGATCGCAAGGTTGAGCACGATGCGGCCGCCGATCGAGCAGCCCATCACGACAGGCTTCTCCAGCCGCAGTGCACGGCAGAAGGCGCGGATGGTTTCGGTGTAGCGCGCTGTGGTGAGTTGGTATTCATCGCCGGCCCAGCTTTTCGGCGGATTCGACTTGCCATGCCAGGGCATATCGAAGGCAATGACGCGGAAATTTTCGGCAAATTGCGCGTCTGCGAGCAGGTGCCGCCACTGCCGCGCGTCTGATCCCGCGGTGTGCAGGCAGACCAGCGGAATGCCCTTGCCGTTCTCCTCGAAATAGATCCGGTGCAGCTCGCCGCCGATCTCGACGTGAACGTAGCGGCCGACCATCGGCTCGATATGGCCGTTCGTGACAGTGCCGCTCATGCTACGACCGCCGTGAAATGCTGCCGCGGCAGCGCCAGCAGGTCCTTGAAGTATTGCAGATGCGCCATGAAGGGATGCAAATCGCCTTCCAGCACCGCCTCGCCGCGCTTGGTCAGCGCCAGGAGATCGTGCCAGCCGGGCCTCGGCTCGGCCTGCCAATAGGCGGCCCAGGCCTGCGGCGTCGCACGATAGGCGAAGCGCCACGAGCGCATCAGGACCGGTGAGGGCACGAGCTCGACGATGCGGCCGCCACGGATCGCGGCATGAAACGGCCGCGCCATCGGACCGAGCAGGCAGTCGCAATCGAGCAGCCGCCCGCGCGAGACCAAGCGAGGTGCCTGGTCGAGCAATGCGGGAATGCCGGCAAACGCCGTCGTCACAGCGTCGTCGGTGGCGTCGGGCGATAGCGTCATCTGTCGGGGAAGTTTTCCTGCGGCGGACGCCCCATGATGACCGGAAGGGCGCGATCCCGCAAGGCGCCGATGCCCCTGGATGCCCTTGGGTTCCCTGGATTATACGCTTGACCAAACGTTGCTTGCCGGTCAGGGCGCGGAGCGGCGCGCCCTCCCCGCATGCCTTGTTCGCCGCGACCTCGGCAGCGTAGAATGCCTGCGCCCCGCGCGGCCCCGCAAGATGATCCTGGATCAGCATCCGCTTTCGCCGTTCACACAGACGCGCAGGATCGCGCTCCGCGAGAGGGACGCGCGCTTCGAGACCGCGCGCTTCGCCCAGGCCGCAACCAGGCCGAAAGAGAGCAAGTCATGACGGTCGATCACAACGCCCTGATTCTTCACCAATACGATATCTCGCCGTACTCCGAAAAAATCCGCGGCGCGCTCGGCCTCAAGGGCCTCACCTGGTGGGCCTGCAACCAGCCGTCGATCATGCCCAAGCCGGACCTGATCGCGCTGACCGGAGGTTACCGCCGCATCCCGGTGCTGCAGATCGGCGGTGACGTCTATTGTGACAGCGAGCTCATTCTGGACGAGATCGAGCGGCGCTTTCCCGCTCCGTCGATCTTTGCATGCGGCCGGGCCACCGCGGAGACCTATCGTCTATGGGCAGACGAGAAGCTGTTTCCGACCGTCGTGGGACTGCTGTTCTCCGGAGATTGGGATGTCAGCGAGGCCTTCATCGCCGACCGCTCGGCGCTGCGGGGCCGGCCGTTCGATCCCGAAGCGTTCCGCGCGGCCATACCAAGCTTGACCGACGCGCTGCACCGGCACCTGCGGCTGCTGGAGATGCAGCTCGAGAACGGCAGCGCCTTTCTGGCAGGCGAGCAGCCGAGTGCGGCCGATCTTCAGGTCTTCCACAACCTCGCGTTCATCCGCTGGGGTAAGGGACGGACGACAGCGTTGCTCGACCAGCATCAGGGCCTGCGCGCCTGGGAGACGAGAATGCGCGCGATCGGACACGGCATACGTCATGACATCGGCAAGGACGACGCGCTCAGAGTAGCCCGCGAAGCGTCGATCTCTGCGGCGGTTGGCGGCGCGCGCGTGAGCTACCAGATCAATGACGCCAATTCGTCGCCGATCACGGGCAGGTTCGTTGCAGAGGACGCGCAGCGGGTGTCGATCCTGCTGGAAAATCCGACTGTCGGCACCGTCGTGGTCCATCTGCCGGCGACCGGTGGTCGGCTGCATCGCCTCGATTGAACCGCTTGGTTCCTGAGAGGATGTGAAGTTTTGTCCTCATCCACTCTTGTCGTCGCCCGGCCTGTGCGCAATTGCGCACATGGACCGGGCGATCCAGTACGCCGCGGCCTATCGGCTCAAGCACGACCGTCTCTGGAATACTGGATCACCCGCATGCGCGGGTGATGACACTGAGCAAGCTGAGTAAACCAATTCCGTCATCCTGAGAGGACGCGACGTCTACCGTGCGCGAGGAGAGGCAAAGAAGAGCGCGGCAGCATTTTCACCCCGTCTTCGCCGCACGCACGTTCTTCGGCGCCTGAGCCATCGCGCGGGCCAGCACCTGGGCTTCCTTCTTCAGCATGTCGGCGAGCTCGCTTTCGCGGCGGCGGATGCGGTCGGTGGCGGCTCCGATCGAGAGCGCGGCGACAACCTCGCCGGCATCGTCGCGGACGGGAACGCCGACGCCGCCCATGCCGGGGAATGCGGCGTCGAGCAGCACGGTGTGGCCGGCCTTGCGCGCCACCGCAATCCGCTCGCGCAGGAATTTCGGCGTGATGCGCGGCGATTTCGCCAGCCGCGGCACGATCACCTCGATCACGGCCTCGATCTCGGCGTCGGGCAGCCAGACCAGGAGCGCCAGCGCGCCGGCACCGACGCCGAGCGGACGGCGGCTGCCGATCTGCAGATAGTTCGGCTGCAACGGATGGCTGCCGACCGAGCGCGCCAGATAGAGCGCCTCGACGCCGGAGCGCACCGACAACAGCGCCGTATCCGCGGAGCGCTCCGACAGCCGGAGCAGGCTCGGCTGCGCCAGTTCGGCGATGTCGACCGAGCGGCGCGCGCCGACCGCCATCACCCGAGCCTCCTGGCCGAGCTCATAGGTCTTGGCGCCGGCCACCCGGCTGACGAAACCTTCCTCGATCAGCGAGTTGAGGATACGCAGCGCGGTCGCCTTGTTCAGCGAGGTGGTATCGGCAATGTCGGTCAGCCGCAGCGGCGAGCGCTGCGCCAGCACGCGCAGGATCGCGCAGACCTTCTGGATCGCGTTGAACTTGTCGGGTTGGCCCGGCTCTGGCGGCGGCCTCTTGCGGCTGGTCCGTGCGGTCGCAGTCGTGGAGGCGTTCATGCCCTAATCTTCCCTGCCTCAATTGCAAATCCTGAACCGGGCACGACGAGGGACGTGCCCGGCGGATATCATCCTAAGACGGATAACGCGCCGGACATCGTATACTTTCGTCAGATGAAACTTTGATTGCGACTATCTACGCTGCTTTGCAGCAACAAGGATAATTGAATTTCGCTTCACGAAATCAAGCCAACCGCAGCCGGCGGATGGTGAACAGCGACCACAGGCTGAGCAGGCAAACGCCGGTGAGGTAGTAGCCCGGTGCGAGTTCGCCGATCGGCGCGAAGCCGCCCATCCAGGTCATGATCGCCGGTCCCATGCCGCCGAACAATGTGACGCCGATATTGTAGCTGAGGCCGAGCCCGGTCGCACGCGTCGCCGCCGGAAACAGCTCCGACATCAGCGCGGCGAGCGGTCCGTAATAAAGCGACTTGAGGATTCCGAGCCACAGCACGCCGATCAGGATGATGACAGGCGTCGGCCTGCCCGTGAGCAGCAGGAAGGCCGGGAAGATCGAAACCAGCAGCAGCAACGCGAACAGGATCATGTGGGTGGTGCGCCCCACCCTGTCGGAGACGAGGCCCGCGATCGGCGCCAGCAGCGCGACCGCCGTCTGCGCGGCGAATGCGGCGATGAAGCCGACCGACGGCGCGAGGTTGAGCGTCTTCACCACATAGGTCGGCATGTAGACGATCAGATAGTTGACCGCGGTCGACACCGCGAGCGCGCCGATCGCCAGTATCGTGGCGAGCTTCTGCCGCGCGAACACTTCCCTGACCGGCGAGTCCTGCTTCCCCGCCGCCGGCGGCGGCGTCGCATCGTCGACATGGTTGCGGATGTAGATGCCGACCGGGCCGATCAGCACGCCGAACAGGAACGGCAACCGCCAGCCCCAGGATTGCAGGTCCTCCGGGCTCATCAGCGAGGTCAGCAGCGCACCGAAGCCGGCACCCAGCAGGCCGCTGACGCCCTGGCTCGCGAACTGCCAGCTCGCCACGAAGCCGCGCCGCTCCGGCATGTGCTCGACCAGGAACGCGGTCGAGGAGCCGAACTCGCCGCCGGCGGAAAAGCCCTGCACCAGCCGCGCCAGCATCACCGCGATCGGCGCCAGGATGCCGATGGTCTGATAGGTCGGCATCAGCGCCAGCACCAGCGTGCCGAACGTCATCAGCACGATCGACAGCATCAGCGAAGCCTTGCGTCCGTGGCGGTCGGCATAGGCGCCGAGCACGATGCCACCGATCGGGCGGATCAGGAACGACAGGCCGAAACTGCCGAAGGTCAGCAGCAGCGAGGTGGTCGGATCATTGGCCGGGAAGAACGCCTTGGAGAGGTAGACCGCGAAATAGGCGTAGACCGAGATGTCGTACCATTCGAGCGCATTGCCGACCGAGGTCGCGACGATCAGGCGGGTGATGTTTTTCTTGGTGGTGGCGTCGTCTTCGGAGGAGAGCGGCGTTGCTGTCGATAGTGTCATCAGGTTTCCTTGGCCGTGTCGGCACTCTTCTCTCAACGCGTCGATGGCCGGGGCCTATCCCGGCGATACACGCCTTCCCCGTCATCCTGAGGTGCGAGCTCTTGCGAGCCTCGAAGGATGCACGGCCCCGCTGGTGGCCGATTCATCCTTCGAGGCTCGCTCCGCTCGCACCTCAGGATGACGGGGAAGAAGCGAGTCCGTCCTTCACCCCTAGCGCTTTGCCTCGCCGAGGTCCCAGAACAGGCCGGCCATGATGGTCAGCGCCTCCTCGGTCACCGGCAGCAGGATGTGCTCGTCGGGGGCGTGCTGCGAGCAGCCCGGATAGGAATGCGGCACCCAGATCGTCGGCAGGCCGAGGCCTTCCGAGAACACGTCGTTCGGCAGCGAGCCGCCGAAGTTCGGCAGCACCGCCGGCGCCTTGCCGGTGGTGGTGCGGATCGAGTTCGCCGCCCAGTCGATCCACGGGCTGTCCATGTCGGTGCGCGAGGCGCCGAACCGCTGCGCGCCCGAGACCTCGACCATCGGGAAGCCGTTCTTGTGCAGATGATCGCGCACCCCATCGATCACTTCGAGATATTTGGTGCCGACGACGAAGCGGAGCTGCAGCACGGCGTTGGCCTTGCCCGGAATAGCATTGGCCGGCTTGTCGATATTGCCCGACGACATCGCCAGCACTTCCAGCGTGTTCCAGGCGTAGAGCCGTTCGGCCGCAGTCAGGCCCTCCTCGCCCCAATCTTCCGCCAGCGCCGGTTCGTCCGCCGTCGGCTTGATTTCGACGTCGGCGAGCGCGGCGCGGACGCGGTTCGAGATCGGCGGCGGTTTCAGGATCTCGAGCTTCATGCGGCCCTTGCCGTCGACCAGGCTCGCGATCGCGTTGACCAAAATCGTCGCCGGATTGGCCAGTACGCCGCCCCAATTGCCGGAATGGTTGCCGCCCTCGCGCAGATTGACGTCGAGATGGATGCGGTTGCCGCCACGGCAGCCGAGGAAGATGGTCGGCCGGTCCGCCGACAGCCGCGGCCCGTCCGAGGCAATGAAAAGATCGGCCTTCAGCTCCTCGCGATGTGCCTCGCAGACCTCGCGCAGATCAGGCGAGCCGATCTCCTCGCCGGTCTCGATGATGAACTTGGCGTTAAAGCCGAGCTTGCCGCCGCGGGCCTGCTTCACCGCGCGTAGCGCGGCCATGTTGATCGAATGCTGGCCCTTGTTGTCGGCGGTGCCGCGGCCGTAGACGCGGTCGCCCTTGACCGTGGTCTGCCAGGGATTGAGCCCGTCGCGCCATTCGCCGACCATGCCGTCGACGACGTCACCATGGCCGTAGGTCAACACGGTCGGCCGCGCGGCGTCCTCCTGGTAGTCGGCGATCAGATAGGGCCCGCGGCCGGTCGGCGACTCGATCAGCCGGGTCGTGAAATCGAGTTCGGCGAAGGCCGGCTGCAAATTCTCGACCAGATAGGCGCGCAGCGCATCGGCCTTGTCGGCGTTCAGGCTCTCGGTCTGGTAGCCGACCCTGCGGTCCAGCTCCTGCAAGAACTGCCCCGATTGAAAATGCTCTCGCACGTTTGCGATTGCGTCGGCCCGTGTCGCCATGATTGTTCCTTCGTCCGGTCGCGTCTTGGCATGAACCCACCGGAACGCGATGCTTTGCGCCCGGATCATGCTTCTGGAGGCCGGCAACCTATCGGGATCGGCGCGCCACCGGAAGGGTGTGAATCGCGAAGGGGGCCTTGCCAAAACGTGGGAAGTCGCAACAAAGTTGATGCGGGACGCCCGGCATCCGACCGAGCAGCATTTGAAGCGGCGCTCAAGGTTTCGACAATGACAAAACAAATCCGGCTCAACGCCTTTGCCATGAACTGCGTGGCGCATCAGTCGCCGGGGCTCTGGACCCATCCGCGCGATCGCACCAAGGACTACAACAAGCTGTCCTACTGGACCGATCTGGCGAAGACGCTGGAGCGCGGCCGGTTCGACGGCCTGTTCCTCGCCGACGTGCTCGGCGTCTACGACGTCTATGCGGGCAATCCGGATGCGGCGCTGCGCAACGCGGCGCAGACCCCGGCCAACGAGCCGTTGATGCTGATCCCGGCGATGGCCGCGGTGACCGAACATCTCGGCTTCGGCGTCACCAGCAATCTTTCCTTCGAGCCGCCCTACCCGTTCGCGCGGCGGATGTCGACGCTCGATCACCTGACCGGCGGCCGGGTCGGCTGGAACGTGGTGACCGGCTATCTCGATAGTGCCGCGCGCGGTGCCGGCAAGGACAAGCAGACCGCGCATGACGACCGCTACGAGCTCGCCGACGAATATATGGAGCTGGTCTACAAGCTCTGGGAAGGCAGCTGGGAGGACGACGCCGCGATCCGCGACGTCGCGCGCGGCATCTTCACGGATCCTGCGAAGGTGCATCGCGTGCAGCACGAGGGCAGCAACTACCGCCTCAACGCGATCCATCTCTCCGAGCCGTCGCCGCAGCGCACGCCGGTGCTCTACCAGGCCGGCACCTCGCCGCGCGGCCGGCAGTTCGCCGCCGAGCACGCCGAGTGCGTGTTCATGTCGGGCCCGTCAGCGAAGGTGATCGGCCCGCGGGTGTCGGCAATCCGCGAGCTCGCCGCCGAGAAGGGCCGCAACGCGGCCGAGATCCTGATGTTCTCGATGATGTGCATCGTAGTGGCACCGACCGAAGCCGAGGCGAAGGCGAAATATGCCGAGTATCGCAGCCATATCAGCCATGAAGGCGCGCTGGCGCTGATGTCGGGCTGGACCGGCGTCGATTTCTCGACCTATTCGCTCGACCAGGAGGTCCGTCACGTGCAGAACGACGCCGGCCGCTCGGCGATGGACAACGTCACCCGCGCCGATCCCGATCGGGTCTGGACCGTGCGCGAGGTCGCCGAGCATGTCGGCATCGGCGGCGCCGGCCCCGTGGTGGTCGGCTCGCCCGAGCAGGTCGCCGACAAGATCGAGCAATGGTTCGAGGACACCGACGTCGACGGCCTCAACGTCGCGTTTGCGATCTCGCCCGGCGATTTCGAGGATATCGCCGACATGCTGGTGCCGGAGCTCGTCAAGCGCGGCCGCTACAAGCGGGAGTATGCCAAAGGCACGCTGCGCGAGAAGCTGTTCGGCGCGGGACGAGCGAGGCTGGACTCGACGCATCCGGCGGGGCGATATCGGGTAAAGTCGCAGGCAAACGCAGCGGAGTGATTGTCTCCGTCATTGCGAGCGAAGCGAAGCAATCCATCGTTCCGCATATGCGAAGCAATGGATTGCTTCTTCGCTTCGCTCCTCGCAATGACGGGGTACCGCACAGCTCACCATCCCGTCATCCTAAGGAGCGCGCTCTTGCGCGCGTCTCGAAGGATCGACGGCCACGGCCGGGCCGTCGACCCTTCGAGACGCGCTTCGCGCTCCTCAGGGTGACGGTGTGAGAGTAAGCGTCGGCTAATTCACCGAATTGCTCACCATCACCTCGATCAGCTTCGCGCCGGGACGGCTGAACGCGGACTTCATCACGCCCTTCAGCTCCTGCGGGTCCGTCACCTTGATCGCCTCGAGCCCGAGCGAGCGTGCGACGCCGGTGAAATCGACCGGCGGATCGATGAAATCCATCCCGACATAATTGTCATCGCCGTGGAAGGCGAGCAGGCGCTGCTTGATGATGCGATAGCCGCCATTGTTGACGATGACGAAGGTCAGCGGCAGCTTGTGATTGGCCGCGGTCCACAGCGACTGGATCGAATACATCGACGAGCCGTCGCCGGAATAGCACACCACCGGGCGCTGCGGATTGGCTAGGCTGACGCCGACCGCGGCCGGCAGGCCCCAGCCGATGCCGCCCGAAGCGAGCGCGTGATAGCCGAAGCGGTCGCGATGCGGGCGCAGCGCGAGGATCTGCCGCGACGAGGTCAGGCCCTCGTCGACCAGGATCGCGTTATCCGGCATCGCCTCCACGACCTGCAGCGCCAGCCAGTCCGGATCGATCGGCGATTTCAGGTTCGCCTTCGAGATCTGCTCGACCAGCGCCTTGCGCTTCGCCGCCCAGTTCTTCGTCGACAGCGCCGCGAGTCGCTGCTTCGCACGCGCCTCCAGCGCGCCACCGCCGAGCTCCTTCAATGCCGGGACCAGCGCGCGCAGCGTCTCCTTGACGTCAGCCTTGACCGCGATCTCGGCGCCATAGTTCTTGGCGAGATCGCTGTCGACCAGACCGACCTGCACGATCGAGAGTCCGTCCGGCAGCGGATCGACCTCGCTATAGACCGACATCCGCAGTGGATCGCCGCCGAGCGCGATCAACAGATCATACGGCGCCAGCACATCGCGCGCGACCTTCTGCAGCCGCGCGATCGCGCCCATGAAACTCGGGCTCTCGGAGAGGAAGTGCGAACCATAGGGCGTCGGCGATTGCCAGGCCGGGCAGCCCAGCGTCTCGGCGAGATCGGCGGCCTCGCGCAGCGCGTCGCTCTTGACGATCTCGTCGCCGACGACGATCACCGGACGCTCGGCTTTCAGGATGCGCGCGGCCAGCGCCTTCAACGAATCTTCCGACGGCCGGACGCGCGTGTCGACCCGGGTGGAGCGGCCGAGCTCGATGCCGGCCTCGGCGTTGAGAATATCGCCGGGCAGCGAGATGAACACCGGTCCCGTCGGCGGCGTGGCCGCGATCTTGGCAGCGCGGCGCACGATGCGCGGCAGGTCCTCCAGCCGCGTCACCTCGACCGCCCATTTCACCAAGGGCGTGGCCATCTGCACCAGCGGTCCATAGAGCACCGGCTCGGTCAGGCCGTGGCCCTGTTCCTGCTGGCCGGCGGTGAGGATCAACGGCGTGCCGGTGAAGCTCGCATTGTAGAGCGAGCCCATCGCATTGCCGAGGCCGGGCGCGACATGGACGTTGCAGGCGACCAGCTTGCCGGAGGCGCGGCTGAAACCATCGGCCATCGCGACGACCAGGCTCTCCTGCATCGCCATCACATAGGTGAGGTCAGGATGATCCTTCAGCGCATGCATGATCGGCAATTCGGTGGTGCCGGGATTGCCGAACAGATGCGTGACGCCCTCGTCCTTCAGCAGCGCCAGGAAAGCCGAGCGGCCGGTAATGCGATTCTTCATGTTCCCTCCAGGCCTGCCGGCGCGTTGGCCGACGGCGCCGGAGGAGATGACCAAACTTGCGCTTGGGGAGCAATCGAGCGGCCGGTCATGGCCGCATTCCGCTGGCGCGCGCCTGGCTCTCCGGGCTCATCATTTCACTCCGCCGGCCAGTCCCTCGAAAGCCGGCGTTGGGCAGACGTGAACCTCGACGGCAGCCATCGAATTGCGCGGCTGACTTTAACGCTACTTTAGCCAGAGTGTCCTAAAGCGACGATGGTTTGCCTTCATCAAGCACATAGAACAGCATGCAGGGCCCGCAGTTGGCTCGCTTCGATCGCGGGGGTTCAGTCATGGACGCGCTGGCGGCCTGGAACGGAACCAGGCTCGATAGAGGACCGGGAACGATCGGGCGCGAGAAGCCGGGTCTCTATGTCTTCCTGATCGCAGTCACGTCGCTGTACTACCTGTCGAACGGGCCGCTCCTGCTCGGCCACCTTGATCTCGGATGGCACCTCGCCGCCGGAGACCTGATCAGGGAGCGCGGCAATGTCCCCTTCCAGGATCCATGGTCGTTCACCCTCGGCGACCGGCAATGGTACAATCTGTCCTGGCTCTGGGACGTGATTGCCAGCGTGGTGTTTCAATACACGGGGTATATCGGTCTCACACTGTCAGTCGTTGCATGTGGCGCCGTCATCACCGGATATCTTGCATCGATCTGCCTGCGCAGCGGCGCCTCGACGCTCGCGGTCGGCATTTCCGTTCTCGCCGCGTGCGTGCTCTACCCGGCGTTCGTGACCGCGCCGAATTCCTATCTCGCCGCTTCGCCGAACACCCCCACCATGCTGTTCTGCGTCGTCTTCTACGCAGAGTGTTTGAAGCGAACCAGATGGTTCCTGCTGCCGGTGATGATGGTGCTTTGGGCCAATCTGCATGGCGGCTTTGTGCTCGGGCTTTTCATCATCGGCTTTTTTGGAGCCACGTCCGTGCTCAGGCGGGACTGGGCCGGTTTTAGGATCTACAGTTTCGCAGCAGCCGGCTGCCTTGTCGCAATCCTGATCAATCCTCTCGGCTGGCGCATCTACGACGGCGTCACCACCACGCTGGGCCATTTTGCGCAGGCGAACATCACCGAGTGGTGGTCTTATTCCGCGAACTTCAGCGTGCCCGGGAGCATTCCCGGCATCGTCTATATCGCGATATTTGCCGCGTTCGAGCTGCGCCACCCAGCTGCTTCGCCGGCTCCTCTGGAGTCGCGGCTGCTGTCCTGGCTGTTTCTGCTGCTGGGATTCTATCAATACCGGTACATGTCCTTCTTCTTCATGTTCGCAACGGTGCCGCTGGCGCTTCACATCGACCGGGTGCTGCCCAAGCAACTCAACGACCTCAAGGTCCAGGGCTCGTTGCTGGTCGCCGGCATCGTCGCAATGTGCGCGCTGCCGTTGACCTTGATGTACGTCAAGCCGGCGCTCGCACTTCCCCAGCTGCTGTCGGAGCAGGATGCGCGTTATCTTCAAAGCCATTTTCCGCATGCGCGGCTGCTGAACCACTGGAACGTCGGCGGGCTCCTGATCTTCTACACACGCGGTGCGGTACCGGTGTTCGTCGACGGCCGGTCGGCCACCGCCTATCCCGATGAGCTGCTGCGCGACTATTTCAGCCTCATCAGATGGGAAATCGATGAAGCCGCCTGGGACACCGTGCTTGCCAAGTACAAGATCGATACGGTGCTCTGGGTGAAGGCGCACGAACCTCTGAAGCGGTTCCTCGTGGACAAGAGAGGGTGGACTGAGGAATACGTAGGGTCGGAAGAGGTCGTCTACGTGAAGCACTGACGCAACGTTGCGTGCGACCGCCTCCCCCGAATGCCGGCACGCGAGCTGGCGTCCTAGAACATCCCCTCGCGCTCGCTGCGCTTCTTCTTTTTCGAACGCTGCCAGACCACGCCGGGATAGCCCTTCAGCGGCACCAGCGGCTCGCCGGTGTAGGCCCACTCCTGCAATTCCTCGATCGCGATGTGATAGAGCGGCTGCCGGCCGGTGCGCCCGGAGAACAGCGCGCGCGGGATGTTGACCATGTGCGGCGACCGGGCGCGCTCGTAGATGATGGGCGTACCGCAATTGGCGCAGAAGCTGCGTGCGGTCTTGTTTTTCGCGTCCTCATAGCGCGAGAGCTCGCTTTCGCCTTGCGTGATGCGGAAGCGCTTCTTCCAGCTGCCGACATAGGTCGCATAAACAGCGCCATGGGCGCGGCGACTCGCGGCGGTGTGATCGTGCCAGGCCCAGCGCGCCGGCACATCGATCTCGAACCGCACCTTGCCGCACAGGCACTGGCCGGCCGCAGGCTTCGCCAGCGCCACCGGTTTCGGCTTTTTCGTCGGCTCGAACTCGTCGTCCGGAAACATCGGGAGCTCTCCGGCTTTGTCCGCCGTCATTGCGAGCGAAGCGAAGCAATCCATCTATCGCGCGTGAGGAGCGATGGATTGCTTCGTCGCTCCGCTCCTCGCAATGACGAGGAAGGAAGCATTGTAGCCCGGACGCAGCGAAGCGAAATCCGGGCTACGAAGTCACGCCTGCGCCAACTCGTCGTGGGCGGGATAGTCCGTATAGCCCTTCTCCTCGCCGGCATAGAAGGTCGCGCGGTTGTACTTGGTCAGCGGGTAGCCGCGCTGCAGGCGGCGCGGCAGATCCGGGTTGGAGATGAAATAGCGGCCGAACGCGATCGCATCGGCATGACCTTCCGCGACCGCGCTCTGCGCGCTGTCGCCGACGAAATTGCCGGCGGTGATCAGCACACCGCTCCACATCGGGCGGTACAGCACCATCGCGGATGGCACGTTCTGCCAGTCGACCTCGGCACGGCCGGTGCCCGAAGCGCGCGGCTCGATGAAATGCAGATAGGCGAGCCCGAACTTGTCCAGCGCCTTGATGGCGTGGCTGTAGAGCGGCATCGGGTCGGCCTCGCCGCTGCCATTGGCAATGCCGTAGGGCGATAGCCGCACGCCGACGCGGTTAGCGCCCCAGACCTCGGTCACCGCCTGCGCCACTTCCAGCAGGAAGCGGACGCGGTTCTCGATCGAGCCGCCATACTGGTCGGTGCGCAGATTGCTGCGCGATTGCAGGAACTGCTCGATCAGATAGCCGTTGGCGCCGTGGATCTCGACGCCGTCGAACCCGGCGGCGAGCGCGTTCTTCGCGCCCTGCCGGTAGGCCTCGACCATCACGGCGACCTCGCCGGTCGTAAGCGCACGCGGCGTCTCGTAGTCGACCACCTTGCCGTCCGCCGTCATGCACCTGAACTCGGCGGGGATCGCGACCGCCGACGGCGCCACCGGCAGCGCGCCATCGGGCTGGAACGAGGAATGCGAGACGCGTCCGACGTGCCAGAGCTGCAGGAAGATCAGCCCGCCCTTGGCGTGCACGGCATCCACCACCTCGCGCCAGCCCGCGATCTGGGCCTCGCTGTAGATGCCGGGGACGCCGGGATTGCCGAAGCCGGTCGCGACCACCGGCGAGGCTTCCGCGATCAAGAGGCCGCCGGGCGTGGCGCGCTGCGCGTAATATTCCGCGTTCATCGGCCGCGGCGCGAGGCTCGGCCGCGCCGCCCGCATCCGCGTCAGCGGCGCCATCACGACACGGTGCTTCAGCTCATAGGGACCGACCTTGAGCGGCGAAAACAGCGATGGAGAACTCATGCCTACCCCGATTATTTTTTGTGATGTCCCGTTATGTCACGGGTTCATCTTGTTCGCAAAAGCAGGTAGTGGCAATCTAGCGAACAGACAAGCAGGCTTGCCATGTCGAAACCGAGCGCCACATTGCTCCCCTCATTGAGCGTCCGCATCGATCTCGATGCCGAAGACCGCATCGGACCGGGCAAGATCCTGCTGCTCGAGCAGATCAAGGAATGCGGCTCGATCTCCGCCGCCGGCCGCGCCATGGACATGAGCTACAAGCGCGCCTGGGACTTGGTCGACGAGATCAACCGCATCTGCCGGCAGGCGGCGGTGGAACGCCAGACCGGCGGCAAGAACGGCGGCGGCGCGGTGCTGACCCCGTTCGGCCTCTCCTTGGTGGCGCGCTACCGCAAGATCGAACGCGATGCGGCGACCGCCGTGCGCAAGGACCTCGAAGCCCTGCGCAGCGACATCGGCAAGCCGAAGAAGGCCGCGGGGCGGTAAACGCAAGAGCCGGTGGTCGTTGCAGGGGCGCTTACGAAAATATCGAAAACAACCCCATGCACAGTAACCGGCGGCGGCCGGCGTTCGACAACGCAACTTGACGCGTCGGGCAAATCAGGGATATTATTCTAATATTCCGAAATCATGCAGGCATTGGGGTGAGGACTTCCCTCCGCGAGCACGCCGAACATTGAGACCTGTACCCCTCGCCCGGATTGCATCTATCGATGCAATCCGACCTCTCCCCGCAGGCGGGGAGAGGTGAGAAGAAGCAAGCGCTAGCCCGTGTTGATCCAGACCGCCTTGACGTTGAGATACTCCTCGACGTGCTGCTTGCCGGACTCGCGGCCGTAGCCGCTCATCTTGTAGCCGCCGAACGGCACCGCCGGATCCATCGCCTGGTAGCAATTGACCCAGACCGAGCCGGCGCGCAGCGCCTTGGCGACCTGGTGCGCCTTGCTGACATTGGTGGTCCACACGCCCGAGCCGAGACCGAAGGTCGTAGCATTGGCGCGCTTGATCAGCTCGTCCGGATCCTTGAAGGAGATCGCCGAGATCACCGGGCCGAAGATCTCCTCCTGCGCGATGCGCATGTTGTCCTGCACATTGGCAAACACGGTCGGCTGCACGAAATAGCCCTTCGACAGCGCGCCCTCGGTGAGGCGCCCGCCGCCGGCCAGCGCCTTGGCGCCTTCCTTCTGGCCGATGTCGAGATAGCCGGAGACGCGGTCCATCTGCTGCTGCGACACCAGCGGCCCAATCTGGGTGTTGGGATCGAGGCCGTTGCCGACCTGCAGCTTCTTGCCGAACTCGGCGACGCGGCCGACGAACTCGTCATAGACCTTCTGCTCGACGAACAGCCGCGTGCCGGCGCTGCAGATCTGGCCGGAATTGGCGAACACGGCCATCGCAGCGCCCGGCACCGCGGCGTCGAGATCGGCGTCGGCGAACACGATGTCCGGCGACTTGCCGCCGAGCTCGAGCGAGACGCGCTTGAGGTTGCCGGCCGAGGCACGGATGATCGATTGTCCCGTGACGTGCGAGCCGGTGAAGGCGACCTTATCGACATCGGGGTGCGAGGCAAGCGCGGCACCCGCGGTCTCGCCATAGCCCGGCACGACGTTGACGACGCCGGGCGGAATGCCGGCCTCCATGCAGAGCTCGCCGATGCGCAGCGAAGTCAGCGGCGATTCCTCGGCCGGCTTCAGCACCACGGTGCAGCCGGTCGCGATCGCAGGGCCGATCTTCCAGATCGAGGCGGTCAGCGGCCCGTTCCAGGGGATGATGGCGCCGACCACGCCGATCGGCTCCTTCAGCGTGTAGGAGAAGATCTCGCCAGGCAGCGAGTTCTCGATGGTCTCGCCGTGGATCGCGGTCGCTTGTCCGGCGTAGTAGCGCAGCATGCCGAGCGCGCGCAGCCGGTTGCCGCGGGTGCGGCTGATCGGCGCGCCCATGTCGAGCGTGTCGAGCTGGGACAGTTCCTCGAAATTGGCCTCGACCAGCTCGGCGAGCTTGAGCAGCATGTTCTGCCGCTCGAACGGCTTCACCTTGCTCCACGGCCCTTCGAAGGCGCGACGCGCGGCCGCAACCGCGCGGTTGATGTCCTCGGCATCGCCTTCGGCGACGGAGGCGAGCAATTCACCGGTGGCGGGGTTGTGGGTTTCGAATTTCTTGCCGGAGGCGGCGTCGACCCATTTGCCGTCGATCAGCATCTGCTTGTAGGAGCCATCGGCATAAGGATGGCGCGTGATCGGAATAGCCTGCGATACAGCCATGTTTGCACTCCCTGTAAAATGTCGGCTGAGGTGTTTTGGAAGCGTTATATCGGCGATTCTACAGCGCGGCCGCGAAACCGTAAAGCGAGGCAAGCGTTGTCGAGGGTGGCGCGCATGAAAACCTCCCATGCACCCGCGTGCATGGTGGGTGCGATATGCTAGGTAAGGGTCTTCTTGTTTGACGCGTTTTCTTCACGCGAACCGGGAACCACTTCGCTTGAAAACGCTATGCTAACCTCAGCCACAGATGTGTCCGGAGACCGACGATGCCCCACCCCGTGATATCAGCCAATCATGTTGCCGTGATCACCGGAGGCGCATCCGGCATCGGGCTTGCCGCCGCGACGCGGTTTGCCGAAGCCGGCATGAAGGTCTGCATCGCCGATCTCGGCGATGACAGGCTGAAGGCAGCTGCGGCAAAACTGTCATCTGCCGCACCCGGCGGCGCCGCCGACATCATGGCGGCTGCGGTCGACGTCAGCCGCGCCGACGAGGTCGCAGGCCTTGAGGCCGCCGTCGCGAAAAAGTTCGGCGGCACCGACATCCTGATGAACAATGCCGGCATCCAGCCCGGCAGCTCGATGTTCGGGCCTGCGGACAATTGGCAGCGCATCCTGGGCGTCAATCTGTGGGGCGTGATCAACGGCACGCAGGCGTTTGCGCCCAACATGATCAAGCGCGGCCGGCCGGGGCTGATCATCAACACCGGTTCCAAGCAGGGCATCACCACGCCGCCGGGCGATCCCGCCTACAATGTCTCCAAGGCCGGCGTGAAGGCGTTCACCGAGGCGCTGCAGCACGAGCTGCGCAACACCGACGGCTGCGAGATCACGGCGCATCTGTTGATCCCGGGCTTTGTCTTCACCGGGCTGACCGCGCGCGACCGCACCGAGAAGCCGGCCGGCGCCTGGACGTCGGAGCAGACCGTCGACTTCATGATCGAGCACCTCGCAGCCGGCGATTTCTACATCCTCTGCCCGGACAACGACGTGCCGCGCGCGCTCGACGAACGCCGCATCCTGTGGGCCGCCGGCGACATCGTCGAGAACCGCCCGCCGCTGTCGCGCTGGCACCCGGATTTCGGCGATGCGTTCGCGGCGTTCGTAAAGGGGAACTAGATGCGTAGGGTGGGTTAGCGAAGCGTAACCCACCGCCGGTCTCTCATCCGCACGAGCATTCGTTGCGCGAAGTTGGCGGGTTACGGCTTCGCCTAACCCGCCCTACGATTACGGCCCGCCCGGCAGCGTCACGGGAACGAAGCCGAACGCCCTCAGTGTCGCCTGCCCCTGCGGCGACATCAGATACATCGCGAAATCCGCCGCGCCTGCCTGCGCCTTGCGCGAGACGGTCAGCCCGTATTCCGGTCCGACCACGAGCTCCGGCGGCAGCGCGACCGACTTGTATTTTGCGGAGTCGCGCACGATCTGCTGCGCGCCCGAGCAGTAGTAGACCAGGAGATCGATTCGGTGCTGGTCGATCGCAGCCAGCAGATCGCTGACGGTCATCGTGGTGGCGGGGCCGCCGAACAATTGCTGCGCCTTCTTCGACAACGTGTCGAAAGCGCCGGGGTGCATCGCGTCGACCTTGCGGAACATCTCCCAGGTATAGTCGCCGGACGGATCGGAGACCGGTGTCGATGTTGCAATCTTGATCTCGGGCTTGAGCATCGTCTCGACGAGACGATCGGTGTCCAGCGGACGATCGGCCGACGTGACGACGCACATCGCGTTCTTCGTGAACAGCATGCTGGGCCCGGAAATGCCCGCATCGGTGAGCGTCTGCGCATGCGGCAATGCCGCTGACGCGAACACATCGAAGGCCTCGCCCTTCTGCAACCGCTCGCGCAAGCCGCCCGAAGGTCCAAACACCGGCGCGAAACTGTGGCCGTACTGCTTGCCAAAATCCGCGAAGACGGCAGCAAACGCGTCCTTCAGGCTGCCCGCGGCCATCACCTTAAGCTCGGCTGCCGAGGCCGCGGACGAAAGACCAATCAAGAGGGCTATCAACAATGCGCGCATCGATAAACTCCAGTCGCCGTCATTCCGGGGCAGCCCGAAGGGCTGAGCCCGGAAGCCATTTCGCCACAACGCATGCGGCCCAATGGATTCCAGGCTCGCGCTGCGCGCGCCCTCAGGTGCGCAACCGCGCACCGGGGAATGACGATGTATGAAGTTGATACGGATGTCATCCGGTCGATGGACTAATTCGCCCGCACCCGCACCGGTGTCTCCGGCTGCGACACCAGCGCCTCGCCGAGTTCGCTCTGCTGGGCGCGCGGGATCGAGAAGCAGACGCTGAAGCCGTCCGACGTCTTGAGCGTCATCATGCCATGGGCCGGATCGGTCGACTGCTCGAGCACCCATGAATCCAGCGGATAGGCGTAGCGCAGGCTCTGGTCGCCGAAACGGGTCTGCAGCGCCTTGCTGATCAGCCCGGGCAGCGTCATGACCAGCGCGCCGACCTGGTTGATCGACAGGCGGATGGTTGCGGGCTCACCCTTGCCGTCGACGAATCCCAGCGAAATGGCGCAGCCGTCGGGCGCGACTTCGCAGGTGGTGAGCTCCTGGGTTTCGATCTGCATACCAGCACTCCGGGTCATTTCTTCGTTATATTCGTAAAGATATATCGCTCGGCCGGCCGCCGTCCAGCCGTTATTCGGGGACCATCTTTGGCCGTGGCCCACCCACCGCAATCGTGATATATGACAAGATATAGCGAGGCCCGCGAAGGGCCCGTTTGACCAGGGAGAGCAAAGCCTATGAGTGATTACAAGCTTCTCATCGACGGCAAGATGGTACCCGGCGACCAGACCATGCCGGTGCTCAATCCGGCGACCGAAGAGGTGGTGGCGCAATGCCCCCGCGCCTCCAAGGAGCAGCTCGACAAGGCCGTCGCCGCCGCGAAGGCCGCCTATCCCGCTTGGGCCGCCACGCCGATGGAAGAGCGTCGCAAGCTCATCATCAAGATGGCTGAGGCGATCGAGGCCAACACCAACGAGCTCGCACACATCCTGACCAGCGAGCAGGGCAAGCCGCTCGCGGATGCCACCGGCGAGGTGATGGGCATGGCGGGCTTCTTCCGCTACCTCGGCTCGCTCGACCTGCCGATGCGCGTGGTCGAGAATTCCGGCGACCGCAAGGTCGAGGCCTATCGCCGCCCGCTCGGCGTGGTCGGCGCGATCATTCCCTGGAACTATCCGCTGCTGATCCTGGCGTTCAAGCTGCCGTCGGCGCTGCTCGCCGGCAACACCCTGGTGGTGAAGCCTGCGCCCACCACGCCGCTGGCCTCGCTGCGCTTCGCCGAGCTGGTCAAGGACATCCTGCCGAAGGGCGTGCTGAACTTCATCGCCGATGCCAACGATCTCGGCGATCACATGACCAAGCACCCTGATATCCGCAAGATCTCCTTCACCGGCTCGACCGCAACCGGCCAGAAGGTGATGGCGAGCGCGTCGCAGACGTTGAAGCGGATCACGCTCGAGCTCGGCGGCAACGACGCCGGCATCGTGCTCGACGACGTCGACCCGAAGAAGGTGGCGCCCGGCATCTTCGAGGGCGCGTTCCAGAACTCCGGCCAGGTCTGTCTCGCCATCAAGCGGCTCTATGTGCACGAATCCGTCTATGACGAGATCTGCAACGAGCTGGTCGCGATTGCGAAGAACACCGTGGTCGATGACGGCTCCAAGCAGGGCACCAAGCTCGGCCCGCTGCAGAACAAGATGCAGTACGAGAAGGTGAAGGCGTTCCTCGACGACGCCCGCAAGAACGGCAATGTGATCGCCGGCGGCGCCGCGATTGACCGTCCCGGCTATTTCATCGAGCCGACCATCGTGCGCGACATCAAGGAAGGCTCCAAGCTGGTCGACGAGGAGCAGTTCGGCCCGGTGCTGCCGGTGATCAAATATTCCGACAAGGATGACGTGATCCGCCGCGCCAACGCCACCACTTACGGCCTCGGCGCGTCGGTGTGGTCGTCCGACATCAAGCGCGCGCATGAGGTCGCGACCCAGATCGAGGCCGGCACGGTGTGGATCAACAAGCACCTCGACATGGCCCCGAACATTCCGTTCGGCGGCGCCAAGCAGTCGGGCATCGGCACCGAATTCGCCGAGGAAGGTCTCGCCGAATTCACCCAGCTGCAGATCATCAACGGCCCGCCGGCCGCCTGATCCGAAAACATGCGGCCGCGGCGCCTTGGCACCCCTTAATGCCCCTTGGCGCCGCGGCCGCCGCTCTCCTCCACAACGAACAGAGCCCATCATGTTCGATGCCCAATGCGACCTTGCCGCCCTGGTTTATGACGACAGGGACGATCCCGACGCCATCCTGCGCGACTTCGCCGGCGAGCTGAAGGCGCACGGCGCGCGCGTGGTCGGCATGGTGCAGACTGGCCAATGCGCGGACTCCAGCCTTTCGGCAGTGCTGGTCCATAGCGGCGAGACGCTGCTGCTGGCGCAGCCGCCCGCTCCTGGTGCCACCGGCTGCAAGCTCGATCTGTCGCGGCTGCAGGACGCCGGCGTCCGCGTCGCCGACGCGCTCGCCGAAGGCGCCGATCTCGTCATCGTCAACCGCTTCGGCAAGCGGGAACGCGACGGCAAGGGCCTTGGCTTCGTGATCGAGCGCGCGCTCGACGCCGATATTCCCGTCGTGATCGCGGTGTCACGCCAAAGCTTTGCCGACTGGATCAAATTCGCCGGCGGCATGAGCGTGAAGCTCGCCTGCGACCGCCACGCGCTGGACGCCTGGTGGCGCAACGTCTCGCTGCGAACCGCGGCCCGGATCGCGCCGGATCACATCACGGTCTGCGAGGCGTTCAAGTAGAGGTGCTTCGTAGGATGGGTTAGCTGACCCATCCTATTCTATTTATCCCGTCATCCTGAGGTGCGAGCGGAGCGAGCCTCGAAGGATGCACGGCCCGGCCGGTGGCCGTCGATCCTTCGAGACGCGCTACGCGCTCCTCAGGATGACGGGGCATGCAGAATCGAAGGATGAGTTAGCGAGCCCCACCATACAGACCACGGCCCCGCTTACAGCGTTTCCTGCTTGTGGTCACAGTTCTTGCAGGTGAACTTGACGCGGGACTGGCCCTTTTCCGCCTGCACACGGTTCGGCGCGCCGCATTTGCCGCAGACGGCCTCGATCCGGGTCGTGCCCTGCCTGATGACCAGGTTCCGCTTTTCCATGGTCTCGCGGATCAGGCGCTCGGCCTCCTCGCGCAACGATTGCTTCGACATTAACCCCACCGGTCATTGGTTTGCGGGCGGCGTCATAGCACGACCCCGTGAAGCTTTGACAGCAGATATCGAGCTCTATTTCTGAGTATATCCTAGAGCGTTTTCGAGCGACGTGGATACCGGTTCGCGTGACGAAAACGCGTCAATACAAAAAAATCTACACGATGAGCCGATCGACCGGCAGCCGGAAATGCCGCGGTTCCAGCGGTTTTGCGGGCCGGCCGATGCGGAACACGTTGACGAGGCGCAGATCGGTGCCGATCCTGCCGAGCTTGCGCAGCCGGTCGTTGAAGTCAGGGTGATCGGCCAGCGCCGAGATCGGGCATGCCACCAGCCCGGCGCGATCGATCTCCAGCCAGCCGCGGTAGAAATGCCGCCCCGTCGTGAGTGGATCCTCACCGACCGGACGACAGAACAGCACGATCGCCGCGGCCGAGGCGGTCTTGGCGCTGTCTGACAGCAGCGATGCGGCAAGACCAAGTCGATCGAGCGGCCTGAACAGGCTACCCAGCACGAAGCGGGCGGCGGTGGCCTCGACTGCATTCATGGCGAGCGCATCGCGATTGAGACCATCCAGCAGATAGTGCGGATGGTCGGGCGACAACCGCATCCATGCGAGCAGTTCGGCCCGATAGTCGTCGCCGTGCACGAAGGAGAATTCGGCCTGGTCGGCCCAGCCGGCGATATCGGCAATTGCCTGGCGATCCCCGATGCAGACCAGATCGTCACGCGCGACGGCGAGCTGCACCAGCGGCGCGGGCTCATCGGGCGACGCCGCAAATTTGCCGCGCCACGACATGCGGTGCGCCACATGGCCGGCCAACGGATCGGGCGCGACACCCTGCCTGATCGCAAAGCTGCAGAGCGCGCCAAATTGCGGTGACAGCGGTTGCTCGATCGTGGTCATCGCCGTGATGGCGAAGCCGCGGCGGTTAAGCGCAAGACTCATGCCCTCCAGCGCCGCACCGTGCGAGACGAGAACATCATGCCCCGCGGGATCCGCGATCGGCGCGCGCACCGAGGTGTCGTCGACCAGCGCCAGCCGCCCGTCGCCGAGCAGGCGCCAGCGGGTCGGCTGGATGTTATGGACGCTCGGCGCCAGCCGCGCCTCGGCGACCAGTTCGCGCAGCAAATCCGGCGTCAGCTCGCTCATGCCGCGGCCAGCCGCTTGGTGAACAGATGCAGCCGGTGCAGCGGCGTGGCGCCGGCCTTCTCGACCTGGCGCAGCGACGGCGCGTTGATGTCCGCGATCCAGGTGCCGCCGAGCGTGCGGTAGCCGGCCTCCTGCAACGCCAGCGCGGTACGGTAGAGCATCGCGCCGTTGAGGCCGCGATTGTGCAGATCGCGGCAGACCGACTGATAGATCAGCACTGCGCGGGTGTTCAGCATGCGGTGCTGCACGAATTTGAACGGCGCGGTCAGACCGATGCGGCCGCCGATCGCTTTGATCAAGGGATTGAGGTCCGGGATTGCGATGATCGCGCCGGCGGGCCGGCCGCGGTGATAGACCACGGTCGAAATCCGCTTGTCGATGATCCACATCATGTCACCGGCCTGGAACCGATATTCGGCCGCGGTCGGCGGCACGAACATCGGGTTGTCGGCAAAACCGTCGTTCAGGATCAGGCGCGCATCTTCCAGCCGGACCTTGAAGGCGGAGCGCTTGATCGGCTGCCAGACGAAATCCTTGTCAGTTAGCACCGCCCGCTGCTTGTCGCCGAGCAGCTGCTCCGGCTTACCGCCGTCGAGCGCGATCTCGAACGTCGTCATCGGAAACGTCGCCGCATAGCCGGCGCGTTCGAGGTGTTGCGCGATATGCGGCGGCGACCACATCATGTCGGTGAACGGCGCATGGTCGAACCCGTCGGTCATCACCCCGATCTGCTGCATCGCCGTGAGATTGAAATTGCCGGCGATGCGGGTCATGCCGCGCGCGGACAACCACTGCTCGGCAGTGCGCAGCAGCGCATCGGCCACATCGAGATCGTCGACACAGTCGAAGAAGCCGAACGCGCCGTGGCGCGTGCCGTGCTTACGGTTGGAGGCATCGTGGATCGAGGCGGCGATGCGGCCGACCGGGCGGCCGTCGCGATGCGCCGAGAACAGCGCAAAGCGGCCATGGCCTTCCGTGACGAACGGATTCTTCGCGGCATCGAACATCCGGTCGAAATCGCTCCACAGCGGCGGCACGTAGAGGCTGTCGGGCCCATAGGCATTGAGGGCGGCGTCGAAGGCCGCCTTGCGGTCGCCCTCCCGGATCTCGATCGTCATTTGGCCTCCGGGGTCAGCGCCAGCAGCCGCCGCACCAGCGCCAGCGCGGTTTCGGTGGCCGGATCGGCCGCGGTGACGGGCACCGCGAGCACGATCAGGTCGAGCGGATCATGCGCGAGCACGATGACATGGGAGGCGTTGTTGGCGGTCATCAGCGAGACCATGCGCTCGGCGGCGGGGTCGGTCGGCGCCAGTCCCCACGGCGCCTCGGAGCGGCGCAGCACGCGCCTGGTCGACAGGAAATCGCGGAGCAACCGCGGATCGTAAGGTCCAAGCTCGTCTTCGCGGAAACGCCGCGCGCTCTCGAAGATCGGATGCCGTGCGAGTTCGGCGATCAACTGCTCCCGCGTCTGCGCCGGTGACGCCGCGACCGAATTTAGCACGCCGGGCTCCTGCGATTCGAACAGCGCCCGCAACGCGTCGGTCATCAGCCCGATGGTCAGCACGCCGGCGATCGCCACCGCGACGAACCGGATCATCTGCGCGGCATCGACGTCAGGCGCCATGAAGGCGGCGGCGAGCCCGAGCAGCCCCGAAGAGATCAGCCGCAGCGCCATCATCGCGAGCCCATGCCGCCGCGTCTCGGCGCCGCCGCCGGCGATCAGCATCACGGTCACCGTGAGCAGCGCGCCCAGCGCGCCGAGCCGGACCGGAATGTCGGGAAACAGCGTGCGGAAATCGGTCAGGATGAACGGGATCACCACCAGCGCCCCCACCGCCATGCGGCCGATGCTGCGGTTCTCCGAGGCCATCAGCGCCGCGCGGTCGCGCGTCGCCAGCAGCAGCGCGCAGGTGGCGAAGCCCACGAGCTGGAACAGGGCCAGCGCGACTGCATAAGGCATCGCAAAGCGCTGCAACCCGAACAGGCCGCCGAGGCCGAGCAGGATGCCGCCCGCGAGCGCTGCGATCTTGACTGCGCGCGGCGCGTGGCGGCGCAGGATGCCTTCGGTGACGATCAGCGCACCGAGCGGAATCAGCGCGGCCGGGATCACCGAGAGACGATCCAGCAGCCAGCTTCCGCTCCACCACGCCAGGCCGCGGTCGAGGAACAAGGTCGCGATCACGCCGAGCGCGAGCAGCAGGCGGCGGGTCAGCGGGCTCCTCGGATCGCGCCGGTAGAACGTCATCATCGCCACCGCGACGCCGATGGCGCCGCAGAGATTGACGATGGAATCGGCGATCACCCCCGAGGTCATGCGACGCCCGTCAATTGATCGATCGCCCGCCGCACCAGCGGGCGCATCAGGGCGGCGATCAGCGCATTGCGCGGCTTCTCGATCGCCGGCCGGTGCGGGTTGAGGAACCAGCCGCGGCAATCGGTGCCGGAGGTGCGGCCGAGGATCAGCGCGACCGCCTCATAGGCCATCAGCATGCCGGTCGAGATCACCATCGGTGCGAACGACATCCGGCTGCGGCGACCGGCCGCGACTTCGCCGGCGATGGCGAGGTCGACATAGTTGCGCGAGGAGGAATGCAGCATGACGTGCTCGATCTCGGCACGCATCGCGGCGCGACGGTCGTCCTCGGTGATCTCGGTCCAGTCCTTGGCCAGCGTCGGAAAGCCGAGGCGCTCCTCGGGCCTGGGATCGTGCGGGCGCACCACGATCACCGACGGCAGCGGCGACATATAGGCGTCGATCACGGTTGCGTCGGCGCGCTTGGCGGTCCGGTACAGATGCACGCCGGCGGCGATATCGTCCATGCCGTTGACGATGACCGGGCAGCGTTCGGCAATGCCGGCGAGCTCACTGGTCCAATTCTCGCCGAGCACCTCGACCTCGATGGTCGGATTGATGCGTTTGGCGGCTTCGGCGGCGACCGCCGCCTTCTCGCGGCCGACCTCGTCGGCAAAGGCGAACACCTGACGATTGAGGTTGGAGACCTCGAAGCGGTCGATGTCGGCGATCACGAACTTGCCGACGCCGGCGCGCGCCAGCGCCATGAACGCCGCGCCGCCCATGCCGCCGACGCCGCAGACGAACACCCGCGCCCGGCGCAAGAGCTGCTGCTCGTGCTCGTCGATGAAGCCGATGTTGCGGCCGGTGAACGAGTAATAATCGAAGTTCATCGCGCGGTCCCGTTGTCCTGCTTGCGCGGCCGCAATGTGCCGAAGGCGCGGGTGTCGTCCATCCAGTAGACCACCGGCAGCACCAGCCGCTGCAACGCCAGCATCGCGGACGCCGCAAGCAGCGCCGGCAATGAGCCCGAAGGCACCTCGCTCATCAGATAGCGCCGCGCGCCGCCAAGATCGACGCGGCCGAGCTGCAGCACATCGTCGCCGCGGCCGTAATCCAGCTCGCGCTCGCAAAATTCGTTGTAGACGGCATCGCGATGCTTCGGCGCGATCTCAAAGGTCTTCTTCAGCGCATCCGAGCCGCCGGTATAGGCATTGGTGATGACCGAGCGGGCCTCGTCGAAACCGGCCTCCTCGCCGACGCCGAACACCGCGCGATGCCGTGCCATGATGCCGCGCGCCAGCTGTAGATGCGCAAAACTCTGCCGCGCGCCCGGCAGCGGCGACGGAAATACGTCCGAGAAGGTGTCGCTGACCATGCCGACCACGGCCGGCACCTGGGTGACGTTGGAGATCCATTTCGGCCGCAAACCATCGCGGGCGAACAGCACCAGCGCGGTCAGGCCGTAAAGCACCCAGGACAGGCCCTGCCCGCGCACATCGGGATCGACCATGACGAGGCCGAGATGGGTGACTTCGGTCGGCTCGCCGTCGAGCGGCACGTCCATCACCGACAGCGCGTTGAAGGCGATCGGCCGCCCGGTGTCTTCCTCTGAGATCAGCGTGATGACAGCGCGCGACAGCCGCTCGGGCTCGCCGGAGAAGATGCCGTAGCTCAGGCTCTCCTCGGGCAGGGTCTTGGCGGCGACGATGCGGAGCTGCGCGACCAGCGCATCGAGCTCGTCCTTCGGCAGCGACAGGCCAGGCGATTCGACGATGCGGGTGCGCTGGCCGGCCTGGGTGCGCAAGGTGAGATCTATGGTCGGCTGCGACAGCGCCTTCAGCCAGAAGCCGCCATGGCTGCGCAGGCCGTCAAAGGCCGCGCGCGCCTTGCCAAGAGTCTTGGCAAAGCTCCTGCTGCCGCGCGAAGCGGGCGTGCGATTGTCCGTGGACGCCATTTCTCTGTCCCTCGGGCGCGATCTCTGCACTTTGGCCTGTTAAAGAGCCATGAGTGCAACTTGGCGCTGTTTGCCGCAGGGTAAACAAGGCCTTCCGGAAACGGAACAAGTTGGTGGTAAGCGGCTTGCGGCCTATCCACCGTCATTGCGAGCGCAGCGAAGCAATCCATCGTTCCGCGTACGTGGCGCGATGGATTGCTTCGTCGCTACGCTCCTCGCAATGACGTGGAGAGTTTTGGGCATTGGCCTTTATTGGAGAGCGGCGGGTGAAAAAACCCCCGCCGCTTGGCATCGGCTCCGGCTCACCCTGCCTTGGACACTTCCATCAGCAGGCGCTCGGCCTTGGCGTCCTCGATCCGGTTCACGAACTTGCCGCTCTCGTAATTGTCGCGCACGGTCTTGGTCAGCGTGATGCAGGTCTGGACCAGCATCACGATGCCCATCGTCAGATAGCCCTTCATCCAGAGGTCGATGGGCAGGAAGAACACGCCGACGGCGACGAGGAAGGCGGAGGCTGCGAAGGACGCGTAGGTGAAGGTGATCCAGCTGCCGCTGTGGGGTTGGATGGTCTGGTTCATGATCGTCTCCTTGATGATATGTGGTTTGAAGTTGGCTTGGTTTCAGGCTCGAGTTCTCAGGCGGCAGGCGGGCGCTTGGCTCTCAAGCGCGCCAGCACATCGTCGGCGGTCGATTTCATCCGCGGGCCAAAGCCCTGTTCGGCGAGCCTCTCGGCGACCACAAGCGGACCCGAGGCGGTGTCGATCTCGAACAGCGCGTCATCGGCCGCCTGGATCTCCATCTGGCGCTCGCGCAGTCGCTTCAGCGTCGCTTCGGCTTCCGGCAGCGTCGACTCATAGGGCCGCGCCGCCTCGATGCCGCTTCGGCGCAGCGAACGCACCGCTTCCGAGGCACGGGCGAGGCGCCGGCCGCGATCGAGCTCGGCAATGCGCGCCTCGGCGTTGGCGACGTGGCGCTTCAGCCGGGTGATCTCGGTGGCGAACAGCGTGCGCGCGGTCATCGCGGCGTCGCGTTCGGCTTCGAGGTTGGCGATCGCCTGCGCGGCTTCGCGGGCGAGGTCGTCCCGGCCGCCCTCGAGCGCCGCCGACGCCCGCACCTCGAGATCGGCGATCCGCGCATTGGTCGCCTCGAGCCGCCGGCCCTCCTGGGCGTCGCCGGCAATGGCGAGCGCCAGGGTCCGTTTCGAGCGGTCGACCGCGGCGGCGGCATCGCGCATCTGCTGGTCGAGCACGACCAGCGCAGTCCGATCCTGCAGTTCCTCTTCGGCTGCCGCCACGCTGCCGCGGAAAATCGTCAAAACAGTTTTGAACATTTGGTCACTCCCTGATATGAGCATCGCTCATGAATCTCTTGTACCACATACTGAGCGACGCTCAAGATTTATTTGAGCGCCGCTCACGCATCTGGTTAACGACGGGTGAAGCATGTCCAAAGCATTGGAACGACGAGCGAAACTGCGCGAAGCGCTGATCGAGGCGGCGGAACGGGCAATTGCGGCAAAGGGTCTCGGTGGCCTGAAAACGCGCGAACTGGCGCAGGAAATCGGCGTCGCCAATGGCGGCGTCTACAATCTGGTCGAGGATGTCGACGAGCTGATCCTGCGCGTCGGCTCCCGCACCCTGGCCCGGCTCGATGCTTCGCTGTCGCTGGCCGAGATCCGCGGCGCGGCCGCGCCGCGCGAGATGCTGGTCCGGATCGCGGTCGCCTATTGCGACTTCGCCGCCGACAATCTCGAACTGTGGCGCGCGCTGTTCGAGCATCGCATGCAGCCCGGCAAGCCGGTGCCGGAATGGGCGATCAGCGAGCAGATGGAACTGTTCCGCCACATCTACAAGCCGCTCGCCGCGCTGTTTCCGCAGCGCTCGCCGGCCCAGCTCGGCGTCACCGCGCGCAGCCTGTTCTCTGCCGTCCACGGCATGGTCGCGCTCGGGCTGGAGCACAAGCTGATCGCGGTGCCGATCGGGGCGCTGCGCAGCGAGATCTCGACCTTGACGCGCGCGATGGTCGACGGCCTGACGGCGAAGAAGGAATAGCGCAGGTGCCCGTAATCGCACGGTGTCCCCGCCGTGCGGTCAGGCAGAGAAAGGAGGAAGGCCCCTTGCGGAACGATCGAACTGTAGTTAACTTCCCCGGATCGAGTTTCGGCCGAACGACTTGGCCTCGCCGCTCATAGCGTGCCTGACTGACGACCCTCACCCCCTAAACTTCGAATTAGCCTGCTGCGCCCTCGGGTGCGGCTCCAAACACGCATCTATACCAAAGGACGATGTTCCATGAGCATGGGAACTGTGAAGTGGTTTAACGGCCAGAAGGGCTTCGGCTTCATTCAGCCGGACGACGGCGGCCAGGACGTTTTCGTTCATATCAGCGCCGTCGAACGCGCCGGCATGAGCTCCCTCAACGAGGGTCAGAAGGTTTCTTTTGAAATCGTTGCAGACCGCCGCACCGGCAAATCTGCTGCGGACAATCTGCGCGCGGTGTAAGCTGCGGCAATTAGCCATGCTGCTTTGACCACGGATGAACTGGCAAAGCTTCAGGTTACGCGACCCCGCGACTGGTCACCCGGCCGCGGGGTTCTCTTTTATCAACACCGCGCGCAATGCCCGCCAGGATCAGGACTTGAACCGTCTGCCGGCGAAGCGGCCTGCGCATCGAAGCAGCTGAGGTCGCGAGCGTGTCCACCAAGATCGATCCAGCTCCGCAGCACGACGACATCATGTACCCGCAGGTGCTCCCGTTCGTGCTGGTCCATTTGGGGTGTCTGGCGGCGATCTGGTCGGGCGTCTCATGGCCGGCGATTGCAATTTGCGTCGCGCTGTATTGGCTGCGCATGTTTGCGATTACGGCCGGGTATCATCGCTACTTCTCGCATCGAGCCTATTCGACCAGCCGGACGTTTCAGTTCATCCTCGCATTCCTGGCCCAAAGCAGCGCCCAGAAAAGCGTCCTTTGGTGGGCTGCGAAACATCGACATCACCATCTTCATTCGGATACCGAGCAGGATGTGCATTCACCCCGGCACAAAGGCTTCGTGTACAGTCATCTCGGCTGGATCTTCTATCGACAGCACGATGCGACTGATCTGACGAAAGTCGCGGATTTTGCCGCGTATCCGGAGTTGATGTGGCTGCACAGATTTGAGATTTTGCCGGCGGTCGTGGTCGCAGTCCTGTGCTTCCTCATTGCCGGGTGGCCCGGGCTCCTGGCCGGTTTCTTCTGGAGCACCGTGCTGCTGTATCACGCGACGTTCTGCATCAACTCCCTCGCACATGTTCACGGTCGCAAGCGATATGTGACGGGCGATGACTCCCGCAACAATTGGCTGCTGGCGCTGGTTACGATGGGTGAGGGTTGGCACAACAATCACCACGCCTATCAAAGCAGCGCGCGGCAGGGCTTCCGCTGGTGGGAGGTTGATGCGACCTATTATGTCCTGGTGGTGTTGTCCTGGTTCGGTGTCGTCTGGGATCTCAAGGCGCCGCCCGCGCAGGTTCTCCGCAACGAACAGCGCCTGGGATCGCGCGTGATCAAGCGGACGGCTGAGCAGCTTGCCGGCCGTTTCAACCCCGAACACATTGCGCAGGCGATCAAATCCTCAATCCACGAAACCGGATTGTCGGTGCGGGACGCGCTTTTTCTGTTGCAGCATCGTGCCGACTTGCATCTGCCCAGCATGCCAACGCGCGAGCAGTTGTTGGCTGAAGCCCAGGCCATGTTCGCGAAGACGCCATCGCTGGACGACATCGTCGACCGTGCACATGAGCTGCTGGTGGAATCGGTCTGCTTCCTTCTGGCCGTTCCGCCGCCGGTGGCCGGGGTAAACCCGAAAGCTTGAGAGAGCGGTAGCATTTTGCCTCGGGCATCCCCATATAGACTCAATGACCAACTGGCAAAAACCGAGCAAGCGCGAAGCACCCAAGACCAAGGCCGAATTGCGCGAGATGCTGACCGAGGCCGTGCGTAACACGCCGAGCCCGGACCAGACGTCGAAACCGCGCCCGGCAAAAGCCAAAAAGACCGCGGCTGGAGCCGCCGACGTCGATTAAGCGCCACGCGACCGGATCGCCCGGCTCTGGATGCGACCGAATTCCATTCGCGACGAGCGCGAGAATCTTCGTGAAGGAGCAGCATGCGCAAGCTTCCCAAGCCCACCGAACAAGAGATCAATGAGGGACCCCAAGCGGTGTCCTTTCAGATTGCGAACGGAAACGCGCGGCAGGATTGCACCCTGCAAACCACGTTCCCAACCAGGATGCAGGCGCACAAATATCTGCTCGCGAATTGGCCGGCCATTGAAAAGAGGGCTCGCGATGCCCTTGCGGCGGGGACCATTGAGGGCGGCCAGATCAAGCTCGTGATGAGCTGAACAGCTGACGGAAACACCCAGACCTCACGGCTCCATCGTGTAGGCGCGCCCGGGTTCGAGCGCGTAGATCGTCAGAAAGCGTAGCGGCCGTTCCGGGTCGCAATTGCGAAACAGCGTGTGCGGAACGTCGGCCCGGTCCTGCAGGGTCTCGCCTGCCCGATATTGCCGCGGCGCCTCGTCGCCATAGGCGGACTCGGCGACGCCTTCGACGATGAAGATCACGCCGCCGACCGGATGCCGGTGCAGCGGAGCAACTCCGCCGGGCGGATAGGTCACCTCGGCAACGACAAGGTCGCGCTGATCGCCGGGCAGTTGCAGTCGCTCGAGGGTCTTGCGCGTGACGCCGGCAAAGCCGGCCTGCTGAGCGTTGGCCTGACCGTTGTTGCTTTCAGCCATTGGAACCCTTTCTTGTCACGCGAGCCTTTGTCCCGATCGGATCGGGCGCGACTATTGCTGCGCTCCAACGACGCAACAAGCGCCCGAGCATTTCAACACATGTCACGCAGTTGAGGCGAGGCCCTTGCCACCCTTGCTTCCACGTTGCAGGATTTCGGCGCCGAACATCTTCAGCAGTGAGCCTTGCATGAGAACGAGCATCGTTACCACGCGATCGTCGGGAGCAGCCGCCCTGGCGCTCATCCTCGCGGCATCAAGTGTCACGCCGGCGTCTTCGGCGCAGGCCGTGCCGGAATGCTCGATGTCGGTGACATTGGCGGATTGGGGAGAGAATTCGACCGGCGATATCGACCTCGCAGCCGGCGAAAGCTGCCAGATCCCGATCGGGATCCGCGGCACGGTGACGGACTCGTCGATCTCGCAAAAGCCGGCCTATGGCAAATTGAAGAAGATCAACGCATCGACCTTCGAATACAGGGCGAAGGCCAAGTACAAGGGCAACGATACGTTTGCCATCAAGGCGACAGGTCAGGGACCGAAGGCCTCCGGCACCTCGGTCATCACCGTGCACGCCACGATCAAGTAGTCGCAATGTAGATGTGCTCCCTCGCCCCGTTCTTACGGGGAGAGGGTTGGGGTGAGGGTCATCTCCGCGCGTACGGTGATAGCTGGGTCCGTGGGGACTCCCCCTCACCCGGAATGCATCTATCGATGCATTCCGACCTCTCCCCGCGCGCGGGGCGAGGTAAAGCGGAGTCGGCGGCGCGATTTACGCCGGCCGTGCGCCGGTGCGGATGATCGACCCGACATGCTGGCCGCGCAGCGCTGCGGTGAGCCGGCCGGGAACCAGGCCGTTCACGACCTGCACCCGTTCGATGTGCCGTGCGTTCGCCATCACCTCGAGCAGCGCGGGATCGAACGGCAACGTGCCCTTTAGCTTGGCAAGATCGGCGAAGCTGGTCTCGCGCAGCAGCTGGGCCTTCTTGCCGTTGGGACCGTTCGGATCGTCGCTGTACACGCCGTCGACGTCCTCGACGATGGTGAGGCCGGCGGCGCCGAGCGCATCGGCGATCAAGAACGCACCGGTGTCGGCGCGGTGCAACGGGATGCGCGAGACCGGGAATTCATGATGGTGATACGGCGGGAAGGCGCTGCCGACCACCGCGCGGGCCGCGGAGAGATGGATCGCAAGCTGGCTCGCGATGGTCGGATGCTCGATATAGGACACGCCTTCCGGCGCGAGCAGGCAACCGAGAATGTGGCCGTTCTGGCCGGCCTCGCTTGCAGCGAGCGGCGCGAGCGAGCCAACCGGCAGACCGAGGTCGAGGCCGACGCTGTAGAGATGGCGGGCGCGGATGCCGGCGCCGGTCAGGATCAGCATGCGGTGCTCGGGCAGCAGCGAACGCAGCTCGTCGACAACAGGCAGGATCGCCTCATGGCCGCGATCCATGATGGAGCGGCCGCCGATCTTCACCACCTGCACCCAGGGCAGCAGCGGGATCGGGCGTCCGCCGGCGACGGGGCGGGTGAGATCGCTGTCGAGCAGGGTCTGGCGCGCGAGCGGCGAAGCGACGTGCTTGATGGTGTCATCCATGGTCGTGTCCCTGCTCAGTTCGCGGTGATGATGGTGCCGACATGCTCGCCCGCGAGCGCGCGGGTGAGATTGCCGGAGACGAGGCCATTGACGACCTGCACCTGGCGGACATGGCGTGCGGTGGCGAGCAGATCGAGCACCGGGAATTCGAGGATCGAATCCTGCAATCCCTTCGCCTTCATCTCGGCGACCGAGATCTTCGGAATGAAGGTGGCGCCCTTCGAGGTCTTGGGGTTCGCGGTGTAGAGGCCGTTCTCGTCCTTCACATAGATCATCGACTTGCAACCGAACTGCTCGGCGACCAGGAAACATCCGGCGTCGGTGCGGTAGGGCGGGATCATGCCCTCGGCTGCGGGCCGCATCCACAGCCCGTAAGGCGGCATGCCGCTGAAGATCACCGCGTTCACCTCGGCAAGATAGAGCGGCACAGCCGAAAGCCCGGCGCCGCTGACCGCGGAGATGCCGTGCTTGGCCAAAAGCTGGCCCAGCATCACGGCGTTCTGATCGGCAACCGAGGCGCCGAGCTGCGAGAGCACGCCGGCCGGCAATCTGAGCCCGGCCGCGATCGAGTAGAGATGGCGGGCGCGGGTGCCCGCGCCGGTCCCGATCAGCATCTTGTGCGCCTTGCGGGCCGCGACGATCTCGTCGACCAGCGGATAGACCGCGGCGCGGCCGCGGTCGATGACGCTCTGGCCGCCGATCTTGATCACCGCGGCATCCGGCAGGATCCGGAAATTCGACGCGGCCTCGGCCGTCGCCAGGAGCTGCGGATCGGTCAGCGACCGCTGCATCAGGAGCGCTTCAAGCTCCGCCGTCGTGTTCGCCATGAGAAACGTCCTTTCTCCAATGCGCCTGGCATTGCTTCCGTCGGCCCCGCGACATCCGAACCGGTCTCCACCGGCGGCTCGCAAAGCCCGCATCCGAACTGCACTGGTAGCGATAGTCCGGGCGGGTCTCAAGATGCAATGGCGATGATGCCGCGCGACCGGCGCCCATTTTGCCGGCCGCCAGGCCTCACCCGGTGTTCGCCGGCAGCTTGACGGTCACGCGCAGGCCCGAACGTCCGGCACCGGTCACATTTTCGAACAGGACCGAACCGGCGGCATGATCGACGATGCGCTTCACGATCGAGAGCCCGAGCCCGGCGCCCTCGCCGCTCGGCTGACCGCCGCGGAAGAACGGCTCGCCGATCCGCGCCAGATCCTGCGGCGCAATCCCCGGTCCGGTGTCCTCGATCTGGATCACGGCCATTCCGTTCTCCCTGGCGACGGCAAGATCGACGGCCCCTCCGTTCGGCGTGAACTTGATTGCGTTCTCGACCAGGTTCCGGACTGCCGAGATCAGGGACAGCTCATCACCGTTCACCGCGACCACCTCGACCGTCGTGAAGCCGAGATCGATGTTGCGCGCTGCGGCCTCCGGCAGCAGATCGGCGACGACGCCTTTCGCGATCTTGTCCAGCTCCACGGGTGCGCTCACGACAGACGGCGCAGCGTCCTGACGCGCCAGCGCGAGAAGTTGCTCGAGCAGATGCTTGGTGCGCCGCATGCCGCTCTTCAGCGCATCGAGCCGGTCGCGCGTCTCCGCCGGCATGTCGAGGGAGGCGAGATTTTCCGCTTGCAGGCTGAGCGCGGTGACCGGCGTTCGAAGTTCATGGGCCGCGTCGGCGATGAAACGCCTTTGCTGGTTCATCATGACGCGCACCCGCTCCAGCAAGCCGTTGATCGAGCCGAGGAACGGTTGCAGCTCGCTCGGCGCGCCCGTCACCGGCAAGGCACCGACATCATCCACCCTGCTCGCATCGAGATCGCCGGCGAGGCGCAACATCGGCCGGAACGATCGGGCGATCACGAATGCCGTCATCAGCAAAAGGCACGGCACCAACGCCGCAATCGGCAACAGCGTGCGTACGGCCATGTCGCCCGCGATCTCGGTGCGGATCTCGGTCTGCTGCGTCACCGCAAAGCGGCTGCCGTCCGGCCGGGTCCGAAGCAGCACGCGCACCGGCTGGCTGTGATAGACATCATTGTGCAGCCCATCCGTCAGTCCCCAGAGCCGGCGTTCATCGGCGGCGCCGCGCGGCACCTCGCCGAGCTCGACGACGGCGACCTCGGCTTCCGCGTCGATGCCGGTGACCGGGCGGCTTTGCCGGATCGGAGCGCTGAGCGCGAAGCTGCCGATCTGAATCAGGACGGAGTCCTGCATCTCGATCGCTTCGCTGTAGGCCCATCTGTACGCCAGGAGTCCGCCGACGGCGCCGGTCAGCAGGATGATCGCGGTGAGTCCGACGAACAGGCGCCCGCGCAGCGATCTCATCATCTCGAACGATCCACCATCCACCCGACGCCGCGCACGTTTCTGATCGCCGCGGCGCCGAGTTTTCTACGCACGGCGTGGATCAGGAATTCGACCGCGTTGCTCTCGACCTCCTCGCGCCAGCCGTAGATCTGGCGCTCGAGCTCGGCACGGGACAGGATCGTTCCCGGCCGCGCCAGCAGCGCCTGAAGCAGGGCGAACTCGCGTGCGCTGAGCACGGCTTTTTCTTCGCAAAAAGTAGCTTCCCGCGTGGCCGGGTCGAGATGAAGCTCACCGTTGGTCAGGACCGGCGGCGCTCCGCTGCCCTCGCGCCGCAGTACCGCGCGCATGCGCGCCAGCAACTCGGCGATCTCGAACGGCTTGACCAGGTAATCGTCGGCGCCGAGATCAAGTCCCCGAATGCGATCGTTCAGCGCATCGCGTGCGGTGAGAATGATCACCGGAAGGCGCGAAGCGCGCTCCCGGATCGCCTTGAGAACGTCGAGCCCGTCGGTCAATGGCAGGCCGAGATCGAGCAGCGCGATGTCGTAGGTCTCGCTGCGGCTGGCTTCGATGGCGAGATCGCCATTGCGCACCCAGTCGACCGCATAGGCCGCATCCCGCAGCGCCTCGACGACGGCGGCGCCGATCATCCTGTCGTCCTCCACCACGAGCACCCGCATCGCCTGGCAATCCATCCCCGATTCGCACCGGGAGTAGGCCCCGGTGAAACTGCGTCCACCGATCAGCCGGCGACGCTTCCGCGATCATATCAGTTTCGACTTAGCCGCAACTTAGGGGCTTTCGGCGCTTAAATGGCGGCCGCGCCGCCCGCCTAAGCCGGGGCTAAGTCTCGCCGTGCAGGCTCGCTTTCGAACTCGGCGGAACCGCCGATACTCTCAAAAGCGGAGCTTTACACCGTGCTGGATATCAGACCGATCGGCCGCAGCATGCTGAACAAGGTCCCCGAAGTCACCCTCGTCTTCTGGCTGATCAAGATCATGTCGACCACCGTCGGCGAGACCGGCGCCGATTACCTCGCCGTCCATGTCGGCCTTGGCACCAGCGTAACCGGCCTGCTGATGATGACGCTGCTAGCCGCAGTGCTGGCCATCCAATTGCGGATGGACCGCTACGTGCCGTGGGTCTACTGGCTGACGGTCGTGCTCGTCAGCATCGTCGGGACGCAGATTACCGATGCGATGACCGACAAGCTCGAGATCAGCCTTTATGTCAGCACGGCCGCCTTCGCGATCGCTTTGGCCGCGACCTTCGCGATCTGGTTTTCGGTCGAACGGACGCTGTCGATCCACAGCATCGTGACCCAACGGCGCGAATTGTTCTACTGGGCCGCGATCCTGTTCACATTCGCGCTCGGCACGGCTGCGGGTGATCTTGCGACCGAAGCGCTGGGCCTTGGCTTCAACGTCGGGGTGGTCGCGTTCACAGCACTCATCGCAGTCATCGCGGCGGCCTATGCGCTCGGCGCTAACGCGGTGCTGACCTTCTGGCTCGCCTACATCCTGACGCGTCCGCTCGGCGCATCATTCGGCGATCTGCTGTCCCAGGCCCGCGAATATGGCGGCCTCGGCTTCGGCACGATCTACACCAGCCTCGCCTTCCTGACGGTGATCGTCGCGCTGGTCGCCTGGCTGTCGTTCGAAGGCGACGCCGGCCGCAAGCCCGAGGCATCGCCCGGCGCGTGAGTTCAACTGCGTCCCGACCGACATCAATCGAAGCCCCCACAAAGGAGAACCACGATGAACAAGACGACACTCAGCTTGGCGACGGCGATTGTTGCGCTCGCAGTGATCCAGCCGCTCCCCGATGCCAACGCAGGCCTCAGACTGCTGCCTCACACGCAGACGGCCGCCTCCAGGCTCGGCGACCTGGCGCCATTTCGCAACATCGCTGCAGATGTCGCGGCACTGGTCGACAAGGGGGACCTCGTCGGCGCCAAGACGCGGATCAAGGATCTCGAGACCAAATGGGACGAAGCGGAAGCCGGATTGAAGCCGCGTGCGGCCGCGGACTGGCACACGGTCGACAAGGCGATCGATCGCGCGCTCGAAGCGGTGCGTGAGACCAATCCGGATGCGGCCAAGTGCAAGAAGGCGCTCGCCGAGCTGCTGTCGATCATGGACTCGATGAAGGCCTGATCTCTCCATCCAGCATTTCGACCACCCGCCGGCGGCATCGTCCGCCGGCGACCCGGCCTCCCGGAGCGAAAGAACCCCATGGAATTGTTATTGCACGACACCGCCGCGGACGAGCGCGCGGCAAAGGTCCCCGCCGTCACGCTCGGCTTCTGGACCATCAAGATTCTCGCCACCACGCTCGGCGAGACCGGCGGCGACGCCGTCACGATGTCGATGAATCTCGGCTATCTCGGCGGCACCGCGATCTTCGCAGTCATCTTCGCTGCTGCCGTCGCAGCGCAGATGGCGGCGAAGCGCCTTCATCCGGCTCTCTACTGGACGGTGATCATCGCGACCACGACCGTCGGCACGACCTTTGCTGATTTCGTCGACCGTTCGCTCGGCATCGGATATCTCGGCGGCTCATCGCTGCTCGCCGGCCTGCTCGTTGCGTCCCTTGTTGCATGGTATCGCACCATGGGAACGGTCTCGATCGCATCGATCGACAACAAGGCGGCCGAAACCTTCTACTGGATCACGATCCTGTTCTCGCAGACGCTGGGCACCGCGCTCGGCGACTGGATGGCCGATTCCACCGGCCTCGGCTATGGCGGCGGCGCCGTCGTGTTCGCCGCAGGCATCGCCATCGTCGCCGCCGCCTATCTCTGGACCAGAATATCGCACACAGTGCTGTTCTGGATCGCCTTCGTCCTGACCCGGCCGCTCGGCGCCACCGTCGGCGATTTCCTCGACAAGCCGCTGGATCACGGCGGCCTTGCGCTCAGCCGCTACACGGCATCAATCGCTCTCGCCGCTGCGATCGCGGCCCTGGTCTTCATCCTGCCGCAGCGAGCCGGTGAACACGCGTGAACGTCGAGCCTCTGCCCGCACCGGACATCGTTCTCTGAGTGCGGGCAGCTTGGCGCGCCGCGATCATCGTCTCGCGATCGATGCTCCGCCGCGCGAACTCCGTGAACGGAGCCCCCTCTGTGACGTGGTTACGAAGCGAGGTCTAGGACGTTTTGCCGCAGTTGGCTCGGCCAGCGGGTGTGACGCCGGTCATAGATGACGCGCTCAAATCCTGCGATCCTGATCTCGATACTGTCTGCTTTTTTGATGCGCTGCTCTCGGCCCAATGACGCTGGTTCAGCACCAGCGCCTTCGCGAGCAAAAAATTGATTGCCTTGCACCTTGGACATTAGCCGGCTTCGACCGGCGCACCACGAGGACGCAAACCATGGCCAATACCGCACCGGTCGTCACGATTGGCAGCCACAGCCTGTTGTACAATCAGTGGCAGAAGATGCAGCCATGGCTGACTTATTTCGACGCCGACGGCAATCCCGCGCAGAGCTTTCAGTTCTTTGACAGTGGCACGTCCGCGACCAGCGGCTATTTCTGGACTCCCAGCAATAGCCATTGGGATGCCGGCACCGTCATCGATGTTGCAGCGTCCGATCTCTCCGATGTGTGGGTGCGTGCCGGCTCGGTCGGAGGCTCCGAGGCACTCTGGGCACGCGCCTCCGACGGGACGGACTGGAGCAACTGGACCGCGTTCACCTTCACGACGATTCCAAACACGCCGCCCGTCGCCACGATCAACGACCAGCAGTTGCACACCAACACATGGGCGCAGGTCACGAACTGGCTGAACTACTCCGACGCCAACAGCGATGCTGCGACCAAGTACCAGTTCTGGGACAGCGGAACGGCCGCCACCAGCGCGTATTTCTGGACTCCCACCAATTCCCACTGGGCTGCCAACACGACGATCGACGTTTCGGCCGCCGATCTCGCCAATGTCTGGGTCCAGGGCGGCTCCACGACCGGTTCCGAGACCATGTGGGTGAGAGCGTTCGACGGAACGGACTGGAGCAACTGGGATACCTTCACGTTGACGTCGACGAACACGGCCCCCGTCGTGACGAGCGGCGACCATTCCGTGCACATGGGCCAGTGGGCCACCGTCGGCAACTGGTTGACGACGTCGGATGCCGACAACGATACGATCACGAAGTACCAGTTCTGGGACAGCGGCACAGCCGCGACCAGCGCCTATTTCTGGACTCCGACCAATTCCCACTGGGACGCCAACACCGTGATCGACGTTTCTGCCGCGGACCTCGCCAATGTCTGGATCCAGGGCGGCTCGGCGACCGGCTCCGAGACGATGTGGGTCAGGGGGTTCGACGGCACCACGTGGAGCAATTGGGATACCTTCACGCTGACGTCGACGGTCAACACGCCGCCGGTCGCGACCATCAACGACCAGTCGGTTCACGTCAATCAATGGGTCAAGCCGGAGGCTTGGCTCAGCACCAGCGATGCCGAGGGTGATACGATCACCAAGTATCAATTCTGGGACGGCGGTACGGGCGCGACCAGCGCCTATTTCTGGACACCGACCAATGCGCACTGGGCGGCCAGCACCCCGATTGACGTTTCGGCGTCCGACCTGGACAACCTCTGGCTTCAGGGCGGCTCGACGCCCGGCTCCGAGACCATGTATGTGCGAGCCTTCGACGGGACCGCGTGGGGCAATTGGGACCCCTTTATCGTGACGTCCACCAACACCGCCCCGACGGTTACGATCAGCGATCATTCGCTGAACGCCGCGCAGTGGGCGCAGCTCGTCAACTGGACGACGGCATCCGACGCCGACGGCGATGCGATCACCAAGTACCAGTTCTGGGACGGCGGCAGTGCCGCCAACAGCGCCTATTTCTGGACCCCCGCCAATTCACACTGGGCAGCCAGCACCCCCATCGACGTTGCATCGTCCGATCTGGCCAATATCTGGGTGCAAGGCGGCACCGCCGGCGGTTCCGAAACCATGTATGTGCGGGCCTTCGACGGGACCGCTTGGAGCAATTGGGACAGCTTTATCCTGACCTCGCTGCCGAACCACGCGCCGGTCGCTTCGATCAGCGATCAGACCTTGCACGTCAACGAGTGGAGCCAGGTCAGCAATTTGTTGTCCTACTCCGATGTCGACGCAAATCCCGCGACCGAGTATCAGTTCTTCGACGGCGGCAATACCGCCGACAGCGGCTACTTCTGGACTTCCGCGAATTCGCATTGGGCAGCCAGCACCATCATCGACGTCAGCGCCGCTGCTGTCGATGACGTGTGGGTCCGCGGCGGCGCGGCCACCGGCGCCGAGCCGATGTATGTGCGCGCGTTCGACGGCATCGACTGGGGCTCCTGGCACGCATTCGTGCTCACGACCATCGTCTAGCGGCGCTGCGGCTTCGCCCGATATGCTCTAGTTCGGCGTGAAGATGACCTTGCCCTTGAATGCTGCCGCCTGCGCGATGGCCTCCGGGAATCCCTCGAGGCCGTAGCTCCCGACAACCGGCGCGCTGATCGCGCCGGATGCGACCATCGGCACGAGATGGTCGTACATTTTGGCCAAGGCTTCGTCGGTTGCAGTCTTGCCCCAATGGCCGAGCCAGAAGCCGCGGACGGACACTTCATTGAAGATCACGCTCAAGGCCGAGCCGGAGAACGGCTGTCCGCTCATCGCGCTGTAGATGACGAGCATAGCCTTCGGCGCCAGGCAGTTCATCAGGTTCAAGGCGGACGTGCCGCCGACGACGTCGAGCGCCAGCAGGATCGGCGCGCTGCCGGTCTCCTTCGCCACCCGCTTGGCGAGATCCGGCCCGTCGACCAGCACGATATCGCCGCCGACCGCCTTGACCTCGTCGACGACCTCCTCGCGCCGGACGACGTTGACCGTCTTCAGCCCGAGCGATTTGGCAACCGCAATCACGGCGCGCGCGGTCGCTGAATTGGCGCCGTTCTGGATCACCCAGCCGCCATGCGGGATCTTCACGAAATCGGTCAGCAGCAGATAAGCGGTCGCCGGATTGACCGCGATCATCGAGAGTTGCCGGACATCCGCCTTCTCGGGCAGCGGCCGCTGCCAGGACGCCGTGAACTTGACGCGTTCGGTCCAGGTCGGGACGGTGAACGGGATCAGCGTGCGATCGCCGACCTTGAGTTTCTTGACTTGCGATCCCGCGGCGACGACCCGCCCGACGCCCTCGATCCCGAGAGTCGCCGGCGGCGTCGGCAGATAGCCGTAGCGCCCGGCGATGATCATGAAATCCGAGTTATTGATCGGCGCGGCCTCCACCGCGACCACGACCTCGCTGGGGCCCGGACTGCCGACGTCGGGCACCTCGTTGAGCTTGACCACATCCTGGGCACGTCCGAACGCAACGACTTGAACAGCCTTCATGGCAGCAACTCCCGATTTCGTTATGTACTAATAAGTACAGAATAGCGATGACGTCAATGGTCCGGATTGCCTTCACGGCAAGGTGAAGGCTTCACATCCGACGCGGGAGTACATAAAACAGAGATATGGCAAGGCCGCGCAGCTTCGATCCGGACAACGTCCTGGAAATCGCCCGTCAGGTGTTCTGGCAGAAGGGCTTTCAGGCGACCTCGCTCGACGAGATCACGGCCGCGAGCGGCGTCGCCAAGCCCAGTCTCTATGCGGCGTTCGGCGACAAGAACGCGCTGTTCCTGAAAGTGCTCGACCGCTATCACGACGGCATCCTGGGCTGGGCCGAGCGCACCCTGGCGCAGCCTGTGCCGGCCCGCGAAGCCATCAGGCAATGGCTTACCGGCTTCATCCCGTATTGCTCGGGCGAGAAGGGACAGCGCGGCTGCCTGTCGATCAATTCCGCGACCGACGGCTCGCTCGACCAGGCCGAGTTCCGCAAGAGCATCGAACGCTACAACCGGCGGCTCGAAGAGCTGCTGCGCGCGCGGCTGCGCGCCGATCGCGCCGAGTTCAGGAAGGGCTTTGACCCCGACGTCACTGCGCACACCATCATGGTGGTGCATGCCGGACTGCTGGCGCTAGCACACCAGAGGCCGGATTCAAAACGGGTGAAGGCCGTGATCGACCAGGTGCTGGGCCTGCTCGCCTGAGCCCCGGCGGCACACCGCGCCCTCGCATGAATGTGAATATATGTCGTCTATCATCTTATTGATGTCGCGCGTGCGATGACCATGTCCGGATTGGCTGCTGGGCCATCCGGGTCTGGGGATCAGATGAACAAACCGTCTTGGCGTGCGATGCTTTTTGCCTCCGGCTTGCTGGCGCTGCCGGCGCTCGGCCCAGTGCGAGCCCATGATCACCAGCATCCCGAGTTGAACGGCTGGTACGAGAGCCTGCATAGCGGCAAGGGACCCTGCTGCGACGGCAGCGACGCGCAGCGCGTCGATGATGCCGACTGGGACACCAAGGACGGTCACTATCGCGTCCGCCTCGAGGGTGAGTGGGTTGACGTTCCCGACGAGGCCGTCGTCGCTGGCCCGAACCGCGCCGGTCGCACCATGGTCTGGCCGTATTACCTCAATGGCCACCCGCGGCCGCGTTGTTTCATGCCGGGCAGCATGGGCTGAGCGTCAGCGAAGACGGCGCGTCGCGCGGGTTGCGTGGTCGGCGAACTCGGTTGATCAAAGATCCAGCTGGACCCGCCCCTCGCCGTCGCCATCCGGCTTCGCCGGCACCGCGCAGCAGATCAGCACCTCGTCGTCAGCCACCTCGGCGGTTGGCTGCTTCAGATAGGTCACGGCGCCTGCCAACAATTTGGTTCGACAGCTTCCGCAATTGCCTTCCCGGCAGCTGAACGCGGGGCTGAGACCGCGTTCCTCCGCCAGTTCGAGCAGCGTTCCGGACTCCGGCGTCCAGCGTGCCTCCTTCATCGATGCGGTGAAGGCGACCGGGACCGGCGTGGTCGCAGGCCGCCGGCGCGGCGGCACTGTCGTGGCCACGTCCGGCTTCCGCACCAGCGACGATGGACCGAACGCCTCGGCGTGAATCCTGCCGTCGGCGATGTTGTAGCCGCGCAGGGCGTCATAGAGCGATTGGGTGAACTGCGGCGGGCCGCACAGATAGAAGTCGTAGTCGTTGAACGGCAGGACGCGCGACAGCAGCGCCATGTCGATCCGCCCCGCGGCGTCGTAATCGATACCCTGCTCGGCGCCATCGACGTCACTGAGGACGCGGATGATCCGGACTGCGCCGCCTGCGGCCTCGGCCAGTTGCTGGAACTCGTCGCCAAACGCGCGTTCCTCCTTGGCATGCGCAGCCTGGAACAGGAAGGTCGGCCGGATGCCGCGGGTGCGCAGGCCCTCATAGACCACGTGGCGCAGCATCGCGAGCATCGGCGTGATACCGACGCCGCCGGCAAGCAGCACCGCGGGCCGCTTCTCGCGCGCATCGATCGTGAAGCCGCCGCTCGGCGCCCGCGCCTCGATGATGTCGCCGACATGGATCGTGTCGTGGAGATGCTGCGACACCGGGCCGTCGCGCTTCACGCTGATGCGGTACGTGCCGTCCGACGGCGCGACCGACAGCGTATAGGTGCGAATGACCGGCTTGCCGGAGCCCGGCAATGAAAGGCGAATCGGCAGATGCTGTCCGGCCTGATGCGGCAGCAGCCCTGCGCCATCGTCCGGCTGCAGATGAAACGAGCGGATCGAACGGCTCTCGTCGACGACCTTGGTCACCTTGAACGGGCGCCATTGCGTGGCGCGCTCGGCGGCGCGAATCCGGTCGACGGCCTGCGCCCAATCGCCGGTCATCAAGGCATTCGGCGACCAGCCTTCGGCCCGGAAGGCCCAGCGCAGCGGCAGCGCGCCGCGCCTGCGCACCACGTGGCGGGCGCGGAAACTCCAGAGCCGTTCGGCGCCCTGAAACGCGGCGATCTCCGGCGAGTCCAGGATCACCTCGGCATCGCCGGTCAGTTGCAGCATGTCGCCGGTTTCGAAATCGACGAACAGCAGCCCCGCCTTGCGGTTGACGAGGAAGTTGCCGAGCGTGTTGAAGAACAGGTTGCCAGCGAAATCGGGGACCGTCAGCGTGCCGTCGCCGGCAACACGAACGAAACCGGCCTTGCCGCCGCGATGCGAGACGTCGACCTGGCGACGATCCTCGCGCTCGGCATAGGACGCCACGAAGAACGTATCCGCCGCCTTGATCGTGTCGCGCGCGGCCTGATCGAGCGTCGTGCTTTCCTCAATCTCTCCCTTGAAAGATTCAGCCGGCTCCCGCACGAACGTGAAATCGCGCAGCTGGATATATTGCGGACAATTGCCAAAGCTCTGGTCGAGCTCGAAGCTTAGCGCCTTGCCTGACGATGCACGGAGCAGCCCGTTGGCACGGTTGCGACGCCGCGTGTGCAATTCGATTCCGAGCAATCCGATCGCATCGCCCTCGCGCATGCCCTCGCTGACGGGATCGCTGGGGTCGGGCCGCGCATCGATCTCGAGGCTGCGCGGCGTCGGCGAAGAGATAAAACCGGGCCGGCCGGCCAGCAACGAGGCCCACGCGTCGCCGCGGCGGTCCACGCTGCCGACCACGATGAAGGGAATTTGCGCGAAGAAATCGCGATGCTGGTCGGGCATGAAGTCGCGCACGGCGCGCTGGCCGACCGCCGCCAACTTCTCGGCGACGCCGACCTTCTGCTGGATCGCCATCTCGCCGGCATGCCAGGTCGCGAGCTTGCTCTTGGTTCGCCTGTCGCTCATCGCATCGCCCTCCCCTGCGGGGTTGGACGGGCGCGCCCGCGGGCACGCCCGGTCGACATGTCACGCAGCGGCCGCCAGACCGGCGCGCGTCTTGGCAAAGGGGACGAAGCCCGGCAACGCCTCGATCCGGCGCAGGAACGCGTTGACGCGCGGATAGGCGGAGAGATCGACATTGCCCTCGGGCGCACTCGACAGATAGCTGTAGAGCGCCACATCAGCGATCGTCGGCTGCGTGCCGACCAGAAAGTCGCGATCGGCAAGGTGGGCTTCGAGCCGCTTCAGCAGCATGTGGGCGCGCGCGATCACGTCGTCCGGATTGAACTTCGCGCCGAACACCGTGATCAGCCGCGCAGCGGCGGGCCCGAAGGCGAGATCGCCGGCGGCAACCGACAGCCAGCGCTGCACCGTGGCGGCGCCCTTCGCATCCTGCGGCAGCCAGTCGGTGCGGCCGAGCTTGGTCGCGAGATAGACGAGGATCGCGTTGGAGTCGGCAATGATAGTGCCGTCATCGTCGAGCACCGGTACCTGGCCGAACGGATTGAGCGTGAGGAATTCCGACGTCTTGTGCGCGCCGGACCTGAGGTCGACGTCGACCACCTCGTGCGGAATGCCCAGCAGGGACATGAACAGGCGGGCGCGGTGCGCATGGCCGGAGAGAGCAAAGTGATAAAGCTTCATGGTGCCGTTCCTGATGTCGTGGACGGGGTTATCCCGACCGCGACCTCAAGGTGGCCCATTGCATTGGATATTATAATGATCGCCGACGGAACTTCATTATTGCAGATGCCGCAATAACGCCCGTTATGATAGGGCACGCGGCAGCCCGTTACAGCTCGACAATCACGTAGTTGTCCTCGATGTGCACCGGAAACGTCTCGGCGACATACGGACCCTTCTGCAACTCGGCGCCGCTCTCGACCGCGACCGGATAGGAGCGGATCCTGAATCGCTTGGGATCGAACCAGGACTGGCCGTTGCGCATGTCGAATTCCCAGCCGTGCCACGCACAGCGCAGCATCTCGCCGACACGGTCGCGCTGGTAGATGCCGGGCTCCGGCGAGGTCAGGCGCGCGACGCAGGCCGCCTTCTCCAGCGGCGCGCCCTCATGCGGGCAGCGATTGAGCAGCGCGAAGAACTCACCATTGACGTGGAACACGACAATGTCGCGGCCCTCGAGGTCGAACACCTTGTTGCCGCCGGCAGGAATCTCACTGGTGCGCGCGACGATGTGACGGGCCATCGGAATCCTAGAACTTGTAAACCGCGCGGGCGTTGCTGTTGAAGATCTTGCGCCGCTCAGCCTCCGTCAGCGGCGTTTTGAAGGCGTAGCGCGCGTCGTCATAGTCCCAGTGCGGATAATCCGACGAGAACAGCAGCCGGTCGATGCCGACCCATTCGATCAGCTGGCGCAGGTGCTTGGCTTCATCCGGCTCGTCGATCGGCTGGGTCGTGAACCAGAAATGCTGCTTCACATATTCGCTCGGCTTGCGCTTCAGATGAGGCACCTCGCTGCGGAAGCGCTCGAAATGCTGATCCATCCGCCACATCGTCGCCGGGATCCAGCCGAAGCCGCCCTCGATGAACACGATCTTCAGTTTCGGGAAGCGTTCGGGAACGCCTTCCAGCACGAGGCTCGTGAGGTTCGAGGCCACCGTATGCGCGTTCGACTGATGCTCCTCGCAATAATAGGACGGCCAGCCGCCGCCGGTCGGCGCATGCCCGCCATAGCCGCCGACATGGATGCCGAGCGGCAGATCGAGCTCTTGCGCGCGCTCATAGATCGGCCAGTAGCGGCGGCGGCCGAGCGGTTCGTTGGCGCGCGGCGAGACGTTGATCTGGATGTACTCACCGGTTTTGGCGCAGCGGTCGATCTCGGCGAGGCCGAGGTCGGAGCCGTCCTGCCCGACCAGGATCGAGGCCTTCAGCCTGGGATCGCGATGCGCCCAGAAGGCGAGTTGCCAGTCGTTGATGGCACGCTGGATCGCGGCGCCGAATTCCAGATTCTGCTGCGAGAAGATGAAGAGGTCGAGCACCTGCAGGATCCCGAACTCGACATCGAACGGATCGAGATGCTGCTTGCGCATGAAATCGAGATCGGAGCCGGGCACGCCGCCGGTCGGCGGCCACGCATCGCGCCGCGCGATCAGCGGCGAGGAGCGCGGGTATGGCGTGGTACCGATATAGGGCGTGCGCAGATGGCTGCCGTATTCCTTGAGATGCTGCTGCCAGCGCTTCGGCAGGAACTCGTTGAGATCGCTGTGCGCATGAATGCTCGGATGGATGTCGCAATCGATGATCTTGAGCCGCGTCGCGGCGGTGGTCTCCTGATCGAGCATCGGGCGGTCGATGACGTCACTCATGCGATCCTCCATTTTGTTTGGCGCATGATCTATTCGGAAAACCGGTTCCCACTTTTCCGGATCATGCGCGCGAATTACGAGTCGAGTTTCAGACGCGGAAAGGTTTCCAACGGATTATCTTCGCACATCCGCTTGACGAGACCTGCCGGCAGATGCGGCGGGACCGGATCGTCGCCATCGAACTGCCAGTGCGGGTAGTCCGACGCAAACAGGAACATCTTGTCAGAGCCGATCTGGTCGATGATGTCGGCAACGCCAGTTGCATCCATCGGCGCATCGAACGGCTGCATCGTGACGCGGAAATGATCGCGGATGATCGCGGCCGGTTCGCGCTCGACCCACGGCACCTCGACGCGCACGCCGCGCCAGGTCTTGTTGGCGCGCCACATGAAGGCCGGCAGCCAGCTCACGCCGGACTCCATCAACACGACAGTCAAGCCCGGATACTTTCCGAACACGCCCTCATAGATCAGGCTCAATGTCTGCGCCTGGAACGCCTGCGCTTCGGCCAGATAATATTCGTAGCGATAGGACGGCCAGCCGATCGAGCTCGGCGCGCCGCGGTAGGCGCTGCCGGCGTGGATCGCGATCGGCAGCCTGTGTTTCTCCGCGGCCTGATAGATCGGCCAGTTGTGCCGCCGCCCGAGCAGCATCTCGCCTTGCGAGGGCACCAGCACCGAGACGAAACGATTGTCGCCGGCGCGGCGCTCGATCTCCTCGACCGCAAGGTCCGGCGCCTGGATCGGCACCACGATCGAGGCGCGCAGCCGCGTGTCCCTGGCAAGCCACTCGACCGCGATCCAGTCGTTGATCGCCTTGCAGAAGTCCGCCGCCATGTAGGGATCGAACACCGCCTGCGCGCCATAGACGACATTGCAGATCGCGTGGCTGGCGCCGAGCTGGTCGAACGCGCCGCGCTGCACCATGGCGAGATCGCTGCCGGGCTTGCGGCCGTCGGCCGGCCGCCAGTCGGCGCGGCCGGACAGCGGCATGGACGGCGGATAGGAATTGAGATCCAGCCCGTCGATGGCGCGGCTGACGACCTGTTCCTTCCAGTGATCGCTGAGATACGGCAGCAGCGTGGTGCGCGTTCCCCCCACCGCGGGATGGATGTCGCAGTCGATGCGCGTGGCCGCCATGGCGTTCCTCGAAGTGAAATTCTTGTCTTGGTTGTTGGCGGCACCGCTGCCGCGAAGCGGACTGTGACGCCGATGGCGCGATCGTGCAAGCGGGTCCACGCGGGGCCGCCCTGCCCTGTGCGCGCACCGGCCTCACGTGAAGTTGCAGAATGGCATGTGAACGGTATCACCCATGCGCGCTGTCAGACGTGCTAGCGATTTTGCGTCGCGGAAAGCGCAGCTTCAGGAGACGAGAATGAGAGTTGGAATGAGGCTTGACCGATTGACGATCCTCGCATGTTCATTGTCGCTGGCCTCGTCCGCCGCATGGGCTGCGCCCGCGACCACCTCCGGCTCGGTCGCGCTGGCGCTCGCCGGCGTAGTCGCGCCGTACTCGTCGCTGCCGACCAGGAAGAAGAAGGCGGTCGCCGCGTTCTTTGGCGGCGACAGCAATGTCCGCACCAACAGGAAGATCACCGTCACCGCCGACAAGGTCGTCTGCCGCGCCAGCAATGTCGACATCACCTCGCGCTCCTGCGCGCTGACCTTCGGCAGCAGGACCCACACCGTGAAGGGCCGCGAAGCCAACGCGATCTACGCGACCGTGGCGCTCGCTGGCGTTCCCGGCGACGGCGCCGCCGGGACGATCTACGAAGCACTGTCGAAATTGTCCTGCACACTCGATCCCGCCGTGATCAAGGACAAGGCCGGCGGCGGCGCCGATTGCAGCTTCGAGCCGGGGAATTAGAGCGCATCTGAAAGGCGGCGCTCAATCTCCCTACACCACGACACCCAACCTAGCGGCCACGCGGCGCGCAGTTTCCTCCCGCTGCGCCGTGATCGCGCGTACGGCCTCGCGTGACTGCTGCAGGATCTCGGGTGGCGCGGTCTCCGGCGTGCCGCTGTCGAACGGCGGCTCCGGCGCATACACCATATAGAGCTGGATCGCGCGCGCGGCATCGTCGCCGCGCAATTCAGCCGCGAGCCGCAATGCGCCGTCGATGCCTGCCGTGACTCCGGCAGTAAAGACAAAGCTTCCGTCCACCACCACGCGTTCGTTCACGGGCGTCGCGCCGAAGAACGGCAGCAGATGAAACGACGCCCAATGCGTCGTCGCCTTGCGCCCCTTCAGAAGGCCCGCCGCTCCGCAGATCAGCGCGCCCGTGCAGACCGAGAAGATGCGGCATGCCCCCGCCGCCTGCCGGCTGATCCAGCCGAGCACTTCCGCATCCTCCATCAGGGCTTGCTGACCGAAGCCACCCGGCACATGGAGCACGTCGAGCGGCGGCGCTTCGGCCAGAGTCGCATCCGGTGTCAGCCGCAATCCCTTGATGTCGCGGACCGGCTCGGCGGTCTTGCCGTAGATGCGGTAGGTCGAATTCGGAATCCGCGACAGCACCTCGAACGGCCCGGTCAGATCGATTTGATCGACGCCTTCGAACAGCAGTGATCCGATCCGCAAGTGGACATCGTGAGCAATCATTGAACTTCCCTCGAACTTTCTTTGCGCTATGGACAAAGCGAATCTAGCGCGGCAGGTTTCGGCGATGACGCCAACCAACCCACGTTTCTCGCCAAACGGCCGCCGCCTGATCGAAGTGCTGGCTTATCCGGCGGTGCAGTTGCTCGATGTCACCGGGCCATTGCAGGTGTTCGCTTCCGCCAACGCGCTGGCGGCCAGGGCAGGCAATGCCGAGCCATATGAGGTCCGCGTCGTCGCCAAGGACGGGCCCACGATCGAAGCATCGGCCGGTGTCGGGCTCGCGGTGCACCCGCTGCCTGCCGTCAGCACAGCGGTCGACACGCTGGTGATTCCGGGCGGCGACGGCGTCAACGCAGCGGCGGCCGATCGCGCTTTGGTGGACTGGGTACGCGGACGCGCCGGGCAAGCACGCCGCACCGCATCGGTCTGCACCGGCGCGTTCCTGCTCGCCGCATCGGGCGTTCTCAATGGCCGTCGTGCCGCGACCCATTGGCAATTCTGTTCGGAACTCGCCGAGCGCTTTCCCGATGTTCGCGTCGAGTCCGATCCGATCTTCGTGCGCGACGGATCGTTCTGGACATCGGCCGGCGTCACCTCCGGCATCGATCTCGCGCTAGCCCTGTTGGAGGAGGACCTCGGCCGCGCGGCAGCGCTTGCCGTCGCCCGCTATCTCGTGGTGTTCTTCAAGCGGCCCGGCGGACAGGCGCAATTCAGCGAAATCCTGTCGCTGCAAACGACCGACGACAGGTTCGGCGCGCTGCATGACTGGATCAGCGGCCATCTGGCCGACGACCTCTCGCTTTCGACGCTGGCGAAACAGGCCGGCATGAGCGAGCGCAGCTTCAGCCGGCACTACGCCGATGCAACCGGCTTGACACCGGCACGCGCGATCGAGCGATTGCGGGTCGAGGGCGCCCGGCACCTGCTCTCGGAGACGCGCCTGCCGGTCAAGCGAATCTCGCGGCGCTGCGGCTTCGGGTCAGAGGAGACGATGCGCCGCAGCTTCCTGCGCGTGCTGTCG
>NZ_BOVL01000005.1:0-340745 GCF_019972155.1 Bradyrhizobium sp. RD5-C2 | reverse complement strand
CGCGGGGGGGGGGGGGGGGGGGGGGGAGTCTCCGCAAACGCAGCTATCGCCATCCATGCGGAGACGGCCCCTCACCCCAACCCTCTCCCCGTAAGAACGGGGAGAGGGAGTGCAGCGCGCAGCGACTGACGCACAGTTGAGATCGGCTCAGCCGTTCCAGGCATGCGCCTGCAATCCGGCCTCCAGCGGCGGATTGGTCACGCTGCCGGTGTAATTCGTGATGGTCGATGCCGCCACGATGGTAATCACTTCAAGCACAAGGTCCTTGTAGAACCCGGCCGCCAGGAATCGTTCGATCTCCTCGTCGTCGAGCCGCCCGCGCTTTTCGATCAGCGACCTCGCCAGCGTCGAGAGCGCACCGAGGGTCTTGTCGGCAGGCGAGCGGCCGGCACGCATCGCGTCGACATCTTCAGGATCGAGCCCGGCCCGCAAACCGAGCGCGGAATGCAGCGCGACCGCCCAGGTGCAGCCATTGGTCACCGCATCGGTGAGCAGCACGGTCTGGATCTGCTGCTCGGTGAAGCTGCCGCCGTGAACCTTGTCGAAGATGCCGATGAAGCTCTGGATCAGCACCGGCGACGTCGCCATCGTCGCCGCAAGGTTCGGGATCATGCCAAACCGCGCCTCGACGTCACGCAGTGCCGCCTTCGAGGCTTCCGGGGCGGAGTCGAGCGTATGGACAGGAAAACGTGCCATTGAACTGCCTTTCACTGTGGTGATTGAACCCGAGGCCGCCGGACGCAACCGAGCTGTTGCGATCGACGCGTCGGCATCAGGGTTCGATGGGAGCTATCTAGCCGCGCCCCGACGCGCGCGTTCGCCAAACTCCCCACATTCCACGCCATCCGCGGCGCCTGCGTTGACGCGCAGCTAGGTCGCGCGACACTTCCTCACGCGCCAGCCCGGTCCTTCACCCTGCGCGTCACGATGCCGAGCAGGCGGCCGAGCGTGCCGGCGGCGGGGCCTTTCTTGCGGGCCAGTGCGAGCGGCGCGACGAGGCCGGTGGCGCGGTCGAGGCGGAGATAGGACACGCCTGCGGTCTCCAGCCGCGCCATCGATTCCGGCACGATCGAAATGCCGAGCCCGGCTGCGACCAAGCTCAGCGTCGATACCATCCGTGTCGCCTCCTGCGCCACTTTCGGGCTGAAGCCCGCTGCACGGCAGGCGGCGATGATGCTGTCGTAGAGGCCGGGCCCGGTGGGACGGCGGTAGAGGATCAGCGGCTCGTCGGCGAGCGAGGCCAGCGAGATCCGCCGGCGCGGGTCCTTGCGGGCGCGCGGATGATGATCGGGCAGCGCCACGAGCATCTCCTCGTCGAGCAGATGTGTGATCGTGAGGTTCTCCAGCCGCTCGCTCGGCGAACGTACGAATGCGGCATCGAGCCGGTCGGCCTCGACGGCTTCGATCAGCTCGCCGGTCGAGGCCTCTTCCAACGACAGCGTGATCGCCGGCGCGCGCTCGCGCATTTCGCGCATCACGCCGGTGACGAAGGGATGGAAGGCGGCCGAAGACGTAAAGCCGATCGCAAGCTGCCCCTCCTGGCCGCGGCTCGCGCGGCGCGCGGCTTCCACGGCGAGCTCGGTATCGCGCAGGATCGCGCGCGCCTTGCCGACGAAGGCGCGACCGGCGGCGGTCAGCTCGACCCCGCGCGGCTGTCGGCGAAACAGCGGCGCGCCGATCGCGGCTTCCAGCGCGCGGATCTGCTGGCTCAGCGGCGGCTGCTGGATGCCGAGCCGCGCAGCGGCGCGGGTGATATGCCCCTCCTCGGCGACCGCGACGGCATAGCGGAGATGGCGCAGCTCGATCATCAGGGCGATCCATATGCAATAGATATGCAAATTCCCGTATCCATATATTGGATATTTGGCACGCGGCCAACTAAAGTCAGCTCAACAACGAACGAACCGGAGCCGCCTCGCCGATGGACGCCATACCCGCCGCACAGACCGCCAGGCACGACGCACCTGATATCGGCGAGTTGTTCACGGGCTTCTTCATTCTCGGGCTGACCGGCTTCGGCGGCGTATTGCCGCTGGCACGCCACATGATGGTGGAGAAGCGCGGCTGGCTGACCGGCGCCGAGTTCACCGACCTGCTCGGGCTCTGCCAGTTCCTGCCCGGCGGCAACATCATCAACATGTCGGTGGCGGTCGGGCTGAAGTTTCGCGGCATTCCCGGCGCGTTCGCTTCCATCCTCGGCCTGATCGCGGTGCCGACCGCGGTCGTGATCGGCCTCGGCGTGATCTATGGCCGCTTTGCCGACGACCCGGTGGTGCGTCATTTGTTCGGCGGTCTCGCTGCAGCAGCAGCCGGGCTGCTGATCTCCACCGCAATCAAGATCGCCTGGCCATTGCGGCGCGATGTGCTCGGGCTTGTCATCGGCGCGCTCTGCGTGCTCGCGATCGCGGTGTTCAGATTGCCGTTGCTGCCGACCTTATTGACGCTCGCGCCGCTCAGCATTGTCCTCCGATCGAGGCAGGCGTCATGACCGCAACGCTGGTCACGCTCGCCCTGATCTTCGCCGAGCTCTCGCTGCTCGCGTTCGGCGGCGGCAACACCATCCTGCCGGAGATGCAGCGCCAGGTGGTCGACATCCATCACTGGATGACCGCGCAGGAATTCGGCGCGCTGTTCGCGCTGGCGCAGGCCGCACCGGGACCGAACATGATGGTGGTCCCGCTGGTCGGCTGGCATGTCGCCGGCTTTTCGGGCGTATTGGTGACCTCGCTCGCCAAGTTCGGGCCGTCGTCGCTCGTCACCGGCTTCGCGCTTCGGCTCTGGGAACGCTTCAAGGACCGGCCGTGGCGCCGCACAGTGCAGGCCGGGCTCGTTCCGGTCACCGCCGGCCTCGTCACCGCCAGCGCCATCGTCATCACCCATTCGTCGACCTCGAGCTGGGGCACCATCCTGATCGCGGCCATGGTCGCGATCGCGACCACCACGACCCGCATCCATCCGCTGCTCGCGCTCGCCGCCGGCGCGGTGCTCGGCCTCACCGGCATCGGCCAGCCCTGACGCAAAGCCGTTGCGGCGATGTCGCGTCGTTCCGCGGCACGCGCATGCGCGCTTTCGCCGCAATGGATGCAACGTCACCAGCGGCTATGTTGATGGTGCCATGATCGACATGTTGAGCATCGACACCCGCATTACGCGCTTCGGTTTGCGCGCTGGACGTCTGCACGCAGGCACTTAGCCGGCCGGCGATCGCGCGCCGTCCGGATTCTCGTCGTCGTCAAAATCATAGCTTCATCGAAATCATTCGCTCCGTCGCGTCGCGTCAGACATCCGCGCGACGGCGTCGCCGCGCCTGCGACCAACCGCAAAGATCATCCGACATGACCCGAACCAATCAGAACGACTTCACCGCTCCCGCATTGCCGCCGATCGTCATCACCGCGAGCGAGGCGCTGCGCCTCAGCGCGCTGGCCGATTCCAGCATGGCGGTGTTTCCGCGCGTGGCCCAGTTCCTCGCACGCGAGACCGACCGCGCCCAGGTCGTCGCCGACGATTCCGAACTGCCCGACGTGGTCCGCATGGGCTCGCGCGTGCGCTACCGTGACGACGAGACCGGCGACGTCAGGGAAGTCGTGCTGGTGTACCCGCACGAAGCCGACATCGCGCTGCGACGGATCTCGGTGCTGACGCCGGTCGGCGCCGCGCTGATCGGATTGTCGGTCGGCCAGACGATCGATTTCCAGACGCCGAGCCATCGGACACGCGCGGTGACGATTTTGGCGGTGAAACAGCAGAGCTAGCGGCGTGTAAGGGAGCCACCGCCGGGAGGGCTCCCTCTCCCCTTGTGGGAGAGGGTTGGGGAGAGGGGTGCCACACGACGTGCTCTCTCCGAATTCGTTGCGGCGACATGCGAACACGATTGCGCGGTCAGAGCCCTCGTCAATCATCTCGCCCGAGGCCACCCCTCTCCCCAACCCTCCCCCACAAGGGGGGAGGGAGCCTGGTTAGCGCGCTCACCTCACGAGGATAGGTTCCGATACCCGAACGCCGTGTTCGCAATCCTACGCCGCCAAATGGCACTGCCCCATCTCGAGCCCGTGCCTGCGCCCGCGCGCGATGCCTTCGGCGATCGCCTTCACGACGATCTCGGCATCATCAGACGACAGATGGTCGAGCGGTTGCCAGGCGCGCATGATGTCGCGCGCGCGATCGAGGTCGCCATAGATGGCAAGGAGAGGAAGCGATTTGATCGGCATGTCGGTGGCTCCCAACCGCAAATCTCGTGCGAGCCTACCTCAGCTGAACAGGTCGAGCCATGCGTTCGGCAGTCGCGATTACGCGCTTTGCCGAGCGCCGATGCATGGCGAGGGTGCTTCCTGCCCCCCGCCATCAAAGTGCGTTCCTGTTACTGGGCGCCCGAGCCGCCCTGCACGATCTTCTCGTTCAGCTTCTGATCGACGGTCTCCACCGTGCGGTCGATCTCGGCGCTCGGCGTGCCGAGCTGGTGCGAGATCAGCTTCACCAGCAGATCGACGCGCTCGATGAACGGCGCGCCGGCGGCGACCGCGCGGGCCGCCGATGACGGCTTGAGCAGGCTTTCCGCCGCCGTGGCGTATTTCGCGAACGGCACCTGATCGGCAGGATCGGCGCCGAGCTTCCGCGCCATGCCGTCGACATGGTCATAGATCGCCTGCGAGCGCGTCAGGTCGCCGTGGACGGCGTCGCGGATCGACTGCGGCTCAGTCGGCGTGATGCAGCGATAATTGCCGGTCAGTAGCATCGACCATTTCGCCAGCGGCACGAACAGCGAATCGAACACTTTCAGCTTCACCGGAACGTCCTGGCCGTCGAGCGTCACCGCGTCGATGTCGGCTTCGAGCTCGCGCAGCACCTTGTTGTGCTTGTCGTCGGCGAAAACGGAAGCCTTGAAGTTGGTCGGCAGGCCGACATGCAGCACGTTGGCCTTCTCCTCCGGCGGCCGGAACGCCTGCGGATCCGGCGAGCACAGCGTGACGAGGCCCGGCTCGAAGCGCTCCCACACCTGCGCGTTGGTGTAGGCTTCCTCGAGGTCCATGCCGGCGAGCGCGGGGATCCGCTTCAGATACGGCAGCGGCGGCATGTTCATGATCGAGAGGCAGGGCAGCTTCGCCGCCGCGATCTTGATCATCAGCACGCGAACCGTGTGGTTGGTGTATTGCGGCTCCTGCATCGCAAGGCCAACCATGTCGTAGCGCGACACGTCGACATCGGCGGGCGTGACGGCGTCGAGCTTGCCCGGCAGGTCGCGCGAGAAGATCGAGCGATGCTGCTTCTCGTCCCGCAGCTTGATGCGCACCTCGGTGCCGTCGCGGTTGATCAGATCAGCGGTGTTCTTCCGGCACACCAGGGACACGTTGTGCCCCGCCATCAGAAGCTTGGTCCCCAGCAGGGAGCCGTAGGAAGCCCCAAGGATCAGAATGTTGCGCGCCATGTTTCCTCTCTCAAAGACCAATCCCGGACCTCTTGCCGGCGGTCCGTGGTATACCAGATACTTGTCTTACGATGTTCCGGCGATCCGGCCAAGCGCCTTGGCGCGATGATGCGGCTTTGTCGGCTCAGGCGCCGAGCGGCATCTTATCCTGCTGATTACGCAGTAGTTTCTGTCCGGCGCGGCTCACCGGCAGCACCAGATTGTCGTCGAGCCGGACGCCGAGCCGGCCGGACTGACGCGTCAGCCCGCGGACGGCGGTGTGGGCGACCCAGTGCGACCGATGGATCCGCACCCCGGTTTCCGGGCCCAGGGCTGCGACGGCATCGGCGAGCTTGATCAGGATCAGGACCTCACCACGATCGGTGCGGACGCGGACATAATGGTCCTCCGCGCTCAGGGACAGGATGGCCGCGCTGCGGAGCGCAAACGGCAATTTCGAACGAAACGAGCAGCATGCGTCCGGCGGAGACGTCGGCTGTGCCGGGTCGATGGCAAGATCGCCAGCTTCAGCGGGTACCCGCCGGAGGGCCCAGACCAGCGGGCCGAGGAACAGGTTGATGGACAGCACCTGCAGGGTGAGGTCGCGGTAAGTCACGAAGGGAAGTGCCTGCGGCGCCAGCAGCCATAACAATTGTTGAACGATCCAGCCGCCGGCCGGCGCAACCGCTATCGCGACGCCGATCGCGGCCCAGAACGGCTCGGCACCGGAGAACAGATAGCGCCGCACCAGCGCCGTCACGCCAATGACCAGGGTGGTGATCAACAACGCGCCCACAACGAAATGGACCAGCCGCGTCAGCAACCCCATACCGACATAGGTGCCGAACGCGCCCACGATCGCGAGCCCGACACCGGTCACCACCGGCAGCACCAGCGCGGCGTGGCGCCGCGGCAAGGCCATTGAATCCTGGCGAAAAAGCTCGGTGATGGTCATTGGCGAATAAGAACTGCCGTTCGCGAAGTGGACGTGGACCCGAGACCGCCCCTTCCTATAGCAGCCGGACGGTCGGTCATTCGAGGACTCGCACATGAAATTTTCGTTGGTTCCGGCGACGCGCCTCCGGCTGCTCTGCTCCTGTCTCTGGTCCTGTCTTGGCTTGCTGGCCCTTCCGGTCCTGGTGGCGCCCGCCGCGGCCGACGCCGCCGAGGCGGGCTGGCGCCAGATCACGATCCCGGTCTCCGCCACCAATCCGGCGGCGATCCCCGTCGCACTTTATTATCCGACCCAAACGTTGGCCCGCGCCATCCCGATGGGGCCGTCCACGCTCCGGGTCGCGATCGGGGCGCCGCCGGACCCGAAGGTCAAGGGCCTGATCATCGTCAGTCACGGGACGGGCGGCTCCGAGCTCGGGCATACCAGCCTGGCGGAAGCCCTGGCCCGGCACGGCTATCTGGTCGCGGCCTTGCGGCATCCCGGCGACAATTGGGAGGATCATTCAATCTGGCAGCAGCCACCGGGGACGTTCTTCACCGAGCGGCCTCGCCAGGCGTCGCGGGTGATCGATGCGCTGCTGGCCGACCCCGAATGGAAGGACAAGATCGCAACCGACGTGCAGGGTCCGCGCATCGGGGCGGTCGGACATTCCGCCGGTGGCTACACCGTGATCGCGCTGGCGGGCGGCCAGGTCGAGCTGTCGCGCATCGGCGCGCATTGCAAAACCGACAGCAAGGACGATCCGTCGTTCTGCAGCATGGGGGGCGACTCCAAATCACCGCCGCCGGCGACGACATTGCTGCCCCTGGCGACCGATCCGCGGGTGCGCGCGGTGGTGGCGATGGCGCCGGCCGGCGTGTTCTTCACCGCTGCATCGCTCGCCGCAATCAAGATACCGACCGCGGTCTATGCCGCCGAACGCGACCGCTGGCTGGTGCCGCGCTTCCATGCCGAATGGGTCGCACAGAATGTGCCGCACGCCGAATTTCACATGATCCCCAACGCGTGGCACTTCGCCTTCATGGACCGCCCCGGCACACCGATCCAGACCCTGGATGGCGACGCCGCGGCAGATCCACCCGGCTTCGATCGCGAGGTGCTGCTCACGCAGTTGCGCAAGGATCTGCCCGCCTTCTTCGACAAGGCATTTGCGCAGGAGTAGATGGCGACGCAGCAGACCGTGCCGGGATCGCGCTGATCCAACGAGACGGGATCATGATGCGCGCCGCCGCGTCATGATCTCATGCTCCGGATCACGCGATAGGACGTTGGTCGGATCAAATCGGCGATTGAAAGTCCCACGCCGAGAGGATTATCTCCCGTCTGGATTGGCATCCGGCAACCGGAAAGGGCATCGGAGCTTGCAAGTCGCTGCGCTGACGGATCGAGCTGAAGAGATTCTGGTCGCTGCATCCCGGCTGTTTGCCCGCCACTCCTATGCCAATGTCACGATGGAGCAGGTTGCGGCGGCGGTACAGGCCGTGCCGGGCGCGCTGTATCATCACTTCCGCGACAAGGAAGACCTGATCTTTCATTGCTACCTGCGCGGCCTCGCGATCTACAGGCGCGAGATGGAGGCGGCCGCCGAGCCCGGCATCGATGGGCTCGAGATCGTCAGGCGCTTTGTGCGCGGCAGGCTGCGGTCCGAAGCCCAGCGCATGATCCTGTTCACCGACATCGATGCGCTGGCTGCGCCCTACAGCAGCGAAGTCCATGCCAAGCGCTGGCAGAATGCCGCCTGGCTTGCCGACATTCTGGATCGGGGCGTGGCGGACGGCTCGATCGCCTGCGACGAACCGCTGCTCACGGCGGTGGCGCTGATCTCCATCCTGGACTGGGTGCCGTTCTGGCTGTCCGAACGCGACTACTACACGCGCCAGCAGGCGATCGATGCCATCGATGACATCATCACGCACGGGGTTTACCGGCGCGAGATCGCGATTCCCGAGATGCCCGAACCGCTCAGCCTTGCGCCGTTCCTGGAGTCGCGCGCGGCGTTGAACAAGCGGGCCGCGAAGTTCGACAGGATGCTTTCGATCGCTTCCGACAGCTTCAACCGCAGGGGCGCGTCAGGCACATCGCTCGAGAGCATCGCCGCGGATGCGGGCATGACCCGCGCCGGCATCTACTATCACTTCAGCGAAAAGGAGAGCCTGTTGCTGGCTTGCCTGCGGCGCGGGCTCGCCGGCGAGATCAGCATCCGCGAGCACCTGCAAGAGCACAGCCTCGGCGCATTCGATCACATCGTGCAGAGGATCCGCTTGCTGTTGATGCTGCACGACACGCCGTGCGGCCCGAAGGCAACCTACCACAACATCAACTATCTCAATGACGTCGACCGGAAAGCCTATGTCGGAGACGTCCTGGCGACGATCCGGCGGGACCAGGACAGCTATCAGCGCTGGATCGACGAGGGCCGCTTCCGCCGCATCGATACCTACTTCGCAGAGCGCATTCTGACCGGAATGGGCCACTGGTATCCGATCTGGTTCAAGACCAGACGCGACTGGTCTCCGGCAGAGACCGCCGATCATTTCGCGCGGTTGTTTCTCGCAGGTCTCAAGCCGCGCCGGCATCCGACCTGAGCATCGGTTCCAGAATGCTGGGCGGGCGGGCGAACGCCGGCCTCATCCGAAAGTTTACTGCTAATTCAAAACAGCGACCAATTCCCAAGCCATATAGCCTATGACATCATGTTACCTTCCGCTAAAACTTGACGCTAAATTCAAAGCGAAAGTTGCGAAGGCGCTGCAATTGGGGTTATGAGACGGCCTCGATCGCTTAAGATCAATCAAAACACGAGCAAGGGAGGAACGCAGAATGCATAGGCTGATCATTGCCGCCGCGGCAGCGCTGACGGTGTTGGGAGGCGCGGCGTCCGCGCAGGAATCCATCAAGATCGGCTATATCGATCCGCTCTCCGGCGGCGGCGCCAGCGTTGGCGAAGGCGGCCTGAAGACGTTTCAGTATCTCGCCGACGAGCTGAACGCCAAGGGCGGCATCCTCGGCCACAAGGTCGAGATCGTCCCGCTCGACAACAAGACCAATCCGCAGGAAAGCCTGGTGCAGGCGCAGAAGGCGGTCGACGCCGGCATCCACTACATCACCCAGGGCAACGGCTCGTCGGTCGGTGCGGCGCTGGAAGACTTCGTCACCAAGAACAACTCGCGCAACCCCGGCAAGGAAGTGCTGTACTTCAACTACGCCGCGGTCGATCCGAGCATGACCAACGAGAAGTGCAGCTACTGGCATTTCCGCTGGGATGCGAACTCGGACATCAAGATGGAAGCGCTGACCAACTACATGAAGGACCAGGCGTCCATCAAGAAGGTCTATCTGATCAACATGGACTACTCGTTCGGCCAGTCGGTGCGCACCGCGGCGCGCAAGATGCTGGGCGAAAAGCGGCCGGACATCCAGGTCGTCGGCGACGAACTGCACCCGATGCTCAAGGTCACCGACTTCTCGCCCTACATCGCCAAGATCAAGGCGTCCGGCGCCGACACCGTCGTGACCGGCAACTGGGGCCAGGACTTCGCGCTGCTGCTGAAGGCCGCGGCCGATGCCGGCCTCAAGGTCAACTGGTACACCTATTATGCCGGCGGCGCCGGTGGGCCGACCGCGATCAAGCAGACCGGCCTCGAGAACCAGGTGTTCCAGATCAGCGAAGGCGTGCCGAACTCCGGCAACAAGGCGGCGATGGATTTCGAGAAGGACTTCCGCGCCAAGACCGGTATTTCCGTGTGGTATCCGCGCGCTGTCAATGAGATGCGGATGTTCAAGGCCGCCGCCGAGAAGGCCAATTCGATCGATCCGGTGAAAGTCGCGGCCGCCCTCGAGGGCATGAAGTTCGAAGTGTTCGATGGCGGCGATGGCTTCATGCGCAAGGACGACCACCAGTTCTTCCAGCCGATCTACATCTCCTCGTTCGGCTCGCTGACCGACAAGGCCAAGGAGCCGTTCGACGAAGAGAACACCGGCTGGGGCTGGCACATCGTCTCCAAGATCGACACCGACAAAACGATGCTTCCGACCACCTGCAACATGAAGCGGCCCTGATCGGCCGCTGCAAGGCGCCTCCGCGACCACAGGGTTGCGGAGGCGTTCGCCTTCCGGCAGCGTGATGGTGCCGTAGTTCATTTCACCGACAGGTTATTGATCACGTGAACCGTTCCAGTCTCAAGCGGGTGCGCCGTGGCTGAGCTCATCGTCATCTCGACACTCAACGGCGTGCTGTTCGGCATGCTGTTGTTTCTGCTGTCCAGTGGACTCACCGTCATCTTCAGCATGATGGGCGTGCTCAACTTCGCGCATGCGAGCTTCTACATGCTGGGCGCGTTCTTCGGCTTTCAGCTCACCCGCTGGATCGGTTTCTGGCCGGCGCTGGTGATCGCACCGCTCCTGGTCGGCGTGGTCGGCATGGGCGTCGAGCGCTACGGCCTGCGCAACACCCACAAGCACGGCCATGTCGCCGAGCTGCTGCTGACCTTCGGTCTCGCCTTCGCGATCGAGGAAATCGTCTCAATGATCTGGGGCAAGAGCCCGGTCGACTACCGGGTTCCGGCGGCACTCGACTTTCCGGCCTTCACCATATTCTCCACCAACTATCCCGCCTACAAGATCTTCATGCTGGTGGTCTCGGTCGTGATCTTCATCGCGCTGCTGGTCACGCTGAAGCGGACGCGGGTTGGCCTCATCGTGCAGGCGGCGCTGACCCATCCGAGCATGGTCGGCCATCTCGGCCACAATGTCGGTCGCGTGTTCATGCTGGTGTTCGGCGTCGGCAGCGCGCTGGCGGGTCTCGCCGGCGTCATCGCCGGTCCCTCGCTGGTGACGCAGTCCGACATGGCCGCGCTGCTCGGCCCGATCCTGTTCGTCGTCATCGTATTCGGCGGTCTCGGTTCGTTGCCCGGCGCCTTCATCGCCTCGCTCCTGATCGGGCTGATCCAGACTTTTGCGGTCGCGCTCAACGGTTCGCTCGCCAGCGTGTTCGGTCCGCTCGATCCGAGCCTCGGTGCCTCGCCGCTGACCGATATCTGGAACGTCACGATCGCGCAGATCGCGCCGATCCTGCCCTATCTGCTGCTGGTGCTGGTGCTGATCTTCCGCCCCATGGGCCTGTTGGGGACGCGCGAGTCATGACGAACGCTGTGACCCCCGCTCCCGCAATGGCCAAAGCAGAGTCCGGCAGCGCCCTGAGCTTCTACGGCATCTGGCTGCTCGCAGCCGCGGCGCTCGTCGTGCTGCCGCTGGTGTTCTCCTCCGGCGGCTCGCTGACCTCGTTCAGCCTGATCGGCATCTCGATCATCTTCGCGCTGTCCTACAACATCCTGCTCGGCCAGACCGGGCTGCTGTCGTTCGGACACGCCGTGCAGTACGGCCTCGGCGGCTTCCTCGCCGTGCATGCCATGAATGCGGTCGCAAGCCACAACTGGCCGATCCCGCTGCCGGTGATCCCGCTGATGGGCGGCATCGGCGGCATGGCCTTCGCATTGCTGGTCGGCTGGGTCATGACCAAGCGTGCCGGCACGGTGTTTGCGATGATCTCGCTCGGCATCGGCGAGCTCGTGGCCTCGTCGTCGCTGATCCTGCGCAGCGTGTTCGGCGGCGAATCCGGCATCACCACCGACCGCACCTCGCTGATGCCGCTGTTCGGCTGGACCTTCGGGCCGCAGATCCAGGTCTACTATTTGATCGCGTTCTGGGTGATGATCTCGGCGATCGCGATGTACGCGCTGACCCGTACGCCGCTCGGGCGCATCTGCAACGCGGTGCGCGACAATCCGGAGCGCGTCGAGTTCATCGGCTACGATCCGCATGTGGTGCGCTATCTCGCCTACATGTTCGCCGGCTTCTTCGCCGGCATCGCCGGCGGCCTGACCGCGATCAACTTCGAGATCGCCAACTCCGCCTATCTCGGCGCGACGCAGTCGGGCCTCGTGCTGTTCTCGGCGTTCATCGGCGGCACCGCCTATTTCTTCGGTCCGATCCTCGGCGCCATCCTGGTGACCTATCTGCAGCTCGGGCTGACCAGCGTCACCTCGGTATGGCAGCTCTATTTCGGCATCATCTTCATCGGTATCGTGATGTTCGCACCCGGTGGCATCGCCGGCATCCTGATGAAGCACCGCCCGCTGATCCGTGCCGGCACGCTCAGTGCCGTGATCCCGTCCTACCTGGTCGCGGCGATCCCGACGCTGGCGTTCGCGCTCGGCATCATCCTGACCATCGAAACCGTCGCGCGCTTCTCCGGTGGCGACCCAATCAACTTGCTCGGCATTCCCTTCGTCGCAGCCGCGCCGACGACCTGGGCGGCCGCGGCGGTACTGGTCGTCGGCGGCTTCCTGGTCGCGCGCATCACCTGGCGACGCATTGCGGAAGCCTGGGATCGCGCCGCGACGGTGGCCCGTGATCGGGGGTATCTGGCATGACCGCTGCCATCCAAGTTAACGCCGTCGAGAAGAGCTTCGGCAATGTGTCCATCATCCGCGATCTCAATCTGAGCGTCGCCAAGGGTGAGCGTCACGCCATCATCGGCCCGAACGGCGCCGGCAAGTCGACGACGTTCAACCTGATCAGTGGCTACATCAAGCCGACCTCGGGCGAGATCCGGTTGAACGGCGAGGTCACCTCGGGCCTGCGGCCGTTCGAGATCAACCGGCGCGGGCTGTCGCGCTCGTTCCAGGTCACCAACGTATTCGCCCGCATGACGGTGTGGGAGAACGTCCGCTGCGCCGTGCTGTGGGCGACCGGCCATCGCTACGCGTTCTGGAAGAACGTCGACAACCTGCCCGAGGTGAAGCAGCGGACCGCGCAGATTCTCGACGACATCCATCTCACCCATCGCCGCGACGTGCCGGCGGGCTTGCTCACCTATGCCGAGCAGCGCGAGCTGGAGATCGGCATCACGATCGCCGGCGGCGCCAGTGTCATCATGCTGGACGAGCCGACCGCGGGCATGAGCCATGCCGAGACCGAGCGCGCCGTCGCGCTGATCCGCCGCCTCACCGAAGGACGCACGCTCGTGATCGTCGAGCACGACATGAGCGTGGTGTTCGGCCTCGCCGACCGTATCTCGGTGCTGGTCTACGGCCACATCATCGCTTCCGGAACGCCAGAGGAAATCCGCGGCAATCCGAAGGTCAAGGAAGCCTATCTCGGCGAGGAGGTCGACTGATGCTCGAGGTCAGGAATCTCCACGCCTATTACGGCAAGAGCCACATCCTGCAGGGTGTCGATCTCGACATCGCCGCCGGCGAAGTGGTCAGCCTGCTCGGGCGCAACGGCGTCGGCCGCTCGACCACCGTCAAGGCGATCATGGGTGAGGTGCCGCCGCAGGGCACGATCCGCTTCAAGGGCCAGGACATCGCAGGGCTGCCGAGCCACAAGATCGCTCGCCTCGGGCTCGGCTACGTGCCGGAGCATCGCGACATCTTCCCGAGCCTGACTGTGCGCCAGAACCTGATCCTCGGCATCAAGGACCCGCGCCGCCCCGGCAAGTGGCGGCTGCAGGAGATGCTCGACATGTTCCCCAACCTCGCCCGCCGCGCCGACACGCCGGCCGGCGTGCTGTCGGGCGGCGAGAAGCAGATGCTGACCACCTGCCGCACGCTGCTCGGCGATCCTGAATTGATGATGATCGACGAGCCGACCGAGGGCCTTGCGCCGCTGATCGTGCAGCAGGTCGGCGAACTAATCGCCCGGATCGCCAAGGCCGGCGTCGCCATCCTGCTGGTCGAGCAGAAGCTCTCGATCGCGATGAAGATCTCGAACCGCGTCTACATCATGGGCCACGGCCGCGTGGTGTTCGAAGGCACCCCCGACCAGCTCAAGGCCAACGCCGCCGTCCGCGAGGAATGGCTGGAGGTTTGAGGCGAGTTGCCGTTCGGGCTGCCGTGGTCTCAAGGAATCCACAAATGTCGGCGTCGCGACACCGGGTCAATTCAGGAAAACGACCTAGATCAGCGCAATCAAGAGACTGTGAAACAAAACTATCGAAGCCAGGAATAGCCAGTCGTCTTTGCTCATAAGGCCGAACACCGCGACCCTGGTGCGGCGCCAGCGAAGCGCGAGTCGAGACAAGAAGCTTGAACGCATGGCACTCGCCTAGCGGAATACGGCCCGCCAAGTCTTGCTGTTCTGTGCCAGGGATTTGAGGGCTTGTGTCAGCCCATCACCGAATGCCGTTCGAATCACGATAGGCCGTGGGCGTGAGGCCTGTCCAGCGGACGAAAGCATGCGTGAACGAGCTGACCTCGCTGTAGCCCAGCAACCATGCGATTTGAGAAATCGGCAGCTCCGCTTCTTCAAGATAGCGGCGCGCAAGTCCGATTCGAAACGTCTCGAGAACATTCAGAAAGCCCGTCCCCTCGGACAGCAGCGCCCGAGCGAGCGTTCTCCGACTCATACCAAGACGGCGCGCAATCGCCTCGGCATTGGCTTTGCCGTGCGGAAGCAACTGGGCGATCTGAGCTTCAACGCGAGACCGCACGCTGGTCCGTCCCGATACTCGGTGGTTTAGCGCATCGTCGGCATATTGAAGCAACATCTTGTTAAGGTGCAGATCAGCCCCCACGACAGGTAATGCGCCGATCTGCGAAGAAAACAGGAGGTCATCCCTATCCGCTGCAAAGTTGATCTCGCAACCCAGAAGAGATCGCACTTCCAAAGGTGTTTCGCGCCTGTAATGCTTCAACTGAATTCGCCTTGGGACCAGCCTGCCGTCAGTCAATGCTCGGCAAATACGGACAAGCGCAATCAGCCAAAATTCAGCGTGGTGGCGATCGGACGACCGGTCGATGTTGACATACTCGAATCCGATGGCGAAGCCGCGCGCCAGAGAAATCCGCAGCCGCACGCCTTCGTTGTTGATCGCGCAGTAGCGTCCCCCATTTTGCAGAGCGTCGGCGAGATCCTCCGATGATGCCATGACGTAGTACAGAAGCCCGATCTCCCCCATCTCAAAACCCTGCGCCAGATGGAATCCGAAGCAGTCGTCCTGCAGTTCCTTGGCCGCGAGCTCAAGCAGTCTCATCTGCGCCCGCGCGTCGATGCGGCGCTTGCGGTCCTCAACATCATTGATCGTCAGGCCTGCGGCTGACACGATCGGAGCAAGTTCAATTTGTGCATCGCGCATTCGGGCGCATGCGAGACGCGCTATCCCCCCGGCAGAGCTCGGTATCGATGGCAAGGCGCTTACGAGGCGTTTGGCGATCTTCATCTGGCACCGGACTATGTCGTCGCTAAACGTCGACGGCTTCGAGCACCGTATTTTGACCTATGTCAAACAAGGCCATCCGTTCGAGGCATCCAGCCCTGACAAAACCTCGCAATTAAATGACCCAGGTTCACAAGACGCCATGGAGACAAATCATCTAGCCCATTGCTTCGCGGCCGTTCCATTTCTGCCTTGAAACGACGGCAGTTGACTTCCAATTGGACCCGCAAGGACGAACCTGTAATGCGCTTGGTCAAGCATGCAAATTCGGCGGCAGGGACGTTCGCCGCCGAAACGGCTCGCCGTTTGAGCTAAGTCGTGGTTCGCCAAACAGGCGCCCAACTGAGCGGCGTTCATCGTTCAATTCATTTCCTCATCATTGAAGCCGGGGCTGCGGGCACTTGGCGTTACTCGTTTTTCATCGGCGATCGCAACTTCTCGGGAACGGTGCAGGCGGTCTTGGGATTGCTGGCGGCTCGCCGCGTGAGGATGAAGATCGATCGGGCGTTGAGGCAAAACGCGTCGATAGAGGCCCATACCGACACCGCGTTCGAGCCGGATGTGCCTCCCAATCCAATCGCGCCCCCGCCCGCAGCAAGTAGCACCGCTTCAAACAGCTTCCGCGACCGTCCAGAGTTGATGTCGCCGCATTCCGAAGGTTCGAGCACCGTCGCGTTTAGCTGCGCCGGCTGCAGCGTCATTTACCAGACCGTGCAGGTCAGCACTGCGGCGAAGGGAGTCTTCCGCTGCACAGCCTGTTACCAGCCGGTCCATCGCTGGGATGGCGCATATGATTATCGGAGCTGGCAGCGGCTGGAGATGGAGGTCGACACGCTCCCTCTGCTCGTCCCACCCACCGATCCCAAAGAATAGCGCCGCTGCGCAGCCGCGCTAACCCGGCAGGATCAACGCCATGACGTCGCCCGCACGCGGTGTCCGGCCGGGCTTCACCGGCACCGACGTAATCCTGCCTGGCGCGTGCACGCTGATCTCCATCTTCATGGATTTGACGGGCATCTAAGCTCGCCTGAAGCGCCGCATCCGGGCAAAGCGGCCCGGATCGGGTCAGGCCGGAGCGCGCGCGGGCTTCCTGTACTCAGCGGTCTCGGCGCGAACCAGGTCGCAGAATTCGAGCGCAAGACGGCTGCGCGGCCGTTGCGACGGAAACAGCAGTACAGTGGTGATCTCCAGCCGCGGCGTGAACGGCTTGAGCACGATCCGGGCGCTGGCAAAATCCCGCGCCACGACGGGATCGACGATCGAGAAGCCCAGCCCCTGCGCAACCAGCGCGCAGCGCTGCATGCTGTACTGAATCTCCGCCACCGTTCTGACCACGACTCCGGCGTCTTCGAAGGCGCGTTCGAGGCGCGATCGATGCGGCGCGCCTGGGGCAGGCGCAATCATCGCCTCGCCGTGCAGGTCCTTTGGCATGATCAATCGCTTGGACCGAAGCCGGTGCTGACGCGGTAGCACGCAGATGGCATCGGTCGTCATCAGCAGTTCGTCGTCGACCGCTGCAAAACCCGACTGGGGTCGCGCCAGCCCGACATCGCACTGGCCCGCAGCAACCAGGCTCCAGACCCGTTCAGGGCTGTGCACGGCGACCGACAGCATGATGCCGGGGTTCTTCCTGGAGAAGCTGCTGACGATCCGCGGCATCAGCGAATAGGTGAATGCCGGAAGGCAGGCGATCCTCAGCGTGCCGCTGCCCCGCGCGCGAATGCCGCGCGCCGCACGCGCCAGATACTCCAGCCCGGCCTGGTTGCGCTCCACCTCATGCAGGAAGATCTCGCCTTCCGGCGTCAACGTGACGCCGCCGCGCCCGCGTTCGAACAGCGCGAAGCCGATCTCGCGCTCCAGCCGCGCGATGGCGCGACTGACGAAGGGCTGCCCGATCCGCAGGCTCAGGGCCGCCTTGGTTATTCCGTTGTGACGCACGACCTCGCGAAACAGGTCAACGTGTCTCGGATTCAGGGACATGACCAATCCGCATATGAACTGCCATTCCGGTCATTTGACGGCATGTTGGTTCGATGCGTCAATAGGGCATGCAATTCGCAGACAGCCATGCCGCCTTGGATGCCGCCTTGGCCACCGACCGCATCCTGCTGAACAGGATCCACGGCTCCGAGATCGCGCGGGTCAAACCGCTCGGGGACGCCGGCATGCTTCGGCAGCTCGATCGCGGCGGCTCCGGCCAGGCGGCGGCCGCGCGCATGGCAGCCACGCTGAGCTGCGCGAACGACACGGCCGCGTTCGCGATCGAGGACGCCGGGTCAGGCGACATCATCGGGCTTACCGCTTTCGCCGCGCTCGAGCCGGAGGAGAAGCGGGCGACGCTTGCACCGATCTGGAGCAGCGGACGATTGGACGAGGTCCTGCTCATCAGCCATGTCGCGCATCTCATGACGCGGTATGCCTTCGAGGTGCTCGCCGTGGAGCGGGCCGAGGTGCATCTGGATTGGCGCCTGCGGCGTACGCTCGAGCTCTATACCGGCCTCGGCTTCCACTGCGAGGGACGGCTTCGCGCCTATTTTGCCTGCGATGAAGGTCCATCCGCCGACGCTGCGGTCCTCAGCGTGGTACGCTCCGGATGGCCTGCCATCGCCGACCGACAGCGCCGGCTCCTTGCCGACGAGGCGTGGCGCTGTCGGCTTCCGTCCGATCGTCCCCCATAGCGCAATGACGGAGACAGGACCGCAGCAGATCGACGCGGCCGAATCTACTCCGGCCGGATCAACGCCACCACATCGCCCGCGCGCAACGTCTGGCCGGGCTTGACCGGCACCGACGCAATGCGGCCCGCGCTCGGCGCGTGCACACTGATCTCCATCTTCATGGACTCGATGATGGCAAGCACGTCGCCGGCTGCGACTTTTGCACCCTCCTCGACCAGGATCTTCCAGATGTTGCCGGGCACTTCCGAGAAGGCGCCGACCTGGCCGTCAGGAATGCCGGTCGTTGCGACGCTCGCATCGATCGATTCCGCCGGCGTCTCGTCGAGCTTCATCTCGCGCCAGCGCTGACGCTCGGCATCGAACGCGGCCTGCTGCGTCGCCTTGAATGCCGCGATCGACGGCTGCGCGTCGGCCAAGGACTTCGCGTAGTCGGCGTAGGAGAACTCGCCCTGCTCGATCCTGATGTCGTATTGCCCATGCGGGAATGCGGCGCGTGCGTCCAAGAGCTCATCGGCATCGACCGGGAAGAAGCGGATCTTGTCGAAGAACCGCAGCAGCCAGGGATGGCCTGGCTCGAACACCCGCGTCGTGCGCCATGTGTTCCAGACCTGGATGGTGCGGCCGAACAGCTGGTAGCCGCCCGGCCCTTCCATGCCGTAGATGCACATATAGGCGCCGCCGATTCCGACCGCGTTCTCCGGCGTCCAGGTCCGTGCCGGATTGTACTTCGTGGTCACGAGGCGATGCCGCGGATCGAGCGGGGTTGCCACCGGCGCGCCGAGATAGACGTCGCCGAGGCCGAGCACGAAATAATCGGCGTCGAACACGATGCGGCGGACATCGTCCTCGCTGCCGAGCCCGTTGATGCGGCGGATGAACTCGACATTCGACGGACACCACGGCGCATCCGCGCGGACCAGCTCCTGATACTTGCGCATCGCCAGCTCAGCCTCTGGATCGCGCCACGACAGCGGCAGATGCACGGTGCGGCTCGGCACCCGCATGGCGTCGACATTAGGCAGTTCGCGCTCGATCCGCCTGAGCACATCGAGCAGCTTCGTTCGCGACAGCGCGGTGCCGTCATAATGGATCTGCAGCGAGCGGATGCCAGGCGTGAGGTCGATCAGGCCGCCGAGCCTCGCATCCTCCAGCGCCTGCGCCAGCACATGGACGCGCAGCCGCAGCGCGATGTCGAGCTCCATCGGGCCGTATTCGACCAGCAGATTGTCGTCACCGGCGCGGCGGTACACCACGGGGATCGGGCCATCATCATGGCGCCCGATGATGGCCGAGCCGAGTTCGGGCGCGCGCAGCACCGTGGGGCCGGCAACCGGATCGTCGCGTCTGGCCGGAACGAAGCGAACCGTGTCGCCGGGTTTGAGCTGGCCGACCTTCCACAGTTCGTCGCGCGCGACGACCGCCGGACAGACGAAGCCGCCGAGACTTGGTCCATCCGGCCCCAGAATGATCGGCATGTCGCCGGTGAAATCGATCGAGCCGACCGCATAGGCATTGTCGTGGATGTTCGACGGATGTAGCCCGGCCTCGCCGCCGTCGGCGCGGGCCCAGCTCGGCTTCGGACCGATCAGCCGCACGCCGGTGCGGGCACTGTTGAAATGCACCTCATAGCTCGACGCAAACAGCGTTTCGATGTCCTCGTCGAGAAAGAAGTCCGGTGCACCATGCGGGCCGTAGACCACGCCGATCTGCCACGCCGAAGTCAGCTCCGGCCGCTCGTCCTCCGCAGCGCGCCGCGGCGCCGCAAGGTCTGACGTCTCGGCACCGATATGCAGCACATCGCCGGCCTTGAGCGAGCCCGTCGCATGGCCGCCGAACGCGCCGAGCGCGAACACGGCGCGCGAGCCCAGGATCTCCGGCACATCGATGCCGCCACGCACGGCGAGATACGCGCGCTGGCCCGGGCCCTTGATGCTGCCGATGACGAGCGTCTGGCCGGCGCGCACCGCGACCGGCTCGTCATAGCCGACATCGGTGCCGTCGAGCGACGCCTTCATCTGCGCACCCGAGAGCGCGACGATCGCATCGGTATTGAAGCGCAGGGTCGGCCCGTTGACGGTCAGCTCCAGCGCGGTAGTTACTTCAGGATTGCCGACCACGCGGTTGGCGAGGCGGAACGATCGCTCGTCCATCGGGCCGCTGGGCGGCACGCCGACATGCCAGAGATGCAGCCGGCCGGGCAATTCCTGCACCCCGCTCTGCGCACCCGGCGCGACGACGTCGATGGTGCGCGGGCGATAGGCGAAAGCGCCGAGCACGCTGGTCGCGACCTGCCCGCTCCGGAACACATCGGACGCAGCGATCGCGCGGAGATAGTCGAGATTGGTCTCGATCCCGGCGACCACCGTGTCATCCAGCGCCTGCGTCAGCTTTGCGATCGCGGCCTCGCGCGTCTCGGCCGAAACGATGATCTTGGCCAGCATCGGATCGTAGAACGGCGACACCTCGGTGCCGGTCTCGATCCAGCCGTCGATCCGCGCGTCCGGTGAAAAGCTGACCTGCGTCAACCGGCCCGCGCTTGGGCGGAAACCCGCGCCCGGATTTTCGGCATAGAGCCGCACCTCGATCGCCGCGCCCTTCGGCGTCAGCGTGCCGGCCCGGCCGAGCACGTCCTCGCCGGCCGCCTGCCGGATCATCCATTCGACGAGGTCGACGCCGGTGACCTGCTCGGTGACGGGATGCTCGACCTGGAGACGGGTGTTGACCTCGAGGAAATAGAAGTCCTCGCGCGCGACGTCGTAGATGAACTCCACCGTGCCGGCGGACTCGTACGCGACCGCCTTGGCGAGCGAGACCGCGGCCGCGTGCAGCCGTTGCCTGATCTCGGCGGAGACGCCCGGCGCGGGGGTCTCCTCAAAGACCTTCTGGTTGCGCCGTTGCAGCGAGCAATCGCGTTCGCCGAGCGCGACCACATCGCCCTTGCCGTTGCCGAAAATCTGCACCTCGATGTGGCGGGCTTGGGCGACGAACCGTTCGAGATAGACCCGGGCATCACCGAAGCTCGCGCGCGCCGTGCGCTGCACCGATTCAAACCGCTCGCGCAGCGTCGCCATGTCGTGGCAGAGCTGCATGCCGATGCCGCCGCCGCCGGCCGTGCTCTTCAGCATCACCGGGAAGCCGATGGCTTCCGCCTGTTGCAGCGCCTCGTCGATTGTCTCGAGGAGGCCGGAGCCCGGCAACAGTGGCACGCCGCTTTGCTCGGCGATCTCTCGCGCACGGTGCTTGAGGCCGAAGGCGTCGAGATGCTCAGGCCGCGGCCCGATGAACTTGATGCCGTGCTCGGCGAGCCTCTCGGCAAAGCGGCGATTCTCCGACAGGAAGCCGTAACCGGGATGCACCGCCTGCGCGCCCGTCGCAATGCACGCCGCCATGATCGCATCGACGTTGAGATAGCTCTCGGCCGCCGGCGCCGGACCAATGCGCACCGCCTCGTCGGCCTCCAGCACCGGCCGCGTGAAGCGGTCGGCGTCGGAATAAATCGCGACCGAGCCGATGCCCATGCGATGCAACGTTCTGCCGATCCGCCCGGCGATCTCGCCGCGGTTGGCAATCAGGACTTTGCTGAACATGCCTCACGCCTCCGGCTCGAAGATCGTGACCTGCACCGGCGTCGGGAAGAAGCCGTTGCAGGGATTGTTGATCTGCGGGCAGTTCGAGATCAGGCACAGCACGTCCATCTCGGCCACCAGTTCGATGGCGTCGCCCGGTTTGGAGACGCCGTCGACCACGGTGAAATTGCCGGCGGGATCGATCGGCACGTTCATGAAGAAGTTCAAGTTCGGCACGATGTCGCGCTTCGACATGCCGTATTTCGCAGCTTCCAGCACAAAGTTCTCGCGGCAGGCGTGCTGGTAGCGGGTCTGGTGCCCGAACCGCACGGTGTTGCTCTCGCAGGAGCAGGCGCCCGCCGAGGTGTCGTGCAGGCCGCAACTGTCAGCGGTAACGCGAAGCATCGCCCGGCCTTCATTGGACATGATCCTGGTGCCGAGCCCGACATAGGCCGAGCCTTGCGCTCGCAACGTATCCTGGCCGCTATAGCGCTCGCCAAAGTCGTCGGCGCGATAGAACAGCGTATCGACCGCCTGCTGGCCATGGGTATCCGTGATCCGCAGCGTCTGCCCCTTGCGGATGACGGCGGACCACGGCTTGCGCGCGGGAATTTCCACGTCGAGAACGATGCGGCCGCGGGACTGAGCGAACTGTATGGTCATCGCACGGCTCCTTCGCTCATCTCGCCGAGATACAGCGCGTTGTTCTGATAGGCGCGGATCGCCTCGGCCGTCGCGGTACGGCACAGATCATCGGCGGCGGGCGCGCTCGCGCGGTAGCGGACGACCTCCACGCTCGCTCGCGGATAGCTTTCCGCGGGATCGAGCGGATGCGGGCAGTTCGACAACGCGACCAGCAGATCGATTTCTGCGCGCAGATCGACGAAATCACCCTTTTGCCGGCGCGCGTCGGGCCAGACAAACTTGCCGTCCGCGTCGATCGCGACCGGTGCAAAGAAGCTGACGCAGGGATGCACGTCACGGCGATCGAGCCCGAGCTTCGCCGCGGCCAGGATGAAATTGTCGCGTGTGTTGCGGAAATTACCGTCGCCGTATTTCGCCAGGTTGGTCGCAGCCGTCGAGCCGCCGACCACCGCATCATGCGCGGCACTGCTGTCCTCGGTGATGCCGAGCAGCGCACGCCCCATGTCCGAGAGCAGCACGCGGCCCTTCTGCAGCCGCGCCGCCCACTGCACCTTGATGGTGTCGGCGTGACTGAGCCGCTCAGTGGTGTCGGCGCTGTTCCAAGCGAGCAGGCTGACGGTCGATGTCCCCGACGTATTGACGATGCGCAGCGTGTCGCCGCGGTTCAGTCGCGTGGTCCAGTACCAGCCGGCCGGTATCGTTTCGCGATGAATGATCGCGTCAGTCGCAATCGGCACGGCGTCGCGCGCAGTCGGCGCCGGCAACGCACGCGGCGCATGCTCCTGCCCCGCGGCTTTCAGCTCGTTGTAGCGTCGGGTGTGCGCCGCGATCTCGGCCTTCTGTTCCTCGGTGAGGATCATGGTTGCTCCTTCAAGACGAGAGCGCCGGGCCGTCCCGGCTGATGCTCCTGGTCTGACCGGGTCGTCCCGGTCGGAGCTGGTTGAACCGACGACCGCAGCTCGGCGCTGCGGCGTGGGAAAATCTCGAGGTCGCGCGACACCGTGGCGCCGTAGCGCTCGCGCTCCTCCGGCCGGTTGCGCTGCCGCTCCAGCGCGATCACGCGGGTCGCGAGCCCGAACGCCTCGCTGAGGTCATGCGTCACCATCACGACCGTGAGATGGGTCTCGTTCCAGAGCCGCTTCATCAGCAGATGAATGTCGGCGCGAATCCCCGGGTCGAGCGCGCCGAACGGCTCGTCGAGCAGCAGGATCTTTGGGCCACGCATGATCGCCTGCGCCAGTGCGAGGCGCTGTTGCATGCCGCCCGACAGCGCCGACGGGTATTTGCTCTCCTGACCGGCGAGCCCGACCTCGGCGAGCAGCGCCATGGCCTCGTCGGTGGCGGCGCGCCGCGCGGCGCCGAACAGCCGGGCCGTGAATTTGGCGTCGCGCAGTTCGCGGCCGAGCAAGACGTTTTGCAGCACGGTCAGATGCGGAAACACCGAGTAGCGCTGGAACACCACGCCGCGATCGGCATCCGGCTCGGCCCGCAACGGCTTGCCGTCGACCGTGATCTGGCCGCGGCTCGGCTGCTCCTCACCGAGCAGCATCCGCAGCAGCGTGGTCTTGCCGCAGCCGGACGGACCAACCAGTGCAATGAACGCGCGCGGCTCGACCTCCATCGTGATACGTTCGAGCACGATGTGGTCGCCGTATTCCTTCCAGACGTCGTCGAACCGGATCGCGCTCATTCCGCCCTCACCGACGCAAACCAGGGAAACAGCCTGCGCTGCAGGACGCGCAGGGCGACATCGATCAGGAAAGCCAGCAGCGTGATCCAGGCGACATAGGGGATGATGACGTCCATCGCGAGATAGCGGCGCACCAGGAAGATCCGGTAGCCGAGCCCGGAGTCGGAGGCGATCGCCTCGGCCGCGATCAGGAACAGCCAGGCCGGGCCGAGCTGCAGCCGCAGCACGTCGATCAGCCGCGGCAGGGTTTGCGGCATCGCGATGCGCAGCGCGATCTGCCAAGTCGAGGCGCCGAGTGTCTGCGCCTTGACGATCTGCTCGCGCGGCAGCTCCTGCACCTTCATGGCGAGGTCGCGGATCATGCAGGGTAATGTCCCGATCACGATCAGCGCGATCTTCGAGTTCTCGCCGAGGCCCATCACGATGAACAGGATCGGCAACAATGCCAGGGGCGGCACCATCGAGGTGACCGACACGAAGGGCCCGAGCAGGGCGTTGGCGCCCGGCAACAGTCCGATCACGATGCCGAGAACGAGCGCCGCCACCGTCGAGACCGCCAGCGCCGACCCCAGCCGCCCCAGGCTGGCAACGGTGTCGGTCGCCATCAGATAGCTGCCGGTGCGCGGGTCGACCTCGAATGCCATCTGCTTGACGGCCTGTACCATGTTGGGCAGCGCCGGCAGCAGCTTGTCGTTCGGGTTTTGCGCGAGCCGCGCGCTGGAGCCGGCGAAGTAGGCGATTGCGACCAACAGGAACGGCAGCGCGAGCAGATAGAATCGCATCTGCCGTCCCGGCCGTATGTTCACAAGTCGCATGTCCGGCTCCTGCTCGAAGCAATGCTACGTGGTCAGAGCTTGCCTTTGGCGGCTTCGTCCATGTAGGTCGGGTCGAAGCGCAGCTTGACGTTCGACTTGTCGCCCAGCACCGACTTGTCGGCGAGCTCGATCCCGACGGCATCGGCGGATTTCGCGCCCTTGCCGAGCAGGTCCTTGTCGAACAGGAACTTGCGCACCCGATCCATGGTCACACCGATGGTCTGGCTGCGGGTAAACGCTTCCGCGTCCGTTGCCTTGTCGAACAGTTTGGTGGTCGAGAGCTGGCTGTCGAAACCGGCGAGATCGGTGCCGGAGGCCTTGGCCATCGCCTCCTTGGCGGCCTTCGCCGCAGGATCGTTCGCCGTCATCCTGGAGAGCGTCTCATACCAGATGCCGACCAGCGCTTTGGCGAAATCCGGATTGTCCTTGGCGACCGCGGTGTTGACCACCATCAGGTCCATGATCTCGCCCGGGATCTGCGAGGAATCGAACACCTTCTTAGCATCCGGCGAGCCGAGGATTTCCGTCACGATCGGATTCCAGGTCACGACCGCATTGACGTCTGATGTCTTGTAGGCAGCCGCGATATCGGCATCGGAGGTGTTGACGACCTTGACGTCCTTCTCGCTCAGCTTGCTGGTCTCGAGCGCGCGGGCCAGCAGATAATGCGACACCGAGAACTCGACCAGATTGACCGTCTGCCCCTTGATCGCGGCGAGATCCGACTTGTTCTTGAGGATCACGGCATCGTTGCCGTTGGAGAAATCGCCCATCACGACCGCGGTGGTGTCGACACCACCTGCCGCCGGAATCGACAGCGCGTCCATGTTGGTGATGGTGACGGCATCATAGCCGCCGGCGGTGTACTGGTTGATCGATTCGACGTAGTCGTTGAACTGCTTGACCTCGATCGCGATGCCGTATTTGTCGGCCCACTTCTTGACGATGCCGGTGTCGGCCGCATAGCCCCACGGCATCCACCCGACATAGATCGACCAGGCGACCTTGAAGCTTTTCTTTGGTGCGGCGTCAGCGACGGACGCGGCCGCGAGCACGATCGCGCAGCCGGTGACAACAGAGCGGAGGAAGAAAGAGAACTTGTTCATTGCCGATCCCTCTTGCGAAACTTCACAAAAAGGGACTGGCGAAAAGACCATCGCTCCGCCAATCCCTTGGCTAACGAGGTCTCCCGGGCTTTTATCCCGCCGTGCACCTGCGGGGATGTCTCCCCCGCAAGCGGCTGCTCTCGGACCAGCACCTTGCTTCGCAAGATCGGAACCCTAGCGGCCAACTCGACGCCATTGATGCACGAGGCGTGCCACAGCACCGGCGTTTGAATCTCATGAGATTTTTCGTCGCACACCGCGTGGCCGCGAGAACGCTCTGCTTAAAAACTACGCAGGCCTGCCCAGAATTGGCTCTGTCATTCCACCACGGCCGTCAGCAGGATGCCTGCTATCGTCGATGTCGAGGGGATGTTCGATGCGGATGCTCTTGAGTGCCCTCTGGCTCGGACTGCATGGCCGCTACGGACTGACGCCGCGGTGCGATGTCGGCGGTCCGATGCGGACCAGTATCTGATGCATGTGACCGGTCAGCTCTTCACGGTGTTGATCGCAACGCTTTCCTTGTAGGCCGGCCGGGCCGTGACGCGGTCGAGATAGGGCGTTGCGACGTCACAGACCCCGACACCGTAATCGATCGCCCAGACCAGGCAGGTCGTCAGCAGGATATCCGCGCTGGTGAACTGATCGCCCATCAGATATTTCCGGCCGTCCGACAGGGCGACTTCGACATGGCGGAGCTGCTGGCGAAAATACTCGGCCGCTTTCACGACGACGTCAGGCGCATGGCCGTAGATGTGGGCGAGGCCCTGGACGTCATGGCGGCGCATCACATAGAGGCTGGTCGAGTCGAGTTCTGCCACGATGAAGAAGCACCATTCCAGCCATCGCGCGAAATCGCGCTCCTCGACGGGAACGAGCGAAATGTTCGGGTTAGAGTAATGACGCGCGAGATAGGCGACGATCGCCGCGCTCTCCCCGATTGTGAAGTCGCCGTCCTGCAGCAGCGGAATTTTCTGCCGTGGATTGAGCAAGGTGTATTCCGGCGTCTTGGTCTCGCCCGAACGCGGCAGGATCGGCTTGCAATGATAGTCCAGCCCCAATTCGTGCAATGCCCAATGGGCCCGGATCGTCCGCGATGTCCCCACCCCCCATAGCGTCAGCGTCTCCGGCATGACTTCACCATTTCTCGACGGAGGGACGCAGATCCAGTTCATGGCTCCATCCGTCGCGGCTCTGCTGGTGCACAAACCAGTAGGCCTCCGCGATCGAGGACGTCCGCGTCAACGTGTCAGGCGGAATCTCTGATGCGTCGACGCCGGTGGCGGCTTTCATCCGCTGGTGGATGGCAAGGCTGTCGACACCGGCATCGATCAGGAGATGCGCGACATGGATGTTCTTCGGCCCGAGCTCGCGCGCCATCGCCTGGGCAACCGCGCGCAGGCCGAACTTGGCGGATGCGAATGCGGCGAAGCCGCTGCTGCCGCGCACGCTCGCGGTCGCGCCGGTGAACAGCATGGTGCCGCGGCCATGCCGCAGCATGTGCCGGGTTGCCTCGCGTCCGACCAGGAAGCCGGCGAAGCAGGCGAGCTCCCAGGCCTTGAAGAACAGCTTTTCGCTGGTCTCATGCAGCTCCTTCTTGACGTTCGAGCCGGCATTAAACAGGCAGACCTCGATCGGCCCGAACTCGCGTTCGACCCGCTCGCATAGCTCCTGCACTTCGGTCTCGCGCCGCGCGTCGACACTGAGCGCATGCACCCGGCTGCCGGCGGCGGTCAGTTCCTCGACCAGCGCGCCCGATTTCGTCGCATCGCGCCGCGCGATGCAGACCGTGTAGCCGCCGGCGGCGAAGCGCCGCGCCACTGCAGCGCCGATCGCATCGCCCGCGCCAACTAATAAGGCAGTCTTGTTCGTCTCGGCCATAGGACATCTCCCACCGACGGCAGTTGTTCAGTTCAGCAATGGTGACGTTGCGCGGCGCGGCCGCTCAGACCGCGCGCACGGCCTTCTGCTCGATCATCTCTGCGATGGCGGCTTCCCCATAGCCGAGGTCGGACAGCACCTGCTTCGTATGCTGGCCGATGCGCGGGGCCGGGCCGCCGATCGCGGCGGCGTCGACCTCGAAGCGCGCCGCAGGTTTCGGCTGCCGCACCGTGCCGACCCCGGGCTGATCGAGCTCGGCGATCAGCCCGCGGGCGACCACCTGCTCGTTGGCGATGATTTCGCCGCGCCGCAGGATCGGCGCGCAGGGCACGTCGGCCGCATCGAGCCGCGCCAGCCATTCGGCGGTGGTGTGCCTGCCGATATAGTCCTGCATCCTGTTGATGCGCGCCGTTGCGTTGACCGAACGCGAAGCCGGCGTGGCGAAGCGTTCATCTCTGGCAAGCTCCGGATCGGCCGTGGCCTTGCAGAAGCCCTGCCACTCGGAGTCGGAGATCGTTCCGCAAGTGAGGTATCCGTCCGAGGTCTGGAACACGAGATCGGGCCGGTCGTTCGGATCCGCCGTCCCCTGCTCCCGGCCGACCACCGTGTATTGCATCATGCCTTCGGGCCAGAGATAGGCAATCATCGCGTCGAGCATCGCCACCTGGATATGCTGGCCGCTGCCGGATTTTTCCCGCGCGTACAGCGCCGCCGTGATCGCCTGCGCGGCATAGACCGCCGTCGTCTTGTCGGCCACGATGGTCCGGATCATCTGCGGACGGTTGGTCACCGGCTGCGCCTGGATATCGCAGAACCCCGACAGAGCCTGCACGATGGGGTCATAGACGCGCTTCTTGGCGTAAGGCCCGTCTTCGCCGACGCCGCTGATCGAGACATAGATCAGCCGCGGATTCTTCTTGCGCACCTCGTCCGGACCGAGCCCGAGACGCTCCATCGTGCCGGGCCGGAAATTCTGCACCAGCACGTCGGACTGCATGACCAGCTTGGCCAGGACATCCCGGCCGGCATCGGTCTTCATGTCGATCGAGAGCGAACGCTTGCCGCGGTTCGACGAGATGAACAGCGCCGAGAACTCGCCGGTCTTGTCGACATTGGCCCGGCTGCGGCGGGTGATGTCGCCGCCGATCGGCTCAACCTTCAGAACATCGGCGCCCTGATCGGCCAGAAACATCGTCGCGAACGGACCCGAAACGACACCGGTCAGATCAAGTACGCGAACTCCCGCCAACGGCCCTGGCATGCTTTGCTTCCTTATCCAATGCGCGGATGCGACCAAACCCTGAGCGCAACCTCGGCATACGATGGACCGTCCACTGGTGCTTGCGGGAAAGCGCCTCGACTTGCAAAAAAGCGCCGAAAGTCACGCCCGGCCCTGCTGCCGGAACATCGACGGACTGACACCCGTGACCTGCCTGAACGTCGACGAGAAATGCTGGGCGTGGCTGAACCCCGATGCCAGCGCGATGCTGGTCATGCTCTCATCGGTGTCGCTGAGACGACGCTTGGCGGTTTCGATGCGCAGGCCGAGCACATAGCGATGCGGGCTGGTGCCCATGCTCTCCTGGAACGCGCGCAGGAAATGCCGCTTGCTCAGGCCGGCAACATCCGACAGTGCCGACAACGAGATCGTCTCGCCAAGATTGGCCCTGACGAATTCCTCGATCCTCCGCAGCTTGAGCGCCGGCAGTCCGCCACGGCTCAACGCCTTCGCCGGTTCCGCGCCGCGCGACAGCCGCGCCATATGCGCCAGCGCCTGGCTGGCCCAGCCTTCGGCGAACAGATCGAACAGATTGTCCGGTGTGGTTGCTTCCTGACAAAGTTCGGAGAGACCACGACAGAGCTGGTCATGGCCGAACGCAATCGCCGGCGTTTCGATCAAGCCGTTGAGACGGCTCTGCACGAATTTCGGGTCGACAAACACGACCACATAGTCGAACGCCGGCCCGACCGACCACTCGCCCTCGATCTCGGTACCGGCCGGAAACAGCGCGAGGTTGGCTGCGCTGGAGAACTCATATTCGACCGGACGGCCGTTGATCGTGGCCTGCAACCGCGAGCAGCCGTTGCGGAACCAGAACAACGTCAGTTCGGGCTGGCGGAAATGCCAGTTCATGCGGGGCCGCGAGGTTCGGCTGAGCAGCTCGACCCTGATCGGCTCCGATCGCGCGATGACGGACGATACAAGCTCACCGCCGACCTTGCGGACAAACCGCTCCGGACGCGCTTCCTCCATGGGACATCTCCTCCGCGTATGGCACGGATGGTAAGTTCCAAATCAGAATTGACTATCCGGCGCCGAAAATCCAGCCCTTTGATGGCTGATCGCCAAGATGTTAGCGGGCAGGTTCGGCGGATCGCGCACGCGAGAGACCGCTTGCCGCCATCATATGCGGTGGCGCGCAGGGGGATCGGCGCCGCGATTGCTAGGCGCCTTGCGGAGGAGATGTGGATGCGAGGCGGAAGGCGCCCGGCGCAGCGCGCGCCGAGCGGGCCGCATTATCCAGCGACCCGCAGCGCGGTCACCGCGACGCAGGCGTTGCCGAACGGAATCAGCACCACCTGCGCGCCGTTCGGCAACGCGATCGTCGCGAGGTCACCGAGCGTGCCGTTCTGCCCGTTGAGCTTGGCGAGCTCGGCAGCAACTGTCGGGCAGCTTTCCGGGCTCGGCGTTACCCGCACCAGATTGCCTTCGCAGGACGACCCGACCGGCGCGGCAAACACGATGCCGGCGGCGCGTTGGGCAGCGCTGCCCTGGGGCGCCTGGAGTGGCGCGAGCGCAACCAACGACTGCACCGAATGCGAATTGCCGGCCTTGGAATCCCACTGCGACTGCGCGGTGTAGTTGGAGTTGGTCGCGAGACCGCGGCCGAGCAACCCGAACAGATTGGCGCAGGTCACGACGTTGCCCTGCCGCGCATGCTCGTCGAACACGGTCGATTGCTGCCCGGCCTGCTGCGGCGGAACGGACGCCGCGGCAGCCGGTGGCGTCTGCGCCTCCTGCGGACGCTGTTTGTGCGGCTGCGGCTTCGCAGCAGCGGCAGGCTTCTTGGCCGGCGCGGGTACGGCCGGCTGCAAGGGTACAGGTTGCGTTTGCTGCGCGTAGACCACGACGCCGGCAGCACCGAGCGCGGCCACGACGACCGCAACAAAGATCAATCCAAGGGTGCGCCGCATCGACAATCCGTCCTTTTCACTTCGCACTTCAGTTTCGAGTTGGACGCCGGAATTCCAGATCCGCATGTCCGACCTCGCTTCATTTCAGCTTCGCCAGCACGCCGGACAGTCCGTCGAGCGGCGCTTCCAGCACGATCGGCCCTGCTTGCGGAAGCGGATAGGACACCAGGCACGGCGTCGCCGCGCGGATATGCCGCCTCAGCACATTGCCGATCGCGATCGTGGCAAAGCAGAAATTGGCGTCGCAGCGATCGGTCTGCGCGACGATGCGGTCCGGACTATTGCCCATCGCAAGCTCGATCTGGGCGCCGACGCCGGCGGCTGTGGGAATCCGCATCGCCATCAGCGGCTTGCCGTCGGCGGTCGCAATCAGCGACCAGTTGAAGGCGACCGCGCCCTGCGCGTTGACGATCGACTGCGTGACGTTGCAGACGCGGCGCTTCGATTTCAGGCTCTCGTCGCAAATCAAGGTCCAGTTCTTGAACGGCTGGATCATCCGCCTGAACTCGCCGAGCGTCTCGCCTTCCGGCACCGCGACGTCCGACGGCTTCACGGTGTAGGCGGATGGCAGCACGCCCTGCGCGGCCGCGTTCACCACCGCGCAGAGCCAGATCGCCAAAGCCAGACACGCCAGCCGCCTCGTCGCCGTACGGGTCAATTGAGCGTCAGGCTCACGCCGGCGCTGACGCCCCAGTCGCTGCCGGCGGTGGTCGCCGCCAAATTGCTGCGCAGCCGGCTGTTCTCGCTGGTGTAACCGATGCCGAAGGCGAGCGCGCCCTGGCTGCGCCAGACGCCGCCGCCGGCCGATGCGCTGATCTTGCCGGGCCGGTCGTCATAGCGCAGCGATGCCGCGGCCATGCCGATCGCGGCGGCACGCCAGGCGTCCTGCCGCACCTCGCCGATCTGACCATTGAGCTGCTGAAATGCGCTGTTGAGCTGGTTGACGTTGACCGCATCGGTGCCAGCGACGCCCGCCGCCACGTTGCTGATGGTGACCGGCCCGCTGCTGCCGCTGTTCAGCGTCACCTTGTTGGTGGTGTTCCCTGAGGCATCGGTGTCGTAGCGGATCGAGCCGCTGGAAACCGCCTGCAGCTGGCTGACATTGACCGCATCGGTCGCGGCCGATCCGGCGGCAACATTGGTGACGCGGCGTTCGGCCCCGGACGAGCCGACCGACACTTCGCCGGTCGCAACCCCCGCGACGCTCTTGCCGACGACGGGCGTATAGGCCGCATCGCTCAGATTGGCCGTGGTGGTCGAGTTCGCGCCGAGCGCCAGCGAGTTGGCCGAAGTCGCCTTGGCGCCGGCGCCGATCGCGACCGAATTGGCGCCCGATGCGGCCGAGCCGTTGCCCATCGACACTGCGTTCGCGCCACTTGCGACCGACTGCGGGCCGATCGCGACGCTCTCCGCGCCGGTGGCGGACGAATCCGCCGCGGTGGAGTTGGCGTGGAAATACTTGATGCCGCCACTGCCGGTCGAGATGTTGTTGACCGTCGTATAGAGAGCGTCGAGCGAGGTGTTGGTGGCCCAGAGCTGCGAGCCGTTGATCGCGTCCGTCGAGGTCGAGCTGATCTGGCCCGCGGCGACGTTGGTGACGGTGCGTTCCGCCCCGACGCTGCCGACGCTGACGGTCGATGCCGGCGCCGTGCCGGCGAAGGCGTATGTGGTGCCGCCGATCGTGGTGCTGGCGGTTTTGACCACCGTCGAGGTGGTCGAATTGGCACCGAGTGCGACGTCGCCGGCCTGTGCCGTCGCCTTGGCATTCGGACCGAGCGCAACGCTGGTCGGGTTGGTGGTCTGGGATCCGGCGCCGATCGACACCGACTGGATGCCGCTGGCCACCGCATTGGTTCCGAACGCGATCGAGTCGGCAAAGTTCGATACTGAATTTTGGCCGATCGCGATGCCGCCGGGTGCGGTCTGCTGCACGGTCGCGCCAAAGCCCATGCCGATGCCGTTGTCGCCATTGACCACGGTCTGCGGTCCGACCGCGACCGAATTGTTGCCGACCGCGAGCGAGTCGGCGAGCGTCGAGTTGGCGTGGAAGTATTTTGTCGTCGTGGTCGCGAACGACGACAGCGCGCCGGTCAGCTGCCGCACAGTGACGGCGTCGCTCGACTGGGTGCCGTCGGCCACATTGGTGATCTGGCGATAGCTCGTCGCGTTGCCGACCGACACCGCGCCGAGCAGCGCGAGATCGGTGGTGTTGTAGGGGATGATGGTGCCGCCGATGATGCCGGACGCCGGCGCGAGCGCGCGGTTGGAGATCGAGCCCGAGCCGATCGCGACGCCATCGGTGACCGTGGCCTGGGTGTTGAAGCCCAGCGCCGTAGCATTCGCGGCCGTCGCCGACGCGGCGACGCCGGCAGCCATCGAGTTGACGCCGGTCGCTCCGTTGTTGGTGTAGTTCGCCTTCTGGATGCCGCCGTCGTTGACGCCATAATAATGCGTCAGGCCGTTGCTGACGATGGTCGACAGGCTGTCGATCGCCGAGGTGGCGGCAAACAGCTGCGAGCCGTTGATCGCATCGGTCGAGCCGTTGCTGATCCGTCCCGCCGCGACATTGGTGATGGTGCGCTCGGCACCAACGGCACCGACGCTGACGGTCGAGAGCGGCGTCGTGCCGGCGAAGCTGTAGGCGGTGGTGCCGATGGTGATGCCTGACGTGCCGACCGCCGTGGTGGTCTGGCTGCCCGAGCCGAGCGCGATGTCGTTGGCATTCGCGGCGGTCGCGCCGTTGCCGATCGACACCGAGCCGCTGCCGGTCGCGGTCGACACCGGGCCGATCGCAACCGAGTTGGTCCCCACCGCGGACGAATCGGCCAGCGTCGAATTGGCATGGAAATACTTGATGCCGCCGCCATTGTTGATGTTGTTGACGGTGGTCGCGAGACCGTCCACGGCCTGGTTGGTGGACCAGAGCTGGGAGCCGTTGACCGCATCCGTCGAGCCGTTATTGAGCCGTCCCGCGGCCACGTTGGTGATGGTGCGCTCATTGCCGACCGTGCCGACGCTGACCGTCGAGGTCGGTGTCGTGCCGGCGAAGCTGTAGGTCGTACCGTTGATCACCGTATTCGGGGTACCGACCGCCGTCGTGGTCTGGCTGCCCGCGCCGAGCGCGACATCGTTGGCATTCGCGGCGGTCGCGCCGTTGCCGATCGACACCGAGCCGGCGCCGGTGGCGGTCGACACCGGTCCGATCGCAACCGAGTTCGTCCCGACCGGAGACGAATCGGCCAGCGTCGAATTGGCGTGGAAATACTTGATGCCGCCGCCGGTGTTGATGTTGTTGACGGTGCTTGCAAGGCCATCGACCGCCTGGTTGGTGGCAAACAGCTGCGAGCCGTTGACCGCATCCGTCGAGCCGTTGTTGAGCTGTCCCGCAGCGACGTTGGTGATGGTGCGCTCGGCGCCCACCGCACCGACGCTGACGGTCGAGCCCGGCGTCGTGCCGGCGAAGCTGTAGGTGGTGCCGTTGATCACGGTGTTCGGGGTGCCGACCGCGGCGGTCGTCACGCTGCCGGAGCCGAGCGCGACCGCATTTGCGTTCGAGGCGTTGGCATTGGCGCCAAGCGCAAGCGAATTGGCCTGGCTGGCCGTCGCGGACATACCGCCGGCAAAGGAGCTGGCGCCCGATGCCGTCGCACCGGCGCCAACGGCGCTGGATGCGGAGCCCGACGCGGTGGTCTGAGTGCCGAGAGCAATCGAATCGCGCCCGGAAGCCTTCGGACCACCGCCGAAGCCATCGCCGATCGCGATGGCGCCATCATTCGTGGCCTGCCCCGCACCGATGGCAACGGCTCCGGTCTGCGGCGAATTGCTGAGCGACGCGGCAAGCGCGCCCGAACCGAGCGCCGTGTCGGATGATGCCCGTGCCGCAGCGCCGGTGCCGACCGCAACGCTGCTCGCGCCGGCGGCACTTGCACTGACGCCGGTCGCGAGCGCGTTGGCGCCGGTAGCTCCGGCGTTGTTGTAGTTGGTGTCGGTTCCCGGCGTCGTGCTGTTGACGCTGTAGTCGTGGATCGCGCCGGCGGTGATCTGGCTCGAGAGCGTATTGGCAACGCTGTAGAGCTGCGAACCGTTGATGGCGTCCGTGCTCGACGTACTGATCCGCCCGGCCGCGACGTTGGTGATGGTCCGTTCCGCGCCGACCGCCCCGACGCTGACCGTCGAGCCCGGGGTGGTGCCGGCGAAGCCCGAATAGGTGATGCCGTTGATCACCGCATTCGGCGTGCCGACCGCGGCGACGGTGACGCTGCCGGAGCCGAGCGCGACATCGCCGGATTTTGCCGCCGCCGTGGCGCCGTTGCCAAGTGCGATATTGCCGGCAAGACCGGCGGCGCCCGCGGTGGAGCCGTTGCCGAGCGCCACGGAGCCCTGCCCGATCGCCTTGTTGTTGTTGCCGATCGCGACCGCGCCGTTGGCCTGGTTGGCGGCGCTAGCGCTGGCCGTGCCGTCGCTGTTGGCGATGTTGTTCGCGCCGCCGGTGAAGGCGCCGGTACCGCTGGCAAAGCTGGGATCGCCGATCGCCACCGCGCCGTTGCCAAAGGCGGTGTTGTTCGCGCCGATCGAGACGGCCTGACCGCCGGTTGCCACCGAGTTGGTGCCCAAGGCCACCGCGTTGGCGGAACTGGCCGCGGCATTGTTACCGATAGCGATGGCGCTTGTAGCCGACGCCTTGGCGCCGATGCCGAGCGCGGTACTGGCTACTCCGCTGGCGCTGGCGCTGACGCCGGCCGCGAGAGAGTTGTCTCCTGCCGCGCTCGCTGCAGATCCGAATGAGGAAGAGTTTTGGCCGCTGGCAACGGCTGTGTTGCCAACCGCAGTGCTGGCAGCGGCGCTCGCATTTGCGGCAGTGCCGATCGCCAGCGAACTCGTGCCGGCGGCACTGGCCCCAACGCCGGTCGCGTTCGAATTGGTGCCGGCGGATGCCGCATTGTTGCCGAGCGCGATGCCACCGGTCGCCGTGCTGCTAACGATTGCGCCCGATCCAATCGCGACCGAGCCGCCGGTGCTGAGCGCCTGCGCCTGGTTGCCCACAGCCACGGCAAAATCTGCACCTGCTTTGCTGGAGCTGCCTCCGGCGAATGAGTTGATCCCCGACGCGACCGCCTGCTTGCCCAAAGCAGTCGCGCTGTCCGCCGAGGCAACGGACGACCAGCCTCCGGCCCACGAAAAGTTACCGCTCGCCGAGGAGCTGACGCCGACAGCGGTCGCATTTCCACCGGTGGCAGCAGCGAATGTGCCCAAAGCGCTGGCACCGGCTGCGGCCGCATTGGCGTTGACGCCAAGCGCGACCGCATTGATGTTGCTTGCGATCGTGCCGGCACCCAGCGCCATTCCGCCGTCGCCCGTGGCCGATGCGTTCCGACCGAGTGCGACCGCATATTGTCCTGATGCTGCGGCAAGGTAGCCCTGCGCGATCGCATAGATGTTGCTGGCGCTCGCGCCGTTTCCGATCGCGGTAGACTGATTACCCGTCGCGCTCGCTGAGGTGCCGAACGCACTCGCTCCGGTCCCGCTCGCGGTGGCCGTGGTGCCGACGGCGGTGGACCATGGTCCGGTCGAGTTCGTGCCGGTCCCGATGGCAATCGCCTCGAAGCTAAAGCCGGCAGGTGCGGTGCCGCTCGCGTTCGAGGCGGCGCCGATTGCGATCGGAGAGCCTTGCCCTGTCGCGTTGGCCTTGGCGTTGGCGCCCATCGCGACGGCAGACCCGGACGAGGACGTCGCCGACGCATTGGTGCCGACTGCCGTTGCACCGCCGCCCGAGGCGACGCTTCCGGTGCCGGCGTTGTAGTTCTGCGCGCTCGCAACCGAAGTAGCGGCGACCATGATCGCGAACGCACCGAGCGTTGCGGCCGTCGTGGAGGTGACCCCGCCGACGCCGAGCGCACCAAGCCCGAGCCGGTCGCGCTTCACACCCAGTGTCCGGTGCGCCTGACGCAGCACTGCCAACAGCCGACGCCGCAGCGAACGGCTGCCCGCATCGCCCGAGGCGACCCAGCTCCGGACGAAGCCGGTGCGGCCTTGACGCTTCAGCGATTCGGATGAGTTGCGTGCGACAACCATGGTGCGCCCCCTTCGTGACATCTTGTCCAGACGTCGGGGGTGCCTTGGCGCGGACTGTGCCGACACGCGCGTCCTTTGGGACCGCATGTGACGAAATGAAGACAGCGCAACGCACGGCTGCCTTCCTGTCCTGGCCAACGATGTGTCGAACTCAACGAGCGCGATCTTGCCACCCAGCGCTCGCTCGACTGCCCCATCAATGTGCCCCGAGTCGTCATATCAAAAATGATAGACACATATTTGACAACGTCACTCAGCAGGCCGTCCAAATAGCGCGCAGTTCGTCTCACAAGTTGAATGATTTGCTCGATGCACCGTGGGGTAATCTGCAAATCTTCAACCGGCAGTTGACCTGCGGCGCACGCGTTCACGCATCTCGCGCGGACTGACGCCGAACTCGCGCCGAAACGCGCGCGTGAAATCCGACGCCAGCTTGAAGCCGTGACAATAGGCGATCTCCTGCACCTGCCTGTCGGTGGATGCGACCAGTTCGGCATGTGCTGCGCGCAGCCGCTTGCGCAGGATATATCCGGCGACCCCGCCGACGCTCTCGAATGCACGGTAGAGGGCAGAGCGCGAGATCCGCAATTGCTGCGCAATGCGATCCGGCGTCAGATCGAAGTCGCCGAGATTCGTCTCTATATAAAGACGTGCACGCTCGAACAGCACCGATTCGATTGCGCCGCGCGCTTGCTCCAGCCGGTCCGAGGAAAGCTGAATGCATGCGGCGATCATCTGCGCGGTCGCCCGCCCCGCCCGCCGCAGTTCCTCCGGCGACATCAGGACCAGGCGCGTTTCGAGTCTGTCGAGATAGTCGGACAGCAGTTCGATCAGATTGCCCGAGAGCAGAATGTTGCAGGCGCAGTTAAGCTGATCGGCCACGTCTGCGAATGACCGGCGCGGCAGAGCAAGCACCAGGCCATCATAGTCCGTGATGCTGCCGCGGAAATCATCGTCGAGCGAGATCAGGAACATCGCGCCTGGCCCGGCGTGAACCCGCCGCTCTGCGGTTTCGAAGCGGGCTTCGCCGGAGCGCAGGCGGAACAGCCACCAGATATCGACCGGCGCGCCGTGCGAGGGTTCGACGACGCGCGCGAATGTTTGATCGGCAACGCGTCCTGACGTGAAGACGACGTCGGCCATGTTGCAGGTCAGGTACTCCACCTCGAACCCCTGTGCGGGGCTATAGCCATCGGGCGGCGCGACGTCGATCAGCGAGGCCATGCGCGTCTTCCAGACCTCGAACTGTTCCGATGGCGGATAGAGCCGTGTCGTGAAAAGCCGCGGTACCGCCGGGACTATGTCCCTGATGTTCCGGGGCTCGCGCGGCAGAGGAACTTGTTCGAGGAGCCTGGCGGCACTTGCCGGCGCATTGTCGTCTTCTGGCATGTCATTCCGTCCCCCGTGGTCGCAAACGACGAACGTCGTCTCAACGGGGGCGCATTCCCAAGGTTACGTCGCCGGCCGCTGACTGGCAGGCGAATTTCTGGCGGGCAAGGAAGCAGCATTTTCGGATGCGGACATCACCCGCTTACGCCGGCCGCTCCTGATAGGGCCGATGGGTCCTGCGGCAGTCGGGCTCACACATGGCATTCATCATTGTCGCGTCATAGCCGGATCCGGCCCGGAAGCTCCGTCATCGACTCGGTCTGGCCGATCTAGAGAACAATCTGTGCGAGAACCAGAGCGGCAGCAACGTGCGCCGTGAAGAAATCCAACATTGCTTTCATGCGATGCGATCGGGCAACGCATCATCGCGGAGACTTCAGAAAATTTTCTCGATCTTCGCGCTGGGACGAAATGAACGTCGCAAGAGCGCAGCAGCTTAAGCACGGTACATGACACATCGCGAATCCCGCGCACGGGATTCGCGTCGACCGCGCCTGAAGACGCTTGCCTAATCATGCGGCATTCCACCACGTGCGACGTCAATGAGATCGATGGGAACGGAACACGCGCGCACGAGGCGCACATGTCGTCGCACGCTGCGGCATTTTCATATGAACGTCGAGATGACGAAAGTCATGATGGCTCATGACATTCGTCGGTCAACACGCCCGCCATGCCGAAGGGCGAGCCTGACCGCACGCCCGCGACAGAGCATGCGGTCCTCGATCGGGCGTCGCCCGGCTATGCCTTGCCTTGCCCGATCCCGTCGAGCCATGCCGCAAAGCGCGGATGCTTCGCGAACCTGCCTTGCACGACCGCCAACTCCTGCTGGAAGACCGGCAAAGAGAGCACCCGTTCGATATCGGGCTCCCTGATCTTCCAGATTCCCGGCGGAACGAAGCCATGCACCTTGAGCTCGTAAAGTTCAAAGATCGAGAAGATGACTTCATGCACAATTCGGCGCTCGTCCGGCGTCATCTCGATGGCGCCGCCAGCGCCCTCGTCATGGAACGCCGCCGTTGGCAGGCGACGCCGCAGATCGGATATGCGCTCGGAATATCTGAGGAAGATGTCGGCTCCCAGACGCCGGTTGTTGGTGTGCAGCGCCGTGTAGATCGCGGTGACGCCGACGATAATGGTCCCGAGCGTCATGAACTTCAGGATATGATCGAGCACTGCGATATCTCCTTCGACCTTCCGTGATCGCGCCGGGAGCCCTGTGCACACTGTGCTCCTCGCCCTTTATTGCCCGACGCGCCGCGATCGTCGAGATGCGGAAGGGGCCGCCGGCCTCGGGAGCCGGAGTCATTCCGGTGGCCGATTGTCCCGGCAATCGCGCCCGTTCCGGTAGCCATGCGTCGGCACAGCGGCAATTGGCCCTCGACGAAAGTCGCAACAAATGGACCACGCGCCTGTCGTAGATTTGTAACCATCTTGCAAATCGTTATCGGGCAAAAGTCGCGGGCAGCCTTCACGCAACCTTTTGCAAACTCCAGACTGCCTACCGTCACCGGATATTATAGTGATAGTGGGGACGGGAATGGCTGGACTGCGGCCGAACATTTCAATACGGCTCGGGGCCGCGATCAGGGAACAGCATTCGGGCGTTGAGCGTGATTCCGCCGTTCCATCGGTCGGAACAAACCCCGAGGTCGAGCGCCTGCGCGGCGTCATTGCACGCCTGATGCACACGGCGGCGCATGACCAGCTGACCGGACTTCCGACGCGCAGCTTGCTGCTCGAGCGGCTGGATCTCGAACTGGCGCGCGAGGCCGATGACGGCGCGCGGATCGCGGTTCTGTTCGTCGATCTCGACAACTTCAAGCTCGTCAACGATTCACTCGGCCATAGCAGCGGCGACGAGGTGTTGTCCGAAATGGCCCGGCGCATCCTTGGCTGTCTCGGGCCGGAAGATACTGCGAGCCGGTTCGGCGGCGACGAGATGGTGGTTCTCCATCCGCGCGCCTCGGACTGCTCCGGAGCGGACCTCGGCAAGCGGATCCTTGCGGCGCTGGCGGAGCCGATCCTGCTTTCCGGCAAGGAAGTCGTGGTATCGGCGAGCGTCGGGCTCGCGCACTGCAAGCCCGGCACCAAGGGCGCCGAACAATTGCTGCGCGAGGCGGACACCGCGCTCTATGCGGCAAAGGTCCGTGGTCGTGCGCGACTGGCAGAGTTCAACGACGAGCTGCATGCCCGCGCCGAGAAGCGCGTTCAGATCGAATCCGATTTGCGGGCGGCCCTGCGGGAATCGCAGCTGTTCGTGGAGTATCAGCCGCAGGTCCGCCTGAAGGATGGACGCGTCGTCGGCGTCGAGGCGCTGGTGCGCTGGCGACATCCGGAGCGCGGCATCATCTCGCCCGCCGACTTCATCCCCGTCGCCGAGGAATGCGGGCTCATCGTCAAGATCGGACGACAGGTGCTGCAGGAATCCTGTCGCCAGCTCGCCGAGTGGACGAGGCTGATGCCGGGCTGCCCGCTGGCCATGACCGTGAACGTGTCGCCGCGCGAGCTCGCGGAGCCGACCTTCATTCAGGAGCTCCGGCAGGTTCTCGCCAGCACCAATGTCGATCCGACCGCTCTGTGTCTCGAAATCACCGAAAGCGTCATGATGAGCGCCCCGGATGAGGTCGTCCAAATCCTCGATCAGATCCGCCAGCTCGGCGTGTTCGTCGCGATCGATGATTTCGGCACCGAGCACTCATCGCTGTCGCGCCTGCGCGACATGCCGGCCGAAGTCTTGAAGATCGACCGCAGCTTCATCGACGGTCTCAGCAGCGAGCCCGGCGATACGGCGATCGTATCGTCGATCCTCAGCCTCGCCTACGCGATGGGCAAGCACACCATCGCCGAGGGCGTGGAACGGAGTGAGCAGGCCGCAATGCTGCTCCGCATGGGTTGCGACGTTGCCCAAGGCTATTTCTTTTCGCGGCCGGTTGCCGCCGAACAGATCGCGCCGATGCTGACCAGGGCGCTCTGGCATCCGAGTTCGGGACGCGCGCTGCACGCCGCGCAGCCGGTGGAGGGACCAGTCCGGCGCGGTCATCACTATTTCATCGACGAATTCCTTGATCACATCGGGGCTCCCATGGGCACCAAGGCGACGGTCTCGCGATGATGTATCTCGTCATCGGCCTCAGCAATCTGGCGATCGGACTGGCTTACGCCGGCCTTGGCGTCTTGTCGGCCTGGGAAACGGTCAGCCTGCATCGTTACCGCGGCTGGTCCCGCTTCGGCATCGGATTTTCGATGATGGCTGCAAGCTGCGGCCCGCATCATCTGGTGCACGGCTTCCAGGTGCTGCAGGGCGAAAGCGTGTCCTGGTCGATGCTCGCCGTCACCCTGCTCGGGCTGCCGGCAGGTTTGACATTTGTGTACCTGCGGTTCGAGACGATATTGGGCGGCCAGGGCGAGCGATTGATCGCTCTCTCGCCGCATCGCGCGATGTTGCTGGTCGGCGGCTTCGCCATCACGGCAGGCTGGCTGGCGGCCTGGGCGATGGCCCAGCCCGGCGCGAACATCCCGTTCCTGTGCACGTCAGCCGAACTTGCCGCGCGCGTGGCGATGCCGAGCACCTGGATCGACGTCGCCTCGGCCACGTTCTACGCCAATGTGTTCGTCACCGTGACCTACGGCCTGGTCGGCTGGTATCTGGCTGACCATCAGGTGCGCCGCTATCTGGCGACCGGTGTGTGGTCGCTGTCGGGGGCCGCATTGGCGGGCGTCTTCTTCTCCTGCGCGCTGATCCATCTCATTGACGCGACGACGCACGGCAGCGGATCGATGCTCGTCTTCGACCTGATCGGCATTCCCGCCTCGGTTTATTTCCTGTGGGTCGTCGAGCAGCTGCACAGCGACTCCGTGCTGGACTGGAATCGGCGTCCGTTGGTCGGCGCCGCGGCCGCACCGGCGCGGCCCTCCCCCTGGAGCGGCAGGAACCTGCAGCACTGAATCAGCACCGCGCCAACGATGTCGCCGGCGTGCCGTCGAACAAGCTGTTTGGCAGGCTGAATCAGAAGAGCGCCGTCATGGCGAAGCGTGGCTTGCCGAGCCGTAGCTCGCGGCCAAGGGCCCGCCTTCGCCCGTTGGGCTTCGGCGTGGCATCCTTCTCTCGCTGCGCGACGATAGGATAAGCTTGCTTACGGAGGTAGTCCGTCTTCGCTTTCGCAAGCTCAAGCTACGCCGGACACGCTTCGACCTGATGGTCTCCGCGTGGCTGCGCCACGCGAAGCCCGTCAGGGCGAAGCGTGGTGGGTGCGACAGGGATCGAACCTGTGACCCCTACCATGTCAAGGTAGTGCTCTCCCGCTGAGCTACGCACCCAAAGCCGTGTTTGGATCGGGTCCCTATAACGGACCCGGACGGGGCAGGCAAGGATACAAAGTGAAGGTTTTTTGGCGAATCAGGCCGCCAGCAACTTATTCACTTCGCTAACCAATTCCCGGAGGTGCACGGGCTTCGACAGCACCTTGGCGTTTTTCGGCGCCTCCGAATCGGAATTGAGGGCCACCGCGGCAAAGCCGGTGATGAACATGATCTTGATATCGGGATCGAGTTCCGAGGCACGGCGCGCCAGCTCGATACCGTCCATCTCGGGCATCACGATGTCGGTGAGCAGCATTTCGAACGGCTCCTCACGCAGCCGCTGATAGGCCGACATGCCGTTGTCGTGCGGCGAGACCTTGAAACCCGCATTTTCCAGTGCCTTGACCAGAAAGCGGCGCATATCGGTGTCGTCTTCGGCGAGAAGAATTTTCGGCATGGCAGGGATCGTCGAATCCGGCTTGAGGAGCAGTCCGAACAGTAAGCCCGACAGACGGTAAATTTCGGGTGAAATTTGCGTCAAGCCAGCGGCAAATGCGCGCCGACCATTTGTGGACCGAAACCACGCATCGAATCAACCTTGTGCGGCATTTCCCGCCTTTAAGACGCGTTCCAGGCGGCGCCACACTCTTTTCACTTGGCAGAATGATCGCGATTACCGACAATGCCCGCCTATAAATCTCCGCTTTTCCGGCAGAATCAGTTCTTGCGGGGCGAGGCGGACGCAAGGGACGGCGCCAAGGGAATGACCGAATTTGCTGGCGAGTTGTCGCCCCCGTTCGAGATCGTTGAGCCGCAGGCCTGGCGCGCGCCGATCATCTTCAATTCCCCGCATTCGGGCTCGGTGTACCCGGCCGAGTTCCTTGAGGCGTCGCGAATCGACGTGGCCTCGCTGCGCCGCTCCGAAGATAGCTTCATGGACGAGTTGATCGCGGGCGTGAGCGATCGCGGGTTTCCGATCATCCGGGTCAACTTCCCGCGGTCCTATGTCGACGTGAACCGCGAGCCCTATGAGCTCGACCCGCGGATGTTCACCGGACGGCTGCCGAGCTTTGCCAATACACGCTCGATGCGGGTGGCCGGTGGTCTCGGCACCATCCCGCGCGTGGTCGGCGACGGCCAGGAGATCTACCGCGAGCGGCTCGACGTCGACGAGGCGCTGCGGCGGATCGAGGTGCTCTACAAGCCCTATCACCGCGCGCTACGCCGGCTGATCAACAAGGCGCACCAGGCGTTCGGTGCCGTGATTCTGGTCGATTGCCATTCGATGCCGTCAGTCGGCGTATCGCGCGACGAGCCGCGGCGGCCCGACGTCGTGATCGGCGACCGCTACGGCACGAGCTGCGCGCCGCTGCTGCCCGACCTGGTCGAGGAGATCATGGGCTCGCTCGGCTATTCGGTCGGCCGCAACAAGCCCTATGCCGGCGGCTTCATCACTGAGCATTACGGCAACCCGGCGAGCGGCCTGCACACGGTGCAGATCGAACTCAACCGCGCGGTCTACATGGATGAGCGCCAACGCGAGCGTTCACCGCGCTTCGCCCAGGTGGCGGCCGACTTCGCGACCTTGGCGGATGCGCTCGCGAAAATTCCGTTCGGAGATCTCGGCCCGTTTCAGGCGGCAGCGGAGTAAATCCTTCGTCGGCACCGTGATGCCGATAAAGACATGAACCAAGAATTCAAACTGGCGATGCGAAAGCGCCGAATTGGATTCCCAGTTCACTCGCAGAAATGACGGCCCAAGAAAAAAGGGCCGCTTGAATGAACAAGCGGCCCAAGTCTAGGGAGGAAACGCCCAAGGAGGGCAGCGATAGCGCGAGGCGCTACCGCACCGCAACAATATGCGACCGCGCTGCACAAAACGCAAGAACTTTCGAAACATTTCTTGGGTAATGTTGGTAAGTCTGGCGAAACTGCAACATGGCCGGAGGTCCAAATTAAGATGTTGAATATCAATATCTTACGCGAGAAATCGAGATCGGACAGCGTTCAGCGCATAGCTTGTATACCAGAACTCGCAACTTCGTGATCCGCCCCGAAGCCAGGGAGACTTTCGAATCGAAGCCAACTCGAAAGTCCGGAACCGCGTCATCAGGCTGGGATAACGCTTCGTTAATCGTGCGCGCCGTCTGCGATTGAGCTAGGCAAGAGCGCATCCGGTTTCTATCGCGTCGTTTGCGCATTTCAGGGACATGCCGTGACGGTCATCGACTTTACCGCCTTCATCGGCCGCCTCGCGACCGCATCCGGCGAAACCATCCTGCCCTTCTTCCGCACCTCGCTCTCGGTCGACAACAAGAGCTCGAGCGACTTCGATCCGGTCACCGAAGCCGACCGGGCCGCGGAAGCGGTGATGCGGCGGCTGATCAAGGCGAACTTCCCCCAGCACGGCATCGTCGGCGAGGAGTTCGGCAACGAGCGGGAGGACGCCGACTATGTCTGGGTGCTCGACCCGATCGACGGCACGAAGTCGTTCATCGCCGGCTTTCCGATCTGGGGCACGCTGATCGCGCTGCTGCACAAAGGTACGCCGGTATTCGGCATGATGCACCAGCCCTATATCGGCGAGCGCTTCTCCGGTGATAACGGCTCGGCGAATTACGCCGGGCCGTCGGGCGAGCGGCGGCTCTCGGTGCGACGCTGCGCCTCGCTGAAGGAGGCGACCGTCTTCACCACGAGCCCGCTGCTGATGAATCCGGATGACCGCGCCCGCTTCGGCCGCGTCGAGCATGCGGCGCGCCTGTCGCGCTACGGCGGCGACTGCTACTCCTATTGCATGCTCGCGGCCGGCCATCTCGACCTCGTGGTCGAGACCGAGCTGAAACCCTACGACATTGCCGGGCTGATCCCGATCGTCACCGGCGCCGGCGGCGTCGTCACCACCTGGGACGGCAAGCCGGCGCAAGGCGGCGGCCGCATCATCGCAGCCGGCGATCCGCGCGTGCACGAAGCCGCGATGAAGCTGCTCAACGCCTGATCCTAGCTCCGCCTGATTTCTTGAGTTGCCGGGCGATTGATCTGCGCCCATCCTGACGGCAACGAGAAAAGTCAGGGATCGGCGCACATGACGATTTGCGGCAGGCTGCTGGCAGCCATTCTCCTGCTTCTCGCGCCCGTCACCGCCAGCGCCCAGCAGTTCCCGACCAAACCGATCCGCCTGATCGTGCCGTTCCCGCCCGGCGGACCGAACGACATCATCGCGCGGGTGATCGGGCAGAAGATCTCGGAACTGGTGAAGCAGCCGGTCATCGTCGACAACCGCGCCGGCCAGGGCGGCGTGCTCGGCACCGATGCGGTCGCGAAGGCCGCACCCGACGGCTACACGGTTGCAATCGCCAGCGCCGGGGCGCTTGCGATCAGCCCGAGCATGGAGAAGGTCGCCTACGACACGCTGAAGGATCTCGCGCCGGTGACGCTGGTCGCGACCGTGCCGGAGATGCTGGTTGTCGCCACCGACGTGCCGGCAAGGAACATGAGCGAGCTGGTCGCGCTCGCCAAGGCACAGCCGGGCAAGCTCAACTTCGCATCCTCCGGCCCCGGCAGCCTGCCGCATCTGGCCTGCGAATTGTTCAAGCTGACGGCGAAGATCGACATCGTGCACGTGCCCTATCGCGGCGCGGCGCCGGCGGTGAACGACCTCCTGGGGCAGCAGGTGCAGATGACCTTCCTCGACTTGCCGGTGATCCTGCCGCAGATCAAGGCGGGCACGCTGCGACCGATTGCGCTCGGCGGCCGCGAGCGTGCCCCGACCGCGCCCGACGTACCGACCACGGCGGAGGCCGGCATGCCCGACCTGATCATCGAGAACTGGTACGGCATGGTCGCCCCCGCCGGCACGCCGCCGCCGATCGTCACCAGGCTGAACAAGATCACGACCGACGCGATGGCCGATCCAAGCGTGAAGGCAAAGCTCGCCGAGCAAGGCCTGACACTGGTCGGCGACACGCCGGAGCATTTCCGCGACTTCATCGTCGCCGACATCAAGAGGTGGGCGAAGGTGATCCAGGACGCCGGCGTGGTGGCGGCGAAGTAAGAGCGAGAGCTTCGGTTCTGATTGAATCAGAACCGAAGCTCTCGATTCTCGTTTGACGCGTTTTCTTCACGCGAACCGGTATCCACTTCGCTCGAAAACGCTCTAGTAATCGAGCCGGCCGCGCAGCTCCTCGAACGGAATCATGACGTGGCTGCGAAACGGCGGCCGCTGCTGCAGCCGCTGATACCAGCGCTCGACCGCCGGCAGCGGCGGGCGGGCGATCTCGAGCCCGAAATAGCGATAGAGCGAAGTTCCTGCGGTGATGTCCGCGAGCGACAGCGTCTCGCCGAGCAGGAACGGCGTGGCTTCGAGGAGCCGTTCGAGTTTCGCAAAGTGCTGCTCGCAACGGGCGAGCGCCTTGTGAATCGCCGCCCAGTCGCGCTGGCTCTCCGGCGTACGGAAAAATCCCCAGAACACGCCGCCGAGAAAATCCGGCTGCAGCGCGGTTTGCGACCAATCCATCCAGCCATCGACCCGCGCCCGGATGACGGGATCGTCGGACCAGAAGCGACCGTTGCCGTGGCGCGCGGCGAGGTAGCGCAGGATGGCGTGGGATTCCCAGACGGTGGCGTCGTCATCCCGGACGACGGGCACACGGCCGTGCGGGTTCATCGCGAGGAACGCCGGCGCATCGAGCCCGCCGAACGCGCCGCCGGCATCGATGTGCTCGTGCGCCAGATCGAGCTCGCCGATCAGCCACATCACCTTCTGCACGTTGAACGAACTGCGCCGTCCCCAGACCTTGAGCATCGCACTCTCCTCGGCTTCGTCAGCGTTGCGCTTCGGCCCGCAGATACTCCACCAGCTGCTTGGCCGCGCGCGGCAATGCCTTGAAGCTGCGCGCGCAGATCGTCAGCCGGCGGTTGGCCCAGGCGTCGCGGATTCTTATCGTTGTGATCGGCATCGCCGCCGCGCAGCGCCGCGCCGCGGTTTCCGGGATCACCGCAATGCCGACATCGGCGGCGACCATCTGGCAGATGGCGTCGAAGCCGCGCAGGCGGGCGCGGAAGCGCAGCCGCGCACCAAGTTTTGCCGCGTGCCTCGAAATATGGACCTGCAGCGCCGACGTCGCCGTGAGGCCGACGAAATCGCGGCCGACCACCTCCTGGAAGTCGATCTGGCGGCGGCCGCCGAGATCGCTGCGCCGCGACGCCACCAGCATCAGCCGGTCCTCGCTGAACAGGAAGCGTTCGACGCTGTCGGGCAGCGCGTGTTCGGCGGCGAAGCCGAGATCGGCGGCGCCGCTGGCGATCGCGGTCGCGATATCGGTGCTCTCGCGCTCCTCGACATCGACGCTGATATCGGGATGTTCGTGCAGGAACGCCGCCAGCGCCCGCGGCAGATGCTCCGAGAGACCCGAGGTGTTGGCGAGCAGCAGCACGTTGGCGCGGACGCCGCTGGCATAGGCGGCGAGATCGCTCTGCAAGGCCTCGACATTATGCATCACGATCCGCGCGTGACCGAGCAGGCTCTCGCCCGCCGCCGTCAGTTCGACGCCGCGGCGGCCGCGCTTGAGCAGCGCGACGCCGAGCGCCTCTTCAAGCCCCTTGATCCGCTCGCTGGCCGAGGCTAGCGCAAGGTTCGCGCGCGCCGCGCCCTGCGTGATGCTACGTGCATCCGAAACCGCGATGAACAATTGCAAGTCGATCAGGTCGAACCGCATGACGTTTCCCGCCCCGCCCTTCGGGTGATCCGAAGGCTAACTCCGTAACCTCCAGATTGTGCCGATCGGCGCGATCGGTCAATGTGCAGCGATGGTCGACCATCTCCTGATCTTCATCGCTTTCGCCTTCCTGCTCGCCGGCTTCGTCAAGGGGACACTCGGCCTCGGTCTGCCGACGGTCGCGATGGGATTGCTGGCAACCACGATGGCGCCGGGTCAGGCGATTGCGATCGTGATCGTGCCGGCGATCGTCACCAATATCTGGCAGACCTTCGTCGGCCCCTATCTGCGCGACATCCTCAAGCGGCTGTGGCCGCTGATGCTCGGCACCGTGGTCGGAATCTGGATCAATGCCGGGCTGCTGACCGGGCCGTACGCAGCCTACGGCACCGTGGTGCTCGGCGCGCTGCTGGTGATCTACGCGATCGTCGGCCTGAGCAGGTTCAGCTTCAAGGTCAGGCGGCGCGACGAGAAATGGATCGGCGGCATCGTTGGCGTCATCACCGGACTGATCTCGGCGGCAACCGGCGTCCAGGTCATTCCCTCGATGCCGTTCATGCAGGCGATCGGCATGGAGCGGGACGAACTGGTGCAGGCGCTCGGCGTCTTCTTCACCACCGCGACCATCGCGCTCGCCTTCAACCTCACGGCCTCGGGACTGCTGACCGCGGCCACCGCGCTGCCGGGCGCGGTCGCGATGGTGGCGTCATTCATCGGCATGTTCATCGGCCAGGCGGTCCGCACCCGGATGCAGCCGGACGTATTCCGCCGCTGGTTCCTGATCTCGATGATCCTGCTCGGCATCTATCTGGCCGGCAGCGCGCTGCTCAAGATCCACGGCTAGAGCATGATCCGGAAAAGTGCGAAGCGGTTTTCCGATGAGACCATGCCCAAGTGAAGGCTAGCGCGCCTCCAGCATCGCGACGCGGACGCCGAGATAGATGAAGAGCGCGCCGAGCGAGCGGTTGATCCAGGCGATCACGCCGGTCGATTGCCGGATGCGGCCGGCAGCCCGCGCCGCAAAGGCGGCGAGGCCAAGGCACCACAGCGTGCCGCCGGCGATGAAGATCAGCCCGAGCACCAGGAAGGCGAGCGTCTTGTGGGCTGAGTCCGCCGCCACGAATTGCGGCAGGAATGCAAGGAAGAACAGCGCCACCTTGGGGTTGAGGATGTTGGTCAGCGCCCCCTGCCAGAACACACGCGAGATCGAGGCCTCGCCGCCCTGCCCGGCGATGTCAGCGATCGGTTTGGCGCGCGACAGCAGCATCTGCAGGCCGGTCAGCACCAGATAGGCCGCGCCGATCAGCTTGACGGCCAGGAACGCCGTCGACGACGCCATCAGCAGCGCCGACAGCCCGATCGCCGCGCCCAGCACGTGGACCAGGCAGCCGCAGCTGATACCGATCGCCGCAGCGGCTCCGCCACGCCAACCGTGCTGAATCGTGCGCCCTATGATATAAGCGGTATCCGGCCCTGGCGTGACGTTGAGCAGCAACCCGGACAGGACGAACAGCCAAAGCTCGTGAATTCCCAGCATCTCGGCCACGTTAACCTACGTAAGTAACGACCCTGAAAGGACGGTCAGCCAACCTGCGCCATCGCAGCGACACACGAATTCAGTAGAGAAACGGACTGTACGATCCGTTGGTCGCATGCCAATTCCTGCTACTATGCATTATAGGTGCCCGTAAACCGCGCTTCCGCCGGACCCGGCCTGTCTTGTAAGTATCGGATTCGGTCACCTCGGCTAAGTGGCCAATTCCAGGGCACAGGAGACATGGAAAGAAGGCTCGCTGCCATTCTTTGCGCTGATATCGCCGGCTATTCCCGCATGATGGGTGTCGACGAGGCGGGGACGCATGCCTCGTTCAAGGCGCATCGCAGCGCGATCTACCCGATCATCCTCAACCATGGCGGCCGAATCGTCAAAAACACCGGCGACGGCTTCCTGCTGGAATTTCCGAGCATCATCGGCGCTATCGAGGCTGCCGTCGCGATGCAGACCCTGATGGCCGAGCGCAACGAACATCTGCCGGCCGAACGCGCCATGCACTTCCGGATGGGCGTCCACATGGGCGACGTCATGGCCGACGAGGACGAGGTGTTCGGCGACGACGTCAACATCGCGGTCCGCCTCGAGACCGTCGCCGTGCCGGGCGGCATTGCGGTGTCGGACAAGGCCCGCACCGAGTCAGGGCGGCGACTTGCCGTCAGCCTGGTCGATGCCGGCCCGCACCGCTTCAAGAACATCACCGAGCCGGTCCATGTCTGGACCTGGGCGCCGGCGGGCTCCGACAAGCAGGAGCAGGTTCCCGACGACGGCCCGCATCTGCCGGGGCAATACCGGACCGCGATCGTCGGCGTGCTGCCGTTCGATAATCTGAGCGGCGGCGCAGACGAATATTTTTCCGACGGCCTGACCGAGGATCTGATCCACGCGCTGTCGCTGCAATCCTTCTACCGCGTGCTGAGCCGCAACTCGACCTTCGCCTACAAAGGCAAGAGCGTCTCGACCCGCCTGATCGCGCGCGAGATCGACGCGACCTATCTGATCCAGGGCTCGGTGCGCCGCGCCGGCAACAAGATCCGCGTCTCCGCCGAGCTGATCGCGCCCGAGAAGGGCGAGCAGCTGTGGACCGGCCGCTACGACCGCGACATGGGCGACCTGTTCGCAATGCAGGACGAGATCACCGCGAACCTCTCCGCCGCGGTGGCCCAGGAGATCTACCGTGCCGAGGCCTCGGCGCCGGCGCGCTCGCCGAACGCCGAGCTGACTGCGTGGGACCGCTTCCTGAAGGGTCTTTCGCACTACTATCACCAGACCAAGGACGATTGCGAAACCGCGATCGCGCTGTTCAAGGAGGCGATCGAGCTCGACCCCGCGCTGTCGATCGCGCGCGCCTATCTCGCGCTTATCCAGATCCAGAGCGTGCAGTTCGGCTGGATTCCGAGCACGCGCGAATTGTGGGCCTCGTCAGTCAGCCTGGCCGAGAGCAGCGTCCGGCTCGACCCGCGCTCCTCGTTCGCATTTTCGCTGCTGGCCTATCTGCATGCGATGCAGGGCCACTATGAAGCCGCGATGGACGCCATCAAGCGGGCGATCGAGCTCAACCCCTACGACATGGGCGCCCGCGGCGTGCTCGGCATCTGCCACATGGTGATCGGCGATCATCGCAAGGCGGTCGATCTGTTCTCGACCGCGGTCCAGCGCGGCAACAGCGACCCGCGCTACCAATGGGGCGCATTGAACGCGTTCAGCCATTACCTGCTCGGACAATACGACGCATCGCTGTCATGGTCGCGCGAAACGCTCTATCTCAACCCGAACCACCTGCAGGGTCTTGCGGTGCGCGCCGCGGCACTCGCCCAGCTCGGCCGCGCCGACGAAGCCGCGCAGGCGGCCGAAGCGCTGCTCGCCAACCATCCCGACCTCACGGTCGAGCGTCACCTGCGCAATTTCCACTGGAAGAACCCGGCCGATATCGCGCTCTATCGCGATGGCCTCTTGAAAGCCGGCCTCCCCTTCGGCAAACTCGCTCTGGTTGCATCCAACTCGAAATTCGCCGCTGATTCCTGAGCGAATTCATCCACCGGTAACGGATGCTTTTTAAGCTGAAGCTTTTCAGGATGTGGTTTGATGTCCGATACGGCTGCAAGCGCGGCACCCGCCCCGCAGGTTTCCCCTGACAATCCGTGCCCGTTCCTGCGTGCGCTGGTTGCCGGCGACTATATCGGCGGCCATATCGTGCCGCTGCCGAAGCTGACCGAAACCATCGACCGCGCCACCGGCAAGACCGGCCTTCCGGCGCTCAGCGCCGGCGCCAAGATCTTCATGGTCGCGCAGATGGCCAACGGCGTCGGCCCCTTCAGCCAGGTGCGCAGCCTGTTGCAGGGCGCTATCCTCGACGAATTGCGCAACGGCCCGCTCGACAAGCACGGCGCCGGCTCGCGCATCCTCGATCAGCATGCCGTCGTGCATGAGGACGAGATCGCGCGGCTCGCGACCTTCGGCACGGACCACAAGGCCCCCGACGGCAGCGTCGAACGCGGGCTGTCGGCCTCCGAGATCAAGAATTTCATGGCGGCGAACTTCCAGCGCGCCAAGGACGAGCATCCTCCGTCCTACGCGATCCTGCACTGCTACTATCCGCTGCTGATGCTTGGCGAGTGGCCGGTGCTGCTCGACATCATGGGCAGGGGCGAAGGCCAGGACCGCTATCTCAGCGTCGCCGAGGTCAGGACCTTGTTCGTGGAAAAGCGCTTTCCCGACCGGATCGTCGCGCTGCTCAACGGCTGAGCCGCGAGCTCCACACCATAGATGGTTCACTTGAACAGTGGCGTGCCCGGCACGAAGGCGTCGAACGCCGCCCAGAATTGCCCGCGGTAGCGATCCTGCTCCTGCAGGATCTCGTGCTTGGAGCCGGCGATCACCAGATGCGAGCCGGCGCGCAAATGGTAGGCGAATTCCTCGATCGCCGCCGTTGACACCACCTCATCATTGCTCGCCGCCAGCATCAGGATCGGCTGGCGGATTTCGGTCGGATACGACATGCCGCGGAAGGTGCGCATCGCGGTGAACGCGGTGTCGGCCCAGGCGACCGTCGGCGCCGCGATGCCGAGCGTCGGGTCTTCTTCCAGGATCGCCGCATTGCGGGCGTGGCGCACCGGGTCGCTGGTGACGGGATTGCCGATGAAGGGCGCGAGGCCGACCAGCTCATCGTTACCGCCCGGAACGTAGTTGCCGCCCTGCCCGGTCAGCCGCATGATCCTGAGCAGCGCGCTCGGAAAGAACGAGACGCGGCGGCGCGGCAGGTCGATCATCGGCGCCGACAGCACCATGCGGTCGAACCAGCGCTTGCCGGCATGCGCGATCCGCAGCAGGACAGCGCCGCCCATCGAATGCGCCAACGCGAAATAGGGCGGTGGGCAATCCGGCAGCACCACCTGCTGCACGAAAGCCTCGACATCGACCTCATAGTCGGCGAAGTCGCGCACATAGCCCTTGCGCGGATCGCGCAGCCGCCGCGACGAGTGGCCCTGCCCGCGCCAGTCGATCATCGCCACCGCAAAGCCGCGGTCGCGCAGGTCGCGCACCGTCTCGAAGTATTTCTCGATCATCTCGCCGCGCCCGCCGAACACGCAGACCGTGCCCTTGCGGCCGGGCGGCGGCGCCCAGCGCGCGAAGCGCAGCTCGGCCCCGTCAGGTGTCTTGATGGTGCCACTGACAACGTCGTCCGGAACCGGGTTGGCGGGGATCGAGACGAGCGTCATGCAGGAGACCGAAGTGGTGGGACAGGGTGGAGATCAAGCACGCGGGCGCCGAAAAAAGCTGCGCGGTTTCCGCCTCTTGAACGCGACGTGACCCCTCCCATATCACCTCGGTGCAGGCCGCTACCAGTGTTTCGGAACCGGAACATGAGGCTGCACACATCTAAGCCCGGCCCGATGGCGGGCGGGTAACTGAAACAGTCGCTCATTGGAGGACTACCCTATGCGTAGCTACGACCTCACTCCGTTCTATCGTTCCACCGTCGGCTTCGACCGCCTCTTCAGCCTGCTCGATCAGGTGACCTCGGACGGCAGCCCCGGCTATCCCCCCTACAACATCGAGCGCACCGGCGAGAATGCTTACCGGATCAGCGTTGCGGTCTCCGGCTTCTCGCAGGCCGAGCTTTCGATCGTCGCGAAGGAGAACACGCTGACGATCAAGGGCGAGAAAACCGCCAACGAGAACTCTGGCAACACGGCCGAAGTGCTCTATCGCGGCATCGCCTCCCGCGCCTTCGAGCGCGTTTTCCAGCTTGCCGACTTCGTGCAGGTGAAGAACGCTTCGCTCGAGAACGGCCTGCTCCACGTCGATCTCGTTCGCGAGATTCCCGAGGCCAAGAAGCCCCGCAGCATTCCGATCGGCAGCGGCGACAAGGCCCCGCAGGTGGTTGACGGCTCGGCCAGCAAGGTCGCGGCCTAAGCGACAGATCCCGCGTCGGCAGATATTGGCTGCACGCGAAAACGCCCCGGGAAACCGGGGCGTTTTTGTTGGCGGCTTCGTAGCCCGGATGGAGCCAATTACTCCAGCCCCTGCACCTTCGGCATTTGCTGGGTCGGCAGGATCGCGGGCGCCGGCGGCGGCAAAGCGGCCTGACCGACGGTCGGGACCTGGGCTTGCCTAACGGCCTGCGGCGCCGCCGCCTGGGTCTCCGCCGGCTTGGGCGCCGCCGCAGCCTGCTCGGTTGGCGCGGGTGCGGCTGCCTGGGCCGGTGCAGGCTGTGGCGCAGCGGTCGGCGGGACGGCCGCCTGGGCCGCAGATGCGGGAGCCGGAGTGGCGGGAACCTGGGCCTTGGCCGCAAGCGGGCTCCGCTTCGGCACCGGCACGCGGCTGGCGACATGCGGGATCGGGGCCGGCGGCCGCGGCACCCGGGCCTGGATCGCCCGGGGCATCGGGCCGACCGGGCCGTAGGTCGCGCTCATCTCCTCTTCGAAATTGTCGCCGAGCCGGTAGGCCGGGGTGAAGCGGACGATGTGCCCGTCGCGGGCGTCGATCACCAGCCGGCCGTCGTCGCCGCCCTGGTCAATCACCGAGATGGTGTAGACGAAGCCCCGCTGCTGGGGCGCACCGAGCGGCAGATAGCCGTTCTCGCGCAGCACGGTATAGACCTCGACCGGCGGCAACAGGCTCGGGACGCGGCCGAAGCGCGGCGGCGGCGGAACCTCGGGCATGGCGGCGTAGGGCCCGTCCATGTCGGATACCCTGACCAGAGCCGGGCTGCCGATCCGGACTGATGTCACCAGCTGCGCCTGGGCCGAGGCTGCGCTGAGCGCGAGTGCGGCGGCTGCAACCGAACCTGTGAACAACTTCATCGCCGTAACTCCTGTCTGGCCCGCCTTGAGGAGCTTCCCGCTCTCTTGCCGGCTTGCCGGGCGAAATTTCGGTTTGAATTCCGGCGGTCCTTGGTCCCTCCTTGGGCCAGATCACGGCGTGTTTGCTTCGAATCAGCGGCGCCCGGGCACCCGCCGAGCTGTCCGATCCAAGCATGCGGGCGAGGACTTCCTCGCGCTTGTGTGATAGACAAAAATTTGGCAAGGTCGAGGTTAGGACAGCAAAGCTGTCTCAATTTCGAGGCCATTCCGGCATAGGGATTGCAACGAAAACTCGGCGCCCCGGGCTCCGAGAATGCTGCAGGCAGGGCCGTCCCTCAGGGGACGTTGAAACGCCCGTCGCCTGAATTTAGGAAAATGCGGCTCGCGGCGGACGAGCGGTGGCCCGGTGGGTGCCGCAACGTCCAAGGTGCGCCAAATACGGTGAGGCCCCTTACGAAAGGGAGAGGACACATGAGCGGGTCGGAATTCGAGCGCGAAACCATCGTGACAGGCATGCTGTCGGCGACCGCGGACTCGAAAGCCGCCGATGCCGCGCATGATGCGTCCTATGGACCGCACACCCCCGAGCTTCACACTTGGCGTCCACAGGCCGAAGGCCTATACGACCTGAGCCTGGAGAAGGACTCCTGCGGCGTCGGCTTCATCGCCAACATCAAGGGCCAGAAGTCGCATCAGATCGTCTCCGACGCGCTGAGCATCCTGTGCAACCTCGAGCATCGCGGCGCCGTCGGCGCCGACCCGCGCGCCGGTGACGGCGCCGGCATCCTGGTGCAGATCCCGCACGCCTTCTTCGCGCGCAAGACCGCGGAGCTCGGCTTCAAGCTGCCGAAGCCCGGCGAATACGCCATCGGCGCGCTGTTCATGCCGCGCGATGCCGCGTGGCGGAACGTGATCAAGAGCATCATCGCCGACGAGATCAAGAACGAGGGCTTCAAGCTGCTCGGCTGGCGCGACGTGCCCAGTGACAATTCCTCGCTCGGCGTGACGGTGAAGCCGACCGAGCCCTATCACATGCAGGTCTTCATCGGCCGCAACAATGCGGTCAAGACCGAGGACGATTTCGAGCGCCGGCTCTACATCCTGCGCAAGTCGATCTCGCAGGCGATCTACCAGCGCCGCGACCGCGGCATGGCGGGCTATTATCCGTGCTCGCTGTCGTGCCGCACCGTGATCTACAAGGGCATGTTCCTCGCCGACCAGCTCGGCAAGTACTATCCCGACCTGCATGAAGCGGATTTCGACAGCGCGCTGGCGCTGGTGCATCAACGCTTCTCGACCAACACCTTCCCGACCTGGTCGCTGGCGCATCCCTACCGGATGATCGCCCATAACGGCGAAATCAACACGCTGCGCGGCAACGTCAACTGGATGGCGGCGCGGCAGGCCTCCGTGCATTCGGAGCTCTACGGCAAGGACATCAGCCGTCTGTGGCCGATCTCCTATGAAGGCCAGAGCGACACCGCCTGCTTCGACAACGCGCTCGAATTTCTGGTGCAGGGCGGCTACTCGCTGCCGCATGCCGTGATGATGATGATTCCGGAAGCGTGGGCCGGCAATCCCCTGATGGATGAGCAGCGCCGCGCCTTCTACGAATATCACGCCGCGCTGATGGAGCCGTGGGACGGCCCGGCCGCGATCGCCTTCACCGACGGCCGCAAGATCGGCGCGACGCTCGACCGCAACGGCCTGCGCCCGGCGCGCTATCTCGTCACCAAGGACGACCGCATCGTGATGGCGTCCGAAATGGGCGTGCTGAAGATTCCGGAGGACCAGATCGTCACCAAGTGGCGGCTGCAGCCCGGCAAGATGCTGCTCGTCGACCTCGAGCAGGGCCGCCTGATTCCCGACGACGAGATCAAGGCCGACCTCGCCAAGAGCCATCCCTACAATGACTGGCTGCACCGCACGCAGATCCAGCTCGAGGAGCTGCCGGATGCGTCGGCCAAGGGCGTGCGCTCCAATTTGCCGCTGCTCGATCGCCAGCAGGCGTTCGGCTACAGCCAGGAAGACATCACGATCCTGATGACGCCGATGGCGGCCACCGGTGAGGAAGCGGCCGGCTCGATGGGCAACGACACGCCGATCTCGGCGCTGTCGGACAAGCCGAAGCAGCTGTTCACCTACTTCAAGCAGAACTTCGCGCAGGTCACCAACCCGCCGATCGACCCGATCCGCGAAGAGATCGTGATGAGCCTCGTCTCGATCATCGGGCCGCGGCCGAACCTGTTCGACCTGCAGGGCGTCGCCTCGACCCAACGCCTCGAAGTGCGGCAGCCGATCCTGACCGATGCCGACCTCGAGAAGATCCGCTCGATCTCCGACGTTCCCGAGACCCACTTCAAGTCGCGCACGCTCGACACCACCTTCCACGCCGGCTTCGGCGCGGCGGGCATGGAGCAGGTGCTCGACGAGCTCTGTGCGCGCGCCGAGGGCGCCGTGCGCGAGGGCATCAACATCATCATCCTGTCGGACCGCATGACTGGCACCGACCGGATTCCGATCCCGTCGCTTTTGGCCTGCGCCGCCGTGCATCATCATCTGATCCGCACCGGCCTGCGTACTTCAGTGGGCCTCGTCGTGGAATCCGGTGAGCCGCGCGAAGTGCATCACTTCGCCTGTCTCGCCGGCTACGGCGCCGAAGCGATCAACCCCTATCTCGCGTTCGAGACCATCCTCGCGATGAAGGACCGGCTGCCCGGCGCGCTCGACGACTACGAAATCGTCAAGCGCTACATCAAGTCGATCGGCAAGGGCCTGCTCAAGGTGATGTCCAAGATGGGCATCTCGACCTACCAGTCCTATTGCGGCGCGCAGATCTTCGACGCGGTCGGCCTCAAGGCAGACTTCGTCGCCAAGTATTTCGCCGGCACCCACACCAGGATCGAGGGTGTCGGCCTCGGCGAGATTGCCGAGGAGACCGTGCGGCGCCACACCGACGCGTTCGGTGACGGCCAGATCTACAAGAGCGCGCTCGATGTCGGCGGCGAATATGCCTACCGCACCCGCGGCGAGGACCATGCCTGGACCGCGGAATCGGTCTCGACCTTGCAGCATGCCGTGCGCGGCAACTCGCTGGAGCGCTACCGGGCGTTCGCCAAGATCCTCAACGAGCAGTCGGAGCGTCTGTTGACGCTGCGCGGCCTGTTCCGGATCAAGAGCGCCGAGGACGACAAGCGCAAGCCGGTCAAGCTCGAGGACGTCGAGCCGGCCAAGGACATCGTCAAGCGCTTCTCGACCGGCGCGATGTCATTCGGCTCGATCTCGCGCGAGGCGCACACCACGCTCGCAATCGCGATGAACCGGATCGGTGGCAAGTCGAACACCGGCGAAGGCGGCGAGGAATCCGACCGCTTCAAGCCGCTGCCCAACGGCGACTCGATGCGCTCGGCGATCAAGCAGGTCGCCTCGGGCCGGTTCGGCGTGACGACGGAATACCTCGTCAACTCCGACATGATGCAGATCAAGATGGCGCAGGGCGCCAAGCCCGGCGAAGGCGGCCAGTTGCCCGGCCACAAGGTCGACGCGACGATCGCGCGCGTCCGGCATTCGACGCCGGGCGTCGGCCTGATCTCGCCGCCGCCGCATCACGACATCTACTCGATCGAAGACCTCGCCCAACTGATCTACGACCTCAAGAACGTCAATCCGGACGGCCAGGTCTCGGTCAAGCTGGTGTCCGAGGTCGGCGTCGGCACGGTTGCCGCCGGCGTCGCCAAGGCACGCGCCGACCATGTCACCATCGCGGGCTTCGAGGGCGGCACCGGTGCCTCGCCCCTGACCTCGATCAAGCATGCCGGCTCGCCGTGGGAGATCGGTCTTGCCGAAACCCATCAGACGCTGGTGCGCCAGCGGCTGCGCAGCCGCATCGCGGTCCAGGTCGACGGCGGCTTCCGCACCGGCCGTGACGTCGTGATCGGCGCGCTGCTCGGGGCCGACGAGTTCGGCTTCGCCACCGCGCCACTGATCGCGGCGGGCTGCATCATGATGCGCAAGTGCCACCTCAACACCTGCCCGGTCGGCGTTGCGACCCAGGATCCGGTGCTGCGCAAGCGCTTCACCGGCCAGCCCGAGCACGTCATCAACTACTTCTTCTTCGTCGCCGAGGAAGTGCGCGAGATCATGGCGCAGCTCGGCTACAAGTCGTTCGACGAGATGGTCGGGCAGGTCCAGATGCTGGACCAGACCGCGCTGGTCTCGCACTGGAAGGCCAAGGGCCTCGATTTCTCCAAGCTGTTCGTGCGGCAGAAGGAGGAGAAGGGCCAGACGATCTATCACTCGGAAGGCCAGAACCACCATCTGGAAGCCGTGCTCGACCGCCGGCTGATCGAGCAGGCGCAAGCCGCGCTCGATCGCGGTGCGCCGGTCAAGATCGAGGAAGAGATCAACAACACCGACCGTTCCGCCGGCGCGATGCTGTCGGGCGCGGTGGCCAAGATCTACGGCCATGCCGGCCTGCCGCTCGACACCATCCACGTCGGCCTGAAGGGCACGGCGGGACAGGCGTTCGGCGCCTGGCTCGCCAAGGGCGTCACCTTCGAGCTCGAAGGTGAAGGCAACGACTATGTCGGCAAGGGCCTTTCGGGCGGCTGCATCATCGTCAAGCCGCCGAAGAACTCCGGGATCGTGCCGGAGGAATCGATCATCGTCGGCAACACCGTGATGTACGGCGCGATCGCGGGCGAGTGCTACTTCCGCGGCATCGCCGGCGAGCGCTTCGCGGTGCGCAACTCCGGCGCGGTCGCGGTCGTCGAAGGCGCCGGCGATCATTGCTGCGAATACATGACCGGCGGCATCGTGGTGGTGCTCGGCAAGACCGGACGCAACTTCGCGGCCGGCATGTCCGGCGGCATCGCCTATGTGCTGGACGAGAGCGGCGACTTCAGCAAGCTCTGCAATCTTTCGATGGTCGAGCTGGAGCCGGTGCTGTCGGAAGAGATGATCAACGCCGACACCTATCACCACTCCGGCGATCTCGAGGCGCATGGCCGGGTCGACGTGTTCCAGAACCTGCTCGACTCCGACGTGGAGCGGCTGCATGTCCTGATCACGCGTCACGCCAAGCTGACCGGCTCGAAGAAGGCGGCCGAGATCCTCGCCGACTGGAAGAGCTGGCTGCCGAAATTCCGCAAGGTGATGCCGGTGGAGTACCGCCGCGCGCTGAAGGAAATGAAAGCCAACGCCGACGCCGAGCCGAAGATCGCGATCGGCGCGTAGTATCACCGGGCGTCATTCCGGGGCGCGCATCAGCGCGTGCCCGGAATCTCGCCAGACCACTTCGAGACCTCCGGGTCTGCGTCTCGCGGCGCAGCCCGGAATGACGGACAACTGAGATGCAGGGGCATCGGGTTTCAATGGGTAAGATTACAGGTTTTCTCGAGATCGAGCGGCATGACCGCAAGTACGAGCCGGTCGCCGATCGGCTCAAGAACTTCAACGAGTTCGTGATTCCGCTGAGTGAGAAGGATACGCGCGACCAGGCCGCGCGCTGCATGAATTGCGGCATCCCCTATTGCCACGGCACCGGCTCGACCGCGCCGGGCACGCCGGGCTGTCCGGTCAACAACCAGATCCCCGATTTCAACGACCTCGTCTATCAGGGCAACTGGGAAGAGGCCTCGCGCAACCTGCACTCGACCAACAATTTCCCCGAGTTCACCGGCCGCATCTGCCCGGCGCCGTGCGAGGCGTCCTGCACGCTCAACATCGACGACAACCCGGTCACCATCAAGACTATCGAATGCGCGATCGTCGACCGCGCCTGGGACAATGGCTGGCTGAAGCCGGAGATCGCAGCGCAGAAGACCGGCAAGAAGGTCGCCGTGATCGGCTCCGGCCCCGCCGGCATGGCCGCCGCGCAGCAGCTCGCGCGCGCCGGCCACGAGGTGCATGTCTACGAGAAGTTTGCCAAGGCCGGCGGCCTGCTGCGCTACGGCATTCCCGACTTCAAGATGGAGAAGGACGTCATCGACCGCCGCGTGGCGCAGATGGAAGCCGAAGGCGTCACCTTCCACTACGGCAAGGCCGTGGGCGGCTCGACGCCCGGTGCGATCGATCCGCAGGAGCTCGCCAAGCAGTATGACGCGGTGGCGCTGACCGGCGGCGCGGAAGCCCCGCGCGACCTGCCGATCCCCGGCCGCGATCTCGCCGGCATCCACTTCGCGATGGACTTCCTGCCGCAGCAGAACCGCCGCGTCTCCGGCGAGCCGCTGAACGACACCGCCGACATCCTGGCCGGCGGCAAGCATGTCGTCGTGATCGGCGGCGGCGACACCGGATCGGATTGCATCGGCACCTCGTTCCGGCAGGGCGCGAAGTCGGTGACCCAGCTCGAGATCATGGCGGCGCCGCCCGAGCACGAGAACAAGGGCGTGACCTGGCCGAACTGGCCGCTGAAGATGCGGACCTCGTCGAGCCAGGCCGAAGGCGCGGTGCGCGAATACGCGGTGCTGACGACGAAGTTCGAGGGCAAGGACGGCAAGGTCACCAAGCTGCATTGCGTCAAGGTCGACGACAAGTTCAAGCCGCTGCCCGGCACCGAGTTCACGCTCGACGCCGAGCTCGTGCTGCTGGCAATGGGCTTCGTGCATCCGGTGCACGAGGGCCTGCTCAAGACGCTCGGCGTCGAGCTCGACCAGCGCGGCAACGTCCGCGCCTCCCTGCACGACTACCAGACCTCGCGCGCGAAAATCTTCTCCGCCGGCGACATGCGCCGTGGCCAGTCGCTCGTGGTCTGGGCGATCCGCGAAGGCCGCCAGTGCGCACGCTCGATCGACAGCTTCCTGATGGGGAAGACCGATCTGCCGGGGTAGTCGCTCGGCAGACACGTCGAACTGCATCTCAGCAATTCAGCTGTCATCGCCCGCGAAAGCGGGCGATCCAGTATTCCAGAGACGTCAGAGCTGGAGCGCAGGAACCGCGGCACACCCGGCGGCTCGCGGACCCAATCGACCACTTCGGGCTCGGTACTTGAACTCAGCGCCCAGTTAGAAGCTTGCGTCGTTAGGGCAACGGGACGGCTCGTCCTATTTCTTCTTCCAGGTCTGCGTCCGGCAGAACACGCTCATCGCGCAACCGGTCAGTTCCAGCGAGGACCCGGCAAGCTTGGCTGTGCCTGAATAGGTCTTGTCGTCCTGCGGATCTGTGATCGTGCCGGCATAAGTTCCGTCACCTGCGGGTTTCATCGAACCGATGGTCTTGCCGGCAAACTTGCCGGTCTTTAGCGTGATCGTGCCGCCGGAGATCACGGCCGTATCGCCGCGCGCGGTAATCCAGGCGCCGTCGATCGAATCGGCATGAGCGGCGCCGGCGGCGATGACCAGTGCTGCGGCAGCCAGGGAAAGTTTGCGCATAGTCGTCGTTCCTCGCGATGGATTGAAAGCGTCATTCTCGTCGTCCGGCCATTCTGGACGAACTCCGCCAAAGTGCCAGAGGGCGCACGTGAAGCAGCGAGGCCCTCTAGTTCTGCACCCGCACGCCCAGCATCACCACCGTCGACGACGAGCTCTGTCCCGCCAAATTCGAATCCAGCCAGTCGCGGCGCACCGTGCCCTTGATCCAGAGGCTGCGGGTCATCTTGTAGATCAGGTCGGCGGACACCGAGTAGATGGTGTCGTTGCGGTTGTCGCCCTGGTAGTCGAGCGTGCCGTAGGTGAACTTGCCGATCGCGGTCAGCCAGCGGCGGAAGTCGTGATCGACCTCGACGGTGTAGGTGCGCGACAGCACGCCCGAGGTGCCGGGCAGCGTGGTCTCGCCGAGCTGGGTGTCGGAGTAGAATTTGGCCGTGGTCAGCGGCGTCGCATTCCAGGTCAGCGAGGCGGTGGTCAGCAGGCCCTCAAGCGGGCTAAGCCGCGGGTCGACATAGTCGCGCCTAGCATAGCCGATCGAGATTTCGCCGAACAGAATCCGCGTGAATTCGAACGACGTGCCGACCTTGGCGTAACCGCCCGACGAATTGCGCGCGTAACCGGCGCGGTCGAGATAGAGATCATGGAAGCGGCTGTCGCCCTCCACTTCCACGAACGGCTTCACGGCCGGATTGAGCTCATAGCTGACGCGGCCGACACCGCCATATTGGGTGAAGTTGCGGTCGTCGTTCGACGACGAGGTGCCGTCGGTCAGCTTCGACCATTGGTAATCGGTGCGGTCGACGGTGCCGCCAAGCGAGACCTGCATGCGGTTGAAATTCTGGTCGATGCCGAAGGTGCCGCCGACCGTGGTGTAGATCGGATATTTGGCGAGGCCGGCCTGCACGTTCGGGCTGCCGGGATTGTCGGTCGAGACCAGCATGCGGGCCTGTCCCGTCAGATGCGTGTCCCTCGACACATCGAGGCGGCCGTCGATATGCCCGGTGAAGTTCGGACGGTCGACATCGAGCGGCGCCGACAGCGGCGTACCGTCGATCGGCGTGAGCTGGGAGCCGTAGCCGGTGAAGGAGCCGCGCAGATCGGCGACGACGGCGTGGCGCTCCCAGTCCGACATCGCGACGAATTCCGGCGCGACCATGTAGAACGCCTTGCCTTGCGGCGAATTCAATCGGCCCGGATTGGTGTCGTAGCCCGCCATCACCTCGACCGCGGTCTTGACCATGAACGAGCCGGCGTAATCGCCGACCGCGCCGAACGGATCGTCGTCGAGCTTGAGCCGCCTGCGCGCCGGCTGGCCGACGATGGTGCCGGCCATCGCCGGCGGCAGCGGCGGCTTGCTGGCGGTCTCCGACGGCGGGATCGACAGCCGCAGCTGCCCGGCCGCGGTCAACGGCTGTGGCGTCGGCACCGGCGAGCCGGGTCCCGGCGGCGGCTTCGGCTTGGCCTGGCCCGGATAATACTTCGGCTTCAGGCGCTTCCGATTGAGCGAGTCATAGCCTGATGTCGCGGCGCCATTCGCGGCAGGGAGTCCGTAGGTCGGGACCTGTCCGACACGGTCCGTGGTTGATGTCGACGACGACGAGGCACGCCGGCCGGGATCGGCGTCGGGCAGCCGCAAGCCGTTGAGCGGATCCGTGGCATCGGCCGTGGTCCGGCGCAGCGGCGAATCCTGAGTGATCACCTGGCTCTGCCGGTTCGGGCTGAACAGATCCGGCGTCACGGTCTGGGCGATGGCGAGCCCGGTCATCGCGGTCAGCGAAAAAGTCAGCAAAAGGCATAGCAAAACCACGCGAACGAAGTGTCCACGCCGATTTGGGCCGCTTGCTGGCCGCCGCCACACGATGGAAATACTCCAACGAATCCATGCACTTGACGTACGCATCCCGCCGGGCGGCGAAAAACGTCGTTAATGGAGTTAAAACAATTATGGTTAATGAGCCGTTGAGGATCCGCCGCCGCGCGTCGCATCGCGGAATCGAACGTGCTAAGGGAGACGCCCGGGTGCAAAACCCCTCCCCTGGAATACGAAATGGCCAAACCGAAACCGCTGATGACCAAATCATCCGGCCCCGATGACGGCGCCATTCAGTCGGCGCTCCGCACCCTCGATGCCGAAGCAAGCGGCGTCGCTGCGCTCTCTGCGGCACTCAAGTCCGACCTCGGCGCGGCGTTCACGGCGGCGGCCGAGCTGATCCGCAAGGCCAAGGGGCGGCTGATCGTCACCGGGCTCGGCAAGTCGGGCCATATCGGCCGCAAGATCGCCGCGACCTTCGCCTCCACAGGCACGCCGGCGTTCTTCGTGCACACCGCCGAAGCCAGCCACGGCGATCTCGGCATGATCACCGCCGACGACGCGATCCTGGCGCTGTCATGGTCCGGCGAGCAGCCGGAGATGCGCAATCTGATCGCCTATGCCGCGCGCTTCAGCATTCCGCTGATCGCGATGACTGCCGACAAGGACTCGACGCTGAGCAAGGCCGCCGACGTGCAGCTGACGCTGCCGAAGGCCCGCGAGGCCTGCCCGCACAATCTGGCGCCGACCACCTCCTCGCTGATGATGCTGGCGCTCGGCGATGCGCTGGCGATCGCGCTGCTCGAAGGCCGCGGCTTCACCTCGACCGATTTCAGCGTGCTGCATCCGGGCGGCAAGCTCGGCGCGCTGCTGAAATATGCCCGCGACCTGATGCATAGCGGCGACGCGCTGCCGCTGAAGCCGCTCGGCACCAGGATGTCGGACGCGCTGGTCGAGATGACCTCGAAGGGCTTTGGCTGCGTCGGCATCGTCGACCGCCACGGCCATCTCGCCGGCATCGTCACCGACGGCGATCTGCGCCGGCAGCTGACGCGCCCCGACCTTTTGACGCTATTGGTCGACGAGGTCATGACCAGGACCCCGAAGACGATCAGCCGCGACACGCTGGCCGGCGAGGCGCTGGAGCTGCTCAACGCCTCGAAGATCACGACGCTGATCGTGACGGATGCGAAGAAGCCGGTCGGCATCATCCATCTGCACGATCTGCTGCGCGCCGGCGTGGCGTAGGGCCACGCTTCTCTCCGTCATTGCGAGCGAAGCGAAGCAATCCATCTCTCCGTTTGCGGAGGCATGGATTGCTTCGTCGCTTCGCTCCTCGCAATGACGGCGGTTACCTCGGAAATCTTGCCGCGGTCGCCTCCAGCGGCAGCGCCAGCGCGTTGGCGAGGTAGGAGACCGTGCGGTAGAAGCCGCACAGCAGGATGATCTCCAGCACCTGATCGTCATCATAATGCGCCGACAGCGCGGCGAATTCCGCGTCATCCAGCGTCGCGCGCGCATGCAGCGCATCGACCGCGGCGATCAAGACCTGTTCGGCCGGCGACCAGCAGCCGGCATCGGCCGCACCACGCACGGTGGCGTGGATCTGCTGCTCCGACAACCCGGCGGCGGCGCCGAACGCCGTGACATGCACGCCCCATTCATATTCGCAGGCGTTGAGCGCGCAGGTGCGGTCGATCACGATCTCGCGCTCCCGCAACGGCAGCGGCCCGCGGTCGAGCAGGCTGCCGCCGCGAAACTTCTCCCAGGCGCGCGGGTGCCCCGCCATCATGCGGAACAGCACCAGCGGCGGCTTGCCGCGCATGATGCGGTCGAAATGCTGTTGAACATCCGCCGCATAGGGCGGATCGAGCGGTGCGATGCGTGACATAGGCCGATCTCGTTGCTACATTTACTGTAGCGACACGCTACAATATCTGTAGCGACCGACGCAAGAAAGATTTGCGCAAGCCAGATTCAAGAGGGATTCGCGACATGGCGAAGCAGGTTCCAGCGACAAAACCCGGCGTCCGCGGCTCGCGGACCGGCCGCCCGATCATGGCGCTGCTCGATCTGTTGGGGCGGCGCTGGACCTTGCGCATCGTCTGGGAGCTGCGCGAGGGCGCACTGACCTCGCGCGCGTTGCGCACCGCCTGCGACGAGGCGTCACCGACCATCCTGCAGACGCGATTGACCGAGTTGCGCGAGGCCGGGTTCGTCGAGCTGACGGATGATGGTTACGGCCTCACCGGGCTCGGCCGGGAGCTGTTTGCGACCTTCACCCCACTCAGTCGCTTCGCCGAGCGCTGGAGCAAGCGGGGCGGCAGCTAGGCCGTGATGAAGTCAGGTTGAACTGGCAACCGCAAAGACGCTGTGCTCCCTCTCCCGCTTGCGGGGGAGGGCTGGGGTGGGGGTTTCGCCGCAAATCCCATCGTGGAGAGAGCCCCCACCCGCCGCGCTGCGCGCGTCGGCCTCCCCCGCAAGCGGGAGAGGCGAAACGAGTCTGCGGCCGGCTGCCTCAACTAAGAAATCATCGCGCCTTAGACCGCCGCCACCGTGAGGCTCGCACCGTCGGCGCGGACCACCTTCACCCGGCTGCCGGCCGGCGCATCGGGGCCGGCGACGCGCCAGACCGTGTCGTCGATCCGCACAGTGCCTGCGCCATCGATGATCGGCTTCTCCAGCGTGAATTCGCGGCCGACCAGGGCTTCGTTGCGGCGGTTGAGGAACGGATTGGTCTTGCTCGCCTCGGTCGCGCCCCTGGCAAAATGCCGCCACGCCGGCACCGCGAGCGCTGCGAACACCGCGAACATCAGCAGCTGCGTCTGCCAGGACGGCGTGAACACGAACGACAGCAGCCCGACCAGCAGCGCCGCGAGCCCGAGCCAGAACAGGAAGACGCCGGGCGCTGCGAGCTCCAGCGCCATCAGGATGAAGCCGAAGATCAGCCAGTTCCAGGTACCCAGTGTCGAAAACATCTCGGCCATGACGTGACCTCTCACATTGCAGGCGTGACGCCGTCACGCCCTTACCGCTGCGGCGGCACCGGCGGTGGCGGCGTCGGACCTGCCGACGGCACCGAGCCGCGCCGTGCGGCAGCCGCTGCGGATGCGGCACTCTCGCCGAACGTTGCCTTGGCGATCTCGCCAATGCCGGCGAGCGAGCCGAGGATGCTGGTCGCCTCGATCGGCAGCATCAGCACTTTCTGGTTCGGCGAATCAGCCAACTGCCCGAACGCCTTGATGTATTTGTCGGCGATGAAATAGTTCAGCGCGGCGACGTCGCCCTTGGCGATGGCATCGCTGACCATCTGGGTGGCTCTCGCCTCGGCTTCGGCGGAGCGCTCGCGCGCCTCGGCGTCGCGGAATGCAGCCTCCTTGCGGCCTTCCGCCTGCAGGATCTGGCCCTGCTTGGCGCCCTCGGCGCGCAGGATCTCGGACTGCCGCTGGCCTTCCGCCTGCAGGATGTCGGCGCGCTTGACGCGCTCGGCCTTCATCTGCCGGCCCATCGCCTCGACGAGGTCGGCCGGCGGCACGATGTCCTTGATCTCGATGCGGTTGACCTTGAGGCCCCAGGGCGACACCGCCGCGTCGACCACGCGCAGCAGCCGCTCGTTGATCTCGTCGCGATGCGACAGCACCTGGTCGAGATCCATAGAGCCCATCACCGAGCGGATGTTGGTCATGGTCAGCACGATGATCGCCTGGTTGAGATTGGCGACCTCGTAGCTCGCCTTCGCGGCATCGAACACCTGGAAGAACGCGACGCCGTCCACCGTCACGGTGGCGTTGTCCTTGGTGATCACCTCCTGCTCGGGGATGTTGATCACCTGCTCCATCATGTTCATCTTGCGCCCGATGCGATCGAAGTAGGGCACGATCAGATTGAGGCCCGGCGACAGCGTGCGGGTGTATTTGCCGAACCGCTCGATGGTCCAGTCATAACCCTGCGGGACGGTCTTGATCCCGGCGAACAGCGTGACGATGACGAGAAGAACAAGCGCGATCGCGAAAATGTCGAAGCCAGTCATGAAGTCCTCCAAGGCACCGCGAGACCCGCGAGACCGTCGCCAGGCACGGTCGTGCATTGGTCGGCAGGACCGCTCCGCCGGTTCAGCCGGCTGTTGTTCTCTCTAGCACATAGGAAGCGGTTGTCGGACTGCCAGATGCACGCAAGCTGAACACGAGATGCAGCAAGGCTGAACGAACCGCGGTGTCCGGTGTCACGGATCGTTAACAATCAGATCCAGCCAGTTTGGATCAAGCCCTGCTAGATCCAGCCCTGAAGCTCGCGCAGCACGAGCTGGCGGATCAGGTCCATGCCGCCGTCGCTGTCGTTGAGGCAGGGGATGGCCGCGAATTGCTCGCCGCCATTGTGGCGGAAGATCTCGGCATTCTCCTGCGCGATCTCCTCCAGCGTCTCCAGGCAATCGGCGGAGAAGCCGGGCGTGACCACGGCAATTCGCCGCACGCCGTCCTTGGCGAGCTTCTCGACCGTCTTGTCGGTATAGGGCTGCAGCCACTCGGCATTGCCGAAGCGCGACTGGAAGGTGAGAATCAGACGGGAGGGTTCAAGCCCGAGCCGCTTGCGCAGCGCGTTGGTCGTAGCGATGCACTGCGCCTGATAGGGATCGCCCTTGTCGACATATGCCTTCGGCATGCCGTGGAACGAGGCAAGGATGATCTCGGGCTGGAACGGCAGCGTCGCGAGATGGTCGTTGATCGAGACCGCGAGCGCCTCGATGTACTCTGGGTCGTCGTAATAGGGCGGCGTCACCCGCAGGATCGGTTGCACGCGCATGCCGGCCAGCACGCGAAACGCCTCGTCGCAGACGGTCGCCGACGTCGCCGCGGAATATTGCGGATAGAGCGGCACCACCAGCAGCCGGCCGCAGCCCTGCGTGGCCAGCGCCTCGATGCGCTCCTTGATCGACGGATTGCCGTAGCGCATCGCCCAGTCGACCACGACGTGATCGTGATCGGCGATCGCCTCGGCGAGCTTGTCGGCCTGCGAACGCGTGATGGTCTTCAGCGGCGACTCGTTCTTCTCGGTGTTCCAGATCTTCAGATAGTCGCGCGCCTTGCGGGCCGGCCGAATGCGCAGGATGATGCCGTTGAGGATCAGCTTCCAGAGCAAGCCCTGGTTCTCGATCACCCGCGGATCGGACAGGAATTCCCTCAGATAGACCCGCACGCCGGTGGCATCGGCCGTATCCGGCGTGCCGAGATTGACCAGGAGCACGCCGACGCGCTCCGGCTTCGGCGCCGCGGCGGGCTTCGCGCTCTCGAAGGGGATCACCGTGCTCATGATGGCGTTGCGCCTAACGTCCTTCGCTTGAGAGGCCTTGGGCTTCGCGCGTTGCTCCAACCTTGTCAAGCCGAGTGCGGGTTGGCTACGTTCCCCTCCGTGAATTGGGAGGAACCATGACGATCGCCGAATGGTGCGTCTTCGGGACGCTGCTGCTCTCGCTGCTGACGATCGTATCGGTGAAATGGGCCGGCATCCGCGGTTTCGACAATTCGAAGCCTCGCGACCCCGATTTCTACGACGACCCGATCCGCTCGCGGGCGCTCGGCGCCCACCAGAACGGCATCGAGGCCTTCCCGTTCTTCGCCTTCGCCGTGCTGCTCGCCGAATTCCGTGTCGGGCCGCTGCGGCTGATCGACGAGCTCGCGGTGCTGTTCCTGATCGTGCGGATCGCCTACGTCTTCACCTATATCGGCAACCGCCCGACGCTGCGCTCGATCCTCTGGAGCATCGGCTTTGCGATCAACATCGCGATTTTCTTCCTGCCGGCGATCAAGGGGTACCTGACGAGCTGAGCGCGCTCACCCTCCCCTGGAGGGGGAGGGTCGGTTCGCATCGAGCGAAGCGAGGAGCGATCCGGGGTGGGGTGATCTCTCAGCTCGGGCGCTGTCGGGCGCGGGAAGACCGTCACCCCACCCCGCTACGCATTTCGCTGCGCTTCATGCGTAGCGACCCTCCCCCTCCAGGGGAGGGTAAGACAAGTCACCTCAAAGACACGTCGCCCGCTCGGCCGCAACGTAGCCGAACAGCAGCCCGAGCCCGAACAGCAGCACGAGTGCGGCGGCGGCGAATTCCAGGCCGCGCATGATCACCATGCCGCCGCCGTCGCGCGCGCCGCTCAGCCGCTCGGCCACGCCGCGCGCCGACACCGCGACCAGCGCGATCGCGGCCACCGTGATCGCGGTGCCGAGCCCCATCACGAAGGTCGCGGCAATGCCGGCCCAGAACAGGCCCTGCGCCAGGGCGAACACCAGCACCAGGATCGCGCCCGAGCACGGCCGGATCCCGACCGTGAGGATCGCACCTAGGCCGCGCCGCCAGCCGCCGGGACCGGCGAGCTCGGCCGGCGTCGGCCCGTGCGAATGGCCGCAATGCTCGTCATGGACGTGCTGCGCGTCATGCCCGTGATCGTGGCCGCGGTCATGATGATGGTCATGATCGTCATGCGCGTGACGATGATGATGCTCATGGCCATGGTCGTGGTGGTCGTGATCATGGTGGTCGTGATCGTGCTGATGCGCGCCGGCCATCGCCAGCGCCGGCCGCGGCAGCCGGAGCGCGCGGAGGAAGCCGCCACCCTTGACCCAGACCAGCCGGGCGCCGAACGCCGCGATCAGCGCGTAGCTTGCGATCTCGATTGCCTTCTCTGCGCCGCACATGGTCTTCGCCGTCGCATTGAGCAGCCAGGCGCAGATCCCGACGATGGCGACGGCGACCAGCGACTGCATCAGCGCCGAGGCGAACGACAGCACGATGCCGCGCCGCGCGGTCTCGCGATTGGCGACCATGTAGGACGAGATCACCGCCTTGCCGTGGCCGGGGCCGGCGGCATGGAATATCCCGTAGGCAAACGAGATCGCAAGCAGCGTCCAGACCGCCGAGCCGTCGGATTTCGCGGCACGGATGGTCGCCGACATCTCGCGATAAAACTCCGACTGCTTTGCCAAGAGCCAGCCCACGATCCCGCCCTGCGGCTCCGCCGCGCGCGGTGCGCCGAACGGATTTTGCGCCAGCAGTGCATGAACCGCACCATCGAGCACCGCGACTGCCGCCAGCACGGCCGTGAAAACGGCGAGACTACGCATCACGCGGGAGGCGATCGGCGTCATGGGCACTCCACCGTGATCTTGTTGGCGAACATCATCGCGAAATTGCCGGCACTGCCGTCGAGGAAGTTCTGCTCGCCGAGCTTCTGCGCGGCGGCGGTGCCGTCATTCGGCCGCTCGAACGCCATCTTGCAGTCGGCCGCGGCGCCGACCAGCTTGACCGGTTCCTTCTCGGCGAACTGGAAGTCGATGAAGTAGGTCGGGTCGAACACTTCGAGCGACAGCTGCCGGGCCTTGAACGGCGTTTTCACCGGCAGGGTGAAGTGCAGCGTCAGCGCCGAATCCTTGTATTCGAGGAAGTAATCGACCGGCTCGGTGAACTTCTGCTTCTTGCCGTCGCCCTTGGCAAAGGTGAAGTAGGCGTATTCCTTCAGCGACTCGACATTGGTCTGCGCCAGCGGCGCCAGCTCCTCGCGGCTGTACGCGCCCTTCACCTTGGTCTCGATGCCCTGCAGCGCATAGGTCGAGAACATGTCATCGAAGGTCCAGGCGTGGCGGACCCCGGTGATGGTGCCGTCAGGCGCGTAGATCAGCTCACTCTTGGCCACGATCCAGACATGCGGATGGGCCGCGGCGGCCACCGTGCCGAGCACGACGGACGCCGTAAGCGCGAGCCCGGCAATCAGGCACTTCAGGGACTGCCGCACCTTCAGGCCGCCTTGGGCGTCTCGAGCAGGCCGCGACGGCGCAGCAGCGCATCCGGCTCGGGCTCGCGGCCGCGGAAGGCGACATAGGCCTCCTCAGGATCGCGCGAGCCGCCCGACGAATAGATGTCGTCATGCAGCCGCTTGGCGGTCGCCGGATCGAAGATGTCGCCGGCCTCTTCAAAGGCGCCGAACGCGTCGGCGTCCATCACCTCCGACCACATGTAGCTGTAGTAGCCCGACGCATAGTGGTCGCCGGAGAAGATGTGGCCGAACTGGGTCGGCCGGTGCCGCAGCGAGATTTCCGCGGGCATGCCGATCTTCTCCAGTTCCTTCTGCTCGAAGGCGCGGACGTCGCGGCTCGCCGCCGCCGGCTGGGTGTGGAATTCGAGGTCGACCAGCGCCGAGGAGACGAACTCCACGGTGGCAAAGCCCTGGTTGAACTTGCGCGCGGCAAGGAAGCGCTTGAGGAGGTCGTCCGGCAGCGCCTCCCCGGTCTGGTAGTGGCGGGCGAAGCGCTGCAGCACCTCGGGCCGCTCCTGCCAGTGCTCGTAGAGCTGCGAGGGCAGCTCGACGAAGTCGGTGAAAACCGACGTCCCCGACAGCGACGGATAGGTCACGTCCGAGAGCATGCCGTGCAGGCCATGGCCGAACTCGTGGAATAGGGTCCGCGCGTCGTCGGGCGACAGCAGCGACGGCGCGCCGTCGGCGCCCTTGGCGAAGTTGCAGACATTGATGACCAGCGGCGCGACGTCGCCGTCGAGCTTTTGCTGGTCGCGCAGCGAGGTCATCCAGGCGCCGGAGCGCTTCGAAGGCCGCGCGAAGTAGTCGCCGTAGAACAGCGCCTTGTGCTGGCCGTCGCGGCCCTTGACCTCCCAGACCCGCACATCCGGGTGCCAGACCGGGACGTCCTTGCGCTCCACGAAGGTGACGCCGAACAGGCGGGTGGCGCAGTCGAACGCGGCCTCGATCATGTGGTCGAGCACGAGATACGGCTTGATCGCGGAATCGTCGAAATTGGCGCGGCGTTGGCGCAGCTTCTCGGCGTAGTAGCGCCAGTCCCAGGACGCCAGGGTGAAATTGCCGCCCTCCTCAGCGATCAGCGCCTGCAGCGCATCGCGGTCGGCGAGCGCCCGCGCCCGTGCCGGCTTCCAGACCCGCTCCAGCAGGCCGCGCACCGCCTCCGGCGTCTTGGCCATGGAATCCTCGAGGCGGTAGGCGGCGTAGGTCGGGAAGCCCAGGATATTCGCGGTCTCCTCGCGGAGCGTGAGGATCTCCACGATGGTCGCGTTGTTGTCGTTGGCGTTGCCATTGTCGCCGCGGGCCGTGAACGCCTTGTAGACCTTCTCGCGCAGGTCGCGCCGCGACGAGCTCTGCAGGAACGGCTCGACCGAGGAGCGCGACAGCGTCACGATCGCCTTGCCCCCCATGCCGCGCTCTTCCGCCGCAGCCTTGGCGGCCGCCACAAATGTGTCGGACAGGCCGGCGCGGTCGCCCTCGCCGAGCTCCATGGACCACTCCTGCTCGTCACCGAGCAGATGGTGGCTGAACGAGGTGCCGAGCTGCGCGAGGCGCTCGTTGATCGCGGCCATGCGGGCCTTGGCCGCGTCGTCGAGCCCGGCGCCGGAGCGGTGGAAGCGGGTATAGGTGCGCTCCAGCAGCCGCATCTGCTCGCCGGTCAGGCCGAGCGAGGCGCGCTTCTCGTGCAGCATGGCGATGCGGCCAAACAGCACAGCGTTCATCATGATCGGATTCCAGTGCCGCGCCATCCGGGGCGACACCTCCTTGTCGATCTCAAGGATCGCAGGGCTCGAATGGGCCGAGACCAGGTCGTAGAACACCGCCGAGACCTTCGACAGCAGCTTGCCGGAGCGTTCCAGCGCCGTGATCGTGTTGTCGAAGTCGGGCATCGCTGGATCATGGGTAATCGCAGCCACTTCGGCCGAATGGTCGGCGAAGGCCTGCTCGAAGGCGGGGAGGAAATGCTCCGGCTTGATCTCGGCGAAGGGCGGGGTCTCGAGCGGCGTCTGCCACGCCTTCAGGAGGGGGTTGGCCAAAGTCTGGACGTCGGCCTCTGCGCTGGTTTCTGACATCGAATGTCCCGTTTTTCGCCTTGAAAATGCTGCCCAATCTATATCACGCGATACGGCATTTTTGGGCCTTTTGCGCTTGATAGATGGGCACTTTTCGGAGAGATTGCGCCCCTGAACAGGACCTATTCCATGACCATGCAGCCCTCCACCGCAGGCAAGAGCCAGATCCTCTGGCCGAGCGTCATCACCGTGATCTCGGCGGCGATCCTGATCGGCGCGGAAGTGTTCGGTGCGGCCTTCGCTGGCGGCTGGGCGCTCGCGATCCTGTTCGGGCTCGACGACGTCGGCGCGCACATCCTGCAGGCCGTGCTGTTCGGCATCGGCGTGCTGATCATGATCGCCTTCATCCGCGCCGCGCAGCGCGTTGAGCCGTTCACGCGTCGCGCGTGAGTTCGAGCGATTCAAGAAAGCGCTGCGGCACAGGGCTTAAACGCACACGCTTCGTTAGTCATTCTTAACAGCCGTTCATCTTCAACGCCTGCTCGGCGTGCCATCGCAAGCACGCGTTAGGGAAATTTGTCGCTATCGCAAAAAAATTCTTGCGAAGCGAATTCAAAAGACTTATTTCCTGCCTTGCCCAATTTCGCACGTGCCTGTGGTCGTGTGTCAGTCGGTAGGTATCCGGACAAGAGGCCGGACAGCCGCCAAGGGGTGGAAGAACCGAGGGTCGCTTACGTCCGTCAGGACACGAGGTGGCCAGCCTCCCTCTCCAGGGATGCCGTTGAAGGTCTCACCACTCTTTGCAACCGTGACTGGCAGCCGGAGGCGAACCGGCGCACCCCGCTCTCAACGGGGGACGCGACTTAAAGCAACGACGGATCGGGCTTTTTTGGTCTCTACCGGCAGTCCAACGCCGGCGCGGGCTACTGAAAAGGCTTGTCCTTCATTGCCAGGTGTGCGGGCGGGAAACTCTCCCAACCAATCCACGGCAGCACAGTCTGGTTTGAGTCTTTTGGCTTTCGTTGCGCCTCCATCGCGCAATGCGGCCAGAGCACTCTTATCCGACGTCACGTTGATGCGGATCCCGTCGCTGGGGCCGTTGGAGAGTGCCATGACCGAACGTATCCAGGAATTCCTGCGTCACCGCCGCAGCGAAGGTCTCGACACCGAGCCGTGCCTCGTCGTCGACCTCGATGTCGTGCGCGACAATTACCAGACCTTCGCGAAGGTGCTGCCGGACAGCCGCGTGTTCTACGCGGTGAAGGCCAACCCGGCGCCCGAAGTGCTGGCGCTGCTCGCCTCGCTCGGCTCCTGCTTCGACACCGCAACCGTTGCGGAAATCGAGATGGCGCTGGCTGCCGGTGCGACGCCGGACCGCATCTCCTATGGCAACACGATCAAGAAAGAGCGCGACATCGCGCGTGCCTTCGCGCTCGGCATTCGCCTGTTCGCAGTCGACTGCGCCGCCGAGGTCGAGAAGATCTCCCGCGCCGCTCCCGGCGCCAAGGTGTTCTGCCGCATCCTCTATGATTGCGCCGGCGCCGAGTGGCCGCTGTCGCGCAAGTTCGGCTGCGATCCGGAGATGGCGGTCGACGTGCTCGACCTCGCCAAGCGCCTTGGTCTGGAGCCGTGCGGCATCTCGTTCCATGTCGGCTCGCAGCAGCGCAAGGTGAAGGCGTGGGACCGCGCGCTCGCGATGGCCTCGACCGTGTTCCGTGACTGCGCCGAGCGCGGGATCAACCTCACCATGGTCAACATGGGCGGTGGCTTCCCGACCAAGTATCTCAAGGACGTTCCGCCGGTCCTGCAATATGGCCGGTCGATCTTCCGCGCGCTGCGCAAGCATTTCGGCAACCAGATCCCGGAGACGATCATCGAGCCGGGCCGCGGCATGGTCGGCAATGCGGGCATCATCGAGACCGAAGTCGTTCTGATCTCGAAGAAGAGCGACGAGGACGAAGTGCGCTGGGTCTATCTCGACATCGGCAAGTTCGGCGGTCTCGCCGAGACGATGGACGAGTCGATCCGCTACGCCATCCGCACCCCGCATGACGGGGCGGACATGACGCCGTGCGTGCTCGCGGGCCCGACCTGCGATAGCGCCGACGTGCTGTACGAGAAGCTGCCGTATCCGCTCCCGGTAACGCTCGAGATCGGCGACAAGCTGCTGATCGAAGGCACCGGCGCCTATACGTCGACCTACTCGTCGGTGGCGTTCAACGGCATTCCGCCGCTGAAGACCTACCACATCTAAGCCGCCTCCTGATCGAGGCCTGATAAACCGGGAGCCGGCCCCGCCGGCTCCTTCCCGATCATTTTTGATTTTTCTGAACGACGCTTGCGCGGCGTGCGACATGCCGTTGCAGGCGGGGACTGACGTGCCATGACTGCAAATCGGAACACCCCCGTTGCCCTCATCCGAAATGCCGCTCCGTTCGCGATCCGTGCGGAGCGGGCTTCGGACGTCGTCGCGCGCGAAGCGCTGCTGGATGCCTGCTTTGGCGAGAACCGCCATGCCCGCATTTGCCAGCGCCTGCGCGACGGACGCGCGCCCGCCCAAGGTCTGAGCCTTGCGGCCGTGCGCCAGGACGGCCGGCTGGTTAGAACCGTGCGGCTGTGGCACGTCAGCGCGGGGGGCCGCAGCGCGCTGATGCTGGGGCCGCTGGCGGTCGGCGACGACTGCCGCGGCCTCGGCGTCGGCGCGGCGCTGATGCAGCGCGCGCTGGCCGTGGCGAAGGCCCGCGGCCACGGCGCGGTGATCCTGCTTGGCGATGCGCCCTACTACGCCCGCTATGGCTTCACCACCGCCAGGACCGGCGAATTGTCGCTGCCCGGCGCGTTTGCGCGCGAGCGGCTGCTCGGCCTCGAGCTGGTCGAGGGCACACTGGACGGCGCCTGGGGCATGATCACGCCGACTGGCGCACCGCTGCCCAAGAGCAAGGCATCGAGCAAGGCAACCCGCAACCGGAAGGCACCGCTCGCCGTGCCGCACGCGGCGTAAGGCGGGCGCTATGGCAGAGAACCTTCCTGCAATCGATGGCGCACGCCCGCGTTGGCGCGGCCTCGTCACCACGGTCATGCTGGTCCTGATCTCGGTCATGATCGTCAGGGACATCCTGATCCGGCGCTGGACCGGCACGCCGCCGTCGCCACCGGACACCACGCAGCAGTCCCACTAGCGCCGCCCGCAAGGCCCAGAATAGAAGGGGTTGCGCGGGCGCCAAAAATGCCCGTAAACCCCGCGCAAAGCCATTTTCAGCCGAGGTTCGAGATGTCCCGCCGCCTGATTTCCACCGGCTCGCCGTTCGAGAAAACCGCGGGCTACAGCCGTGCCGTGATCGACGGCGACTTCGCCTTTGTCGCGGGAACCACCGGCTACGACTACGCCACGATGACGATGCCCGATGATGTCACGAGCCAGTCACGGAACTGCTTCAAGACCATCGAGGCTGCCCTCAAGGAGGGTGGCTTCGCGATGGCCGACATCGTCCGCGCGACCTACTACCTCACTGACGTCAGTGACGCGGATGCCCATTTCGCGGTCTGCGGCGAGGTGCTCGGCGAGATCCGACCTGCCGCGACGCTGCTGATCGTCGCGGGGCTCTACAAGCCCGAGATGAAGGTCGAGATCGAAGTCACCGCAAAGCGACGCAACCCCTGATCCACTCTACTCGCCGCTCGGCGCTCTCCTGGAGAAAATGATGAGCCCCTCCTCGCAGATCTACGCGAAAATCACCGGTCCCATTGTCATGATCGGCTTCGGCTCGATCGGCAAAGGCACGCTGCCGATGATCGAGCGGCATCTCGATTACGACAAGTCGCGCATCACCGTGATCGATCCCAAGGATGAGGGCCGCAAGGCCCATTGCGAGAAGCAGAATGTCAAATTCATCCAGCAGGCCGTGACCAAGGACAATTATCGCGACCTGCTGACCCCGCTGCTCACCGAGGGCGGCGGTCAGGGCTTCTGCGTCAATCTTTCGGTCGATACCGGCTCGACCGACATCATGGAGCTCTGCAACGAGCTCGGTGCCCTTTATATCGACACCGTCAACGAGCCCTGGCTCGGCTTCTATTTCGATGCTTCGAAGGGCCCGGAAGCGCGCTCCAACTACGCGTTGCGCGAAGTGACGCTGGCCGCCAAGAAGGCGCGTCCGGCGGGCTCGACGACGGCGGTCTCCTGCTGTGGCGCCAATCCCGGCATGGTCTCGTTTTTCGTCAAGCAGGCGCTGCTCAATGTCGCCGCCGATCTGAAGCTCAATGCCCCCAAGCCGAAGACCAAGGCCGAATGGGCGGACCTGATGCGGCAGGCCGGCATCAAGGGCATCCATATCGCCGAGCGCGACACCCAGCGCTCCAAGTCGCCGAAAGAGCCGGATGTCTTCGTCAACACCTGGTCGGTGGAAGGTTTCCTGTCGGAAGGCGTGCAGCCGTCCGAACTCGGTTGGGGCACCCATGAAAAATGGATGCCCGAGAATGCGCATACCCACGAAGCCGGCTGCGGCGCGGCCATCTATCTGATGCAGCCCGGCGCCAATACGCGCGTGCGGACCTGGTGCCCGACCCGCGGCGCGCAGTACGGCTTCCTCGTCACCCACAATGAGTCGATCTCGATCGCCGATTACTTCACGGTGCATGACGCATCGGGCAAGGCGATCTATCGGCCGACCTGCCACTATGCGTATCATCCGGCTGACGATGCCGTGCTGTCGCTGCACGAAATGTTCGGCCGCGCAGCCAAGATGCAGGAGAAGCACCACATCCTCGACGAGAACGAAATCGTCGACGGCATCGACGAACTCGGCGTGCTGCTGTTCGGCCACGACAACAATGCCTACTGGTACGGCTCGCAGCTCTCGATCGAAGAGACCCGCAAGCTCGCGCCCTACCAGAACGCGACCGGCCTGCAGGTGACCTCGGCCGTGCTCGGCGGCATGGTGTGGGCGCTGGAGAACCCGAACGAGGGCATCGTCGAAGCCGATGAGATGGATTTCGATCGTCTGCTGGAAATCCAGCTACCGTATCTCGGCCCGGTGAAGGGTTTCTACACCGACTGGACCCCGCTGACGGATCGTCCGGGACTGTTCCCGGAAGATATCGACACCAGCGATCCCTGGCAGTTCAAGAACGTCCTGGTGCGCTGAGAGGCCTTCCGGCCAAATCTCGAAAACAACCCCATGCACAGTAGCCGGCGAGATCGGCTGGCTCTCGTCATTCCGGGCTGGCCCGAAAGGGCCAGGCCCTCCGGTGCGCAATTGCGCACCGGAGAATGACAGCGGCGGCTCACTTCGCCATGTAGTCGAACGCCACCGAGCCCAGGCCCAGCGTCAAATCCGCCTTGTAGTGCAGCGCCGAGACCACCTCGCGCACAGGCAGGCGGGCGACGTCGCACAGCGCGTGCGGGAACAGACCGAGCGCGGAGGGCCCTGTCCAGGCCTCCTTCAAGGTGATGTCGTCGAGATGGAAACGCACCAGTTCGCAGATCCGCGGCGTGCCGTCGACATGCGGAATGATCTTCAGGATGAAGTTCGGCGCCTTCATCGCGTTCAAGACCGTGTCGTGATCGACCTTGTGGTACTTGTAGCCCATCGTGGCGGAGGCGCAGAGCACCGAGCCGTAATGCAACGAGCCGACCAGCACGTCGCTCTCGACCGCGATCTTGGGCCGCGCCAGCTTCTTCGGAAATCCCCACAGCTCGCGGCCGCCCGCGATCGGGGCCTCGTCGTCGAGATACATCGCGTGGGTATAGGCCCCGAGCTCGCCCTTGAAGCGGACCGGGATCACCTGCCCGGTCTCGGTGTAGTCGCCGAAGCCGGTCGAGTCGGGCATGCGGATGAATTCATACTTCACGACAGGCTCGGCAACCTCAAGCGGCTCCGGCACCACGGCCGCGAGTGCTTCCGGGTCGGTCTTGTAGGTGATGATGAAATATTCGCGGTCAAAGAACCGGTACGGTCCCGGCGGAAACGACGGGTTGGTGAGCGGCATCGAATAGGCGGTGCGCCGGACGTCCTCGATCTTCATGAAAGGCCCCATCTGTCGTTGCAAGACGACAGATTATGGCGGGCGCGGGCGGCGGAGGCGAGACCGTATAATCGGCAGCATCAGTCAAATGCGCGTCACAATGCGTCGGCCGAACGCGGCTATTTCTTCTCGATCGGCGGGGCGATCTTCTCGGCGGGCGCCGGCGGCAGCGCCGGCTTGGCGCCGGCCTTCTGGGCCTCAGCGTCGGGACGCGCCGGCTCCGGCGCCGGCGTGGTCGGCCGCTCGCCACCGGGTTTTGACTCGGCCGGCGGCGTTGTCTGCGGCGGCTGGGTCGCCTGCGCCATTTCCTGCGGCGGGGCAGCGTTGATCGCGTGCAGCGAAACTACCGCGATCGCGACGCCTGCCACTACCAGCGTTGAGGCGATCAGCACGTCGTTCCGCAGCCTGGTCCGATCCGCAACCATCTCGTTCACCCGCGTATTGTCAGCGAGGTCAACGATCCGGCTGCCGCATGGTTCCTGAGCAGAGCTTGCGGGAACCCGGCCTCAATCCGTGGTGCTGATTTCCCAGGTCACGTGCCGCACGCCCGGCTGATGCTGCAGGTCGACCACCACGGCATTCAGCTCGTTGGGGTCGACCGCGGTCGAGACCAGCTCCGCCACGATCTCCAGGAAGTCGTCGCCGGCCTCGACCACGTTGACATCGGCGACCGGATAATTCGCGGCCTCGAGCTTCTCCACCAGGCGGTCGCGCATGTCGGGCAGCACCTCGGGGGTGACCGCGAGCTTGAAGTAGTAGGTCGCCTCAAGCGCCTTCTCGTTCAGCGGGATGCGGTTGATGGCGTTGACCAGCGGGCGCAGCAGCGTGTTGCCGGCGATCACGAACACGGTCAGCACCGCCGCCTGCGCCACCAGGTCGGCGCCGGCGCAGGAGCCGACCGCGGCCGAGGCCCACAGCGTCGCCGCGGTGTTCAGCCCGCGCACGTCCATGCCCTGCTTCATGATGACGCCGGCGCCCAGGAAGCCGATCCCCGACACCACATAGGCGATCACCCGCACCGCGCCGTCGGCGCCGGCCAGATGCATCGCGAGGTCGACGAAAGCCGCCGCGCCGACCGCGACCAGCACATTGGTGCGCAGCCCCGCGGTGCGCTGGCGGTACTGCCGCTCGGCCCCGATCAGCGTGCCCAGCACAAAAGCTGACGTCAGGCTGACCAGGGTGTCGATGAAGTCGGCGAGCTGGAATGTGGTGAGAAATCGCATGGCGCTGCCGATTCTTCCTCGCCCGAGAACGATGCAGCGATCTCTTACATTTCCACGATGCCCGCGTCACCATCTTCCGTGCCGAAGGCGAGCAGCGTGCCCTTGGCATTCCATCCCAGCGCGGAGACCGCGGTACCGGCATTCCGGCGCACCAGGATCTCGGCGCCGTCTTCGAGCCGGACCATCAGCACAGTACCGTCGGCATAGCCGACCGCCATGATGTCGTTCTTCGGATGGCAGGCGACCACTGCGACCCGCGCCGGCATCGGCGCCAGCATCGCCGGCTCCTTGCCCATCGGCCCGTCCTTGCTGGTGAACGGCCAGACGATCACGGTATCGGCGCCCGAGGTCGCGAGCCCCTTGCCGCCGGCGCTCCATGACATCGAGCGCACGCGGCCGGGATAGCCGCTCATCCGCATGTGCCTGTTATCGGCGAGCCGCCAGCCATGCATCGCGGCCTCGTGCATCGCCGTGACCAGGAATTTATTGTCCGGGCTGAAAGAGACCGCGAGATGCGAGCCGGCCCATTCCAGGAATTCCGGATTGGCCGCCATGTTGGGAAACCACAAGGTCACGCCGTTGTAATGCGCGATCGCAAGCCGCAGGCCCTTCGGCGCGAACGCCAGCCCGCCGACGGTCGACGGCACTTCGAAGGTTTTCTCTTCGCCCTTGGGATTACGCACGAAGGCAGTCTTGCCCGCCGACCACGCCACGGTGCCGTCGCCGTGCAGGGCGACATTGTCGATCCAGCGCCGCTTGGCGTCGGTCGCAATGACAGAGGTCTCGCCCTTGGCGTCGATCGCGATCAGCTTGCCGTCGTCACCGCCGGTGACGAGCCGCTTGCCGTCGGAGACCGCGCACAGGATGGCGCCGAAATGCGTCTCGGTGCGCGTGATCTCGCCGTCGGCGGTCGCGATCGCGACACTCTCCTCGGCGCCGACGAAGAACGCGCGGTCGCCGAGGAAATGCACCGAACCGACCGCAGCACCAAGCGGAAGCGGCTTGACGCGATCGGTGATCGACACGATGGAAGAAGGGGCCTCGCCCGGATCGAACTCTTTCATCACGTGGTGATGCACTGCTCGAAGCCGTCGCGGATCGCCTGCTCCGGCAATTCGCGACCGATGAACACGACGCGGCTTTCGCGCTTCTCGCCGTCCTTCCACTTCCGCTGATGGTCGCCCTCCAGCATCATGTGGACACCCTGGAACACGTAGCGGTCGTCATCGCCGGTGAAGGCGAGGATGCCCTTCGAGCGCAGGATCTTCTGGCCTTCGGTGGCGACGAGGTTCTGCAACCAGGGCATGAACTTGGTCGGGTCGAGCGGCTTGTCCGAACGCAGCGACAGCGATTGCATGTCCTCGTCGTGATAGTGCTTCAGCCCGTGGCCGTGATCCTGGTGATGGTGATCATGGTCATGACCGTGGTGATGATCGTGGTCGTGGTCGTGACCGTCGCCGGCCTCGAGGAAATCCGGCTCGATCTCCAGGATGCGGTCGAGATCGAACGCGCCGCGCTCCAGCACGTCTGATATCCCGACCTGGCAACGCTCGGTGCGATGCAGTTTTGCGTAGGGATTGATGCCGCGAATCCGGGCCTCGACCTCGGCGAGCTCAGCCTTCGAGACCAGGTCGGTCTTGTTCAGCACGATGACGTCGGCGAACGCGATCTGGTTCTTGGCTTCCGGCGCGTCCTTGAGGCGGTCGCTCAGCCACTTGGCGTCGGCGACGGTCACCACGGCATCGAGCCGGGCGTTCTTCTGCACGTCCTCGTCGACGAAGAAAGTCTGCGCGACCGGCGCTGGATCGGCAAGGCCCGTGGTCTCGACGATGATGGCGTCGAACTTGCCCTTGCGCTTCATCAACCCGTCCATGATGCGGACGAGGTCGCCGCGCACCGTGCAGCAGACGCAGCCATTGTTCATCTCGAACACTTCCTCATCGGCGCCGATGATGAGGTCGTTGTCGATGCCGATCTCACCGAATTCGTTGACGATGACGGCGTATTTCTTGCCGTGGTTTTCCGACAGGATGCGGTTCAGCAGCGTGGTCTTGCCGGCGCCGAGATAGCCCGTCAGCACGGTCACTGGAATTTTTTGCGAAGCTTCAGCCATAACAACTCCGAGGAACTTGGGGCCGCGCTCAATCCCGGCAAGGGGGCCCCTGCCCTAGTTGGCGAGCGCGCTGGTCAGGGCCTTTATATTGTGCCTGACCATATCAATGTAAGTGGGTGCCTGGCCCTTTTCGGCCGTCAAACTGTCCGAATACAGGGTCCCGCCGACCTTGGCCCCGGTCTCGGCCGCGATCCGCTCGACCAGGCGGGGATCGCTGATATTTTCGAGAAAAACTGCCGGAATTTTCGCGACCCTGATCTGGGCGATGATGGCGGCGATATCGCGTGCGCTGGGCTCGGAATCGGTCGAGACGCTGAGCGGCGAGAAAAACGTAATTCCGTAGGCGTCGGCGAAATAGCCGAAGGCGTCGTGGGTCGAAATCACCTTGCGCCGCGCGTCCGGTATTTTCGCCACCGCCTCATGCACCTCCCGGTCGAGCGCCTCGAGCCTGGCCAGATAGGCGTCGGCATTGGCCTTGAAGACGCCGGCATGGTCGGGGGCCGCGGCGATCAACCCGTCGCGAATATTGACGACATAGATCTTCGCATTGGCCACCGATTGCCAGGCATGCGGATCGTCATGGCCGCCCATCTTGCGCGGCATGATGCCCTTGGTTGCCATCGCGACCGGCGCCTTGCTGCCGGAGGCTTGCAGCAGCCGCGGCAGCCAGCCCTCGAAGCCGAGGCCGTTGATGACCAGCAGCTTCGCGTCGGCGACCTTCTTGGCATCCGCCGGCGTCGGCGCGTAGACATGCGCGTCGCCGTCGGGCCCGACCAGCGCCACCACGTCGACGCTGTTGCCGCCGACATTGCGCACCATGTCGGCGAGGATCGAGAAGCTCGCAACGACGTTGATGCGCTCCTCGGCGCGCGCCGCGCCGCTCGCCAGCAGCAGCACCAGACCGATCAATCCGAACAACCGCCGCATCGTCCTCACGCCTCGAGATGGCGGCCGGGAAACAGCTGTCGGACCAGGCCGCTGACATTGCCGAACAGCAGCGACACGATATAGAGCCCGGCCGCGACCAGGATGATCGCAGGGCCGGAGGGAATCCGGGTCTGGTACGACAGCACCAGCCCGGCATAGCCCGACACGATCGCGCTCGCGACCGCGATGCAGATCATGGTGGTGATGTCGCGCGACCAGAACCGTGCGATGCCCGCGGGCAGGATCATCAACCCGACGCCGAGCAGCGTGCCGAGCGCATGGAAGCCGTTGACGAGATTGACGACGACCAGCGCGAGGAAGGCGAGATGGGCCGGCGCGCCGGCCCGGCTCACGGTGCGCAGGAACACCGGATCGACGCATTCGATCACCAGCGGACGATAGATCACCGCGAGCACCAAGAGCGTGATGGTGGCGTTGAACGCGATCACCAGCAGGGTCTGGTCGTCCATCGCGAGAATGTTGCCGAACAGCACGTGCAGCAGGTCGATGTTGGTGCCCTTGATGGAGACGATCGTGACACCGAGCGCGAGCGAGACCAGATAGAAGGTCGCAAGCGAAGCATCCTCCTTCAACTCGGTGGTGCGGGCGACGAGGCCGGCGAGCAGCGCCACCGCAAAGCCGGCAATCAGGCCGCCGGTCGTCATCGCGAACAGATTGAGCCCGGACAGCAGGAAGCCGATCGCGGCCCCCGGCAGGATCGCATGCGCCATGGCGTCGCCGACCAGGCTCATCCGCCGCAGCATCAGGAACACGCCGATCGGCGCTCCACCAAGCGACAGCGCGATCACAGCCGCGAGCGCGCGGCGCATGAATTCGAATTCGGTAAAGGGCGTGATCAGCGCGTCAGTCAGCATCGGCGTCAGGCGGCCCGTGAGCGCGGATCGGCGGCGCAGGCCGCGGCACTGTCGTCGAACGCCTCGCACATCCGCATCGCGACCGTCAGATTGTCCGGCGTCAGCGTCTCCGCGGTCGGGCCCCATTCCACCGGGCCGCGCGCCAGGAGCAGCGTTTCCGGGAAATTGTTGCGCACCATGTCGAGGTCGTGCAGCGCCGCCAGCACCGTGCGGCCCTCGCCGTTCCAGCGCTTCACCAGCGTCAGCAGGTCGGCAGTGGTCTTGGCATCGATCGCGTTGAACGGCTCGTCGAGCACGATCAGACGGGCATCCTGCAACAGCACACGCGCGAACAGCATGCGCTGCATCTGGCCGCCGGACAGCGTGCCGATCGGACGGTTCTCGAAGCCGTTGAGGCCGACGGCGGCGAGCGCCGCCAAAATCTTGTCGCGCGCGGCCTTGCCGATGCCGCCGAAGAAGCCGGTCGAGCGCCACAGCCCGGTGCCGACGAAATCGAACACCGAGATCGGAAACGTACGGTCGATGTCGGCGGATTGCGGCAGGTAGGCGATGTCACGGTGGTCGAGCCCGTCGAGATCGATCACGCCCGACAGCGGCTTGAGCACGCCGGCGATGCCGCGTAGCAGCGTCGACTTGCCGGCGCCGTTCGGGCCGATCACGGCCAGCAGCGCGCCCGCCTCAACCGCGCCGTTGAGATGGTGCACCGCCGGGTGCCGATCGTAGCCGAGCGTGACGTCGCGGAAGGTGACAAGCGGAGACCCCATCATTCACCTCATCGCCAGCCAGACGACGGCCCACAGGCAGGCCGAGACCGCGAGCGCCGCGCCCAGCCGGGCCGGCACCGGCATGCGCAGAATCGACCAGGGCGCGGCCTGGGCCGGATGCGCCGAGGGGCCATGGCTGTGCCCGTGGGGATGGCTGTGGCCGTGATGGTGGTGGTCGTCGTGGGAGTGCGTATGCGCCATGAGGCAACTGTTATATTATAACATAACGCGAGTCTACCAACGAGGAACTCATGGCCGCTCCGCAAAACCGGGAGAGATTCGAGCTGCGCCGGCAGAGTGACGACCTGGTTTACAGCTTTGTCCGGAAAGTCCGCCCCGATGGAACCGTCGGCTACCAGCGTCAGGATCAGGATCTTTGGATTGAGCACCGGCCGAGCTGGGGCTGGGTGGCCTGGGACGCCGAGAGCCAATCCTGCAGCGGCCGCCCCTGGAACGTGCTGCCGGCCGATCAGGGCGATCATCCGCCGGAAGGCGACTGGGTGAGCCGCAAGGGGACGAAGTCGTATGTTTATAGCCTTGTGTATGTGGGTTAGGCGGACGCGGGCTCGCGCGCAGTTCTCTCCAGCGTCGTCCTGGCGAAAGCCAGGATCCATAACCACCGCATTCAGTGATGAACACGCTCGCGGCCCCAACGTCGCGCAACAATCGAGACTTGGGGTAATGGGTCCTGGCCTCCGCCAGGACGACGATGAGGATGGTTCTCGATTCAAGGGAGAGACGGGAGCCAGTCTACTGGCACACCGGCGCGGTCAGTTTCGGGTCGGCTGGTCTTGCTGACCAATATCCCCGCTGACCGAGCTCCGCATCGTTTGTCGCGGGAGCACATACGTAGCTCGTCTTGCCAACGCACATGGGCGAGCCAATCGAGAAGATGAGGTTTTCGTAGATGCAGTAACTGCCGATCCCGGACGGCAGATCGGTCGGCGGCGAAGTGGATCCGCCCAAATAGGGCTGTGAAGAAACGCCCGGCGCCCTGTCTTGCGCCGCGGCCGCTTGAAGGGAAATCAAAAGCGTCAGACACGTGACGATGCGGAGCATGGTCCCCTCCGGTCAAGGAATGCCGGCGAAGCGTCAAGCCACTTCCGCGCAGGAGCGCACGGGCAGGCCGCAACTGAAGCGCTAGCAGGCCAATATGACACTTGCTTTGCAAGTTGGTCCGCCCCGATCGCAAACAGGTTCAGGCAGCCGGCCCTGCTGACACCACGCTGTCAGCACGACGGGCGTAGGCAAACCTCGTGCGGGTACAACCCCGGGCGGGATTGGGAGGCAGCGTGGCATGCACGATCGCTCATCTGACGTCGCCCAAGAGCGATCGACCCTGATCACGCTCGTTCTTGGCCTTGGCGCGTTCCTGATCCTTTTCGATGTGACCGCGGTCGTGGTCGCCATGCCGGGCATAGCCGGGGATCTCGGGTTCGCCGTCGCCGGCTCCGCCTGGGTGATCGATGCCTACAGCCTTGCCCTCACCGGCGCGCTATTGGCATCAGGCGCGCTTGCGGACCGGTTCGGGCGGCGGCGCGCGATGCTGGCCGGCAACGTCGTGTTTCTGCTGGCGTCGATTGCCTGCGGCGCGGCGACGAGCGGTCCGTTGCTGCTCGCCGCACGCATGCTGCAAGGCATCGGTGCGGCCTTCCTGAGCACAGGCGCCATTGCGCTGGTCGCAGGGGCATTCCCGCATCAGCCTCAGCGGGCGCGGGCCTTCGGCACCATCGGGATGATCTCGGGCGTCGCCATGGCGCTAGGGCCAACCCTCGGTGGCCTGCTTGCCGCCTGGTTCGGCTGGCGCTGGATCTTTTATGCCAACATCCCCTTCTGCCTGACGCTGGCCTTTGCCGTGCCGCGGGTCGTTGCCGAGACGCATCAGCCGGGCGGGCGCCCGCTCGATCCGGCGGGTATCGTCCTGCTGACGCTCTCGCTGGGTCTCGCGATCGATGCGCTGTTGAGGCATGACGCCTCGCCGATCGTGAGAGCGGCCGGGCTGATCGCAAGCGTGGCGACCGCCGTCGGGTTCGTCCGGCAACAGTGGCGCAGCCACAATCCGGTGCTCGACCCGCGCGTGTTCGCGGCTCCGCCGATGATCGCCGTCGCGGCCTCGTTGATCGCGATCCAGTTCGGTTACTGGGCGGTGTTGGTCTATCTGCCGCTGTTCCTGAGCACCGCCCTGCATGTCAGCATGGAAGTGGCTGGCGTGGCGTTGCTTGCGGCGACATTGCCGATGCTGCTGGTCCCGCTGCTCGGTGGCCGCTTCGTCACCCAATGGGGCTGGCGGCGCTTCTTCATGATCGCCTCCGGCATCATCGCTGCCGGAGATGTGCTGCTCGTGACCGCTGCGCTATCCGCCGACGCCGGGCTGCGCGGCATCGCAACGGCGGCCGGCATGCTGACGATCGGCATTGGAGCTGCACTGGCGAACCCGCAATTGGGAAGCGTCGCCCTGGCGCTGGCGCCACCCGCGCAGGCCGGCATGGCGTCCGCCATGACTATGATCGTCCGCCAGGCCGGTTTTGCCATCAGTATCGCGGTGCTGGGGGCGACGCTCGGGACAACGGAATCGACTTCGGCATTCGCGGCCCCGTTCGTTCTTGCAGCGTTCGGAGCGATTGCCGGCGTGGTTGCCGCCGCCATGCTGTTTCCTGCGGTGAAGACCGGAGCGTCGGAAAGCCCGGCGGAGCAGCGGTAGGGTGCCCCCTTCGTCATTCCGGGGCGCGCCCCTTGGCGCGAGCCCGGAATCCATCACGCCACAGCACGCGCGGTGAAATGGATTCCGGGCTCTCGCTTCGCGAGCCCCGGAATGACGAGGCGAGGTATGCGCTCACGCCTCCCGCGCGTAACTCTTCAACCTCGCCTCGAGCACCGCGATCACCTGGTCGCGGACCGGATCGCGGGAGCCTTTCAGCCAGGCGGCGGCGAGCGGCAGGCGGCCGGTGCTGCTGCCGCGCTTGAGCCTTAAGGGAACGAAACGCACGCCCGGGATCGCCATGCGCGCGGTCCAGCGCGGCACGATGGCGACGCCGAGCCTTGCTGCGACCATATTGACGATGGTCTGCTTCTCGTCGGCGATCTCCTGGATGCGCGGCGTCAGCCCGGCCTCGTCGAACAGCTTGGTCGTGAGATCGTGGCTGTGCGGCCGCGAGCGGCGCTCCGGCACGATCAAGGGCTGATCGGCGATATCGGACAGCACGATCTGCTTGCGCCGCGCCAGCGCATGCTTGTGCGACAGCGCCACTACGGCTGTCTCCTGCAGCAGCGGAAAAAACTCGATGCGCCGGTCGGGCCGCTCCGGCGGGCGCACGAAAGCGAGATCGAGCGCGCCCGACAACAGCTTCGGCAGCAGCCGGATGGTCTTCTCCTCGAGCAGCTGCACGGCAACGTCCGGATGCGCGGCACGGAGGTCGCGCAGCAGCGGCGGCAAGAGGCCGGCCGCGGCGCTGTCGATCGCGCCGATCCGGAAGCGCCGCGCCTGCGGCTTGCGCAGCCGCCGGCGAAAGCCGTTCTCGATCGCCTCGGCGCGGCCGAGCAGCGCGCGTCCCTCGCGCAGCAGCACCGCGCCGTCCTCGGTCAGCGACACCGCGCGCGTGGTGCGCGCGAACAGCCGCACCCCGAGATCCTCCTCCAGCAGCTTGATGTGGCGGCCGAGCGCCGAGGGCATCATCTGCAGGCGCTGCGCCGCGCGGCCGAAATGCAATTCCTCGGCGGCCGCCACGAAGCAGCGAAGTTGGTGCAGTTCCAAGGTCCAAACTTCCCTTCGGCTCAGTCATCGTCATGGCCGGGCTTGTCCCGGCCATCCACGTCTCCCTGTGCCGCCAAGGCGTGGATGCCCGGCACAAGGCCGGGCATGACGCCGGTGAGAGCTGCGGCGATTATATCATTTTTTTGTATAAACCGGCGCGGATTGAATCGGAAGGGCGCAAGCCTCTAGCTTCCCGATGGCGCGGCGACATGCGCCATCCAACAAACAAAGACGAACCCTGAGGAAGCCCATGGAAAGCGAGCTTGGCACGCGCGTGTTGCGCAAGATCTCACTGCGCATCGTGCCGTTCATCATGCTGCTGTACTTCGTGGCCTTCATCGACCGCGTCAATATCGGCTTCGCTTCGCTGACCATGAACAAGGACATCGGCCTGTCGCCGACCGTCTACGGCTTCGGCGCCGGTATCTTCTTCTGGGGCTACTTCCTGTTCGAGGTGCCCTCCAACATCATCCTGCACAAGATCGGCGCGCGGATCTGGATCGCGCGGGTGATGATCACCTGGGGTATCGTTTCGGCGGCGATGGCGCTGGTGCAGGGCGCGACCAGCTTCTATGTGCTGCGCTTCCTGCTCGGCGCCGCCGAGGCCGGCTTCTTCCCCGGCATCATCCTCTACCTCTCCTACTGGTTCCCGGCGCGGCAGCGCGCCGCCGTCACCGCGCTGTTCATGGCCGCAGCGCCGCTCTCGACCGTGCTCGGCTCGCCGGTGTCGGGCGCACTCTTGGAGATGGACGGCCTGTTCGGCTTCAAGGGCTGGCAATGGCTGTTCGTGCTGGAGGCCGTGCCGGCTGTGCTGCTCGGTTTCGTCGTGCTCGGCTTCCTGACCGACCGGCCGGAGCAGGCCAGATGGCTCGCCGACGACGAGCGCGCCTGGCTGGTCAAGACCATGAAGGCCGAGAACGACGGCAAGGCCGCGACCGCGAGCCACAGCATCTGGCGCGGCCTGGCCGACCCGCGCGTGCTGGCGCTGGCGCTGGTCTATTTCGGTACCTCGGCCGGGCTCTACACACTTGGCGTGTGGGCGCCGCAGATCATCAAAGCGTTCGGCCTGTCGTCGCTGCAAGTCGGCTTCCTCAACGCGGTGCCGGCAACCATCGCTGTCATCGCGATGATCCTGTGGGCGCGGCATTCCGACCGCACCGGCGAACGCACCTGGCACGTCGTGATCGCCTGCCTGATCGCGGCCGCAGGACTTGCGCTTGCCGGATTGTGGACCGGCCTCGCCGCCGTGATCGCGGCGCTGACCTTGGTCAATATCGGCATCTCCTCGTCCAAGCCGCCGCTGTGGAGCATGCCGACCATGTTCCTGTCAGGCTCGGCCGCCGCGGCCGGGATCGCCACCATCAACTCGATCGGCAATCTCGGCGGCTTCGTCGGACCTGCGATGATCGGCTGGATCAAGGAGCGCACCGGCAGTTTCGAGGGCGGCCTCTATTTCGTCGCCGGCCTGCTGGTGCTGTCAGCCGTGCTCACGCTGCTGCTGTCGCGCGCGCAAGCCGCGCCCGCGCAATCCGAACCGCAACCCAACCCCATGCGAACCCGCTAACCACTTATCCGGAGACAACCCATGCGTACCCATTCCATCGCCGCTATCCCCGCCGACGGCATCGGCCCTGAAGTGATCTCCGCGGGTGTCCGCGTGCTCCAGGCGCTGGCGAAGCGCTCGGGCGACATCAGCTTCAACGTCAAAACCTTCGACTGGGGCTCGGACTATTACAAGAAGCACGGCGTGATGATGCCGGCCGACGGGCTCAAAGACCTGAAGAATCTCGACGCGATCTATTTCGGCGCGGTCGGCGCGCCCGACGTGCCCGACCACATCACGCTGTGGGGCCTGCGGCTGCCGATCTGCCAGGGTTTTGACCAATACGCCAATGTGCGGCCGACAAAAATCCTGCCCGGTGTCGCCTCGCCGCTGCGCAATGTCGGCGTCGGCGATCTCGACTGGGTAATCGTGCGCGAGAACTCCGAAGGCGAATATGCCGGGATGGGCGGCCGCGCGCACCGCGGCCTGCCGGAAGAGGTCGGCACCGAGGTCGCGGTGTTCACGCGCGTCGGCGTGACGCGGATCATGCGCTATGCGTTCCAGCTCGCGCAGTCGCGGCCGCGCAAATTCCTCACCGTGGTGACCAAGTCGAACGCGCAGCGCCACGGCATGGTGATGTGGGACGAGATCGCCGCCGAGGTGGCGAAGGAATTTCCCGACGTCACCTGGGACAAGATGCTGGTCGACGCCATGACGGTGCGGATGACGCTGCATCCGAAGAGCCTCGACACCATCGTGGCGACCAACCTGCACGCCGACATCCTGTCCGATCTGGCAGGCGCGCTGGCCGGCAGCCTCGGCGTCGCGCCGACCGGCAATATCGACCCGCAGCGCCGCTTCCCCTCGATGTTCGAGCCGATCCACGGCTCGGCCTTCGACATCACCGGCAAGGGCATCGCCAACCCGGTCGCGACCTTCTGGACCGGCGCGCAGATGCTGGAGCATCTCGGCGAAAAGGATGCCGCAGCGCGCCTGATGGCCGCGGTCGAGAAGGTCTGCGCGGCCGGTGTGCTGACGCCCGACGTCGGCGGCACGGCGACGACCAAGGAAGTGACCGACGCCGTGATCGACGCGATCCATGGGTCGAATGTGTGATGCGTCGGTGAGAAATGCAGTGAGGTGAGCACGTTGGTCGGGCTCCCTCCCCCCTTGCGGGGGAGGGTTGGGGAGAGGGGCGCGCTTGCTCCGCTCTCCATTGGGACTACGCCAGTCGCTGCGCAGGCTAATACGTCACGGCTCAATCTCTCGCTTCACTCCCGGGGCCACCCCTCTCCCCACCCTCTCCCGCAAGGGGAGAGGGAGCCCAACCAGGGTGCCCACCTCACGAAGGCACGCCCCTTCCGATACCAGCAACCGGGGAACAAACCGTGCTACCCGATCTGACCAGACGACACTTCATGACTGCCGGAGGACTATCGATCATGGCCGCGATGACGGGGATACGGCCGGCAGGCGCCGCGACATGGCATGATGAGATCCGCGCCATCGCATTCGACGTCCAGGGGACGTGCGTCGATTTCTATCAGCCGATCCTGCGTGCGGGGCAGGCCGTCAACACCGCGAAGGGGCTCACGCTCGACTGGGCCAGGCTCTCGAGTGAGTGGCGCGATCTCTATCGTGCCGCGCTCGACGACGTGATCGCCGGCAAGCGCGCGTGGATTCGGGTCGACCGCATCTATCGCGAGGCGCTGGATGTGCTGCTCGATCGCCACGGGCTCTCGGCGGCCTTCACGAGCCACGAGCGCGACGAATTGAACACCGTGTGGAGCAAGCTCGACGCATGGCCCGACAGCGTCGAGGGCCTTGCGCGCCTGCGTAGCCGGTTCGTGACCTCGACCTTGTCGAATGCCGGCATGGCCGCGGTGGTGGCGGTGGTCAAGCACGCGAAACTGCCGTTCGATGCCGTGCTGACCGCGGAGCTTGCGCACAGCTACAAGCCGTCACCCGCGGTGTATCAGCTCGCCGTCGACTACCTCGGCTATCCCGCCGACAAAATCCTGATGGTCGCCTGCCACAAATACGACCTGAAGGCGGCCCGTGCGTTCGGCATGCGCACCGCGTTCGTCGCCCGTCCGCTGGAATTCGGCCCGGCGGCGAAGGTCGACGTCGCGCCGGAATCCTGGATCGACCTCCACGCCGACAGCTTTACGCAACTCGCCGACATGCTCGTGCCGGCGTAGCGACGCGAGGGGGTGCGCGCCTCAAGAAAGCGCACGCGCCTCCGCGCAATTGGTCAGCCGCGCCGGCACGCCGACGGCGGTGCAGCCCGCCGGCACATCCGACGTCACCAGCGCGCCGGCGCCGACCTTGGCGAAGTCGCCGATGGTGAGATCTCCGATCAGCGTTGCGCCGGCGCTGAGCAGCACGCCGCGGCCAATCGTCGGGGCGTGGCGCGGGTCATCCTGATGCCGCGCGATGGTGACGTTCTGCAAGATCGTGACCTCGTCGCCAACCGAAGCCAGCGCGCCGATGATGATGCCGGTGCCGTGATCGAGGAAAACCGCCGTTCCGATCCGGGCCGACGGGTGAATGCTGATCTGCAACTGGTCCGCCGCCGCACTGTGCATCAACAGCGCGAGGTCGGGGCGATCGTGGCGCCAGAGCCAGTTCGACACCCGCCAGGCTTGCAGCGCGACGTAACCCTTGAAGTTGAGGAGCGGCTGCAGCAAGCCCGTGATCGCCGGGTCGCGGCCCACGATGGCTGTGAGATCGATGGCCGCGGCTTCGACCAGCGCGGGTTCGGCCGCGAACGCTTCGCGGGCGGTGCGCACGAACTGCGCGCGATCGGCTTCCGCGCGACTGATGCGCCGGCCGATCAGGAAGGCGAGCACGCCGCCGAGGTCGCCCTGATCGAGGATGAAGGCAGCCGACGCCTCGAGAAATGGATCGGCGACAACGGCAGCTTCCGCCTCGCGCCGGATCGCAAGCCAGAGATCGTCAGGACTCGCCGTCGCAAATGTCGCCATGATCACCTCATCGCCCCGCTTCAGGACGATAGAGTGGGCATGGCAGCCGCACAATGCAAACCGCCCGCGTGCTTGTCGCAAACGGGCGGCTCGGGGCCATCAGGTGTTATGGGGGCACATCGCCTGAAGGCTCAGTGCTTGCCTCGCGGGATCAGCCAGCCTTCCAAATTAGCCTTGCGGCGGCTGATCGTTCGGCGGGGTCGGACGGGTCTTGTGCTGCGCCATGAAGGCGTCGAACTCTTCCTTGTCCTTGGCGTGGCGCAGGCGATCGAGGAAGTTCTTGAACTCGACCTGCTCTTCCTCGAGCCGGCGCAGCGTGTCCTGGCGGTACTCGTCGAAGGCGCGGTTGCCGCTGGAGGGCGGGCCGAAGCCGCCGAACGGGAAGCCGCGGCGCTCCATGCGGCTCTTCATCCGCTCCATCTTGTCCTGCATGCGCTCCATCTTGTTCGCCCAACGATCCTGATCGTAGTGACTCCAACAGGCCATTTTTCTGCTCCCGAGTGTGAAAAAGAGAAGGGCGAGGCCGATCGGCCACCAGATCATGAAGCCGAGGATGATCCCGGCGATCTTCAGGGGATGCCACGGCGTCGCGTAGAAGTGCGGTCGGTAGGGCTCTTCGACGGGGCCGCGCCAGCGATTGACATCAGCGGTGTAGGCCATTTCCTTCTCCATGACGGCAATCACGCCGTTGTGAATGTAAATAACATTTACATAGATAGCCGAGCCCTCGGGAAAGTCAAGCAGAGCAGATGACGCACCCCTCGGATTATTTTTAGGCCAGCCGTTGAACCTTATTTCGGCTTGCCCCACGGGCCGGCAGGCTTTTCGTCGGCTGCCGCGGTTCCCGGGTTGCGATCCGTGAGGAAGCCAAGGCCGCGCAGATAGATCAGCACTTCGGCCTCGAGCAGATCCTCCGGCGACATCGGCAGCTTGCGCCGCGCGGCATCGCCGCGGCCGAACAGCGAGGCGACGCCGTGCGACATCGACCAGATATGCAGCGCCATCATCATCGCCGGCGGGCGCGGTGTGCCGGGCGGCGCCAGTGCCGCGAGCCGCTCGGCGGCGGCGCGGATGATCGCGAACGCGCGTTCGCTTGCTGCCATCAAGGTCGGATTGGAATCGACCGGCAGGCCGGATTCGAACATCGCAGAGTAGAACGCGGGCTCCTCGCGCGCGAAAGCGAGATAGGCCTTGCCGACCCGCTCGAACGCCGAGACGGTGTCGGGACGGCCGTCGTCCCAGGCCTGCGTCAGCAGCGACTCGAACTGCTCGAAGCCGCGCTGCGCGATGCTGGCGATCAGTTCGTCACGGTCGCGGAAGTGGCGGTAGGGCGCGGCGGGGCTGACGCCGGCCATCCGCGCGGCATCGGCGAAGGTGAAGCCGGCCGGCCCCTTCTTCGAGATCAGGTCGAGGGCTGCCTGCAGCAACGCCTCTTTGAGATTGCCGTGATGATAGCCGCGCTCGGCGCGGCCTTGGTCCTTGCGCCAGCTCATGTGAACGGCTTTTACATGAGCCGGCGGTAAAGGTCACTAGCGGCCAGGCCGACGGTTCATCAAGATTAACGGACCAGCGAGCTGAATGCCGCCGTGGCCTGCCTCGCCAAGCCCTCAGGCGCGTTTGCGTGACTAGGCGGGGACGTAGGTCAACCTGATGGTGTTCTCGCCCAGCCGATCGCTCGCTATGAGGCGGAGCGGCGCGCGGGGGCCGGCAAAGAACGGCTTGCCGCGACCAAGCACGATCGGGCGGAGGTAGATTCGATACTCGTCAATCAGGCCGAACTCGGTCAGGTTCCCCGCCAGCTCCGGTCCGGCGACCTCGATCTCCCCATCCTGCCGGGCCTTCAGCCCGCGTACCGCCGCTGCGAGGTCCCCCTCGACGAGCGTCGCGTTGGGTCCGACCGACTTCAGCGAGCGCGACACGACCCACTTGGGCCGGCTCCGCCACGCTTCCGCATAGTCGCGCTCTTCCGCATCCCATCCAGGGAGGTCATCGTCCCAATACCGCATCACCTCGTATATGCGGCGGCCGTACAGCATGCCGCTGACGCCGCGCACCTGCTCGATGAAATGACGAAACAGCCCGGTGTCCGGCAGCATGGCCTGATGATCGACATAGCCGTCCAGCGACTGGTTCAATCCGAAGACGAGCTTCGCCATGGCGCGAGACCTCCACCCGGGGTTTTCAGATTTGCTTGGGCCGGCATGAACCGAGAGCGACGTCGGGCGGATCAGCACACGCAGCTTGTCGGCATCTCGAACAAGCACACGTTCGTTCTCGGGAAGGCAGCCCTCTCCCGCGGGAAACGGGAGAGGTGCGGTGAGTTTGGGGCTTTCGCGTTCCTATCGCCCGGGGATCGGCAGCACCGGCATGATCTCCACGGCCTCGCCGGGGAAGATCGCAAAGTGCGGGTGGTTCTCGAACAGCTTTGCTGCCGCCTCATGCGAGGGCGCGCGCACCACAGTGAAGCCGGTCATCAGATTGGCGATGTCGGCAGTGCCGCCGGCGCCGACCTGCTTGGTGTTGCCGAGCGGTCCGCCCATCTCGACGATCACGTCGTGGTGCTTCTCGACCCAGGCGCCCCACGCGGCCATGCCCTGCTGCTCCTTGGCACGCCGTTCGGCCTCCGGCAGCGCGTTCCAGGCTGTCATGCGCGAACCGGTTTTGCCGCCGCCGAGATAGACGGCAAGGTAAGTGTTGGTGCTCATCGTGCTTCTCCGTTGTGGTGGTTTGACGATCGGTCGGTCACACGATGCCGCTTTGCGGCGGCATCGCGTCTCGTTTGAGATCTAGCGCAGCGCCTTGCCCCAGCCGCCCTGCGGATGCTCGAAGGTCGAAGCCGCCTGCTGCACTTCCTCGGAGAAATCCGCCATCTCCTGCACCTGGCGGATCTCGATCATCTCGTTCGCACTGGCCGGGCACTTCTTGGCCCACTCGATCGCTTCCGCGCGCGAGGCGACCTCGATCATCCAGAAGCCGCCGATCACTTCCTTGGCCTCGGTGAAGGGGCCGTCGACCACCATGGGCTCGCCGGTATCGAACTTGACCCGCGCGCCTGACGCCGGCGGATGCAGGCCTTCCAGCGTGATCAGCACGCCGGCGTCCTTCAGCGCCTGATTGTATCGCATCATCGCGGCGACCCGTTCCGGGTCGAGCTCGAGTTTGGCCGGCGCGGACTCGTAGCCGAGCGGGATCATCAGCATCATGAAACGCATTGGTCGGACTTCCTTGTCTGTTGAATCGCGTGTGACTCTTTCCCCTCGTCATTCCGGGATGCGCAGGCCCGGATTGACGAAATCATTACTTCTTTCCGGCCTGCGCGCGCAGGCGCTCTCCCTGCTCGCGCAGCTCGGGCGTCAGCGCCTCGCCGAAATCCTCCGCGGCGAACACTTGGCGGATCTCGATCTCGGAGCCGCCGCCGAACGGCGCGCGCTTCATCCAGTCGATCGCTTCATCGAGCGAGGAGGTCTCGATCAGCCAGAAGCCGCAGACCATATCTCCGGTCGGGCTGAACGGTCCGTGGCTCACGGTGCTCTGCCCGCCGGAATATTTGACGCGTGCGCCCTTGTTGGTCGGATGCAGGCCCTCGCCGGCCTGCATCACGCCGGCCTTGACCATCTCCTCGTTGAACTTGCCCATCGCGGCGAGCAGCTCGGTGCTCGGCATCACGCCGGCCTCGGTATCCTTGTTCGCCTTCACGATCACCATGAACTTCATCGTCCTGCTCCGTTGTCTATGTGCCGATCTCAGCACCGGCGCTCGATTGAACGACGATGCAGAGTCTGCAATTCCGACACGGCGTTTGAAATTATTCTCGAGGTCATTGACGTACGCCCCGCGCTAGTCATCGATCGCCTGATAGGCGAGCGTCCAGAAATCTGAGAACACCCTGGGCGGCTCCGGCGAATCCATCATGCGCTGGGTCAGCAGGATTCCGGTCATCGTTTCGCGCGGATCGGAATACCAGGAGGTGCCATAGCCGCCGTCCCAGCCGTAGCGACCCGGCACATGACAGAGATCGTCGCGCGCGGTGAACACCGACAGCCCGAGACCCCAGCCGCACGAACCGAGCAAGAATTCGGAGCCATGTTTCTGCTCCGGCGTGATCTGGTTCGAAGTCATCAGTTCCACCGAGGGACGCGACAGGATGCGCTCGGTGCCGAGCCGCCCGCCATTGAGCAGCATCTGCGCGAAGGCGTTGAAATCATCCGCGGTCGACACCAGCCCGGCGCCGCCGTTCTCGAACACCGGCGGCGCCGCGTATCTGCCGGTCGCAGGTTCGTCGAATACTTTCAGCGTGCCGGTCGCAGGATCGCCGCCATAGCACGTCGCCAACCGCGACAGCTTGTGCTGCGGCACATGGAACGCCGTATCGTTCATGCCGAGCGGCCCGAAGATCCGCTCTTCCAGGAAGCCCGCGAACGACGTTCCTGCGACACGCGCGATCAACACGCCGAGGATCTGGCTCCCGGTGTTGTAGAGCCAGCGTTCGCCGGGCTGATAGGCTAGCGGCAGCGTGCCGTAGCGGCGCAGCAATTCGTCCGGCGGAAACGACGGAAACACTGGCCCGGGCGCGAAGCCGGCATCCGCGATCGCCATCTGGATCGGATAGCGCGCCGGAAACACCGGGATCATGCCGAGCCCGAGACGGAAGGTCAGAAGGTCGCGCAGCGTGATCGCGCGCTTGGCCGGCACCGTGTCGTGGATCTCGGATTCGATGGTGCGCAACACACGGCGATCGGCGAGTTCGGGCAGCCAGCGATCGAGGGGATCATCGAGCCTGAGCCGACATTCCTCGACCAGGATCATCGCGGCGACCGCTGTCACCGGCTTGGTCATCGAGGCGATGCGGAAGATGGTGTCGCGCTGCATCGGCGGCCCGTCGATAGCCATGCGGCCAAGCACATCGGCATGGATCTCGCCGCGACGGCTGACCAGCGCCACGAGGCCCGGAACGTCGTCGTCTTCGACATGGCGCGCCAGCACCTCGCGCATGCGTCCGAGCCGTGCCTGCGACAGACCGCTGCTTTCACTTGCAATGGACATTTTCCGGGTTTCCTTCGCAGAATTCGTGCTCGCCTGCGACCATCGGGCGAGCGATATGACCGAGTTTGCCTTATCGATCCTGCCTGACGAGTTCGCCATCCTGATGCGACGGACCGAAATAGACGTCGATGCGCGACACCTTGTCGCCGTCGAACACGAAGAACTCGGTGTTGCGGAAACTCTTGCCGTCGCGGGCGACGCAGCGATAGGTGACGAAAGCCTCAACGCCTTCGACCATGATGCGCTCGATCTCGTGGCGGCCGATCCAGCCAGAGTCGCGCCAGCACTCGGCGAAATAACGCGGCTTGTCGATGTTCTCGCCATAGGGCGTCGAGAAGCGGAAATTCTCGGCGAATGCGGCCTCGACGCTCGCACGGTCATTGGCGAGATAGGCGGCGAAGAGCCCGCGGATGATCTCCGCCCTGTTGCCAGCTGCAGCCATGTCGTCTCCCACAAAGTGCCGCCCGAGCCCCGGGGCGCGACTTGCGCTCCAGAACCCGGGCTTCAGGGAGAAGACGAACGGAGCGGCGCGAAAGCGACATCGCGCCGCGATTTATTTTCGGGGTCCTGACCGAGCCTCAGGTTCCCTTGTCGGTTCAGTCCCCCTTGGGGAACATGCCGAAATAGGGCTCGGCTTCCTTGAGGACGCGCGCGAAGGACGGTCGTGCCTTCAGCCGCTCGAGATAGGCCGCCAGATGTGGATGGCCCTCCCCGATCGGCTCGACCTTGTTGCCGTAGAACAGCGCCGGCGCGGCCGCACAGTCTGCCAGCGAGACCTGCTCGCCCATCATCCAGCCACCATGCGCGAGCTGCTGATCCAGGGTCGCATAGGAGGTGCGGAGCTGCGCCCGCGCCTCGGCGACGCCCCGCGGATCCTTGCTGTCCGCCGGACGCAGCCGGTCGCCGACGATCTTCTGCAACGGCAGATGGACATAGAGATCGAGGAAGCGGTCACGCAGCCGGGTCTGCAACGCAAGCTCCGGGTCGTCGGGAATCAACTTGACGGTGCCGGGATAGTGCCGGTCGAGATACTCGATGACGATGCTCGATTCAGGCACCGCCTCGCCGCGCGTTTCGTCGTGGAGGACGGGAAACCGGCCGATCGGCGACAGCGAGAGCAGCGCCGCGCGCTCGGCGGGATCGCCGAGATTGACCATGTTCGGCGTGAACGGCGCGCCGTTCTCGTAAAGTGCGACCAGCGCCTTCCAGCAGAACGAGGACAGCGGGTGGTAATGCAGGGTCAGTGACATCAGAACTCCATTGTGGAACCAGTACCCGGAGGACGGACCGGAAACCGCTCTGCCGACATCTCGTGCGGAAATTTTTTTGCCCATCGCCCGGCGCCGAGAGCGGGCATCGACGCGACGCGCATTCGTTGAGCACGCGAATCGCGGTGCTGAATCGATCCGTGAAGCAGTCAGCAATATCAACGTTCGTAATAGGTCTATCAGCGGCGCTGAAGTAGACGCGTTGCGATCATCCGCACCAGACCAAAGTTGTCACCAATTTTCGTCCGTAAGATTACGGTGAACATCGCATCACGACTATGGATGATAGCGTGCACATCAGAAAATTACTTCGCAATCTGAGATAGATGCGCGCGCGCCGCGCTGCATTGTGCAGTCCGTGCCAGGCCGCAGGCTTTACCGATGCTAAACGGCTCGCTGCAACCTTTCCGTGAGTTGCGTCAATCCAATTTCCCATCCCGTTTCATTTGAAACTTCACGGAGCCCTGATGTTCAGTTTCAGCAACAAGGCAAACATCGACAGTGCGCTGGCGCAAGCCGCAGCGATCGGCAAATCGCAGGCGGTGATCGAGTTCAAGCTCGACGGCACCATCGTCACCGCGAACGAAAACTTCCTGAACGCGATGGGCTACTCGCTCGACGAGATCAGGGGCAAGCACCACAGCATGTTCGTCGAGCCGGCGTATCGCGACAGCCACGACTATCGCGCGTTTTGGGCGAGCCTCAACCGCGGCGAATTCCAGGCCGCCCAGTACAAGCGCGTTGCCAAGGGCGGCCGCGAGGTCTGGATCCAGGCCTCCTACAATCCGATCACGGACAAGAACGGCAAGCCGGTCGGCGTCATCAAGTTCGCCACCGACATCACCGCGCAGAAGATCCACAGCATGGAAGACGCCGGCAAGATCGCCGCGATCGGCCGCGCGCAGGCGGTGATCGAGTTCAACATGGACGGCACCATCGTCAATGCCAACGAGAACTTCCTCGGCGCGATGGGTTACTCGCTCGCCGAGATTCAGGGCAAGCATCACAGCATGTTCATGCCGCCGGCCGACCGCGACAGCCCGGCCTATCGCGATTTCTGGGCACGGCTGAACCGCGGCGAGTTCGAGACCGGCGAGTTCAAGCGGGTCGCCAAGGGTGGCAAGGAGATCTGGATTCTCGCCAGCTACAACCCGATCCTCGACGACCGCGGCAAACCGTTCAAGGTCGTCAAGTTCGCAACCGACGTCACGCAGCAGAAGCTGAAGGCCGCCGACAATGACGGCCAGATCGACGCCATCGGCAAGTCGCAAGCTGTGATCGAGTTCAACATGGACGGCACGATCCGCACCGCGAACCCGAACTTCCTCGCCGCGATGGGCTATCTGCTCGCCGAGATTCAGGGCAAACATCACAGCATGTTCGTCGAGCCGGTCGAGGCGAGTTCGTCGGGCTACCGCGAGTTCTGGGGGGCGCTGAACCGCGGCGAGTTCCAGGCCGCCGAATACAAGCGCATCGCCAAGGGCGGCCGCGAGATCTGGATCCAGGCCTCCTACAACCCGATCCTCGATCTCAACGGCAAACCCTACAAGGTGGTGAAATACGCCACCGACATCACCGCGCAGGCGATCGGCCGCAAGAAGGCCGACAGCGCGCGCGGCCTGATCGAGGCGGTTGCCGCCGGCAGCGAGGAGATGAGCGCCTCGATCCGCGAGATCTCGGAGACCATGACCAAGTCGAAGCAGAACGCCGCGGTCGCCAGCGGCCGCGTCGAGGCTGCCGACGGACAGGCGCAGAAGCTCAACGCCGCAGCACAGGCGATGAGCGGCATCGTCGAGATGATCTCGAGCATCACCGGGCAGATCAACCTGCTCGCGCTCAACGCCACGATCGAATCGGCACGTGCGGGCGAAGCCGGCCGCGGCTTCGCGGTGGTGGCCTCAGAGGTGAAGAGCCTCGCCAACCAGGCCAAGCAGGCGACCGACACGATCTCCTCGGAGATCGATGCGCTGAACTCGATCGCTGCCGAAGTGGTGACCTCGCTGTCCGAGATCAAGGCGGCGATCGCCGGCGTCAACGAATACATCACCTCCACCGCCGCCGCGGTCGAGGAGCAGAGCATCGTCACGCAGGACATGTCGACAAACATGCAGCGCGCCTCCGCCGAGCTCGCGGCGTAGGTTGCGGTGCGATCCTCGAAGGATGGACGGACCGGGCTGGTGGCCGTGCATCCTTCGAGACGCGCCCCGAATGACGAAGAATCCCCATCGGGTTGACACGTCGGAGTAAAGGTCGCAGACGGTCGGGGCTTGCTGCCCGAACCGATGGACCATCCGATGAATTCCGCTTCCCCCAAAGTCGCACTCGTGACCGGCGCCGCGCGCGGTATCGGGCTCGCCGCCGCGAAACGCTTTCTCGCCGACGGCTGGCGCGTCGCGCTGCTCGACATCGAGGGCGCGCTGCTGGAGAGCGCGGTCGCGGCATTGAAGCAGCCTGACGCGACGCTGGCGCTGACCTGCGACGTATCGGACGCCGCTGGCGTGGCGGCCGCGATCGCTGCGATCACGAGCCGCTTCGGCCGGCTCGACGCGCTGGTCAACAACGCCGGCATCGCCGTGTTCACGCCGGTGCTGGAGACCTCGGACGCCGACTGGAACCGGATCATGGCGGTCAACCTCACCGGCCCGTTCCTGTGCACCAAGGCGGCCGCGCCTGTGATGCGCGAGCATGGCGGCGGCGCGATCGTCAACATCACCTCGATCTCGGCGGTGCGCGCCTCGACGCTGCGCTCGGCCTACGGCACCAGCAAGGCCGGGCTTGCGCACCTCACCAAGCAGCTTGCGGTGGAGCTCGCCTCGCTCGGCATCCGCGTCAACGGCGTCGCACCCGGGCCGGTCGAGACCGCGATGGCCAAGGCCGTGCACACGCCCGAGATCCGCGCCGACTATCACGACGCCATCCCGCTCAACCGCTACGGGCTGGAGGAGGAGCTGGCGGAAGCGATCTTCTTCCTGTGCTCGGATCGCGCCAGCTACATCACCGGCCAGATCCTCGCCGTCGACGGCGGCTTCGACGCCGCCGGCATCGGCCTGCCGACCCTGCGCGGCCAGCGTCGGAATGGGTAGCAACGCGGATCCTCTCTCCGTCATTGCGAGCGAAGCGAAGCAATCCATCGCGCCGCAAGCGGAGAAATGGATTGCTTCGTCGCTGAGGCTCCTCGCAATGACGGGATGGAGCTGCGCGCTTGATCTATCACCGTCACCCTGAGGAGGAGCGCGTAGCGCGTCTCGAAGGGTCGACGGCCCGGCTGGTGGCCGTGCATCCTTCGAGGCTCGCAAGAGCTCGCACCTCAGGATGACGGGGTTGGTAGCGGCGGCAGGTTCACCGCAACGACGCGCCAGGCGTCCGCCAGCCGATCGATCCGCGTCAGCGACATCGGATCGATGACGAAGCGGAGCGCAAGCTCCGGCGCGAGCTCGAGCGCGATTGCGAGGATCGCGCGGATGGTGCCGGAGTGCACGACCAGCACGACGTCGCCGGCCGGCAGGCGCGCCAGCCCCGCACGCGCCCGCGCGATCTGATCTGCAAAGCTTTCACCGCCCGGCGGCCGGTTGGTGCCCGGCGATTGCCAGAACGCGCGATAGGCCGCCGCGCCGAGTTCAGCCTCGATCTCGCTGTGGCGGCGGCCGGTCCAGTCGCCAAAATCCTGCTCGCGAAAGGCATCATCCGCTGTTGCCGTGAGGCCGAGCCGCACGGCGGTCTCGCTTGTGCGCCGCGCCGGACTGCAGACCGCGAAAGCGTCAGCCGGCAGCCGCGCCTGCAACACTGCAAAGGCCGCGGCATCGCCGAGGTCCGCGGGCGCATCGGGCGCGTGGATCACGCCGCGCGGACCGTCGACCGGCGCGTGGCGGATCAGCCAGAGATGCGTTTCGTGATCCATGTTTCGTTCACCCGAATCGCGCCGCGAGCAGCACCAGCATCGCGGTCTCCGCAACCTGCTCTGCCGCGCCAAGCACGTCGCCGGTCTGGCCGCCGATCTGCCGCTTTGCCAGCAGCGCCATGATCAATGCGCCCGCGCCGGCCGCGATCGCCGCCAGCAGCGCGCTGCCGAACGGCAAGACGAGGATTGCGATCGCCAGCGCGATAGCTGCCGCCACCGCCGCGATCGTGCCATCGGGCCGGCCGGCATTGGCCGCGAGTCCATCCTTGCGCGCGAAAGGCAGGCTGATCGCGATCCACGGCAGCACGCCGCGGCCGAGCGCATGTGCCGCGATCAGGCTCTGAACCACCATATCGTTGGGAAGCGCCGCCAGCGCCGCAAGCCTGGTGGCAAAGCTCACCAGCAGCGCCAGCGCGCCATAGGTGCCGAGCCGGCTGTCGCGCATGATCTCGAGCTTGGCCGCGACATCGCGGCCGCCGCCGAACCCGTCGGCAACATCGGCGAGCCCGTCCTCATGCAGCGCGCCGGTCAACAGCGCGCCGCCACCGAGCGCCAGCGCCGCCGCGGCGAGGTCCGGCACACCGATCGTTCGCAGCAGCAGACAGAACAGGCCGATCGCCGCCCCGATGCCTGCGCCGACGAGGGGAAACAGCCGCTGTGCCCGGGCAAAACCCGCTGGCCGCGCGCCGTCCGGATGCGGCATCGGCAGCCGGGTCAGAAAGGCGATGGCGATCCTGAGATCGTCGAGCCATTGATTCATGGTGAAGGCCTGAAAATTGAACTAAAGCGCGATGAGATCGGGCTGAATCTCATCGCGCTTTAGCTTCTTGTTTGGGCATGATCTCGGCGCAAATGCTACGCATTTGTCGCGAGGAAAAACCGCTTCACACTTTTCCGGATCATGCTTTAGTTTGCGGCCCGCTCGACGAGGGAATCGCATGCAGTTCAGTACTCTAGACGACATCCGCAGCTTTTGTCGCGAGCTGCCCGAAGGCGACTCGGCAAGCGCCGCGGCGGCCACGCTGCGCCAGCAGAACCTGACCAAGCCGCCGGGCAGCCTCGGCCGGCTGGAAGAGGTCGCGATCTGGCTGGCGCGCTGGCAGCGGCGCGAGATCCCCCGGCTCGACCAGGTCACGATCGCCGTGTTCGCCGGCAATCACGGCATCGCCGAGCGCGGCGTCTCCGCCTTTCCCTCTGAGGTCACTGCGCAGATGGTGGCGAATTTCGCCGCGGGGGGTGCCGCGATCAACCAGATCGCCAGGCTTGCCGGGGCCGAGTTGCGCGTCGAGCCGCTCGAGCTCGCACGTCCGACCCGCGATTTCACGATGGCGCCGGCGATGGATGGCGCCGATTTCCTGGTCGCCTTCGACACCGGCTGGCGCACGGTGCCCGAGCAATGCGATCTGCTCGTGGTCGGCGAGATGGGCATCGCCAACACCACGGTCGCCGCGACGCTGTGCGCGGCATTGATGGGCGGGCGCGGCGCGCGCTGGGCCGGCCGCGGCACCGGCGTCGACGATGCCGGCCTGCTGCGCAAGCGCACCGTGATCGATACCGCGTTGAAACTGCATCGCAGCCTGCTCGACGATCCGCTCGCCGTCGCGGTCGCGCTCGGCGGCCGCGAGCTCGCGGCCATCGCGGGCGCCGTGCTGGCAGCGCGGGCGAGATCGATCCCGGTGCTGCTCGACGGCTTCGTCGCGACCTCGGCGGTGCTGCCGCTGGCGCGGCTTGCGCCCAACGGTCTCGCACATTGCCGCGCCGGGCATGTCTCGGCCGAGCTCGGCCATCGCCAGCTGCTGCGCGAACTGCAGCTCGCGCCCCTGCTCGATCTCGAGATGCGGCTCGGCGAAGCCTCCGGCGCAGGGGTTGCGATCCTGCTGCTGCGCGCGGCGCTCGCCTGTCATGGCGGCATGGCGACCTTTGCCGAAGCCGGCGTCTCCGGCGCGGGCTAAAGCTGCAGGTTAGCCGAACTGCTCCCCAAAAAGCCGGTGCATACCGCCCGCATGGGCCGCAATCTTCGCGTGCGCAGCATGACCTCTGCGCGCTGGAGGCCTAACCTCTGCGCCGGCCGGACGCCATTCGGCGCCTCAGCCATGCTGAACCAGATACCGGGGAGAAATCGCGTCATGTCGGGAGTCCTCATTAATCTGATCATTCAAATCATCAGCGGAGCCGTCGGCGGCAATGTCGCCGCCGGAGCGGCCAAGAACATCGATCTCGGCACGCTCGGAAACACCATCGCGGGCGCCATCGGCGGCGGCGCGGGCGGACAGCTTCTGGGCATGCTGATCCCACTGCTCGCCAATTCAGGTGCTGCGCCTGACATCGGCAGCATCATCGGACAGGTCGCCGGCGGCGGCGTTGCCGGTGCGGTGCTCACCGCGATCGTGGGCGCGCTCAAGAACCGGGCAGCCTGAGCCCGCCTGTCATCGTGAAAGGGGCATCGGTCTTGACGATGCCCCATTCCGGCGCGAGCCTTGCGACTTCAGATGCGGCGGGACCTCGACCGCATCGCGGGCCTGGATTGCGCTGATGAAAATGTTTGTCGCGGCGGCAGCCCTCTGCGCAACGATCGGCTGCGCGCAGGCCGACGTCCGAATCCTCGCCAGCCCCGGCGGGCAGGTCGGCCCATTCATCGACCTGTTCGAAAAGGTGCGGGAGTCCGGAGAGCGCGTGGTGATCGACGGGCCGTGCCTGTCGGCCTGCACGCTGGTGCTCTCGATGGTGCCGGGCGACCGCATCTGCGTGACGCGGCGCGCTGTGCTCGGCTTCCACGCCGCGCGCTCGATCGACCGGCGCGGCCGGACCTATGCCGAGCCGGAAGCATCCGAGGCCGTGCTCGAGGCCTATCCGGCGCCGGTGCGCGGCTGGATCGTGCGCCGTGGCGGCCTGACCTCACGCCTGCTGCTGCTGCGCGGCCGCGAACTCGCCGCGATCTATCCGCGGTGCAGGTAGGCGCGCTCTCCGTCCCGTCATCCCCGCGCAATGGCAACGCCATTGTCGCTGGAGGTGCGAGCCCTTGCGAGCCTCGAAGGATGCACGGCCACCAGCCGGGCCGTCCATCCTTCGAGGGCCGCTGAAGGAGCGGCCACCTCAGGATGACGGTCCAATCGGGTTGTCGCGTGACTACATCTGCTGCGGGCAGTTCACCATCCAGGGGATGCCGAACTGATCGACGCACATGCCAAAACCGTTGGAGAAGAAGGTCTTGCCGAACGGCATGGTGACGGTGCCGCCTTCGGACAGCGCCTTGAAGCGGCGCTCGGCTTCCGCGGGATCCTCGACCTGCAGCGAGACGTGAAACCCTTGCGGCTTCTGGAAGTGGCCGGGCGGGGCATCGGAGGCCATGATGATCTCGCCGTCGATCGAGACCCGGGCGTGCATGATCTTGTCCTTCCATCCGGGCGGCGTCTGCATCTCCGGATTACCCTCGCCGTAAGGATAGGATTCCTCGATCCGCGCACCGAGAACCTTCTGGTAGAAGTTCAGCGCGGCGCCGCAATTGCCGTCGTAAGAGAGATAGGGGTTGACCTGCATCACATGCTCCCTGGGGTAGATTTTCGTTTGAGGCGTTTTCTTCGCGCGAACCGGTAACCACTTCGCTCGAAAACGCTTGCTATTTTTCAGTCAGCTTCTTCAGATTGGCGAGACCGACCTCGAAATCCTTGCCGATCATGTGATCCAGGTTCATGAACACCTGCATCACCTTCGACATGAAGACGGCCGGACCATACATCGTCCATGTGACGCTGGTCGCATCTCCCTGCGGCAGCATTGTGAACTCGGCGGTGTTGTGGCCCTCAAACGGCTTGAGGAAGTCGAGCTTGATGACGACCTTCGACGGCGCGGACGATTGCAGGATCTCCATGCGACCGGTGCCGACATTCTTGTTGCCGTCCCAGGCATAGACCGCCCCCTGCCCGCGCCCGGCGCCGTCATAGCTGCGCTTCATGGCCGGGTCCCGGTTCTCGTAAGGCGACCAGACCGTCCACTGCCGGAAATCGTCGATCAATGGAAAGATCCGTTCCGCCGGCGCATTGATACTGGTCGCACGCGTGACGCGGAACGTGCTCGGCTTGGTCGCCGCGAGGACGAGGATGACGGCAATCGCAATCGCGAGGATGACCGCGATGATGGCAATGGTCTCGAACATGATGGTCTCCAGGTAGATCAATTGAGATGATAGCTCAGCGGCGGAACGGAAGCAGCGCACGCAGATTGCCGTCGCGCAGATAGAGCCCGCCCCACACCATCAGGCCGAGATAGAGCCCGAACAGGGTGTGGCTGAACAGCGGGCTGCCGATCCGCACATGGGACGCGATCGCGCCGCCGAGATAGCCGGTGAGCAGGATGGCGCCGAGGATCGAGGTCGGCGGCACCGAGTACAGCAGCGTGCAGACGATGGTGATGATGCCGAGGCTGCGCGCCAGCGTATCGCTCGCACCAAAGCCCATCTTGTCCATGGTCTCGGTGACGACGGGCAATGGCAACAGCTTGATGGCGCCATCGAACAACAGGAAAAGGACGACCACGCCGCTGACGACGCGGCCAGTGATGCGGGCGGGCTTCGAGATTTCGGTGTCGACGATCGTCGGCATGGCAGGCTCCGTAACGCTTGGTGATGCTCTCTGCCTTCATGACGAACGGAGGAGCGCGGGGCCGACAAGGGCGGTGAAGATTTTTCGCAGCCGCGACCAGAGTTGCGAGAGCGACGCACACATCGGTCAGCTCGCCCGGGGCTTACCCCTCTCCCCAACCCTCCCCCACAAGGGGGGAGGGAGCCTGTCGAGCGCGCTCACCTCACTTGCGCTCGTTCACAAAATTTCAGCGCTTGATAATCCGACGTGAGGGAAGCACCGGCGGAGGGGTTCCCTCTCCCCTTGCGGGAGAGGGTTAGGGAGAGGGGTTCATGCGGGAAGTCTCTCAGCTTGGAGCAACGCAAGCTCTGGCTGACTACTTCGCCTTCACATTGCGCGGCTGGCTGTCGCGCATCAGGCGGTCGATATGCATGCGGATATGGGCGGCTTCGGCGGTGGTGTTGGCGAGCGCGATGGCGCGGTCGAACGTGACGCGGGCCTCCTCGTTGCGGCCGAGCTGCATCAGGAAGGCGCCGCGCACGCCGAAATAGTGGAAATAATTGGAGAGCCGCGGCGCTAACGGCTCGATCATCTCGAGCGCGGCTTCCGGCCCCTTCACCTTGGAGACCGCAACGGCGCGATTGAGCGTGATCACCGGCGACGGCTGCATGATCTCGAGCGCGCCATAAAGCAGGTCGATCTGGGTCCAGTCGGTATCCTCGGGCTTTTCCGCGCGGGCATGGAGTGCGGCGATCGCGGCCTGCACCTGATAGGGCCCGCTGCGGCGATGACGCATCGCCTTGTCGATCAGCGCGAGGCCTTCGGCGATCAGCTTCTGGTTCCACAGGCTGCGGTCCTGGTCGTCGAGCAGGATCACCGCGCCATCGGCGTCGAACCGCGCGGCGGCGCGGGCGTGCTGCAACAGCAACAGCGCCGTCAGCCCCATGATCTCCGGCTCGCTCTGGAACAGCCGCAGCAGCAGGCGGGCCAGCCGGATCGCCTCCTCGCACAGCGGCGAGCGAATTTGAGCGGTGTCGCCGCTCGCCGAATAGCCCTCGTTGAAGATCAAATAGATCATCGCGGCGACCGAGACGAGCCGCTCGCTGCGCTCGACCGCGCCCGGCGTCTCGAACGGCACATCGGCGTCGGCGACGCGGGTCTTGGCCCGCGTGATGCGCTGCTCCATCGCGGCTTCCGAGACCAGGAAGGCGCGCGCGATCTGCTTCACCGACAGACCGGAGACGATGCGCAGCGCGAGCGCGATCTGCTGCGTCGCCGGCAGGTCCTTGTGGCAGCAGATGAACAAGAGCCGCAGGATGTCGTCGCGGTAATGCGAACCGTCGAGGCGCTCGGCGAGCTCTTCCTCGGCATCGCCGAGGTCGGAGATCGCCTGGTCATCGTCGGGCAACGGCTCCTGCTTCTTGCCGCGCCGGATGTCGTCGATCGCGACATTGCGGCCAACCATGATCAGCCACGCCGCGGGATCGCGCGGCGGGCCGTTCTGTGGCCAGCTCTTCAGCGCCCGCAGGCAGGCGTTCTGGAAGGCCTCCTCGGCGGTATCGAGATTGCGGAAGTAGCGCAGCAGCGCGCCAACCGCCTGGGGACGCGCCGACGTGAGCGCGGCATCGATCCAGGCGGTGTCGGTCATGCTCACGCCTTCGTGCCCCCCTGATTGAAGTAGCCGACCGGGCGGATCTCATAGGTGCCGCCGGGATTGGCCTCGCCGAGGTCGCGCGCGATGTCGAGCACCTCGTCGAGGTTCTTGCCCTCCACCAGATAGAAGCCGAGCAGCTGCTCCTTGGTTTCGGCGAACGGGCCGTCGAGCACCAGCGGCGGGTTTTCCTTGCGCAGCGTGGTCGCCGCGGTGGTCGGCAGCAGCCGCGCCACCGGGCCGAGCCGGCCCTGCTTGGCGAGCTTGTCCTGCACGACCGACAATTTCTGCATGACCGAGGCGTCGTGCTCCTTGCTCCAGGAACCGACCATGTCTTCGTCATGATAGCAGAGGATGGCGTACAGCATCGAAAAGGCATCTCCGTTCATTGCAAGAACGAACGATTATGCCCGCTGCCGACAGGCGGCGCGAAAGAAATTTAGGTTCCGGATGCCGGCGATGGATTGGGCCGACGTTTCATGGCGCGTCGCGACAGACTGAAGGCTGAGGCCACAGCGATGGCGCGTCAGGTCATCACCGTGGCAACGATGCTGCGATCACCAATAGACGCCGTAACGAGCGGCGATCCGGCGCGCCTTGGCCTCGTCGCTCTCCCGGCGGCTGGCCTGGCTCCTCTTCACCGGCCGCGACGCCTGCGGCCGCGGGGCCTCGGCCGACTGGGCCTGCGACGGGGCCGGCTGGGCTTCGGCCGGAGCGGGCGCAACGGCCGGTTGCGCCTGAGCTGGCGTGTCGGCATTTGCGAGCACCAGGCCGCGGCTCTGGCCGGCGTGCGCGGTGGTGGCGGTGGCTGCGATGAAAGCCGAGATCAGGATCAGCTTGCGCATGGAAGTTCTCCCCGGTTGATGGCAGGAGACTAGGGAGCGAGCCAGGCTCGCTCTGTGATCTATATCACATTGAAATTGGAGGTATCCGGATGGGCAAAGGCGCACTGGCGCTGCTGATCAATGGCGGCTCGGAAAACTGGTCGTCGGCGCGCTGGAAGGCGCGATTCGACACGGCCTGCCCGGACCGCCCCGTGGTGCTGCTGCCGGACGGCGCGCTCGATCCCGCCGAGGTGCACTATGCCGCGGTGTGGAAGCCGAAGCCGGGCGAACTCGCGGCGTTCAAGAACCTCCGCGTCATCTTCAATCTCGGCGCCGGCGTCGACGCGCTGATGGCCGACCGCTCGCTGCCCGATGTGCCACTGGTGCGGGTCGCGGTCGGCGATCTCACCGACCGCATGACCGAATATGTCGTGCTGCATGTGCTGATGCATCACCGCCAGGAGCTTTACCTGCGGGAGTCGCAGCGAGCGAAGCGCTGGGCCCCGGACTATCAATGGGCGGCAAGCGCGATCACTGTCGGCGTGATGGGGCTCGGCACGCTCGGCGCGGCCTCGGCGCATGCGCTGCGCGCGCTCGGCTTCCGCGTCGTCGGCTGGAGCCGCAGCGAGAAGCGGATCGACGGCGTCGCCTGCCACCACGGCACCGAGGGGCTGGACGCGTTCCTGCGCGAGACCAACATCCTGGTCTGCCTGCTGCCGCTGACGCCCGATACCCGCCACGTGCTGAATCGCGACGCGTTCGCGAAACTGAACCGCGAGAGCCCGCTCGGCGCGCCCGTCATCATCAATGCCGGCCGCGGCGGATTGCAGAACGAATCGGACATTTTGCGCGCACTCGACGACGGCACGCTGGGCGCCGCCTCGCTCGACGTCTACGAGACCGAGCCGCTGCCGCAAGACAGCCCGTTCTGGAGCCATCCGAAGGTGGTGCTGACGCCGCACAACGCCGCCGACACCGACGCCGACGAGATCTCGAAATACGTCGCTCAGCAGATCGCGCGCTTCGAGCAAGGCGGAGAGTTGGAGAACCTGGTCGATCGCACGCGGGGGTATTGAGGCAGTGTCGTCCCTGCGAAAGCAGGGACCCATAACCACCGATGCTTATCGACGCGCGATAGTGGAACGACGAGTCTGTTTCACTACACCGGCCGCGGGGTATGGGTCCCTGCTTTCGCAGGGACGACCATGTTGATGGAGCAGCGCTTCGCTGGCGAAGCGCAACTCTCGGCCAAGGCCTCAACCCATCTCGGCAACGATCTCCGCGAGCCGGTCGTAGGCGGGCTCGACGCCCTTGTCGATGCCGGAATTGAGATGACCGTCACGGGCCTCCTTGGTGGGATGGCGGATGGTGGTGGTCAGCGTAGTGGTGCCGCCTTCCTCGACGAAGGTCGAGATGACGAGATATTCGTCGCTGGTGAAGCCCGGCATCGCAAAGATCTCGCCGAATGCCAGCCGCTCCGGGCGCACCACTTCGCGATAGGTGCCGGTGAGGATGTGCTCGACGCCGTCGGACGACCGGAACACGAACCGGTAGGCGCCGCCGACGCGCAGGTCGATCTCGCACACCGGCATTGTGAGCTGCTCGCAGCCGAGCCAACGCACGACGTATTCGGGCTTCGTCATGGCGTCGAACACGAACCGCCGCGGCGCGTCGAACTGGCGCGTCATGGCGAACTCGAAATCCGACGGGGTGGTGATCCTCAGCGTCTTATCCACGCGTGCGTCCACGTTGCTTCTCCTTCTTTACTCTGACTTTACGGGTGGTGTGCGGCGGGGCCTTTGCGGCCTCCTCCGCCTTCATCTCCTCGAGCAGACCGTCGAGGCGGTTGAAGCTCTCGTCCCAGAAGCGGCGGAAATTCCCGAGCCAGCCATCAACCTGCTTGAACGAAGCAGGCGCGATGCGGCACGGCCGCCACTGCGCCTCGCGCCCGCGCGAGATCAACCCGGCATGCTCCAGCACCTTCAGGTGCTTGGAGATCGCCGGCAGGCTCATGTCGAACGGCTTTGCCAGCTCCATCACCGAGGTCTCGCCGAGCGCGAGCCGCGCCAGGATCGCGCGCCGGGTCGGATCGGCCAGCGCCGCGAAGGTCGAAGTGAGGGGATCGAGCGGCATGTACTTAGCTCATCGGTTAAATAACCTATGGGTTAAATACGACCGAACGGCGGGTCGCGTCAACGGCCAATTTTGGCCGCTGACGCAGGTGTGAACCGTTCAGGATGTCTTGCGCGCGAAGGTGACGTGGGTGGCGTTCGGGCTCGCGACATGCGAGACGACGCCATAGCCGAGCGCAGGCAGATCGAGGCCCGCGAACAGATTCTCGCCCGAGCCGAGCAGCACCGGCGACAGCGCCAGTTGCACCTCGTCGAGCAGACGTGCCTGAAGGAATTGGCGCACCAGCGACACGCCGCCACCGACCCGGATGTCCTTGTCCCCCGCAACGGCGCGCGCCCGCTCGAGCGCGGCGTGAATGCCGTCGGTCACGAAATGAAACGTGGTGCCGCCTTCCATTTCGATGTCAGGCCGCGCGTGATGGGTCAGCACGAACACCGGCGTGTGATACGGCGGATTGGCGCCCCACCAGCCCTTCCAGGCATGATCCGGCCACGGCCCGCGGATCGGGCCGAACATGTTCCGCCCGAGGATCCAGGCGCCGATATTTTCCATCGCTTTGCGCGCAATCTCGTCATCGAGCCCGGTGCTGCCGCCGTCCTGGCCGAAGGTCTGGCGGAACGTCCGCGTCTGGAGGAACCAGCCGGGCAACACCATGCCGCCTTCGCCGAATGGATTTTCGAGGCTCTGACGCGGTGCCGCGCCAAATCCGTCGATCGAGACCGAGAATGCCGAAGTCCTGACTTTTCCCATGATATTCCACTTCCGTAGGTTGAGAGACCTTACGGAAGACGGGCGGGAAAAACAGCACCCGACATTTGCTGCCGAAGAAACTTCGCCGCCTCTATTTGGCCGCGCACAGCACATCGAGGGCGCCCTTCACGATCGCCTCGAGTTCCCCGCGCGGCACGCGGGCGCGGGCACGGATCGCGATGGTGTGGATGGTGGCGGAGGCAAGATGCGCCAGTGCCGCCGGATCGGCACCCTCAGGCAGTTCGCCGCGCTCCTTGGCATGGCGGAAGCAGATGCCGAACGCCTTGTCGAGCTCGGTCAGTCCCTCCACCACCATGGTGCGGATACCAGGATCCGACACCGCCTCGGATGCTGCGGTCATCACCGTGAAGCAGCCGCGCGGGCCGGACTCGCCGGAGAGATAGATGTCGAGCGCGATGCGATAGATGCGCTCCAGCCGCTCGCGCAGCGGCGCATCGGCGCGGAAGATGTCGACCATCGCCGCGCGCGCGTCGTCGCGGTAGCGCTGGTAGCTCTTGATGTAGAGCTCGCGCTTGTCGCCGAACGCGCCATAGAGGCTCGGCCGGTTCATGCCGGTCGCAGCACTCAGATCATCGAGCGAGGTCGCGGCGAAGCCGTCGCGCCGGAACAGATCGAGCGCCTTGCCGAGCGCGACCTCGGGCTCATAGGCGCGCGGCCGCCCACGGCGCTTCGGCGCGACCGGAGCCTCGATTTTGGCAGCAGATGGCGGCCTCTTACTTTTTTGTACCATTTCGCACTTAATTCCTTGACGCCTTCAATATTATCCAAGACAGTACAAAAATCAACAACGGCCGGGACATCCGCGCCAGACCGCCCCAAGGAGGCACCAATGGACCTTTATTTCTCGCCGCTCGCCTGCTCGATGGCGACCCGCGTCGCGCTCTATGAAGCCGGCCAACCGGCCAACTATCTCGAGGTCGATCCGAAGACCAAGCAGGTGCGCAACGACGGCTCCGACTTCAACAAGGTCAACCCGCTCGGCCTGGTTCCGACGCTGCGCACCGACGACGGCGTCGTGCTGACCGAGAACGCCGCGATCCTGCAATATGTCGCCGACCAGTTCCCGCGCGCCGGCCTCGGCACCGCGTCGAACGCCGAGCGTTCAAAGCTGCATCAATGGCTGTGCTTCATCGGCACCGAGTTGCACAAGGGCCTGTTCCTGCCGCTGCTCGACAAGAAGGCGCCGCCGGACGCCAAGTCCTACGCGCTGGAGAAATACGTCTCGCGGCTCGACTATGTCGAAGACCACCTGAAGGGCCGCGAGTATTTGCTGGATCATTTCAGCGTCGCCGACGCCTATCTCGTCACGGTCATCAACTGGACCATGGCGACGCCGCCGATCGAGCTCGCGAAGTGGCCGGCGCTGAAGGCCTATTACGAGCGCCTGCGCACGAGGCCGGCGGTCGCCAAGGCGGTCGCGGAGGAGTTCGAACTCTACAAGGCCGAAATCGCGCGCCACAAGGCGGCGGCGTAAGCACACTGCGCCCCCTCTCCCCCGTTCTTCACGGGGAGAGGGTTAGGTGGGGCTGCTTCCGCATGCGCTGCCTGCTGTTACGTCAGCAGCCTCGGCAAATCGAAAGCTTCCGCTTATCGAGCTCCCCGGCTGTAGGCTTCCCCTTCCCGCCGAGAGGGGACGGCACCTCAAGAAATACCGGCATGAAGTATTTCCATTCATCGTAATATTCCGCCGGCAAGGAATATGGCTGGCAGAGCGTGATCGCTTGCAGCGCGCTCTTGCGATAGGCCTGGGAGTAGTCGGACACGGCTGGACTGTTCTGCGACGACACCGACGGTTGCTCCGCCAGCGAGCCCTCGCGCGTCAGCTTGATCTCGAGAACCAACTTTATGTTCGCTGCCTCGTCCCCAACGGGGGCAGGTTTACGCCAACACTTGGCGACCTGAGTGCGAAACAGCGCCCCCCATTTTGCGGAATGGTCTGCGCTGCTCTGCGCAGCCGCGGGCTGGGCAAGATTGAGGGCGGTCGCGAGCAGGCAGCCCGCGAGCGCAATGACTCTAGAACGTTTAATTGGCATGTAATGGGTCCGGCGGACGCGGTGAGGTTGCAACGCCGACCAGCATAAACCAGTGCTCATCGAGACGCGCAAACGTTTTCGATGAGTCCCCACAACGACCCGTAGCCCGGATGGAGCGCAGCGCAATCCGGGATCGATCTCACCGCATCAGAGACTGCCCCGGATTTCGCTTTCGCTCCATCCGGCCAACGAAGAGCGGATCAAAACGGCTCCTGCCCCAACCCGGGCACATCGGCCGGACGCGGGCCCGGCGCGGGCCAGTGGAAGCGGCGGTCCTTCTCCGCAATCGCGATGTCGTTGATCGAGGCCTCGCGGCGGCGCATCAGGCCGTGCTCGTCGAACTCCCACTGCTCGTTGCCGTAGGAGCGAAACCAGTTGCCGCCGGCATCGTGCCATTCGTACTGGAAGCGCACCGCGATGCGGTTGCCGTCGAACGCCCAGAGATCCTTGATCAGGCGATACTCCCGCTCCTTTTCCCATTTACGGGTCAGGAAGGCCACGATCGCTTCGCGGCCCTCGAACACCTCGGAGCGATTGCGCCAGCGGCTGTCCTCGGTATAGGCGCCGGCAACCCGAACCGGGTCGCGCGAATTCCAGGCATCCTCCGCCATGCGCGCCTTCTGCGCGGCGGTCTCGCGGGTAAAGGGCGGCAGTGGCGGGCGTGACATCGGCGATCCCTCGCGGTTGTTTTGTCACGCGCAAATCTATCGTCGCTGGATAAAGAGTCGATGGGGCGTTTCCTATCGCCCGATAGTTAGGCCAGATCGGCCTTCATCAGCGCGCGGATAGACTTCGGAATCGGTTGTGCCCTGCCCTGACTGACGAAGGCGACGCGCACCTGCGCCTTCACAAGCACGTCATCGCCGCGCCGGACCTCCTGCGCGAGCATGATGGAGGCGCCCTTCACCGCGATCGGCCAGGTCACGACGTCGAGCATGTCGTCCATCCGCGCGGGCTTCAGAAAGTCCAGCGTCATCGAGCGCACCACAAAGGCGAAGCCGCCGGTCTCCTCCTGCGCCTCCTCGAACAGCGCGTTCTGTTCGGCGCCCATCAATCGGAGATGATTGGTGCGCCCGCGCTCCATGAAGCGCAAATAATTGGCGTGGTAGACGATGCCGGAAAAATCGGTGTCCTCGTAATAGACACGGACCTGCATATGATGTCGGCCATCGCGGATCGCGCCGTCGATATGGGGTAAGGTCAATTGCGGCCCCTCGATTGCCCTCGTCAGAACAATCGTTTTGCGCAAATTGCGCGATCACGCAAGCGCGATCAGGACACCACCGGCCCCTTTGCGCCGAGCGTGACCTGCACGATCTCGGGCGGCACACCGAGGCGGAACGGCATGATGCTGCAGCCGAGGCCGCCGGAGACGACGACGTCGCATTTCAGCTTGATGTGGCCATAGGCGAGCCGCATGCCGTGCTTCACCGGCACCGCGGGCGACCATCCGAGCAGCCGGATCTGGCCGCCATGGGTGTGACCGGACAGCTGCAGCGCGACGCGCGAGGGCACGCGGAGCGCGACGTCCGGCTCGTGCGCGAGCAGGATCACCGGCGCGTCGTCGGTGACTTTTGCGAGCGTCGCGTTGAGATCGTCGACGCCGATACGCCGGACCTCGCGATAGCGCCGCGCCGGCATAAAGGCGAGTTGGTCGCCGAGGCCGGCGAGCCAGAACGGACGGTTATCCTTGGTGAGCCGCACCGCGTCGTTCTCGTAGACCGGAATGCCGGCGCGCTCCAGCGCACGACGCGCGACGGGTGTGCCCTGACCCAGGCGCTGCACCGTCTTGTCCTCCCAGTAATCGTGATTGCCGAGCACGGCGTGCACGCCGAGCGGCGCCTTCAGATCCTTGAGCACCGCGGCCCATTCGGAGGCCGGAATGAAGCGGGTGACGTGGCGCAGCCCGGCGACATAATCGCCGAGCAGCACGATGATGTCAGGGTTCAGCGCATTGGTTCGCTCGACGATCTCTGCGACGCGATCGAGCGACATCCAGGGATCGCAGGCGTGAATGTCGGCGAGCGCGGCGATCTTGAGCGGAAAGTCCGAAGGCCATTGCCGCGGCGACAGATCGTAACGCGTCAGCGTAAGACGGACGACCGGCTCGCTCAGGCCATAGGCCGCGGTCGAGGCGGTGGCGGCGGTCAATCCGCCGGCGGTGCGCAGAAAATGTCGACGTGAAATCATGGACACTTGATCGGTGATGCCTGGTCCATGATAGGCCCTTTGATTGGAGCGAAATTGGGCCGCGTTTGTGCAGACGGCCTGCAGAGACGTCGCGATGGTTAGCGCGCAAGGTTACCGCGCGGCGCGATGCGCTGCGTCAACACGTCTGTTCACGTCTTCGAGAGCGCGTGCCTCAATCCTCGTCGCCATTGCCGCCGAACAGGCCGAACTGCGAGGGATCCCGGTTCGGCTCGGCGAGGCCGAGATGACGGAAGGCATGCGAGGTCAGGAGCCGGCCGCGCGGGGTGCGTTGCAAATAGCCGCACTGGATCAGATAGGGCTCGATGATGTCCTCGATCGCATCGCGTGGCTCGGATAGCGCGGCCGCCATTGTCTCGACGCCGACCGGACCGCCGCCATAGTTCAAGGCGATGGTGGTGAGATAGCGCCGGTCCATCGCATCGAGCCCGGCGCTGTCGACCTCGAGCGCGCTCAGCGCACGATCGGCGATGCCGCGGTCGATGGCGTCGGCATCCGCGGCGGAGGCAAAGTCGCGCACGCGGCGCAGCAGGCGGCCGGCGATGCGCGGCGTGCCGCGGGCGCGGCGCGCGATCTCGTTGGCGCCGTCGGGGCTCATGCCGATGTTCAGCACGCGGGCGCCGCGGGTGACGATCTTCTCCAGCTCTTCCACGGTGTAGAAATTGAGCCGGATCGGAATGCCGAAGCGGTCGCGCAGCGGATTGGTGAGCAGGCCCGCCCGCGTCGTCGCGCCGACCAGGGTGAATTTCGACAGCTCGATCTTCACCGAGCGCGCTGCGGGACCTTCGCCGATGATCAAATCGAGCTGGAAGTCCTCCATCGCAGGATAGAGCACTTCTTCGACCGCCGGGCTCAGGCGATGGATCTCGTCGATGAACAGCACGTCGCGCTCTTCCAGATTGGTGAGCAGCGCCGCAAGGTCGCCGGCCTTCGCGATCACGGGACCGGAGGTGGCGCGGAAGCCGACACCGAGCTCGCGCGCGACGATCTGCGCCAGCGTGGTCTTGCCGAGGCCCGGAGGCCCGACGAACAGCACGTGATCGAGCGCCTCGCCGCGCTTCTTGGCGGCTTCGATGAAGATCGAGAGATTCTTGCGCGCCTGCGCCTGGCCGACGAACTCCGTTAGCGACTGCGGACGCAGCGCGGTGTCGCCGACATCGTCGGAGCGGCGTTCGGGCGTGACGATGCGCGAGGGCGTGTTCATGTTCGCAGACCAATACAACGCAAGCCACGTCGGTGGTGGTTAGGCTCCCCTCCCCCTTGTGGGGAGGGGTTGGGGAAGGGGGGCCACACGAAGACTGCCGCCGCGGCACCCCCCTCCCTAACCCTCCCCCACAAGGGGGGAGGGAACGCAGTGACGCGCCCAGCGTGAATGATGCACGATATCGAGCGCAGGTTCACTTCGACAATTCCTTCAGGCCCAGCCGGATCAGCTGCGCGGTCTCGGCGCTCTCACCGGCGCTGCGCGAGGCGGCGGCGATGGCGGCGGCGGCCTGCGGCTGGCCGTAGCCGAGATTGACCAGCGCGGAGATCGCATCCGTCACCGGACGCGGCGCGCGGTTGTTGTCGATCGCACCCGAGAGCTGCACCACCGCCGGATCGACATCGGCAAAGCCCGGCGCCTTGTCCTTCAATTCGCTGACGATGCGCTCGGCGACCTTCGGCCCGACCCCCGGCGTGCGCGCCACCGCCGCCTTGTCGCGCAGCGCGATGGCGTTGGCGAGATCGGTCGGCGGCAACGTGCCGAGCACCGCCAGCGCGACCTTGGCACCGACGCCCTGCACGGTCTGCAACAGGCGAAACCATTCACGCTCGAGATCCGAGCGGAATCCGAACAGCTTGATCTGATCCTCGCGGACATAGGTTTCGATCGAGAGCACGGCCGCGCCGCCCGGCTGTGGCAGCGCTTGCAACGTGCGGCTCGCGCAATGCACCTGATAACCGACGCCGCCGACATCGAGGATCACGTAATCCTCGCCATAGGAATCGATCAGGCCCTTGAGCTTGCCGATCATAGGTTCGCCACCCTGAGGCGCAGCGCGATGCTCTGGCGGTGATGGGCGTGGGTGATCGCAATCGCGAGCGCGTCGGCGGCGTCGGCGGACGGCGGCTCGGCTTTCGGCAACAGGATCTTGAGCATTACCTGGATCTGATTCTTCTCGGCATGACCGGCGCCGACCACGGTCTTCTTGACCTGGTTCGGCGCGTATTCGGCGACCGAGATACCGAACATTGCGGGCGCCAGCATGGCGACGCCGCGGGCCTGGCCGAGCTTCAGCGTGGCAACGCCGTCCTTGTTGACGAAGGTCTGCTCGACCGCGGCCTCCGCCGGCCTGTAGTCGCCGAGCACGGCGGCCAGTCCCTCATGGATCGCGAGCAGCCGGCTCGCCAGCGGCAGATCGTCCGGGGGTTCGACTGAACCGCAGCCGATATAGACCAGACGGTTGCCCTCGGTCTCGATCACGCCCCAGCCGGTGCGGCGGAGACCCGGATCGATACCGATGATGCGGACAGGAGAGCGAATCGGCTGCGATGTCATGGGGTAGTGATACCGCCTGCGCCGGGAGAACGAAACACAAACGGGCGCTCGTCCCCTGCCGCGGTCGCCGTCGGCCCCGCTCGTCATCCCGCCCTTGCTCGTCATCCCCCGCGAAAGCGGGGGATCCAGTACGCCGCGGCCTCTCGGATCAAATGACGGTCTCTGGAATACTGGATCGCCCGGTCGAGCCGGGCGACGACAGCGGGAGTTTGAGACGATGAACGAGGCTCTTACCCGCCCATCTTCGCGAGCAGCGCGTCGGACACCTCGAAATTGGCGTACACGTTCTGCACGTCGTCGTGCTCGTTGAGCAGGTCCATCAGCTTCAAGAGCTTTTCGCCGGTCTCGTCGTCGACCGCGACGGTGTTCTGCGGCTTCCAGGTCAGCGCCGCCTTGCGCGGCTCGCCGAACTTCGTTTCCAGCGCCTTTGCGACTTCGCGGAAGGTGTCCTGCGAGGCGTAGACCTCGTGACCTGCCTCGCTGGAAACCACGTCGTCGGCGCCGGCCTCGATCGCGGCATCCAGCATGGCGTCGTCGGAAGCGACCTTGGCGTCGTATTCGATGATGCCGGTGTGGTCGAACATGAAGGCGACCGAGCCGGTTTCGCCGAGATTGCCGCCCGACTTGGTGAAGAACGAGCGGATGTCGGAGGCGGCGCGGTTGCGGTTGTCGGTCAGCGCCTCGACGATGACGGCGACGCCGCCGGGGCCATAACCCTCATAGCGGATCTCGTCATAGTTCTCGCCCTCACCGCCGATCGCCTTCTTGATGGCGCGGTCGATATTGTCCTTGGGCATGTTCTCGGCGCGGGCCGCGACCACGGCGGCGCGCAGCCGCGGGTTCATCGCGGGGTCCGGGGTGCCGAGCTTGGCCGCGACGGTGATTTCGCGGGCCAGCTTGCCGAAAAGCTTCGACTTCTGGGCATCCTGCCGGCCCTTGCGGTGCATGATGTTCTTGAATTGGGAATGGCCGGCCATGCGACGTCTCTTCGAGCGTAGGGTCTGAACAGGGGTGGAAAACGCGGCCTTATAGGCCCCTGGCGGTCAAAATCAAAGGTCGGCAGGGGCCGTCCGGCCCGGGAATACTACCGCAAGCCGGAATATGAGGCACTTGTTAACCATGACTTCATGCCCGGATGCGAGGATCGCCCCGTCCCGCCGCAACTTTCCAAGAGCCCCCCATGGCGTTCGGTTTGTTTCGAAAGCAAGAGCCGGAGCCGGCTGCGTCGGCCGCCGCGCAGGTTCCGACCGCGGTTGAAGCCTCGACCGAGACTGATTCGGCCAAGGATTCGTCAAAGGAAATCCTGGAGCTGCTGGAACTCGAACTCGGCGCGATGATCCGCCAGCTCGAGCGCGCCGCAGGCTCGGTGGCCGACGGCGCTGAGGCAACGGCAGCCAAGCTCGCGACCATCCGCGCCCGCACCGACGCGCTGACCGGCCGCAGCAGTGATGCGCAGAGCACCGCGACGACGTTCTCCGAAGCCGCCGACCGCTTCACCCATTCCGCTGAAGGCATCGGCGCGCAAGTGCGCAGCGCCAGCCAGCTCGCCGACGATGCGGCGGCGGCGGCGCGCGAGGCCACCGCCAATGTCGATCGGCTGCGCGAATCCTCGGCCGCGATCGGAAATGTCGTCAACCTGATCGCGCAGATCGCGCGGCAGACCACGCTGCTGGCGCTCAACTCGACCATTGAAGCGGCGCGCGCCGGCGCGGCCGGCAAGGGCTTTGCGGTGGTCGCCACCGAGGTCAAGGCGCTCGCGGTACAGACCCAGAGCGCGACGGAAGAGATCACCCGCAAGATCGAGGCGTTGCAAAAGGACGCCACCGGATCGGCAGACGCCGTCCACCGCATCTCGCAGGCGATCGAAAAGATCCGTCCGGTATTCGAGAACGTCAACGGCGCCGTCGCCGAGCAGAACCAGATCACCGGCGAGATGGGCCAGAACGCGGCCTCCGCCTCCCACTTCATCGTCTCGGTCGGCACCAGCGCCGGCGAGATCGATTCGGCGACCCAGGAAGCCGCCGCGCATGGCGACAATGTCGCGAAGGCCGGCAAGGCGGTGACCGCGTTCGCCCAGAAGCTGAAGGCGCGCTGCGCGGTGCTGCTGCGCCAGGACGAGCGCGGCGATCCGCGCAAGAACGAGCGCCTGCCCTGCAGCCTCACAATCGAGATCACGACCGCGCGCGGCATCGTCACCGCGCCGGTCTACGAGATCGCGATGGACGGCATCCTGATCGGGGGCCCCGATGCCGAGAAGCTGCCGACCCATGAGACGCTGACCGCGACCTTGCAGGACGTCGGCGCCTGCCGGATCAGGATCGGCGACCGCAGCAAGGCCGGCACGCAAGCGCGCTTCGAGGCCGCGACCGCCGAATTGCGCGAAAAGATCGAAGACCGGATGTGGGCGATCCACGAGGAGAACGCCGAACTCGTCACCCGCGCGATGGAAGCCGGCCGCGCGCTGAGCAGGCTGTTCGAGGACGGACTGGCAAGCGGCGCGATCACGATCGCTGACATGTTCGACACCGGCTATGTCGAGATACCGGGCACCAATCCGGTGCAGTACCGCACCAAAATGCTCGATTGGGCGGATCGCGCGCTGCCCGCTCTGCTCGAGGCGTTCCTCGCCAAGGACAAGCGCCTGGCGTTCTGCGCGACGGTCGACCGCAACGGCTATCTGCCGGTCCACAACAAGATCTACTCGCAGCCGCAGCGGCCGGGCGACGTGGCTTACAACAGCGCCAATTGCCGTAATCGCCGCATCTTCAACGATCCCGCGGGCCTCGCCGCCGCGCACAATGAGCGCGCCTATCTGGTTCAGAGCTACGCGCGCGACATGGGTAACGGCACCACCGTGATGATGCGCGAGATCGACGTGCCGATCCGCGTGCGCGGCCGGCACTGGGGCGCCTTCCGCACCGCTTACAAGCTTTGATGGTTTCGTAGCCCGGATGGAGCGAAGCGCAATCCGGGATTCTGATCCACTGGCACATTGGCCCCGGATTTCGCTGCGCTCCATCCGGGCCACGCAGTGCACGCTCAGGCAAGACCGCCTGCGCGAATCACGCTTTAGATCGAGATGGGGAATGCTGCAGCGGCGCGACGGGCGGCTGTAACGGAGGAAACGCGACATGTCGGCGGCGCAGCTTGCAGTGCTGGATACGTCATCGAACCGGACGCTGGCCGAACGGCTGGTCGACCAGCTCGCCGACCGCATCGGCGGCCTCGGGGTCGAGCTTGCCGACATAGCCGGCAACGTCCAGGAGGTCGCGAACCGCGTCTCCAGCCAGTCGGAGCGGTTCCATCATTTGCAGGAGACCGCCGAGATCATGGTCTCGGCCAATCACGACATCGCCAACGCATCGCAGGCGGTGCAAACGACCGCATCCGCCGCGGTCGGCCAGATCGCTGAGTCGCGTCATGCGGTCGAGACGGCGGTCGGCCATATCGCAGAGCTCGTCGCAGCGGTCGGACGGATCGAGGCGCGGCTCGCCGCGGTCGGCTCCGCGCTGAACCAGGTCGCCAAGGTCTCCGGCTCGATCGAGGCGATCGCCAAGCAGACCAATCTGCTCGCGCTCAACGCCACGATCGAGGCGGCGCGCGCCGGCAATGCCGGTCGCGGCTTTGCCGTGGTCGCGAGCGAGGTGAAGAACCTTGCCGAGGCGACCCGCCAGGCGACCCATCAGATTTCCGACACCGTGCGCGATCTCGACGGCCAGATCGGCAGCCTGATCGGCGAGAGCAGCGACGCCTCGCTGCGCGCCAAGAGCGCCGGCGAAGGCGCCCAGCAGATATCGGGCATCATCATGCGGGTGCAGGAGGGCTTTTCATCCGTCGGCGCCGAGATCGGCAGCGTGGCGCGCGCCGCAACCTCCAATCTCGGTCATTGCGACACCGTGATCGCGGAGCTCAACGAGCTCGCCAAGGGCGTCGATCTCTCCTCGCGCGACCTCAAGCACGCCGACGGCCGCGTCGCGAAGCTGCTCGAGCTGTCCGAGAGCCTGATCGTGACCATCGCCGACAGCGGCGTCGAAACCAGCGATGCGCCGCTGATCCGCGTCGTGATCGACACCGCGAAGCAGATCTCGGAGCTGTTCGAGAAGGCCATAGCAAGCGGCGAGATCACGCTCGCGCAATTGATGGACGAGAATTATCGCGAGATCGCCGGCACCAATCCGAAGCAATATCTGACCGACTATGTCAGCTTCACCGACCGCGTGCTGCCCGCGATCCAGGATCCGATCCAGAAGACCGATCCACGCATCGTGTTCTGCGTCGCCTGGGCGCGCAGCGGCTATCTGCCGACCCACAATCCGAACTACCGGCTGCCGCAGGGACCGGACCCGGTGTGGAATAACGCCAATTGCCGCAACCGCCGGCTGTTCAACGACCGCGCGGTGAGCAAGGTCGCGGCCAACACCAAGCCGTTCCTGCTGCAGACCTATCGCCGCGACATGGGCGGCGGCAACTTCGTGCTGATGAAGGACGTCTCGTCGCCGATCGTCGTGAACGGCCGCCACTGGGGCGCGTTCCGGATGGGTTTTCGGCAGAGCTAGGCTAACCCTCGCCGGCCCTGCCAAAAAATGGAAAACAACCCCATGCAAAGTAGCCGGCGGCTGCCCGCGCTTGGCACTGCCCTTGACACGTCGGGCAACTCAGACGTATTTTTCTATTATTCCGAAATAGCTTGTAGCCCGAATGCAGCGAAGCGCAATCCGGGCGCTACGTCCAGAACGGCGGCACCGCGGGCTCGAGGCGCCCGCCGGCACGCACCGGCGCGACCTTGACCGCAAGGCCGGTCGCATCGTCGGTCTCGACCGCAACGCCGCTAAGCGTCGCAACGCCGCCGGCCGGCTCGAAGCGGCCGGAGGGAATGCCGGTGAGGAAGCGCTGCAGCGGCTCCTCCTTCTGCATGCCGATCACCGAATCATAGTCGCCTGTCATGCCGGCATCGCTCATATAGGCGGTGCCGCCAGGCAGCACCTGGTGGTCGGCGGTCGGCACATGGGTATGGGTCCCGACCACGAGGCTGACGCGGCCGTCGCAGAAGAAGCCGACGCCCTGCTTCTCGGAGGTCGCCTCGGCATGGAAATCGAGCACGATGGCGTCACAGCCCTCGCGCAGCGGGCAAGCCTCGAGCTCGCGCTCGATCGCACTGAACGGATCGTTCGAGGACGGCTCCATGAAGACGCGGCCGATCGCGTTGATGATCAGCGCGCGCTTGCCGCTCTTGGTGTCGACCAGCGTGGCGCCGCGACCGGGCGAATGGCGCGGGAAATTCAGCGGCCGGATCAGGCGCGGCGCACGCTCGATGAAGACCAGCGCCTCCTTCTGATTCCAGGCATGGTTGCCGAGCGTGATCGCATCGGCGCCGGCGTCGAGCAGCTCCTGGTAGATCGCCTCGGTGATGCCGAAGCCGCCGGCGGCGTTCTCGCCGTTGACGACGACGAGATCGAGCGACCAGTCTTTGATCATGCCGGGAAGATGGTCTGATATGGCGGTGCGGCCGGTCCTGCCGACGACGTCACCAACGAACAGAATACGCAAGGCTAGCTACTCCGGAAATCGAACGTCTTGCGCTCCGTTAGCACATAATCGAGCGGGACGTCGTGCGACAGCGCCGGAATGGCCTTGGTTTCCTGTGCAGCAAAGGCGACCCCCACCCCGATCACATGCTTGGCCTTGCGCAGATGTGCAAAGGTATAGTCGTAATAGCCGGCGCCGTAGCCGATGCGGTGGCCGAGCTTGTCGAATGCCGCGAGCGGCACCAGCATCACGTCGGGATGCACCTCGGCGGCGGCCGGCGACGGCTCGGGAATGCCGAGCGGCCCGAGCATCAGCCGGTCCTGCGGCCACCAGTTGCGGAAGGTCAGCGACTGGCCGCGCGCATTGATGCAGGGCAGCGCAAGCCGCGCACCCTTTTCGGCAAGCTTCTTCATCAGCGGCGCCGGATCGAGTTCGCTGCGGATCGGCGCATAGCCCGAGATGATCATGCCCTGCGTGATCTCGAACGGCGCGCCGCGCTTGGCGAGCGCTTCGGCGGCGGTCGCACGCTGCTCGTCGCTCAGCGCGTCGCGCTTGGCGAGAGCAAGCGCCCGAAGCTCGGCCTTCGATGGAGCTGCGTGCATGATCCATCTTCCGCTGTCATCGTCCGCAAAACGCGAACGAGCCGGCACTCAGAAACGCTAGCATTCGTTTGACCAGGCCGCGGCGCACTGGACACCCCGCGAGGAGCCTGCCAGCGGGCGAGCCGATGACGAGACCCATTGCGGGGAAACTGCTAATCAAACCGCCGCAGCGCGACGACAAGGCAACAGCAAAAATCAGTGCGAAGCCGCAGAGGCCGTTGGAGCGCTCGATCCCGGAGTTCCCTACGAAAGTAGGTGGGCACCATATGTCCGGGTCCACGGACCCGGCCAGGGACAGTTCCCTAAAGGATCGATAAGGCCCCGGGGATATATGGCTCCTGACGCACGACGCAGCTTCGCAGGGCCAATGTAGCGACGAAGTGCTGGTTCCGCCAGCGGCAAGGGACGGACTTCCGCAAATCAGGGCGCCGGCGCCGTACTCGGCTTCCACAGGAGTGGAAAATGTGCGCTCCGTCGCGGCGCCGGACGAAGCGGGCGACCCCAGCCGGCCTCGCCGGCTGATCGCCGACCGAACTGGCGCTTCAATCAGCCTCCGCCGCCCAGCCGCGCAACCATGTTCCTGGTGTAGTGCGCCAGCAGAACCGGCGCGTTGTTGCCGAGCACGTCGATCCTTCCCCCGTGCTTGAGCACGAGCAACCCGACCAGATGCGTAATAAGCGCGGTCGCCTCGATGCGGACCATCGGCAGAAACGGCTTCGCCGTGGCCTTGCGGACCTGCTCCGCGAGCAGAGCGAGCAGAGCGTCCAGCTGCCGCTTGAGGGCCTCATCCAATCCGGACCCGAGCTTCTTCTTGCGGTCCCCATTGAATAGCACGAGCGACAGCGTCAGCTCGGACGGATGCGCGTCGTAATATTTGTATATTGCAAGGGTCCCCCGTCGAAGCGATTTCGCCGGAACGGCGATGCCGTCCATCGCGGCCCTGACTTCTTCAGTGACTGCCGACAGCGATTCACCCAGCGCCGCCGCGAATACTTCCTCCTTCGATCGAAACAGCGGGTAGATCGCGCCGGTCGTGCACCCGGCCATTTGCGCGATCGCCCTGATCGACGCGCCCTCGAGGCCGGTGGTCTCAAATACACGACGCGCGGCGTCAACGATCACACGACGACGATGAAGGTCGAGGGTCTGCTGATAGGTTTGCGCCGCGGCAGCCATTGACTCCTTGCCGGTTCTGTAACATCGTTTCCAACAGATAACATCGTTATTCAGCTTGGGCAAGCGCATGTCGTCGCCGCGGCCCCAAGGACTTCCGACGCCAGGCATAGTCCAGAGTTTCTCCCGGAGAGCACCATGCGTGAACACGAAACGGTACGCTCCATTGAACCTTTGCTGGATGCCGAACAGGTACGGCGGGCGATCATCCGAAATCTGCCGAGCATCGACCACCACGGCGAGATCGTCGAGAACGTCGGACCGAACGCGATCCGTGTCCGGCTTCCGTATCAGCAGGCGTTCATGGGAGCCGAGTTGTGGCAAGACGGCAGCGGCGGCGTGTTTTCCGGACCGATGGTGATGGGCCTTGCCGACACCACGATGTACGGCTGCGTTCTGGCGGCCCTCGGAGCCAAGGTGATCCCGGTGATGGCAGCCTTCAACATCACCTTCCTGCGGCCAGCCAGGACTTCGGATCTGATCGCGGAGGCGCGCATCGTGCGCCGCGGCCGCCGCCTGCATTATCTCGAATGCTGGCTGACTTCCGACGGCGAACCTGAGCCTTGCGCTCATATCACGTCGACATATCGGGTCGCGGTGCGTCCGGAGCGCTGATGCGCCGCTCATTCGATCCGGCGGACGATCGTTGGCAGATGCAGGCAAATAGATCGCATCTGGCCACGTCTGTTCATTTCAGTCCGGTCCGCCCCCCGTCAGGTGAAGCTGCCGCGAACTTCAGCCGATCGCGATGCCGCCGCCGATGGTGCGGTTGAGCACCTGCGTGGTGCGCTCGATCCGCTCGGCGGCGGCGTTGAGCGCATTGGAGACCGCGGTCTGGGTCGCGCGGGCGCGGTCGGTGGCGGCCGTGCGGGCATTGCGCAGCTGCTCGACCTCTTCCTCGAGGCTGCGGATGCGCGCGCCGGCATCGACCAGCTCGTCGCAGGCGGTGAGCGCCGCCATCACGGTCAGCCGCGCATCGCCGATCTCGCCGAACTTGCCGCGCAGCGATTCGACGCGCTGCTGGAGATTTTCCGCGAGCTTCAGGAGCCGCACCTCCTGGCCCTCCTCGCAGGCCATCCGGTATTGCCGGCCATTGATGGTGACGTTGATGTGGCTCATCTGCCTTCTCCGCCATCGAGCACGGCGCGAATGGTGCCAATCGCCGCGTCGAGCTTTTCCGCGATGTCGCGATTGACGCGCTCGAGCTTGCGCGTCTTCACCAGCGATCCGTCGAGCTCATCGGCAAGCCTGGAGCGATCGGCGCCGAGCGCCTGGATCCGGCTCGCCAATTCGTTTTCGTCGCGGTCGGCCTCACGGCGCCGCTCCACGGAGCTCTCCAGCGCATCGAGCGCTGCCATCAGCCGCTTTGTCGCAGCATCGATATCGGCGAGCGGTGCCTCGGTATTGCCAGACCCGTTGGCGAGACGATCACTCATGACACGCGGTGTGGACCCTTCAAATTGGTCGGCTGGGGTAGCCTGCCGGAAACAAGCCTGCCGCACGGCAAAACTGGCGGTTCGGCAAGCGGTTAGCGGATGAAATTTACGTGGCAAGCGAGCCGAGCGCAACGGCGGCGCCGAACTATGCACCGTTCAATGAAATTGGGCCGTTTTGAGCAACTTTTCCCCGTTTTGGGGCATTTCATCGCCTTGGACTTGCGGAATTGAGGTGCTAATCCACCCTCCAACCCGTAAGGCCATCCACGCGCGTATCGCGGCTGCCCGCCCCGATGCGTCCAGCATTCAGCTCCTCATTCCAGGCGGACTTTTCATCATGACGCAGGTCGATCACACCCGTATGGCCAATGCGATCCGTGGCCTTGCCATGGACGCCGTCGAGAAGGCGAATTCCGGCCATCCGGGCCTGCCGATGGGCGCCGCCGACATCGCGACCGTCCTGTTCACCAAATTCCTGAAGTTCGATGCCGCCGACACGGCGTGGCCCGATCGCGACCGCTTCGTGCTGTCGGCCGGCCACGGCTCGATGCTGCTCTATGCGTTGCTGTACCTCACCGGCAACAAGGACATGACGCTCGACCAGCTCAAGCACTTCCGTCAGCTCGGATCGCTGACGCCGGGACACCCGGAGAACTTCCACACCAAGGGCATCGAGACCACCACCGGCCCGCTCGGCCAGGGCATTGCCACCGCGGTCGGCATGGCGCTCGCCGAGAAGATGCTCGCCGCGGAGTTCGGCAAGAAGATCGTCAGCCACCAAACCTATGTGCTCGCCTCCGACGGCGACCTGATGGAAGGCATCTCGCAGGAAGCGATCGCGCTCGCCGGCCACTGGCGGCTCAACAAGATGATCGTGCTGTACGACGACAACGGCATCTCGATCGACGGCCCGACCTCGATCTCCGATTCCGTCGACCAGGTGAAGCGCTTCAAGTCCGCCGGCTGGGCCGCCGAATTGATCGACGGTCATGATCCGCAGGCGATTGCCGCTGCGATCACCCGCGCGCAGAAGTCCAGCAAGCCTTCGCTGATCGCCTGCAAGACCACGATCGGCTTCGGCGCGCCGACCAGGGCCGGCACCGCGAAGGCGCATGGCGAGGCGCTCGGCGCCGCCGAGCTCAAGGGTGCCAAGGAGAAGCTCGGCATCTCGCTCGAGCCGTTCTCGGTGCCCGACGACGTGCTGAAGGCCTGGCGCGAGGCGGGTGCCCGCGGCGCCGCCGAACACAAGGCCTGGGACGAGCAGTTCGCGCAGCTCGGCAACCGCAAGCGCGCCGAGTTCGAGCGCCGCCTGCGTCACGAGCGGCCGCAATCGCTCGCCAAGGGGCTGCGCGCCTTCAAGAAGGGCCTGCTGGAAAATCCGCTCAACGTCGCGACCCGCAAATCGTCGGAAGCCGCGATCGAGGTAATCGCCGCCGCGATGCCGATGGAATTCGTGGCCGGCTCCGCCGACCTCACCGGCTCCAACAACAACAAGGCGAAGTCGGCGGTCGGGTTCGCGGCCAAGACCCCGAAGGGCCGCTTCATCCATTACGGCATCCGCGAGCACGGCATGGCGGCGTGCCTCAACGGCATCTTCCTGCATGGCGGCTTCGCGCCGAACGGCGCCACCTTCCTGGTGTTCACCGACTATGCGCGCGGCGCGATGCGGCTGTCGGCGCTGATGGGCACCGGCGTCGTCTATGTGATGACCCATGATTCGATCGGCCTCGGCGAAGACGGCCCGACGCACCAGCCGGTCGAGCATCTCTCCGCGCTGCGCGCGATGCCCAACATGCGCGTGTTCCGTCCCTGCGACGCAGTCGAGACCGCCGAGTGCTGGGAACTCGCGCTCAACCGGATCGACGGGCCGACCGTGCTGGCGCTGACCCGCCAGAACCTGCCGCAGCTCCGCACCACGGCGCCGAACGACAATCCGTGCAGCCACGGCGCCTACGAGCTGGTCGCGGCGCAAGGCGACGCAAAAGTGTCATTGTTCGCCTCCGGTTCCGAGGTCCAGATCGCGGTCGAGGCGCAGAAGCAGCTCGCCGGGCGCGGCATCGCGACGCGGGTCGTCTCGGTCCCGTCGCTGGAATTGCTGCTGGCGCAGCCCGCCGAGCGGCAAAATGCCGTTATCGGCAACGCCCCGGTCAAGATCGCGATCGAGGCCGCGGTGCGCTGGGGCTGGGATGCCGTGATCGGCCGCGACGGTGAATTCGTCGGCATGCACGGTTTCGGCGCCAGCGCCCCGGCGAAGGACCTTTTCCCGCATTTCGGCATTACTGCGGAGGCCGTCGTTAACGCTGCCCTGAAGCGCGTCTGACGCCGGTCTGACACCCGCCGGTCGAAGGTTGAGCTTGCCGCGAAAAAGGATTACCAAAGCTCCATCTTTTCCGCTCGCGTCCGGCTGAACCGGGCGTTCCGCCGTAAAACCCTCGTGGGACACCTCCCACGGGGCCGGCAGCAGCTTTTAGAGGAGACACAGCATGGCAATCCGCGTCGCGATCAACGGGTTTGGGCGTATCGGCCGCAATGTGTTGCGCGCCATCGCCGAGTCCGGCCGCAAGGACATCGAGGTGGTCGGCATCAACGACCTCGGCCCGGTCGAGACCAACGCACACCTGCTGCGCTTCGATTCCGTGCATGGCCGCTTTCCGGGCACCGTGACCGTCGACGGCGATTCGATCAGCGTCGGCGACAACAAGATCAAGGTCTCGGCCGAGCGCGATCCCTCCAAGCTGCCGTGGAAGGCCCTCGGCGTCGACATCGCGCTGGAATGCACCGGCATCTTCACCGCCAAGGACAAGGCCTCTGCGCACCTCACCGCCGGCGCCAGGCGCGTGCTGGTCTCGGCCCCGGCCGATGGCGCTGACGCCACCATCGTCTACGGCGTCAACCACGACACGCTGAACAAGGATCAGCTCGTCGTCTCCAACGGCTCCTGCACCACCAACTGCCTCGCGCCGGTTGCCAAGGTGCTGAACGAGACCGTCGGCATCGAGACCGGCTTCATGACCACGATCCACGCCTATACCGGCGACCAGCCGACGCTCGACACCCTGCACAAGGATCTCTATCGCGGCCGCGCCGCGGCGATGTCGATGATCCCGACCTCGACCGGTGCGGCGAAAGCCATCGGCCTGGTGCTGCCGGAACTGAAGGGCAAGCTCGACGGCGTCTCGATCCGCGTGCCGACCCCGAACGTCTCGGTGATCGATCTGAAGATCGTCGCCAAGCGCGCCACCGACGCCAAGGAAATCAACGAAGCGATGAAGCGCGCCTCCGAGCAGCAGCTCAAGGGCATTCTGGGCTTCACCACCGCGCCGAACGTCTCGATCGACTTCAACCACGATCCGCACTCGGCCACCTTCCACATGGACCAGACCAAGGTGCAGAACGGCACGCTGGTGCGCGTGATGGCCTGGTACGACAATGAGTGGGGCTTCTCGAACCGCATGGCCGACACGGCCGTTGCGATCGGCAAGCTGATCTAACACCGACCACCCGTGATGCCCGGCCCAGCGCCGGGCATCTGCGTGTTTGCCCCCGCATTCGCGACCTCGACGGCCGCGACATCGGCAAGCGAAAGCGACGCCGTCCGCTGGACGGCTGTGTCCGGCCGCACAGGAAACGCTCATGACCAAATCGTTCCGCACCCTCGACGACGTCAACGTGAAGGGCAAGCGCGTGCTGCTTCGCGTCGACCTCAACGTTCCCATGGAAGGCGGCCGCGTCACCGACGCCACACGGCTCGAGCGCGTTGCGCCCACCGTCACCGAGATTTCCGACAAGGGCGGCAAGGTGATCCTGCTCGCCCATTTCGGCCGGCCCAAGGGCCGCGATCCCAAGGAGTCGCTGAAGCCGGTCGCGGAAGCGCTGTCGAAGGTGATCAAGCGCCCGGTCGCCTTCGCCGAGGACTGCATCGGCGAGCCGGCCGCCAACGCGGTTGCGGCCCTCAAGGACGGCGACATCCTCTGCCTCGAGAACACCCGCTTCCACAAGGAAGAGGAAAAGAACGACGCCGGCTTCGTCGCTGAACTCGCCAAGCTCGGCGACATCTGGGTCAACGACGCCTTCTCCGCTGCGCACCGCGCCCACGCCTCGACCGAAGGCCTCGGCCACAAGCTGCCGGCCTATGCCGGCCGCACCATGCAGGCCGAGCTCGACGCGCTCGGCAAGGCGCTGGAAGCACCGACCAAGCCCGTGATCGCTATCATCGGCGGCGCCAAGGTCTCGACCAAGATCGACCTGTTGGAAAACCTCGTGAACAAGGTCGACGCTCTGGTGATCGGCGGCGGCATGGCCAACACCTTCCTGCACGCACAGGGCATCGGCGTCGGCAAGTCGCTCGCCGAAAAGGACCTCGCTCCGACCGCGCTGCGGATCATGGAGAAGGCCAACGCGGCGAATTGCGCGATCATCCTGCCGGTCGACGCTGTTGTCGCCAACCAGTTCGCCGCCAACGCGCCGTCGCACGCTTACGGCCTCGACGCGATCCCGGCCGACGGCATGATCCTCGACGTCGGCCCGCAATCGATCGCGCGGATCCATGCCGCGATCGACGATGCCGCGACGCTGGTCTGGAACGGACCGCTCGGCGCCTTCGAATTGACGCCGTTCGACCGCGGCACCGTGGTGTCGGCCAAGCATGCCGCCGAGCGCACCAAAGCCAAGAAGCTGGTCTCGGTCGCCGGCGGCGGCGATACCGTCGCGGCGCTCAACCAGGCGGGCGTGGCCGGCGATTTTTCCTACGTCTCGACCGCGGGCGGCGCGTTTCTTGAATGGATGGAAGGCAAGCCGCTGCCGGGCGTCGAAGTTTTGAAAAACCGTTGATTTAGGTCACATCCGCGAACGCGCATTACAGGGAGAAATGGAATGGCTCGCATAACATTGCGGCAACTGCTCGATCACGCGGCCGAGCATGATTACGGCGTACCTGCCTTCAACATCAACAATATGGAGCAGGCCCTGGCGATCATGGCCGCAGCCTCCGAGGTCGACGCGCCCGTCATCATCCAGGCCTCGCGCGGTGCGCGGTCCTACGCCAACGACGTCATGCTCAAGCACATGATGGACGCCGTCACCGAGATCTATCCGCAGATCCCGGTCTGCGTGCATCTCGACCACGGCAACGAGCCTGCGACCTGCATGACCGCGATCCAGGCCGGCTTCACCTCGGTGATGATGGACGGCTCGCTGAAGGCCGACGGCAAGACCCCCGGCGATTGGGACTACAATGTCGGCGTCACCCGGACGGTGACCGGCATGGCCCATCTCGGCGGCATCTCGGTGGAAGGCGAACTCGGCGTGCTCGGCTCGCTCGAGACCGGCATGGGCGACAAGGAAGACGGCCACGGCGCCGAGGGCAAGCTGTCGCATGACCAGCTGCTGACCAATCCGGACGAAGCCGTGAAGTTCGTCAAGGAAACCAAGGTCGACGCGCTGGCGATCGCGATGGGCACCTCGCACGGCGCCTACAAGTTCACCCGCAAGCCGGACGGCGACATCCTCGCCATGAATGTGATCGAGGAAATCCATCGCAAGCTGCCGAACACGCATCTCGTGATGCACGGCTCCTCGTCGGTGCCGCAGGAACTGCAGGAGATCATCAATGCCAATGGCGGCAAGATGAAGCCGACCTGGGGCGTGCCGGTCGCCGAGATCCAGCGTGGCATCAAGAACGGCGTGCGCAAGATCAACATCGACACCGACAACCGGATGGCGATGACCGGCCAGATCCGCAAGGTGCTGAAGGACAATCCGGAAGAGTTCGATCCGCGCAAGTACCTGAAGCCCGCGATGGAGGCGATGACCAAGCTGTGCAAGCAGCGCCTGCAGGAGTTCAACACCGCGGGCCAGGCCAGCAAGATCAAGAAGGTGCTGACCACCGCGGAAATGGCCAAGCGCTACGCTTCGGGCGCGCTCGATCCCAAGGTTGCTTGAGAAACCGCCTGACAACTTCTCGCCTGAATCATTAAGGCGGGGCACCGATTCTGACGCAGTCGGAAACGGTGTCCCGGGGCTTGATCGCCGGCTGCGACAAACATCGGCCGCGACGAACGTTTTCTAGGCATTTGCCCGAGAACCGCCTATTTTGGTTTGCAAAGGCAATGGCTCCGGAGGACGCCCCCGATGAACCTCGCTGACCTCAACAAAATTGCGCTCGCCATGGTCACCCCGGGCAAGGGCATCCTCGCCGCCGACGAATCCTCCGGCACCATCAAGAAGCGTTTCGACGCCATCAAGGTCGATTCAACCGAAGACAGTCGCCGCGACTATCGCGAGATGCTGTTCCGCTCGCAGGAGGCGATGAGCAAGTACATCTCCGGCGTCATCCTCTACGACGAGACGATCTGGCAGAATGCCAAGGACGGCACGCCGCTGGTCAAGCTGATCGAGCAGGCCGGCAGCATTCCCGGCATCAAGGTCGACGAGGGCACCCAGGCGCTGCCGAACTGCCCCGGCGAACTCGTCACCGTCGGCCTCGACAAGCTCGCCGAACGCTTGAAGAAGTATTACGAGCGCGGTGCGCGCTTTGCGAAGTGGCGCGCCGTGATCGATATCGGGCCGCGAATCCCGACCCAGACCGCGGTCCGCGTCAATGCGCATGCGCTGGCGCGCTATGCCGCGCTGTGCCAGGCCGCGCAGATCGTGCCGATCGTCGAGCCCGAGGTGCTGATGGACGGCGATCACGACATCGACCGCTGCTATGAGGTGACGCAGCGCGTGCTGAACCGCACCTTCCAGGAATTGCGGGTGCAGCGCGTCGCGCTCGAGGGCATGATCCTGAAGCCCAACATGATTATCTCGGGCAAGAAATGCCCGAAGCAGGCGTCGGTGCAGGAAGTCGCCGAGAAGACCATCCGCCTGCTCAAGAGCTGCGTACCGGCCGCGGTGCCCGGCATCGCCTTCCTCTCCGGCGGGCAGAGCGACGAGGAAGCGACCGCGCATCTCGACGCCATGAACAAGATCGGCCATTTGCCCTGGCGGCTGACCTTCTCCTATGGCCGTGCGCTGCAGGCGGCGCCGCAAAAGGCGTGGTCCGGCAAATCAGACAACTTCCCCGCGGGCCAGCGCGCCTTCTCGCATCGCGCCCGGATGAACGGGCTGGCGAGCACCGGCAATTGGGAAGCCGGCCTCGAGAAACAGGCGGCATAGTTGGCGACCAAGCCCGTTCCGCCGCGGCCGGCGCCGCGCCTCTATCTGGCAATTCCGCCGGTCGACGAGCCGTTGCAGCTTGCGGCCGAGCTTGCCGACCTGCTTGCTGCGGCCGATGTCGCGGCCGTGCTGGTGCGGCTGCGCGAGACCGATCCGCGCAGCATGATCTCCACCATCAAGGCGCTGGCGCCCGCGATCCAGAACGCGGGTGCTGCGCTGCTGATCGACGGCCATCCCGACATCGTGGCCCGCGCCGGCGCCGACGGCGCACATCTGACCGGCCTCGCCGCGATGGAAGAAGCGATGCCTTCGCTGAAGCCCGACCGCATCGCAGGCGTCGGCGGGCTCGCGACGCGCCACGATTCCATGGCCGCGGGCGAAGCCGGTGCCGATTATGTGCTGTTCGGCGAGCCCGACGCCAACGGACAACGCCCCTCGCTTGAGGCGATCGCCGAGCGGCTGCAATGGTGGGACGAATTGTTCGAGCCGCCCTGCGTCGGCTTTGCGACCTCGCGCGAGGAGGCCGAGGCGTTCGCCGCGGCCGGCGCGGATTTCGTGCTGGTCGGAGAGTTCATCTGGTCCGATCCGCGCGGCGCCAAGACCGCGCTCGCCGAGATCGGCGCAGCGATTGCAGAGGCGCATGCCGGCACGTTGGGCACGGCCAAGGCCGAGGGATGACGCCGGAATGAATCGCCTGCGTCCGATAGGTGTTGCGCTCGGCTGCATGATGCTGGCGAGCGGTGCGATGGCGCAGCTCTCGATCACGCCGCCGTCACAGACACCGCCGCCCGCGAAGAAGGAGGCGCCGAAAGAGAAGCCGAAGGTGCATGCGCCCGTCGCGAAGAAGCCCGCGCCGAAGCCCGCCGCCACACCAACGGCCACCCCGACGCCCTCGCCGACCCCGACGCCGGATGATCCCAATGTCGACCTCGTCTATGGCGCCTATCAGCGCGGCATGTACAAGACCGCATTCGACCTGGCGATGGTGCGCGCCCAGAACAACAACGATGCCAAGGCGATGACGATGCTGGGCGAGCTCTATGCCAACGGGCTCGGCGTCAAGCGCGACTACGTCAAGGCCGACGACTGGTACAAGCGCGCGTCCGATGCTGGCGACCGCGAGGCGATGTTCGCGCTCGCGATGATGCGGATCGCCGGCCGCGGCGGCGCGGTGGACAAGGATTCCGCGGTCAAGCTGCTGGCCTCGTCGGCCAAGCTCGGCGAGCCGAAGGCGGCCTATAATCTCGCGCTGCTCTATCTCGACGGCCAAACGCTGCCGCAGGACCTCAAGCGCTCCGCCGAGCTGTTGCGGATGGCCGCGGACGCCGGCAGCCCCGAGGCGCAATACGCGCTCGCGACCTTCTACAAGGAAGGCACCGGCGTGCCGAAGGACCTCGAAAAGGCGGCCCGGCTGCTGCAGGCCGCCTCGCTGGCCGACAATGTCGATGCCGAGGTCGAGTATGCTATCGCGCTCTACAACGGCAGCGGCACACCGCGGAACGTGCCGGCGGCGGTGGCGATGCTGCGCAAGGCGGCCCGGCAGAACAGCGCGATCGCGCAGAACCGCCTCGCCCACGTGCTGGCGACCGGCGCCGGCGCCCCGGTGGACAAGGTCGAGGCGCTGAAATGGCACACGGTCGCCAAGACGGCCGGCAAGGGCGACCCCGACCTCGACGACATTCTCGCCGATATGAGCCCGGAAGACCGCGCCAAGGGCGAGGCAGCCGCGCGAAAATGGATCGGAAACAACGTCAAATGACGCCTTGACGGGGCGGCCTCCAGAGGGCACCCAGTCCGGCAATCCAAGGCAGCTCTCCTCCCGCCCCGTCATCCTGAGGTGCGAGCGGAGCGAGCCTCGAAGGATGAACGGCCCGGCTGGTGGCCGTTCATCCTTCGAGACGCGCGTTCCGCGCTCCTCAGGATGACGGGACCACGCTTGGGCCGGCCCTCCAGCACAATCGCAAAGAAAACCTTCATCATGCTCTACTCCGCCCTCATCAATGTCATGGTCAAGGCCGCGCGCCGCGCCGGCCGCAGCCTCAAGCGCGACCTCGGCGAGATCGAACACCTCCAGGTGTCGCTGAAGGGCCCGGCGAATTTCGTCTCGCTCGCCGACAAGCGCGCCGAGGAGATGCTCTACACCGACCTCGAAAAGGCCCGGCCCGGTTACGGCTTCCTCGGCGAGGAAGGCGGCAAGCGCGAGGGCAGCGACAAGAGCCACACCTGGATCGTCGATCCCCTGGACGGCACCACCAACTTCCTTCACGGCATCCCGCAATTCGCGATCTCGATCGGACTTCAGCGCGAGGACACGATCATCGCCGGCGTGATCTACAATCCCGCCAATGACGAGCTCTACATCGCCGAGCGCGGCAAGGGCGCGTTCCTCAACGACCAGCGGCTGCGCGTCGCCGGCCGCCGCCAGCTCAACGAGTGCGTGGTCGCCTGCGGCCTGCCGCATATCGGCCGCGGCAACCACCAGCTGGCGCTGCAGGAGATGGCCGCGCTGCAGAGCAAGGTCGCGGGCTTCCGCCGCTTCGGCGCCGCCTCGCTCGACCTCGCCTTCGTCGCCGCCGGCCGCCTCGACGGCTATTGGGAACGCAATCTGCAGTCCTGGGATGTCGCAGCGGGCCTGCTGATGGTCCGCGAAGCCGGCGGCACGGTCTCCGGAATCCAGGGCAGTGACGACCCGCTGCAAACCGGCCACGTCGTCTGCGGCAACGAGTTCGTGCACGGAGAGCTGATCAAGATCCTGAAGCCGCTCGGGCAGTAACGCGACGGCGCGATCTAATCGTCGTCATCATCGTCGTCGTCGTCGTCGTCGCCGTCGCCGTCACGAAATTCACCACTGAGCGTCAGGCCCTCGATGGTGGTGGCGCCCTTCGCCTTGATCACCCGGCGCAGCGGGACCGCGCTCTCGCTGCGCAGCGCCTCCATCAGATGCTCCGAATGGGTGACGATCCAGATGTCGGCGCGACGCGACGCCCTGGCGATCAGCCTCGCCAATGGCGCCAGCAGCGATGGATGCAAGCTGGTCTCGGGTTCGTTCAGCGCGATGAACGGCGGCAGCCGATAGCCCATGAACACGGCCAGCAGGCAGATATATTTCAGCGTGCCGTCGGATAGTTCGTGCGCCTTGAACGGACGCGGCACGTCCGCCTGCTGCAGCTCGAATTCGCACCGCCCGTTTTCCGCCCATGCCCTGAGCTCTGCGCCCGGGAACGCATCCTCGATCGCATCCTGCAGGTCGACCGCATCCTGCCTGATCGCGCTGAGCGTTGCCAAGGCGGCAGCCAGATCGCTGCCATCGGCGCTCAGCGACGGCGTCGTGATCGCGAGACAAGGCTTTCGGATCGGCGACGCCGGATCGGTACGGAAATCGTGATAGAAGCGCCAGCTCTGCAGGGCGTTTCGGATCAGGTCGATTTCGGGGCACGCTTTGCCGTCGAGGAAATCCGCGAGCGCGGTTTCCGACGGCAGCACCGCATTCTTGTGCTCGCTCCAGGCGCCGCTCTCGCCGCGGACGCTGACGTGCGAATTGGTCCGCTCCATCATTAGGACCCTCCGCTTGCCGTGGATCGCCTCGATGCGTTCGGACTTGATCATCGGCTCGCCGGGAAACGCCGCCTCGACCGGGCCGGGATGTCCGAGCTCGATCGCGTAATTGACGTGTTCGAATCTGGCCGCCAGCCGCAGCCGTCCATCCTCGCCGCGCCTGCGAAGCCCTGACCAGCAGACGGAGTTCAATCCACCTTCATCGGCGATGGTGCGCGTGATCCGGCCGGTCGCCGCGTCGCGCAGCAGCGACAGGGACTTGTAGAGATTGGATTTGCCGACGCCGTTCTCGCCGACGAAGACCGACAGCGGCTGAATGGGCATAGTGAGCCGCCGAATGGAGCGATAATTCGAGATCGCAATATCGGTCGGCCGCATCACATGCCCTCAACTCCCGGGTTGCCTCTACGCTCCCCGTTCAATCCAGAGATGCAATCTGGATTGGCCGGCCTGCGAAAGCAAGCCGCCACCGATCTCGAACATCAATGACCCATCCTCGCCGGCGCAGGCGGGCCATAGACCTCGGCATTCGCCGGGGCTTTCTCGCGATCTCCCGCCAGCACGCGCTGCACGCTGACGAAGAACACCGGCACCAGGAGCAGCGCCAGGATCACGACGGCGATCATGCCGCCCATCACCGACGTGCCAAGGGCCTGCTGGCTGGCGCCGCCGGCGCCAGTCGCGATCGCCATCGGCAGTACGCCGCAGACGAAGGCGAGACCGGTCATCAGGATCGGACGGAATCGGAGGCTACACGCCTCGATGGTCGCCTCGACCAGCGGTTTGCCCTGTGCGCGCAGGTCCTTGGCGAACTCGATGATCAGGATCGCGTCCTTGGCGGCGAGACCGATGATGGTGATCAGGCCGACGGTGAAATAGACGTCGTTGGACAGGCTGCGCATCGTTGCCGCCACCACCGCGCCGAGAATGCCGAGCGGAATCGTGAGCAGCACCGCGAGCGGAATGGTCCAGCTCTCATAGAGCGCGGCGAGCAGCAGGAACACCACCAGCACCGAGAGTGCGAGCAGGAACGGTGCCTGCGAGCCCGACAGCTTCTCCTGCAGCGACTGGCCGGTCCACTCATAGCCGAAGCCGCGCGGCAGCTTGTCGGCGAGCCGCTCCATCTCCGCGATCGCGTCACCCGAAGTGAAGCCCGGCTTCGCCTCGCCGGAGATGCGCACCGCCGGATAGTAGTTGAAGCCCGCAATTTGAGTGGGCCCCTTCGACCATTCGATGGTGGCGAAGGCCGAGAACGGCACCAGCTGGCCGCGGCTGTTCTTGACGTTGTAATTCAGGATGTCGTCCGCGTTCATGCGGCTGGTCTTGTCGGCCTGCACGATGACGCGCTGCATGCGCCCACGGTTCGGGAAGTCGTTGATGTAGTTCGAGCCGAGGTTGGTCGAGATCGTGTTGTTAATGTCCTCGAAGGTGAGGCCGAACGCGCCGGCCTTCTCGCGGTCGATCATCAGATTGACCTGCGGCGCCGGCGGCAGGCCTTCGACATAGACCTTCTGCAGCACGGGACTGGCATTGGCCTCCGCGATCAGGCGGTCGGACGCCGCGATCAGCGCCGCATAGCCCTTCTGGCCGCGGTCCTGCAGGCGGAACGAGAAGCCCGAGGAGTTGCCGAGGTTGTCGATCGGCGGCGGCTGCAGCGCCGAGATCCTGGCGTCGCGGATCGTCGACGACAGGTCGCGGTTGATGTCGGCAACGATGGCGGCGGCGGAATCCTTCGCGCCGCGCTCCGACCAGTCCTTCAGCGTAATGAACGCCTGTGCGGTGTTCATGCCCTGGCCAAGGAAGCTGAAGCCGGTGAGGAACGTGACGTTCTCGATGCCGGCGCGATTCTTCAGGTACTTCTCGACCTGCTCGACCGCAGCTTCGGTCCGCGCATAGGACGACTCCGACGGCGTCTGCACGTCGGTCGTGATGAAGCCCTGGTCGTCGACCGGCAGGAAGCCGCCCGGCAGCCGCACGAAACCGTAGGCGACGCCGGCGAACAGCACGAGATAGATCAGCATCAGGCGGCCGGTGCGCTTCAGCCCGGCCTGCACGGTGGTGACATAGCCGGCACGGCTGCGGTCGAGCACGCGGTTGAAGGCGCCGAACACGCCCTTGCGGGCATGGCCGTGGCCCTTCTCGACCGGCTTGAGCAAGGTCGCGCACAGCGCAGGCGTCAGCGACAGCGCGAGCAACGCCGAGAACGCGATCGCCGCCACCATGGTGACCGAGAACTGGCGGTAAATAATGCCGACCGAACCGGGGAAGAACGCCATCGGCACGAACACCGCCATCAGCACCAGCGTGATACCGATGATGGCGCCGGTAATCTGCGACATCGCCTTCTTGGTGGCTTCCTTCGGCGGCAGGCCCTCTTCGGCCATGATGCGCTCGACGTTCTCAACCACGACGATGGCGTCGTCGACCAGGATGCCGACCGCCAGCACCATGCCGAACATGGTCAGCATGTTGATCGAGAAGCCCGCGATCATGAGCGTGGCGCAGGCGCCCAGCAGCGCCACCGGAACCACGATGGTGGGAATGATGGTGTAGCGGATGTTCTGCAGGAACAGGAACATCACGATGAACACGAGCACCACTGCCTCGACCAGCGTCATCAGGACCTTCTCGATCGAGGCCTTCACGACGGGTGTGATGTTGTAGGGGATCTCGTAGGAGATATTGGCCGGGAAGAAGCGCGACAGCTCCTTCATCTTGGCTTCGACCGCGCTCGCGGTCGCCAGCGCATTGCCCTTCGGCGACAGCAGCACCGAGAGGCCGGCGGTCGGCTTGCCGTCGAGACGGGTGTTGAACTGGTAGCTGAGGCCGCCGATCTCGATCCGCGCGACGTCGCGCAGGCGAACCGTCGAGCCGTCGGGGTTGGCGCGCAGGATGATCGCACCGAACTCGTCGGGCGATGACAGCTGGCCCTTCACCAGGACCTGCGCGGAAATTGTCTGTGTGTCGGTGCTCGGTTGGGCGCCGATGCTGCCCGAGGCGACCTGGGCGTTCTGCGCCGTGATCGCCTTGTTGACGTCGTCGGCGGACAGGCCGTAGCCGACCAGCTTGGCCGGATCGATCCAGATGCGGAGCGAACGCTCGGTCGAATACAGCGTGGCGCGGCCGACGCCGGGGATGCGGCGCACCTCGCCCAGCACGTTGCGGATCATGAAGTCGCCGAGGCCCACCTCATCCAGCGAGCCGTCGGTCGAGTTCAGCGTAATGATCTGCAGCACGGCGGACGAGGCTTCCTCGACCAGGATGCCCTGCTGGATCACGGCACGCGGTAGCCGCGCCTCGACGCGCTTGAGGCGGTTCTGTACCTCGACCGAGGCCTGGCTGGTGTCGGTGCCCGGCTTGAAGTTGGCGATGATCTCGACCTGGCCGAGCGAGTCGGAGGTCGATTCGAAGTTCAGGATGTTAGCGGCGCCGTTGAGTTCCTCCTCGATCAGCCGCGTGACGCTGTTGTAGAGGTTTTCAGGCGACGCGCCGGGATAGCTCGTCGAGATCGAGATCGAGGGCGGCGCGATGATCGGGTACTGCGCGACCGCAAGCAGCGGAATCGAGATCGCGCCGACCAGACAGATGAACAGCGCGACGACCCAGGCGAAGATCGGCCTGTCGATGAAGAAGTTGGGCATATCGGATCACTTCACCGCGTGCGCGGTCTGCTGCGAATCCGGTGCCGCAGCAGCGTCGATGTCACGCCAGGCCAGCGGCCGAACCTTGTCGCCGGCGGCGAATTTCTGGAAACCCTCGACGACGACCTTGTCGCCGGCCTTGAGGCCTTCGGTCACGAACCAGGAACCGCCCTGCAGCGAGCCGGTGCGCACCGGCTGCACCGCGACGTGATTGTCGTCCTTGACGACGAACACCTCGCTGCCGCCGCCGCCATTGCGCTGGATCGCCTGCTGCGGCACGGCGATCGCATCGGTGTCGATGCCCTGCTCGATCTGCACGCGGACATACATGCCCGGCAGCAGGACTCGATTCGGATTCGGGAACTCGCCGCGCAGGGTGACCTGCCCCGTATGGGCGTCGACCTTGGCGTCGGAGAACAACAGCTTGCCCGGCAGCGGATAGATCGAGCCGTCGTCGAGCACGAGACGCACCTTCATCGCATCGGACTCGATGCGGTCGAGATCGCCGTTCTCGAAGGCGCGGCGGAGCTGGTTCATCTCGGTGACCGACTGCTGGAAGTCGGCGTAGATCGGATCGAGCTGCTGGATGGTCGCAAGGCTCGCGGCGTCGTTCTGCACGACCAGCGCGCCTTCGCTGATGATCGCAGCACCGATGATGCCGTCGATCGGCGCGCGGATCGTCGCATAGTCCAGATTGAGTTTCGCACGCGCGACGTCCGCCTCGCGGCCCTGCACGTCGGCTTCGGCCTGCTTCAGGTTGGCGATCGCCTTCTCGTTCTCGGCCTCCGAGGTCGCACGCTGGTTGGTGAGAGTGGCGATACGGCGCGCCTGCAGCGAGTTCTGCTCGAGCACGGCCTTGGCACGTGCGAGCGCCGCCTCGGTCGACTGCAATTCGACTTCGAACGGACGCGGATCGATCTGATACAGGGGATCGCCGACCTTCACCTCGCTGCCCTGGTGGAACATGCGGTTGACGACGATCCCCGAGACGCGAGGGCGCACCTCGGAGACACGGGTCGGCGCGATGCGGCCCGGCAGCTCGCGCACCATCGCGCGCGCCTGCTGCTTCACAGTGACGACACTGACGTCCGGCTCGGGTGCTTGTACGGCGGCGGTTGCCGAATTCGGTTCGTCGCAGCCAGCAAGCAATGGCGCCGTCACGGCCAGCATCAGAGCAATGCATGCCGATTGCGCGCGAAGTCCAGACATTGAGATGATCGCCTCTGTGGGTTGGAATAAACGAAAGGCGGCGTCACACCGACACCGCGCCCGTCGCTAAAATAAATCTCGCTTGCTGCGACGCAATGCGTTTGCCGGGCGGCTCAATGTCACACAAACCTATCACCCTGATTTCGCGGCATGTTTTGTCGACTCACCGGATTGTGAGCGGGTTCCATCGCAGGCTGTGGGAATGCGTTAAGGACTGCGTAAACGGGAACACGCCTTTTGCCTGTGCGGGAATGCCGCAGATTGCAAAGTCGTAATGCGCGGTGCGCGAATCGCCGATCACGGTGCGCCTCGCCCGGCGATGCGTGCAACCCGAACTCGTCTCGCGACCCGCGCGTGGGATTGGCACTTTCTGAACAGGCTGATGCGCCGAAGCGCCGGAATGCTGCGCAAAGCGGCAACACTCTGCCGCTCTCAACCCCAGGGTTCTGCTGACAGCCTTTGGATTCGGCTTTCCTCACTCCGCCGCTGTGCCATATTGCTGGCAGATGCGGCCTTCGCGAACGGATGACCCGGCAATGCCCCCTTCCCGCTCCGAAATGGAGATCGAACTGAGCAAGCTGTCCTCGCCCAGGATATTCCTGGTGCGGATGCTGGTGTTCCTGGTGCTCTGCGGCCTGGTCGGGGTCGTCCTGTACAAGCAGATCGTCACCGCCTTCTTCGCCAATCCCGGGCTGAACGCCCTGATCGGCGCCGTGCTGCTGATCGGCGTCATCCTGGCGTTCCGCCAGGTGATCCGGCTGTATCCCGAGGTTGCCTGGGTCAATAATTTCCGCATCGCCGATCCCGGCCTTGCGATCGAGCGCCGTCCGACGCTCCTTGCTCCCATGGCAGCCATTCTCGGCGGCGAGCGCACCGGGCGGATGTCGATCTCGCAGCAGACCATGCGGCATCTGCTCGATTCGATCGCAACCCGCCTCGATGAAGCCCGCGACATCTCGCGCTACATGACCGGCCTGCTGGTCTTCCTCGGCCTGCTCGGCACCTTCTGGGGCCTGATCGAGACGGTGGGCTCGGTCGGCAAGGTGATCGACGGCCTCAAGGTCGGCGGCGACGCCGGCGCGCTGTTCGATACGCTGAAGGAGGGCCTCGCCGCGCCGCTCGGCGGCATGGGCATTTCGTTCTCGTCCTCGCTGTTCGGCCTCGCCGGCTCGCTGATCCTCGGCTTCCTCGATCTGCAATCGAGCCAGGCCCAGAACCGCTTCTACACCGACCTCGAAGACTGGCTCGCCACCACCGTGCGCGGCATTTCCGGCGACGGTGTCGGCGCAGGCGCCGGCGGCGCCGACCTGCAGGGCGCGATCGACCGGCTGCGTGCCACGTTCGAGGAAGGTGGCGCCGGCGGCGGCGGTCGCAGCACCACGGCGGCGATGGCCAATCTTGCCGAGGCGATCCAGGGGCTGGTTGCGCATATGCGCACCGAGCAGCAGATGATCCGCGAATGGGCCGACGGCCAGGGCGAGCAGAACCGCGAGATCAAGCGGCTGCTCGAGCGCCTCGCCCGCCAGCCCGAGAAGAGCTGAGCCACGGAGGCCAACGTGCTGGATCACGTGACCATCGGCATCAGCGATATCGAGCGGTCCAAGACCTTCTACGATGCGGCCTTGCGTCCTCTCGGCATCATCCGCCTGTATGCCGAGGGTGCCGAGTTTGCGGGCTATGGGGTGCGTCCAAAGGCCTTCTTCTGGATCGGCCGGCGCGCTACGCCACAGACCGGCGCCCACATCGCCTTCACGGCATGCGATCGCGCCACCGTCGATCGCTTCTATGACGAGGCGATCAAGGCCGGCGGCAGGGACAACGGGCGCCCCGGAATTCGGCCGCACTATCATGCAAACTACTACGGCGCTTTCGTCCTCGATCCCGATGGTCACAATATCGAAGCCGTCTGCCACGCGCCGCAGGACTGACGGTAACAGATAAAGGGAAACCGAATGGCCCTCGCCCGATCGCGCCGCAGCGAATCCGGCTTCAACTACTGGCCCGGCTTTGTCGACGCGCTGTCGACGCTGGTGCTGTCGATCGTGTTCCTGCTGTCGGTGTTCCTGGTCGTGCAGTTCTTCCTGTCGCAGGAGGTCACTGGCAAGGACAAGGCGCTGGAGCAGCTCAACGCCAAGATCGCCCAGCTCAACGACCTGCTGTCGCTGGAGAAGCTCTCCAAGCTGACGCTCGACGACCAGGTGTCGCAACTGCGCGCTGGCCTCGCCTCGGCCGAGGGCGAGCGCGACCGCATGAAGGGGCTCTATGAGGGGCTCGCCAATTCCGGCAATGACGCGCAGGGCCGCGCCAACGAGCTCAACAAGGCGCTGGAGTCCGAAAAGAGCGTGTCGTCGCGCGCGCTGGCGCAGATCGAGGTGCTGAACCAGCAGATCAGCGCGCTGCGCCGCCAGCTCGCCGCGCTCGAGGAGGCGCTCGACGCCTCCGAGAAGCGTGACAAGGAATCGCAGAACCGCATCGCCGATCTCGGCTCGCGTCTCAACGTGGCGCTGGCGCAGCGGGTGCAGGAATTGTCGAAGTACCGCTCGGAATTCTTCGGCCGGCTGCGCGCGATCCTCGGCAACCGCCCCGATATCCGCATCGTCGGCGACCGCTTCGTGTTCCAGTCCGAAGTGTTCTTCGATACCGGCCAGGCGACGCTGCTGCCGGAAGGCAAGACCGAGCTCGATACGGTCGCGAGCGCGCTGATCGATCTCGACAAGCAGATCCCGGCCGAAATCGCCTGGGTGCTGCGGGTCGACGGCCACACCGACGTGCGGCCGATCAACAGCCCGCTGTTCAAGTCAAACTGGGAGCTGTCCTCCGCGCGCGCGATCTCGGTGGTGCAGTATCTGGTCTCGCTCGGCGTGCCGGCGCAGCGCCTGGTCGCCGCCGGCTTCGCCGAATTCCAGCCGCTCGACACCGCGCAGACCGAAGACGCCTACAAGCGCAACCGCCGCATCGAGCTGAAGCTGACGGAACGGTAGGCGGCACGGCCGCTTCGCTTTCGTTGGGACGACACCCAGTGTGCGTCACGGCCTGTGCCCACATCGTCGTCCCGGCGAAGGCCGGGACCCATAATCACCGGGTTGTGTTGTTGAAGAGGGCTGTGGCCTCAGCGTCGCGCAACAACGCGCATTTGGGGCAATGGGTCCCGGCCTGCGCCGGGACGACATTGGGTTGTGTGGCTCGCCTCAGCGTCCGACCATCTGTTGCAATTGCTCCGGATAACGTGCGCCCTGCACCTCGACTGAGGCGACGGCCTTGCCGATGTCGGCGAGATCGGCGGAGCTCAATTCGATCCGTGCGGCGGCGATGTTTTCCTCGAGCCGATTGAGCTTCGTGGTGCCCGGGATCGGCACGATCCATGGCTTCTGCGCCAGCAGCCAGGCCAGCGCGATCTGGGCCGGCGTCGCGCCTTTGCCGGCGGCGATCTTGCCGAGCTGATCGACCAGCGCCTGATTGGCGCGGCGGGCTTCCGGCGTGAAGCGCGGCACGAGGTTGCGGAAGTCGTCGCTCGCGAACGTCGTCGACGCGCTGATCGCACCGGTGAGGAAGCCGCGGCCGAGGGGGCTGTACGGCACGAAGCCGATGCCGAGCTCTTGCAACACCGGCAGGATCTCCGCTTCCGGCCCGCGTTCCCACAGCGAATATTCGCTCTGCAATGCCGTGACCTTCTGCACCGCATGCGCACGGCGGATGGTCTGCACGCCGGCTTCCGACAGGCCGAAATGGCGGACCTTGCCGGCGGCAATCAGGTCCTTCACGGCGCCGGCGACCTCCTCGATCGGCACGTTGGGATCGACCCGATGCTGGTAGAACAGATCGATCACATCGATGTTCAGCCGCTTCAGCGAGGCGTCCGCGACCGCCTTGATGTGCTCGGGCCGGCTGTTCAGCGAGCGGTGCCGCTCGGCCATGGAGCCGATATCGAAGCCGAATTTGGTGGCGATCACTACGTCGTTGCGGACCGGCGCCAGCGCCTCGCCGACCAGCTCCTCGTTGACGAAGGGACCGTAGACCTCCGCGGTATCGAAGAAGGTGACGCCGCGTTCGACGGCGCCGCGCAGCAGCGCGATGCCTGCGGCCTTCTCGACCGCTGGACCATAGGCGAAGCTCAGGCCCATGCAGCCCAGGCCGATCGCCGATACCTCCAGATTGCTGTTACCGAGTTTACGCTTCTGCATGACATCTCTCCGCATCAAGGACTGGAACCTGCCGCTGCGGGATTTAGGGCGTGCACAGGCGTCCCATTAGACGTAAAAATCGGGATGGACTTATGAGCTGGATTCATCAATGCCGCGGCATGACGTCAATGACCTGATCGCCTTCCTCGCGGTGGCGCGCGAGCGCAGCTTCACCCGCGCGGCGGCGCAGCTCGGTGTGTCGCAATCGGCGCTCAGCCACACCATGCGCGCGCTGGAGGAACGGCTGGGCGTGCGGCTCCTGACCCGCACCACCCGCAGCGTCGCGCCGACCGAGGCCGGCGAGCGGCTGCTGCAAGGTGTCGGGCCGCGCTTCGAGGAGATCGAGGCCGAACTCACCGCTCTCAACGCGCTGCGTGAGAAGCCGGCCGGCACCATCCGCATCAACGCCGGCGAGCACGCGGCCGAGACCATCCTGTGGCCGGCGCTGGAAAAGTTCCTGCCGCGCTATCCCGACATCAAGGTGGAGCTGGTCGTCGACAACGGGCTCGCCAACATCGTCGCGGAACGCTTTGACGCCGGCGTCCGCCTCGGCGAGCAGCTGGCGAAGGACATGATCGCGGTGCGGATCGCGCCGGATTTCCGCATGGTGGTGGTCGGGGCGCCGTCCTACTTCAAGCGGCGCGACCGTCCGAAGCGGCCGCAGGACCTGACCCAGCACGCCTGCATCAACATCCGCCTGCCGACCTTTGGCGGCATCTATGCCTGGGAATTCGAGAAGCGCGGACGCCCGATCAAGGTCCGCGTCGACGGACAATTGGTGTTCAACAGCACCGCGCTGCGGATCAAGGCGGCGCTGGCCGGGCTCGGGCTTGCCTATGTCGCCGAGGATCAGGTGCAGGCGCAATTGGCCAGGGGCCAACTGGTCCAGGTGCTCGACGACTGGTGCGCGCCGTTTCCCGGCTATCACCTCTATTACCCGAGCCGTCGGCAATCCTCGCCGGCGTTCGCGCTGCTGGTCGATGCACTGCGCTATCGGGGCTAGCCGGGCCGACGCGGCCCCCTGATCGCTGCCGAGATCCACCACACGGATATTTGCTTTGCGGTTTGGCGGAAGCCTCTGGGAACGGGACCAGCACCGCTTACGTTATTGGAGACGCAATCGAGCGGCTTGGCGGACCTCGCCACCGCGGGAGCCTCACCGTACCATCCGGACTAACCCCATGTTCAGAAACAAATTCGCCATCATCCTCGCCGCCGGCCTCACCCTCGCGCCGGCCCAGCTTCTCGCGCAAAGCACGGGGGGCTCCCCACCCCCGCCGCGGCCCGGAGATCGCGCCGCTTCGCCGGGCGGCGTGGGCGGCACTGCGCTTCCAGCCCAGAGCGGTCAGCGCTATGCACCGTCGTCCGGCGGCAATTTCAGTGCGGCGCCGGCCGCTCCCGGCGGTTCGGTGAACACAACCGGCAATGCCAGCAGCGCGCAGGGGCGTTGAGGCGCAGCGCTAGATCGCGCCGGCCGGCTCCGCGGCCGGTTCGTCCGGCTCGGCGTCGGCGGTGACGAATTTGAGCCCGTAGGTCTTGCCGCGACGCCAGACCACCTCGCAGGGGTAGCGCTTGGCGTGATCAGCGAGCAGCGTCAGCGCAAGGCGATCCTTGACGTCGAACTCGACCTCGGTCGTGATCTTGGCGCCACCGGGCGAGATATCGACCACGGCGCAGGCGTTCTCGGTCACGCCGTCATCGACCGTGATCCACGCCGCACGATTATTGAGCTGGCGCCGCGGCTCGCGACTGATTTTGATCCGTGCTCCATTGCTCGCCATCGTCGTCGTCCTTGAAGACATTGGTCCTTGAAAAAAATTGGAGGCCGCGCAGGTCGATCGACGCGCCCGGCACACAACCGCACGGGCCACAATGCCGTCGCCCCGTAAAGTCCGGCTTAGCGCGATCGCTTGAACTTTACCGGAATCTTGACCCGGCTTTTATCGAACGAGGATTCCGCAATTCCATCAGCGGGATACCGGTCGCCCTGGCAGCCATTGGCTTGACACGGAGACCGCATAGTTGGTGAAGTGGCAGCCGTGGCTTCGGCCACATCCCTGCAACAAGAGCGCTTCAAGCCGCCTTAGTCCTTCGGAAACGCCCCATGCTGATCCCCCTCGCCGACGTGCCGCGCTGGTATGCCGAACGCAAGCCCGCAGACGCGATCGCCGTCAGTCACGGCGCGGATGCGCTGACCTGGCTTGAGCTCGAACGCCGCGCCAATGCGCGGGCGCGCGCCTTTGCCGCCAAGGGCGTCAAGCCCGGCGACTTCGTCGCGATCGGGCTGCCCAACAGCAACGCATTCTTCGAGACCACGTTTGCGGTGTGGAAGTGTGGCGCGACGCCGACCTCGCTGTCATGGCGGCTGCCGCGCGGCGAGGCTGCCGCAGTGCTCGAGATCCTGAAACCGTCGCTGGTGGTCGGCGGCGAAGCCGACTGGAACGCGCCGAATTCGCTGCCGGTGGATTTCGTGCCGGAGGGATTTTCCGGGGAGCCGCTCGAGGCACCGGTCGCGCGCTACTGGAAGGCGATGACGAGCGGCGGCTCGACCGGACGACCGAAGGTGATCCTCGATCACAGCCCTGCCGTGATCGAAACCACGACACCGCTGCTGCTCGGCATGCCGCATGAGGCGTCGGTGCTCAACCCGGGCCCGCTGTATCACAACGCGCCCTTCATTCTGTCGCACGCCGCGCTGTTCGGCGGCGGGCGGCTGACCGGCATGGTGAAGTTCGACGCCGAGGAGACGCTGCGGCTGATCGGGCGAGAGCGCGTGCAATGGGTCAACTTCGTGCCGACCATGATGCACCGGATCTGGGCGCTGCCCGAGGAGGTGCGCAAACGCTACGACGTCTCCAGCCTGCAGATCGTGTTTCATATGGCAGCCCCCATGCCGCCCTGGCTGAAGGAGAAGTGGATCGAATGGCTCGGGCCGGAACGGGTCTGGGAGCTCTATGGCGGCACCGAGCGGCAGGGCGCCTGCGTGATCTCGGGCGTCGAGTGGATGGCGCACAAGGGCTCGGTCGGCAGGATCGGCGAGACCGCGCGCTTGCGCATCATCGGCGAGGACGGCAACGACGTCGCGCCCGGCGAGACCGGCGAGATCTACTTCCTGCCCAATGACGGCGCCGGCTCGACCTATCACTATCTCGGCGCCACGCCGAAGCGGCGCAGCGACGGCTGGGAATCGCTCGGCGATATCGGCCGGCTCGATGAGGAAGGTTATCTCTATCTCGGCGACCGGCTCGCCGACATGGTGCTGCGCGGCGGCGCCAACATTTATCCGGCCGAGGTCGAGGCCGCGGTCAGCGAGCATCCCGAGGTGTGCTCCTGCGTCGTGGTCGGACTGCCCGATCCGGAATTCGGCCAGCGCGTGCATGCGATCCTCGAACTCGCCGACAGCGCCGATGCGCAGAAGATCGCCGACGGCATGGGCGATTTCTTGAAGGACCGGCTCAGCCGCTACAAGCATCCGGAAAGTTTCGAGCGCGTCGGCACGGCGCCGCGTGATGATTCCGGAAAAGTCCGCCGCACCATGCTGCGCGACGAGCGCGCCGCGTGGATCAAGGAGGACCGCGCCTTCCGCATCATGCCGGCACGCGCGAAGGCATGATCCGGAAAAGTGCGAAGCGGTTTCCGAAAAGATCATGTCCAAACAAGAAGCTAAAGCGCGATGACGATTCAACCCGACCTCATCGCGCTTCAAAAAGCGAATAGGTTCAATTGATCTTGCGAGGGGCAGGTCTGCACGCCAGATGAGCTGTGCAGGCCGCCGCGCAAGGTATATCATTCCATCTTCCCTGCCGGCAGAACCTCGGACTACCATGAGGTTCCAGCACGCTGCACGCCAGGAGATCCCGGATGCCCTCCACCACCGAATGGAAAGTGCCAGCGGCCTTTCAGCCCCGTCCCGAAGATTACCGCTATGACCTCGATCGTGCGCTGATGAGCGTGGTCGGGCTGCACTCGATCATTCCGCCTGACGCGTTCAGCGCCGAGACGCTCGGCACCGAGCGCACCGGCAACGGCGTATTGATCGACAACGGGCTGGTGCTGACGATCGGCTATCTGATCACCGAAGCCGCCACGGTGTGGCTGCATCTCGGCGACGGCCGCGCGGTCGAGGGCCACGCGCTCGGCTTCGATTTCGAATCCGGCTTCGGCCTGGTGCAGGCACTCGGCAAGCTCGACATCAATCCGCTGCCGATCGGCTCGTCGGCGGGAACGCAGGTCGGCGACAGTGTCGTGCTCGGCGGCGCCGGCGGCCGCACGCGCTCGGTCGCAAGCCAGATCGCCGCGAAGCAGGAGTTCGCGGGCTACTGGGAATACCTGCTCGACGAGGCGATCTTCACCCATCCGTCGCATCCGAACTGGGGCGGCGCCGGACTGATCAACAATGCCGGCGAGCTGATCGGCATCGGCTCGCTGCAGCTCGAACGCGAGCGCTCGGGCCGAGCCGAGCATGTCAACATGATTGTACCGATCGATCTGCTCAAGCCGGTGCTGAGCGATCTGCGCAAGTTCGGCCGTGTCGACAGGCCGGCGCGGCCGTGGCTCGGCATGTACACAACCGAGATCGACAACCGTCTCGTGGTGGTCGGCGTCGCCAGCAAGGGACCGGCGGCGCGCGCCGAACTCAAGACCGGCGACGTGATCCTCGCGGTCGACGGCGACAAGGTGACGAGCCAGACCGGCTTCTACAGAAAACTCTGGTCGCTCGGCGCGGCCGGCGTCGACGTGCCGCTGACGATCTACCATGAGGGCGTCACCTTCGACGTGACGCTGACCTCGATCGACCGCATGAAGCTCTTGAAGGCGCCGCGGCTGCATTAAGAGAAAGAAAAGAGGCAGCGACGATGAGCGAGGCCGTGGTTGACGACATCGTGGCCGTGCTGCCGCCGCTGTTGCAGACGCTGGAATCGCTGTCCTTTGTCGCGCGCAACCTCAACCCGCCGGACTTCGATCGCGTGATGCAAATCGCGGGCGAGCCCGAGGAGGCCTTGCAGGCGGTGCGGCCGCGGCTTGCCGATTGGCCGGAGAAATTCGCGCACATCAAGACCGCGCTGGAAGCTGCGATCGAGCCGGCATTGGCCGGCTATGCGGGCCTGCGCGCGGTGCAGAATGGCGAAGGCGATCTGGTCAGCGTATTCCGCGCGCTGCGCTATCTGCCGCGCGCACAGGAGGCACTCTATCCGCTGACCGAGCTGCCGCCGGTCAGCGGCTTCTTCATCGCGCCCGACTTGCGCGAGGACGCCGGCTTGCAGGCAAAGCTCGCGGCTGTGCCGAACGCCGACACCGGCATCTTCCATGAGCGCAACGAGCCGGGCAGCCGCGGCGGCTTCTCGATGTATGTGCCGGAGTATTACACGCCGGAAAGCACCTGGCCGCTGGTGATGGCGCTGCATGGCGGCAGCGGCAACGGCCGCGGCTTCCTGTGGAGCTGGTTGCGCGATGCGCGCAGCCGCGGCGCCATTCTGGTGGCGCCGACCGCGACCGGCCAGACCTGGGCGTTGATGGGCGACGACACCGACTCGCCGAATCTCAACCGCATCATCGACCAGGTGCGCGCGCGCTGGCGGGTCGACGAGACGCGGATGTTGCTGACCGGCATGAGCGACGGTGGCACCTTCAGCTATGTGAGCGGGCTCGACGGCACCTCGCGCTTCACGCATCTGGCGCCGGTTGCCGCGACCTTCCATCCGCTGATGGCCGAGACGGCCGATGCCGATCGGCTGCGCGACTTGCCGATCTTCATCACCCACGGCCGGCTCGACTGGATGTTCCCGGTGCAGACCGCACGGCAGACCCAGGGCTTGCTGTCGGCCGCGGGGGCCAAGGTGATTTATCGCGAGATCGACGATCTCAGCCACACCTATCCCCGCGAGATCAATGCGGAGATCATGCAGTGGCTGAATGGCGAGCGCGTCGCGAGCGCGTCGACGGTGCGTGAGGGACTCTCTGCCCGTCACCCTGAGGAGCGCGAAGCGCGTCTCGAAGGGTCGACGGCCCCGCTGCGGCCGCGCGGCAGCATCGGGGCCGTGCACCCTTCGAGGCTCGCTCCGCTCGCACCTCAGGATGACGGTGATGGATAGTGCGTGGCACTATCCTCATCGTTGATGCGGACAGTGCGCCGAGCTACTTGTTCACCCGCGGCTTGAGCAGGTCGGAGAAGCCGACCCGGTGCAGCATCTCGTTGCGGACGCGGTCGATCACGCCGAAGGCGACCTCGGCGCCGTCCTGGGTCGGATCGATGTGGACGCGGAACGGCCGCTTGCCGAACGGCGTGTCCACGACCTTAACGATCGCATCGGCCACGGAGCCAGCGTCGGCATCCTCGGGCACGATCGCCGAAAATGCCTTCATGATCTCGTCGCCGAAGCCGGCATAGGGACCGGCTTCATACTCGGCAACCCGCGCCTGATCGGCCGGACGGCCGGAATGCGCGAAGTGGTTGGTGCCGCCGGTGAAGGCGCCGGGCACGATGATCGAGGTCTCGATGCCCCAGCGTGACAACTCGCGGGCATAGATCACGGCCATCGCATCCATGCCGGCCTTCGCCGCGAAGTATGGCGCGAGATAGGGCGGCGTGCCGCCGGCCGAGCTAGAGCTCGACACCCACACCACAAGTCCCCTGCCCTGCTTGCGCAGTTGCGGCAGCGCCGCGCGATTGACGCGCTGGGTCGAGAGCACATTGACGTCGTAGAGCTCGGCGAGTTGCTCGGGCGTGAACGCCTCCGCCGGGCCGAACACCATGTGGCCGGCATTGTGGATGACGACGTCGAGGCGGCCCTCCTCAGTGACGATCTGCGCGATTGCGTTATCGACCGAAGCCTGCGAGCCGACGTCGAGCTCGAGCGAGCGCAGATCGACCTTGTTGTCGCGGGCGAACTCCTCGATGTCGGCGACCGCGGCGGCGTTGCGGCCGGTGGTGTGGCGCATCGAGGCGTAGACGGTGTGGCCGGCCCTGGCGAGCGCGTTGGCGGTGAGGCGGCCGAAGCCGCTAGAGGCGCCGGTGATAACGATGACCTGTTTCATGACACGTATCCTTTGAAATCGGTTTGGTGCGAGTTGAGTGAAGGCGTGAGGGCGTCAGACCAGGCCGCCGTTGGCACGCAGGGTCTGGCCGTTGATCCAGGAGCCGTCGGGACCGGCGAGGAACGACACGGCGTTCGCGATGTCGTCAGGCGTACCGAGCCGCTCCAGCGGGACCATCTTGGCGAAGCGGTCGATCAGCTCATCTGACTTGCCGTTGAGGAACAGATCGGTCGCGGTCGGGCCGGGCGCGACCGCATTCACCGTGATACCGCGGCCGCGCAATTCCTTGGACAGGATCGCGGTCAATGACTCGATCGCGGCTTTGGTCGCGACATAGATGCCGTAGGTCTCGAGCTTGGTGCCGACGACGCTGGTCGAGAAATTGACGATGCGTCCGCCGTTGCGCAGCCGGCGTGCCGCCTCGCGCATCGTGTTGAAGCTGCCCTTCAGGTTGACCGCGACCTGCTGGTCGAAGGCCGCATCGTCGCTGTCGGCAATCCTGCCGAGCTTCATGATGCCGGCATTGTTGACCAGCACGTCGACGCCACCGAACGCCGCTTCCGCCGCGTCGAACAGACCGCGCACCGCATTGGCGTCGCTGACATCGGCCTTCGCGGTCAGCGCCCGGCCGCCGGCGGCTTCGATCCGGTCGGCCACCGCTTGGGCGGGCTTGTCATCGCCGGAGTAGTTGATGACGACGGTGAAGCCGTCCCTGGCGAGGCGTTCGGCAACCGCCGCGCCGATCCCGCGCGAGGCACCCGTCACCAGAGCTACCTTGTTGGTCATTTTCAGTCTCCCATCAGGTTGGCGGCCAAGGCCGCGTTCGATGGGAGGACACTAGGCCTTGGCATTATCCGGATAATTAGGCATCTTCTGGCATCACTATTCGTAATTTTCGGATAATAATGGATCGCTTCGACGCGATGCGCGTATTCACCCGGGTGGTCGAACGCCGCAGCTTTTCTCTCGCCGCCGACGATCTCGGCCTGCCGCGCTCGACGGTGACGGATGCGGTGAAGGGGCTGGAGGCGCGGCTCGGCGTGCGGCTGCTCGAACGCACCACGCGCACGGTCCGCCCGACGCTCGACGGCGAGGCGCATTACCGCCGCTGCGTGTCGCTGATCGCGGACCTCGAAGACGCCGAAGGCGCGTTCGGCGGTGCGCGGCCGAAGGGCCTGCTGCGGCTCGAGGTGCAGGGCACCTTGGCGCGGCACTTCCTGCTGCCGAACCTGCCCGGCTTCCTCGCCCAATATCCTGATATCGAGATCAACATGAGCGAGAGCGATCGCTGGGTCGACCTGATCCGCGAAGGCGTCGACTGCGTGCTGCGCTTCGGCCAATTGCCCGACAGCGACATGATCGCGCGCCAGGTCACGATGCTGGAGCGATTGACCTGCGCCACGCCGGATTACCTTGCGCGCTTCGGCGTGCCGACCGATCCATTCGCGCTCGACGGCCATCGCATGATCGGCATCCGCTCGCTGACGACGGGGCGCTTGCGGCCGATGGAATTCGTGATCGACAACACGCTGAAACAGTTTCCGCTGCCGGCGCCGATGTCCGTGACCGGCCCCGAGAGCTATCTGGCGAGCGCCAGGCTCGGGCTCGGCCTCGTGCAGGTGCCACGCTTCCATGCCGAAGCCGATCTCGCGAGCGGCACGCTGATCCCGGTGCTGCAGCAGTGCCCGCCGCCATCGGTGCCGGTTTCGCTGCTCTATCCGCGCAATCGACAGCTTTCGCCGCGGGTTCGCGTGTTCATCGATTATGTGATGCGCGTGTTCGCGCGCAGTTGATCGATCGCCGGAACCACAGCGAACCCCACGACGTTATCTCGCCGACACCGGAGGGATTGAGCGATGCGGACGTTTTTCGGCATGATATTGGGCGCGCTGCTGCTGATTTGCGGCGTCTATGTCTACGATTCGATGCAGACGTCGAGCGTCGCCAATGGCGAAGTGGCACAGGATACCCGCACCATCGTGAATTGGGATGTTGCAGCCCATGACTGGAACTTGCTGAAGACGCGCACCCGCGAGCAGTGGGACAAGATCGCGTCCAAGTAACCGGTGACGTCACAGCCCGATCGCAGACGCCGCCAAGGCCGCACCGAACCCCGCGCCCAGCGCGGCCCATTCCCTTGCCGTGACAGCCATCGTCACGAGCGCGACCATTGTCCCGACAAGACCTGCCAGCCCGCCGGACAGGCAGCCACCGACAATGAATGCGATGAACAGATTGCCGGGCGCGAGCCGGAGAAACCGCGCGGCGATGCCATCGTCGCGCATCGACCCGGCGAGGACGTATCCACCGGCGCGCATGGCATAGCATGTCAGCCCGAGGATGAAGATCACGCCGAGAACGTCCAAGTCCTTCATCAAGTGCTGCACCAGGTCACGCATCGGTCCGCTCCATCATGCTGACGAGCGTGCCGCATCCGCCCCCGATCAGCATCGACCAGCTGGGATCCACGAATCGGCTGACAAGCAGCGCGACGACCGCCGAGGTCAGCCACGGCCACGGAGACGCCGCGTTCTTCCACTGGCTGGGAAGCAGCGTCGCAATGAACATCGTCGGCAGCAGCGCGGCGGCGAGCTTCAGCGGCCCGCTCGCTGCGAGCGGGGCGGCATAGGCAAGTGCGGTGCCACCGACCCAGCCGATCGCCATCGGGATGCTCGATCCGAGCAGATAGCCGGCGTCGGGTCCGTTGCGGTCTGCATCCGAGCTTGTCATCAGCCACGACGCATCCGCGAGCAGAAACAGGCTGAGCAGGATCTTCCGGGGGGCCAGTCCGCCAAATAGCTGGCGCAGATGGGCGCCCATCAGTAAGTATCGTGAATTGGTGGCGATGCAGGCAACGACCATGGCGGCAACCGGCAACGGGATTGCCCACATGCTCAGCGTGATCGCCTGGGCGGTGGCGGAGTAGACGAGCAGGCTGAACAGAATCGCTTGCGGCGCTGCGAGCCCAAGCCCCTTGTAGGTCAGTCCCATCACCAGGCCGGCGGCGCCGTTGCTGAGCAGGAACGGCAAGGCCGCGACCAGGCCCCGCCTGAATCCGGCGGCCGTCATCGTTGGGACGCGTTGCGACGGTTGGGCGCTTGTAATGGTCATGACCGTTAGATTAAACTTGGTGAGAGGCCGTGATGTCAAGGGATCCCGCGCGGGCAGCGACACAGTTCTTCGGTGGACGGGTCTGCCTCGACTTCGCGAACACGCTCGACTGGCGGACGTCGGGCGATCCGCAGGAGCTGATCCCGGATTATGCTGCGCTATTGTCCTGGAGCGAACGCCGCGGGACCTTGCCGCTCGCCGCGGTCAGGAAGCTGAAAGCGCATTCGGTGAGCAGCGTTGCCGTGGCCGCGATGCAGAAGGCGCATGATCTGCGCCGCGACATCTGGAGCATTTCCGACGCGCTCCGCGGTGGCCGCAGCGCGGACCTCCGTCTCGTCAATCGGATGCTGTCGGCGGCGCCGCGGCAGCCCGACCTGGTGCGGCAGGATCACGGCTATCGCCATGCGCTGGCGGGGATCGACGTGACGGAGCCGTTGTGGCCGGTGCTGTGGTCACTCACGGCCCTGCTGGCGTCAGACGACGCAAGCCGCATCGGATGCTGCGAGGCCGACGGCTGCGGCTGGTTCTTCGTCGACGAGAGCCCGAACCGGACGCGCAGATGGTGCTCGAGCGAAGTGTGCGGCAATCGCGAGCGCGCGCGGCGCGCCTATGCCAAGCGGAAAGGCTCGACGTAAGCGCGCTCCATGTTGGTCGTGAGGGAAGCGACGACGCGGGCTAATTCTGCTCGGTCTTGCGGCCCATATTGGCCTTGCGCGCGTCGGCGATGACCTGCTCGAACTGATCGATGCTGAGCACGCCGGGCACGCGATACTTGCCGACGATGAATGACGGCGTGCCGTTGAAGCCGAATGCCTGCGCCTGCTCGTTGTTGCGCGCCAAGACCGCGTCGATCGCCTTGGCGTTGGTGTCGAGATCCTTCTTCAGGCGATCCATGTCGAGGCCGGCGCCCGAGAGCAGTTCGGCGATGCGCGGCTCGGTGATGCGCGAATTGACCGAGATCATCGCCTCGTGCGCGGCTTCGAACTTGTCCTGGTACTTCGCCGCCAGCGCCATCCGCGCCGCGACCTTGGAGACCGGCCCGAGGATCGGCCAATCCTTCAGCACCAGGCGGACCTTGCCGTCGTCCTGCACCACCTGGCGCAGTTCCGGCGCGAGCTTGCGGCAATACGGGCAGTTGTAGTCGAACCATTCGACGATCGTGATGTCGCCCTTGGGGTTGCCGATGACAGGAATGTCCGGATCGCGCAGCACCTGTTGCTCGGTCAGGACATTGTCGTCCTCGGCGCGCGCGCCTCCAGCGGCAAGGAGCGCAATGCCGGCACCGATGAGGCCGAGCGCGCCGCGGCGGGTGGCGCCCGCGTTGTCGAGGGGAAATTTCGTCAGGTGGTTCATAGCTCGCTTCCGGAAGGGCTCCTCGCCCTTCTACGTTCAGGACACATTGATGTTACGCAGCAGCATATAGATCGCCACCACGATAATCACAGTCGCAAACACGATATTGAGGGCGCCGCGCCGTTCCGACAGGTGGCGGGCGCTCCGAGTGCCCAAGAGACCGCCCGCGATGCCGCCGGCGACGAATAGCCCCGCCAGGCCCCATGACACCAGCCCGGACCACGCATAGCTGAGGGCCGTGGTCATGCCGAAGGCGGTGACGGCCACCAGCGACGAGCTGACCGCGTTCATGATCGGCATCCCGGTCGCCAGCATCAGGGCCGGCACGATCAGGAAGCCGCCGCCGATGCCGAAGAAGCCCGACATGGTTCCCGTGGCAAGCCCGAGGCCTATGATCGCGGGCGTGTTGGACATCGAGATCTTGACGTCGGTCAGCCCGACCCGCGCGCGGGTCTTCAGCATCAACCCTGCGATCACCAGCATCACGATCGAGAACATTGCGAGCAGCTTCTGCCCGTCCAGCATCTTGCCGAGGATCGAGCCGCCGAAAGCGCCGAACATGCCTGACAGCGCGAACAGCAGTGCGCAGGACCAGATCACGGTGCCGCCGCGGGCGTGGTTGGAGAGGTTGATCGCGGCGTTGGCGGCGACCGCGATCGCCGAGGTGCCGATCGCGACATGCGGCTGGGCTACCCCGACCACATAGACCATCAGCGGCACGGCAAGGATCGACCCGCCGCCGCCGACCAGGCCCAACGAAAAGCCGACCAGCATGCCCGATACCAGCCCGAGCACGCTTTGAGTTGCGGAAAAGACCAAGGGGAACAGACTCGTGTTTGCGGTGGCAACCATAGAAGGATTTGCTGCTCAACGCCATACCAATAGCACAAAACTGCCCTGCAAGGGGCGTCAGCGCAGCAGATAGGTCACGGCCAGCGGCACCAGCAGCGAGGTGACCAGCGCATTCAGGCTCATCGCGATCCCGGCAAAGACGCCGGCGACCTCGTCGACCTGGAAGGCGCGCGCGGTGCCGATGCCATGGGCGGCGATGCCGGCGGCAAAGCCGCGGCCACGAAAGTCGGTGATGCCGGTGAAGTTCATCAAGGGCGTGACGATGATCGCCCCCATGATGCCGGTGAGGATCACCGAGACCGCCGTCAGCGAGGGATCGGCATGCAGGGATTCGCTGATGCCCATGGCGACGCCGGCCGTGACTGATTTGGGCGCCAGCGACAGGATGATGTCACGCGGCAGGCCGAAAGCCCGCGCCAGCAGCACCACCGAGACGATCGCGGCGAGTGAGCCGACCGCGAGTGCGACCAGCATCGGCAGGACCGCAGCCGCGACCCGCCTGCGGTTCTCGTAGAGCGGCACCGCGAGCGCGACCGTCGCCGGCCCGAGCAGGAAGTGCACGAACTGCGCACCGGCAAAATAGGTGGTGTAGGAGGTCCCGGTCATGAGCAGGAACGCGCCGATGATCCACAGCGAATGCAGCACGGGATTGGCGAGCGGGTGCCGCCTCGTCTTCAGCGACACCGCATCGGTTGCGGCATAGGTCAATAGCGTCACCGTCAGCCAGAGCAGCGGCGACTGCGAGAGATAGACCCAGAGCGAAAACGGATTGTCGCTCACGGGTCCTCCTCCTCGCGCGCAAACATACTGCTCGCCGCGACGAAGGTCGCGACCGTCGCCAGCAGCGTGACGATGACCGACACCGCGAGGATCACCAGGATCGCGATGCCGTGCTCGGCGAGCAGATCGAGCTTCTGCACCACGCCGACCCCGGCCGGAATGAACAGCAGCGAGAGATTGGCGAGCATGCCGCGGCTTACGCTCTCGACCCCGTCATTGCCGAGCGGCCCGCGCGCGAGCACGGGAAAGCGGTCGCGCGCCAACAGCAGCAACAGCAGCAGCACCAGCCCGACGACAGGCCCCGGCACCGGCACGGCCAGCGCCCGCACGGCAACCTCGCCAACCAGCTGGCAAAGCAGGATCAGACTGAGGCTGGCAATCATGACAAGGCACTCACGCGAAGCATGCGCGTATCAGGTCGGTGTGGGGGAGGCTTGTCAATGCGCGGGACTCGAGCGTGTGCGCAAATGCTGGGCACGCCTTTCCCAAGCAGCCCGGTCTCTGAGTCCCGTCACCCTGAGGAGCGCGAAGCGCCTCTCGAAGGATGCACGGCCCAGATGTTCCCGCGTGTTACTTCTCCGCCGGCGAAAGCGCGGGCCGTCGACCCTTCGAGGCTCGCCCAGCGGCGCAATTGCACCGCAAGGCTCGCACCTCAGGGTGACGGAGATAAAGCTCCGCTCGTCGATAGCGGGTCCCGCCGCTGCAACGCCATCAGCGTGCCGCTCATGGTCGCGACCAGCGTCTCGATGCCGTCCTGCACGGCGTAGGCACGGCCGTCGCAAACCGTCAGCGTGCGGCCTGGCTTGACCACGACGCCGCGGAACACGAACCGTTCGCCGCGGGCCGGCGCTAGCAGGTTGGTCTTGAACTCCACCGTGAGGATGTCGGAGCCTTCGGGCATCAGCGTGAAGGCGGCGATCCCGCAGGCATTGTCGAGCCCCGCGGTGATGATTCCGGCATGCACGAACCCGTTCTGTTGGCAGAACTCCGCCGCGTAGGGCATTGCGAGATCGACCTCACCCGGCTCCATGCGCGCGATCGAGATAGCAAGCGTCTGCATTGCGCGCTGGCGTTCGAATGTGGCGGTGGCAATCGCGCGGAAGTTGGGATTCTTCGGCTCAAAGCGGGGCATGGCGGTCACGCAGTCACGGATTCTGACGGCACGAGGTGCGGCATCGCGGCGTAGCGGATCGCCGGCGCGAACGGCGCGGATTTGCGCGCGGCGCGATCGATGTGCACGGCCGCGATCTCGCAGGTCGCGGCGATGTCGCCGGTCTCCGCGTTGCGCATCTCGTGCAGGATGCGGACTGACTTGTCGCGGAACTCGACCAGCCGGCTCTTGACCTCGACGAGGTCGCCGGCGAGCAGCTCGCGCTGATAGGAGATGTTCTGCTGCACGGCGGCCATGCCGCGGCCGGACTCGCGCAGATAGCTCGGCGTCAGCCCGAGCCGCGCGAACATGTTCCAGCTCGCCTCGTCGAACTTGCCGACATACCACATGACGTTCATGTGGCCGATGTGATCGCAGTGCCAGGGATAGACCGTGCCGCGATAGGTCGCCTCGCCCTCCATCATCCCCTCCTTCGATTTTTGATACGGTAGCGTATCAGGCACCAAGCAGGCTAGCAATACGGTGCCGTATCGGGACCGATCCGCGGAGATCACATGACTGAAAGCAAGGGCGATGTCTGGGTCGCGGCCGGCTTTGCCGAGCTCGCGCATAGCGGCGTCGATGGCGTGCGGGTCGAGGTGCTGGCGAAGAATCTGGGCGTCACCAAGGGCGGCTTCTACCGCCGCTTCAGGGATCGCGCCGCGCTGCTGGAGGCGATGCTGGCGCGCTGGCGCGACGGCCGCATCGCCGCAATCGAGAAGCAGACCGCGCTCGACGGCGCCAGCGCGCGCGAGCGGCTGAAGGCGATCATCACGCTCTATTCGGAGCGCATGAACACCGAGGCGATGGCGGTGGAGCTCGCGATCCGGCAATGGGCGCGCACCGATGACGCCGCGGCGGCCGCCGCCGCGAGCGTCGATGCCGCGCGGCTGAAGCAGGTCGGCCAGCTCTATTGCGCCACCGGGCTCTCGTCCGACGAAGCCGATGCGCAGGCCTTCCTGTTCTACTGCTTCATCTTCGGCCAGAGCCTGTTGTTTCTCGAACGCGGCCCGCGCAAGCGCGCGCAACTGCTGGCGCAATCGGCGGACAAGCTGCTTGCGGAAGGCCAATAACGCTTCTGCCGAAAGAAAAGCGGCCGGCTTGCACCGGCCGCCTGTCGATCTCACATCGAGTGTCTCGCCTCACCATCGGTGCATCACCCGCGCATGCGGATGATCCAGTATTCCAGAGACGCCCGTGCGCGAACCGAGACGCTGCGGCGTACTGGATCGCCTGCCTGCGCGGGCGATGACAGATGTGGCTGGGCTCAGGCGCCCTTCAGCTTCTTGTTGCATTCGCTGTAATAGCCGCCGCCCTTCTGGATCCACTTCAGGCCGCCGTTGCCGCCGGTCGTCTTGTTGGCATTGTACTGGTCCACGCAGGTGTGCATGCGCCCCTTGCCTTCGGATTCCTTGGCGTATTTGGGATCGATCGCGTTCGGAAACACGGCGGGCCCTGCCGGTGCGGCGGGTGCCGCGGCGGGAGCGGCTTCCCGCTTGGCTTCCTTCGGCGCGGCCGGAGCTGGCGCCGCAGCAACGGGCGGAGGAGCGGCGGGCGCCGCGGCCGGGGTTGCGTCGGCGCCGCATTGCGCCTTGCGGAAATCGTTCCACTTCTGGCCGTTGAGGGTGCCGCCCGACTTGGCCGCCTGGTACTTGGCGCTGCATTCCTGCGCGGTCAGGGCCTGCGCCGGCGCGCTCGCCGCAAAAGCTGCAAAGCCCGATACCGCAATCACACACAACAATCTGGTCTGAATGGTCATCCCTGGTCTCCCGTCATCCCTGGTTTCCCGTGAGGTTTCCCTCGGCTTCCCTTGGGGGCATTGGCGTAAGACCATTATCCTAGCGCAACCCCGACTTGCGACAACGTGCGGACGCCCTTGGCCGTTAAAATATTGTGGCGGCTGGACCACCGCATGTTCATCCACGGTTCATCATGGCCGCGCAACGTTTCGGCTCCTGCCCCCACGAGGTGTCCCATGATGACGATTTCCAAGCTCGCGACCGCAACCGCCCTTGCCTCCCTGCTGCTGATGGGCGGCGCCTTCGCGCAAACCGCCGCGCCCGCCGCCAAGGACGCCGCTCCGAAGGCCGACGGCAAGATGGCCAAGGAAGCCAAGCCGCGCACCGCCGAGTCGCTGGAGTGCTCGAAGCAAGCCGACGCCAAGGGCCTGCATGGCAAGGAGCGCAAGAAATTCCGCTCCGAGTGCAAGAAGGCGGGCGGTGCTGCCGCTGCGCCGGCCGCGAAGTAACGCGTAGACGTATTTTGACGTCCTTCACCCTCCCCGCCGGGGAGGGTGAAAATCTGTGCGCCGGGCAAGCCGGGGCGCAATGCTGCAATCGCGAGATGCAATTGTCCCGTGGTTGCGAATTTGCCATAAGGCGGCGTGACCCTGATCCGCGCTTCGATGGCGACCGCCATTCCCGACCGCAGCATAGTTCTGAACGGGCTCGAGACTCTCGTCATCGGCGCCGGCGGCGGCCTGCTGTTTTTATGGGCGGGATTGCCGGGCGGCCTGATCTCGGGTGCGATGTGCGCGGTTGGGATCGCCGCGTTGGCCGGACGGCCGCTCGCGGTGCCGCCGGTGCTGACGCAATCGATGCTGCTGCTGCTCGGCATCTCGCTGGGCTCGCTGATGTCGCAGCAATTGCTGCAGCACATGAGCTCCTATCCGCTCACCATCGCCCTGCTGGCGCTGGCGACGTTCTGCTCGACCTTCGGCTCGAGCGTCTATCTGCAACGCATCCATGGCTGGGACCAGACCTCGGCCTTCCTCGCCGGCAGCCCCGGCGCGCTCTCGCAGATCACGATCCTCGCCGCGGAGAAGGGCGCCGACGTCGCGGCGATCGCCGTGGTTCAGACCATGCGCGTCATCATCCTGACCGCGGCACTGCCGCTGGTGCTGGCGCTGACCGGCGTGACGCACGCGGCGCCGCCGCCATTGCCGACGACGGTTGCCTCGCCGTTCGGCCTTGTCGCCCTAGTCGCCGGGTCGATCGGCGTCTCGCTGCTGCTGCGCTGGATCAAATTCCCCGCCAGCTGGATGTTCGGTGCGATGCTCGCCTCCAGCCTGCTGCATGGCTCAGGGCTGGTCGATGGCGGCCTGCCGCCCTGGCTGCGCAACGTCGCGCTGGTCGGCATCGGCGCGCTGATCGGCACCCGCTTTGCGCGGATGAAGACCTCGACCCTGCTGAGCCACGTCAATGCCGGGCTCGGCTCGTTTGCGATCGCGATCGCAATCTCGGCCGTGTTCGTCGCGGTGATCGCCTTCACCACCCATGTGCGGCTCGCCGACGTCGTGGTCGCCTTCGCACCCGGCGCGATGGACGCGATGCTGGCGCTGGCGCTGACGCTGCACATCGACCCGATCTTCGTCGGCGCGCATCATCTGTCGCGCTTCCTGTTCGTCACCATCTCGACGCCGGGCATCATCCATCTGTTCGGACGGCCGCAGGACGACGTCGACGATTAGTCCAAGGCTCACCTGTTAATTCCGTCATCCCCGCACAAAGGATTCGCCTTTGTCGCTGGAGGTGAGAGCGGAGCGAGCCTCGAAGGATGAACGGCCCGGCTGGTGGCCGTGCATGCTTCGAGACGGCCGCAAGCGCGGCCTCCTCAGCATGACGGATTGAGAGGCGGACGGGTGGAAGCGTGGTGGGTTTCGCGGAGCCTGTCATCGAGCCGCGCTTTTCGCGGACCCGTTGGCTCTACCTAACCTGCCTCGGCCGTCGACTGGTCCGGCTGATCGCGGAACGATCGCGCCAACGCGACCAGTTCATCGGGATCGAACCACAGCTCCTCGTCCCGGTCGATTTGCAGTTTCGCAACGGCTGCGGCACGCCACAAGTGCCCGGTGATCCGGGCATAGACCGAATCGGGCTGTGCTTCGCTCCATTCCTCGAGCCGCTCCCTGGCGACCGCGCGCCATAGCGCGGTCAGCCGGCGGCTCGCACCATGTATTTCGGAGATGGTGTATCGCGGGCGCTGCTCGCTCATCAACGTGGCGACGAGATTGCGTCGGCTCCTGAGGCGCAACAACGTCTCATTGGCCAACAGCAGCAACTCGACGGGGACGCGGTGCACGATGATCAGCATGGGCTCGTCTGTCGCGCATGATCGGGACGGCGAGGCGGGATAGCCTCCACATTGAAACACCTGACACGCGCATCAGGGCCTTCGCACAGAGCAGCCGCTATCTCGGCTTCCGAAAATCGATGCTGCGCAGGATGATCCGGGGCGGCGCCCCTTCGAACTCCTTCGCCTGGTACTTGCCATCGGCGCAGGCCTCGATGCGCTCGCGCAGCCGCATGAACTGAGTCTCGCGATGGCCCGCGCGCCCGAGCGCCCCGCCTTCTAATTCATCCATCGCGGAGGTCGAGATCGCGCAATGGATCTCCTTCTCGTCGTCATGCATCGAAAACAGCACGACCATCCGGTCGTATTCGTAGCTGATGAAGCGACCCTGGGTAAGCGTCATGCGATCAGCTCCTTCAAAGCCGCGAACTGGTTCTGGTTCATCGCGGCTCGGTGAGCCGGACAAAATCCTCGAGAATTGCCGTGACCAGATCGCGATGCCTCGTATCCTCCGGCGGCAGGCTCGCTGCGTACAGATTCAAAACGTAGCGCGCCTTGGCAGCCACCTCCGGCCACGACGTAGCAGGTACCGCCAGCAGTCCGGTCTCGAGCGTGACCTGGCGCTCGCGCAGATCCCTCGCATGGGTCTCGATTTCCGCCAGCGCACGGCGAATATCGGTGGCTTTCTGCGCCGCCATACCGCGGTGGCGATCGAGGTCGAGCGGTTCGTCAGTCATTCGAGGCGCTCAAATCGATACGCTGGGCGTCCGCCAGATCGACCGAGCCGATCGACACCATCTCCGTCGTCAATCCGCGGGAGCCTTGTGCCGGGACGATGATCATCGTGGCGACACGGCGGAACACCGCGAATGAGAGCCCTTCAATCGCCTCTTCATCGGTAATGACGTCATAGGCGCCTGCGGGCAATTCACGATCGATGCCTCTGATCCGGAATGGATGCTGGAAGGTGACGACTTCACGTCGGGAGCGCATGGTCATGGGGCAGCCTTTTACGAAACGCCTTGCGCCGGTGCGGCCCCGCGGCCAGCATGCGCCGCTTCGGCGGCAATAGCCAATGCTTTCTCGTTGGTTTTCCTGGTGTTCTTGGCTTTCTCGCCGAACGAGGGGCGAAGGCCGCTCCTCATAGCATCCTGCGCGTTGTTGCCGCAGCGCGCCGCAGACCGCTTTGGCGCTCGCTATTCGAAGGCGATCGGCCTACGGTCGACCACCATCACTTCAGGCAAAGCGAATCCACGTCGGCGTTCGGGCTGCTCCGCAGCCGGGTTCTGACCGAGCCGATGATCTCGAGAGACAGAGGGAGACCGACATGTCCAAAGGCGAGCGACACGGCAACCGGGAAACCAAGAAGCCCAAGAAGGAGAAGATCAAGGTGATCGCCGCGGCTCCCAGCCAGAAGGGCGGACAGCCGACCTTCACGCCGGGCAAGAAGAAATAGACCGGAAGAAACAGATCGATTGAGTCAGGGCCTGTAAATCAGGCTCTCCAAGTCGAGTCTCCAACTCAAGCCTTGGCAGCCTTCGCCACGCCCCAGCCGGCGATCGCGGCCATCAGGAGCGAGATCAGCACGTTGTAGCCGGCAAGCGAGATGCCGAGGAAGCGCCACTGCACCTCGTCGCAGCGGACCACCTTGACCTTGTCGAGTTGATCCAGCAGCGAGCCGGCCTTGCCGAAATCCACTATCGGGCCGGTGCAGTCGGTCGGCCCCTGCCAGAACCCCCATTCGACCCCGGCGTGATAGGCGCCGAGCCCGGCATTGGCGAGCGCGGCGAGGCCGAGGATCGCAAGGCCCGCGAGCAGCACCGGGCGCGCCGCGCCACGGGCGGCCGCAAGCGCCACCACGGCGCCGAGCGGGACCGCGAGATAATAGGCATAGCGCTGCTCGAGGCAGAGCGGACAGGGCATGATCTCCAGCACGAGCTGGAAGAACCAGGCGCCGGCCAGCGTCACCGCCGCGATCACAGCAATCGCCAGGGCCGAAGTCAGCGCCGGATTGCCGGTGGCGGAAGCATCCGACGGATGGGCGGTGGCGAGGGTCACGGCAGTCCTCCTGCGAGCATCGTCCGGCAGGGTCATGACCCCTGCTCCATGCTCAGCCCGGGTCGTATCGCGCCAAAATACCGCTGTCGAGGCGCGGGACAATCACATCCGCGCGGGTTGACCGTGACGGACCGCCCGCTATAGTCCGCCGCGCTTCGCGACCCTGGCCCGTCTCGGCCTGGTCCACCGCGAATGCCCCTGTGGCGGAACTGGTAGACGCGCTCGACTCAAAATCGAGTTCCGCAAGGAGTGCTGGTTCGATTCCGGCCAGGGGCACCACGCTTCGCCCTTGCGGGCTTCGCGTGGCGCAGCCGCGTCAAGATTGCAACGGCGAAACGTGTCCGGCGAAGCTCGAGCGACACGAGAGCGAAGACGGACGGCCTCATTTCGGGTATGGGCCGCAGATTCCAATATCAGTCCTTTTGAGCTGCGCCGACATCCATGCGGCCGACAGCCGCGGCGATCACCATTTCAATGCGGCCGTACGCACCGGGGCGTCCCACAACGCCGACGTCTCGGCATCGAGCAGGCTCACGGTCAGCGAACAGCCGGCCATGTCCAACGAGGTGACGTAGCTGCCGACCAGCGAGCGCGCGATGCGCAGGCCGCGGCTCTCGAGCATGCGGCGCGCGGCGTTGTACATCAGATAGAGCTCGATCGTCGGGGTGCCGCCGAAGCCGTTGACCAGCAACAAGGCCTCGGAGCCTGCCGGCGCGGCGAGATCGTCGGCGATGGCGGTCGTCATTTCTGACGCAATCGCGTCGGCCTCCGCGAGCTTGACGCGACGGCGGCCCGGCTCGCCATGGATGCCGACGCCCATCTCCATCTCGTCGGCGCCGAGCGTGAAGGTCGGCGTGCCGGCAGCCGGGACCGTGCAGCTGGTCAGCGCCACGCCCATCGAGCGCGTCCGTGCGTTGACGCGCTCGCCGAGCGCCACGCAGGTCTTGAGATCGGCGCCCTTCTCGGCGGCGGCGCCGACGATCTTCTCGACGATCAAGGTGCCGGCGACGCCGCGGCGCCCGATGCTGTAGGTCGATTTCTCAACCGCGACATCGTCATCGGTCACGATGGTGGCGGTGCGGCCTTCGGCGATCTCGGCGGCCATCTCGAAATTCATGCGGTCGCCGGCGTAGTTCTTGACGATGAACAGCACGCCGGCATCGCCCGCGACCGCCTGCGCGGCTTCGACGATCTGGTCGGGCGTCGGCGAGGTGAACACCTGTCCGGGACATGCGGCATCCAGCATGCCGTGGCCGACGAAGCCGGCATGCAGCGGCTCGTGCCCGCTGCCGCCGCCCGAGACCAGCGCGACCTTCCTGCCGTTCAGCTCGCGGCGGCGCACGAATTTGCGCTCGGCGCCCAGCACGACCAGATCGGCATGCGCGGCGGCGAAGCCGTCGAGGCTTTCGCCGAGCACATTGTCGACCGCATTGATGAACTTCTTCATGGTGTCCTCCCCGCTTCGTCCAAAGCTTCGTTCCGATCAATCGGAACGACGCTCCAGGTTGTTGTTTTGACGCGTTTTCTTCACGCGAACCGGTAGCCACTTCGCTCGAAAACGCTTTGGTTGGCGTTTTCGCCTATTTTTCCCGCATGATGCCGATCAGGCGCCGCGTGAATTCCTGCAGCAGCGCGTCGAGCTCGGCGTTGCGCTTGGCGCTGCCGAGATCCGGCAGATGCAATGTCAGCGTCCGCTCATGCGATCCTTCGCTCAGCCGGCCGACGCGGCGTGGATGCGCGCGCGCATAGGCGCGCAAGAAGGCAGTCTTCGCCTGCGGCGGAAAGTGGCAGACATCGAAGATCGTGTTGAGATGCTGCACCGGGATCGGCACCGGATAGGCCGGATTGCTGATCTGGCTGACGAAGCTGCGGTTCTTGCCCATGGCATGGGCGAGGCGCAGCCGCATGCCGGACGGGCGGCTCTCCAGCACCTCCTTGAAGATGCGCTTGTAGGCCGCAACCGCGCCGGCTTCGGGCGCTTCATCGGCCGCCGTGTCAGCCAACACCGCCTCCGCTGCTCAGCCGGTCGATGGTCTGCTTGATCTGCGCCAGCGCCGATGGGTTCACCGACAATTCGCGCAGGCCGCAGTTCAGAAGCGCAGGAACACAGCGCGGATCACCCGCCATGTCGCCGCACAGGCTGACACTGACGCCGGCGCGGCGGCCGTGCTCGGCGGTCCGCGCGATCAGTTCGAGCACTGCGGGATGCAGGGGGTCCATCAGGGGGGCGAGAGCTCCGTTGGAACGATCGCAGGCCAGCACATATTGCGCGAGATCGTTCGAGCCGATCGAGAAGAAAGACGCCTTGAAGCTCGAGATCGCCAGGGCCGCCGCCGGAACCTCGACCATGATTCCGAGATCCGGGAGCATCGCGGCAATGCCGTCCGCCTGCAAGCGCTGCACGATATCGGCGAACAGCTTCCGTCCGGCCTCGAGCTCGTCCGCCGACGTCACCATCGGGAACATAACCTTGAGATTGCGACGGACCGCGGCGCGCGCCAGCGCGCGGAGCTGGACGGCAAAAATCTCGGGCCGGGCGAGGCAAAGCCGCAAGCCGCGCACGCCGAGGAACGGATTGGCCTCGCCATCCAGTGTAAAGCCGGGCACCGGCTTGTCGCCGCCGGCATCGAACGTGCGGATCGTGACGGGCCGCTGGCCGGCCCAGCGCAACACCGCGTCATAGGCCTGGAATTGGGTCTCCTCATCCGGCAGGTCATTCCGCCCAGCGAGCAGGAATTCGGTCCGCATCAGCCCGATGCCGTCGGCATATTGCGCATCCGCATGCTCGAGGTCGTCGACCCGCTGGATATTGATCAGGAGCTTGATGTGTTCGCCGCGCCACGAGGCGGTCGGCCGACGCAGGATCGCGCGCGCGGATGCCCTGCTCTTGCGATGGCTCTCGCGCCGCTTCTCGAAGATGCGCACCTGCTCGGCGCTGGGATCGAGCTCCAGCGTCGCGCCTTCGCCGTCGAGCAGCGCCGTGGCGCCGGCATTGGGAATAGCACCGAGTTGCACGACCATCGGGATGCCGCGCGCCCGCGCCAGCATCGCGACGTGGCTGGTCGGACTGCCGTGCAGCAGCGCCAGGCCGCCGCCGCCGGACCAGTCGATCTCCAGGAAGCGCGACGGTGGCAGGTCGTCGGCACAGACGACGCCTCCGCTCGGGATCTTCAGCGGCTCGCCCTCGTCGCCGCGCAGGATGTGCACCACGCGGTCGCGCAGGTCCGCAAGGTCGGACGAACGCGCCTGCAGATACTCATCCGCCGCCGCATTGTACTCCGCGATGTGCTCGTCGAGCGTCGAGCGCCATGCGACGTCGGCCGGACGCCCCTCGCCGATCGACGCGAAGATCGCCTCGATCAGATCCTCATCCTCCAGCAATGCGACCTGGAATTCGAGGATTTGCGCGGCTTCGCCGCCGGCGCTGGCGGCAAGATCGGCGATCTGCCCGCTTGCGAGATCGATCGCCTTGCGCAAGGCGAGCGCCTCCTCGACCAGCGTGCCGGCCACCCGCTCGCCACCGGCGCCCGCATCGACGCGGACCAGCGGACCATGGGCAAAGCCGATCGAGGCGGTCCTGCCGCGGTAAGCCGATCCTGCAGCGCCGCCCTGCATGCTAGCCCGCTCCATCCGGAAAATCGCTGGCGACCAGATCGACGAGGGCCGCGACGGCGGCCTCGGCGTCGCTACCGGAAGCCTTGATCTCGATCGTGCTGCCGTGCGCGGCGCGCATCGCCATGATCTTGGCCACGCTCTTGGCGTTGATCCACTCGGGCGCACCCGCGACCCGCACCGAGATCTGCGCCTCGAACTTCTTGGCGAGCTTGGTCAGCTTGACCGCCGGGCGCGCGTGCATGCCCACCGCATGCACCAACCGCACATTGCCGGTGAAGATCTGTCCGTCCGCTTTATCAAGCATACTCATCATCCATCATCGCTTCGCCGACGTTTCAGTCGGCAGAGAGTTCTTCGGCCACGGCCTTGACCTGGGCCAGCGAGCTGCCGCCCGCCGCCTCGGTCGCCGCCATCACGGCGCCTTCGACGATCGGTGCGTTGCAGACGACAACGAGATCGCGCCGCGCCGGCTCCAGCATCTCGACCGCCATTTCGCTGTTGGTTTCGGCGCCGCCAAGATCGACAAGCACCGCGACCCCCTTCGGCGACCAGGCAGCATTGATGGCGTCGATGATCAGCGGCACGCTGGTGCCCAATCCGCCGTCGGGATTGCCGCCGCAGAACGCCACCTTGACCTCGCTGCCGACCATCTGCCGCACCATGTCGGCGGTTCCCTTGGCGATGTCGCTGGAATGCGAGACGATCACGATCCCCACAGTGTCGGTCATGGGCGTGCCTCCAGGCCGGCGCACACCGCCTGCACCAGCACGCAGCTCGACCGCGCGCCGGGATCGACATGCCCGACGCTGCGCGCGCCGAGGAACGACGCGCGTCCCTTGGTGGCCTGCATCGGCGCCGTCCGTTCGACCGCCTCGGTCGCGGTGGTGCGCACCCGCGCGATCAGATCCGGCTGGCCGGCCGCCGTCTTCAACGTCTCCAGCACGGGCACCAGCACGTCCAGCATCGTCTTCTCGCCGACCTGCGAGCGGCCGCGCGCGCTCACAGCGTTCACGGCGCTGCCGAACACATCGGCGAGATCCTCGGGCAGGTGCTTGTCGTGCGACAGCGCCTCGCCGGCGGCAAGAAAGAAGCTGCCATAGAGCGGCCCCGAGGCGCCGCCGACCGTCATCACCAGGGTCTTGCCGATCATCTTTAGCGCTTCGTCGAGCGGCTGCGCCGAGATCACATCGAGCTTGCCGAGCACGGCTTCGCAACCGCGCTTCATGTTGGTCCCGTGGTCGCCATCGCCGATCGCCTGATCCAGGCTGGTCAGCTCCGGCGCGCTGGCGATGACCTGCTCTGCGGCCGCCTTGACCAACGACTTCAATGTCTCTGATGGCACCGACATCTCCTCGATCCTCTCGCCCCTCTAATGAACCGCCGCGGCAATGCGCTGCCCGGCGCGGTCGAAACACAACGGACGCACCAGATGCAAGTCGACCTCCTGGCCGGCTTGCAGCGGCTGATGCGGATCCGCCAGCGTCACCAGCGTCTCGCCCTTATAGTCCAGATGAATATGATTCTGCTCGCCGAGGTGCTCGACCCGGTGCACGCGGCCGACCATCTGCCCGCCATTGCGCGCGGCGAGCTGAAGATGCTCGGTGCGAATGCCGACCGTCTCGGTTCCGACCGGCATCGCGACATCGGAGAGCAGGCGCGCTGGCAGGAAGTTGATCTGCGGCGTGCCGAGCCGCGAGGCGACATAGCTGCTGGACGGGCTCTCGTAGATCTCGCGGGGCGTGCCGAGCTGAAGCAACTGGCCGTCCCTGATCACGCCGATGCGCGAGGCCATCGTCATCGCCTCGACCTGATCGTGGGTGACGTAGAGGATGGTCGCGCCGAGCTCGATCTGGATCCGCTTGAGCTCAAGCCGCAGCTCCGCGCGGAGCTTTGCGTCGAGCGAGGACAACGGCTCGTCCATCAGATAGATCGAGGGATCGCGGACCAGGGCCCGGCCGATCGCCACGCGCTGCATCTCGCCGCCGGACAGCCGGGTGGCGCGGTTGTTCAGCTTGCTTGCGATATGCAGCAGCTCCGCGGTCTGCTCGACGCGCTTGCGGATGATCGGCTCCGCCACCCGCCGCGCGGGAGAGCGCAGCGGAAACGCCAGATTGTCGTAGACCGTGAGATGCGGATACAGCGAATATTGCTGGAACACGAAGGCGATATCCCGCGAGCCCGGCGGATCCTGCGTCACGTCGCGCCCGTCGATCATCACAGAGCCCGTATCGGGGCTCTCCAGTCCGGTGATCAGCCGCAAAGTCGTGGTCTTGCCGGCGCCGCTCGGCCCGAGCAGGACGAGGAACTCGCCGTCGTTCACCGTCAGCGAGAGATCGCGGACGGCTTCGATCGCGCCGAAGCGCTTGTTGACGTTGCGCAGGGTGACGTCAGCCATGGCGCGCGCCCTCCGCGCTCGCGGTCCGGATCGCACGGCCGCTGCCGATGTCGAACAGCGCCAGCCGCTCGGCATTGAATTCGAGACCGATGGTTTCACCGATCTGCACCGATGCACTTGAAGACAGCCGCGCCGCGACCCGGCCATAGGCCGTGTCGACGGTGACGATCTGGGTGGTGCCGAGATATTCCGCGCCGAACACCTCGCCGCGAACAGCGCCCGCGTCGGCGAAGCGGATATGCTCCGGACGGACGCCGAGCGCCAGCGGCGCGCTGGCGCGGTCCTCACGAATTTCTGGCACCGCAAGCCTGGTGTCGTGGAAGCTGACCGCGCGATCGCCGGATCGCAAGCCGCCCTCGAAACGCAGGAAGTTCATCGGCGGCGAGCCGATGAAATCGGCGACGAACATGCTCGCGGGCCGGTCGTAGACCTCCTGCGGCGTGCCGATCTGCTCGACACGGCCCTTGTTCATGACGGCGATCTGGTCGGCCATCGACATCGCCTCGAGCTGGTCGTGCGTGACATAGACCGTGGTCGCCTTGATGCGATCGTGCAGGTCGCGCAGCTCGCCGCACATCAGATGGCGAAACTCGGCATCGAGCGCGCCCAGCGGCTCGTCCATCAGGAACGCCTTCGGCCGCCGCACCATGGCCCGCCCGAGCGCGACGCGCTGCCGGTCGCCGCCCGAAAGCTTCGAGGTCTTGCTCGACAGCAGGTGCTCGATCCGCAACATCCGCGCGGTCTCCTGCACCCGCTCGCGGATCTCGCGCCGGCCCATGCCCTGGCACTTCAGGGGGAAGCCGATGTTCTCCCCGACATTCATGTGCGGGTAGAGCGCGAACAGCTGGAACACGAAGGCGATATCGCGCGCGGCGGCACGGTGGAACGTGACGTCCTCGCCATCGAGCAGGATCTTGCCTTCGGTCGGCAGCTCGAGGCCGGCGATCATGCGCAAGGTGGTGGTCTTGCCGCAGCCGGAGGGCCCGAGCATCGCGAAGAACGTGCCGTCGTCGATCGTGAAGGTCGAGCCTTCCACTGCGGTGAACTGATCGAACGACTTGCGCAGGTTTTCGATGCGGATCTGTGCCATGGGGCTATTCCGGAAAATGACTGACGATGACGAAGCCGATCGTGCCGGCAAGGATCGTCACGAACGAGTAACTGTAGAGATCGATCGACCAGGGCTGCACCAGCATGACGATGCCGCCTCCGATCAGGGTCATCGCGACGGCCTCCCACGGCCCGCGGCGAAACCAGCGCGCGACGCCGGCCCGAGTTACGCCATTCTTGGCAACCACAGACCCGCTCATTTGCGCACCGCTCCGAAGGTGATGCCGCGCAGCAGATGCTTGCGCAACAGCACGGTGAACATGACGATCGGGACGACGAACAGCGTGGTCGCGGCGGCAACCGCCGGCCAATCCTGTCCACCCTCGCCGATGATGAAGGGGATGAAGGGCGGCATGGTCTGCGCCTCGCCGCTGGTCAGCAGCACCGCGAAGGCATACTCGTTCCAGGAGAAGATCAGGCAGAAGATCGCGGTCGCAGCGATTCCCGTGACGGCCTGCGGCAACACCACCTTGCGCAGCGCCTGCAGGCGCGTATAGCCGTCGACCAGCGCCGCCTCCTCATACTCGCGCGGGATCTCGTCGATGAAGCCCTTGAGCAGCCAGACCGCGAGCGAGACGTTCACGGCGGTGTAGAGCAAAATCATGCCGAGCCGCGTATCGGTCAGGTTCAGCTGCCGGTACATCAGATAGATCGGGATCGCCACGGCGACCGGCGGCATCATGCGCGTCGAGAGGATGAAGAACAGCAGATCGTCCGCCAACGGAATGCGAAAGCGCGAGAACGCATATGCCGCGAGCGTGCCGAGGAAGACCGCGAGGAAGGTCGAGCCGAAGCCGATGATCAGCGAGTTGACGAAGCGCGGCACGACCTTAGACGGCCCGGCGATCACCATGTCCCGCTTGCGCACCAGCTTGTCGTACCAGGTCTCCGGCGGCGGCAGCTTGGCGATGAACTCCGGCGTCTGGCGCGTCCGCACCGTGAACAGGTTCACATAGCCTTCGAGGGTCGGCTCGAAGATCACCTTGGGCGGATAGGCGATGGCGTCGCTCTGCGACTTGAACGCGGTGGCGACGATCCACAGCAGCGGCAGGATCGTGATCACGGCGTACAGGATGACGAAGCCGCCGGCGAACGCCTTGGTGCGCGGCGAGGCCTCGACGATCGAATGCGCAGTGGATTTGGTGGCGACAGCGGTCATCGTTGCTTCACCTTATTGAGCGTCTTGACGTAGATGTTGGCGGCGCCGAACACGGTCACGAACAGGATGATGGCGAGCGCCGAGGAATAGCCGGTGCGCCACTTCTCGAACGCCGCGCGCTTCAGCGAGATCGACACCAGCTCGGTGGTCGAGCCCGGCCCGCCCGAGGTCAGGAGATTGACCATGTCGAACATCTTGAAGTTCTCGATCGCACGGAACAGCACCGCGAGCATCAGGAACGGCACCGTCATCGGCAGCGTGATCGACCAGAACTGCCGCCAGGGCGAGGCGCGATCGACTTCCGCGGCCTCATAGATGTAGTCGGGGATCGAGCGCAGCCCGGCGAGGCAGATCAGCATCACGTAGGGCGCCCACATCCAGGTATCGACCAGCACGATGGTCCACGGCGCCAGCGACACCTGCCCGGTCATACTGAACGAGCTCGGCGGCACGCCGGTGAACAGGCTGATCAGGTAGTTGAACGGTCCGATCTGCGGCTGCAGCAGCAGCGTCCAAAAATTGCCGACCACCGCTGGCGACAGCATCATCGGCAGCAGGATGATCGTGGTCCAGAAGCTGTGGCCGCGAAACTGACGGTTGATCAAAAGTGCCAGGCCGAAGCCGACGACCACCTGCAACGCCACCGACGAGATCACGAACTGCGCCGTGGTCTGCAATCGGAACCAGACGTCCTCGTCGGTGAGGATGTCCCTGAAATTGTCGAGGCCAACGAACCGCAGCGGCAGATAGGACATGCTGAGGTTGAGGTTGGTGAAGGACAGCCGGATCATCCAGATCAGCGGAAAGATGTTGATCGCGAGCAGCAGCGCGATCGTCGGCGCGACGAACAGCCAGGCTATGGCCCGGTCCGACAGGCCGTGGACACGCCGCCCGGCGCGGGATTTAACAGGCTTGCTCACGCCTGGGATCGTAGCATGATCGGGTTGCAGGATCGTCGTCATCGTATCCATCAGCTGGCCTGGGCCGGTTCGGATTCCCCGAGGCGGCCCTCGGGGAATCCAGTTCAGATGAAGTGCAGGCGGGTGCTATTGCGAGGCGACTTCCTTGCCCTGCTCCTTGAACACCTTGGTCCAGTCCTTGACCAGGAGATCGAGCGCCTGCTGTGACGTGCCCTTGTCGGCCACGACGTAGTCATGCACTCGCTTCTGCATGTCGAGCAGCAGCTGCGCGTAGGACGGCTCAGCCCAGAAGTCCTTCACGATACCCATCGACTCCAGGAATTGCGGCGCGAACGCCGCGCTCTTCGGGAAGTCGGGTGCGTCGACCACCGCCTTGAGCGCCGAGTAGCCGCCGATCTGCCACCACTTCTGCTGCACGGCGGGCTGCGCGAACCACTTGATGTAGGCGAGCGCGTCGTCCTTGTGGTCGGAGGTTGCCACCACCGAGATGCCCTGCCCGCCGAGTTGCGTGAAGTGCCCCTTCGGACCGGCCGGATTGACGAAGAAGCCGATCTTGTCGCCGCCGACATTCGGATCCTTGTAGAGGCCGGGGAAGAAGGCGAACCAGTTCATCTGCATCGCGACCTGGCCGGACTTGAAGGCGTCAAGTCCTTCCTGCATGTAGGCGTTGGTCATGCCCGGTGCCGTGCAGCACTTGTAGAGCTCCTTGTAGAACTCGAGCCCCTTGGCGGCGTCGGCGGAATTGACGATGCCCTGCATCTGGTACGCCTTCTTCGGATTGTCGTAGGCGAAGCCGTAATTGTAGAGCACGTTGGTCACGCCCATCGTGATGCCTTCCGAGCCGCGCTCGGTGAAGATGTAGGCGCCATAGACCTTCTTGCCATCGATCTCGCGGCCCTGGAAGAACTCGCCGATCTGCTTCAGCTCGTCATAGGTCTTCGGCGGTGCCAGATCGCGACCGTACTTGGCCTTGAACGCGGATTGAATCTCGGGCCGCGAGAACCAGTCCTTGCGATAGGTCCAGCCCACCGCATCGGCCATGGCCGGCAGCGCCCAGTAGTTCGGCGTGTTCTTCGGCCACTGCGAGTAGCCGACGACCGTCGCCGGGACGAAATCGTCCATCGAGATCTTCTCTTTGTCGAAGAAATCGTTGAGCTTGACGTACCACTTGTTCTCGGCGGCGCCGCCGATCCATTGGCTGTCGCCGATGATCAGGTCGCACAGTTTGCCGTGCGAGTTGAGCTCGTTGAGGAAGCGATCGGCGTAGCTCGTCCAGGGGACGAACTCGTACTTCATCTCGATGCCGGATTGCTTGGTGAAGTCCTTGCCCAGCTCGACCAGTGCGTTGGCCGGATCCCATGCCGCCCAGCACAGCGTGAGCTGCTTGCCTTGCGCTGCGGCTTGCCCGCCGCCAAGACCCCCCAGTGCTGCGGCCGCAACGACCGCGGACGCCACCGTACTGCGTAACCATCCCAATCTTCGCATATCCATTTCCTCCCTATCGTTGAAGCACCTAACTCGCCCGGCGCATCCATGCCGGATTGACGCCGAGACTTCGAAAACCGAGTTGATGAGCGATGATGGAGAGCGAGACTGAACGCGTCCGGACATCGGGGTCCGGATGGCGGGGCTCCTCCCACGCATCAGCTCGATGCGCGATGTTTATCGTTTTTGTAATACTAAACGTATTACTAAATTCAGGAACCCGTCAAGCGGGTTTCTTGCGAACCTCAAGAGAAGCTGTCCGCGCTATCCAGCGCGAGATAATCGCTGCAGTGCACCAACGCCGATAGTGGAAAGCACCCAGCGCTCGGCTCTACCCGATGTTTAGTGGATCATTTTACTGAACGTTCAGCGCAATGGCGAACGCTCTGCCTGCGTCGCCTTGCGCCATCTGAAACGAGCGTTGGCCAACGCCCCGCCCGTTTCGCATCACCTCGTCAAGGCAAGGCGAACGCGATCGAACACAGCCAATCGCGAAGCGTAATCAACAAACGTGGATTGCATCGCGTGGCACCGCCACGCGTGGGCTGCAAGGGTGAAGCGCATCCGTCGAAGCCAAGGCGCGCGCGAGCGACGACGAAACAGTCCGGCGCCTCGCGAACTCCCTCACTGGTTCAGGATCGGCGGAATATCCTTGGCCGCCTTCGGTCCCGGCAGCGAGCTGAGATAGGCGTGGATGTCGGCGGCATCCTTGTCCGACAGCACGTCTGCGGAAAATGACGGCATGTCGTTCGGCGCCTCGCGCAGGAAGGCGATGAAGGATTCCACCGGCAGCGCGATCTGCGCCAGCGCAGGCGTCAGGTAGTTGAAACGACCGCCCTGCCCGGCGCGGCCGTGGCATTCGAAGCAGCCGTCGGCAAGATAAAGCCGCTTGCCGTTGACGGCATCACCGGCCGGCGCGTCCTCGGCGCGCGATGCAACGACATTGCCGAACGCGAAAGCCCCCGCGATCGCGGCGACGGCGACAAGATGCTTTACGGAAATATTCATCATCGCCATCTCCGCTTCACCGCTGATCCATCACGACGTCGAGCAGCGCCGGCTGGCCGCTCTTGACCATGGCAATGGCGCGCTTCAGCGCCGGCGCCAGCGCATTCGGATCGCTGATCGGTCCCTCGCCATAGACGCCGAACCCCTTGGCGACGGTCGCATAATCGACGAAGGGATCCTTGATCGTGGTGCCGATATCGGCGTTGGTGATGCCGCGGCCGTGGCGGGCGGCCATCGCTTGCAGATACATGTATTCCTGATGGTAGGCCCGGTTGTTGTGCACGATGTAGAGCATCGGGATCTGATGGTGCGCGGCCGTCCAGAGCGTCGAAGGCACGAACATGAAGTCGCCGTCGCCGCCGATCGCAACCGTCAATCGTCCGTGCCGCTTGTTGGCGAGCGCAGCCCCGAGCGAAGCCGGCAAAGTGTACCCGACACCGCCGCCGCCGGAACCGCCGTTCCATTGATAGGGCTTGGTGAAATTCCACAAGCGATGCGGCCATGACAGGCCGATCGAGGTGCCGACCAGCGACCAGTCCTCATCTTTGATCTGGCTGTAGAGCTCGGCGCACAGCCGCGCCGTGGTGATCGGGCTCGCGTCCCAGCCGATCGTTGCGTCAAGCTTCGCCTGCTCGACGGTGGCGAGCTGGGTGGCCGCGAGCTTCTTGCCGCGTGCGTCGAGCGCGGCCTTGCGTCCCTCGTCGATCCTGCGTTTGACCTGCTCGGTCAAGGCCGGCAGGCTCGCCTCGGCATCACCAGCGATGTCGAGATCGACCTCCTGATAGCGGCCAAGGTCCTGGTAGTTGGCCTTCATGTACAGGCCGCGGGTGCCGAGCGTGACGATCTTGGCCGACTTTTTGTAGCGCGGCTCAGAGGTACGCACGATGCGATCGTGGAAATCGCTGAGCGAGCCCCAGATGTCGTTGACCTCCATCGCCAGGATCAGATCGGCCTGCGACAGGATGGAGCGGCGGAACGACTGGTTCAGCGGGTGGCGCGAAGGAAAATTCATCCGCCCGAAATTATCGATCACGGCGCATTGCAGGGTTTCCGCAAGCTCCACCAGGCGCGGCATGCCGGCGGGCGTGCGCGCCATCCGGTCGCACAGGATCACCGGATTGTCCGCCGCGACCAGCATTTTGGCGAGCTCGGCCAGCGCCGCGTCGTCGCCCTGCGGCGGCAGCGCCGGGGTGAATTTCGGGATGCGGAGGCGGTTGCGATTCTCGATCGGGTTTTCCTGCAGCTCCTGGTCGAGCGACAGCATCACCGGCGCCATCGGCGGCGTGGTTGATATCTTGTAGGCGCGCAGCGCCGATTCCGCGAAATGCTGCAGCGAGGCTGGCTGGTCGTCCCACTTGACGAAGTCGCGGGTCAGCGCCGCGGGGTCGATTGCCGAATGCGGCCATTCGGCGCCCGGTGCGCGCTTGTCGGCTTCCATGATGTTGCCGCCCATCACGATGACCGGGACGCGGTCGCACCAGGCGTTGTACATCGCCATCGATGCATGCTGCAGACCGACCACGCCATGGCAGATCATGGCAAGCGGCTTGCCCTCGATCTTGGCGTAGCCCTGGCCCATATGCACCGCGATCTCTTCATGCGGACAGGTGATGATCTCGGGCTTCTTGTTGCCGCCATGATTGATGATGGCCTCATGCAGTCCGCGGAAGCTCGAGGCGCAATTCATCGCGAGGTAATCGATGTCGAGCGTCTTGAGCACGTCGACCATGAAGTCGCCGCCGCTCGAGGTCTGATTGACCGGATCGGCCGGCGGCGGCAGCGCATCGGCCGCCGCGAGCCTCGGGCCGGGGAGCGCAGCCTTGAGCGCTTTCTTGGGACGCTGTTCGGCAATGCCTGACATTGCAGTGTTGCCGGCGGCGGGGGCAGCCAGCGCCGCCGCACCGGCGGCGGTTGCACCCTTCAGGAAATTTCGGCGGCCGGAATCGAGCGCGCCTGCGCGGCGCTTTTCGCTGCGTTTCGACATGGTGTCCTCTCCGGGAACTTAGACCAGATGCCTACGAGCTCATTGCTTGTTGGCATGAGTGTCGTCCCGAAGCTCCGCAGCCGTCAATACACAGACGCGTAAGCGTGCAACTTTTGGCTGAGGTGCTACGCGAAATTGGCATGGGAAGAGGAAGACGCGCTTCGCGCCTAAAGCGCGATGAGATTGAGTTGAATCGTCATCGCGCTTCAGCTTGTTGTTTGAGCATGATCTCTTCGGAAAACCGCTTCGCACTTTTCCGGATCATGCTCTAGCGCGCCAGCGCTGCGATCAACTCGACTTCGATCGATGCGTTGCGCGGAAGCTGCGCGACGCCAACGCTCGTCCTGGTGTGCAGGCCCCGTTCCGGACCGAACAGCTCCATGATGAGCTCCGACGCTCCGTCGGCGACGGCCGTCTGACCGCTGAAATCCGCTGCGCTGTGCACGAACACCGTGAGCTTCAGGATCTGCGTGACATGATCGAGCGACCCGAGATGCGCCTTGATCGCGGCCAATCCGCGGATCAGCGCCAGCCGTGCGCCCCGCTTGGCTTCCTCCAGTGTGACATCACGGCCAACCTGGCCGACGACATGCACCTTGTCGCCGTCGCGCGGAAGCTGACCGCTGACATAGATCGTGTCGCCATGGACCACCACCGGCGCGTAGGCGCCGCCGGCCGCCGCCGACATCGGCAGCTCGATGTTGAGTTCATTCAGACGTTGCTCAAGATTCACGATTGCATGCCAGCGAACTGGCCCTCCTGTCCGGACCGTGGCGCTCCTGAGCGAAGCGGAGCTCCGTCTGCTGCCGGGCGCTTCTGTTAACCCGGTTCTGCAGGACGCGGTACCTGCGAACATGCTCTCGGAGCAATTCTGCCTGTATCAGCGCTTCGTGAGGCGCTTCAGATACGCGCAGGACATGCCGGCCATGCTGTGTCGCCAGACGGGATTTGGCTGCCATATTTTGGCCATAGCCCGTTTCTTAAAGGCCCGTGCGGGCCATGTCCCCGCCTCTGTTTTGCGTCGCCTGACCGATGCGGTCGCTTCGCAACCAAATCGCAGATCGTCGCTGCGCCCCTCTCATAATCAGGATGGTCTGCCAACAACAAGAGGACTTTGTAATGCGTAAAACTCTCGCGGCTGTCGCCGTGCTTTTGGCCTTCGCTTCATCTGCTGCTGAAGCTCGCGGCCGTCATCACCATTATCGACACCATGCACATTCCGGCCGCCCGGCCGCGTGGTGCGGGTGGTTCATGCGTACGCAGGTCGGCAGCGATCCCGGTCCGCAATACAATCTCGCGCGATCCTGGGCGCGATACGGCAGCAATGCAGGCGGCCCTTCGGTCGGCGCGATCGTCGTCTGGCGTCACCATGTCGGCAAGATCGTGGGTCACGAGAACGGCCAGTGGATCGTCCAGAGCGGCAACGACGGGCATGCCGTGCGCACGCGGCCGCGCTCACTGGCCGGCGCGATCGCGTTCCGAAACGCCTACGCCTCGTTCTAAGGGAACCTCGAGGCGATATACGAACCATTCATCATCGCGGCTTACGCTGCCGCGGGGTTTCGCCCTGAAGCCCTCAGACGGGCGCCGTCACCTGCGTTGACCTGGTGGCGGCGCCTTTTTCAGGAATGCATTGGTTTGGCTCGGAAACCGAAGAAAGTTGCGGCGGCCTCTCAGACTGCCTCTTATTGGTCGGCCGCTTACATGAGTTTCTGCAATGGCGCGGCCGTTCTCGCTGTGACCGGCGGCGTGCTCGGGTTTCTGCTTGTCGCCAAGCACTACACGTGAACGACGGCCGGATCGACGGTGGGCGCTTCAGCGCTTTCCAAGACTCCTGAGATACGCGCAGAACATGTCGGCCATCGCGTCCGCGTAGCTCTCGATCTCGGCCTGACTTCGTGGGCTCTCGGAAAAATTCTTGCCGACCGAGCTCATCGTCGTCGTGATCAGAGCGCCAGCCATCGCACGCACGGCATCTGACGTCTTCGGCAATGCTTCGCGCATGAAGACTTCGACGATGCGCTCGCCGGTTGCCCTCACCTCGCGCGCCTCGGGCGCGTCGCGATAGAGCGGCGCGGCGTCGTTGAGTGCGACGCGCACCGCGGCCTCCTCGCATTCGGAGCGGATGAAGGTGTGTACCAGCGAACGCAACCGCTCCAATGGCGGCCGCGAGCGGTCTGCGAGAATGTCGCGCAGCAGGCTGGAGTTCTGCCGCCACTCATCGCTCTGCAGCCGGAACAGGATCGACGCCTTGTTCGGAAAATACTGGTACAGCGAGCCGACGCTGACGCCGGCCCGCTCGGCCACCCGTGCCGTGGTGAAACGCTGCGCGCCCTCCTTGGTCAGAACCTGAACAGCAGCATCGAGAATCGCCGCGACGAGCTCGGCGGAGCGGGCCTGTTGCGGCTGTTTTCGCGAGGAAATTGAAGAGCTTCGCCGTTCGGTCATGAACGCCCTGGGGAATGCGATTAGCGAATGCGAATAATTATTCGTATTTCTGGCGGGGCGCAAGGATGCGCCGCTTTTTTGACCGGAGACCCACATGACCACCCTCAATTCACCTGAGCTCGCGGGCCAGCTCGACCGCCTGTTCGAGCAAGCCTCCGCCGCGAGGGAAGAAACCCGGCGCGCGGTGGCCGACCTTTCCGACGAGGAACGGGCGGGCCTGATGCGCAGCAGGACCGACTACCGCGCGCTCTACAGCCGCTTCAACAACGTGCCGCTCGCGGTCTCGCGCGAGACCGGCGCGCTGCTCTACATGCTGGCGCGCGGCGCGCGGGCACGGAACATCGTCGAGTTCGGCACCTCGTTCGGCATCTCGACGCTGCACCTCGCCGCCGCGCTGCGCGACAATGGCGGCGGCCGGCTGATCACGTCCGAGTTCGAACCGTCCAAGGTGGCGCGGGCCCGGGACAATCTCGTCGCCGGCGGTCTCAATGACCTGGTCGAGATCCGCGAGGGCGACGCGCTGACGACGCTGCGCACCGATCTGCCCGATGCGATCGACCTCGTGCTGCTCGACGGCGCCAAGGCGCTCTACCCCGACATCCTCGATCTCGTGGAGCGCCGCCTGAAGCCGGGCGCCTTCGTCGTCGCCGACAATGCCGATTACAGCCCCGACTATCTGGCACGGGTGCGTTCGCCGGCGAACGGCTACATGTCGACGCCGTCCGGCGAAGACGTCGAGCTGTCGATGCGGCTGGGCTGAGGCTGAAATGCAAGAAGCGCGCGATCAGGCCGTCTTGATCTTGCCGACGATGGCGGACAATCGCGCGCGCTTGGCGGGATCGGCGACCTGTGCGACCGTTTGCTCAAGGTCGCTCAGCACGCCATTCACCTTCCATCTGGCTGGACCTTCGGCAATAACGGCGTCCGCGAGTTCATCGGCCTTGTCGGGCTCGCCGAGATCGAAGGCCGCCGCGAGCAGCGTCGGACGCAGCCATTCGTCAGCGATCTGCATTCGCCTCGCCCGCTCGCAGGCGGCGATCACCAGCCGCAGGACCGATTGCGCGCGCTCCTCGTCGCCTGCGCTTCCCCGCGTGCGATAGAGACGAGGTAGATTGCTGGAGCAATAATAGGCGTTGAGATCGAGCTCCATGCCCTGCTGATAACAGTCGATCGCTTTCTCCAGCTCCTGCTTGCGTTCGGGCGAGCCGGCTGGTGCGGCTCTGGCGAGGCGCTTGTGGCGGCCACCCATCAGACCGAGCCGCTCCGGCGTCGGTCCCGCGAAATCAATCAATGTCTGGATCTCGGCAATGGCCTGGATGTCGTCGCCGGCCTGGGCCGCAGCAAATGCGCGATTCTCCTGCACTTCAGGCTCGTCGGAGAAGCGGTCGGGAAGCTTGCCGATGAAATCCAGCACGATGTTCCAGCCGGCGGCATCATTGACGCAGTCGCGCAGCATCAGCAACAAAGCGAGCGCCTTTGCATAAGTGGCGGGCGGGCTTCCCTCGGTCGCGATCAGCGCTTGGGCCCGTGCCATGCGCTGATCCGTGGGCGTCGCGCGCACCGCGCGTATCTTGGTCTGAAACGCGGCTTGCTCGGCGAGCTGGCTCCGCATCGTCATCGCCTTGCGCGGATCGACCTTGTCCGGATAGCCCGGAATCGACTGCTGCATCGGCGAAATCCCGTCAGCAAGCGCCTTGATCGGCTCCTTGATCGCGGCCTGCATGGCGGCGGCGGTCGCCTCGGTGATCTCGCCCTCGGGCAGCGGATAGCGGACGGTTCGCATCTGGACGACATCGAACAATTGCTTGGACCAGTCGGCCGCAAGCAACACGCACCCGGTCTTCTGTGATGCGTGGCGGATACCGACCTCGTAATAGACGTTGCCGTTCGGAATCGTCATGTCGGCCAGCACGAGATCGGCGAAGTAGATCCGTTCCAGCATTTCACTGACGATCAATGCGCTGGTGTCCTGGTCGGCACGCACCGGCTGATAACCCAGTGCCTTGATGGCGGGTACGTAGGCGCGATCCCACAGCGCGTTGAAATCGATCTCGGCCGGACCAAACTTGGGGTCGGCCTGGGTCGGTTTGCGACCGTAAGGCATGATCATGAAACAAGACGGCATCTTGCAAATCCTTCAGTCCCATAATTTTCTTGTATCCAGCCAGTAAACCCACGTCGTCTTGCGCCCCGCCTCATCCATCAGGTGCTTGGCGCCGCCGGGTCCATCGCCGCCTTCGCCGTTCCACAGGCAGACAAAGGCGAGCTTCTTGTCGCCAAACCGGGCGGCCCGCTCCAGCATCCATTGATTGTCGCGCTCATAGGCGTTTTCGCCGGCCGGCAGCGGCCCCCGTTCGTCGGGCATGACATGGAGCGTGGCCTTCGATTTCGCCGCGAAATAGCGCGCGCGCCAATTGCCGCCAGCGAAATCGACCGAGCCGGCAAGGAAAGTCGGTTCATCGAATGGAATATAGATTTCAAGCCGCATGCCCTGCGCGAGGGCCGCTTCCGCAAACAACAGGTCGCCGCCGCAGGCGCCGCCGCAAATGGCGAGATCACCTTTGGTGACACCGATCTTCGCAAGTGCGTCGGCGATCGCAGCGGCGGCCGCGGGCTCCTTGTCCGGTGGAAAGCGTGGCGTTTTTCGATCTGGCGCATCGATCATGTGACCGCTGAAGAGAACCACCGTGTTCGGTGATTTGGCGTCTTGTTCCGTGGCCATCGCGACACCTCGACTCATGATTGGATCATTGTGTCCAGGTGACGAACTTAACTGAAGGCGAATTCCCTGTCGAAGCCGGGGTCCGCGTGTTGCGACGCCGCTCCGCGCGGCATCACGTGAGATCGAAGGCCGCCGGGAAATGTTCCGGCTTGACCTGCTCCTTCGCGGCGAGTTGTCCGATCCCGGCGAGTTCGTCCATGTTCTTGGGGTCGTCCATCGCGGCAACCTTCACAAGCGCGTCCGGCGTCCGATCGATGCGGAGCTTCTCCTTCAGCCAGGCCGTTTCGAGCAGCACGTTGTAGCGCGCGTAGGTCGCGAGTTGCGGCCCGTTCTGGCTATCCGCGATCATATCCGTCACCGCGCGATCGATCGGCCACGGCGTCAGGCAATTGGTCAGCCATTGCAGCATGCCGTGATTGTGCCGGCTGCAATCGTCCATGAGCGATTGCAGCGAGCGCACACCCTGCTCCGCCGCTGGCATGCGGACGATCTGTTCGGTCGCATAGGTCGCCCTGAATACGCCGGTACCCGCCGAGATCAGCAGCAGCTTGTCCTTGCCGCTATGCCAGCGAAAGCCGTGGCCATGGAGTGCCGCGAGCATCAGGAGTTGCAGCGCCGGATCGTTGAACGGGCTGACGCCGCCGTCGACGAAGGCACCGCTGACCGTGTGACCGTCGCGCGCCGAGATCGTGATCTCCTCGGGTTTGAAATAGGTTGGCGCAGCGGTGCTGGCGCGCACCACCTGGGTCAGCCGCAACGCACAGTCCTGCTTGGCAAAGGTCGCGTCCGGATGATTGTGCAACGGCCAGGGACTGCCGGTATCGAGCCGCTTGGTCATGATCATCAGGCCGGTGCGGATGCGATCGCCGCCGAGCACGGTATCGGCGCCGAGCTGCGCATCGAGCGCGTGCTGCAAGGCGTCGGAATCGAATTTCGGCGCCAGCAGCCCCCGCCGCCAGAATGACTCCTGAAAGATGTCCGTACCGATCCCGCGATAGAGCTTCTTCAAGGCATCCACGGTCATGCCGCAGGCAAGCCCGGCTGCGATGATCGATCCGGTCGAGGTGCCCCCGATCAGGTCGAAATAGTCGCAAAGCAGCAGGTCGTTGTTCTTGTGCCGCTCGCGCAACTGCGTCTCAATCGCGGCCAGATATTCGAGCGTCAGAATGCCGCGAATGCCGCCGCCGTCGAGCGCCAATATCCGCTTCGGTCCGGCGTCACGATCAAGATGCTGCTGCTTGGTCTTCGGCATGACTGCTCCCTGACTATGACTTTTGCTGATCTCGATACCGACCGATCACGGTCGAAGGGCTCAATTGGTCGCGGGTCCCGGCGCGAACGGCGCCGGCCCATGAAATGAAGCGACGCGTTCAAATCGACACATCGGCCGAGTTTCGAAAAATTTTAGTCAGTCTATCCCGGAGCACGGCAGGCGTCGCGCGCCGGTTCCCTGCGTATCTTGCACATGGCACACCCTAAGGTATAGTGAGATACATCACTGGCAGGCGGTTTTTCTTTTTCGCGCCCGACGATCGCAGATTTCAGAGACGAGCTATCATTCAGTCCGCGGCGGGACGTACAGCCGCGGCATTCGGCCGACGAGACACGGCCAGCCGTCGCATAAAATTCATGCAGATCGGATTTGCCATGCCAAATGATTTCTCGGTCTTTATCAGCCATCGTGCCGAAGACAGATTTCTCGCGCGTCTGTTGAAGGCGCGGCTCGAATATCTCAGCAGCCTGGACGGTCAACGTTCGGTGGAGTGCTTCGTCTGCGAGGAAATTCCCGGCGGCACGGAATGGCGGCAATGGATGATCGACAACACGGCGAAGGCCGACTGCCTGATCTTTATTCACACCAATGCCGAGCACAACTGGACATGGTGCGCGTCCGAGATCGCCCAGTTCGACGGCTACAAGCGCGCGCTGAAGCTGATGTCAAAGGTGCTGTGGTTCTCGGTCGACAGCTCGCCGTCGTTTCCGATGCTGGCGGAGAACGAGTTTTACGGGATCGGCGAGGACGAGGTCCGGCGGTTTCTCGAAGATCTGTTCGTGCGGCCGACCTTCGGTGCCATGCCGCTGCGGCCGAAACTGAACGCCAATCACGCCCGCGACTTCAACGAGGCGGTGAAGGACTTGCACGCGCAGTTCATGCAGATCACCCGCCCGGAAGAGCTGTTTCGTCTGCGACTTCGCATCGTGTTCAGCGATGAGTTGTCGTTCCGGCAGAAGGCCGATGCGCTGAAGGCATTGCCGCCCTCAGACCGCGCGCGCGGATTCCTGACGGATGCGAAGCTGGAAGCGGATCCCGCCACCACCACGCTGCTGTCGGGCCCTGATGCCGCTGATCTAGACTGGGAGGACCTGCTCAGTGCCCAGAATCGGTATGACAGCGGCGCCTGGCTCGACGAGTTGACGAGCTACGTCGCGAACTCGTTCGCCGACGTGGATATCGCCTGCCGGCGAAACCGTGAGCAGGTGCTCAGTCCGATATTCCGCGATCTGAAGCTGTATCAGCCGGTCATTGCCCGGCTCGAATATCTCGACAGCACGCCGTTCTCGGTCGTCATCATCTTCGTGCCGATGCCGCCATTCAGTGAGGATCCAAGGCTGATGGTGGCGCAGAACATGCCGAAGGACATCGTCTTCCTGTCGATCCTGCTGCGACTGGCGCGGCGCTTCCGATGGTCGTTTCTGGAACCGCTGTACAACGCAGTCGAGAACCTCGACGAAGACTTCACCGCCAAGCGTTGGGACGATCTGCTGCAGCGCTACCACGAATGTCTGGAAAACCTCGATTCGATCCTGCGACAGGGCAACATGCGCGAGCTCGAGACCGTCGGCGACATCAAGTCGACGATCAACATCTCCGACGATGCGCTCTTGAAGGAGATGTTCAAGGATTGGGGGACGTTTCAGACCCGGCTTGCGCAGGCCATCGAGAAGAAGTCGCCGGGCGATGTGCGGCAGACGCTGGAGCCCTGGCTCAAGCGCAACAAGGACTTCATGAAGCAACTGCTCGTCGAAACCCAGGGCAAGGTGGACAAGCTGCGGCCGCTTGAGGCCCATTAAAAATGGTCGGCCGCAGGTTCGGCGCGACCGACCCTTGCGCTCAGATCATCGAGGCGACGCGTTCGAGGCCGATCAGGCGCGCCAGCGAACGGACCTCGTTCTTCTGATCCTCGCGGAGCTGGAACAACAGCGGCATCGCTGCGGACTTCAGCTGCTGGACTTCCTCGGAGTCGGGATCGATCGGCATGCTGCCCGCGGCGGGGTTGCCCGTGCGCTTGGCGTGGATCTTGCGCGCGACGGCGCGCAACGCGGTCTCGACCGCCGGCCAGTAGTATTCCTGCGACGATGACAGCTTCAGCCGGTCCTTGATGCCGGCGATCTGCGCGTCGCTGAGCAGCGCGTAGGTCTTCTGCGGCGCGGGCTTGGCGGCGGCCTTCGGCGGCGGCGCGGGGGCAGCCGGCGCAGATGCGGGCTCGGCGATCTTCGGCTGGGCCGCAACGACGGGGTCGGTGATCGTCGGCAGGCCGAGATCGGCAGGCTCGGCGGAGGCATAGGCCTGACGCACGGTATCGGGCGCGCCCGGGATCGCGGCTTGCGCCCTTAGCAGGAGCGGCGACGGACTGGCGGGAGGCTCGGCCGGCTGCGGCGCCTCGAAGGCGGCAGTGGCAAGCGTCGTGACCGCGAGCTTGTCCTGCTTGCCGGCGCGATTGGCGACCGGACCAATGTCGGCCTGCGCCGCCGGCAGGCTGTCACGGCCCAAAATGGCTGTTATCGCGGCGCCGGCGAGGAGGAGGCAGGTCAGCGCGGCGAGGGTGATGGCTCTGGTCAAAAACTACTCCATTCCCGGCCGGTGTTGCCGCAAACTGCGCGAGAAATGCGGCGTTACCGTGCCGTGACAGCGCCAAATAGGTGAAATTGTCCCGAAACGGCCCGAAAATCAGGCCGCAGCGTCAAGCTCATAGGCTTCCTGGATGTCGGCCACGATCTCATGCGCCGTCCAGAGGGCACCGGGCTGGACCGAGTGCAGGCTGACGGTCCAGTTGGTGCGGCGGGTGCGCGGCGTGCTGACGATATCGAATTCGACCTGACGGCACAGCGGATGCCGCTGCAGGGCGTAGAACACGCGGTTCCGGAGATCGTCGAGCGATGCCGGGGTCTTGGCGAGCGCCTCAAAAGCCATGTCGCATTCCCACTACTGCCGGGCGGCCAGCCGCGGCGGCGGACCATCCCGTGGCGCATAGTTGGAACTGGCATGGTTAATGCCGCGTTAAGCGGACAGGCGGGACTTGATGGGTCAGGCGAGCCGCACCCGCGCGCTTGCCGCCTCGTACTCGGCGATCGTCTGGGCCAGCAGATCATCGACCGCGAGCACCCCGGTCACCCCCGAGGTGGAATGACCGCCGCTCCAGATGTCGCGCCAGCGCTTCGGCCGGCTTTCGCGAGCGCCGATGTCGATGTCCTTGCCGATGTCGATCGCGCCGCGCGCCGGCAAATTGTCGGGATCGAGCCCGGCGGCCTCGATCGAGGGCCGCAGCATGTTGGTCTGCAGGCCCGTGAAGGCCGTCGTGAGCAGGATATCGTCGGCGGTCGCCTCGACCAGCATCTGCTTGTACCTCGCGTCCGCCATGCTCTCGCGCGTCGCGATGAACTTGGTGCCCATGTAGGCGAGATCGCAGCCAAGCGCCTCCGCGGCGCGCAGCGCGTGACCGTCGCTGATGCCGCCGGCCAGCACGATCGGGCCATCGAAGAACGCGCGCACCGCGCGGACGAACACGAACGGATTGAGCCAGCCGGTCTGCCCGCCGGCGCCCGCGGTGAGCAGCACGAGCCCGTCGGCGCCGGCTGCTGCCGCGCGCTCGGCATGACGGATCGAGGCGACGTCGGCGAAAACAAGCGCGCCGGCATCGTGCAACGGCGCGAGCACCGGCGCCGGCGAGCCGACCGAGGTGATCACGAGCTCGGGCTTGTGCCGCAGCAGCACTGCGAGATCCTGCGCCAGCCGCGTGTTGGAGCGATGCACGATCAGGTTCGGACAGATCGGCGCGGTCGCGCTGCCGCTTGCATCGGCATGCGCTTGCAGGCGGTGCTCGATGTCGCCGAGCCACGCATCGAGCTGTTCCGTCTCACGGCAATTCACCGTCGGAAACGAACCGATCACGCCGTTGCGGCAGGCGGCTACCACCAGCTCGACGCCCGACACCAGAAACATCGGCGCGGCAATCAGCGGCAACCGGAGGCGATCGCGAAAACGCGTGAGAAGATCAGCGGACAAGTTGTTTCTTCCCTGCATCATTGTGTTAGCGTTGCGCCAACATTGGCACGAGAGAGGCCAAAGACAAAGGCGGGAGGGACAACGACATGAGCAATCCGCTCTATGCATTTCCAGCGGTGTGCGAGCAGACCTTGCGCGCGCTGGCGCGCTATCCGTCGCGCACGGCCTTCGCATGGCCGGGCGGCTCGCTCAGCTATCAGGGCGCGACCGATTTGATCGGACGGATGCAGAGCGTGTTCACGCGGCTCGGCTTTGCGCCGGGCACCCGCGTCGCGATGCTCACTGCTAACCGTGCCGACAGCTGGTGCGCCGGCGTCGCGGCCCAATTGTCGCGGCTTGCGATCACCTGGCTGCACCCGCTCGGTTCGCTCGACGACCAGCTGTTCCAGATCGAGGACTCCGAGGCCGAGATGCTGATCATCGACGGCATCACGTTTCGCGATCGCGGCGGCGAGCTCGCGGCGAAGGCGGCGGGCCTGAAGACCGTGTTCACGCTCGGCCCGGCGGATTACGGCGCCGACCTGTTGCAGGTGGTCGAGGATGCCGGCAGCGCGACCGCGAAGAACTTCGCCCGCGAGGACGACATCTCGACGTTAAATTACACCGGCGGCACGACCGGCAAATCCAAGGGCGCACTGCGCTATCACCGCGAATTTGGCGGCTTCGCCGCCGCCATCCTCGCCGACTTCGAGATTCCAGAGACGCCGCGCTATCTCACGGTGGCGCCGATCAGCCATGTCGCGGGTACAAAAGTGCTGCCGACGCTGATGCGCGGCGGCACCGTGCACATGCTGAAGGGGTTCGATCCGGAAGCCGTGTTCACGACCATCGCGCGCGAGAAGATCAACTTCACGCTGTTCGTGCCGACCATGATCTATGTGATGCTGGATCACCCGGCGCTTCCCAAGACCGACCTCTCCTCGCTCGAGCTGTTGCTCTACGGCGCCTCCGCGATGTCGCCGAGTCGGCTGGTCGAGGGCATCGCGCGGATCGGCCCGGTGTTCTCGCAGCTCTACGGCCAGACCGAATGCTATCCGGTCTCGGTGCTGCGCAAGGCGGACCATGACCCGAAGACGCCGGAGCTGTTCCTGTCCTGCGGCTTCCCGATCACCGCCTGCCAGGTGAAGATCCTCGATCAGGACGACCAGGAGGTCGCGACTGGCGAGGCCGGCGAGATCTGCGTGCGCGCCACGCATGTGATGGCCGAATACTGGAAGCGGCCCGACATCACGGCGGAGACGCTGAAGAGCGGCTGGCTGCACACCGGCGACATCGCGCGCAAGGACGAGCGCGGCTACATGTTCATTCTCGACCGCAAGAAGGACATGATCGTCTCCGGCGGCTTCAACATCTTTCCACGCGAAGTCGAGGATGTGCTGTCGCAGCATGCTGATGTTGCGATGGTCGCGGTGGTCGGCGTGCCCGACGACAAATGGGGCGAGGCCGTCACCGCGGTCGTGGTGGCGCGCGAGGGCTCGACGCCCGACGCTAACGAGCTGATTGGCCTCGTGAAGGCAAAGAAGGGCTCGGCGCACGCGCCGAAGCAGATCCAGTTCGTCAAGGAGCTGCCGATGACCGGCGTCGGCAAGGTCGACAAGAAGGTGCTGAAAGCACGCTTCTGGTCCGGCCGCGAGCGCATGGTGGGGTGACAGACTCAACCGGTCATCCGGACGGCGGCAGGTTTTCGACATCATTCCTTGTGCTGGTCCAGACGCGCAAGGAAATCGCGAACCAGCGTGGCGATCTCGTCGGTCGCTTCGTCGAGTGCGAAATGTCCGGCGTCCAGGATGTGCACCTCGGCTTTCGGCACATCGTCGGCATAGGCGGTTGCACCGGCGACAATGAAGGACGGGTCGTATCTGCCCCAGAGGACAAGGGTTCGCGGCTGCGTCTCGCGAAGCCATTTCTGCCAGAGCGGATAGGAGGCAACGTTAGTCCGGTAATCCAGGAACAGCGTGGCCTGGATGTCGGCCTGGCCCGGGCGGGCCAGAAACGCGGATTCGTCACCCCACATATCCGGATCGTAGCGATCGGGATGCGGGCTCGTACCGACATGACGCAAACGCGTCGCGTCGGCGGAGGTGAAGTTGGCCTTGAGCTTGTCGAGCTCGCCTGCCGGATCCGCCCAGAACTTCCTGCGCGCTTCCCAAACCGGGCCCAAACCCTGTTCGTGGGCGACCGCGTTCTGGATGATGATGGCGCTGATACGTTCGGGATGGGCAAGCGCCAGACGGAAGCCGATGGGCCCGCCATAGTCCTGCATGAACAGCACATAGTGACCAAGACCGAGCTTTGTCGCGAACTCGCTCGTCACGCGCGCGAGATTGTCGAAGGTGTATTCAAAATGGGACGGCGCAGGCGCACTGCTGTTGCCGAATCCGGGATAATCAGGGGCGATGATATGATATTTATCCGCCAGCAGAGGCAGCAGCGGCTCCCACATCCGCGATGAGGAAGGAAAGCCGTGCAGCAACAGCACGACCGGTGCGTCGGCCGGCCCGGCTTCGCGGTAGAAGATGTTGAGGCCCAGAACGTCCACCGTGTGATACGAAATCGATCGCCGGCTCGATTGCAGGTCGCTTGCCGCAACCTGCATGGCCATGCCGGCGAGAACGGCAGAGATCGCCAGTCGGGTGAATACCTTCATAACGCAGCTCCCACGTGGTGCTCGTCGTTCTTCGACGTGATGTAAGCAACACCGGTGACGCGCTTATCCTCCCGCGCGGCCATCGCGCGCAGATCACGTTTCCGACATTGTCAGCCGCGCGGCCGCGGTTAGCTGCAGCATGTCGAGGCGCCGCGCAGGCGCGGCTTTCAGTGTGACGGGGAGAGATTGGAAGGCGTGGCGAGACTGTCGGCGCTGGCGGCAGTGTGCGGACCAGCACCCTGCCCCAGCAGCTGATCGAGCCGCTCGCGCAGCTGATCCTGGTGGTAGGGCTTGGCCAGCCGCGGCAGGTCGACCTGGGTGCCGTCGGGCAGTTCGGCATAGCCGGTGGCGAGCAAGACGACGAGATGCGGGCGCAACTCGCGCGAGGCCGCGGCGAGTTCGAGGCCGGTCATGCCGGGCATCACGTGATCGGTCATCATCAGGTCGATCTCCTGGTCGCTCCTGAGGATATCGAGCGCGTGCGGTCCGGAACTGGCGCCGATCACGCGATGGCCGAGGTCCTCCAGCATCTCCATGGTCGACATCGCAATCAGCGGATCGTCGTCGACCAGCAGGATCACCGCCGAGCGCTTGACCTTCTGCACCGCAGGCTCCGGGCTCTCGACCGCCGGCGCTGTTGTCGCGACCGGCAGCACCAGCACGGCCGTAGTGCCCTTGCCCACCGCGCTCGACAATTGCAGCGCGCCGCCGAGCTGCACCGCGAGCCCATGCACCATCGACAGGCCGAGCCCGGTCCCCTTACCCACCGGCTTTGACGAGAAGAACGGCTCGATCGCCCGCTTCAGCACGTCCGGCGACATGCCGGTGCCGCTGTCGACCACCGACAGTTTCAGGTAGCTGCCCGGCTGCAGCGCGGGATCGTTTTTGGCCTGCCAGGCCGCGAGGCGGATCTCGATCACACCGCCATCGGGCATCGCATCGCGCGCATTGATCGCAAGGTTGAGCACAGCAAGCTCGAGCTGGTTGGTATCGACGCAGGCCGCCGGCAGTCCGTCCGGGATGTCGAGCCGCAACGTGATGCGCGGCCCGAGCGAGCGCTCGAGCAGTTCACTCATGTCGCGCACCAGCGCGCCGAGATCGACCGGCACCGCGCGCAGATCCTGCTGCCGTGCGAATGCCAAGAGCCGCTGCGTCAGCGAGGCACCGCGCTCGGCGCCCTGCAACGCGCCGTCGACCAGCCGGCGCAGGCGCGGATCCTCCGGCATCCGCTTGCGCAGCAGATCGAGATTGCCCATCACGGCCATCAGCAGATTGTTGAAGTCGTGCGCGACGCCACCGGTGAGCTGGCCGATCGCCTCCATCTTCTGCGCATGGCGGAGCTGTTCCTGCGCCCGCTCGCGCGCGGCGACTTCCTTCATCAGGTCGGCGGTGCGCTGCTCGACCCGCTGCTCCAGCGTCGCGGTGAGCTCGGCAAGCGCGGTGCGCTCGGCGGCGAGCTGCGCCAGCAGCGCCTCGCGCTCGATCTCCGCGGTCTTGCGCGCGGTGATGTCGGAGCAGACCCCGACCAGCGATCGAATGCTGCCGTCCGGCCGGCGCACCGCGCGGGCGCGCACGTCGAGCCAGTGCTGGGTGCCGTCGGGCCAGATGATGCGATACTCGATCCGGTAATCCGCGCCAGTGCGCAGCGTTTGCTCGACGGTTTCGCTGCGGCGGGCGCGGTCATCGGGATGCACCGCCTCGAGCAGATCCTGATAGGTGAAGGGACCGCGAGGCTTGCGCCCGAAGAATGTCTTGCAGGTCGGCGACGCCTCGAGCTCGAAATCCGGCAGATGAAGTTCGAGCGCGCCGAGATGGCCGGCATCGAGCGCGGTCTGCAACAGGTCTTCGCTCTCGGTCAGGTCTTCAAGTATCTGGCGGGTCTGGTACTGGCGGCGGCGGCCACGCACCGCCGCGGCGACCAGGCTCACCAGCGTGGTCGGATGGAACGGCCGCTCGATGAAGGTGACATTGCCGAGCGCGCGGCCGAGCCGTGCCGCTTCGGGATTGCGCTCGGGCCCGCCCTTCTCGCTCATCAGCACGATGGGAAAATCCGACCATGACGGCTGCTCGTTCAGCCAGCGCGTCAGGCCGACAAGGTCGGCGGTCCTGATCGCCTCATCGGCAATAATGGCAAGGCCCGCCCCGCTTGCGACCTGGCGCTCGAACTCGGCGAGGTCGCCGCAGATGTTGGCGTAGTAGCCGGCTTCCTTGATCAGGTGGGCGGTCTTGACGGCGTCCCGCTCGCTCGCGGCGAGGATGACCGCGCGTTCCGAGGACGGGCCGGGCTTCACCGCGTGGCTCCGAGCCACCGCACAGCGCCGATACCAGCCGCCCGAAACGCACAGGGCCGCCGGACGGCCTTGGCCAGGAAACCGGCGGCGAGATCGATGCGCGTCATGACACCCCCTAACGAGACCAAAACTCGTTGGTGCCGCCAACCGTTCCGGACCCGCGGGGGTATTTTTGTACAAGGGCGGCCGCTGAGGGGCTACCCTAGTCCATCGCGGTGGGCGAAATGGGTCCGGCGCTAGCGCCGCTCGATGACCAGGCTCTGAACGGCCCTGCCGAAATAGCCGCGCTGGTCGGCAAGCCGCGACATCGCAAGCCCCGCACCGTCAGGCCCGATCCAGGTTTCGCTGTCGAGCAGGACCCAGTCGCCGACCGGCTCCCGCGCCAGGCTCACGGTGAGGTCGGCATTGATGAAGGTCCACTGGCTGAAATCGAGCGCCGGCGAAACGCCGTTGGAGAAATCCGAGGCGACCACCGCACGCATCGCCTGCGAGACGGCGGAGCCCTCGATCAGCGGCTGGTTGATGCGGAACCAGATCGCGCCCGGGCCCAGCACGCCGAAGCGGCCGCGCGCGGCCCGCATCGAGATGTTCTTCGTGAACGGACTGTTCGCAAGATTGCCCGGCTCGACCGTGCTTTCGTCGGGGCCCGGCAGATCGACCGGAAGGGCTGCGATATCGGGCGGCAGCTCGGCTGTCTGCTGCTTGATCTTCAGCACGGTGGCCGAGACGACGAGGACGCCGTCGGCGAGCAGCCTGACGCCGCAGAGCTGGATCTTGCGGCCGTCGCGCAGGATCTCGCTCGAGACCGTCAGCGGCGCCACCGGGACCGGACGCATCAGGTCGATCGTGACCCGCGCGATCCGCATCGGCACCTGGGTGGAGATAGCTTCGGCAGCCCACACCACCAGTGCGGCCGGCGCGGAACCGTGCTGCATCCGCGGGTCCCATGGACCCGCGGCATCGGGACTGGTGACGACGCGGTCGCCGTCAACGCGAAAGATCGGCTCCATCAACCCAGCGCCGGATCGACCGCTTCGTCATATTCTTTCTTGAACCGGCCGATCAGCTCGGCCGCAGGCACCACCTTGGAGATGCTGCCGACGCCCTGGCCGGAGCCCCAGATCTCCTTCCAGGCCTTCGGCTTGGCGCGCTCGCCGGACGAGTCGGTGCCAAAGCTCATCTTCGAGGGATCGGAGGTCGGCAGGTTTTCCGGATCCATGCCCGCGGCGACGATCGACGGCTTCAAATAGTTGCCGTGCACGCCGGTGAACAAATTGGAGTAGACGATGTCCTCGGCGGACGAATTGGTGATCATGCTCTTGTAGCCCTCGACCGCGTTTGCCTCTTTGGTCGCGATGAAGGCGGAGCCGATATAGGCGAAGTCGGCGCCGATAATGCGCGCCGCGCGAATGGCGCGACCGTTGGCGATGGTGCCCGACAATGCGATCGGCCCGTCGAACCACTGCCGCGTCTCCGACACGAACGGGAACGGCGACAGCGTGCCGGCATGACCGCCGGCGCCGGCCGCGACCAGGATCAGGCCGTCGGCGCCCTTCTCGATCGCCTTGTGCGCAAACTTCTGGTTGATCACGTCGTGGAAGACGATGCCGCCCCAGCCGTGGACGGCCTGGTTGAGCTCCTCGCGCGCGCCGAGCGATGAGATGATCATCGGCACCTTGTGCTTCTCGCAAAGCGCCATGTCGTGATCGAGCCGGTTGTTCGACTTGTGCACGATCTGGTTCACCGCGAACGGAGCCGACGGCCGCTCCGGATGCGCCTTGTCGTAGGCGGCAAGCTCTTCCTTGATCCGGTACAGCCATTCGTCGAGCAGTTCCGGCGGCCGCGCGTTCAGCGACGGAAACGAGCCGACCACGCCGGCCTTGCACTGGGCGATAACGAGGTCGGGCACCGAGATGATGAACAGCGGTGCCCCGATCACGGGAAGAGACAGGCGGCCCTTGAACAGAGCAGGCATGGACATAGGCGGCGGATCCTCAAGCTGATTGGTCTCGAATGCTGAGCGTCATACCAACAAGGCAATCTTTCCACTGTCAAGGATTGCGTTTTGGCGCTGCAAAAGGATGACAAAACCTCATCCACACACGGCATTTTTCGCAGGCGTATGGTATCCCAGACGCAGTATTGCCGGTCTTATTGGCAGACTGCCCGTGTCACGAAATTTTCCGTCTTGCAGTCGTTCGGCCCGCGCTTGTGGCCAGGCAGATAGACCAGCGGCGAGCATTTCTCGGAGGCGTCGGTATCGATGCTCTTGCCCTCCTTGAAGCCCTTGCTCTGGCACAGCCGGTCGGCGCCGATCTTGCAGTCCGGCGCACCGTTCGAGGCCACCACGCAGGCTGCGCGCCCGGTCACCATCGTCGAGGGGCGCGCGATGTTCGACAGATCGTTGATGGTCTCGCCGGGGCTCTTCAGCGCTGGCAGCGCTGACTTCGATTTCTCGAACAGCTTTCCGATTTCGTTGATCAGTCCCGGATTCTCGCGCTCGACGGGCGCGGGCGGCAACTCGATCGGTTGCGGCTGAACTTCAACAGGCTGCGACTGCTGCGCCGGCGACTGCACGCCGAGCGCGGGCGGCGCAGCCTGCGCCCATCCGCGGTCGATCTCAGGCAGCGCCATCGACAGCGCTAGGCCCGCGATCGCAACGCACGCCCTGGCGGAATTGAGTCTCGCGAGATTCACCGGTCGTCGATTCCATCAGCCAACGTAACGACCGTAGTCCGAAGCCGTCCGCGAGCAAAGACGCGAACGGCTAGAACTTTGGTCAGATCAGCTTGAATGCGACAACAAAGCCCAGCACCAGCACGATCGCGCCGATCGCGACCCACAGGCCAAGCCGCTTCTCGAGTTCGGCGCGGATGATATCGCCATAGCGGTTGAGCAGCACCGCGACGAAGAAGAAGCGGCCGCCGCGTGCGACGATCGAGCACAGGATGAACAGCCAGATGTTGTAGCCGGCAAAGCCCGACGTGATCGTCACGAGCTTGTAGGGGATCGGCGTCAGCCCCTTCACGAGGATGATGACGGCACCCCACTCGGCATAGGAAGCGCGGAACGCGTCGACCTTGTCGGAGAGGCCATAGAGATGGATCAGCCATTGTCCGAGCGAGTCGTAGAGCAGCGCGCCGATCGCGTAGCCGAGCACGCCGCCGGCGACCGACGCGACGGTGCAGACGGCCGCGAACCACCAGGCCCGCTTCGGCCGCGCCAACGACATCGGCAGCAGCATGATGTCAGGAGGGATCGGGAAGAAGGAGCTCTCGGCGAAGGCGACGGCCGCGAGAATCCACAGTGCGTAGGGCTTGTCGGCCGCCGCGACGCACCAGTCGTAAATCCGTTTCAACATGGGCGCGATGAACCATCATGGAGCGGATTTGTCCATGCCGGGAATGGATCGAATTTGGTTGATTTACGACTGCCGTTTGCGCAGCCGGTTCTCCAGCGCGACAATTCGACGCCGAACCACCGGAACGGGCGCGGTCTTGGACAGGGACTTGGAGACCTTGACCGGCGACTTCGGGAGCTTCTCGGCGATCCCGAGCAGCCGCTCGCGCCGCGCCATCTCGCGCCAGACATCCTCGGGCTTCACGCCTAGCGACGCCCAGAGAACGGTGAGATTGTAGAGCAGGTCCGCGCTCTCGCGGACGACGGCGTCCGGCTTGCCGGTAACGGCGTCGATCACGACCTCGACCGCTTCCTCGGCGAGCTTCTTGGCCATCTTGGCCGGCCCGCGCTGGAACAGCCGTGCCGTGCGCGACGTAGCCGGATCAAGATCCTTGGCCGCGATCACCGCCTGGTAAAGCCGCTCGATCGAATCACTCATCCTACGAGCCTAATCGAAACGCGTCGCCAGCGTGTTAACGACCCGACCGACAACGAAAAATCCACCGGCCTCGCAGCCGGTGGATTCGATCTTTTGTGACAGTTCTGAGAACCGATGCCGGCGTCAATACGGCGTATAGGGCAGTGCCGAGCGGCGCCCGTAATAGCCGTGATAACCATAATTCGGTCCGCCGCCGTAATAGGCCGGGCCACCGCCATAATAGGCTGGGCCGCCGTAGCCCGGACCGCCATCGTAGTAGCCATAGGAGTCGTAGTAGTCGCGACGGTTCTGGGCCGCGGCGATTGCCAAGCCCGTGCCGACGATCCCGGCGAACGCAGCCGCGGCAGCCGCGCCACCGCCGCCATAGTAGCGACGGCGCGCGCTGATGTCGGTCGCGCCGCTCGTGCCGTGCGACGTGGTCACGGCCGCCGCCTTGCCCGCCGGAGCAGAGCCTGCGAACGCCATCGTCGGCTCAACGGCCGTCAACGCCACCGCGGCAACCGTTGCCAATGTGGCTGCGCGGCCAATGGACGAAAAAACACCTTTTCGCGCAAACATTGCAGTCATCCTTTTTGGAAGCCGGCCCGACGGGCCCTGGTTAGCTAACCACTGCCTCTAGATTAGGTTCCCCAAACCGAATGCAAGCTGAACAACCTGAGGTGAAATCGAGGCAGTCATCGGCCGTTCACCTTGCCTGGGGCAGAATGCATGCAAATAACGCTTGAAATTGATGCTTGAATTGCACGCTGCCCTGGCGCATTCGATGTCATGAAGCAGGCGCAGCCGGCGCGGCACTTTGTCTCGCCTCCCGGATGTCATGATGCAGGTAAGTCGGACCACCGTTCTCCGCTGGATACTGGCCGGCATGATCGGCCTTTCGGGCGGCGTGTGGCCGGCCGTCACACCGCTGCGCGCCGGCGACGCGCCGCAGCCGATCACCATCCAGTTCACGCTCGACCGTCCGCTTGATGCCGCCGCGGCCCCATTCGTGATGGCGTCGGCCGGCGGCCTGTTCAGCGCCGAGGGCCTTGCGGTCGGCACCAACGTCGCCACCAGCTCGGCGGACGCCATCGCGCGCGTCGCCGACGGCTCGAGCGATTTCGCCCTCGTCGATATCAACGCGCTGATCCGCTTTCGCGACAAGCCGGGTGCGGCCCCCGTCAAGGCGGTGTTCGTGCTGTTCAACCAGGCGCCCTATGCGATCATCGCCCGCAAAAGCCGGGGCATCAAGGCGCTGACCGACATTCAAGGCAAGAACCTCGGCGTCGCCGAGGGCGACCTCTCGATCCGGCTGTGGCCCGCGGTCGCCAGGCAGAACGGCATCAAGCTTGCGAGCGTGAAGCAGAACACGATCAGCGCCGCGGTGCGCGAGCCGATGCTCTCCGCAGGCCAGATCGATGCCGTCACCGGCTTCTCCTATCTCTCGGCGATCAATCTGCGCGATCGCGGCGTGCCCGCCGACGATCTCGCGGTGCTGCGCTTCGCCGACTATGGCTGCGAAGCCTATGGCTTTGCCGTGATCGTCAGCCCGCGCCTTGCGGCGGCTAAGCCGGACGCGGTGAAAGGCTTCGTGCGCGCGGTGATCGGCGGCACCAACCTCGCGGTCAAGGACCCCGCCCGTGCCGCGGGCGAGGTGGTGAGCCGGATGGATGGCGGTTCGCGCGATCTCGAGCTTGAGCGGCTAGGCGCCATCATCCGCGACAACATCCTGACCGGCGAGGTGAAACGCGACGGCCTCGGCGGCATCGAGGTGGAGCGCTTCGAGCGGTCGGTCGACCAGCTCGCCGAAGACTTCAAATTCCAGAAGCGGCCGCACGCCGCCGACATCTTCGACGACCAATTCCTGCCGCCGATCGACGGCCGGCTGGTGAATTGAGAGTTGCCCTCCGCGCAGTCGTCGTGCCCGGCAAATCGCGGAGCGCGATACGTCACCGCCCGGCTGGCCCTCGCCCGCGAACCCTGATTAAATTGCATCCCGCCTGACCGGGCGCCCACCGCTGACGAGTCCCGCCGGCATGTCCATGCTTCGCCTCTATACCCGCGTCCTCGAACTGCTCGGCAAGGAGGCGCGGCTCGGCTGGATCCTCGCCGCGGCCAACATGCTGCTCGCCGGCGCGCAATTCGCCGAGCCGGTGCTGTTCGGCAAGATCGTCGACGTGCTGTCGGGCCGGCCGGTCACCGGGTTGTTCGCGACCTCCTCGGCATGGCCGCTGCTCGCGGCCTGGGCGGCGTTCGGCCTGTTCACGATCGGCTGCAGCGCGATCGTAGCACTACAGGCCGACCGTCTCGCGCACCGCCAGCGCCAGGCGGTGCTGACGGATTATTTCGAGCACATCCTGCAGCTGCCGCTGACCTTCCACTCCGGCACCCATTCCGGGCGACTGATGAAGGTGATGCTGAACGGCACCGACGCGCTGTGGCGGCTCTGGCTCGGCTTCTTCCGCGAACACTTCGCCGCGATCATGTCGCTGATCGTGCTGCTGCCGCTCGCGCTCTACATCAACTGGCGGCTGGCGATCCTGCTGTTCGCACTCTGTGTCGTGTTCACCGTGCTGACCACGCTGGTGGTGCGCAAGACCTACGGCATGCAGAGCGAGGTCGAAGCCTATTACAGCGACCTCTCGGCGCGCGCCTCCGACGCGCTCGGCAATGTCGCGCTGGTGCAGAGCTTCGTGCGGATCGATTCCGAGGTGCAGGGCCTGCGCTACGTCGCCGACAAGCTGCTCGCGGTGCAGATGCCGGTGCTGTCATGGTGGGCGCTGGTCACCGTGATCACGCGCGCCTCGACCACGATCACGGTGCTCGCGATCTTCACGGTCGGCATCGCGCTCCACAACGAGGGCCTCACCACGGTCGGCGAGATCGTGATGTTCGTCTCGTTCGCGACCATGCTGATCCAGAAGCTCGAGCAGGTGGTGAGCTTCATCAACAACGTATTCATGGAAGCGCCGCGGCTGCAGGAATTCTTCGACGTGCTCGACGCGGTGCCGGCGGTGCGCGACCGGCCCGGCGCGGTCGATCCCGGCCGGCTGTCGGGGCTGGTCGAATTCAACGACGTCTCGTTCTCCTATGACGGCAAGCGGCCGGCGATCGAGGATCTCAGCTTCACCGCATTGCCCGGCCAGACCATCGCGCTGGTCGGCTCGACCGGCGCCGGCAAATCCACCGCGATCGCGCTGCTGCATCGCGCGTTCGATCCGCAATCCGGCATCATCAAGATCGACGGTATGGACATACGCGCGCTGAAGCTGACGGCGCTGCGGCGGAACATCGGCGTGGTGTTCCAGGAGGCGCTGCTGTTCAACCGCTCGCTCGCCGACAATCTGCGTGTCGGCAAGCCCGATGCGACCGACGAGGAGCTGCGCACCGCCGCGGCGCGCGCGCAGGCGCTGGATTTCATCGAGCGCAGCGAAAAGAAGTTCGACACCCATGCCGGCGAGCGCGGCCGCATGCTCTCCGGCGGCGAACGTCAGCGATTATCAATTGCGCGTGCGCTGCTCAAGGATCCGCCGATCCTGATCCTCGACGAGGCAACCAGCGCGCTCGACGCCGTCACCGAGGCCAAGGTGAATGCTGCTCTCGACGAAGTGATGAAGGGCCGCACCACCTTCGTGATCGCGCACCGTCTCTCGACCATCCGCTACGCCACCCGCATCCTGTTGTTCGACCAGGGACGGGTGATCGAAAGCGGAACTTTCGATGAACTGGTAGCGAAAGGCGGGCGTTTTGCCGAACTTGCGCGGGCCCAGTTCATGGTCCAGGAACAGGCGCGCGCCGGCATCGAGGCACCATAATTCTGCCCTTTCCAATTGAGGCGGCTGCCGAAATTCAGCCGATTTCGTCCACGATATAATTGGCCGGCCTCTGTTCTCAGCTGGCAAGCCGGTATAGGTTTGCATCGCCGCAATGCGGCGCCGGACACGCTTGAAACCCGTACGTCACATCGCAAGACCTCCTTCTCGAAGGCGGGTCTCAAAGGACCGGAACCGTCGTGTATTTTCCTCGCCCGCTGCGCCCGTCGTTGAAATGGATTCTGGCCGTCGCGATGCTCGCCATCGCAACGCCGCAGATCGCGCAAGCCGAGGCGCTGCTGGTCGTCGAGGCCGATTCCGGAAAGGTGCTGCAGGCCGACAACGCCACTATGCCGTGGTATCCGGCCTCGCTCAGCAAGCTGATGACCGCCTATGTGACGCTGAAGGCGGTCAAGGATGGCCGGGTGTCGCTCGACACGCTGCTCACGGTGTCGCCGACTGCGTCATCACAGTCGCCCTCGAAGATGGGCCTTCGGCCCGGCACCCAGGTCACCGTCGACAACGCGCTCAAGATGATGCTGGTGAAGTCGGCCAACGACATGGCCGTGGTGCTGGCCGAGGGCATCGGCGGCTCGATCGACGGCTTTGCCGGCGAAATGAACCAGACCGCGCAAAAGCTCGGCATGACGCAAACGAGCTACGTCAACCCGAACGGCCTGCCTGCCGATGGCCAGATCACCTCGGCGCGCGACATGGCGATCCTCGCCCGCGCCATCATCCGCGACCTGCCGGAATACGAGTATTTCGTCCACATCCCGTCGATCCGCTTCGGCCGCCGCGTCACCCAGAACTTCAACAAGCTGATCGGCCGCTATCCCGGCGCCGACGGCTTCAAGACCGGCTTCATCTGCGCCTCCGGCTACAATCTCGTGGCGTCGGCGACGCGCGACGGCAAGCGGCTGATCGCCGTGGTGCTCGGCGCCTCCTCGGGCCGCATGCGCGCGATCCGCGCCGCGCAGCTCCTGGATCGCGGCTTTGCCAATAACGGGCTGGCGTGGCTGCGGCCCTCGCTCGGCACCGTCGACAATCTGGTGCCGATCGATACCACCCCGCCGAACCTGCGCGAGGAGATGTGCGGCGCCAAGCACAAGCGGCCCGCCAGCGACGAGGACGGAGAAGACACCGTCGCCAGCGCCGGCGCGAGCACCAACGGCGACAGCGGCGTGAGCTTCTTCGCCTCGGGCCTGCAGGCCGCGATGCCGACCAAACCGGCCGACATGCTGGCGCAGCCGGCGGCGGCGTCCGAACCGGTCGTGGTTTATACGGGACCGACCAAGACCGGGGCTGCGCTGATCGCCGCGGTCGATGCCGACACCGAGAAGCTGCAGCCGGCCAAGCGCGCCAAGGGCAAGCACACCCGTGTCGCCGGCAAGAAGTCCGATGCGGCCGACGACGCCAAGGGTGATGCCAAGAGCGCTTCCAAGTCGGACAACAAGCCGGCGGCCAAGCCGGTGCGTCACGCCAACGCCAAGCCGGATGCCGCAGCTGCGAAGCCCGCCGCGGACAAGCCGGCCGCCGCAAAGCCTGCCGGCAAGCCGGCGGCGGCAAAGCCTGCTGCGAAGCCCAAGGCCGAGAAGCCGAAGGCCGACGCCAAGCCGGCAGGCTAAGCAGAGCGGCGGCCCTCTCCGAATTCCCAATGCGTCGATAGCGCGCAGCGGCTTGCCATTGGCCGCGGCATCGCTCAATACTGCCTGAAATAACACGGTCAAGGACCGGAAAACCCGGAAGCAATCCGGGACGTCAGCCAAAATTTGAGAGAGGGAATGGCCATTATGGAGCGCATCTGGCTCAAGCATTATCCGGCCGGCGTGCCCGCCGATATCGACGTCACGCAATATTCGTCGCTGGTCGAATTGCTGGAAGAGAGCTTCAAGAAGTTCGCCGATCGCAAGGCGTTCATCTGCATGGACAAGGCGATCACCTATCGCGAGCTCGACGAGATGTCGACGGCGCTCGGCGCCTACCTGCAGAGCAAGGGCCTGCAGAAGGGCGCACGCGTCGCGCTGATGATGCCGAACGTGCTGCAATATCCGGTCGCGACCGCCGCCGTGTTGCGCGCCGGCTATGCCGTGGTCAACGTCAATCCGCTCTACACCCCGCGCGAGCTCGAGCATCAGCTCAAGGATTCCGGCGCGGAAGCGATCATCGTGCTGGAGAACTTCGCCACCACCGTGCAGAAGGTACTGCCTAACACCGCGGTGAAGCAGGTGATCGTCGGCAGCATGGGCGACCTGCTCGGCTTCAAGGGCGTCATCGTCAACCTGGTGGTGCGCCGGGTGAAGAAGATGGTGCCGGCCTGGTCGATCCCGGGTGCGGTCGGCTTCAACGAGGCGCTGTCGGCCGGCCGCGGCATGAAGCTCAACAAGCCGGTGCTGACGCGCCAGGACGTCGCCTTCCTGCAATATACCGGCGGCACCACGGGCGTCTCCAAGGGCGCCACGCTGATCCACCAGAACGTACTCGCCAACGTGCTGCAGAATGACGCCTGGCTGCAGCCGGCGCTGAAGAAGCCGCCGATCGTCGACCAGATGGTGATCGTCTGCGCGCTGCCGCTCTATCACATCTTCGCTCTGACGGCGTGCTACCTGCTGGGCGTGCGCTCCGGCGGCACCAATCTGTTGATCCCCAATCCGCGCGACATGGCCGGCTTCATCAAGGAGCTGGCGAAATATCAGGTCAGCTTTTTCCCGGCCGTCAACACGCTCTATAATGGCCTGTTGAACACGCCAGGCTTCGACAAGCTGGATTTCTCCAAGCTGAAGATCGCCAATGGCGGCGGCATGGCGACGCAAAAGCCGGTCGCGGAGAAATGGCTGAAAGTCACGGGAATCTCGTTGTCGGAAGGCTATGGTCTGTCCGAGACCTCGCCGACCCTGACGTGCAATCCCGCGACGATCACAGAGTTCTCCGGGACGATCGGCCTTCCGGTCCCCTCGACCTGGCTCTCGATCCGCGACGACGACGGCAATGAACTGCCGCTCGGCGAAGCCGGCGAAATCTGCGCCAAGGGCCCGCAGGTGATGTCGGGGTACTGGAACAGGCCTGACGAGACCGCCAAGGTGATGACGGCGGATGGCTATTTCCGCACCGGCGACATCGGCGTGATGGACGAGAAGGGCTACACCAAGATCGTCGACCGCAAGAAGGACATGATCCTGGTCTCGGGCTTCAACGTCTATCCGAACGAGATCGAGGAAGTGCTGGCGAGCCATCCGGGCGTGCTCGAATGCGCCGTGATCGGCGTGCCCGACGCGAAGTCCGGTGAGGCCGTGAAGGCCTTCGTGGTCAAGAAGGACCCGAGCGTCACCGCCGAGGACATCATCAAGTTCGCCGCCACCCAGCTCACGGCCTACAAAGTGCCGAAGCAGATCGAGTTCAGGGCCGATCTGCCGAAGACCAATGTCGGCAAGATCCTGCGCCGCGAGCTGCGCGACGAGAAGAAGGCCGCGGCCTGAAGCAGGTGATGCGGGTGTTGGCCGGACATGACTGACGCTCGCATCGCGACGCCCGCCGACGTCATCGCGTTCTGGCGAGAAGCCGGCCGCGACCACTGGTACACGCACGACGACACCTTCGATGCCGAAATCCGCAGCCGCTTCCTTGCCACCTGGCAGAAGGCGGCTGCCGGCGAATTGTCGTCATGGGAGGCGAGCGACGACGGCGCGCTGGCGCTGACCATCGTGCTCGACCAGTTTCCGCGAAACCTGTTTCGAGGCGACGCCAGGACCTTTTCAAGTGATGCGCTGGCGCGTGACGTGGCAAGGCGCGCCATCGACCGCGGCGTCGACGCGCGGACCGACCCGGTGCTGCGCGAATTCCTCTATCTGCCTTTCGAGCATTCGGAAGACCTCGACGACCAGCAGCGTTGCGTGACGCTGTTCCGGCAATACGACTGCCATCCCGACAACCTGAAATATGCCGAGGACCACGCCGACATCATCCGCCGGTTCGGCCGCTTCCCGCACCGTAATCGGGTGCTTGGCCGGGAAACCACCGCCGACGAACAGGCCTTTCTCGACGCCGGCGGGTTTTCCGGCTGATGACGGAACGGTGACCGGCTTCCCGCATTGCCGTTCCTCCATCAGCTCGTATTGTGCGATCCCACGGCCGGGTTTAAGACAATTCCGCTTCACCGAGGGAGAACAACGATGACGATCAATGTTGGCGACAAGCTGCCGGAAGCCAAGTTTCGCGTAATGACCGCCGAGGGTCCGCAGGTCAAAACCACCGAAGACATTTTCAAGGGCAAGAAGGTCGCCCTGTTCGCAGTGCCCGGCGCCTACACCGGCACCTGCCACAAGATGCATCTGCCGAGCATCTTCCTCAACGCCTATGCCATGAAGAACAAGGGCGTCGACACCATCGCGATCGTCTCGGTCAACGATGCCTTCGTGATGAACGCCTGGAAGCGCGACACCGACCAGCGCGACGAAGCCGTCTTCCTGGCCGACGGTAACGCCGACTTCGCCAAGGCGATCGGCATGGAGCTCGACGCCTCCGGCAACGGTCTCGGCATCCGCTCCCACCGCTACTCGATGCTGGTCGAGGACGGCGTGGTGAAGAAGCTCAACAAGGAGCCGGCTCCTGGCAAGGTCGAGGTCTCCGGCGGCGACACGCTGCTCGGGCAGCTCTGAGCTGACGCCGCGCGCACACTGTCGTTGCCCGGCCTGTGCGCAATTGCGCACATGGACCGGGCAACCCAGTACGCCGCGGCGGCCTCACGTTTCAATTGCCACTGTCTCTGGAATACTGGATCGCCCGCTTTCGCGGGCGATGACAGTTTTGGGTATGGCGATAGCCGGGATCGCTGATGCGCAGCCGGCGCTCGCCGCCCTTACCCCTTCAGCCGCGCCATCGCCACGCCCTCGCGCGCCAGCTCGTCGGCGCGTTCGTTCTCGGCGTGGCCGGCATGGCCCTTGATCCAGTGCCAGCGCACCTCGTGCGGCTTCAGCGCGGCGTCGAGGCGCTGCCACAGCTCGACATTCTTCACCGGCTTCTTGTCGGCGGTGCGCCAGCCGTTGCGCTTCCAGCCGTGAATCCAGGCGGTAATGCCCTGACGGACGTACTGGCTGTCGGTGGTGAGGTCGACCACGCAGGGCTTCTTCAGGGCTTCCAGCGCCGAGATCGCCGCCATCAGCTCCATCCGGTTGTTGGTGGTGTGCGCCTCGCCGCCCTTCAATTCCTTCTCGACGTCGCCGAATCTGAGGATCGCGCCCCAGCCGCCCGGTCCGGGGTTTCCGGAGCAGGCACCATCGGTGAAGACGATCACATGCGGCTTGTCGCTCACGCCGTGCATCCGGCCGGCGTGATGCCGTAGTCATTGATAGCAGCGACGTTCTGATGGAAGCGCAGCTTGCGGACGTATTCCAGCGGATCCTTCGGCTGCACCAGCGCACCCTCGGGCACGTTGAGGAAATCGACCAGGCGCGTCAGCAGGAAACGGAGCGCGGCGCCGCGCGCGAGCAGCGGCAGCGCAGCCTGTTCCGCCGCCGACAATTGCCGCTCGCGGCCATAGGCATTGAGCAGCGCGCGCGCCTTGGTGACGTTGAAGGAATGATCCGGCTCGAAGCACCAGGCGTTGAGGCAGATCGCAACGTCGTAGGCCAGGATATCGTTGCAGGCGAACGGAAAGTCGATCAGGCCCGAGACCTTGTCGCCGAGGAAGAAGACGTTGTCGGGAAACAGGTCGGCATGGATCACGCCGACCGGCAGATCCGCCGGCCACGCGGCTTCGAGATGATCGAGCTCGCGCGCGATGAAGTCGTGCAGACCCGTCTGCACGCTGTCGGCCCGCGCGGCGGCGAGATCGAACAGCGGCCGCCAGCCGGCGACCGACAGCGGATTCTCGCGGACCAGCGGAAAGTCGCGGCCGGCCAGATGCATCCTGGCCAGCGCTTCGCCGACGCCGGAGCAATGCGCCACGTTCGGCCGCCGCGGCCACATGCCTTCGAGGAAGTTGATGATCGCCGCCGGCCGGCCGGCGAGCCGGCTGTAGACCTCACCCCTGCGGTTGCGCGCCGGCTGCGGGCACGACACACCGCGCGCGGCGAGGTGCGCCATCAGCGACAGGAAATACGGCAGGTCGTCCTCGGCCACACGCTTCTCGTAGAGCGTGAGGATGTACGCGCCCTGGCTGGTGTGCAGCAGGAAGTTCGAATTCTCGACGCCCTCGGCGATGCCCTTGTAGGAGAGCAATTCGCCGATGTCGTAGCTCTTGAGGAATTCCGCGAGGTCTTCGGCGGCAACGTCGGTGTAGACCGCCATATGGTCTATTCCGCGGCGGCAGCGTCGGGCCGCAGCGAACGCGGCAGCGGGAAGAACTCGTTCTCTTCCGCGGCCGAGACCGTCTCCACGTGAAGCTCGAAGCGCTCGGCGAAGGCGCCCATGATCTCCTCGACGATCACTTCTGGCGCCGAAGCGCCCGCGGTGATGCCGAGGCTCGTGATGCCTTCAAACCTGCTCCAGTCGATGTCGCTGGCACGTTGGGCAAGAATCGCAATGGGGCAGCCCTCGCGCTCGGCGACCTCGCGCAGGCGCTGCGAGTTCGACGAGTTCGGCGCACCGACCACGATCAGGGCATCGACCACCGGCGCCACCTTCTTCACCGCGAGCTGGCGATTGGTGGTGGCGTAGCAGATGTCTTCCTTGTGCGGACCGTTGACATTCGGGAACCGTTGCTTGAGCAGCGCCACGATCTCCGCGGTGTCGTCGATCGACAGCGTGGTCTGGGTCACGAAGGCGAGGTTGTCGGGATCCTTCGGCACGAAGGTTTTAGCATCCTCGGCGGTCTCGATCAGGGTCACGGCGCCCTCTGGCAGCTGGCCCAGGGTTCCGACCACCTCGGGGTGATGGGAATGCCCGATCAGGAGGATCTCGCGGCCGCGCTTGAAATGGATCGCCGCCTCGCGATGGACCTTGGTCACCAGCGGGCAGGTCGCGTCCAGCGAGAAGAAATTGCGGGACTTGGCCTCGGCCGGAACCGACTTGGGAACGCCGTGGGCCGAAAACACCACCGGCGCGTTGGTATCGTCGGGGATTTCGGCCAATTCCTCGACGAAAATGGCGCCTTTGGTCTTCAGGCTGTCGACCACATACTTGTTATGGACGATTTCGTGCCGGACATAGACCGGGGCACCATAAATGGTGAGCGCGCGTTCGACCGTATCGATGGCGCGGACCACCCCGGCGCAAAAGCCGCGGGGGGAACAAAGCACGATTCTAAGATCGGGTTTTTTCGCTGACATCAGGCTGTCTCGGGGCAATCTCGGGGCAATCTCGGGACCGAATCACCCCTCGCCGGCGGGCGGGGAACGGCCAGTTAGGATAAGGACTTGGGACTGCTTTCGGGCGCTGTCAAGGCGATTTTGCTGGCCCATTGCGCCATTCCCCCCGGAGGGCTTATATAGGCCCTATAATTCCCGTCATCGCCGATGACTACCAGCTTCGCCTCTACAGAGGTGGGCGAAGCACAAAGGAGATTTGCCATGAGCAACGCACCGCTGATGCCGAAGGCGACTGCCGTGTGGTTGGTCGATAATACCGCCCTGACGTTCGATCAGGTGGCCGATTTCACCAAAATGCACCCCCTGGAGGTGCGCGCCATCGCCGACGGCGACGCCGCCCAGGGCATCAAGGGCATGGACCCGATTTCCAACGGCCAGCTGACCCGCGAGGAGATCGAGCGCGGCGAGCGGGACCAGAACTACCGCCTCAGGCTCCAGGAGAGCAAGGTGGTGCTGCCGACCGCCGCCAAGAAGAAGGGCCCGCGCTACACCCCGGTGTCGCGCCGCCATGAGCGGCCGAGCGCGATCCTCTGGCTGGTGCGCAACCACCCCGAACTCAAGGACGCCCAGATCATGCGTCTGGTCGGCACCACCAAGACCACGATCGCGAGCGTACGTGACCGCACCCACTGGAACGCGTCGACGCTGACCCCGATGGACCCGGTGACGCTCGGCCTGTGCTCGCAGATCGAGCTCGATTTCGAGGTGCAGCGCGCCGCCAAGGAGAAGCCGACCACGACCGTCTACGGCGGCGCCACGCTGCTGCCGGCCTCCGAGACCACGCGCAAGGACGAGCTCGACGATCAGCCGATCGAGCGGCACGACGATCTCAATGTCGATGCCGTGTTCGCCAAGCTGAAGACGATCGGCGGCAAGAAGGCCGACGACGAGGAGTAAGCGCCGGCTGCGTTTCTCGACGATCACGATACGAACGCGGCGGGCAACCCGCCGCGTTTTTGTTTGCGGCACGCGCAGCCTTGATCCCGCGAGCGGCGCACCGGGGGCCGCTTTCGCTCACCCGAACGAGAAACGCCGGTGGGCAAAGTCGAGCAGCGGACGTTCGAAATATCGATAGCTCAGGGCACACAGGCCGAACGTCAACGCGAACGCGCCGAAGGTCAGCGAGATGCCGGCAAGGCTCCCGACCGTCCTCGGTTGATGCAGCACGGCGAACAGCAGGTACAGGATGACGTGGTGGGTGAGATACGCCGCGTAGGACGTCCTGGCGAAGAAGGTCGCGACCGAACTGCGCAGCAGTGCGAGTTTTGGCGAGCCGCGATTTTCCAGAACGACGAACAGCAGAGAACCGAAGAAGATCTCGACCTGCGTGTGCGAGAACGCCACCGACCAGCGCTTCCATCCGAACAGCCACAGCAGGGGAAGCGAGATGATCGACCATTTGAGGATGGCGGCGACGCGTCTGGAGACCTCGACATCCGGCTTGCGATAAAGGCGCCACCAGGCGATCAGCGCGCCGATCGCAAGCGAATCGATCCTGAATTGCGGCAGCACGTACCAGCCGTAGGCGTCCGGCAGCGCGCTATCGATCAGGCGCCCGATCGGGCAGATCAGGATCGGCACGAGCAGGATCGCAAACAGCCGCTCGGGCGGGATGTTCCGGACCAGCAAAGGAAACAGCAGATAAAACTGCTCCTCGATCGCGAGCGACCAGGTTACGGCCAGAAAGTAAGCGCCATCGGTCTGCGCCTTGGCCATGCCGAAATTCTGCAAGCCGAACAGATACAGCCAGCCGGGCACGCCCCTGGTGTCGAACAGATCAGGGCTTAACGAAAAATACCAGCCGATCAGAGCGCCAGCGCACATCAGGTAGTACAGCGGCCAGATGCGAAACGCGCGCCTGCCGTAGAAGGCCGAGTAATATCGTTCGGCCGCGCGGTAGCGCAGCAGAATATCGGTGATGAGATAGCCGGACAGAATGAAGAACAGGTCGACGCCGAAGCGGCCGACATGCAGCAATTTCCACGGCATGCCCTGCGGACCGTCCGGCGCGCCGAAATAGTGCCAGATCACGACGGTCAGCAATGCGATCGCGCGCAGCCCATCGAGCTCCCCGATCCTGTCACGTTGCAACGCGAGCTCGCCTTCCACAAGCACAGGACCTGGTCTCATCCAAACAGCCGCTCATAATCGCATGCGGCGAGCCGATACCTTGCCGGAATTCGGCCCGGCGGCCGTCCACGCATACCTCACCGGGCGGGCCGTCACCATGGCGCCTAGTGGCGGTCCGGATTGTTCATCATGTATTCGCCGAGATCGCGCTGCCGCCGATCGGTGCGGGCTTCGGCGTTCTGGCGCTGCACGTCGCGATCCTTGCGGCAGGCGACATATTCGGGCGAGCCGACCGCCACCTTGCCGCCAGCCTGGCAGTACTGATCGTCGTCGCCCATGCTCTCCGCGATCGGCGATCGGCCGCGCTCGAGACAGCCTGCCAGCAGTGGCAGTGCGAGCAGCAATGCAAGAGGCGCGCGTGCGGAAATGGATCGCATCCGGTGGTCCGTATCTCATGGCATACGACAGGGAAGGCCGGGATGACCCGGCAATCCATCAAAATCAAGGCCATTTTGCTTCCAATGGGTTTCGATGGAGCGCGAGCGAGCTGGACGATCACGCACTCATCGGCCATCGCGCCCGCGGCCGCCCCTCTCCCTAACCCTCTCCCACAAGGGAGAGGGAACCCTTCCGCCGGTGGCTGCCTCACGTCAGGTGAGCACGCTGGTAAGGCTCCCTCTCCCCTTGTGGGAGAGGGTGGGGAGAGGGGTGCCGAGCAACGCGCTCTCTCGGCAGCGCGCCGACAGCGCAACGAGCAAACTACGCCTTGCCCTTCAGCGCCTCGCCGATTTCGTCGAGCACCTTGGGGTCCTCGATCGTCGCCGGCATGGTCCAGGGCTCGCCATCGGCGATCTTCTTGATGGTGCCGCGCAGGATCTTGCCGGAGCGGGTCTTCGGCAACCGCGCCACCGTGATCGCGAGCTTGAACGCGGCGACCGGGCCGAGCTTCTCGCGCACCAGCGCCACGACCTCCTTCTCGACCTGATCCGGCGCCTTGGTGACGCCCGCCTTCAGCACCAGGAAGCCGCAGGGCACCTCGCCCTTGATCGCATCCTTGACGCCGAGCACGGCGCATTCGGCAACGTCGGGATGCGAGGCGAGGATCTCCTCCATGCCGCCGGTGGAGAGCCGGTGGCCGGCGACATTGATGATGTCGTCGGTGCGGCCCATCACCCAGACATAGCCGTCCGCATCCTTGTAGCCGGCGTCCGAGGTCTTGTAGTAGCCAGGGAATTCCGAGAGATAGGCGTCCCTGAAGCGGTCGTCCTGCTGCCACAGTGTCGGCAGGCAGGCCGGTGGCATCGGCAGCTTGACCACGATCGAGCCCATGGTGCCCGCGGCGACCGGCTTCGCCGCCTCGTCGACGATGTCGACCTGATAGCCCGGCATCGGCACCGTCGGCGAACCGTGCTTGACCGGCAGCATGCCGAGGCCAACCGGATTGCCGGCGATGCACCAGCCGGTCTCGGTCTGCCACCAGTGATCGATGACCGGCACCTTGAGCTGCTGCTCCGCCCACTCCACCGTCGGCGGATCGGCACGTTCGCCGGCGAGAAACAGCGTGCGGAAGCTCGAGAGGTCGTAGCTCCTCAGCAGCTTGCCCTCGGGATCTTCCTTCTTGATCGCGCGAAACGCAGTCGGCGCGGTGAAGAAGGCGACCGCCTTGTGCTCTGAGATCACGCGCCAGAACGCGCCGGCATCCGGCGTGCCGACCGGCTTGCCCTCATACATGATCGTGGTCGCGCCGTGGATCAGCGGGCCATAGACGATGTAGGAGTGGCCGACCACCCAGCCGATGTCGGAGCCGCACCACCAGATCTCGCCGGGCTTCACGCCGTAGAGATTGTGCATCGACCATTTCAGCGCGACGAGATGCCCGCCATTGTCGCGCACCACGCCCTTCGGGATTCCGGTCGTGCCCGAGGTGTAGAGGATGTAGAGCGGATCGGTCGCGGCGACCGGCACGCAAGGCGCGGCCTTGCCGGCATCGAGCGCCGCGCTGCGCAGCGCCGCCCAGTCATGGTCGCGGCCCGCGGTGAGCTCGCACGCCTGCTGCGGCCGCTGCAGGATGATGCAAGTGTCGGGCTTGGCGCCGGCGAGGCGGATCGCTTCATCGAGCAGCGGCTTGTACTGTACGATACGCCCGGGCTCGATGCCACAGCTCGCCGAGAAGATCAGCTTCGGCTTGGCGTCGTCGATGCGGGTGGCGAGCTCCTTGGCCGCGAAGCCGCCGAACACCACGCTGTGCACCGCGCCGATCCGCGCGCAGGCGAGCATCGCGACGACGGCCTCCGGCACCATCGGCATATAGAGGATGACGCGGTCGCCCTTGGTCACGCCGAAATCCTGCATGACCGCGGCGAGCGTCTGTACTTCTTTCAGAAGCTCGGAATAGGTGAATTTGGTGATGGTGTTGGTGAGCGGGGAATCGTGGATCAGCGCGACCTGGTCGGCGCGGCCGCCGGCGACATGGCGATCCAGCGCGTTGTAGCAGGTGTTGACCACGGCGCCGGCGAACCAGCGTCCATAGGCGCCCATAGAGGGATCGTAAATCTTCTTGGCCGGCTCGATCCAGTCTATCTCGCGCGCCGCTTCCGCCCAAAAACCCTCGGGGTCTCGAAGCGAGCGGGCATACACCTCATGATACCGGCTCTGTTGGATGTTCATCGCGTTTCTCCCTCGCGCGGTCGCGCGTCATTTGCCGACCATTGTCACGGGAAGCGGCGCCGTTTCAAGCCGAAATGACCGCGACCTTCGGCCGGGTGGAACGAGAACGTTTTCGGGACGGAGTCTAGTACCCGTCGACCCCATTGATCCGCTGCAACCGCTCGCGCATCGCCTTTTGCAGGTCATAGTCCGGCTTGCCGAATTCCGCGTTGCGGCGGGCGATGAACTGATCCTGCGCGCGCTGCAGCTCGCGCGCCTGGCGCGGGTCCTGCGCCTCGCGCACCGTGCGGAAGGTCGATGCGACGATCTCGCGATCAAGATCGGCAAGCGCGGGATTGGCGCAGATCGCCTTCTCCACCGGCCGGCGCGCCTTGTGGCAATCGAAGCTCGGCTTGCCCGCGACCGCCATCATGGCGCCGATCCGCTCCAGCTCCAGCGACAGCGACTTGTAGTTGGCCTTGGCGGCGGTGTGATCGGGGTTGAGCTTGACGGCCGCGCCGAAATCCATGATCGCCTTCGGCCGGTCACCCTTGCGGCGCCACAGCTCGCCGCGCGCATTGTGGGCATCGGCAAGCGATGGATCGAGCCGGAGCACGGTGTCGTAATCTGCGATCGCGCGGTCGATCATCTGCTTGCGATCATAGGCGCTCGCGCGAGCCAGGAGGGCCTTGACTCGATCCGGCTTGGCCGCCTTCTCATTGTCGATCAGCCCGCCGCAGGCATTGATGGTCTTGTCGTCATCTGCCGCAGCAGCGGCGGCGATGCAGGGCCCGGCATCGGCCTGAACATCCTTGCCTGGCTCGCTGCCGGCCGCGCGCGCAACGCCTGACGTCAGCGCGCCCGACAGGCCAACGCACAGCAGCGCCAGAGTCAGATTGAAAGCCAGATTCGCAGAGCTACGTCGCATCCCGATCGCCGACAAGACATACCTCTCCCGCACCCGAACCGCCGACCCCTGATGTCCGGCGGCGCCATTTGCCGCAAAACCACACGCTGGATTATACGTCAATTGCGACGATCGGCTGCACTTGGAGCCGCACGTTGGGCCGCACTTGGGGGTTCGCCTTGCTGACATTCGAATGGATCATCGGCCTGTTGCTCGCGGCGGTGGCACTGTCAGCGCTGGCGCGGCGGATCAAGGTGCCCTACCCGACCTTTCTTGCGCTCGGCGGCGTGCTGCTGACCCTGCTGCCGTGGGCCCCGACCTGGGCCCTGGAACCGAAACTGGCGCTGGCGCTGTTCGTCGCACCAGTGCTGCTCGATGCTGCCTACGACACCTCGCTGCGCGACCTCCGCAACAACTGGCTGCCGGTCTCGACGCTGGTGGTGGTCGCGGTCGGCGTCACGACGGCGGCGGTCGCCGTGGTCGCGCACTGGCTGCGCCCGGACATGCCCTGGCCGGTCGCGATCGCGCTCGGTGCCATCGTGGCGCCGCCCGACGCGGCCGCGGCCACCGCGATCCTGCGCCAGGTCAACCTGCCGTACCGGATCCAGAAAATCCTCGAAGGCGAAAGCCTGCTCAACGATGCCACGTCGCTGTTGATCTATCGCGTCGCGGTCGGCCTGGTCGCCGCCGAGCACATGAAGATCCGCGAATTCGTGCCGTCGATCACGGTCGCACTGGTCGGCAGCCTCGCCGCCGGCTATTTGTTCGCACGGGTCTGGATGATGATCACCCGCCGCATCACCGAGGCGCCGAGCGCGATCATCACGCAATTCGGCGGCACCTTCATGGTGTGGATCGTCGCCGAGCATCTCGGCCTGTCCGGCATCCTCACCATCATCGCCTATGCCATCACCATCGCCCGTACCGCGCCGGCCCGCACCTCGGCACGGCTGCGCGTGTCGTCCTATGCGGTGTGGGAGACCGTCGTGTTCGTGCTCAATGTGCTCGCCTTCATGCTGATCGGCCTGCAGTTGCGCCCGATCTGGTCCGAGCTCGACGACGAGGTGCGGTGGAAATATTGCAGCTTTGCGGCCGCGATCCTCGCCGTCGTGATCCTCGCCCGCATCCTCTGGGTGATGCCCTACGGCGCCCTGCTGCGCCTGCTGAAGGCGCGCCATTGGCTTCCCGCCCATGTGGTGGAGGCCGTGCCGACCCTGAAGCGCGGCTTCATCGTATCGTGGTGCGGCATGCGCGGCATCGTCACGCTCGCCGCCGCGTTTGCACTGCCTGAATGGTTTCCGTATCGCGACCTGATCCTGCTGACGGCGTTTGCCGTGGTGTTGGGCTCGCTCGTGATCCAGGGACTGACCTTGCGGCCGCTGATCCTGGCGCTCAATTTCGATGACGACGATCCGGTCGGACGCGAGGCGGCCCATGCCCGCAGCGTGGTGTTTCGCGCCGCGCTCGAGGAGATCGATGCCGACCCGTCGGAAGAAGCCGAGATCCTCCGGCTCGAATATCGCGCCGTGCTCATGCGTGCGGAGAACGACCCCGACGGCGGCCTGACCTCACGCGAGCTGCCGTCGGATCCGATCCGCCGCCGCGCCATCGCGGCCGCGCGTCAGGCGCTGCTCAAGCTGCGGCGCAGCGAGACCATCGGCGACGATGCCTTCCATCTGGTCGAGGAAGAGCTCGACCGCGCCGAGCTCAGCGTCGAGGCCTAAAGCATGATTCGGAAAAGTGCGAAGCGGTTTTCCGAAAAGATCAGGTTCAAACAAGAATCTAGGTGCGATGACGCTTCAACCTGATCTCGTTGCGCTTTAGTGCCCGGCGGCGGTCACAAATCCCGGCAGATTTCCCATTGAACCATGACGGAGTTTGCCGGACCTAACATTCATGACAATCCTGATTGACCGCAACTCGCCCGGCGCCTCGGTGAAAGTCGAAGCGCAGTACTTCTATTTCTATATGGCGTTGTCGTGCATGGCGGTCGCCCTGCTCGGCTTTGCGCCGACCTACTGGGTGCCGATGGCGCGGGGTTCGCTGGCCGCGCCCCCTGTCGTGCATTTGCACGGCCTGCTGTTCTTCGCCTGGACGCTCTATTTCGTGCTGCAGAGCTGGCTTGCGGCTTCGGGGCGGATCGCGCGGCATCGCCGGGTCGGCATGATCGGCGTATCGCTTGCAACCGCCATGACGATGCTGGGCCTGATGGCCTCGATCAGCGTCATGAAGCGCTCGGCCGCCATCGGGCAGATCAACGAAGGCATCGCCTTCTCGATCGTCCCGTTTAGCGGCATCCTGTTCTTTGCCGTCGTTGTCGCGCTCGCTATCATCTATGTCCGCGACCGCGAGACTCACAAGCGGCTGATGCTGCTCGCGGCCATCTCGATCCTCGATGCGGCGGTCGCACGCTGGTTCCTGACCTTCCTCGCGCCACCCGGCCCGCCGGGTCCACCGCCGGTCCCGGTGACGATCGCGCCCGCGTTCGTCGCCTATCTGCTGCTGGTCGTCGCGATCGTGTTCGACTGGCGCACCCGCGGCCGTCCGCACCCGATCTATATCTATGGCGGGCTGGCGCTGGTCGCGGTGAAGCTGCTGAACTGGCCGATCAGCACCTCGGCAGCCTGGCATTCGTTCGCCGGCGGAATCCTGGTCCTGGCGCAGTAAGTTCAGGCACCCGACTTCGAGGTGATGCCGCCGTCGACCACGAGCTCGATGCCGGTGACGTATTTCGATTCGTCCGACGCCAGGAACAGCGCGGCGTTGGCGACGTCCCAGGCGTCGCCCATATGCCCCATCGGCACCTGCGCGTCGCGGGCGCGCCACATCGCTTCGACATCGCCCTTGGCATAGCTCTGCGCCAGTCCCGCCGAGTGTTCGACCATCGGCGTCTTCATCAATCCCGGCAGGATCGCGTTGACGCGCACATGCTTCGAGGCGAACTCGACCGCGGTCGAGCGCGTCATCTGGTTCATCGCGGCCTTGCTCGCGTTGTAGCTGACATAGGAAATGCCGACATGGCGGATTGAGGCGATCGAAGAGATGTTGATGATCGAGCCGCCGCCCTGCTTGATCATGACGGGAATGACGTGCTTCATCGAGAAATAGGCGCTCTTGAGGTTGACCGCGAAGACGCGGTCCCACTCGGCTTCCGCCACTTCCACCACGCTGCCGACCTCGGCGATGCCGACATTGTTGTCGAGCACGTCGATGCGGCCATAGGTCTTGAGACAGGCCGCGACCATCGCCTCGACCTCGCCGGCGCGCGAGACGTCGGTGGTGAATGCGGCCGCCTTGCCGCCCTCCCCGGTGATGATCTTGACCGTCTCCTCGGCCGCCGCGCCGTTGCGATCGACGCAGAACACGCTGGCGCCCTCGCGCGCGAAGGTCACGGCGGTCGCCTTGCCATTACCCCAGCCGGGCCCGATCGAGCCAGCCCCGACCACCATCGCAACCTTGCCCTTGAGCCGATCCATCGCCTGTTCTCCCGTTTGTTGTTCTTGCAGCCTGACGTAATCCGTAGCCCGGATGAAGCGAAGCGCAATCCGGGAACATCGGCCCCGGATTACGCTGGTGCTCCATCCGGGCTACGGACTTTTGCACACACTCATCGTCGTGACATTAGCACCGATCGGATGTCCGAAAATCTCCGATAGCGTCTGGCAGCGTCCCGCCTCGCACAGGTGCCATTCGCCCGCCGCCCCGGAATTGCCGAGCACGACCTCCGCCCTGGGCACCGGCGGCGGCGACCATTGAAACCAGCCGCCAATGAGCCGCGCCTCCGGCGGCGGCTCCATGCCGGCGCCGGTGCCCTTGATGCGTGCTTGCAGTAGCGTGAGTCCGGCGGGCGTGACCTGCCAGTCTTCCTGCCAGGCGGTCTTCTCGATCGAATGCGTCCAGCTGAGCGTGAAGGCCGCAATCGACAGCGCCTTCACGACACCGGCGGATGCGAGGCAAAGGCTCAAGCCGCTGCCACCGCATCGCGCGGACGCTGCCGCCATTGCCACAGCACGACCGCAGCGGCGAGCGTGAAGCCCGCCGTATCGGAGAACTGGAAGTCCCCGAGCAGGCAGAGCGCGGCGCCGAAGGCGACCACGATCTCGATCAAGGTCAGCCGCGTGAACAGAAATCCGATCGCGACGATGCCGAACAACCCGATCGCCACCAGCGCCTTGAAGGTCGCCAGCGCGACCGCGCCGTAGAACCCGAGTTGCGCGGCCATCGGATCATTGCCTTGCAGCATCAGCGCCGGTGAATAGACGAAGATGAAGGGAATGACGTAGCCGGCAAGCGCGATGCGCATCGCTTCCCAGCCGATCTTGTCCGGATTCTCCTTGGCGATCGGCGCCGCCGCCAATGCCGCGAGCGCCACCGGCGGCGAAAGATCGGCCATGATGCCGTAGTAGAACGCGAACATGTGGCTTGCGATCAGCGGCACGCCGAGCTTGGCCAGCGCAGGCGCAGCCAGTGCCGCGGTGATGATGTAAGTCGGGATGGTCGGGATGCCGGTGCCGAGCAGGATCGACAGCAGCATGGTCATGATCAGCGCCAGGAACAGGCTCTTGGCGCCGAGCCCGATAATCCAGCTGCCGAAGATGGTGCCGACACCGGTCTGCGTCATCATGCCGATGATGGTGCCGACGATGGCGCAGGCCATACCGACGGTCAGCGCCGACTTGGCGCTGTCGGCGAGCGAGTCACGGCAGGCTCGGAGCGTGGCGCGGCCGCCGCGTGTGATCGCAGCGATGACCACGAGACCAACGACGACGCTGGCCACCGGAACGATCTCGAGCCCGTGGCGCGACACCGCGGCAACCACCAGCGCAAGCCCGATCCAGCAGATGTAACGCACGACGGTGTTGGAGAAGCCGAGCGTGATGCTGGCGCCGAGGATCAGCGCGACCGTCAGCGCGAGCCCCATGCTGCCGGCATAGAGCGGCGTGAAGCCTTCGAACAGCATGTAGACCAAAGCTGCGAGCGGCAACACCAGGTACCAGCGCGCAACCAGCGCCTTCCAGGCGCTCGGAATCTCCGAACGCTTCATGCCGACAAGCCCATGCTTGCCGGCTTCCAGATGCACCATCCAGAACGCCGAGGCGAAATACAGGATCGCCGGAATCACGGCGGCCTTGACGATCTCCGAATAGGGAACGCCGAGCGTCTCGGCCATGATGAAGGCGACCGCGCCCATCACCGGCGGCATGATCTGGCCACCCATCGAGGCGGTGGCCTCGACGCCGGCGGCAAACGCGCGGCGATAGCCGAACTTGATCATGAGCGGAATCGTGAACTGGCCGACGGTGACGACGTTGGCGACGCCGGAGCCGGAGATCGTGCCCATCATGCCCGAGGCGAACACCGCGACCTTGGCCGGGCCGCCGCGGGTGCGGCCGAACAGGCCGAGCGAGACGTCGGTGAACAGCTGGATCATGCCGGCGCGTTCGAGGAACGAGCCGAACAGGATGAACAGGAAGATGTAGGTCGCCGAGACATAGATCGGCACGCCGTAGAAGCCTTCGGTGCCGAACGAGAGATGGGTGACGATCTGGTCGAAGTCATAGCCGCGATGGTTGAACGGCGACGGCAGATATTGCCCGAAGAACCAGTAGAGCAGACAGGCGCCGCACATCAGCGGCAGCGCCGCCCCCATCAGCCGCCGCGTGCCCTCGAAGATCAGGATCGCGAGCAGCGTGCCGACCGCAAGGTCCATGTTGGTCGGATCGCCGTCGCGGGCGATCAGGTCGGCATAGAAGATCCACTGATAGAGCCCGCAGAGGAAACCGGCGGCGCCGACGATCCAGCTCACCGCACGACCGAAATCGGTTTTCGCAGTGAAATTGCCGATCAGGCCGAAGGTCAGCAGGATCAGGAAGCCGACATGAACGCCGCGCACCACCTGGCTCGGAAGGTAATTGAACGCCGCGACATAGAGCTGGAACACCGCGAAGGCGAGACTGATGGCATAGGCCAGATGCCCCCAGGCGCCCAGGCCGAAACCTTCCGGAAAGCCATGCTCGAAATTGTCGAATTCAACCTTGATGGGCTGCTCGCCCGCAACCTGCTGCTGCATATGATTGGTCCCCCGCCGTGCCCGCGACGCTTATAGCACCTTGGCCAAATCGTCATGCGCGGGCCTGAACCGCGCATCCATCGCAAAATAATGTCCTTGGAAGATGGATGGCCGGGTCGAGCCCGGCCATGACACCTCGAAACGTAGCCGGCCCTACTTGATCAGGCCCTTTTCCTTGTAATAGCGGATCGCGCCGGGATGCAGCGGCACCGGGCTGCCGGTCGCGGCGCTCGCGAGCTTGATCTCCTTGCCCGCGGCGTGGGCATTGGCGAGTTCCGGCAGCGATTCGAAGACCAGCTTGGTCATCTGATAGGCGAGATCGTCCGACACCGCGCTCGAGGTGACGAGGTAGTTCACGACCGCAGCGGTCGGCACGTCCTTGTCCTGGCCGGTATAGGTGTTGGCCGGGATGATCACGGAGACGAACGGCGGGCCGATCTTGTCGACGGTCTCCTTCGGCACGGCGACCACGGTGATCTCGCTCGAGGTCGAGAGGTCCTTCAGCGAGGCGACGCCGAGGCCGGCGGACTGCAGCGTGGCGTTGAGCTGGCGGTTCTTCATCAGATCGACCGATTCGGCGAACGGCAGATACTCGACCTTGCCGAGATCCTTGTAGCTCATGCCGGCGGCTGCGAGGATCGCGCGCGAGTTGAGCTCGGTGCCGGACTTCGGCGCGCCGACCGACAGGCTCTTGCCCTTGAGATCGGCGAGCGTCTTGATGCCGCTTTCGGCGGTGGCGACGATCTGGATGTAATTCGGATAGATCGCCCCGATGGTGCGCAGCTTGTCGAGCTTGCTCTTGAAGCCGGCCTCGGCGTCGCCTTCCCAGGCCGCCTTCAGCGAATCGCCGAGCGTGAAGGCGATCTCGCCGCGGCCCTGCTGCAGCAGCACCAGGTTCTCCACCGAGGCCTTGGTCGCCTGCACCTGGGTCTTCACGTCGGGGATCTTGTCGCCGTAGATCTTCCCGATCGCGACGCCGAGCGGATAGTAGACGCCCGAGGTGCCGCCGGTGAGCACGTTGATGAACTGCTGGGCCTGTGCGACAGGCGCAGACAAAACACTGGCGGCCACGATCGCGGCAGCCATCAACCTTGAATTCATGAGTATTATTCTCCCCTAAGCCGGGCCGGAAATTGGCCGCACGCCCCTGCCGGGTCAACCCATCCAAATGACGCATGCAAGGCCGAAACCCCTGATGGCAGCACCACTTTACCTGCGCAGGAACCCTGTGCCCGCGAGCGGGTTGAGGTGCGCAATCTCGCCGCGAGGTATCACTTGCAGCCGTCCGGGACGCCCGTTGAGCGCGCGCTTGATGCGTTGAACTTCTTCCTCGCCGACGTGCGGGACGGGCTCGGCCCTTATCTGGCGATCTACCTCCTGACCGAACGGAGGTGGGACGAGGCCTCGATCGGGTCGGTGATGTCGATCGCGGCGATCGCCGGGATCGTCGCCCAGACACCGGCCGGCGCCCTGATCGACCGCAGCCGCGCCAAGCGCGCCTTGATGATCGCAGCCGCGGTCGCCGTGACCGCAGCGTGCCTGCTGCTGCCGCTGCTCGACCACTTCGCGCTGGTCGCGGCGACCCAGGCGCTCGCCGCGGCCGCGGGCTCGGTGTTCGCGCCGGCGGTCGCCGCGGTGACGCTCGGCATTGTCGGACCCAAGGCGTTCGCGGCGCGGACCGGTCGCAACGAGGCGTTCAATCATGCCGGCAACGCGGTCGCCGCGGCGATCGCCGGCGGCACCGCCTACTGGTTCGGTCCCGTCGTCGTGTTCTGGCTGCTCGCGGCGATGGCGCTCGCCAGCGTCGCCGCAACGCTCTCGATTCCAGCCGCCGCGATCGACCACCAGGTCGCGCGCGGGCTCGACGGTGACGCCGAGGAGCATGGCACGCTGCATGACCAGCCGTCCGGCTTTCGCGTGCTCCTGACCTGCAAGCCGCTGCTGATCTTCGCGGCCGCGACCGTGATCTTTCATTTTGCCAATGCAGCGATGCTGCCGCTGGTCGGACAGAAGCTCGCATTGGTCAACCGCAATCTTGGGACCTCGCTGATGTCGGTCTGCATCATCGCGGCGCAGCTGGTGATGGTGCCGGTTGCGATGCTGGTCGGACGCAAGGCCGACGTCTGGGGCCGAAAGCCGATCTTTGCCGTGGCTCTCGCGGTGCTGGCGATCCGTGGCGCGCTCTATCCGTTGTCGGACAATCCATACTGGCTGGTGTCGGTCCAATTGCTCGACGGCGTCGGCGCGGGAATCTTCGGCGCGCTGTTCCCGCTGGTCGTCGCCGATCTCACGCACGGTACTGGGCATTTCAACATCAGCCAGGGCGCGATCGCCACCGCAACCGGCCTCGGCGGCGCGCTGAGCACGGCGGTCGCCGGGTTCATCATTGTCCACGCCGGCTACAGCGCCGCCTTTCTGTTTCTTGCAGCCGTCGCTTGTGCCGGGCTGATCGGCTACTGCGCGTTGATGCCGGAGACGTTGCGAACGGCAACGGCGACGTCACGCACGACTGCATTGGCATCGCAGAACGGATGATCTGATTCGCCGTTCGTGCTCGGCGGCAACTCGATCTGATGTCCGACAATGGTGCAATTCCGCTTCTGCATCGACCCGACACCACAGTCATTAACGTCGTCTCGCGATGACACACGCGCGCAACGTTTCCGGTGCGGTGCAAAGTCGGACACGATTGCTCTCATGAACGCCAGATGACGCATTTGTTGCGCCCGTAACCGCGGCAAGACGCGGCGATTCCGGGATCATTTGAGTCGAATTGAATCCTTTAAGGTTAGCGAACCAATCAATGTATGAACCAGAAATTTCCATGATTGCCACGGCTCTTGGATGTACGAGTCAGGCCGGGGTAATTACGGATAAGGCGGGGCATGAACCACATCAGTCACATCGGACAAACGCGAGCCGGCTGGTTCGGACATCGCAAGCTGACCCCACGCGCATGCATTGCGGACAGCAAAAAACACCTTCGGACCTTCCTCGCAGAGGCGCTGGAGGACCTCGGCTTCATCACCAGCGAATGCGGCCAGGCTTTGGAACTCGACACCGTACTGGACGCGGAACGGCCCGATCTTCTGGTGCTCGGCGTGTCCGTGGACGGCATCGAAGTCAGTAAAATTCTCGAGACTTTGGTGAGAAAGGACTACGGCGGCAAGGTCCTCGTCATCGGCCAGCCGGACTCCATCATCGTGAAAGCGGTCCGGCAGATCGGCGACGAGTACGGTGTCGCCATGCTGCCGGCACTCTCGACCCCGTTCAGCGCCGGAACCCTTCGTGACAGTCTTGCGTCATTGATGCCGCTCGAGCCCGCACCGAGCCCGGCAGTAGATGTGCCCGAAGCGCTGAAGGCCGGCTGGCTCGAGCTGTGGTATCAGCAGAAAATTCATCTCCGGACATTGGTTCCGAGCGGTGCCGAGGCGCTGATCCGGATGCGCCATCCCGCATGGGGCGTCGTGCCGCCTGCCTACTTCATCCCCGACGAAACCGATCCGCATTTTCATGCGCTGTCCGAGTTCGTGATCGAGCGCGCGATCGAGGACTGGCGCTATCTGCTCGAACAGATCGGACCGGTCGATCTTTCGATCAACCTGCCGATCTCGTTCCTCGCCGACGATCACGCGGTGCGCGAGCTTTGTTACCGGATTCCGGATCATGCCGCCTTCGCCGGCCTGCTGATCGAGATCGACAGCGCCGAGGTGGTCGACAATCTCGATTTGGCGATCGATGTCGCCCGGCGCGTTCGCCTTCACAATATCGGCATCTCGATCGACAATGTCGGCGCGAACTGGCCATCCCTGCTGGGATTGCCGAACTTTCCGTTCGTCCAGCTGAAGGTCGACCATCAATACGTCACCGGTTGCGCGGATCAGCGCCTGAAGCAGACGGTGTGCCGGCGTATCGTCGAGCTCGCACACGACGCCGGCGCGCAAGTTATTGCGCAGGGGGTCGAGACGCGCGCGGACTTTCTCGCCGCGCACGAGATGGATTTCGATCAGGTCCAGGGCTACCTGTTCGGCAAGCCGATGGGCGTCAAGAAGTTCGCCCGCTCGCGCATGCACTTCTCGGAGAAACAGCCGGCGTCCTGAGGCATGGCCTCCGGTTAGGCTCGAGTGTCGCGATCGATCGCGCGCAGCGCTTCGCCGCGCGCGATCAGGCGCTTTGCGTTGGAATAGGTCGGGACTTCCAGCAGCGAGCCGTCCAGCTCGACGCGCCCAAGGCCCTGTGCCCGCGCCGCTTCGAACGCAGCTACGATCCTGCCGGCCTGACGCAACTCATCCTCGCTTGGCGTGAGGACGCGGTTGACGATCGCGGCATGTGCAGGATCGACCAGGCTCTTTGCCGTGTAACCCAGCCGTCGCGCCCAGATCGTGTCGCGATCGACGCCCGCAGCGTCGCTCCAGGTGTAGGGGCAGTCGACCGCGACGACATTGGCGGCGCGACATTCGACGATGAAGCGCTGCCGCGCGTAAGCGAGCTCCAGGCCATCGCTGCCGCGCTCGGCGCCAAGGTCGGCGGCGAGGTCCTCGGAGGCCATCAGGCAGCCGATGGTCCGCCGGCTTGCGGCCGCGATCGCGCCGGTCTGCACCAGGCCGCGCGCGAACTCGATGTTCGGCAACAGCGACGTCGATCCCTCGGCGATGCCATAGTCGCGCTCGAACCGTGTTACCGCCTCGTCGAGCCTGACAACATGATGCGGCTCGGCGACCTTCGGCAGCGCGACGATATCGGGATGGCCGCGCATCACGGCGGCAAGATCGTCCATGCCGTCCTGGTCCAGCGGATTGACGCGGACCGCGACCACCGCGCCCTGGTCGCGCCAGGTCGCGTACAGCTCGGCCGCCAGCGCCCGCGCCTTCGGGCGCAGCAGCGGCGGGGTGAAGTCCTCGAGCTCGTGGATCAGCACGTCGGCGCCGCCGGCGGCCGCGCCTTGCAGGGCCGCCTCGTTGGCGCCTTCGAGAAACAGCCAGGAGCGGCACAGCGGGGCCGGGCGCAACTTGCGCATCACGCCGCCCGCACAGCCGTCACTGAAACGTCATGTCGAGGCATTTCGAGATGTCGGAGCCGAGACCGGACGAGATGGTGATGCAGCCGCGGATCTTTTGGGTGTTGGCATCGCTGGCCCAGATCGCATAGCCGCCCGGACCGAAGAACGAATTGGTGTTCGGCGGCTCGGTCTCGGTGGCGTCGAACGTGTAATTGCCGTCGGTCTCGAAGATGCGGGGCTTCTTGGTGCAGCCGCCGTCGGCCTGGACGTTGATGACCTCCTTGTTGTCCCGCGTCAGCGCCAGCGAAACCTGGCAGCGGAAGTATTCGGAGGTCTTGGCGTTGAACAGATAAGCGTAGGACTTGCAGGTCGCGGTGTTGAGCTTGCCGGCCGACAGGCCGCGGCTGCAGGAGATCCGCTGGTTGTTGGAGAGCTTGAACTCGTCCGCCTGCGCGACTGACGCCAGCGCCATGAACGACAGCGCGACACCGATACCGATCTTCATGACGTGGTTCATCCCGATCATCCCCAGGTAGTGTTTCCGGCAATCGAAGCGTTTGTAAACGGTAACGCGAAGATAGTCGCCAAGCTTGATGCGGGAAATCACAAAGTCAGTGATCTACGATAGCGGTCGCGCCGATTGTCGTATTGACGCGCGAATGCCGTTCGTGATTTGTTCAAAAACGTGGGGACGACGCCGTTTTTTCGGCCGGAGGTGGATCATGACGCATTTTTTGACCAAGACCTTTATTGCGACTGCGGCGGTTGCCGCACTGACGACATGCGCATTCGCGCAGGAGGCTGCGCCCTGGGAGCTGAAGACCGACATGGGCTACGCCTATGACAAGGACGGCAAGACCTGGGCCTACAAGATGGGGACCAGCAATGCCAACACGCTGCTGAAGGGCGCCAAGAAGGTGCCGAAGGGGACGCTGTTCTTCATCGGCCACAACGGCCAGCTCTACATGCGCTCCGGGCCTTATCTCGAAGGCGACGGCAAGTTCATGTTCGGCTCGAATTAGAGCGTTTTCGAGCGAAGTGGACGCCGGTTCGCGTGAAGAAAACGCGTCAAGCTCTGCGTCTTCGGCAGACCTCAGAACGCCGCGGCCAATTCCCGGGCGCCGGGCTTGTTGCTGTTGAAATCCATCCGTTCGTTGGTGATGGCGAGCAACTTGGCCACGGTGTTGTGACGGATCGCGACCGGATTGCGTTCGTAGCCTGAGCGCTGGAAGAAATTCGTGGTCGGCACCTGCTCGCGCATCGCCTGCGGCATGGTCACCATGTCGAGGCCGGTGCCGTCACCGGTCAGGTTCATCATCTCGAGCTCGGCCGCCATCAGCGGCCTTGTGTAGCCCTTGTTACGGGCGAAGATCACCGAGGTCAGCAGCTTGTGGGTCTGCAGCATTGGGCCGATATCGATATCGAGCACCATGGCGTGGCAGGCCCAGCCCTGCGGTGTATCGGCGAGGCGTTGATGCGCCGACCAGTCGTCGGGCACGGTCAGCGTGAACGCGACCATCTTCTTCAGCACCGCGAGCTTGTGCTCCATGGCCTTGCGCGCCGGCCCCTGCGTCGCCGCAACCCGCGCGGTCAGATCCCGCACGAATTCATGGCCCTGCTCGGCCAGGAGTTCGACGGTGTTGGTGGTGAGCAGCTGGTTGTAGCCCATCGCCGTGGAGATGGCGCGCTTGCCGCCGTGCTCGATGCCCGCCTGCACGTCGTAATTGCCGGTGCCGCCGGTCTCGAACGAATAGACCCGCACCGCCTGCTCCGGCGTCAGCCCTGCGGCGCGCGCGTAACGGGCATAGGCGCGCTTGAACTCGACCTCGCTCGACGGCCGCTGCGGCGTGAACTGGAACTGTTCGGCCGCCGCCCTGACGAGATCCGAGACCACGGGAATCGTTTTGGGCGGACGCGGCGGCTTGCCGCCCTCTTCTTCCGGCGCCGGATTGACCGGACGCTTCGGGCCCTCATAGACCGGCGGCTGTTGCAGCACGTAATCGTCCAGCGTGATCTGCACGCGGTCGCGGCGCTTGGCGTTGCGGCCACGCCGCTTGTCGGCGATCGCGCTCCAATAGGCGCTGGCATCCTGCTCGAAGGCGTCGCGCGCCGCCTGATATTCCTGCAGCTTGCGGCGATATTCCATGATCGCCTGCGGCGAGGCCTGCGCCATCGCATTGGCGACGGACGGTGGCAACGCATCGGCCTCGCCGGCCAATACAGACGGCGCGCTGGCGGCGAGCGCGAGCGCGACAAATCCAGGAACGAGGCGAATCAATTGCGGGCGCATGGCCTCGTTGTAGCAAGCGCCACCGCGAAGTCAGCCCGGAAATGTCCGGAGCGAAAGCGGCCGGATGCCGCGATCAGGTCCAGAATTTTCGCCACAATGCGGTGTTCTCCGAAGAAACGCCGTGGAGATCGCGATGAGAATGGCACTCTGGCTCGCCGCCGCGTTGACGCTCGCCGCACCTGCGCGCGCCGAGCGTCCGGATTGCGGCTCGTTTCCGGATACCCGTTCGCGGCTCTCATGTTACGAGAATGTGTCGCGGGCGCCGCCGGAACCCGAGAGGGCCGCGCATTCGCCTGTTACACAGGGCAACGTAACAAAGATGAACGCCCGCAAGCGGCGTCACAAATAGCCGCATCGTTGCGGCCTACTTCCATGCGAACACCGGCTGCTCGAGATCAGCGACGCGGGTGTCGCGGCCGGCGAGCACCTCACGGAACTGATAGATCAGCGCGGCGGTCGGCGCATGAATCTGCTGGCCGCCGAGCCGGAAGCGGATCACGCGACGCGCGCTCTCGGGGATCGTGACGAAGCTGAATGCATCTTCTCGCTCGACCGCGTCGAGACCGATGCGGTGGACGGAGGCGACCTCGTCCGGGTTCGGCGTGATCGCCGCTTGCGCACCCGCCCAGACCACGACCGGCGTGATCAGATAGCCGGAGCGCGTCGGATAGTCGTCGAGCATGCCGAGCACGTCGCGCTCGGACAGCGCCAGCCCAAGCTCCTCGTGCAGTTCGCGCAGCGCGGCCTGGGATTGTGTCTCGCCGGCATCGCAGCGCCCGCCCGGCAGCGCCCATTGCGCGCTGTGAGCGCGCAAGCGCGCGCTGCGGCGCGTCAGCAGGAAGGCGGTGCCGCTGCCGTCGTCGCCTTCGGTCAGTGCGATCGCGACCGCCGCGCGCTTCAGCGTCGGCGCGGCGTCCGCCGGCGCCAGGCGCGCGAATGCGGCACAGAGCTCTGCGATATTCCGCCGGGTGGCATCGTCAAATGTGCGGGCCATTGAGCTTGACTACAACACAACAGCGTTTGATGAAATGAGCGGAACGACATGCCTCCTGCGATCAATCATCTGCAAGCAAGGGATCCCTCCTCATGACGGCCAAGGCCGCGGACAAACTCAAATCCGACGGCTGGAAGATCGCCGACACCACGGGTTTCCTGACGCTGATCGGCCCATTGTGGGAGCGGTTGAAGGACGGCGCACTCGAGCTCGCGCTGATCACCGAGGACAAGCACCACAACCGCCGCGGCCTCGTGCAAGGCGGCGTGATCATGACCTTTGCGGACCGCGCCTGCGGCATGGCCGCACGCTTCGTCTCGGGCAAGCCGACGCTTGCGACGGTGCAGCTCGACACCCATTTCGTCGAGGCCGGCAAGATCGGCGAGATCCTGACCACGCGCCCCCGTGTGGTACGCTCGACCCGCAGCCTGATCTTCATCACCGCCGAGGTGACCGTCGACAAGCGCTGTGTCGCGATGGCCAACGGCGTGTTCAAGATCCTGAAGAACGAGAGTTGATCCCCGTCACACCGGAGGAAGTGCCCGATGCAATATCGCCAGCTTGGCCGCAGCGGCCTGAAGGTCTCGCCGATCTGCCTCGGCACCATGATGTTCGGCGGACCGACCGATGAGGCGACCTCGTCGCGGATCGTGGCCAAGGCGCGCGAGGCCGGCATCAACTTCATCGACAGCGCCGACGCCTATAATGGCGGCAAGTCCGAGGAGGTCGTGGGCCGCGCGATCTCCAACAACAGGTCGAACTGGGTGCTTGCGACCAAACTCGCCAACCCGATCGGCGACGATCCGAACCATGGCGGGCTGTCGCGGCGCTGGGTGTTGCAGGCCGCCGACGAGAGTTTGAGGCGGCTCGGCACCGACTACATCGACGTCTACTATCTGCACAAGGAAGACCACACCACGCCGCTCGACGAGACGGTGCGCGCGATGGGCGACCTGATCCGCGCCGGCAAGGTGCGCTATTTCGGCGTCTCCAACTACCGCGCCTGGCGCGTCGCCGAGATCTGCAACATCTGCGACCGGCTCGGCATCGACCGTCCCGTCGCGAGCCAGCCCTATTACAATGCGATGAACCGGATGCCGGAGGTCGAGCATTTCCCGGCCTGCGCCTATTACGGCCTCGGCATCGTGCCCTATAGCCCGCTGGCACGCGGCGTGCTGACCGGCAAATACGCACCCGATGCCGCGCCGCCCGCCGACTCCCGCGCCGGCCGCAACGACAAGCGCATGATGCAGACCGAGTGGCGGCCGGAATCGCTGCAGCTCGCGCAGGAGATCAAGCGCCACGCCGAGAGCCGCGGCATCACCGCCGGCCAGTTCGCGGTGTCGTGGGTGCTGAACTCCTCGTTCGCCAGCGCTGTCATCGCCGGCCCGCGCACCGAAGCGCAATGGGACGACTACATCCGTGCGCTCGATTATCGCTTCACCGCCGAGGACGAAGCCCTGATCGACCGCCTCGTCGTCGCCGGCCATCCCTCGACGCCGGGCTTCAACGATCCCGCCTATCCGATCGAGGGGCGCCGGGCACGGACCGGATAGCAGCGGCGACGAAGTTAGACTGCATCGCGTCAACGGCAGACTCGCTGCACCTCTCCCGCTTGCGGGGTCGAGACGAGCGCAGCTCGCTCTTAGGTCGCATCGCATTTCATGCGATGCGGGTGGGGGCTCTTTCCGCGATGCGACTCGTGGAGAGAGCCCCCACCCCAGCCCTCTCCCGCGAGCGGGAGAGGGAGCACAGTTCGGATGCGGCTCTCGGCTACGCCGAAGTCACGTTTCGTAGCTTCCGAATTGCGCAAGCGTCGTGTCGGCTGCACCATCAGCGCATGGAAATGCTGATGCTGGTGCTGCCATGACGGCATCCAACGTACTGGACTGGATCGTGGCTCTCCTGGTGTGCTGGGCGAGCCTGACCGCGATCTTCGAGCCTTCGCGCGGAGCCTCGCAGTGCGATGCTCCCGTCGTGATGAGCAACGCCCCGCAATCGCCGCCGGCGATTCCGACGCAGGCAGAGTTCGAGGAGATGATCCGGGACATGAAGCTGCACGACTGAGCAAGGCGCGGAAAGCCTTATCTCAATGGCGTCCCCGAAATGAAAACAGGGCGGCGCCGAAGCGCCGCCCTGCCCTGATTGCCGTGACTTACCGGCCGCTTACTTCACGAGGTCGAAGCGATCGGCGTTCATCACCTTGGCCCAGGCCGCGACGAAGTCGTTCACGAACTGCTCCTTGGCATCCGACGAGCCATAGACCTCGGCAAACGCGCGCAGCTGCGAGTGCGAGCCGAAGATCAGGTCGGCGCGGGTGCCGGTCCACTTCACCGCCTTTGTCTTGCGGTCGCGGCCCTCATAGACGCCCTGGCCGGCATCGCTCCACACCGTGCCCATGTCGAGCAGGTTGAGGAAGAAGTCGTTGGTCAGCGTCCCCGGCTTGCCGGTGAGGACGCCATGCTTCGACTTCTTGGCGTTGGCGCCGAGCACGCGCAGGCCGCCGACCAGGACCGTCAATTCCGGTCCGGTCAGCCGCAGGAGCTGCGCACGGTCGACCAACGCCTCTTCGGGCTGCAGGAACTGATGCTTGCCGCTGATGTAGTTGCGGAAGCCGTCAGCCCGCGGCTCGAGCGGAGCGAACGATTCGACGTCGGTCTGATCCTGCGTCGCATCGGTGCGGCCCGGCGTGAAGGGGACCTTCACATTGGTGCCGCCGTCCTTCGCCGCCTTCTCGATCGCAGCCGCGCCGCCGAGCACGATGAGATCGGCCAGCGATACCTTCTTGCCGAACTCCTTCTGGATGGCTTCGAGCTTGGCCAGCACACCCTTGAGCTGGGCCGGCTCGTTGACATCCCAGTCCTTCTGCGGAGCAAGGCGGATGCGCGCGCCGTTGGCGCCGCCGCGCTTGTCGGAGCCGCGGAACGTGGAGGCCGAGGCCCACGCGGTCGACACCAGTTCGGACACCGAGAGACCCGAGGCGAGGATCTTGGCCTTGAGCGCCTCGATATCCTTGTCGTCGATCACGGCATGATCGAGCGCCGGCACCGGGTCCTGCCAGATCAGCGTCTCCTTCGGCACCAGCGGGCCGAGGTAGCGCACGATCGGACCCATGTCGCGGTGCGTGAGCTTGAACCAGGCGCGGGCGAAGGCGTCCGCGAACTGATCCGGATGCTCATAGAACCGGCGCGAGATCTTCTCGTAGGCCGGATCGAAACGCAGCGACAGGTCGGTGGTCAACATGGTCGGGACATGCTTCTTCGACGAATCGAACGCGTCCGGAATATCTGCCGCCGCGCCTTTCGCCTTCCACTGCTTCGCACCCGCCGGGCTCTTCGTCAGCTCCCATTCGTACTTGAACAGGTTCTCGAAGAAGTGGTTGCTCCACTTGGTCGGGGTCTGGGTCCAGGTGACCTCGGGACCGCCGGTGATCGCGTCAGCGCCGACGCCGGTACCGTGCTTGCTCTTCCACCCCAAGCCCTGTTCCTCGATCGCGCCGCCTTCCGGCTCCGGCCCGATCAGCGACGGGTCGCCCGCACCGTGGGTCTTGCCGAAGGTGTGACCACCGGCGATCAGCGCAACCGTCTCCTCGTCGTTCATCGCCATGCGGAAGAACGTCTCGCGGATGTCCTTGGCCGCGGCAACCGGGTCCGGATTGCCGTTCGGGCCTTCCGGGTTGACGTAGATCAGGCCCATCTGCACCGCGCCGAGCGGCTCGGAGAGCTGACGCTCGCCGCTGTAGCGCTCGTCGCCGAGCCAAGTGCCTTCCGGACCCCAGTACAGCTCTTCCGGCTCCCACACGTCGGCGCGGCCACCCGCAAAACCGAAGGTCTTGAAGCCCATCGATTCCAGCGCGACGTTGCCGGCGAGGACCATCAGGTCGGCCCAGGAGATCTTGCGGCCGTATTTCTGCTTGATCGGCCACAGCAGCCGGCGCGCCTTGTCGAGGTTGGCGTTATCGGGCCAGCTGTTGAGCGGGGCGAAACGCTGCTGACCGGCACCGGCGCCGCCGCGGCCGTCGGTGATGCGATAGGTACCCGCCGAGTGCCAGGCCATGCGGATCATCAAGCCGCCGTAATGGCCGAAGTCGGCCGGCCACCATTCCTGCGACGTCGTCATCAGGGCCGTGAGGTCCTTGATCACGGCGTTGAGATCGAGCGACTTGAATTCCTTGGCGTAGTCGAAGCCCTTGCCCATCGGATCGGACAGGTTGGAATTGTGATGCAGCACCTGAACGTCGAGCGTCTCCGGCCACCAGTCGCGATTCGCGTGCCCGCGGGGCCCGCCCGTGAATGGGCATTTGCCCGCGCCGTCGTCGGTTTTTGCGTCCATGTTTCTTCTCCGAGGTGATGGATTCTGGAATGCGCTGGAGCTCTTCCAAGAACGATTCTACGCGCCCCAATCCATCAGGTGAAATTGACTTTAGTGATCGCCCCGATAAGATAATCTGATGATAAATGTCACACTCCGGCAACTGAGGTATTTCGATGCGCTGGCCCAGCATGGGCATTTCGGGCGCGCCGCGGATGCCTGCGCGGTGTCGCAGCCGGCGCTGTCGATGCAGATCCGCGAGCTGGAACGGGCGGTCGGCGGCGTGCTGATCGAACGCAATGCCCGGCAGGTCACCCTGACGACCTTCGGCGAAGATCTGCTGCATCGCGTGCGCGACATCCTGCGCTCGGTCGACGAGCTCGGCGACTTCGCGCGCGCCTCGCGCGACAAGCTCGCCGGCCGCTTGCGTGTCGGCATGATCCCGACCATTGCGCCATATCTGCTGCCGCGGGTGATCGAGACGCTGGCGCGGCTGCATCCCGAACTCGACATCCATGTCCGCGAGACGCTGACGCCGAAGCTGATCAAGGCAGTCGCCGAGGGCCGGCTCGACACCGCGATCGTGGCGCTGCCGGTGCATGAACCGTCGCTGACCGAGGTCGCGCTGTTCTCCGAGAATTTCCTGCTGGTGCGGCCGGGCGAGGATGCCAAGACGCCGGTACCGAGCGCCGAGATGCTGCGCGAGATGCGGCTGTTGCTGCTCGAGGAAGGCCATTGCTTCCGCGACCAGGCGCTGTCGTTCTGCAACATGCAATCGTCGTCGCCGCCACGCGAGGTGCTGGATGCGAGCTCGCTGTCGACATTGGTGCAGATGGTCGGCGCCGGCATCGGCGTCACCTTAATCCCCGAGATGGCGGTGACGGTGGAGACGCGCTCGGCGCCCGTCACCGTCTCGCGCTTCAAGAACCCGCAGCCATCGCGCACCATCGGCATGGTCTGGCGCAAAACCAGCCCGCTCGCCGCGCAGCTACAGCAGATCGCCGAAGTGGTGAGCCTCGCTGCTCGGGAGTTGCGTGCGCCGAAGGCGGATGGGGCGAAGGACACGAAGCGCGCGGGGCGGCGCAAGGTGGCGTGATTGGTTCGGTGGCGAAGAAGGACTGCATTCCGCGTTTAGCGCACGCGTCCCGCCGCAACCACAACCGTCGTCTCGGCGCAGGCCGGGACCCATACGCCGCGGCAGACGTCGTGATCGGGACTCGTCGTTCCGACATCGCGCAACAATGAATTTCGGTGGTTACGGGTCCCTGCTTTCGCAGGGACGACATCGTGGGCGGTTCTGGCGCAATGTCATCGCCCGGCTCGACCGGGCGATCCAGTATTCCAGAGACGCCGGCGCTTGAATCGAGAAGCCGCGGCGTACTGGATCGCCCGCTTTCGCGGGCGATGACAGCCGTGCGTGGGACGTAGCTTCGCATTCTCGCGAGTCTTGCTACTCGCCGCGCGCAGCGCGAACCGGAGCGCCCTACTTCTCCAGATACTTCTTCATCTCTGCAATCAATCCGTCGCGCAGTTCGGGGCGCTTGAGGCCGAAGGCGATGTTGGCGCGGAGGAAGCCGGGCTTGGAGCCGCAATCGTGGCGCTCGCCCTCGAACTCGACGCCGTAGAACTTCTGCGTCCTGGCAAGTCCGATCATGGCGTCGGTGAGCTGGATCTCGCCGCCGGCGCCGCGCTCCTGCGTGGCCAGGATGTTGAAGATCTCCGGCTGCAGGATGTAGCGGCCGGTGATCGACAGGTTCGACGGCGCGGTGCCCTGCGGCGGCTTCTCGACCATGCCGTCGACCTCGAAGATGTTGCCGGTGCGCTTTCCTACGCCGCAGATGCCGTATTGATGGGTGAGCTCGTCCGGCACGGCCTCGACCGCGATCACGTTCGACTTCTCGCCGAGCTTGTTGGCGGCATCGATCATCTGCTTCAGGCAGCCCGGCGTGTTCAGCACCAGCTCGTCCGGCAGCACCACCGCGAACGGCTCGTTGCCGACGATGTCGCGCGCGCACCACACCGCATGGCCGAGCCCGAGCGGCGATTGCTGCCGGGTGAAGCTCATCGCGCCGGCTTCAGGCTGGTTCTGCGCCAGGATGTCCTGCTCGGTCTTCTTGCCACGCTGCGCGAGCGTGGTGTCGAGCTCGAACATGCGGTCGAAGTGATCCTCGATGACGCCCTTGTTGCGGCCGGTGACGAACACGAAGTGCTCGATGCCGGCCTCGCGGGCCTCATCGACCACGTACTGGATCAGCGGCTTGTCGACGATCGTCAGCATCTCCTTCGGCATCGCCTTGGTGGCGGGCAGCACGCGGGTGCCGAGACCGGCGACGGGAAATACGGCTTTGCGGATCTTCATGGGATTATCGGAGGCCTTGAAATCGGGTGGGACGGCGGCGCGGAATCTAATCGCTCCTTGGTACCCGTTTTGCAGCCGAGAACAAAGGCGGATGTGTGATGCGCACCAATCCGCCTTGTCCGCCCAAGCATTTTGAGCTGCCGGCCTACCGAGGCATCCCGATAGCCCGCGCGTTCGTGCGTGACAAAACCGACGCGCCGCGAGACGCAGCCGTCGCATTGGCAGATGACACGATCCAGCGGCGATATTTGCGGGTGAGCGACGCCGTGCGCAATTGCGCGAGAACCAACGCCTTCAACGGCGAAACGTTCGGATTGGCCGTGCGGCCCCGGCTCAACCGCACCAGCTGGAATTTCACGACGGCCATGGCGGCAAGCGAGGCCATCGGCTTGCTCTTCCAGCTGAAAGCCGCGACTTCTGGCCGCAGATCCTCGCCACGGCGCCACGCATTTGGCAAATCCGGCCTGATCGCAAGCGCGGTGGCGATACCCGCAATGGCGACGCCGCTGTCGAGCACTTGTTGCACGATGCCGATGCGGCGAATGCCGCCGGTGACCATGACCGGCATCCTGGCAACCCCTGCGATATCGCGCGCGAAGTCGAGGAAATAGGCCTCGCGCGCCAGCGTGCGGCCGTCGCGCGCATCGCCTTGCATCGCCGGCGCCTCGTAGCTGCCGCCCGACAGTTCCACCAGATCCACCGGCAATTCGTTCAGCATCTCGACGACTGTCTTCGCATCCGCTGCATCGAAGCCGCCGCGCTGGAAATCGGCCGAGTTCAATTTGATCGCGATCGAGAAGCCCGGCGACACCGCGGCGCGGACGGCGTTAACGGTTTCGATCAACAGTCGCGCCCGGTTTTGCAGCGAGCCGCCCCAGCGGTCGGTGCGCCGGTTGCTCAAGGGCGACAGGAACTGGCTGATCAGGTAGCCGTGCGCGGCATGGATCTGCACGCCGGAGAAGCCGGCCTGCTCTGCGAGTGTCGCGGCCGTGACGAAGCGCGCGATCACCTCGGCGATGTCATGCTCGGTCATCGCTTTGGGCATCGCAAACAGGTTCGAATGCTTGCCGAGATCGAGCGCCACCGCCGATGGCGCCCAAGTCTGCTGGCCCATGTTCTTCATCATCTGCCGGCCCGGATGGCTGAGCTGAAGCCAGATTTGCGCGCCCCTGGCCCGGCCGATCCGCGCCCAGTCTCGGAACGCTTCAAGCGGCGTGCCGTCCTCCAGCACGACGCCACCCGGGCCGGTCATGGCGCGGCGATCGATCATGACATTGCCTGTTATGATGAGGCCGGCGCCGCCGTCGGCCCAGGCCTGATAGAGGCGCAGCAGCTCGGCCGACGGGAGATGCCCGGCGTCAGCCATGTTCTCCTCCATCGCCGCCTTGGCGATACGGTTGGGAACGCTGGTCCCGTTGGGCAAAGTGAGTGAATCGAACGGCGACATGAACAGGTTCCTTACCGAGTTCCTTGTTGATCTGCGCGCACCCTAACCTTAAAGTAAACTTTAAGGTCAAGGCGCAAGGAGCACCGCAGTGAAGATCGGGGAACTGGCTCGGGAGTCCGGCCTCGCGCCGTCGCGCATCCGCTTCTATGAGCGCGAGGGCCTGATCGGGTCGATCGATCGCGGCTTGAATGGCTATCGGCAGTATTCGCGCGGAACCAGGCAGGTCCTCGAGATCATCGTGATGGCCCAGCAGGCCGGATTTTCGCTCGACGAGATCCGGAACCTGCTGCCGCCGCACGGCAAGGGTGACTGGAGCCGCGACACGCTGGTGGCCGCGCTCAAGACCAAGGTGGTCGAGGTTGCCGCCTTGCGGCATCGACTGGCTGAAACCCAGGCCGGGCTGGAGGCCGTGATCGCGCGGATCGAAGCCACGCCGCCGGGCGGTGACTGCTTTGAGAACGCCGAAGCTGTTTTGGCGGATCTCAGGGACCACGCGAAAGCGGGTTGACGACGCCGGACAATTTGTCCCGGCCAAAATCGTCGCGCGATTTCGTCACGCCCCAAATGCTGCCCTTTGTTAAGCTATTGGAAACCGTGACCGGGCCTTCTGAGGCGGCACGATTTTGACAGGCACACGACACATGCGCGCGACCGGAACACCAAGGACCAGGCTTTGCAGCGCGAGCCTGATCGCGCTGGCCCTGCTGCTGCCGGGCGCGACGCAAGCCCAATCGGCCGGCAACGGCCTGACCAACCTGATCGACAGTATCTTCTCCCCGAACGCCGCGACACCGCCGCAGGCGGCAACCGGACAGGATGGTGCGGCGCCGCCCTGGAGCGGGGAAGACGGCGCCTCCGGCCATCCGCTGATGACGGCCGCCGCGATCCGCCAGGCCGCGTCCGACTTCCCGAACTGCGTCGCGGCGATGTGGCCGGATGCGGCGCGACGCAACATCACCCAGCAAAATTTCGAGCGCTTCACCGCGGGCCTCACGCCCGACCTGCGCATCATGGATTTGCTGGATTCGCAGCCGGAATTCACCAAGGCGATCTGGGACTATCTCGACATCCTCGTCAGCGACACCAGGCTTGCGAAGGGCCGCGAGATCCTTGCCAAATACAAGCCGCAGTTCGACGCGACCGAGAAGGCCTATGGCGTCGATCGCTATATCATCGCAGCGATCTGGGGCATCGAGTCGAACTATTCGACGCAAATGGGCGATCGTAGCGTGGTGCAGTCGACCGCGACGCTCGCCTGCATCGGCCGGCGCCAGGCCTATTTCAAGGACGAGTTCCTGTCGGCGCTGGAAATTCTCAACCGTGGCGATCTCAAGCCCGAACAGATGCGCGGCTCCTGGGCCGGCGCGTTCGGCCCGACCCAGTTCATGCCGACCGCGTTCAAGCGCTATGCGGTCGACGGCGATGGCGACGGCCGCCGCGACGTCGTCGACGATCCGAGCGACCTGATCGCCTCCACCGCCAACAATCTGAAGAAGGACGGCTGGCAGACCGGCGCAAGCTGGGGCTACGAGGTGGTGCTGCCGCAAGGCCTGAACTACATGCTGGCGGACCGCGCCAAGGCGATGCCGCTGTCCCAGTGGGAGCAGCTCGGCGTCAAGCGGCCGGGCGGCCAGTCGTTCCCGCGGCCGTCCGACAAGGCCTATCTGCTGGCGCCCGCCGGTGCCGAAGGTCCAGGCTTCCTGATGCTGCAGAATTTCCGGGTGATCATGAAATACAACCCGGCCGAGGCCTATGCGCTCGCCATCGGCCATTTCGCCGATCGCCTGCGCGGCGGCCAGCCCTTCGTGCAGCCCTGGCCGCGTCAGGAACGGGTGCTGTCGCGCGCCGAACGGTTGGAACTGCAGCAGCTGCTGGCCCAGCGCGGCTTCTACAAGGGCACGCCCGATGGCCAGTTCGGCGGCCAGACCCGCGAGGCGCTGCGCGGCTTCCAGGTCTCGATCGGCGCACCGGCCGACGGCTTTGCCACATCAGAGGTATTGGAGCGACTGCGCGGGCGGTAGCGCCGAGGTCACGACCTCCCTCGACCTCTCCCGCTTGCGGGGGGAGGTCGGATTGCATCGGAGATGCAATCCGGGTGGGGGCTCTCTCCGCACAATGACTAGCCCCATCGCGGCAACACCCCACCCCTCCCCAGCGAGCGGGAGAGGGGTGCAGTTCCCGCGTGGCGACCTGAGAGGCCCTCCCCCGAAAGTAACCGTGAAATCCGATATTTGCCGCCTGCCTTGACGGCGGCCGGGGGCACCCGATTTATGGTGGAAAAGCTGCCCGCTTGCGGCCCGATTCCGCTAATATGCTCACGTACTTCCTGATCATTGCGACGAACTCGATGGCGAAGCCGAAATCCTTCCTGCGCCTATTCACCGAAGCCGGTCCGCTGGTCGCGCTGACGGTGGCGCTTGCGTTGTTGATCGGCGTTGCCGAGCCCGCCTCGGCGCAGTTCTTCGGCTTCCCCGGCTTCGGTGGCGGACCGCCGCAACCGCAGCGCCGCGCTCCGCCGCAGCATGGCGGTGGCGGCTGGTTCGGGGGCGATTTCTTCGCGCCATTCCAGCAGCAGCCGCAATCGTCACAGCCGCAGCGGCCACGCGAGGATTTCTCGCGCGCTCCGCCGCCGGCCAAGCGCGAAGCCGCCGCCGAGCGCAACGTGCTCGTGATCGGCGACGCGATGGCCGACTGGCTCGCCTACGGCCTGGAAGACGCCTATTCCGACCAGCCCGATATGGGCGTGATCCGCAAGCACAAGACGGTCTCCGGCCTGATCCGCTATCAGCCCAAGGGCGACCCGGCGGACTGGGCTGCGGCCGCCAAGGGCATTCTCGCCACCGAGAACCCCGACGCCATCGTCGTGATGCTCGGCCTCAATGATCGTACCTCGATCCGCGAACCGGTCGCGGAGAAGAAGGTCGACAAGAAGGACGAGAAGAAGGACGCGCGCGCCAAGCCGGACGCAAAGCCGGGCGACAAGCCCGATACCGCCGCCAAGACCGATGGCAAGACTGACGGCAAGGCTGATGCCAAGACCGACAGCAAGCCGGCCGATGCCGAGCTGCCGGCCGACGACGCCGACACCGACTCGCAGGCCGCGCCGGAAAAGACCGCGCGCTCGCCCAACGGCCTCTATGACTTCCGCGACGACCGCTGGGTCGAGCTCTACGGCAAGAAGATCGAGGAGCTGATCAACGTGCTGAAGAGCAAGGGCGTGCCGGTGCTGTGGGTCGGCCTGCCCGCCATCCGCGGCCAGAAGGGCACGTCGGACATGCTGTTCCTCGACGCGCTCTATCGCGACGGCGCCGGCAAGGCCGGCATCACCTATGTCGACGTCTGGGACGGCTTTGTCGACGAGGCCGGCCGCTTCATGCCGAAGGGCCCGGACTTCGAAGGCCAGCCGCGCAAGCTGCGTTCCGATGACGGCGTGTTCTTCACCAAGGCCGGCGCGCGCAAGCTCGCACACTATGTCGAGCGCGAGGTGACCCGCCTGCTCGCGGTGCGCACCGGCCCGATCGCGCTGCCGAGCGAACCGGCAACGCCCGAGACCAGCACCGAGCCCGGCAAGCCCCCGCCGCGGCCGCTGGCAGGCCCCGTGCTGCCGCTGGTCGCCTCCACGGTCGGGACCGATCAGTTGCTCGGCGGCCCCGGCTCGCGGCCTGCCGCGGTCGACGCGCTCGCCGCGCGCACGCTGGTGAAGGGCGAGGCCCTGGCGCCGCCGGCCGGCCGCGCCGATGATTTCGCCTGGCCGCGCCGCGAGATGGGCCGCGAGCAGGCCAAGGGCGACGTGCCGGTTGCCGCGACCACGCCGGCCGCACCGGCAAGCGGCCCTGCCAATCCGCCGCCCTCGACCACGGCGATCGCGCCCGACGGCTCGATCATCACCGCGCCGAAGCCGCCAAAGCGTGTGTTCCGTCCGGCCCAGGCCCAGCCGCAACAGCAGCCACAGACGCAGCCCTGGCTGCGTGACATCTTCGGATTCGGTGCGCCGCAGCAGCAGCGCCCGCTGGTCGCACCGCCGCCGCGGCCGCCGCGCAACGTCGGACAGCGTGCCGCAGTGCCGGGGAATCCCTGGCAGTAGGCAGCGCGCGCCTTCTCATCGAATTGAAGCTAGATCCACGTCATTGCGAGCTAACGGGTCGCGCGAACGCGCGCCCGATGACAGGCTCCGCGAAGCAATCCATCGATCGATCCGCACACGCGGACGGATAGATTGCTTCGTCGCTTCGCTCCTCGCAATGACGGTGAGCGAGATGATGTCGACCGCAACTAATAGCGCCAGCGCGGCGGTGGACGGCGCGGCTGGCGCGTCATCAAGAGCGCCAGCGCAAAGCCGATGCCGCCGGCGATCAAGAGCGAGCCGAGTGGATTGTCCTGCACCGTTTGCGCCATCGCCTTCTGTCCGCTGCGAACGGTCTCGCCGCGATTCTCATACGCGTCCTTGGCATAGTTGACCGCGGTGTCGGCGGCGTCGCGCGCGGCATCCTTGGCCTGGCCGTAGAGATCCTGCACCGCGCCTGCGGCCTCGCGCGCGCGGCCCGACGCCTGGGTCTGTGCATCGCCGGTCGCATCGCCGACGGCGCCTTCGGCCTTGCCTGCAAATTCCTTCGCCGTTCCGAAAATCCGATCCTTGTCCATCACGATTGCTCCCTGAAACTGTCAGGGAGCCAACCGCCGAGCCTCGCACAAGTTCCTGCGGCTAAAGGATCAACCCGCCATCGACGATAATGGTCTGGCCGACGATGTAGGAGGCAAGCGGCGAGGCCAGGAACAGTGCGGCGCCGGCCATGTCGGCGGGCGCGCCGAGACGCTTCAGCGGAATGCGCTCGAGCGCGCCTTCGAGCCGCTTCGGATTCGCCGTCGTTGCCTTGGTCATCTTGGTGTCGACGAGGCCTGGCGCGATGCCGTTGACGCGGATGCCGTTCTCCGCCCAGGCCTCACCGAGCGTGCGGGTCAGACCGACCGCGCCGGTCTTCGAGGCGTTGTAGGCCGGATTGCCCATGGTGGAATGATAGGCCGCGGTCGAGCTCACGATGATCAGCGATCCTCTGCTCGCGCTCAGCATCGCGTGGAATTTGGTGGCGCAGGCCATCAGGCTCATCAGATTGACTTCCATCACCTTGCGGAAGCCTTCCATCTGGAATTCCCCGCGGCGGTAAATCACCGCGCCCTGCGCCAGAACCAGCACGTCGAGCCGATCGAACGACGGCGTGAGGCTTTCGATCGCCTGCGGATCAGAGACATCGAGCCGCGCATAGGCAAGGCCTTCGAGATGCGAGCCTTCCTCCGCGGAATAGTCGCTAGCCTGCGCGCGGGTGCCGTACACGGCAACGTACGCGCCCTTGGCGCGGAACGCCTGCGCGATGCCGTTGCCGATGCCGCTGGAGCCGCCGACCACCAGTACCTGCTTGCCGCCGAAATCGAGCTCGTTCATCGCGTTCCTCTCCCGTGTTGTTTTCTTGATTGAGCATGATCCCTTTCGAAAAGCCAACGCAAAAGCCCGCGCAGAACTTGCGTTAACGCGCTGCGCGCGTGCCGATATCGGATCGGTGGTTTGACGTCTTTGCGGATCGGTGCCAGCGTTGCCGCCTCGCACCACAAAAAAATCAACGGGAGGTCCGTCGTGTCCGAATTCAAACAGCTCAGCCGCTCGGTGAAGGGCCTCACCGTTCTCGTCACCGGCGCCGCCAGCGGCATGGGCCGCGCCACCGCGCGCGTGTTCGCCGATGAAGGCGCCAATGTCGCGGTCACTGACCTGACCGAAGAAGGCACGCAAGCGGTAGCGAAGGAGATCGCAGCAAGCGGCGGCTCGGCAAAGGCCTGGACGCTCGACGTCAGCGATCGCGATGCCATCACCAGGGTCGTCAACGATGTCGCCGCGCATTTCGGCGGGCTCGACATCATCGTCAACAATGCCGGCATCTCGGTACGCGTGGCGATCGACGATCCCGGTTACGAGGACGCCTGGGCCAAGGGCATCGCGGTGATGCTGACGGCGCATCCGCGCATCATCCGCGCCGCACTGCCCTACCTGCGCAAGTCGCGATCGCCGCGGATCGTCAACATCGCTTCGACCGAGGCGCTCGGCGCGACCGGGATGCACAGCCCCTACTCCGCGGCAAAGGGCGGCGTCACCAGCCTGACCCGCTCGCTCGCGGTGGAACTGGGGCGCGAAGGCATCACCGTGAACTGCATCTGCCCGGGCCCGATCCGCACCGCCATCACCGACCGCATCTCCGAGGAGCACAAGACGATCTACGCCAAGCGCCGCACCGCGCTTGCGCGTTACGGCGATCCGGAAGAGGTCGCGCACATGACGCTCAGCCTGTGCCTGCCCGCCGCATCGTTCCTGACCGGCGCGGTGATTCCTGTCGACGGCGGGTTGATGGCGCGGAATGCCTGACCCGCATCTAGCTGCGAAGCGTTGACAGCGCGTGCGCCCGGAGTAGCCTTCCCGTCAAACGAAGCGGGATAACCGCCCGCGAGGTACGAGGAGATGCGCCAATGACGGTCCTGATCCGGCAGCTTCACAAGCATTTCGTCGGCGAGGTCTCCGGCGTCGATCTGCGCAAGCCGCTGACGAAGCAGGAAGCGATCGATATCGAGGCCGGCATGGACAAATACGCCGTGCTCGTCTTCCACGGCCAGGACATCTCAGACGACCAGCAGATGGCGTTCGCGCTGAACTTCGGCGAGCGCGAGAACGCGCGCGGCGGCACGGTGACCAAGAAGGAAGACTACCGCCTCTCCTCCGGGCTCAACGATGTCTCCAATCTCGGCAAGGACGGCAAGCCGCTGCCGAAGGATCACCGCACCCACCTGTTCAATCTCGGCAACTGCCTGTGGCACTCCGACAGCTCGTTCCGGCCGATCCCGGCGAAATTCTCGCTGCTGTCGGCGCGCGTCGTCAACCCGAAGGGCGGCAACACCGAGTTCGCCGACATGCGCGCTGCCTATGACGCGCTCGACGACGAGACCAAGACCGAGATCGACGACATGATCTGCGAGCACTCGCTGATGTATTCGCGCGGCTCGCTCGGCTTCCTCGACTACACCGACGAGGAGAAGGAGATGTTCAAGCCGGTGCTGCAGCGGCTGGTGCGCACCCATCCGGCGCACGGCCGCAAGTCGCTGTATTTGTCCTCGCATGCCGGCGCCATCAGGGGCATGAGCATGCCGGAGGCGCGGCTGTTGCTGCGCGACCTGACCGAGCACGCGACGCAGCCGGAATTCGTCTATGTGCACAAATGGACGGTGCATGACCTCGTGATGTGGGACAACCGCCAGACCGTGCACCGCGTCCGCCGCTACGACCAGTCGCAACCCCGCGACATGCGCCGCGCCACGGTGGCCGGCACCCAGCCGACGGTGGCGCAGGAGGCGGCGGAGTAGCGGGCACAATAACAGCTGTCGTGGCCAACCCCACAGCCGTCGTCCCGGGCAAGCGAAGCGCGACCCGGGACCATAACCACAGGGCACAGTTGTCGCGCGACGCTGCGGCCCCAGCGCGGCGCCAAACGCGTCCTGTGGTTATGGGTCCCGGCCTTCGCCGGGACGACACCGTGAATGTATTGAGACCGTCGCTGCTTAAGCGGCGCTACGCGTGCCCGGCGTCGTTCGACAGCATGCCGGCCTCGATGCCGATCTTGCGCAGGGCGCGCGCGTATTTCTCGTCAACGTCGGTGCCGAAGATCAGCTCCGGATCAGCGTCGCAATGCAGCCAGCCATTGTGCTGGATCTCGTTCTCGAGCTGGCCCGGCGCCCAGCCGGCATAACCCAGCGCAAGGATCGCGTGCTTGGGGCCTGAGCCCTTGGCGATCGCCTTGAGGATGTCGACGGTCGCGGTGAGCGAGATGCCATCGTCGATATTCAGCGTCGCATCCTGAATGTAGAAGTCGCTGGAATGCAGCACGAAGCCGCGGCCGGTGTCGACCGGGCCGCCCTTCATCACCTTCATCATCTCGGCGTTCTCGGGCAGCGTGATCTGGTCCGACTTCTCGATGATGTCGAGCTGCACCAGCAGGCCCGGGAAATCGATGCTGCCGGCCGGGCGGTTGACGATGATGCCCATCGCCCCCTCCGAGGAATGCGCACACATGTAGATCACGGAGCGTTCGAAGCGCGGGTCGTTCATCACAGGCATCGCGATCAGCATCTGGCCATCGAGATAGCCATCTTCGGTGGCATGGGGACCGACGGCCGGGCTTCTGCCGGCGGCGGTCTTGCGAGTCTTGCCTGTTTTGCCTTCAGGGCGCATCCGCAAAGGCCTTTCCTGCTGATTTGGCATCCTGATATTGGGTCGCGGTTCTGTCAATCAACCTTCGGCCGCAGTGCGGCGATGCATCACAAGCAATTCAATGGTTTGCAACGAAAGTTGCAGGTAAAGACGTCTCATGACCGTCACAGTTCCCACGCGTGCCGCATTTGCCGTCGCCGCCATATTTTCCGTCGCATCCGCAGCAACGGAGGTTCGCGCCGACGACGCCTCGCCGTGGCAGCAGGACACTCATTCAGCGGTCAGGCTGCTGGCGGGATCGCGCAGCGGCGCGGTGCTGCTCGGCGGCATCGCCATCCAGTTGCAGGACGGCTGGAAAACCTACTGGCGCACGCCGGGCGATTCCGGCGTGCCGCCGCGGTTCGATTTCTCCAAATCGGACAATGTCGATGCGGTCACGGTGATGTGGCCGGCGCCGCGCCAGTTCGACGACGGCGCCGGAGGTACCTCGCTCGGCTACAAGCACCAGGTGGTGCTGCCGCTGCGCATCGTCGCGAAGAATCCCGACAAGCCGCTGGTGCTGCGCGCCGACATCAACTACGCGGTGTGCGAGAAGCTGTGCGTGCCTGTGGAGGCGAAGGCCGAGCTTGCGTTCGCCAGCGTCGCCTCGACCGAGGACGCCGCGCTGTCGGAAGCGCTCAACGCGGTGCCGAAGCCAGCCAATATCGGCGACCCCACTCCGTTCACCATCCGCGACGTCAAGCGCGACGGCAACAACGTGCTGGTCGATGTCACCGCGCCCGAGTCCAAGGACCTCAGCCTGTTCGTCGAGGGGCCGACGCCCGATTGGGCGCTGCCCGTGCCCAAGCTCGTCGAGCATGCACCGCCGGGCGTGAAGCGCTTCTCTTTCGAGCTCGACGGCCTGCCGCCGGGCGCCAAGGCGGACGGCGCCGCGCTGAAACTGACGCTGGTCGGCGGCGACAAAAGCTACGAATTCAATATCAATTTGAACTGACGGCGCAGCGTCGTCCCGGGGCGATGCATCGAACCCGGAACCTCGAGATTCCGGGCTCATGCTTCGCATGCCCCGAATGACGCTGACCCAATCTTAACGTTTCGTTGATAGATCGGGGGCCATTGCCGCCTTGCGGCGCTTTAGGAATTTTCCGCCTTGGCTGTGATGGAAGCACAACCCGCAACCCCTGCGCTATCGGGTCCGGCCGCACGCCTGCGCGGCCTCACCGCGCGCCTGCTCGGCGGCACCAAGGAGGCGTCGGTCACCAAGCGCCTCGCCGGCATGATCTTCGTCATCCGCGTCATCAGCGCCGCCATCGCCTATCTCGCGCAGATCCTGCTGGCGCGCTGGATGAGCGGCTCGGACTACGGCATCTATGTCTATGTCTGGACCTGGGTGCTGCTGCTCGGCAGCACCATGGATTTCGGCATCGCGCCGTCCTCGCAGAAGATCATCCCGGAATATCGCGCGCGCGGCGACCTCGCCGCGCTGCGCGGCTTCCTCTCCGGCGGCCGCTGGGTGGTGCTAGCCGCCTCCAGCACAGTCGCGCTGCTGCTCGCCGGCGTGATCCACCTCGCCTCGCCCTGGATCGATCCCAACGCGATCGTGCCGCTCTATATCGGCTGCCTGACATTGCCGCCCTTCGTGGTCGCTAACACTCAGGACGGCATCTCGCGCGCGCATGACTGGATGCAGCTCGGCCTGATGCCGCAATTCATCGTGCGGCAGGGACTGATCATCGCCCTGACCGCCGGCGCGCTGGCGCTCGGTCTCAATCTCGGCGCGACGGCCGCGATGATCGCGAGCGCCGCAGCGGTGTATATCGCGGCGATCGGCCAGATGATCGTGCTGAACCGCCGCCTGAAAGCCCATCTCGGGCCGGGCGAGAAGACCTACGACGTCAAGGGCTGGTTCGCGATCTCCCTGCCGATCATGTTGGTCGAGAGCTTCTATCTGCTGCTCGGCTACACCGACGTGCTGATGCTGCAGCAATTCCGCTCCTCCGAGGAGGTCGGCATCTATTTCGCGGTGGTCAAGACGCTGGCGCTGGTGTCGTTCGTCCACTACGCGATGTCGGCAACGACGGCGCATCGGTTCGCCGAGTACAATGCGCTCGGCGACAAGGAGCGGCTGTCGGCCTATGTCGCGCACGCGATCAGCTGGACGTTCTGGCCCTCGCTGCTCGCGACCATCGCCCTGCTCGCGTTCGGCAAGCCGCTGCTGTGGCTGTTCGGCCCGAAATTCGTCGACGGCTACAGCATCATGTTCGTCGCCGCGATCGGGCTCGTGGTGCGCTCGGCGATCGGGCCGGTGGAGCGGCTGTTGAACATGCTCGGCCACCAGAGCATCTGCGCCACCGCCTATGCGGTGTCGTTCTTCATGAATGTCGGGCTCTGCATGACGCTGGTGCCGCGCTATGGCGGCATGGGCGCGGCCGCCTCGACCTCGCTCTCGCTGATCTTCGAGACCATCCTGCTGTTCGTCGTGGTGCGCTCGCGGCTTGGGCTGCACGTGCTGGCGTTCGGGAAGCGACAGGTGGCGACATAGCATTGAGCCGGGCCGGATACCTGACCGCCGGCGGCGATCATCAATCGAAAACAAAAGCCGGCCCTGATCCAATCAGGGCCGGCTTTTCCTTGGGATGACAAATCCCGCCGGAAAACTACTCCGCAGTCCAGCCGCCGTCGATCGAGAGGTTGGCGCCGGTGATCTGCGCGGCGTCGTCGCCGCACAGGAACAGCGCGAGTGCTGCGACCTGCTCGGAGGTGACGAACTCCTTGGTCGGCTGGGCGGCGAGCAGCACGTCCTTGATGACCTGCTCCTTGGTCATGTTGCGCGCTTTCATGGTCTCCGGAATCTGGTGCTCGACCAGCGGCGTCCAGACGTAGCCCGGGCTGATGCAGTTGCAGGTGATCTTGAACTGCGCGAGCTCGAGCGCCGCGGTCTTGGTGAGGCCGGCGATGCCGTGCTTGGCCGAGACGTAGGCCGACTTGAACGGCGAGGCGACCAGCGAGTGCGCCGATGCGGTGTTGATGATGCGGCCCCAGCCGCGCTTCTTCATGCCGGGCACCGCGGCACGGATGCCGTAAAATGCCGACGACAGATTGATCGCGATGATCGCTTCCCACTTCTCCGGCGGGAATTCCTCGATCGGCGACACGAACTGGATGCCGGCATTGTTGACGAGGATGTCGACCGAGCCGAAGGTCTTCTCACCGAGCGCGACCATGTCGGCGATCTCGGCCGGCTTGGTCATGTCGGCCGGCGAATAAGCCGCCTTGACCTTGAAGTCGGTCTCGATGCCGGAACGCTCCTTCTCGATGTCGGCCGGCACGCCCATGCCGTTGAGCACGATATTGGCGCCGGCGCAGGCGAAGGCGCGCGCATAAGCCAATCCGATGCCGCTGGTCGAGCCGGTCACAACGGCGGTCTTGCCTGTCAACGTACCCATTGGTCTTCGCTCCTATTTGCTTGCAGGGGGTGTGGGTTCATCCCCCGTGAGGTCGTAAGTCACCATGGTTTCCCCGGACTGCGGCCGTTCTAGCCATTCTTTGTGACGCATCGACAAATGCACGTCGCGGACGCCCGCGCCCCAGTGCTCGACCATCGCAACATGGGAGAAGTCGTAGTCCTTCGACGAGCTCTCGTAGTTCTTGCTCTTGTAGATCAGGTGAACCACCGTGACGGTGTTCTCCTTGGACGCCTTGCGCAACAGTTCGACCGACGGATCGTTCTTCAGATAATCGGGCAGCTTGCCGATCAGGTCGCGCACCGCCATGCGGGCATTGTGGATCTGCTTGTTCTTGTCGGTGTTCATCCGCGTCCGGCTGGAAAAGCGGATGTCCTTTTCGCGCTCGGCGGCCTCCAGCAGCGTCTCGGGCAACGGCCCGCGCGCGCTGAACAGGTCGACCTGGAAGATCAGGAGATCGCGGCTGGTCTCCTCATCGAGCACGAAGTCGAGCGGGGTGTTGGAGGCGATGCCGCCGTCCCAGTAATGCTCGCCCTCGATCACGACGGCGGGAAAGCCCGGCGGCAGCGCGCCCGAAGCCATGATGTGCTCGGGGCCGATCTTCTTGCCGAGCTTCTTGAACTCGTAATTGTCGAAATAGCGGAAGTTGCCCGAGGTGACGCCGACCGCGCCGACCGAAAGCCGCGTCTTCAGATCGTTGATGCGATCGAAGTCGACCAGCCGCTCCAGCGTCTTCTTCAAGGGTGCGGTGTCGTAATAGCTCAGCGATTGCGAGCTGCCGGGCGGCCACAGCGGCGCCGGCGGAATCCGCGGCGTGAAGAAGCCGGGCACGCCGAAGGTCGCGATGATGGCGGCGCTGGTCTCGTTGAACAGCGAGCGGGCGCGCTCATGCTTGGAGACCGGATTCCACGGCACAGGCGCCGACACCATCTCCCAGAATTCCTTCAGCCGCGGTACACGCTTGTCCGGCTCGTTGCCGGCGATGATCGCGGCATTGATGGCGCCGATCGAGATGCCGGCGATCCATTCCGGCTCGAAGCCTGCATGGCAGAGCGCCTGGAAGGCGCCGGCCTGATAGGAGCCGAGCGCACCGCCGCCCTGAAGAACCAGCACACGCTGCGCTTGCGCCGGCGTCGAGCCGGGCGCGGAATCCGAAATATCCATTCGTAACCGTTCGGTTCGAAATGACTTGAAGGCGCACCGTGGCGGCTGTTCGCAGCCGCGTCAATCAACGAGATATCGAGGGGAGATCACGCGGAATTTATCGCGATCAGGTTGCCGCCAAAATGAGCGTCCAGAACACCTTGTATTTGGTATTCGGAGCATAGACGGCGGCGATGCCCATTTTTGTGACACCGCTCTTGAGCATATTGGCCTTGTGCGGCGGTGAATCGCGCCAGCCCGAAAATGCCTCCGCCAGCGTGTGATAGCCGGCCGAGATGTTCTCGACCGCGACGGTTGCCGGGTAGCCGCCGGCCTCGAGCCGCTTGCCGAGCGGGGCCTTCACGTCATGGTCCATCTTGTTGCGGGCGGCCATCGCCTGCGACTGCTGCTCGGCGAGCCTGGTCAGGTCGGGATCGACCACCACGGTGCCGAGACCATTGTTCTGGCGGTACTGCGAAAACATGATCGCGGCGGCCTGGCTGTCCAGCACGGCGCCGGGCTGCGCCATGTTGAGATACATGGCCGGTTCTTCCGGGATTTTGGTGTCCGTGCCGCAGCCGGCAAGCACCAGAAGCCCGAACAGGGCGACCGTCGTCCGTTTCACTACTGAAAACCCCCAAGGTTGGCCCGCCGTTGTTGCATACCAACCGTGGCTGAATGGTGAACGGGGGCTAACTTTTGGCCACACAAAACGCCGTCATTCCGGAGCGATGCGGTAGCATCGAACCCGGAATCTCGAGATTCCGGGCTCGGTCCTGCGGACCGCCCCGGAATGACAGGTGAGATTGTGGCCTGGTAGCCCCTACTCCTGGGCGGCAAAGATCCGGTACCGGCGGGGCTGCAGCGAGACGATTTCGCCGGCCTGCAGCTCGCGGTCGCGGGGGGCGTCGATCTCGATCACGGTCTTGCCCTCGCTCCCCGCGAGGGCCACCTCGGCGCGCTGGATCGGACCGAACGAACGGACATGCCGGATGGCGCCTTCCAGCGCCCCGGTTCCCGCCGGGCCGACCGCCATGTCGTGACGGCGGACGAACAGCTTGGCCGCGCCGGACGCGGCGCCCAGCGCTGGAATGTTCAGGGGACGACCGTCGAGCCGAACGGCATCGCCGGCCACGTCGACCGGCAGCACGATGGATTCGCCGATGAAGCCGTGCACGAAGGCGGTCGCCGGATTGTCATAGACCTCTCCGGGCGAGCCGATCTGCTCGATCCTGCCCTTGTCCATCACCACGACGCGGTTGGCGACTTCGAGCGCCTCCTCTTGGTCGTGGGTGACGAAGATCGAGGTGACGTGGATCTCGCTGTGCAGCGAGCGCAGCCACTGCCGGAGCTCCTTGCGCACCTTGGCATCGAGCGCGCCGAACGGCTCGTCGAGCAGCAGGATCCGCGGCTCGATCGCAAGCGCACGCGCGAGCGCGATGCGCTGACGCTGGCCGCCCGACAACTGGCTCGGATAGCGATTGGCCAGCCAATCGAGCTGCACCAGATCGAGCAGGTTCTTGACGCGGGCGCGGATCGTCGCCTCGTCCTTGCGGATCGCACGCGGCTGCACGCGCAGGCCGAACGCGACGTTCTCGAACACCGTCATGTGGCGGAACAGCGCATAGTGCTGGAACACGAAGCCGACCTGACGCTCGCTGGCGCCGCGCGAGAGCGCGTTCTCGCCGTCGATCGCGACCTCGCCCGAGTCGGGCCAGTCGAGCCCCGCGATGATCCGCAGCAGAGTCGTCTTGCCGGAGCCGGACGGGCCGAGCAGCGCCAAGAGCTCGCCGTCGGCGACCTTGAGATCGACATTGTCGAGCGCGGCAAAGCTGCCGAACTTCTTTACGATATTCGTGACTTCAATCGCCATCGGGCACCTCTGCCTCGTCGAGCCGCCGCTCGAGAACGGTCTTCGCCACCAGCGTGATCAGCGCCAGCATCGCCAGCAGCGACGCGATCGCGAACGAGGCGACGAACTGATATTCGTTGTAGAGAATCTCGACCAGCAGCGGCATCGTGTTGGTCTCGCCGCGGATATGGCCGGAGACGACGGACACCGCACCGAACTCGCCCATCGCACGCGCGTTGCAGAGCAGGACGCCGTAGAGCAGGCCCCATTTGATGTTGGGCAGCGTGACGCGGAAGAAGGTCTGCAGGCCGGAGGCGCCGAGCGAGATCGCCGCCTCCTCTTCCTGGGTGCCCTGCTCCTGCATCAGCGGGATCAGCGCGCGCGCCACGAAGGGGAAGGTGACGAAGATCGTCGCCAGCGCGATGCCGGGTACGGCAAACAGGATGTGGACGTTGTGCGCCTGCAGCCATGTTCCGAAATAGCCCTGCGCGCCGAACAGCAGCACGAAGACCAGGCCCGAGATCACGGGCGAGACCGAGAACGGCAGGTCGATCAGCGTGATCAGGAAGGTCTTGCCGGTAAACTCGAATTTCGAGATCGCCCAGGCCGCGACCACGCCGAACACGAGGTTGAGCGTGACCGAGATCGCGGCGATCAGCAGCGTCAGCTTGATCGCAGCGAGCGCCTCGGGCTCCGCCAGGGCCGCGAAATAGGCGACGATGCCTTTCGAGAAGGCCGACGCAAACACGACGAGCAGCGGCAGCACGACGAAGATGCTGAGGAAGGCGATCGCCAGCGCGATGATAATGAGGCGGATCGGACCCGGCTCGGTGCGCGGGTTGCGCCGCGCCGCGACCGGCTCGGCACGGGCGATCTCAAGCCGCGGCGCCGGCGCCGCAACGCTGACATCGGTCGCAGGCGCGTAGGTCCGCAGTTGCGTGGTCGAGGTCGCCAATCCCGTCTGCATCGACATCTCGAACCTCAATGCACGGGAATGCGGGCTTGCGCCCAGCGCTGCAGCCGGTTGATCAGGAAGATGATCAGGAACGAAGCCACCAGCATCACCACCGCGATCGCGGTGGCATCGGCGTAGCGGAATTCGGACAGCCGGATCACGATCAGGAGCGGCGCGATCTCGGAGATGTTGGGCAGATTGCCGGCGATGAAGATCACCGAGCCGTATTCACCGATGGCGCGGGCAAAGGCCAGCGCAAAACCGGTGAGCAGCGCCGGAATCAAGCTCGGCAGGATGACGCGAAACACCGTGTGCCAGCGATTGGCACCCAAGCTCGCCGCCGCCTCCTCGATCTCGGGATCGAGATCGATCAGCACCGGCTGCACCGTGCGCACCACGAAGGGAATGCCGATGAAGACCATCGCGATGAAGATGCCGATCGGCGTGAACGCGACCTTGATGCCGAGTTCGGCGAGCGGCGCACCGAGCCAGCCCTTCTGCGCGAACAGCTGCGTCAGCGCGACGCCTGCGACCGCGGTAGGCAAGGCAAACGGAATATCGACGATGGCGTCGAACAGCCGCCGGCCCGGAAAGCGGTAGCGCACCAGCGCCCAGACGATGATGGTGCCCATCACCAGGTTGACGCAGGCGGCCGCAAACGAAAGCCCGAACGAAATCTTCAGGGCGTTCAGCGTGCGACGGCTGGTGACGATGGCCCAGAACTGATCGAGGCTGAGCTCGAACGTCTTGAGGAACAGCGCGGCCAGCGGAATCAGGATGATAACGGAGAGCCATGTCAGGGTCAGTCCCATGGTGAGACCGAACCCCGGCAGGGTACTGCGCCTTGCAACCGCTGTGCTCACATATCCCCCTGTTCGACCGGACTACACGTCGATCAGTTCTTATAGATCTGATCGAAGATGCCGCCCTCGGCGAAGTGCTCCTTCTGCGCCTTGGTCCAACCACCAAAAACGTCGTCGATGGTGAAAAGTTCAACCTTGGCGAAGGATTTTTCGTACTCCTTGGCGATCTCGGGATCGCGTGGCCGGTAGGAGTTGCGCGCGGCGATCTCCTGGCCTTCCTTGGTGTACCAGTACTTCAGATAGGCTTCGGCGACGGCGCGGGTGCCCTTCTTGTCGGCAACCGTATCGACGACGGCGACCGGCGGCTCGGCCAGGATCGACTGCGCCGGGGCCACGATCTCGAACTTGTCCGGACCGAATTCGCGCAGCGCCAGGAAGGCTTCGTTCTCCCACGCGAGCAGCACGTCGCCGACACCGCGCTCGACGAAGGTCACGGTCGAGCCGCGCGCGCCGGTGTCGAGCACCGGCACGTTCTGATAGAGGTCGGCGACGAACTTCTTCGCCTTGTCGACTGATCCGAACTTCTTCTGCGCGTAGCCCCAGGCGGCGAGATAGTTCCAGCGCGCACCACCCGAGGTCTTCGGGTTCGGCGTGATCACGGCGACGCCGGGCTTGATCAGATCGTCCCAGTCCTTGATGCCCTTGGGATTGCCCTTGCGCACCAGGAACACGATGGTCGAGGTATAGGGCGAGGCGTTGAGCGGCAGCCGCTTCTGCCAGTCCGCTGCGAGCAGGCCCTTGCCGGCGATCGCGTCGATGTCGTAGGCCAGCGCCAGCGTGACGATGTCGGCCTGCAATCCGTCGATCACCGAGCGCGTCTGCGAGCCCGAGCCGCCATGCGACTGCTTGATCTCGACGCTCTTGCCGGTTTCCTTCTGATAGGCCGCGGCGAACGCCTTGTTGAAATCGACATAGAGCTCGCGCGTCGGATCGTAGGACACGTTGAGCAGCGAATAGTCGGCTGCGAAGGCCGAGCTCGCCCACAACAATCCCGCGACCAGCGGCAGCATACGACGGATCATTTCTGTCTCCATTCAACCTGAGAATGTCAGGGAACACGCAAGACATAACTCACGGTGAAGTGGCTTGAAGTCAACGAAACCGGTTTTCTTTGTTTTCAGCAGCACAGCGCGCTTGTGCTACGAAGCCGCCGCGCTGCGAAGGCTTTGTCACGTCACCAGATCGCATGAACTATCGATGCGATTCAGCGCGGCGCTCTACGACAACTTCATTGTGTGGATGCCGCATTCCGTCTTCGCCCGGCCACGCCAGCGGCCGTCGCGTGCATCCTCGCCGGCTGCAGCCCGGCTCGAGCAAGGCATACACCCGACCGACTGATATCCCGATGCGACAAGTGGATGCGGCGGCAGACTGCCAAGCGTGTAGATCGCCTCGATCTCCTCGCGGGAGACGTTGGCGAACGGGTTGAATTTCAACCTGACGCCGTCGTCCTCGACGACAGGGATATCGGTGCGGGCGCCGCCCTGAAAGCGCTTGCGGCCATTGATCCAGCCGGCGAACGGCTTCAGCGCACGCGCCAGCGGTTCCACCTTGCGGATGCGGCAGCAGGCGTCGGGATCGCTGAACCACAATTCGCGGTCCGGATCCTGCCGCGACAGCGCCTGCTCGTCAGGCTTGATCGAGCGCACATCGGTGAGGCCGAGGGTTTCGATCAACGTGTCGCGATAGGCCAGCGTCTCCTCGAACAGCCAGCCGGTGTCCAGGAACACCACCGGGATCGCCGGATCGACATCCGCCATCACCTTGAGCAGCGCGGCGGACTCGGTCCCGAACGACGACACCAGCGCCAGCCTCTCGCGGCCGACCGTCTGCAATGCGGCCGCGATCACCTCGGCGGGCGACGCCTTGCGCAGCGCGCGATCGAGCGCGTCGGCGTGAGGCAATGCGACTGATGCCCCTGCAAGCTCTGGTGCAAGCGTGCTCACTGGCCGGCGCTCTCCGAGTGACGCAGCTGCATGCGGCGGTTCAGCGCGGTGACGCGACCGTCGCCAGTCGGCTGATAGAACACCGAATAGCGCTTCATGGTCTGGGCAAACGCGTCGGCGTCGGCGTCCTTCTTGACCTCGAAAGCGTCGAAGCCGGCGCGCGTCATGAACACGAACTGATCACGCAGGATCTGCCCGGTGGCGCGCAGCTCGCCGTCATAGCCGTAGCGCTCGCGCAGCAGGCGCGCTTGGCTGTAGGCGCGGCCGTCGCGGAAGGTCGGGAACACCAGCGCGACCGAGGCCAGCCGATCGAGATGCGGCACCAGTTCGTCGAGATTGCGGTTGTTCGGCCAGATCACCCCGAGCTTGCCGGAGCGGCGCAGCAGCGCTTGCGGATCGGCGAGAAAGCGCTCGGCGCTCACCAGCACCGCGCCGTCGCCCGGCAGCTCGGCGCCGTCGGCGACATGCACGAACAGATCGGTGGTCAGTCTTCCCTGCTTAACGAGTGGCATAGACGCGCTCCCTGATAGGCTCGACGCCCAGACGCTTCACCGTATCGACGAACAATTCCTCGGGACGGTCGCGCAGCGCGAGATAGGCTTCGACAATGTCTTCGATCACGTCGGCGACTTCCGCATAGGGAACGGCCGGGCCGATCAAGGTGCCCAACTGCGCGTTCTCGTCGGCGCGGCCGCCGATCGTGATCTGGTAGAACTCCTCACCGTTCTTCTCGACGCCGAGAATGCCGATGTGGCCGACATGGTGATGGCCGCAGGCATTGATGCAGCCGGAGATGTTGATGTGCAGCCGGCCGATCAGGTCGGCAGTGTCGTGGTTGGCGAAACGCCGCGTCAGCTCCTGCGCGATCGGGATCGAGCGCGCATTGGCCAGCGAGCAGTAGTCCAGCCCCGGGCAGGCGATGATGTCGGTCACCAAATTGACGTTGGGCGTCGCAAGGCCGAGCCGGTCGAGCGCCTTGAACAGCGCCGGAAGATCGCGCTTGGCGACATGCGGCAGCGCCAGGTTCTGCTCATGGCCGACGCGGATCTCGCCGAACGAGTATTTGTCGGCGAGGTCGGCGACCGCGTCCATCTGCTCGGCGCTGGCATCACCGGGCGGGCCACCGACCGGCTTCAGCGACAGCGTCACGATCGAATAGCCCTGCACCTTGTGCGCCGACACCGAGTTCTTGCGCCAGCGCTCGAACAGCTTGTCATGTGCGGCCTGCTTCAGCTCGTCCGGCATGTGCGGCAGCTTTTCGTAGGCCGGATAGGAGAAGCGCGAACGGACCTCCTCGATGGCGGTGTGATCGAGCGTCAGCCCGACATCGCCCATCGCCTTCCACTCCTCGTCGACTTCCTTGGCGAACTTTTCGATGCCGAGCTCGTGCACCAGGATCTTGATGCGCGCCTTGTAGATGTTGTCGCGGCGGCCGTACTGGTTGTAGACGCGCAGGATCGCCTCGATGTAGCTCAGGATATCGCGGCCGGAGACGAACGGCTTGATGGTCTTGGCGATGAACGGGGTGCGGCCGAGGCCGCCGCCGACCAGCACCTCGAAACCGGTCTCGCCGTCGGCATTCTTGTGCAGGCGCAGGCCGATGTCGTGGATCTTGATCGCGGCGCGATCGTGCTCGGCGGCGGTGATCGCGATCTTGAACTTGCGCGGCAGGAACGAGAATTCCGGATGCAGCGTGGTGTGCTGGCGGATCAGCTCCGACCAGATCCGCGGATCCTCGATCTCGCCGGGCGCGACGCCGGCCCACTGGTCCGAGGTGACGTTGCGCATGTTGTTGCCGGAGGTCTGCATCGCATGGATGCCGACCTCGGCGAGATCGGCCAGCGCGTCGGGCAGCTCGGCGAGCTTGATCCAGTTGAACTGGATGTTCTGCCGCGTGGTGAAGTGGCCATAGCCGCGGTCGTAGCGGCGCGCGACATGGGCGAACCGGCGCAGCTGCTTCGACGACAGCGTGCCGTACGGGATCGCGACGCGGAACATGTAGGCGTGCAGCTGCAAATACACGCCGTTCTGCAGACGCAGGATCTTGAATTCATCCTCGGTGAGCTCGCCGGAGAGGCGGCGCGTCACCTGATCGCGGAATTCCGAAACACGCTCGTTGATCAGCGTGCGGTCGAGTTCGTCATAAGCATACATGTTCGATGAGCCTTACGCCGGCGCGCCTTACGCGGGGACCTGGAGATCGATGGTGACGCCCTTGGCGCGGATATGTTCGCGGAGATTGCCCGGCTTGACCTTGCCGCCGTCCTTGAGTTCGACCGGCGCGATATAGGGGCCGACCGCGCCGACGTCGTCGGCGGTGGCTTCGGCCAGCAGCGCGCGGGCCTCGTCAGACGTGGTCACGATCGCAGAGTCGGAGAGTTCGGTGGACCAGCCTTGCTTGGCGGTTCGGTACACCACGGCACCGTCCCAGGTCCGGTTGGCGGTCACCATCGAGGGGCCTGTGATCCTGATTTTCTTCTGTTCGAGCGGAGAGGTCATTCGGCAGCTTTCAGCAGTTCGGAGAACATCTGGTTGGAGAACAGTTGGGTGACGTTGGATCGGCTCCACGGCGCGGAATGCGCGACCACGTCGCCGATGATGAGGACAGCGGGACCGCCATCGACCTGTTTGACCAGCTCGGGCAGCCGCGCCAGCGTGCCGACCGCGGCCTTGGCATCGGGCCGCGTCACCCGTGCGAACACGCCGACCGGCGTCTCCGGCGAGCGGCCCGCGGCGAGCAGGCCTTCGCGGATCGAAGGCGCCGCGGTCATGCCCATATAGACCACGACGGTCATCTTGGTGTCGGTCAACACCGACCAGTCGACGACTTCGGCATCGCGCGCCTTGTGCGCGGTGAGGAAGGTGATGCGCAGCGCCTCGTGCCTGAAGGTCAGCGGCACCTCGAACTGCGCGGCAGCGCCAAGACCGGCGGAGATGCCGGGAATAATGGAGTAGGCGACGCCGGCGTCGCGCAGCGCCTCGATTTCCTCGCCGCCGCGGCCGAACACGAAGGGATCGCCGCCCTTCAGCCGCACCGCGCGCTGGCCCGACTGCGCCGCCTCGATCATCAGGCGGTTGATCGCGTCCTGGCCGATGCCGGGCTTGCCGATGCGGCGGCCGACCGGAATCCGCGCGGCATCGCGCCGGATGCGATCGAGAATTTCTGGTGACACCAATTCGTCATAGAACACAACGTCGGCGTCCTGCAGCGCGCGCAGCGCCTTCACGGTGAGCAGATCCGGATCGCCGGGACCGGCGCCGACCAGCATCACATGACCAACGGCCTTGCCTTCGGTATCGGCGCCGGCGAATGCGGCAGGATCGCCGATCGCATTCAGCGCCTGCTCGGCTTCGTCCTTGCGGCCGGTCAGCACCAGTGCGCCGATCGGACCGTCGACGATGCGCTCCCAGAAGCGGCGGCGCAGCGGAAACTCTTCAATCCGCGCATGCATCGGTTTGCGGAAACGGCCGATGAAGCCGGCGAGATCGCCGATCCGCGCCGGCAGCGCCGCCTCGATCTTCTCGCGGATGCGGCGCGCCACGACCGGCGAGGTGCCGCCGGTTCCGACCGCGACCACGACATCGCCGCGATCGACGATCGCAGGCATGATGAAGGTGGAGTGCACGAGGTCGTCCATCACGTTGACCGGCAGGCCGATCGCCTTGGCGCGCACCGACATCGCAACACCGACGTCGCCTGCGCCGGCGCAGAGCACGGCGATGACATCGGAGAGATCGGCGGCGAGCGGATCGCCATCGGCGCGCTCGATGCGCGCGGCGTCCTCCGCCGCGATACCGGCGAGCTCATGATTGCCGTCGGTCGCGTACCAGCGAACCGCGGCGCCGGCAGCTGCGAGCAGCCGCAACTTGGCGCGCACGAGCTCGCCCGCTCCAACGAGCAGCACCTTGCCGCTTTGCAGATCCAGAAACACGGGCAGATATCGCATCAGACACTCGCTTCCCCAACTTGGGGGTTGACTGAAATTATTTTCTATTTATCTCTCGATCAAGGCCAGCAAAGAGAAAATTATTTCTTCTCTATTGCAGCGCAACTTTAGAATTTTCAACTCCACAGGCCAAGGCCAAGAGATGCATCTTCTCGACAACGAATCTGCCGCTGCCGGAACACGGTCCGCAGCACTCAGCAATGCATCTTCCGTGCCGGGGATTCCTGCCAATCAGGCCCCCCCGACCATGGATCATCTCGATGAGCTGGAGGCCCAGAGCATCTATATTTTGCGCGAGGCGTTCGCCCGGCTGAAGAAGCTCGCGCTGCTGTGGTCGCTCGGCAAAGACTCCAACGTGATGATCTGGCTGGCGCGCAAGGCGTTCTTCGGTCGCGTCCCGTTCCCGGCGCTGCATGTCGACACCGGCAAGAAGTTTCCGGAGATGTATGCGTTCCGCGATCGCTTCGGCAAGGAATGGGATCTCGACCTGCGCGTCGAGCCCTGCCCGCCGATCGACGCCGTCGACCCCACTCTACCGCCGGCTGCGCGTTCGGCCGCCCGCAAGACGGAGGGGCTCAAATGGGCGCTCAACAAGTACGGCTTTGACGGACTGATCGCCGGCATCCGCCGCGACGAAGAGGCAACGCGCGCCAAGGAGCGCGTGTTCTCGCCGCGCGGCCTCGAAGGCGAATGGGACGTGCGCGACCAGCCGCCGGAATTCTGGGACCACTTCAACGCCTCGCCGCCGCAAGGCGCGCATCTGCGCATCCATCCGATCCTGCATTGGACCGAAGCCGACATCTGGGCCTACACCAAGCGCGAAGGCATTCCGATCATCCCGCTCTATCTCGCCAAGGACGGCAAGCGCTATCGCTCGCTGGGGGATCAGGACATCACCAATCCGGTGGCTTCGACCGCATCCAGCATCGATGAAATCCTGGATGAGCTCGAGAACACCAAGGTCCCGGAGCGCGCCGGCCGCGCACTCGATCACGAAACCGAGGATGCGTTCGAGCGACTGCGTGTCGCCGGCTATCTCTGATCCCAGTTTGGCGTGAGTGCTCTGATGAACATGATCCTTCCCACCGCCTCGATCTCGGCGACCCCCAACGGCACCACACGTCCCCAGGTGCGTATCGTGATCGTCGGCCATGTCGACCACGGCAAGTCCACTTTGGTGGGCCGCCTGCTGCATGAGACCGGCAGCCTGCCGGACGGCAAGCTGGAGATGCTGAAGGCGGTCAGCGCACGGCGCGGCATGCCGTTCGAATGGTCGTTCCTGCTCGACGCGCTGCAGACCGAGCGCGACCAGGGCATCACCATCGACACCACCCAGATCCGCTTCCGCACCCGCTCGCGCGATGTCGTGCTGATCGACGCGCCCGGCCACGCAGAGTTTCTGCGCAACATGATCACCGGCGCATCGCAGGCCGACGGCGCGGTGTTGATCATCGACGCGCTCGAAGGCGTCCGCTCGCAAACGCGACGACACGGCTATCTCCTGCATCTGCTCGGCGTGAAGCAGGTCGCGGTCGTCGTCAACAAGATGGACCGGGTCGATTTCAGTGCCGATCGGTTCAAGGAGATCAGCGACGAGATTTCCGCACATCTGATCGGCCTCGGCGTGACGCCGACCGCGGTGGTCCCGATCTCCGCGCGCGACGGCGACGGCGTCGCCGAACACACGCCGCGGATCGGATGGTACAAGGGACCGACCGTGGTCGAGGCGCTCGATGCGCTCGAGCCGGCACCGCCGCTGGCGGAGCTGCCGCTGCGGCTGCCGGTGCAGGCGATCTACAAATTCGACGACCGCCGCATCGTTGCAGGCCGCATCGAGTCCGGCAGCCTCAAGGCCGGCGACGAGATCGTCATCATGCCGACGGGCAAGATCGCGAAGATCAAGACGGTCGAGAGCTGGCCGGTGACGCCGGTGCACGGCCCGCAGGGCGCCGGGCGCTCGGTCGGAATCACGCTCGACCGCGAGTTGTTCCTCGAGCGCGGCGACGTCATCGGACATAGCGGGCAGAGCCCGCGCGACACCCGCCGCATCCGTGCCCGGATCTTCTGGCTGCACGACAAGCCGCTGACCAAGGGCGAGCAGATCCTGATCCGGCTCGGCACCAGGGAAAGCCGCGCCACCGTGGTGGCGATCGAAAAGGCGATCGATCCCGGCGCGCTGTCCAACGAAGAGAACACCGCGATCGCGCGCAACCATGTCGGCGAGATCGACATCTCGCTGGCGCAGCCGGTTGCGACCGATCCCTATACCGACAATCCGCGCACCGGCCGCCTCGTGATCGAGGTCAACGGACGCATCGCCGGCGGCGGCCTCGTTCTGTCGGTCGACGCCGGCCGGCCCGCGGTGCCGATCGACATCGTGCCGGTGGAATCCGCGCTGCGGCCGGACGAGCGCTCGGCGCGCTACCATCACAATGGCGCGGTGATCTGGCTGACCGGCCTGCCCGGTTCGGGCAAGTCGACCTTGGCGCGGGCGCTGGAACGGCGGCTGTTCGGCAATGGCGGCTCGCCGATCCTGCTCGATGGCGATACCTTCCGCGCCGGGCTGAACAGCGACCTCGGCTTCTCGCCGCAAGATCGCGCTGAAAACATCCGCCGCCTCGCCGAGGTCGCGACCCATCTGGCGCGCAACGGCCATATCGCCATCGTCGCAGCGGTCTCGCCGTCGACCGCCGACCGCGCGGCCGCTCGCCGCATCGCCGACAGCGCGTTCCGCGAAATCTATGTCGCCACGCCCGCCGAGGTCTGCGAGACCCGCGACCCCAAGGGCCACTACGCCAAGGCGCGCTCCGGCGGATTGCCGTCCTTTACCGGCATCACCAATAACTACCAGCCGCCGACCGGCAATGAATTGACCATCGACACCTCGAGCCGCTCGGTCAGCGATGCCACCGACGAGATCGAGCGGATGCTGGCCACGACCGGCATCCTGTTCGACGAGCTGACCGATCTCGCGGCGAATATCTAGTTTCCGCTCAGTGTCATCGCCCGGCTCGACCGGGCGATCCAGTATTCCAGAGACATCAGCCATTGAGCCGAGAGGCCGCGGCGTACTGGATGCCCCGCTTGAAGCGGGGCATGACGGCGGTGTCAAAAGCCGGTGCGGTTGATACCTATTCCGCCGCGCGTTGGCTTCCAGCTCCGTGCCGCACCATCCCCGGCGATTGCCCGGTGATACGCTTGAACGCGCGACTGAACGCCGCTTGCGACGCGTAGCCCAGCCGTTGCGCGATCACATCGATCGGCTGGCGCTCATGCTCGATCCACTGTGTCGCGAGCCGCATGCGCAGCTCGGCTAGATAGCGCAGCGGCGATTGCCCGGTCATCGACTGGAAACGCTCGGCGAACAGCGAGCGCGAGCAACCCGCCTCCGCCGCCAGTTCAGCAACCGTCCAGTTGCGGCCGGGAGCGCGATGCAGCGCGCCGAGCGCGCGGCCGAGACGCGGATCGCGCAACGCCTCGAACCAGCCCATGGCGTTGTCGCCGCCGCATTCGACCCAGCCGCGCACGATCGACGCGGCGAGAACATCGGCGAGCCGCGCCATCACGCCGACCGAGCCGGCCCGCGGCGTGCAGGTCTCCCGCTCCATCGCCTTCAGCATCGGTTCGATTTCCGGCTGGCGCGCAAGCAAGGTGTCGGCCCGCATCACCTCCGGCATCAGGGCGATGAGCGGGCGCATGCCGCCGAGATCGAAATTCATGCAAGCGCTGAAGACCAGAACCGACTCGTCCTGCGGGCATCCTTCAGGGCAGGCCGATGTCACATCGACATTGCCGCAGAGCGTCTCGGTCTCGAAACGCTCGACGTCGCAGCTCGGCTCATCCGGGGCCGAGACGAGATCATGCGCACCGCCGCGCGGCAGGAAAATCGCGTCGCCGCACCCGAGCGGAAGCAGCGTCGCATCGGCGTAGCGCAGCAGCGCCGTGCCATGCGCAACGAAGTGGAATTGCGCGCGTCCGTACGGCGTCTCGAAGCGAAACCCGAACGGCGCGCGCGTCTCGACCCGACGGTAGTGAACGCCCTCGAGCCGCATCCCGAGCAACAATTCGCTCACCAGATCGACGGCGGCATCGGTCGTGTCGGCGGCGGGCAATCTGGACGAACGATCAAACATTGGAGTGTTTATGGCATAGATTGTCCAGAACCTCCAGCCTATGTCTGCGGCGCTGCAACATAAGATGGAAGTTTCGGTCAATGGATCAAGAAGTGGACCCCGCTCTGGCGCACGCCGATGTCGTTGCGCTGATGCCGGGCGACGTCGCTCTCAAGACTGGTGACGAGCCGGCCTCATCGGAAAGGCCCTCCTGGGGCGCCGTCGTCGCCATGATGCTGGGCGTGACCGCACTTCTGACCGCGGAGTTCCTGCCGTCCGGCCTGTTGACGCCGATGGCGAGGGACCTCGGTGTCAGTCCGGGCCTCGCCGGTCAGGCGGTGACGGCGACCTCATTGGCCGGACTGGTCGGAGCGTTGTTCACGCCGAGACTGACGCGCAGCTTCAACCGAAAGCCGGTGCTGCTGAGCTTTTCGATTCTGCTGGTCATCTCCAACCTGCTGGTGGCGCTGGCGCCGGACATCACGTTCCTCCTCGCCGCGCGGATAGTGCTCGGTCTCGCCATTGGCGGCTTTTGGGCGATGGCGGCGGCGACGACGATCCGGCTGGTGCCGCCGTCGCTGGTTGCACGGGCGTTGTCGATCGTGATGAGCGGCATTCCCGCCGCGATGATCATCGCCGTTCCGCTCGGCAGCTATCTCGGCGAGGTGGCGAGCTGGCGCATCGTGTTCCTGCTCGCCACGGCATTGGGCGCGGCGGTGTTTGTCGTCCAGACGCTGGCTCTGCCACGTCTGGCCCCGAAGGGAGAAGCCGGGCTCGGCACCCTGATCGACATCCTGACACGGCCGGGAATCGGCGCCGGCATCTTCGCGGCGACGTTGGTGTTCACCGGACACTTCGGCTATTTCGGCTATATCCGCCCCTTCCTCGAAAGCGTGACCGGGCTCGGCGCCGCCGGCGTCGCGGCGACGTTGCTTGCCTTCGGCGTTGCCAATTATGTCGGCTCCTTCGCCAGCGGGCTGATGGCCGAGCGCAATCTCAAGCTCACGCTGATCGCGATGCCGCTGGCGATCAGCGTGCTCGGTCTGCTGCTCTCGGTCTACGGCAAGGACGTCATTCCCGCGCTGGCGCTGGTCGCACTCTGGGGGTTCGCCTTCAGCGGCGTACCGGTGGCGACGACGACGTGGATCACCCGCATGGTGCCCGATGAGACCGAAAGCGGCACTGGCCTCACGGTGGCCTCGATCTTCCTCGGCATCACCATGGGCGCGGCGGGCGGCGGGCTGGTGCTCGATTTGATGGGGGCTGCGGCCGTGTTCGTGGCCGGCGCAATTCCCTTGTTGCTCGCCGCATTGCTGATCGCCACCAAGGTGCGGACCAGGGCGCCCTGACCGCGTGCAGCGCCGGGGGAAAGGGGGCCTTCTCAGAACCGTGGCTTTAGGGCTAAAAGAGCCGTGAACGCCGCCCTTTGGCGCGTTTTTTGCTGATTTCTTTCGAAAACAGCCCCTAAACGCCCCATTTCTTTGAGAAAGCCCATCATGACTCGTGTCGATGCCCACGGATTGAAGATCGCCCCTGTCCTGTTCGATTTCATCGCCAAAGAGGCGACGCCGAAAACCGGGATCGCGCCTGACGCGTTCTGGGCAGGACTCGCCGCCATCATCCAGAAGCTCGGCCCGAAGAACCGCGAGTTGCTCGCGGTCCGCGACGCGCTGCAGGCCAAGATCGACGACTGGCATCGCGCCCACAAGGGCAAGGCGTTCGACATCAACGCCTACACCGCGTTCCTCAAGGAGATCGGCTATCTGCTGCCCGAGCCCGCGACCCACAAGGTCGAGACTGCGAATGTCGACGAGGAAATCGGCAAGATCTGCGGCCCGCAGCTCGTGGTGCCGCTGACCAACGCCCGCTACGCGCTGAACGCCGCCAACGCGCGCTGGGGTTCGCTGTACGACGCCTTCTACGGCACCGACGCGATCCCGCACGATCCGAGCGAGAGTGGCAAGGGCTACAACAAGGCCCGCGGCGACAAGGTGATCGCGAAGGCAAAGGCGTTCCTCGACGCCGCTGTGCCGCTCGCGACCGGAAGCCACACCGACGTGACCTCCTACGCCGTGATCGCAGGCCAGCTCTCGGTCAAGCTGAAGAGCGGCAATTCGACCGCGCTGAAGAATGCCGCCCAGTTCGCCGGCTATCTGGGCGACGCCGCCCAGCCCACCGCGATCCTGCTCGTCAACAACGGCATGCATGTCGAGGTCAAGATCGACCGCAGCAACGTCATCGGCAAGGATGATCCGGCCGGCGTCGCCGACATGATCCTGGAATCGGCGGTCTCGACCATTCTCGACATGGAAGACTCGGTTGCCGCCGTCGATGCCGAGGACAAGGTGCTGGTCTATCGCAACACGCTCGGCCTGATGAACGGCACGCTGTCGGCCGACTTCGACAAGGGCGGAAAGACGCTGACCCGTTCGCTCAATGCCGACCGCGTCTACAAGAAGCCCGACGGCAGCGAACTGAAGCTGCACGGCCGCAGCCTGCTGCTGATGCGCAATGTCGGCCACCACATGTTCACCGACGCAGTGCTCGACGCCAAGGGCGAGGAGATTCCCGAAGGCCTGCTGGACGCCGCGGTCGCCGGCCTGCTCGCGATCCACGACCTCAAGGGCAATTCCAAGGTCAAGAACAGCCGCACCGGCTCGGCCTACATCGTCAAGCCGAAGATGCACGGCCCCGACGAGGTGACGCTGACCTGCGACCTGTTCGCCGAGGTCGAGAAGATGCTGGGCCTGCCGGAGAACACGCTGAAGGTCGGCATCATGGACGAGGAGCGCCGCACCACGGTCAATCTCAAGGCCTGCATCCAGCGCGCCTCCAAGCGCATCATGTTCATCAACACCGGCTTCCTCGACCGCACCGGCGACGAGATCCACACCTCGATGGAAGCGGGTCCGATGATCCGCAAGAACGACATGAAGGCGCAGCCGTGGATCAAGGCCTATGAGGACTGGAACGTCGACAACGGCCTGATCGACGGCCTGCCCGGCCATGCCCAGATCGGCAAGGGCATGTGGGCGGCGCCCGACAAGATGGCCGACATGCTGACGCAGAAGATCGGCCATCCGCAGGCCGGCGCCACCACCGCCTGGGTGCCGTCGCCGACCGCGGCCACGCTGCACGCCCTGCACTACCATCAGGTCAACGTGAGCGCCCGCCAGCAGGAGCTCACCAAGGGCGGGCCGCGCGCAAAGCTCTCCGACATCCTCACCATTCCGGTATCGCAGTCGAACTGGGCGCCGGACGATGTGAAGCAGGAGATCGACAACAACTGCCAGGGCATCCTGGGCTACGTCGTGCGCTGGATCGACCAGGGCGTCGGCTGCTCCAAGGTGCCCGACATTCACGATGTCGGCCTGATGGAAGACCGCGCCACGCTCCGCATCTCGAGCCAGCATCTGGCGAACTGGCTGCATCAGGGCGTCATCACCAGGGATCAGGTGATGGAATCGCTGAAGCGCATGGCCGTCGTCGTCGACAAGCAGAACGCCGGCGATGCCCTCTACAAGCCGATGGCGCCGGCGTTCGACGGCGTCGCCTTCAAGGCGGCCTGCGACCTCGTGTTCGAAGGACGCACCCAGCCGAACGGCTACACCGAATACATCCTCACCGCGCGCCGCCGCGAGGCCAAGGCCGCGGGTTGATCCGCGTTCCAAACGAAAAGCAAAAGCCCCGGCGATGAGCCGGGGCTTTTTTGTTGGCGCCGATAGCCGGCCGTCGCAGGGCACACTGCCAAAATATCGAAAACAACCCCATGCACAGTGGCCGGCCGGCCGCCGGCCGGTACGGCAACTTGACTCGTCGGGCAAATCAGCTGTATTTTTCTATTATTCCGAAATTCCACCGATACCCCTCGGCTTGCTCGGTGTCATCACCCGCGAAAGCGGGTGGATCCAGTATTCCAGAGACCGCAGTGCTTGAATCGAGGGGCCGCGGCGTACTGGATCGCCCGGTCAAGCCGGGCGATGACAGCCGTGAGCGAGGATATAGCCTCGCACCGCTCTCAAAGTGGCGGGGTGATCGCTCAGCTCGCTCAGTGTCATCACCCGCGCAGGCGGGTGATCCAGTATTCCAGAGACCGCAGTGCTTGAACCGAGGAGCCGCGGCGTACCGGATCGCCCGGTCCATGTGCGCAATTGCGCACAGGCCGGGCGATGACAGGGTGGACGACAAGCAAAGGCCCCGGTCATGAGCCGGGGCTCTTTATTGACGATGCATTGCTGCATCCATGTCATTGCGAGGAGCGAAGCGACGAAGCAATTCATTGCTTCGCTCGCAATGACGAAGCTAGAACACCGCCAAATATTTCAGCAGCGAGACGATGCCGATGATGATGACGACTGCGCGCGCGATCTGCTTGGCGCGGCCGTCGAGCGGCAGCATGTTGATGAGATAAAGAACCAAAATGACGACAAGGAAGGTAACGAGTACGCCGACGAGCATGCGGGGCCCCCTGATGGCATCGGTGAATGTGCTGTTCGCCCGGTGCTAACGTGCGAAAGCAAAGCCGGTTCCAGAGGACGGAACCGAAAGTGGCCTGTCTCGCGTGAGCGGCGCTATTCGCGCGCCAGCACCGGCGCGCGCTGATATTTGGCGCGGATGCGATCCGGCGCCGGCGTGAAGTTGAGCGATGCCCCGCGCCGGTCCGCCCGGCCGACCGACATCAACCCATCCTTGCCGGCGACGATGTCGCCCTTGCGCAAGGTCGGATCGTCCTCGATCTTCACCGCGGCGAGCCCGACAAGGTCCTTGCCGTTGCAGGTGCAGCCCGAAACGATCTCGTCGCGATAGCGGAAGGCGTTCGGCAGCTCGGAATACGGCTTGCCGTCGTCGGTCGCGGCGTTGTCGATGTTGCCGCCATAGACCACTTCGGTCGCGCTCGCCGGGCAGAAGCTGTTGCAGCTCTCCGCCTTGCTCTGGTTGCCGGTCGCCGCCAGCGGGAAGTAGCGGCCGTCGCAGGTGCGCACGCAATAGGCCTGGCCGCCGTCATAGCGGGCGCGGCGTTCGGCCCGCGGCACAGACGCCGGGCCGTCATTGAACGGCATCCGGATCACCGGCGGACGGCCCTGCATGAAGCCGCCGAACAGTTGCGAGAAGAAATCCTGGGCCTGTGCAGCCGGCGCGAGGGACAGGCCGAGCAATGCCGCCGTCCCGAACGCCAACCGCCTGGAATATCGCTTCACCATCGCCGACCCCTCGCTACAGCACGCCTCAGTACAACGAGGAAGTCGCCGGGATGTTCATCGCCTGACGGCCGGAGGGCAGCGTCATTACCGCGGGGCGCGGCTGCATCGGCGCCGGCCGGACCGAGATCTGCGTCGTGCTCGGGCCGAGCTCGCGTGCGGCAAGATGCGGCGCGTTCTTCGGCAGCACCACCACCTTGGTCCCGACATCGACCCGGCTGAACAGGTCGGCAACGTCTTCGTTGGTCAGGCGGATGCAACCCGACGACACGAACTTGCCGATCGTCGACGGATCGTTGGTGCCGTGAATGCGGTACTCGCTGGAGCCGAGATACATCGCCCGCGCTCCGAGCGGATTGCCCGGGCCGCCGGCCATGAAGCGCGGCAGATAGGGCTGGCGCTTGATCATTTCGGCCGGCGGATGCCAGTCCGGCCACTCGGCCTTGCGGCTGATGGTCTGGGTGCCCGCCCAGGTGAACCCCTCGCGGCCGACGCCGACGCCGTAGCGGATCGCCCGGCCGCCGCCGAGCACGTAATAGAGCGCGGTGTTGCCGGTATCGATGATGACGGTGCCGGGCGCCTCTGACGTGTTGAGCGCGACGGTGGCGCGACGCAGCCGCTCCGGCAGCGCGCCGTCCTCGGCGGCCGCGGACGAAGCATCGTTCATCACCTCGTCGGAGGGGAAAGCACCCGGCTGGGTCGACGCATAGCCCAGCGCAGACGAGCGCACTTGAGCGCTGGCCGAAGTGGCGACGATGAATGACGTTGCCAACAGGATGCTGGTGAAGGCAAGGGTGCGCGCGGCGCGCGACGCAAGCCGGCGGCTGGAGAGAGACTGCTGTGTCATGTGCTGCCCCTGGACGGGATGCGCATCATGGTGATGCGATGCCCAACTAACGCGCGTAACCATCAGACAGTTCCGCTGCGAATCGTCGCGAAGTCGCGATTGTCAACCCGCCATCTCTCACGAGCGCGCGATGGAACCTTTGCCGGGGCAACGTCGTTGTCGTGCGCAAAACGTCGTTGTCGTGCGCAATTTGACGCGAAATTCATTTGTCCCCATTCGGGAGGAGTCTGGTGCGCGCCTTTCCGGGTGAACGTATGCTTGGCAACGCGCCCGAAGGCACGCCCCTCCCCGACAGCAAAGCCGAAACGCCGCCGGTGATCAGCCGCGCCGAGGTCGTCGCCTTCGCGCTGGTCGCGCTGCTGGTGATAGTCGTGGTGGCGGTGCTCTATCTGGCGCGCGCCGTCTTCCTTCCGATCACCATGGCCTTCATCGTCGGCACCATGCTGTCGCCGGCGGCGAACCTGCTCGAGCGCTACCGGATTCCGCGCGCGCTCGGCGCGGTGCTGATCGTGATCGCGGTCGGCGCCGCGGTCAGCTTCATGGTCGGACTGATCGCCTCGCCGGTCATGGATTGGAGCTCGCGGTTGCCCGAGCTCGGCGCGATCCTGAGGCAGAAGCTGCATGTGTTCGACCGGCCGCTGGCGCTGTGGCAGGAATTGCAGAGCATGGTCGGCGCCCCCGATACGCTCGCCAACCTCCAGCTGCCGAAATTCGAATGGGTGCAGCCGACGCTGGAATTCGTGTCGCCGACCTTCGCCGAATTCCTGCTGTTCATCGCCACCCTGATCCTGTTCATCGCGAGCTGGAAGGATCTGCGCCGCGGGTTAGTGATGACCTTCAGCGACCGCGCGGGGCGGCTGCGCGCGCTGCGGATCCTCAACGAGCTCGAGACCCATCTCGGCAATTATCTGCTGACGGTCACCATGATCAATGCCGGCGTCGGCATCGTCACCGGTGCAATCTGCGCGGCGACCGGCACGCCGAACGCGGCGGGGCTCGGCGCACTCGCCGCGACACTGAATTTCATTCCGATCATCGGCCCGGTCGCGATGTTCGTGGTGCTGGTTGCGGTCGGCATCGTCTCGTCGCCGACCATCGGCGCGGGGCTGATCGCACCGGCGTGTTTTGCCGTCGTGACCTTCATGGAAGGGCATTTCGTGACGCCGACGATCGTAGGCCGCAGGCTGTCGCTGAATGCGCTCGCGGTCTTTCTCGCACTCGCGTTCTGGACCTGGCTGTGGGGCCCGATGGGCGCCTTCCTGTCGTCGCCGCTGCTGATCGTGGCGTTGATCGTGAAAGAGCATTTGATGCCGGACAATTCGCCGCAACTGCCCGAGGGCTAGCAAAGCGTTTTCAAGCGAAGTGGGCACCGGTTCGCGTGAAGAAAACGCGTCGAACAACAAAGCCCGGTTTCGCATCTGGAACCTTGCGCGATGCGGAGCGTTTTTCTCCAGACTCACAGTTCTCCGGGAGCTTTCGATGTCGAGCACGGACAGCGCATTTGGGATCAAGAACATGACCGACAAAGCGACCTACGAACGCCTCGAAAAGGATGTCACTGCCGTGAAGAACGATATTGCAGCCCTCACTGAACAGATCACCGACGCGCTCAACTCGTTTGCCAACAACGCAGGCAAGCAGGCCCGCCGCCACTACAAGGATGCGCGCGCCAACGCCGAATCGACGCTCGACGACATGTCGGAGCGCGGCAGCGCAATGATGGGCGCGGCGCAGGATGCGGCATCCTCGATCGAAGAATCGCTGGAAGAGGTGATCACACAGCGTCCGCTGGCGACCGTCGGCCTTGCGCTCGGCCTCGGCTTTTTGATCGGCCTCACTTGGCGGCGCTAGGTGATGCGCAAACCACCGCTCTGGACGCGATGGCAGCGCTGGCGCGCCGCCGCCTCGTTTGTCGATGCGCTCTTCAAGGCAAGGCTCAAGGCAGGGCTTTTCAGGACAAGGCTGGTCAATGCTTCAGCGGCTGATCGATGACGTCAAGCAATCCACCGGCAGCGCGCTGCGGCTGACATCGCTTGCGGCCGCCGCCGCTGTGGCGCTGTTCGTCACCATCGCCTTCCTGTGCGCCGCCGCCTTCGTCTATGTGCTGCAGCACTATGGTCCGGTGGAGGCGTGCCTGGCCGGCGCCGCGGTGTTCCTGGTCGTCACACTGATCGCCATTGCCGTTTACATGGTGCGCAAGCGCGAGATGCAGAGGCGCGCCGAGAAGGCGGCAAAGGCCGCGAAATCCGCCGCGGCGACGATGTTCGCCGACCCCGCGTTGATCGCCACCGGCCTGCAGATCGTGCGCGCCATCGGCGTCAAGCGGCTGATCCCGATCCTCGCGGTCGGCGGCCTCGCGCTCGGCCTGATGGCAAGCCGCAGCGCCGCCGGCAGCGACGAGGTGGAAGAAGAGGAATAGCGTTCTCCCTCGGACGCGAAGCCAGCACCGCCCAACCGTCGTCATCGCCCGGCTCGACCGGGCGATCCAGTATTCCAGAGACGATTGTGCTTGAGCCGTTGGGCCGCGGCGTGCTGGATCGCCCAGTCCATGTGCGCAATTGCGCACAGGCCGGGCGATGACAGCGTTACTTGTTGAGATCGCAGCGCGCCCTTCTCAGGTCACGCAGCGGCCGGGCTGCAGCAGCTTGGCCACTTCGGTCAGGACGCTAACCACGGGCTCGCAAGCCACCTTGCGGGTGTCGCCGGGCCGCGCCCGCGCAGGCGCCGCGGGGTGATTGCGGGCCTCTTCCCGCGCCGCGGGAACGCGGACCAGGACCGACGTATCGGGAAGCCGATCGACCTTCAGCGCCACCGTCCGGCTCGGCAGGCCGACCATCGGAACCGCGGCACGATCGGTCTTGGCGGCTCGATTGACCGCGCTCTCCGGCGCCAATTGGGTGGTGACCTGCTGCCCGCCAATGAGATCGTGACCGGATGCGAGCTGGACCGCGCCAAGCGTCAGTCCAGCCGCCAACGCAGCGAAAATTCCCTTTTGAATCTTTGACATGGTGATGTCCCTCGCCCCATGGAAATTCCCGTTGGCGATCACGGACACAACGCGAGCGAAACCTGTGGGGTTCTCGCGTCCGGCCATCACTTAACCGTGTACGAAAAAATTTTGATTCGCGCGGAACGAGTTCGGGGGTCTGCGAGTCATTGGAAGAGCCGGTTATTCCCCCTGCCCCATTGACCGGCGACGTAGGGCGCGACCGTGGTGATGCCGGTCGCGCCCTGCTCTTTTTTTGGCCGTGCGCAAGCGATGCGTCAGCTAGCCTGTCACTCACCTCTCGCATTGGAAGTCACGCAAGAGGACTGGTCCCTCCGCCAAGCGAGAGGACCGTCTGCTTCAGGCATTGTCGTTTGATGGCATGTCTTGGGATCGAACGACCGTCACTTCACGGCATGACAGGCAACGACCGACATGAAACTTGATTCCGGTTGTCTGGTCGTCGACGAGCATCAATTCACTCAAGGGCTCGCCGCATTTGCAAGTGACCGTTTTCTTATCGGCAAAATACATCTGAGGTCCTCCATAAGCCTGGAGATTTCATTGCGTCATTCGGGCGAACTCGCTTGGGCTCCTTCTCGGTCTGTTGGATCCGGGCAATCCGGACTGTGGGGGTGGCTCCCGGCCGCTATTTTGCGGCGGATCGCTTGCGTGATTCCGCCGCTTCACGCGCCTGCCGCTCGGCCTTGAGGCGGTGGAAGTTGTCGTAGAACGCCTTCTCGTGGGCGAGGTGCTCCTTCATCGCCTGCGACGCGTCTTGCTGGCGCTGCTCGTTACGAACCTTGCGCTGCTGGGGAGTAAGATTCATACGACCTCCAACTAAGTTCTTGAATCAACGCTGGATTCAACGCACGAGGCCGGAAAAGGTTCCCCCAAGAAGGAGCTGGATCTATTTGCGCAGGCTCGCCCAGACGCCGCCGAGGATCAGCAAGCCGCCAACCAGGTGGATCAATTTCGGCGGCTCCCCAAGGATGATCCAGGACAGCAGCGCGCTCGCGATCGGCGCGACATAGAGCACGAGCGACGTCCGCACCGAACCGAACCTTGCGCCGAGCCAGGCGAAGCCGGCATAGGCGATCAGGCCCGGCACAAGGCCGGCGAACACATAGGCCTCGAAAGCCCGGGCGTTGAACACCGCAGCCGGTGTCGACCACATTTCCTGGAGCGCCGGCGGCAGCGAGCACAGCGCGCCGGCCACCGAGAACAGGCTGACCCGCGCCAGCAGCGAAGCGCCTGGCGCGACGCGCGATTGCACCAGCGTGTAGCCGGACCAGCCGAGCATCGCGCACACCACCAGCAGATCGCCCCATGCCGCGCTCGATTGCGTCAGGTTTTCCAGATGGCCGCCCGAGACGATCAACAGCGCGCCGGCGAGGGCCAGCGCCGTGCCGAGCCATTGCAGCGGACCGATATGCTCGATGCCGAGCGCGGCCGAGATCAGCAGCACCATGATCGGCGACAGCGCGAAGATCAGTGCGATATGGATCGCGGTCGTCGTGATGCCCGCGATGTAGACCGGCCCGCCGCACAGGAACATGCCGAGGAAGCCCGCGGCGAGGATCGGCCAGAAATTCTGCACCAGCGGGATCTTGCCGTCCCTGATCGCCGCGATCGCGAACGGCGCAAGCCCAATTGCGATGATGCTCCAGCGGAAGAAGGCCAGCGAGAATGGCGGCACCGAGCCGGCAAGGCCGCGTGCCAACACCTGGTTGGAGGCCTGCCCGACCGCGACCAGGATGAAGCCGGTCAGCGCGACCGCGTCCTCCCAGCCTGTGGCCGGGCGGCCGACCTGACCTTTCGGCAGCTCCGCATCCATGACACCGCCCCCTCAGCCGGCGCACGCTCACCCGAAACGGCTTCCGTCAGCGCGCCGCTTGCCGCAGCACGCCGCCCGCTATTGCTCCGCCGCCTCGCGCTCCATGTCGCGGCCGGACATGTCCTCGCCCTGCATGTTGGCGTATTCGCGCGCCATCTCGCGCATCAGGAATTTGGCGGGGACGTCGTGATAGGTGCCGTGGTCGTTGACATACTGCATGTAGGCGCGCCCCGCGCCGTCGAACGGATGCAGCAGCGCATCCGAATGACCGTCGAAATCGAGCGGCTTGACGCCGAGCTTGGCACACAGCGTGTCGTTGAAGGTCGGGGTCGCCTTGCGCCAGGCGCCGTCGACGAACACTTCGGTGAAGCCGTGCCAGGTGAACAGGTCCGAACCCATGCTCTGGCGCAGCTTCTCGGTGGTGAGGTGGTTGCGGACATCGGCAAAGCCGACCCGGGCCGGGATGCCGTGGACCCGGCAGGCCGCGGCATAGAGCGCCGCCTTGCCGACGCAATAGCCATTGCCGGCGGCGAGCACGCTGGAGGCCCGATAGCTCTCCGGCGAACGCATGCTGACATAGGGGTTGTAGCGGATGCCGTCGCGCACCGCGGTGTAGAGCCGGCTCGCCGTATCACGCGCGCCGGCGCCGGGTGGGACGGCGGCGCGGGCGAACGCCTCGACGGCAGGATGGTCGCTGTCGACATATTCGCCGGGGTCGGTGTAGAGGCGGCTGATCGTATCGGGGAGATGCTCGGTCATGGCGCAACCTTAGCAAGCCATGTGCGCAGTTCAATGCAGCAGGCGCGGCGCTTCTCGCAGCCCTGCTCCGCTAGATTTCCAGCTTTGACGCGTTTTCTTGACGCGAACCGGTGCCCACTTCGCTTGAAAACGCTCTAGTTCTCGAAGTGTTCGTCCAACCGCGGCGGCGGCTGGTAGCTGCGCCGCTTCGCCTTGAAATATTCGCGTGCAAAATGGATACCGAACCCGATCAGGAACGGCGGCGCGAGCGCGGCGGCGATCATCAGCGCGGTGATCGACTTCGGCGTCAGGATGTCCAGCACCATCGACGCCAGCAGCCACAGCGTGGCAGCAATCACCGCGACGTCGACATGCTTCATTCCCCGGTCTCTCCCTTGGTCCCTGACCTCGATCCGGGTTCCATTCTACCGGCTGACCCCGGGCGCGCCAAGGATTCCGGCGGCAGGCGATACCTCCAGCCCTTCACTTTTTTGGAACGGCGCCCGCGCGGACCAGACGACGAACCCGCACGCCGGCCGCCATCACGTTCGTCTATTCGACCCGTCATCCCCGCGCAAAGGCTTCGCCTTTGTCGCTGGAGGTGCGAGCGAAGCGAGCCTCGAAGGGTCGACGGCCACCAGCCGGGCCGGGCATCATTCGAGACGCGCGTTCCGCGCTCCTCAGGATGACGGAAAGGGAAGCGCGTTGTTGGCGGACTAAGCCGCGAACGCCCGCACCAACAGCAGGCCGCCGAACAGCGCGAGGATCGAGAGCGCGACGGAGGCCGCGATGTAGGCAGCGGCCGGCCATAGCTCGCCCCGCTGCATCAGCACGATCGCATCGAGCGAAAAGGTCGAGAAGGTGGTGAAGCCGCCGCAGATGCCGACGGTAAGAAACACCCGCACCGCCTGGCTGACGTTCCAGCTCAGTGCGAAGGACTCCGCGAAGACGCCGATCAGGAACGAGCCCACGATATTGATCACCAGCGTGCCCCAGGGAAATTCGGTGCCGACCAGGCGCCCCGCGCCGATCGCCACCAGATAGCGCGCGACCGATCCCAGCGAACCGCCGATCGCGACCGCCGCCAACAATTGAACGTTCAATGTCTCACCCTTCCCGAGCACGATGACTCGTCATCGTGCTCTGTTGCTTGTTTGGGCATGATCCTCTGTCGGAAAACCGGTGCCCACTTTTCCGGATCATGCCTCGCCACTCGGCGATGCCTGTCACAAGCCCAACAACGAAGGTCGCGGCGACCAGCTCGCCCGGGGCGCCGACCAACAGGGCGACGACACCGACGAGCCAGATCGACCCGACCAGCGACAATGCGATTGAGAGTGAACCAGGAAGACCCATCTGCTCTGCCCCTTCTCGTTCGCGGGGGCGCAGTGGGTCGGCGGTGGCGCATGCTCCTACCGACGCTGTCGCGCCCGGTAGGAGTCATCAGCCTTGCGGCGGTTATCGGGGGACTCCATCCCCATCAACGAGAGGGATGCTACGGTGCGTGGCGAATACGGGCAAGCCGATTTCGCAGGCAGGCATTGACGGATCTCCACCGCATAGCGAGCTACGCGCCTTGCAATCAACCGAAGCGCGAATAGAGTGCCTTGGTAGATTGTGAAGTTGGATCAGCACCTGGATGTTACGACACGTCGCTGTTTGCATTGCCTTGCTCGTCATTGCCACACTTCCCACAATCGCAGAGGAATACGGCGCTGAGACGCGGCAACTCGGTTCGGTCGAGGCATGGAAGCGGGACGTCAGTGTTCGTCTTACCCAGGCTCGGCGCTACCCGGCAGCATTGACGCCCGGCCAGGAGGGCACCGCCAAAGTTGCCTTCAGGATCGATCGCGCAGGTCACCTCATGGCGAGCTGGCTCATCGAGGCCAGCGGTATCCCGGCCATCGATGCAGAGGCATTGGCTATCGTTGAACGCGCTCAGCCCTTTGCCGCGCTGCCTGCGGAGGTGCCGGACGATTCGGCCGTCCTGACCGTCCCATTCCATTTTGGAGCTATGGGCCCTTCCTTCGTAGAGGGCGACTTCCCCGAAAGCTGGAAAAGGCAGGTCTACGCTCGCTTGACTGGCGCTGTTGAGGACGCCAAACGCCGATTGGCACGGATGTCGGACACCAAGCGCCAATCAATTCGGATACCGGACGATGCCTACACCGTCAAAGTCGGCATCTCGCTTGATCGCGGCGGCAAGCTGGTGACGAGCTGGCTTGTGGAGAATGGCCGCGTCCCGGCGCTCGATGCCGAAGCATTGGCGATCGTTAGACGGGCTGAGCCCTACCCACCGCCCCCTGTCGACACGAAGGGCCAGGACTTCCAATTGGTTCTGCCGATCACTTTCAATGCTGTCATGCCGTGGGACGACCCTGGCCTAAAGGCAAAGCTGAATTCCGTCTGTCGCGGTTGCTGAGCGGCCTGTCCGACGCGGCGGGAGCCGATGGTCCATCCCGCCGCGCCGGGGCCGTTCTCACTCATTCATCGCCAGCATCGCGTTCAGCTCGACGGCGGTGCGCAACTGCTCAATGCGCGCGGCAATCTGTTCGCGCTTGACGCCGCGCGGCAACTCCACGAGCTGGCGCTCGAGCCGCAATCGGTGCTCGTCTAGGCGCTGCTCGAACGTATGGGGTTCAGACCTCTTCCGCTTCTGAATCGTCTTCTGCATCACTCACCCTTGGCGGTTGCAGACCGGGACTATTGGCCCAGCGGTCCAGTTGATCGATGACCTGTGCGTGGCTCGGACGCCGCGGTCTCGGGGCTTCCGGTTCCTCGGACAACTTGCGGGGCAGCTTGACGTGGTTGGTCATGGCATCACTCCCGCTAGACAACGGGAAGGCAGCCGGATCGTTCCTTATTTTTTCTCGTAAGCCATTGATTTTGTTTGATTAACTTACTCAATCGACATTTTTGTCTCAAGCTGTGGAACCCACCGCGACTTGGCTCGTTTAGCAAATTACTCAACTAACTAATTCTGGGCGATTTGCGATGAATGAGCTTCGCGCTGAACGTCTTCAAGTCATGCTCTCTCCCGAAGAATTATCGGCCCTCGACGATTTCCGCTTCAAGCACCGGATGCCGACTCGCGCCGCTGCGGTCCGCGAGCTGCTCAAGCTCGGTCTCGCCAGCACCGGCGTCGATGGAGGCGCCGGGGTGAAGTCGAGCGAGTATGGGGTGTTTAACCGGGGGCCCGATGGGCACACCCAAGGGGACGCGCCGCAGGAGGAGTGACGGCGCGTTGGCGCTGCTGCGGCGGTTCAGCCGGCGACGAAGAGGTCGACAATCGCTTTCAGCGTGCAGACCACGAGTGCCGAGGTGAACATCGCCGTGCCGAGATCTGCGAGATAAAGCAGCTGCGCCTTCTGCTCCGCATCAAGCCGCGCGATCGCCTTGCGCATGGCCAAGCTCCCTTTTCAGGAGAACGCGTCGCGTGAACGTCGGTTCCCTCGACCGGCAACTCATGCCCGCTGCAGCGCCAGCGTCACGCCGCCGAGCGTCAGCGCCATCGCGCCGATCTCACGCAGGCCCAAGGGCTCGCCGAGGATGATCGCGGCCGAAATCACGCCGATGACCGGCACCAGCAGCATGCCGGTCGACGCCGACGTCGGCGGCAGGCGGCGCAGCGTCTCGAACCAGGTGAGATAGCAGATGCCCATCGGCATCAGCGTCATGTAGGCGAAGCAGCCGAGGCCGAACGGCGTGATGGCGGCATAGTTCGGGTGCTCGAACAGAACGCCGAGCAGCAGCATCACGAGACAGCCGATGCCGACCTGCCAGGCGACCACCGCGAGCGGCGGCATCGGCAGCGGCTTGCGGTTCAGCACGTTGCCGAGCGCGAACAGGATGGCGCAGGCGAGCGCCAGCGCAATGCCGGTGAGCTTGTCGGCGCTGAACGCAAAACCGTTGCCGCCGAGCAGGAGCGCGACACCGGCGACGCCGAGCACCAGCGCCGCGAGGTCGCGCAGCGTCGGGCGGCTGTGCAGCACCGGCCAGGCGAACAGCATCGCCCAGATCGGCATCGTGTAGGCGAGCAGCGCGCCCTCGCCGACCGTGACGAATTTCATCGCGATGGTGCCAAAGCCCATCCAGGCGAAGACATTGGTGAAGGAAGCGAACAACAGCCGCGGGACCGCCTCGCGCGGCACCGCGAGTGACTGGCCGCGGGCCAGCGCCAGCGTGCCCAGGATCACCGCCGCGCAGGTGCCGGCAAGCCCGCGGGCGAACAGCGGCGGCCATTGCTGCAGCAACAGCTTCATCAGCGGCCAGTTCAGGGCCCAGCCGAAAGCCGTCACCACCAGGCAGAGAGAGCCGATCGTTCGGTCGCGTTGTGTCTTATCCATCGGCCGCGCTTAGCAGGCGGAGGCAGGCGATTCCACATCGCAGCGCGCATGCCGCATCAGCGTGGACCTTCGGATACCATTCCGTCAGGCAAAGGTGCCGATCGAGACCCGCGGCCAGCCCTCGCTTTTCCGCGCGGCGGCAAGCTTGCTGGTCCAGGCATCGATCAGGCTTGCGATCAGGAGACGGCCGGTGCCGCGCATGTCGGGCAGTTTCATGGTCGGCGTGCCGAGCGTCAGCGCGACCACGCCGTGCACGGCCGCAAGCAGCGCGGTCGCGAGCCGCGGCGGCAGGCCGGATGCCGGCTCGGCGCCCTGTGCCGCGAGAAATTCCCGCACCGAGATCACGAACAGCTCGTAGCTGCGGCGCGCGATCTCGGTCTCGCCGAAATAGACGCCGTCGGGAAAGCGGCGGTCCTCGACCGTGCCGGACATCGAGAACAGGGAACGGAAGTGATCGGGATTGTCGGCCCAGTAGTCGAGATAGGTTTCCATCACCCGCCGCAGCCGCGCGTCGCTGTCGGCGGTCTGCGCGCGGACCCGTTCGAGCTGCTCGGCAACCGCTTCGAGATTCTGCTGCTTCACCGCGAGCAGCAGCAGCAGCTTGGTCGGATAGTATTTGAGGACGGTGCCCTTCGAATAGCTGATCGCGTCGGCGATCTTCTGGATCGAGACGGTCTCGAGCGTGCCGGCGGCGAACTCCTTGCGCGCGGTCTCGAGGATCAACGCCTTCAGCGCCTCCTTGTCGGCCTCCTGACGCGCCCTGCGCTGAAAGCGCCGCGCCCCCTTGCTGGATCGCTCCTCGATCGACATTGCCGTCTCCTACGGCCTTTTCCGCTCCGATGGAATCGAAACGAGGCTCCCCCTTGCCTTACTCCAGTTAATTGACTATGGTCAATTAATTGATCACAAGACGGGAGGATGCAATGAGCGCCCTTGCGAGCCCCCTCGCCGACGAAATTGTCCGCAGCGATTTCGATCCGTTCAGCCCGGCGACGCGGGCCGATCCCTACGGCGCCTATGCGGAGCTGCGCGCCGCGGCGCCGGTCGTCCGCCTGACCAAATATGACATCTGGGCGGTGCCGCGCTTCGCCGAGGTCAAGGCGATCTTCGGAGACCATGTCAATTTCAGCAACGCCGGCGGCGCCGGACTTGCGAATCATTTCAAGGACAAGCCGTGGCGACCGCCGAGCATCGTGCTGGAAGCCGATCCGCCGCTGCACACCCGAACCCGTGCGGTGCTGGCGCGGATACTCTCGCCGGGCGCGATGCGGCGGCTCGCGGATGATTTCAAGGCGACGGCGACGCGGCTGATCGACGGGCTGGTCGAACGCGGATCGTTCGATGCGATCAAGGACATCGCCGAGGTGTTTCCGGTCAGCGTGTTTCCCGACGCGCTCGGCATCGACCAGGAGGGCCGCGAGAACTTTCTGACCTATGGCGCGATGGTGTTCGCCGGCTTCGGGCCCGAGAACGACTATTTCCGCGACCTGATGAAAGAGGCGCCGCGCGTGCTGCCCTGGGTGGCGGCGCGCTGTCAGCGCGAGGCGCTGCGGCCGGGCAGCTTTGGCGCGCAGGTCTACGAGGCGGCCGACACCGGCGAGATCAGCGCCGAGGAAGCGCCGCTGCTGGTGCGTTCGCTGCTCTCGGCCGGGCTCGACACCACGATCAGCGCGATCGGTATGGCGCTGTACACGCTCGCGCGCCATCCGGAGCAATGGGCATTGCTCGCAGCCGACCCGTCGCTGTCGCGCGCGGCGTTCGACGAGACGCTGCGCTTCGATTCACCGGCGCCGTTCGTGTTCCGCACCTCGCCGCACGACACCGAAATTGCAGGCGCTGCGATCAGCAAGCACGAGAAGGTGCTGCTGCTGCTCGCCTCCGCCAACCGCGACGCGACGCGCTGGGAGCATCCCGACCAGTTCGACGTCAGACGGCGGCTGTCCGGACACATGGGCTTCGGTGTCGGCATCCACGGCTGTGTCGGGCAGATGGTGGCGCGGCTGGAGGCGGAGGCCGTGATCGCAGCGCTCGCCAGCCGCGTGAAACAGTTCGACATTGCCGGGCCAGTTGCCTTCCGCGACAGCTCCGGCCTGCGGGCGCTCAGCACGATGCCGGTCCGCGTCGTCAGCAAATAGCTTCGACATCGCGCACCACGCTCGGGAAACCTTCCCCAAGAAAAAACCGGCGTACCTTTCGGTACGCCGGCTTGCATTTTGCCCTCTTGCGTAAACTCAGTTCATGCCGACGCCGCGCGCGGCGTGCGGTTGCGCGAGTTGCGCTGGAAGAACAGCGCCTGGCTCGCCACCGCCGACACCATCGCCGGCTGGAACGGCTTCGAGATCAGGAACGCCGGCTCCGGCCGCTCGCCGGTCAGGAAGCGCTCGGGATAGGCCGTGATGAACACCACCGGCACCTCGAATGTGCGCAGCAGCTCGTTGACCGCATCGAGGCCCGACGAGCCATCGGCGAGCTGAATGTCGGCGAGGATCAGGCCGGGCTTCTTGTTCTTGGCGAGCGCCACCGCATCGGAGTGCGTGCGCGCAACGCCGATGACGTTGTGGCCGAGATTCTTCACCAGGCTCTCGAGGTCCATGGCGATGAAGGTCTCGTCCTCGATGATCAGGACATCGGTGGCGATCTCGGCGGCCATCTCGCGGCCGGCGGCATCCGTCAGCTTGCGCGTCTCGGCAACGTCGGTGCCGAGAATGTAGCCGACCTCCTCCTCCGAAAAGCCTTCCAGCGACAACAGCAGGAAGGCCTGCCGAGGCAGCGGCGTGATGTTGGAGAGTCGCCGCTCCGGCGGCAGCGAGAGCGTCGCCACGTCTTCATTGTCGTTGTTGTTCACCGACACCGAATTCCAGATCTGGGTGAACAGCCGAAACAGCCCGGCGCGCGGACCGTGGCTCTGGTCCAGCAATGATCCGTCCTGCAACAGGGCCTCGAGCATGGCCCCGACATAGGCGTCCCCCGACGCCTGGTTTCCGGTCAGCGCGCGCGCATAACGGCGCAACAGCGGAAGGTGTTCGGCAACGATCTGTGATCGGGACATTCCCACTCCATCCTTGTTCGTGAGGCCAACCGGCCTGAAACCCGTACTCTGGGGCGGCGTACCAATATGGGGCGCCCCCGGTTCCCCTGCATGCCCGACTACGCGTGAGCGCCGGAAAAGTTCCACGAAATAGTTCCAGCCTTCCGGAACTTTCTGCGCAACTTTGCATTAGCTCCTGACCGACGAGGCAACGCGGCCAGCCTCTTTTTTCGAGGAATCGACTTGAAAATCAGAGACTTAACTCCCGGGGAAGCGTGGATCAGATCATGAAGGAAGTAAAGAAGCAGGGCGGTCTCAACGCCGAGATTCAATCGAGAATCGGCCACCAGCTTCGCGCCATGTACGACGACGTGGTGCGGCAGGGGGTGCCCGACCGCTTTGCGGAGCTGATCCGCAAACTCGACGGACCCGAGGCCGCCGCGGCGGCCGTGGCCGGGGGCGATCCTGACAAGAACAATGGAGGGGACTAATGCCTCTCACCAATGAACTTCGCGACGACATCCTGGCGTCGGTCCCGAGCCTGCGCGCGTTCGCGATCTCGCTGTCCGGCAATGGCGACCGCGCCGACGATCTGGTGCAGGAGACCCTGCTGCGCGCGATCGCCAATATCGACTCGTTCCAGCCCGGCTCGAACTTGCCCGCGTGGTTGTTCACCATCCTGCGCAACCTGTTTCGCTCCGACTACCGGAAGCGGCGGCGCGAGGTGGAGGATGCCGAGGGCAATTATGCCAAGACGCTGAAGAGCCAGCCGTCGCAGGCCGCGCATCTGGAGTTCGAGGAATTCCGCGCGGCGCTCGAAAAGCTACCGCAGGACCAGCGCGAAGCGTTGATCCTGGTTGGTGCCTCCGGCTTCTCCTACGAGGATGCCGCGGCGATCTGCGGCTGCGCGGTCGGCACCATCAAGAGCCGCGTCAACCGCGCGCGCTCGAAGCTCTCCGCGCTGCTCTATGTCGACAGCGCCGAGGATTTCGGCCCCGACAACACCGTGCGCGCCGTGATCGGCGGCAATGGCGGATAGCCAAGCGAAGCTAGAGTGGAAGGGCGGCCCGCTGGGCCGCCTTTTTCATTCGGCGATGATCGATCTCGGTGTCGCGCAGCATGACCAGGAAGATGTTTGAAGCCACCATCGTCCTGGAAGGCGGCGCCTGCTTCATACCGCTGACGTTCGATCCGAAGCTCGTGTTCGGGAAGATTTGCGCGCCGGTCCTCGTCACGCTGAACGGCTACAACTATCGAAGCACCATCGCCTCGATGGGCGGGCAGGCCTGCATTCCCTTGCGAAAGAGCAACCGCGAGGCGGCAGGTCTCAAGGGCGGCGAGACATTGCAGGTCACGCTCGAGCTCGATGCCGAAAAGCGAACTGTCGACATCCCGCCCGACCTCGACAAGGCGCTCACCCCGGCTGCGCGAGCCCGCTGGGATCAGCTCAGCTACACGCACCAGCGAGAATACGTCGAGGCGATCAACGAAGCCAGGAAGCCGGAGACGCGCGCACGCCGCATCGAGTAGACCGTCGCCCGTCTCGATCGACCATCGTCAGACTAGAGCGTTGTCCGCGATCTCCGTCGCATTGCGCGACGGCCGCACCATCAGCCGGCCATCGCCTGCTGGACGGCAGCGGGCTTGAAGCCGTTTCTCAATTCGAGGATCTTGCCCGCGATCTCGGTGACCGGGACCGGATGACTGAACAGGAAGCCCTGGGCCTCGTTGCAGCCTTCGGCCCGCATGTGGTCCAGCTGCTCGACGGTCTCGATGCCTTCCGCGATCGTGGTCATGCCAAGGCTTCTGCCAAGGCTGATGACGGCGCGCACGATCGATTTCGATCCATGCGTCGCGGTCAAGTCGCGCACGAAGGATTTGTCGATCTTGAGCTTGTCGAACGGAAAACTGCGCAAATAGCTCAGCGACGAATAGCCGGTGCCGAAATCGTCCAGCGCGATGCGCAGTCCCAGCGCCTTCAGCTTGTGCAGCGTTGCAAGCGTCTCGCTACTGTTCGCGAGGAAGACGGATTCGGTGATTTCGAGCTCCAGCCGACGCGGCGACAATTTTGACGCCGTAAGCGCGTTGACGGCGACGTCGATGAAGTCGGGATCGCGAAACTGGACCGCCGAGACGTTGACCGCGAGCTTCATCTCGGTAGGCCAGGTGACGGCCTGCTCGCAGGCGCGATTGAGTACCCATTCTCCCAACGGGCCGATCAGGCCGATCTCTTCCGCGATCGGGATGAACTGGTCCGGCGGCACCATTCCCCGCTTCGGGTGATGCCAGCGGAGCAACGCCTCGAAGCCGCAGATGCGGTCGAGATGGAGATCGTAAAGCGGCTGGTAGTACAGCGAGAACTCGTCCTTGGCCATCGCTTCGCGGAGATCGAGCTCGATTGCCCGGCGCCGCTGCAGGCTGGCGTCCATCGCGGGCTCGAAGAAGCGCCAGGTGCCCCGGCCTTCCATCTTGGCGCGGTACAGAGCGACGTCGGCGTTCTTCAGGAGCTTCTCTCCGGTGGTGCCGTCGACCGGCGACATCGAGATGCCGACGCTGCATCCGACCACGACGCGATGCCCGTTCAGCTCGTACGGAGCGCCGACGCATTCCACGATGCGGCGAGCGAGGCGCTCGGCCTCCTCGCCTCCCTGGACGCCACACTGAATGACCGCGAACTCGTCGCCGCCCAGGCGCGCGACGGTGTCGACCTCGCGGACGCAGGCGTTGAGGCGGTCGGCGACCGCACACAGCAGTTCGTCGCCGACCGGATGCCCGAGCGTATCGTTGACCTGCTTGAAATTATCGAGATCGAGGCAGAACACGGCGAAGCCGGATCCGCGGCCGACCTGAGCGACCGCCAGCTCGATACGTTCCGCCAGCAGCGTCCGGTTCGGCAGCCTGGTCAAAGCATCGTGCCGGGCCATGAACGCGATCTGCGACTCGGCCCGCTGCTGTTCGGTCACATCCTCGCAGGTGACGAGCCAGCCGCCGTCGGATGTCGGCCGTTGCGCGATGGCAATGATCCGTCCATCGCTGAGATGCTGTAGATAGTTGCCCTCGTGCTGGGCCATCGATCGCTCGCGTTCCGCCAGCAGGTCTTCGACGGTCTGGTCACCGTGATTGCCGGCGGCAACGCTGAGGCCGAGCACGTCCTCCATGGTCATTCCGGGAACGACGAGCTCCGGCGAAATATCGAAGATCTCGCAGAACCTGCGGTTGGCGACCTGCAGCCGCGCCTCGCTGCTGTAGAGGCATAGCCCTTGCGACATGTGCGTGAGCGCCGCGTCGAGCCGCAGATTGGTTTCATGCAGCTCGGCCTTCTGCTGCCTCAACGCGGAGATGTCGCTGTAGACGAGAACGACGCCGCCCTCCTGCGTCTCGCTGCGGCTGACACGCAGCCAGCGCCCGTCGGAAAGCTGCGCCTCGCTCGCGAAGCCATCGAAGTCACCGTCGGCCGGCGCCAGGCTGGGGGCATCGAGCCGATCCGACTGCAGAAGCTGCGGCGAAAGACGGATGAATTCGCTGGCGCGCGAGTTGGCCAGCGCGATCTGGCCATCCGCATCGAGCAGCACGACACCTTCGTGCGACGTTTCGAGCGCATCGGAAAGCCGCGCCTGCGCGGAACGGCGTTGCGACACCTCTTGATCGACCATCCGCCTGATGTTGTCGCGCATGGTTTCCATGGCGGTCAGCAGCGTGCCGAGCTCGTCGGTGCCGCCCTTGGGAACGGTCGCGTCGAGGTCGCCGCCGGCGATGCTCCGCGCGGCCCGCGATGCAATGGCGACGGGCCCGATGATCCGGCGTGCCAACAACCACGAGAACAGCGCCGACAGGAACAGCGCGACGGTCAGCCCGGCGACGTTGAGCTGCAGATCCCGCTTGATCGTCGAGAGCGCCTTTTGCCGGAACAGAAAGCCGTCGCCGGCCGTGTAGTTGACCAGCAGCTCGACCTGCTGGCTGACGATCTTGGAGTAGCGATCGACATCGCCGACCGTCGTCCCCGATGCATGTGGATCAGCCGCCGAATTTCCCTCGACCGACGATCCGATCGCACGGCGATGCAGCGCCATCCAGGCGTCGGCGGCTTCCTGAACCTTTGCCGCGGCTTGCGCGGCCCGCGAGGACTGCGACCGGTCGGCAGCGATCGTCAGGTCTTCCGCCAGCGTCTTGCCTAGCTTTTCAATCTGGCTGTCGAGGCTGGCACGAATTTCCGGATCCGTGGTCAGCAGGCGCTGCGACGACGCGACCCGCATCGAGGCGAAGTCCGCACCGGCCGCGCGGGCGTAATTGATCGACATCAGGGATTCGTCGAACGTCTTGGCCACCAGATCGCCGGCATGGCGGATACCAAGGATGGAGTATCCGCCGAGCGCGACGGCAACGGCGCTCATCGCGAGACAGAAAATCAGAATCTGGGTGCGGATCGAACCCGTGGTCAGGGCAACACGCGACAGGCCGCCGGTCGCGAACCGAAAGGCTGCACCGCTCTTTACCTTGAGATTGCCTAATAGGCTATCCATACCCGCGTTTCGCCGTAGTGCTCGATGTTCAAGCTACGCAGAAACGCGCAGCGCTAGCGGAAAAATGTCTGTCTGCTCAAAATTGCTTTAGTAGTGACTGCAACTCATGCTGAAATCGTTAAGATCAGCTGGCGATAATCACCCTTACAGGTAATCCGGGACGCATCATTTGCACGCTCAAGTAGCCGGTTTTGGAATTCCAAGCGGGGGTCTCATGCAATCAGGCTTGTTGCGCATCCTGCGCCTCGGCCGGTCCGGCCGCGTGCCTTTGGTGGCCGCGATTGTCACGGGAGCGCTGGCCGGCGCCGCTCTGGGTGCGGCGCCCTACGTCATTTCGCAGAAGGATCGCGAATTCAAGCCGGCGGAGATCTCGATCAAGCGCGGCGAGGTTTTACGGTTCATTAACGATGACGGCGAACTGCTTCATCACGCTTATTTGAGCACCGAGACGTTCAGTTTCGACTCGGGCGACCAGCAGCCGGGCAGCAAGTTCGACGTCACCTTTTCCGTGCCCGGCGACTACACCGTGCTGTGCGGCATTCATCCGAAGATGAAGCTCGCCGTCCACGTCGCCAAATAGCCCCTTGAGGCAACGGATCTACAGGACCGAGGTCTTGAAGATCGCGGCGTGACCGAAATAGTAGACGAACAGCGTCAGCGACAGCGCGGCACAGAGCGCGACCGGGGCGAGCCACGGCGCGCGACGATCGCGCGCCAACACCTTGTTGTCGGCGACAATCGCAAACAGCACGGCGATGATCGCCGAGTGTCCGATGGTGTCGATCTTGCCGAATTCGAAGCACGCGCTGATGAACATCCCTGTCAGCACGGCGGCGGCGCAGCGCCGGATCAGCGGCGTCCAGATCAAGGCGAAGGCGAGCGTGAACTCCACCATGCCCGCGGCGCGCATGTAGAATTCATTGTCGAAGCCGAGGGTCATTCCGGCATGCTCGATCAGGAGCGGAAAGCTCCATTCCGGATAGGCCCATTTTTCGATCGAGGCCCACATCAGCGTCACCGCCGCGGCGTACCGCATCACGTCGATCGGCCGGATTCCGAACAGGTCCTTGTTCAGCCCGATCAGCGCAAAATAGGCGGCAACGCCTAGAAAAATCGGGTAGTCGGCGAGATGGAAGACGCCGTAGTCGCGGACACCGATGCCGAACAGGATCGCCATCCCCACGGCCGACAGCGGCAGCGTGCGCCGCGACAGCATGCCGGCGGCGATGGCGAGCTGCAACGCGCCCACCAGCGGTGACGACGTCTTCAACTCCGGCGTCAGCAGGATGCCGCCGACGGCCCAGATCGAGATGAAGAAGAACGCGCAGACCGCGCGCATCATCAGTTCGGTGTGCAGCCGCAGTCCCTCGGTAATGCGGTCCAGCACGCGAATGGTCGCATCGCCGAGCGACGTCGGCTCGATCAGGCAGCCCGCAAACAGCCAGAAGACGGCGACGCCGAGCAGCAGTTCAAAATCGAGGCAAAGGACATTCTCGAGTCCGCGCGGCTGACCGGCGACATCGTAAGCACAAAACCATTTGACATGTGCCTCGGCACCGCGCGCGGCTGTGACGCAAAACAAAACCGCTGCAAGGCACGTGGCGAAAAAGGAGCGCACAGCCGACGCGGCATCTCGCTCCCGCCCATTAAACATTGAACCAACCGCCCACACACACACTTACGCTTAAGGACTTGTTTAACTTATATCAAATTTTAAGCTTTGCGCCTGCCCCTGACATCCGCTGGTTGCATTGTGGTTAATTGCGGCAGGCAGGCCCCAGCCCGTCCCTCAGGACATGTTTTGCGGCCGGTTCCATCGAATTTTAGCTAATTCCGGCACGGGGGCTCAATTCAACTGTCGTAGTGAAATCCGGACAAATCGGATCGGGAGGCCGGTTAAAATGTTCGGAGCGTTGAGTGTCGTGAGTATCGGGGTGGGGTCAGCCCTCGCCTATGTGACAAAATCGTTCCCGTCGCGCACGGCGGCCCTCGAGACCTGCGCCGGCGGGTTCCTGATCGTCGGGCTCGGCCTGCTTGGGGCCGCACTGCCGCACCTCGCCTGACGAACCCCCGTTCAAAGCCCTCTGCTGCGCTCAGCGCGGCAGTTTGGGGATCCCGGCCACCGGCGGGGCCGTGGCGGTCAGGGTTTGCAGGAAGGCAATGAGGTCCTTCTTCTCGCCTGCGGTCAGAGACAACGGCTTGATGTCGGGCGACCGGCTCGGCCGCTCGATCCCGCCCTTGTTGTAGAGTTCGATGACATCTTCCAGCGTTGCGACCGATCCGTCGTGCATGTAGGGCGCACGGCGCGCGACATCACGCAATGTCGGGGTCTTGAACGCATATTTCAGCTTCGCCGAGGTCGGAAAGTAACGTCCGCGCCCGATGTCGTGGCCCTTGGCGGTGCCGATATCCTGGAAGGACCCGTCGGAGAAGGATGGGCCGCTGTGGCAGGACGAGCAGCGTCCCTTGCCGTTGAAAAGCGCAAAGCCGCGCTGGGCTGATGCGCCGATCGCGCTCTCGTCGCCCTTGATCCAGCGGTCGAACGGGGCCTCGCCTGCAACGATGGAGCGCTCGAAGGTCGCCAGCGACTGCTCGATCCTCGGTCGCGTGATCGCGCCGTCGCCGAACGCGTGGGTGAATGCATCGACATAGCCGGGGATCGCCGCGAGACGCGCGATCAGTTCCGGCTCGGTCATGTTCAGGTTCATCGGGCTCAGAATGGGCCCGAACGCAACGGATTCGAGATCCCTGAACTTGCCGTCCCATCCCAGCGGCTCGAAGAACGCCACGTCGATCAGCGTCGGCGAGCGGATCGGCAAGCCTTTCGGATCCTCACCGATGGCGCGCGGAAGGCCGTCGGCCCATGACAGGCTTGGCTTGTGGCAGCTGGCGCAGGAATGCGTCTTGGACCGCGACAGCAGCGGATCGAAGAACAGCATCTGCCCCAGCGCGGATTTCGCCTCGGAATAGGGATTGTCGCTCGGGAACGGAACCACGTCCGGCCGGCGATAGCTGGCACGGATTGTCGCAGGGTCGCGCGGCGGCGTCGCCGGGGTCAAGGCAAGCGACAGCCCGACAGGCAAAACTGCCGCAAGCAAGGTCAGGCTGACCCAAAGCCTCATCGGGGTCCTCAGTCGGTATCCTGCTCGGTATATGCCCAAGCATGTTCAACGAAGTTTTAACGCTCGGTTGCGGGCTATTACGGATACCGGATTTCGACACAGATCACGTGAGCGCCGCCCCGCGCGCCTGATTTCGATCAATCCGGGCAATAACATAACCGCTCAACCTGAGGCGGCTGCGGCGCGCGCTCTACTTCTTCGCCGGACGGACCGGCGCGGAGAGCTGCTCGGTGCGGTCGCGCTCGCTCATGTCGACCACGGTGTCCATCGGAGCGGTGAGCTCGTAGACATAGGAGACGTCGGTGAAGTAGCGCTTCGCAGTGCCGCCGAGCGCCTCCGGCGCGACGCGGTCGAGCAAGATCAGGCCGAAATCACTGTCGGCCCGCCGCGTCGCCTGGCTGGTGTTGAACTCCTCCCAGCGGAAATGGAACACCGCGTCCGCATCCTCGCCGGCGACCTCCCAGTTCGCGACGATGTGCGGATGCTTGCCGACCAGCGACAGCCCTTCATCGGAGTGCGAGGCGAGCTCGAAGAACAGCAGTGACAGCGACTGCGCGGCGCGGGCGCTGACGGTGATGTCGGGACCGTTCACCGCGATCCGGTCGGCATGCGGGATCGCCCGCGATTCGAACAGGCCCTTCAGCTTGACGCCCTGCCACTGGCTCTCGCTGAGCAGCGTGACGACATTCGACATCGCGTGGATGCGCCCGATCAACAGTTCGCGCGCGACGTCCATGTCGGCGCCGTGGCGCAGCGTGCGGGTCACGATCGACTGGATCACTGCGAGGATGTTCTTGACCCGATGATTAAGCTCGTCGATCACCGCAGTGAGCCGGCGCTCGAAGCCGATCCGGACCTCGATCTCGCGGCTGAGGCGCAAATTGTTGTAGGCGACATAGCCGAACAGGCCGCAGACGATGCCGGTCAGCGCGAGGCCGATCGCCGCGACGATGGTCGCGGTCTGCTGCGCACGCACCGTGGCGTTGCTCTTGGCGTAATAGTCGAGCGACCAGTCCCGGCCGCCGAACGTCACCGTGCGGACCATCGACGGCAGCGGACCGTCCTGGCGCACCGCGCGCGAGGTGACGATGCCCTGCTCGTTGGCGGTGAACTCGTCATTGGAATCGCGCGGATCCTTCAACGCCACCGCGAACAGCGAGGAATCGTCGTTGGTCAGCATCAGCGACGACAGCTCGTAGGAAAAGGTGATGAAGCCGGCCGGCTCGGATCCACCCTCCTGGAACACCGGCGCGGCGAGCACGACCCCGACCGGGCCGTTCTGCCGCAACAGCGGCACCGGGTCCGAGGCCACCGGCTTGGCACTCTCCATCGCCTTGGCCAGCATCGGGCCGACCACCGAGTGACGGTCGAAGGCGCGGCCCGGGATGCTCAGGGTCTCCGGATTGCGCGGCTCGACGTCCATCAGCACGTTGATCGGCTTGTCGAGCGCCTTGATGTCGAGCGCCTGGTCGTCGAAATCGCGGATCGAGGGATTGGTGAAGCCGGCGGCCTTCAGCTCCGCCTCGGCTGCCGTCAGCTCGTTCGGCTTGAGCCGCGCGATCCATGCGGCGACCACGAAATCGGTCTTGAAGGCGTAGATCGCCGAGCGCAGCGGCTGCAGCATATTGGCCTTCACCATCGACGGCGTCCGGAACAGCCCCGAGGCCACCCGCGCCAGCAGCTCGCGCTCGGTCAGGCGGTCCTGCACCAGGCTGGCATGGACGTCGATCGCCCGCGCCAGCGCGATACCGTCGATTGCAAGCTCCTGATCGTGCACCCGATAGGCGGCAAGACCGGAGAGCAGAACTCCGATCAGCGCAATCAATGCAACGATGAATCCCAGTCGAACCACACGCTTACTCGGCAATCAGGGGGTGGCGAAAGGGGACGGTAGGCATCTGGCTTCTGCGGGGGCGGCGACAAATCAGGGTGCGATGAACGCCGGCCGCAAAGGAATATGGAATAGCGATCATCGGTACGCAACAGGAGCCGGTCGGCAACATTAACGACGACGCCACCCGGCGGTCTTTGGCGGCGCTAAAGGTTGCTAATCGTCAAAGTTGGCAATTGTTCCGGCGATTGCGCAGCTTTTTTGCGGCGGAGTGGTCGGCCAAAGGATCCCCCGTCATCCCCGCGCAAAGGCTTCGCCTTTGTCGCTGGAGGTGCGAGCGCAGCGAGCCTCGAAGGATGCACGGCCACCAGCGGGGCCGTTCATCCTTCGAGACGCGCTGCGCGCTCCTCAGGATGACGGGACTGGCCACCGCCACAATGATTAACGACTAGCCCGCCTTCGTACCCGCCTTGCCCGGTCCCTGCGACCGAAGGCCACCCTTGGTCTCGATGAAGCTGATGATGCGGTCGAGGCCGTCGCTCTTCTTCAGGTTGGTCATCACGAAGGGCCGCTCGCCGCGCATCCGCCTGGCGTCGGTGTCCATCTTCTCAAGCGACGCACCGACATGGGGCGCGAGGTCGATTTTGTTGATCACCAGAAGGTCGGATCGCGTGATGCCGGGGCCGCCCTTGGAGGGGATCTTGTCGCCGGCGGCGACATCGATGACGTAGATCGTGAGGTCGGCCAATTCCGGCGAGAAGGTCGCCGCCAGATTGTCGCCGCCGGACTCGATCAGGACCAGATCGAGATCGGGGAATTTCGCCCGCATGTCGGCGACCGCGGCGAGGTTCATCGAGGCGTCCTCGCGGATCGCGGTGTGGGGACAGCCGCCGGTCTCGACGCCGGCGATGCGGTCAGCCGTCAGCGAGCCGGAGCGCACCAGAAATTCGGCATCCCATTTGGTGTAGATGTCGTTAGTGATCGCCGCGATGTCGTAACGCTCGCGCATCGACTTGCAGAGCAGATCCATCAGCGCGGTCTTGCCGGAGCCGACCGGACCGCCGACGCCGACTCGTAACGGACCATGAGAAGTGGGCATATCAATCCATCCATCGTCGTCCCGGCGAAGGCCGGGACCCATTACCACCGAATTCAATTGCTGCGCGAAGCTGGGGCCGCAGACTCGCATAACCACGAAGGCCTGTGGTTATGGGTCCCGGCCTGCGCCGGGACGACAGCGGAGGACGCATCATGACCGGAACAGCCTCGTGTATTGCGTCTCGTGACGCAGACTAGCGAGGTCGGCCCGGAAGGTCGCGCTGCCGAGATCGTCGAGCGAAGCCGCGTTGGCCCGCGCCGCGGTTGCAGCAACGACCGGCTCGAGATCGGCCAGCACGCGCTGGCTGTCGGTCTGCCCGAGCGGGATCAGCCGGCTGCCTGCGGAAATCCAGTTCGAGAGCACAGCATGCAGGAAGGCATGCAGCGACGGCGAAAGCCGGATGCCATGCGCAGCACTGACGAGGCCGACCGCGACCGGGTACACGATCGGCCCGTCGCAGGCCGCGATCATCGCATCAAGGCCGGACGAATTCCAGGCTGCGCGGGCGATCTCGATGAAGGCGCGCCCCTGCGTCGTGGTCTCGAGCTGCCGCTCGCGCGACGGCACGAAGGCGGCCGCGAGCTCGGTGATCTCCTTCAGCCCGGCATGGCCGGACTCCGACGCTGCGCGATGGCTTTGTGCAAGGAACACGGCGTCGCAAAAGCCGCTGCCGTCGGTGAGCATCGCCGCGAGCCAGCCGCGGAGCGAGGCCGCATCGGTGATGTCGCCGGCCTCGACCGCCCATTCGATGCCGCTGGAGTAGGCGAACGCGCCCACCGGGAAAGACGGCGACAGCCACGTCATCAGCCGGTACAGCGCAGCCGCCTCGTCCTCCGCCATCCCGCCGCGCACCGCGGCGGGATCAGGCTCATTTGTGGTCATGAGCATGGGAGTGGTCGTGGTGATGATGAGCGTGGTCGCAATGCTCATCATGATGATGGTGGTCGTGGTCATGCGCGTGATCATGATGGTGACCATCACCGTGGTGGTGACCATGATCGTGCGCGTCGCCATGGGCATGATCGTGCCCGGTGTGACCATGCGCGGGTGCGTCGGCATGCGCATGCTCGGCATAGGCGCCGCCTTCGGGATCGAACGGCGCTTCGATCTCGATGACACGGGCCCCTAGCCCCTTCACCATCGCCTCGATCACGTGATCCCTGCGAATGCGCAGGCCCTTCGGCATGATCTGCGTCGGCAGATGGCGATTGCCGAGATGCCAGGCGACCCGGATCAGATGATGCGGATCGCTGCCGCGGATTTCCGCGAGCGGCTCCGGAGCAGCGACCACCTCGACGAGGCGGCCGTCTTCCAGCACCAGCGCGTCGCCGCCGCGCAGCGCGACGGCGTTGTCGAGATCGAGCAGAAATTCGAGCCCGCGCGTCCCTGTCATCGCCATCCGCCGCCGGTGCCGGTCGTCGAAATCGAGCACGACGGTGTCGGCTGCCGCTTCGGTCCAGCGATGCTGTCCCAGGACTTGGGTTGCGCGGATCATGATTGCCTCAGATCTTCTGAACCTTGGCGTCGCTGATGATCTCGATCACCGTCGGGCCCGTCTTCATCTCGGCGGAGTATTCGCGCCACACCTTCATGTGCGGCGCCTTGCTGTGCGCAGTCAGGTCGTCGCGGGTTTCCCAGCGCTCGACCACCACATACAGATTGGGATCGTTGACGCTGACATGGCCCTCGTAGGAGAGGCAGCCCTTCTCCTTGTGGGTCTCGGCGATGCACGCCTTGTGTCCCCTGATGAAGTCGTCCTTGTTCTCCGGCTTCATCGGCGTGGTGGCGATGACGTAGATCATGTGTTTCTCCCGTTCTTGTTCTTGCTTCAAGCGCGAGGGTCGCGCTCGAAGCCTCCTTTTTGTTTGAGCATGATCTTTCCGGAAAACCGCTTCACACTTTTCCGGATCATGCTTTAGCGAACGTCGACCTTCTCGGGCGTGATCACCTCGATCTTCGGCGGCGCGGCCATGCACTTCACGGCGACCCGGCCGAACGTCTTCATGTGCTCGGCTGTACGATGCGGCACCAGCGCCTCGGCGTTCTCCCACTGCTCGACGAACACCATCTTGCTGTGGTCGGTGACGCTCTCATGCAGATCGTAGGCGATGTTGCCGGGCTCCTTGCGGGTTTCCTTGATGCAGGCCGTCGCCGCGGCGATGAATTCGGCGCGGGTCTCGGGCTTGATGGTCAGCGTAGCAACGACGTAAATCACGGAAATTCCTCCCGGTTTTCTCTTTTGGCTTGAGTCTTGTTTTGATGCGTTTTCTTTTCCGCGAACCGGAAATCCACTTCGCTCGAAAACGCTCTAGTTACCGGGAGCGGTTTTAGAACATAAAATAGCGCTGTGCCATGGGCAGCACCTCGGCCGGCGCGCAGGTCAGGAGCTCGCCGTCTGCGCGTACCTCATAGGTCTCCGGATCGACCTCGATCTCGGGCGTCGCATCGTTGTGGATCATGCTCTTCTTGGAGATCTTTCCGCGGGTATTCTGCACCGCGTATAGCTTCTTGCTGATCCCGAGCTTGCGGGCGAGGCCGCCGGTGACAGCAGCCTTCGAGGTGAACACCACCGAGGACGCGGTCAGCGCCTTGCCGAAGGCGGCAAACATCGGCCGGTAATGCACCGGCTGCGGCGTCGGGATCGAGGCGTTGGGATCGCCCATCGGCGCCGCCACGATCGAGCCGCCCTTGATGATGCAGTCCGGCTTGACGCCGAAGAACGCCGGCGACCACAGCACGAGGTCGGCCATCTTGCCCTTCTCGACCGAGCCGATCAGCTTCGACACGCCATGCGCGATCGCGGGGTTGATGGTGTATTTGGCGATGTAGCGCCTGACGCGGAAATTGTCGTTGTCGTTGCCCTTGTCCTGCGGCAGCGCGCCGCGCTGCTTCTTCATCTTGTCGGCGGTCTGCCAGGTGCGGATGATCACCTCGCCAAGCCGGCCCATCGCCTGCGAGTCCGACGACATCATCGAGAGCGCGCCGAGATCGTGCAGGATGTCCTCGGCCGCGATGGTCTCCTTGCGGATGCGGCTTTCGGCAAACGCCAGGTCCTCGGCGATCGACGGATCGAGGTGATGGCACACCATCAGCATGTCCAAATGCTCGTCGATGGTGTTGCGGGTGAACGGGCGGGTCGGATTGGTCGAGGACGGCAGCACGTTCTTCAGGCCGGCAATTTTAATGATATCCGGCGCGTGGCCGCCGCCGGCGCCCTCGGTGTGGAAGGCATGGATGGTGCGGCCCTTGAACGCCTTCACGGTGTCCTCGACGAAGCCGGATTCGTTCAGCGTGTCCGAGTGCAGCATCACCTGGACGTCGTAATCGTCGGCCACGGAGAGACAGGTGTCGATCGCCGACGGCGTGGTGCCCCAGTCCTCGTGCAGCTTCAGCGCGCAGGCGCCGCCCTTGATCATTTCGACCAGCGCCGCCGGGCGCGAGGCGTTGCCCTTGCCCGAGATGCCGAGATTCACGGGGAAAGCGTCGAACGACTGGATCATCCGCCCCATGTGCCACGGGCCGGGCGTGCAGGTGGTGGCGAAGGTGCCGTGCGACGGGCCGGTGCCGCCCCCGAGCATCGAGGTGACGCCAGACATCAACGCGTGCTCGATCTGCTGCGGGCAGATGAAGTGGATGTGGCTGTCGAAACCGCCCGCGGTGAGGATCTTGCCCTCGCCCGCGATCACGTCGGTGCCCGGGCCGATGATGATGGTGACGTTGGGCTGGATGTCCGGATTGCCGGCCTTGCCGATCGCGGCGATCATGCCCTCCTTGATCGCGACATCGGCCTTCACGATGCCCCAGTGATCGACGATCAGCGCGTTGGTGATGACGGTATCGGCCGCGCCCTGCGCGTTCGTCACCTGCGACTGCCCCATGCCGTCGCGGATCACCTTGCCGCCGCCGAACTTCACCTCCTCGCCATAGGTGGTGAGATCCTTCTCGACCTCGATGATCAGATCGGTGTCGGCCAGCCGCACCTTGTCGCCGGTGGTCGGCCCGAACATGTCGGCATAGACGGAACGTTTGATCTTCACGGACATGTCAGCCCCCAGTTTCAGCCAGCGCGGCCCTGGCGCGCGCAATGGTGTCGTCGAAAATGCGGTCGAGCCGCGGATTGATCCCCCGGCAACCGGCAACGACCTTGTCGGCCCAGGCCGCATAGTCGGCGAGATCGTCGCGTTCGTCGTTGTTTGGATGCGGCACGATCCGCGCGCCGATATTGCTGACCTTGTCGGCGGTCTTGATCAGCTTTGCGCCGGGCGACTTGTGCGGAGCGTCCTCGATCTGCTTTTGCCGGCGCACGGCCTTTGGCAGGCTCATGTCGTCGGTGCATTCGACCACCAGCGCGGCAACGCGTTCGCTGAATTTCTCCGCGAGCTCCTCGCGCGTGGTCTCGGTGTCCTCGATGGTGTCGTGCAGCCAGCCGGCCGCGACGAGCTCGGCATCGGCGCCATCGTTCACCTGCGCCAGCAGGTTCGCAACCTCGGCCAGATGATTGATGTACGGCTCATTCCCCCGCCCCTTGCGCGCCATGCCGTTGTGACGGCGCGCAGCAAGCTCGGCGGCTTCGGAGACCATGCGGAGCGCGGGCAGCATCGGGCCTACAACTTCCCCTTCACCTCGGCTCGGAAGCCGTAGATCACGCGCTTGCCGGCCAGTGCGACGAGGTGGACATCCCGGGTCTGGCCGGGCTCGAAGCGGACGGCGGTGCCGGCGGCGATGTCGAGGCGCATGCCGCGGGCCTTCTTGCGGTCGAATTTCAGCGCCGGGTTGGTCTCGAAGAAGTGGTAGTGCGAGCCGACCTGGATCGGACGGTCGCCGGTGTTGGCGACCGACAGCGTCACGGTCTTGCGGCCGGCATTGAGCTCGATCTCGCCGTCCTTGATGAAGAGTTCGCCGGGGATCATTCGTCTCTCCTGTCATTCCGGGGCACGCGAAGCGTGAACCCGGAATCTCCCAAATCAACCTCTGGATTCCGGGTTCGGCCTTCGGCCGCCCCGGAATGACGTTCGTGGCTATCGGATGGGTTCGTGCACGGTGACGAGCTTGGTGCCGTCAGGAAAAGTCGCCTCGACCTGGATGTCGTGGATCATCTCCGGGATGCCATCCATCACCTGCGCGCGGGTCAGGACCTTGGCGCCGGTCTGCATCAGCTCGGCGACGGTGCGGCCGTCGCGCGCGCCCTCGACGATGAAGTCGGTGATCAGCGCGATCGCCTCGGGATGGTTCAGCTTGACGCCACGCTCGAGCCGGCGGCGCGCCACCATGGCCGCCATCGAAACCAGGAGCTTGTCCTTTTCGCGGGGAGACAAATTCATGCGAGCACTCTGATGATCTTGAAAGGATTAGTTGAGCCACAGCCGCGGTAGCGGCACGGCGGAGGCGCGGCCGAGCACCGCCATCATGTCGGCGCGCAACCGGGCCGCATCTTGGGCACAGAAGCGCGCCATTGCAAAGCCATTCCAGGCCGAGATGCCGACCTCGCCGCCGAAGCTGCCGGACGCTTCGCGGATGCGCTCGATCAGCGCCTCGTCACCCGGCACGATCAGCGCGGTGCCGATCGCGCAGCCGCCCGCCGCAATCGCGGGCCTTGCCAGCTTCTCACCGATCTCGCCGTCGAGGCGGATGGTCTCGGCAAACACCAGCCGGCCGCCGCGCCGCATCCGCCAGCGGTCGACGAACTCGCCATGGCGCATGGTCTCGCCCATGGCGGCGCGGCCGAACACCACGATCTCGCAGAGCAAAAGCGACGCGCCCTCGGCAAGCTCAATGTCGAAGCGGCGATGAATGCGGGCGCGGTCGAACAGGATCGTCTCCTGCGGCAGCCAGGAGAGATGCGCGCCATCCGCGACCTTCAGCGCGATGTCGAGCCGCGCGGCTGCCGCTGGAGCGCGATAGACTTTTTCGGCGGCCGCAGTGGTCAGGGTCAACCGAGCGCCCTCGCCGGCTGCGATCGCAACCTCGAAGCGGTCGCCGCCGGCAATGCCGCCGGCGGTGTTGACGAACATGGCCGACAGGCCGTCGTCTTCCGGCGACGGGAAACGGACGCGCAGCGAGCCTGACTCATGCAGGTCGCCGCGGCGGGTGGCGCCATCCTTGCGATGCACGCCGAACCTGACCGCGCCCTGGGCGCGGTTTGCCGCAAACGTCGCCGCTGCCGCGCCTGCGATCCCGGTCCGCATTCCCCCGACGCTCCCTTGACCCACGCCGCGAAAGGCGGCGTCACACCATCTTCACAGCGCCATCTGGCGGCTGATCTCGGCGGGATCGAGGCTTGCGCGATCGCAGGCATATTTCACCGCGCCCCGGTCCATCACGGCAAAACTGTCGCCGAGTTCGCAGGCAAAGTCGAGATATTGTTCGACCAGCACGATTGCGATGTTGCCGAGGTTGCGTAGATAGGAAATCGCGCGGCCGATGTCCTTGATGATCGAGGGCTGGATGCCCTCGGTCGGCTCGTCGAGCAACAACAGCTTGGGGCGCATCACCAGTGCGCGGCCGATCGCGAGCTGCTGCTGCTGGCCGCCGGAAAGGTCGCCGCCGCGGCGGCCCAGCATGGTCTGCAGCACCGGGAAGAGCGAGAACACGTCGTCGGGGATGTTGCGGTCCTCGCGCTTCAAGGGACCGAAGCCGGTCTTGAGGTTTTCCTCGACCGTGAGCAGCGGGAAGATCTCGCGGCCCTGCGGCACGAACCCGATGCCGCGCCGCGCGCGCTCATAGGGCTTTAACGCGGTGATGTCCTTGCCGTCGAAATTGATCGCACCGGAGGCAATCGGATACTGGCCGACCATCGCGCGCAGCAGCGAGGTCTTGCCGACGCCGTTGCGGCCGAGCACGCAGGTAACCTTGCCGGGCTCGGCGGTCAGCGACACCCCGCGCAGCGCCTGCGCCGCGCCGTAATAGAGATTGATGTTGTCGATCTTCAGCATCGCCTAGCGCCCCAGATACACTTCGACCACCCGCTCGTTCGACGACACCTGGTCGATCGAACCTTCGGCGAGCACCGTGCCCTCGTGCAGGCAGGTCACCTTGACGCCGAGCTCGCGCACGAAGGTCATGTCGTGCTCGACCACCATGATGGTGTGGTTCTTGTTGATCCCTTTCAGCAGCTCCGCGGTCAGATGGGTCTCGACATCGGTCATCCCTGCGACCGGCTCGTCGACTAGCAGCACCTTGGGGTCCTGCGCCAGCAGCATGCCGATCTCGAGCCACTGCTTCTGGCCATGCGACAGGCTGCCGGCGAGGCGGTTGCGCGCATCGGTCAGGCGGATGGTCTCGAGCACCTTGTCGATGCGCTCGGACTCCGCCTTGCTGCCGCGCCAGAACAGCGTGCCGCGCACGGAATGATCGACATTGAGCGCGAGCAGCAGATTGTCCTGCACGGTCTGGCTCTCGAACACCGTCGGCTTCTGGAACTTGCGGCCGATGCCGAGCTCGGCGATGCGGGTCTCGTCGAGCCGGGTCAGGTCGACGGTGCCGTCGAACAGCACGGTGCCCTCGTCCGGCTTGGTCTTGCCGGTGATGATGTCCATCATCGTGGTCTTGCCGGCGCCGTTCGGGCCGATGATGGCGCGCATCTCGCCGGGCGCCAGCGTCAGCGACAGATTGTTGATGGCGTGGAAGCCGTCGAACGAGACGTGCACGCCGTCGAGATAGAGCATGGCCGAAGTGGCGCGGGTATCCATGACGTTCATCTGCCTACTCCGCCAGGTTCGGTGCGCCGACGCCGTCTTCGCGCGCGGCACTCTCCGCATCGGGCGAGCTGCGCCTTGCCCTGATCGGCTCCCACCAGCTGTTGAAGGTACCGACGATGCCCCTGGGCAGCAGCAGCGTGACCAGGATGAACAGCGCGCCCAGCATGAACAGCCAGTACGGCGCCAGCGGCCCCGAGGTGAAGAACGTCTTGGCGTAGTTGACCACGACGGCGCCGAGTGCGGCGCCGATCAGCGTGCCGCGACCACCGACCGCGACCCAGATCACCGCCTCGATCGAATTGCCGGGCGCGAACTCGCTCGGATTGATGATACCGACCTGCGGCACATAGAGCGCGCCGGCGACGCCGGCCATGCAGGCCGACAGCGTGAACACGAACAGCTTGTACGATTCGACGCGATAGCCGAGGAAGCGGGTGCGGCTTTCGGCATCGCGCACCGCGATCAGGACCTTGCCGAGCTTCGAGGTCACGATCGCGCGGCAGATCACGAAAGCGATGATCAATGCCAGGCAGCTCAGCAGGAACAGCGCGGCACGGGTGCCTTCGGCCTGCACGTTGAAGCCGAGGATGTCCTTGAAATCGGTCAGGCCGTTGTTGCCGCCGAAGCCGAAATCGTTGCGGAAGAACGCCAGCAGTAGCGCATAGGTCATCGCCTGGGTGATGATCGACAGATAGACGCCGGTGACGCGCGAGCGGAACGCAAGCCAGCCGAAGCAGAAGGCAAGCAGGCCCGGCACCAGCAGCACCATCAACGCGGCGACCCAGAACTTGTCGAAGCCGTACCAGTACCAGGGCAGCTTGTCCCAGTTCAGGAACACCATGAAGTCGGGCAGGATCGAATTGCCGTAGACGCCGCGGCTGCCGATCTGCCGCATCAGATACATGCCCATCGCGTAGCCGCCGAGCGCGAAGAACGCACCGTGGCCGAGCGAGAGGATGCCGCAATAGCCCCAGATCAGATCGATCGAGAGCGCGAGGATGGCGTAGCAGACATATTTGCCCCACAGCGCCACCAGATAGGTCGGCACCTGGAACATCGAGCCCTGCGGCAGCAGCAGGTTCGACAGCGGGATCAGCACGCCGACCGCGGCGACGAGCAGGACGAACGCGGTCGCGGCGCGGTCGAGCGAACGGGTCAGGATGTGCGGCGTCATGCTTCCACCGCCCGGCCCTTGAGCGCGAACAGGCCGCGCGGCCGTTTCTGGATGAACAGGATGATCAGCACCAGGATCGCGATCTTGCCGAGCACCGCACCTGCCACCGGCTCCAGGAACTTGTTGGCGATGCCGAGCGTGAAGGCGCCGACCAGCGTGCCCCAGAGATTGCCGACGCCGCCGAACACCACGACCATGAAGCTGTCGATGATGTAGCTCTGGCCGAGATTCGGACTGACATTGTCGATCTGCGACAGCGCCACGCCGGCAATGCCGGCGATCCCCGAGCCGAGGCCGAAGGTCAGCGCGTCGACGCGCGAGGTGGCGATCCCCATCGAGGCCGCCATGCGGCGGTTCTGCGTCACCGCGCGCATCTCAAGCCCGAGCGCGGTGTAACGCAGCATCGCGAGCAGGATGGCGAACACCGCGAGCGTGAAGCAGAGGATCCAGAGCCGGTTATAGGTGATGGTGATCTGGCCAAGCTCGAAGGCGCCGCTCATCCAGGACGGGTTGCCGACCTCACGGTTGGTCGGTCCGAACGCGGTGCGCACCGCCTGCTGCAGCACCAGCGACAGGCCCCAGGTCGCGAGCAGCGTCTCCAGCGGACGGCCGTAGAGGAAGCGGATGATCGTGCGCTCGATCACGACGCCGATCAGGCCCGCGACCAGGAAGGCGAGCGGCACCGCGATCAGCAGCGAATAGTCGAACAGTGCGGGATAGCGGGTGCGGATCACCTCCTGCACCACGAAGGTGGTGTAGGCACCAAGCATCACCATCTCGCCATGCGCCATGTTGATGACGCCCATCACACCGAAGGTGATGGCAAGCCCGATCGCGGCGAGCAGCAGCACCGAGCCGAGCGACAGGCCGTACCAGGCATTCTGCACCATCGACCACATCGCGAGACTGCTCTGGATCGAGGCGACCGCGGTAGCCGCCGCCTTGGCGACCAGCGGCGGCTGGTCGCCAAGCCCGGTGAGCAGCGCCAGCGCCTCCTGGTCGCCGCGGGCCTTGACCACGGCGACGGCGTCGAGCTTGTCGCTGTCGGACGCATCCGGCTTGAACAGGATGACGGCAGCGCGCGCCTCGGCGAAAGCCTGCTTGATCGACTTGACGCTCTCCTTGGCGAGCGCGCCCTCGACCGTCGGCAGCAGGTTCTCCTCGTGGCTCTTGAACACCGATTGCGCAGCCGCGAGCCGCTTGGCCGGATCCGGCGACAGCAGCGTCAGGCCGCCGAGCGCGGCATCCACGGTGCGGCGCAGGCGGTTGTTGAGGCGAACGGCCGCGGCGCTGTCGGGCAGCTTGTCGACGGCCGCGCCGGTCGCGGCGTCGACGATCTTGCCGTCGGCCTGCGTGATGAAGACCTTCTTGCTGTCCGGATCGGCCGACAGCCGGCCGTCCTGCAACGCTGCGATGATGGGCGAAGCCAGCGCATTGCCCGATGCCGCAACCTCGCCGATCGCAGCCTCCGTGTCGGAGAACTCGTCATTGGCGAATTTGGCGACCGAATCCTCGAACGGTCCGGCCAGCGCCGGCACAGCAAGGCAGCTCAGCAGCAGGATCGAGAGACAAAGCGCACGAAAGCGATCAATACAAATAGCAAACACGTCAGTACCCCGGCAGGAGTGGAGGAGAAGGCGGCGAGCAATGCCGCCTTCTCCGGTTTTGGAAGGTTGTGTTGTGTCGTTGGTGAGGTCAGGTGCGCCCTATTAAGAGCCCTGGCCGCCGCACTTGTTGGTCTTGGTGTTGTAGTTGCCGCACTTCTTGCCGACCCAATCGCCGATCAGGTCCTTGGAGCCCTCGAGCTCCTTCGACCAGGCGTCGCCGGCCACCAGGCCCGGGGTCTTCCAGACCACGTCGAACTGGCCGTTGCCCTTGATCTCGCCGATGAACACCGGCTTGGTGATGTGGTGGTTCGGCAGCATCTTCGAGGTGCCGCCGGTCAGGTTCGGCGCCTCGGTGCCGGGGAGCGCGTCGATCACCTTGTCCGGATCCGTCGACTTCACTTTCTCGACCGCCTTCACCCACATGTTGAAGCCGATGTAGTGCGCTTCCATCGGATCGTTGGTCACGCGCTTCGGATTCTTGGTGTAGGCCTGCCACTCCTTGATGAACTTCTCGTTCGCCGGGGTCTTGATCGACTCGAAGTAGTTCCAGGCGGCGAGATGGCCGAGCAGCGGCTTGGTGTCGATGCCGGCGAGCTCTTCTTCGCCGACCGAGAACGCGACCACCGGGATGTCGGTCGCCTTGATGCCCTGGTTGCCGAGCTCCTTGTAGAACGGAACGTTGGCGTCGCCGTTGATGGTCGAGACCACCGCGGTCTTCTTGCCGGCCGAGCCGAACTTCTTGATGTCCGCCACGATCGTCTGCCAGTCGGAGTGACCGAACGGCGTGTAGTTGATCATGATGTCGTCCTGGGCGACGCCCTTCGACTTCAGATAGGCTTCCAGGATCTTGTTGGTGGTGCGCGGATAGACGTAGTCGGTGCCGGCCAGCACCCAACGCTTCACCTTCTCGTCCTTCATCAGATAGTCGACGGCGGGGATCGCCTGCTGGTTCGGCGCCGCGCCCGTGTAGAACACGTTGCGCTCGGACTCCTCGCCTTCATACTGCACGGGGTAGAACAGGATGTTGTTGAGCTCCTTGAACACCGGCAGTACGGACTTGCGCGACACCGAGGTCCAGCAGCCGAACACGACCGCAACCTTGTCCTTGGTGATCAGCTCGCGGGCCTTTTCGGCGAACAGCGGCCAGTTCGATGCGGGGTCGACCACGACGGCCTCGAGCTTCTTGCCGAGGACGCCGCCCTTCTTGTTCTGCTCGTCGATCAGGAAAAGGATCGTGTCCTTCAGCGTGGTTTCGCTGATGGCCATGGTGCCCGACAGCGAGTGAAGAATGCCAATCTTGATGGTGTCGTCAGCCGCTTGGGCGGGCGCGAACGGCGAGGACGCAGCCAGACCCAAAACCAGGCCGGCGGTCGCCGCGAGTGCGCGGCGGCGGGTCATCGTCGTTATTTTGTGAGTAAGCTGAGTAAGCATGAAATGTCGTCTCCCTGACGCAGGCGTGGAACGCTTGCGAACGGCCGCTTGGCCGCCTGCGGTTAAGGGAATCGCAAGAACTGTGCCACGGTGCGGGGGCACCGTAAGCCGATGAACCAACTGGATAATTTCGCGAGTTCCGGGCAAATACGGAGAGCGACTGCCCAAACATTGAGCCGTCAACCTGACTGCCGAAGGAGCAATCAGGTTATTTTGTAGGCAAAATTGCCGTCTTGGCTAAATTTCCGGCACCGATTTGTGACAGTTTGCGCGATGGTTCGGCGCATTCGGCGCACCAATCCCGGCGATATCATCTTGAAACCGCCCAGTTCCTGGTCCATATGCTGGGCATGCCCGCGACATCGCGGTGCCTTCGCGAGCTGCGTGTTCAAGCTGCCCCAAGCGGCTTCTGGCTCGCCTTTCAGCTAACCCAGCTTGACGCCCCAGACACGCGGGTGTCCCCGAATGCCTCCATGCGATTCCGGCCGATACTGGCCGGGACGATGACGGCTTTTATGGAAAGAACCACCTTTTGACCTCCTTTCAGGATTTCGGCCTCGCCGATCCCATCGCCCGCGCGCTTCGAGAAGAAAATTATCTCACGCCGACCCCCATCCAAGCCCAGACCATCCCGCTCGCACTTGCCGGCCGCGACGTCGTCGGCATTGCACAGACCGGAACCGGCAAGACCGCGTCGTTCGCGCTGCCGATCCTGCATCGGCTGCTGGAAAACCGCATCCGCCCGCAGCCCAAGAGCTGCCGCGTGCTGGTGCTCTCGCCGACCCGCGAACTGTCCGGGCAGATCCTCGACAGCTTCAACACCTATGGCCGCCACATCCGGCTGTCCTCGACGCTCGCCATCGGCGGCGTGCCGATGGGCCGCCAGGTCCGCTCCCTGATGCAGGGTGTCGAGGTGCTGGTCGCCACCCCCGGCCGCCTGCTCGATCTCGTGCAGAGCAACGGACTGAAGCTCAACCAGGTCGAATTCCTGGTGCTCGATGAAGCCGACCGCATGCTCGACATGGGCTTCATCAACGACATCAGGAAAATCGTCGCCAAGCTGCCGATCCGGCGGCAGACACTGTTCTTCTCGGCCACCATGCCCAAGGACATCGCCGAGCTCGCCGAGGCGATGCTGCGCGACCCGGCCCGCGTGGCGGTGACGCCGGTAGCCTCGACGGTGGATCGCATCGCCCAGCGTGCGATCCAGGTTGATTTCGCGGCCAAGCCGGCCGTTCTCGCCCAGCTTCTGAAGCAGGAAGCGGTCAATCGTGCCCTGGTGTTTACCCGCACCAAGCACGGCGCCGACAAGGTGGTGAAGAGCCTTGCCAAGGCCGGCATCGAGGCCAATGCGATCCACGGCAACAAGTCGCAGAACCACCGCGAGCGCACGCTGGCGGCATTTCGCTCCGGCGAGATCCGTACGCTGGTGGCGACCGATATCGCCGCCCGCGGCATCGACGTCGACGGCGTCAGCCACGTCGTGAACTTCGACCTGCCCAACATCCCGGAAACCTACGTCCACCGCATCGGCCGCACCGCGCGCGCCGGCGCCGACGGCATCGCGATCTCGCTGGTCGCCGGCGCCGAGGAGATGGGCTATCTGCGCGATATCGAACGGCTGATCCGAATTACCGTGCCGCGGGAAGACCGCCGCACACAAGGCAGCTCCCCAGGCAGCCGCGAGGCCGCCGCGCCCGCATCGGCGACCCACCCCCACCGGGGCGGCCGCTCTGCGCCGCGCGCGCATAATGTCCGTGGGAATGAGGCCGCTCCAAGTGCAAAAGGCCCTCGCCGCCGCCGCCGTCGGGGTGGTAATAATGGCGCGCCGCAGACGAGCCGGGGCGAGTCGCCGCGTCCGTCGCAGGCCGGCAACAGCGAAGGCATTCAGGGCGTCGCCTTCTTGCATCGCGAGAGCCGGCCGAATCCGCAATCCAACCGCAACAACCGACCGAAGCACTAGCCGTCGCTCGATCTGGAGAAACATATGGCTAAGGAAGAGCTGATCCAGTTCGAAGGACTGGTGACCGAAATCCTCCCCGACGCTCGTTACCGGGTGCAACTCGATGCCGGACACGAGATCGTCGCCTACACCGCCGGCAAGATGAAGAAAAACCGCATCAAGACGCTGGCCGGCGACCGCGTTACGATCGAAATGTCGCCCTACGATCTCGAAAAGGGCCGCCTGATTTTCCGGCACAAGGACGAGCGTCCGAGTGGCGCACCCGGCGGTCCACCGCGGGGCGGAGCACAGCGCGGCGGCCAGTTCCGCCGCCGCTAGGCTCGACATTGCAACCGTTGCGCGCATGACGTCCTGATGTCCTGCGCACCAATGGCCGGCGGCTGCGCCGGCCAAAAAATCGCGCACGTCAGGATTGTTTTGAGCCCTTCTATCGAATAATATCCTACCCATCGATTTTCGGCCGGACGACATTAGCCAATACCGGTACAGCCGGTTCAGACGCTGACGACCCTTCCAAAAATTCGATCTCACCACCCCGCCGATCAGCGGGTCTTGAACTTGTATATCTGAGAAGGGACTACCCACGTGAGCATGGGAACCGTGAAGTGGTTTAACGCGACCAAGGGCTACGGCTTCATCCAGCCGGATGAAGGCGGGAACGACGTGTTCGTGCACATCAGTGCAGTCGAGCGCGCCGGCCTTGGCACTCTGCGTGAAGGCCAGAAGATCTCCTACGAGATCGTTGCTGACCGCCGTTCCGGCAAATCCTCGGCCGACAATCTGCGCGCCGCCGGATAAGCCGATTTCCCGGGAGCGCGAAGCTCCAGGAAATTGCCGTCAAAGCATCAAGGGCCGCACCTCCGGGTGCGGCCCTTTTTGTTTGGATCGCGTCTCTGCCAGCGCGGCCTGGGCGTCCATCTCGCGCGAAAACGCTCTAGTAAGTCGAGCAGGTCGTCGGCATGGTGGCGGAGGTCGGGGCGTAGAACACGCAAACCGACTGCCGCGGCCGCGTAAAGGCAACGTCGGCGAGAGTGATGCCGGTCTTGGCCATCACATAGCCGATCGTCGGAACGTATTTGTAGCTCACTTCGCTGAAGATCAGATAGGTGCCTGCAACCAGCAGCGCCGACGGAACGACGCTTGTCACGATGTCACCTTGGCTGCGCGTCGAGGCCGTCAGCGTCGCCTGCGTGGCACCCGCGCTCATCACCCCCGCCTTGCTCCACTGTATGTGTGCGATGTTGGAGTTATCGACGTAGATTTCCGACAACGTGACCTTGGTCGGTGTCGGATCGTAGGGCGTCATGATGCCGACGCTGGCGCTGAAGAAGTTCTGCAGGTCGGCGTCCACCACCTGGGTCGCCTGCGAGGTCAGATCCGACGCGGCGCGCGCCATCAGCGTAACCTTGCGGTCGACCGCGACACCGGATGAAAACTCGACGGTGCCGAAGAACATCACCAGCATCAGCGGCATGATGAACGCAAACTCGACGGCGGCGAGGCCCCGGCGGTCACGCCCGAGAGCAACGACATAGCGCAGCAAGGCCGCGGGCAGGGTCTTCATGACTTTGCTCATGAGCATGTGGTCCCGGCGGTCCCGGAGGGCTCGTTCTTGAACGTCGCGGTCGCGACCAGGAGCCGCTTGCCGTTGCTGAGGAAAGTGGAGGTGAAAGCTTTGGTGACAAACAGCGGCCACTGATAGAACAGGCGGACCACCACGACGTCGCCGTCCTTGCCGGGACACCATTTCACCTGGGTGGGATCGGTGATGGGCGTGAGGTTGACGGTCGAGAAACTCGTCGCGGGATAACTGCGCACGTCGACGTAGATGCCGTTGGTGCAATCGAACAACGCGCTGCTGACCTCGCCACAGACGAAGGTCTTGAACTGCGCCTGGGTATAATTCGCGCCCTGAGCCTGGCCGGTCATGACGAAGCGGGACGAATCCTGCGTCGCCGTCTCGAGCACCTGGCTGGCAAAGAAGATCATTGCCACTTCGATGATCGCAAACAGCAGCGCGAAAAACAGCGGCGCGACCAGCGCGAATTCGACCGCGGTCACACCACTTCGGTTGCGGCGAAAGCGGCGGAGGAGGCGTGCAAAAGAATGGGCGGGCAGCGGCATCAACGACCCCGGATCAACATGGTGGCAACAATTACCCAAGAGTCATTGTCGAAGTATTTCGCCGGATCGAGACAGAACGACCCGATCCGGTAAGCCTTTATTAGGCATGTCGGGCGAACCGCCTGCGATCGACCAAGGCCCCGGCGTGTGAAGCGCCGGAGCGGACGCACGTCAGTTCTGCGGCTTCGCGCCGCCGCCCGAGCCGGAGGCCTGATTGTTGAGCGTACCGGCCTGTTCCATGGTCGTCTTGAAATAGGCGTCGCCGTCGCCGAGCGTGATGCGGCGCTGACAAACCGGCATGCAGCTATAGGTCTCGCGATCGATGCCACGATAGACCGTGACGAGCTGATCGGACGGACCTTCGACCTGGATCTGGCGATCCACCAGCACCTGGCCGGAGCGGTCGAGTGCGATGAAATTGGTCGCGCCATAACCCTTGCCGGTCACCACGACAACCCCGCCATTCTGCAGGGTGACGTCGGCGATCAGGGGATTGCCGACCACGATCGTGGCAATGCCGCCGGGCAGCTTGACGAGCTTGGCCTGATCGACATTGACCGCGATCCGGTCGGGATCCGGCGCTGCCGTTGCGAGTGCGGGCCCCAGCAGCAAGGCTGCGGCCATCGAGATGAATCCAATGCGCGTGACGGCGCGAATACGCTGGGACTGAAACGACATACTCTACCCCGGGGCGTTAACAGGCCGGCAAAGGCGATACGCTGCGGACCGGCGCCCGACGCTGGCAAATCTGACGGCAATTCATTTAGGAAGAGCAAAGATCGACCGCCGAATTGCGCGGATGTCACGACTTCCCGAGCGGATTAGCCTGCAGCGGCCTCAAGTGGCGGTGCGGACGTGAACGACCACGCGGTCATCGGCGTAGAGGCGCTGCCATCCTCCGATGTGATCCAGCAATTTGGAAGCCGGCGTGGTCGGATCGAGCATCACCGCATCGATGTCATGGGTCTTGAGCAGATCGAGGAAGCCGTTGACGTCCTTGAGCTGAACCGCGCGGGCGAAGCTCATGCCGAACGTCTCACCGTAGAGTTCGGCACGCCCGTCGATGAACACCGGCATCTGACGCCAGATCAGGTAGCCGCCGAACTGCAGATCGTTGAGCACGCGCTTGACGTTGTGCGCCTTCATCGCGTCGACGGCGGCAGCCGGCGAATAGATCGGCGGCGGCGATATGGCCTGGCGTGCTGCAACGACCGAGGTCCACGCGCAAAGTCCGACGATCAGGATTGCGGCTGGTGCCACTCTCGGGCGGACGGCGCTGGCGGCACGCAGCCCGAACTGGGTGGCGACCGGCGTCAGCACGGCCAACGGCAGCAGCAGGGCGAACAGCTCGAGATTTCTGACATGGGACAGCGCCATGTGCAGCAAGCCCAGCACCAGGATGATTCGCGGCAGCGGCAACCTCACCCGGTAATAAAGCGCAGCGCCGAGCAGGCCGAGGATCGATAGCCCAAACGCGTCGATCTCGCTGAACGTCGCCGGCCTCCACTCCGTGATGAGATGCAGCAATTCACCGAGGCCGAGAATCCTGAGCGAGGCGAGGATCGAGCCCCAGCCATAGGGGGTGGCGCAGCACGCAGCCAGCGCGCCGATGCCGAACGCGCCCCAGCGCAGCGCCAGCGCCAACCTCCGGACCGGTAGGGCATTCCACATCGCATCGAACGCAAATGCGCCGACCAGGACCAAGCCAAATAGAAAGCCGCCGTGCAGATTGGCCCACAACGCGATCAGCGGCAGCAGCCAGAACGAAGGCGCCTCACGTCGTTCGCTGGCGGTCATCAGGCCGTTCGCCCAGACGATCATGATGGGCATCACCAGCACATGCGGACGGGCCAGCAGATGCCCGCAGGTCAGAACCAGCGCCGCAAGGGCAATCAGGCTCGCGTAGATCGTCGGCAGCGCGCGGCTGAGGATGGCGGTGAGCAGCGCGAAGCTGGCAGCGGCGCAGGCGGCGGCCAGCGCCACCGGGCCGGTCCATCCGGCGAGCTCATAGGCCTTCGCGAACAGAACCTGCGCCAGCCAGGACGACGATACCCACGGCTCACCGGCCTTGGTGAACGAATAGGTGTCGACCGACGGCAGCGTGCGATGGTCGAGGATCCAGCGGCCGACGGCAATCTGCCAGTAGGTGTCGGAATCGGCGAGCAGCCTGTCGCCGACGAACAGCAGCAGCGCATAGACGCCGCACGCCATCCAGAACCAGGCCGGAAGCTCGGCGAACGCGGAGGCTTTCGCGCGCGGGAAGGTCGCGGTCTCAGCGCTCATGATGGCACCGGCAGGCTGGCGGCGTCATTGCCGGAAAGGATAGGCCAACTGTCCGCCGATCTCGGACGGCACGCCCTGCTCGGCATCGACCCCGTAATCTTCCGGAAGCTTGCCTTCGGGCATTCGGAACGTTCCGAACAGAATGTCCCAGAGCGGAAACGTGCCCGCGAAATTGGTGTCGCCGCCGACTTCGAGCCCGGTGTGATGCCAGCGGTGAAACACCGGCGTCGCGATCACGTATTTGAACGGGCCGAGCGTCCAGTTCAGGTTGGCGTGCACGAATGCCGAGTGGAATGTGGTGAGCGGCCCGACCCACAGCATGATGTTCGGCGAGATGCCCGCCATCAGCAGGATCACATCGACAGTGATCGTCCCGATCAGAAGATTGACCGGATGGAAGCGTGCCGCCGAGATCCATTCAAGATCCTCGGAGGAGTGATGAATGGCGTGGTACTTCCAGAAGGCGCCGCCATGGAACATCCGGTGCAGCCAGTACAGCATGAAATCGGAGGCAACGAGGAAGATGATGGCCTGCAGCCAGAGCGGAAGCTGCGCCAGAGGGCCATGTCCGTTCTCGTAGAACGCGATCAGATCGTCGGCGTCGTGGACGTTGAACACCACCGCTGCGCCCACCACCAGGAGCCCGATCCGCAGCACGCGCGCGAACACCGGCACGAAGAACCAGTAGCAGATGTCGGTGACCAGCTCACGCTTCTGCCACCACGGCTTGCCGGGATTGCAGGCCCAGAAATGAGTGAGCACCGTGAAGAACAGCGCCAGCGCGATGGTGATCGGCACCACCTTCATCATCGTCTGGCCGATCATCTCGATGACTTCAAAGGGAAGGCTGGGCATGACGGCCTCATTTGACGGAAGCCCCATGGGTATAGATGTGCGCTTAAGGAGCCGTGAACAGGTGCCGTTAGCGCGCCCCGGCAACAATCTGCAATCTTAGCGGACCGCTTAATTCCAAATTTACTGTGCGCAACAACTGCGGGTTCCCGCTGTGTTTATACGATCAAATTAACTGCGCCGAAATTGTCGAACCGTAGGGTGCCGGAATGGTCACGGTGCTGAGAACGCCGGCGAGACCAAACCTAGTTTGACCAGCCACGTGTACACAGGAGTTTATTTATGAAGAACCTCGTCTCGCGCTTCGTGAAGGATGAATCGGGCGCGACCGCCATCGAATACGGCCTGATCGCCACCGGTATCGCGATCGCGATCATCGCTGCGGTCAACGGCGTCGGCACCAAGCTGTCGGGCACCTTCAACACCGTCGCCAGCTCGCTGAAGTAAGCCAGTTCCCAGGAACTCGCATCAAAGGTCCCGGCACCCCCGGGACCTTTGCTATTTGGCGGACCGGCCGGCGGCGCCTTGATGGCGGCCACGACGGCCTTTTCCGATTGTTCACCATTGGCCGCTAGCGTCGGGTCTCGACCGCAGCTCCAGCTTGACGGCATGAATCCATGATCCTCGACATCGCACGCTTGATGCTGTTTCCGGCCCTGATGGCCTTTGCTGCGGCGAGCGATCTCTTGACCATGACGATCCCGAACCGGATCTCGCTGGCGCTGGCGGCCGGCTTCTTCGTCCTGGCGCCGCTGACCGGGATGGGCGTCCACGAGATCCTCAGCCATGCCGGCGCGGGCGCGCTGGTTCTGGTGGTGGCATTCGGCATGTTCGCGATGGGCTGGGTCGGTGGCGGAGACGCCAAGGTTGCCGCCGCGGCCGGCCTGTGGTTCGGATTCGACCATCTGCTGCCCTATCTGGTCTTCGCGTCGCTGTTCGGCGGCGCGCTGACGGTGCTGCTGCTGCAGCTCCGGCAGTGGCCGCTGCCCTATCCGCTCGCGAACCAGGCCTGGCTCAGCCGCCTGCACGACAAGCAGACCGGAATTCCCTACGGCATCGCACTCGCCCTCGGCGCCCTGCTGATCTATCCCGAGACGGACTGGATCAAGACGATCGATCTCGCGCACTTCGCCATGCGCTGAGAAAGCGGCAGTAACCGCTCGTTAAGGCGATTTAGATACGCCTCATTAACCATGCTTTGACGAATAGCTGGTCAACTCCCATCACGGCGGCGGCAGCGTCGCGGCGTCATGTGGAAAGTGAAGCGTAATGGATAAGGCCCGCATTCTGGTCCTCGCAATCGCAGGCTGCGCCGGCCTTGCGGCGCTCTATTTGGCGAGCGGAAGCGACGACAAGCCGGCACCGCCTCCGCCGGTCGCCCAGCTGCCCACCGTCGACATCCTGGTCGCGAAAACCGACATCGGCCTCGGTCAGGCCGTGAAGCCCGAAGATCTGCAATGGCAGACCTGGCCGGCGGCAACCGCCAGCGCCAGCTTCATGCGCAGGGACAGCAACGCCGAAGCAATCAAGGACGTGACCGGCTCGATCGCGCGCGCCCCGTTCATCCAGGGCGAGCCGATTCGCGAGCAGAAGCTCGTCAAGGCCGACGGCAGCGGCTTCATGGCCGCGATCCTGCCGGTCGGCATGCGGGCGGTATCGACCGAAATCTCACCCGAGACCGGCGCCGGCGGCTTCATCCTGCCGAATGACCGGGTCGACGTCCTGCTGTCGAAGCGGGACAAGAATCCGGACCGCAACGGCGCCGACATCGTCAACTCCGAAGTGATCCTGACCAACGTCCGCGTGCTCGCGATCGACCAGGCACCGAAGGAAAAGGACGGCACCAACGCACTGATCGGCAAGACGGTGACGCTGGAGCTGAAGCCCGAACAGACCGAGACGCTGGCGCGCGCGCGCCAGAGCGGCGTCCTGTCGCTGGCGCTGCGCAGCATCGCCGACAACAACGCGCCCGAAACCAAGATCGACGACAACCGGCAGAGGCGCGGTGACACGATCAACGTCATCCGCTTTGGCGTTGCCAACCAGGCGACGATGCAGAAGTGACCATGAGGACACACGTGATGAAGGGCGGGGCAACTCAACGGACGATGCGGGCCTTCATGGTCCGCGCATTGTCGTTCTCGGCCGTCGCGGCGCTCACGCTCAACCCGGCGCTGACACCCGTGGTGGCGAGCGACTATCGCGCCGCGCCTGCCCCTGCCGCATCGGCCGATGGCGGCCAGATGAATGCCCGTTTCCTCTCGCTCGGCGTCGGCAAATCGATCGTGATCGATCTGCCCAGGGACATCAAGGACGTGCTGGTCGCCGACCCCAAGATCGCCAACGCCGTGGTCCGCTCGGCGCAACGCGCCTACATCATCGGCGCGACGGTCGGCCAGACCAACATCGTGTTCTTCGACGCCGCCGGGCAGCAGATCGCGGCCTATGACATCGCCGTCAAGCGCGATCTCAACGGCGTGCGCGCCGCGCTGCGTGCAGCGCTGCCGAATTCCGATATCCAGATCGAGGGGGTTGCCGACGGCGTGGTGCTGACGGGAAGCGCAGCGAGCCCGGTCGACGCACAGCAGGCCGGCGAGATCGCCGCGCGGCTGGTCGGCGGCCCCGACAAGGTCGTGAACTCCATCGCGGTCCGCGGCCGCGACCAGGTGATGTTGAAGGTCACGGTTGCCGAAGTCTCGCGCAGCCTGATCAAGCAGCTCGGCATCGACCTCACGGCAAACCTCAACTACGGCACGACCGTGGTCAAATTCGCCAACAGCAACCCGTTCACCGCGAACAGCTCACCGCTGGTGTCCGGCAACAATCTCACCACATCGTTCGGATCGTCGGTGTCGGCAACGATCCGCGCCATGGAAAGCGCCGGTGTCGTGCGGACGCTCGCCGAACCGAACTTGACCGCGATATCCGGCGAATCGGCGACCTTCATCTCGGGCGGCGAGTTTCCAATTCCGACCGGCGTGACCTGTCAGACCTCGTCGACGGGCGCGATCGGGAATTGCGTCCAGACCGTCAGCTTCAAGAAATTCGGCATTTCGCTCAACTTCACGCCGGTGGTGCTGACCGAAGGGCGCATCAGCCTGCGCGTGATGACGGAAGTGTCGGAAGTCTCGACCGAGAACGCGCTGACCGGCGGCGCGGGTGGAACGACGATCCCTTCGATCAAGACCCGCCGCGCCGAGACCACGCTGGAAATTCCCTCGGGCGGCTCGATGGCCATGGCCGGCCTGATCCAGGACCAGACCAAGCAGGCGATCAACGGCCTTCCCGGGCTGGCGTCGCTGCCCATACTCGGCACGCTGTTCCGCAGCCGCGACTTCGTCAACAACCAGACCGAACTGATGGTTCTGGTGACGCCCTATGTCGTTCGCGCCGTGGCGCAGAAGGACCTGTCGCGTCCGGATGACGGCTTCGCCAACGCGTCCGACCCGCAGGCCGACCTGCTCGGCAGCATCAACCGCGTCTACGGTGTGCCTGGCCGCACCGAACCGGCGCGGAATTACCGCGGCACCTACGGCTTCATTACCGACTGAGGCGGACGATGACACAGACCACACCCAGAACATCCGCCGATTACAAGCGCACCGCCGGTGTCGCCGGAGCGCTCGTCATTCTTGCCATGACGCTCGGCGCCTGCCAGCACGCCGCCGACACCAGCTTCGCGATGGTGGACTCGCCGGCCGACTATCGCCAGCGTCACCCGATCGCCGTGACCGAGGCCGATCGCTCGATCGTGGTCTTCGTCGGCCGCAGCCGCGGCGGCCTGACCGCGGAGCAGCGCGCCGAGGTAATGGGAATGGCACAGGACTGGATGCGTGAAGGCACCGGCGCCGTCACCATCGACGTTCCCGCCGACACGCCGAACGCCCGGCCTGCCCAGGAATCGTTGCGCGAGATCCAGGCGACCTTCGCCGCGGCCGGCGTGCCGCCGCGCGGGATCCTCGTGCGCAAATACCATCCCGAGAATCCGCGCTTGATGCCGGCGATCCGCGTGAACTATCCGAAGATGAAAGCGGAGGCAGGGCCGTGCGGCCTGTGGCCGGAGGATCTCGGCCCGTCGATGCACAACGGATCCTACATCCAGAACAAGCAATACTACAATTTCGGCTGCGCCAATCAGCGCAACCTCGCAGCCATGGTCGAAGACCCGACTGACCTCGTGCAGCCGCGCGCGGAGACCCCCGCCTACACGTCGCGCCGCAATATCGCCTTCGACAAGTATCGCAAGGGCACCACCACCGCCACGGCGTATCCCGAGTCCGACAGGGCCAAGCTAAGCGACACAGGAAAATGATCACCTACGCGCAGCAAAACTCCGAAGAGCAGACGGACGCCCCGCCGCAGGCCGTGGACGACCACATTGCTCCGGCGCCACGGGTTTCGGTCCAGGCGTTCTGCGAGACGGTCGAGACCGCTGCCGCCGTACAGTCGGCGGGCGAGGATCGCCGGCTGGCCAAGGCCCACCTCAAGATCCAGATGGGCGGCATGGCGGCTGCCGTCGAGGCCTATCGCTCGGCGCCGACGCCCAATGTCATCATCCTCGAGACCGAGGGCCGCAGCGACATTCTGGCCGGGCTCGACCAGCTCGCCTCGGTGTGCGACGCCGGCACCCGGGTGGTCGTGATCGGCCGGGTCAACGACGTCACGCTGTATCGCGAGCTGGTGCGCCGCGGCGTCAGCGACTACGTGATTGCGCCGGCCCATGCGATCGACGTGGTGCGCGCGGTCTGCAACCTGTTCTCGGCGCCGGAAGCCAAGGCGGTCGGCCGCGTCGTCGCCGTCGTCGGCGCGAAGGGCGGCGTCGGCGCCTCGACGATCGCCCACAATGTCGCCTGGGCGATCGCCCGCGATCTGGCGCTCGACTCCGTGGTCGCCGATCTCGACCTTGCATTCGGCACTGCCGGCCTCAACTACAACCAGGACCCGGCGCAAGGCATCGCGGATGCCGTGTTCTCGCCGGACCGCGTCGACACCGCCTTCGTCGACCGCCTGCTGTCGAAATGCACCGACCATCTGAGCCTGCTGGCGGCGCCGGCGACGCTCGACAAGGTGTACGATTTCGGCGCCGAAGCCTTCGATGCGATCTTCGATACGCTGCGCACCACGATGCCCTGCATCGTGCTCGACGTGCCGCACCAATGGTCCGGCTGGACCAAGCGCGCGCTGATCGCGGCCGACGATATCCTGATCGTGGCGGCGCCCGACCTCGCCAATCTGCGCAACGCCAAGAACATGTTCGACCTGCTGAAGGCGTCGCGGCCGAACGACCGCGCGCCGTTGTACTGCCTGAACCAGGTCGGCGTGCCGAAGCGTCCGGAGATCGCGGCGGGCGAGTTCGCCAAGGCGATCGAAAGCCCGCCGATCGCCACTATCCCGTTCGATCCTCAGATCTTCGGTTCGGCCGCCAACAACGGCCAGATGATCGCGGAGATCTCCGCCAATCACCGCGCAGTCGAGATGTTTCTGCAGATGGCGCAGCGGCTGACAGGCCGCGGCGAGACCAAGAAACCGAGGGGGTCCTTCCTGTCGCCCCTGCTCGAAAAGCTGCGGTCCAAATAGTGGTCCGCGTGGAGTCAAGACGTCGTGTTTGGTAAGCGTAGCGGAAACGATGGGGATATACGGGCACCCAAGCCCGCTTTTCAGACGCCGGAGCCTGCCGGCTCGTCGCCGATCGCGCGCGAGTCCGCCGCCCCGACGATATCGTCACCACCGCTGGCCCCGGCCAAGCCACCGCCTGCTCCCGCCGTCGAAGCCCGCCGCTCGGACAATTACTACCAGGTCAAGGCGACGATCTTCGGCGCCCTGATCGAGGCGATCGACCTTGCCCAGCTCGCCAAGCTGGACAGCGAGTCGGCGCGCGAAGAAATCCGCGACATCGTCAACGAGATCATCGCGATCAAGAACATCGTGATGTCGATCGCCGAGCAGGAAGAATTGCTCGACGACATCTGCAACGACGTGCTCGGCTACGGACCGCTGGAGCCGCTCTTGTCGCGCGACGACATCGCCGACATCATGGTCAACGGCGCCGGCACAGTGTTCATCGAAGTCGCCGGCAAGATCCAGCGCACCGGTATCCGCTTTCGCGACAACCAGCAGCTGCTCAACATCTGCCAGCGCATCGTCAGCCAGGTCGGCCGGCGCGTCGACGAATCCTCGCCGATCTGCGACGCCCGCCTCGCCGACGGCTCGCGCGTCAACGCCATCGTGCCGCCACTGGCGATCGACGGCCCCGCACTCACCATCCGCAAGTTCAAGAAGGACAAGCTGACGCTGGAGCAGCTCGTCAAGTTCGGCGCGATCACGCCGGACGGCGCGACCATCCTGCAGATCATCGGCCGTGTCCGCTGCAACGTGATCATCTCGGGCGGTACCGGCTCGGGCAAGACCACGCTACTGAACTGCCTGACCAACTATATCGAGCACGACGAACGCATCATCACCTGCGAAGACGCCGCCGAACTTCAGCTGCAGCAGCCGCATGTGGTGCGCCTGGAAACCCGGCCGCCGAACATCGAAGGCGAGGGCCAGGTCACGATGCGCGAACTGGTCCGCAACTGCCTGCGTATGCGTCCCGAGCGCATCATCGTCGGCGAAGTCCGCGGACCCGAGGCGTTCGACCTGTTGCAGGCGATGAACACCGGCCACGACGGCTCGATGGGCACGCTGCACGCCAACAATCCCCGCGAAGCGCTGTCGCGCTGCGAATCCATGATCACCATGGGCGGTTTTTCGCTTCCCTCGCGCACCATTCGCGAGATGATCTGCGCCTCGGTCGACATCATCGTGCAGGCCGCACGCCTGCGCGACGGCTCGCGCCGTATCACCCACATCACCGAGGTGATGGGCATGGAAGGCGACACCATCATCACCCAGGATATCTTCCTCTACGACGTGGTCGGGGAAGATGCCAACGGCAAGATCATCGGCAAGCACCGCTCGACCGGCATCGGCCGGCCGCGCTTCTGGGAGCGTGCGCGCTACTACAATGAAGAGAAGCGGCTAGCGGCGGCGCTGGATGCCTCCGACTCGCCGGCGCCGGTCTAGGGGAACGCAGGATGCAGACGCAAACGCTCGCCCTGGCCTTCCTCGCCGCCACCACCGTGGGCGGCATCGCCTGGGTCTTCCTCTATCCTTACCTTTCGGGGGAAAAGAAGGCCGAGTCGCGCCGCGCATCGGTGGCGCGCAGCGAGCCTTCGACGACGCGAAGTACCGACCGCACGCAGCGCTCCCGCCGCGAGCAGGTCGAAGGATCGCTGAAGGAGCTCGAGGCGCGTCGGCAGAAGGACAAGAAAGTCCCGCTCGGCGTACGCATCTCGCAGGCCGGACTGGAGTGGTCCGAGCAGAAATTCTGGATGATCTCCGGCGCCCTCGGCCTGTTCGGGTTCGGCGCGGCATTTTTCGTCGGCGGAGGACTGCTGGGCGCGGCCGGCATCGGCTTTGCCATGGGTCTCGGCCTGCCGCGCTGGCTGCTCGGTTTCCTGAAGAAGCGGCGGGAGAAGGCCTTTCTGAAGGCGCTGCCCGACGCCGTTGACGTCATCGTGCGCGGCATCAAGGCCGGCCTGCCGCTGTTCGAATCGCTCAAGGCGGTCGTCAACGACGCATCCGAGCCGCTGCGCAGCGAGTTCCTTGCGATCATCGAGACCCAGGCGATCGGCATGCCGCTCGGCGAGGCCTGCGCCCGGCTCTACGAACGCATGCCGCTGCCGGAAGCGAACTTCTTCGGCATCGTGATCGCGATCCAGCAGAAGTCCGGCGGCAATCTGTCAGAAGCGCTCGGCAACCTCTCGCGGGTGCTGCGCGACCGCAAGAAGATGGCCGAGAAGATCCAGGCGATGTCGATGGAAGCGAAAGCTTCCGCCGCCATCATCGGCTCGCTGCCGCCGATCGTGATGATCCTCGTGTTTCTTACGACACCGGACTACATCGCCCTGCTGTGGACGAACTCGATGGGCCAGCTCATGCTGGTTGCCTGCGCCGTCTGGATGTCGATGGGCGTGCTGGTGATGAAGAAGATGATCAACTTCGATTTCTGACGGTGCAGCATGATTGATATTCTGGTCTCCAAGCTCCACGACGTCAGGTTCATGACCATGCTGCTTGCCTTCATCGCGGCAAGCGCCACGGTCTACACCTTGGTGATGCCGCTGCTCGCCAGCGGCGACCTCAACAAGCGCATGAAGGCCGTCGCCAGCGAGCGCGAGCGTCTCCGGCAGCGCGAGCGTGAGCGTCTCGCCAAGACGGAGAAGGTGGCACTGCGGCAGACCCCGAAGCAGGTGGTTTCCCGGGTGGTGGACGATCTCAACCTCACGAAATGGCTCGCCCAGGAAGCGGCGCTCGAGAAGCTCGTGATGGCGGGCTATCGCGGCCACGCCCCCTACGTCACCTTCCTGTTCGCCCGCGCGGTGACGCCGATCGTGCTGCTGCTCGGCGCCATCGTCTATACGTTCTTCATCGCGGGCGCGAACTGGTCGCTCACGATCAAGATCGGCATCTGCGTCGTCGCGGCCTATGCCGGCCTCCAGGCGCCGATGCTGTTCCTGAAGAACGCGATCTCCAAGCGCCAGCTCCAGATCAAGCGCGCCTTCCCTGATTCGCTCGACCTGCTGCTGATCTGCATCGAGTCGGGCATGTCGGTCGAGGTCGCGTTCCGGAAAGTGGCCAACGAGATCGCCGGACAGTCGATCGCACTTTCGGAGGAGTTCGCGCTGACCACCGCTGAACTATCCTATTTGCAGGACCGCAAGTCCGCCTACGAGAACCTGGCGCGCCGCACCGGTCTCGAAGGCGTGAAATCGGTGTGCATGGCCTTGCAGCAATCCGAACGCTACGGCACGCCGCTCGGCCAGAGCCTGCGCGTGATGGCGCAGGAAAATCGCGACATGCGCATGAACGAGGCCGAGAAGAAGGCGGCAGCGCTGCCGCCCAAGCTGACCGTGCCGATGATCCTGTTCTTCCTGCCCTGCCTGTTCATCGTGATCCTCGGGCCGTCCTACATCAAGATCGCCACGATGCATTGAGCGGCGCCGCGGCGCATTACAAGAACGCTCGGCAAACGCCGGGCGTTTCTTTTTGTGCGCGTTGAGGCGGAAATGGATTGCGAAGCCCGGGAAGCTTCGCCGTCGGACGCAATAAAGGAGCGTCAGTCGTCCTTGGCGACAACAGGGGCGGCGCGCGAGGAAATCCGCGGGCCGTCCTTGCGGTTCAGCATGTCGCGGAGATAGGTGACATTGGCCGCCGCCTCATCGGCCGGCAGGTCGGCCTTGACGATGGTCTCGGCCTCCGCGAAGCGACCCTGCAGGCCGACGACGAGCGCAAGGTTCTGCCGGATCCGGGTGTCGGCGCGGGCGCTGGCATAGGCCTGGCGCAGCGTCTCTTCCGCCTTCGGAAGTTCCTTGGTCAGCATGTAGGACAGGCCGAGATTGGACAGCACCGACGGCTCGTCCGGAGCCAGTCGAAGGGCGCTGGCGTAGTAGCGCCGCGCCTCCTCGTGCCGGTTCAACTTGTCGAGCGTGGTGCCCTGCACCGACAGGATGCGCCAGTCCGGATTGTCCGGACTGTGCGCGCGGCTCAGCACGTCGAATGCGGCCTGCGAATTGCCGTTGTCGGCAAGCGCACGGCCATAGGCGGCGAGCAGCAGCTTGCTGCCGGGGGTGGCGAGCGTGGCCTGCTCCAGCACGGCGCAGGCCTGCGAACGCTGTCCGGTCATGCGCAACGCCTGGCCGTAAGCGATCGCGGCGTCGACATCCTTGGGATTCTTGCGGTAGCGCTCGCCATAGACCTCGAGATTGCGGCGCGGATCGTCGGGCACAGGATCGGACCGGGACGCGATCGATCCGGTGACGTCGGACATGGTCTGGCAACCGCCAAGCCCGGCGGCGAGGACCGCCACGAGGGCTGCGGACGTAAGATGCCGGGTCAAAATGGACTGTCGACGCATGGCACTGTGACTCACGAAATCGGGCAAATGGATCGAGCCGAGCGTGCCAGCAATAGACTGTTAACCCTAACGTCTGGTTAACTGCGGTACTGGCGACCGGCGCGCCGGTTCCAATCGCCGCAGGTCGCGCCAACCGCGGGCGCGCTACCGTCGACCGCGAAAGCCGTGTTAGTCACCAGCAACGACGCCAGAACAGCCGAGAGCCGCATGTCATCAGTGTTCGAGACCGCCCTCACGACCGCCGTCACGCCGATCACCTTCGTCACCAAGGCGACATGGGATGCGATCCGCAGCGAGCTGCCGGCAGCGGCGCGCCAATTCGCGGACGCCAATGACTTTGCGGCCAAGCCCGGCAAGGCCCTCGCTTTGCCGGCGGCTGACGGCGGCATCGCGCAGATGCTGTTCGGCCTCGAGGACGCCGACCATAAGGCGCGCGATCCGTTCCGTGCCGGCGCCCTGCCCGGTCTGCTGCCGCCGGGCGTCTACCGCTTTGCCAATGCGCCGCATGACACGCGGCTCGCCGCGCTCGCCTTCGCGCTCGGCTGCTACCGCTTCGGCCGCTATCGCAAGAACAAGACCCCCGAGGTCCGCCTGGTGCCGCCCGATGGCGTCGACGCTACCGAGATCGCCCGGATGGCGGATGCCGCGGCCCTGGCGCGCGACCTCATCAACACGCCGTCCAACGACATGGGACCGGCCGAGCTCGCCGAAGTGGCGCACGACCTCGCAACGCGGTTCGGTGCCGCCTTCAATTGCATCGATGGCGACGAGCTCGCGCAGAACTTCCCGCTGATCCACGCCGTCGGCATGGCCTCGACGCGCGCACCGCGGCTGATCGATCTGAGCTGGGGCGATCCGGCCCATCCGAAGGTGACGCTGGTCGGCAAAGGCGTCTGCTTCGACACCGGCGGGCTCGATCTCAAGCCGTCGAGCGGCATGCTGATCATGAAGAAGGACATGGGCGGCGCCGCCAACGTGCTGGCGCTGGCGCAGATGGTGATGGACGCGAAGCTGAAAGTGCGGCTGCGCGTGCTGATCCCGGCGGTCGAGAACGCGGTTGCCGGCAACGCGTTCCGCCCGCTCGACATCTTCAAGTCGCGCAAGGGCATCACCGTCGAGATCGGCAACACCGACGCCGAGGGGCGGCTGGTGCTCGCCGATGCGCTGGCGCTGGCCGACGAAGAGACGCCGGACCTGCTGGTTGATCTCGGCACGCTGACCGGCGCGGCACGCGTGGCGCTCGGCCCGGATCTGCCGCCGTTCTACACCAACGACGAGGCGCTCGCCGGCGACGTTGCGGCTCACGCGCGGAGCGAGAACGACCCGTTGTGGCGGATGCCGCTGTGGCCGGCCTACGACGCCTGGCTCGACTCCAAGACCGCCGACATCACCAACGCGCCGTCGGGTGGCTTCGCCGGCTCGATCACCTGCGCGCTGTTCCTGCAGCGCTTCGTCGAGCACGCCAGGAGCTGGCTGCATGTCGACATCTATGGCTGGACGCCGTCGGCGAAGCCCGGCCGTCCCGAAGGCGGCGAATGCCAGGCCGCGCGCGCGATCTACAAACTGCTGAGCCAACGCTATGCATGATGCCAGACTGACGCCGGCCCGCGCCGACCTCGCCGCAAGATATCTCGAAGGCAAGGTGAGGGCCGAGCGCTTCGTCGACGGCGAGACCTTTGAGGTCGGCGACGCCATCGTGCCGCTGCGGCGGGCGCCGGCGGCCGATGCCGAGCAGATGACGCAGGCACTCAGGGGCGAACGCGTCACGGTGTACGACCGCAACGGCGAAGGCTGGGCCTGGGGCCAGCTCGCCGATGACGGCTATGTCGGCTGGATTGCCGAGGCGGCGCTGACGACACCCGGCGCGGCACCGACGCACAAGGTGACGGCGCTGCGCACGCTGGCGTTTCCGGGACCGTCGATCAAGTTGCCGCCGGTCGAGGCGCTGGCGATGGGGACCAGGCTCGCGGTCGCCCGCGAGGACGGTCTCTTCGCGGTGACCCGCGAGGGCTGGCATCTGCCGCGCCAGCATCTCGCCCCTCTCGACACGATGGCGCAGGATTTCGTCGCCATCGCCGAGCAGTTCGTCGGCACGCCCTATCTCTGGGGCGGCAAGTCGAGCCTCGGCATCGATTGCTCGGGCCTGGTGCAGATCGCGCTGACCGCCGCCGGCACCGGCTGCCCGCGCGACAGCGACATGCAGCAGGACGGGCTCGGCCGCGAACTGACGACAGCGGAATCGAGGCATCTGCAGCGCGGCGACCTGATCTTCTGGAAGGGCCATGTCGCCATCGTGCGCGATGCGACGACGATCGTGCACGCCAATGCGCATCACATGGCAGCGGTGGTGGAGAACACACAGGCCGCGATCATGCGGATCAAAGCCGCCGGCAGCGAGGTCGCCGCGATCAAGCGACTTTGATTGGCGCGACGGCGTGTTCCGTCATCCTGAGGAGCGCGAAGCGCGTCTCGAAGGATCGACGGCCCCACTCGGGCCATGCATCCTTCGAGGCTCGCTCCGCTCGCACCTCAGGACGACGTGGAGCGAGAGGGATGCTTACGTCGCCACCGTCCCGTCGCCGGCGGCTTCGATGCGGAACGCGGCGGCGAACAGCGCGCGGGTGTAGTCGCTCTTCGGATTCTTGAACAGCTCGGAGGCCGGCCCCTCTTCCTCGACCTTGCCGGATTTCATCACGATCAGATGGCTCGCGAGCGAGGCCACCACGCGCAGATCGTGCGAGATGAACATGTAGGTGAGGTCGCGCTTGCGCTGCAGGTCGCGCAACAGATCAACCATCTGGGCCTGCAGCAGCATGTCGAGCGCGCTGGTGGGCTCGTCCAGCACGACGAAGTTCGGCTCCAGCACGACCGCCCGCGCGATCGAGATGCGCTGGCGCTGGCCGCCGGAGAACTCGTGCGGATAGCGGAAGCGCCACTCGGGATCGAGGCCGACTTCCTTCAGCGCCTTGATCACCCGCGCCTCGCGCTCCTCGCGCGACAGCTGCTTCTGGTGTACCTCGAGCCCCTCGGCGATGATGTCGACGACCGACATGCGCGGGCTGAGCGAGCCGAACGGATCCTGGAATACGATCTGCATGTCGCGGCGGAACGGCAGCATCTGCTTGAAGCGCAGGCCCTGGATGTCCTTGCCGAGGAACACGATCGGGCCATCGGACGAAATCAGCCGGAGCAGCGCGAGCCCGAGCGTGGTCTTGCCGGAGCCGGATTCGCCGACGACGCCGAGCGTCTCGCCCTTGCGCACCGCAAGGCTGACGCCATCGACCGCCTTGATGTGGCCGACGGTCGAGCGCATCAGCCCGCGCTTGATCGGAAACCAGACCTTGAGATTGTCCGCCGACATCACCACCGGCGCGCCCGGCTGCGGCGGCGCCGGATCGGGCTTCGGCTCGGCCGCCAGCAGCGCCTTCGTATAGGCGTGCTTCGGCGCGGTGAAGACCTGCTCGACCGGACCCTGCTCGACGATCTTGCCGTTGTTCATCACACAAACGGTGTCGGCGATGCGGCGGACGATGCCGAGATCGTGGGTGATGAACAACAGGCTCATGCCGAGCCGAGCGCGGATCTCGGCGAGCAAGGCCAGTATCTGCGCCTGCACGGTGACGTCGAGCGCGGTGGTCGGCTCGTCCGCGATCAAGAGATCGGGTTCGTTGGCAAGCGCCATCGCGATCATCACGCGCTGGCGCTGGCCGCCGGACAATTGATGCGGATAGCTCTTGAGCCGCGTCTCCGGCTCGGGGATGCCGACCTGGCCGAGCAACTCCAGCGTCCGCGCCCGCGCCGCCGCCCCGCTGATGCCGCTGTGCAGCGACAGGATCTCGCCGATCTGGGATTCGATGGTGTGGAGCGGATTGAGCGAGGTCATCGGCTCCTGGAAGATGATCGAGATGTCGTTGCCACGAATCCCGCGCATCTCGCTTTCCGACGATCCCAGGAGATCGCGGCCCTTGAAACGGATCGCCCCGGAGGGATGCGACGCCGCCGGATAGGGCAGCAGCCTCAACACCGACAGCGCGCTGACCGATTTTCCCGAGCCGGACTCGCCGACCAGCGCCGTGCATTCGCCGCGCTTGATCGAGAAAGAGACGCGATCGACCGCAAGCGAGCGGCCGAAGGCGACGGAGAGGTCGCTGACGTCGAGCAGAGGCTGGTTGGTCGCGTCCATGCGTCAGCCCTTCGAGAACGTCTTGCGCGGATCGAAGGCGTCGCGCGCGGCTTCGCCGATGAAGATCAGGAGCGACAGCATGATCGCGACCGAGAAGAAGCCGGTGAGGCCGAGCCACGGCGCCTGCACATTGGCCTTGCCCTGCGACAGCAATTCACCGAGCGAAGGTGAGCCGGGCGGCAGGCCGAAGCCGAGGAAATCCAGCGCCGTCAGTGTCATCACCGAGGACGAGACGATGAAGGGCAGGAACGTCATGGTCGCGACCATCGCATTCGGCAGCAAATGGCGGAACATGATCACGCGGTTGGAGACGCCGAGCGCGCGCGCCGCCTGGATGTATTCGAAGTTGCGCCCGCGCAGGAATTCGGCGCGGACCAGGCCGACCAGCGAGACCCACGAGAACAGCAGAAGAATGCCGAGCAGGATGAAGAAGCCCGGCGGCAGCACCGCCGAGATGATCAGCAGCAGATAGAGCGAAGGGATCGCGGTCCAGATCTCGATGAACCGCTGGAAGCCGAGATCGATCCAGCCGCCGAAATAACCCTGCACGCCGCCCGCGGCGATGCCGATGATCGAGGACAGGATGGTCAGCGTCAGGCCGAACAAGACCGAGATGCGGAAGCCGTAGATCAGCCGCGCGACGACGTCGCGGCCCTGATCGTCGGTGCCGAGCCAGTTGTATTCGAGGTCGCGGCAGCCGGTCAGCCCCTTCCGCTTCACCACATCCGCGCACTGCTTTTCGGTCAGGAGCCAGGTCGGCTTCGACGGCACCGCCGTCGGCGGGTCGAGGTTACGGCTGTCGTAGGAATAGCGGATCGGCGGCCAGATCATGCTGCCGCCCTTGGCGGCGATCTGCTTCTGCAAATAGGGATCGCGGTAGTCGGCCGCGGTCTCGAAGTCGCCGCCGAAGGTGGTCTCGGCGTAGGTGAACACCACCGGCCAGTAGAGGTGGCCGTCATATTTGACGACCAGCGGCTTGTCGTTGGCGATGAAATTGGCGAACAACGACGCCACGAACAGGATGAGGAAGATCCAGAACGACCAGTAGCCGCGACGGTTCGCCTTGAAGTTCTGCCAGCGCCGCCTGTTCAGCGGCGACGGCGAGAAGCCGTGGCGTGTGACGGGCACGGCCTCGCCGAGCGGCGATTGCGTCGAGGTCTCGACCGGCTGGGGCGCGAGCAGCGTCATTAGACCTCCCGCGCCTCGAAGTCGATCCGCGGATCGATCCACATATAGGCGAGATCGGAGATCAGATTGACCACCAGTCCGACCAGCGAGAAGATGAACAGCGTTCCGAACACCACCGGATAGTCGCGGTTCAGGACGCTCTCGAAGCCGAGCAGGCCGAGCCCGTCGAGCGAGAAGATGGTCTCGATCAGCAGCGAGCCCGAGAAGAAGGCGTGGATGAACGCGCCCGGGAAGCCCGCAATCACGATCAGCATGGCGTTGCGGAAGATGTGGCCGTACAGCACCTGGTTCTCGCTGCAACCCTTGGCGCGGGCGGTCATCACATATTGCTTGCGGATCTCGTCGAGGAACGAATTCTTGGTGAGCAAGGTCATCGTCGCGAAGGCGCCGAGCGCCATCGACACCAGCGGCAGCGTCAGATGCCAGAAATAGTCGATGATCTTCCAGTACCAGGGAAATTGAGACCAGCCGTCCGAAGTGAGGCCGCGCAGCGGGAAGATATTGAGGAACGAGCCGCCGGCAAACAGCACGATCAACAGGATCGCGAACAGGAAGCCCGGGATCGCAAAGCCGATGATGATCACGGCCGAGGTCCAGGTGTCGAACCGCGAGCCGTCCTTCACCGCCTTGCGGATGCCGAGCGGGATCGAGATCAGATAGGTCAGCAGCGTCATCCAGATGCCGAGCGACATCGAGACCGGCAGCTTCTCCTTGATCAACTGGAGCACGCTGACACTGCGGAAATAGCTCTGGCCGAAATCGAAGCGCGCGAAATTCCAGACCATCAGCGCGAACCGCTCCGGCGCCGGCTTGTCGAAGCCGAACTGCACCTCGAGCTTCTTGATGAAATCGGGATCGAGCCCCTGCGCGCCGCGATATTTCGAATTGACGGCGCCGGTCGCCCCCGCGCCCTGGCCGCGCTGCGCACCGAAATCGCCGCCGCCACCCGAGACGCGCGAGGTGCCGCCGGTGTCGGCGCCATTGATCTGCGCGATGACGCGCTCGACCGGACCGCCGGGAGCAAACTGCACGACCACGAAGGAGACGAACAGGATGCCGAGCAGCGTCGGCAGCATCAGGAAGATACGTCGGGCGATATAGGCGCTCATCAGCTACTTCGCCTGCTCGAGCTTCGCGGCCTTGGCGGCATCGTACCACCAATTCTCCGGCGCACCGACGCCCTGGGTATATTTTGCCAGCTTCTCGGTATGCCCGAACTGATCCCAATAGGCGATCGGATGCGTGTTGCGGTACCATTGCGGCACCCAGTAGCGACCGGCGCGAAACACGCGATCGAAGGCGCGGCAAGCGACCGTCAGCTCATGGCGGTTGTTCGCGCCGATGATCTTCTCGATCAACGCATCGATCGCAGGATTGGAAATGCCTGCGAGATTGTAGGAGCCCTTGGTCTTCGCCGCCTGCGAGGAAAAGAACGGACGCATGCTGTCGCCCGGCGTCGCCGAGGCGCTGAAGCGCTCCATGGTCATGTCGAAATCGAAGTCCTCGACCCGGGCGCGATACTGCACTGCATCGACCAGGCGGAATGTCGCGTCGATGCCGAGCGTGCCGAGATTCTTGATGTACGGCCCATGGTGCGGTTGCAGCGACGGCTCGTCGTTGAGGAATTCGATGGTAATGGGCGTGCCGTTCGGCAGCATGCGCTTGCCATCCTTGATGACACAGCCGGCCTCGTTGAGCAGCTGCACCGCCTTGCGCAGCAGCGCGCGATCCTGACCGGAGCCGTCCGACATCGGCGGCACGAACGGCAAGCCGAACACCTCGTCGGGCACCTGGCCGCGGAACGGCTCGAGCAACGCAAGCTCCTCCGGCGGAGGCGGCCCCTCCGCCACCATGTCCGAGTTCTGGAACGGCGAGACGGTGCGCGCATAGGCATCGTACATGATGGTCTTGTTGGTCCACTCGAAGTCGAAGGCGCAGATCAGCGCCTCGCGCACGCGAGGATCCCTGAACTTGTCGCGGCGCATGTTGATGAACCAGCCCTGCGCACCGGACGGCGTGTCGTCGGGCAGCGTCTCGCGCTTGACGCGGCCGTCCTTCACCGCGGGGAAATCGTAGCGCGTCGCCCAGACCCGCGCGGTGAACTCCTCGCGGAACAGATAGCTCTTCGAGGTGAAGCCCTCGAACGCCACGTCGCGGTCGCGATAGAATTCGTAGCGCACGGTGTCGAAATTGTAGCTGCCGCGATTGACCGGAAGATCGGCGCCCCACCAGTCCTTGACGCGGTCGTATTCGACGTAGCGATTGACCTCGAACCGGCCGACCTTGTACGGCCCCGAGCCGAGCGGCGCGTCGAGCGTCGATTCCTCGAACGGGCGCGTCGCGTAGTAGGCCTTCGAGAAAATCGGCAGGCTCGCGACATAGAGCGGCACGTCGCGCGCGCGCCCCGCTGCGAAGGTCAACACCACGGTCGCGTCATCGGGCGCCTCGGCCTTGACGAAGTCGCGGAGCTGCACCTGGATCAGCGGGTGCCCCTTTTCCTTTAGCGTATTGAGCGAGAAGGCGACATCCTGCGCGGTCAGCTTCGAGCCGTCGTGGAAGCGCGCTTCGGGGCGCATGGCGAAGCGGTAGGTCAGCTTGTCGGGCGAGATCTGCACCGACTTCGCGGCAAAGCCGTACATCGCGTCGGGCTCGTCATTGGCGCGCGACATCAGCGCCGCGAACGTCATGTCCATGCCTTGCGCGCCCTCGCCCTTCAGGACATAGGCGTTCAGCGAGTTGAAGGTGTAGTAGGACTGGTTGTAGGCCCGCACCCACGGAATCACCGAGAAGGCGCCGCCCTTCGGCGCTTTCGGATTGACGTAGTCGAAGATCTGGAAATCCGCGGGATATTTCAGGTCGCCGAACACCGACATGCCGTGCATTTCGGTTCCGTTGTCGGCCGCCGCCGGTGCAGCACGCAAGCTTGCAGCACTCAACGCACCTATGCCGAGGCCGAGTGCGTGCCGACGGGAGAATAGCGCCATGCGCGGATCCTTGAGCTTATGAACGCTTGAGCTTGGCTGCCTTGTCGGCGTCGTACCACCAGAGATTTGGGAATCCTGAAACCGCGTATTTCGGCAGCGGATCGGGATGGCTGAAGCGATCCCAATAGACATAGCGCTGCTTGTCGTAATTGAAGTGTGGAACGCAATAGAAGTTCCAGAGCAAGACCCTATCCAGCGCCTTGGCGGCGGCGATCTGATCGGCGCGGCTGTTGGCGAAGATGATGCGCTCGATGATGGCATCGACGGCCGGATTCTTGATGCCGGGAAGATTGTTCGAGCCCGGTCGGTCGGCAGCCTGCGAACCGAAATTGTCGCGCTGCTCGTTGCCAGGCGAGATCGACTGTCCCCACACCTGGGTGACCATCTCGAAATCGAAATCGCGTACCCGGTTCTGGTACTGCACGGTGTCGACTGCGCGCAGATTGACGGTGATGCCGAGGCGCTCCAGGCTCGGCTTGTAGAACAGCGTGATCCGCTCCATGCCGGAATCGCCGCTGTTGCCGAGTATCTCGACCGTAAACGGCTGGCCCGAGGAATCGACCAGCTTGCGATCACGGATCTCGAAGCCAGCTTCCTTCAACAGCCGCGTCGCCTCGCGGAGATTGGCGCGGACGTTTTCCGGCGTGCCGCCGACCGGGTTCGTGTAGGGCGTGGTGAAGACTTCCGGCGGCACCTTGTCGCGCACCGTCTCAAGGAGCTCGAGCTCCTTGCCTTCCGGCAGGCCGGTCGCCATCAGATCGGGGATGCCGTCGAAATAGCTGGAATCGCGATGGTACTCGCCGGTCGAGAGGACACGGTTCATCTCTTCGAAATCGAACGCGTAGTTGAAGGCGCGGCGCAGCCTGGGGTCCGCGAATTTCGGACGCCGCAGGTTGAACACCCAGCCCTGCATCCGACCTTGGTTGCGGACGGTGAAGAGCTCCTTGAGCAGCCGGTTCTCGCGCACCGGGGGAACGTCGTAGGCCGACGCCCATTCCTTGGCGCTGCGCTCGTTGTACCAATCGAACCCGTCGGCCTTCAGCGCCTCGCGCGCGACGGTGTCGTCGCGGAAATATTCGTAGCGCAGCTCGTCGAAATTGTTCTGTCCGATTGCGATCGGAATGTCCTTGCCCCAGTAATCCTTGACGCGCTCGAGCACGACCGATCGTCCGGCGACGAATTCCTTGATCTTGTAGGGGCCAGACCCAAGCGGCGGCTCCAGCGTGCTCGCGGTGATGTCGCGCTTCTTGCCCTGCGCGTCGGTGCCCTCCCACCAATGCTTGGGCAGGATGACGAGCTGACCGGTGATCATCGGCAGCTCGCGGTTGCCCGGGCTGTCGAAGGTGAACTTGACGTCGCGATCGCCGATCTTCTCGGCCTTCGCGATATGCCGGTAGTAAGCACTGAACATCGGGCTGTTCGCCTTCAGCGCCTCGAAGGAGAAAATCACATCCTCCGGCGTCACCGGCTTGCCGTCGTGCCAGCGCGACCCCGGCCGCAGGCGGTAGATCACGTAGGAGAAATCGTCGGGGAAGGCTGCACCCTCGGCGAGCTCGCCGTAATAGGTATCGGGCTCGTCGAGCGAGGCTTCCATCAGCGAGTCGTAGATGCGGGCGACCGCGGCGGCGACCGTGCCCTTCAATCCCGCAACGACCAGGTTGAAGCTGTCATAGGTGCCGGGCTGGAACAGCCGCACCACGCCACCCTTCGGCGCGTCCGGCTTGACGTAATCGTAGCGCTTGAAGTCGGCCGGGTACTTGATTTCGCCGTACGTGGAGAGGCCGTGGCGCCATTTTAGCCCGTTGGGTGCGTCGTCGGCGAATGCCGGCGTGATCGCCGACAGGCTGGAGTTCAGTCCGAGCGCCGGAGCGAGTGCCGCCAGCGCGCTGCCTTGAAGGAGGTGTCGTCGGGTGATCGCCAAATTCGGTGTTCCTGCTTGCGGCCCCGGTTACATGGGACCCAATATAAGGCAACGGTTCGACAAATTACGTTGCTTTTTCCTCATGATATTGGCCCGGGAACAATATCGGTGCGGCGAAACGTCCCGATAACAACCCCGAGACAACGGATTCCTCATACGAAAACGGCCAGGCAGTGCCTGGCCGTTTCATCCACATGCTTGCGCGAAGCAATTCGTTACTTCGAAGCGGTCGGGAGCGGAGCCGGGTGCTCCGAGTTCGAATTCAGATAGGCGATGATGTCGGCGCGCTCGCTGTCCTTCGGCACGCCGGCGAAGCCCATCGCGGTGCCGGGGACGAAGCCCTTCGGGTTGGTCAGGAACTTGTTCAGGTCATCGAACGACCAGTCGCCGCCCTTGCCCTTCATCGCAGCCGAGAAATTGAAGCCACGGCCCTCGCCCTTCTTCTCGCCGACGATCCCGTAGAGGTTCGGACCGACGCGGTTGGGGCCGCCCTTCTCGAAGGTATGGCAAGCCTGGCACTTCTTGGCGGCGGCTGCGCCCTTCTCGGCGGAGGCGGTCTGCAGCAGTTTCTCGATCGGCTCAGAGGCAGCGGCTGCTGCCTCGCCGCCACCGCCATGGGACTCTTCCTTCACCGCGATCTCAAAACCCGGCTTCTCCGGCATCTTGGCCGAAAAGACCGATCCGGCGGCAAAGCTCATCACCAGAACGACGATGCAGGTGCCGAGAACCGCACCGAGGATTTTGTTGAGTTCGAAGGAGTCCATTTCGGTCAGGCTCCGGGCCTTGAATGTCGACTTCAGGCCGAGAATACGGCCGCGGGGAAAGACCTGGGAATCGGCCTTATCGCACCGCCCCAAGCAGGGTTGAGATATCGGTTTGCCCGCGCTCTGGCAACCCGTATAAACGCGCCGAATTCAACCTCCTCCCCGCCAATTTCCGCAGGCCGGACGGGCCCAGACACGAATGACCCAACTCCGTACCTTGGTGCTGATTCCAGCCCGCATGGCTGCCACGCGCCTGCCTGGCAAACCGCTGCTCGATATCGCGGGCCGGCCTATGATCGTCCATGTGCTGCGGCGGGCTGAGGCGGCCGGGATCGGCCGGGTCGCGGTCGCAACTGACACGCCCGAGATCGCAGCTGTGGTGAAGGCTGCCGGCGGCGAGGTGGTGATGACCCGCCCGGACCATCCGTCCGGCTCCGACCGGATCCATGAAGCGATGACGATCCTCGACCCGGACGGCGCTGCCGAGATCGTGGTCAATCTGCAGGGCGATTTCCCGACCATCACGCCCGAGACGATCCAGAGCGTGATGCCGCCGCTCGCCGACCCCACCGTCGACATCTCCACCTTGGCCTCGCGCATCCATAGTGAGGAGGAGGATCAGGCCCCCAGCGTCGTCAAGGCGGTCGGCTCGCCGATCGGCCCGAACCGGCTGCGCGCGCTCTATTTCACCCGCGCCACCGCGCCCCATGGCGATGGGCCGCGCTACCATCATATCGGCCTCTATGCCTACCGGCGTGCCGCCTTGGAGCGGTTCGTCCGGCTGCCGCCCTCGCCGCTGGAGCAGCAGGAAAAGCTCGAGCAGCTGCGCGCGCTGGAGGCCGGGATGCGGATCGACATCACCATCGTCGACACCGTGCCCCGCGGCGTCGACACCCCGGCCGACCTCGAAACCGCCCGGCGGATACTGGCAAAAGCCTAAGCCGCTGCTAAAAGGCCATCCATGACCAAGAAGCTGAAAATCGCATTCCAGGGCGAGCCTGGCGCCAATTCCCACATCGCGATCGTCGAGGCCTATCCCGACGCCGAGCCGATGCCCTGCCCGACCTTCGAGGACGCGCTGGCCGCGATTTCCTCCGGCGAGGCTGATCTGGGCATGATCCCGATTGAGAACTCGGTCGCCGGCCGCGTCGCCGACATCCATCATTTGCTGCCCGCCTCGGGCCTGTTCATCGTCGGCGAATGGTTCTTGCCGATCCGCCACCAATTGATGGCGGTGAAGGGCACCAAGCTCGCCGACATCAAAAGCGTGGAGAGCCACGTCCACGCGCTCGGCCAGTGCCGGCGCATCATCCGCAAGCTCGGCATCCGGTCGATCGTCGCCGGCGACACCGCCGGCAGCGCCCGCGATATTTCCGAGCGCGGCGACAAGAGCGTGGCGGCGATCGCCTCGCGCCTCGCCGCCGATATCTATTGCCTCGATATTCTCGCCGAGGACATTGAGGACGAGGCCCACAACACCACCCGCTTCGTGGTGCTGGCGCGCGAGGCCAAATGGGCCGCGCAGGGCTCGGGGCCGCTGGTCACCAGTTTTGTTTTCCGGGTGCGCAATCTGCCCGCCGCGCTCTACAAGGCACTCGGCGGCTTCGCCACCAACGGCGTCAACATGACCAAGCTCGAAAGCTACATGGTCGACGGCAATTTCTTCGCCACGCAATTCTATGCCGATGTCGACGGCCATCCTGACGACCGCGGGCTCGCCTTCGCGCTGGAAGAATTGAAATTCTTCTCGCGCGAATTCCGCATCGTCGGCGTCTATCCCGGCCATCCGTTCCGCGCGACGTTTAGCGAAACGCAGGATTAGGCCGCACGAGCGTAATTCTCTCCACGAGCCGTCCCGGCGAAAGCCGGCAACTGTTATGTTGGTTTGGTTTGCAGGTACGGCTTTCGGTCTCGCATGATGGCATTGAGGACCGT
>NZ_BOVL01000004.1 GCF_019972155.1 Bradyrhizobium sp. RD5-C2 | reverse complement strand
GGGGCAACTGGTGCGACCGGCTCGACCGGTGCAACGGGAGCCACCGGCTCGACGGGTGCAACTGGTGCAACCGGCTCGACGGGTGCCACTGGAGCCACTGGCTCGACGGGTGCAACAGGCGCAACCGGATCGACGGGCTCGACCGGCGCAACTGGTGCGACCGGCTCGACAGGCGCCACGGGAGCCACCGGCTCGACGGGGGCAACTGGAGCGACCGGCTTGACAGGTGCGACGGGAGCCACCGGCTCGACCGGTGCAACTGGTGCAACCGGCTCGACGGGTGCCACGGGAGCCACCGGCTCGACCGGCTCGACCGGCGCAACCGGAGCGACCGGCTCGACGGGTGCAACAGGATCGACCGGGGCAACCGGACGAACGGGAGCCACCGGCGCAACCGGACGAACGGGAGCCACCGGCGCAACTGGCCCGAGGGGACCGACCGGACCAACAGGTCCGCGAGGCAAAACCGGCGCAACGGGTCGTACCGGAGCCACGGGCGCTACAGGCTCGACCGGAGCCACTGGGGCAACCGGCGCGACGGGAGCGAGTGGGGCAACCGGCGATCCTGGCGCTACTGGGGCCACCGGGGCTACGGGCTCGACGGGTGCAGGCGGAGCCACGGGTGCGACAGGCTCGGCAGGCTCGACCGGGGCGACCGGCTCGACCGGTCCACGTGGTCCGAAGGGTCCGACTGGTCCGAGAGGCCACAGGGGTCATACCGGCCCAACGGGTCCGACGGGCACTGCCGGAGCGACGGGAGCAACCGGTGCGACTGGCGCACGAGGCGCTACCAGTTCGACCGGAGCTACCGGTGCGACGGGAGCTGGAACGACGGGCTCGACAGGCTCGGCGGGCCCAACAGGAACGTCTGGTCATCATGACGATCAGACGTCGCTGACCACGACGATCAATCCCGATACGACCGTTGGAACGTTGAGTCCGGTGCTGCTAAAGTTGGAGGCTGCAGTCGCGGACCTGGCGCTGGCAATGGCGGGAGGGTCAATGAATGGCCAGCAGTTGCAGGCCGATCTCACGACGATCAAGAGCTTGGCGCAGATGCTGTTGTCCCGCATGGGCAACACCGATGGCGGCTCAGCTTTCGATCAGAACAGTCCAGGTGGTGCCGGAACGATTGGTCAATTCGATCAATCAAATCGGCCAAACCTCAACTTGCCGAAGAACGACCATTAAGGTCGGCGGCTAAAGAAACGACTGACAACGAAGCCAGGGATCGCGCATCCCTGGCTTCTTGTTCGACCAGGCCGAGAGTAGCCGATGGCTGGCACTGCCCTGATCGACCGCCGACGCTTCCTCGTTCTCGCGAGCAGCGCGGCCGTTGTCGCCATGGAAGGCAGCAGGAGGGCTCTCGGACGCGAGATCGCTCCGACTGAAGGCCTGCTGAGTGGTCCGATCGAATTATCGGGCGATTGGCATGCGGCGCCGACCGATGCCGTGATGCGCGTGCTCAACCGCATCCGGGAGGTCGATCTATCAGGATTGCGATTGCTGTCGGATCGGCAACCCAAGAAGATCCGTATCGAAAATCGCGACGAAGTCACGCCGGCGATCTGGTTGCACAGCGACCAACCTGACATGGCGTCGATCGTCGTGAACGTCGGGTATGCGGATTGGTGCAGGCTCGCCTATCAATTCGGTCATGAGCTCGGGCACGTGTTGTGCAACAGCTGGCAGTTCTCCGCGAAACCCCAGCCTCCGACACAATGGCTCGAGGAGGTGCTGGTGGAGACATTTTCGGTTCGCGGTCTGCGGCTGCTAACCGGCAGTTGGGAGCGATCGCCGCCATTTGCGGGAGACGCAGGATTTGCCCGCGCCATTCGTCAATATGGCTCAGCGCTGCTGGACAAGTTCAAAGCTGACGATCTTTCACCGGCCGAGTGGTTCCGCACAAATCGAACGAAGCTGGAAGCCAGATCAGGAAAGGAAGTTCCGTGGGGCCCCGCCGTGGTCGGCGTCCTTCATATCTACGAGGACGTCAAGGTGGGCAAACCGGCCTGCCTCGATGATCTGGGAGCCTTGAACCGCTGGCCGGAACGGACATCCGTTCCGATCGAGCGCTATCTCGACTTATGGACAGAAAGCTGTGTTGCGATTGGTTCCACCGGCGAATTGCCATCCCGGCTAAGGCAATTGTTCGCGATCGGGTGAAACGTGGGTGAAAACGGGGTCCCAAGCGCATCAACCAATGGCGGGGATTTCGGTATTACGGCCCATCGAATTCGTCTAGATTGCCGGGATACAGCGAAGAAAATTCATTCTGTTGTCGATTTTGGAGGGTGACCGTGGACCCGCATAGGGGCGCCTTTGGGGAGCCAGGGCCAGGCAAGTATGTCCGCTTGCTGCAGAACGCCATTGACGATCTGTCGGCGAGCGACGAGGCGTCGCGCAACGCGCTTTACAGCCGGGCACGCGCCCTTTTGGAGAGCCGGCTAGCCGCCCGAATCGATCTGTCGCAAGCCCAAGTCGACAATGAGAAAAGTGATTTCGATGAGGCGGTGTGGCGCGTGGAAGGGCAGGCCCGCCCTGGCGTAACGGCACCGGCGCGAACACAGTCGTTCAATATACGCGGCGATCTGAACGTCATCCCCGTGCAGCACGACGACAGGCCGCAGGTTGTGGTGTCACCGGATATTGCTACTGCACGTCCGAAGGGCCGTCCACACGTTACCCAAAAGCCGAGAGCATCGCGACGTGCCTCATGGAAAGCGACGAAAGCGCAATTCGCAACGCGATGGTCCGATCACCTGCATTCATTCATGGATTCTCTCCGTGGACGAAGCGAGTTATTGATCGACCTCGGCGTCCGCGCACGCCTCTCCGCGCAACGGTTTTGCGCGAATCTCGCCGCAAAGGTCAAGGTAGAGGCTCGGTCAAAGCCGCGGGCCGTCTCATCCGAGCCGAAATCAATCGGAGTTGGTCCGCAACAAGTGCCTTCGATCAATCGCCTGGAAGCGCAACGCAGTCCGCAATACCAGGCGCGATTGCAAGCGGTTGTCCAGGTCGCGCGTCATCATGGCGTCGAGCTCGACGTCGCAGAATTGAGAACTGGTGAATCCGAAATCTATCCATCGGCTGCAGCGCTCTCGGCCTGGGCGCAGAATGCCGGCCTATGGTCTCGCGCGGTACGAACCAGCTGGCGCCAATTGCTCGGGATGAGCGAAGCCGGGCCCGTCATCTTGTTGTTTGCCGACGGTAGCGCTGCGCTCATGGTTGGTGCGAACGCCGATCAGAATATCGTCATGCTCAGGGATCCCGGCGCTGCTGCGGACGGGGCCGTTCCCGTCGACGAGTTGCGCCTTTCGCAGGTGTGGAACGGCGAAGCCATCCTGGTGCGCGCGAGCCGAAGCCGCGTAGCAGCCGACGCGCCGTTTGACCTGCGCTGGCTTTTCGATCTCGTTCTGCATGAACGGCGCTTGTTGCGGGACATCGGTATTGCTTCGCTCACCATCAGCTTCCTGACCATCTTCCCACCGCTTCTGGTGATGACGATGGTCAACAAGGTCCTGCAATTCCACAGTACGTCCACCTTGGTCATGCTCGCCGCCGTCATGACGGTCGTGATCGTCTATGAGGCCCTTTTGGGACATGCGCGACGTCATATCATCGCGGTGGTCGGCGCCCGGCTTGATGCAAAACTCAATCTGCACGTCTTCAACCGGCTGCTTCGCCTGCCGCTCGATTACTTCGAGCGACATCCTGCGGGTGAAACGATGTACCGTATCGCGCAGGTCTATCGTGTTCGCGAATTTCTGACCGGCCGCCTTCTGACGACGTTTCTCGACCTGATGACGCTTTGCGTGCTGCTCCCGTTCCTGTTCTATCTCAGCCCGATCCTGGCTAGCATTGTGCTCGGCTGCGCCGGCGCAATCTTGTTGATCATCATCGCATTCCTGAAGCCGATGCGCGAGATGTACGGACGGGTCGCTACCGCCGAGACCTGGAAGTCGGCGACGCTCGGCGAGACGATCGTGGGCATCAAGACGGTCAAGGCTTTGGCTCTCGAGCCACAACGTCGCGCTCTTTGGGATGAGCGGATTGCAGAGGCCGGCAAATGGCGGCTGGAATTCGGCCGTCTGTCCAACTGGCCGCAGACTTTGGTTACGCCGATCGAGCGCTTCATGGTGCTCGGCACGACCATGCTCGGTGCGTATCTGGCGATGAACGACTCGTCAGGCTACATGGTGGGCGGATTATTCGCGTTCCTGATGCTGAGTGCGCGGGTTGCCCAGCCACTCGTTGGGCTGGCGCGGTTGATCGAGGACTATGAGGAGGTTGGGGCGGCGATCGGAGAGGCAAGTTCCGTACTTAATCGGCCGGCCGAGAGCAGCGCGCGAGCGGCGGGCCTCAGACCGAAGTTCGCAGGCGAAATAGCCTTCCAGGACGTCAGCTTCACTTACCTCAACACGACTATCCCGGCGCTCGACAGGATCAGCTTCTCGGTTCCGGCCGGATCGACGCTGGGCATCGTGGGTCGCAGCGGATCGGGCAAGTCGACGGTTACGCGCCTACTGCAGGGAATCAATCGTGACTATAAGGGATTCGTGAAGATCGATGGCGCAGACCTACGCGATGTTGATCTGCGTCACCTTCGGCAAAGCCTCGGTGTCGTCTTGCAGGAGAACTTCCTGTTTCGTGGCTCCATCAGAGATAACATTATCGCCGGTCGACCGGGCTTGACGTTATCGGATGCTGTCTATGCTGCAAGGCTCGCCGGCGCTGAGGAATTCATCGAGCGGATGCCCAATGGCTTTGAGACCTACATAGAGGAAGGATCTCCGAACCTGTCTGGCGGACAACGACAGCGGTTGGCGATCGCACGAGCGCTCATCACCGATCCCCGCATCCTGGTATTGGACGAAGCGACCAGTGCCCTCGATCCCGAAAGCGAAGCTGTCGTGACGGCCAACCTCGAGCGCATTGCGAGCGGACGGACGATGATCATCGTTTCACACCGGCTGTCGTCATTGGTTGGCTGCGATCAGATTCTGGTCCTGGATCAGGGTAAGATCGTCGATTGCGGCGCACACAATGTTTTGGTCGAGCGTTGCGCCATCTATCGACAGCTTTGGAACCAGCAAAACCGCCATAGCGAGCCGGCGCGCCAGTCCGTTACGCCGAAGCTGGTCTCGGGCGGAGCGAACGAACCATGAGCGAAGTCCAAGCCAATTTGCTGCCGCTACCGACCAGGGCGAAGAGGAACGATCCGACGCTGCCGGTGATCCTTGAGTTTCAGCAACCGTCGACGGCGATCATCAATGCTCCCGTACCGCGCTCCGCACGTGGCACGATTTGGATCGTCTCCAGCATGGTCGCTGCTATGGTCCTTGTTGCGGGGGTATTGCCCGTCGATCAGGTCATCACTGCGCGCGGTCTGGTGGTCTCGCAATCTTCCACCATCCTCGTTCAACCGCTGGAAACGGCGATCGTCCGTTCGATCGACGTAAGCGAGGGCCAGCATGTCCGGGCGGGCGATGTGCTGGCGCGCCTCGATCCGACCTTCGCCGAAGCAGATCGAGTGGCCCTCGAGGGGCAACTGAACAGCCTTGAGCCCGAACTCGCGCGTCTGCGTGCCGAGGCGGATGGCCAACCGTTCACCTACTCCGGCGATGATCCGAATTGGGCCCTGCAGGCTTCGATTTTCAGTCACCGAAAAGCGCAATTCGATTCCAAGATCGAAAACTACGAGCACCGGCTGCAGGAACTGAACTCCGTGATAGCGAGATCGGAATCCGATGCTGTGGGCTATCGCGAGCGCCTCGGTGTGGCTCAGAGCATCGAGGATATGCGTAAGCAGCTGGAGGCGACCCAAACCGGAAGTCGGCTGAACTCGCTGATCGCCAAGGATACACGCGTTGAAATGCAGCGGTCGCTTTCCAACGCGGTCGCTACCGGGGAGGGGGCGAAGCGCGATCAATCGGCCCTTGCTTCGGACCGTGACGCCTACGTCCGCGGCTGGAAGGCGGAAGCTTCGCAGAAGTTGCAGGAGATTAGTGTCAAGGCAGCCGACACGCGGGAGTTGCTGACCAAAGCTAACCTGCGACGCAAATTGGTCGAGATCCGCGCCGGGCTTGATGCGATCGTGCAATCCGTTGCAAAGGTTTCGGTGGGTTCCGTCATGCAGTCGGGGCAGCAATTCATTACGCTCGTGCCTGCGGACGCGCCACTTGAGGTCGAGGCCAACATTGCGGGCAAAGATAACGGCTTCGTGCATGTCAAGGATCCCGTGTCCGTCAAGTTCGACACGTTTCCATTTTCCCAGTACGGGATGGCGGAGGGAGCCGTACGAATCGTGAGTCCGGATAGCTTCAATGCCCAGGTTGAGGCGCGCAATCCCACCAGTGCCATTCCGACGACGAACCTGGAACCATTTTACCGCACTCGGATCAGTATTGATCGCGTGGCCCTGCATGGCGTGCCGGCCGGTTTCCAACTCACGCCAGGCATGCCCGTAACCGCCGATATTAAGGTTGGTCAGCGGACCGTGCTAACATACATGCTCGGCCTGATGCTTCCGGTGACGCAGGAAGCGTTGCGCGAGCCGTGAGCGATTTGGCTCTGCAGTGCTGACGAATGGAGCCTTCGGGAAATGCTCTTTGATCGCTTGATCGGAAAGGCGTCCCCCGAGGCGGGGCTGCGCCGAGCGATCGCTCTAATTGAGAAAGAGCGGTTTGCTGAAGCGTTGCCGCATCTGGCCCGAATGGCCGAAGCCGGCAGCGCGGAAGCCGCCTATCATATTGGAAGGCTTTATCTTCAAGGCGCCGGCGTACCGTACAGTCGGACAGAGGGAGCGCGCTGGTTGGAACGGTCGGCCTTGAACGGCAACGTCGAGGCGCAGTCTTTGCTGGCTTCGCTCTTGCTCCAGGGGCTCGGTTCGCAAGCGCGAGAGGACCGCGGCGACGGCGCAGCGCGACTATTTTCGCAGGACAGCACGTCAAAGCCAGATTTCGACGCCGCCCTGAGATGGGCTCGCATGGCGGCTGACGCCGGATCTCCCGACGGGCAGGCTCTGCTCGCTTACATTTTGACCTATGGTCCGCCACCGCTCAGAGACCAGATACAGGCGAGGGAATGGTATAGCCGCTCCGCCTCCGCAGGCTGCGCCCAAGGACAGTTGGGATATGCGCTGTCGCTCGCCGGCGACCCGAACCGGGCCTCTCACACGGACCAGATCGTCGAAAACATGCAAGCAGCGGCGGCTGCTGAAATTCCTACGGCCGTGTTCATGCTGGGTGTGCTCACCGAAGGAGGGATCAGCGGCATACACGATCCCACTGCAACCGCTGAACTTTACCGTAAAGCTGCCGAGCTGGGACACCGCGGTGCGCAGATTAAATGGGGAACGATGCTGATTGAAGGTACCGTTGTTGCCAAGGATTTGGTGTTGGGCGAGACGTGGCTTCGTCGTGCTGCCTTGGCAGGTGACGCTCGTGCTGCGGAACTGGTCGGCAACCTATATGCCAAGGGCGGAGCATTGCCGCCGAATTATGTGGAAGCGGCAAACTGGTATCGTCGTGCGGCGGAGGGTGGCAACGCGGCGGCCGCTCGGTCGTTGAGTTCGTTTTACATGACCGGAGCCGGAGTACCCCAGGACAACCATGAAGCGGCCCGCTGGTTGCGCATCGCCGCCGAGGCCGGAAATTTGGATGCTCAGGTCGACGTCGGAAATGACCTGCTGGGACGAGCGGTCAGAGGAGAGGAATGTCCGCCGGTCGCGGATTGGTTCATGCAGACAGCGCAACGCGGCAATCTCGTCGCCGCGTTCAATCTCGGCGTTTGTCTTCTCCAGGGCATAGGGGTCGAGCGCAACGAACAGCAGGCAGCAGTCTGGTTGCGGCGTGCGGCCGAAGGGGTTCCGGAGGCGCAGTTCATGATCGGTCGTCTTGTCGCCGATGGCCGAGGTGTGCCGGCCGACCCGAAGGCAGCACGAGGCTGGTTCGCGCGGGCGGCGGAGGGAGGCATCACCGATGCTCAGGTTGCTCTGGCTGAGATGCTCGTGAACGGTCGAGGGGGTCCACAGGATGCTCCTGCCGCGCTCAAACTATGCGAACAGGCCGCAGCGAATGGCCACGCTGGAGCAATGTTTGCACTAGGGGCTATGTATAGCGGCGGTCATGCCATTCCCGTGGATCGAAGCAAAGCCGAGCGTTGGTTTCGCGCGGCCGCGGAGCGCGGTCACGGTCAAGCTCAACTCATGCTCGGGCGCTATTTGCGTAGCGGTGCGGCTGGCCACAGTGATCCCAAGCAGGCGAGTTACTGGTTCGAAATGGCCGCCGCCCAAGGCATTGTCGATGCAGATGCAGAGCTTGCCGAATTGACAAGAGCCGTATCAGGATGATGTCGCCGGACCGGCCATGGAGGCGATCCAACGCCCGCTCAGGCTCCGCTGGTATGCGTGCATCGGTTGTTGGGCGTCATCGCGCTCACCCGTAATAATACCTCGCCATCTCAACGCCCACAAAAATGAGCAGCCACAGGCCGACTGCAATGAAGCAGACCGCCAAACCGCAGCCGTATCTGGAGGAACGATCGTCATCGCTCATAGGTCAGTTCGCCGGTACGTCGAGAACGCCGATCGCGCGCTTCACTTTGGCCGGCAAGGCGGCGAACGTGTGCTCGCCGGTGAACGCGATATGCTTGCGCTCGTCGGCCTGACCGTTTCATGCGCGCTTGATCCGCGCTGTCATTGCTGAGGCATCATGGTCACACGGTTTATTCGGAAGCAGAAGCGCGGTAGCGGCGATCGCACCCCGCGAACAACAACGCCGCCAAGCTTAAAATGCTCGCTGGCGGCGTTGGTCTAGCCCCGGGAAGGATGTGCAAAGTCCCGACATGAGGGAAGTCAGCACAAAGCGTGCCAAGGTTCATCTCGCAAACGGGCTACCACACAAGGGTTATGTAGTGTCGCCAGATCCGAACAGATCCGTCTCGGTTTCCCACGGGTCATAAACTTCAGCATCTCGATCGCGAAACGCTCTACGGACAAGCGCCGCTCGATGAGTGAGTTCCGACTTCGCTAAGTTTGTTGCGAAGTACCCTCGGTGATGCTCGATGTCTGCTTGCGTACGCGCGACATCGCAATCTTTCGTTCTCGAGGCCAGTCGTGTTGCGATCGCCCGTCACCCGCAAGCGGCGGCATCGCGCGCAAGGCGTGCGTTCTTGAGCGACACGTCCTTGAAGGAACCCAAGCCGTGCCAGCGCTCCTTTCCGTCCTTCCAATCATGATCGGACGAACTCTTCGCCGCGGGTCCGTTGACTATCAGATAAGGCCCACCGCCGTCGCCATACTTGCCCCGCTTCGTTTCGCGCTCGACATCGAGTGGCTTGAGCTTTCCAGCCATATGTTCCTCCGATGAAAGCCATCCTCCGAACCCACGGTCCCAAGCCACGGTTTTCGCTTCGATTGTGAGGAACGACAGCGAACTGGGAATACAGCCAGCTGACGAAAACGCTGATTTTGTTGGGGATTCCGAACAGCGGTGAACAACAGAGAACAGTGTACTGGCGGAAGGGGTGGGATTCGAACCCACGGTACCCTTGCGGGCACGCCGGTTTTCAAGACCGGTGCCTTAAACCACTCGGCCACCCTTCCAAACCAACAATTTCAAGTGCTTAGCGGCGGACTCGAAGAGAACGAACCGCGAAATGGGCACCCGATTGGCAGCTCACGCGCCAGCGCCGCATTGATCGCCGCCGCCTTGCCGTCGCCGTTCCTAAACAAGTGGGCGTAGACGCGCAAGGTGATGTCCGGCCTCGCGCGCCCAAGGCGCCCTGAGAGAGTGACGATATCCACGCCGGCATCGATCAGCCGGGACGCAAGGGCGTGCCGGAGATTGTGGAACCCCGAGTTGGGCTGGAGGTCGCTCCAGGCCATTGCTGTGGCGCTTCTTGATAGGCGCGCGTGTCCACTGCGAACTGGCGGGCGGGTTCGGGCTGGATCGCGATCGGCATTCGCGTGAAGGGCATGACCTGAGCTTAGGTGCAACAACGCCGCCAGGCTTAAAACGCTCGCTGGCGGCGTTGATCCTAGCCCCGGGAAGGATGTGCAAAATCCCGACATGTGAGGGGTCAGCACAAAGCGCACCAAGGTTCATCTCGCAAAGGGGGTACTACCGAAGGGGTATGTAGTGTCGCCTTATGCGAACAGATCCGTCTTGGGTGATGTTTCCCGACGGTTCATAAACTTCAGCATCTCGATTGCGAAACGCTCTTCGGATAAGCGCCGCTCGATGAAGTGAGTCTCGACTTCGCTAAGTCTGGTGCGAAGCAACCCTCGGTAATGCTCGATGTTTTGCTCGTGCACGCGCAACTTCGCAATCTTTCGTTCTTCCATTTACGCCCCCTGTGTCTCGGAGGCGCTTTCGCGCCGGTTACCGTCGTCACTCTAGTTGCAAGAATCGACGCCACGATGACTGTCAGTTCGCGACGACCGTCAAATTCGGAGTATGTGTACATCGGGGATTTCTCGCGAAACTGCGATGCCGCCGACGGTGGCTTGGGTCCGGCATCGCAGGCCCGCGACCAAATTGATTTGCAGCAGCGCCTTCTTTTGAACGACGCCGCCAACTGAGGTGGCTTTCACCCGGGCAGTATTTTTCCCAGTATCGGCTCCTCCCAGAAGCGCTCTATTCCTCAGCTACGATACGGATGCAGGTGAGGAAATATGTCCTTTGACCCAATGGCCGCAGCGATTGATTGGCTGAACGCCTATCGCGCGCGCGACCTTAACGCGATTGTACAGATGCACGCAGACTCTGCTGTCGTGGATTGTCGATGCTGCGTTAGGGAAACCGTCGCCAGCAAAGCGCGATTGATGGCCTTCTGGAAAGAGCGTTTGGAGGACTGCGTTCCGTCCGAGATTAGCGATCTAAAGCCGGTCTTGAATGGGACATCGATATCCTTCGTTACACCGCGTGGTGCAACGACTGCGATTATGGAATTCGATGCAGACGGCAAGATTGCTTACATGGAACGGGGCGCTCTAGGTGCGCCACAGGGAGATCGCCGGTCGATTTGACGACAAGCCGCTGCGAGGAGTTGTTACCTGCAAGTCATACGGAATGGATTTCTATCGCTTCTGGCCCTGGGCACGTTGACTGGTCAATCAGCGCGAAAGCGGAAGGCGTCGTAGGCGTGGGCACCCAGGATCACGGCGCTTAGGCACAGCAATACGACGATAGCGGCTTCCATCATGACGCTTGCCCCCGATCAATTCGCGAAGGTGTGGTATAGGTCCATTGTTTCAGGCCGGTTTCGTGCGTCCCTCGAAAATGGCCTTCCACCGGTCTTTCGTGTGGAAAATGCGGATCGCCGACCGGCTTGCTGATTTGCTAACGGTCGCTTGGCCTGACGAAGAATAGATATCGTTTTTCGGCGAGTAGAGGCCGCCACCGACGCACACGGGCCGGATATCCTTGCGGCCTGCTTTGCTATCGACCTACGCTGGCCACCATTAGATCAAGGGAGATTTGTCTAGTGGCGACAGGTACTGTGAAGTGGTTCAACTCGACGAAGGGCTATGGTTTCATTCAGCCGGACGGCGGCGGCAAAGACGTCTTCGTGCACATCTCAGCGGTCTCGAAAGCGGGACTGAGCAGCCTCGATGAGGGGGCGAAGGTAAGCTACGAAGTCCAGGAAAATCGCGGCAAAACATCCGCTGAAAATTTAAGGGTGGGTTGACGCCCCGGGAACAAGTGGAAGTGTCGGGAGTAGTCCTCTGCTCCCGTCGTCTCAGTTGCCCAACCCCGACTGCGGGAGATTGAATGCGGCCTCGACGCTCCCTGCGTCGAGGTCGTTTTTATTGGAGTGGCGTTAGAGGTGGGCGACGACAAACGCTGCGCTCGCGCGCATGCTTCGGCCACGGGCGGAGTTGATTCGGCCATGATGCTGGAAGCCGTCGTGCTGCTGATGGGATTGGGCGCTTGCGCCTTGCTGCTCATCGCCTTCTGGGGGCTTACGTTGCGGTAGTAGCGCGAAGCAGGCAGCCCCTCGGATGCGCCCTGTGGGGTACCCCGTGAAACCTCGGCAAGCCCGCTCCGACGTCGAGTACAATTCGGGCTGCCGCGGATGTACCGGCGCTCTGCTGAATCGAGGCGGCCTACTTACTGGCGCCCGCGCCCCAGGCAGACGGAATGACGGCCTCAGCAATCCCCAAGCTGAGGCCGTTTTTCGTTACGGCACGCGAACTTGGCGAGAACACAGGAGCGAAGTGGGCCGGTTGTTTGGTCCACCAGCAGCAATCGGCCGCGGGTCATCGTCGCAGGCACGCACCAAGGTTGACCGCGACCACCGCCGTTGGCCATCATGGTGTCCATGAAGCGCGTCCTGTTCCTTTGCACCGGCAACTACTACCGCAGTCGATACGCAGAGGAGCTGTTCAATCATCTCGCCCGCCGCGAAAACCTGCCGTGGCGCGCCTCATCGAGAGGCGCCGCCGAACGGGGCTCGCCCGACAATGTCGGAGCCATGTCGGTGTTCGCTGATGACCGGCTTCGCGCCAACGGCATCGTTCCGGAGGGCGCAGCGCGCTATCCGCAGCCATGTTCATTGGCCGATTTCGACGGCGTGGACCTGGTGATTGCGCTCAAGGAGGCCGAGCATCGTCCGCTCATCGAGCGGCGGTTCCCCGACGTCGCCGACAACGTGACTTACTGGCATGTGCACGATATCGACGTTGCCCAGCCTGCGGTTGCGCTGCCGATGATCGACGATCTCGTCCGCGCGCTGGTTTCATCGCTCAGGTAGTCGGTTCGCGCTTCCGAAAGATCGCCAGCGCATATTCTGCCGGGCGTGCGAGCCTGCCGCTGATGCGTTCGATGTCGTCCACGGCCACGATCTCGAGGCGACCTTCAGTGACCTTCAACCGGTCGATCGGCACCTCGCGCGCGAGGAACACCTGGCCGCGAAGGGTGCCGCCTGGCGTCGAATGATACGGCCCCAAATAACGACCGATCCGCCCAAAACGCGCGGGCGGCAGATAGTAGCCAATCTCCTCGTGGATTTCGCGCACCACGCATTCCAGGAAGGTCTCGCTGCCCTCCCGCCGCCCGCCGAACAGGCTGATCTTGCCCGGATCGGAAACGTGGGGAAGGTCGTCGCGCAGCTGCATCAGCAACCGGCCATCAGTGCTGACGAGCAGCGCAGACGTTCCTTCTCGTAACCCGCCGGTCATTCGCGAATCCTCTCGCTGGAAAGGTGGAGGGGTGCGTCAGGACTGGGGCTGGGAGAAGGCGGCGGATCTGCCGTGCAGATCATATCAGCCGAGCGCTTGCCTGGTTGGCATCGCCAGCTATTGAAGGCTGACGCGGAAGTTCGGCCGGCGAGGGAAATGAGGTGAGGGTGGCCGACGCCTGTCGCATGGGCGCAGATATAGCGCGCAGGGTATCACGGGTTCAGCCGAAGGCAAATGCCAGCAGGCTCGAGCACAGCAGCACGAGGCTTGCTGCGGTCAGGGTCAGAAATCCGTCGGAGACCAAATCGTGACCACGCATGATACACCTGCTTTCTACCGATGCTCATCCGAATTGATTAAAGCTTTCCGAACTTCTCTCCTGGAAAGAGGTGACGCGTCTTTCCGCCTTCAACGGACTGTCAGGCCCGGTACCGATAGCCTTCCACGGCGTGCGCCAAGAAGATCGCCGCACTCACCAGGCCCATCACCGCTGTAACCGTCTCGATCATCGCAAACTTCCTTTGCGCCCCACGCGGGAGAGAAAACGATTGCAGCCTTGCACAGTCAAAAAGATTCAATTGTTGGAATTGAAGATGCCCCCCGACTGATGATTTGCTGCAACAGTGTGTCTGATCGCGGGACAGGCGCGGGCATTTTGCGCGCACGGAGGTCCGTAGAAGGACGGAGGAGGCGCAACAGACCATTCACCAAGACGCCACCGCCTCATGGCTCTCCCCATTTCCGCCGTGTTCCGGTTGCGATATCTTCACCATCTGCTGCGGAGGTGGGCCGCACAGTGACAGAATCGATCCCGACGCCTCGAAGTAGGCGCGGGTCCTGCAGAATGGTACTTGGGGCAGATGGGGATTAGACGGCCAGATTCGATGATCCGGACGGCGCGCGGCGCCGTTGCGGTGGCCTCGTGCCTCGTCCTCGCCAATTGCGCCTCCTCGAACCAGCTCACCAGCCGGATCGATCCCAAGTACGGTGTATCCTCGAGCCCGCGGGTCGTGGCGCTCGGTGACCCCGTGCCGAAGGGCGGCGGCACCTACCGCATCGGCAAGCCCTATGTCGTCGCCGGCCGCACCTATGTGCCGGAGGAGAACGAGAACTATCGCGCCGAGGGCATGGCGTCCTGGTATGGCGATGATTTCCACGGCCGCCTGACCGCCAATGGCGAGGTGTTCGACATGGGCTCGCTTACGGCCGCCCATCCGACCCTGCCGATGCCGAGCTACGCGCGCGTCACCAATCTGAGCAACGGCAAATCGCTCGTTGTTCGCGTCAACGACCGCGGCCCGTACCACGGCAACCGCCTCATAGACGTCTCGAACAAAGCCGCCGAACTGCTTGATTTCAAAGGCAATGGCGTCGCGCGTGTCCGCGTCGAATACGTCGGGCGGGCGCCGCTCGAAGGCTCCGACGACCGCCAGCTGATGGCAACCCTGCGCACCGGAACACCGGCGCCGTCGCCGTCGATGGTCCGGGTCGCCTCCGCGCGGCCGTTCGTGCCTGAAATGTCGTCCTCGTCGGGCCGGGTCCGCGGCGACGTTCCGCTGCCGGAGGGGCGGCCCTACAGCCTTGGCAACACCCAGGCCGACTATGCCTCGGCCAACGCCACCTCGGAAATGTCGGCCTCGAGCCGATCGCACCGCCGCGTGCCGAACAATCCGCGCGAAGTCTCCTACGAGGGTGACGCCCACTATGCCGCGGCCCCGAGCCCGGCGGCGGCCACCTACGTGCCGATCGACGCGCGTGGACCCGCCGAAGTCCTGAGCGGGCGCGGGCTCTACTGAGCCAAGCGGCTTACTGAACCAAGCCGTTGCGAATCAAGCTTTTGGCCTGATCATTTCAGAAATGCGATCAGCGCGGCGTTGACCTCGGCGGGGCGCTCCTGCTGGATCCAGTGGCCGGCGCCCTCGATGATCAGCTTTTGCCGCAGGTTCGGCAGCACGCGTTCCATGTCCGCGACCCGCTTGGCACCGATCAGCCCGGTAATCACCGAATCGTTCGAGCCGGCGATGAACAGCGACGGCTGATGGATCTGCGCGTCCTGCCAGGGCGCGGTCAGCTCCCAGTTGCGGTCGAGATTGCGGTACCAATTCAGACCGCCGCGGAAGCCGGACTGCCGGTAGCCTTCGGCGAATTCGGCGATATCAGCCTCGGTCAGCCAGGCCAGCAGCGGCATTCCAGCCGGGAGCTTGCCGAGGAAGCCCTTGGCTTCGTCGACGAACATCGAGCTCGGATCGGAGACGCCGCGCCCGAGCACCAGCCGCATGGTGTGGGCGACGTCGCGTTCGAACTCAGCCTCTGCCACGCCGGGCGGCTGGAAATACTGCCAGTAGAAATTGGTGATACCGCTCTCGCGCAGGGTTTCCAACGGACGGCCGCGGCCACGGAACGGCGGCGGCACACTGAGGCCCGCGACCTTGGTGAAGATGTCAGGGCGGAACAGCGCCGCGTGCCAGGCAACCGGCGCGCCCCAATCGTGACCGACGACCATCGCCTTCTGCTCGCCGAGCGCGGCGACCAGCGCGACCATGTCGCCGACGGTATCGAAGATCGTGTAGGCGCCGACGTCGGCTGGCGCAGTGGTCCGGCCGAAGCCGCGCATGTCGGGGGCGACGACCCGGAAGCCTGCCGCGGCGAGCGCTGCGATCTGGTGCCGCCACGAGTAGGACAGCTCCGGCCAGCCATGGCAGAGCACAACCAGTGGGCCTTGCCCGGCCTCACGCACGAACATGTCGATGCCGTTGGCGGAGATGGTGCGGGAGGATGACATTCGCGTTTCCGCCTTGTTTGCCGGTTCTGCTGTCGTTAGCTGGTTCCAAGGATACGGGCGTTCAGCGCAGCCGGCAATCCAGCCGGCCGTGCACAAGCGGCGAAACCTCAGTTGTTTGCGATACTTCCAGCTGTTAGAACGCAGTCTTTCAGGACATCGCCGATGGCAGCCCATACCGCAATTCCCCGCACGTTGTTCGCTCGCGCCGGGCGTGGATGGCGTGCCGTGATCGCGGCCGCGGTCGTGCTGGCGATCGGCTGCGGCGGAATGGTCTATGCCGCCAACAACAGCGTCCAGGGCGCCAAGAAGGAAGAGGGCGGGTTCGACGGCGATGCGCCGACCGCGATCCTGGTCGAGGCCTCTTCGGGCAGCGTGCTGTTCGAGAAGAACGCCGACGAGCTGCGCGCGCCCTCCAGCATGATGAAGCTGATGACGGCCGAGGTGGTGTTCGACGCCATCAAGAAGGGCGATATCAAGCTGACCGACGAATACCGGGTCAGCGAGAACGCCTGGCGGCGGGGCGGGGCGCCGTCCGGGACCTCCACGATGTTCGCGGCGATCAACAGCAAGGTCTCGGTCGACGACCTCCTGCACGGCGCGATCATCCCGAGCGGCAACGACGCCTGCATCGCGCTGGCCGAAGGCATCGCCGGCAACGAGCATACCTTTGCGACCGACTTCATGACCAAGCGCGCCCGCGAGCTCGGCATGACCAAGTCGACCTTCGGCAATTCCAACGGGCTGCCCGACCCGACCAACAAGATGACGGTACGGGAACTCGCGGTGCTGGCGCGCCACATCATCCTGACCTACCCGGAGCGCTACAAGCTGTTCGGCGAGAAGGAATTCACCTGGAACAAGATCCGCCAGCAGAACCGCAATCCGCTGCTGAACGCTCTGCCCGGCGCCGACGGGTTGAAGACCGGCTACACCAAGGAAGGCGGCTACGGCATGGTCGGCTCGGCCGTGCAGAACGACACGCGGCTAATCGTCGTGGTCAACGGCCTCGAAGATTCCGAAGACCGCGCCACCGAAGCCAAGAAGATGCTGGAGTGGGGGTTCCGCAGCTTCGAGACCCGGGTCCTGATCGCGGCCAACCAGCCGGTCGGCTACGCCCGGGTGTTCGGTGGCGAGAGCCGCTCGGTGAAGCTGGTCAGCCCCGATCCGATCAAGGTCATGGTGTCCAAGAACGGCAATGACAAGCTGCTCGCGCGCGTCATCTATAGCGGCCCGGTCAAGGCGCCGGTCACCGCCGGCCAGCAGATCGGCGTCGTCCGGGTTTGGCGCGGCGGCAATGTCGCGATGGAAACTCCGGTGTTCGCCGCCGATGCCGTCGGTACGGGATCGACGATGCGCCGCGCGCTCGACGGCGCCCAGGAGCTTGTGATCGGAATGTTCCGCGCTGGGGTCGAGAAGCTCTGACATGGCGGAAGCAGCAGTCCAACGGCCGAGCTTGCGCGGTCGCTTCATCACCTTTGAGGGCGGCGAGGGATCGGGGAAATCGACCCAGATCCGCAAGCTCGCCGAACGGCTCGATGTCGCCAAGCTGCGCGCGATCGTGACCCGCGAGCCTGGCGGCTCGCCCGGGGCCGAGATCATCCGTCACCTGGTGCTGTCGGGGATGGGCAAGCTGCTCGGGCCGGAAGCTGAGACGCTGCTGTTTGCCGCCGCGCGTGACGACCATGTCCGCACCGTGATCCTGCCGGCGCTCAACCAGGGCATCTGGGTACTGTGCGATCGCTTCTTCGATTCCACGCGCGCCTATCAGGGCCAGCTCGGGCAGGTGTCGCCCGGTCTCGTCAACGCCATGCAGCGCGTCACCATCGGCGATCTCAAGCCCGACCTGACCTTCATCCTCGATGTGCCGGTCGAGGTCGGACTGCAGCGCGCCGCCCTGCGCCGCGGCAATGCCACGGCGGATCGCTTCGAAGCCGAGGGCATCAAGTTCCATCAGGATTTACGCGATGCCTACCGCAAGATCGCGGCTGACGATCCACAACGCTGCGTGCTGATCGACGCGACGGCCGATCCGGACACGGTCGCGGCGCGAATCTGGGCCGCGCTGCGCGAGCATCTGCGCGCAACGCTCACGGCAGACAGTCCCGCATGAGCGCACGCAAGGTCGAACAGGAGAGCCCCGCTCGCCACCCGCGCGAAACCCCCGATCTGTTCGGGCATCGCGAGGCGGAGACTGCCTTGCTCGATGCCTATCGCAGCGGACGAATTCCGCATGCCTGGCTGATCGGCGGCGCGCAGGGCATCGGCAAGGCGACACTGGCCTATCGCATGGCGCGGTTCGTGCTGGCGTTCCGCAATCCGAAGTCGTCCCAGGTGCAGGCGGCGCCGACGCTGCGGGTCGATCCGTCCGATCCGGTGGCGCGCCAGATCACGGCGGGCGCCCATGGCGGGCTGCTGGTGCTGGAGCGCGGTCTCAACGACCGCGGCGTGATGCGCACCGTGATCACGGTCGACGAGACCCGCGAGACGATCTCGTTCTTCGGCTCGACCGCAGCCGTCGACGGCTGGCGCGTCTGCATCGTCGACACCGTCGATGAGCTCAACCCCAATGCTGCGAATGCGCTGCTGAAGATCCTCGAGGAGCCGCCGCAGCAGTCGCTGTTCCTGCTGGTCAGCCACGCACCGTCACGGGTGCTGCCCACCATCTTGTCCCGCTGCCGCAAATTGCTGCTGCGGCCGCTGGAGACGGGCGATGTTCTGCGCGCGGCCACGGCCGCAACCGACATTGCGGCCGACGATCCTGCGCTGGCGGAAGCCGCGGCAGCATCTGAGGGCAGCGTCGGGCGGGCGCTATCACTGCTCGGCGGCGACGCGCTCAAGCTGCAGCAGCGCACGGCCGCGCTGCTGGCAACGCTTCCGAGCGTCGATCCGCGCGAGCTGCACGCACTGGGCGATGCGCTCGGCACCAGCGACCGCGTCGCGCTTGCCGCTTTCATTGACGGCATCGATCGCTGGATGAGCGAGCGCATGCGCACCGGCGACGCCAATGCCAATCTGCCGCGCCTTGCACGGCTTGCGGAGGTATGGGAAAAGATCGTCCGCGCCGCGCGCGATACCGAAGCCTACAATCTGGAGCGCAAGCCGCTGGTTTTCTCGGTGTTTTCGATGCTCGCGGACGCGACCCGATAGACGCCAAGTCTGAAAACAATCTGTCTGAATGCGCTCTCGTCCGAAAACACACTCGTCCGAAGACACATCCGTCTGACAACACTCCCGACAATCTCGTTTCGATCTGCAAAGGATTCCGTGGTGGCGACCGCTAAGAAGAAATCGTCGAAAAAGGCCAAGAAGACGAAGAAGGCATCGCCCGCTCGCGCGACCAGGAAGGCCACGGCGAAGTCACGCGCTGCCAAGACCAAGAAGGGTGGGCGCGTCACCAAGAAGACGAAGAAGGCGACCAAAGCCAAGACGGGCGCCAAGGGCGCGAAGAAATCTGCGGCGAAGAAGGTCGCCAAAAAGGCCGTCAAGAAGGCGGCCAAGAAGGTTGCCACGAAGCCCACCAAGGCTCCGCCGAAGAAGGCAGCCGCGGCGGCCGTCGCTCCGGCCGCAAGGAAGCCCGCTGCGCCGAAGCCTCCTGCTGCCGAGAAGGCTCCGAAGGCGGCAGTTATCCGCGCGCCCAAGCAACAGAAACCCGCGGCGAGGGCTGCTGCGCCCGCGTCCGTCCCGGCACCCGCCGCGGACCGCGGCAACGTCTACTACATCACCACCGCGATCGCTTATCCGAACGGCCAGCCGCACATCGGCCACGCCTATGAGGCGATCGCGACCGACGCATTGGCGCGCTTCCAGCGGCTCGACGCGAAGGACGTGTTCTTCCTGACCGGCACCGACGAGCACGGACAGAAGATGATCCAGACCGCGGCCGGCGAGGGGATGACGCCGTACGATCTCGCCACCCGCAACGCCGCGCGCTTCAAGGAGATGGACGAGCGGCTCAACGTCTCGTTCGACCGCTTCATCCGCACCTCGGAGCCTGCGCACCACAAGTCGGTGCAGGAAATCTGGCGCCGCATGCAGGACAATGGCGACATCTATATCGACGCCTACGCCGGCTGGTATTCGGTGCGCGACGAGGCCTATTACGCCGAGGACGAGACTACCGTCGGCGAGGACAATGTCCGCCGCGGCCCGCAGGGCACGCCGGTCGAATGGGTCGAGGAGAAGAGCTACTTCTTCAAGCTCTCGGCCTACCAGGACAAGCTCTTGCATCTCTACGAGAGCCAGCCCGATTTCATCGGCCCGGATTCGCGCCGCAACGAGGTGATGAGCTTCGTGCGGGGCGGGCTGAAGGACCTCTCGATCTCGCGCACTACCTTCGACTGGGGCGTCAAGGTCCCCAACGATCCCGAGCACGTGATGTATGTCTGGGTCGACGCACTGACCAACTACATCACCGGCGTCGGCTATCCCGACGAGAACGACAAGAATTGGCGCTACTGGCCGGCCGACGTGCACATCATCGGCAAGGACATCATCCGCTTCCACGCGGTGTACTGGCCGGCCTTCCTGATGTCGGCCGGCATCCCGTTGCAGAGACGCGTCTACGCGCACGGCTTCCTGTTCAACAGGGGCGAGAAGATGTCGAAGTCGGTCGGCAACGTGGTCGATCCCTTCAATCTGGCGAACCAGTACGGCGTCGACCAGGTGCGTTACTTCTTCCTGCGTGAGGTGCCGTTCGGCCAGGACGGCAATTACAACCACGAGGCCATCGTCGCGCGCATCAATGCCGACCTCGCCAATGATTTCGGCAATCTCGCCCAGCGATCGCTGTCGATGATCGCCAAGCAACTCGGCGGCGTGCTGCCGGAGCCCGGCGAGTTCAGCGAGAACGACAAGGCGATCCTGGCGCAGGCCGACGCCATGCTGGAGACGTCGCGGACCGCGATGGCGACGCAGCAGATCCATCAATGGCTCAACACCGTCTGGGCCGTGGTCGCCGAAGCCAACCGTTACTTTGCCGGCGAGGCGCCATGGGCCTTGGCGAAGACCGATCCGGCACGCCAGAAGACGGTGCTGTATGTCACCGCCGAAGTCGTGCGTCAGATCGCGATCATGGCGCAGGCGGTGATGCCGGAATCCTGCCGCAAGATGCTCGATAGCCTCGGCATATCAGCGGATGCGCGTAGCTTCGCTGATGTCGCCGAGCGGATCAAGCCGGGCACGGTTCTGCCGGCGCCTGTCGGCGTATTCCCACGCTACGTTGAACCGAAGACCGAGTGAGCGGTTCGAAAGTCATGCTGGTCGACAGTCACTGCCATCTCGATTTCCCTGACTTCGCCGACGATCTCGACGGGATCGTCGGGCGCGCCCAAGCGGCCGGTATCGGCCGCATCGTCACGATCTCGACCCGGGTCAAGCGGCTCGGCGGTTTGCTCGCGATCACGGAGCGCTTTCCGGACGTCTACTGCTCGGTCGGCACCCATCCGCATCATGCCGACGAAGAGGACGGCATCCCTGCGAGCGAACTGATCGAGCTCGCCAAGCACCCGAAAGTCGTGGCGCTCGGCGAGGCGGGGCTCGACTATTTCTATGAGCATGGCTCGCGCGAAGCCCAGGAGCGCGGCTTTCGCGCGCATATCGCCGCGGCCCGCGCAACCGGCCTGCCGCTCGTCATCCACACCAGGGAGGCCGACGAGGATTGCGGCCGCATCCTGGAGGACGAAATCGCGAAGGGGCCGTTCAAGGCCGTGCTGCATTGCTACACCGGCGGCCGCGAGCTCGCGATGAAGGCCATCGCGCTCGGGCTGTCGATCTCTTTCACGGGCATCCTGACCTTCAAGAAGTCCGAGGCCCTGCGCGCACTGGCTGCCGAGCTGCCGGCCGATCGCATCATGGTCGAGACCGACGCGCCGTATCTTGCGCCCGGAAAATTCCGCGGCAAGCGCAACGAGCCGTCCTACGTTGTCGAGGTCGCCAAGGTGCTCGCCGAAACGCGCGGCGTCTCGCTGGAGGAGATCTCGCGGCAGACCACTGAAAACTTCTTCCGGCTGTTCTCCAAGGTGCCGGCGCCGAAGGTTGCTGCATGACGCTGACGCTGACCATTCTGGGCTGCGGCTCATCCGCCGGCGTGCCGCGTCCGGCGCTCGGCTGGGGCGCCTGCGATCCCAACAATCCCAAAAACCGCCGCCGCCGCTGCTCGATCATGGCCGAGCGCACGATGGAGCACGGCACCACGCGGGTCGTGATCGATACCTCGCCCGACCTGCGCGAGCAGCTGATCGACGGCAATGTCGAGCACATCGATGCGGTGTTCCTGACCCATGAGCATGCCGACCAGACCCACGGCATCGACGATTTGCGCTCGGTGGTGCTGCACCAGCGCCGCCGCATCCCGGTCTACTTCAACCAGTCGACCGCCAAGGACATCATGGCGCGGTTCTCCTATTGCTTCATCTCACCGGAAGGCAGCGACTATCCGCCGATCCTGACCCGGCATTCGATCGAGGCCGGCGAGAGCCACACGGTGCAGGGGAAGGGCGGTCCGCTGAAGCTCGAGGCCTTCCTGGTGAAGCATGGCCAAATTCCCGCGCTCGGCTACCGCATTGGAGATGCCGCCTACACGCCCGATCTGCACGACATTCCCGAAGAGAGCTGGCCGACGCTTGAAGGTCTCGATCTCTGGATCGTCGACGGCCTGCGCTATGCACCGCATCCGAGCCATTTCAGCGTTGCCGACGCGCTGTCGTGGATCGAGCGCTTCAAGCCGAAGCGCGCGGTCATCACCAACATGCATTCCGACCTCGACTATGAGGTGCTGCGGCAGAGCCTGCCGGCCGGCGTGATCCCGGCCTATGACGGCATGCGCCTGACGCTCGATCGGGCAGGCTGAAGCAACCGGTCGCGTCGCGCGGCAATAAATCCGACCGGTCACACCCGGCGGACGGCATTTGAGCTTGCACTCTGCCTGAGCTTGCCCTCTGCTGAAGGTCGCGAATAATCCGTTTTTGAGGGAACTGTATGCTCATCGATCCCACTGCGCGGATTGAGGATGGGGCGGTGATCGGCGCCGGCACGTCGATTGGTCCTTATTGCGTTATTGGTTCCCGTGTCGTTATCGGCGCAAACTGCAAGCTGATCGCCCACGTACACATGACCGCGGAGACCACGATCGGTGGCGGCTGCACGATCTATCCGTTCGTCTCGCTCGGCACGCCTCCGCAAGCCCTGAGCTATCGCGGCGAACTGACCAAGCTTCAGATCGGCCAGGATTGTACGATCCGCGAGCACGTCACCATGAATGCCGGAACCGTCGCGGGTGGCGGTGTTACCCGCGTCGGCGATCGCGGCTATTTCATGAATTGCAGCCATGTCGGTCATGACTGCGTCATAGGGAACGACGTCATCTTCGCCACATCCGCGACGCTGGGCGGCCATTGCGAAATCGGCAATTTTGTCTTTATGGGAGGCCTCTCATCCGCCCATCAATTCGTTCGAATTGGGGCGCAGGCGATGATCGGGGCTACGAGTTGCGTACGTGGCGATGTCATCCCGTTTGGCCTTGCAAGCGGCCAGTACGCGGGTCTCGCCGGGCTCAACCTGGTTGGCATGCGACGCCGCGAATTTACCCGCGAACGCCTCGCGGTGATCCGGGCGTTCTATCAGAAACTATTTCGCGGCCCCGGTGTGTTTGCCGCGCGTCTGCACGAAGTAAGGCAATTGGCCGACGCGGATCCCGCGATTGCAGAAATCCTGGCCTTCATCGACGCGGTGAGGCATCGCTCGCTGTGTCTACCGGCGAACGACGATCATGTGATTGCCTCACCCCAAAACCGTTTCGCTGAACCGAACCGATAGCGCCGCCGAAATTTCTGGATCTTTCGGCCGATGTCTTCGGGAACGTGCGGGCTCCGTCACCCGCGCGCCTTCCCTCTGTTCGACAGCGGCGCAGGGGACTTCCCCCATTCGGATCGGGTTTTCCCGCGACCACCGCCATGAACCCGCCGCTCGGCAGGCGGCGGTTGCATACGATCGCCAACGGTCCTGTCTTGACCTTTCACGCAAAGGGCATATCGTTATGATCATAACGATAACGATAGACCGGGAGGAGCAGATGACGGAAGCCGTGGCAACGCGCGATTACACCGATCGCACGCGATATGACGCGCTGATGGACGTCGTGAAGAACCGCCTGACGACCCGGGCGTTCGATTCCGGCTACGTGATGCCGCCGGAGCATTACGACATGATCCTGGAGACCGCGCGGCACGCGCCGTCGGGCGCCAATGCACAACCCTGGCACTTCATTTCCGTCACCGATCAGGACCTCAAGAACAAGATCACGGAGTATTTCCGCGAGGAGCAGGTCGCCCGCGCCCGGCTCAAGATGAAGTTTCCAACGCCCGACTATCGCGGCCTCGCGTCGGCCCCCGGTTTCATCGTCGTCGCCAGCGACTTCCGCTGGGTCAAGGCGTTTCCCGTGCTCAACGACGGCTCCGAGCTCGACAAGATGTACAAGGAGAATGCCGAGCGCATCCTGCTGCAGAGCGTGGCGGCGGCGACGATGTCGGCGCATCTCGCAGCGGCAGCGCTCGGCTATAACGTCTGGTGGGTGACCGCGATCGGGCAGGAGAAGGCGCAGCAGGCGATGAAGCCGCTGCTCGGCATCCCCGATGAATTGTCCGTGCTCGACATCATGTGCTTCGGTCCGCCGGCCAAGCCGCCGTACAAGCGCTGGAAGAAGAGCCTGGCTGATATCAGCAACTGGAACAGGTTCGATGATCAGCACTTCATGACCGAAGCCCAGATCGACGAATGGGTTTCGACCACGCGCCACAAGGTGATGTACCGCGATGCCGAGAACGTCGACTAAAGCGGACGCGCCGGTCAGACGCGTTGCGTCGGGCTACCGGCTGGAGGACCAGGCCGGCTTCCTGCTGCGCCGGGCCTATCAGCGCGCCTCGTCCAATCTGGTCGACCGGATCGGGTCCTACGATCTGACGGCCCCGCAATATGCGACCTTGGCCCGGCTCTATGAGCGCGGGGCGCTGTCGCAGAACCTGCTTGGGCGGTTGGTTGCGATGGAGCCGGCCAATATCCGTGACGTCGTGCTGCGGCTGAAGAAGCGGCGGCTGGTCGCGACCCGGCGCGATGCGACCGACAAGCGGCTGATCCTGATCGATCTGACCACGGCCGGCGTGGCGCTTGTCGAGCAGCTGATCCCGATCGAGATCGAATGCACCGCGACGACGCTGGCGCCGCTCAAGGCCGACGAGAGGCGACTGCTGTACGGGCTGCTCGGCCGCCTTGCAGAGGGCTGAGCGCCAACGCTCAGGCCGAGATTGCCTTGGCCGATCCGACCTGGTTGCGCAGCAGGAATTTCTGGATCTTGCCCGTGGATGTCTTCGGGATCACGCCGAACACCACAGACTTCGGCGTCTTGAACCCCGGCATGTGCTCGCGGCAATAGGCGATGATCTCGGCCTCGGTCGCCTTGGCGCCGTCCTTCAGCTCGAGGAAGGCGCAGGGCACTTCGCCCCATTTCGGGTCGGGCTTGGCGACCACAGCGGCAAACAGCACAGCCGGGTGCTTGTAGAGGATATCCTCGACCTCGACCGAGGAGACGTTCTCGCCACCGGAGATGATGATGTCCTTGGAGCGGTCCTTGATGATGACGTAGCCGTGCTCGTCGAGCACACCGAGATCGCCGGTATGAAACCAGCCGCCGGCAAAGGCTTCCTGCGTCGCCTTCTCGTTCTTCAGGTAGCCCTTCATCACGATGTTGCCGCGGAACATGACCTCGCCGATGGTCTCGCCGTCGCGCGGCACCTCGCGCATGGTCTCGGGATCGAGCACGGTGACGTCTTCCTGCAGCGGGTAGGCCACGCCCTGACGCCGCTTCAGCTGCGCACGCGCATCGGCGGACAGTTCGTCCCAACCCGGCTGCTCGGCGCAGACCGAGGCGGGGCCGTAGACTTCGGTCAGCCCGTAAACATGGGTCAGCTTGATGCCGATCCGCTCGGCGCCCTCGAGCACGGCAACCGGCGGCGCCGCGCCGGCGATCAGGCCGACGACGGACTTCGCCTTGCCGCCCTTCGGCGCGTCGGGCGCATTGATCAGCGTGTTGTAGACGATCGGCGCACCGCACATGTGGGTGACGCCGTGCTGCGGGATCAATTCGAAGATCTTGGCGGGGTCGACCTTGCGCAGGCAGACATTGACGCCGGCGGTCGCCGCGATGGTCCAGGGGAAGCACCAGCCGTTGCAGTGAAACATCGGCAGCGTCCAGAGATAGACCGGATGCTGGCCGAGATTGCCGGCGAGGATGTTGCTGACAGCGTTCAGATAGGCGCCGCGGTGATGGGTCACGACGCCCTTCGGATTGCCTGTTGTGCCCGACGTATAGCTCAGCGCGATCGCATCCCATTCGTCGGCCGGCGGCCGCTCGGCGAATGCAGGGTCGCCTGACGCGACAGCCGCCTCATACTCGATTTCGCCGATCCGCTTGCCGCCACTGAAGGCGGCATCATCGACGTCGATCACGAACGGCTTCGGGCCCTTCATCAGGGTCAGGGCTTCCGCGATCACGCCGGAGAATTCGGGGTCGACGAGGATGATCTTCGCGCCGCCATGATCGAGCTGGAACGCAATCGATTCCGCATCGAGGCGGATGTTGAGCGCGTTCAGCACCGCGCCGGTCATCGGCACCGCGAAATGCAGCTCGTTCATCGCCGGGATGTTCGGCAGCATCGCCGCGACCGTATCGCCGTGGCCGATGCCGCGGCCGGCCAGATAGGACGCAACGCGCTTGCAGCGCTCGTAGGTCTCTTTCCAGGTGAAGCTGCGGCCCTCATAGACCGCGCTGATGTGGTCGGGATAGACCGCGGCCGAGCGCGCCAGGAAGCTCAGCGGCGTCAGCGGCACGTAGTTGGCGGGCGTCTTGTCGAGCCCGATCGAGTACTGGTTTTGAGCTGCACTCATGGCTCTATCCCATCCGCAAGCTGCCTTAAAGGAAACCGATCGATATCCAGGGGAAGATGGCGACAATGATCAGGCCGATCAACAGCGCCAGCATGTAACCCCAGATCGGCCGGATACCCTCGGCCGGATCGACGCGCCCGATGGCGCAGGCGGCATAATAGCCGACGCCGAACGGCGGCGCGAACAATCCGATGCCCATCGCCAGGATGATGATCATGGCGTAGTGCACCTCGTGGACGCCGACCTGGCGCGCGATCGGAAACAGCAGCGGCCCGAACAGCACGATGGCCGGAATGCCCTCGAGCACGCTGCCCAGGATCACGAAGGCCAGGATCGAGACCGCGATGAAGGTCGCCGAACCGCCGGGCAGCCCGGCCATCGACGCCGCCAGCGCGCGCGAGAAGCCGGATTGGGTCAGGCCCCAGGCCATGCCGGTCGCGGTGCCGATGATGAAGAGGATCGCGCCCGACAGGCACGCCGTGTCGATCAGCATCGGCACCAGCCGCCGCCAGTTGAACTTGCGGTAGATCAACAGGCCGATGACGAAGGCGTAGACGATGCCGATGGTCGAGACCTCGGTGGCCGTGGCGATGCCTTCGACCACGGCGTAGCGGATCACGAAGGGCAGGGCCAATGCGGGCAGGGCGAACACCAGCGCCTTGCCGATCTCGCCGCCGGTGGCGCGCTGGACGTGGCTCAAGTCTTCGCCGCGGTAGCGCCACCACACCAGCCCCGACAGCGTGATTGCCAGCACGACGCCCGGCAACAGGCCGCCGGTGAACAGCGCCGAGATCGAGACGCCGGTGACCGAGCCGATCGTGATCAGCACCAGGCTCGGCGGAATGGTTTCGGTCTGCGCGCCGGTGGCGGCGAGCAGGGCGACCAGATCGCCCGGCTTGGCGCCGCGCTCCTTCATTTCCGGGAACAGCACGGGCGCGACGGCCGCCATGTCGGCGGCCTTCGATCCCGAGATGCCGGAGACCAGGTACATGGCACCGACCAGCACGTAATGCAGGCCGCCGCGGACATGCCCGAGCAGGCTCGCCAGGAACGCCACCATCGCGCGCGCCATGCCGGTCATCTCGATCAGCAGGCCGAGGAAGACGAACAGCGGCACCGACAGCAGAATGAGATGGCTCATGCCCTCGTCCATCCGGCCGACCAGCACCATCAGCGGCGTCCGCGTGGTCAGCGCCAGATAGCCGAAGATCGCCATGCCGAAGGCAAAGCCGATCGGCACGCCGGCGAACACGCAGAAGCCGACCACGCCGACGAAGAAGATGATCAGGTTGAGGTTGCCGAGCGGCCGCAGCATCGGCTGCGCCAGCCAGAACACGCCGATCAGCGCGACGACCGTCAGCGCCGCCAGCAGGAAGGTCTTGAAATTGCCGACCCGCGCCAGCCGCAGCAGTGCGAACAGCGCCATCAGGCAGATACCGACCGGCAGCGCCGCCGCGCGCCAGGTGTTGGATATCTGCAGCGCCGGCGTCGTGATGAAGCTCTCCTCGTAGGCGTATTCATAGGCCGGCCGTACGATCAGGATCAGGAACGCCAGCGCGGCGCAGGTCGCGACCACGTCGAGATAGGCCCACAGCCTCGGCCCGGCGCTTGCGACCAATGCCGTCATCCGCATGTGCTCGCCGCGGCGGAACGCCACCGCGGACCCAAGCATCGCAAGCCACAGGAACAGGATCGACGCCAGCTCGTCGGACCAGATCAGCGGCGCATGCAGCACGTAACGCGACACCACGCCGGCGAACAGGATCACGACCTCGGCGACGACAAGGATCGCCGCCGGGATTTCGACCAGCCATCCGAGCGCCGCCTCGATGGAACCGAGAACAGAGCGGCGGCGAGGGGGCTGTGACGCCGCCTCGCCGGCCACGGCCGGCGTCATCTCGACATGAGCCATGGCAATCCTCCTGGCACGCCTCCCGCTGGATCGATCAGGACAGTTTGCCGACGGACTTCTCGAGCAGATCCCAGGCCTTCTCGCCGTACTTGCCCTTCCACTCGGCGTAGAAGCCGGCGGCGCGCAGCTTGTCGCGGAACGGCCCGACCTCGGGCTGGTTGAACACGAGACCCTTGCCGGTAAGCTCCTGCTTCACGGTGGCGTTGAGCTTCTCGGTGTCCTCGCGCTCCTTGACGGCCGCCGCGTTGACGTTCTTGGCGACGATGGTCTTGATGTCGTCCGGCAGCGCCGCCCAGGCCCGGCGGTTCATCAGGAACCAGAAGCCGTCCCACATGTGGTTGGTCATCGAGCAGTATTTCTGCACCTCGTACAGCTTGGCGGCCGAGATCAGCGCCAGCGGGTTCTCCTGGCCTTCGACGATCTTGGTCTGCAGCGCCGAATAGACCTCGCTGAAATTGATCGAGGCGGGCGATGCATCGAACGCCTTGAACATCGAGGTCCACAGCGGCGACACCGGCACGCGGATCTTGAAGCCCTTGAGATCGTCGGGACCGTTGATCGGCTTGGTCGACGACGTGGTCTGGCGGAAGCCGTTGTCCCAGATCTTGTCCATGACCTCGAGGCCGGCCTTGTTGATCTCGCCGCGCACATAGGCGCCGAGCTCGCCATCCATGGCCTTCCAGACCGTGGGATAGTCCGGGAATGCGAAGCCGATGCCGTTGATCGAGGCTGCCGGCACCAGGGTCGCCAGGATCAGGCCGGACAGCGTGAAGAACTCGACGCCGCCGGAGCGCACCTGGCTCAGCATGTCCGTGTCGGAACCGAGCTGGCTGTTCGGGAACACCTGCAGATCAAACCGGCCGTTGGTCTCGGTCTTGATCGCCGCCGCCATCTCCCGGGCGCGCGCCACGAACGGATGCGACTCCGGCAGGTTGTTGGCGAACTTGTACGAGAACTCGGCCGACTGGGCGCGCGCGACATACGGCGCGCCAATTCCGCCCAGGACGGCGGAAGCGGCGGAAACCTTCAGCAGCGTGCGTCGTGAAAAGCTCATTGGGTTTGCTCCCTCGAGAGGCTTGTTGTTGTTCTGAGATGCCATCCTATACGGACCTGATGCCGTGGGGTCACCAGCGATCTCTGCACAGCTGGCGCTTATTGCAGCGTCCGTACGCCGCGGCAATATCGGCTTTCTGACGAGATGCGTGGGCGTGGATCGCTGTGCTGCCTGGACCAGCAGAACCAATGACCGGGACGAGCCCGGACAGGCGCCAAGCTGCGGTCCGGTGCGAAGATTTCCCACTAAATATCTGATCTAATTGTAGATATAAATATTCCATAATATACCTTATGCGAATTACGGATATGGAAGCCGATCCGGTTTGGCGACCCAGCCGTGGCTCCCCCTATACGGTTCGCATTTCATCCGTCGCGCTCGGGCGCAGCCATCATCGGCTCTGCGATCTCTAAGGTCGCTCCCAGTATGTCCTGCTGACCATCCGCGACGCGCCGGTGTCGGTCATGGCCGCAGGTGAAGACGCTGCCGAAGATGGCGAAGGCGGCGCAATCGAAAGACCTGCGGAAGGCTTTCGCCAAGCATCTGCGCGAACAGCCGGATCGCGCTGGCCGGATACGCGCGCGCCTTCGATCCGGAAAGCGCGTCAGGTTTTCTTGTCCGCATCGTGCGTGATTGCGTTGCCCTGCGACGGCCGCCTGCTCCGATGCGAGCGCATCCTCGGCCTGCCGTTGCCTAGGCCGGCAGCACGATCACTTTCGTTTTGAGCGGCGTTCGCGAATAGAGGTCGATCATGTCCTGACTGAGGAGGCCGGTGCAGCCGCTCGTAATGCCGTTCCCGATCGTTTCGGGGTCACTGGTGCTATAGATCGTGTAAAGCGTGTACGCCCCGTTTTGATAGAGGTAGAGCACGCGGGCACCGAGTGGATTATCGAGACCTCCCGGCATGCCGCGAGCATATTTGCCCGCCTCCGGCTGGCGCGCGATCATCTCCTTGGGTGGCGTCCAGGTAGGCCATTCGGCTTTGCGCCCGACATAAGCCTCCCCACTCCACCGGAATCCATCGCGGCCGACATTGGCGCCATAGCGCGTCGCGTTGCCCTCACCTTCGATGCGGTAAACATAGTACTTGCTGGGATCGATGATGATCGTACCGGGCGCCTCGTCGCTGTCGTAGCGCACTGTCTTGCGAAAATATTGCGGTTTGACCTTGCTAACATCGACCCCTGGGATCGGGAATTTCTCGTCGGGCACGGGCCCGTAGACTTTCTCAGCCTCGGCCAGGCTCATGTAGTCCGAGGCACAACCGGCCAGGCCCAGTGCGGCAAGACCGGCAGCGGAGCCGAACAGAAACGCCCGGCGGTTGAGACGCGGCGAACGAGGCCCAGACAGATCGCCCTTGCCTATCGCGTCGGCAATTCCACGGTCCATGATCATGATTTCGGGTTTTCCGAGCGTTTCCAGAAGGCGCGACAATCCTATGTCGGGGAACCACCCCGTTACGACACTCCTATGGAGGATTTCGCGCTTTTTTGTGAAGGGAAACTTTCAAGAAAAAGCTAAGGAATTCCGTTCTGTGTGTCGGTCTTGTGCGGGGATTCCCCCCCCCCGAAGGCTTTGCCTGATAGTCTGCCCCCGACTCCACGACAACAGTTCGAGACTTGGAGACCAATGGTTCGACGTACCGGCAGCGCCGATCTTCCGCTCCATGGTGGACGCGTGCCGCCGTGGCTGGCGGAGCGCATGGCGACGCTGGGTGCGATCATCACGCAGGCCGTGGTCCATCATTACGGCCGCGACGCGTTCCTGCAGCGGCTCTCGCATCCGTTCTGGTTCCAGTCGTTCGGTGCCGTCATGGGCATGGACTGGCATTCGTCGGGTATCACCACGAGCGTCATCGGCGCGCTCAAGCGCGGGCTGGCGCCGCGGCAGGACGAGCTCGGCATCTACGTCTGCGGTGGTCGCGGCAAGCATTCGCGGCGCACGCCGGACGAATTGTCGGCGCTGGGCGACCGGACCGGCGTTGACGGCGTCGCCCTCACCCGCGCCAGCCGTCTGGTCGCCAAGGTCGACAGTGCCGCGGTCCAGGACGGTTTCGAGCTCTACCTGCATGGCTTCTTCGTCACCGCGGAAGGCAAATGGACCGTGGTCCAGCAAGGCATGAACGATCACAAGCGACAGGCGCGACGCTACCACTGGCATTCCGAGGGGCTGCGCAGCTTCGTCGACGAGCCGCACAGCGCGATCGATGGTCCAGCGCAGGGCGAGATCGTCAATCTCACCGATCACCGCGCCGACGCCTCGCGCCAGGCCCAGCTCGATCTGCTCGCCGCGCTCGGTCCTGACGGCATCGCGCATGAATATGCCGAACTGACCGAGCAGGTGGAGGCGCAGGGCGATCTGTTGCACCTGATCATGCCCGCGCATCACGACGTGCGGTCGAGCGATGTCTTCATCCGCCGCCTGCATGGCACCCTCGCCGCCGCCGCGGAGCGCGGGCCGCTGGATTTCCCCGAACTGCTGCTGACGCCCGGCGTCGGTGCCCGCACCGTGGAGTCGCTCGCCATGGTCGCCGAGGTCGTCCACGGGACGCCGTATCGCTTCCGCGATCCGGCGCGTTTCTCGCTCGCGCATGGCGGCAAGGACCGTCATCCGTTTCCGGTGCCGATCAAGGTCTATGACGAGACCATCGGCGTGCTGAAATCGGCGGTACGGCAGGCCAAGCTCGGCCGCGACGAGGAGTTGCAGGCGCTGAAGCGGCTGGATGACCAGGCCCGCAGGCTGGAGCTGACCGCAACCGGCCCGTCCTTCGATGCCTTCGTCGCCAACGAGCGCGCGCGTTCGCCGGCCCTTGACGGCCGCTCGGCGTTCGGTTGGGAGGCCGACCTCGCCGCAAGCGACCGCATCACCAAAGCTTAGGCGGAGCCGTCAGCGTCCCCTGAAGCGCGGCTTGCGCCGCCCGAGGAAAGCCGCGACGCCCTCCTTGTGATCCTCGGTCAGGCTCGCCAGCGCGAACTGGTCGAGATCCATGTGGCTGGCGAGATCGTCGAGCGCATGCGCCAGGCGGTTGACCGTCAGCTTGGTCATCGCCACCGAAATCGGCGGCTGGGCGGCGACCTTGGCCGCGAGCGCCATCGCAGCATCATACGATTTGCCCGGATCAGTCACCTGCTCCACCAAGCCCCATTCGTAGGCCTCCTCGGCGGAGATCCGGTCGTCGGCCAGGATCACGGCCTGCTTGGTGCGCGCCGGCCCCATCAGATGCAGCATGCGCGGCACGCTCTGCCAGCTCATGTTCATGCCGAGCGCAATCTCCGGCACGCGAAGATGCGCATCGCGCGCCATGACCCGGAAATCCAGCGCGACCGCGAGCGCCACGCCGCCGCCGACGCAAAAGCCCTCGATCGCGCCGATCGTGACCTGCTCCATCTCCTGCCAGGCGCGCGTCAGCCGCGGCCCGAGCTTCAGGTGACGGCGCAGCGTGCCCATATCCATCGTCTTGCGCGAGCGCCCTTCGGCATCCTTGAGGTCGAAGCCGGCGCTGAACGATTTAGCGCCGCCGGTCAGCACCACCACCGAGGTTTCGCCATCGTCCTCGAAACTGCGCGCCGCATCGGTCAATTGCCGCAGCGCCTCCGGCGACAGCGCGTTGATACCGTCGCCGCGGTCGAACCGCACCACGGCGATACGGCCCTCTGGTCCGAGGCCCTTCTCGATCGTCACATCGTCAACCACGCATACCTCCCAGCTCGCATTGTTGTGTACTGCTTGCCTCGACATAGCACGGCGATTTCGCCTATTCTGTAGGCATGAGCGAACATGATCATCACCACCACGATCACGACCATTCCGAACTGTCGGAGACCGAGCTGCGCGTCCGCGCGCTGGAATCGATCCTGACCGAAAAGGGCTATGTCGAGGCTGCCGCGCTCGACGCCATCGTGCAGGCCTATGAGACGAAGATCGGCCCGCATAACGGCGCCAAGGTCGTGGCCAAGGCCTGGACCGATCCCGCCTTCAAGAAGGCGCTGCTCGAGGACGCCAGCAAGGCGGTCGGCACCCTCGGTCATGTCAGCCGGGTGGGCGACCACCTGGTCGCGATCGAGAACACGCCTGGCCGTCACAACATGGTCGTCTGCACTTTGTGCTCCTGTTACCCTTGGGAAATGCTGGGGCTGCCGCCGGTCTGGTACAAGGCCTCGCCGTACCGCTCGCGCGCGGTCAAGGATCCGCGCGGCGTGCTCGCCGATTTCGGCGTCAGCCTGCCGAAGGAGACGGAAATCCGGGTCTGGGACTCGACGGCCGAAACACGCTTCCTGGTGCTGCCGATGCGGCCCGCGGGCACTGAGGGCTGGAGCGAGGAACAGCTCGCCGACCTCGTGACGCGCGATTCCATGATTGGCACCGGCTTCCCGAAAACGCCGGGAGCACCGTCGTGAACGGCGTCCACGACATGGGCGGCATGGACGGGTTCGGCAAGGTCGAGCCCGAACCGAACGAGCCGATGTTCCATCAGGAATGGGAATCGCGGGTGCTCGCCATGGTCCGCGCGATGGGCGCCGCCGGCGCCTTCAACATCGACGCGTCGCGCTTCTATCGCGAGACCCTGCCCCCGCAGGTCTATCTGTCGAGCTCCTACTACAGGAAATGGCTGCTCGGGCTGGAAGCCCTGCTGCTCGACAAGGGCTATATCTCTAACGACGACGTCGCCGCCGGACATTCCGTCGCGCCGGCGAAATCGCTCAAGCACGGCAAGTTCTCGATGGCCGATGTCGAGCGCATCATGGTGCGCGGCAAGTTCGGCCGCGCGGCGCCGGGGCTGGCAAAATTTAAGGCCGGCGATCGGGTACGGGCGAAGAACATCCATCCCGCCACGCATACGCGGCTGCCGCGCTACGTGCGCGGTCATGTCGGCGTGGTCGAGCGCGATCACGGCTGTCACGTGTTTCCCGATACGGTCGCCAACGATGCCGGCGAGCATCCGCAATGGCTGTACACCGTCGTGTTCGATGGACGCGAATTGTGGGGACCGGACTCCGATCCGACCATCAAGGTCTCGATCGACGCGTTCGAGCCGTATCTGGAGGCGGTCTGATGGATACCGGCGCCGCCGCGCGCGCGACCAGCGCCGTGTCCAGCATTCCCCGCGATCAGGACGGCCCGGTGTTCCGCGCGCCGTGGGAGGCGCAGGCCTTCGCCATGGCGTTGACGCTGCATGACCGCGGCGTGTTCACCTGGCCCGAATGGGCCGCCGCCCTCGCCGATCAAATCAAGCGCGCGCTGGCGGCCGGCGATCCCGACACCGGCGAGACCTACTACCAGCATTGGCTGGCGACGCTCGAACACCTCGTGGCCGCCAAGGGCGTCACGACACCGGAGACCCTGCACCGCTACCGCGACGCCTGGGACCACGCCGCCGACCGTACCCCGCACGGCCAGCCGATCGTGCTGACGGCTAAGGATTTTGGGTAGAGGCACGCACTTCACATCGACGCTCGCTCAACAGCTTGTTCGGTGTCATCACCCGCGAAAGCGGGTGATCCAGTATTCCAGAGACGCCAGTGTTTGAGCGGAGAAGCCGCGGCGTACTGGATCGCCCGGTCAAGCCGGGCGATGACAGTGTGGGCGCCTCACACACCGTCGTCTTGGCGAGCCGCGCCTTACACGATTTCGGAATAATAGAAGGCTACCGCTGAGTTGCCCGACGTGTCAAGTTGCCGTGTCGAACGCCGGCAGCCGCCGACTCCTTTGCATGGGGTTGTTTTCGATATTTTGGCAGTCCACCCCTGCGGACGGCTATGCGCCCGCCGTTACGGGCCGCCCTGCGCGACATACTCTCGCCAGCCCTTGGCCCGCAGGCTGCAGGCCGGGCATTCGCCGCAGCCATAGCCCCAATCGTGCCGCGCGCCGCGTTCGCCGAGATAGCAGGTGTGCGAGTGCTCGCGGATCAGATCGACCAGCCCTGCCCCGCCGAGCTCGTGCGCAAGCCGCCAGGTCGCCGCCTTGTCGAGCCACATCAGCGGCGTGTGCAGCTCGAAGTCCCTCGCCATGCCGAGGCTGAGCGCGGACTGCAGCGCCTTGATGGTCTCGTCGCGGCAATCCGGATAGCCGGAATAGTCGGTCTCGCACATGCCGCCGATGATGTGGCGGATGCCGCGCCGATAGGCCAGTGCGCCCGCGAAGGTGAGGAACACAAGGTTGCGGCCGGGCACGAAGGTGTTCGGCAACCCGTCAGCGCCCATTTCGATCGCGACGTCGCGGGTCAGCGCGGTGTCTGATATCTCCGACAGCGTCGGGATCGCCAGTGTGTGGCTGTCACCGAGCCTTGCAGCCCAGTCCGGCCGGATTTGCTTGATCCCGGCAAGCAGGCGGTCGCGGCAATCGAGCTCGATCGCGTGACGCTGGCCGTAGGTGAAGCCGATCATCTCGACGCGCGCGAAGCGGTCCAACGCCCAGGCAAGGCAGGTGGTGGAATCCTGGCCGCCGGAAAACAGCACCAACGCGGTGTCGGAATTGTTGTGATCGGTCATAAGTGGCGATTTAGCACCTGACGGCGCCGCGGCCAATCCGTGGACAGCGCCGCGTTTCCGGCGTGTTTTGCTGGGATCGACGGGGCCGATTTGGCATAACGGCTATACCTCTCATACAGCGGTGCCCGATGACCCCTTCCCGCGACATTTCCCGCCTGATCGAGATCATGGCCGCGCTGCGTACGCCGGTGACCGGCTGCCCATGGGATCTCATCCAGAATTTTGAGACCATCGCGCCCTACACGATCGAGGAGGCCTATGAGGTCGCGGACGCGATCACGCGCGGCGATCTCGACGATCTACGCGAGGAGCTCGGCGACCTCCTGCTCCAGGTGGTCTATCACGCAAGGATGGCCGAAGAGCAGAACGCCTTTGCGTTCGGAGACGTGGTCGAGGCGATCACGAGGAAGATGATCCGCCGTCATCCGCATGTCTTTGCCGACAAGGACGGCAATATCCAGCCCGCCGGCGTCAAGAGCGCCTGGGAGCGCATCAAGGCCGAGGAGAAGGCCGAGCGCGCGGCTCGGCGGCCGCCGGAAGAGACCGCGCACACATCCCTGCTGGCCAGCGTGAAGGCCGGCCTCCCTGCCCTGACGCGGGCGATGGAGCTGCAGCGCAAGGCGTCTACCGTCGGCTTCGACTGGAACGACCCGCGCGCCGTACTCGCCAAGATCCGCGAGGAGGCCGACGAGATCGAGGCGGCGCTCGACCGCAACGACAAGGCCGAGATCGCCGAGGAAACGGGCGACCTGATGTTCGCGCTGGTCAACCTCGCCCGCCACGTCGACGCCGATCCGGAAACCGCGCTGCGCGCAACCAACGCCAAGTTCGAGCGGCGGTTTGCCTATATCGAGCAGGCGCTGGCCGCGCAGGGCCGCTCGCTCGACGGCGCGACGCTGGAAGAGATGGACGCGCTGTGGAACGAAGCGAAGAGCGCCGTCGTCCCGGCGAAGGCCGGGACCCATACCGCGTGATCTAACGGTTCATCGAGACTGCCAATCCCACGCAAACGCGGAACTGCGACTGCGCTCAACAACGAGCTTCGGTGGTGATGGGTCCCGGCCTTCGCCGGGACGACAGTGAGTTTGTGGATGTGGCGCAGCGACCGCCGGCGGGCACAGCCGGCGAGCGCTCACGCTGACCATGGACTGAAGATTCCGATCCGCTGTCCGGTGAAGCTGCCGACCCAGATCTGCTCGCCGACCTCCATCGCTCCCGTCGCGCCGCCAAAGCCCTTGGCCACCGCGCCGGCCTCGTCCACCGCGATCAGAGATTCGATCGCGAGGCTGACCGGATCGAGCCGGACGACCTTGAACGCCAGCGGGCAGCGATCGCCGCGCGCTTCGCAGCCGAATAGAACCTCCGGCCGCGTGGATTGTCCCGCGAGCAGCAGCCGCCCGTCCGCAGTCCAGCGCAAATTGTCAGGCAGAAAATCCGTCTCGACGCTTGCGACCGCTCGGCCATCGCGGTCGAGCCGCCAGACGCGACGCGCGGCCCATTCGCAGGCGATGACGACACCATCGCGCGACACGGCGATGCCGTTGGCGCCGGACATCGCCTGATCGCCGAACCGGCTCCAGCCATTCGCCGGCGACCAGCGCCACACCTGCCCGGTCGGCTCGCCGCGCGCAAACCGCGACACGAACTCGCCGTCGGTCGGATCGAACATGCTGGTCATGACGAAGCCGCCATCAGGCAGATGCGCCACCGCGTTCGCCGACGTCCGCGGCGGCTGCACCAGGCGCTCGCCCGCTGCAACGAAAGGCCCCTCCTCGCCGAGCTCGAGCACCAGGCGGTCGATCGCTTCGCCGCCACCATGATCGACCACCAGCAGCTCGAACGTCTCATCGGCGAGACGCCGCGCCGCGATTCCGTGCGGGTCGAAGATCTGAGGTCCGAGCCGCGCCTGCTGCGCGGCAGGTGCCCAACGCAGCTCCGTCGCGTGTGACGGCCGCGCCGTATCGACCTTGAACAGGCCGCCGCCATGGTCCGCAGATCGCATGCAGCTGACGATGACCCAGGACGTTCCCGGGAGTTCGACCAGGTCTTCCGGATGCCATACGCCGTCGACAAACCCGCTCAATTGGTAGCTTGCATGATCCGTGTGGATGTCTTGTGCCATCGTTCGCGCCTCGGTGAGTTCAACTGAACCGAGGATAGAAAGTCGGCGGCCGCCGATCATCGGGCGGAAACTCGCGACATCGGCGACCGGAATTCGCTAATCTGCCACCATGGAAGACCCGCCGTCACTCGTCACCTTCGTCACCGTCGCCGAAACGCTGAGCTTTGCAGCTGCCGCGAGAAAGCTCGGCCTGTCGCCATCAGCGACCGGAAAGGCGATCGCCACACTGGAGGCCCAACTCGGCGTGCGCCTGTTCACGCGAACGACGCGGCGCGTCAGCCTGACGCCCGAAGGCGAATTGCTGCTCGGCCGCGCACGACGGCTGCAGGACGATTGGCGCGAGACGACGGAGCTGCTGTCGGCATCGGCGGGCGAACCGCAAGGCCTGCTGCGCATCAGCCTGCCTGCCGCGGGCTATCGCTTCCTCGCGCCGCATCTGGCGGCCTTCGCGCAAGCGCATCCGAAGATCCGGCTCGATCTGGATTTCGACGACCGCATCAGGGATCTGGCGACGGAGGGTTTTGATCTTGCGATCCGCAGCGGCGTCCTGCCTGATTCCGGCCTGATGTCGCGCAGGCTCCCGCCGTTCCGGCTCTCGGTCTACGCCGCGCCGTCTTATCTCGCCGAATGCGGCGAACCGGCCGATCAGGCGGCGCTGTCGGCGCATCGCCTGATCCGCTTCCGCCATCCCGACACCGACGTGCTGCAGGCGTGGCAGCTGGCCAGCGGCGCACAGGCCGCGATCGAGGAAGCAACGCCTCACGTGATCTGCTCGAACATCGAGGCGGTCCGTGCGGCAGCGGTTGCAGGCCTGGGACTCGCCTGGGCGCCCGATTTCCTGATGCGCGACGCGGTCGAAGCCGGTCAGTTGCAGATCGTGCTGCCGCAGGAGACGATCGAAGCCGCGTTCTGGCTGCTGTGGCCTTCAGGCAGGTACGGTTCGACGCGGCTGCGCGCGTTCATCGATTTTGCCGCGAGCCGGCTATTTGCCACCTGACACGGCCTACAGCAGCGTGCCGTGCAGGATGACCGCCGCTACTCCGAAATAGATCACGAGGCCGGTGACGTCGACCAGCGTCGCGACGAACGGCGCGGACGCGCTCGCCGGATCGAAGCCGATGCGCTTGAGGATGAACGGCAGCATCGATCCCGCCAGCGAGCCAAAGGTGACGATGCCGACCAGCGCGGCGCCGACGGTGATCGCCACCAGCATCCAATGCGGACCGTAGTCGAACAGGCCAAGCGTCTGCCAGAGCGTGATCCTGATAATGCCGATCACGCCGAGGATGGAGCCGAGCACGATACCGGTCGGCAGCTCGCGCAGGGCGACGCGCCACCAGTCGCGCAGCCGCACCTCGTGCAGCGCCAGCGAGCGGATCAGGAGCGAGGTCGCCTGCGAGCCAGAATTGCCGCCGGAACTCATGATCAACGGGATGAACAGCGTCAGGACGATCGCCTTCTCGAGTTCGCTCTGGTACGACTGCATCGCAGTCGCAGTCAGCATTTCCGAAAGGAACAGCGCGCACAGCCAGCCGCCGCGCTTCTTGATCATTTCGAGGAAGCCGATCCGCAGATAAGGTTCGTCGATCGCTTCCATGCCGCCGAACTTCTGGGCGTCCTCGGTCGATTCCTCGACGATGGCGTCGATGACGTCGTCGACCGTGACGATGCCGAGAATATGGCCGGGGCCGTCGACCACGGCGACCGCGAGCAGGTCGTAGCGCGAGATCAGCCGCGCCGCCTCCATGCGGTCAGCCTCAGGCGCGATCATCAGCGGCTTCCGCGCCGGTGCCGCGGTGAGCACATTGGCATGCGGATCGGCCGAGATCAGGCGGCGCAGCGGTACGGCCTGGATCAGGGTCTTCTTGACCGGGTCGGTCACGAAGATCGAGTAGACGGTCTCGCGGGTGCGCTCGACCATCCGGATGTGATGCAGGACCTCGGCGATGGTCCAGTTCGAGGGCACGCTGACGAATTCGGTCGTCATGATGCTGCCGGCACTGCGCTCGGGATAGGCCAGCAGCCCGGAGATGACGTTGCGGGTATCCGGATTGAGGCCGTTCAGCAGCGTGGTGCGCAGCGGCTCGACCAGTTCCTTGAATATGTCGGCGGCGCGGTCGTCGGAGACGCCTGACAGCAGCGACACCGCGGTGTCCTTGGGCAGTTCGGCCAGGATCTCGCAAGTGTTGTCGAGCCCGGGCAGGTCGAGCACCTCGATCGCCTTCTCCGCCGGCAGCGATTGCAGCAGCTTCGCCGCATCCGCCGGCTCCCGGGCATTGAGGGCATCGACGATCTCGGGCGCCCGCACATGGGCAAGATCCCCGTTCTGGCCGGCGAGCGTGTCGTGGGTGATGGTGTCGCTGGTGTCCTGCATCGATCGGCCTCGGCTTTGCGTCCAGCAGCGCAATGAACCAAGGCGGCGCAGATTTCAAACAGAAAGTGCGGCGGCACGTCGCAGGCGCGGTCGAGTGAGGCCGCGTCACGGCGTCGTCACATTTCGGGAAATTGCGAGGTGCCGTGCCGGAAGGCCGCTCAGGCCCGGCTGAACAGTTTCGCTGCGTCTTCCACTGCCTGGCGCGCGGCGGCGAGATCCGGCGTCTCGTTGTCGTCGTTGAAGCCGAAATAGTCGCTTTCGCCGAGCGGCTGGACGACGATGCCGTCGCGTCGGCCGAGGACGCTGAGGTTACGGTAGAAGACGCCGTAATTGACATCCGGCTGCGGAATGAGCCAGGCGATCTGGCCGCGCACCGGAACGATGCTCTCGTCCCGAAACAACGCACGGGCGCCGTAGCCGGTGCAGTTGACAATGACGGTCTCACGGATCTTCGAAAGGTCGGACGGCGTGTGCAGCTCGATCGGCACGAGCAGCCCCCCGGCGCGCTGAAACTCCGCCTCGAGTTGACGGTAGAGATCCGTGACGTTGTAGGTGAGCGAGGCGCTCTTCCAGGCGTATGGCGCGGGAAACGGATTTGATCCGGCGGCCAGCAAGTCCCATCGCGGCGTCAGCGACCTGATCTGGCCGCGCAATTCGAGGAATTTCTTCTGGCCGTCGCCCGCGGCATGCTGGCGTCGGTGCGGACGGCCGTCGGCGTCGGGCGCGTCGTCGGAGAGCAAATAGCGATCCGTCCATTCGATCGGATTGCCGGCAAGCCCGAGATAGCTTTGATGGGTGGCAAAGGTCGTGCGCGCCATCCGCTCCCAGCGGTCGGCAAAGTCCGGCGTGACGTCTGCTTCCATCGCGATCCGCGAATCCGGCGACCAGTCCCCGGTCGCACGCGCCGAGCGCACCTGCGGGAAGCGCTCCTTGGCGTAGATCGTGACAGTCGCGCCCATCCGCTGGGCGGTGATCGCCGTCGTCAGACCGATCGCGCCGGCGCCGAGGACGGCGACGTTGCGCGCGCTCAACTGCAAAGCGAGCGGCACGGCCTCCTGCGCGGCGCCCCAGGACAGCGACCAGCCGCTGCCGCCGTGTCCGTAATTGTGGACGACATATTTGCTGTCGATCCATTCCGCCTCGATGCGCGGACCGGCAGCGCGGAACGGACGGAGGCATACGGTGACACGAAACATGCGATCCGGACGCGCAAGGACCGGCCGGAGCGCGGGGGCATCGACGAAAGCAGCGTTGTCGGCGGCTCCACGCGTTGAAATGCCCGCGACCGCGGCGCTCGCCAGGCCGCCGCCGAGAAATGCTCGACGATTGAACATCGATCCCACTTCGATCCCCCTTGCCGCCACGGATGTCCGGGACGTTACGTCCCGTGCGGAAGAGCATCGAATCGTGACATGACGATGTCGCGCTTGGTCTCGTCGACCCGCACCGTCATGTCGAAGCGCTCGCCATTGAGCTCCTTGTTCAGGACCTCGGCATTGCGATGCAGCCAGCTGATGCCGGCGCCGTCGGAGGCATCGATCGAAAGATTGAGCGTGATGCGCTTGGCCGCGAGTCGATCCTCGATCGCGGCCAGAAGCTCCTCGATCCCCTCGCCTGTGACGGCCGAGACCAGGAAGCACGGCCGCTCCGGCGGCCGGCGCGCGGCGATGTTGCGCAGATTGTCCCGTTCCTCCGGATCGAACCGATCGATCTTGTTCCAAACCTCGATGATGCGCTGGCCGCCGTCGGCGTCGGGATCGATGCCGAGCTGGTGCAGCACCGCCTCGACGTCGCGCTCCTGCGCCTCCGCATCCTCGTGGGAGATGTCGCGGACGTGCAGGATGATGTCGGCCTCCAGCACCTCCTCCAGCGTGGCGCGGAACGCGGCCACGAGCTGGGTCGGCAGATTGGAGATGAAGCCGACCGTATCCGACAGCATCGCCTTGCCGCCATGCGGCAGGTTGAGCGCGCGCAAGGTCGGGTCGAGCGTCGCAAACAGCATGTCGGCGGCCTGCACGTCGGCGCGCGTCAGGCGATTGAACAGGGTCGATTTGCCGGCATTGGTGTAGCCGACCAGCGCGACGACGCGGTACGGCACGCGCTGGCGTCCGGCGCGATGCAGCCGCCGTGTCGCCTGTACCTTCTTCAGCTCGTTCTCAAGCCGCGTGATGCGGTCGCCAATCAGGCGGCGGTCAGCCTCGATCTGGGTTTCACCGGGGCCGCCCATGAAGCCGAAGCCGCCGCGCTGCCGCTCGAGATGGGTCCACGACCGCACCAGGCGGCTGCGCTGGTAGTTGAGATGGGCGAGCTCGACCTGCAACGCGCCTTCCTTGGTCTTGGCGCGGCGGCCGAAGATTTCCAGGATCAGGCCGGTGCGGTCGAGCACCTTGGTGCTCCAGGCCTTCTCGAGATTGCGCTGCTGGATCGGCGACAGTGCGCAATCCATCACCACGAGCTCGACCTTGTCGCCGGCGACGAGGCCGTTGATCTCCTCGACCTTGCCCTTGCCGAGATAGGTCGCGGGCCGGATCTGGCTGATCGGCGCTACGACGGATTCCACCACGGTGAGGTCGATCGCGCCGGCGAGGCCGGCGGCTTCCTCGATTCGCGCTTCGTAGTCGCGGACAGAGGAATCCGTTTGCGCATCGCCGTCGCCACGACGCATGCGCAGATAGGGGCCGATGACGATCACCCGCCCGGTGCTCAAGTCCCCCGCCGACCCGGGCCTAGACTTGGTCCGGTCGGCGCCCCCTTCAGGATTGAAGGGTTCCAATCAGTTCACTCTCAAGCCGGTGCGTCCTCACCACCTTCGAACAGCTGAATCGGAGCGCCGGGCATGATGGTCGAGATCGCGTGCTTGTAGACAAGCTGCGAGTGACCGTCGCGCCGCAGCAGCAAGCAGAAATTGTCGAACCATGTGACAATGCCCTGCAGCTTTACCCCGTTGACCAGAAATATCGTCAGTGGCGTTTTTGTTTTACGAACGTGATTAAGGAAGGTGTCTTGTAGATTTTGTGCGCGGTCTGCCGCCATTGTTTTTGTCCCGCAAGCTTGTGCTTCTTTTTTATTGAACCGGTTGCGGCTCTCTGACGGAGCCTCCTCCGGCTGCCCGCCTGCCCTGAGATCCCCCTCTGGCAGGCGTAGCGGTAGGATTAGAGGCCACGCGCGGTTTTTAGGCAAGCCGGTTCGCGCAGCAGTCGGTAGGAACACGGTGGCAATTCTAAGAAAGCGCAGGGAAAGAGACAAATATTCTCGCAGGGAGTGGATAAATCCCCCGGTTGTACCGGCCCCGCCCTCGCCTCGCTCACCGGCCCGTCCGGACCCGAGCCTGGCTCTGCCTCCCCGGCGGGTGACCGCCGAGGCTTCGCGCCAGGCTACCGGCGAGTGCCGGCTCAGGCGTATCGGGTCAGGCGTTTCGGGGTCAGCCGACCCCGAGCGCCTTCAGCTTGCGATGCAGCGCCGAGCGTTCCATGCCGACGAACTCCGCGGTGCGCGAGATGTTGCCGGAGAAGCGGCTGATCTGGGCGATCAGATAATCGCGCTCGAACACTTCGCGCGCCTCGCGCAGCGGCAGGCCCATGATGTGCTCGCCATTGTTGGAGGTCGGCATCGCCGGCACCATCGAGCCGACGTCCTGCGGCAGCATATCGGCAGTGATGATCGCCTCCGGACCGCCGCCGGCCAGGATCATCACGCGCTCGACATTGTTGCGGAGCTGGCGGACGTTGCCCGGCCAGACATGCGACTGCAGCACGGCCATCGCGTCCTGTCCGATCTGCCGCTTCGGCAGGCCGGTGGCCGCCGATATCTGGTCCATGAAATAGTCGATCAGCTCGGGGATGTCCTCGCGGCGCTCCGACAGCGGCGGCACTCGGATCGGCACTACCGAGAGCCGATGATAGAGATCCTCGCGGAAGCGGCCCGCCGCGATCTCCTCCTCGAGGTTGCGCGCGGTCGAGGAGATGATGCGGACGTCGACATGGACCTTGCCGGTGCCACCCTGGCGCTGGAAGGTCTGATCGACCAGCACGCGCAGAATCTTGTTCTGGGTCTCGCGCGGCATATCCGCGATCTCGTCGATGAACAGCGTGCCGCCATGCGCCTCCTCGAGCGCGCCGGCCTTGCGCTGCTGCTCGCCGTTCGATCCCTCGATGCCGAACAGCTCGATCTCCATGCGTTCCGGCGTGATCGCGGCCGCATTGATCACCACGAACGGCCCCTCGGCGCGCCCTGACGCATGGTGCAGCATGCGCGCGGCAAGTTCCTTGCCGGCGCCGGAAGGACCGACGATCAGGATGCGGCTGTTGGCTTTGGCGGCGCGGTCGATGGTCTGGCGCAGCTGATTCATGCAGGCCGAGCGGCCGGTCAGGACGCTCGCCGCGGGCGCCAGTTGCTTGAGCTCCTTCACCTCACGCTTGAGCCGCGAGGTCTCCAGCGCCCGCGTCGCGACCAGGATCAGCCGGTCCGACTTGAACGGCTTCTCGATGAAGTCATAGGCGCCGCGCTTGATCGCGGCGACGGCGGTTTCGATGTTGCCGTGGCCGGAGATCATCACGACCGGCAGATCGGCATTGTCCTTCTTGATCTGCTCGAGCAGTTGCAGGCCGTCGAGCTTGGAGCCCTGCAGCCAGATGTCGAGGAAGACCAGGTTCGGGCGGCGGTTGGCGATCTCGGCAAGCGCCGAATCGCTGTCGCGCGCGGTGCGCGTGGAAAACCCCTCATCGTCCAGGATACCCGCAACGAGGTCGCGAATGTCTGCTTCGTCGTCGACAATCAGAATGTCACTTGCCATGGGTTACACCTGCGTTGTCAGTCGCCCGTCGCGGCTTTGATTCTTGGCTGTTGGCTTCTTGGCTCTTGCGCATTTGGCTCTTGGTTATTGGGTTCTTGCTTGTTGGGTTCTTGGATCGGCTCTTGAATTTTTGGTTCATTGTTGGTCGCCTGTGCCGGGCCGTTGGTCGGCTCTTGCGGCGGATTTTTTTCACCGTCCGGGTCGGATGATTTCACGTCCGGCTTTTGTTCCTTGCTCTCGGGCTTGTTCTCCGGCTTGGCCGCCTGGCCCGTGACGGAAAAGCGCAGACGCATCCAGGCACCGCGCTGGCCCTCGCGGAAATCGGAGGCGTCCTTGAGCTCGATGCGGCCGCCATGGTCCTCCAGAACGCGGCCGACGATCGCCAGTCCAAGCCCGGTGCCCTTCGCCCGCGTCGTGACATAGGGCTCGAGCAGCCGCGCACGGGCGACCTTGGGCAGGCCGATGCCGTTGTCGACGACATCGATCAGGATATCGTCGCCCTCGCGCTGCGCGACGACGTCGATGCGGCCCTTGCCGAGCTCCTCGCGCGGGACCTGCTCGATCGCCTCGGTCGCGTTCTTGATGATGTTGGTCAGCGCCTGCGAGATCAGCCGGCGGTCGAACTGCGCCGGCAGCGGCGACTGCTTGATTTCGGCCTCGATGTCGAGATCGGGATGCGCGACCTTCATCAGGAACACCGCCTGCTTGACCACGTCGGCGACGTCCTCACCCTCGATCACGGGCTTGGGCATCCGCGCAAAGCGCGAGAACTCGTCGACCATGCGCCTGATGTCGTCGACCTGGCGCACGATGGTATCGGTGCACTGCTCGAAGATCGACTTGTCCTTCTCCTCAGTGATGGTCTTGCCGAACTTGCGGCGGATCCGCTCGGCCGAGAGCTGGATCGGGGTCAGCGGGTTCTTGATCTCGTGGGCGATGCGGCGGGCGACGTCGCCCCAGGCCGAGGTGCGCTGCGCCGACACCAATTCGGTGATGTCATCGAGCGTGATGATGTAGCTGTCGCGCGACTGGCTGGTCTGCTCGGCCGAGACGCGAACCGACAGATTGCGCTCATTGCCGTCGCGCAGGATCGTGACCTGCCCCTGAACCAGGCGCTGAGTGCCTTCGCGCGCCGTCTTCATCATCTCGTCGAGCTCGGGCAGCACGTCCGAGAGCGGATGGCCGAGCGTCTCCGACTCGGCATGCCCGATCAGCTTCTCCGCCGACCGATTAAGGACGCCGATAGTGCCTGAGGCGTCGACCCCGATGATCCCGGCGCTGGCCGACGACAGCACCGCTTCGATGAAGCGGCGTCGGCTGTCGATGGTCTCGCTGGCATCGACCAGCTCGTTGCGCTGGGTGCGCAGCTCCTGGGTCATCTTGTTGAAGATTTCGCCGAGCAGCGCGAGGTCGCTTGCCGACTTGTGGACCGGCACCTGGACATTGAGGTTGCCGGTCGAGACCTCGCTCGCCGCACCCATCAGCTGGCGGATCGGCGACACCAGCCCGTTGGCGAAGTTGAGGCCAATCAGCACCGAGGCCATCAGGATGGTCAGCGCGATCACCGCGAACATCAGCGCGAACGCCACCTGGATGCCAAGCCTTCGGGTCTCGAGCTGGGCATATTCGGCGGCGCTGGTCTGGGTCTGCTTGAGCTGGGCGACGACGGCCGGATCGAGCAGACGCGCCACGTACAGGAACATGTCGTCATAGGCCCGCAGGCGGACCACGGAAGCGACGTAGTTTTCGGGGAAGACCGAGATCTTCGGCTCGGTCTCGTTGATGTCCTTGAGGATGTCCGGCGGCGGCGCCTCGTAGTTCAGGCGAACGCCGGTTTCGGCGCTGGCGACGATCTTGCCGTCCTTGTCCATCAGCACCGCGACCGGCAGGTTGCGGGACTCGGCGCCGGCCGTCATCAGCTGCAGGAACGTCATGCGATCCTGGTCGTAGAGCGGCCGCGCATGGGCGAGATCGTTGGCCATCGCCAGCGTGTCGCCGTTGATGAGCTGCGCATGCTCCTGCATGTAGGCGCTGGCAATCGTCAGCGAGTTCTGGATCACCTGCTTGGTGGGGCCAGAGAACAGCCGGTCGAGGCCACGCTCGATGGTGACGTTGGCGACGATCGACACCAGCACGGCGGGCAGCACCGCAATCACCGAGAACAGGCCGACGATCTGGACATGCAGCCGTGCCGCTGCCCGGCCCCGCCGCCTCGCCTGCACCATCTGCCAGACTTCCCGGACGATGATGCCGACCAGCAGCAGGATCGTGGCGGCATTGATCATCAGGAAGGAGCGCACGACCTCGGAGGTCGGCTCGATCGGGGTCAGGCCGGTCAGCACCACGAAGGTGAGGAAGCCGGACAACAGCGCGATCGCCACGGCGAACGGTGCCAGCCAGCGCCGCAGCGGGAAGCCCCGCGCCTCTACATTGGGCTCAGCCGGGGACGCGTGTAACGTTGAAGCGGTGGTGTCTGCGCTGGTCATACCGGCAATTGAGCTGAAAGCGATCGCCCGCGGGAATTGCGAACTGATGCAATCATATCACAATGTTGCCGAATTGCGACATTTCCGCGGCGCAAACCGCGGTGCGGCGCCGTGTCCCTCAAAACCATTTGTGACTACTCAATAACGGTAGCGAGGCTTGAAGCCGGGCTTGCGCCCCGCCCCGTCGGTCCTAGCCGCCGCTCCGGTAGACCTGGATATCGAGGTCGCGGATCTTCTTGCGCAGCGTGTTGCGGTTCAATCCGAGCAGGTCGGCGGCCCGGATCTGGTTGCCGCGGGTCGCCGCCAGTGCGGCGGTCAGGAGCGGGATCTCGATCTCCTTGAGGATGCGGTGGTAGAGGCCCGGCGGCGGCACGCCGTTCGGGAAGCCGGAGAAGTGCGAGGACAGATAGGCCTCCACGGCCCCGCCGAGATTGTCGACGCCGACGGTCGCGGTGCTGCCGGAGGTGACGGCCGGCGGCGCCAACTCGCCGTCGATCACAGAGGCGGTGATGACGTCCTGCGGATAGAGCGCGGCGAGCCGCCGGGCGAGGTTTTCCAGCTCGCGGACGTTGCCCGGCCAGCGGTGCTGCTTCAGCCGCTCCAGCGCCTGGGTGTCGAGCTTCTTCGGCGGCAGGCCGTCCTTTTCGGCGAGCGAGAAGAAGTGCCGGATCAAATCGGGCAGATCCTCGATGCGCTCGCGCAGCGGCGGCAGTCGCAGTGGCACCACGTTGAGGCGGAAGAACAGGTCTTCGCGGAACAGGCCCTGCTGGATCAGGATGCGCAGATCCTTGTTGGAGGCCGCGACGATGCGCACGTCGGTCTTGATCGGGGTGCGGCCGCCGACCGTGGTGTATTCGCCCTGCTGCAGCACGCGGAGCAAACGGGTCTGCGCCTCCATCGGCATGTCGCCGATCTCGTCGAGGAACAGCGTGCCGCCCTCGGCCTGCTCGAAGCGGCCGGAGGCGCGGGTGTTGGCGCCGGTGAACGCGCCGCGCTCATGGCCGAACAATTCGGATTCGATCAGGTCGCGCGGGATCGCCGCCATGTTGACCGCGACGAACGGGCCGTTGCGGCGCCGGCCATAGTCGTGCAGCGCGCGGGCGACCAGCTCCTTGCCGGTGCCTGACTCGCCCGAGATCATCACGGTGAGATCGGTCTGCATCAGCCGCGCCAGCACGCGGTAGATCTCCTGCATCGCCGGCGAGCGGCCGACCAGCGGGATCGAGTCGAACTCGCCGTCATCGGCGGGACTGGAGACCCGCTCCTTCGGCTCGGCCAGCGCGCGGCCGACGATGGTGATCAGCTCCTTCAGGTCGAACGGCTTCGGCAGATATTCGTAGGCGCCGCGCTCGGAGGCGCGGATCGCGGTCATGAAGGTGTTCTGCGCGCTCATCACGATGACCGGCAAATTCGGCCGCATCTTCTTGATCCGCGGCAGCAGATCGAACGCGTTCTCGTCGGGCATCACCACGTCGGTGATGACGAGATCGCCCTCGCCCTGGCTGACCCAGCGCCACAGCGTGGCGGCGTTGCCGGTCAGGCGCACCTCATAGCCGGCGCGCGACAGCGCCTGGTTCAGGACGGTCCGGATGGCGGTGTCGTCGTCAGCGACAAGTATGCTACCTGCAGGCATTGGTGTTCCTCATCGTGTATCCTGAGAGGCAGGCGAGGACGTACCCGGAACGTCATCGCGGTTGCTTTGGTCGTGTTGTTTGGCGGCGGTGTACATCGGCATCAGCACGCGGAAGGTGGTTTTGCGCGGCTGCGACTCGCATTCGATGATGCCGCCGTGATCGCCGACGATCTTGGCGACCAGCGCGAGGCCAAGCCCGCTGCCGGTCTGCTTGGTTGTGACGAAGGGATCGAACAGGTTCGGCAGCAGGTCTTCCGGCACGCCTGAACCGTTGTCCTTGACGCAGAACTCCAGCGGCAGCGAGACCCGCGATTTCTTGCCCGGCACCGACAGTCGCACGCCCGGCCGGAACGCCGTGGTGAGGTGGATCTCCGCATCGGTGCCGAGATCGGCGACCGCTTCAGCCGCGTTCTTCACGAGGTTGAGGAACACCTGGATCAGCTGGTCCTGATTGGCGAGCACCGGCGGCAGCGACGGATCATAGTCCTCAATGAAGCGGACGTTGCGGGCAAAGCCCGATTGCGCCAGCCGCTTCACATGGTCGAGCACGGAATGGATATTGACCGGGCCACGCGCCACCGGACGGTCGTCGCCGAACACTTCCATGCGGTCGACCAGCGTCACGATGCGGTCTGCCTCGTCGCAGATCAGCCGCGTCAGCAGCCTATCCTCTGAGGAAGCCTGCTGCTCGAGGAGCTGCGCGGCGCCGCGGATGCCCGACAGCGGATTCTTGATCTCATGGGCGAGCATCGCGGCCAGCGCGATCACCGAGCGCGCCGCGCTGCGATGGGTGAGCTGGCGATCCATCTTGTCGGCGATGGTGCGCTCCTGCAGCATCACCACGATATGCCCGGGCCGCTCGGTCAGCGGCGCGACGTGCAGGTCGACCTGACGATCGCCGCCGATCCGCGGCGTGCCGAGATCGACCTTGTATTCGTTGACCGGCGAGCCGCTCGCCCGAACCTGCTCGATCAGCGCGAGCAGCGGGCTGCCGAACGGCACCAGCTCCTTCAGCGACTGCCGGCGCAAGAACTGCGTCGAGATCTCGAAGAAGGATTCGGCGGCGATGTTGGCATCGACGATCCGTCCGTCGGGGGCGACCAGCAGCACCGGATTGGGCAGCGCGTTGAGGATGGCCTCGCCGTCGGTGGGCACGGGCCGGCGAAATTCCATGGCTGACGTCATGCGGCAGCGCTCCAGGCAAAATCGTCGTAGGCGTCCTCGAGCGCGCGATGCACGCTGGACGGCTGCTCTGAAGTCAGGATCGCCTGCCGCCAGGTCTTCAATGTTGCCGCCGGCGCGCAGCTATAGGCCGCCGCAGTCTCCAGCGCCCAGCCGAGATGCTTGCGCGCATGCCTGAGCCCGATGCGCAGGCCATAGTGGCTGCAGACCTCGTCATAGAGCGCGCGAACATGCTTGAGCTGCTCGGCGAGCGACGGCGCGGCCTCGGCGACCCCGGTCTCGAGCCGGCGGCCGATCTGGCCGGGCAGCCAAGGCTGGCCCTGCGCGCCGCGGCCGATCATGACGGCGTCGGCGCCGGACATCTCCAGCGCGTCGAGCGCCTTGTCGAACGAGGTGATGTCCCCGTTGACCACGACCGGGATCGTGACGGCATCCTTGACCGCGCGCACCGCGTTCCAGTTGGCCTCGCCCTTGTAGAACTGGCAGCGGGTGCGGCCATGGACGGTGATCATCTGCACGCCGGATGCCTCGGCGCGGCGCGCCAGTTCGGGCGCATTGAGCGAGCGATCGTCCCAGCCGAGCCGCATCTTCAGCGTCACCGGCACCTTGACCGCCGCCAGCGTCGCCTCGATCAGCGTCACCGCGTGGTCGAGGTCGCGCATCAAGGCCGAGCCGGACTGGCCGCCGGTCACGTGGCGCGCCGGGCAGCCCATGTTGATATCGATGATGTCGGCGCCGGCGCCCTCGGCGATCCGCGCGCCTTCCGCCATCCAGTGGGTCTGGCAGCCGGCAAGCTGGACCACATGCGGCCCGATCCCGGCTGCCTCACAACGCAGCTTCGACATCGGCTTACCGTTCACCAGATCGTCGCTGGCGGTCATCTCGGAGACCACCAGTCCGGCGCCCAAACTAGCGGCGAGTCGCCGGAAGGGCGCGTCGGTGATGCCTGACATGGGCGCGAGGAGAACCCGGTTGGCGACAGCAATATCGCCTATCTTCAATGGGTTACGAGGAGTACTTTGCACGCCGGTCACAGCCGTCTCGTCGTTCTGTCAGCCACGCCATTGCAGCTGACGTCGTCTATTCTGCGCACAATTCTTGTGCAGTCAAGGCTCATGCCTACGGTTTAGACATTCCTACCACCTGTGTAAGTGCACTGCAACAAAATCTGCTTTTCCCACAGTCATCGGCAAACGCTCTGTTTTTGCGCAGCGGTCATGCTAAGGGCTGTGCGCGGCGGTCCCCGCCGCTCCCCTCATCCCCGATTTGTTTGTCACTGGTTCAACATGCCGAAGCCTGAGCGTACCGCAGCCATCCTTGTCGCAGCCGGCCGTGGACTGCGCGCCGGCGCAGGCGGACCCAAGCAGTACCGGACGATCGGCGGACAGACGGTGATCTACCGCGCCATGGAGGCGTTCTCCGGGCACCCCGACGTGTTTGCGGTGCAGCCGGTGGTCAATCCCGACGACGCCGCATTGTTCGACGAAGCGGTCGCGGGCCTCCGCCATCAACCGCCGACGCCGGGCGGCGCGACCCGGCAGGCCTCCGTCCATGCCGGGCTCGAGGCGCTCGCCAGCGCGAAGCCCGACATCGTGCTGATCCACGATGCCGCGCGTCCCTTCGTCACGTCGGCAGTGATCTCGCGCGCGATCGCCGCGGCCGGTCGGACCGGCGCTGCGATCCCAGTGATTCCGGTCACCGATACGATCAAGGTCACCGGCGATACCGGCGATGTCGAGGCGACGCCGGAGCGCGCCCGCTTGCGCATCGCCCAGACGCCGCAGGCATTTCGTTTCGACGTAATATTGGAGGCGCATCGTCGTGCCGCGCGCGAGAGCCGCAGCGACTTCACCGACGATGCCGCGCTTGCCGAATGGGCGGGATTGACCGTTGCGACGTTTGAAGGCGATGCTGCCAACATGAAACTCACCACACCCGAAGATTTCGTGCGCGAGGAAGCGCGGCTCGCGAGCCAGCTCGGCGACATCAGGACCGGCACCGGCTACGACGTGCACGCCTTTGGCGACGGCGACCATGTCATGATCTGCGGCGTGCGCGTGCCGCACACAAAGGGATTCCTGGCGCATTCCGACGGCGATGTCGCGCTGCATGCGCTGGTCGACGCGATCCTCGGTGCGCTGGCCGACGGCGACATCGGCTCGCACTTCCCGCCGAGCGACGCCAAGTGGAAAGGCGCCTCGTCCGACCAGTTCCTGAAATATGCCGTCGAGCGCGTCACCGCGCGCGGCGGGCGGATCGCCAATCTCGAGGTGACGCTGATCTGCGAGCGGCCGAAGATCGGCCCGCTGCGCGACACCATGCGGGCGAAGATCGCGGAGATCTCCGGCGTCCACATCTCGCGCGTGGCGGTCAAGGCCACCACCAGCGAGCGGCTCGGCTTCACCGGCCGCGAGGAAGGCATCGCGGCGACCGCGAGCGCCACGGTTCGCCTCCCCTGGGATGAAACCGGCTGGAGTGCCTGACATGGGCGGCAGCGACGCTCGTGCCCTCTCCCGCGCGCTGCTCGACCTGTGCCGGATGCGCAAGCTGACCATCGCGACCGCCGAATCCTGTACCGGCGGCCTGGTCGCCGGCGCTCTCACTGATATTCCCGGATCGTCCGACGTGATCGACCGCGGCTTCGTCACCTATTCGAACGAGGCCAAGCGGGCGATGCTCGGCGTCAAGGCGGCTACGCTGGAGACGTTCGGCGCGGTGAGCAAGGAAACCGCGACCGCGATGGCGATCGGCGCGCTGGAAAAGGCCGGCGTCGACCTTGCGGTCTCGATCACCGGGATCGCTGGCCCCGGCGGCGCGACGCCGGGCAAGCCGGTCGGCCTGGTGCACTTCGCCGTCGCCGCGCGCGATGGCCGCATCGTTCATCGCGAGCAGAGGTTCGGCGCGATCGGCCGCAGCACAGTGCGGCAGCGCTCCGTGGTCGAGGCGCTGCGCATGCTGATGGAGCTCGCGCGCCCGCCGCAGGCCGCAAAGCCGCGGCGCGAGGCCGCCAGCCGGTTGCGGCCGCGCGTGGCGCGGTCGCCGCGAAACCACGCCGCGAAACGCAGAAGGCCGCCACGCGGATAGGCCTACGCAAGTCTAGTCGCGCGAAGGCCAGCCTCACACTACCCTCAAGTCAACTGCGACCCAGTGCCGCCTATCTCAGGTGGAACTGCGACGTCGCTTCGCCGTTTTCCATTATTCCCGCCGCCGTTTGAATCGTTTTTCCAAACAGCAAAATCCCACAACAAGGAGAAAATGATGAAGTTGGGAACTTTGGTCGTGGCCGCAATCACCTCTGGCGCCATGACGCTGTCGACTATTGCCCCCTCGTTCGCCGCACCGCTCGCGCCCGCCCGGTTGCAGGACCAGCCGACCTCCGTCGAGCACGTGCAGTATCGTCACTGGCATGGCGGCCCGCGTTACGGCTACCGCGGCGGCTACTACGGTCATCGCCATGACGGCGGTGGAAACGGCGCTGCGATCATCGGCGGGCTTGCAGCCGGTGCGATCATCGGCGGCGCCATCGCGGCGAGCCAGGCCAAGGCCAACAACGACGCCTATTGCTCGCAGCGTTTCCGCTCCTACGACCCGGCTTCAGGCACCTACATCGCAAAGGGCGGTGTACGGCGTTCGTGCCCTTAAAGTCAGCGAACGCGCCTCCGCACTATCCGTCATGCCCGGCCTTGTGCCGGGCATTTGCGTTCCGGGGAAACGACCGCCTCGTCAGCGGACGAGACAGCGTTACTAGGTCGAGAGCTGGGGCTTGCCGTAGACCTGATCGGCACGCTTCTCGAACGCGGCAGCAAAGCGCGAGAATGCGGCGTCGAACATCGAGCCCATCAGCATCGCCAGCATCCGGTTCTTGAATTCGTAGTTCAGGAAGAAGCCGACATCGCATTCGGTGTCCGACTTCGGCTCAAAACTCCAGCGATTCTCCAGATTGCTGAACGGTCCGCGCAGATATTCGACCAGGATCTTCAGGTTGGGTCGGTCGAGCGTCACCCTGCTGGTGAAGGTCTCGCGCACCAGCTTGAAGGAGACGGTCATGTCGGCGACCACGACCTCTGTGCCGTCGTCTTTGGGCGTCCGCTGGCGGATCTTGAGCGCCTGGCACAGCGGCACGAATTCGGGATAGCGCTCGACGTCCGCGACCAGGTCGAACATTTGAGGTGCGGTGTGGCGGACCCGCCGCTTGCTTGAGAATCGTGGCATCAGTGGATACTCGCACGGTTTTGCTGGCGTGCGAGACGCTGCAGATAATCGTCCGCCTGGGCCCGATCGGTGAAGCAGACCAGCGATTGATCGGCGCGCAAGCCCGAAAAATATTCGATCAGCTTCGGTCGCTGCCGCTGGCGATAGGTCCAGACATAACGGAAGAATTCGAGGTCGATCTTCTCCGGGCAGCCTTCCGCCATCTCGGGGCGAACCTGGCCATAGCTACCGGCGATCCGCCCCAGGATTCCGAGCATGCAGGTCAGTCGCGGCAGGTCGAACCAGATGATCGTGTCGGAAAGCTCCCGGCGCAATTCACCTGCGCCGTTCCTCATGAAGTTCCCATCCATGATCCAGCGCGGCCCTCGCGTGACCTCGATCATGCGGCGCTCGAATTCATCCTTGTCGGACTCGACCCAACCCGGCTTCCAGAACAGCGCGTCGATCGACACAGTCGGGATACCCGTTATGGCAGACAGCCGTCGCGCAAAGGTCGACTTGCCGGACCCCGACGATCCCATCACCAGCACGCGTTGCATTGGTCCCGTCCAAGATTCGGTCAAGGCTCGATCAGGCAACGGCGCGCGGTGACGCCGGCCTCCTGCCGTTTCAAAATCTAGCGGCCGCGAGCCGTGCGTGCCGCCTGCAGCTTCGCAAAATCCTCGCCGGCATGATGCGACGAGCGCGTCAGCGGACTCGCCGACACCATCAGAAATCCCTTGGTATAGGCGACACGCTCGTAGCCGGCGAATTCATCCGGCGTCACGTAGCGCATCACGGCGTGATGTTTGCGCGTCGGCTGCAAATACTGGCCGATGGTCAGGAAATCGACCTCGGCCGAGCGCAGATCGTCCATCACCTGCAGCACCTCGTGCCGCTCCTCGCCGAGACCGACCATGATGCCTGACTTGGTGAAGATGGTCGGGTCCATTTCCTTGACCCGCTGCAGCAGCCGGATCGAATGGAAGTAGCGCGCCCCGGGACGGACCGTCAGATAGCCCGACGGCACCGTTTCCAGATTGTGGTTGAAGACATCGGGCTTGGCCGCGACCACGCGCTCGAGCGCGCCGTCCTTGCGCAGGAAGTCCGGCGTCAGGATCTCGATCGTGGTGGTCGGGCAGCGGGCGCGGATGGCGCGGATCACTTGCGCAAAATGCTCGGCACCGCCGTCAGCGAGATCGTCGCGATCGACCGAGGTGATCACGACGTGGGCCAGACCGAGCTTCGAGACCGCCTCGGCGACGTGTTCGGGCTCATGGGCATCGAGCGCGCTGGGCATGCCGGTCTTGACGTTGCAGAACGCACAGGCGCGGGTGCAGGTGTCGCCCATGATCATGAAGGTGGCGTGCTTCTTATCCCAGCACTCACCGATGTTGGGGCAGCCCGCCTCCTCGCACACCGTGACGAGGCCGTTCTCCTTCACGATCTTGCGCGTGTCCGCATAGCCGCGCGTGTTCGGTGCGCGGACCCGGATCCAGTCCGGCTTCGGCGGCGACACGGCATCCGGCCGGTTCACCTTTTCGGGGTGGCGCGGGCGGAGCTGAGTGGTGGAGATGGTGTCGACGATGGTGACCATTTGTGCCTGCAAATCGCGAGAGGCCATAGCTAGTCCGTGTTGGCACGGCTCGCAACCCGGCCTATGCAACCCTAGCAGATCAGCCAATATATTGGCAGTGTCGAGGTCCGTTCCGCCCCGATTCCCACCTCAAAATGGCTCAAAAACCCCGCTCGACCCGTGCGACCGCGCCGCGCCTCGGCAAAGCTCTGAAACGCTCGTTCTTCGATCGCAGCGTCCTCGAGGTCGCGCCCGACCTGATCGGCGCGACCTTCCTGGTCGGCGGCGTCGGCGGCATCATCACCGAGGTCGAGGCCTACCATCACACCGAACCGGCGGCCCACTCGTTCAACGGACCGACCCCGCGCAACCAGGTGATGTTCGGCCCACCGGGCTTCTCCTATGTCTACCGATCCTACGGCATCCATTGGTGCGTCAACTTCGTCTGCGAGGCGCCGGGCTCGGCCAGCGCCGTCCTGATCCGCGCGCTCGAGCCGACCCATGGGCTTGCCGCGATGCGCCGGCGGCGCGGGCTGGAGGATGAGCGCGCCTTGTGCTCGGGGCCCGGCAAGCTCTGCGAGGCGCTCGGCATCACGATCGCGCACAGCGAACTGCCGCTCGACCGGCCGCCGATCGCGCTCCACGCGCGGCTGGAGCCGCCCGACATCGTCACCGGATTGCGGATCGGCATCACCAAGGCCGTCGACCTGCCCTGGCGCTATGGGCTGAAAGGATCGAAGTTCCTCAGCAAGCGGTTCTGAGCGTCACAGCGTTATCAGCTATGACGCCTTCTTCAGTAGCTCGATCGCCTCGAGGATCTTGGCGCGGCGCTCCGTTGCTGCCGCGCGCTTTTCCTTCTCTTCCTCGACGAGCTCTTCCGGCGCGTTGGCGACGAACTTCTCGTTGGAGAGTTTTGCATCGACCCGCTTGATGTCGGCGTCGGCCTTGCCGAGCTCTTTCTCCAGACGCGCCCGTTCGGCCGCAAGATCGATCACGCCCTTCAGCGGCAGCGCGACGACTTCGCCGCGCACGAGCAGCTGCATGGCGCCTTCCGGCGCGGCGTTAGCGAAGGAAATCTCCGACAATCGCGCGAGGCGTTTGATGGTGTCGTTCCAGCGCTGGGCGCGGTCGCGCGTCTCGTCGGAGGTGGTCACGATCGCCAGCGGCGTCAGCGTCGACGGCGGGATGTTCATCTCCGCTTTCACCGATCGCATTGTGGTGACGAGATCGACCACCCAGCCGATCTCGGCCTCGGCCGCGGGATCGCTGAACTCGTCCGCATCGAGCGCCGCAATCACCGGTGGAATGATCGGATCGACGACGGGACCTGCGGTCGCGATCGCCGCCAGTTGCTCCCCGGTCACGCCCTGCTTGCGCGGCCAGGGCGCCAGCACCAGGAGGCCGTCGCGCTTTGCGGTCACGGCCCACAGCTCTTCGGTGATAAAGGGCATGAACGGATGCAGCAGCTTGAGGATCTCGTCGCGGGTCCAGGCGATCATGGCGCGGGTCTCGGCCTTGGCCGCGCCCTCCTCGCCCATCAGCACCGGCTTTGCCAGCTCGAGATACCAGTCGCAGAACACGTTCCAGACGAAGCGGTAGATCGCGCCGGCCGCGTCGTTGAAGCGATGATCCTCGATCGTCTCGGTCACCTCGCGGGTGACGCGCGAGGTCTCGTGCGCGATCCAGCGGTTCAACGTCTCCTTGGCGCCCTTCGGATCGAAACCGTCCGGCTTGACGCACTCGTTCATCTCGGCGAAGCGGCAGGCGTTCCAGAACTTGGTCGCGAAGTTGCGGTTGGTCTCGACCAGATGCGGCGACAGGCGGATGTCGTGGCCCTGCGCCGCCTCACGGGTCAGCGCGAAGCGCAGCGCGTCGGCGCCGAAATCGTCGATCACGCCGAGCGGGTCGATGACGTTGCCCTTCGATTTCGACATCTTGGCGCCCTTCTCGTCACGGACGAGACGGTGGATGTAGACGGTCGAGAACGGCGCCTCCTTCATGAAGTGGAGGCCCATCATCATCATGCGGGCGACCCAGAAGAAGATGATGTCGAAGCCCGTGACCAGCGTGTTGGTCGGGTAGTAGCGCGCGACCTCCGGCGTGTCGTCCGGCCAGCCCAGCGTCGAGAACGGCCACAGCGCCGACGAGAACCAGGTGTCGAGCACGTCCTCGTCACGCGTGATGAAGCCCTCGCGCTTGGCGGGATCGACCGCCATGTCGTGGCCCTGCTCCGGTGTGATGACTTCCTGCTCGACGTAATAGCCGAGCGCGTTGCCGACCGCCTCTTCCTCGGTCTCGGCCACGAACACCTTGCCGTCGGGCCCGTACCAGGCCGGGATCTGATGGCCCCACCAGAGCTGGCGCGAGATGCACCAGGGCTGGATGTTCTCCATCCACTCGAAATAGGTCTTTTCCCAGTTCTTCGGCACGAACGTCGTCTCGCCCGAGCGCACCGCTGCCATCGCCGGCTGCGCCAGCGTCTTGGCGTCGACATACCACTGGTCGGTGAGATACGGCTCGATCACTACGTTCGAGCGGTCGCCATGCGGCACCATGTGGGTGTTGGGCTCGATCCGTTCGAGGAAGCCGAACTCCTCCAGCCGCACCACGATCTTCTTGCGCGCCGCGAAGCGCTCGATGCCGTGAAACTCCGCCGCGAACTCGTCGGCGCCCGTCGGCAAGCCGCGCAGATAGTCCTCGTTGCCGGTGAGGCTGAGGCAGCCTTCCTGGTCGAGCACGCTGATCTGCGGCAGGCCGTGGCGCTTGCCGATCTCGAAGTCGTTGAAGTCGTGCGCCGGCGTCACCTTGACGGCGCCCGAGCCCTTCTCCGGATCGGAATAGTCGTCGGCGACGATCGGAATCCTGCGGCCGACCAGCGGCAGGATCACATGCCGGCCGACCAGGTCGGTGTAGCGCTCATCGTCCGGATGCACCGCGACCGCGGTGTCGCCGAGCATCGTCTCCGGACGCGTCGTCGCGACCACGATGAACGATTTGGGGTCCTCGGGATTGAACGTCCGCCCCTCGATCGGATAGCGCAGGTACCAGAGATGGCCCTTGACCTCGACCTGCTGCACTTCGAGATCGGAGATCGCGGTGAGCAGCTTCGGATCCCAATTAACCAGGCGCTTGTCCTTGTAGATCAGGCCCTGGCGGTGCAGCTCGACGAACACCTTGACGACGGCGCGCGACAGGCCCTCGTCCATGGTGAAGCGCTCGCGCGACCAGTCGCAGGACGCGCCGAGGCGCTTGAGCTGGTTGACGATGGTGCCGCCGCTCTCGGCCTTCCACTGCCAGACCCGCTCGAGGAACTTGGCGCGGCCCATGTCGCGACGGCCCGGCTCCTGCCGCTCCATCAGCTGACGCTCGACCACCATCTGGGTGGCGATGCCGGCATGATCGGTGCCGGGCTGCCACAGCACGTCGCGGCCGCGCATCCGCTCGAAACGGCACAGGATGTCCTGCAGCGTGTTGTTGAGCGCGTGGCCCATGTGCAGCGAGCCGGTCACGTTCGGCGGCGGGATCACGATGGTGAAAGGCGCGGCGTCCTTGCGCTCGGGCCGGCCGGCCTTGAACGCACCGCTCTCCTCCCAGATCTGGGCCATCCGGAGCTCGATATCGGCGGGCTGGTAGTTTTTCTCGATCATGACAATGCGCTGTGGACCATGGGGAAAGGGTAGAAAGCCGCCCGAACGCACCAAGTCAACCGGACCGGCACGTCAAAACGGCATTGGGAGCGTTTTCGAGCGAAGTGGATACCGGTTCGCGTGAAAACGCGTCAAAACGGGGAACTGGCGTTTCGGGTCTGATCCTATCAGAACCGAAACACGGGGGCATTTGGGGGCTGAATGAGGGCTGCCAAGCCCCTGCGGAAGGAGCTGACGCCCGCGGCGGACTAGCGCCCGCGGGAGACCCGCTCGATCTCGGCCTTGACGATCCGCTCGACCAGCCCCGGCAGATTGTCGTCCAGCCAGGACTTGAGCATCGGCCGCAGCATCTCCTTGACCAGATCTTCCAGCGTCCGTGCATTGTTGCTCAGCACGGTGTTGGCCAGGGAGTTGAAGGCGGATTCGACCGCCCGCATCGTGGTTCCCGAGATGATCTGTTGCATCGGCGCAGTTTCGATTGCCGGCGGCTCTCGCTCTCGAACCGGTTCTCGCATTGGCTCCGGCACCCGTGTGCGGGCTTCCGTGAACTCGACGTCATCCTGCGGCTCGACCTTGCGGAACGACGGCGTGGCCGCCGGTTCCGGCAGCGCCATGTCGTCGGTGAGCTCGAATACATCGGCTTCGGGCTGGGCTTCGGGCTGCGGCGACGGCCTGATCTCGGCCGCAGGCGTCGCCTCGTCGAGGCTGGCGAGCAGCGAGTCGATGTCGTCCTGACTGTTGCTGGCCGGCGTTGGCGCCGGCGGCGGTGATTTCGGTGCCGACGCGGCGGGCTTCGCGGCCGGGGGTGCTGCGGGCGGCGGGCTCTTCATCGCAGGCTTGGCGGCTGGTGGCGGCGGCTCGACTTTCGGCGGCGGCGGTGCAGCAGCAGCAGGTTTCTCGGCCGCGGCCGGCTTCGCCTCGTCGTCGGCAATGATGCGACGGATCGACGCCAGAATCTCCTCCATCGAGGGCTCTTGGACCTTCGCAGGTTGCGTCATCTCCGACTCCACATCGAAACTTATTTTACATCAAGCCCGAGAGGATTCGCCGGTTCCGATGAAGCAGGCGGAGATTTTCATTGCTCCCGCCCGACTTGTCCCCAGATCAAGCCCGCCCGAGGCTTTGTGCAAGCTTCGTGTCGCCCAATGCAGCGTGATCACAGGTGGCGTCGCACCTGCCATCACGCAACGCCGGCGCCGCGAATCGCGTTGCTGCCCGACAAAACGGTATGTCAGGCCAATTATCGATTGCAAGCAAACGCGCCAGTCTGTGGTCCTGATTAACTCAGAACCACAAACATGGCGCGACGAGCGACGTTGATGTGAAGGTGTTTAGCGGCCGTCGGGCGTACGCACGCCGGCCCAGTTGTCGCGCACCTGCTGATAATGCACGGTGGGATCATAGACGTTGGTCGAAAGGCCCATCACCTGCGGTGACAGCCGGCCGATCGCGCTCAGCACGTTGTAGGATGCAACGACGCGGTCGTGTTGCGCGGTGACGAGTGCGTTGCGCGCATTGACCAGCGCTTGCTGCGCGTTGAGCACGTCGAGCGTGGTGCGCTGACCGGCCTTGGCCTCTTCGCGCACGCCGTTCAGCGCGATTTCGGACGCGGTCACCTGCGCCTGCGCCGACGCGACCTGCGACTTGCCGGCGACCAGCTGGCCCCATGCGGTGACGACGTTGGCACGCGCCTGATCCCTGGTCTGTTCCAGGACCAGACGCTGCTGCGCCAGCGATTCCTTCGACTGCCGGATCAGCGAATACTCGGCGCCGCCCTGATAGATCGGCACCGACACCTGAACCTGCGCCGCCGCATTGAACAGCCGGTTCACCGACAATTGCTGCTGGTAGCCTTCGGTCACCGACGCCTGCAACCCGACCGTCGGCAGCAGCGCGCCTTCGGCAACCTTGGTCTGCAGGAAGTTGACGTCGACGCCATACATCGCGGACGTGACGTTCGGATTCTGGGTCAGGCTGAGCTCGACGGCCGCCGCAAGCGTTGTCGGCAAGAAGCGATCGACCGGCGAGCCGGGCGCGAGATTCTGCGGCTCGTTGCCGATGATGCGGCGGAAGTTCGACCGCGTGGTCGTCAGGTTCGATTCTGCGGTTAGCTGCTGGGTCTTGCCGGCCGCAAGTTGCGCCTCGGATTGCGCGACGTCCGTCCGCGTCACCTCACCTACGTTGAAGCGGTCCTGGGTCTGCTTCAGCGTCTGTTCCAGCACGCGCGTGTTGCTGCGCTGGACCTCGACGATCGCCGCGTCGCGCAGATAATCCATGTAGATGGTGGCGGCGCTCAGGATGACGGTCTGCTCGAGCACGCGCAGACCTTCGCGTGCCGACGACACCTGGCTTTCGGCCGCGCGCACCCTGTGCGGGGTCTGCGCGTTGTACAGCGACTGGTTCACCGTCAGGCCCGCGCTGGCCGGATTCTGGGTTCCGTTGATCGCGCTCTTGATACCCGTCGGCTGCTGGTCGGTGTACTGATATCCGCCGCTCACGGTCAGCGCAGCTTTCGGACGGTAGCCCGAGAGCGCCTGGGGAACGTTTTCGTCGGTCGCCCTCACCAGCGCGCGCTGCGAATTCAGCTGGGGGTTGTTCTGGTAGGACCGCACCAGCGCGGCCTCGATAGTATCGGCGAGCGCGGGCACGGGGCCCAGCTCCGCCAAGAGAAGGACGGCAGTCGCAGCCGCGGTGATAGCTTTCACCCCACGCATCCCCGGTAATCCAATCATTGTAGTCGCCGTCTCCACACGCAAGTCAGTTCCGGCGGTCGCTTCAGACGAAGTGAGTCCCGCCTCACCTTAATCCGCAGCTAAGGGCAACGGAACCACCCCGCAACGGAACACGGCGGAAACTCTTCACATGGGGCAAACGGGCCACACTTCTGATTCGGAACGGGATTTTATCAGGTGGCGCAGTGCAGTAGCGGTCAGAAGACGAAGGCGGGAACCCGTTCCAGTCCGGGCAGCACGGGGGCCGTGGCGTCGAACAGCTCGCGATGTCCGAAATCCCCGTGGGTGTGAGTCACGAGGGTCGCGCGCGGCGGCGGCGTTAGGCCGAACACCCCGACCAGCCGGCCCCCCTCCTTGAGCTGACCGAACAGCCCGCTCGGGATGATCTCGGTCGCACCGTTGAGAACGATGACGTCGTACGGCGCGCAGGCGGCATCGCCGTCGGCCACCGCCGCGGTCTTGACGGTCACATTCTGGATGCCGAGCTGGGCGAACGCGGCAGAGGCCTTGCCGGCAAGCGCCGGATCGCTCTCGGTTGCGCTGACCTCTCCGGCAAGGTGCGCCACGATGGCGGCGGCGTAGCCGGTCGCACAGCCGACGACCAGGACGCGGTCGGTCGCCTTGATCTCGGCGGCTTGCAGCATCCTGGCGAGCAGCGCCGGCGTGATCAGGCAGCGCTTGGCCGCATCGCCCTCGGTCACGTCGAGATCGAGGTCGAGATAGGCCAGTGCCTGCTTGCTGGCCGGCACGAACACCTCGCGCGGCACGGTCAGCATGGCTTCGAGAATACGATCATCGGTCACGTCGCTCGGACGCACCTGACCATCCACCATGTACTGGCGCGCGGTCGAAAAACCGGTCATTGGCGGGACCCTGCAAGTCGCGGCATTGCCGCTGGAGAAGCTAGAACAGGGCCATCTTTTGGAACAAGCTTCGCGAAAACGCAACACGCCGTTGCCGCGCAAAACGCGCTCTCAAAAGGCGCTTCGCGGTGCGCCCTATTCGATCGTGACGGCAAGCCGGCCGATCAGGCGCGCCACTTCGTCGAGATGCTCGGAATCATGCTCCTCGACGGCCCGCGCGAGCCGGCGAACGCATTCATCGTCACTGATGCAGGGAGCATCGTTCGGAACAAGCGTCGGCTGCGGCATCGACAGGTCGATCAGGGTAATGGCCATCAGAATCACCTCTCAAGACCCGGCAGGACGAAGTCTCCGCGGTTATTGAGTCGATTTGACGACGATTTTTGTCTGCCTGTTACGGACCACAGGCTTGTGAACGACGATGAAGGGTATTGATGGGGCCAAAACTGGCTCCCCGGGCTGGATTCGAACCAGCGACCATTCGATTAACAGTCGAATGCTCTACCGCTGAGCTACCGAGGAATAGGCGAACAAAGCGTTCGCGAGCGGGCAGCGTATAACAAAGCCTTTCGGCCTTGCAAAGAACCAAATGGGCCTCCGGCGAAACTTTAGCGCGGGACGGTAAACCTCTGCGGTGCAAGGCTTTGCCGGCGTTCCAGGGCGATGCAGGCCTGTCCCGGCTGTCCCGCTTTCGGCGCCATGCGCGCCCGCAAACGCCGCCGGCGCGGCCATTCCGCCGCACCGTGGATTCTTCCGCGGGCCCGGCCCGCCCCTGACGTCACTCCGCGATGAACGAGGTGGTCTTGGTACCGGGGTCGTAGCGCAACCTCAGAACATTGAGCTTGCAGAGATTGACGTTCTTCCACAGCACCGATTCATTGTAGTTGGCCCAGTCGACCTTGATGTTCCAGACGCAGCCCTCGTCGTCGTTGCCGAACTCGACATAAGCGGTGTCCTGATTCTTCAATGTGCCTTCGAGCTCATTCTCCCATTCATCGAGGCCGTCATCGGGCCCGTTGAAGCCGAGAAATTTGATGGCGTATCCGGTCTCGTTGACCACCGAAACGTTGCGGTTATCGGCGGCCGACGCGGGCGAGGCGATCAGCGCCAGTCCCATCACAAGCAGTGCCGGCAAAATAGACTTCATCGAAAATCTCCTGGCAGTCGGCCGCGCATCGGTGTGCGACGTCACATCCTTAGCGATCGTGCCGCACGGGTACAAATCGTGCACAGAATGCGAAGCGCATCGCTCACGAAACGCTCTATCGCGCAGCGATGGCGACAATGAACAGCGCCGTCGCCGCAAGCGAGGCGATGGCCCGCACGTGGTTCCAGAAGGTCCAATCGGTGAGATAGCGCGCCCAGACCGGCGCGGCCGCTGCGCTCGCCGGATCTGTGGCCGCAAGCTGATCGTTCAGCGGCACGTTGAACACGGCCGTGACGACGAACATCCCGACGACATAGACGATGCCGCCGCAGATCATCGCAACCGCGCCCGGCTCCTGCCATCGCAGCCCACCGAGCAAAACCAGCACGGCGCAAGACAGCGTGGTGCCGAGAAAGAGCGGCATGAACAGCGAGCGCACGATGTCAACATCGATCGCGTTCATCGCCGTGATGCCGGCGGCCTGATCGATGCGGCCGAGCGCGGTCATGACGAACGCCGAGAACGCGAAATAGACCCCGGCAAGCAGGCCGCAGCCGAGCGCGGAAAACCACAGCAAGCCCGAGGTCAGGACATTGCGCATCCTTCCATCTCCAAATACGATAAATACTCGTATTTGTAAAATGAGATAAACTCTCGTATTTGAAGCGTCAACCCCGATTGCGGAGGAGAGAAATGGCGAGACGAAAGGCCGCGCCTGAGGCAGCGGCAAGGGCCGCGCCCGGGGTGGGAGCCCCCCTGCCCGGGTTGGCGCGGCTTGCTCCGACGCAACAGCGCAGCCGCGAGCGGTTCGAGCGCATCCTCGCCTGCGCGACCGAGATCATGGCGGAGAAAGGCAGCGAGGCCTTCCGCATGAGCGACATCGTCGAACGCAGCGGCGTCGCATTCGGCTCGCTCTATCAATATTTTCCCGACAAGGCCGCGATCATCGGCACGCTGGCGGAACGGCACAACGCCGTCGGGCACGATTGCGTCAGGCGCGATCTGGCCGCGGTCTCATCCGCGCGCGACCTGCACCCGGCGCTATGCCGGATCGTCGACAGTTACTACGAGATGTTCGTGCGCGAGCCCGTGATGCGTGACATCTGGCAGGCGACGCAGGCCGACCGCGCCCTGCAAAAGCTCGATGCGGACGACATGGCCGTGCTCTCCGGCCTTTTGTCCGACGCGGTCAGGCGGGTTGCACCCAGCATGCCGGCCGCCTCCCTCACGGCCCTCTCAGGACTGACGATGACGCTGATCGCAGCCGCCGTGCGTCACGCGATCACGCTGCCGCCGCGGAAAGCGCGGCAGGTGCTGACGCAATTCAAGACCATGCTGCCGGGAGACCTCGCCGGGCTCGCATGACCACGATCGCGCCGACACCGGGAATTTCCCCGGCTTGTCTCCGCTGTCACGTCTCCCTAAAATTTCTGCGATATTTGACGGCTATCAATATTGCCGGGAAGTCCGGGAAGAGTTTTTCGCAAGATGTGATTTGTCTCACACGAGGTGCGGCCTTGCCGACCTAGGTTCCCCGCGGGGGTCAGCAGCGTTTTATTAACCAAAGCGGGCGCCATCGTTCTTTTCATAAAATTCGAACGATTGGCTCAATCCGGACCGAAGACAGTTTTGCGACCATGGCGCTCTCGAACCTCGGAGAGCGCGATGAGCGAAGTCGAATTTGATCTGCTGCTGGACGCCGTGCGAACGGCGATCGCGCCTATTGCTCAGGAGGATTTCGTGGCCCAGCCGTCGCCCCGCATTCAGCCGCCGCCGCGCGCCGCCAATGACAACCAGGTGCCGTGGCCGCTGATTCCGTTTCCTGAAGGCTGGTACGCCGCGAGCTAAGGCGGCTTCTCACGTATTGGCTGCAAGCCATTGATGAGATGAGTGGAGGCCACGACCAGAATTGAACTGGTGTACACGGTTTTGCAGACCGTTGCGTAACCACTCCGCCACGTGGCCCCTTGCGGCGCACTTCATATACGCCCTCTCTGCGATAGGCAACCAAGCCGGACAGCTAACGCCGGCGCTTCCGGAAGTCCCGCTTCTTCGGTTTGGGCGCCAATTCCGGCATTTCGGCCTGCACTTCGCGGAATCTCGCCAGCATCCGCTCGAAACTATCAGTTAACGCTGTGGCGATATCCGGCCGCTTTTCCAGCCCGGCCAGCAGGATCGAGGCTGCCTCGATGGTGGACAGGCCGTCGCGCCGCGGTTCCCGGCGCAGTTTGCCGTACAGCGAGGGCCGTTTCGGTCCGAGAATCACCCGCTGGCACTTCAGCATCCAGGCATTTCGCCACCACAGCGCCTTGGCCTGGCTCCAGGTGCCGTCGAGCAGCACGATGCCCTCGATGTCGGAGAGGATCCCGCGCTGGTGCGGCTCCAGCTCGCCCTTACGGTTGATCGCGACGATCTCGGCGTCGGTTTCGAGATCTTCGACCTTGGCCGAGCCGAGATAGAGCACCGCCCAGCGCGACGGATCCGGCACCGGCCGGCCGAGTGCCTTGGCGAGGCTGGGCCAGGACAGCCCGATCCGCACCACGGCTTTCTCGAAATGCCGCGCCAACAGTCGCGCGGTGCCGAGCGCCCTGTCCTGCTCCTGCGGGTGGACCAGGATCAGGAGCTGGATCCGGTTTTTGATCGGCGTGACGCTGTCGCAGATGCACAGCGGCATCGGCTTGCCGCAATGCGCGCAATCCTCCACCAGGTCGGTCTCGTCAACAGGGTCTGCCATTCAACGGCTATACGTCGTGGATAGCCTCGTCCGCAACATTCAATGCAGGACCAGCCTGACAACGCCGGAAGCGAGGCCGAGCAGAGCGACCGCCGCGCTGAGCCACCTCAGTTTCTGTCGTCCCGGCAAATCCTTGAACCGGTCGATCAACAGATAGATTACCGGCGTGGTGTAGAGCGTTAGGATCTGCGACACGAACAGGCCGCCGATGATGGTGATGCCGAGCGGCCGCCGCAGCTCGGTGCCCGGGCCAGTCGCGATCACCAGCGGAATGCCCGCGAAGAGCGCGGCCATCGTCGTCATCAGGATGGGACGGAAGCGCGCCCGGCAGGCCTCGAAGATCGCATCCCGCGACGACAGGCCCTGATGCCGCTCGGCCTCGAGCGCGAAGTCGACCATCATGATGCCGTTCTTCTTGACGATGCCGATCAACAGGATGATGCCGACAAAGGCGATTACCGTCAGCGGCGTGTTCGTCACCTGTAACGCCAGCAAGGCGCCGAGGCCAGCCGACGGCAGTGTCGAGATGATCGTGATCGGATGCGCCAGGCTCTCATAGAGCACGCCGAGTACGATATACATCGCAACCAGCGCGCCGAGGATCAAAAGCGGCTGCCGCCCGCTGGTCTTGTTGAAGTCACCGGCATTGCCGTCGAAGCTGCCGCGAATGCCCTCGGGCATGTGCAGCTCGTCGACCGCCTGCTGGATGTTCGTGGTCGCGACCTCCAGCGGCACGTCCGGCAGCAGGTTGAACGACACCGTGGTCGAGGGGAATCCGCCGGAGTGATAGACCGCGAGTGCCGACAGTCCGCGCTGGTAGTGCACGAGCGCCGACAGCGGCACCTGTACGTCATTGGCGCCGGCGACATAGATGCGCTCGAGGTTCGACGGGTCGCTCTGGAATTTGGGGTCGATCTCGAGCACCACCACGTACTGGTTGCGCTGGGTGTAGATGTACGAGATCTGCCGCTGCGAGAACGCGTTGTTGAGCGCGTTGTCGATGTCCTGCACCCGGACGCCGAGACTCGAGGCCATCTTGCGGTCGATCACGAGGTTGAGCTGCAAGCCGCCGGGATCGCGGTCGGAGGAAACGTCCGTGATGCCTTCCACCGTCTCCATGCGCTTGGCAACGAGCGGCGCCCATTTCTGCAACAGATCGAGATCGGTCGAGGCCAGCGTGTACTGGTAGTCGGAATCGCTCTGCCGGCCGCCGGTGCGGATGTCCTGGGCGGCGAACATGAACAGGCGGATGCCCGGCACCATGAACAGGTTGCGGCGCAGCCGGTCGATCACCTGCGCGGTGGAAAGCCCTCCCCGCTCTTCCGGCGGCTTCAGGCTGATGAACATGGTGCCGCGGTTGGAGGTGGCGCCGCCCGGGCCGCCGCCGGAGCCTACCGACGAACCAATGCCGGCGACCGCGGGGTCGGCCATCACGATGTCGGCGAGGCGCTGCTGCAGACCGAGCATCGACTGGAACGAGATATCCGCCGAGGCCCGCGTCGCCCCGATCACGAAGCCGCTGTCATCGGTCGGGAAATAGGCCTTCGGCGTCTTGTAGTAGAGCACCACTGTCAGCGAGACCGTGGCGGCGAACACCGCCATCGTCAGCCAAGGATATCCGAGCACCCTCCGCAGCGTCCAGGCGTAGAACGCCACGACCCGCGACAGCGGGCCCTCGATGACGCGATCGTACCAGGTGGCGCGGTCGGAGGTCGTCTCCTTTATATAGTGAGCGCAGATCATCGGCGTGATCGTCACCGACACCAGGGTCGACACGATGATGGCGAACGTCAGCGTCAGCGAGAACTCGCGCAGCAGCCGGCCGACGATCCCGTCCATGAAGATCAGCGGCGTGAAGGCCGCGATCAGCGATAGCGAGATCGACAGCACCGTGAAGCCGATCTGCTTGGCGCCTTCGACCGCGGCCGGATATGGCGCCATGCCCTGCTCGAGATTGCGGTACATGTTCTCGATCATCACGATGGCGTCGTCGACCACGAAGCCGACGGAGATCGCGAGCGCCATCAGCGACAGATTGTCGATCGAGAAGCCGGCGAGCCACATCCCGGCGCAGGTGCCGGCCAACGCCAGCGGCACCGAGACGCCGGCGGCGATCGTCGGTACGATCCTGCGCAGGAACACGAACACCACGACCATCACAAGCATGGCGGTCGCCAGCAGCGTGAACTGCATGTCCTCGACGCTGGCGCGGATCGTTCCGGTGCGATCGACCAGGGTCGAAATCTCGACCCCGGCCGGGATCCACTGCTTCAGTTCCGGCAGCATCCTGCGAACGCCGTCGACGGTATCGATGACGTTGGCGTCGCCCTGCTTGGTGATCTGGATCAGCACCGCCGGCTGCTTGTTGAACCAGGCGATCGAGCGCGAGTTGCGAACGGAATCCTCGACCTCGGCAACATCGGAGAGACGGACGAAATTGCCGTTCGAGCTCTTGATGACGATGTCGCGGAACTCGGCCGCGGTGCGCATCTGCTTGTTGATCGAAAGCGTCTCGCTCAGCCGGTCGCCGTTGAAGATGCCGACCGGACCCAGCGGATTGGCATTGATGATCGCAAGCCGGACGTCGTCGGTCGCGATCCCGGCGTTGGTGAGCGACACCGGATTGAGCGCGATGCGCACCGCCGGCTGGTCGGCGCCGCTGACGGTCACCTCGCCGACCCCCGGCACCTGCGAGATGCGCTGCGCCAGCACGGTGTCGGCGACGTCATACATCGCGCTGGTCGAGATCGTCTTCGAGGTCAGCGCCAGCACGAACACCGGCGCTGCGGCCGGATTGGCCTTGCGGAATTTCGGCAACGACGGCAGGTCGCTCGGCAGATCGGCGAGCGAGGCGTTGATCGCGGCCTGCACGTCGCGTGCGGCGCGGTCGATGTTGCGGCCGATCGAGAACTGCACCTGGATGCTGGTGGTGCCGAGCGAGCTCGTCGAGGTGATCTGGTCGACGCCCGAAATGGTGCCGAGCTTGCGCTCAAGCGGAGCCGCGACGGTCGCGGCCATCACCGACGGATCGGCGCCGGGCCGCGATGCCGACACCCGGATGGTCGGGAAGTCGACGTTCGGTACCGACGACACAGGCAGAAATTCGTAGGCGACGATCCCGACCAGGAACAGCCCGATCGCCAGCAAGGTGGTGCCCACCGGCCGGCGGATGAAGGGCTCGGAGATCGAGATCACTGCATGCCCTCGGTGGCCCCCGCGATCGGCGGGCCGCTGGGACCTGGTTCCGGCACGGCCCGCTCGATCCGGCGGTTGAGCCGGTCGAGCGCGAGATAGATCACCGGCGTGGTGTAGAGCGTCAGCAGCTGGCTCAGCAGCAGGCCGCCGATGATCGAGATGCCGAGCGGAAAGCGCAGCTCGGCGCCGGTGCCGCTTTCGATCGCGAGCGGCAGCGCGCCGAACAGCGCCGCCAGCGTCGTCATCATGATCGGCCGGAACCGCAACAGGCAGGCCTGCACGATGGCGTCATAGGACGACATGCCCTGGTGCCGCTCGGCCTCCAGCGCGAAGTCGATCATCATGATCGCGTTCTTCTTGACGATGCCCATCAAGAGGATGATGCCGATCAGGCCGATCACCGAGAGGTCCTGCCCGCACAGCATCAAGGCGAGGATGGCGCCGACGCCGGCCGAGGGCAGCGTCGAAAGGATCGTGATCGGATGGATGTAGCTCTCGTAGAGCACGCCGAGCACGATGTAGATCGTGATGATCGCCGCCAGGATCAGCCAGGGCTGCCCGGCCAGCGAGCGCGCGAATTCGGCGGCGTCGCCGGAATAGATGCCGACGATGCTGCCGGGCATTCCGATCCTCGTCTCGATCGCCTTCACCGCCTCGACCGCGTCGCCGAGCGCCTCGCCCGGCGCCAGGTTGAAGCTGAGCGAGACCGACGGGAATTGCGCCTGGTGCGAGATCGCGAGCGGCGCCGTGGTGCGGACCAGCGTCGCCACCGCTGACAGCGGCACCTGCGCCCCGTTGGCGCCCGGCAGATAGAGCTTGTCGAGGATCGACGGATCGCGCTGATACATCGGCAGCGCCTCGAGCACGACACGGTACTGGTTGGCCTGACCGTAGATCGTCGAGATCTGCCGCTGCGCGAACGCGTCGTTCAGCGTGTCGGTGACGCCCTGCAAACTGACGCCGAGCTGGCCGGCGCGCTGGCGGTTGATGTCGAGCGCCGCGCGCAGGCCGCCATCCTGCGCCTCCGAGGAAACATCGCGGAAGATCGGGTCGCGCCGCATCTCGGCAACGAGCTTCTGCGACCACTGCGAGACCTCGGCGGCATCGGTCGCAGTCAACGTGTACTGGTACTGCGAGCGGCTCGACTGGGTCGAGATCTGCACGTCCTGCACCGGCTGGAAGTAGACCGTCATGCCGGGGACCGTCGCGATCTTCTGCTTCAGCCGCTCGATCACCTTGACGACACCGTCGCGCCGCTGGTCGAGCGGCTTCAGCGTCATCACCAGGCGGCCGACATTGGTGGTCGGATTGACCGAGCCGGCGCCGATCACCGAGACCACGCCGACCACGTCAGGGTCGGCCTTGATGAGGTCGGCGACCGCGCTCTGGCGGCGCTGCATCTCGGCAAACGAGACGTCGGGGCCGGCCTCGGTCACCGCCGTGATCGAGGACGTGTCCTGCAGCGGCAGAAAACCCTTCGGCGCCAGCACATACATGATGAGCGTCAGCGCGATGGTCGCGAACGTCACCAGCAGCGTCGCGCGCTGGCGCCGCAGCACCCAGAGCAGCGTGCGATGGTAGACCTCCACCATGCGGTCGATGAAGCGGCTGACCGCGGCAAGGCCCGGAACCGCCATCTCCTCATGGATGTTCTTGAGCAGCCGCGAGCACATCATCGGCGTCAAGGTCAGCGAGACGATCGCCGAGGTCACGACCGCGATCGTCAAGGTCAGCGCGAATTCGCGGAACATGCGGCCGACCAGGCCAGACATGAACAGCAGCGGAATGAACACCGCGATCAGCGACACCGTCAGCGAGATCACGGTGAAGCCGATTTCGCTGGCGCCCTTCAGCGAGGCCTCCATGACAGTCTCGCCGTTCTCCATGTGGCGGACGATGTTCTCGATCATGACGATGGCGTCGTCGACCACGAAACCGGTCCCGATGGTCAAAGCCATCAGCGACAGATTGTCGAGGCTGAAGCCTGCGAAATACATGACGCCGAAGCTCGTGATCAGCGACAGCGGCAGGGCGACGCCTGCGATCAGGGTCGCGCGCAGCGATCGCAGGAACAACAGCACCACCAGCGTCACCAGCACGACGCTCAGGATCAGCGTGAACTGCACGTCGTGGACCGAGGCGCGGATCGTCACGGTACGGTCGGAGACCACGGTCAGCTTGACGCCGGCCGGGACGGCCCGCTGCAGCCGCGGGATTTCGCCGCGGATCTGCTGGACGACATCGATGACGTTGGCGCCGGGCTGGCGCTGGATGTCGATGATGACGGCCGGCGTGCCCTGGTACCGGCCGCCGGTGCGGTCGTTCTCGAGCCCGTCGACGATCTGTGCAACGTCGCCGATCGTGACCGGCGAGCCGTTGCGATAGGCGATGATGATCGGCCGGTAGGCGTCGGCGGCGGCGATCTGGTCGTTGGCGGCGATGGTGTAGGATTGCTGGGCGCCGTCGAGCGAGCCCTTCGGCCCCGACACATTGGCGCCGGCGATCGCGTTGCGCAGATCCTCCATCGCGATGCCATAGGCCGCAAGCCGCGCCAGGTCGGCCTGCACGCGCACCGCAGGCTTCAAGCCGCCGAGGATCGAGACCCGGCCGACGCCGGAAATCTGGCTCAGCCGTTGTCCGAGGATGGTATCGGCGAGATCGCTCATCGCCCGCAGCGAGATCGTGTCCGAGGTCAGCGCCAGGGTCATGACCGGCGCGTCGGCCGGGTTCACCTTGGCGTAGACAGGTGGATACGGCAGCGTCTTCGGCAGGATGCCCGCCGCAGCATTGATCGCAGCCTGGACGTCCTGGGTGGCACCGTCGATGTCGCGGTTGAGATCGAACTGCAGCGAGATCTGGCTGACGCCGAACGAACTGGTCGAGTTCATTGACGACAGCGACGGGATCTGGCCGAGCTGCCGCTCCAGCGGCGCCGTGATCAGCGAAGCCACCACGTCGGGGCTCGCGCCCGGCAGTTGCGTCGACACCTGCACGGTCGGGAAGTCGACCTGCGGCAGCGCCGAGACCGGCAGCGCCCAATAGCCCAGCGCGCCGCCGATCATCAGGGCGATGCCGAGCAGCGAGGTGGCGATCGGCCGGCGGATGAACGGTTCGGAGACGCTCATGGTTGCGTGCTCGCTGTTGGGTCGGACATTACGAGGTCAGGATGTCGGTCATGGCTGCGCCTTCGGCGCGCCGCCCGACTGTTCGCCCCCTGCCGCCGGCGCGGGCGCCGGTCCGGTCTGCCCCTTCTGATCGCCATCGCTGTGCTCGCGCCGGCCGCGATGCTCGCCGCCGTGCCCGTCCTGCTTGGCGTCCTTGCTCTGGTCCTTGCCCTGGTCCTTGCTTGGGCCCTCGCCATGCGCCCCGCGCTTACCGTCCGGATTGCGGCTGCGCTTGCGCGGCGCCAGATCGGCGGCCGGCGGCCCGTCGTCCTTGCCGACCACGACCTTGGAGCCATCAGCGAGATTGGCAAAGCCCGTCGTCACGACGCGGTCCGACGTGGTCAGGCCGCTGGCGATGACGGCTTCATGCTCGTTCTGCTGCGTGACCGTGACCGGCTTGGCGGTGACGGTGTTGTCCGCGCCGATGACGTAACTGAACGTACCGGCGGGACCGCGCTGCACGGCCGATGTCGGCACTACGATCGCCTGCGGCAAGGTCTCGACCTTGAGGCGGACATTGACGAACTGCCCGGGCCAGAGCTGGTAGCTGGCGTTCGGAAGTTCGGCCTTCAGCTTCAGCGTGCCGGTGGTCGGATCGACCTGGTTGTCGATGCCGGTGAGCTTGCCGGTATCGATCACGGTGACGCCGTCATTGCCGAACACATCCACCGCGAGCTGGTCTTTCGCCGCCGCGGCGTTGACCCGCATGATCTGCTGCTGCGGCAGGCTGAACCACACCGCGATCGGCTGCAGTTGGGTCAGGATCACGAGCCCAGTGGTGTCGGAGGCGTGGATGATGTTGCCCTGGTCGACCTGACGCAGGCCGGCGCGGCCGGAGATCGGTGCGACGATCTTGGTGTAGCCGAGCGTGGCGCGCGCATTGTCCACCTGGGCCTGGTCGGCCTTGATGATGGCCTCCTGCTGCGCGACCAGCGCACGCTGCGTATCGGCCTGCTGCTTGGAGCCCGCGTTGGTGGCGGCGAGCTGCTCATAGCGGGCGAGGTCGATCTTCTGATTGGCGAGCAGCGCTTCGTCCTTGGCTTTCGTGGCCACCGTCTGGTCGTATTGCGCCTGATAGATCGCGGAATCGATCTCGCCCAGCACGTCGTCCTTCTTGACGTCCTGGCCCTCGACGAAATTGACCTTGAGCAACTTGCCGTCGACCTGCGAGCGCACCGTGACGGTGTTGAGCGCCTTCACCGAGCCCACGCCGTCGAGATAGACCGGCACGTCATGCACCTGCGGCGTCGCCGCAAGCACCGGCACCGGCAGATCGGGCCGCGCGCCCGCGCCACGCCCGCCGCCGCCATTTTGCTTGGGCTGGAAAGCAAGCCAGCCGAGATAGCCGAGCCCGCCGAGGATCACGAGTGTGATGAGCAGCGACACCATGCGCCCAAGCACGCGCGAGACCAGGCTCCGCTTGCGCGGCGCAGTACTTTTCTCGTCATCCGTCGAGTCAGGCTTAAAGAGCATCGACCGGTCTTTCCATCTTCGGTTCCCAGCCGCCCCCCAAAGCCTGATATAGGCTCACGATCGCCAATAGCCGGGCCAGCTGGGCCTGGGAATAAGCGTCTTCCGCCTGGAACAGGGTCAGCTGCGTGTTTAGCACAGTTACGATGTCGGCGGTGCCGGCCTTGAGTTGCTGCTCGGCCAGATCGAAGGCGCGTCGCGACGACGACAGCACGTCGCGCTGCAGCTGCAGCCGCCGCGAGGTCTCGCGGATCGCGACCAGCGCGTTGTCGACATCGGTGAACGACTGAACGACCGTCTTGCGATAGGTCTGCAGCAGCTCATCCTGCCGCGCCTTCGCGTTCTCGAAATTGCCGAGGATCCGGCCGCCGTCGAAGATCGGCTGGGTCATGCCGCCGACCAGGTTGAAGAAGGCCGCGTGCGGCTGGAACAGCGAAACCAGCGCCTGGCTCTGGTAGCCGCCGGTCCCGGTCAGCTGGATGCTGGGAAAGAATTGCGCCCGCGCGCTGCCGACGTTGGCGGTGGCGGATGCGAGCTGCGCCTCCTGCCGGCGGATATCGGGACGCTGGGTCAGCAGTTCGGACGGCAGCCCTGGCGTGACGCGCGGGATCGCAACGGAGTTGAGCGAGCCGCCGGCGACGCGCACGCTCTCCGGCGGACGCGACACCAGCACCGCGAGCGCGTTGACGTTCTGGTCGAGCGTCTGCCGCAGCGGCGGCACCAGTGCGCGCTGATTCGCGACCACGCTTTCCTGCTGCGCGACATCGAGGTCGGAGCCGGTGCCGGCCTTGAAGCGGTCCCGGATCGCATTGAGGATGCGCTCGGCGCTGGCGATGTTGCGCTGTGCGGTGCGCAACCGGTCCTGGGTGGCAAGCACCGTGAAATAGGCGTTGGCGACGCTGGCGAGCGTCGTCAGCGCCACCACTTCGCGGTCGAACCGGTTGGCGACGGCGGTCTCCTCCGCCGCCTGCGCGGCGTCGCGATTCTGGCCCCAGAAGTCGAGCTGGTAGCTGGCGCTGAGCGAGCCACTGTAGTTCACCACCTCGCGCCCGCCATTGGTCAGGCCGCTGGCGCTGGAGCCCGAGGTGCGTGAATAGGTTTCAGACCCGTTGAGATTGAGGGTCGGCAGCAGCGCCGCGCCCGCCTGCCGCGCCAGCGCGTCGGCTTGCCGGAAACGCGCCACGGCCGCGGCGATGTCGAGGTTGACGGTCTGCGCCTCCTCCATCAGCTGCGTCAGCTCCTTGGAGCGGAAGCCCCGCCACCAGTCGAGCGTCGGAAGCGCGTCGCCCGGCCGGCTAAGGCGCGCCGCCTTGTAGCCCTGCGGCACGTCGAGCGCGGGATCGGGGATGTCCTGGGTCAGAATGCAGCCGGCTGAACCCGCGACCAGGCCGAGCGCGACGAGCGATCGTCCCGCGAGCCGTCGCAGGCGGACGGCGAGGCCGAACCGGCCTCCAGGCAGCATCACGGACGCGGGCTGGGTCACACCCACTCTCCGCCAAAGCCAGACTTCGCCCGTGGCGTACGAATGACGCGATCAGCAATGGTCTGGGTGACGTGCACGGGGTGAATCTTCCAATGGAACCTGACTGTCCCATCCTATCCTTGGGACGATAGGGCGGACAGCCCTGTCAGGATCGCGCGACGTCGCATCCACTGCGATTCGCCGCCACCCGGACGGACGACTTTTCCCCATTTTTGCAGCGTTTGCGCGCACCCGAACCAGTATCCGGACGTTCGGATTCTAACAAAGATTTCATGGGGATTTCTCCGCCCTGTTGCACCGAATCCGCAGCTTGCCGTCCCCGACCGCCGTCGGGATGATCCAGACGCATCGATCAGTCGTTACCTCATTGAGAGCTGCGCCTTGCGACAGCGGCGTTCAACCTTCGGGCCCCGTCATGACCTACCTCTACGCCTACCTGTCGACACTCATCGTCTTTTTGCTCTGCGACATGGCCTGGCTTGGGGCGATGGCGAGCCGATTGTATCGCCCGACACTCGGCGACATCCTGTCGACGGAGGTCAACCTGCCTCCGGCGATCGCCTTCTATCTGATCTACCCGATCGGGCTCGTGGTGTTCGCGGTGCTCCCGGCCATAAGGTCCGAAAGCCTGGCCCAGGCGGCGCTCAGCGGCGCACTCTTCGGCTTCTTCAGTTACATGACGTATGATTTGACCAATCAGGCGACTGTGCGGAACTGGACCTTCCAGCTCACTCTGCTCGATATGACTTGGGGAACGCTGCTTGGCGCCATGTCCGCCACGGTGGCCTGCCTCATTACTGCAAGGCTAGCTGCCTGAAGTCGGCTTCGGAAACGGAAAGAACGGCCGGGTCCGCGCCTGCACGTCACGAAATTGCTGGCCGCGCGAGCGCAGCATGTGCTGTTCGAGCGGCGGCACGCCGGACACATGGACCAGAACCCAATACATGCAGGCCGGCGCCAGCAGCGTGATCCAGCCGAGCGGATACGAGGCGTCGATCGCGATCAACGGATACGCCAGCCAGCAAAGCCACTCGAAGAAATAGTTCGGATGGCGCGACCACTTCCATAATCCCGCCTCGCAAATCCGATGTCGATTGGCAGGGTTCGAGCGGAATTTGCTGAGCTGCGCGTCGGACAAGGCCTCCCCGATCAGGCCAGTCAGCAGCAGCACCGCGCCGAACAAGTCCGCAAGCCCAAGTGCGGGTCGCGGGTTATGCGCCGCGAGCGCAACGGAGATCGTCAGGATGAGCCCAACCGCCGCCTGGGCCTGGAGCTGCAGGAACATCCGCCTGTCGGCCGTGTCGCCCCATTGATCGATCAGGTCGCGATAGCGCGGATCATCGCCCGCTTTCCAAGTCCGCGACAGAAGATGACTTCCGAGCCGCAGCGACCAGATCGCGACCAGCAGCGCGACCATGATCTGCCGCGCGGTCGGCACGCCATCTTCCGGGACCGGGACGAGGCTGGCCACGCAAGCAACGAAACCGGTGCCGAATGTCCAGCAGACATCGATCCATCCGGTGGCTCTGGTCCGTCGCTGGATCTGCCAGGCGGCCGCCATGACCGTGGACAGCGCAAGGGCCATGAGTACGAGTTGAAATATCAGCTGGAGCAGGCTCACGGAGCATCTCCCACGAGCGGCCGTCACATGCGGATCAACGGCTGCAGCAAACGGCCGATCATTCCGTTGAGCTTTAAATCTCCCTGCATCGCGACCAGGCAGATGCAGTCTTCGGTCGAGTTGATCCTGACGTCATGATCCACCGACCCGTCGCCAAAGTCGAAATCTCCGGGCCCGAAATGGCCGCCGGCGTGGACGAAGCTTCCTGACAGCACGCAGGTCATTTCAAACCCGGTGTGGGTATGTTCGATCATCCTCGTTCCCGGGCTGGATTTCAGGAGAAAGACGCGTGTCGCGCTCGGCTCGGGCAATCGGATCGACCGCAAATGCACCTTCGGTGCGATCCATCTCCACGGACTATCGGGATAGCTGTCCAGAAAGTTCGGCAAACCCGGTACGTCGCGGAATGCCTGCCCCCGACGCCGCTCCGGGATGGAGGTCAGCGAGGTCTCGTCCAGCCTGCGCTCCATCGCCTCGAGCGCTCCGTCCGACATTGCGGTCGGCGGCAATCCAGTCAAGATCGCGCCGCCGACATGCTCCATCGCGCGTACTACCGCCCGGCACTTCGCACAGCCGACCAGATGGGTGGCAATGCCAATTTGCTGGCCAAGGTCGGCCGTGCCGGCTGCGAACATCGCCAACAGCTCGTCCGGGGGATGATGATGGACGGTCATGAGAAGTCATCCAGCAAGCTGCGCAGCCGGGCCATCGCCAGCCGCAAGCGTGATTTGACGGTGCCGAGCGGGATATTGAGCGCCCTTGCGATCTCCGCGTGGGCCGTTTCGTGAAAGAAAGATAGTTCGATCACCCGCATCTGCTCTTCCGGCAGCACAGACAGCGCATCGCGCACCCGCGCCTCGATTTCAGATGCCGCCACCCCGGTGTCGGGCAACGGCCCCTCATCGCGCTGAAACTCGAGTTCCGTCTCGGACGTATCGCTCGTTGGGGTTCGTTTCTGACGACGGAGCGCGTCGATGCGGAGATTTCGCGCGATCGTAAAGATCCAGGCTGCGGCACCAGCGCTGCCGGGATCGAACAGGCTGGCCTTCGACCACACGGCGAACAAGGCCTCCTGCGCCAGTTCGTCGGCAAGCTGCTCGCCCGCACCGGAGCGCTGCATGAACGTCTTGATGCGCGGCGCAAAATGCCGAAACAACGCCGCGAAGGCCTCGCGATCCCTGCGGACAGCAACGGCTTCGATCAGCCGGGCCCATCTGGCGGCATCCGACGTCTCATTGTCGGGAGTTTCACTCAGCATGCCGCGCGGGCACTCCCTATCACTGACGGCTCTGCGACCGCAGTACCGGATCGCGCCGGGCCTGACCAGACCGATGACCCCGGAAACATGTCGAGCGGCGGCTTGCATGCATCAGGAACGCCACCCGGCCGCGGTTGGATCACTGCCGGTGATCCAACCCGCAATATCCGTCGTTTCGTTCCATGACGCCGACCGCGCAATCGGCCGGCGCATCGTGCCGCTGAGGGATTGTAGTTGAGCAGCGACGGCAGATTGAACATAGCCGTAGTCGGAACCGGCATTTCCGGCCTCTCGGCCGCCTGGCTGCTCAGCCAGCGGCACGACGTGACGGTCTACGAGAAGTACGATCGGATCGGCGGGCATTCCAACACCGTGATAGCGTCCATCGGTCACGAGCGCGTTGCCGTGGATACCGGCTTCATCGTGTTCAACCGGAGCACCTACCCTAATCTCGCTGCGCTGTTCCGGCATCTCGATGTCGCTACGCAAGCATCGGAGATGTCGCTGTCGATTTCGCTCGACCGCGGCAATCTGGAATATTCCGGGACCGGCCTCTCGGGCCTGCTGGCCCAGCCCGGCAACCTCCTGCGCCCGCGCTTCTGGTCGATGCTGCGCGACGTCGTCCGGTTCTACGATCGCGCGACACGCGACGCCGCTCGGCTGAGCGACGAGTCGATCAGCCTCGGCGATTATCTCGTGCAAGGTGGTTATGGCGCAGCGTTCCGCGACGACCACCTGCTACCGATGGCAAGCGCTATCTGGTCGGCCCCCCCGGATGAAATTCTCGCCTTTCCCGCGGCGACATTCATTCGCTTCCACCACAATCACGGGCTGCTCCAATTGACGCAGCGACCGCCATGGGAAACCGTGGTCGGCGGCAGTCAGGTCTATGTGCAGCGGCTGGTTCAGCCGTTCGGGGACCGGATCAGGCTCGACTGCGGCGTGGTCCGGATACGCCGATCGTCCGGCCGCGTCTTGGTCACGGATGTCCACGGCGAAACGCAGCCATACGACCACGTCGTGCTGGCAACACACGCAAATCAGGCATTGTCGACGATCGACGATCCGACGCCCGATGAAGCCGAGCTGCTCGGCGCGTTCCGCTATAGCCGCAATCTTGCGGTGCTCCACTCCGATCCCGGATTCATGCCGCGGCGCCGACCGGCCTGGTCGAGCTGGAATTATGTCGGCTCGCGAGACAACGCCGCCGCGCCGGTCGGCGTGACCTATTGGATGAACCGGCTCCAGGGCATTCCCCAGCATTTGCCCCTCTTCGTCACGCTCAATCCAACGCATCCGCCACACAGCGACACGCTGCATCACACGGAGGTGTACGAGCATCCGATCTTCGATGCCGCCGCGATCGTCGCACAGCGGCGGCTATGGTCGCTGCAAGGCCAGAAAAATACCTGGTTCTGCGGCGCGCATTTTGGCGCCGGCTTCCACGAAGACGGGCTGCAATCCGGGCTTGCGGTCGCCGAACAGCTGGGAGGCGCGCGGCGGCCGTGGACCGTATCAGACGAATCCGGACGCATCGCGCTCGCCGCAAGCGCGAGGTCGTTGCCCGAACCGGAGCTGCAACCATGACGCTCCGCTCCTGCCTCTATCGCGGCAGCGTCATGCATCGGCGGCTGAGGCCCACCACGCATCGCTTCCGCTATCGTGCGTTCTGGCTGCTGCTCGATCTCGACGAGATGCCCCTGCTCGCTTCCCGTTTGCGGCTGTTCTCCCACAACAGATTCAACCTGTTTGCACTTCACGATGCCGATCACGGCGACGGTAGCGCGACGCCACTACGCCTGCAGGCCGAAGGTTGCCTGATGCAGGCAGGGATCGATATCGCCGGAGGGCCGATCCGGGTCTTCTGCATGCCTCGAACCCTCGGCTACAGCTTCAATCCGCTCAGCATCTATTTCTGCCACCGACACGACGGCCAGCTCGCCGCGATCATCTATCAGGTTCACAACACGTTCGGCGAACGCCACGCCTATGTGGCCTCGGTCGCGGCCGATACTGGCACCATCCGGCATGACTGCGACAAGGCCTTCTACGTGTCTCCCTTCCTGAACATGGACATGTCCTATCACTTCCGGCTGAACCAACCGGACGAGCATTTTGCGCTCGGTATCAGCGCAAGCGCGGGCGGAGCAACCGTGCTCGGCGCCTGCCTGACCGCGACACGCCACGAGCTCAGCAACCAAGCGCTGTTGTACAATTTCGTCGCCATTCCGCTGGTCACGATCAAGGTGATCCTTGCGATTCATTGGGAAGCGTTGCGGCTTTGGTTGAAGGGCTTGCGGTTACGCGGGCGCCCGCAACGCTCTCCTCACACGATCACGACCGTGCCCCCATCGCCCCAGCATCGGATTGACTCGCATGCACTCTGACCACCCGCAAACCGTCCCCTGCCCGCATCCTGTCGAATGGCCGCCGGTGCTGCGGGCGACTGTCGGGACGCTGCTGCGGCGGCTGTTCCGCCGTATCGACTGCGGCGAAATCCTGCTCCAGACGCCGAGTGGGCGCGGCGTCGTGATTTCCGGGATGCGCGGCGAAGAGCAGGCGCAGATCAGGATCCATGGTTGGAAATGCCTGCTGCGGCTGTTGATCGGCGGTGATCTGGGTTTTGCCGAAGGCTTCCTTGCCGGTGAATGGTCGACGCCCGATATCTACTCGTTCCTCAGCGCGGCTGCACCGCGTTCGGCACGCGCCCCCTCGTTCGAGCGGCTGAGGCCGCCGCGGCCTCTGAACTGGCTTCGTCACGCCCTGCTCAATCGCAATACCAGGCGCGGCAGCCGGCGCAACATTCGCGCCCATTACGATCTCGGCAATGATTTCTACCGCCTCTGGCTCGATCCGAGCATGACCTATTCGTCGGCGATCTACACCTCGCCACACCAGACGCTTGCGCAGGCCCAGCAGAACAAGCTCGATCGGGTGACTGAACTGCTCGATCTCAGCGGCGGCGAGAAGGTTCTCGAGATCGGCTGCGGCTGGGGCGCGCTGGCACAGCATCTCGTCGAACGGAATGTCTGTCACGTCACCGGCCTGACACTGTCGACCGAACAACTTGGCTACGCATGCGAGCAACTCTCCGAACAGGGTCTCGCCGACAGGGCAAATCTGCGGCTCGAGGACTATCGCGACACCAAGGGCACCTATGATCGCGTCGTCTCGATCGAGATGCTGGAGGCAGTCGGCGAGGCGTACTGGCCGTTGTTTTTCGACAATCTGCGGCAACGGCTCGATACCGGCGGCATCGCGGTGCTGCAGGTGATCACGATCGACGAACGTCGCTTCGAAAGCTATCGCAGGCGGCCGGAATTCATCCAGCGATACGTATTTCCGGGCGGAATGTTGCCGACCGTCGAGATCGTCGAACGACTGGTCGACAATTCCGGACTTCGGCTGGTTTCGACCGAGTTCTTCGCTGCCAGCTATGCGCGCACGCTGGCCGACTGGCGCGACCGGTTCGTCGACGCGTGGCCATCGATCGAAGCCCTCGGCTTCGATATCCGCTTCAAGCGGATGTGGGAGTATTATCTGGCCTATTGCAGGCTCGGCTTCGAAATCGGCGCTCTTAATGTGGGGCTGTACAAGATCGAGCGACCGTCTTGAACGAACCGTGTCGTGCGAATCTGACGCAGAGCGCCGATTTGCAGCAAGATTTGGCCGGATCGCAGCGCATTTTCAAAACGATCTTTCCGGCTGTGTCATCCCCCGCACGGCCAACTGGTTAACGCAGACCGCCACGCGAAATTCGCCGCACTGCAAAAGCCTTCCCCTTTTGCCATCGGCACACTAGTTTCCGGCCAGAGCAAAACACGGACCGGCAAAAGATTACCCCGACATGGCATTCAACAAAGGCGTTATTGAAGCGATCGGCAACACCCCCCTCATCAAGCTGAAACGCGCATCCGAACTGACCGGCTGCACCATTCTCGGCAAGGCCGAATTCATGAATCCCGGCCAGTCGGTGAAGGATCGCGCCGGCAAGGGCATGATCCTGGAGGCCGAAAAGCGCGGCGATCTAAAGCCCGGCGGGCTCGTGGTCGAATCGACCGCGGGCAATACCGGCATCGGACTTGCGGTCGTGGCCAGCGCGCGGGGCTACCGCACCCTGATCGTCATTCCGGAGACCCAGAGCCAGGAAAAGAAGGACATGCTGCGGCTGTGCGGGGCTGAGCTCGTCGAGGCGCCGGCGCTGCCCTACTCCAATCCGAACAACTATCAGCATCTCGGCAAGCGTCTCGCCGAGCAGCTGCGCAAGACCGAGCCGAACGGCGTGCTGTTCGCCGACCAGTGGAACAATCTCGACAATCCCAAGGCACACTATGACTCGACCGGACCGGAGATCTGGCAGCAGACCAACGGCAAGGTGGATGGCTTCATCTGCTCGGTCGGCACCGGCGGCACGCTCGCCGGCATCAGCCGCTATTTGAAGGAAAAGAACAAGGACATCGTCACCGCTTGTGCCGATCCGCACGGCTTCGCCATGTACGAGCTGTTCAAGAACGGCCAGGTCAAATCGACGCCGGGTGACTCGATCACCGAAGGCATCGGGCTCGGACGCAAGACGCCCGTGATCGAGACCGCGAATGTCGACGACGCGTTCCTGGTCTCCGACGAGGAAGCCGTGACCATCATCTACGAGCTGCTGGAGCACGAAGGTCTGTGCCTCGGCGGTTCGACCGGCGTCAACATCGCGGGCGCGATCCAGCTCGCCAAGCAGCTCGGCCCCGGCAAGACGATCGTCACCATTCTCTGCGACTCCGGCAACCGCTATCAGTCCAAGCTGTTCAACCCGGCCTTCATGCGTTCGAAGAATCTGCCGGTCCCGGAATGGCTGGAAAAGCGGAGCAAGATCGAGCTGCCGTTCGTGTAGGAGACAACGTCATTCCGGGGCGATGCGAAGCATCGAACCCGGAATCTCGAGATTCCCCGGTGCGCAATTGCGCACCTGCGGCCTGGTCCCTCGGACCATCCCGGAATGACTCCAATAATCACCGCAAGATCTGGCTCAGGAACAGCTTCGACCGCGCGTGTTGCGGGTTGGCAAAGAATTCCTGCGGCGTGTTCGACTCGATGATCTGACCGGCGTCCATGAACACGACGCGATTGGCGACTTCGCGGGCAAAGCCCATTTCGTGGGTCACGACCAGCATGGTCATGCCCTCCCTGGCGAGATCGACCATGGTGTCGAGCACCTCCTTGACCATTTCCGGGTCGAGCGCCGAGGTCGGCTCGTCGAACAGCATCACCTTCGGGTTCATGGTCAGCGCCCGGGCGATCGCCACGCGCTGCTGCTGACCGCCCGACATCTGGCCGGGAAACTTGTTGGCCTGATGCGGGATCTTGACCCGCTCGAGGAACTTCATCGCGGCCGCCTCGGCATCCTTCTTCGGGATGTTGCGCACCCAGATCGGCGCCAGCGTGCAATTGTCGAGCACGGTGAGATGCGGGAACAGGTTGAAGCTCTGGAACACCATCCCGACCTCGCGCCGCACCTCGTCGACCCGGCGCAGGTTCGGGCCGAGCTCGATGCCGTCGACCACGATCTCGCCCTCCTGAAATTCCTCCAGCGCGTTGATGCAGCGGATCAGGGTCGACTTGCCCGAGCCGGACGGGCCGCAGATCACGATGCGCTCGCCCTTGCCGACCTCAAGGTTGATGTCGCGCAACACGTGGAAGTCGCCGTACCATTTGTTGAGCGTGGAAATGTTGACGATCGGAGTTGTGGACATGGTGACCTTGTTCAGTGGCGGCGGTGAGCGTTGAGCCTGTTTTCGACGAACAGCGAGTAGCGCGACATTCCAAAGCAGAACACGAAGTAGATCATTCCTGCAAAGGCGAAGCCGGTAAAGGCTGTCGTCGGCGTCGACCAGTTCGGGTCGGAGAACGATGCCCGCAGGGAACCCAACAGATCGAACAGCGCCACGATCGACACCAGCGAGGTATCCTTGAACAGCGAGATGAAGCTGTTGACGATGCCGGGAATGACGTAGCGCAGCGCCTGCGGCAGCACGATCAACGACGTCGTCTTCCACCAGGACAGGCCGAGCGCCGAGGCGGCCTCCGCCTGCCCGCGCGCCACCGCAGCCAACCCGCCCCTGATCACCTCGGCCATATAGGCGCCAGTAAAGATCGCCACGCCAATCAGGGCACGCAACAGGCCGTCGACGGCGAAATTGCCCGGCACGAACAGCGGCAGCATGTAGGTCGCGAAGAACAACACCGTGATCAGCGGCACGCCGCGCCAGAATTCGATGAAGGCGATCGAGAATATCCGGATCAGCGGAATGCTCGACCGGCGGCCGAGCGCAAGCGCAATCCCGATCGGCATCGAGGCAACGATGCCGGTGATCGCGATCACCAGCGTCACCAGGAGGCCGCCCCACAGCCGCGTGTCGACGATCGGAAAGCCGCCGCGATCGAGCCCCATCAGCTTGATGCCTGCGGCGATCCCGGCAAACGTCAGCAGGCTACCGATCAGCGCCCTGTGCCCGGTCCGCGTGCCGCCTCCGAGCACGAACAGCGCGGCGGAGACGATCGCGGCAGTGACCAGGAAATCGCCCCAGACCGGCAGCGACGAGAGCTGCAACTGGTCGCGCAGCCAGGTCAGCGGAAAGATCAGCCAATGGATTAGAAGGCCGACCAGGACGAGCACCTTGCCCAGTACCCATGGCAGCGGGGCGATCGCCGAACTCTTGCTGAGATTGACCAAGAGATCGCCGGCGCCGCCAATGCTCTGCTCGAACAGCTGCAACAGGCCCGCGGTCCAGCTCACGCCGAAGCCGGCGATGCCGCCGCCATGCAGCAGGAAAAACGCCACCACCGGAAAGGCGAAGAAGAACAGACCGGAGTTGATGCCCTTGGCCGGCAGGCGCGGCATCAGCAGCGGCAGCAACAGCGCGGCGCCGAGCCCATAAGTCAGATTGACGCGCCAGCGCTGGGCTTCGGGATAGAAGCCATAGACCAGCTGCGTCAGCTTGGCCTGGATATAGGGCCAGCAGGCGCCGACCTCGTGCCCCGCCTTTTCGGCGAGGCAAGCAGTGCGCTCCTTGCCGGTCCAGACCGCGTCGACCAGCAGGAACTTGAGCGTCGGGACAACGATGTACCAGGCGAGCAGCAGCCCGAGAATCGTGAGCAGGATGTTGCCCGGCGAATTCAGCAGCCGCGTTCGCACGAAGCCGATGAAGCCGGTGGTCTTGGCCGGCGCCGCGCGTTCGGCGACCAGATCCTGCCGGACAAAGGACGAGGCCGACAGATCGGTCATGCCGCCATGCTCCGGTTGATGCGCCAGCCATAGACGCTCATCAGCGCGCTCGTCGTCAGCGAGAGCAGCAGGTAGACGCCCATCGTCATGGCGATGATCTCGATCGCCTGCCCGGTCTGGCTCACCGCGGTGCCGGCGAACACCGAGACCAGGTCCGGATAGCCGATCGCCACCGCCAGCGACGAATTCTTGGTGAGATTGAGGTACTGGCTGGTCAGCGGCGGCACGATAACGCGCATCGCCTGCGGCACCACGATCAGCCGCAGCGTCGCGGCGCGGCTGAGGCCGAGCGAGGAGCCCGCCTCCATCTGGCCCTTATGGACCGACATGACGCCGGCCCGGACGATCTCGGCGATGAAGGCCGCCGTGTAGGTCGAGAGCGCGACCGTCAGCGCAACGAATTCGGGGATGACCCGCGCGCCGCCGGCGAAGTTGAAGCCTTTCAGCTGCGGCAACTCGAACTTCAACGGCCAGCCGAAGATCAGCATCGAGACCAGCGGCAGACCGACCAGGCAACCCAGCAGATAGGGCCAGATCCGGATCACCTGCCCGCGCTGGAACAGGGCACGCCGCGCGTGGTGCCGCAAGCCCAGCGCCACGAAGATGCCGACCGCGAGCGCGGCCAGGAACGGATAGAGGCCGGGTTCACTGACCGGCTGCGGCACGATCAGGCCGCGATTATTGAGGAAGAACGCACCGAAGATCGAGATGCTCTGCCGCGGCGCCGGCAGCGCCGCGAGCACTGCGAGATACCAGAACAGGATCTGGAACAAGACCGGCAAGTTCCGGACAATCTCGACATAGATGCCGCCGATCCGCGACAGCAGCCAGTTCGGCGACAACCGGCACAGCGCCACGACGAAGCCGATCACGGTGGCGAAGACAATGCCGATCACCGAGACCAGGATCGTGTTCAACAAGCCGACGAAGAACACCCGCCAGTAGGTATCGGAATTGTTGTAGGCGATCAGGCTCTGATTGACGTCAAAGCCTGCATTGTAATTGAGGAAGCCGAAGCCCGACGCAATGTGCTGGGTCTCCAGGTTCGTCCGCGCATTCGCCACGATCTCATACGCGATCCAGGCCAGGACCGCGGCGAAGCCAATCTGGGCGGCCAACCCGTTCCAGCCGGTCTTGCCGCCAAGCGCACGCTTCAGCCTGAGGGCAAATTGCAGCGGTGGTTTGCGGGGCGCGATGCTCATCGCGGCAGCCGTTGACCGGACCGATCAGCGGATCGGCGGCGCGTACTGGATCCCGCCCTTGTTCCAGAGATTGTTGACGCCACGGGCGATGCCGAGCGGCGAGCCGGCACCGACATTGCGCTCGAAGTTCTCGCCGTAATTGCCGACCGCCTTGACGATGCGCACCACCCAGTCCTTGGTCAGGCCGAGCTGTTCGCCCAGATTGCCGTCGGTGCCGAGCACCCGCTTCATCTCCGGCTTGTCCGATTTGAGCATCGTGTCGACATTCTTCTGGGTGATGCCGAGCTCCTCGGCATTGATCATCGCAAACAGCGTCCACTTCACGATGTCGAACCACTGGTCGTCGCCGTGGCGCACCATCGGCCCCAGCGGTTCCTTGGAAATGATTTCCGGCAGCACGATGTGATCGGCGGGGTTCGCGAGCTTCAGACGGCTCGCATAGAGCCCGGAGGCGTCGTCGGTGAAAACGTCGCAGCGACCGGATTCATAGGCTTTGACCGCTTCGTCGATGCTGCCGAATGCGATCACCTCGTACTTCATGTTGTTGCCCTTGAAGAAGTCGGCGAGGTTCTGCTCCGTCGTGGTGCCGGTCTGCACGCAGACCGACGCGCTGTTCAATTCGAGCGCCGAATTGACCTTGAGCGACTTCTTCACCATGAAGCCCTGCCCGTCATAATAGGTCACGCCGGTGAAATTGGCGCCGAGCGAGGTATCGCGCGACACCGTCCAGGTGGTGTTGCGCGACAGCACGTCGATCTCGCCGGATTGCAGCGCCGTGAAGCGATCCTTGGCCGACAGCGGCACGAACTTGACCTTGGTCGGGTCGTCGAGCACCACGGCGGCAATGGCCCGGCAAACGTCGACGTCGATCCCGGTCCAGTTCCCCTTATCGTCCGGTGATGAAAAGCCAGGCAAACCCTGGCTGACGCCGCAGGACAGCTGACCGCGGTCCTTGACCGTCTTGAGGGTTTGCGCCGAGGCGGACTGGACCGACAAGGCAGCGGCAGCGGCAAGGAGGACAGCCAGGGATACGCGTTTCATGGGTAGGCCTTTCAGGGTCGTCCATTGGACGTTTTGCTTTGTGATCGCCTCGCGTTCACGGGCCATCCCAATGATCCCCTGCAGCAAAAGATGCTGATCTGACAGTCAGTTTGACGTGCAAACCGGCCAGGCAACGGATCGTAGGTCGCGGCAGGCCCCTCAACGTGCGGCGACTGGTAGTTGCGGCGCATCACATAGCGACTGACGAGCCGGGTCAAGGGGTTGACGCACGTCTTCTACCTCTTGTTAGTAACACCTCCCGGCGTGGCCCTGTCTTCCCGACGCGCTACGGCTGCGGCAAAAAGTCTAAAGTCTAACGGCAGCAAACCATGACCTCCTCCGACGGCTCCACGCCCTCCCGCCCGCAAGACGCCGCGACCCGCCTGGTCACGGCCGGCCGCGACACCAAGGCCCAGAAGGGCTTCGTCAATCCGCCGGTCTTCCACGGCTCGACCGTGCTTTATCCGACCGCCGAGGACCTCCACGCCCATCGTGCCGAATTTACCTATGGCCGCCACGGCAGTCCGACCACGCGGGCGCTGCAGGACGTGCTGATGGCGCTGGAAGGCCCGCAATGCGCCGGCGTCGGCATCGCCCCGTCGGGACTGGCCGCGATCAGCACCACGCTGCTCGCCGTGCTGAAGGCCGGCGATCACCTGCTGGTGTGCGACAACGCCTATCGGCCGACCCGCAATTTCTGCGACAACATGTTGAAGCGCTACGGCATCGAGACCAGCTATTTCGATCCGCTGATCGGCGCCGGCATCGAGACGCTGTTCAAGCCGAATACCCGCGCGGTGCTGATTGAAGCCCCCGGTTCGCAATCCTTCGAGATGCCCGACGTCCCCGCGATTGCGGCCGTGGCGCATGCCCGCGGCGCGCTCGTGATCGACGACAACACCTGGGCGACGGCGCTCTATCACCGCTCGCTCGAACAGGGCGTCGACATCAGCATGCAGGCCGGCACAAAGTATGTCGGCGGCCACTCCGACATCATGTTCGGCACCATCGCGGCCAATGCAAAGGCCTGGCCGCTGATCCAGGAGGCGATCCGCCTGCTCGGCGTCTGCGCCGGTCCGGACGACGTCTATCTCGCGCTGCGCGGTGTCCGCACGCTGTCGGTGCGGCTGGCGCAGCACCACCGCTCCGGGCTCGAGATCGCGCGCTGGCTTGGCGCGCGGCCCGAGGTCGATCGTGTGCTGCACCCGGCCCTGGAAACCGATCCGGGGCACGCCATCTGGAAGCGCGACTTCACCGGCGCCTCCGGCCTGTTCAGCATCGTGCTGAAGCCGGTGCCGCAGAGCGCGGTCGATGCGATGCTCAACGCGCTCACGCTGTTCGGCATGGGCTTTTCCTGGGGCGGCTTCGAAAGCCTCGCCATCCCGTTCGACTGCAGCGACTATCGCAGCGCGACCAAATGGTCGCCGGGCGGGCCGACGCTGCGGCTGCATATCGGGCTCGAAAATCTCGACGACCTCAAGGCCGATCTTGATCGCGGCTTTGCCGCGTTGAAGGCCGCGCTCTGATCCTTCGGCGCCGGCTTGCGCGTTAGGCGACATTAACCACGACCGACTGGCCGTGACGCCGCGTTGCGACCTCCACGTCGCACACGTTGCACGCGCGCGATCTCAGGGATTCTGCGGAGATGCGACGGCGCCCGATAACTCGCCGTTCACCATCCCCACCAATCCCTTAATTGTCCGGACGTTCCATCAAGTTCCCTTATACTTTTGCGGCCGTAGTGATGCTCCCGGGAAGGGTTGTCAGTGCCGCAAGGACGTGACTGCCCTGCGTTAAGGGCATTCAGACAATCGCATGAAGACGGCACGCATCGTGGTCCTCGGCATCGCCGGCGTCGCAGGCCTCGCGGCCATGTATCTCGCGAGCGTTGGCGATCGCAAACCGGCGCCGGTCGCGCCGCCAGTAGTTCAGCTGCCGACCGTCGAGGTGCTGGTGGCGAAGTCCGACATCGGGCTCGGCCAGTCGGTCAAGCCTGAAGACGTGCAATGGCAGCGCTGGCCGGCCGAGACCGCGAGCAGCGCGTTCATCCGCCACGACACCAATGCCGACGCCATGAACGACGTCATCGGCTCCATCGCACGCGCACCCTTCATCATCGGCGAGCCGATCCGCGAGCAGAAACTGGTCAAGGCCAATGGCAGCGGCTTCATGGCCGCGATCCTGCCCACCGGCATGCGCGCGATCTCCACGGAAATCTCGCCGGAGACCGGCGCCGGCGGCTTCATCCTGCCCAACGACCGCGTCGACGTGATCCTGTCGCGACGCGACAAGAATCCCGATCGGCAACAGGGCAGCGGCGACATCATCACCACCGAGATCCTGCTGTCCAACGTCCGCGTGCTGGCGATCGACCAGGCGCCGAAAGAGAAGGACGGCAACAACTCCCTCATCGGCAAGACGGTGACCCTCGAACTCAAGCCCGAACAGGCCGAGACGCTCGCGCGGGCCCGGCAGAGCGGCACGCTGGCGCTGGCGCTGCGCAGCATCGCCGACGTCAACGAGAAGACCGACGAGACCACAGACCATGCCCCGAAGCGGGGCGAGAGCATCCGGGTGGTGCGTTTCGGCATCCCGAGCTCTCAGACGACACAGAAGTGATGGGGGCTTCGATATGACAATTGGTGCAAAACAACTGGCGACGCGGGCCACACTGGTCCGCTCGCTGTCATTCTCGGCGGTCACCGCCCTGATGCTGATCCCTGCCCTCGCGAGCGCAACCGACCCCGACAAGAACGCGGACGTCGCGGTGACCAGCAGCATTGCCGCCAAGACGCGCTTCGTCTCGCTCGGCGTCGGCAAGTCGGTGGTGGTCGACCTGCCGCGCGAGGCCAAGGACGTCCTGGTCGCCGATCCCAAGATCGCCAACGCCGTGATCCGCTCGGCGCAGCGCGCCTATATCATCGGCGCCGCGGTCGGCCAGACCAATGTGGTTTTCTTCGACGCCGACGGCAACCAGGTCGCCTCCTACGACATCGCGATCAAGCGCGACCTCAACGGCATGCGTGCCGCACTGAAGCAGATGCTGCCGGGCGTCCAGATCGAGGGCGTCGGTGAGAGCGTGGTGCTGACCGGTACCGTGGCAAGCCCGGTCGAGGCGCAGCAGGCCGGCGACATCGCAGCCAAGCTGGTCGGCGGCGCCGACAAGGTCGTCAACTCCATCGTGGTGCGCGGCCGCGACCAGGTGATGCTGAAGGTCACCGTCGCCGAAGTGCGCCGCGACGTCGTCAAGCAGCTCGGCGTCGATCTCAGTGCCAACATGAACTACGGTACCGCCGCGGTCGTCTTCAACAACGCCAACGCCTTCACCGCCAACAACGGACCGCTCGCCAACAATATGCTGACCGGCGCGGCCCTGAACAAGCTCGGCGTGCCGACCGTCACCGCGACGCTGCGCGCGATGGAGAGCGCGGGCGTGGTGAAGACGCTGGCCGAGCCCAACCTCACGGCGATCTCCGGCGAGTCCGCGACCTTCGTGTCAGGCGGCGAGTTTCCCATTCCGACCGGCGTCACCTGTCAGACCTCGGCGACAGGCACGATCGGGAATTGCGTCCAGACCGTCAGCTTCAAGAAGTTCGGCATCTCGCTCAACTTCACCCCGGTGGTGCTGTCCGAGGGGCGCATCAGCCTGAAGGTGATGACCGAGGTTTCCGAAGTCTCGATGGACAACGCGTTGACCGGCGGCCAGGGCGGCACGACCATTCCCTCGATCAAGACCCGGCGCGCCGACACCACGCTGGAAGTGCCCTCCGGCGGCTCGATCGCGATGGCCGGATTGATCCAGGAGCAGACCAAGCAGGCCATCAATGGAATGCCCGGCGTCGATCAGATCCCGGTGCTCGGGCAGCTGTTCAGGAGCCAAGACTTCGTCAACAACGAGACCGAGCTCATGGTCATCGTGACGCCCTATGTGGTGCGCGCAGTTGCGCAGAAGGAATTGTCGCGTCCCGATGACGGCTTCGCGCCGGCCTCCGACGCGCAGTCGGCGCTGCTGGCGCGCGTCAACCGCATCTACGGCGTTGCCGCCCGTGCCGAGCCGATCGGCGCCACGCCGGTCAATTTCGGCTTCATCATCGACTGAGGCGCTGAAGGGTTGGGGGATGCCATGATGACACGCAACACACGAGCCGGTCTTGCGAGGACGCTGTCGCTGTTCGGCGCCCTCGTCGCCACCGCGATCGCGCTTGGCGGCTGCAATCTGACCGGCGACAATATCGCCACCGGCACGGTGCCCGACGACTACCGGGAGCGGCATCCGATCGCCGTCACCGAGGGTGAGCAGTCGATCGTCGTGTTCGTGGGCCGCGCCCGCGGCAACCTTACTGAAACGCAACGCGACGACGTCATGGGACTGGCTCGCACCTGGCGCCGCGAAGGCACCGGCGCGATCGCGATCGACGTCCCGGCCGACACCTCGAATGCGCGCTCGGCGCAGGCGGTGTACCAGGAGATCCGCGGCGCGCTGGCGTCGATGGGCGTGCCCGCCCACGCGATCACGCGGCGTTCCTATCGCGTCGACGATCCGCGCGCGCTGCCGACCATTCGCATCAGCTATCCGAAGATGGCCGCGGTCGCCGGGCCCTGCGGCGTGTGGCCAAGCGACCTTGGTCCCTCGATCTACAATCCGAGCTACAACGAGAACAAGCAGTGGGAAAATTTCGGCTGCGCCACCCAGCGCAACCTTGCCGCGATGGTCGCCAATCCGTCCGACCTCGTACAGCCGCGGACCGAAACCGCCGCCTACACGCCGCGCCGGTCGGTCGCGTTCCAGAAATACGGCAAGGGCGAGTCGACCGCGACCACCTACCCAGAAGCCGATAGAGCCAAGCTGAGCGACGCCGGGAAATGACCGAACAACAAGACGAGCCACAGCACCCCAACGACCACATCGCGCCGGCGCCACGGATTTCCGTGCAGGCTTTCTGCGCCAGCGTCGCGACTGCCACGACGGCGCGCGCCGCCGCCGAGGACCGCCGGCTCGCCAAGGCCCACCTCTCCGTCCACATGGGCGGCATCGCTGCCGCCATCGACGCCTATCACAAGGCGCCGACGCCCAATGTCATCATGCTGGAGACCGAGCCGGACATTGATTTGCTCGCCGGTCTCGACGAACTCGCCACGGTCTGCGATCCCGGCACCCGCGTCGTCGTGCTCGGCACGCCCGGCGAGACCGCACCGTATCGCGAACTGGTCCGGCGCGGCGTCAACGACTACGTCATCGGGCCGGTCAAGGTGCTCGACATCGTGCGCTCGATCTGCGGCCTGTTCTCGTCCACGGAAGCGGTCTCTGTAGGCCGCCTGATCGCGGTCGCGGGCGCCAAGGGCGGTGTCGGCGCCTCGACCGTTGCCCACAATGTCGCCTGGACCATCGCGCGCGACCTCGGGCTGGATTCGGTCGTGGTCGATCTCGACCTCGCCTTCGGCACCGCCGGCCTCGACTACAACCAGGATCCGACCCAGGGCATCGCCAATGCGGTGTTCTCACCCGAGCGCCCGGACAGTGCCTTCATGGAGCGCCTGCTGGCAAAATGCGGCGATCACCTGAGCCTGCTGGCGGCACCGGCCACGCTCGACCAGGTCTACGATTTCGGCGCCGAAGCATTCGATGCCATCTTCGATACGATGCGCATGACCACGTCCTGCATCGTGCTCGACGTTCCGCATCAATGGACCGCCTGGACCAAACGTGTGCTGGTCGGCGCCGACGATATCCTGATCGTCGCCGAGCCCGACCTCGCCAACATGCGCAACACCAAGAACATGATGAACCTGTTGCGCACCACGCGTCCGAACGACCGCCCGCCGCTCTACTGCCTGAACCAGGTCGGCATGTCGAAGCGCCCCGAGATCGAGGTCAAGGACTTCGCCAAGACGATCGAGAGCCAGCCGATCGCGACCATCCCGTTCGATTGCAGGTTGTTCGGCGAAGCCGCCAACAACGGTCAGATGATCGCGGAAGTCTCGGCGCGTCACCGCACCACAAGGACCTTCCTGCAGATCGCGCAACGCCTGACCGGCCGCCCCGATCTCGCCGAGACGCGCGAGTCGTTCCTGTCGCCGCTTCTGCGGAAGCTGCAGTCGCGTCGCAACGATGGACGCCGCGCCGCCGGCTAGAGCATTTTCGGTTCTGATTGAATCAGAACCGAAGCTCTAGATTCTCGTTTTGACGCACTTTCTTCACGCGAACCGGTGTCCACTTCGCTCGAAAACGCTCTAGCCGTCCAGACTTTCGCGTGAGAACGCTCTAGTCGCGGCGGCTCGCCGCGACCGGGATCTTGTCCGTATCGGTGCGGCTCGCATCGTTGCGCGCCAATAGCCGCTTCAAGGCGGCGACATTGGCGGAGCCCTGCTCCGGCGGCACATCGGCCTTCATGATGGTTTCAGCGTCGGCCTGGCGGCCCTGCAGGCCGACCACGACGGCGAGATTGGTGCGCACCCGCATGTCGTCGGGCGCGCGATCCCGCGCACGGCGCAGCGTTTCCTCGGCCTTCGGCAGGTCTTTCGACAGCAGATAGGACAGGCCGAGATTGGAGAGCACCGACGGATCGTCGGGCACGATCTTCAGGGCACTTGCGTAATACTGGCGGGCCTCGTCGTGGCGCTCGAGCTGGTCGAGCACGGCGCCCTGCGCCGACAGGATGCGCCAGTCCGGGTCTTCCGGGGTGTGGGCGCGCCCGAGCACGTCGAATGCCTGCTGGAAATTGCCGTTGTCGGCGAGCGCCCGTCCGTAGCCGGCGAGCAGCGCCTTGTTGCTGGGCTGCGCCAGCACCGCCTGCTCCATGACCGCGACCGCCTGCGCCCGCTGGCCGGTGGCGCGCAGCGCCCGGGCGTATTTCAGCGCGGCGTCGGTATCCTTCGGATTGGCGCGAACGCGTTCGTGGTAGGTCGCGATGTCGCGCCGCGGGTCGGCCGTGGCCGGCGTGGCCTCCGCCGTATCGCCCAATGACCCGGTGATGTCGGACGGACCCGAGGTCTGACAGGCGGACAGCCCGATTAGCAGGATCGCAGCCGATACCGAGCCGGCGAGACGGTGCATACGGCCTGAAGGTCGGGGTAGTTTGTCAGACATCAACGAGACTCGGAACAGCGAAGGTTCCGGGATGCTCACAGCTTAACCCTAAGTTCCGGTTAAGGATGCCATCATCTCGCCGTCATCCGGCCCAGAAGCGGTGCCGGACGCGGCGCAAACCGCCGACCTGGCGGCTGGATCAGTCGACGAACTGGGCGCCGAATTCATGCCCGATCCGCCAGGCCAGGCGGCACTGACGCGGACTGCCGCTCGACAGGATGATGGTGAATTCCGGCGGAATCTCCAGATATTCAGCGATCACCTTGACGCCGCCAGCCGAGATATCGGTGATCATGCAGTCGCGTGGCAGCGACCCTGTGCCCAACTGAATTTTGGCGACGCTCCGGCACTCACGGCGTTCGCTCTTGCGGCGATTGACAAACATTCTGATCCCCAAGCCCTCTTCTGGATAGCTTCTCGGCTGGACAGCTACTCGTTCCCACCGTCATAACGGGGAAAGATTGGAAACTGCCTAGCGGAACCAATCGCAATTGAGCGGTGATGTTCGAGATTCGTTTACCGGGCCTCACCGTTGGACCATGAGGCCGGCTCCGGTGACCTCAGTGCCTCAATTGGCGGCCTCCCTCCTAACGGGGCCCTTTCCAACAGCCGGTTCCAACGTGAACAAAAAGGGGTTGATCCCAGGTCATTTGACGATAGCGTGACCCCTTCGACTCGAATTTGCCGGGATATCCAGGAAGTATGGGAAGTCTAGTTCTGCTTGATCTGATGGGGGGCGTCGCGCTCCTGTTGTGGGGCCTGCACATGGTCCACAGCGGGATTCTGCGGGCCTTCGGGCCCGATTTGCGGCTGTTGCTGGCGAGGGCGCTGAACAACCGCTTCACCGCCCTTGGCGCAGGCCTCGGCCTGACGGCCCTGCTCCAGAGCTCGACCGCGACCGCCTTGATCACCAGTTCCTTCGCCGCCGAGGAGATCGTCAGCCTGGTGCCGGCGCTTGCGATCATGCTCGGCGCCAATATCGGCACCACGCTGATCGTGCAGGTGCTGTCGTTCAACGTCGCGGCCGTGGCGCCGGTGCTGTTCATTGTCGGCCTCGTCGCATTCCGCAGCGGGCCGCGCTCCCGCATCAAGGATCTCGGCCGCGTCTCGATCGGCCTCGGTCTGATGCTGCTCGCGCTGCATATCCTGCTCGACACGATGGCGCCGGCCGAGAATGCCCCGGGCGTGCGCGTGTTCCTGAATGCGATCACCGGCGATCCCGTGCTCTGCATCCTGATCGGCGCAATCGTGACCTGGCTGGTTCATTCCAGCGTCGCCAGCGTGCTGCTGATCATGTCGCTGGCCTATTCGCAGTTCATCTCGCCCTATGCCGCGTTCGCGCTGGTGCTTGGCGCCAATCTCGGTAGCGCCATCAACCCGTTGATGGAGGGCGCGCGGCGCGACAATCCGGCGAGCTACCGGCTGCCGGTCGGCAACCTCGTCAACCGCGTCGTCGGCGTGCTGTTGGTGGCGCCGTTCCTGCGCCCGATCACGGAGACCATCTACGCCTGGCAGCCGGATCTCGCCAAGGCGACCGCGCTGTTCCACATTGCCTTCAACGTTGCGACAGCGGTGCTGTTCATCGGCGTGCTCGACCACATGGCGCGACTGCTCGAGCGCCTGTTGCCCAAACGGGCGCAGGAGACCGATCCGTCACGGCCGCGCTATCTCGACGAGAGCGCGCTGGAGACGCCTTCGCTCGCGCTGGCCGATGCCGCGCGCGAGGTGCTGCATATGGGCGACCACACCGAGGCGATGTTGCGCAAGGTGATGGCGGCGATGCTGACCAACGATCGCGCGCTGGTCGACCAGGTGTCGAAGATGGACAACACCGTCGACCGCCTGAACGAGGCGATCAAGCTTTACGTGACGAAACTTACCCGCGGCAGCCTGGATGAGCGCGAGGGTCACCGCGCCATGGAGATCGTCGCATTCGCGATCAATCTCGAGCATATCGGCGACATCATCGACAAGAATCTGAGCGAGCTCGCGACCAAGAAGATCAAGCATCGCCTGCAATTCTCGGCCGAAGGCGCCGAGGAATTGTCGGCGTTCCACAAGCGCACGATTGACTCGCTTCGGCTCGCGTTCGGCGTGTTCATGTCGGGCGATGCCGCCGAGGCGCGCAAGCTGCTCACCGAGAAGGCGGCGCTGCGCGCGGCCGAGCTCGCCGCCGTCGAGCGCCATCTGGAGCGCCTGCGCGAAGGCCGGCCCGAGACCATCGAGACAACCTCGCTGCATCTCGACGTGCTGCGTGATCTTCGCCGCGTCCATTCGCACATCTGCTCGGTCGCCTATCCCGTGCTCGACGCCGCCGGCGAGACTGCCGCCGATCGCGAGAACGCGGTCGAGGCGGCCGAACTGCCCGCGCCCGGACGCCCTTAGTCCGACGTGCCTTCCAGGCTACGTCGGCGGCCGATGTTCTGAGCCAGACTGGCGCTGTGGAAACGCCGAGGCCGCGGCGAGCTGGTCGATGCTGTCCCGCTGGCGATCGAAAGCCCCAAGCAGATCGCCTTGCAGCACCCGGCCGCCTGACAATTTCATCCGCAGCGGATCGACGTTACGGCCGTTGATCCGCACCTCATAATAAAGATGCGGTCCGGTCGAGAGCCCGGTCGATCCGACATACGCAATCGTCTCGCCCTGACGAACGCGGTCTCCGATCTTCAGCCCGGGCGGAAAGCTCGCGACATGAGCATAGGTCGTCTCATAGCCGCGATCGTGCAGCACGCGGATAAATTTCCCGTAGCCGTGCTCGTAGCCTTCGGTCTCGACGACGCCGGCGCCCGCGGCCGCAATCGGTGAACCATAGGGCGCCGCAAAGTCGACGCCCTCATGGAAGCGGCGGTCGCCGAGGATCGGATGGATGCGCCAGCCAAAGCCGTCGCCGAGGCGCCCGCTGACGACCGGCTTGCGCAACAGGAATTTGGTGATGGACTGGCCATCCTCATCGTAGAAATCGGAGCTGCCATCGTCCGGGGCCGTGAAGCGATAGTAGCGGCGCGCCTGCCCGCCGGCCGTCAAGTCGATGAAGACCAGCTCGGGCTGGCCAATGTCGTTGGGCGCATAGATGATGTTGGCGACGTCGGCGTCGCCGAGAGGCTCGTCGAGGTCGAAATCGCGGCCGCAAAGCCGCATGAGTTCGGCAACGATCCCCTCGTCGACGTGATTGGAGCGAGCAAGCGCGTTAAGCCCGTCACGTAGCGTCTCACCGGGGACGGAGTGGATGTCGGTCGACTGACGCAACAACTTCCCGTTCGACGCGGCGACATCCGGCTGTTCCGGCACGATCGCCTGGTATCGGCCGCTGTCGGTGCGACCGACAGCGGACACTGCCGAGTCTGGCCGTTCGATCGAGACTTTGGCGACATGGCCGCGCGGCGAGCCGGTGTCTCCGTCCTGTTCGATGATCGTGATCTTCTCGCCACCAGACAGCGTCTCGTGACCGCCAGGCGACGGGAAAGCGGCAAGGATCGCCGGAGCGTCCTCCGCAGCCGCGGTCAACGCCCGCAGAATGGCGAACAGTGTGTCACCGGGTCTTGCGATGAGGACATGTCGATGGTGACGCGCAGAGGAAGTCGACTTCGGAAGGCTGGTGACGTTGACAGCTTCACCGATCGGAGAAGACGGCTGCGGCGCAACTTCACTGTCGGCATAGGCGCTGGTTCGGCCCGGCAGCTCGCGGCGTGATGGACCAGTCCGGATGATGGCGGGTAACTCCGACAGCAATTGCGCGTTCGCTCGCTGCTCGTCCTTACCGTCTGCCGGTGCTTCCCGGCGACGGTCCTGTTGTGGTTCGGGATCGATCTCCGCGAGCCGCGCTGACACGCGGGTAAATCGACGGACCGAGCCCGCATCACTCAGCTGCTCGATCTTGAGCGCAGACGGATGGCCTTGCGGGCCCGGCTTCCGATCCAGACGATCGCCGCGCCGCGCCTCGTCGACCACCTGCCCCGTGAAACGCGGAAGTGAAACGACCGGCGATGCCGCGAATCGCGTGCGATCACCGAATGCTCCACGCAGCGCGCCACCAAGGAGCACGACGGCTGCAGCCCCAATCAGAACCGTCCCCGCCATCCAGCGGATACTGATAGCGCGCCGGTCCGGCAGGCCGCGCTCGCCTGTCAGCGGCGGCTCTTCAGGAAACCCGAGATCACGGTCGCTCGATGGATAACCACGCGCTTTGGTGGGTTCGCCATGGCCGGTCATCAACGCCCCTCATCCCCTGGCGCGGGATGCAGCCACGCCCACGACGAAGCGTAGATGCCATACGCCTTGGGGCGATTGTTTGACCGTCGTTCAGCTTTGATCACAATTGAGGTCGACTGGAATCCGTCGAGACGGCCGAGGAGACCAGCATACCGCTCGTCGTACTGACGACCACGAGGATCAGTTGTCGAGCGTCTTCGACGCCTTGCCGCGGTTCTTCACGATCAGCATGATGTTACGAATGTAGATCAGCGTCGCGAGGCCTTGCCCGATGATGATGACAGGCTCGCGCTTGGCGAGCCCGTAGATCAGCGTCATCAGACCGCCGCCCATCGAAAAGAACCAGAACGCCATCGGCACCACGCTCTGGCCGGCACGCTCACTGGATATCCACTGCACGAGAAAGCGCGCCGTGAAGAACAATTGCGCGATCAGGCCGAACGCCAGCCAGAAGTCGAACTTGGCGATGAACACGTCGTAGAAATAGGCGCTGAGCGCCTGGCCGAACTGAATCAGCATCACTTCACCTCGGTCACGACAGGCACTTCAGTGCATGTCACTTCAGTGACGACCGGCGTCGGCTTCTTGCGGCGGATCAGCCACCACACGCCACCGAGATCCATGATCCCGATCCAGAGCCGGTCGAAGAATCCATAATTCGACACCCCGGAATGGCGCGGGCGGTCGACGACATCGACATAGGCGATCGCGAGCCCCTCGCGGCGGACCAGCGCCGGAAGGAATCGATGCAGCCCGTCGAAATAAGGCATCGCCAGAAACACCTCGCGCGGAAACGCCTTCAGGCCGCACCCGGTGTCGCGGGTGCCGTCGCGCAGGATGATGCCGCGCACGGCGTTGGCGATCCGCGATTGCAGCTTCTTGAAGCCGGTGTCCTTGCGTCCGACGCGCTGGCCCGCGGCGAGGCCGACGCGGCCATTGCCGCTCTCGATCGCCGCGATCAGCTTGGGCAGGAAGGCCGGATCGTTCTGGCCGTCGCCGTCAAGCGTTGCCACGATCGCGCCGCGCGCGGCGCGCACGCCGCTGCGCACGGCGGCGGACTGGCCCGACGAGACGGTGTGGCGGAGTTGCCGGAGATTGGGCCGCTGCGCCATGATCGCGTTCAGCCGTTCGCCGGTTGTGTCGGTCGAGCCGTCATTGACGTAGACGATCTCGTAAGCCCAGCGCCCGTCGAGCGCGGCCGCGATCTCGGCGATCAGCGGCGCGATATTGTCGGCCTCGTTGCGCACAGGCACGACGATGGAAACGGCGACCGGCGTCTGGTCGGAAGCAGGCAAATCGGCACTCGTGGTTGGTGTTGGCAGGGGCTGGAACCCGCCCGATCCGGCCATCGGGCGACCGCTTTTATGGGGCGAAGGCGTTCGCCGCAACCCTTTTGAGGTGCCCTTCCGACGGTCCTGACAGCGCCAGCACGGTACCATCGCGATCAATGGCGAAACCAAGGCGGCGGGCCGCGAACCAGTAGCGCACGGCCATAGCGCCGATCACGCCGACCAGCGCGCCGGCCACCACGTCGCTCGGATGATGGGCCAGCAGCACGAGCCGCGTCGCGATGATGATCAGCGCATAGACCAGCATCGCGACCCGTGCACGTGGCCATACTGCTGACACGGCGAAGGCCAGCGCGAATGCCGTGATCGAATGTCCCGACGGAAAGCTCGAATAGGCCTCGGAGCCGGCGAAATGCTGGAAGTTGAAAGCATTGGCCTTGCCGCCGACGAACGGCCGCCCGCGGCCGACGATCCACTTGAGCACTTCCCCCATCGCCACCGACAGCATGACCGACAGGAACAGGTATTGCAGCCTCGTACCTAAGCCGAGCAGAGTCGCGCGCGGCACACCGCGCAGCGCGGGCGACGCCAACGCGACCGCAACCAGCAGCAGGCCGAGCGCGCTCAGCACATACTCGTCCTTGCCGAAATCGGTGAGTATCTTCACCCACCAGAGACCCGGCGTGCCGCGTGGCGGCATCAGACTGATCTCGGCGACATCGACCGCATACATCAGCGTGATGATCACGGCGCCAACGACGACGACGAGCAAAAGTGCGTGGCGCGCGGAGCGTCGTGCCGCCTCGGCCCGGCGCGAATGCGACGGGGCACGCACGAGCTGGGCGAAGGATAGCCAGACCAGCGTCAGCAATCGTCCGAAATAATTGGCGGATTCCGCGGTGGCTGGCGGCGCCGGCATGTCACTCCGTCCCTTCGGAACGGAAGATCGCGATTGAAACGGCCTTGCCCTGCGAGATGTTGTAGCCGTCGATCCGCACCGGCGCGTTGTAGCGCAGGCCGATCGCCTCGGCGCGTTGCACGAAGGCGCGCTCGGAGCGTTGTTCGACCAGAGCGAAGCGGCAGGAGCCCTGCCCCAGGAAATCCGCAGCGCCCGATCCGTCGGTAAGCAGCGTCGAGGTATCGGTCATGAACACGAGGCTCGGCTCATGGAAGCCGGCGGCCGCCGCCTTCGGGCCGACGCAGGTCACGTTGCGCAACGCGCGCGCGACCTCCTGGCTCGGAAACACGGTGGTGAGCCGCGGCAGCACCACGCCATAGGTGGCGCCTGCCATCAGCGCCGCGGCGATCACCGCATTGAGCAGCGAGCGCTCCGCGCGGCTGTCCTCGAACATCCACCACGCGATCAGGCCGAACACCATCGCCACGGCGAACAACGGCCAGGCCGGAAACACCGGCTGATGGATTGCCTTGATGGCGCCGACGATCACGAGCACCGCGCCGAACGCGGGGATGGCGAACCACCAGGCGGCACCACGCAATAGCCAGGGGGAACGCGACAGCACACGCCGCTCCAGCGCGCCAACGGTCAGGATCGCGATCGCCGGATAGAGCGGCAGGACGTAATGCGGCAGCTTGGTCAGCACCGCCTCGAACACGATCCAGGACGGGATCAGCCAGGCCAGCAGGAACTGCGCGCCCGGCTCGCGCCGCGCGCGCCAGACCGCCGGCGCCGCCAGGCCCGCGAGCGGCGCGCCGGGCCAGAACGTGATCCAGAACAGCAGCAGATAGAGCCCGGGCGGCGCGCCGTGCGACTCCTGTGCGCCGAGCTTGCTCAGCATGTCGCCGCCGACCGAGTCGGCAAAGAAGGTTTCGCCGGCGCGCAGGAAGATCAGCACGAACCATGGCAGCACCAGCACCAGGGTCCACATCAGGCCCCAGACCGGGCGCATGCGCCAGAACCAGGCCGCCGAGCGATCGAGGATCGCAAGCCCAGCCATGGCAAGGCCGACGAACATCAGGATCAGAGGGCCCTTGATCAGGATGCCGACCGCCAGCGCCGTCCAAAAGATCGCAGGCGGGGCCCATGATGGATGCGCCGGATCCTCGCCGCGTTGCCAGGACAGATACACCCGCGCCATCGCGCCCATCGCCGCGGTGACTGTCAGAAGCAGCATGGCGTCGGTCTTGGCGAGCCGCGCTTCGACGCCAAGCAGCACACAGCTCGCCATCATCAAGGCAGCCAGCACCGCCCCCTGTCGAGTCACGAAGGCGAGTGCCGTCCAATAGGTCAGTAAAACGGCGCCGATGGCGCCGATCAGGGACGGCAGGCGGTAGACCCAGATGCGGACCTGGGCGCGCGGCACCCCGAGCGAGGAGATCGTCTTCAGCGCCGCCGCCTGCATCCAGTAGATGCCGACCGGTTTCTTGTAGCGGACGTCGTCCTGGAAGCGGATGTCGACGAAGTCGCCGCTCTCGACCATCTGCTTGGTCGCCTGGGCAAAGCGAACCTCATCGCGGTCGATCGGCGGGATGGTGAAGAAGCCCGGCAGGAACAGCACCAAGCAGGTCAGCGTCAGAAACAGGATCGAACGCCATTGGCTGGCCGTCGCGAACTCAAACGCCATGAACAGCCTGCGGCTCGAATGCGCAGGTTTTACAGACTGTTGCCCTGCTCCGAAGCGCCGGGGTTGGAGGCTATCCACCATGGGTTTCGCATACGATGAAACCGCAGCGCAAACAACCGTGCTGTTCCGCTTTCCAACCCTGCCGCTCCGCTTTCCCGCGCGATCATTGCACGCGGATCACAACGGTATCCGCTGCCCCCGTGGCGTCGATCACGGTGAGCCGCGCGAAGCCCGGCCCGGGCGGGTCGATCAGGCGCTGGCGCCGGCTGTCGATGTCCCCGGCTGAGACACCGTTCACGAGTACGGTCAGCGGAAGCACCCCGCCGGCGACCTTGACCGGCATGGCCGCATGACCGCCCTCGGATTGATCGACGTCGATCCGTGAGCCGTTCAGCGGAAACTGGATGTGTGGCGCCTGGTCGTTGCCGCTGCGGACCAGTTCGCCGAGCGGCCGGAACCGGCGCAGCGGCGGCGGCAGTTTTGCGTTGGAGGCGACCAGCACGCCGCGCGGCGGCTTCGGCAACACCGCCGGCATCTTGCCGGTGCGCGCAAAGGCGTCGAACAGGATGGGCGCCGCCGCCGTGCGCCCAACCAGCCCCGGCACTGGCGCGCCATCCGGGCGGCCGACCCAGACGCCGATGGTGATGCGGCCGTCGAAGCCGACCGACCAAGCATCGCGATAGCCATAGCTGGTGCCGGTCTTGAACGCGATCCGGTTATGCACGCCGTTCTCCGGCGGCGGCGTGCCGAGCAGGACGTTGCCGACCTGCCAGGCCGCCGCCTGGTCCATCAGCCGCATCGTGTCGCGGCTGTCATTCGCCTGCATGATCTCGCGCAGCGGCTTGGTCGCACCGAGCCGCGCCAAACCGGAATAGAGCTGGGCGAGATCCTGCAGCGTGATGCCGACGCCGCCGAGGCCCATCGCAAGGCCCGGTGCCTCGTCCTTCGGCAGCACGAGGTTGGTGCCGGCCTGCTTCAGCCGCGACGACAGCCGGCTCGCGCCGACCCGGTCGAGCAGCGCGATCGCCGGCACGTTCAGCGACAATTGCAGCGCCCTGCGGATCGGCACGGTGCCCTGGAACGTCATGTCGAAATTTTCCGGCGCGTAAGTGCCGAACCGGATCGGCCGATCCTCGATCAAACTGTCGGGATGAACAAAGCCGTCCTCGAAGGCGAGGCCGTAGATGAACGGCTTCAGCGTCGAGCCCGGCGAGCGCACCGCGCGCGTCATGTCGACCTGCCCGGCGCGCCGCTCGTCGAAATAATCCGCCGAGCCGACGCGTGCGAGCACGTCACCCGTCTCATCGTCGACCACGACGATCGCAACCGAGACATCGGGCCCCTGCGCGATGGCGCGGTCGCGCGCCAGCACCTCCAGGTTCCGTTGTAGCGCGGCGTCCAGTGTCAGCTTGATGACCGGCGCATCCTTCATCGTCGCGATCGCCTGATCGGATGAATGCGGCGCCAGGATCGGAATCTGCTTGCGCAGCTTCGGCACTGGCGTGGCCCGGGCCTGCGCGGAGTCGTCCTTCGACACCACGCCGTCCTCGACCATCCGTTCGAGCACGCGGTCGCGCGCGGCATGGGCCGCTTCCGGATAACGATCGAGCCGCCGCCGCTCCGGCGATTGCGGCAGCGCCACCAGCAGCGCGGCTTCGGCGAGCGAGAGCCGCTTCGGCTCCTTGCCGAAATAGGCGATCGAGGCGGCGCGCACGCCCTCGAGATTGCCGCCGAACGGCGCCAGCGCAAGGTAGAGGTCGAGGATCTGGTCCTTCGAAAGCTGCCGCTCCAGTTCAACCGCGCGCACCATCTGCCGCAGTTTTGCGTAGACCGAGCGCTGGTGCCGCGGCTCGATCAGCCGCGCGAGCTGCATCGTGATCGTCGAACCGCCGGAGACGATATGGCCGCGAGTGAGCAGCTGGAAACCGGCGCGCGACAGCGCCAGCGGATCGATGCCATGATGCGCGTAGAAGCGCTTGTCCTCATAGGCGAACAGCAGCTTCAGATAGCCGGGATCCACTGCTGTCTTCGCATCCACCGGCAGCCGCCAGCGTCCATCCGCCATCGCATAGGCGCGCAACAGTTTTCCGTTGCGGTCGATGACCGTGGTCGAGACCTGCTGCGCCTGCGCAAGTGGCAGCGGACCGAGCGACACGACCCAGGCGGCGAAGGCGCCGGCTGTAACCAGCGTCGCGACGGCACAGATCGCCAGGATTGGCCTGAGCCCTTGCCAGCGCGATCCGCGTACCGGTGCTGTCGTCAACGTTCCACTCATTTCGCCGGCTTCACCTCGACCGCACCGGTGCCGCTGCGGCCGTAGCGCGAGGGGTTGTACATGTCCTCGACATAGGCCTGCGGCAGCACGTATTTGCCCGGCGACACCGCGCGCACGACATAGGCGACGGTGAACACCGACTTGTCGTTGGCGCCCCGGTCGATCGCCGCAGTGAAGCGGTCATCGCGGAACTCGGTGTTCTTGGGCTCGACACCATCCTCGATCCACTCGAGCGTGCCGGAATCGCCCGACGACACCAGGTTCGGGTTGTCGATCTCGAGCCCTGCCGGCAGATAGTCGGCCACCATGATGTGACCGAATTCGGGTTTGGCTTCCGTCACCTTCAAGACAACCGCGAACCGGTCATTCTGTTTCGCCTTGCTGACGTCGGCCGGCTTGCCGTCGAGCGTGAAGTAGCTGCGCTCGATCTTGAAGCCGTTGGAGGCCGCGGGTTCCGGTGTCACCGGCGAGCCCGACACCGAGATCACCGCCTGCACCGGCGTATCGCCGGTATTGGTGATCTTGAGCGGCTGGCCCGTCATCTCCTCGGCCTTGTAGCTGCGATAGACCGCGGTCTTGACCGGCTGGCCGTTGATGTCGAGCGCCATTGTCTCCCTGGCGAGCGCGCGTGCCGCCAGCACCATCCACGCATTCTCCTGCGTCGAGGTGTAGGGCGACAGCCCCCGCGCCGCTTCGACCCGCAGCACGGCTTGCGTCAGCGTCGTGCGCGGCGCATTGCCCTCGCCTGCGAGCGAAACCAGCGCCGCCGCATCGCGCAGCGCCGAGCCGTAATCGACCCGGCCGAACTCGATCACCGGTTTGGGGTTCAGCGCGTCGAGCGCGGCACCATAGACCCGCTCCGCCCTCGCCTTGTCGCCGACCAGCGCCAGCGCCGCGGCAAGCTGCGCCTTCGAGATCGGCGTCGCCAGATTGTTCAGCTTGGTGTCGGCAAGGTAACGCAGGTCGCCGATCGGCGCCGCACCGTTGCGCGCGAGCACGTAGAGGCCGTAGGCCAGATCGCGGCCGCCGTCCTTCTCCGGCTCGTTGGCATTGACCACCGAGTTCCTGACGCGGTCGAGTGCGTTCTTGAACAGCACGTCCGGCACCGCAAAGCCCTTTTCGCGGGCCCGGGTCAGGAAGTCGGTGACGTAGGCGTCGAGCCAGGCGTCGTCGCCGCCCGCCGACCACAGGCCGAACGAACCGTTCGATCCCTGCCGTGCAAGGAGCCGCTCGATCGCGTCGCGGATGCGCTGGTCGACCGCGGTGTCCATCGCAAGATGAGCGCCGGCGGCGAGATCGTTGACATAGAGCAGCGGCAGCGCGCGGCTCGTGATCTGCTCGGAGCAGCCATAGGGGTAGCGGTCGAGCGCCTTCAGGATGCTCGCGGCATCGAGCGCGGTCGACAGGCTCGCCGAGACCGAGACGCTGCCGGTGCCCGGCACCAGATCGGAGAACATGTCTGAGGTCAGCGTCAGGCTCTCGCCCTTCGCCAGCGTGCGGATCGAGCGGCGCGCCAGCACCTGGGTCGCCGGCTTGACGTCGAGCGCATAATGCCGCGCCAGCGTCATCCCGTTCGGCCCTGATATGTCGACGTCGAAATCGGCACGACCCGCGCCGCCGGCTTCGAGGCCGAGCGACAGCGAGGTGCGCTGCTTGGCGGCGAGCTTCACCGTCGTGGTCGGATTGCCCGAAGCCTTGATCGGGCCGCTCGCCTTGACGCTGACGGCATAATCGCCGGCGGCGCCTTCGACATTGTCGATATCCATGCTGATGGTGCCCTTGTCACCGGTCAGCAGGAAGCGCGGCAAGGTCGCCGTCACCACCACGGGATCGCGCACGATGACATCAACATTGGCGCGGCCGAGCTTGGTGGCGCTCCACGCCACCGCCATCACCCGCGCGGTGCCGGCGAATTCGGGGATGTCGAAGCTCACCTCGGCGGTGCCGTCGGGGCCGACCGTGACGATGCCGGAATAGAGCGCCAGCGGCTTCTGCGTGGGCGGCGAGCCCTGCAGCTCGGCACCGGCGGCGTCACCGCCGCTGCGGATCTGGCCGGTTGTGCCCTGCATGCCGTCGATCAGCTGGCCATAGAGGTCACGGATCTCGGCGGTCAGGCGGCGCTGGCCGAGATAATAGTCATCCGGCGCGGGCGGCTTGTAGTTGGTCAAATTGAGGATGCCGACATCGACCGCGGCCAGCACCACCTTGGCATCTTCGCCAGGATTGAGCCCGCCGAGCTTGACCGGGATCTTCAGCGCCGTGCCCGGCCGCACCAATGCGGGCGGCGAAAGCTCGACGGCCAGTGTGCGTGTCTTCTTGTCGATGCCGAACCATTTCAGCCCGATCGCGCGACCGGGCATGCGTCCAGCGGTGGCATCGAGCGGACGGCGCAGCGTCGTCATGACATAAGCACCAGTACCCCAGTCCTTGCCGACCGGAAGCTTGACCTGCTGGGTGCCCTCCTTGACGTCGACGCTTTGGGTCGTCAGCAGGCGGTCGCCCAGCACGTAGACCGTGAGCTTGCCGGCCGTGCGGGCGTTGACCGACACCGTCATGGTGTCGCCGGATTGGTATTCCGGCTTGTCAATCGAGGTTTCGAGCAGGTCTGGCGTGTCGGCACTGCCGTCGGAATACCAGCCGACATCGAACTGCACCGAGGTCACCGGACCGTCGGCATCGGTCGATTTCACATCGAGCCGGTAGCGGCCGGGCTGCGGCTGGAAGGTCAGGCGCATCGGCTTGTCGACGGCGAGATTGACGTCGCCGTCGGAAACGCGGCGAGTCGATTTGACCGGCTCATACTGCCAGGACGAATTCTGCCGGTACCATTGGTAACGCGACTCCAGCTTCAACAGCTCGTAGCGCAGCCCGTTGCGCGGCAGCTGCTTGCCGTCGGGCGCGACGAACACGACGTCGAACTCGGCCTTGTCGCCCTCGGCCACACTCTTGTCGCCGAACAGCGGCTTGACGCCGATCAGCGAGGCCGCAGGCGCCACGGGCAGCACGATCTTGCGCTCGACCGAACGGCCTCCGGTCTCCGCCATACGGATGAAGATCTGGGCCTCCTGCGGCCGCGTCGAGGCCGGGACCTTGTCGAGCTTGACTGGGAAGCTCGCCGCGCCGTTGGCATCGGCCTCCGGCAGGTCCTCGATCGGGGTCCGCTCGTTGCTCGCGGTCTGCTCGTCGTCGACGCCGAATTGGTAGCCGGCGTAGCCGGGCCGGCCGGCCGCCGCGGGCGCAACCAGCATGTCACCTTCGAGCTGCAGGCCCGAGGCCGGCGCGCCATAGAGGAAGTGGCCGGAAACCTGAAGTTCCACTGGAACTTCAACTTTGATCACCTTCTCTTTGCTGGTTAGGTCGAATTCGATCCGCTCGGGGATATAGTCCTCGACCATGAAGGTGGTCTCGCCGACCGACGAGCCCTTGGGATCGGTAAAGACGCGCGCCCGCCAGGTGCCCCTAGGCACCGCAGAGTTGAGCGCCACCGCCAGCATGCGGCCGCCGGCGCCCTGGTCGGGCAGCACGGTGCGGCGGAATTCGACGCCGTCGGGCCGCTCGATCACCATGGTCAGCGGCGTCCCGGTCAGGGCGTTGCCCTGTCCATCGCGCAGCAGCGCGGTCAAATAGACGGTCTCGTTGGAACGGTAGACACCGCGCTCGGCGTAGACGAAGGCGTCCGCGCCGGCCGGGATTGCCCGGCCCGCGACGCCGCGGTCCGTCAGGTCGAAGGCGTTCGTCTTCAGGCTCAGGAAGGCGTAGTCGGCCTTCTCGCCCGTTACCGTCAGCAGTGCCGGTGACAATCCGCCCTCGCCGCGCGCCAGCCCCTGCTCGAACAGCACATGACCCGCTGCATCGGTCTTGCGCGTGGCCAGGATCTCGTTGTTGCGGGCGACCAGCTTTACCTCGGCATTAGCAACCGCTTCGGTGGAGGCCAGCGAGTTGACGAAGACGTGGATACCGTCGTTGCCGGAGAACGCCGACAGGCCCATGTCGGAGACGATGAACCATTGCGTCGCCAGCGTGCCGTCGTCGTCGCTGCCCGGCCCCTTGGCCGCGGCGGTCATGACGTAGACACCCGGCTGCAGGTCGCCGAGCGCCTGGTCGACCGGAAATGCGGTGACGACGTCCTGGTTCAGCGTGGTGGCGGTGGCGAGCTCGCCGGACCACACCTTCACGCCGCGCTGGTCGCCGAGATCGGAGAGCTGATAGCGGCTCAGCGTGCTCTGGAAGTCGCTGTCGATCACGGTGTTGATCAAGTTGCGGTCGCCGATCCGGAACACGTTGACCGTGACCGCCGGCGTGTTGACACTGACCACCGGGATACCGCGCTGGCCGGTCCGCGGCAGCACATAGGCGCGCCCGGTGAACCGCACGAACGGCTTGCGGTCGCGGACATAGATGTTGAACTCGGCCGATTTCGGCAGGGTCTCCTTGACGGTCGACGGCAGGCCGGCGCGCAGATTGATGTTGTAGCGTTCGCCGTGCTTCAGCCCGTCGACGCAGAGCTGCTGGCCTTCCGCCGACAGAGCCGGCTTGTCGGTGCCGGCCAATGCGAGATACGGCGCGAAGTCGACGCGCTTGGCGAGTTCCTCGGAGAACTGGAAGCAGGCCCGCGGCGAGGCCGCGTCGGAATCGACGGTATAATCGAGCAGCCGGAAGCCGTGCTCGTCGCGCATCTTCTCATATTGGCCCCGCACATCGGCGACCTCGCGCAGATCCAGCGACAGCCGCAGCGCATCGAGCGCCGGACGCCACAGCTTGCGCTCCGCGAGCGCCTTGCCGAGCACGGCCAACGAATCGGCCTCCTCGCCCGCATTGCCGGCGCGCTGATAGGCGATGTAGGCGGCGGTGGAGGCGCGCTCCATCAGGAAGGTCTGTTCGCTGGAGCTGGCCGATCGGATCTGGAAGACGGTTTTGGCAAGCCGCAGCCAGTTGGCGCCGTCCTCGGGCGCGGTTGCCGCGATCTGGCCGAGGATCGTGAGACCGCCGCGGAAATCATTGCGCTTGAAGGCAGCGTCCGCATCGGTGCGCAAGGTCGCGGCCGACTTGTTGACCGCGCCTGCCTCGCTCTTGATCTGGGCCTCCAGCTTGATCGCGGAATCGGCGAGATCGTCGCGCTTAAAGGCCTTGTCCGCAGCCTGGGCGCTCACCAGGCCGAGCGCCAGCGTGGCGCAAAGTGCGGCCGCACGAACCAATCCGATCATGATGGAGCTCCTGGACGCCCCGCGGTCGACCGCCGCGTTGGGGTTAAAAAATGCGCGAAAAGGTGACGGAGTGAAGGCGCTGACATGAATGGACGAAAACGTCGCAGATTGCATTGCCGACATTCCTTCGACCGGCCCCGGCGGCAGCATGATGCCGACTCGGCGGGCTGGTCAGGCCACTGCAGGACGGGACCCCTGCTCGCCTTTGTCGTCTGACCACAAAAATCGGTTCGGACGGACTTGGCGGAAAGGCGGATTTTTCATATTGCGGGTGCTACAAGGCGGCCACGGTCCCGTAGCTCAACTGGATAGAGTAGCGGATTTCTACTCCGCGGGTTGCAGGTTCGAATCCTGCCGGGATCGCCAGTTTTCAGCGCCCGAAATTCCTTAGATTTCAAAGGCCTTTAGCTGGCTTGCAACGCAAAGCAAATTCACGCTTTGCGTAGAACAGATGCCGATCAATGCAGCTGTTTGTCGCCGAATGCTGCACCAAATCCCCGGACCTATTCCGCACAGCGAATCGATTGTTTGATATTGAACGACCCAATGACAAAAAGGCTCATTTGCTGAGGAGCTTGAAAAAACCTTTCGAGAAGGAGTGAAGCGGGTCGGAACGGCGCTCGAGTTTGGCGCGCAGGACCGCGCCCTCCCAGCCGATCCAGAAGAATTCAGCAAGCCAATCGCAATCGTGGCTGGAAGAGATCGCCCCCATGGTTTGAGCAGACCTCAAGCACTTGGCTGTGCGCTGCTGCCAGTCGATGAACACAGCGAATAGTTGCTGACGAAAAGATTGCGGAAGTGCGCCCATCTCCTGGCCAAGATTGCCGACCAAACAGCCGCGCGTATAACGGAAGCGCTTCATGGCAAACGCAGCATCGTCGGTAAAACCCCTGAGCCTCTCCAGCGGGGGGTGTTGCTCGTTCAGGAAGAAGCTGTCGAGCTTCCGCGAAAAATAGGCAGCGTAGCTGTCGATCAGTTCCGCTCCAAATGCTTCCTTGCTCGGAAAGTAGTGGTAGAACGAACCCTTTGGCACGTCGACGCTACGCAAAACTTCCTCGATTCCCGTCGCGGAATAGCCCTTCTCCGTCAGCATGACGACGCCTGCACGGACCAGCGCGTCACGGGTCGCGCTAAAGCCGGCAAGTTCTTTCGGCGGGCGCCCACGACGGCGAAGAGGCAACGTCTTGCTCATAAAAAGTCAAATAGACCGGTCGTCTAAGAGAAGCAAGCGCCAGGCGGGAGATCCGTTTTAGCCCCGAAAACGGACATCTTCGCCCGCTCAGGTTCGAAAGTGCCGCTAACAATCGTCATACTCGTCGAGATTGCGCACGTGATCCGGGCGTCCCTCAGCGTGGCGCGTCATTCGCGGGGGCGGGCGCGAAGAGTTTGCTCGACGCGGCTTCCTGAACGATCACCGCCGCATCTTCCGGCAGCACGAAGCCTCGCCTCACAAGGTCCAGCGCGGCGATCCGGATCCGGTTCACATAATCGTCGCGGCCGTGATAGCGCTCCTCGATCGACGGGCGGGCGTCGCCGGTGCGTTCCCGCTCGGCTTTCGTCGCTGCGAACGGGGAGAAGGTCCCAATCAGCATGCAGGTGAATGTCTGCGGCGCGTTCTGTCCGCCATTGGTGCCGGTCGGCACGGCGACATCCGGCATCCGCACTCCGCCGAGCGCGTTGCCGTCCTGATCGCGCTTCGGCACCTGGATCACGGCAGCGGAAAGCGCGGTCGGTGCGCGCAGCGCGGGCGGATCGCCGCTCACGGTATCGAGCGGCATCAGTTCGCTGGCGGGCGGCTCGGCGTTGCGGCTCACCCAGTCATCGAGATGCAGCAACAAGGCCCGCGACAAGGGAGCCCAATCGAGACGGCCGGGCGATTGCGTGCACGTGGGCGCCTTTAGAACCACCACATGCGAGCCGCCGGCGACATCGTACATCCGCACATTGGCGGGGAGCGGCTGGTCCGCGGTACCGGACGCGCCGGTGCGACCGAGCGAAGCGCGCAGCGAGTAGTAATCCGTGGTCGAGTTGACCAGCATCATCTTCGGCGGCACCTCGCCGCGCGCCGCGACCTTGGCGGTGATCTCGCCGATCGTGAGCGGCCCGTCGTTCACGCCGGGAAAGTCCGGATTGGCGAAGGTGGGAGCTCCCTCGCCGCTCGACATTGGTCCAAGGCCGGTCTGCAGGATCGGAAGAAGACCAGCAGCCGAGACGAACACATGCATGCCGTCGAATACGCGCCGGTTGCCCACCATGTTGAAGCCGTTCAAGAGAAAGGTCTTCAGGAAGCGTCCGTCCTGGGATTTGCCGCTCGCGAGCACGCGGCTGATAGCGCCCTTGAGCGGGTTCGGCGTTCCTCCGGCGTCAGTGGCTGCGTGCGCGAGGAAATCCGCGGCATCGCGCACGATCGCAAAGCCTACCCCCTCGACGTAGCGCGTCTTGCCGTCGCTGTCGGCGAACGAAGGTAGCTCCGCGCCCTGTCCGAGCTCCCAATGCACCTCGGCGATCGCAAAACCGTGGTCCTGAAGAAAGCCGGTGCCCTGCTCCAGCGTGCCGGAGAGAAACGGCGCGTCGCGCGGCGAATTGTAGAGCGCCTCGGCGTAGACGCGACCGCGGTTGGGCACATCCACCAGCAATGCGCCGTTGCCGGCGCGCAGAGCCGCCGGCATCATGAGAATGATCTTTGCCGCGTAGTCGACGCGCCCGCGTTCATTGCGCGCCGCCTTCTCGAGGCCAGGAATGGCCTCTTGCGGCGCCAGGTCGCCATGGATCATGCCCTGCCAGATCACATAGTCGCCGGTGCGAAACGTGCCGTACGGCTGTTTCGACGTGAATTCGATTTTGGTGATTTCCGCAGTTGCAGATCGCGTCACAGCGATGAGGCCGAGCAGGCAGAGCAGAAACGACATGATGGGCCTGTTCAGGTGCAACATTGGAATCCTCCCGGCTTGATCGCCATGACGTTTTTGGTGTTGCGGTGCCCAGATATCGTCACTAGGAGCCATCATGGAAACGGACATAATGGACCGGCAATTTCTCACCGGTCCATCGCCTCTGGCGCAGAGCTTCTCACTCCATCCAATAGTCGATGTCGGTCTGATTGGCATTGACGCCGGCCTTCGGCTCGGACGGCCCATGGCTGCTAATGATGCCACGAATCCTGGCGAGGCTACCTGTGCCTCCCGTAATGACGCCCGATGTCATGTTTGTAAGCTTGCCGTCTCCACTGCTTTGGGCGACCAGAGATGTCCTGACAAAAAACTTGTCGCCATTCTCCAGTATCCAGACGTTGTAGATGAGGGCCGGACCATTGTTATCGATGTAGTCCGACATGCCGCGCGTCCACTGCTCTTTCAACCTCGACCCGTTGATGAGGGGGGCATCGTTCCCATAGATCCGCCGGATTTCGAAGAGCCGAGCTTGATGTCCCGGAATATCGCCAACATCGATGACATGTTGTTGGATGTATGTCGTCTGAGTTGCCGGGGTATCATAGCTGACATGGTGCTTCTGCTGGGCCACGGCCACCGGAGCGGTCAGAGCCATTGCGAGAGCGATCGTCATTCCAAGCGCGATCTTGCGAACCATACGTGACCTCTCATGTTGGAAACCAGCCAACCGCGAAGGAGTCGGCGGACGTTGTTTATTGGAGATGTCTCGATCAATCCGTCAGCGCTCGCCAGCGACCGAACTCCGCCAAAGTCGAGATCATTGCATTTAACCGAGACCCATTAAATTAGACCGGTCGTCTAATACTTGGCTGCGAGCGACTTCGCTATTCACTCTTTATTGACGACGCTTTGTCGGGACACGTTTCCTGCCGCGAAGGCAGCGTCTCGATGCCCGACGTCAACGACGAAGGCGAGCGCCACGCGCGGATCAGGTATCAGGACGTCTACGGCACCTGACCTGCGGACGCGCGAGCTGCAGCAAGAGCGACGCGCCGCGAGCGTGACCGGGCATGGGCAGCGCACCTGGCGCGGCAGCTCAATGCCGATTGCGAGGAGGAGATCGCGCGGCGGCACGGCGCCCGATCCCCGGAAAAATCACCGGGCCGCACGGACGATGCGCGCTAACGATTGGAGGTGTCGCGACAATCGCCGCGGCGCCCGGGTTACTCCGCGGGTTGCAGGTTCGAATCCCGCCGGGATCGCCACCCCACTCCCCTTCGATGAAGCCATTTTCCGGACGCCGCGAAGCCGGCCGGAAACAAACCCGGTCTAGCGTCCCGCCATTGCACCAAAAGGGGATTCGGTCATGTGGGATTTCATCAACGAATTGTATCGGGATTTCTGCCTGGCTCGCCTGCAGGAGATGCGGAAGCTGGAGCATCATATCTGAACGGGCGCCGAGCATGGACAACGATCAGCCCCTGGCCGGCGCCATCCTGACGGCGATGGTGATTGCCGCGATGGTCTGGGTCGCGATCGGACCGCCACCGGGGCACAAGAGGGTCAGCAGCCAACCCCAGACTGTCGCGCGACGCTAACGCCCGTATGAATACGGGTTACTCGAACCTCGACGCCAGTCTCGCAGACAGAACATGACTGGGATTGCGGGCCCAGATTGAAACAGGGCGCCGTCGGGACAATTCATTTCGAGCCCGGCGGCGTAGTTTCGTTGGCCGCCCCAATTCTAAGGATCCTTTAACCACGAGCGAAGGCCGCACGCGAGAGCGTGGACCGATTGCGCTTCCGTCCACGTTGTACAGCGCCATGCGTACAAAGGGTCATTGGATCATCGTTGCGGTGTGTAGCGTGGCCGTTCTCGCCACGCCCGTCGCAACCGCGGAGGCACAACAGGTGCAGGCCGGAACGCTCGCCTGTCGTGGCGGCCCCGATACCGGTTTCACCCTGGGCCCGGTGACCAATCTCGATTGCGTGCTGCAGGCCGATAGCGCACCGGACGGTCACTACGTCGCAGCCATTCCCAACCTTGGCATTTTCATCGGCGACGAGGAGGTCGCGCTGACCTGGAAGGTGATGGCGCCAGTGCCGTGGCTCGGGCTCGACCAACTCGCCGGCAGCTACACCCACGAAAGCGGCGCGCGCGACAATGTCCTCACCGGCGGCACGACTACGCCGATCACGCTGCATCCGTTGAACGAGGATGCGTTCTCGAGTCCGCCGGTCAAAATCGAGAGCCTGGAAATTCGGCCGATGGATCGCTGATCCTGATCGAAGCCGCGTACCTGCCGCCGAAACGCACAACGCCGCCCGCTTGAAATGTGTGCGGACGGCGTTGCTCTAGCCCCAGGAAGGTGATGCAAAATCCTGACAGCTCCAAGCTTGCACGTCTTGTGCCAACGATCATGGCCCATATGGGCCATTTGGCTGGAGAGAAACGAAGGTAGGTTAAGCACCGAGGCATCGGTGACGGTGCCTCACGACCAAAGTGTCAACTTGGCCTCAGTGTGTCCCACGCGCTGAGGCCTTTCTTTTTCTGATGTTCACGATCTGCTCTGAAATCGCGTCTTGTTCCTTATCAATCAGCGCACGCAACGTTTCCGTAGTTCTCCGTGCGTGAACAAAGTTCCGACGGCGCCTGAGATGCCGAACGTATTCTGTTCGTCACGTTGCAGGTTCCGATTCTCGCGATCTTGCGCGGCGTGCTTCGTGATTTGTTAATCCGGAATTGCTTCCTTGAAGAGATTGTCAGCGCTCTCATTGTACGTCGATATTTGGGGTCGATATGGAAGACTCCGTCCAGATCCGTTGCACACGCTGCAAGAACGTCTTTCGTGATCGCGCCAAGCGGCTGCAGAACGGTTACTCGCGCCAGTGCCCGAGCTGCGAGATCGTCCTCTTCTTCGACGAAGACTCGCATGATTCAAACATCAAGCGAGCGATGCGAACCGCGCGGCGCGCACGGAAGGAACTGCGTGAGAGCGAGGGCGTGAGCGCGAGAAGGGCCGCGGGCGTGCCCCGGCAATACAGCGGGCGCTCGGCATCGAACGCTCGGGGAACCGAGGACGACGGCGCCGATTGAGCTTGGCTCCGGGGAGTTGCCGCACTATCCGCCTCGGCCGGCATTTTCCGACGCGCGGTCGAGCCATTGCCGCGTCGATTCGTCACTCCAGCCGGGAACGGCGAAGCGCCCAGACGGCGGCGCATCCGCGGGCGCACGAACAGTTGCGGGTTGGCGTGCGTGGGAGTGACGCCGTGTTGCGGCGTTCGCAGACACGCACAGGATGACCAACAGGCCAAGTGCCAAGACACAACGCATCGCATTTGCTCCTGACGACCATTGCGACCGCGCCGAGAGAACGATCACCTCGCCCGTTTGCTCGGCCGGTGCGCCATTCCCATATAGACCCCGCCGGCCTTCAATTCTTCCAGCATCTGGTCGATCCGCTTGCGCCTGGTGGCAGCCCGCACGCTGCGTTCGATCCAGTGCAGATAGTCGTTGCGTTGATACGGCGGGCGCTCCTTGAACGCCTGCATCAGGCCGCTCGCGTCGAGCTCGCGACGGATCCCCGCCGGCATCGTCGCGCGCGGTCGTTTCAGCATCACGCCTTCTGCTCGTGCGGAGCTGCAACCTGGCCCCGCGGGCGCTCCGCCTCCGGTACCAACCATTCGGTGACGAAGTGGTCGGAGGCATGGATGTCGACCTGCAGGAGGCGGCCCGGCCCGGGATTGATGAAGGTGTGGGCCGCATGCGCCGGCGCCACCACGACCGAGCCGGCGGAAGCCTCGACCTCCCTGCCCTCGATCGTGAAACGTGCGCGCCCCTCGAGCACGATGAAGGTTTCGGCATAGGGATGGCGGTGCAAGGCCGGTCCCGGCCCGGGCGGCATGTCGACGACGATCACCGAGGTCTCGGATCCGGTGGTCCGTCCCTCGATCTCGCTGGCAGCGCCAAGCTGCCAGACCCTTGCTGCATCGATCACGTCGCCTCCGATGGCCGGATCAGGACCGCCGCTTTGCCTCGACGTAGCGCTTGAAATTATCCAGGATCGCCTGCCAGCCGCCGCGCTGCTGCTCGACCGAATGGGTGTCCTCGCCGTCGAAGGAGACCTCCACCTTGACGCCGTCCGCCTCAGGAGCGAACGCAACCTGCGCGGTGCGGTCGCCGAACGAATATTCGAGCAGGCGGGGCGCCTCGACCTTGGTATAGGTGCCGGCGAAATCGAACCCCATGCTGCCGTCCTTGGCTTCCATCCGCGACGAGAACGCGCCGCCGGCGCGCAGGTCCACCGCCGCAGCAGTGGTGTGCCAATCGTCGGACGCTGCATTCCACTGCTTGATGTCCTCGGGCGTGGTGTAGGCGCGCCAGACATCTGCGATCGGCGCGACAACGATCGTTTCGACGGCAATCCTCATATGCGTTCCTTCGTCGTTCCTTGAATGAAGCGGATGGGTGCATGGCGCCCGACCCATACGCCACTCTACTAGGGCTATTCGCCGTGATCCACAAATCGCTCCGCCGGAAGACAGCGCCTGCCCGGGCCGCCGCGACCATGAGGAGAGCGACGACGCGGTGCAACGAACCAGATGGTGTGTGGCCGGTACAAGAATTTCGTCAGGAATGACCGTGTATGGAAGACGGGTCCAACGGCCGGAGAGGACGACATGCGGAACCTGAATACTGTGCTGAGCAAGCTGAACGACCGCCTGCTGCGGCTGGAGGGCGAGCTGTTCGTGCTGCGATCGATCGCTCGCGCCGCCCTTACCTCCGGCGACGAGTCCGCGGTCCGCACCCGCAAACTGCTCGAGGGCGCCAAGCTCGCGCTGGCAGACGAAGCCGAACGGCCGCTGGACGCCGCGACCGGAAAATACGTTGCGGCCGCGATCGCCATGGTCGAAGAGCTGCTTGAAAACCCCCGCGAGGCAGCGCCGCTGTTCAGGGTGATCGATGGCGGCAAGCGGGACGAATAGACCGCGGTCGGGAATTCGGACCCGGCCTAGCTCGCGCCCTGCACGGCGCTGTCATACGCCTCGATCGTGACTTTCGCCCTGACCGCAACGTCCGCGGCCGACATGCCCGGCTTGTAGAGGCTGCTGCCGAGACCGAAGGCGCGAATGCCCGCCTTCACATACTCCACGAAATTCTGATCCGAGACGCCGCCGACGGCGGCGAGCATCACATCCGGCGGCAGCACGGCGCGGATCGCCGAAATGCCGGACGCGCCGAGCACGCTTGCCGGAAAGAATTTCAGGCTCGAGGCGCCCGCGCGTGCGGCGAGCAGCGCTTCCGTCGGCGAGAACACGCCGGGCATCGTGATCATCGCGTGGTGCCGGGCGCGCGCCAGCACGTCGACATCGACGTTCGGCGACACCATCAGGCGCCCGCCGACGCCATGGAGACGATCCACATCTGCTGCGGTCAGCACCGTGCCGGCGCCGATCAGGACGTCGGCCGGCGCCCGCTTCGCCGCGATCTCGATCGAACGGAAAGGCTCGGGAGAGTTCAGCGGAATCTCGATCGCGGTCATGCCGGCCTCGAGCAGCGCGCTCACAATGCCCAAAGCCTCATCCGGCTTGACACCGCGCAGGATCGCGACCAGCGGACGCTTCATCGGCGGAAACGGAATGCTCATGCGTTGATCCCTCAATGGTTCCAGATCGCCGCCGCGGCACCGGCGAGGCCGCGGCGAACCGCCTCCTCCGCATCCATTACGTGGAGCTGAATCGAAAGGCTTTCGAGCGCGATCTGATAGAGCCGTTGCAGGCGGCCCGATGCGATCAGCGTCACCGGCGTTGCTCGCTCCCGCTCCGCAAGACCGGCCGCCAGCTCGGCACCGATCAACGTGCCGGAGATCGTCTCACGGCCCGCCTGCGCGCTGCCGCCGAACAACAACTGCCGGGATCGCACCCGAAACAGCAAATTGGCGGATAGCGCCGGCGCGGCGAACGCGTCGGCGACGGCCAAGCGAAACGCATCGGCATCAACTGCCTCGTCCGCGCCGGCGACGGCGTGCGACAGGATGGTGTCGCGCGCAACCACGCTGAACAACTCGCCGGTCATGAAGGTCGCAAAGCGCGCGACCGTTCCACCGCGCAGGCGCACCCATTTGGAATGGGTTCCCGGCATGCAAACGAGGGCCTCACCCGACGCATCCAGACCGAGCGCGCCGAGCAACTGGGTTTCCTCGCCACGCATCACGTCCGGGGCCGCGGCATCGCGCTGCGCAATCCCGGGCAGGATGCGGATATCACGCGGCTGCCCGCTGACCACGACGGCACCCTTGAGTATCTCGGAGAGATGCGCCGGCGTGTCGACATAGCCGGCCTCGACCCAGGCCTGCCGCGCCCCCGCCATGCCGCAGATCACGACTGGTAGATTGGCCGCCGCGCCCAGCGCGTCGAGATGCGATTGCAGCACGGACGCGAAGCCGGCCCTCGCGGCCACCGTCATGCCCTCGTCACTGCGCCGTTCGCCGAACACCTCGCCGCCGGCGCTCATCAGCCAGAGCCGGAAGCTGCTGGTGCCCCAATCGACCGCGACATAGGAAGGCCCGCTCATCGCGCTCTGTTCCACGCTCTGGGTTTCCGGCGCTGCGATGGCGCCGCTGACCAGACGCGATAACGGCGTTCATCACGCCGCGCAAGGCGCGGCAATATCGCGAGGCTACGCGATCCACGCGAGCGAGCGTACGGCCGCTTAGCCCGGTTCGCGTCAGTGAATGCGCGATCGATTACCGCGCGCCCTTCAGCGTGCACGAGGTCGTGCAGGTCGTGACGTTGCCGTGGTCACACTTGATGCAGGCGTTGACGCACTGATCCATGACCTTGGGATTGTACTGGCTATAAAGATTGGCCGCGCAGCTGTTGGTCGATCCCGTGACCTCGGGGTCGGACCAGCAACCGGACAGTAAAAATGCTGCGGCACTCAAAATGGCGACCTTGCGCATAAGGCCTCCTGCCACGCTCTATCGATGTAAACCCTGCAAGTAACCTTGATAGGTTAGGTTAAATTCCGGTTTCAATTGCGACCTTACCTGGAAGCAGTATTGCTTATCCACCGGACATTTCCCCAAGGTCCGGGCCCACACCGGCAAGGCCGTCAGGCGTCCCCGCCTGGCGGCTTTGTTGCCCAGCAGTGCACAAGGATACCAACAAGATGGCCCGAAAGCCGCGGTGGTCGTTCAAGGAGGACCGACGACTGATGGAATTGGCGCGCTCCTCCAAGTCGCTGGAGGAGGTCGTGAAGGCGACCGGCCGTTCGCCGGAGCGAATCAAGAAGATGGCGATGCGCCTTGGCCTCTCCATCAAGCCGCGCGGCGCCACCAAGAAATAATTTGAAATGCGGCCGCGGGCGAAGCCCGGCCGGAGCGCTCTCGCGCGAAGTGGGCCGCCGTCAGCCTGAAGACGATACCTCAGAAACCAGAAATCTAGGGTTCCGGCGGACAATCGTCCTTGGCCCGCACCGGGATCGCCTTGACCTCGCCCTCGGTCTTGACCTCGCGCTCAGCCTTGGCCTCTTGCTCATCCTCGCCGGCCCGCGTGCAGGTGGTCAGCACGAAAGCCACCCGGCTGCACTGCCACGCCGGCCCGAGTGCGGCGCTGGACACCGGCTCTGGCGACGCCAGCGTCAGGGATAGATACGCTACCAAAACGGCACCCGCCGCGGCTGCGGCAGCCAGTGCCGCGCCCGTTCCGGACCACAGCTTGGACATCATGGCCTAGGTTCCCGCCGATCTCTGGGGGTCGAGGCAGCCCGCCTGTCCGCGTGTGACCGGAATCACAACCGGGACCAAACAGTTCAGCCCGAATCTTTGGGCTTGATGTGGGAGCTATATTGCACTGCCGCAAGGCAGGGTCAGCGCGCCGGCTCGATCACATTACAGTTGGTCCTGCCCGACATCAGGCAGTCCTGCATCTTGCTCGCCGCCGTGAGGTCATGCGCAAGCCAGAGACCGACCGCGAGCATGACCACCGCGACCAGCAGTCCGATCAGCGCCCCGCGGCGATTGCCTCCGTCTTCGGATTCGCTCATGGCCGCTTCGGTTCCCTGTTGCCATCGCCCGCATCATGACCTTTTGCACGGTTGCGTGCGATCAATTCTGCAACAGTCGCACAACGAAATGCGCGCCGGCAGCGATCGGCGATGCAATTCCGTTGCGGGCTCGCGCGACTCGCGAAAAACTGCTCGCTGAAGTGGAGCGCGTGTGCGGGGCGTGCCGGTGAGCGAACACGAAGCGAATTACGATTATCAGCGTTACAGGCAGCTGCTCTCGGAGGCTGTCGACGAGACCAGCAGACTGCGGCTGATCAGCCTCCTGATCACCGAAAAGGCGCGCGACAGGCTGGAAGCCCAGCGCGCCTCGGACCGCAGCGCGATGACCGCCGAGACGGTCGCCAAGGTCCTGGGCACAAAGCTCTCGGGCAACGGCTGGCGCGAGCAGTTTCAGCGCGGCTAGGCGTGTCGGCAGGTTCGGTGACCAACCACTCACCACGCCGGCCGCCAGCCGGGCGCAACCACTGCCGTCGGCCGCTTGCTCTCCGCTCATATCTCCTTTGCTCCACAGCCCCCCGTTCGCCACTGGCCTTTTCGCCGCCATTCACTTATTGAACGCCGAACCGAACCCCATCCATCAACGAACAGAAAGCAGCAGGCTTCCTCTATGAGTGGCTTCAAGGAACCGGGTTTTGCCGACCGCCAGAAAGCGGCCCTGCAGGCGCGGCAAAACCTCCTCAACAAGTTTCGTACCCAGCCGGGCGCTGACGATCCGACCGTGAAGGCACGGGCCGAGGAGCGCGCGGCGATCGCCGAACGCCGCGCCAAGGCCAGGGAATCCCGTGAGATCGAGAGGGCCGAGCGGAAGCGCCGCGAGGAAGAGGCCGCCGCAGCCGAGGCCGCCCGGATCGCGCGGGAGAAGGAAGAGGAAACCGAAAGACTGGCTGCGCTCGAGGCCGAGCAAAAGGCCAAGCGCGACGCGCGCTACGCGGCGCGCAAGGAGCGCGGCAAGAAGAAGCGCTGAGGCGCAATCAGGCCCGCCACGACGGCGGGCCTGTGAAGGATGAGCGGTGGCGGCGGTCAGTTCTTCTTCATGCCGTCGTCTTTCTTCATCATCGCGCCGCCGTCCTTCTTCATGGCGTCGTCCTTCTTCATCATGCCATCGTCCTTCTTTATGGCATCCTTGGACATCGTGCCTTCCTTCTTCATCGCGTCGTCCTTGCCCATCTTGTCCTGAGCGAAGGCGGCGGGTGCCAGCGCAAGGCTGAAGGAGAGCAGCGCGGCGGAAAGGCCGAGGCGGGTCTTGGTGGTCATGATGAGTGATCCCTTGTGTGGTCAAATGTGAGCGCGACGACTTGCCGCTCTCTCCTCGACGCACTTGCGCCGCCGGTTGTTACCTTCAATAACGATTTCTTGAAGCATGCCGCCGCGTACGCCCGTCGCTCATCACGCGAGGCCCGAACGACGACGCTGCGTCAGCGCAGTGTGCGCCGCAGCAACGGCAAGACTTGAACGGCAAGACTTGAATGACAAGAGTTGCGACCTCGTGTCGGCCCGCACTATCAGGGCGCCTCGAACTATCAGACTAGAGAAGTTTCACGCGAAGACCGGCTAAACTAAAGCTCCGCGCCGGCCTAACAGCCACCCAAGAAGCTCTTCAGGGAAAGAACCATGCTCACACGCCGCCACGTCCTCGCTTCCGCCCTCGCCGCGCCCGCCGTCCTGCGGATGGGTGTCGGGACCGCGCATGCCGCGACCACGCTGAAGATCTCGCATCAGTTCCCCGGCGGCACCATCGACAAGGGCGACTTCCGCGACAGGCTGTGCCGGATGTTCGCGGCCGAGGTCGCCAAGCGCTCGGGCGGCGACCTCACCGCCGAGATCTATCCGAACTCCTCGCTGATCAAGACCAACGCGCAGTTCTCGGCGATGCGCAAGGGCGCGCTCGATCTCAGCCTCTATCCGATGCCCTACGCCGGCGGCGAGTTGCCGGAGACCAATATCGGCCTGATGCCGGGCCTTGTCACGACCTACGACCAGGGCCTGCGCTGGAAGAAGGAGCCTGTCGGCAAGGCGCTGAGCGACTTCCTCGCCGACAAGGGCATTCTGCTGATCTCCTGGGTCTGGCAGGCCGGCGGCGTCGCGAGCCGCTCCAAGGCGATCGTGGCGCCCGAAGACGCCAAGGGCCTCAAGGTGCGCGGCGGCTCGCGCGAGATGGACATGGTGTTGCAGACCGCCGGCGCCGCCGTGCTGTCGGTGCCCTCCAACGAGATCTACGCCGCGATGCAGACCGGCGCCTGCGATGCCGGCATCACCTCCTCCACCAGCCTGATCTCGTTCCGCCTCGAGGAAGTCGCGAAGTCGCTGACCTCGGGCGCCGGCGCGTCCTACTGGTTCATGCTGGAGCCGCTGATGATGTCGAAGGCGATCTTCGACAAGCTGCCGAAGAACCAGCAGGACATCATCCTTGCCGTCGGCGCCGAGCTCGAGGCCTTCGGCCGCAAGGGTGCGCAGGACGACGACGTCGAGGTCACCAAGGTCTATGAGAAGGCCGGCGCCAAGGTCAGCGCGCTCGATGCCGCTATTGTCGGCAAGTGGCGCGACATCGCGCGCGATACCGCCTGGAAGGACTACGGCGCCAAGACAGCGACGGCCGCCAATTTGCTGAAACTCGCAAGCGACGTCGCCGCATGATCCATGGTCCGGTCCCGGATCAAGGTGAAAGCGCAAGCATAGCCGCGGGCAATACCGCCGTGGCGATGCTCGCGCGTGCGCTGTCCGTCTGCAACAATATCATCGTGGCGTTCGCCGCACTTGCCTTGATCGCGGCCTGCGTGATCCTGAGCTACAGCGTGCTCGGCCGCGCCGTGTTCCACAGCCCGAACTACTGGCAGGACGAGGCCGCCGTGTTCCTGCTGGTCGGCGCCACCTTCATGTCCTCGGCCTATGTGCAGAGCCAGCGCGGTCACGTCAGCATCGAGGCGTTCGTCGGCCTGCTCTCGGCGCGCGCCAACAGCATCAGGCTGTGGCTGGTCGATGTCGCGAGCTTCGCGTTCTGCACCTTCTTCGCCTGGAAGTCCTGGACCCTGGCGCACGAGGCCTATGTCGACGGCCAGGTGTCCAACTCGATGTGGTCGCCACCGCTCGCGATCCCCTACGGGCTGATGGCGCTCGGCATGACGCTGCTCTGCGTGCAGCTGCTCCTGCAAATCCTCATTCCGCTGACCGGTGGCGCGCGCCGATGACCGTGTTTGGTATTGGCATCTCCTATGGGCTTGCCACCCTTTTCGCGATGTTCTCCGGCATGCCGATCGCATTCGCGCTCGGTGCGGTCGCCGTCGTGTTCATGGCGATCTACATGCCGGCGGCCTCGCTCGATACGGTGACCCAGAACGTCTACGAGGAGATGGCCTCGATCACGCTGCTGTCGATCCCGCTGTTCATTCTGAAGGGTGCGGCGATCGGCAAATCGCGCGCCGGCCAGGACCTCTACTCGGCGCTGCACGCCTGGCTGCACCGCGTGCCCGGCGGCCTCGGCGTTGCCAACGTGTTCGCCTGCGCTCTGTTCGCGGCGATGGCCGGCTCCTCGCCCGCGACCTGCTCGGCGATCGGCTCGGCCGGCATCCCCGAGATGCGCAAGCGCGGCTATTCCGGCGGCTTTGCAGCGGGGATCATCGCCGCCGGCGGCACGCTCGGCATCCTGCTGCCGCCCTCGATCACGATGATCCTGTTCGCCGTTGCGGCCGAAAAATCGCTCGGACGGCTGTTTCTCGCCGGCATCGGCCCCGGACTGCTGCTGGTGTCGCTGTTCGGCGTCTACGCCGTGTTCCGCTTCCGCAAGGAATACGCCATGGCCAAGGCCGCCTATGACGCGACCGGCAAGGATGCGGCGATCCTGCAGCGCGACGAGTTCACCATGGCCGAACGCTTCAGCGCGCTGCCGCGCGTGATCCCGTTCGTGCTGCTCTTGACCGGCGTGATGATCGCGCTCTATGGCGGCTACGCCACGCCGTCGGAAACCGCCGGCCTCGGCGGCCTGCTGGCGCTCGGCCTGATTGCCGTGATCTACAGCGTGTGGAAACCGAGCGACCTGTCGCCGATCCTGAAATCGACCATCCGTGAATCCACGATGCTGATGCTGATCATCGGCATGTCGCTGCTCTATTCCTATGTGATGAGCTATTTGCACATCTCGCAGTCGGCAGCGGAGGCGATCGTCGCGATGCATCTGCCGCGCTGGGAGCTGTTGTTTGCGATCCTCGTGATGGTGATCGTGCTCGGCTTCTTCCTGCCGCCGGTCTCGATCATCCTGATGACCGCGCCGATCATCCTGCCGCCGCTGCGTGCCGCCGAGTTCGACATCATCTGGTTCGGCGTCGTCATGACCATCGTGATGGAGATGGGCCTGATCCACCCGCCGGTCGGCCTCAACATCTTCGTCATCCGCAACGTCGCACCCGACATCCCGCTGAGCGAGGTGATCTGGGGCACGCTGCCGTTCGTGCTGCTGATGATGTTCGCCGTGCTGATGCTGTGCTTCTTCCCGGAGATCTCGACCGGGCTGCCCAATCTGGTGATGGGGCCGGACGGCGGGCGCTAGAGCGGTTGCCTGAACTATCGCGTCAACAGGAGCTTCAGGCCGCCTCCTGCTCCCGTGCCGCCAGGGCCTGCTCGATCCGGCGAACCAGCAGCGCCGTCGGACGTCCCTCGCGCTGCAGACGGCGGAGCTCATTCCATAGCCTGATGATTTCGCGGTCGCGCTCGGCGTCCATGGCGGCATTCTCCGGGAGCCCCTGCATTATGAACGAAACAAGAACAAAACTCAAGTCCCAGGATGCCGTCGCTGGCGCTGGAACCCAGACGACACAACGCAACTGGCGCCGTCAGGGATAGCCGTCACCCGGTGTCTCGACCTCGACCACATCGATCCGCGATACCGATTTGCCCTTCCGCAGCTCCTCGTAGGACGTCTCCGCGCTCAGGCAGAACAGCGTCCTGCGGTCCGCGCCGCCGAGTGTACAGGCGAGCGCGCGGCGGCCGGGGACCGCGATGCGCGCACGCTCCACACCATCGCGATCGATCCGGACAAACGCGTCTTCGGTGAACGACGCGACCCAGACTGCGCCGTCGCCATCGAGGCAGATGCCGTCGGGTTCATTGACGCGACCGAACCGCCCGCGAAGGCTCAAGCCGCCGTCCGGCGCGATGTGGTAATCGGCGAGACCGGCACCATCCATCTCCGCGACGACGAGCCGGCGATGATCGGAGGAGACGGCAATGCCGTTGGGAAAGCGCAAGCCGTCGGCGACGACGCGGGCGCCGCCGTCGGGCGTCACCAGGATGATGCGGCCGACGGCGCCGCGGCCCTCCGGCGGCGGCAGATTGAAGCCGAGATCGCCGACATAGGCCCGCCCCTGCCCGTCGACGATCATGTCGTCGATCGTGCCGGTCGCAATCCCGGAGAGATCGGCATACAGCGACAGCGCTCCGCCGGAGAACCGCAGCAGCCGTTTTTTGAACATCGTCAGCACGACGATGTCGCCATCAGGCAGCACGCCGAGACCGCACGGCGTGTCGTCGGTCACCACCGCATGCTCCTGACGGTCGCCTGACGGGCTGATGCTGAGCAGCGTCCGCGCCATGCAGTCGACGAACCAGAGCCGCCCGCGACGCCAGCGCGGGCCCTCGAAATAGCGGCCGCCATCCAGGATGGTTTTGAGTTGATCTGACATCAGAGTGCCCCGCTGCCGCACGTTTCAACGAGGATATATCGCCGCTGGAACCGGTCAAACTGGACCCTCAGCTCCCACAAATGCCCGCCAAATGCTGGGTTCCCGTGGGTTCCACACGCATTATGCCTTATTTTGTCGTGTTTTCCCTGTTGAGTTGCGCCGGCATTAACACTCGAGAATCGAGGGTAGTGATAATCTGCGGCGATTGTGCTGCCGTATGACGCGTTCTGTTTGTGCCTCGTGGTTTCTCAGGGGGGACCAGGGAATGAACCGGTGCCTACGTCCGCTGGCGTGTTTCGCCACCGCCGCCGCGCTTGCGCTGCTTCCCGTTCAGGCAGCCGCAAAACCACATCACCAGCACCAGGCCAAGAGCGGCCACGGGGACAAGAAGGCGCATGGCGCCAAGGCCGGCATCAAGGCCGGCACGAAGGCTGCGCGCGAAAACGCCTCCGGCAAGCGCCGGCACGCCAGGCACGGCGCCGACAAACACAAATCCGCGAAGGCCAAATCCGCTCCGTCCAAATCGGCTGAGACCTCGAAGGCGTCCGAGCCTGAGAAGCCGGCCGGGCCGCAGCTGTCGGGCGATCTCGCCGCGGTCAGGGACGCGATCACCGCGGCGCGCCGGGGCAAGACCAACGACGCCACCGATCTCCAGGCAAAGATCTCCGATCCCGTCGGGCGCAAGCTCGTCGAGTGGTATCTGCTGCGCCACTCCGAGTCGAATGCGCCGTTCAGCCGCTATGCGGCGTTCGTCACGGCCAACCCGGACTGGCCAAGCGTCACGCTGTTGCGCAAACGGGCTGAAGCGCGGATCTGGCAGGAGCGCAGCGATCCGGCCACAGTGCACGCTTTCACGCTCGACCAGCCGATCAGCGCCAAGGGCAAGTTCGCGCTCGCACGCACGCTGCTCGCCGAAGGCGATCGCGACGGCGCCACGCGGCTGGTGCGCGAGGCCTGGCGCTCGGAAGAACTGCTGGACCGAACCGAGAGCGACGCCTACGACGCGTTCAAGGACCTGCTGACGCGCGACGACCACCGCGCGCGCATGGACAAGCGGATCGGCGCCAAGGATCTCGCCGGCGCGCGGCGCGCGGCACAGCACCTCGGCAGCGACGAGCTGGCGATCGTGAAGGCTTGCGGCGCGGTCCGCGGGCAATCCAGCAAGGCGGAGGACACGCTCAACGACGTGCCGGCGGACGCCCGTAGCGACCTTGGCTACACGCTGTGCCGCATCCAGTGGCTGCTCGCGAAGAACCGGATCGACGATGCGGCACGCGTGACGATTGCGGCGGCGCCCGAGACGATGGCGCAGCAGGACACCGACCAGTGGTGGCGCGAGCGCCGCGTCCTCGCACGCAAGCTGCTCGACCAGGGCGAGTACCAGGCGGCCTATGACGTCATCCGCGCCGCGGCGGCGCCGGACAATCCGTATTACCGCTCCGACATGCACTTTATGCGCGGCTGGATCGCGCTGCGCTATCTCGACGATGCCAGGACCGCGGCGGCGCATTTCGCACGGATCGACGAAGGCCAGACCAACCCGACCGTGCTGGCGCGCGCCGCCTATTGGCGCGGCCGCGCCGCCGAGGCGCTGGGCAACAGCGTGGCGATGCGGGCCGACTACCAGGCCGCGGCGCGCTACCCGACCGCCTATTATGGCCAGCTCGCGCTCGCCAGGCTCGGCCGTGACGGCATCGAGCTGCGCGCGCCCTCGCCGGCGGCCAGCGCCGGCAGCATGGCGGCCGACGAGCGCGTGCGTGCCGCCGACATGCTCTACGCGATCGGCGAGCCCGATATCGTGCTTTATTTCGCCGCCGACCTTGCCGAGGAAAGCGCAGATGTCGGGATGCTCGAGGCGCTCGGCGAACTCACCGGCCGCCATAACGATGCCCGCGCCATGCTGCAGATCGGCAAGATCGCGCTGGCGCGGGGCTTTGCCTTCGACCATTACGCCTTCCCGGTCATCGGCATTCCCAAGCACACCCCGATCGCTCCGGATATCGGGCGCAGCATGACCTACTCGATCGCGCGCACCGAAAGCGCGTTCGATCAGCGCGACAAGTCGGCGGCCAACGCTGTCGGCCTGATGCAGGTGACGCCCGAGGCCGGACGCGACACCGCCAAGCGCTTCGGCGTCGGCTATGACTGGAGCCGGATGGTTTCCGATCCGGTCTACAACACCCAGATGGGCGCCGCCGAACTGAGCGCGCTGCTGGCGGAATATCGCGGCTGCCACATCATGACCTTTGCCGGCTACAACGCCGGCCGCGGCCGCGTCCGCGACTGGATCAAGGCCTATGGCGACCCGCGTGATCCCAAGGTCGATCCGGTCGACTGGGTGGAGCGGATTCCGATCTCGGAGACGCGCAACTACGTCCAGCGCGTGATGGAGAATTTCGCGGTCTATCAGGCGCGGTTCGAGGACGCAGGTACGGCGTTGGCGGCAAAGAGCGGCGAGCGCGTCGTGACCCAGGAGAGCAACGCGGCGCCGGCGCAGACAATGCCGTCGCAATAATGCTGCGTCGTCCCGGCCTTCGCCGGGGCGACGTGGAGGGACCCGCCCTCACTCCACCTTCACGTTGGCGGCCTTGATCATCGGCCACCATTTTGCGATCTCCGCCTTCTGCCAGGCGCCGAGTGCGTCCGGCTTGAGCTGGTCCTTTGGCGGCATCTGCAAGCCGAGATTGTCGAGCTGCTTCTTCACGGCAGGATCGTTCATCGCCTGGATCGCCGCGACGTTGAGCTTGTCCACGATCTCCTTCGGCGTGCCCTTCGGCACCCACAGGCCGGACCACAGCGTCATGTGGAAGCCCGGCAGGCCGGCCTCATCGACCGTCGGGACCTCAGCCGCGTTCGCGACCCGCTTGGAATCGGTGACCGCATAGGCGCGGATGTTGCCGGCGCGGACCTGGTTGATCGAGTTCGACGTCTGGTCGACGATGATATCGATCTGGCCGGCGACGAGGTCGTTCAGCGCCGGCCCGGTGCCGCGATACGGCACGTATTGCAGCTTGATGCCGGAGACGTTCTCGAAATACAGCCCGGCGATGTGGCTGCCGCTGCCGGCACCCGCAGTGCCCGCGGTCGGCGGCGCCGGCCGCGTCTTCAGCCACTCCAACAGCTCCTTCAGCGACTTCGCCGGCACGGCGTTCTTGCTGACGATGATCATCGGATTGCTCGGCAGCAGCACCACCGGCTCGAGATCATCGACGAGATCGTAGCCGAGCTTGTAGATCGCGCCGTTCGCGACATGGGTGCCGAGATGGCCGAACGAGACGGTGTAGCCGTCGGGCGCCGCGCGCACCGCGCGGCCGACGCCGAGCGAGCCGCCCGCTCCGGTCACGTTCTCGATCAGAACCACCTCGCCGAGCGACTGCTTCATGCGCTCGGCGAGGATGCGCGCCATCGCATCCGACGGACCGCCGGCGGCGAACGGCACGACGATGGTGATCGGGTGCGCGGGCCAGGTTTCCGCACGCGCAAAACCCGCAAGTGCCAGCATCGCCAACACAGTCACAATTGCTCTACGCATCATTCCCACCTCTTCAAAGATTTCTGGCCGTCATTGCGAGGAGCGAAGCGACGAAGTAATCCATGCTTCAGCGCAAGTGGTGCAATGGATTGCTTCGCTACGCTCGCAATGACGACGCAGTAGCAGCGTCAGAACTGCGAAAAATCGATCGGCTTGTGCCTGTCGAGCGCGCGGGTCACCGGCGGCAGAGGGTATTTCAGGCCGCTGGCGCAATTGAACAGCATCACGCGGTCGGCCTTGGTGACGCGGCCGTCGGCAAGGCTCTGCTTGTAGGCGGCATAGGTCGCAGCCCCCTCGGGGCACAGCAACAGCCCCTCCTCGCGCGCGACCTCGTCGAGGGCGGCGGTGATCTTGTCGTCATCGACCGCGATCGCAAATCCCTTGCTCTCGCGCACCGCGCGCAAGATGAGAAAGTCGCCGACCGCCTGCGGCACGCGGATGCCGGAGGCGATGGTGTGAGCGTCCTCCCAGCGCACCGCATGCTCGGTGCCGGCCTCATAGGCGCGCACCATCGGCGCGCAGCCGGAGGCCTGCACCGCGACCATCCGTGGGCGCTTCGAACCGATGAAACCGATCTTCTCGAGCTCGTCGAACGCTTTCCACATGCCGATCAGGCCAGTGCCGCCACCGGTCGGATAGAAGATCACGTCGGGCACGTCCCAGCCGAGCTGCTCGGCGAGCTCGAGGCCCATCGTCTTCTTGCCCTCGATCCGGTACGGCTCCTTCAGGGTCGAGGTATCGAACCAGCCGACCTTGGCCTTGCCCTCGCCGACGATCTTGCCGCAATCGTCGATGTAGCCGTTGACGCGATAGACGGTGGCGCCCTGCAGCTCGATCTCGCTGACATTCACCTCCGGCGTATCCGCCGGGCAGAAGATCGTGGTCTTGATCCCGCAGGAAGTCGCGTAGGCCGCGAGCGCCGCGCCGGCATTGCCGTTGGTCGGCATCGCCATGTGCTTGATGCCGAGCGCCTTGCCCATCGACACCGCCATCACAAGGCCGCGCGCCTTGAACGAGCCGGTCGGTAGCCGCCCCTCGTCCTTGACGATGATCTCGCCGCCGCCGAGCCGTGTGGAAAGCTTCGGCAGCCGGATCAGCGGCGTCGTGACCTCGCCGAGGCTGACGATGTCCTTGCACTTGCGCACCGGCAGCAGCTCGCGGTAGCGCCACAGGTCGGCGGGGCGCTCGGCCAGCGCGTCCTTGGTCAGCGCCTTCTTCACCCCGGCGAGATCGTAGCGCACCAGCAGCGGCTTGCCGGCCTTCGAGAGGTTGTGCACCTGATCGGCCGCATAATGATCGCCCTCCATCGCGCATTCGAGATGGGTCACGAAGGTCGGACGTTCGATGGTGAGGTTGTCGTTGTCTTTCACGAGATGTGCTCTTTCTTGTTCTTGGGTTCACTCATATCAGACCCGTCGCCCTGAGGTGGCCGCTTCTAAGCGGCCCTCGAAGGGCGACGAGCCCTGCTGCTTGGTCTCGGCCGAGCACCCTTCGAGGCTCGCTGCGCGAGCACCTCAGGATGACGGGACTGCTATGGGTACGCGGCCTTCCGTGTTTCACACGTTAGATATTCAACACCCGCCCGTAGGCGTCGAGCACGGCTTCCTTCATCATTTCAGACAGGGTCGGATGCGGGAACACGGTGTGCATCAGTTCCTCTTCCGTGGTCTCCAGATTCATCGCCACGACATAGCCCTGGATCAGCTCGGTGACCTCGGCGCCGATCATGTGCGCGCCGAGCAGCTGGCCGGTCTTCTTGTCGAACACCACCTTGACGAGACCCTGGTCCTCGCCGAGCGCAATCGCCTTGCCGTTGCCGACAAACGGGAAACGGCCGACGCGGATCTCGCGGCCGCCTTCCTTGGCCTTGGCTTCGGTGAGGCCGACGGAGGCGACCTGCGGGTTGCAGTAGGTGCAGCCCGGGATCAGCAGCTTGTCCATCGGATGCGGATGCAGGCCCTTGATCGCCTCGATGCAGATCACGCCCTCATGCTCGGCCTTGTGCGCGAGCATCGGCGGTCCCGCGACGTCGCCGATCGCGTAGATGCCGGGGACGTTGGTCTTGCCGAGACCGTCGATCACGATGCAGCCGCGGTCGGTTTTGACGCCGAGCTTCTCCAGCCCGAGATTCTCGATGTTGCCGACCACGCCGACCGCCGAGATCACGCGCTCGAACTCCTTGGTCTGCTGCTGGCCCTTGCCGTCGTCGATGGTCGCGACCACGCTGTCGGCCTTCTTCTCCAGCTTCGTGACCTTTGTCGAGGACATGATCTTGATGCCCATCTTCTCGAACCGCTTCCGCGCCAGCCCCGCGATCTCGGCGTCCTCGACCGGCAGGATCTGCGGCAGCACCTCGACCACGGTGACGTCAGAGCCCATGGTGTGGAAGAACGAGGCGAACTCGATGCCGATCGCGCCCGAGCCGACCACCAGCAGCGACTTCGGCATCCGCTCCGGCACCATCGCCTCGAAGTAGGTCCAGATCAGCTTCTTGTCGGGCTCGAGCCCGGGCAGCACGCGCGGCCGCGCGCCGGTTGCGACGATGATGTGCTTGGCCTGATAGGTGCCCTCGCCGCTCGCGCCCTTCGGCGCCTCGACCGCCGATTTCTTCACCGTGATCTTGCCGGGCGCGTCGATCGTGGCATCGCCCCAGATCACCGTGACCTTGTTCTTCTTCATCAGGAAGCCGACGCCGTCATTGAGGCGCTTCGAGACCCCGCGCGAGCGCTGCACCACGGCCTTCGGATCGAACGAGACATTATCCGCCGACAGCCCGTAATCCTTGGCGTGCTGCATGTAGTGGTAGATCTCGGCGGAGCGCAGCAGCGCTTTAGTCGGGATGCAGCCCCAGTTCAGGCAGATGCCGCCGAGATAGGATTTCTCAACGATCGCGGTCTTGAAGCCGAGCTGCGCGGCGCGGATCGCGGTCACGTAGCCGCCGGGGCCGGAGCCGATGATGATGACGTCAAAGGATGTATCGGCCATGGCGGCTCCCGTTCAACTCAATGTGTGGCGCCGCGCCCGCGGCTTCTTGCGATCAACGACCTGACCAGCCATTCGAGCCCGGTCACCAGAGCCATGATGGCCAGAGCCGTCAGCACGATGGGCTGGGCGATGTTCCGCGCCAGCTGTTCGCCGGCGAAGAACGCGGAGTGCAGAAAATCCAACCCGACCGGATTGAACACCAGTGCGGCCGACAGCAGCAGCGAGATCCAGGGCCAGCGCGTGCGAGCCGTGCCGGCCATCTATCTGTACTCCTGCCATACCGCACCGAGGAACACGGTCCACGCCAGCGCCAGCACGGCGGCGCCGATCAGCATGACCCTGAACTGGATCGTCGAAATCAGGTCGCGGTTGACTGCGACGAGCAACGCGACGGCGATGGCGGCGAGCAGGACGTACGGACCGTAGATCGCGTACATGGCGGATGCCCGTCACACCATCATCATCACGGGGTTTTCAATCAGCTGCTTGAAGGCGCCGATCAGCTCGGCGCCGAGCGCGCCGTCGATCGCGCGGTGATCGCACGACAACGTCACGCTCATCATGTTGGCGATCTCGATCTTGCCGCCGCGCACCACCGGGCGTTCCTCCGAGGTGCCGACCGCGAGGATCGAGGCATGCGGCGGGTTGATCACGGCGGTGAAGTGGTTGATGCCGTACATGCCGAGGTTCGACACCGCGGTGGTGCCGCCCTGGTATTCTTCCGGCTTCAGCTTGCGGGCGCGGGCGCGCGCGGCAAAATCCTTCATCTCGTTGGAGATGGTCGAGAGCGTCTTGGTCTCGGCCTTGCGGATGATCGGCGTGATCAGGCCGCCCGGCATCGCCACCGCGACGCCGACGTCGGAATGCTTGTGCTTGAGCATGCCGCCCTCGGTCCAGCTGACGTTGCAGTTCGGGATCTTCTGCAGCGCGACCGCCATTGCCTTGATGACGAAGTCGTTGACCGAGATCTTGTAGAGCGGCTTCTTCTCCTTGTCCTTCGGCGCAGCCGCGTTGATCTCCTCGCGCGCGGCGAGCAGCTTGCCGATGTCGCAGTCGATCGTGAGGTAGAAGTGCGGAACGTTCTGCACCGAGGCGGTGAGACGCTGTGCGATGGTGCGGCGCATGCCGTCATGCGGCACGACCTCGTAGGAGCCCGGCTCGAACAGCGCGAGAATCTGCTTGTCGGACATCGACGGCGCGATGCTCGGCCCCGCGGCAGCGGGCGCAGCCGCCGGCGCCTTCAGGCCCTTGCCGGACTTGGCGTCGTCGACGTCGCGCGCGATGACGCGGCCGTGCGGACCGGTGCCGGTGATGCGTCCGAGATCGATGCCGGCTTCCTTCGCCAGACGGCGCGCCAGCGGTGAGGAGAACACGCGGGCGTGGCCATTGGCCTGCACGGCCGGTGCAGCAGCCTGCGGCGCCGCTGCGGGAGCAGCAGCCGGCTTGGGCGCGGGCGCGGCCGCCGGTGCGGGAGCCGCGGCAGGCGCGGCCTGGGCGGCAGGCTTCGGGGCCTCGGCAGGCTTGGCGGCCGGTGCGGCGCCTGCTCCGGCGCTGGCTGCCGCCTTCACATCCTCGCCGTCACCGGCCATCACGGCGATGACGTCGTTGACCGGCACGTCCTGCGTGCCTTCGGGCACCAGGATCTTCGCGATCGTGCCTTCGTCGACCGCTTCGACTTCCATCGTCGCCTTGTCGGTCTCGATCTCCGCGATCACGTCGCCGGACTTGACCTTGTCGCCCTCTTTCTTGAGCCACTTGGCGAGGTTGCCCTTTTCCATCGTCGGCGACAGCGCGGGCATAAGAATATTGATCGGCATTGTCAGTGACCTTGTTGCGACCGCGGTTTGGTTTGGCCCATGTCGGTCGGCCGGGCGATTTCGGCTTCGAACATCTCGACGATGCGCGCGAGCGCCTCGTCTTCAGTGAACTCGCTCTCGCGCGAATAGGCGCGGGCAGCGTGGCGGGCGATGTCGACGAGCATCAGCCCCCACATGTCCGGCTCCTCGAAGGCGCGCTGGAACGCGATCGACAGGCCGCCGTCGACGACAAAGGCGCGCAGCACCTCGACGGCGTCGTCGCGGCCCATCACATCAGGCGGCAGCGGCTGCTCCTTGGGACCGGCCATCGGCGTTACCGGTACGACACGGCCTTGGCGGCCGCGACCACCTCGGCGACGGACGGCAGAGCGAGCTTTTCGAGGTTCGCGGCATAGGGCATCGGCACGTCCTTGCCCGAGACGCGCGCGACCGGCGCATCGAGATAGTCGAAGGCATGCTCCATGATGCGCGAGGCGACCTCGGAGCCGACGCCGCTCTGCTGCCAGCCCTCCTCCACCGTGACCGCGCGGCCGGTCTTCTTCACCGAGTTGATGATGGTCTCGGTGTCCATCGGACGGATGGTGCGGAGATCGATCACTTCGGCCTCGATGCCTTCCTTGGCGAGTTCATCGGCCGCCTTCAGCGCGTAGGACATGCCCATCGCCCAGGAGACGATGGTGACGTCCTTGCCGGCGCGCGCAATCCGCGCCTTGCCGATCGGCACCACGAAATCGGGCAGCTTCGGCACCTCGCCGGTGTGGCCGTACAGCATCTCGTTCTCGAGGAAGACGACCGGATTGGGATCGCGGATCGCGGCCTTGAGCAGGCCCTTGTAGTCGGCGGCCGAGTACGGCGCGATCACCTTGAGGCCCGGGATCTGCGAGTACCAGGCGGCGTAGTCCTGGCTGTGCTGGGCGGCGACGCGCGCGGCGGCACCGTTCGGGCCGCGGAACACGATCGAGCATCCCATCTGGCCGCCGGACATATACAGCGTCTTGGCGGCGGAGTTGATGATCTGGTCGATCGCCTGCATCGCGAAATTCCAGGTCATGAATTCGACGATCGGCTTCAAGCCCGCCATCGCCGCGCCGACGCCGACGCCGGCGAAGCCGTGCTCGGTGATCGGCGTGTCGATCACGCGCCGGGCGCCGAATTCCTGCAACAGGCCCTGCGTCACCTTGTAGGCGCCCTGATATTCCGCGACCTCCTCGCCCATGATGAAGACGTCGCCGTCGCGCCGCATCTCCTCGGCCATCGCATCGCGCAGCGCCTCGCGAATGGTCTGGGTGACCATCTCGGTGCCCGCCGGAATTTCCGTGTCGGGCAATGCTTCGCTGACCGGCGCGGCCGGCGCCTTCGCCGCGGGCTGCGGCGCTTCCGCCTTTGCATCCCCCTTGGCTTCCGCAGCAGGAGCCTCCGCGGCCTTCGGCTGCGGCGCCGGTGCGGCAGGCGCCTTGGCGAGATCGGCGGCGCTTTCGCCGTCGGCCAGGATGGTCGCGATCGGCGTGTTCACCGCGACATCGGCGGTGCCTTCCGGAATCAGGATCTTGCCGAGCGTGCCCTCGTCGGTCGCCTCGACCTCCATCGTCGCCTTGTCGGTCTCGATCTCGGCGATGACGTCACCGGACTTGATGGTCTCGCCTTCTTTTTTCAGCCATTTGGCGAGGTTGCCCTTCTCCATGGTGGGCGACAGCGCAGGCATGAGCACTTGAATGGGCATATCAGCTCCCGAAATCGGTCTTGAGATTCTTCTGCGCGGGTGGGATCAGCGGTAGATGTCGGTGTAGAGCTCGGACGGATCGGGCTCCGGATCGTGCTGCGCGAAGTCGGCGGCTTCGTTGACGATCTCGCGCACCCCGGCGTCGATCGCCTTCAGGTCCTGCTCGCTCACGCCTGCCGCCAGCAGACGGTTGCGCACCTGCTCGATCGGGTCCTGGTCGTGGCGAACCTTCTCGACTTCCTCTCGGGTGCGGTACTTCGCCGGATCGGACATCGAATGGCCGCGGTAACGGTAGGTCTGCATCTCCAGAATGATCGGACCGTTGCCGCCGCGGCACCATGCCACGGCCTCATCGGCGGCGGCCTTGACTGCGCGCACGTCCATGCCGTCGACCTGCTTGCCGGGAATGTTGAACGAGACGCCGCGCTTGGAGAAATCCTGCTGCGCCGAGGCGCGCGACACCGCGGTGCCCATCGCATAGCGATTGTTCTCGATGACGTAGATCACCGGCAGCTTCCACAGCTCCGCCATGTTGAAGCTTTCGTAGACCTGGCCCTGGTTGGCCGCGCCGTCGCCGAAATAGGTCACGCTGACGTTATCGTTGCCGCGATAGCGGTTGGCGAACGCAAGGCCGGTGCCGAGCGACACCTGCGCGCCCACGATTCCGTGACCGCCGTAGAAATGCTTCTCCTTGCTGAACATGTGCATGGAGCCGCCCTTGCCGTGGGAATAGCCGCCGCGGCGTCCGGTCAGTTCCGCCATCACGCCCTTGGCTTCCATGTCGCAAGCCAGCATGTGCCCGTGGTCGCGGTAGCCCGTTATGACCTCGTCGCCCTGCTTCAATGCCATCTGCATGCCGACCACGACGGCTTCCTGGCCGATATAGAGATGGCAGAAGCCGCCGATCGCACCCATGCCGTAGAGCTGACCGGCCTTCTCCTCGAAGCGCCGGATCAGGAGCATGTCCCGCAGTGCCTTGAGCTCCTGCTCCCTGGAGAATTCGGGAGGAGAGCCGGCCGTCTCGTGCCCTGATTCTTTTGCGACGGTTTTCTTGGGTGCAGCCATGGCAATTCCGGGTGAGAGAAGTCGAAGAACCCTCTCTAACCCAACTCAAATCGCCTTGAAAGGATTGCGTTCGCCCGATGGAATTTTGCTATGCCGCACTGCAGCGCGGCGCGACACTTTTGTGATAGTGCGCGAACGTTTTTGAAATTTGCGAACGCGTCAGTTCGACTTGTTGACCCGAACGAGATCGCGGGGGTTGGCGTAGTCGAGTTGGAAGCGCGCACGCTCGTCCAGCATGTCGGGATCGACCCGGTCCGACCGCAGCAGTGACACCCGCTGCTCGCCCTCGGCCCGTTCCTTCTTCAAGCGCGCCAGCTCCGAGGTTAGCGCGATGATTTCCTGGTCGAGCTCCTGCCGCGCGTTCAGACCGTATTTGCCGGTGTAGGCGTTGACGCCGAAATAGCCGACCATCAACGCCGCCAGTGTGTATAGGGCGAGCCCGGTCAGAATCGATTTGAGGCGTGTGCGCGAAACCATGGCCGCGAAGATGCGGCCATGGGGTTAACGAACGCTAAACTTACTTAGCCGTTCTGCTTCGCGACGAAGGCCGCGAAGGCGTCGAGGTACTGCTGCAACACCGTCTTGAGCGACTCCTTGGTCAGTTCGCCCTTGTCGTCGAAGGCATCGCCGATGCCGTTGAGATAGGTTTCCGGCTGACCGAGGATCGGGCCGGAAATGCCCGGCAGGATGTTCTGCAGGTGCTTCGCCGCGCTGACGCCGCCGAGCGGGCCCGGCGAGTTGGAGATGATGCCGACCGGCTTGCCGATGAAGGAGCTCTTGCCATAGGGCCGCGAGGCGACGTCGATCGCGTTCTTCAGCACGCCCGGGACCGAGCGATTGTATTCGGGAGTCACAAACAGCACGCCGTTCGACTTCTGCAGCTTCTCGCGGAAGGCGAGCCAGTCGGCCGGCGGCGCCGCCTCGAGGTCCTGGTTGAAGAAGGAAATGCCCTCGAGGGTCGTCACATCGATCTTCAGCGAGGCCGGCGCGAGCTTGGCCAGCGCATTGGCGATCTTGAGCGAGAAGCTCTGCTTGCGGATGCTGCCGACGATGGCGACGATGTTATAGGCCATTGCAAATTCCCCTCGGGTTGCGCGTAAGACTGGTGCACATCACCTACCGGCACGCCCAGAAAGATGCAAGTGCATGGATCGCTCAATTCCGGAAACGCAGCGTTCGCGAATCTTGGACCAACGGCCCTGAGGCCCCGCGGCTCAAGCGCCGTCAGCTCGCCGCCGGACAATGCCATTCCGCCCGAAAGCTGCGCCGGGCGCAACCGGCGGCAAATTGTCGACACGTTCCTCGCAACATATTGTACCGGTTCCACGCAGCATCGAGCCGACCGAAGAGCAGCTGATGGCAGAGCGCAAGATCCGGGTTGCAATCCTGTTCGGCGGGCGATCGGCCGAACACGACGTTTCGCGGGCGTCAGCCGCGAACGTGCTTCGTTCGCTCGACCCGGATCGCTATGACGCCACGGCGATCGGCATCACCCGCGATGGCCGCTGGCTCGTCACCGATGCGGGAAACGGCGCCGGCACGGGAAGCGGCGCGCTGATCATTCCGGACAACGCACCGCAACTCGCTCTGCTGCCGGGCGGACAGGGCCGTGTCGTGGTGCTTCAGGGACCGGCGGCGGGGCCCGCGGAATTGCCGGCGTTCGACGTCGTCTTCCCGGTGCTGCATGGACCGAACGGCGAGGACGGCACGGTGCAGGGTGCGCTGGAATTGTCCGATGTCGCCTATGTCGGCTCGCGCGTGATGGGCTCAGCGGCCGGCATGGACAAGGACATAGCCAAGCGCTTGATGCGCGAGGCGGGATTGCCGATCGTCCCCTTTGTCGCGATGTCGAGCGCGGCGCCCATCAGCTATGACGACGCGGTCAGCGCCCTGGGGTCGCAGGAGGTCTTCGTCAAGCCGGCCAACATGGGATCATCGGTCGGCGTGTCGAAGGCGCGCACCGCAGAGGAGTTCGAGGCTGGTTGCAGACTGGCGTTTCGCTTCGACAGCAAGATCCTGATCGAGCGCGGTGTCGCACCGATCCGCGAGGTCGAGTGCTCCGTGCTCGAGGATGCCGAGGGCCGCATCCGTGCCTCCCAGCTTGGCGAGATCGTTCCGTCCGACAGACACGGCTTCTATTCTTACGACGCCAAGTATCTCGATGCGGATGGCGCGCTGCTGCAAGTGCCGGCCGACGTGCCGGCTGCCGTCGCCGAAACCATCAGGGAGCTCGCCATCAAGACATTCCGCGTGCTCGGTTGCGAAGGCATGGCGCGGATCGACTTCTTCCTGCACGGCGAGCAGGCGTTCGTGAACGAGGCGAACACCCTGCCCGGCTTCACCAACATCAGCATGTATCCACGACTGTGGGAGGCCAGCGGCCTGCCGCAATCCGAGCTGATGGATGTCCTGATCGGCCACGCCCTGGAGCGCCACAAGCGCTCCAGGAAGCTGGCATTCGAGCGCGAGTAGAGCGTTACGAGCGAAGTGGGTACCGGTTCGCGTGAAGAAAACGCGTCAAAACAAGAAGCAAGAGCGTCGGTTCTGATCCAACAGAACCGAAGCTCTTGACGAGGCTGCGTTACGCGCCCTTGTTCGGGTTGATCAGGAATTTCTCACCGGTGGCGCGCTTGCCGTAGACCGCGATGTTGTCGAGCTGCAGGGTCTCCTGCAGCGACACCACCTTGGTGTAATGGCTGGCGAAGGTCGTCTTCAGCTCGGCGACCACGCGCTGGCGCAGCTTGTTGCCGGCCTCCGGACCGATCTTCATCAGGAACGGGAACAGCAGCCAGCCGCCGATGCCCCAGGCCATGCCGAAGCCGCGCGGCAGCTCGATGTCGCGGGTATCGAGGCCGCCATAGACGTAGACCTGCTTGTGCACGTTCGAGCCGTAGCGGCTGTAGACCTTGGCGGTCTTGTTGATCGCGGTCTCCATCGCGACCAGGATCTGGCCCGCGAGCTTGCCGCCGCCGATCGCATCGAAAGCGATGGTCGCGCCGGTCTCGACCAGCGCGCCGGTGAGCTTGTCCATGAAATCGGACGCACTGGAATCGACGACATGCTTGGCGCCGATCTTGTCCAGGATGTAGGCCTGCTCCCTGTTGCGCACGATGTTGACGAGGCCGATGCCGTCCTTGAGGCAGATCTTGTTGAGCATCTGGCCGAGGTTCGACGCTGCCGCGGTGTGCACCAGCGCCTTGTGCCCCTCGCGCCGCATCGTCTCGGTCATGCCGAGCGCCGTCAGCGGATTGACGAAGCAGGACGCGCCTTCCGCCGGCGTGGTGCCGTCGGGCAGCGGCAGGCATTCGCCGACGCGGAGCGTGCGGTATTGCGCATACATCGCGCCGCCGATCATCGCGACCGTGCGGCCCATCAGCGCTTTCGCAGCGTCCGACGAGCCGGTCCTGATCACGACGCCGGCGCCTTCATTGCCGACCGGCATCGACTCGTCGAGCCGCGCGGCAAGGCCAGGCAATGCCGCTTCCGGCACGCGCGCGGTCACCACGGGCAATTCCTTGCTGCCGGTGACCTTGGCCGCCGCCATGTTGGCCGGGCCGATCAGGAGCCCGAGGTCGGACGGATTGATCGGGCTGGCCTCGACCCGGACCACGACCTCGTCGGGACCGGGCTCGGGGGTCGGGACATTGACCAGCGATATCTCCAGTTCGCCATCCTTCTTGAGCAGCGAACGCAGCTGCAGACCGCTCTTGCCGTCACTCATCCCGACCTCCCTTTTTTGCGTTTGTTCAGTCCCGATCAGTTGGGGCGTTAGGCCAGCGCCTTCAAGGCCGCCCTGCCCGCGTATTTCGCCTGGGTGCCGAGCTGCTGCTCGATGCGCAGCAGCTGGTTGTACTTGGCGGTGCGGTCGGAACGCGCCAGCGAGCCGGTCTTGATCTGCCCGCAATTGGTGGCTACCGCGAGATCGGCGATCGTGGAGTCCTCGGTCTCGCCGGAGCGATGCGACATCACGGCGGTGTAGCCGGCCTTGTAGGCCATCTCGATCGCCGCGAGCGTCTCGGTCAGCGTGCCGATCTGGTTGACCTTGACCAGGATCGAATTGCCGCGGCCGTTCTTGATGCCGTCGGCAAGCCGCGTGACGTTGGTGACGAACAAATCGTCGCCGACCAGCTGGCACTTGTTGCCGATCGCGTCCGTCAATTCCTTCCAGCCGTCCATGTCGTCTTCCGACATGCCGTCCTCGATGGTGACGATCGGATAACGGCCGACGAGGTCGGCGAGATACTTCACCTGCTCCGAACGCGAGCGGGTTTTGTTCTCGCCGCCATAAACGTAGGCGCCTTCCTTGAAGAATTCGGTGGAGGCGCAGTCGAGGCCGAGCACGACGTCGTCGCCCGCCTTGTAGCCGGCCTTGCCGATCGCGTTCATGACGAACTCAAGCGCAGCGTCGGCCGACGGCAGGTTCGGCGCAAAACCGCCCTCGTCGCCGACATTGGTGTTGTGGCCGGCTTTCTTCAGCTCGCCGCGCAACGTGTGGAAGATCTCCGAGCCGCAGCGCAGCGCTTCGGCGAACGACGTGGCGCCGACCGGCAGGATCATGAACTCCTGGAAGTCGATCGGGTTGTCGGCATGCACGCCGCCATTGATGATGTTCATCATCGGCACCGGCAGCGTCCGCGCCGAGGTGCCGCCGACATAACGATACAGCGGCATGTCGAAGGATTCGGCTGCGGCCTTGGCGCAGGCCAGCGAGACCCCGAGGATGGCGTTGGCCCCGAGCCGGCTCTTGTTCGGCGTGCCGTCGAGTTCGATCATGATCTGGTCGATCGCGACCTGCTCCTCGACCGCCTGGTCGCTGAGCGCCTCGAAGATCTCGCCATTGACGGCGGCGACCGCCTTTTCCACGCCCTTGCCGAGATAACGCGACTTGTCGCCATCGCGCAGTTCGACCGCCTCATGGGCGCCGGTGGAGGCGCCGGACGGCACCGCCGCGCGGCCGATCGACCCATCTTCCAGCACCACATCGACCTCGACCGTGGGATTGCCGCGGCTGTCCAGGATTTCGCGGCCGATGATGTCGACGATGTCAGTCATGAGAACCTCTTGTGGCAGTCAGGGGGGGACGGATGGCGGTGCTTCTAGCGCAATGCATCGAGGGGGAAAAGGCCGGGTGACGAGCCCCCCGGCATTGGCTATGAGAGCGCCACGGAGACCCCGAATGGCGAAGAAATCCAGCAAATCAACGACCTCCCCCGGCCTGCAACTCGGCCGTGCGGTGGAATGGCCCGACGCGCCGGAAAAGGCGCAACTCGACCGTGTGCCCAATCCGCAGGCTGGTACCGATTATCTGGTACGCTTCACGGTGCCGGAATTCACCTCGATCTGCCCGGTGACGGGCCAACCGGATTTCGCGCATCTGGTGATCGACTACGTTCCGGGCCGCTGGCTGTTGGAATCCAAATCGCTGAAGCTGTTCGCCGCGAGCTTCCGCAACCACGGCGCATTCCATGAGGATTGCACCGTCATGATCGGCAAGCGGATATCAGACGAGATCAAGCCGAAATGGCTGCGCATCGGCGGCTACTGGTATCCGCGCGGCGGCATCCCGATCGACGTGTTCTTCCAGACCGGCCGGCTGCCGAAGGGCCTCTGGGTTCCCGACCAGGGCGTCGCGACGTATCGCGGGCGGGGGTAGGACGGGCACCCTTCAGTTCGCCACGTCTACTGCCCCTCGAAAGCGGCGCAGAAGCCGACATGCATGTCGGCCTTGGGCCAGGAACTGACATGGCGCCCCCTTCGATGTATGATATGTTCGATAATGGCTGCGCCAATGTGGTCGAAGCGACCACGATCGACGACGGTCGGCACGCTCGTTGTAGGCGGCACGTAAGCTGGCCGGCCATGAGCAATCATTTGAAGAAGTCAGGCTTAGTCAGCAGACGCGGGAATTGTCGTGAGTGGAGTAGTTCAGCACGGCGAATAGTTTACTCGTATTGATGGAGGCAGATTTGGGTAGAATGTTTGTGGATTGCCGAGAATACCCAAGTGAGATGAACTGCACGATCGCGATTTCAGCTGATACTCAAAAGGAACTTTTGGAAGCGGCGGTGCAACACGCTGTCGCGGTGCATGGCCATCACGATAGCCCGGAATTGCGCCATGAATTGGCGAAGATGATAAAGGCCCAGTAGGCCGGCCAATCGATCTGTGACCGCCGCGAAGCGGCAGTGAACGCATACGCTTTCAACTTGCGCGCCCCACGTAAGCGCGCTTCCTCTAGCGTCTCAGTGCTTTGGGAGAAGACGGTGACCGCTTTCAATGCTGTGCGTTTTCGAGTGAAGCCGGGGCGCGATCAGGAATTCCTGGACGCTCACAAGATAATTGGAGCAACCTGGCCGGGTCTATTGCATGCCAACATTATTAAAACCGGTGACCGCTCCTACTGCATCATCGCCGAGTGGCAAAATATGGACGCGTGCATCGAGGCGCGGCCAGCCATGATTGCCACGCTCAATTCTTTTCGCGACACGCTCGAAGATCTCGGCAACGGTCTCGGCGTGACCGATCCGGCTGCGGGGCCGGTCGTCTTATCTTTGAAATAAGTTGTGGGAGTCCGCGGACCGAGATGACCTGGGATCGCTAGGGCTCGACATCCGGCCGCGCGGCGGCGTCCGCAGGTCGCGTCTGCTTCAGGAATCTCGCACAGATAAATCCGAGCACGACCATCACAGCGGCGGCGGAGACCAGCGTCGCGGTCTTGCCGGCGTGTTGCAGGCCGAAGCCATATGCGATCGGGCCGACGGTCTGACCCATGAAGAAGAAGAACGAGTGCAGCGACAGTGCGGTGGCGCGCGCCTCGACCGATAGCTCGCTGGCGAACACCTGCAGGCAGCCGTGGATCATGTAGAAGCCGAGGCCCATCACCAGGAGGCCCGCCATCTGCAGCTTCCAGTGCGGCCCGAAGGCGACGCCGACGAGTTGAATGCCGACCAGCGTCGCGCCGACGATCATCATACCCCTCACCCCGATCAACGGCAGCAGGCGCGCCACCGTCAGCGTGTAGAGCAATCCGCCGATCGCAAAGCCCGCGATCACGATGCCGGCGATCGAGAGCGACGTCTCGCCGAGTTCGAACAGAAACGAGGCGATGAAAGGAAACAGCCCGAGCACGCAGCAGCCTTCGATGAAGACCGCCGAATAGCAGATCCGCGCGTTCGGATTGGTGAAGATGGTGCGATAGCCGTGGCGAAGCGCCTTCAGGCTGGTGCGCGGCGGACGGTTCAACGCGGCGCCGCGGAAACCCGCCGCAACTGCAACTGCTACGATGATCACGAGGCCGCCAAGCACCGCGAGCACGCCGCGCCAGCCGAGGAAGTCGCCGATCAGGCCGGAGGCCGTGGCGCCGAGCAGATTGCCGGTCATCGAGCCCGCGAGCGTTCGCCCGATCGCAAGCTGCCGCTTGTCGGGGCCGACCAGATCGCTGGTCAGCGACAGCGCCACCGGAAACACGCCGCCCGAGCCGATGCCGGCGAGGATGCGGGTCACGAACAGCATCGGGAACGAGGTCGACAGCGCGCCGAGAATACTGGCGACGCCGAGCAGTCCGAGGCAGATCGTCATCAGACGCGCCTTGCCGAACAGATCGGCGGCGGCGCCGATCGCCGGCTGGATGATTGCGAAGGTGAAAGCGAATACCGCGGCAAAGCTCGCTGCGGTCGCGATGCTGACACCGAAATCCTCGGCGACATGCGGCAGCACCGGATCGAGCGCGCGCACCGACAGGCTCGCCGCGAATGTCGCCAGCGTGATGACGTTGAGAACCGGCGGCATGCCGCTCTTTGCGGTCATGTCGTCGTCACCCCGTCAGGCTGCCGTCTTGGCGAGCGCGTCGAACTGCATCAGCCGCTTGACGAGGGATTCGAAATCGCGGAGCGGCACCATGTTGGGGCCATCCGACGGCGCGTGATCCGGATCGGGATGGGTCTCGATGAAGACGCCGGCGACGCCGACCGCGACCGCCGCGCGCGCCAGCACCGGCACGAATTCGCGTTCGCCGCCCGACGAAGTCCCCTTGCCGCCCGGCTGCTGCACCGAATGGGTGGCGTCGAAGATCACGGGCGCGCCAGTGGTGCGCGACAGGATCGGCAGCGCGCGCATGTCCGACACCAGCGTGTTGTAGCCGAACGATGCGCCGCGCTCGGTGACCAGCACATTGGCATTGCCGGCACCGGTGATCTTGCTGACCACGTTGGTCATGTCCCATGGCGCCAGGAACTGGCCCTTCTTGACGTTGACGACCTTGCCGGTCGCAGCCGCAGCCAGCAGGAGGTCGGTCTGCCGGCACAGGAAGGCCGGGATCTGCAGCACGTCGACCGCCTGCGCCGCCTCAGCGCACTGGTCGGGTTCATGCACGTCGGTCAGCACCGGCAGCCCGAGCGAACTGCGAATCTCGGCGAAGATCGGCAGCGCCTGCTTCAGCCCGATGCCGCGCGCGGCCGACGCGCTGGTGCGGTTCGCCTTGTCGAATGAGGTCTTGTACACCAGGCCGATCTTGAGCCTAGCCGCGATCTCCTTCAGCGCGGACGCAACTTCGAGCGCGTGTTCGCGGCTCTCGAGCTGGCAGGGACCAGCGATGATCGAGATGGGCAAGGCATTGCCGAATTTGGCCGATCCGACGGCAACGATCGGCGCGGCGGCGGCCGCGGAAACCTGATTGGTCAAAATGCTGCATCCTTTTGCCGGCGACCATGCAATCCCGCGGGGGATGGATCAAGCCATCCCGCACGATGAGGGGGTTGCGCTGACGCCGTGGGTGCGCCGTGCTATCACAATCCTGCCCCAACCGCCCCTATAGACTGGCGCGGAACGGATTCCCAATGAGGAATGAAATGCGCATTTCGGCCGTGATCGGAGCTGTCGTCGCCTTCTCGGCGATGTCGGGGCTGGCTTGTGGCCAGACCAGCAGCCAGCCCGGGGTCGTCACCGGCGGCGCCGCCGGCGTCACCGTCAACGGCAAGCCGGCCGCGCGCAGCGGCGACACCACCAGCAATGGCGGCGCGCTGGTCGAGGGCGTGCCCAACGTCCTGATCAACGGCAAGCCGGCCGTGGTGATGGGCGACCGCACGCATTGCGGCGGCAAGACGACCTCAGGCAGCCACGGCGTCTTCATCAACGGCAAGCCGATGGTGACCCAGGGCGATCAGACCTCGGGCTGCCCGCAATAACTGCCCGGTGACCGGGCGCGACGAGGCCTCGTCATCGCGCCCCGATCGCTACCGCATCACTTGACCGCTGAGAACGACGTCGGCACCAACAGCTGGTTGACGATGTTGAGAACGATCTGGCCGTCCTCCTCGGTCTTGGCGCGCGCGGTGATCCATTCCGGATCGGTCGTGAACGCGGTCCATTTCTTCTCGCGCTCGGCGAGCGATTCCCAGGCCAGCAGATAGGTCAGTTCCTGGTTGGATTCGCCGACCAGCGTCGTGAAGAAGCCGGCCTGCCTGATACCGTGCTTGTCCCAGAGCTTCAGCGTAATGGTCTCGAAGCGCTTGAGCAGCGCCGGCAGCCGGCCCGGCAGGCAGCGATAGACGCGGGTCTCGTAGATCATTGGCAGTCCTCCCAGATCCAGTTGTACGGGCGGTTATAGCCAGCGGGTTCCAGACTGTCTTGAGGGGGCGACGACATGGCACCCCTGCTGGTCGGAAGCGGCCATTTCCGCAATGTTGTTGCAATGTTACTTGCCCAAAGCATGTCCCCGGAAAGGTGCGAAGCGGCTTTCCGAAATGGGGCATGCTCAAGCAAGTGGCTAAGGCGCGCCTCATAGCGCTTTAGCACCGGCCGTACGGGATCTGGACCCAAAAGCACATGCGGATACTGCTGGTTGAAGACGAGGCCGAAATGGCGGCGGCGCTGGCGCAGGCGCTGAAGGGCTACGACATGGTCGTCGATCATGTGCCGACCCTTGCCGAGGCCGAGGAAGCTATTTCCGCCGATGTGCACGGCGCCGTCCTGCTCGACCGCCAGCTTCCCGACGGCGACGGCCTCACGCTGATCCCGAAGCTGCGCGCCAAGGCCGCCGGCGTTCCGATCATCGTGCTGACGGCGCGCGGCGACCTCGCCGACCGCATCACCGGCCTCGACAGCGGCGCCGACGACTATCTGGCCAAGCCGTTCGCAGTCGAGGAGCTGTTGGCGCGGCTGCGCGCCGTGCTGCGCCGTCCCGCCGGCGTGCAGTTCGAGATCATCAAGGCCGGCCGCATAGCGTTCGATTGCAGCCATCGCGAGGCCAGCGTCAATGGCCGCCCGTTCGAGCTGCCGCGGCGCGAGCTGCTGGTGCTGGAGACGCTGCTGCGCCGGATGGGCCGCACCGTGCTGCGCGGGACGCTCGAGGAAGCCGTCTACAATTTCGAGGAAGAGATTCAGTCGAACGCGCTCGACGCTCACGTCTCGCGGCTACGGCGCAAGCTTGCCGACTCCGATGCCGGCGTCGAAATCCACAGCATCCGGGGCGTAGGCTACCTGCTGAAGCAGGTATCATGAGCGAACCCGCCGATCACTATTGCCTGCACTCGCAACTGAGCTGGCGCCTGGTTGCACTGCAGGCTGCCCTGCTGACCGGCCTCGTGCTCACGGTGCTTGGCGCACTGTGGGCCTCGGGCTTCCTGCTGGTCAATCGGGATGAAGATCGCGTCATCGACGTCGTGCAATCGGCCGTCGCGCGCAACGCGCAGGGCGAACTCATGCTGCGTCCGACCGACGATCTCAACAAGCTGCGCGCCGAGATTCCCGATCTCTGGTTCGCCGTGCGGGACCGCGACGGACACACGCTCTCCGAAGGCGACGTGCCGGCCGATTTCGCGCGGATCGGCAATGCCCTCGATCATATCAGCCAGGCGCGGCTCGGTTACCAGATGCTGGAGGACAGCCCCGGCAAACCGGCGGCGCGGCTGAAGCGCGTCAACACGGATGCCGGAAACGTCCAGATTCTCACCGCGACGCAAGGCCGGATGACCGGAACCAAGGCGCTCTTGGTAATGGCGGCGACGTGCCTGGGCTCTACCCTGCCCGGCCTGTTGCTGATGGCGTGCGCCACCTTCATCGCGACGCCGATGGTGGTGCGGCGCGCGTTTGCCGGCATCGAGTCCGCGTCTGACGAGGCCCGCCGGATCGACTTCCGCCAACGCGGCAGCCGGCTGTCGGCTGACCATTTGCCGCTCGAAGTCGCGCCGCTGGTGAGCGCCGTCAACGACGCGCTGAAACGGCTCGACGACGGCTATTCGCACCATCAGCGTTTCGTCGCGGATGCCGCGCACGAACTGCGCACGCCGATCGCGATCCTCAACACGCGGCTGGAGTCGCTGCCGCCGGGACCGGAGAAGACCCACCTGCTCGAAGACTCGGCGCGGCTTGCGACGCTCGCCGAGCAGCTGCTCGACATCCAGCGCTTCGATCAGTGTCGCAATCCGTTCGGCCGCGTCGATCTCGTCGCGGTGGCGCGCAGCGTCGCCGCCGACCTCGCGCCGCTCGCGATCGCAGCCGGTTACGAATTGTCGCTTGAGACCGCAACTAATCGGGTCGAGACGCTGGGCGACCGCGCCGCGCTGGAGCGCGCGCTGACCAATCTCGTGCAGAACGCCATCCAGCATGGCGGCCGCCGCGGCACCATCACCATCCATGTCGGCAGCGCCGCGACGGTCGACGTGTCAGACGAAGGCGACGGCATTCCGAAGGACGAGCGCACACGGATCTTCGATCCATTCTACCGGCTCGCGCCGCTCGATCGCGGCGCCGGCCTTGGACTCAACATGGTGCGCGAGATCGCAAGGTTGCATGGCGGTCACGTCTCCGTGCTCGACGGACCGAAGGGCGGCGCGAGCTTCCGTCTCACGTTACCGCCGGCACCATTCGCATCGTAACACACGCAACATCGCGCAATGTTGTCGCAATGCAGACCCCGCAAAGAAGAGATCGCGCCGCGCAATCGAGTCGCGGCGCTGCGACACTTTGCTGGGAATCCCAATGGCACATGATCTCCTGTCTTTCTTCACGGCGTGGATGGCGGCCCCCGGCCGCGTCGGCGCCATCGCGCCCTCGGGCACAGCGCTCTCCGAACTGATCACGCGCGACATCAGCGCCAACACCGGTCCGGTGCTGGAGCTCGGTCCTGGAACGGGCGCCTTCACCTATCAGCTGCTGAAGCGCGGCGTGCGCCAGCAGGATCTCACGCTGATCGAATACGGTTCGGATTTCATGCGGCTGCTGCAGCTCCGCTTTCCCGGCGCGCGCGTGCTGTGGATGGACGCTGCGCGGCTGGCTTCGGAGCGGCTGTACGAGGGCGCGCCGGTCGGCGCCGTGGTCAGTGGACTGCCGCTGCTCAACATGTCGCCGCGCAAGGTGATCTCGATCGTCAGCGGCGCCTTCAGCTACATGCGTCCCGGCGGCGCATTCTATCAATTCACCTACGGCATGCGCTGCCCGATACCGCGGCCGATCCTCGACCGGCTCGGCCTGCGCGCCACGCTGGTCGATCGCGCCATCCTCAACGTGCCGCCCGCCGCGGTCTACCGGCTGACGCGACGCCCGCAATACAAGCTGATCACGCGCGACGTCACTCCCGCGGCCGATGCAGGTGTCTCACCGATCAAGAAGGAAAGCCGGGCCAGCGAGGACTGCGCCGTCGTGTAACGGCGCAGGCGATGGCGGCTTACATCAGCCGGCTCTGCTTCGCTGCCGCCTCGATGAACGATGCGAACAGCGGATGCGGCTCGAAGGGCCGCGACTTCAGCTCGGGGTGGAACTGGACGCCGATGAACCAGGGATGGTCCTCGTATTCGACGATCTCGGGCAGCACGCCGTCGGGTGACATGCCGGAGAAACGCAGGCCGTGCTGCTCGAGGCGATCCTTGTAGGCGGTGTTGACCTCATAGCGGTGGCGGTGCCGCTCGGAGATCTCGGTCGCGCCACCATAGACCTGCGAGACGCGGCTGCCGCGGTTCAGCGCCGCGGGATAGGCGCCGAGCCGCATGGTGCCGCCGAGGTCGCCGCTCTGCGAGCGCTTCTCGAGCTCGTTGCCGCGCAGCCATTCGGTCATCAGGCCGACCAGCGGCTCCTTGGTCGGGCCGAACTCGGTCGAGTTGGCCTCCTCGATGCCGACCAGATTGCGCGCCGCCTCGATCACGGCCATCTGCATGCCGAAGCAGATGCCGAAATACGGCACGTCGCGCTCGCGCGCGAACTGCGCCGCGCGGATCTTGCCTTCGGCGCCGCGCTGGCCGAAGCCACCGGGCACCAGGATGCCGTTGACGTGCTCGAGGAACGGCGCCGGGTCCTCGTTCTCGAACACCTCGCTCTCGATCCAGTCGAGATTGACCTTCACCTTGTTGGCGATGCCGCCGTGCGAGAGCGCCTCGATCAGCGATTTGTAGGCGTCCTTCATCCCGGTGTACTTGCCGACGATCGCGATCGTCACCGCGCCTTCCGGGTTGCGGACGCGCTCGTTGATCACGTTCCAGCTCTGCAGCGCCGGCGGAATCTTCGCCGTGATGCCGAACGCGGCCAGCACCTCGTCGTCGAGGCCGGCGGCGTGATAGGCCTCCGGTACGGCGTAGATGTTGTCGACGTCGCGCGCCTCGATCACGGCGCTCTCGCGCACGTTACAGAACAGGCCAAGCTTGCGCCGTTCTTCCTTGGGGATTTCGCGGTCGGTGCGGCACAGCAGGATGTCCGGCTGGATGCCGATCGAACGCAGCTCCTTGACCGAATGCTGCGTCGGCTTTGTCTTGAGTTCGCCGGCACTTGGAATGTACGGCAAAAGCGTCAGGTGAATGTAGACGGCGTGCTCACGCGGCAGCTCGTTCTTGAGCTGGCGGATCGCCTCGAAGAACGGCAGGCCCTCGATGTCACCGACGGTGCCGCCGATCTCCACCAGCACGAAATCGTACTCGTCGTTGCCCGACAGCACGAATTCCTTGATCGCGTTGGTGACGTGCGGGACCACCTGGATGGTGGCGCCGAGATAATCGCCGCGGCGCTCCTTGGTGATGATGTCCTGGTAGATCCGCCCGGTCGTGATGTTGTCGGCCTTGGTGGCCGGACGACCGGTGAAACGCTCGTAATGGCCGAGATCGAGATCGGTCTCGGCGCCGTCGTCGGTCACGAACACTTCGCCGTGCTGATACGGCGACATCGTTCCGGGATCGAGGTTGAGATAGGGATCGAGCTTGCGAAGGCGGACTTTGTAGCCCCTAGCCTGCAGCAAAGCGCCGAGCGCCGCTGAAGCCAGACCCTTGCCGAGCGAGGAGACCACGCCGCCGGTGATGAATATGTACCGCGCCATGGGACTTTACCTTTAAGCCGCTTCCTGCGATTCGCAAAACGAATCGGCTGTTCCCGGCAAACAAATCACCGGGCTGTGGGTTACGTTAAACTGAGAGCGATTTCAGAGCATTAATGGGGGTTTCGGATGCAGGATGCCAGCGCTGCATCCTGCATGGCGCCCCTGCTTTATTGCGACCGTGGTGCCTGCGGGCCGCTCGGAGCCTGCTGCCCCTGCTGCTCGTCGGTCTTCTTCAGCGAATCGAGGATGCCGCCGGAGGTCGGAGGCGTCAGCGGCGTGCCGCCGGCCGGCTGGGTCTGCGCCGGTGCGCCGGTGCCGATGATCGAGCTCGGCTTGCGGTCGTAGCCGGCATACCAGGACAGGAACAGGCTGGTGAGGAAGAAGCCGGCCGCAAGGATCGCGGTGGTTCGCGACAACAGATTCGCGGTGCCGCGGCTCGACATGAAGCCGGCGCCGCCGCCCATGCCAAGGCCGCCGCCTTCGGATTTCTGCAAGAGCACTGCGCCGATCATGACGGCGACGATCATGAGATGGATAATGATAACGACAGTCTGCATCGCAAGCCTTCCGTCACAAGCCGCCAAGCGGCCAGACAAACGGCGCTATCGGCTTTGCGGTTTTTCGTGAAGTCGCGCCCTGTTACACGATTGGACCGGGCATTGTCACCCCCGAGATAGTCGCAATGGCCGACATCTCAAGCGGTGCCGTTGGCATCAGTCCGAGGCTTGATCGGAACCGGAATTTCTATTATAATAGACATATGGATACTTTGATAGACGATCTGAGCCAGCGCCTGGCGCAGCGGATCCGGCTGGAGCGCGACGGCCGGGGCTGGTCACTGGCCGAGCTTGCCGACCGCTCCGGCGTCTCGAAGGCGACGATCAGCAAGATCGAGCGCGTCGAGGTCAGCCCGACCGCAGTCGTGCTGGTGCGACTCGCGTCGGCCTTCGACCTCACCCTGGCCGGGCTGATGTTGCGCGCCGAAGGCCAGGGCGAGCGGCTATCGCGCGCCGCCACCCAGCCGGTCTGGAGCGATCCGGAAACCGGCTATCTGCGCCGGCAGGTGTTCAGCCGTCCCGATCATCCGGTCGAGCTAGTGCGGGTGGACATGCCGCCGAAGCAATCCGTGACCCTGCCCGCTTCGTCCTACGCCCATATCCGCCAGCTGGTCTGGGTGCTGAGCGGCAGCCTCGTCATCACCGAAGGCGGCGCACGCCATGCGCTCGCGAGCGGCGATTGCCTCGGCTTCGGGCCGCCCGCTGAGACCACCTTCGCCAACGAAACCAACGCCGGCTGCACCTACGTGGTCGCCCTGGCCCGGAGCTGATGCATGTCGCCGTTTTCCATCAAGCCGCTCGAGGACGGGCCAGCGATTCGCCGCGCGCTCAGCGAGCTGTTGATTGAGACCGTCGCCAGCGGTGGCTCCGTCAGCTTCATGCATCCGCTGGCGCCGGATGACGCCGAGGCGTTCTGGCGGGATTCGCTCGCCGCCGCCGCGCGCGGGGAAAGAGTCGTGCTCGGCGCGTTCGACGGCGACAGCCTGATCGGCACCGTGACGCTGCTGTTGAAGCTGCCGCCGAACCAGCCGCACCGCGCGGAGATCGCCAAGATGATGACGCGCGTGAGCCACCGCAACCGCGGCGCGGCGACCGCATTGCTGCGCGCCGCCGAGCAACTGGCGATCGCGCACGGCCGCACGCTGCTGGTGCTCGACACCGCCGTCGACGACGGCGCCGCGCCGCTTTACGAGAAGCAGGGCTTTCGGCTCAGCGGCATCATCCCGGACTACGCGCTAAAGCCGCATGGCGGCCTCACCGGGACGATGATCTATTGGAAGAAGATCAGCGGGGCTGCGGCCGCCTAATAGAGGTGCCCTCGGCCGACTGCCAATCCCGTCATCCTGAGGTGCGAGCGGAGCGAGCCTCGAAGGATGCACGGCCACCAGCCGGGCCGTCGATCCTTCGAGACGCCGCTACGCGGCTCCTCAGCGACTGTGTTCTTCGTCAAGCGGGTTGCCA
>NZ_BOVL01000003.1 GCF_019972155.1 Bradyrhizobium sp. RD5-C2 | reverse complement strand
CAGGGACCAAAAACCATGGCAACCCGCTTGACGAAGAACACAGTCGCTGAGGAGCGCGTAGCGCGTCTCGAAGGATGCACGGCCACAGTGGGGCCGTCGACCCTTCGAGACGCGCGCGAGGGCGCGCTCCTCAGGGTGACGGTGATGGATTCGCCGGCACCCGGGCGCGAATCTCGGCGACCTTGCGCTTCAGCGCGGCCTGCCGCGGATCGGGCATGATGGCGGCGCGGGCTTCGGTGATCGCGGCGGCAAGATCGGGGAGCACGAGCACGCCGTCGAAGGTCGGCTTGACCAGCCCGTCGATGATCACGTGCCAGTCCGCAATACCTTGACGATAGGGATCGCCGTAGCCCTGGATCATGGTCGCGGTCTCCGCGACCGCCTGGGCCGCGGCCGGCTGCTTGGTGAGGCTGCGGTCGATCATATGCAGCCAGCGCTCGACCCAGATCCGCTCCTTGGCGTAACGCCCCGAGAACAGCCGCCAGCGCTTCAGGCCGGCCTCGATCCTGAGCCGGCGAACGCTAAAGCGGGTGTTGGCGCTGAAACGGATCGAGACCCGGCGGCGGCGCCAGCCGAGCCGGTCGAGCACGGCAAGCACCGGATCGGCGACCATCTCCGGCAGGGCGTCGATCAACTCGTCGAGGCGGAGTTTCTTGACGTCGTCGGCCGAGCGCGCCGCAAGGCCGCCCGCCGCGTTGACTTCGCCGAGCTTGAGCTGCGCGATGCGGATCGCGTCCTCATAGGCCATGCGCTCGGCCATCAGCCGCGCGATCTCGGCAATCAGGGCGTCGTCAACGCCGCGGCGGCCGACGAAGCGCTTGAGCCGGTCGATATAGAGCTGGGCGTAGCTCGTGCTCTGATAGGCGATCAACAGATCGATGGCCTGGGTGACCGCGGGCCCGAGGTGATCCGGGCAGGCGTCGGGCAGCACAGGCGGCCCCTCGTCCTCATCGCCGATGATGTCGGCAAACAGGTAACGAAGCGAAGCCAGCAGACTGTCGTCATCCGGCACTGCGGCGCCTCCAGGACTCGTCGCGGGGCTCATGCAGGTTTCGGCTCCGCGACCTGTGGGGTGGCGTGCTGCGCGAGCCGCTGCTCGAGCGTCGAGATATTCTCGAACAGGCGGGCGCTGAACAGACGCAGGAGGTAGAAGCCAAACGCCGGGTTCTGAACGTAGAGCTGCTCGACCTGGTCATAGGTCACCGACAGCACCATGCCGGTTTCGACGCACTCCAGTGTCTGGGTGCGCGTGTTCGACGGCGACAGCATGCCGAACTCGCCGACCAGCGCGCCGACCGGCAGCTCGATGCCGGATTCGACCAGGCGAAAGCGGCCGCTGACAATGTAGAACATGCTGTCGGCCTTCTCGTCCTTGTAGAACAGGACTTCGCCCGCGGTGCATTTGCGCTCCGTCGTGAACGGCCTCAGCCAATCCATCGACAGATCGCTGTTGACCGATTTCTTCACGCTGCGGACCAGCTGCAGCATCTGGTGCAGACGATAGGTGTTCACCGGCAGCAGCACGGCATGCAGGATCAGCGTCGCGTAATTATGGGTCGGGACGGCGGTCGCGATCAGGATGATGTTGGTCAGGATGGCGAAGACGCGCAACGGGATCATGGTCCGCATCGACAGCGTGGCGACCACGAAGATCGATGCGAAGAAACTGCCGGCGGCGCCGGCGTGCTCCGCGAGATGTGAGGTATCCATCGGAAACCAACCAATTTCTCAAGAAGTGAACAAGATCGCCTTATTAGTCGCTTCATTCCGGCTGAGGTCGCATAGGCGACCAGCATCCCTGATATACGGTGAAAAAGCGACGATTTGTCTGATTTCTCACATTCGCGCGCGCAAAAACGGGCCAACATGGTTAGGCCATTCGTCCAATGTTTGGCCTCTCGCCGCGACCGTCCCGCGATCGCCTGCGCGTTGACGGCCTCAACCGGGAGAGGCACGTTGTGAACAGGCTCGGCCATTCGCAGGGCCTCGATTCCAGCAGTTCAGCGACAGGCAAGCTCCGTTCCGATGTCCAAGCCGCTCGTCCTTCCGGCCTTGACGCGCTTCGTTTCCGCCACCGCCGGCCGCAACATGACCACGGCAGCCTATGTCGCGGTCACGGTCGGTGTCGCCATGATGACGCTGCTGACGGTCGCGCCGGCCTATGACGCGGTCCCGCACTGGGTCGATGCGCTGCTGTGGGCCTGCCTTGCCTATTTCGTGTTCGAATGGCTGGTGCGGCTGCGGCACATGCGGCGGCAGGACAAATTCTGGTTCTATGCGCTGTCCAGCGCAGGTGTCGTCGATGCGGTCGGCGCGCTGGCGGTGCCGCTGGCGCTGCTTGCCGGCATCGAGCCGAAAACCGCATGGCTGCTCGGCGTGCTCTGGGTGCTCAAGGTGGTGCCGGGCATTCCGGGCCTGCGCCAGCTGCGGCGGGTGCTGGTGGTGGAATCCGGCCCGCTGCTCAGCGTGCTGGTGATCTTCCTGATGGTGGTGTTCCTGGCCTCGGTCGCCGAATACTTCCTGGAGCGGGACGTCCAGCCGCAGACCTTCGGCAGCGTGCCGGCGGCACTTTGGTGGGCGGTGGTGACGCTGACCACGACGGGCTATGGCGACGTGGTGCCGATCACCCTGCTCGGCCGCGTCGTCGCCGCCATGGTGATGATCTCGGGGCTCGGCGTGTTCGGGCTGTGGACCGGTATTCTGGCGACCGGCTTTGCCGCGGAAACCCGCCGTGACAATTTTCTGAGAACCTGGGAGACCGTCAGCAAGGTACCGTTCTTCGCGCATCTCGGGCCGGCCGCGATCGCCGACGTCACCCAGGTGCTGCGGACCATGGATCTACCGCCGCGCACCATGATCATCCGCAAGGACACCAATGGCGACTGCATGTACTTCGTCGCCGCCGGCGAGGTGGAGGTCGACCTGCCGGGACGCAAGGTGAAGCTCGGCGAAGGCGCGTTCTTCGGCGAGATGGCGCTGCTCGGCAACGCCAAGCGGGGCGCCAGCGTCTCGACCAGCAAGGTGACCCGGCTGTTGGTGCTTGACCTCGTCGATTTCCGCCTGTTGATGGCAAGGCATCCCGATCTCGCCGAGACCATCGACGCCGAGGCGAAGCGCCGCGAACTCGAGAATCAATGATGGAGACCGATATGGCCGAGTTGGCCGACACCGCCAGCGGACCCGTGCTCGAAATCGCCGGCGCACGCGCCACGATCCGCCTCAACCGGGCGAAGCATCTCAACCGCCTGCAGGCCGAGGACCTCGGCGAGCTCGTCAGGCTGTTCGACCGGATCGAGGCCGATCCCGCGATCCGCGTGCTGGTGCTGACCGGAACCGGCCGCGCGTTCTCCGCCGGCTACGACCTCAACTCGGTGGCCGAGCGCGCGGTGAGCGCCAATGAGCAACAGAGCGCGGGCTCGGCATTCGAGGTCGTGGTCAATCGTCTCGAGGATCTCTGCGTGCCGACGATCTGCCGGCTCAATGGCGGCGTCTATGGCGGCTCGACCGACCTGGCGCTGGCCTGCGATTTCCGCATCGGCGTCGATACCGCCGAGATGTTCATGCCCGCGGCGCGACTCGGGCTGCACTACTACAAGAGCGGCATCCAGCGCTACGTCACACGGCTCGGGGTCGACAACGCCAAGATGCTGTTCCTGACTGCGCAGAAGATCACGGCGCCGGAGATGCTGCGGATCGGCTACCTCACCGCGATGGTGTCGCTCGACCTGCTCGACGAGGAGGTCGACAAGCTCGCCACGATCCTGGCCGGCAATGCACCCAAGGCGATGGCCGGCATGAAGCGCGCAATCAACGAATTCGCCCGCGGCGAGCTGGATGCAGCCGCCGCCGACCAGCGCCACCGCGACAGCATGCGCGGCGACGAGATCAAGGAAGGCATCAAGGCCTTCGCCGAGAAGCGGGCGCCGAGGTTTTAGTTCGTCGCGCCCACTCTCAAGACCGTCACCCTGAGGATGCCGCGAAGCGGCCGTCTCGAAGGGTCGACGGCCCGGCTGGCCCGAGTGGAGAGATCACCCCACCTCGGTTCGCATTGCATGCGAACCGATCCTCCCCCTCCAGGGGAGGATAAAGAGCGCTACGCCCGCTTGCTCCGCATCGCGCGCGTCTGCGCGACCTCAGGGTCCCCGGCCAGCGCCTGGTAGCGCTTGCTGTCGACGGCGAAGAGCGCGATCCGGCCGTCGGCATCGGCGTGGACGCCCCAGCCGAAACGTTTGCCGAGCGGCGAGGCGCGCATGCAGGCCTGGCCGCGCGAGAAGAACGTCTCGCGGGCGAGGCTGCGTTCCTTCTTCCCTGTCTTGGTATCGAGCGCGCGGCCGGCCGACGACGTCGCGAACACGACGTCGTCGGAGGTGTATTTGTAGGGCGCGCCCGCGATCATCCGGAATTGCAGCACGGCAACCGTCGGCTGGCCGCCACGCAGCTGCGGCTCCTCGCCGCGCTGCGTCGGGCAATCCTCGGCGACACGGATCAGGGTGTTGAAGCAGTTGGTGCTGTACAACGGTTTCGCCATCGGCACGATCCGTATCACACTCCGGCGGCCGCCGCATGCTGCGCCGCCATCTCGTCGTCGGCCTTCGATATCCGGACGAACGCCGGGCGCCCGGCGATACGCTCAGTATAGCGGACGAACACGTCTCGCTTCGGGACGATGCCGAACATCATGGTCCAGGAGAGCGCGATGCCCCAGAGGATGTCAGCCGCCGTGATCTCTTCGCCGAGCAGATAGGGGCCCTTTGCGAGCTGCGCCTCGAGCGCGCCCAGCATGGTGTCGTAATCGGCATAGGGCGATTGCGTGATCGGCGCCGGCTCGCGCTTCATGAAATGGTCGATCACGGCCGGCTCGAACGAGGATCCGTAATAGGCGATCCAGCGCAGATACGGGCCGCGGCGCGGGTCGTCCAGCGTGGGCGTGAGACCCGCCTGCGGAAACAGATCGGCGAGATAGATGAAGATTGCGACCTGCTCGGTCACCAGCCCGCCGCGATGGCTGATCGCCGGCACCTTGCCGAGCGGATTGATCGCGAGATAGGCGTCCTTGCGCTGCTCGGCCGCTTTCATGTTGAGGACGTGCAGATCATAGGGCGCGCCGAGCTCTTCCAGCAGCACGCGGGTGCCGGTGGCGCGGCTCTGCGGCGAGTAATACAGCGTGATGCGGTCGGTGGTGGCAGCGGTGGTCATCAGCGGATCTCCTTGCGCCATCAGGGCGCATGGCCTCCTTATGTCCGCCTATACCTGACATCTTGTGTCAGGTATGATCTAGCCATGCGCGCGAGCCGGCTGTTTTCCATCCTCACCACCCTGCAGGCGCGGGGACAGGTCACCGCGCCCGAGCTGGCCGAGGCCTGCGAGGTCTCAGTGCGCACGATCTATCGCGACATCGATGCGCTCTCGGCTGCCGGCGTCCCCGTCTATGCCGACCGGGGCGCCGAGGGCGGCTATCGCCTGCTCGACGGCTATCGGGTGCGGCTGAACGGGCTGTCGCAGGGCGAGGCCGAGGCGCTGTTCATGGCCGGGCTGCCCGGCCCCGCCGCAGCGCTCGGCCTCGATGCCGCGATGGCGGCGGCGCAGACCAAGCTGATGGCTGCGCTGCCGGAGAAGCTGCGCCCTAACGCGCGGGGCATGCAGCAGCGCTTCCATCTCGACGCACCGGGCTGGTTCGGCGAGACCGAGGAGCCGAAGCATCTGCGCGCCATTGCAGCCTCGGTGCTGCGCGAGACCCTGATCGAGATCCGCTACCAGAGCTGGAAGGCCGAGAAGCGGCGGCGCGTGGCGCCGCTCGGCCTCGTGCTGAAGGGCGGTAGCTGGTATCTCGCCGGCCTGGTTGACGGCAATGTCCGCACCTACCGCGTCGCCCGGGTGCTGGATTGCACCGCGCTGGAGACGCCGTTCGCGCGGCCGACGGAGTTTGATCTCGCCACCTATTGGCGCGCCTCGATCGCGCGGCTCGAGGCCGAGCTGCATCCGAACGAGGCCACGGTGCGGCTGTCGCCGCTCGGGCTGAAACTGTTCGACGCGCTGGCCCATCCTTACGTGAAGGCACGGATGCGGCTTGCCGATGGCACTGAGCCCGACGGCTGGCGGACCGCGACCATGCCGGTCGGCAAGACAGTGTGGCATGCGGCGAGCGAGCTGCTGCGGCTCGGCGCCGAGGCCGAAGTGATCGAACCACAGGAGCTGCGCGACAAGATGGCCGAGCTAGCGGGCGCGATGGCCGCGCGCTATGCGGACGCGCCGCCGCGCCGCGCTGCCCGCCGTTAGTAACGGCTGTCGGAGCTGATGACGAAGCGGTCGAGCAAATTGACCGGCAGTATCTCGAACCGGTCGAGCGTGAGCGTAATCCCGGTCACGAAGTCGACGCCCTTGATCGTGCCCTCGAGATCGATCCGCCAGCCGCGGCGCAGGCCGCGTGTTTCCGGATGTTGCTCGATATCGATATAGGCATAGATCGGGTTGTCGAGCCGCGAATGGCGGTGCCAGCCGCGCTGCAGAAAGCTGAATTGCAGCACGGAGCCCGCGCCCCAGTCGATCGCGTCGAAGAAGCGGGTCTTCCAGGCAACAGGCTGTCCCAGATAATGCGCGGCGATGAACGCGTCGCGCTCAAGCGCAGGCAGACGGTGCAGTTGCCAGCTGATCTCCGCCGGCGTCAGGGAGGCGTTATTCGCCATTGTTGTTCTAGTCGTTCTTCTTGTCGTTTCTTCTTGTCCTCGGCGGGAGGGTGAACCGGCCTCCCCGCCTTGAGGAAACTATACATCCACAAATGTGACAGTATCCGCCACAGTTGCGCGCGACGTGCGGTAGCTGTTCACCTTGTGCGCATGATCCGCATAGCCGAACGAGATACCGCAGACAACCCGGCGATCGTCGGCCAGGTTGAAATGGCGGCGGATCAGGCCGGAATGCCGCGCGATCGCCGCCTGCGGGATGGTACCGAGCCCGAGCGCCTGCGCGGCCAGCATGAAGTTCGAGACATAGCCGCCACAATCGATCGCGCCATAGACGCCGAGCGGTTCGTTGGTGTGGATCACGGCAATGTGCGGCGCGCCGAAGAAATTGTAGTTCTCCAGCGCCTGCTTGGCATACGCCGCTCTGTCGCCGCGCGCGATGCCGAGCGTGTTGTAGAGCTGGAAGCCGCTTTCGCGGCGGCGCTCCAGATAGACCCCGACATATTCGCGCGGCGGGGTGAAATCGTAATCCTCGCCGAGGCCGCGCGAAGCCTCGGCATAGATCGCCTTGCGGAACCGCTCCTTGGCCTCGCCGGACACGATCAGGACTTCCCAGGGCTGGCTGTTGCACCACGACGCGGTGCGCTGCGCGGTCGTCAGGATGTGCTCGATGATCTCGCGCGGCACCTCGCGCGGTTGGAACGCGCGCACCGAGTAGCGCTCGTTGAGCAACTCCTCGAGCGCACCGATGCGGTCTTCGGCGGCGAAACCCGGCTTGGTGGTGGCATCCATGCTCAGCGGCCCTTGGTCGGGATCTTGTTGTAGGGCACGTCCTTGTCGACGCGGATGTCGCCCGGCAAGCCGAGCACGCGCTCGGCGATGATGTTGCGCAGGATCTCGTCGGTACCGCCGGCGATACGCATCGAGGGCGACGACAGCAGCATCTGCTGGAACTGGCCGTTGGCCTGCTCCTCGTCAGTGCCGGTGAGGCTGCCCGCGGCGCCCTCGAGGTCCATCGCATAGGTCGCGATGTCCTGCAGCATCAGGCCGGAGACGAGCTTGCCGATGGAATTTTCCGGACCGGGCCGTTCACCCTTCGACAGCGCCGAGATCGCGCGGTAGCTGGTGTATTTCAGGCCGCTTGCCTTCACCGCCCAGCTCGCAAGCTTGGAGCGCACCGCCGGATCGTCGATCGCGAGGCCATCTTCCAGCATCAAATTAGAGCAGAACTCGAACATTTCAGGTACGCCAGTGGCGAGCCGCGAACCGATCGACATGCGCTCGTTCATCAGCGTGGTCAGCGACACGCTCCAGCCCTCACCGACTGCGCCAAGGCGCTGGCTGTCGGGGATCACCACGTCGGTGAAATAAACCTCGTTGAACTCCTGCATGCCGTTGGCCTGCTTGATCGGCCGCACCTCGACGCCGGGGCTCTTCATGTCGAGGAAGAACATGGTGAGACCCTTGTGCTTGGGCACATTCGGGTCGGTACGCGCGATCAACAGGCCGTAGTCGGAATAATGCGCGCCGGAGGTCCAGATCTTCTGACCGTTGACGACCCAATTGTCGCCCTTCTTCTCGGCACGAGTCCGCAGGCCCGCGACGTCGGAGCCGGCCGACGGCTCGGAGAACAGCTGGCACCAGATCTCTTCGCCGGAGGCGAGCTTCGGCAGATAGCGGCGTTTTGCGTCTTCAGAGCCCCAGGCCATCACGGTCGGGCCGCACATGCCCTCGCCGATCTGGAACGGCTGCGTCAGCTTGCCGTAGACGCCCTCTTCCTGCTGCCAGATCACGCGCTCGATCGGCGTGGCGCCGCGGCCGCCATACTCCTTCGGCCAGTGCAGGCAGGCCCAGCCGCCCTCCGCTTTCTTCTTCTGCCAGGCCTTGCCGACCTCGACCATGTCGTGCTTGGCGAGCCGGATGCGGCCGAGCGAGGATTTTGACAACTCCTCCTCGAATTCCTTTGGCGCGTTGGCGGCGATCCAGGTGCGCGCGATCTCGCGGAATTCGGCTTCCTGCTGCGTGTCATCGAAATTCATGGCGAACCTCTTTTGATTTTTCGCGCGCTCAGGCGCGGCCCTTGGTCGGGATCTTGTTGAAGGGAACGTCCTTGTCGACCCTGATGTCGCCGGGCAGGCCCAGCACGCGTTCGGCGATGATGTTGCGCATGATCTCGTCGGTGCCGCCCTCGACGCGGGTGCCCGGCGCGCGCAGCAGCATCGCCTGGAATTTACCAGCGACCTCGGCGTCCTCGGGTCCGTTCAAGGCGCCGGCGGCGCCCTGCAGGTCGAGCGCGTAGGTCGCAACATCCTGGATCATCGAACCGGCGACCAGCTTGCCGATCGAGTTCTCCGGTCCCGGGCGTTCGCCACGGGAGAGCGCGGAGATCGCGCGCATGCTGGTGTATTTCAGCCCGCTCGCCTTCACCGCCCAGTTCGCAAGTTTCGCACGCACCGCGCGATTCTCGATCGCCGGGCCATCCTCCAGCATCAAACTGTTGCAGAAGTCGAACAGCTCGGGGAAGCCGGTGGAGACGCCGGCACCGATCGACATCCGCTCGTTCATCAGCGTGGTCAGCGACACGTTCCAGCCGTCATTGACATTGCCGAGCCGCTGCGAGTCCGGAATGCGCACGTCGGTAAAATAGACCTCGTTGAAGTCGGAGGCGCCGTTCGCCTGCTTGATCGGCCTGACCTCGACGCCCGGGCTCTTCATGTCCAGGAAGAACATGGTGAGCCCCTTGTGCTTCGCGACATCAGGATCGGTGCGGGTCAAGAGGATGCCGTAGTCGGAATAATGCGCGCCCGAGGTCCAGATCTTCTGGCCGTTGATCACCCATTCGTCGCCCTGCTTCTCGGCGCGGGTGCGCAGGCCCGCGACGTCGGAGCCGCCGGCCGGCTCGGAGAACAGCTGGCACCAAACCTTCTCGCCGGAGGCGAGCGGCGGCAGGTATTTGCGCTTCTGTTCCTCGCCGGCGAACGCCATCATGGTCGGGCCGCACATGCCGTGGCCGATGATGAACATCGAGCTGAGGCGGCCGAACGGGCCCTCCTCCTGCTGCCAGATCACGCGCTCGATCGGCGAGGCGCCGCGACCGCCATAGTCCTTCGGCCAGTGCAGGCAGGCCCAGCCAGCATCGGCCTTCTTCTTCTGCCAGGCTTTTGCCACTTCGAGGATATTGGCGCCCTTGAGCGCAACGCGGCCGAGTGAGGCCTTGCGCAGTTCGTCCTCATATTGCTTCGGCGCATTGGCCGCGATCCAGGCTTTCGCCTCGGCGCGGAATGCGGCCTCCTGCGGGGTGTCGTCGAAATTCATCCTGATCTCTTTCCGTCATTCCGGGGCACGCGAAGCGTGAACCCGGAATCTCGATTTCCAACCTCTGGATTCCGGGCCTGCGCTTCGCGCATCCCGGAATGACGAATCGTGGAACTACGCCGCGTTCTTCTTGCGCATGCGGTCGATCAGCGCGTCTTCCCAATAGGACAGGCTGCCGAGGCCGAGCGCCACCGCATTGGCGCGGCGGTAGTACATGTGGCAGTCGAACTCCCAGGTGAAGCCCATGCCGCCATGGACCTGGATGTTGTTCTTGGCGCAGTGCTGGAACGCCTGCGTCGCGCTGATGCGCGCGGCGGCGGCGGCTTCCGGCAATTCGCCGGCGTTAGTCGAGAGAGCCCAGGCGCCGTAGTAGCAGTTCGAGCGCGCCAGCGTCGCCGAGACGTACATATCGGCCAGCATGTGCTTGACCGCCTGGAACGAGCCGATCGGACGACCGAACGCGATGCGGTCGAGCGCGTAGTCGCGGCCCATCTCCAGCGCGCGATCGGCGCCGCCGACCTGCTCGAATGCCGTCAGCACGGCTGCGCGATCCAGCACCTGGGTGATGACGCTCCAGCCCTCGCCGGCCGCGCCGAGCGGCTCCGCCTTGGCGTCCTTGAAGGTGATCTCGGCCTGGCCGCGGGTCAGATCGATGTTGGTCAGTGATTTGACCTCAACGCCGCCCGCCTTGAGGTCGACGATGAACAGCGAGATATCGGACTCACGTCCGCTCGAACCGGTGCGCGCAGCCACCACAGCGAAATCGGCGATCGCACCGTCGGCGACCGGCTTCTTGACGCCGTTGAGCACGCCGCCATTGGCCGTGACGTTGATGGCCTTCGGCGACGGATTGCCCTTGCCCTCGAACAGCGCCAGCGTGCCGATGGCATCGCCCGAGGCGATCTTCGGCAGCCACTTCTGCTTCTGCGCGTCACTGCCTGCGATCAGGATCGCTTCGGCGGCGAGATACACGGTGGAGGAGAACGGCACCGGCGCCAGCGCGCGGCCCATTTCCTCCGCGATCACGCAGAGCTCGAGATGCCCGGCGCCTGCGCCGCCGAACTGTTCCGGGATCGCGACGCCGAGGAAGCCCATCTCGGCGAGGCCCTTCCACAGCGCCTTGTCGTAGGGCGCCTTGCCGTCGAGCACCTCGCGCACGGCCTTCGGCGGGCACTGTTCGCTGAGGAATTTCCGCGCCTCGTCGCGCATCTGCTTCTGTTCGTCGGAGAAATCGAAATTCATGGCGGCTACCTTTTTGGTTCTTGTCGTTTCAATTGGCCGTCATTCCGGGGCACGCGAAGCGTGAGCCTGGAATCCATTGAGCCGCAGATGATGTGGCTTGATGGATTCCGGGCCTGCGCCCAAGTGGGCGCATCCCGGAATGACGAATGGAGAGAGCGTCGGCCTCATCACAGCACGATCACCTCATCGCCGGGCTTGCCGGCATAGAGCTTCTCCACCAGTTCGGCGCGGCGTTCGAGACCGGCGCGCTGGTTGATGTAGCCCTTGTCGGTGAGCTCGTTGCCGTCGATCGACGGCGGCTCGACCATCAGCATCGCACGCGCGATGCGCATGCTGCTGCCGGTGGTGGATGCATTGTGCGCCTGCAAGCCCTTCTTGAGACACGCGAGCACATCGGGATGCCGGATCACGTCTTCATAGCTCGCATCCGCATTGCCGACGATCTGGCGGCAGGCATGCAGGTTGGGCCAGCACAACAGGCCGATGAACTCGCGGTCCTGCCCCGCCACCAGCGCGTCATGCACGACCGGCGTCGCGGCGGCGATCGCATCGGTGCGCAGCGAGCCGACATGGACGAAGGTCCCTGTCGTCAGCTTGAAGTCCTCGACCACGCGGCCGGCGAAGATGATGCCCTGTAGCGGATCCTCGGGATCGACGAACACGCCGGCATCGCCGATGCAGTAGAAGCCTTCTTCATCGAACATCTTGGCGGTGAGGTCCGCCTGGCCGAAATAGCCAGGCGTGACGTTGACGCCGCGCAGCCGCAGTTCGTATTTCGAGCCGCACGGCACCATCTTCAGCTCGACACCGGGGAACGGCAGGCCGATCAGGCCGACGCGCTCGGTGTCCCAATAGGTGCCTGTCGAGGTCGGCGCGGTCTCGGTCGAACCCCAGCCGGTATAGAACACGATGCGCTCGCCCGTGGTCTTCACCGCCAGCGCCTGCATCCGGTCATAGAGATCGTCGGGCAGCCGGGCGCCGCCATAGGCCATGATCGAGAGGTTCTTGAAGAAGCTCGCGCACAGCGCCGCGTCCTTCTCCATTGCGGATGCGAGCGCCGCATAGCCCGCCGGCACGTTGGCGTAATAGGTCGGCGACACCTCGCGCAGATTCCTGATCGTCTCCTCGAGCTGGCCCGGCATCGGCCGGCCGTCGTCGATATAGAGCGTGCCGCCATCGACCAGCACCGGATTGAACGCGGCGTTGCCGCCCATGGTGTGATTCCACGGCATCCAGTCGAGCACGGTCGGGATCGGGCCGGCCGTTTCGCGCGGGCGCACCTGCATCATCATCGCCGCATTGGCGCACATCATCTGCTGGGTGTTGATGACGGCCTTGGGCATGCCGGTCGAGCCGGAGGTGAACAGCAGCTTGCCGACGGTGTCGGGTGTGATCTTCGCGATCGACGCGGCGACATCGGCCGTCACCGGCGTCGCCGCGAGCTCGCCAAAGGCCACGCTCTTGATGCCGTCGCAGGGACGCAGGACGTGAACGACCGTGATGCCGGTGAGGTCGATCGCCTTCAGCGCCTTCTCGAAGGTCGGACCGTCCTGCACCATGACGACGGCCGGCTTGATCAGGTTGAACAGATATTTGAGCTTGAGGTGGTCCTGGCTCATCAGCGAGTAGGCGGGCGACACCGGCGCCGCCGGCAGCCGCGCCTGCATCGCAGCCTGCGTCATCAGCGCGTGCTCGATCGAATTGCCTGACAGGATCGCGACCGGTCGGCCGTCGCCAATGCCGAGATCGAGCAAGCCTTGCGTCAGCGCATCGACGGTGCGCTTGGCTTCACCATAGGAGACCTTGCGCCACTGCCGGTCGGCGCCGCCGCGTTGCGCGAGCCAGATCCGCTCCGGGGCCTGCGCCGCCCATTTGGCGAGATAGGCCGGGATATGCGTCTCGTAGGCCTGCAACGGGATCCGCGACTTCAGGACGACGGTGCCGTCAGTGCGCCGCTCGACTGCGATGTCACGCACGAGCCAATCCACCTTGCGGAAGGCAGGTTTCGTCAGCATCGCCGGGTCTCCATCCATTTTGCGTCTCCCGGAATTCTTGTCCTTTTGAGGATCTGTTCTCAGCGCCTGATATAGACAGGCTTTCGTTTCTCAAGGAAGGCCTTGATGCCTTCCTGAAAATCTTCCGAGCGGCTGCACAGCACCTGATTGCGATCTTCCATCGCGATCACGGCCTCGATCGAGCCGGCATCGACGCTCATGTTGATGCATTCCTTCGAGAGGCGCAGGCCAACCGGCGAGGCCGTCATCATTGCATCGATAAAAGGATTGGCAGCAGCGTCGAGATCAGCGGCCTCGACCACCTCGGACACAAGGCCCACCGCAAGCGCGCGGTCGGCATGGATGAAGCGCCCGGTGAGGATCAGTTCGGAGGCGACGGAGACGCCAACGAGGCGCGGCAGGAAATAGCTGGTGCCGATGTCGCAACCACCAAGGCCGAGCTTGATGAAGGCGCAGTTCATCCGCGCGTTCTTGGCCGCGATGCGGATGTCGGCGGCGAGCGCCAGCGCGAAACCGCCGCCGGCGGCAGCACCCTGTACCAGCGCGATGATCGGCTGCGGACAGCGCCGCATCAGCATCACGATGTCGGCAATGCGGCGCTGCGAGTCGAGCGATTCCGTGACGCCGGGCGGCTCGGTCTGTCCGCCACGGCGCGCCATCGCATGCTTGAGGTCGAGCCCGGCGCAGAAATTCGCGCCGGCGCCCTTCAGCACCACGACGCGGGTGTCGCGATTGCGCTGCAAGCCCTGGAAGTAGGTATTGAGCGCATCGATCATCGCAGGATCGAGCGCGTTGAGGCTTTCCGGTCGATTGAGCGTGACCCAATCGACCCCATCGTGATGTTCGATCAGCAGCGGCTGAGACACGCGCATGGTCCTCCCGACCGTTCAGCGAACGCGACGCTCGTTGCTGTGCCCTCTCCCCTTGTGGGAGAGGGCATGTTCGCTATTGCCTTTGCATTCGGTTGGGTGAGGGGTCGGTCTCCGCGGAGAGAACCCCTCATCCGTCGCCGTAGCCGATGCAAAGCATCGGCGTCCTTTTCTAAGGGACGGCGGCCGTAGGCCGCCTATGGCCACCTTCTCCCACAAGGGGAGAAGGGAAGTACGACGGAATTCGCCGTTAGCGCGGCGCCATGCGGATGGCGCCGTCGAGGCGGATGGTTTCGCCGTTGAGCATCGGGTTCTCGACGATGTGGACGGCGAGGTTACCGTACTCCGAGGCATCGCCGAGGCGGGCCGGATGCGGCACCTGGGCGCCGAGGCTCTTGCGGGCTTCCTCGTTGAGACCCATCAGCAGCGGCGTCAGGAACAGGCCCGGCGCGATAGTGTTGACGCGGATCTTCAGGCTGGCGAGGTCGCGCGCGGCCGGCAGCGTGAGGCCGACGACACCGCCCTTCGAGGCCGAATAGGCGATCTGGCCGATCTGGCCTTCATAGGCCGCGACCGATGCGGTGTTGATCGCAACGCCGCGCTCCTCGCCGATCGGGGCTTCGGTGGCGAGGCGCTCGGCGAACAGGCGCAGCACGTTGAAGGTGCCGATCAGATTGACGTTGATGATGCGGACGAACTTCGCCAGCGGATAGACGCCGTCCTTGCCGACGATGCGCTGCGAGCCGCCGATGCCGGCGCAGTTCATCAGCACGCGCGCGATGCCGTGCGCGGCTTCCGCCTTGGCGATCGCCGCCTTGATCGCTTCCTCGTCGGTAACGTCGGCGTGCAGGGCAACGCCCTTCACTTCGGCGGCGACCTTCTCGGCATTTTCCTTGTTCTGGTCGATCACGCCGATCCTGGCGCCCTTGGCGGCCATGGCGCGCGCGGTTGCGGCACCGAGCCCGGAGCCACCGCCGGTGATGAGAACGGCAACGTCTTTCAACTGCATGGGAACAACCTTTCCTTGGGCGTTTCTTCTCTAGACTCGAACTTTGTTATCCGGCGGCGACCGCTGCCGTTTCCTTATCGGGATTGAGCACGCCGCCGAAGATCAAGGCTTCCATATGCTTGATGTATTCGCGGCAGACCTCGTCGGTGACCGGACCGACGCCGACCGCACGCGACATCGCATGGCGGCCGAAGAACAGGTGATCGCAGGCGCCGATCAGGCTGGTGTAGAACAGCACCGGATCGATCTTGCGGAATTCGCCGGCCTTGATGCCTTCGGCAAGGAGGCGGCGGTGAAAATCCAGCAGCGGCGCAACGAAGAATTTCGACACCTCGTTCGCGGCGGCAGTCGAGCTCTCGTGCAGGAGATAATGAATCAGCCGGTTCATGTAGGGGAACTGGTGATAGGCACGAATGATGCCGCCGATATGCAGGCGCAGTTTCGCGGACGGCGTGATCGGCTGGCTGATGAGATATTCGAGCTGCGAAATCTCGGTGGCGGCGTCGCGCGCGAGCAGCGCCAGCAACAGCCCGTCCTTGTTTCCGAAATGATATTTCACCAGCGCAGCGTTGACGCCCGACTTCTGCGCGATGTCGGACAGCGAGACCTCGATCGAGGCGCGCTCGATCATCAGCTCGCTGGCTGCGACCAATAGCTTGTCGGCAGTGGCATTTTTGCCGGCCGGAAGTTTCGTCGGTACGCTGGTGTTCAACTGCGCTCTGGTCCCGCTCTGTGTCCCCGGCTGTTTCTCGGCTCGCCGGTAAATCGAGGCCGCACATAAGCCCATGGCGGGGCTGCACTCAAGAGTTAATTGATTGATTGACTAAATGCTGAACCGCCCCTTAAATCCGGCCCAACTTGAAACCGCCCAATCCAGAAACATCAGGGAGATCAGTCATGGCCGAGGCATATATCGTCGCCGCCGCCCGCACCGCCGGCGGCCGCAAGGGAGGGCGTCTTTCAGGTTGGCATCCGGCCGATCTGGCCGCGACCGTGCTCGACGCGCTGGTCGAACGATCCGGCGCCGACCCGGCGCAGGTCGAGGACGTGATCATGGGCTGCGTGATGCAGGCCGGCGAGCAGTCCAACAACGTCGCGCGCAACGCGGTGATGGCCTCGAAGCTGCCGGAGAGCGTGCCCGCGACCTCGATCGACCGCCAGTGCGGCTCCTCGCAACAGGCGCTGCACTTCGCGGCGCAGGCCGTGATGAGCGGCACCATGGACTGCGTGATCGCCGCCGGCGTGGAATCGATGACCCGCGTTCCGATGGGCCTCGCCTCCTCGCTGCCCGCCAAAAACGGCTTCGGCCACTACAAGAGCCCGGGCATCGAGGCGAAGTATCCCAACATCGTCTTCAGCCAGTTCACCGGTGCGGAGATGATGGCCGAGAAGTACGGCCTCTCGAAGGATGAGCTCGACGAGTACTCCTACAACAGCCATCAGCGCGCGATCGCCGCGACCCAGGCCGGCCACTTCAAGGACGAGATCGTGCCGGTCAAGATCACCCGCGCCGACGGCTCGACCGACACCCACCATATCGACGAAGGCATCCGCTTCGACGCCAGCCTCGACGGCATCAAGGGCGTCAAGCTGATCGCCGAGAACGGCAAGCTGACCGCGGCGAGCGCCAGCCAGATCTGCGACGGCGCCTCCGGCGTCATGGTCGTCAACGAGAAGGGCCTCAAGGCACTCGGCGTCAAGCCGATGGCGCGCATCCATCACCTCACCATGATGGGCGGCGACCCCGTGATCATGCTGGAAGCGCCGCTGCCGGCGACCCAGCGCGCGCTGCAGAAGGCCGGCATGACCATCGACGACATCGACCTGTTCGAGGTCAACGAAGCTTTCGCCTCGGTGCCGACCGCGTGGCTGAGGACCACCGGCGCCGATCCGGCCCGGCTCAATGTCAATGGCGGCGCGATCGCGCTCGGCCATCCGCTCGGCGGCTCCGGCACCAAGCTGATGACGACGCTGCTGCATGCGCTGAAGCAGCGCAACAAGCGCTACGGCCTGCAGACCATGTGCGAAGGCGGCGGCATGGCGAATGTGACGATTGTCGAGCGGCTGTAGAACAAGAAGAACCGCATCGGCGGCTACACAAGCCGTACAAGCGGCCACACAAAAGGTGTCGTCCCGGCGAAAGCCGGGACCCATAACCACAGCGCATGTGGTTATGCCGGGCTGCGGCCCCAACTCATCTCAACAACATAGAACGGTGGTTATGGGTCCCGGCCTGCGCCGGGACGACGCATCACCTGAGGAAACATCTTTGACCCATCCCTCCATCCACGCGCGCAACCATCCGAACAAGATCGCCTACCAGATGGCGACGTCCGGAAAGGCGATCACCTATCGCGAGCTCGACGAGCTCTCGAACCAGGGCGCGCATCTGTTCCGCTCGCTCGGCCTGAGGGCCGGTGACCACATCGCGCTGCTGATGGAAAACCGCCTCGCCTTCATGGAGATCTGCTGGGCCGCGCAGCGTTCGGGGCTCTATTACACCGCGATCAGCCGCTACCTGACGGAAGAGGAGATCGCCTACATCATCAAAGACTGCGGAGCGAAGGTGTTCATCACCACCCCGCAATGCGCCGACAAGGTGAAGGGCCTGATCAAGGGCGAGGTGGGCGAGCCGCTGTTCTACATGATGGACGAGCCGGCACCGGGCTTCCGCTCCTACGACAAGGAGGCCGGCGCGCAGCCGACCACGCCGGTTGCCGACGAGGTCGCGGGCTACGACATGCTCTACTCTTCCGGCACCACCGGCCGGCCCAAGGGCATCAAGAAGGAGTTCGAAGGCAACCGGATCGACGTGCCGAACCCGTTCCTGCGGATTCTCACCGCCGACATGTGCGGCATGAATGCCGACTCGATCTATCTGTCGCCGGCGCCGCTCTATCACGCGGCTCCCTTGCGCTTCAACATGATGGCGACCGTGCTCGGGGGCACCTCCGTCATCATGGAGCATTTCGACGCCGAGGAGTTCCTGAAGCAGGTCGAGAAGCACAAGGTGACGCAGTCGCAGCTGGTGCCGACCATGTTCGTGCGCATGCTGAAGCTGCCCGACGAGGTGCGCGCCCGCTACAAGGTGTCTTCGCTGAAGGGCGCGATCCACGCCGCGGCGCCCTGCCCGGTCGACGTCAAGGCCAAGATGATCGACTGGTGGGGACCGATCCTGATCGAGTATTACGCGGGCTCCGAAGGCAACGGCGTCACCGTCTCGACCTCGCAGCAATGGCTGAGCCATCGCGGCACGGTCGGCCGCGCCGTGGTCGGCAAGGTCAAGATTCTGGACGAGAACGACGAGGAGGCGCCGACCGGCCAGATCGGCCAGGTCTATTTCGCCGACGCGCCTGTCTTCACCTATCACAACGATCCCGAGAAGACGAAGAAGGCCTACAACGCCAAGGGCTGGTCCACGCTCGGCGACGTCGGCTACCTCGACGAAGAGGGCTTCCTGTATCTCACCGACCGCAAGAGCTACATGATCATCTCCGGCGGCGTGAACATCTACCCGCAGGAGACCGAGGACGTGCTGATCACGCATCCGGCGGTCTCCGACGTCGCGGTGTTCGGCGTGCCGAACGAGGAGATGGGCGAAGAGGTCAAGGCCGTGGTGCAGCCGCACGATATCACCAAGGCCGGCAAGGAACTCGAAGCCGAGCTGATCGCGTTCTGCCGCCAGCATCTGTCGCCGATCAAATGCCCGAAGAGCATCGATTTCGAGCAAGAGCTGCCGCGTACCCCGACCGGGAAACTGGTGAAGCGGCATCTGCGCGACAGGTACTGGCCGAAGGCGCCAGTGAAGGCGTAGCCGCTCTTCACCCTCCCCTGGAGGGGGAGGGTCGGCTCACAGCGAGCGAAGCGAGATGTGAGCCGGGGTGGGGTGATCTCTCAGCACGGGCAGCGCCCGATACGAGGGACCTTCACCCCACCTCGGTTCGCATTTCATGCGAACCGATCCCAGAGCGAGCTCCGCTCGTCTCGACCCCTCCAGGGGAGGATGAAGACACATCGCGTGTCAGAGACCCGCCAAACCCCGCCACATCGCGGGTCGTATCCAGCGCTACAGATCCTCCGCCGGTCCGCATGCCACCGACGCCACGGCGCGCAAATGCAGTTGGCCGTGCTTGCCTGACGCCGTGGTGGTCCACTGCGCATCGATCTGCTGAAGATCCTCCGACAGCTTGCCGCGATGGCTGCCGTCGGTCTCGAACGCCCCGTTGTCGTCAGGCGAGCGTTCGAAGATCTCGACCTCGAGATCGGACAGCCGGATGAACATCTGTACGCCGATCCTGGTCACATGACGGCCGACCTCATATGAACCGCAGCCGCGCGCTTCCGCATTCTGCTCGTTCAAGGCCTGCACCTTGTCGAAGGTGATGACGACGTTCTGCACCGTGTTGTCGCCGTCCCACAGGAATTCGCCGATATAGGCGCGCGGCAATTTCTCGGTGAGCTCCTTGATGTCGGCCGCGCGCACCGCAGGCACCAGCAACAGGCCGGCGGCCACGATCATCACGCCGAGACGCGACATCCAGCCGGGCAGCTCTGCAATCCTTGCGTGGCGCATGCGGTATGCATCCCGTGGCCAAAGTTGCTATCGTGAATCAATGGCCGCCAGCATACAGCCAAATGCGCTGGTTGTGCGGCGATGCCCAACAGGTGATCTGCACCATGGAAACGCTCCCCGACGTCCCGCTCCCCTCCACCATCCGCTCGCGTTATGTCGACGGGATCAATGGCCTGCGCATGCATGTGCTCGAAGCAGGCTTCGAAACATCCGGCCGGCCCTGCCTGTTGCTGCTGCACGGCTTCCCGGAGCTGGCGTTTTCCTGGCGCAAGGTGATGCCGAAGCTCGCCGCGGCCGGCTATCACGTGATCGCGCCGGACCAGCGCGGCTATGGTCGCACGACCGGCTGGAACGCGGATTATGACGGCGACCTGACGGCGTTTCGCCTGCCCAATCTGGTGCGCGATGCGCTCGGGCTGGTCGCGGCGTTCGGCTACAAGCACGTCGATGCCGTGATCGGGCACGATTTCGGCTCGTCGGTTGCGGCATGGTGTGCGCTGATCCGCCCCGACGTGTTCCGCGCGGTCGTGATGATGAGCGCGCCGTTCTCGGGGCCGCCGTCGTTGCCGTTCAACATTGCCAATGAACCGGGGAAGCCCGCGAGCGAAGACCCCGTGCATCGTGAGCTGGCCGCGCTGCCGCGGCCGCGCAAGCATTACCAATGGTACTATTCGACACGTCCGGCTAATGCCGACATGCATCGCGCACCGCAGGGCGTGCACGATTTCCTGCGCGCCTATTATCATCACAAGAGTGCGGACTGGAAAGACAACAGGCCTTATCCGCTGCAATCCTGGTCGGCGGGCGAGCTGGCCAAACTGCCGACCTACTATGTGATGGATCTCGCCAAGGACATGGCCGCGACGGTCGCCGAGGAGATGCCGTCGCGCGATGCGATCGCCGCCAACAATTGGCTGCCCGATCGCGAGCTGACCTTTTACAGCGCGGAGTATCAGCGCACGGGCTTCCAGGGCGGGCTGCAATGGTACCGCTGCGGCACGTCAGGCGCGTTCATGGCGGAATTGCAGACCTGGAGCGGCCGCAGCATCGACCAGCCGTCCGCGTTCATCTCGGGCAAGCAGGATTGGGGCACCCATCAGCGGCCCGGCGTGTTCGAGACGATGCAGACCAAGGCCTGTACCAAAATGATCGGCTGTCATCTGGTCGACGGCGCCGGCCACTGGGTGCAGCAGGAGCGGCCGGAGGAAGTCAGCCGGCTGCTGCTTCAGTTCCTCGCGCGTGCATCGCGATAGGACATTGCTCTGGAAATATCCGGGAACATTCCGTGGAACCTGGCGTTGCGGTCAGTCGGCTGTGCGTCCGGCGACTGATCATGAGGAGAGACCATGGAAAAGAAGATTGCCGGACTGTTGGGAGCCGTCGCATCACTTGGCGCGTTCGGCGCCGCCCAGGCCGCACCGGCGCCGGCAGACGTGCTGCAGGCGAATTCCTACGCCGAGCTGCTGCAGCCGATCGCGGACGCCTCGACGAAGCTGCAGGCACTCGACGAGTCTGTGCCGCTGCAGGCCCGCGACGACGTGCAGCTCGCGCAGTTCTATCATCACCATCATCATCACCACCATCACCATCATCACGGCTACTATCGCCGCTATGAAGGCCCCGTGGTCGTGGTGCCGCGTGATCGGCGCTACTATCGTCATCATCATCATCACCATCACCATCACAGCTTCTACCGGCGCGACTACTGAGCGGCGGCAGTCTGGTGATGCGACAGCGGGGCCCTCGGGCCCCGTTCTTCTTTGCCGACCATGATGCGACGCCGCCTCAGTCCTGGCGCGCCTTCTCCTTCGCGGCGCGGTGGAGATGGCGGTAGGTGCCGTCGAACACCGTGTCGGTCGACGAGGTCCACTCGGTGCCGGCGGCGAGTTTCGGCCGGCTGTTGTAGATGCGGCGCGCCTGCAATTCGCGTTCGGCAGCTTCCTCCTCGCCCATCGGCTCGAGCTGAAAGTTCGCCTCCTCCGGGATCACGATGATCTGCGCGAACGGCTCGTTCGGCCGGAAGATGTGCGTGCGCCCCTCGGCCGGCGCCTTGAACACGCAGAAGAACATCATCGGCCACCAGTTGCGGATCAGCGCCGGGACGGCGATCGGCACGCTGTCGGTGCGGTCGGTATAGAATCGCGGATGCGGCTCGGTGCGGACCGCCATGCCCTGTTCGACCTTGAGGTCGAGCAGGATCTGGTAGGTGTAAAACGTGGTGCCGAAATTGCGGAATGGCGGCCACTGCACGCCGCTGTCCGGCGGTTCGCCCCAATCCGCATCGAGGTGCAGCTGGCCATCCCGCGTGGTGACGTGCAGCTCGAAGTCATAGGGGTAGAACAACTCGATGCCGTATTGCGCGCCCTCCGAGAACGGCACGCAATGCCAGACCTGCTCGCGTGAGCCATCGGCGCGCGGCTCGCGCTGACCCGCCCAGCCCGGGATCTCGAGTTTGGTCCGCCGCGGCGCCAGGCGCGCGTCGTTTAGTCGATATTTGACCCTGTCCATGAATCCCCCTCCTGCCCCCTCGTGAGCCACAGGAACTCGTGCGGGCGCGGCCCGGTTCCCTTCATCGTGATCACGAACAGGACCATGGCGCGGCTTTGACGATTGACCGCGGCGCTGCCCACTAATATTAGAATTATTCTAAACTGAGTAAACAGGGCGTTGCCGTGAAGAATTTCGCCGATTTGACCGAGCGCGAGGTGCTGGCGGTCGCGATTGCCTCCGAGGAGGAGGACAGCCGCATCTACATGTCCTTCGCCGAGGACCTCACCGAACGCTATCCGGATACCGCAAAGATCTTCGAGGAGATGGCGGAGGAAGAGCGCGGCCATCGCCACCGGCTGCTCGAAACCTATGAGCAGCGCTTCGGCCCGCATCTGCCGCCGATCCGGCGCGAGGACGTCAAAGGCTTTCTGCGCCGCCGTCCGATCTGGCTGACCAAGAACCTGCCGCTCGACACCATCCGCAAGGAAGTCGAGACCATGGAACTGGAGGCCGAGCGCTTCTATGCCCGGGCCGCCGAGAAGGCAGAGGATGTCGGCGTGCGCCGGCTGCTCGGCGATCTCGCCGAAGAGGAGAAGGGCCACGAGAAGCTCGCGGTCCGCCTGACCGGCGAGATCCTCAAGCCCGATGTGCGCGCGGAGGAAGACCGCACGCGGCGGCGGATGTTCGTGCTGCAATATGTCCAGCCGGGCCTCGCCGGACTGATGGACGGCTCGGTCTCGACCTTGGCGCCGCTGTTCGCCGCCGCCTTTGCCACGCATCACAACTGGCAGACGTTCCTGGTCGGCCTTGCCGCCTCGATCGGCGCCGGCATCAGCATGGGCTTTGCCGAAGCGCTGTCCGACGACGGCTCGCTGACCGGGCGCGGCTCGCCCTGGCTGCGCGGCATCACCTGCGGATTGATGACGACGCTCGGCGGCCTCGGCCACACCATTCCCTATCTGGTGCCCGACGCCTGGCCGAACGCATTCTGGATCGCGACCGCGATCGCCGGGATCGTGGTGTTCTTCGAATTGTGGGCGATCGCCTTCATCCGCTCGCGCTACATGGACACGCCGTTCCTGCAGGCGGTGTTCCAGATCGTGCTGGGCGGCGCGATCGTGCTCGCAGTCGGCATCCTGATCGGCGCAGCGTAACGGCGGCGAGATCACCGATGCGACCACGCCAATGTCGAGACACCGCCGGCGCAGCGCTGATTGCTCTCGCCGCGGTCGGACATTGCACCGATGCTCGGGCCACCGACGAGATCCAGGTTTACAATGCCGGCATCGCGGCGGTCGGCCAGCTCACCATCCAGCAGCATCTCAACTATGTCGGCATCGGCCGGAAGGATCCGCCCTTCCCCGGCGGCTTTCCCTCCAACCACAGCCTCAACGGCACGCCGGAGTTCGCCTATGGCATGACGGACTGGTGGGAGCTCGGGCTCTATCTGCCGTTTGCCGTGCAGGACCGGCAATTCCTGTCCGACACCTTCAAGCTGCGCACGCTGTTCGTCTCGCCGAACGCCGACAAGCGCAATTTGTTCTACGGCATCAATTTCGAGCTGAGCTACGAGATGCCGAAATTCGCGCAGACCCGCTGGGGCCTGGAGATTCGGCCGATCATCGGCGTACGCAAGGCGGACTATGAATTCATCGTCAACCCGATCGTCGACATCGGCTTCGGTAAATATGGCGAGGCGGATTTCGCGCCCGCCGCGCGCGTGGCGCGCAAACTGAAGGACGATGTCTATGTCGGCCTCGAATATTACGCCGATTTCGGCAAGATCGGCGCCTTCAGCCCACGCGCGGAGCAGCAGCACACATTGTTCGCGGTGACCGACTTCAAGGTGGGTGACGTCGACATCGACTTCGGCGTCGGTTACGGCCTGACGCGGGCGTCCGACCGGCTCGTCGTCAAGACCATCATCGGATACGCCTTCCAGGTGCCCGGGACCAAGGAGAGCAGTGAGCGCGCCAGCGCGAGCGGCCCCATCAATCCCATGGCGCATATGTCAGCTCGCACCACACCTTATTAGGTGCCCATCGGGCTCCCCGGCATCAGGCAGAGCCCGATGATCACGATCGCGTTAGGCGATGTGTGACGTCGAGGTTACGCGAGCGCAATTGCGATCAAGCCGGTCTTGCCCGCCCGCTCCATTCTGCGCATGATCGCCGCCAAAATCAGGGAGCACGCCGTGGCCAAATCGCAATACAGTTTCAAGACCGCCGTCGAACTGTCGAAAGCCCTGCGCGACAAGCAGATCTCCGCCGTCGAGCTCGCAGAAGACGCGATCGGCCGCATCGAGCGTCACGACGGCAAGGTCAACGCGGTCTGCGTGCGCGACTTCGAGCGCGGCCTCGCTGCGGCCCGCGCCGCCGACGCGGCCATTGCGCGCGGCGAACACAAGCCGCTGCTCGGCATTCCCATGACGGTGAAGGAATCCTTCAACATCGCCGGATTGCCGACCACCTGGGGCTTCCCGCCGCAAAAGGATTTCGTGCCGGCTGAGGACGCGCTCTCGATCCAACGGGTGAAGGATGCCGGCGGCGTCATCCTCGGCAAGACCAACGTGCCGGTCGCCCTCGCCGACTGGCAGAGCTACAACGAGATCTACGGCACCACCAACAACCCTTACGACCTCGGCCGCACGCCGGGCGGCTCGTCCGGCGGATCGTCGGCCGCGCTCGCCGCGGGCTACGGCGCACTATCGCTCGGCTCCGACATCGGCGGTTCACTGCGCGTGCCGGGATTCCACTGCGGCATCTATGCGCACAAGCCGACCTTCGCGCTGCTGCCGTCGCGCGGCCACACCCCGCCGCCGCTGCCGCCGCTGCCGTTCGATCGCGACCTTTCCGTGATCGGACCGATGGCGCGCGGCGCGGCCGACCTCGCCCTCGTGCTCGACGTGATGGCCGGCCCCGATCCGCTCGAAGCCGGCAAGGCCTACCGGCTGGACCTGCCGGCGGCGCGGCACACCGCCTTGAAGGATTTCCGCATCCTCGTGATCGACAGCGACCCGGTGATGCCGACCGACAAGGTGATCCGCGGAACCATCGACAAGCTCGCCAGTAACCTCGACAAAGCCGGCGCGAAAGTGTCTCGCTCGAGCCCGCTGCTGCCGGACTTCGCCGCGTCCTCGCGGCTCTACATGCGGATCCTACTGTCGTTCCTGGCGGCGACCTTCCCGCCGGAGGTCTATGCCGGTGCCTGCGCGGCAGCAGCTGCGCTGCCGGCCAGCGACACCAGCCTGCAAGCCGAGCGGCTGCGCGGCATCGCGCTCAGCCACCGCGACTGGGTGATCGCCGACGGCGGCCGTGCACGGCTGCGCGCACAATGGCGCGAGCTGTTCAAATCGTTCGACGCCGTGATCTGCCCGATCATGCCGACGCCGGCCTATCCGCACGATCATTCGCCCGACCAGGAGCAGCGGCGAATTCTGATCGACGGTGAGCCGCACGTCTACACCAACCAGCTCGCCTGGCCCGGCATCGCGACGCTGCCCGGCCTGCCCTCGACCGCGATTCCGACCGGCTTTGCGCCCGACGGATTGCCGGTCGGCGTGCAGATCGTCGGTCCCATGCTGGAAGACCGCACGCCGCTCAAGCTCGCCGAGCTGATCGAGCGCGAGTTCGGCGGCTTCGTGCCGCCGAAAATGTTCGATGATTGATGCGGTCATTGCAGAGCGACGACGGGCACACCTAACCTATCACCGTCACCCTGAGGAGCGCGCCCTTGCGCGCGTCTCGAAGGGTCGACGGCCCGACTGTGGCCGTGCATCCTTCGAGGCTCGCAAGAGCTCGCACCTCCAGCGACAAAGGCAAAGCCTTTGCGCGGGGATGACGGTATCGAGAGCGCGGCAATGACGAACAATAGCCACAGGGAGGAGCAAAATGAGCAAGGACCTCGACGAGCTGACGAAGCTCAACAAGGACTACGTCGACTCGGTTCAGAATTGCGACGTCAAGCGCTTCGATGAAATCCTGGCGCAGGATTTCTACTGCACCAATCCGGACAAGAGCCTGGTCGACCGCGCCGCCTTCCTGAAGCAGACGGCAATCCCGGTGAAGATCAAGGGGTTGAAGGCCGAGGACGTCAAAATCCGCATCCTCGGCGATTTCGCCATCATCCACGCCCAGACCAGCTACACCGGCGCGGACGGCCAGCCTACGCACGGCCGCTACACCGATTGCTGGGCTCGGCAGAACGGCAAATGGCTCGCGGTGTCCGCGCACGTCGCGCGGTGAGGGCAACGTTCGCAGCGTCACCCTCCGCTGTCATGCCCCGCTTCACGCGGGGCATCCAGTACTCCGCGGCAGCAGTTGATTCACACGACTTCTGCGGCGGCGTACTGGGTCGCCCGGACGAGCCGGGCGACGACGACTGAGACTAGTTGTCGAACATGATCACGCTGCGCAGCGTCTTGCCGGCCTTCATGTTGGCAAAGCCTTCGTTGATCTCGGAGAGCTTCAGCTTGGCCGAGATCCAGTCCTCGAGATGCAGCTTGCCGCGCATGTAGAAGTCGACGAGGCGCGGCATGTCGACGCGGAAGTGGTTCGACCCCATGGATGAACCTTGAATGCGACGCTCGCGCAAAAAGTCAAAACCGTGCAGCTCGATCTTCTGGCCGAACGGGATCATGCCGACGATGGTCGCGGTGCCGCCCGCCGCCAGCATGGCGAAGGCCTGCTCCGCGGTCTCCTTGCGGCCAAGCACCTCGAAGGAATGATGCACGCCACCGCCGGTGAGCTCGCGCACCTGCTGCACCACGTCGCCGCGCGCGGGGTCGACGATGTCGGTGGCCCCGAGCTTTGTCGCAAGCTGCAGCTTCGCCGGATTGGTGTCGATCGCGATGATGCGCCCGGCGCCGGCGATCTGCGCGCCGTTGATCGCGGCCATGCCGACGCCGCCGCAGCCGATCACGGCCACGGTCTCGCCGGCGGTGACCTTCGCGGTGTTCACCACGGCGCCATAGCCGGTGATGACGCCGCAGCCGATCAGCGCGGCGAGATCGAGCGGCATCTCCTTCTTGATCTTCACGATCGCGTTCTCGTGCACCAGCATCTGCTCGGCGAAGGACGACAGGTTGAGGAACTGGTTGAGCTTCTCCTTCCGGCCCCACGACAGGCGGTTGGAGGCGCCAGGCAGCATCTTCACCGTGGTGTCGGTGCACAGCACGGTGCGGCCGGTGGTGCAATTGTCGCAGGTGCCGCAGAACACCGACAGGCAGGTGACGACGTGATCGCCGGGCTTCACGTAATTGACGTCGGAGCCGACTTTCTCGACCACGCCGGCCGATTCATGGCCGAGCACCGCCGGCAGCGGATGCGGATAGAGGCCTTCCATGAAATGCAGGTCGGAGTGGCAGAGGCCCGCGACCGCGGTGCGGATCAAGACCTCGCGCGGCCCCGGATTGGGTACGCTGACATCCTCGATCACCAACGGCTGATTGACTTCATGCAGGACGGCGGCCTTCATCGGGATCTCCCTTGGCGTTTCTGTTTTGATTAAGCGTTGCGCTCGCGCGGCAGACTACGCTGCTGATAGCAATTCGCCAACCTCGGCCATGCCGACGGCACGATCGCCGAGCAGGTGCTCGGTCATCCGGCGCTGAACGGTATTTTCCGCAAGCCGGAACGGATCGCCCGGCATCACGCGGTGATCGATCACCATCCGCGACAGCAGCAGCCGGCGCGCATCGCCGCGCCTCTCGTGGATGCGTCCGCCCTCCCATGCCAGCGCGACCGCGCTCGCGACATGATAGAGCAGGCTGGTGGCGCGCCGCGCATCGCCCTCATTGTCGATACGGCTTGCGACTTCGCGCGCAAACCCGATCGCACGGTCGCCGAGATCGCGCAGCCGGTTGCGCCAGGCTTGCGGCACGTTTGGGCTGTCATCGAGCCGCGCATGCAGATCGGCGGCGAGCGCATTGTCGGCGCCATGACGTCCGACCGCGCGCTTCAGTGCATCGATCGCGACGATGTTGCCGGTGCCCTCCCAGATCGAGCCGAGATGCGCATCGCGCAGCAGCCGCGGCGTGACGAATTCCTCGATGTAGCCGATGCCGCCGCGCATCTCCATCGCGTCGCCGCAGACCTTGCGGGCGTCGCGGGTGGCGCGGAATTTCAGGGTCGGCGTCAGGATGCGAAGCAATGCCGCGGCATCCTGGCTGCCGGCCTCGGCGCGGTCGAGCGCATCGGCGGTGAGGAAGCTCATCGACAGCGCCTGCTCGGTCGGCAGCATGATCTTCATCAATTGCCGCCGCGCCAGCGGCAGATCGATGATCCGCTGGCCGAACACCACGCGGCCCCTCGCGACCGTGATCGCGTCGTGCCAGGCGCGGCGCATCAGCGCGGTCGACTTCACGCCGTTGGAGAGCCGCGACGAATTCACCATCTCGGCCATCTGCACGAAGCCGCGGTCGAGCTTGCCAACGGCATACGCGATCGCGCCGTCGAGCTTGATTTCGCCCGAGGCCATCGAACGGGTGCCGAGCTTGTCCTTCAACCGCACGATCCGGTAATGGTTCTGCGAGCCGTCGTCGAGGAAGCGCGGCATCAGGAACAGGCCGACACCTTTGGTGCCCGGCCCCGCGCCCTCGGGGCGCGCCAGCAGCATCACCACCTTGGCGTCGGCATTCGAGCAGAACCACTTCTCGCCATAGAGCCGCCAGTGGTCGCCCTCCTGCACGGCGCGTGTGGTCAGTGTGCCGACGTCGGAGCCGCCCTCCTTCTCGGTCATGAACTGGCCGCCCTGCGTCAGTCTGCTCATGTCGGTCTGGGTCAGGCCGTCGAGATATTTCGCCTTCAGCGCCTCGCTGCCGAAATTCGCCAATAGCTTTGCACACCCATCGGTGACGTTGATCGGGCAACCCATGCCGAATTCGGTCTGGTTGAACAGGAAGGTGAAGGCGTGTTTGGCCACCACAGGATATTTGTCGGGCCAGCCCATGATGCCCTTGCGGATCGACAGCGCGTGAATGCCGAACTCGCCGAAGGCCGCCTTCTCGATCTCGCGATAGGCCGGATGATATTCGATTGTTTGCACGTCGCGGCCGAACTTGTCGCGCTGATGCAGCACCGGCGTATGCCGGTCGGCGAGCCGCGCGCATTCGTCGAGATAGCCGCCGGCCAATCCACCGAGCCGGTCGAGATGCGGCTCGATATGGCGGAACAACGCCTCGGGCAGATGCAGTTTCAGAAGATCGATCAGCGCGGGATCGGCCCGGTAGAAGTTCATTCCCGTCGTATCGGGCGCCAACAGGCCCGGCTGGCTGGCGGACGACGTTTTCGGATCCTGCTTGTGCGGCTGCATTGAATTCCCGGCTGCGGTGCTCATTTGTTTGGGCACGACTATCCTCCTCCGGCCTCGCAAAGGAAAGCCCAATGGATATTCCGAAGTACAAGATCGCCCTGATCGTCGGCGCCGGCGAGGGCCTCAGCGCCTCGCTGACGCGGCTATTTTCGCGGGAGGGAATTCGCGTGGCGCTGGGCGCGCGCAGCATCGAGAAACTTGGTGCGTTGTGCAACGAGACCGGCGCGCGCGCCTATGCCTGCGATGCCACCAAGGCCGAGGATGTCGAACGTCTGTTCGGCCTGGTCGAACGCGAGATCGGAACACCTGATCTCGTGGTCTATAACGCCTCGGGCCGCTCGCGCGGACCCTTCGTTGAACTCGTCCCTTCCGAGGTCGAGCAGGCGATCGCGATCTCGGCGTTCGGCGGTTTCTTGGTGGCACAGGAGGCGGCGAAGCGCATGCTGCCCAACAAGAAGGGCGCGATCCTGTTCACCGGCGCCTCCGCCAGCGTCAAGGGCTATGCGCAATCAGCGCCGTTCGCGATGGGCAAGTTCGCATTGCGCGGGCTGGCGCAGAGCATGGCGCGCGAATTGTCGCCGCAGGGCATCCATGTCGCGCATTTCGTGATCGACGGCGGCATCCGCAGCGCCGCGCGCACCGAGCCCGCCGACCGCCCGGATTCGATGCTCGATCCCGACGCGATCGCGTTGAGCTACTGGAACGTGCTGCAACAGCCACGCAGCGCCTGGACCTGGGAGCTGGAATTGCGGCCCTGGGTTGAGAAGTTTTGAGATGACGGAGATCATGCAAGCGGCGTAGGCTCTATGCCAACCGCCGCCACGCCCGTCATTGCGAGCGGGGCGAAGCAATCCATGCCTCGTCTTGGGGAAAGATGGATTGCTTCGTCGCTTCGCTCCTCGCAATGACGAAGGAAACAGGGAAGAAACCATGACCGCTGAAATCAAGATCGAGACCGGCACCGACGAACTGCTCTGCGTGATCCGCGACCGCGTCGCCGTTATCACGCTGAACCGCCCGGACGCCCGCAACTCGCTGTCGGACACGCTGACGCCGGCGCTGCGCACGATGATCCGGACCTGCGGCGAGAACCCCGAGGTCGGCGTGCTGCTCGTCACCGGCGCCGGCAAGGCGTTCTGCGCCGGCGGCAACGTCAAGGGCATGGGCGCCAATCGCGACCCGAAGAAGCTCGAAATGTCCTATGAGGACAAGGTCGCGGACCTGCAGGAGCGCCAGCGCCTGCTCACCGGCGCGCTCGCCTCGGTGCGCAAGCCGACCATTGCCGCGCTGCCTGGACCCGCGGTCGGCGCCGGCCTTGCGATCGCGATGGCCTGCGACATCAGGATCGCGGCGCAATCTGCCTTCATCTCGACCGGCTATCTGCGGGTGGGGCTGAGCGGCGACTACGGCATGGCCTGGCTGTTGACGCGCCTGGTCGGCACCTCGCGCGCCCGCGAGCTGATGTTCACCTCCGAGAAGGTCGATGCCGCGAGGTGCGAGCAGATCGGCCTCGTGAACCGCGTGGTGCCGGACGAGACGCTGCAGGACGAAGCGTTCGCGCTGGCGAAGTCGATGGCCGAAGGCCCGACGCTGGCGCTGCGCTACATGAAGGACAATCTCGACGAGGCGCTGCAATTCGACTTCGCCACCGCGCGCGACCACGAGGCCGAACGGCTGATCCGCCTGACCACGACGGCCGATCACAAGGAAGCGGTGCAGGCCTTCATCGAGAAGCGCAAGCCGGTGTTCCGGGGCAACTAAGCCTCCGCTTGCGCGGCCGTCATTGCCGGGCTTGATCCGGCAATCCATCGCACGACAAACGCTTTCTGTGGATGGATGCCCGCGCATGACGAGCAAGAATCGTGGCAAGAGCACGTAGCCCGGATGGAGCGCAGCGAAATCCGGGACAGGCTTCTCCGCTGTGAGAGCGATCCCGGATTGCGCTCCGCTTCATCGAGCTACGGGTCGGCGCAATCAAAAAGAAAAGGGCCCGGTTCTGGAGGGGCCAGAACCGGGCCTAGTCAGTCAAACCGCAAGCGAGGACATCGTGGCCGAGCGGGAAGTGGCGGCGAGCCGCCAGCTGGCACAGGGAATGTCTTGCGGTTCGACGTGGATCTCTTTCGCAAAGCGCACCAGCTTCCAATCGCCGGGGCTTGCAGCGAAGGCATAGCCGGACTTGCGGGCGAGGCCGATCATCGTGGCGTTCGACCGCAGCGTGTCGCCGAAAATGCGCTCCGCTCCGAAAGACGCCGCGCGGCATTCGAGATTCTTCAACAGCGCCTTGCCAAGGCCGTGGCCCTGCCACCGGTCATCGATCGACAGGCCGAACTCGACGCTCGACGTATCGGCATGGAAGGCATAGCGGGCTTCGCCGACGATGGTCTCAAAACCATCGACCAGCATCGTCGCGACCACCGTGAACCGGTCAGCCTCGCCGACGTGAATGAAACGTTCGAGCTCCATCTTCGGCAGCTCGCTTAGTGCACCCAGGAAGCGATTGTAACGGGACCCGGCGGAGAGCGAGCGGATGTAATTCTGCAGCTCTTCACGATCGCGCGGCTCGACGAAGCGCACCTTGATCTCGCTGCCGTTCTTGGCGCGCAGCACATCAGAGTATTGCTTGAGATCGTCGAGATGCAGCGCAGTCATGACACGCTCCTCGGGTGAAGAATTGGCCGGCGCCCCTCGATCGAGGCGGCGCCGGCGATGGCGTCCTTCTCAGGCCCGCCAGAACGGCTTGTCGGTCTCGAAAACGATGTCGCTGCGGGACATGCCGATGTCGTGCAGGTCGCGCTCGGTCCACTGCGACAGCTCGCGGCGGCGCTCATAGCGATCCCACCAGACGTGCAGGGTCTCGCCGACCTGATTCCACAGGCCCGGCGTATGATGATTTGTCATCGATTCATGGGTGAAAATGGACATTTGCGGCTCCTATCGGTAACCTGTTGGGCCCAATATCGGAGCTATTCGGCCTGTTCACAAACGACACTTTGTACCGCTTCGCATGAATTAAAGTCATGTTTTTGGAGACCATCCGGAGATGACCAGCCGTCTGCCTTCACTGAATGGGCTCAGGGCATTCGAGGCCGCCGCGCGGCACATGAGCTTCACGGTCGCGGCCTCCGAATTGAACGTGACGCAGACCGCGATCAGTCATCAGATCCGGCGCCTCGAGGAAGAGCTCGGCGTCCGTCTGTTCGTGCGCCAGAACCGCTCGTTGAGCCTGACGCCGGAGGCCGCCGAATACCTTCCCGGCGTCCGCGCCGCCTTCAATGACCTCAGGCTCGCGACTGATCGCCTGCTGCGCCGGGACGACGATCATGTGCTGACCGTCTCGACGCTGGCATCGCTCGCCGCCAAATGGCTGCTGCCGCGGCTGTCGGCATTCCAGGAGGCGCATTCCGGCATCGATGTCCGCATCACCACCTCGACCAGCCTGGTCGACTTCCAGCGCGACAAGGTCGATGCGGCGATCCGCTACGGCCGCGGACAATGGGCCGGTCTGCGCTCGGACTGGCTGATGGCGGATGAGCTGTTTCCGGTGTGCAGTCCGTCGCTGCTGGATGGAACCAGGCCGCTGAAATGCCCCGAAGACCTCAGGGACCATGTGCTGCTGCACACCAGCAACGCCAACAGCGACGACTGGCGGCTGTGGCTGACCGCAGCCGGCCTTGCGACCGACATCTCGAAGCAGCCGGGGGTGACCTTCGACCTGCTGTTCGTGACGATCCAGGCTGCGATCGATGGCATCGGTATCGCGATGGGCCGTACCTCCTATGTGCAGGACGACATCGCCAAGGGCCGCCTCGTGGTTCCCTTCAAGATCGCGCTGCCGGCCGACGCCGGCTTCTACCTGGTCACGCCGCAGGGACGCGCCGATTCACCGAAGCTCTCGGCATTTCGCTCCTGGCTCGGCGCCGCGGCACATACGACGCCCTGATGCGGCGCACGCGGCGCTGAAGCTGCGTGCGAAAGCGCTCCGAGATTTCCACCTACGGCTTTTTTCCAATGGCGGCGGCGTGATTTCGGGTTGGTCGCGCCGAACAGCCGTGCCAAATTGCCGCATATGGCAGTTAACTGCCTTGGCCGGCGAGACAATTTGCGCCGGCCTTTGTGTCACGGGGAGGAATGGGCGTTATGTCGCAGTCGAGTTCATCGCAAGCACCGCAAATCAAGTCGCGTCTCGGCGCCATCCTGCGTGCGACCAGCGGCAATTTCCTCGAGCAATTCGACTTCTTCCTGTTCGGCTTCTATGCGCAGGACATCGCGAAAGCATTCTTCCCCGCCCAGAACGAGACCGCGGCGCTGCTCAATGCCTATGGCGTATTCTGGCTCGGCGCGCTGATGCGTCCTGTGGGCGCGGTCGTGCTCGGCTCCTACATCGATCGCATCGGCCGCCGCCGGGGCCTGATCGTGACGCTCGCGCTGATGGCGCTTGGCACGGTGGTGATCGCCTTCTGCCCGTCCTACGCATCGATCGGCATTGCCGCAACGATCATCGTGCTGATTGGCCGGCTGATCCAGGGCTTCTCCGCCGGCGTCGAACTGGGCGGCGTCTCCGTTTATCTCTCCGAGATCGCGACGCCCGGCAACCGCGGATTCTACACCTCGTTTCAATCCTCCAGCCAGCAGGTCGCCATCTTTGTTGCGGCCGTGATCGGCTTCGTCCTGAGAGAGGTGATTCCGGGCGACACTTTCCTGGATGCGATCGGCGGCGGCGTCGCCAAATGGCGCATCCCGTTCTTCATCGGATGCCTCATCATTCCCGTGATCTTCATGTTGCGGCGTTCGCTCGAGGAGACGCCGGCCTTCCTGGCCATGAAGAAGCACCCGACGCCAAGCGAAGTGTTCGCCTCGGCACTCGAGAACTGGCGCATCGTCATCCTGGGCATGATGATCGCGGTCCTGACCACCACGACGTTCTATTTCATCACCGTATATGCGCCCGGCTTCGGCAAGGAACTGCACCTTTCGGCCTCCGGGACACTGCTGGTGACCCTGCTCGTTGCGGTAACGAATTTCATCTGGAATCCGGTCGGCGGCGCGCTGTCCGATCGAATCGGCCGCAAGCCGGTGCTGATCGCGATCGCGAGCCTGTCGTTCGTGACCGCCTACCCGGCACTGTCGTGGCTCGCGCATGAGCCCACGCTCGGAAAACTGCTGGCTGTGCAGATGATGTTCTCGTTCTACTTTGGCGTCTACAGCGGCACGATGCTGGGATGCCTGGTCGAGATCGTGCCGGCGCATGTCCGCACCACCTGCTTCTCGATCGCGTTCGCGTTGGCGGCGGGCATATTCGGCACGTCGACTCCCTTTGTCGCGACCAAGCTGATCGCCATGACCGGGCAGGACAAGGCCTCGCCGGCCTACTGGCTGATGTTCGGCGCTGTTCTCGGCATCATCGCCGCGCTAATCGTCTACCGTGGCGGCCAGACCATCGAGCAGCGCGAGACGGTTGCGGCCTGATTCTGTGCATGCAATTGGGGCAGGCCGATCGCCTGCCCCGACATGTTGCTTTCCATGCCAACAACGATAACAAGAGCGCATGGTTGATCTGACGCGCAGGTTCGACGTGCTGGTGATCGGCGGCGGCAACGCCGCCCTTTGCGCTGCGATCAGCGCACGGCGCGCCGGCGCCTCCGTACTGGTGCTGGAGGGCGCCCCGAAATTCTACCGCGGCGGCAACACCCGCCACACCCGCAACATGCGCTGCGCCCATGACGCGGCGACCGAGATCCTCACCGGCCCCTACACCGAGGAGGAGTTCTGGAAGGATTTGCTGCTGGTGACCGGCGGCCAGACCGACGAGGAACTGGCCCGCTTCATGATCCACGAGTCCAAGGACATATTGAACTGGATCGTCGAACAGGGCGTGCGCTGGCAGCCCTCGCTCGGCGGCACGCTCAGCCTTGGCCGCACCAACTCGTTCTTCCTCGGCGGCGGCCGCGCGATGCTGAACGCACTCTATCGCACCGCCGAGGAGCTCGGCGTCGACGTCCTCTACGATGCCGAGGTGATCGATCTCGTGATCGAGGACGGCATGTTCCTGTCGGCGCAGCTGAAGCAGCCGGTCGGCGGCAAGACCGAGGTGCGCGCCTCGACGCTGGTCGCGGCGGCCGGCGGCTTCGAGGCCAATATCGAATGGCTGAAGCAATATTGGGGCGAGGCCGCCGACAATTTCCTGATCCGCGGCACGCCCTATAACCGCGGCGCGATCCTCAAGATGCTGCTCGCCAAGGGCGTGCAGGAGATCGGCGATCCCACGCAATGCCATGCGGTGGCGATCGATGCGCGTGCGCCGAAATTCGACGGCGGCATCATCACCCGCCACGACTCGGTCGTGTTCGGCATCGTCGTCAACAAGCATGCCGAGCGCTTCTATGATGAAGGCGAGGACATCTGGCCGAAGCGCTACGCGATCTGGGGCCGCCTGGTCGCCGCACAGCCGGACCAGATCGCCTACATCATCTTCGATTCCACCGTCGTGACCAGCTTCATGCCGACGCTGTTTCCGCCGATCGCGGGCGCGACGATCGCCGAGCTCGCCGGCAAGCTCGAGCTCGATGCATCAGCACTGGAAAAGACCATCACGGACTTCAACGCCGCGGTGCAGCCCGGCACGTTCGACCACACGATCCTCGACGACTGCGCTACCCAAGGCATCACGCCGCCGAAGACGCATTGGGCGCGCAAGATCGAGACGCCGCCCTATCTCGCCTATCCGGTGCGGCCCGGCATCACCTTCACCTATCTCGGCACCCGCGTGAACAAGCAGTCGCGGATGCTGATGAAGGACGGCAAGCCGTCGGCCAACATGTTCGCCGCCGGCGAGATCATGGCCGGCAACGTGCTCGGCAAGGGCTACGCCGCCGGCATCGGCATGACCATCGGCAGCGTGTTCGGCCGCGTCGCCGGACGGGAAGCGGCGAAGAATGCGCGGAACTGAGGACAAGGCTGGCGCGATGCACGGGACGAGGATCTTGCAGGAAGCCGACCGTCTGATGACGGTGTGCAATTCCTGCCGTTATTGCGAGGGCCTGTGCGCGGTGTTTCCCGCGATGGAGATGCGGCGCGCCTTCTCCGACGGAGATCTCAACTATCTCGCCAACCTCTGCCACGCCTGCGGCGCCTGCTACACCGACTGCCAGTTCTCGCCACCGCACGAATTCAACGTCAACGTCCCGAAGACGCTGGCGGTGGCGCGCGCCGAGTCCTACGCCGCCTACGCCTGGCCGCGTGCCTTTGCGGGCGCGTTCGCGCGCAACGGCCTCGTCATCAGCCTGATCGCAGCAATCAGCGTCGCCGCCTTCATCTTCGGCTTCGCCGCGATCAACGACCGCGGCGCGCTCACGGGCATCCACACCGGGCCCGGCGCATTCTACAAACTGATGCCGCACAATGCGATGGCGCTGCTGTTCGGCGCCGCGTTGCTCTACGCGATCCTCGCGCTGGTGATGGGCGTGCGGGCGTTCTGGCGCGATATCGGCGAGCCCGTCGGCATGAAGACCGACGCAAGATCGCTGCTGCAGGCGGTCCGTGACGCCGGCGAGCTGCGCTACCTCGACGGCGGCGGCGTCGGCTGCTTCAACGAGGACGATCACCCGACCGACCGCCGCAAGCTGTATCACCACTTCACCTTCTACGGCTTCGCCCTGTGCTTCGCCGCCACCTGCGTCGGCACGCTGTACCACTACCTGCTGGCGCGCGAGGCGCCCTATGCGTGGTGGGACCTGCCGGTGGTGCTCGGCACGCTCGGCGGCATCGGCCTCGTGGTCGGCCCGATCGGGCTGCTCAGCGAGAAATGGAAACGCGACCGCGTGCTGGTCGACGCGCAGCAGATGGACATGGACACCGCATTCATCCTGATGCTGTTCCTGACCAGCATTACCGGCCTTGCCTTGCTGCTGTGGCGCGAGAGCGCCGCGATGGGCCCGCTACTCGCGCTGCATCTCGGCGTGGTGTTCGCGCTGTTCATCACCATGCCCTACGGAAAGTTCGTGCACGGCATCTACCGCTTCGTCGCGCTGGTGCGCTACGCGCGGGAACGCCAGGTGATGCAAGGCAAGGCGGAGTAAGTTCCAACCGCCGTCATTCCGGGGCGCGAAGCGAACCCGGAATCCATCGGGCGGGAGAACAAGCGGTGGAATGGATTCCGGGCTCGCCGCTTCGCGACGCCCCGGAATGACAACTGGAATAACGGGTGGTCAGAGATCCACCACGACGTAGTCGCTTTCGACCGCGACCTTGATGGTCTCAGCGACATACGGCCCCTTCACCACATTGGTGCCCGGCTCGACGCTGACGGGGTAGGCGCGCACGCGGAAGCGGCGCGGGTCGCAATAGGACTGGCCGGTGCGGATGTCGAACTCCCAGCCGTGCCAGGGACAACGCAGGATCTCGCCGAGCTTGGTGTATTCGATCTCGCCGGGGTCTGACGACGAGGCAAGCCCGATCAGCGGCCCCTCGCACAGCGCCGCGCCTTGATGCGGACAGCGGTTCAACAGGCCGAAGAACTCGCCCTTGACGTTGAAGACGGCGATCGGCCGTCCGTCGATCTCGAGGAATTTTCGCGAACCCGGCGGCAGTTCGTCCACCGGGGCAATCACATGACGCGCCATCTAGTTGTTCTCACGCATGATCTGATTCGGAAAACCGGTTCCCACTTTTCCGGATCATGCGATACCGTACAGCTGCTTCGCATTGTCGAGATAGAACGCCTTGCGGTTGGCGTCGCTGACGCCGGCCGGCAGGACCCGCGACGGCTCGTCGTAATCCCAATGCGGGTAGTCGGTCGCGAACAGCAGCTTGTCCCAGCCGATCCACTCGATGGTCTGGAATAGATGGTCGCGGCTCTCCGGATCTTCCATCGGCTGCGTCGTCCACCAGATGTGATCGCGGATATATTCGGACGGCTTGCGCTTCAGATGCGGCACCTCGGCGTGCAGCCGCGCAAACACCTTGTCGAGCCGCCACGCCAGCGACGGCGCCCAGCCGAACCCGGCCTCGACCATCACCATCTTCAGTTTCGGGAAGCGCTCGAACACGCCCTCGAGCACGAGGCTCGCCAGCGCGGTCTGCTGGCACTGCGAATGCCCGACCATCTCCTCGATGTAATAGCTCGGCCAGCCCGAGGCGGTAATCGGGTTGCCGCCGAAGCCGAAGGCGTGCACGCCGATCGGCAATCCCACCTCCTGCGCCGCCTCATAGATCGGCCAGTAACGGCGCTGGCCGAGCGGCTCGACATTGCGGCTCAGCAGCAGCACCTGGACGAAATTGCTGTCGCCGGCGCGCCTGCGGATTTCGGCCGCGGCCGAGACGCCGTCCTCATTGGCGACGACGACCGAGCCCTTGAGGCGCGAATCCTTGCTGGTCCATTTCTCGATCTGCCAGTCGTTGACCGCCGCGCAGATCGCGCCGGCGAGATCCTGGTTGCGGATGCCCTGCCCGGTGTTGAGCGGGTTGAGCACGCCGAGCGCGACATTGTTGGGATCGAGGTGCTGCTTCTGCATGAAGGACAGCGACGAGCCCTGCGGGCCGCCTTCCGGCGGATAGGCATCGCGGCGCGAGGCATTCGGCTGCGCCTTCGGATAGGGCGGCCCCTCCATCATGCCCTGATAGGGATGGACGCCGAAGGTTTCGAGATGGCTGTGCCAGCGCTTGGCCAGATAAGGATGCAGTTCGTCCTTGGTCGCGCGTGCCGGATGGATGTCGCAATCGGCGATCGCGGTCTTGACGCTGGTCGACGCGGCCCCGTCGGGACGTTCCCGAATCTGGATGTTCATGGCGTCGTCTCCTTCACCTGCAAGCGCGGATAGGTCGCATGCGGATTGTCGATCATGATCTTGCGGACCAGATCCTGCGATAACCCCTTCGGCAGCACCTCGTCACCGTCGAACTGCCAGTGCGGGTAGTCGGTCGAGAATAGGATCAATTCGTCCGACTGCATATGGTCGAACAGCCGGTTCAAGGTGTCGCCGTCTGGCGGCGCGTCGACCGGCTGCAGCGAGAAACGGATGTTGCTACGCACAATCTCCAGCGGCGCGCGGTCGACCCACGGTGTTTCCATACGCACGCCGCGCCAGAACTTGTGCAGCCGCCACAGGAACGGCGGCAGCCAGGTGAAGCCGGACTCCAGCATCACCATCTTCAGATTCGGATGGCGCGCGAACACGCCCTCGACGATCAGGCTGGTGAGCTGGGTCTGGAACGCCTGCGCCTGCGCGACGTAATCCTCGATGTGATAGGAGCCCCAGCCGACCGAGGTCGGCGGGTTGTGATAGGCGCTGCCGGCATGGATGCCGATCGGCAGGCCGAGCCGTTCGGCCGCGGCGTAGATCGGCCAGTAGTGACGCTTGCCGAGCGGCATGTCGCCCATCACGAGCATCAGCACCTGCACGAAGCGCTTGTCCGGCGCACACCGCTCGATTTCGGCGACCGCCTTCTCGATGCTCTGAACGGGGATCACGATCGAACCACGCAGGCGATCGTCTTTGTCGAGCCATTCCTTGACCAGCCAGTCGTTCAGCGCGCGGCAGAAGGCATCGGCCATGTCCTCGGAGAACACCATCTGCACGCCATAGAGCGGATTGCAGATGCCGGTGGCCGTGCCGAAGCGATCGAGCGCCTGGCGCTGCATGTCGGCAAGGCTCGATCCCGGCTTGCCTTGCGCCGGCCGCCAGTCCGGCCGAGAGGCGATCGGTGAGTTGGTCGGATAGGATTGCGAGATCAGGTCGGTCATGCCGCGGGTCGTCACCTGGTCGCGCCAGTAGTCGTTCAGGTACGGCAGCAGGCTGGTGAGGTGAGGCACAGCGGGATGCAGATCGCAATCCACGCCACCCGCGATCGGCGACGTCATGGTGTTTCCTCTGCGAGACGCTCTCACAAGAACTGTCGGGGGCGTCGCATGGTTGTTGTCCGACATACAAGCAGGCCGTGCCAATATCCGCAACTCGGCAGACGCCTACGTGGTGTGCTAGGAAGGCAGAACGCCCCACGCTATTTTCATGGCAAGCAACGAGAAAGAGCGCCGATGAACGCACTCATATCCATCGCTGAGCAGGTCGCCGCGAAGCTGATCGCGAACAAGCAGACGATCGCGGTCGCGGAATCCTCCACCGGCGGGCTGATCTCGGCATCGCTGCTCGCCGTGCCCGGCGCATCGGCCTATTTTCTCGGCGGCGGCGTGATCTACACCCGCGATGCGCGGCGCGCGCTGATGGACATTCCCGACGACGCCATGCGCGGCCTCCGCTCGTCGTCGGAGCCTTATGCGCAATTGCTGGCGCGGCAGATCCGCGAACGCCTTTCGACCGATTGGGGATTGTCGGAGACCGGCGCCGCCGGCCCCACCGGCAACCGCTACGGCGATGCCGCCGGCCATAGCTGCATGGCGGTCGCAGGTCCGCAGCAACAGGTGATCACACTGGAAACCGCCAGCGGCGACCGGCAGGCCAACATGCAGGCGTTTGCGAAGGCGGCGCTGGAGTTACTGCTGAGGAATCTCTCGCAGTAATTTCCGCTGCCGTCCCGGGCAAGGGAAGCGCGATCCGGCAACTGTTATGTTGGTTTGGTTTGCAGGTACGGCTTTCGGTCTCGCATGATGGCATTGAGGACCGTCAGCAGCTTCCTGG
>NZ_BOVL01000002.1 GCF_019972155.1 Bradyrhizobium sp. RD5-C2 | reverse complement strand
CGTGTTCGGCCCCGGCGGTTCGACGCCCGATACGCTCTGGGTGAGGGCCAATGACGGCAGCATGTGGGGCGCCTGGCAGAGCTTTACGGCAACACCGGGCCCCGACACGGCCCCGGTGGTGACGGCACCGAACGTGGCCGCGGTTCACGGGCAGACGTCGGCGCTCGCCTCGAGCCTGTTCTCGGTCAGCGATGCCGAGCACGACACGATCACCCAGTACGCGTTGTGGGACACGCAAGGTAACGGACATTGGGCCATCAACGGCGTCGTCCAGGCCACCAACGCCGAGATCGATGTTTCGGCGGCGAACCTGACGCAGGTGAGCTACGTGTTCGGCCCGACCGGCTCGACGCCCGATACGCTCTGGGTGAAGGCCAATGACGGCAGCATGTGGAGCGCCTGGAAGAGCTTCACGGCCACCTCGGGGCCCGACCACCTTCCGGTCGTTTCGGCCTCGAACGTAGTGACGGTCTCCGGGCAGACGTTCGCCGCATCAAGCCTGTTCAGCGCCACGGACGCCGACGGCGATACCATCACGAAATATGCGCTGTGGGATTCCAACTCGAACGGGCACTGGAGCGTCAACGGCACATCGCAGCCCGTCAATACCGAGATCGACATCACTGCGGCGCAACTTTCCCAGACGACCTATCAGGCCGGCTCGGGTACGGATCAACTCTGGATCCGGGCCAATGACGGCATTGCGTGGGGAGCCTGGCAGCCCTTCAACGTGACGGGCGAGAGCGGCACCAATGCCACCATCGCATCGGGCAGCACCCTGGAATTGACCGGAACGTCGAATGCCACCGTGGCGTTCCAGGGTTCGACGGGGACGCTCAAGCTGGACAATTCCGCGAGCTTTGCCGGAACGGTCGCCGGGATGACCGGTTCGGATGCGATCGATTTCGCGAACATCAGTTTCGCGAACGTTCACACCCCGAGCTTCAGCGGAAACGCATCGGGCGGAACGCTCACGGTGACGGATGGCACCGTCACGGCGAGCATTGCGCTGCTGGGCAACTACATGGCCTCGACATTCGCGACCTCGAGTGACGGCCATGGTGGGACCCTGGTTGTCGATCCGCCGGCGACGCAGGTCAGCCAGCTGGCGCAGCCACAGCATGCGTGAGGCTGCAACGGTGAGGCATGTGGAGAGATCGCTGAGATAGGATGATCGTGGGGACCTGTTGCGGGTCCCCACAAAGCGTTTGTCGGAGCCGGATTGGAGAGCAACGGGCGGGCGTCAGCGGCGTCCTTCGCGGTCCTGCGGTCGCCATTTTTCCCTCATGGAGGGTGCCGATCGTCACGTGAACCTTTTGCCCAGTTGTGTAGACGTAATGGCTACCGGGATTTTGCATTTCCTTCCTGGGGCTAGAGCCGACGCCGTCCGCATGCATTTTAAGCGGGCGGTGTTGTGCTGATCTGAACCACCGCCCCGTCGCAGTATCCTGCTCCCGCGCGCGGAGGCGGCCTATGAAGCGTATGCCCACGAGCGAAGCGATCATCACCGTCGCCTTGTTGGTGATATTCGCGCTCGTGATCTGGTTTGGCGCAATGCCGTGAGTCAGGGAAGCGACACGACTCGCAGGTTGTTGGTGCTTCCCGCCTGCCCAAAGGGAATGCCGGCGACGACGACCAGCAGGTCGCGGCTTGATGCAAACTGCTCGGCATGCGCGAGAGCCGTCGCGCGCTCCACCATCTCCTCATAACTCCCGACGTCATCGGAAAGAACGCTGTGCGCGCCCCAGAGCAGGCACAGGCGCCGCGACACTTCGCGGCTCGGGGTGATGGCGAGGATCGGCAGGCTCGGCCGCTTGCGCGCGACGCGTGCGGCCGTGGTGCCGCTCGAGGTGTAGGCCACGATGGCCGCGGCGTGAATCACGGAGGCAAGGTCGGCAGCGGCCGTTGCAACCGCATGCGGCGGCGTTTGCTCTTCGCCGGGCTGGGTCGCCTCGACGATCGAGCGGTACATCTTGTGCTGCTCCGTGCTGCGGATGATGCGATCCATCATCTCGACGGCCTCGCGCGGATATCGCCCCGTCGCGGATTCCGCCGACAGCATCACTGCGTCAGCGCCATCATAGATCGCGGTCGCAACGTCGGAGACTTCCGCACGGGTCGGTGTCGGCGCGGCGACCATCGAGTCCAGCATTTGCGTGGCGACGATCACGGGCTTCACCGCGAGACGGCACGCCCGCACCAACTCCTTCTGACGCCCCGGCACGTCCTCATGCGGAATTTCGACGCCGAGGTCACCCCGCGCCACCATGATGGCGTCGCACAACTGGATGATGTCGTCGATCCGCTCGAGCGCCGCCGGCTTCTCGATCTTGGCCATCAGACCGGCGCGGTCGCCGACCAGACTTCTCGCCTCGATGATATCGGAGGGCTTCTGCACGAACGACAGGGCGACCCAATCGACGCCGAGGTTCAGGCCGAACTCCAGATCGAGGCGGTCCTTGGCGGTGAGCGGCGACAGATCGAGCACAGTCCCCGGCAGATTGACGCCCTTGTGGTTCGAGATCGTGCCGCCGACGATCACCTTGGCTTCGATGAAATCGTCGCCGAGGCCGGCGACGCGAACCCGGACCCTGCCGTCGTCGATCAGAAGGTCGTGGCCGGGGGCAACGGCGGCAAAGATTTCCCGATGCGGCAGCGGAATTGACGTTCGCTCGCCCTCCGATCCGGACAGCACGAACCGGATGGTCTCGCCGGACGCCACCACAATCTTGCCATCGCGCAAGGTGCCGACGCGGATTTTCGGACCCTGGAGGTCCATCAGAATGCCGATCGGCCGGTTGACTTCCTGTTCCAGCTTTCGGATCGCGGCGTGGATGGTTGCGTGGTCGCTCTGGGTTCCGTGGCTGAAGTTGAGACGGAACGTATCGACGCCGGCCAGCAGCAGCGCCTTGAGCATCTCGGGGGAACTGCTGGCGGGGCCGACGGTCGCGACGATCTTGGCCCGTCGATGACGACGCATGGGTTACCTCATGGCTGGCTTGCCGGCCGCAATCAGCACGGCGCGGATATCGTTGACATTGGTAAGCGTTGGCCCGGTGCGCACGAGGTCTCCAAGGCGGTCGAAGAACGTGTAGCTGTCATGGGCTGCCAGATAGGCCCGCGCGTCGAGGCGATTGGCGGCGGCGCGCCGCAGGGTATCCGGACTGATCAAAGCTCCAGCCGCATCTTCCGTTCCATCTATACCATCGCTGTCTCCCGCAATCGCCCAGATATCGGATGTACCGGACAAAGCGATGACAAGCCCCAGCAGGAATTCGGTGTTGCGGCCGCCGCGGCCCGCCGGCCCGCGTCCGATCGTCACCGTCGTCTCGCCGCCGGAGAGTAGCACGGCAGGGGCAGGGCCGGGTTGCCCATGCCCCGCGACCGACCGGGCGATGCCCGCCATCACGGTTCCAAGTTCGCGTGCCTCGCCTTCGATCGCATCGCCAAGAATGATCGGGGTCAGGCCTTCATCCCGCGCTACCTTTGCCGCAGCGTCGAGCGCGTGGATCGGTGCGGCAAGGATGCGGACATCGGCGTCGATCTCGCCGGGTTTTGGGGTCTCGTCGGCTCGCGCAAGCACAAGCCGCGCCGCGTCCGGCAGGTCGATTGCAAACCGGCTCACGATCTCCTGCGCATCGGCTTTTGTGCTGCTGTCCGGCAGCGAGGGACCGGAGCCGATCGCTGTGGGATCGTCGCCGGGAATATCCGAGATCACAAGCGTCGCGACGTGGGCGGGGTGGGCTGCGAGCGCCAGCCGTCCACCCTTGATCGCGGACAGATGTTTGCGGACGACGTTCATCTCGGCAATCGTTGCGCCGCTTGCAAGGAGGGCACGGTTGACCGCCTGCTTGTCGGCGAGGGTCATCGGGGATGCAGGAAGCGTCATCAGCGCCGAGCCTCCGCCGGACATCAGGGCGATGACGAGATCATCCGCTGAAAGTCCCTGAACGGCGCTGAGCATGCGAAGGGCGGCCGTCTCGCTCGTGTCGTCAGGCACGGGGTGAGACGCCTCGAGCACTTCGATGCGGCCCGCGGGAACTGAATGACCGTGGCGCGTCACGACGACGCCTGAAAGGTCGACATCAGGCCAGGCCGCGTCGAGGCCTGCGGCCATCGCCGCCGAAGCCTTGCCGGCGCCGACGACGATGCATCTGCCCTTCGGCTTTGCCGGCAGGGCGCGCGCGATGGTCAGCCTCGGATCGCAGCCGGCGATGGCAGCATCGAAGATCTTCCGCAGCGCCGTCCGCGCCCGCAGGTCCGTCCAATCAGTGTTCAATCGCCGCGCTCCGGCCAGGTGCAGGCGCGATCGCGGCCTTTGCCGTCGTCTCACTGCCGAGAATGAAGGCGCGCCGCATCGGCTTGATCACCAGCAAGGCGGTCAGGGCTGCGGTGGCATTGAGCGCAACCGCGACGATGAACACGGCCTGCCAGCCGAGCTGCGTGGAAATGATGCTCGCGAGCGGCACGAGCAGCGCCGCGGTGCCCTTCGCTGTGTAGAGCATGCCGTTGTTGGTGGTCGCGTATTTGGCGCCGAACGTGTCGCCCGAGGTCGCTGGAAACAGGCTGTAGATTTCGCCGAAGACGCCGAAATAGACCGCCGTGGCCAGCACGAAGACAACCGGAATGTGGCCGTAGGTCGACAGCGTCAGCAACATCAGTGCCGCAGTCGCGAACGCAATGAACATCGTGTGCTCGCGGCCGATCGTGTCGGAGACCCAGCCGAAGAACGGACGGCCGAACCCGTCGAACACACGATCGAGCGAGATGGCAAAGGTCAGCGCCGCCATCTGGAAGCCCGCCAAGGTGACCGGCGTATCCGCGATCTTGAAGTCGTGGGCGATCGGCCCGATTTGCGCGGCGGTCATCAACCCGCCGGAAGCCACCATGACGAACACCAGGTACATGACCCAGAAGATCGGCGTGCGCAGGACCTGCGGCGGCGTGTAGTCGATTGCGCTCTGCGGCAGATTGAGCTGCTTCTTCCTGGGAGCCTCGACGCCATGCGGCGGGCGGACGAACCAGGCCAGCAGGAGAACGATCAGGCCTTGCCCGATACCGAACGTCAGGAAGGTGCTCTGGTAGCCACTCGTGGCAATCATGTTGGCGATCGGCACGACGGTGAGGGCTGCGCCGGCGCCGAATCCCGCGGCGGTCGCGCCTGCGGCGAGGCCGCGCCGGTCCGGAAACCATTTCAGCGCGTTGCCCACGCACGTGCCGTAGACGGCACCGGCACCGATGCCCGCGACAATAGCCGCCGCATAGAGCATGACGAGCGAAGAGGCGTATGAGTTCAGCACCCAGGCCAATCCGATCATCAGCCCGCCGAACGTGATGACGATGCGCGGGCCGTATTTGTCGACGAACCAGGCTTCGACCGGCACAAGCCATGTCTCCGTCATCACGAAAATCGTGAAGGCGAGCTGGATGGCCGGACGACCCCAGTGATATTTCGCGTCAATCGGATCGACGAACAGCGTCCAACCGTATTGCAGGTTGGCGATCATCGCCATGCAGACGATGCCGATCGCGAGCTGGAACCAGCGGAAGCCGCCGGGCGACGATACCGGTTTCGTGCTGGAGATCATGTGCGCTCCCAAGAGAGGTTGGTCGGTTGGTCCGACTGCGTCGGGCTGTCGTCCTGACGCTGCCTACTGACGAAATTCGTTGGTCAACTCACCGATTCCGTCGATCGCGACGGTGACGGTATTGACCGGCTCCTTCATCACTCCGACGCCGATCGATGTCCCGCAGCAGATCAGGTCGCCCGGCAACAGCGTCATGTCGTGCGAGATCTTGCTGACCAGCGCCTGCGCGCTGAAGATCATGTCCGCGATCGGGTAGTTCTGACGCTCGACGCCGTTGAGGATGGTGCGCACCACCAGGCGTGCGGGGTCGACGCCCGAGGCAATCACCGGACCGAACGGGCCATATCCGTCAAAACCCTTGGCCCGCGCCCATTGCGGGAAGGTCGGGTCGCGATTGAGGATGTCGGCCGCGGTGACGTCGTTGGTGCAGGTATAACCGAAGATGAAGCCGTCGGCCTGTTCGGGGGTGACGGCCGTGCAGCTCTTGCCGATGACGATGCCGAGCTCGCCTTCGTAGGTCGTCTTGCCATCGTAGCCGGGGGGACGCGTGATGACGGCGCCAGGCGCGGTCACGCTGGTTTGGGCTTTCAACAAATACAGCGGTTCGGCCGGCTCAGGTGATTTCAGCTTCGCCGCCAGCGCGTGGAAATTATTCCAGAGCGCGACGATCTTGCTCGGCTCGGTGGGCGCGAGCAGCTCGACATCGTCAAGCGCCAGCGTCTGTCCGGTCGGTCGCGTCTCGCCGAACATCTCGCCCGTGTTCACGGAGATGCCGGACGGGGTGAGTTGCCCGAAGCCGATTTCGGCATGGTGGCGGAAGCGGACCCAGCGCGTCACATTGGCCATCGTGATTACGCCACCGCAAGCGATTGGGCTTCGACGCCGGCTGCCCCGTCATAGAGGCCTGCCAGTCTGGTGCGCTGCGCGACCAGCGCCAGCACCGCATCGAGCGCGGGCGTCGCAATTCCCGTCATCCGGCCCATCTCCTGCACCACGGTGATCAGCGGATCGATCTCGACGGGACGTCCGCGCTCGAGATCCTGCAGCATCGAGGTCTTGTGCGCGCCGACCTTGCGTGCGCCCTCGATGCGGCGTTCGACATCGACCCGGAACTTGACGCCGAGGCTTTCCGCGATCGCCTGGGCCTCCAGCATGATCGCCCTGGACAGTGCGCGCGTGCCGGGATTGGTGCAGATCACGTCGAGGGTCGCGTGGGTGAGGGCGCTGATCGGATTGAAGCAGACATTGCCCCACAGCTTGAGCCAGATCTCGTCGCGAATGCGGTCGAGAACCGGCGCCTTCATGCCCGCCGCCGTGAACAGGGCGGCAAGCCGCTCGACATCAGGTGTGATCTCGCCGGAGGGTTCGCCGAGCGGAAAGCTGTTGCCGTAGACGTGGCGGATCACGCCGGGCGCCTCGATTTCGGTGGCGGGATAGACCACGCAGCCGATGGCGCGCGCGGGATCGAGCTCGTTCCACTGCCGACCGCCGGGATCGATGCTCTCCAGCGCCGATCCTTCGTGCCGTCCGCCGTGCTTGTAGAAATACCAATAGGGAATGCCGTTGACGGCGGTGACGATGCGGGTCCGCTCACCGAGCAGCGGCCGCATCGGTTCGATGACGCCGGTGATCGAATGCGCCTTGAGGCAGATGATGACGAAATCCTGTTCGCCGAGTTCGGCGGGATTATCGGTACAGCGGGGATGCACCACGCGCTCCTCGTCGCCGATCAGGAGTTTCAAGCCGTTCTGTCGCATCGCGGCGAGGTGCGCGCCCCGCGCGACCAGGCTGACATCGGCGCCAGCGCGCATAAATTCGACACCGAGATAGCCGCCGATGGCGCCGGCGCCGTAGATGCAGATATTCATGAAATCCTCGCGAGCAGAGTGGGGGCACAGCATGAGCCGCAACGGCTCGAACCGGGTTGCGTGGCAATGGCCTTGGGAAAATCCGTCAGGCTGCGCAGGCGGCTTCCTCCAGGGCAAAGCCGATGTCCCGCATGCTCACGACGCCGACCAGCCGGCCGTTGTCGATGACGGGGATATGGCGGATGTCGTGACGGACCATCAGACGCTCGACATCGGTGAGCGCATCCTGCGAAGTGCAGGACACCAGCGGCCGTGGCGAAATGAACTGCGCGACTTTCGCGGCGAGGCCACCCGTGCCGCGCTCGGCGATCACGGCGACCACATCGCGCTCGCTGAACATCCCGACCACGGCGGCGTCGACGCTGCGCGAGCCGTTCCTGACCACCAGTGCGCCGACATTGCTCGCGTACAACAGGTTCGCGGCAATGCTTACGGTTTCGCTCGAGCCGATCGTCACCACGTGCGCACTATTGGTGCGAAGGATGTCCCCGACGTACATGGTATGGTCCTCCCGGTTGCATCATTGGATCGTTAAGAAACAATCGTGGTATACATTATCCCAGAAGTCAAACAAAAGAATCGACGTGTTCTGAAAGAAAATGGCAAAAATACTTACCTATTCTTGCTTATTCTCGAATTCTGCAACCTTGACTCAGGGGTCTTTTGGTATGCCATATGCCAATTGTGACGCTCGTTATCGGCGAGCAATTTCGTTCTGAACCGCAACCGGTTAGGGGCAGGTCGTGATGAAAAGAGAGCCGATCCGGCGCAAGCCGTCCGATCCCGATCTTCGCGCTCCGTCGGATCAGGACGCGCGAGACGGCGGCGTTCAATCTGTCGATCGCGCGATGCAAATCATGGAAGCGCTTGCAGAGGATGACGAAGGCTATCGGCTGACCGATCTTGCGATCCGCATCGGCTTGCCGCCGTCGACGGCCCATCGGCTGCTGACGACTCTGGAGAATCGCAGGTTCGTGCAGTTCGACCGCGATGAGTCGAAGTGGCATATCGGCGCGCAAAGCTTCGTGGTCGGCTCGACGTTCATGCGTCGGCGCAATTTTTCCGCGCGGGCATTGCCCTATCTGCGCAAGCTGCGCGACCAGACCAGGGAAACGGCCAATCTTGCCGTCGTCGATGACGACTCCATCATCGTCGTATCCCGTATCGAGAGCCGGGAGATCATGCGCTCGCTGACCAAGGTCGGCGGACGTGTGGCGTTGATCGCGTCGGGCGTGGGGAAGGCGGTGCTGGCCGCGTATTCCGATGCGGACATCAACGCGATCATTCGCCGTCGCGGCATGCCGCGCCTGACGGAGAAGTCGATCATTCGGCCGGGCGAGCTGTTCAGGGAATTGGAGACCGTGCGACGCCAGGGCTATGCGGTGGACGATGAAGAGGCGCGGCTCGGCCTGCGCTGCGTGGCTGCGGTGGTCTTCAACGATTGCAGCGAGCCGTTCGCCGCGGTTTCGGTATCGGGGATGGCGGATCGGCTGACGGACGAGCGCTTGCCGGAGATCGGCGCCATCGTGCACCAGATCGCAGCCGAGCTCTCGGCAGAGCTTCGCGGCAGCAGCCGCACGCAACCGTAGCAGGCGCAAGGCCTGCTGCTGTTCTCGGCTTTGCCGGTTTCCATTGTTTCGCAGGCGCTAATCTCCTGGAGAGATGCAAGAAATCGCAAGCGCTGCCACTGTGCGGAAAATCCAATCGATTGCGTTGAGATCGATGATCGCGGGCCTGATGATCATGCTCAGGCCAACTCATAGCGAAGCGGGATCATCAGATGAAGATGCGAGCAATCGATGCAGCAGTGCGCATTCTTGAACGCGAGGGGATCACTTGTGCGTTCGGCGTTCCCGGCGCCGCGATCAACCCGCTTTACTCCGCGCTGAAGCGCAACGGCTCGATCCGGCACATTCTGGCGCGCCATGTCGAAGGCGCCTCGCATATGGCGGAAGGCTATACCAGGGCGAAGGCGGGCAATATCGGCGTTTGCATCGGCACCTCGGGCCCGGCCGGAACCGACATGATCACCGGCCTCTATTCGGCGATCGCGGATTCGATTCCGATCCTCTGCATCACCGGTCAGGCGCCGCGGGCGCGGCTCTACAAGGAAGATTTCCAGGCCGTCGACATCGAGGCGATCGCAAAGCCGGTGACGAAATGGGCCGTCACCGTGCGCGAGCCGGCGCTGGTGCCGCGCGTGTTCAGCCAGGCCTTCCATATCATGCGGTCGGGGCGGCCGGGACCGGTGCTGATCGATCTTCCCCTCGACGTGCAACTGGCCGAGATCGAGTTCGACGACGAGACCTATTCGCCGCTGCCGGTCTACAAGCCTGTGGCGACGCGCAAGCAGATCGAGAAAGCGCTCGAGATGCTCAACGCCGCGGAACGGCCGCTGATCGTGGCCGGGGGCGGGGTGATCAACGCCGATGCATCTGAGCTCCTGGTCGCCTTTGCCGAAGCGGTCAACGTTCCGGTCGTCCCGACGCTGATGGCGTGGGGCGCCATTCCTGACGATCACGCGCTGATGGCCGGCATGGTTGGCCTGCAGACCAGCCACCGCTACGCTAACGCCACGATGCTCGAATCCGATTTCGTGCTCGGCATCGGAAACCGCTGGGCCAATCGGCATACCGGCTCGATCGAGACCTACACCAAGGGTCGCAAATTCGTCCATGTCGACATCGAGCCGACCCAGATCGGACGGGTCTTCAATCCGGACCTCGGCATCGTGTCGGACGCCAAGGCTGCGCTGGAAATGTTCGTGAACGTCGCCCGCGAGTGGCGGAAGTCCGGCAAGCTGCGCGATCGGCAGGCCTGGCCCGCAGCCTGTCGCGACCGCAAGCGCTCGATGCTGCGCAAGAGCCACTTCGATAACATCCCGATCAAGCCGCAGCGCGTCTACGAGGAAATGAACAAGGCCTTCAGCCGCGACACCTGCTACGTGACGGTGATTGGATTGTCGCAGATCGCGGGTGCCCAGTTCCTCAACGTCTATCAGCCGCGCAACTGGATCAACGCCGGGCAGGCCGGTCCGCTTGGCTGGACGCTGCCCGCCGCGCTCGGCGTGCGCGCCGCCGATCCCGGCCGCGACATCGTCGCGCTGTCGGGTGACTACGACTTCCAGTTCCTGATCGAGGAGCTCGCGGTCGGGGCGCAGTTCAATCTGCCCTACATCCACGTCGTCGTGAACAATTCATATCTCGGGCTAATCCGGCAGGCGCAGCGCGGCTTCGACATGGACTATCAAGTCCAACTGTCGTTCGAGAACATCAACGCACCCGAGATCGGCGTCTACGGTGTCGACCACGTGACCGTCGCGGAGGGGCTCGGCTGCAAGGCGATCCGTGTGACGGATCCGAACGAGGCACAGGCCGCGTTCGCGACCGCGCGCGAGCTGATGGCCAAGCACCGGGTGCCCGTGGTGGTGGAGTTCATTCTCGAGCGGGTCACCAACATCGCGATGGGAACGGAGATCGACAACATCGTCGAATTCGAGGAGGTGCTCGATCTCCCGCTCGATGACGTGCCGAGCGCACAACGATCCGGCACGCTGTTGCCGGCCTGACGACATCATCCAGCGCTGCCCCAAGCGGAGATAGACCCGTGCCTCAGTTTGCCGCCAATCTCACCATGCTCTTCAACGAGCTGCCGTTCCTCGATCGGTTCGCCGCCGCCAAGGCCGCCGGCTTCAACGCCGTCGAGTATCTCTTTCCATACGACTTCGAAAAGGGCGCGTTGCGCGAGGAGTTGGCGCGCTGTGGGCTGACCCAGGTGCTGCACAATCTTCCGGCGGGCAATTGGGCCGCCGGCGAGCGGGGCATTGCGATCCTGCGCAACCGTGTCGATGAATTTCGCGACGGCGTGGTGCGCGCGATCGACTACGCGAAGGCGCTGGATTGCCGGCAGCTGAACTGCCTGGTCGGCTCCGCTCCCGCCGGTGCGGACGCGGCAGACCTGCGCGAGACCCTGGTGTCCAATCTGCGCTTCGCCGCCGCCGCGCTCGGCCAGCATGGCATCAAGCTCCTGATCGAACCGATCAACACAATCGATATTCCCGGCTTCTTCCTGAACGGCACTGAACAGGCGGTGCAGCTCATTTCCGACGTGGGCTCATCCAATTTGTTCATCCAGTACGACATCTATCACATGCAGATCATGGAAGGTGATCTGGCGCGGACCCTGCAAAAGCATCTCGACCGGATCGCGCATGTCCAGCTCGCCGACAATCCTGGCCGGAACGAGCCGGGGACCGGCGAGATCAACTATCCCCATTTGTTCAAGCATCTCGACAGCATCGGATATCGCGGCTGGATCGGATGCGAATACAAGCCGCGGACGACCACGCTCGAGAGCCTCGCCTGGCACGCCGCGCAGACCTTCGTGACCTAGAGCTGTTTCCGTTCCGATCGAATAGGAACGGAGCTCTGGACTTTGTTTTGATGCGTTTTCCGCTTCGCTGGAGAACGCTCTAACCCGCCTGACAGGAGCGACGACAATGAAAGACATCGGATTTATCGGGCTCGGCACCATGGGACGTCCGATGGCGAGCCACCTCCTGGCTGCCGGCTATCGCCTGTTTTTGCACGACGTCGCGCCGCTTCCGCCGGACCTGATTGCAGCCGGCGCCGTCGCTTGCGAGTCCGCGAGGCAAGTGGCGCAGGAAGCCGACGCCGTGATCATCATGGTGCCGGATACGCCGCATGTCGAAGCCGTGCTGTTCGGTCAGGGCGGCGTCGCGGAGGGGGTGTCCAAAGGCATGATCGTGGTCGATATGAGCTCGATTTCGCCGCTGGCGACGAAGGAGTTTGCACGTAAGATCGATGCGCTCGGAGCCGACTATCTCGACGCGCCGGTTTCCGGCGGTGAGGTCGGCGCAAAGGCGGCAAGCCTGACCATCATGGTCGGCGGGCGGGAGCGGGCGTTCAACGCGATGAAGCCCCTGTTCGACGCGATGGGGAAGAATGTCACTCATGTCGGCGGCAATGGCGACGGCCAGACCACCAAGGTTGCGAACCAGATCATCGTGGCGCTGACCATCGAGGCGGTGAGCGAGGCGCTGCTGTTCGCGTCCAAGGCGGGTGCTGATCCCGCGCTGGTGCGCAAGGCCCTGATGGGCGGCTTTGCGTCGTCCCGGATCCTTGAGGTCCACGGCGAGCGCATGCTGAAGCGCAATTTCGATCCGGGCTTTCGCATCGAGCTGCACCAGAAGGATCTCAACCTCGCGCTCGAAGGCGCGCGGGCGCTCGGGTTGTCGCTGCCGGGCACAGCGGCGGCCCAGCAATTGTTCAACGCCTGTACCGCGCTCGGCGGCAAGGCCTGGGACCATTCCGCTATTCTGCGAGCGCTGGAGGTGATGGCTAGCCACGAGGTGGCGGCTGCCTGAGCTTCGTGCAATGATCGCGGTGCCGAACTGCAATGGCCAGTCCTGGTGACGAGCTCGACGGTTCGGCACCCGTATATTAACGACCGATCTCTGGCTCCTTGACACGGTAAGTAAAAATATTATTACATACCGTGCTTGGGAGATACGGCTGATGTTGCAGACAAAACGAAGCTATGGCGGCATGGTGACCGCGCCGCACCACCTGGCGGCGCAGGCGGGACTCGCTGTCCTGTCGGAAGGTGGCAATGCCATTGAGGCGATGATCGCTGCGGCCGCGACGATTGCCGTGGCCTATCCGCACATGAACGGCCTCGGCGGCGACAGCTTCTGGCTGGTCGGCCGCGCCGGCTCGAAGCCGGTTGGGATTCAGGCTTGCGGACGGGCTGCGATGGCGGCGGATCGCAGCTGGTATCGCGAGCGTGGCTGCAGCAGCATTCCCGGCCGCGGCCCGCTCGCCGCGCTCACCGTTGCCGGCACCGTCGACGGTTGGCAGAAGGCCTATGAACTCAGCCGCGATCGTCATGACGGTCGGCTGCCGATGGCGCGGCTGTTCGAGCCGGCAATCCGGCATGCCGAGGAGGGCGTGGCCGTCACCAGCACGCTGCATGAGAACATCCGCAAGAAGCGGCCTGAGCTCGAAAACGTGCCCGGCTATGCCGAGGTCTATCTGCCGCAAGGCGCCCCGCTCGCGCTCGGTGCGCGGTTGCGGCAGCCGCGTGTCGCCGCGACATTGCGGCGTCTGGCCAAGGCCGGGCTGTCTGATTTCTATCGCGGCGAACTGGCACGCTCGATGGCGGCCGACCTCGAGCGGGCAGGGAGCCCGCTGCGATTGGCTGATCTGGAGCGGCATCAGGCATCGCTGGTGACGCCGCTCTCGGTCGAGGTGTCCGGCCACAAGGTCTTCAACATGCCTCCGCCGACGCAGGGGCTGGCCTCGCTTTTGATCCTGGCACTGTATGCCCGGCGCATCGCCGGCGAAGCCGATGGCGTGGATCATCTGCACAGGCTCGTCGAATGCACGAAGGCCGCGTTCCGTATTCGCAACGGCCATGTGACCGATCCCGACTACATGAAGCGCCTGGCCGCCGAATTCCTGTCCGAGCAGTCGCTCGCCGCGCTTCACGAAACAATATCCGATCGCCGCGCCGCGCCGTGGCCCGATCCGTCCAAGCAGGGCGATACCGTGTGGCTCGCTGCGACCGATCGCAACGGGCTCAGCGTCAGCTTCATTCAAAGCGTCTACTGGGAGTTTGGTTCAGGCGTCATCCTGCCCGAGAGCGGCGTCACCTGGCAAAACCGTGGAACGAGCTTCAGCCTCGGCGAGACCGATACCAATCGGCTGGATCCGGGACGCCTGCCGTTCCACACCATCCAGCCGGCGATGGCCGAACTCGGCGATGGGCGGCTGATCTCCTTCGGTACGATGGGCGGAGAGGGGCAGCCGCAGACCCAGGCCGCCATCTTCTCCCGTTACGCCATGCACGGCCAGGAGCTGCAGTCCGCGATTACGGCGCCGCGCTGGCTGCTTGGTCGCACCTGGGGCGAGGAAAACAACAATCTGAAGATCGAATCCCGCTTCGATCCCGCAATCATCGATCGGCTCCGCGCGCTCGGCCACGACATTCAGGTGACCGGTCCGTTCGAGGAGATCATGGGACACGCCGGCGCGATCGTCTGGCATCCGGACGGCCTGATGGAAGGGGCCAGCGATCCGCGCAGCGACGGCGTCGTTGCGACCCGCTGAGGGCATTCCCGGCGCGTGATCCGCACGACACCGCGTCGTGCGGCTGACCTCTTAGCGGGACGGCTTGCCGAGGCGCGCCGTCGCCTTCGATGCTGCTGACCTGTCCTTGCGTGCCCCGGCAGGGGCCGTCAGCCAGGTCAGGATCATGTCCTGCGCATGCTCGCGCCGCAGCTCGAGCCAGTCCGACGCGCCGAGATCCTTGTCGAACATCGCCGACAATGTGTACCGGTTGGAAACGTGGAAATAGCTCATCGCGGTGATCGAGACATAGAGCTGGATGGGATCGACATCACCGCGAAACAGGCCCGCCGCCACGCCGCGCCGCAGAATACTTTCGATGCTTGCAACCAGGGGCAAAGTGAGATCGGCAATCTTGCGCGACTTGCGCATATTGCGCCCGCGCTGAAGGTTCTCGGTGTTGATCAGCGCGATGTAGTTCTGGTGCTGTCCGAAGAAGGTGAATGTGAAATCGATCAACCCGCTCATTGCGGCGATCGGCTCGAGATCATCCAGGTTCAGCCGCTGTTCGGCCGCGCGAATTTCGGTGTAGACGTCCTCGAGGACGGCTATGTAGAGCCCGTTCTTGTCGCCGAAATAGGCGTAGAGCAGGCGCATATTGGCCTTGGCGCGCTGCGCGATGGCCTCGACGCGTGCGCCGCCGAGGCCATTGTGGCAGAACTCGAAGGTCGCGGCGCGCAGGATCGCTTCCTTGGTGAGCGCGGAGTCGCGCGGCCGCTTTCCGCGTGTGGTGCTGCGGGTGGGGCTGGTCGGTGCTGTCGTTTCTGTCACGGCGTCAACCTTGCCTGGGCTCGGGTATTCACGCAGGGCAGGTCCGCATCAGGCCATATCGGGCAGCGGACCGTTTCCCGGCGCAAGCAGCTGGGATTGAGATCGGCATTGCGACTGTTCGTCAAGTGCGATTCCTCCATGTTCACTGCTTCCGGGCGTCGGGTGCCACCATCACGCCACTCTGCGCGACGAGTCGGCCGGCCTTGTAGACATCGCGTGGCTTGGGACGAGCAACCACGGCTTCCTGGACATGCCGGGCGTCGAGCACGACGAAATCCGCCGTCCCGCCGACAGTCAGGCCGTAATCCTTGAGGCCAAGCGCGCGCGCTGCGTTGGTCGTCACCATGTCAAAGGCCGCGGCCAACTGATCGTCCGTGTTGAAGCCGGAGCGATAGCCGACCATCATTGCGCGTTCGAGCAGGTCGCCGTCGCCGTAGGGCCACCAGGAATCGCGGATGTTGTCGTTGCCGGAGAACACGGTGACGCCGGCATCGCGAAGCAGCAACACGGGCGGAAATGCGTGCGCGCCGGGGGCATTGGTGAAAATGGCGACGCCGGCTTCGGCAAGCCGCTGCGCGGTCCGTTGAGCCACGTCGACAGCCACTTCGCCGAGCGCGTAGGCATGGCTGATCGCGACCTTGCCGCCAAGGCCCGACGCCTTGGTGCGTCGCGCGATCTCCTCGATCTCCGAGATGCCCTGCAGACCGCCGTCATGCAGGTGAATATCGATGCCGACGCCATGCCGCTCGGCGATCCCGAAGACGACGTCAAGATGCCCGGCAACGTCGCCATCATGGCCTGCGGGATCGAGTCCGCCGATCAGATCGGCGCCGGCGCGAACGGCTTCCTCAAGCAATGTGGCCGTTCCGGGCGATGTCACGATGCCGCTCTGGGGAAACGCGACGATCTGGATTGAAACCTTCTCCCGGTGCGCCTCCCGCGCGGCGGCGATCGGTTCGAAATGTCGCAGGCCGACCTCGGCGTCGACATCCACATGGCTGCGCATCTGAGTCGTGCCCTGCGAGACGCAAAGATCGATCAGGGCCGCGGCCCGAACCGGGATCGGTTTGGCGGCGGCGAGGGCTTCCTTCTCGAATTTGACGCGCTCGCGCACATTGAAGCCCGCGGTACAGGGCCGGTGCGGCTTCCAGTCGTCGCCGATGAAGCATTTGTCGAGGTGGATGTGACCTTCGACCATGCCGGGCAGCACCAGGCGCCGGCCAAGATCGCGCCTTTCGCCGACTGCGCCGTAGCTTTGCGGGGACGACGCGATCGCCACGATCTTGCCGCCGCGGACGGCGATTTCGACCAGCCGGCCGTCGGTGAGCCGCGCGTTCTGAAAGAGTGTGTCGATGGCTGTCACTTCAAGTCTCCAGTTTCTTATGTCGGCACGATGCCGTCGGGCAGGGCGCGCGAAAATGCCGCGATCTCGCCGGCGGTGGTGATCCAGATGTCGTCGCGCCGTGCGACGATCGCCTGCAGGGCGCGTCGCAGCGGCCGCAGCCGGTGGGGCTGGCCGACCAGATATGGATGCAGCGCGATCCCCATCACCAGCGATTGCTTGGCGGATTGCGCCAGCATCTCCTCGAATGTGTCCGTAATCATGGTCGCAAACTGTTCGCCGCTGTCCTTGCGCCCGACAATCGAGGGGATGTCGTTCAGTTCCTGTGGATAGGGGACGGACAGGATCCGCCCGCCATCCCTTGTCGAGAACCACACCGGCTGATCGTCCATGCACCAGTCGAGCAGGTATTGGTAGCCCGCTTCGGCGAGAAGATCCGGCGTCACGGCGGATTGCGAGATCCATGGACCGAGCCAGCCGAGCGGCTGTCGTCCCTCGGCCCGCGCGATCACATCCGTTGCTTCCGCAATCAGTTGCTGCTCGTCGGCAGGTGAGAGCACGCCCTGCCGTTCGGAATTGGTCCGTCCATGGCCGACGACCTCGTCGCCGCGCGCACGAAATGCGTCCATGACTTCCGGGCAGTAGTGATAGATGCTGCTGTTCGCAAGCACGGAGACCGGCAGTTTCAGTTCATCGAACAGATCGATGAGCCGCCAGACGCCGACCCGGTTGCCATAATCGCGCCATGCGTAATTGAGGACGTCCGGATGTGGACCGCCCGGGCAGAGTTCGGCGCCGAGTCCATCGCCGAAAGCGAAGTGCTCGAGGTTGAGCGCGATGTAAACCGCGAGCCGCTTTTTGTTTGGCCACAAGAAATCGGGGCGGCGCGTGATCGCACTGTAGCGGTAGCGGTCGTGAGAGCGGAGACCGCGTGCCGGATCCGGCGTTTGCGCGGATGTTGCACCGCCGAGAACGCCACGCGAGGTGGCCCGCTCCGGTTCCGCTCCAGTCTCCCGTTGCATTGCAATCTCCATCCTGCGCGCGATCAGCCGCTTGACATTCGTCAATTTGTGAAGAAAGTTTTTACTTCCGTCAAGGCCGCGGAGACAGCGGCAGCGGACCAGAGGCGGCTTGGGAGCCGTCGGAGCGGGAGGAATTGCAGAAATGAGCTACGCTTGTACCCCCATCACCGGGTTGTGCCGCCGCGTCGTCTTGCAGGGCGCGCTCGCCATTCTCATCGGCGCTGTGCCGCTTGCGGAGCGGGCACGGGCCGCCGAGCCGATCAAGATCGGCCTGGTCACCGCGCTGTCGGGGCAGTCGGCGCGCGCCGGCGAAGCGTTGACCCGCGGCGCCACGATCGCGATCGAGGAGATCAACGCCAAAGGCGGCGTGCTCGGCCGTCCGCTGGAGCTGGTGCGCCGTGACGATGAAAGCAATCCCGCGAAGGGACTGACCGCCGCGCGCGAACTGATCCAGCGCGAGAAGGTCGCTGTGCTGCTCGGCGGTCTCGATACGCCGGTCCAGCTTGCGATCGTGCCGTTCGTCAACAACGTCAAGATGCCGTTCGTCGTGCCATGGGCGGCCGGAACCAACATCACGCAGAACGGCGCCGCGTCCAACTACGTATTCCGCGTCTCTGCGATGGACGACGAGGTCGACAAGGCGATCGTCGCGTTCGCCGGCAAGACCTTCGCGGCCAAGAAGCCGGGCCTCATCCTCGTCAACAATCCCTGGGGCGAATCGAACGAGCACGGCCTGCGCGCGGCGCTGAAGGCGGCCGGGATCGAACCGGCGGGTGTCGAGAAGTTCGAGGGGAACGACGTCGACGTGGTCGCGCAATTGTCCCGGCTCAAGCAGGCCGGCGCCGACTCCCTGTTCCTGGTCGGCAATGTCGGTCCATCCTCGCAGGTCGTGAAATCGCTCGACCGGATGGGCTGGGCGCCGCCGATCGTGTCGCATTGGGGACCGGCCGGCGGCCGCTTCACCGAGCTCGCCGGGCCGAGCGCCGAGAGCGTCGTCTTCGTGCAGACCTACAGCTTCTTCGGCAACCTCTCGCCGGTCGGCAAGCGCGTGCTCGCCGAGCTGCAGGCGAAGTATCCGGACATCAAGGGTCCGGCGGACGTGACGCCCGCGGTCGGCTTCGCCAACGCCTATGACAGCGTCCTGGTGATCGCCGGCGCGATCCAGAAGGCCGGCAGCACGGATCCGACCGCCATTCGTGACGGCTTCTACGGAATCGACCGGCTGGAAGGCCTGATCAAGACCTATGAGAAGCCGTTCGCCCAGGACAAGCACGATGCGCTGACGGCACAGGACTACATCTGGGCCCACTTCGAAGACAATCACATCCTGCCGTTCAAGAACTGACGGTAGCGGTCGTCCAGCAAGCAGATCGGGGTGATCATCGATGTCGTTTCTTTCGGCGATAATAACCGGAATGGCGCTGGGGAGCATGTACGGTCTGCTCGCGCTGGGCTTTCACGTCACGTACGCCGTGTCCGGCACGGTCAACTTCTCGCAGGGCAGCTCGATGACCCTGGGAGCCGTTGCCGGATACTTCTTCCTCGTCGTGTGGGGCTGGCCGGCCGCGATCGGCATCCCCGCGGTGCTGCTGGTCTGCGCGGTCTACGGTGTCCTGATTGAACGCTTCGCGGTTCGTCCGTTCGTGCTGCGCGGTTCGGAGAACTGGCTGATGGCGACTGTCGCGGTCGGCATCATCGTCGACAATGTGATGCTGTTCGTGTTCGGCAAGGAGCCGCGCAGCTTCCCGTCGATGCTCGCGGCCAAGCCGATCCAGATCGTGGAGGGGGCAGGGGTCTATCCGCTGCAGCTCCTGATTCCCGTGGTCGGCCTCTTGCTTGCGCTGGCGCTGCATCTGATCACCCGCCGCACGCGGCATGGCGTCGCGATGCTTGCGGTGGTGCAGAATCCCAATGCCGCGCGGCTGATGGGCATCAATGTCAGCGGCGCCATTGCCGCGAGCTACGCGGTGTCGGCCATGCTGGCGGGTGTTGCCGCGCTGCTGATCGCGCCGCTGTTCAACGTCTCGTCCGAGATGGGCACGCTGTTCGGCATCAAGGCGTTCGCCGCCGCGATCATCGGCGGTCTCGCCAGCGCCTGGGGCGTCATGCTGGCCGGATTGTGCCTCGGCCTGATCGAGGTGTTCGCGACCAACTATCTCGGGTCGGTCTACACCCAGATCATCACGTTCGCTTCCGTCATCGTCATCCTCGTCGTCATGCCGCACGGGCTGCTCGGCCGAGCTGGAGTTAAGAAGGTATGACTTCTCGCGCCTCCCTTCTCGTCGCGGTCGCGGCGTTCGCGATTGCTGTCGGTTATGCCGCGGTCGCGGACAGCTATTCGGTGTTCCTGATCGCGACGATTTCGCTGACGGCGATCGGCTGCATCGGCCTCAACGTCCTGCTCGGCCTCGCGGGCCAGATCTCGCTCGGCCATATCGGCTTCATGGCGATCGGTGCGTACACCACCGTGCTGCTGATGGAGAAGGCCGGTTGGCCCTACCTCGCCGCGACGGCAGGGGCCATCGTGCTGGTCAGCATCGTCGGCGGGCTGCTCGCGATGCCGGCGCTGCGGGTGCGCGGGCCGTATCTCGCGATGGTGACGATTGCCTTTGGCTTCATCGTCGAGCATGTCACGATCGAGTGGCGCGATCTCACCGGCGGCGGCAACGGGCTGATGCTGAGCGCGCCGCCGAGCGTGTTCGGCTATACGCTGTCCGAGCGTTCGCTGGCCATCGCCGGCGTCGTGCTGGTGTTTGCCGGCCTCATCCTGTTCGAGCGGCTGAAGCGCAGCGGCTGGGGCTATGCCATGCGTGCCGCTCGCGATACCGAGGTCGCGACGCGCTCGCTCGGCATCGATCTGGTGCAGGTCCGCGCCGTGGCCTTCGTGATCTCGGCGGCCGCGATGGCGCTGGCCGGCGCGCTGTTCGCACCGTTGCAGGGCTATATCAGCCCGAGCTCGTTCCCGTTCCTGCAATCGGTGCTGCTGTTGTTCGCGGTGATGGTCGGCGGCGCCGGCTCGGTGCTCGGTCCGGTGATCGGCGCAGCGCTCGTGGTGCTGCTGCCGGAAGCGCTGTCGGATCTCGCGGAGTATCGCCTGCTGGCCTTCGGCGTGCTGTTGTTCGTCGTGCTGCGCGCCGCGCCGTCCGGCATCGTCGGGCTCGTGGAGCAGCTTGCCGCAAAATTCCTGCCGGCGCGCAAGCCGGTGGCCGAGCCCGCGATCGCTGCGGCGGAAACCGATGCGGCGATCCTCGAGACGCACAACGCGGCGGGGCTCGACGTCACGGATCTGTCGATCTCGTTCGGCGGCGTGCGTGCGGTCCAGGGCGTCTCGTTCAAGGCGGCGCCCGGTGCCGTCACCAGCATCATCGGCCCCAACGGCGCCGGCAAGACCAGCGCGCTCAATCTGCTCTGCGGCTTCTACCGGCCGCAGGCGGGGACGGTGAAGCTCGGCGATCGCGACGTCACGGGCATGACGTCACATGTGCTGGCGCGGGTCGGCGTGGCGCGCACGTTCCAGACCACGCAGCTGTTCGGCTCGCTCACGATCCTGGAGAACATCCTGTTGGCCGAGCGGGTCGGCCGTCTCGGCGGCGTTGTCTCCGCGCTGCGCAACGCGGAGACGGAAGGCTTTGCCCGGTTCCTGCTGCGCTTTGCAGGTGTCGACGGCGACGTCGATCGCCTTGCGGATTCGCTGTCCCATGGCGAGAAGCGGCTGGTCGAGATCGCGCGCGCGCTCGCGTTGCGGCCCCGCATCCTGCTGCTCGACGAGCCTGCGGCCGGCCTCTCCAAGGGCGACAAGCAGCGCCTGACCACGCTGTTGCGCCGGATCGCCGATCTCGGGATCGCCGTCATCATCGTCGAGCACGACATGCCGATGATCATGTCGTTGAGCGATCTCATCGTCGTGCTCGACGGCGGCAAGCGCATCGCGATCGGCGATGCGGCGGCGATCCGCAACGATCCGCTGGTCCGCAAGGCCTATCTCGGCGACGTGACGGCCGGTGAGAAAACCCGTGCGCCGCGGCCGGCGCGGCAGGGCACTGCACTCGAGGTCAAGACGCTCGATTCGTTCTACGGGCTGTCGCGCGCCTTGAACGGGATCGATCTGGTGGTCGCTCCCGGCGAGGCGGTCGCCGTGCTCGGCGCCAACGGCGCCGGCAAGACCACCCTGATGCGGTCGATCGCCGGGCTCGAGCCGCCGCGCTCCACGGGCGAAGTGCGGCTCGCCGAGACGCGCATCGACCGGATGCCCGCGCATGTTCGTGCCCGCAATGGCGTCGTGCTGGTGCCGGAAGGGCGGCAGGTGTTTCCGGAGCTGACGGTGAAGCAGAATCTCCAGCTCGGAGCCTATGCCCGCAAGGGAATAGACCTCGATGCCGAGATCGAGGCGATGTTCGTGCGCTTCCCGCGGCTGAAGGAGCGTATCGACCAGCGCGCCGGCCTGCTGTCCGGAGGCGAGCAGCAGATGCTCGCGGTGGCGCGCGGGCTTCTGACCGGGCCGAAGATCTACATGCTGGATGAGCCGTCGCTCGGTTTGGCGCCGCTGGTGGTCGATGAACTGTTCGCGTCCTTCGAGCGGCTGCGCAGCGAGGGCATGACCATCATCGTGGTCGATCAGATGGCAGGCCACGCGCTCGCGCTGGCCGACCGGGCCTATCTTTTGGAAACGGGTGCGATCCTCAAGAGCGGCGCCGCCGACATCATCGCCGAGGATCCGCAGCTCGAGGCGGCCTATCTGGGTGGTGAGGCCCAGGCCGGCGCGCCGCAACGGTTCGCGGCCCAGGCGCGCTGAGGGAGGCGAGGGCGGATGTTGGTCGGAGACCGCGAAGCTGATGGAAAGCAGCCAGGTCGCGCAAGTGCACCGGGCGAGCGGCGTCCCGAGCCCGCAGCGACGATCTGTGCCGATGTGGAAGTGGGGCTCCTTGCCGACAAGGCGCTTCGCGATCGCGCCGCGGGCCAGGTCGTCGCTGTGTTCGAACGTTCGTTCTACGCCGTGATCGACGGGATCTGGATCTGCGTTGGGCGGATCGGGATCGGATCGGGTCCGTTGCATGTGGTCGGCGACTTCCGATGGCCGGGCCTTGTGGTCGGCGATCCCGTGCGGGTCGCGGACTCCATTCTGTGGATCGGAGCGACGCCGCTCGCAAACCTGGCCGCTCGGTCCGTCTGGGCGCCGCCCGCTGCACCACACTGGTCGATGAGCAGCCTCATGCGCGGCCTTGATGCTGTCGACGAGGTGTGGGGCGGTGATCTGATTGCGGAAGGCCTCGCTGTGGCCGGGTCCGGAAGTGCTCCGGGCGACGCCTCTGCGCTGGTTCGGGCCGCCATGCCTGGTCTCGCTGCGCTGGAGCTGATCCTCGCAGGCTCGGATGACGATACGGATCGCGAGTCCGGGCTTGGCAGCCTGATCGGTCTCGGGCCGGGGCTGACGCCGTCCGGCGACGATCTGATCGGCGGTGCTCTGATTGCGTTGGCTGCGCTGGGACGCATCGAAGCTCGCGACGCATTGTGGGAGCATTGCCGCGAGCTGCTCGACGGCACCAACGACATCAGCCGAATCCATCTGCGTGCCGCGGCGCTGGGTTACGGAGCGGCGGCGCTGCACGCCGCCATCCATGCAACGATGAGCGGGGAGGCCGCCGAGTTTGGTCGCGCCCTCACGGCTCTGACGGCGATCGGACATACATCCGGACTGGATGCATTTGCCGGCAGTCTGATCGTCCTGCGCCACGCCCTTCGCGAACGGTGACGCCGTTGCAGACCGAATTTCGAGTTCTCCCAGACTGCTCCGAACGAAGTTCGGAGCACTTTTTTTAAGGCGGATTGCGCTTCGGCCGGTCCGCTGTTCGGGCGGATACGGAAATTCGCATTTTCCGGGGATCCGGTCTTGACGAAGTAAGTGTTTTCTTATTTACTCGAGGCAACGAAAACGAACTTGATTAGGGCGGAGACGATGACGGATCAGGATAGGCCGCAGTATCAGCAGTTGCTGGCGCGCAAGGTCGAAGTCGTGAATGTCGGGCTAGAGGGGTTCGTGAAGGACCTCCGCGACTGCGGCATCGACGTCGTTCACGTCGACTGGAAGCCGTCGGCGGGCGGCGATCCGCAGATGGCGGCCCTGCTCGCGAAGCTCGGTGTGTGAGGGCGCACCGATGAAACTGATCGAAGACGCAAACCAGCAGGCGCTCACCCGGATCCTCGAAGGGGAGCCGCGGCTGATCGACATCGTTCCCGCCCGCGAATTGATCCCGGGCCTGCGCGAACGGATGATCCTCCACGCCGGGCCACCGATCTCCTGGGACAGGATGTGTGGCCCGATGCGCGGTGCGGTCGCCGGCGCCATCGTGTTCGAGGGATGGGCGAAGGATCTGCCGACTGCGACCAAGCTCGCTGCCAATGGCGAGATCGAGTTTCACCCGAACCACCACTTCGGCGCGGTCGGCCCGATGACCGGCATGACCACGATGTCGATGCCGTTGTTCGTGGTCGAGAACGCGCGCTTCTCCAACCGCGCCTATTGCGCGATCAACGAGGGGCTCGGCAAAGTGATGCGCTTCGGCGGCAACGACGCCAGCGTGCTGAATCGGCTCGCCTGGCTGCGCGACGTGTTCGGGCCGACGCTCGGCAAGGCGATCCGAGCTGCCGGCGGCGTCGACCTGAAATCGATCGTCGCGCGGGGCCTGTCGATGGGCGATGAGCTGCATCAGCGCAATCTGGCATGCTCGAGCGTCTTCCTGCGCGAGATCGCGCCCTGGATGGCGCGAACCTCGACCGACAACGCCGTTCTCGCCGAATGCCTCGCGTTCATCGGACAGAACGATCAGTTCTTCCTCAACATCGCGATGGCGATGGGCAAGGCGATCACCGATCCCGCCAACGGCATCCGGGGTTCGACCATCGTCACCACCATGTGCCGCAACGGCACCGATTTCGGGATCCGCGTCAGCGGGCTCGGCGAGCAATGGTTCACCGCGCCGGTCGAAATGCCGGAAGGGCTGTATTTCGCCGGCTATTCCGAGAAGGACGCCAATCCGGACATGGGCGATTCCGCCATCGTCGAGACGATCGGTCTCGGCGGATTCGCGATGGCCGCGGCGCCGGCAGTCGCGGGCTTCGTGGGGGCCGGCGCGCCGTCCGAGGCCGGCAACTTCACCCGCTCGATGGGCGAGATCACGGTGGCGCAGAATCCGGAATGGACCATTGCCGCAATGGACTTCGCGGGCGTGCCGACCGGCATCGATATCCGCCTGGTCGTCGATTCCGGCGTGGTGCCGGTCATCAACACAGGCATCGCGCATCGCGAGCCCGGCATCGGGCAGGTCGGTGCCGGCGTGGTCAAGGCGCCGTTGGCGTGCTTCCAGCAGGCGATCGTCGCGATCGCCAAGGATTTGGGTGTGTCATGAACGTCGTTGTCCTGAACGAGGTCCGCAAGGGATTCTATCTCGACTCGGTCGCGCTGATGCGGCTGTCGCGCGAGGTGGCCGGCTCGCCCGGCGTGATCGAGGCGGCGCTGATGATGGGAACGCCGTCGAACGCCGCGATCATGCGCAACGCGGGGCTGCTGGAGGAGGGCACTGCCGTGAAGGGCAATGACCTCGTGATCGCGGTCAAGGCCGAGTCCGAGTCCGCTGCCCGCGAAGCCCTCGACAATGCGATCAAGTCGCTCGACAAGCCGAAGACCCAGGGCGAAGCGCAGTCCGCCTGGCAGCCGCACTCGATCGCCGCGGCCGTGAAGGTCAGGCCGGAGATCAATCTTGCGCTGATCTCCGTGCCCGGCGAGTTCGCCGCCGCCGAGGCCCGCAAGGCGCTCAATCGCGGCCTGCATGTCCTGATGTTCAGCGACAACGTGTCCCTCGAGGACGAATTGTCGCTCAAGCAGCAGGCGCGGACGGCCGGCCTCCTGATGATGGGACCGGATTGCGGAACGGCCGTGATCGGCGGTGCGCTGCTGGCGTTCGCCAACAAGATCAGGCGCGGCAGGATCGGCATCATCGGGGCGTCCGGGACCGGCACGCAGGAGGTCTCGTGCCTGATCTCGGAAGCCGGCGCGGGAATCTCCCACGCCATCGGGGTCGGCGGGCGCGATCTGAAGAAGGATATCGGCGGCATCACCACGTTGATGGCAATCGATGCATTCGAGTCAGATCCGGAAACCGATCACGTGGTGCTGATCTCGAAGCCGCCGCATCCCGATGTCGCCAAATCCGTGCTTGAGCGGATCGGCAGAAGCAGGAAGTCGTACACGGTGTGCTTCATCGGTGCTACGGAGATCGAGCTGCCGCCGAACGCCCGTTTCTCGCCGACGCTGAGGGGCGCCGCGGAGCTGGCCCTGGGAGACAAGAAGATCGGCGCAGGCTTCGACGCGAAAGGTGTCGCGTCACGGCTTCCGCGCAGCGGCCGAGGCGGGATCGAGGGCTTGTTCGCCGGCGGAACGCTGTGTGCCGAAGCTCAGGTGATCCTCGCTGCCGCAGGCCGGAAGGTGGCGTCGAACGCCGCAATCCCCGGCGTGGTCAAGCTCGGCGTGGAACCGAATGCCGGACGGGACCGGCTGATCGACCTCGGCGACGACGAATATACCCGTGGCCGGCCGCACCCGATGATCGACCCATCCGTGCGCGACGATGCGTTGCGTGCTGCGCTCAGGAATCGCGATCTTTCGGTGGTGCTGCTCGACCTCGTGCTCGGCTATGGCGCGCATGCCGATCCTGCCGAGCATCTGACGAAGATCGTCGCCGATCGCGGGCAGGATGCGCCGGCGTTGATCGCGTCGGTTGTCGGCACGGAGCAGGACCCGCAAGGGCGCTCCGCGCAGGTCAGGAAACTGGAGCAGGCCGGAATCCTCGTTGCGCCGTCGAACGCCCAGGCGTGCGAGCTAGCGGTTGCCATCGTCCAGAATGCCGGGAGGTAAGGAAATGCGTACACTCAATGACGTGCCGCGTCGCCTGGTGGTCGCGATCGGTGGCAATGCGGTTCACCCCGAGGATATCAGGGGCACCTCCCAGGAGCAGAAGTCGGTCGCGCAGATCACGGCGGAAGCGCTGCTGCCGCTTGCGCAACTCGACAATGAGCTGGTCATCACGCACGGCAACGGCCCGGTCGTCGGCAAGATCATGATGCGCCAGATGCTGACGATGAACCGAATCCCGCCAATGGACCTGGACATCTGCGTCGCGCACAGCCAGGGCGGCATCGGCTATCTCCTGATGCAGGCGATCGAGAATGCCCTGCGCGAACAGGGCAACCAGCGACATGTGGCAAGCCTGCTGACCCAGGTAGAGGTGGACAAGGACGATCCCGCGTTCAAGAATCCGACCAAGTTCGTCGGACCGTTCTTTTCCGAGGACGAGGCGAAGAAGATCAGCGCCGAGCTCAATTGGGCGATGCGCGAGGATTCCGGGCGCGGCTGGCGTCATGTCGTGCCGTCGCCGAAGCCCAAGCATGTCTGCGACATCTCGCTGGTCGACGCGTTGGTCAAGCGCGGAACGATCGTCATTGCCGGAGGCGGCGGCGGCGTTCCCGTGGTTCGTGATGCGAAGGGCGTGCGCACCGGCGTGCCGGCGGTCATCGACAAGGATCTGACGTCCGCTCATATCGCGAATGTGCTTGGTATCGAAGAGTTGCTGATCCTGACCGCGGTCCCGCGTGTCGCGGTGAATTTCGGCAAGCCGAACAAGAAGGATCTGGATCAGGTCAGTCTCGAGGAGATCAAGGCCTACCACCGTGAGGGACATTTCCCTCCGGGAAGCATGGGACCCAAGGTCGATGCGGCGATCCGGTTTCTCGAGGGCGGCGGCAAGCGCGCGATCATCAGTCACCTCGATTGCGCCATGGCGGCGCTGCGGGGCGAGACCGGGACGCACGTCGTTCAATAGCCACCGGGATTGGCGCTTCGGCGGCACATCCGCCCGCGCCTCACCGAGTTGAAGCAGTTGAGGCGCGTCGGCGCCTCATTCTGATCAGGCAATCGGGCTGGCCGATGGCTCAAGCTCAAGACAAACAAAGCAGCCTGCGGGATTCAAGGGAACGACAAGGCAATGGCCATTCAATCCAGCATAAGGGCGAACCTGTACAAGGATTCCGTGTCGTTGATGCGGATTTCCCAGGTCACGGTCGCGCGGACCGGCGTGCAGCGGGTCACGCTGCTGATGGGAACGCGCAGCAACAAGGAGTTCCTGCAGCAGGCCGGGCTGATGAGCCCGGCGCTCGAGAGCGCCAAGCCGGGCGACATCATGATCGTCGTTGCGGACGATGCGCCCGACAAGGTCGCCGCCGCGGAGCGCGAGATCCACTCCCTGATCGCCGGTGAAGAGCCGAAGGGAGGATCGAGCGAAGCGACGGCGGAAGCGCCGCCGCGCTCGATCTCCGGCGGCGTCGCGATTGCCGATCATGCTGATCTCGCGTTGATCTCGGTGCCGGGCCCCTATGCCGCGGCGGAAGCCTTGAAGGCGCTGCGCCTGGGCCTGAATGTGCTGCTGTTCAGCGACAACGTGCCGATCGAACAGGAGGTGGCCATCAAGCGCGTTGCGGCGCAGAAGGGTCTGCTGGTGATGGGACCGGATTGCGGCACGGCCATCATCAACGGCGTGCCGCTTGGATTTGCCAACGTCGTCCGGCGCGGCGCGATCGGGCTCGTCGGCGCGTCCGGCACCGGCCTGCAGGAGGTGATGTGCCAGATCCATCGCCATGGCCAGGGCATCTCGCAGGCGATCGGCACCGGCAGCCACGACGTTTCAAGCGAAGTCGGCGGCATCACCATGCTGCAGGGCCTGGAACTGCTGGCCGCCGACGCGCAGACCAAAGTCGTCGCCATCGTCTCAAAACCTCCTGCACCCGATGTGCAGAAGCGCGTAATCGAGCGCGCTCGTGCGATCGGGAAACCGATCGTAATCTGCTTCCTCGGCGGCGAGCCGGCAGCATCCGCCGGCAATGTTCACCGCACGTCGTCGCTCGAGGAGACGGCGCGGCAGGCCGTCGCGCTTGCGGGAGCACGCCAACCCGGCGGCGATGAACAGTCCATTGAAGCGTTGGCAACGCGGGTCTGTGCGTCGCTGGCGCCGTCGCAGCGCTACCTGCGCGGTCTCTACTCCGGTGGAACGTTCTGCTCGGAAGCCCAGACCATTTGGCGGGCGGCGGGCATTCGTGCCCGGTCGAACGCGCCGCTTGCCGCGGCAGACCGCTTGGCCGACGCGGCCGAGAGCCACGGGCACACGGCGATCGATCTCGGCAGTGACGAATTCACGGTGGGACGTCCGCATCCGATGATCGACTATGGCGTGCGGATCGAACGGCTGCTCAAGGAAGCGGACGATCCGACTGTTGCCTGCATCGTCCTGGACGTCGTGCTCGGATACGGCAGCCACCCCAATCCGGCCGAGATCCTGGCTCCGGCGATCCGCCGGGCGAAGGCCGCGGCGAGAGCGCAGGGGCGGGAGCTTCCCGTGGTCTGCTTCGTCTGCGGCACGGGTTCAGATCCGCAGCCCTACGAGACCCAGAAGGCCATGTTGGCGGACGCCGGCGCGGAGATTGTGGGCAGCAGCACCGGCGCAGCGCTTTCCGCGCAAGCCATCGCGAGCCGCATGGCAGTGGACGACAACGCCACAGCGCGTCGCGCGATGCAAGGTGGAGAACGATGATGAACGCAGCCTCTTCCGCGCTCCAGAACGAGACATCGGTGATCAGCCTCGGCGCCTCCGGCCTCGATCGCGGCGTCGAGAGCAGCGGTGCCCCGCTGGTGCGTCTGCTTTGGCAGCCGGTCGGCGACGGAAGCCCCGAGGTCGCCTGGAGCCTCGCGCAACTGGTCGGCGACGCCGGTGATGCGGACTGTCTGGGATCGCGGATCGATCGCGCCAATGCGGAAGTGCTCGAGCGCATCCTGACCGCGCAGCCGGTCTGGGTCGACGTGGCGGCGCACGCATCCGAGGTCTGGCCGGACATGGGCCGGACGCTGCTCCACGCCGGTCCGCCGATCGCCTGGAACGATATGTGTGGCCCGATGAAGGGGGCGGTCGTCGGCGCAATTCTCTACGAGAACTGGGCGACGACCCAGCAGGAGGCCGAACAACTCGTGGCGGCGGGCGGCATCCGCTTCGCACCGTGCCATGAATTCGGCGCGGTCGGACCGATGACCGGGATCATCTCGCCCTCGATGCCGCTGTTCGTGGTGGAGAACCAGACCACCGGCAATCGCGCCTATGCGCCGATGATGGAATCCGGCGGCGCCAAGACATTGCGGTTCGGGGCCTTCGCGCCCGAGGTGATCGAAGGCCTCAAGCTGATCGAGAATGTATTGGCCCCATGTCTGAAGGCCGCGGTCACCGGCATCGACGGCGGACTGCCGTTGAAACCTTTGATGTCGCAGTCGCTGCACATGGGCGACGACGTCCACAACCGCAACACGGCGGCAACCCTGCTGCTGTATCGCGCCGTCACGGAATCGCTGCTGAAATCCCCGATCTCGCGCGATCTGGTTCACGAGACGCTGCGGACGATCGGGGCGGACGACATGTTCTTCCTCAGCCTGTCGATGGCGGCGTGCAAGGCGACCATGGATGCCGCGCACGGCGTGCCGTTCAGCAGCATCGTCACCGCAATGGCGCGCAACGGCGTCAATGTCGGCATCAGGGTCAGCGGCCTGGACGGGCAATGGTTTGTCGGTCCGGCGGACATTCCTGTCGGCCTGTTCCTGCCCGGCTTCAGCGAGGCCGATGCCAATCCCGATATCGGCGACAGCGCGATCACCGAGACCGCCGGCCTGGGCGCGTTCGCGATGGCGGCGGCTCCCGCGATGGTCCAGTTCGTCGGTGGCACGCCGCAGGACGCGCTGCGTTATTCGCGCGAGATGGCCCACGTCACGATCGGCCGCAATCCCGGCTTCACTCTGCCGATGCTCGATTTCATCGGAGCGCCTGTCGGCATCGACATCCGCAAGGTCGTGGACGAGAGCAGGCGGCCCGTCATCAACACCGCAACCGCGCACAAGGAGCCGGGCATGGGGATCATCGGCGCCGGCGTCGTGCAGGCTCCGATGAAGTGCTTCGTCGACGCCGTCGGCGCATTGGCGGCGACGGCCGGGAGATGACGTTGCTTCGAGTTTGAGAACGACGGCGCGGTCGCGCCGCCGATTGAAAAAAATGCCGCAACAAGCAATGCGGCGACACCGGGAACGAACAGGAGGAAACACATGAACGGTACCCGTCGTGCATTTCTGCAAACAGGCCTGCTCTCGGCAGCCTTCATCGGTTCATCAGGCCGGCTCTTCGCCGACGATGCGGCGAAGCCGCTTCGCATCGGCATTCTGATTCCGGGGTCGCGGGCCGACCATGGCTGGATGGAGTCGGCCTACAACGGCATGAAGGCGGCCGAGCAGCGCCACGGCAAGAATGTCGTGATCACGTCGATCGAGAACGTCAAGTTCGCCGACATGGAGCAGGCGCTCGTCACGCTCGCGACCAAGAACGACATGGTGATCGGCGCCGCGGGGCAGACCCAGGCATCGGTGCTCAAGGTCGCCAAGCGATTCCCGAAGGTGAAGTTCTCTATCGTCGGGCCGACCGGACAACCGACCGAGAACGTCGCGCAATACGACGTGCTGCAGGCGCAGATCGGCTTCATTGCCGGCGCGGTCGCCGCGATGATGTCGAAGAACGGTGCGGTGAGTTACGTCGGCGGCCTTGAAATTCCGGCCATCGTCAACACCGGAACGGAGTTCGCGAACGGCGCCAAGCACGTCAAGCCGGACACCAAGTGCTTCGTGACCTACACCGGCGACTTCGACGACGTCGCCAAGGCGAAGGAGGCGACCCTTGCCGCGATCGCGCAGGGCGCCGACGTCCACTACAACATCCTCAATCTCGGCGTGCGCGGAATGGAGCAGGCGGCACGCGAGAAGGGCACCAGGATGATCGGGAGCTATACCAACTACTGCTCCGACAACAACCCGCTTTACATTGCCTACACGGTCAGCGGCATCGGGTTCATGGTCGAATACGCCATCGACCAGGCCGTCGCCGGAACCTGGCACCCCGAATACAAGCAGTTCGGACTCGCCATGGGGCCGCGCTCGGCCGACATCGAGATCTGCGCCGGGGCAACGCCGGAGATCCAGGCAAAGATCAAGGAGCTCAAGGACGACCTGCTGTCGAACAAGATCAAAGTCAAGGTGGGCTGACCGTGGCTCTTCTCGAACTGTCTGGCTTGACCAAGCGCTTCGGGGCTTTCACCGCGCTCGACGACATATCGCTGCTGATCGAGCGCGGCGAGGTGCATTGCCTGCTTGGCGAGAACGGTGCCGGCAAATCGACATTGTGCAATTTGGTGTTCGGGGTGCATCGGCCGGATGCCGGCACGATGACGCTGGGCGGCGAGCCGTTCGATCCGCGCGGCCCGGCGGAGGCGCTGCAGCGCGGCGTCGTGATGGTGCATCAGCATTTCAATCTGGTGCCGAACATGAGCGTGGCCGAGAACCTGATGCTCGGCCGCGCCAGTGCGGTGCTGAAGCCGCAAGACATCATCGTGCGGATGGAGCAGCTCGCAGCGGAATACGGGCTCGAGATCGACCCCGAAGCGCGGATCGATGAGCTTTCGGTCGGTGAGCGGCAGCGGGTCGAGATCATCAAATGCCTGCTCGGCGATCCGCAGCTGCTCGTGCTCGACGAGCCGACGGCGGTGCTGCAGCCGGACGAGATCGATGCGCTGCTGGCGATCTGCCGCCAGGTGGCGCTGCGCGGAAAGTCCGTGATCCTGGTGACGCACAAGCTCGGTGAAATCAGCCGTGTGGCCGATCGCACCACGGTGCTGCGGCAGGGCCGCATCATCGAGACCGTCGCCATGGAGGGCGCCGACATCCGATCGCTGGTGCGCTCAATGGTCGGCCGCGACGTCCAGTCGGCAGGCTCGGTGCTTGCTGCCGCGGTCGACATCGAAGGCAAGACGCCGCCGAAATCCAGTGTGGACGCGGCCGGTCCGGTGTCGCCGGGCGACCCGGTGCTGCAGATCTCGGACCTCGTGTATCGCGACCCGCATGGCGTGCCGCGGCTCGACGGCCTGAGCCTCACGGTCGGCACCGGCGAGATCGTCGGGATCGCGGGCGTCGAGGGTAACGGCCAGACCGAGCTCGGATTGATCCTGGCCGGTCTCGCCGCGCCAAGCGCCGGCGCGATCGTGGTCGGCGGGGCACAGGTCGGCGGCTGCACGCCGCAGGAGATCACCGATGCGGGCGTCGGCATCGTTCCCGAGGATCGCCATGCGGTGGCCTGCATCAAGGAATTGTCGGTGGCCGAGAACCTGTTTCTCGGCGCGATCGGAAAATTCAGCCGCGTCGGCCTGCTCGACAAGTCGGCGCGGCGCAAGGCGGCGGAGGCGATGATGCGCGACTTCGACGTGCGGGCGAGCAGCCCGGATGTTTCGATGGCGAGCCTCTCCGGCGGCAACCAGCAGAAGGCAGTCCTTGCGCGCGAGCTCTCGCTCGATCCGCTGGTGTTCCTGCTCGCCGCGCAGCCGACGCGCGGGCTCGACGTCGGCGCGATCGAGGCCGTCTACAATCGCATTCGTGCCGCGCGCGATGACGGCCTCGGGGTGCTTCTGATCTCCAGCGAGCTCGAGGAGCTGATGGCGGTGTCGGATAGGATCGCGGTGATCTACCGCGGCAAGCTGGTTGGCGAGCTCGCGGCTGGATCGTTCAGCCGCGAGGCGATCGGAGCGATGATGTCGGGGCACGCGCATGTCTAGGTTGGCCATGGTTATGAAAAATCCGAAGCTTGCGCGGGTCGCAAAGGGCGCAAGACTCGAGCTCGTGCCGTTGCAGGTTCTGGTTCCGGTGATATCGACCATCATCGCGCTCGGGATCGGCCTGCTCATCATCGCCGCCACCGGTGCATCCGTCCTCGAGGCCATCGAGGCGTTCTGGGACGGCATGGCAGGAAGCGATTTCAACATCGGTGCCTCGATCAATCGCGCCATCAGCCTCGCGCTGGTCGGCCTCGGCTTCATCTTCGCCAGCCGTGCCAACCTGACCAATGTGGGCGGCGAGGGACAGATCGCGATGGGCGGCATGTTCGCGACGGCGGCAGCCCTGCACGGCGCCGGCGGCCTGCCGCTCGGACTGGCGTTCATCGTGCCGCTTGCTGTGGGGACCATCGCCGGCGCCGTCTGGGGCGGCCTCGCGGGCTTCCTCAAGGCGGTACGCGGCACCAACGAGGTCATCAGCACGCTGCTGTTGAGCTTCATTGCGCTGCCGCTGGTTTACTGGTCCGTCGAATCCTTTCACCTGCTGCGCAAGCCGATCAGCGACGTGTCGTCGCTGCCGGAATCGGCGGAGATTCCGGATACGACCAAGCTGCCGCTGCTATTCCCCGACAATGGATCACCGCTCCATATCGGTTTGCTGATCGCGGCGATCGCGGTCGTCGTGGTGTGGCTGGTACTCAAGCACAGCACGCTCGGCCTGCGGCTGCGCGCCGTCGGCCTGAATGCCACGGCCTCCCGTCGTGCCGGCATGCGGACGAGCTTGTACGTGATCCTGGCCATGACGGTCTCTGGCGGCCTGGGCGGTCTCGGCGGCGCGATCATGATCCTCGGCCAGCAGTTCTATCTGACGAGCGATTTCTCGTCCGGATACGGATTTGACGGCCTGGTGGTTGGCCTGTTGTCGCGCGGCTCGGCCGTCGGCGTGGTGATCGGTGCGTTGCTGTTCGGCTTTCTGCGATCGGGATCCATCAACATGGAAATCTCGGCGCACGTCCCGTCCGCCGTCGTTCTGATCTGCCAGGGCCTGATCGTCATCGTCATTGCAGGCTCCGCGATCCTCACCAACCGAAAGGTAACCCGATGATTGACGAACAAATGGCCGTGTTCATCGGTTCCGGACTTCGCCTTGCGGTTCCGATCATCTTCGCCGCAACGGGCGAGATGCTGAGCGAGCGCGCCGGCGTGCTCAATCTCAGCCTCGATGGCATGATGCTGATGTCGGCCTTCACGGCGGCGCTGGCATCGTGGGCGACCGGCTCGCCGCTTCTCGGCGTGGCGGCCGGCGTCCTGGTCGCGATGGCGGTTGCCGCAGTCCAGGCCGTGCTGAGCGTGACACTGCGCGCAAATCAATTGGTGGTGGGGATCGGGTTCAACATCCTCGCGCTGGGTACGACGACGTTCCTCTACCGCGAGATCTTCGGACCGCTGTCGCGCGATCCGATTCCCGGCTTCGCGCAGCTCAATCTGCCGTGGCTCGCCAGCATTCCGGTGATCGGGCCGGCGTTGGCGAACCAGACCGGCCTTGCCTATGTCAGCATCCTGATGGTCGTCGTGACGTGGTTGATCCTGAAGTACACGTCGTTCGGGCTCGCGGTGCGGGCGGTCGGCGAGGATCCGCGCGCCGCGGACAAGGCCGGCATTAGCGTGGCGAAGACGCGCTATCTCGGCGTGCTCTACGCCGGCATCCTGGCGGGCCTCGGCGGCGCGTTCATGTCGGTCGCGGACAGCAATACGTTCACCGAGAACATGACCAAGGGGGCGGGCTATCTCGCGATCACGGCGGTGATCTTCGGCGGCTGGAATCCCTGGTACACGCTGGCGGCCTGCCTGCTGTTCGGCTTTGCGACAGCGCTGCAATTCCTGGTGCCGGCGTTGCAGCTCGATGTGCCGGTCGCGCTGCTGTTGCTGCTGCCATATCTGCTGGCACTGGTCGCTATCGCGGGCTTCGTCGGCAAAAGCCGACAGCCCTCGGCCCTGACCATTCCGTTCGAACGCGGCGGCTGATCGCAACAGACGTCAAAAAATATAGGCAAGAAAACATAGCCAAGAAAACATAGGCAAGGGAGGAAAGTCCGATGACGAGTTCCACTTTAGCAAAGGCCGCGGAATCCACAGCGCCCGGTACGGCCAATCCCCTTGGGTCTGCTCCCGGCTACAAATGGCTGGTCGACGACACCAACGTCAACATGGCGATGGCGCCGCCGCCGCCCAAGGCGGTCACGATCGACGCGCAGCCGCAAACGGTGACGGTCGATCTGCACCGCACGGCTCTCATCGTCGTCGACATGCAAAACGACTTCTGTGCGAAGGAGGGATGGGTCGATCATCTCGGAGTCGACTACACGCCGGATCGGGCGCCGATCGAGCCGCTGCAGAAGCTTCTCCCGGTGTTGCGAAAGGCCGGCGTGCACGTCATTTGGCTGAACTGGGGCAATCGGCCCGATCTGAAGAACATGGCACCCAACCAGCTCCATCTCTACAAGCCGAAGGGCGTCGGCATCGGGCTTGGCGAGCCATTGCCGGATAGCGGCGCGCGTGTGCTGCAGAAGGACAGTTGGGCCGCGGCCGTTGTCGATGAATTGAAGCAGGAGCCCGAGGACATTCACGTCGACAAATACCGGATCAGCGGCTTCTGGGACACGCCGCTGGACAGCATTCTGCGTAATCTCGGAACCAAGACGGTCCTGTTTGCCGGCGTCAACACCGATCAGTGCGTGCTGCATTCGCTCACCGACGCGAACTTCCTGGGCTACGGTTGCCTTCTGGTCGAGGATTGCTGCGCAACGACCTCGCCGGGCTACTGTGTTGAAGCAACCCTGTTCAACGTCAAGAAATGCTTCGGCTTCGTGACGCATTCGTCAGATGTCATCGAGGCCATTTCAGGCGCACATCGAACGGCGTGACGGATTCGGGCGCGCTGCCGCTAGCGGCAGCGATCGCATTCTGAGTGCACACGCTAGCCTTGCGAAGTCGCTTTCGATGATCCCAGCCGCGGCTCGGTCCCGGCCAGCAGCCGCTGAATGTTGGCACGATGGCGTGCGATCACGTAAAGGCCACCAGCGATGACCAGCAGCCGATAGGGCAGCGGCTGCTCCAAGGCGCAGACCAGCGCGATCGCAGTGAGCGCCGCCAGCATCGAACCAAGCGACACCATCCGGGAAAGCGCCAGTACAACGCCGAAGGCTGCGGCAGCGCCTAAACCGACCGGCCAGGACAGCGCCAGCAACACGCCGAGCCCTGCCGCGGCGGATTTGCCGCCCGTAAAATTCAGCCAGATCGAACGGCTGTGCCCCAACAATACGGCAAGTCCAGCCAGGCAGACTGCCCAAGGCTCCAAGGTGTGCAGATCGATCGCTGTCGGTGGCGTGACCGACGGTAATGTCCCGAGCCAGGGATAAAACCAGCGGGCAAACGCGATCGCCGCCGCGCCCTTCAGCACATCGACCAGGAGGACCGCCAATGCGGGCCACTTGCCGAGGGTTCGCAACACGTTTGTGGCCCCCGTGGATTTGGAGCCGTGCTCCCGGATGTCGATACCCCTGAGCAGTTTCCCCGCCAGATAGCCCGCGGGTATCGAACCGAGAAGATAGGCGGTCGCCAGTCCAGCTACACTCGCGATCCAGAAAATCATCGGCTTCTCCTCGACGCGCCAGTGTCAGGCAAGCGTCATCCGGAGTCTACCTCTATGCGACGGCCGATGCCGCGGATATGAGAGGTGGAATCGCTTACCCGCTGCAACCCTCTTTGGAAGAGGCTGGCCGCGCGATAGATATTGCGAGCGACAATGCCGATCGATCAGCCATGCTGCCGCGACCGAGACAGGACACGGAATGACGACCCACTCCATCGAGATTCGCCGCCTCTTGCCTGCGGACGCTGCGCTTTATCGCGACATCCGCCTCGAGGCGCTGCGCTTGAGCCCTGAAGCGTTCGGCAGTGCGTATGAGACGGAGAGCCTGCATCCCGTCGGCTGGTTCGCGGAGAGGCTCGCGCATGGGGCGGCGATAATCGGGGCGTTTCGTGGCGGCGAACTCGCCGGCATCGCCGGCTTCATCGCGGCGCAAGGGCCGAAACAGCAGCACAAGGGCATGCTGGTCGGGATGTATGTGCGGCAGCAGGCGCGACGCGCCGGTGTCGGGCGGCTCCTGGTCGATGCCGTGCTCGATCTCGCCGCGCAATCGGTCGAGCTGGTGCAACTCGCCGTGGTGAAGGGCAACGAGCCGGCCTGCGAGCTCTACCGGCGCGCCGGCTTTGTCGAGTACGGGCTGGAGAGGCATGCCCTGAAGATCGACGGCCGCTACTACGACGACATCCTGATGGCGAAGGACTTGCTCGGGCGCGCCTGACGTCGCATGAAGTGAAGCGTCACAATTCCGGCGAGCCGTTGCGATAGCCGCACATCCACGCTCAACGTCACGCATCCGCTTGCTGTCATCGCCCTGGGGGCGCTGCCATGCCGAAGATCGATCTGACGAAAGTGCCGGAACGCAAGGGCTCCGGCTATCCCGCTGAGTTCGCCGCACCATGCGCGGAACGAACCCGGCAGCGTCTCGGCGACGCCGGCGGGCTCGCCGATTTCGGCGTCAATCTGATGCGGCTGCCGCCGGGCAACTGGTCGAGCCAGCGCCATTGGCATTCGGACGAAGACGAGTTCGTCTATGTGCTTGCGGGCGAGGTGGTGCTGGTCGAGGACGACGGCGAGACCGTGCTGCGCGCCGGTGACTGCGCGGCATTCCCCAAGAATTCCGGCAACGGCCACCACATGATCAACCGGTCGCAGATGACGGCGACCTATCTCGAGGTCGGCTCGCGCTCACGTGCCGACGTCATCACCTGTTCCGACATCGACATGATGAGCCCGAGTTCCGACGGCCGCTTCCTGCATAAGGACGGCCGTCCGTACGAATAACTCCTGAACCGCAAGTCGGCGCGAAAATCCGGCGTTGCGGATTGGCCGGCGAAGGGACAATCTTCCGGAGAGGGAGCTTGGTCACGGCTCATGACGGAATGGTATTTCATCTGGATTGATGGGCCGCGCGGCCCCGAGCCGCAGAAATGGTCGTCGGACGCGCTGTGGGGCCAGCTTGCGCGCCAGGACATCATTGTCCGCTTTCCCTTGACGGAGCGCGAGGCGCGGCTGTCGATCGATCAGCTGGTGCGGCTGCATCCCGTGCCGCAGTGAGCCGCGCGCGGCAGGCTTACACCACCAGCCGGCCTTCGCGGTCAGCGACCGTGATCTGGGCTTCCGTTCCCGAGTTGAAATCGAGCCGGTCGGCTTCGATGCCGTCGCTGAAGATGACGCCGTTCTCGGGCATCAGCGAGCGGATGCTGAGGCGCTCGGTGCGTTCGAGGTTGCCGCAGACCAGCGTGACCTCCGAGGTGCGGCTCGGAAACGGCTCGCGCACCGCAAAGCGCAGCGCGCCGGCGTCCCAAGGCTGCGGCAGATAGGGCGGGCTGCCGGCGCCGCCGCCGAAGCTGCCTGCGATCGCGAGCGAACCGGTGACGATGCTCTTGAACCAGGCGGTCGAGCCGAGCCCGGTCGCGACGATCAGGCCGCTCGAGGACTGTCGCTCCTTCCGGTCGGCGAGGGCGATCTCGTAGACGGCTGATGTATGCGTGCGCGCGCCGATGAAGAGATCGTTGACGGCATAGAGGATCTGGCCGTTGGTGAGCGCGGCCTTGGCCATCGTCACTGCCTGGTAGCCGCGTCTGTCCGCGGCGACCTCGCGCAGCAGGGCAGGGAGGTCGCGCGGCACGAAGGGCAGCAGGATGCCGTCGTAGCGTCCGGCATCCGGATTGAGTCCGATCAGCGGATGGCCGTCGAGATATTTCATCGTGTTGGCGACGACGCCGTCCTGGCCAAGCGCCACCACGATGTCGGAGGGGCCGAAAATGAAGTTCGGCAGAAAGCTCCGGTCGATCACCTGGTAACGGCCCCATTGCTCCAGCGCCTGCACGGTGACGTGGCGCTCGGCCTGATAAACATCGTGCTCGCGCTGGTAATCGGAGAAGTCGGCGCCGAGATGCTCGACATAGAATCGCGCCTGCGCCGCCGTCAGGTATTTGGCGATCAGCTCCTCGAGCCGCGTCTTGCGGGTGACGAGGACGATCTTGCGGTCATTGTCGGCGGGCACGGGGAGCCTCCACGACGGGCCTTTCCAGCAGCGTGTTGAGCAGGTCGGGCGAGACGTTGAGCTGGCCGATCTTCTCGGCCTTTTCGGCGATGCCGCTGAAGGCCTGCGCGATCAGCTGCCCCGGCTGCATGCCGGCGGCGGCCAGCGCCTGGATCACGCGGGTGTCGACGCCCTCGAAGATCTTCATAAGCGCGCCGACCCGATAGGCCTCGGCATCCGCCAAGGTGCGGGTGTTCTCGGCGTTGAGGCCGACGAAATCCTTGCGCTTGCTCTCCAGCGTGATGTCGGCGACCATGCCGGCCTCGCGCAGCTCGGCCTGCTTGGCCGCAACGCTCGCTTCGGCATCCATCTGGGTCTCCCGGATCGAGCGCTTTTTCTGCTCGACCGCGATCTCGGTGTCGAGCTCGCTCTCGCGGATGGCGCGTTCCTGCTCCACCGCAAAGTTGCGCCGCGCGAAGATCGCCTCGTCCGCGCTCTTGAGGATCGCCTCGCGCGCCTCGGCCTCCAGCGCCTTGGCGGTGTCCGGCGTCGGCTTCACGCCGCGGATGGAGACGCCGAGGATTTCGAGCCCGAGGGCGGCGATATCGGCGCGGGCGCGCAGTCCGCTTTCGATCAGGCCGGCGATGCGATCGGCGGCCTGCAGCGCCTCCTTCAAGGTGAGTTCCTTCACCGCCTGCTGCGCCAACACCTCGACGGTCGCGAGAATGCGCTGCGCCAGCTGCTCCGGGTCGTCGGACTCGTAGGTCTTGCCGTCGGCCTTGAGGGTGAAGTTGAGCATCGCGGCGGCCTTCTGCGGCTCGCTGATCCGGTAGGTGACATGGCCCTGGATGGTCAGCGCCTGAAAGTCGCGCGCGATCTGCTGGAAGATGAAGGCGGCGTCGCGGCTGCCGATCGGCACCGCGACCAGCGAGGTGACCGGCCCATAGTAGAAGCCGGACAGGCCGGCGCCCTGCTGGGTCACCGCCCCGCGGCGGTACTTCATGAGATAGGTGGTCGGCTGGGCCTTGATGAAGCGGAGACCGAACATGGCGTGCACTCCTAAGTAAGTGTGTCTAGGCAACTAAGTTAGTTGCACTGTACAACTAAGTATGTTATTGTCAAGGCCGGCGGCGAGAAGGTTCACGCCAGCAGGGGAAGCGGGGAGAGCATGCCCGAGAAGCCGGAACTCGACTTTCCGAGGCCGCTGACGACGGTCGACGTCGTCATTTTCGCCATACGGTCAGACGCGCTTCAGGTTCTGTTGGTTCAACGCCCAAGAGCGGAAACCGAGCCGTTTCCAGGGTCTTGGGCCTTGCCCGGCGGCTTCGTCGATATCGCCGGCGATCGCGACCTCGAAGCGTGCGCGGCGCGCAAGCTGAAGGACAAGACCGGCGTGGTCAGTCCGTATCTGGAGCAACTCGGCAGCTGGGGCAGCGCGTCAAGGGATCCGCGCGGCTGGTCTGCGACGCATGCCTACTTCGCATTGCTGCCGGAACACGCCGCGGGCGGCGCGCTGGCCGCAGATGCGCAGTGGTTCGCGATCGAGGGCGAGAGAGTGAGGCCGAAGCTTGCCTTCGACCATGCCGAGATCCTGCAGGCCGCGGTGCAGCGTTTGCGGAGCAAGGTCGAGTATACCTCGCTGCCCGCCTATCTGATGCCGCCGGAATTCACGCTGCCGGAACTGCAGCGGACCTATGAGATCGTGCTCGATCGTCCGTTGGAGAAAAGCGCCTTCCGCACCCGTATGCTCGCCGCCGATCTGATCGAACCAGTCGCGAAGATGCGCAAGGGACCGAACCGGCCGGCGCAGCTCTACCGGTTGAAGAAGGCCAGGTCGCCGGTGTTCTTTGCACGGACGTTCAATCCGCCGGGCTGACCGTCAAGCCGAGAGATCGAAGCCGGGCGTCGCAACGTCGGTCAGGAACGAGGCAAGGAACATTTTTCCAAGCACGTGCTTTGCCGCCGGCGTGTCGATCCTGAGCCGGCCGGCGCGGGCGGCTGCTGCGAGCTCGGTCAGCGTCGGTGCGGCGAGGCTCGTGTCGGGCGCGGCGCGCGGTGCCGTCGCAGATGCGCTGAACAGCACGCCGGCATAATAGAGACGGGTGAGGGTGCGGACCAGCCGCAGCCGGGCGCGCAGCGCTTCGTCGGGTGGGCAGCCAAGCCAGGCGCGATGCAAAATCTCCTCCAACTCCGGCGTTCGCGCGAAGCTGTCGCCGACAACAGCGAGATCGACCAGCGGATCGGTGCGATAGGCGGATTCCCAGTCGATCATCCAGAGCCTGTTGCCGTCGAACAGGATGTTGGCTGGAAGCGAGTCGTTGTGGCTCGAGACCGAGTTCGCCTCATCCCAGACATAGGCCGCGCGAATGCGTTCGAGATGCTCGTTGCATCGGTCGAGCACGCCGGGTGCGAACAGGCCGGTGCGGCAGACATGGGCCCAGAGCCGTGCCACGATGTCGGGATAGCGCACGAAAGCCGGAAAGGTCGGCGTCGCCTGCAACCGCGCCAGCAATCCGCCGAGCGCCTTTGCCAGCGCCGGCAGCCCGCCGGGATAATGACCGAGCGGCTGCCACTGGATAAAATCCATCACCGCGACGCGTGATGCCTCGTCGACATAATAGAGTCGTGGCGCGATGCCGGCCTCGGCCGCGATACGCAGCGAAGCATACTGATACGGATTGCGCAGCGGGCTCGGCACGCCTTCGATCCGTAGCAAATAATTCTTGCCGCCTGCATCGATCCGAAACAAACGTGCCGACGTAGCGCCGCCTGAGATCGGCGTCACCGCGTCGACCGTTGCTCTGCCGATGACCTCACGCAACGCAGCATGCGCTGCATCACGCTGTTCCGGCTGAAGTGTATCGAGGTCGCTCATGCTTAAAGAGTTAGCATGACGGCTATGCGTGCCGAAATCGCTTTGATGTTGGGTTCCCGATCTTCAATCGCTGGCCGTGCGCGACGAAGCATGAAACACTACTGAAAAATCATGTCGGGAGAAAACTTGATGTCGTTCGAGCGGGGGTTGCATTGCGCCGTTGCGTGCAGGACCGTCAAGCGCAGATCATGGATCGCGTTGCCATTATTCTGCCTGATCGGCACGTTCGGAGTGGTGCATCACGCCGTCGCGAACGAATCCTTGCAGATTGTGGATGCGCGCGTACCGGCTGCGGACAAAGAAGGCGGAGACCTTCCGTTGACGATGACGATCAAGAACGAGGCCGACAGCGCCGATGCGCTGCTCCGTGTGCGCTGCCCGGTCGCGAATTTTTCCGAGCGCCACATCGTCGATCGCGGCGAAGGCGCGCCCGCCATGCGCTCGATATCCAATATACCAGTCCCCGCCAAGACAACGCTCGAACTGAAGCGCGACGGTTATCACGTCATGCTGCTGCAGTTGCGTCAGGCGCTCGCGCCGGGCGAGACCTTCAAATGCGCGGTCGTTTTTCAGAAAGCAGGCACCATCGAGACGGAGGTACAGGTCCAGAAGTGACCACAAGACAAGTCGCTAAGGAAGGCGGCGGGCGGCACAGCCGATCGCCAGGACTCAAGGCTTCTCGCGCGACCGCCCGTATGTGACGGGCGGTTCGATCAATGAAGAATGCTGGATCCGGAGGAAATGAACTCATGACAAGGTTGAATTGGGTTAAATCGCACATGCTTGCGGCGGCAGTAGCATCCGCCGCGACCTTCGCGGGCTCTTTCGCGCTCGCCGACGATGTCAACCAGGATCGCCTGCTCAATGCTGACAAGGAAGCAGGCAACTGGCTGCACCATCACAAGAACTATTCGGCGACCCGCTTCTCGTCGCTGGCGGATATCAACAAGGACAACGTCAAGAACCTGAAGGTCGCCTGGACCATGCATCTCGGCGGCGTCGAGGGCGGCGGAATCTGGGGACACGGCGGCCTGGAGGGAACTCCGATCGTCGAGAACGGATTCATGTACGTCACCGACGGCTGGGGCTCGGTCTACAAGATCGACGCGCATGACGGCAAAGGCGTGCTGCTCTGGAAGATGGATCCCAAGACCGACCACGACTGGGCCGGCGCGGTCGCTTGCTGCGGCGTCGATAACCGCGGCGTCGCGCTGTGGGACAACCTCGTGATCTCGCACACGCTCGACGGCCGCCTGATCGCGACCAACAAGGAGACCGGGCAGGTCGCCTGGCAGCGTCAGGTCGCCGATCCCGACAAGGGTGAGGTGATCACCGGCGCGCCGTTGATCGTCAAGGGCATGGCGATCACGGGCGTCGCTGGCGCCGAATACGGCATTCGCGGCTGGATCGCCGCGACCGACCTGAAGAGCCAGAAGGAAGTCTGGCGCACCCACACCATCCCGGGCAAGGACGAACCCGGTTCCGAGACCTGGAAGGACGACAAGAACGCCAAGGCTAGCGGCGGCGGATCGACCTGGGTCACCGGCAGCTACGACCCGTCGACCAACACCGTCGTCTGGGGCGTCGGCAATCCCGGACCGGACTGGGACAATGAATACCGGCCCGGCGACAACCTCTACACCGACTCGTCGCTCGGTCTCGATGCCGACACCGGCAAGATCAAGTGGCACTACCAGCACACGCCGAACGATCCCTACGACTATGACAGCGTGGCGGAGAACGTGCTGGTCGACGTTCCCGGCCCCAACAACACGACGCTGAAGCTCGCGCTCGAGGCCGACCGCAACGGCTTTGCCTATGCGGTCGATCGCAACAGCGGCAAGTTCGTCTGGGGTCTGCCCTTCGTCAAGAAGGTGACCTGGACCAAGGGGCTCGATCCCGAATCCGGCAAGCCGGTGGAGTATGATCCGAAGCAGGGGGTGCAGAAGTACAACGCGTCGGTGACGCCGAGCCGCACCAACAAGGAGACGGATATCTGCCCGGGCAATATGGGCGGCAAGAACTGGCCGCCGACCGCCTACAATCCGACCCTGAAGCTCTGGTACATTCCCGTCATCGAGAGCTGCAACCACATCAAGGTCGAGGAGATGACGCCGGACAAGGTGAAGGCGCGCGAGTTCTTCACCGGCGGCGGGCCGAGCCAGAACGTCAAGATCACCGGCAGCGTCACCGCGATCGACGTCACCACCGGCAAGGTGGCGGGGAAAGCGGAGACGCAATTCCCGAATCTCGGCGGCATCCTGGCGACGCCTGATCTCGTGTTCTCCGGACAGCCGTCCGGCGAGGTGATCGCCTATGATGCGAAATCGCTGCAGCAACTCTGGCAGTTCAACACCGGCGGTGGCGTCAACGCGCCTCCGATGACGTTCTCGGTGGACGGCAAGCAGTATGTCGCGATCCTGGTCGGCCTCGGCGGTGCCTGGGACAAGTGGTTCATCGACGCCACGCCCGAGCTGAAGCGGATGCAGCCGGGCTCGATGCTCTACGTGTTCGCGCTCTGACATCGTAAGCGCGGGAGGCCTCAGCGAGAGGCCTCCCGCGTCGATCTGGCCGAGAGAAGTAAAACAAGAAACAAGACAAATGAAACAAACATGGCTGGTTGGCGCGTGGCTCGGCTGCGCGCTCGTGATGGGGTTCGTGAGCACGGCGCAGGCGCAGTCGGCGGGCGACCCGACCGATGCAGGCAAGGCGGTGTTCAAGCGCGGCAATTGCGTCGGCTGCCACAAATGGCACGGCAATGGCGGCGGCGGCTATGGCGGCGACGCGCTGTCGCTGCGCAAGACCGAGCTGACGCGCGAGCAGATCATCGAGACCGTGACGTGCGGGCGGCCAGGCACCGGCATGCCGTTCTTCGTGCGCGGCTCCTACGACACCACGAAATGCTACGAGATGACCCGGCAGGATGTCGCCGACCGCATGCCACCCGAGGCCAATGTGTTCCTGCGGCCGAACGAGATCGAGGCGGTCGCCGATTACGTGCTCGCCCACGTCAAGGGCAAGGGTGAGCCGAGCTATGACGAATGCATCGCCTTCTTCGGCGACGGCTCGCGCGTCTGCAATATCTACAAGGAGGCCGGCCATGCCGCCGCGCCGTCCGACCCAAGCGAGAAGGCAAAACCATGAGCAAGCAGAGATCGACAATCCGTGGGTTCGTCTTCGCGGCTACCGTCACCGCGGCCGTGCCAGCGATGGCGACCGCGGGAGATCTGCGCGACATCAATGTCGGCATGGACATCGGCAAGGTTCCCGACGCGGGATACATCAACCTGACCTGCGTTGGGGAGAAGACGCACAGATTGGCGGAATGGGCGCAGTGGGCGGCTTGCCCGGCCGGGCCGGACGAGCTCCGCGGCATCCGCTTCGAGTATGACCGCGAGACCGCGCGGGAAGGCACCATGGTCGGCGGCCATCCGGCCATCCTGACTGTCATGATCGACAAGGACGCCAGGATCGCGGCGTTGACGATCGAGACCGATCCGAAGGCGCGGCTCTATCTGCGCAAGAAGGCGTTCCTGCTCGGCCTGCAGGCGAAGTCACGCTACGGCGAGGACGGCTGGACCTGCTCGGAGGCGAAGCCGGGCGCCGACAAGCAGGAGGTCGGCGGCGTATTCGTCGACGAGACGTGCAGCAAGACGACCGATGGCCGGACCGTCCGGATCGAGCGTCACCTCTACCGTGAGCCGAACAAGGAACTCAAGGACATGACCGACGAGACCCGGATCACGATCAGCCGCGCGGGGTCCTGAGAGACTTCGAACATCGATCGGGCGCGTTTGCGCCGGGTAGCCCGCCCGATCTCAGGTCTCGATCGGCGCTGCGTCGACGTCGATCTGTGGTAGCAGGCCGGGCGACTGCCGTTCGACCAGCTCGCGCATCTTTCCGATGATCGCCTTGCCTTCCGCGGAGATGATCGAGCTCGGGCCGGCGACGGTGATGACGAGCGGGGGCGTCTGGTCGGCCTCGGTCAGCCGCATCGCAATCGCGCTCAGGCCGGGCGTTCCCATGTCGCGCGTGTAGGCGAATCCCTGGCGGCGGATCGTCGCCAGCGCATGCTGGATATCGCCGAAGCGGACCGCGGATGACGGTGCTTCCTCGGCGTTGATCCGCTGCACGATCCGCCGCGCATCCTCGTCGTTCATCAGGCTGAGAAACACCCGGCCCGGAGTCGAATGGGTCAGCAGCCGTCGTGCGCCGGGCTCCAGATAATAGCGCACTGGTGTCGTGCCCTGCAGCACGCGGATGTACTGGCTGTAGAGCTGGTTGCGCGCCACCACGAAGGTGGTCAGCCGCGTCGCCTCGTGCAGCTCGCGCGTGATCGCATCGAGCGTCGCTCCCGGCAATGTCTGGCTCGTGAGCCAGCCGCCGAGCAGGGCGATGCGGACCGTCGGCCGGTAGGTGCGCGCCTGCCGGTCGTGGTCGAGATAGCCGAGTTCGACTAGGCTCTTCAGCAGCGCCGACGTGCTCGACGGCGGATAGTTCAACCGGCGCGCGATCTCGGTCATGGCCGCGGGCCGCTCGATCTCGGCAAAATATTCGAAGATGCGGAGCACGCGATGGGCGGACTTGACGATTGACGGATCGGGGCTGCCGTCGGCAGCGCGAAACAATTCGTCATGCCGGTTGGCCTCGATCACCATCGCCGAGGGATCGTCCGCTTGCAGGCGCACGCGGTCGGCGACGATGCGCCTGCGGCCCCGCCGGGGCGGGGGCTGGGTATCGGAGCGAACGCCCTTCATCTTCTTGCCGCTCGTGTCCTTGAAGGCAGCGCAAGCCTGGTGCGCTGCAATATCCATTGTCGCCTTGTGCTGTCGAATGTGCAGCGAAACCAACGGACGTCAAGCGTCCGCGGTGCGGCATGACCGGGCGTGCGATCCGCGTGCGGACGGCATTTCCTCCACGTATCTGAAATTATTCTCGCAAGCCGGCTCGCCGGTGGACATCGCCGCGATCGTTCCCGATGTTGCAGGCAAGGTTTTGAACACCGAGCGATGACATCCCGCACACCGGCAAGGCTGCCGCGACGTCATCCCGAACCAGGAGAGCCCCGATGCAGATGAGCGCGCGCGACCTTCGCAGCCCCGACGATGCCGCCGATCCGGCCCGCCACATCTCGCATGATTGCGCCGGCCTCAACTTCTATGATTTCGATCGCGGGCTCCGCGGCCTGCTGGGGCTCTATCTGGCGCGCGAGGATCGCGAGCGGCTGGAGCCGCACTTCAAGCGTCTCGGAGAACTGGCGGGCGGCAGCCTCGACCGGTTGGCCCGGATCGCCGACAAGCATGCGCCGGTGCTCAATCCGAGGGACGCCTACGGCCGCGACGAGGACTGGATCGACTATCATCCGTCCTACCGCGAGATGGAGGCGATCGCGTTCGGCGATTTCCAGTTTCACGCCATGAGCCATCGCGCCGGTGTGCTCGGCATGGACCGGCCGCTGCCGGCGGTGGCCAAATACGTGTTTCAGTATCTGTTCGTGCAGTCCGAGTTCGGGCTGATGTGCCCGATCAGCGTTACCGACACCTCGACGCATTTGATCCGCAAATTCGGCTCCGACGAGCTCAAGGCCTATCTGCTGCCGAAGATGCTGTCGGACGACATGGCGACGCTGTGGAAAGGCACCCAGTTCATGACCGAGCGCGCCGGCGGCTCCGATGTCGGCGCCGTCGAGACCGTTGCGCGGCGGGATGGCGACGTCTGGCGTCTGACCGGCGACAAATGGTTCTGCTCGCACGCCGATGCCGACGTCGCGCTGATGCTGGCGCGGCCGGAAGGCGCGCCCGACGGCACCAGGGGGCTCGCACTGTTCGCGCTGCCGCGCCGCCTCAAGGACGGCCGGCGCAACAGCTACCGGATCGTCCGTCTCAAGGACAAGCTCGGCACCAAATCGATGGCGTCGGGCGAGATCCGGCTCGACAACGCGGTTGCCTATCTGGTCGGCGATCCCACGCAGGGCCTCAAGCAGATGATGGAGCAGGTCAACCTCTCGCGCCTGTCGCACGGCGTGCGTGCCGCCGCGATGATGCGGCGCTGTGTCAACGAGGCTGTCGTCAGTGCCTCGTCGCGCGCGGCGTTCGGCCAGCGCGTCATCGATTTCCCGCTGCTGCGCCGTCAGCTGATGAAGCTGATCGTACCGACCGAGCAGGCGCTGTCGATGATGCTGGTGGCGGCGCGCGCGATGGACGATGCCAACGCCGGCTCGGCGCAGGCGAGGGACCTGCTGCGGATCCTGACGCCGCTGTTGAAGTACCGCGCCTGCCGCGACAACATTCCGGTCGCCACCGGTGCGATGGAGGTGCGCGGCGGCAACGGCTACATCGAGGAATGGGTGCAGCCGCGGCTGGTGCGCGATGCACATGTCGGCGTGCTCTGGGAAGGCACCAGCAACATCAACGCGCTCGACATCATTTCGCGCGCCGTCGGCAAGAGCGGCGCGCACCGGGCGCTCGCCGCTGTCCTTCAGTCGCGCCTCGAGGAGGCGAAGGCGTTGCCCGAGCCGTTCCGCAAGCGGCTTCGGACAGCGCTCGATCGGGCGATTGCCTTTGCCGAACGGGTGGCGGCCGATCCCAGCTCGGAGCACACGGCGCGGCTTGCGGCGAGCGCGCTCTACCATGCGGCATCTGCGATCACGCTCGCATGGGAAGGATCCCAGCCTGAGGTGGACGCACGGCGTTTGTTGCTGTCGCGTTTCGTGCTCGAGCATCGTCTGTCGACGAAGGATCCGCTGGCTCCGGCCGACGACGCGTGGGAGCGCGAGGCCATCGATCTGATGCTGAGCGATGCGCCGGTCACGTTCGGTCAAGCGGTCAGATCCCTGACGGCCTGACCACAACAACAAAAAACATCTCGGGGAGGTTTCGATGCGATCGATTGCGGCCGCGCTCACGGCGGTCTTGTGTCTGGCTGCCGTTGGGTCGGTGCGCGCGCAGGTGTCCGGCGACGTGGTGCGCATCGGCGTCATCAACGACATGTCGGGACTTTATTCCGATCTTGGGGGCGAGGGCTCGGTGGAGGCGGCGCGGCTCGCGATCGAGGATTTTGGCCCGACCGTGCTCGGCAAGAAGATTGAGCTGATGTCGGCCGACCATCAGAACAAGCCCGATATCGCCTCCGGCATCGTGCGTCGTTGGATCGACGAGAACGGTGTCGATCTGATTGCCGATGGCGGCAATTCGGCGACGGCGCTTGCCATTCAAGCCATCACCCGCGAGAAGAAGCGCATCTTTGTAATTTCCGGGCCTGGTAGTTCCGATCTTACCGGAAAGCAGTGCTCGCCTTATGGGTTTCATTTCACCTACAGCACTTACGCTGAAGCCTCCGCCGTTACCAAGGCCATGCTCAAGAAGGGCGCGGATACGTGGTTCTTCCTGACTGCGGACTACGCCTTCGGCCATGCGCTGGAGCGCGACGCATCAAGCTTCATAACGACCGCGGGGAGCAAGGTCGTTGGGTCGGTTCGCCATCCGCTCGGTGCGTCGGACCTATCGTCGTTTCTGCTCCAGGCACAGAACTCGAAGGCGAAAGTCATTGCATTGGCGAACGCGGGCGGCGATACGGTCAACAGCCTCAAGCAGGCTGCGGAGTTCGGCATCGGAAAATCTGCCGACCAGAACATCGTCGCTCTTCTGATGTTGATCACGGACGTGCATTCGCTCGGCCTCGAGGCGGCGCAGGGCATCATCTACGCGACGTCGTTTTCGTGGACCCAGAACGAGGCAACCCGGACCTTCGGTCATCGCTTCATGGCGCGTCGGCACGGGCAGGCGCCGACCATGATCCAGGCCGGCGTCTACAGTGGAGTGATGCACTATTTGAAGGCAGTGCAGGCGGCCGGAACCGACGATCCCGGCGCCGTTGCCGCCGCCATGCGCAAGCTTCCGGTCAACGATTTCATGACACAGAATGCACAGATCCGCGAGGATGGGCAGGTGATGCGTTCGATGTATTTGGTCCAGGCCAAATCGCCATCCGAATCGTACGAGCCTTGGGACTATGAAAAGGTGATCGCGACGATTTCGCCGGACGAAGCCTGGCGGCCTCTCGCGGAAGGCGGGTGTCCGTTCGTGACGAAAGCTCAGTAACGTTTGCGTTCGCAGCGTTGGCAGGCTGCTGAAGACGTCGTCCATGGCCTCGCGGTGGAGTCTGCTTCGTCGCCGCCATGGAAGACGTCTTCAACAGCCCGCTAGTGCCGCGCCAGCAGCACGACGATGATCAGGGCCAGGATGGCGCACAGCACCTTCCAGAAGGTCACGGGATCGCGGTCGTGCAGCGATTTGCGGGTCGTGACGGCGGGGCCGGCCCAGGTCGCGCCGTTTTCCAGCTCGTGCGCGAACTCGATGGCGTCGCCGAAGCGTTGCGCGGGTTCGACGCTGAGCGCCTTGCCGATCACCGCATCGAGCCAGGCCGGCAGGTCCGGCCGGTAGCGTGACAGCGGCGCCGGCTTGCCGAACCGTGGCCGCGAGAACGGCTCGATCTCGCCGAACGGATAGTTCGCGGTGAACATGCGGTAGACGGTGACGCCGAGCGCGAACAGGTCGGAGGCCTCGTCGCCGGCCTTGCCGCCGAACAGCTCGGGCGCCATGTAGCTCGCGGTGCCCGGAATATCCTCGGCGGGAAAATCCTCCAGCAGCGGCACGCGCGCGACGCCGAGATCGACCAGGCGCAATCCGCCATCTTTCAGCAGGATCACGTTGTCGGGCTTGATGTCGCGATGGATGATGCCGGCGCGGTGCAGCGCAGTGACCGCGCGCACCAGCTTGGTTGCGATCGCGATGCCTTCGGTGAGCGACAGCCGCGGCGCATGGTTGAGCCGCTGCTCCAGCGTTTCGCCCTCGTAGAGCGGCATCGCCGAATAGAGCCTGGTCTGCCGCTCCGCGGGCACCTCGATGATCTCGCCGATCCACAGGCTGCGCACGCGCGCGGCGACCCAGGCCTCACGCACGAAGGCGAGGCGGTAGGAGCCTTCGCTGGCGACCCGCGGATGCGGAAACTTCAGCACCACTTCGCGTCCGGCACGCTTGTCGGTCGCCTTGAACAGGCGGCTGTAGCGCCCGTCGGACAGCACGTCGTGGAGCGCGAAATCGTCGATCGTGTCGCCGCTTTCCGGCAAGTCCAAAATCGGCAAGGTCGCGATCGCATCAGTGAGGTCGTCGCGATCCGCCGGCGGCAGGTCGACGACGTCGAGCACCAGCGCGGTCGTGTTGTCGCTGCTGCCGGCCGCGAGCGCGGCATCGACGATGCTGCGCGCCGACTCGTCGGGCGGCGTGCGTTCCTCCAGCAGCTGCTGCAGGCGGGAATCGGAGAGCGCGCCGTGAACCCCGTCGCTGCAGATCACGAGACGGTCATGCTGCCGCAGCCCGACCGAGGTGTAATCGAAGCGGGCGAACTCCTCGAAGCCGATGGCGCGGCTCAGCATATGGGCGAGGTCGCCGCGACCGGCGATGTGGTCCTGCGTCAGCCGCTCCAGCCGTCCATCGCTCAGGCGGTAGGCGCGGGTGTCGCCGATATGGATCACATGGCATTGCCGCCGCGACAGGATGATCGAGGAGAACGCGCAGGCCATGCCGCTGCGCGCGGCGTCGACGCGGCCCTGGCCGTAGATCCAGCTGTTGGCAGCTTCCAGCGCCCGCGCGGCGCGGCGGCGAACGCCGAGCGTCTCGGGCAGCGAATAATAGGCATCGATGAAGCTGCGGACCGCGACCTCCGCCGCCTCACGTCCGCCCTTGTGGCCGCCGACGCCGTCGGCGACCGCGGCCACGACGTCGCGATGCAGCGCGCCCGGCTGGCCGAGGCAGGCCGCGACATAGTCCTCATTGGCTGCGCGCTTGCCGGTCTCGCTGGCGAAACCGACGCGTACGCCCAGATCGTGTTGCGCGCCGTTCGCCACGTCCGAACCCGTCCTTTTCGGAGCGGGCCGTTAGACGCGCGCTCCCGACACCGCGCCCCAGGTGGTGCGCCAGCGGACCTTGACCATCGCAAGTCCGATGAAGCCAAGCAACGCCAGCACACCGAAGAACAGGAAGCCGGCGCCGAAACCGCCGGTCATGCCCTTGGCCAAGCCAAGGGTCTGGGCGAGGAAGAAGCCGCCGACGCCGCCGGCGCAGCCGACGAGCCCGGTCATCAGGCCGATCTCGTGGCGGAAGCGCAGCGGGATCAGCTGGAACACCGCGCCATTGCCCATGCCGAGCGCCAGCACGCCGATCGAGAACAGCAGCACCGAGATCCAGGCGATGCGCGGCAGCTCGGTCAAAGCCCAGCCGCCCGCGGTCGGCGCAGTCGGGCCCTCCGGCATGAAGGCGATCACGAGATAGGCAGCCACGACCACGCCGAACAGGATCGACAGTGAACGAATGCCGCCAATGCGGTCGGCGATCATGCCGCCGACGGGGCGGAAGCCGGAGCCGAACGCGACGATCAGCGCGACCAGCATGCCGGCCGCGACGCCCGAGACGTGATACTGCACGGTGAAATAGAGCGGCAGCGCATTGGCGAGGCCGACGAAGCCGCCGAAGGTGATGAAGTAGAAGAACATGAACCAGCGGCTGTCGGAATCCTTCAGCAGCGCGCCGTAGGCCTTCAGCGAAATCTTCTTGCGCTCGCCCGGCGCGTCCTTGGCCGCGAATGCGTAATAGGCGAGCACCATCAGCATCGGAATCAAAAGGCAGCCGAACACGGCCTGCCAGCCCCAATGTTCGGCGATGGTCGGCGCGAGCAGCGTGTCGAGCACCACGCCCATATTGCCGGCGCCGGCGATTCCCATGACCACGCCCTGATATTGCGGCGGATACCAGCGGCTGGCCTGGGGCAGGGCGACCGCGAACGAGGCGCCGCCGACGCCGAGCGCAAGCCCAAACAGCTCGATTGCGAGCTTGCTGGTCAGCCCGAAATGCCAGACCGATGCGGTCGCGGCGATCACGACGAGCTGGGCGATGATGCCGGTGCGCTTGGCGCCGATGATGTCGGCGAGAATGCCCATCGGCACGCGCAACAGCGCGCCGGCCAGCACGGGAATGGCGACCAGGGTGAACTTCTCGTTCACCGCCAGATTCATGTCGCGCGCGATGTAGACGATCAGCGGGCCGAGCGCGACCCACGCCATGAAACTGATGTCGAAGTACAGGAACGCGGCGAGCAGGGTCGGCCAGTGACCTGCCTTCTTGAACTCAGCTAGCTTCATTGCAAGCGTCTCGCGGTGATGCGGCGGAGATGGCCGCTGACGTGCGACGCTCTCGGGCGCAGATAAATCGAATGTGGGTGAATGCGTGAGCGCGCTCGCCGTTGAGACGCACTCCGTCAAGAGTTCAGGTCAGCAAGTTGCGTGCCATCGAATCGATCGCGTCGCTTTGCCTTGCAGTCGCAAGACGTTGCCGCGAGATCGCGAACCAAGTTCGGCGCTCGGAATTGGCGTGGCTTGCAGCAAGCGCCGCCGCGCAAACGCGCATGCTGATGCTTTCTTGTGCGATGCGTCACGAGCGCGCGATGACGTATCAATGGCGGGTTCACGATTGCGGCCGCGGCCGCTGATGTTGTGATGCACAAGAGATCATCGGCGTGGCTAAAAAATCGGCCAGCCGGACGCGCGCCGCGGCATCAGGCACATGCGAGGTCGCAGAAAAGCCGTTGATTTTGCTGCCATATTCGCTCGGGCCGAGTTGGCACGCGTCTTGAATATCAGTCAGTAACGGAACATCGGTCGTCATCGAAGACGGTCTGCGCCCGCGGCTGGGCTTCCTACAACTCCAAACCTTTATCGGTGCCTATCAACGACGCACGCCGCGTCGCTGGATAGCGCCGTCGGAATTGAAAGGCAGACCATGCTCGACAAAGTGACCAAGCAGAAGCTCGTGGTGATCGGCAACGGGATGGCCGGCATCCGCACGGTCGAGGCGCTGCTCGAGCGCGCCCCAGATCTCTACGACATCACGGTGTTCGGTTCCGAGCCGTACGGCAATTACAACCGCATCCTGCTGTCGCCGGTGCTCGCCGGCGAGAAGACCGTCGACGACATCATGCTCAACACCGTCGACTGGTACGAAGACAACAACATCACGCTGCGCAAGGGCGAGACGATCAGCATGATCGATCGCCGCACCTGTGAAGTCGTCACCGAGGCAGGCGAGCGCGTGCCCTATGACCGCCTGCTGATCGCGACCGGCTCAAATCCGATCATGCTGCCGCTGCCGGGCAAGGACCTGCCGGGCGTGATCGGCTTCCGAGACATCTATGACGTCGACCGCATGATCAAGGCCTCGACCGACTATCGCAACGCGGTCGTAATCGGCGGCGGCCTGTTGGGCCTCGAAGCCGCCAACGGGCTGATGAAGCGCGGCATGAACGTCACGGTCGTGCATCTGCTCGACACCTTGATGGAGCGCCAGCTCGATCCCGTGGCCGGCGGTCTCTTGCGCAAGTCGCTGGAAGAGCGCGGCATGGTGTTCAAGATGCCGGCGCAGACCCAGGCGATCCTGGGCGAGGACCGCGTCACCGGCGTGCGCTTCGGAGACGGCACCGAGCTGGCGGCCGATCTCGTGGTGATGGCGGTCGGCATCCGTCCGAACTTCGAGCTCGCCAAGAAGGCGGGGCTCTACTGCGAACGCGGCATCGTCGTCTCCGACACCATGCAGACCTATGACGGCCGCATCTATGCGGTCGGCGAATGCGTGCAGCATCGCCGCCAGACCTACGGTCTGGTCGCGCCGCTGTTCGACCAGGCCAAGGTCTGCGCCAACCATCTCGCGATGAAGGGCTTTGCCACCTATGACGGCTCGGTCACCTCGACCAAGCTGAAGGTCACCGGCATCGACCTGTTCTCGGCCGGCGACTTCGCGCCGGGCCCGGACAAGGAGGAGATCGTGCTGCAGGACGCCAATCGCGGCGTCTACAAGCGCATCATCCTGAAGGACAAGAAGATCGTCGGCGCCGTGCTCTATGGCGACACCATCGACGGCCCCTGGTACTTCCAGCATTTGCGCGACGGCACTGACGTCTCGCACATGCGCGAGCGCCTGGTGTTCGGCGCCGCCAATCTCGGCGACGGCGGCGTCAACGGCCAGAACTCGGTTGCCGCGATGAGCGACGAGACCGAGATCTGCGGCTGCAACGGCGTCTGCAAGGGCGCGATCGTCAAGGCGATCTCCGAGAAGAAGCTGTTCACGCTCGACGACGTCCGCGCCCATACCAAGGCGTCATCGTCCTGCGGCTCCTGCACCGGCCTCGTCGAGCAGGTGCTGGCGTTCACGCTCGGCGGCGACTATTCGGCGGCGCCGAAGGTCAAGCCGCTGTGCAAGTGCACCGATCACAGCCACGACGACGTCCGCCGCGTCATCGTCGAGCAGCAGCTCAAGACCATTCCCGCCGTCATGCGCTTCATGGAGTGGAAGACGCTCAACGGCTGCCATTCCTGCCGTCCGGCGCTCAATTACTACCTGCTCGCGACCTGGCCGGGCGAATATCGCGACGATCAGCAGTCGCGCTTCATCAACGAGCGCGTCCACGCCAACATCCAGAAGGATGGCACCTATTCGGTGGTGCCGCGGATGTGGGGCGGCGTCACCACGCCGAGCGAGCTGCGCGCCATCGCCGATGTCGCCGAGAAGTTCAACATCCCGACGGTGAAGGTCACCGGCGGTCAGCGCATCGACCTGCTCGGCGTCAAGAAGGAGGACCTTCCGGCGGTGTGGGCCGATCTCAACGACGCCGGCATGGTGTCGGGCCATGCCTACGCCAAGGGCCTGCGCACGGTGAAGACCTGCGTCGGCTCCGAATGGTGCCGCTTCGGCACCCAGGACTCCACCGGTCTCGGCGTCAAGCTCGAGAAGTTCATGTGGGGCTCTTGGACGCCGGCCAAGGTCAAGCTCGGCGTCTCCGGCTGCCCGCGCAATTGCGCGGAGGCGACCTGCAAGGACGTCGGCGTGGTCTGCGTCGATTCCGGTTACGAGATCCATTTCGCCGGCGCCGCGGGCTTGCACATCAAGGGCACCGAGTTCCTGACCAAGGTCGAGACCGAGGACGAGACGCTCGAGGTGATCGTGGCGCTGACTCAGCTCTACCGCGAGGAGGGCTGGTATCTCGAGCGCATGTACAAATGGTGCGACCGCGTCGGTCTGGAGCAGATCAGGAAGCGGGTGGTCGACGACATCGCGAACCGCAAGGCGCTGTTCGCCCGCTTTGCCCATTCGCAGCAGTTCGCGCAGACCGATCCGTGGGCCGAGCGCGCCAGCCGCGGCGTCGACCGCAACGAGTTCGCGCCTCTCGCCGAATTGGAGCTCGCATGACCAGCTGGATCGAAATCGGCGCGCTCGACGACATTCCGCGGCTCGGCTCGCGCGTGGTGCGCACGCCGGGCGGCAACATCGCGGTGTTCCGGACCGAGAGCGACGAGGTGTTCGCGCTCGACGATCGGTGCCCGCACAAGGGCGGGCCGCTGTCGCAGGGCATCGTGCACAACAAGCGCGTGACCTGTCCGCTGCATAATTTCGTCATCGAGCTGGCCAGTGGCCAGGCGGTCGCACCCGACGAGGGCTGCACGCATACCCATCCGGCCAAGGTCGAGAACGGCGTTGTCTGGCTGTCGGTGCGTCAGGCGGCCGCGGTGAGCTGAGCGGGCAAGGATCGGCCAGCCATGCCCGTCAAGACCACGTGTCCCTATTGCGGTGTCGGTTGTGGCGTCATCGCGTCGAAGGACGCGGCGGGCGCGGTCCAGGTTGAGGGAGACAAGCAGCATCCGGCCAATTTCGGCCGGCTCTGCAGCAAGGGCTCGGCGCTCGCCGAGACCATCGATCTCGATGGGCGTTTGCTCGAGCCTGTCGTCGACGGCGTGCCCACGGCGTGGGACGACGCGCTCGATCGCGTCGCCGATGGCTTTAACAAGGTCATTCGCGAGCACGGGCCCGATGCGGTCGCGTTCTATGTCTCCGGCCAGCTGCTGACCGAGGACTATTACGTCATCAATAAGCTCGCCAAGGGCTTTGTCGGCACCGCCAATATCGACACCAATTCGCGGCTGTGCATGGCCTCCAGCGTCGCGGGGCACAAGCGCGCCTTCGGCAGCGACACCGTGCCGGGCTGCTACGAGGACCTCGAGCAGGCCGACCTGCTGGTGCTGGTCGGCTCCAACGCCGCCTGGTGCCATCCGATCCTGCACCAGCGCATGCTGGCGGCTAAGGAGAAGAACCCGGCGTGCAAGATCGTGGTGATCGATCCGCGCCGCACCGCGACCTGCGAGGGCGCCGATCTGCATCTGCCGCTGCGCTCGGGTAGCGACAGCGTGCTGTTCAACGGGCTGTTCGCATTCCTCGCCGGCAGCAGCGCGGTCGATCGCGGCTTTGTCGGCAATTGCACGACGGGGATCGTCGACGCCCTCAAGCAGGTGGCAGGCCAGACCCTGGCGCAGACCGCCGCGACGTGTGGGCTGAGCGAAGGCGCGGTCGGACTGTTCTTCGACTGGTTCACGAAGACCGAGCGCGTCGTCACGCTGTATTCGCAGGGCATCAACCAGTCGTCGAGCGGCGTCGACAAAGTCAACGCCATCATCAATTGCCATCTGTTGACCGGGCGCATCGGCCGTCCCGGCATGGGTCCGTTCTCGCTCACCGGCCAGCCCAACGCGATGGGCGGCCGCGAGGTCGGCGGGCTCGCCAACCAGCTTGCCGCGCACATGGAAATCGAGAATCCCGCGCATCGCGAGCTGGTGCAGCGCTTCTGGCGCGCGCCTGTCATTGCGGAGAAGGGCGGGCTGAAAGCGGTCGACATGTTCGACGCCGTCGCCGACGGACGCATCAAGGCGGTGTGGATCATCTCGACCAATCCGGTGGTGAGCCTGCCCGATGCCGATCGCGCGCGTGCGGCGCTCGACGCGTGTGAGCTCGTCGTGGTGACGGATTGCATGCGCGACACTGACACCACGCGGCATGCCGATGTGCTGCTGCCGGCGCTGGCGTGGGGCGAGAAGGACGGCACCGTCACCAATTCGGAGCGCCGGATCTCGCGGCAGCGGCCGTTCCTCGCAGCACCAGGCGAGGCGCGCGCCGACTGGCGCATCATCCGCGACGTCGCCAGTCGTATGGGATATTCCGGCTTCGACTACGCCTCGGTCGCGGAGGTGTTCCGCGAGCACGCCGAATTGTCGGGCTTCGAGAATCAAGGCCAGCGCGATTTCGATATCTCGGCGCTGGCTGCGCTCGATGATCGCGCCTATGACGCGCTGGCGCCGGTGCAGTGGCCGGTGACATCGGACCATCCGGCCGGCACGCCGCGGATGTTCGAGAGCCAGAAGTTTTTCACGCCCGACCGCAAGGCGCGCTTCGTGCCGGTCGCGCCGCGCGCGGCGCAGCATGCGACCAGCCGCGACTTTCCGCTGGTGCTCAACACCGGTCGTATCAGAGATCAGTGGCACACCATGACCCGGACCGGGAAAACCGGACGGCTGCTGTCGCATATCTTCGAGCCCTATGCCGAGTTTCACCCTGAGGATGCGCGGCAGGCCGGGCTGCAAAACGAAGGACTGGTGCGGCTGACCAGCAGCTGGGGCGAGATGATTGCGCGCGTCGTGGTCAGCGCCGACCAGCGCCGTGGCTGCGTGTTCGTGCCGATGCACTGGAACGAGGAATTCGCTGGCGAGGGCCGCGTCAACGCGCTGGTCAATCCGGTGGTCGATCCGCTGTCCGGCCAGCCGGAGTCCAAGCACACGCCGGTCAAGGCCGATCCTTACGCGCCGAAATGGCACGCCTTCATCTTGAGCCGCGATGCGATCAAGCGTCCGGCAAGCGGCTACTGGGTTTACGGCAAGGCCGGCGATTGCACGCGGCTGGAGCTCGCGCTCGACGTCCGCCCGGAGAGCTGGCGCGATTGGGCGCGGGCGCAGCTCGGCCTCGAAGGCGTCGAGATCGAATGGATCGCCTATCGCGATCCGGCCGCCGGCCGCTTCCGCTATGCTGCGGTGCGCGAGGGCCGGCTCGAGGGCTGCGTGTTCATCGCGCCCGATCACGTGCTGCCATCGCGGGCGTGGCTGGCCGGGTTGTTCGCCGAGCAGCAATTGTCGGCCAATGCGCGGATGGCGCTGCTGGCCGGGCGGCCGTTCGGCGCGGGCGAGGATGTCGGGCCGATCGTCTGCTCCTGCTTCAGCGTCGGACGGCACCAGATCACCGCAGAGATCAGGAAGGGCGCCGACAGTGTCGAGGCGATCGGCCGCTGCCTCAAGGCCGGCACCAATTGCGGCGGCTGCAAGCCCGAGATCGGCAAGCTGATCGGCGCCACCGCGCGGCCGCAGCAGGCGATCGCGTCCTGAGACCCGGCGCCGACTTGACGCCTCATCGCTGCGCCGCGCCTTCAGGTGGTGCAGCTGGTTTGCCGCGCGGCATGCTTTTGGATAGCTTTCGTTCAATCGTGCCATCCTTACTTGCCTCACCTGAAGTACAGATGGACAGCGCTCAGGAGCAGGAGCCGCTACGCCATGATTACCGCGGGACGTCATCGTCTGCTTGCGCCGGACGCCTGGAATGAATCGGCTGTTCGGGGCACGATCGAAGAAATTGCGGCCGATGCGGTCGCACATTTCCATCCCGATACGTTCTGGCCGGCTCATCCGAGTGAAGACGGTGGAGGAGACGGTGATCCCAGCTTCTACAAGGGGGCGGCCGGGGTCATCTGGGCACTGGATTACTTGCACCGCGCGGGGGCTACCCAGGTCGCCGGCGATTTCCGCCCCGTGCTGCCGAAGCTGATCGAGCAGACCGTCATCGACCACGACGCCAGTTCGCTGCCCGATTATGAGAAGCATGGCTCGCTGCTTCGCGGCGACATGGGGGCGGCACTTCTCGCAATGCGCCTTGAGCCGACATCGAGCCTCGCCGACCTAGTCTATAGGCGGGCCGAAGCAAACAATGAACTGCCGATCCGGGAGCTGATGTGGGGAATGCCGGGGTCGATGGTCGCGGCAGTCCACATGAGCAGGATGACCGGGGAATTGAGATGGCGCGGCCTGTTCGAAGTGCAGGCGGCGCGGCTGTTGGCCGAACTGGAGGATACGCCGCAAGGTCCACTTTGGACCCAGGATCTCTACGGTGCCAAGGATCGCTTTCTCGGGCCGGTTCACGGCTTTGCCGGCAACGTGATCCCGTTATTGCTCGGATGGGATTGGTTGACGGCAGTGCAGCAGGCGCACGTCGCCGAATTCGTGCCGAATTCGCTTGAAGCGAATGCGTGGCGCTACGACATTGGCACGACATGGGGCCCGAGAAGCAAGCGCGAGAAGCGGCTTTTCATATGCCAGCATTGTCACGGCGCGCCGGGAATGGTGACGAGCTTTGCGGACGCGCCGTTCGCTACGCCGGAATTTGACGCGCTGCTGCTGGATGGCGGGCGCTTTGCCTGGGCCGCCGGACCGCTGACAAAGGGCTCGAACCTTTGCCACGGCACGGGTGGAAACGGCTACGCATTCCTCAAGCTCTACCGACGCACGAATGATCCGATCTGGCTCGACCGCGCGCGCCAGTTCGCCATGACGGCCATCGTCCAGTTTCGTGGCGCCCAGATGGTTACCGGCCGCGGCCGGTATTCGCTTTGGACCGGTGACATCGGCCTTGCAATCTACCTTTGGGATTGCATCACCGGGGATGCCCGGTTTCCGACGATCGATGTGTTTTGACTCTAGAATGAGTCCGCGTCCTAGCAGCCGCGGCAGATGCTCTTCAGCTTGCTGTTGAGCAGGCGGTCCTCCTCGTCGGAGGCCGCCTTGGTGTAGGGGTCGTCGGCGTGGCGTCTGTCGGCAGCAAATCCGCCGCCGCGACTGGCGCCGCCGGCATGCATGCCGTGCAGACCGCCACCATGGCCATGGCCGCCACGCGCATAGGCTGCCGGCATTGCGGCCGCAAGCAGCATCAGCAGCCCGGCCGTCGTGAATGTCCGCATGATGTCCTCCTCGTCGCGGTAAAGTACCGCTGACGCTGGGGCAAATCGGTGTCGGCCAACTTCACAATTTCGCGTGGCGGCAATCGGCCGATCCTCGCGGCCGGTTCCCGAAGGACTCCGCCGCTGCGCCACACGGGGATAGCTTCATGCCGACAATGCAGTGCTCGCGGCGCCAAAATGGTGTATCGGCAAGCTCTGGCGCGCCCAAGACGGGGGCAGGACACGTGCAAGGCACGGTCCGGCGCCGGATAATCAAGATTGAGCAAGATTTCGGAGGAACGTTCATGTCGGCTCTGCCACTTTCGGGCATCAAGATTCTCGACCTGACGCGGGTGCTCGCGGGCCCGCTGTCGGCCCAGATGCTCGCGGATCTCGGCGCCGAGGTGATCAAGATCGAGCGGCCCGGCGGCGGCGACGACGCCCGCGCCTTCGGCCCGCCCTACCTCCCCGATCCCGAAGGCAAGGCGAACAACAACAATTCGTTCTACCTCTGCGCCAACCGCAACAAGAAGTCGGTCACGGTCAACATCGCCAAGCCCGAAGGGCAGGCGATCATCCGCGAGCTCGCCAAGTCGGTCGACGTGATGATGGAGAACTACAAGGTCGGCGACCTCAAGCGCTATGGCCTCGACTACGACACCATCAAGCAGCTCAACCCCGGCATCATCTATTGCTCGGTGACTGGCTTCGGCCAGACCGGCCCTTACGCCACGCGCGCCGGCTATGACGCGATCCTGCAGGCGATGGGTGGCCTGATGAGCGTCACCGGCCATATCGACGGCGAGCCCGGCGCCGGCCCAATGAAGGTCGGCCCCTCGATCGTCGACTACATGACCGGCATGAACACCTCGATCGGAATTCTGTCGGCGCTCTACAATCGCGACGCCAACAATGGCGAAGGGCAGCATGTCGACGTCTGCCTGTTCGACACCGTGATCGCCTCACTGTCGCACTGGCTGCAGATCTATCTCGTCAACGGCAACATGCCGCCGCGCCGCGGCACCTGGGGCAATGGCGGCATGCCGGCCGGCGTGTTCCGCTGCACCGACGGCGAATTGATGCTGGTGGTCGGCAATGACGGCCAGTTCCAGCGCACCTGCGCCGTGCTCGGCGAACCCGAGCTCGCCAACGACAAGCGCTTCGTCAAGAACAACGACCGCGTCGTGCACGGCAAGGAGATCATGGCGATCTTCGCCGGCCTGTTCCTGAAGCATCCGGTCGCCTACTGGCTGGACAAGCTCGAGGAGGCCGGCGTGCCGTCGGGCCCGATCAACAATTTCGAGCAGGTGTTCAGCGATCCGCATGTGCAGTCGCGCGGCATGCGGGTGAAGGTCGATCACCCCTTCGAGCCGAACCTGTCGCTGATCCGCAACGCGCTGACCTTCTCGGGCACGCCGATCACCGACTACCGCGCCCCGCCGCTGCTCGGGGCCGACACCAAGGACGTGCTGGCGACCATCGGCTATGATGACGCCAAGGTCGAAGGGCTGAAGGCGCAGGGGATTCTGTAGGCCCGCGCCGGAGCCACGCCGCGTAATTCCGTCATCCTGAGGAGGCCGCGCAGCGGCCGTCTCGAAGGGTGAACGGCCCGGCTGGTGGCCGTTCATCCTTCGAGGCTCGCAAGAGCTCGCACCTCAGGATGACGGAGCGAGAGGGGGCTCGCGATAACACTTCGACTTGTATCGAAGCATCCTTGACACGAGCCTGCTAGATTGGCGCCATCGATCCCTTATCGAAGGTGCCAATCATGAAACGGGAAGTGGTCCGCGTCGAACCGATCTCGAGCTGGCTGGAGCGCTGGAAGGCGCCGGCGTCGGCGGTCACCCGCGCCGGCAACATGATCTTTGTCTCCGGCCTGCCGCCGTTCGATCCGGCAACCGGCGAGATCGCCGCCGGCGCCTCGATCGAGCGGCAGAGTGAGCTGGTGATGGAGCAGCTGAGGCAATGCCTCGAGGCCGCCGGCGCGTCGTTCGACAATGTGATGAAGTGCAACATCTTCTGCACCTCGGCAAAGCACTTCGCGACCTTCAACGCGATCTACCGGAGATACTTCGCGGATGATCTGCCGGCGCGGATCTTCGTCTGCATCCCGGAATGGACCGGGCCGTTCGACATCGAGATCGATTGCATCGCGATGGTGTAGGGCAGGGCCACTTACAGATCCTGGCGCGTCAGCCGGCCGTGCACCACGACCGGCCGCAGCGCCGGCTTGCTCGGCACGTCGCCCATCGTCAGCGCCATCACCGAGACCGTGACCACGCGATCGATGATGGCGCGGACGTCGTCGAGATCGCATTTGCCTTCCGACAGCCGCAGCAGGCGTTCCTTCTCGCGGATGGTGTGATGCGCCATCGCGAGCGCGAAGTGCAGGCCCCAATACAGCTCGGTGTCGTCGCGGCCCGGCATCGCGCGGCGCATCGCGGCGGCGAATTTGCGCAAGTGATCGACCTCGCGATTCTTGATGCGACGGATCGGCGGCACGGATTCGATCGAGGCCCGGATCATGAAACGCGCCGCGGTCGAACCCTCGCGATCGGGTCCGAGGCAGCCGCGCAAAGTGGGCCCGACGAGGGCGCGCATGATGTCCTCGATCGAGGCGCGGCCGCCGCCACTTTCCTCGGCCGCCTTCAATTCATTGAGACGTTCGCGGTTGGTCTGGATGCTGCGGGTGACGAACAGTTCCGCGATCAATTCGTCCTTGGAGCCGAAATGATAGTTCACCGCCGCGAGGTTGACGTTCGCCTCCGCGACGATGTCGCGCAGCGTGACGTCGCCGAAGCCGCGGTCGGCATAGAGCCGCTCGGCGGCGGCGAGAATGGCGGATCTGGTTTGGTCGCTGGCCATGGCTGAGAGCCTTTCCGTTATTCCGCGGTATGCCGGGGAATGACGAAGACGACAGGGAGTTGCATTTCAAACATTTGTATGAAACTATCGTTTGAAGAGCCGGAAATGTCAATCCGCTGATCGCGGGGCGACTTTCTGGCACACCACCGCCGCCGTTTCCGTGAACGCCCTTGCGGACCGAGGAGGCGGGGTCAACAATGTTGCCCAAAAGGCCAAGGCCGAAGTTCGAGACCCAATCAGGGCCCGAGTTCACGGCCAGGTCAGCGGCCCAAGTCTAGGAAACGAGGAGCGTCCCATGGATTTCACGATGTCGGCCAGGCAGAAGGAATGGCTTGAGCGCGTTCAGGCTTTCATGAAAACGCATGTCCGCCCCGCCGTGCCGATCTACGACAAGCAGGACGCCGAAGGCCCGCGCTGGAAGGTGATCCCGATCCTCGAGGATCTGAAGAAGAAGGCAAAGGCCGAAGGCCTCTGGAACATGTTCATGCCGCCGTCCTCGCATGAGGACGACGAATTCCACGGCGCGGGATTGAGCAACCTCGAATACGCGCTGCTGTCGGAAGAGATGGGCCACATCTCTTGGGCGTCCGAGGTGTTCAACTGCTCCGCCCCCGATACCGGTAACATGGAAGTGTTCATCCGCTACGGCACCAAGGAGCAGAAGCGCAAATGGCTGCGCCCGCTGATGGACGGCGAGATCCGCTCCGCCTTCCTGATGACCGAGCCCGCGGTTGCGTCCTCTGACGCCACCAACATCGAGACCCGGATCGAGAAGGACGGCGATCACTACGTCATCAACGGCCGCAAATGGTGGTCGTCGGGCGTCGGCGATCCCCGCTGCAAGGTCGCGATCCTGATGGGCAAGACCGACTTCAACGCCGCCAAGCATCAGCAGCAGTCGCAGATCCTGGTGCCGCTCGACACCCCCGGCATCAAGGTCGAGAAGATGCTGCCGGTGTTCGGCTTCGACGATGCGCCGCACGGCCATGCCCAGGTGCTGCTCGAAAACGTCCGTGTGCCGAAGGAGAACATCCTGCTCGGCGAAGGCCGCGGCTTCGAGATCGCGCAGGGCCGTCTCGGCCCGGGCCGCATCCATCACTGCATGCGCACCATCGGCAAGGCCGAAGAGGCGCTGGAGAAAATGGTGAAGCGGCTCGCCTCGCGCACCGCGTTCGGCAAGAAGATCATCGAGCATTCGGTTTGGGAGCAGCGCATCGGCGAGGCCCGCACCGATATCGAGATGAACCGCCTGCTGTGCCTCAAGGCCGCCGACATGATGGACAAGGTCGGCAACAAGACCGCGCAGGCCGAGATCGCGATGATCAAGGTCGCAGCTCCGAACATGGCGCTGAAGATCATCGACCAGGCGATCCAGGCCTATGGCGGCGGCGGTGTCTCCGACGAGGCCGGACTCGCCAAGGACTATGCCCACATCCGCACGCTGCGGCTGGCGGACGGTCCGGACGAGGTGCACAATCGCGCCATTGCCAGACTTGAACTTCGGAAGTATGCAAACACGTCGCACTGAGCATGACGCGGACCGCAGGGCGTTCGCGCTGACATCGTGCTCAGAATGAAAAAGAGAAATCAGGCTGGCGTGCCAGCCTGATTGAAGGAGCGTCCGACGGCGCTCCCCAAAAACTGAATTGAGGGAGCGTCATCGTGGCGGACGGCGTCAGGAAAGACGAAGAATTTTCCGGCACAAGGGAAGTCGAGGAGCGCCATCGTATCAACGAGGCGAACCTCGCGGCCTGGATGCAGGAACACGTCGAGGGCTATCAGGGCCCGCTCAAGGTCCTGCAGTTCAAGGGTGGCCAGTCCAACCCGACCTACAAGCTCGAGACCCCCGGCCGCAACTACGTGATGCGCCGCCGTCCGTTCGGTAAATTGTTGCCGTCGGCCCATGCGGTGGATCGCGAGTTCCGCGTCATCGCGGCGCTCGGCAAGCAGAATTTCCCGGTCGCGAAAGCCTACGCGCTGTGCACCGACGATGCGGTGATCGGCTCGGCCTTCTACATCATGTCGATGGAGGAGGGGCGGGTGTTCTGGGACCCGACGCTGCCGAGCCAGGAGCCAGCCGCACGCCACAAGATCTTCACCAGCAAGATCGAGACCCTGGCGAAGCTGCACATGCTCGATCCCGAGAAGATCGGCCTCGGCGATTTCGGCAAGCCCGGCAATTATTTTGCGCGCCAGGTCGACCGCTGGACCAAGCAGTACCGTGCGTCCGAGACGCAGCACATTCCCGAATTCGAGAAGCTCGCGGAGTGGCTGCCCAAGACAGTGCCGGAGCAGAAGCGCGTCTCGATCGTGCACGGCGACTATCGCCTCGACAACATGATCTTCCACGCCACCGAGCCGCGGGTGCAGGCGGTGCTCGATTGGGAATTGTCGACGCTCGGCGATCCCATGGCCGACTTCACCTATCTGTTGATGCAGTGGACCATGCCGGGCCTCGCCAATGCCGACCTCAAGGCGTTGAACATTCCGAGCCAGGACGAGGCCGCGCGGATCTACTGCGACGTTACCGGCATGGCTGTGCCGGATCTGAACTGGTACTTCTCCTACAACCTGTTCCGCCTCGCGGGCATTACGCAGGGCATTGCGGGCCGCGTCCGCGATGGCACCGCCGCGAATGCCAAGGCCCTCGAGTCGGCCAAGCGCACCGTGCCGCTGTCGCAGGCGTCGTGGGAATACGCGCAGAAGGCCGGCGCAATCTGATCCGAAAACGCGGCGCGATCCCCCAGGGTTCGCGCCGCTTCTGCTTCCGCCTTACCTCGCCCCGCACGAGCGGGGCGAGGTAGCACAATCGCGCCGCTTCTGCGTGGTGCGGCATGTTTCCGCATTGTAGCCATCTGTGACTTGAGTTCGCGGCGCCGCTTTGGCAAGGCAGTCCGGTCAACGCCCGCCCTGGTCCTGATCGGACACTTTCACTTTGGCCCTTTCCCCGAATCTTCGCGGCAGCCTGTTCATGGCTGCGGCCATGGCCAGCTTCACGGCCAACGACACCATCACCAAGGCGGTGTCGGCCGAGCTCAACATCGGCGAGATCCTGCTGGTCCGCGGCCTGGTCGCGATGGTGCTGGTCGCTGCACTCGCCTGGTACCGCGACGCGCTGCGCAGTTTTGGCGCACTGCTGATCTGGCCGGTCGGACTGCGCGTCATGGGCGAGATCGGCGGCACGCTGACCTATCTTTCGGCGATCGCGCAGATCCCGCTCGCCAATGCGTCGGCGATCTTCCAGGCGCTGCCGCTCGTCATCACGCTCGGGGCGGCGCTGGTGTTCGGCGAACCGGTCGGCTGGCGGCGCTGGCTTGCGATTGCCGCAGGCTTCATCGGCGTGCTGGTCATCGTCCGGCCGGGGGCGGAGGGCTTTAGCCAGGCGTCGCTGCTGGCGCTGGCGTCAGTCGGCTTCTGCGCGGTGCGCGATCTCGCCACCCGCCGCATCCCGAAACAGCTGCCGACCGTGTTCATTACGCTGCTCACCACCGTGACGGTGACGACGGCCGGCGCTGCCGTTCTTGTCCCGCTTGGCGGCTGGCGGCCGCCGTCGGGCCACGCGCTCGGCCTGCTGGTGCTGGCCGCGGTGCTGATCCTGATCGGCTACCAATGCATCATCGTGTCGCTGCGCACCGGCGACATCTCGGCGGTGGCGCCGTTCCGCTACTCGGCGCTGCTGTGGGCGATGCTGCTCGGCTATCTCACCTTCGGCCACCAGCCGGACATTCAGATGGTCGCGGGCGCTGCGATCATCGTCGCGTCCGGCCTCTATGCCTTCTACCGCGAGCGCAAGCGCGACAAGCTCCGCCCCGCGGCGACGGGACCGGGCCTGCCACCGGATGGGTTGTGATACTGTGCAGGGTGGATTAGCCGAAGGCGTAATCCGCCGACGGTGCCGCGACGCAGGAGCGGCGGGTTACGTCTTCGGCTAACTTTGCTCTTTCAGGAGGTTGTCCATCTGGTCTGAACCGAGGAAGCTGAGGTTGCGAAGCTTCAGTGTTCCAAGGAAAGACCAG
>NZ_BOVL01000001.1 GCF_019972155.1 Bradyrhizobium sp. RD5-C2 | reverse complement strand
TCACGGCGTCAAGCGCCAAGGACCCAACGGCTTCCCGCCCACCCCATCATGACAGACTTCCAAGACACAGGGACCCATAACCACCGGCTTGGGTTGTGGGAGCGATAGCGGCCCCAGCGAAGCGTAACAACTTTGATTCGTGGTAATGGGTCCCGGCCTTCGCCGGGACGACGATCATGATGCGGCTGCGTTCTTCGCTAGCCCGAACGCCTCGGCAAGCAGGCTGTACGACTTCTTCCGCGCCGCGTGATCGTAGACCGCGGTGATCACCATCAGCTCGTCCGCCTGGCTCGCCGCGATCAGCGGCTCTAGCTTCGCCTTCACGGTCGCAGGGCTGCCGACGAACAGTCGCGCGCGGTTGCGCGCAATCGAGGCGCGCTCGGCGTCGGTGTAGGGATAGGCCTCGGCCTCCTCGACGCTCGGCAGCGGCAGATACTGGCCGCGATCGCGGCGCAGCCGGTTGAGGTCCATCGACATCGCAAGCCGCTCGGCTTCCGCGTCGGTCTCAGCCGTGACGACCGCGACCGCCAGGATCGACTGCGGCGTCGCGCGCCAGCCCGACGGCTTGAAATGCGCGCGATAATTCGTCATCGCCGCGATTGCGTCGTGGGTGGCAAAATGATGCGCGAACGCAAAGCCCATCCCGACCTCCGCGGCCAGCTCGGCGGAATAATCGCTCGAGCCGAGCAGCCAGATCGGCGGCAGCGGCGAATCGTCCGGCATCGCCACCACATTGTTGTAGGGATGGCCTGCCGGGAAATCGCGCGTCTCCCAAAGCGTCAGCTCATGCAGCCGCTCTAGGAAATCGTCGCCCTCGCGGCGATCGAGCCGGCTGCGCAGCGCGTAAGCGGTGGCGCCGTCGGTGCCGGGCGCGCGGCCGAGACCAAGATCGATGCGGCCGGGAAACAGCGCCTCCAGCATCTTGAAGCGCTCGGCGATCACAAGCGGCGCATGATTCGGCAACATCACACCGCCCGAGCCGACCCGGATATGCTCCGTCACCGCCGCAATCTGCCCGATCATCAGATCGGGCGCCGGGCTTGCGACCGAGGCGAGGTTGTGGTGCTCGGCGAGCCAATATCTGACGTAGCCGAGACCATCGACATGGCGCGCCAGATCGATGCTGTTGCGGAGCGCAGCGGCGGGCCGGGTGCCGGTGGTGACGACGGACAGGTCGAGGACGGAGAGCGGGATCATGGCCGGCAACCTAATGCGGCGTCACGAGCCGACAAAGACCCCGCCCGCGCAGACCAGTCCCGCACCGGAAAATCGGTGCTGGTCATTGCGGCTCCTGGGACGAAATACGAAGATTCATTGACATGCCGCCCTGCCCACGGCCAATTCGAACATCCAACCGATTGCGGATTTCGATTTTTATCGATATAATTCAATGCAATAATTCCGCTCTTCGCCGATCGAAGGCCCAGCCCACTGCTCGTTCTCGATCGCTCATTTTTGCTGCATCTTTCGCGTCAATGGGCAATTTCCCATATCCGATGGGCTGTTTTGGCCCACCGGTTTCGCCTATCTTCGGGCCTCCATATCCAGGCCGGACGCCTGCCCTCCAGTTGCGGAGCCCTTGCGTATCATGACCGAGACCATTTCCTCCCTGCCGAACGGGCAGCGCGCGCCGAACGCGCCGAAAATCTCCTTCGAATTCTTCCCGCCGAAGACCGAGGAGATGGAGCGCAATCTCTGGGAGACCATCAATCGTCTGGCGCCGCTGACGCCGAACTTCGTCTCGGTCACCTATGGCGCCGGCGGTTCGACCCGCGAGCGTACCCATTCCACCATCAGCCGCATCCTGCGCGAGACCGATCTGCTGCCGGCGGCGCATCTGACCTGTGTCAGCGCCTCGCGCGGCGAGATCGACGAGATCGTCGACCGCTATCATGAGGTCGGCGTCCGCCACATCGTGGCGCTGCGCGGCGATCCGCCCGGCGGCATCGGCACGCCCTACTTCACCCATCCCGACGGCTACCAAAGCTCGGCCGAGCTCGTCGCCGCCATCAAGAAGCGCCACGCCGATATCGAGATCTTGGTGTCCGCCTATCCGGAGAAGCATCCGGAAGCCGCGGACTTCGATACCGACATCGACACGCTGAAGGCCAAGGTCGACGCCGGCGCGACGCGCGCGATCACCCAGGTGTTCTTCGACAACGACCTCTATCATCGCTACGTCGACCGGGTGCGGGCGCGCGGCATCGAGATTCCGATCGTGCCCGGCATCATGCCGATGCACAATTTCAAGCAGGCCCGCAATTTCGTCACCCGCGCCGGCACCAGCGTGCCGGACTGGCTCGCCGAGAAGTTCGAGGGCCTCGACAACGACGCCGAGACCCGCAAGCTGGTGGCCGCTACCGTCGCCGCCGGCCAGGTGCAGAAGCTGTTCAAGCACGGCGTCGACACCTTCCACTTCTACACCATGAACCGCGCGGACCTCGTGTTCGCGATCAGCCACCTGCTCGGCATCCGGCCGACCGGCGCCCAAAAAGCTGCCTGACCCAGAAAGCGATCGATGTCCGTACCGGTTTCTCCCAAGCGTAACGCTTTGCTCGCGGCTGCCCGCGAGCGCATCCTGGTGCTCGACGGCGCCATGGGGACGATGATCCAGGGCTTGCAGTTCGACGAAGCCGCCTTCCGTGGCGCGCGCTTTGCGGACTTCCACCGCGACATCAAGGGCAACAACGATCTCCTGATCCTGACCCAGGCAGAGGCGATCACGGACATCCACGCCGCCTACCTGCGTGCCGGTGCCGACATCGTCGCGACCAACACCTTCTCCTCGACCTCGATCGCGCAGGCCGACTATGACATGTCGGATCTCGCCTACGAGCTGAACCTGCAGGGCGCGCGGCTGGCGCGTGCGGCCGCGGAGCGGGTGAGCGCCGAGGACGGCAAGCAGCGCTTCGTCGCCGGCGCGCTCGGCCCGACCAACCGCACCGCCTCGATCTCGCCCGACGTCTCCAATCCCGGCTATCGCGCGGTCACCTTCGACGATTTGCGCAAGGCCTATGGCGAACAGGCCAAGGGCCTGCTCGACGGTGGCGCCGACCTACTGCTGGTCGAGACCATCTTCGACACGCTGAACGCAAAGGCTGCGCTGTATGCGATCGCCGAACTCATCGAGGAGCGTGGCATCGACGTGCCCGTGATGATTTCCGGCACCATCACCGACAAGTCCGGCCGCCTGCTCTCCGGCCAGCTCCCGGAAGCGTTCTGGCATTCGGTGCGGCACGCCAAGCCGATCACGATCGGCTTCAACTGCGCACTCGGTGCCGAGGACCTGCGCGCGCACATCGCCGATATCGGCCGCGTCGCCGACACGCTGGTCTGCGCCTATCCGAATGCCGGCCTGCCCAACGAGTTCGGCCAGTATGACGAGACGCCGGACTACATGGCGCGGCTGATCGGCGAGTTCGCCGCCGCCGGCCTGGTCAACATCGTCGGCGGCTGCTGCGGCACCACGCCCGACCATATCGCCGCGATCGCCAGGGCCGTCGCCCCGCACAAGCCGCGCGTGGTGCCCGAGATCGAACCGCGGCTCAAGCTCTCCGGCCTCGAGCCGTTCACGCTGACCGACGCGATCCCGTTCGTGAACGTCGGCGAACGCACCAACGTCACGGGTTCGGCGCGCTTCCGCAAGCTGATCACCGCGGGCGACTACACCGCCGCACTTCAGGTCGCACGCGACCAGGTCGAGAACGGCGCCCAGGTCATCGACGTCAATATGGACGAAGGCCTTCTCGACTCCGAAGCGGCGATGGTGACGTTCCTCAACCTCGTCGCCGCCGAGCCCGACATCGCACGGGTGCCCGTGATGGTCGACTCCTCGAAATTTCACGTCATCGAGGCCGGCCTGAAATGCATCCAGGGCAAGCCGATCGTGAACTCGATCTCGATGAAGGAAGGCGAGGACAAGTTCCTGCACGAGGCGACGGTCGCCAAACGTCACGGCGCCGCCGTGGTGGTGATGGCGTTCGACGAGACCGGCCAAGCCGATACGTTCGCGCGCAAGACCGAGATCTGCAAGCGCGCCTACGACTTGCTGGTCAACCGGCTCGACTTCCCGCCCGAGGGCATCATCTTCGATCCGAATATCTTTGCGATCGCGACCGGCCTCGAGGAGCACAACAATTACGGCGTCGACTTCATCGAGGCGACGCGCTGGATCCGCCAGAACCTGCCCGGCGCGCACATCTCTGGCGGCGTCTCCAACCTGTCGTTCTCGTTCCGCGGCAACGAGCCGGTGCGCGAGGCGATGCACTCGGTGTTCCTGTATCACGCGATCCATGCCGGTATGGACATGGGCATCGTCAATGCCGGGCAGATGATCGTCTACGACGACATCGACCCCGAGCTGCGCCAGACCTGCGAGGACGTGATCCTCAACCGCGATCCGGGCGCGTCGGAGCGGCTGCTGGCCCTAGCGGAGAAATTCCGCGGCAAGGAGAAGCAGACCAAGGAGCAGGATCTCGCCTGGCGCGAATGGCCAGTCGAGAAGCGGCTGTCGCACGCGCTGGTGCACGGCATCACCGAGTTCATCGAGGCCGACACCGAGGCCGCCCGCCAGAACGCCACCCGCCCGCTCGACGTCATCGAGGGACCGCTGATGGCCGGCATGAACGTGGTCGGCGACCTGTTCGGCGACGGCAAGATGTTCCTGCCGCAGGTCGTGAAGTCGGCCCGCGTGATGAAGCAGGCGGTCGCCTATCTGATGCCGTACATGGAGGAGGAGAAGGCGCGCAACCTCGCCAACGGCATCACCGGCGGCCGCAACGCCGCGGGCAAGATCGTGCTCGCGACGGTGAAGGGCGACGTCCACGACATCGGCAAGAACATCGTCGGCATCGTGCTCCAGTGCAACAATTTCGAGGTCATCGACCTCGGCGTCATGGTGCCCGCCAACAAGATCATCGAGACCGCCAAGGCCGAGGGCGCCGACATTATCGGCCTGTCCGGCCTGATCACGCCCTCGCTCGACGAGATGAGCTTCCTCGCCGGCGAATTGGAACGGCTGGGCATGAACGTACCGCTGCTGATCGGCGGCGCGACCACGAGCCGGGTGCATACCGCCGTCAAGATCGACCCGAACTATCCGGGCGGCCCGGTCGTGCATGTCAATGACGCGAGCCGCGCCGTCGGCGTCGCCTCCTCGCTGCTGTCGGCCGAGAAGAAGCAGGCCTATGCCGCAGAGGTGCGCGCCGAATACGCAAAAATCTCGACGGCGCATTTCCGTGCCCAGGCCGACAAGAAGCGGCTGAAGCTGAACGTCGCCCGCGCCAACAAGGTCGCGATCGACTTTGCCGCAACGCCGCCGAAGAAGCCGGCCTTCTTCGGGCTGAAGAGTTTTGACGCCTACGACCTCGCCGAGCTCGCTGATTACATCGATTGGACGCCGTTCTTCCAGACCTGGGAGCTGACCGGCCGCTTCCCGGCGATCCTCGACGACCCCAAGGTCGGCGAGGTCGCGCGCTCGCTCTATGCCGACGCGCGCAAGATGCTGGACACGATCGTCCAGGAGAAGTGGTTCACGGCGCGGGCCACCATCGGCTTCTGGCCGGCAAATGCCGTCGGTGACGACATCGAGGTCTATGCCGACGAGAGCCGCGCCAAGAAGATCGCGACCTTCCACACGCTCCGCCAGCAACTCGAGAAGCGCGAGGGCCGCTTCAACGCGGCGCTGTCGGACTTCATCGCGCCAAAGGAAGCCGGCATGCCCGACTATATCGGCGGCTTCGTCGTCACCGCGGGGATCGGCGAGGATGCGGTCGCCGACCGCTTCAAGAATGCCAATGACGATTACTCCTCGATCCTGTGCAAGGCCTTGGCCGATCGCCTTGCGGAAGCCTTTGCCGAGCGCATGCACCAGCGCGTGCGCAAGGAGTTCTGGGGTTATGCGCCCGACGAGACGTTCGCGGCGGACGAATTGATCCTCGAGAAATACGACGGCATCCGTCCCGCGCCCGGCTATCCGGCGCAGCCCGATCACACCGAGAAGCGGACGCTGTTCGCGCTGCTCGATGCCGAGAACACGTCCGGCGTGAAGCTGACCGAGAGCTACGCGATGTGGCCGGGCTCGTCGGTCTCGGGCCTGTATTTCTCGCATCCCGAAAGCTTCTATTTCGGCGTCGGCAAGATCGAGCGCGACCAGGTCGAGGACTATGCCGCGCGCAAGGCCATGACGGTCGCCGAGATCGAGCGCTGGCTCGCGCCGGTGTTGAACTACATCCCCTCGCAGGACGGCGCGAAGGGCCAGGCAATCGCGCCCGCCGCGACACCCGCCAATGACGAGGAACTGGCCTCGCATCCGCAGGGCTGCACCTGCGCGGTGCACCTCGCCTGGCGGAAGAAGAAGGTGGGCGCGGGGTAGACCTTTCACCCTCCCCTGGAGGGGGAGGGTCGGTGCACATGGAGTGAAGCGGAATGCGCGCCGGGGTGGGGTGATCCCTCCACCCGGGCACCGCTCCAGCGGAGGGACCGTCACCCCACCCCGTATCGCATCGCTCCAAGCGATGCGCTACGACCTTCCCCTCCAGGGGAGGGTGAAGCGCCCGTAGCCCGGATGCAGCGAAGCGCAATCCGGGATAGACTGCGACGGAACGATGACCGGTCCCGGACTTCGCTTGTGCTTGATCCGGGCTACGGCCGCAATCGTCTGGCGCAGTGAGAATTTCCCCATGCAATTCTTCTCCTTCTGGCGATCGCTGGCGAGCTTCCGGGTGCGGATTGCGCTCAATCTGAAGGGCGTGCCGGCCGAGGTCGTGTTCGTCGACATCGACGCGGACGCGCATCGCGCCGACGCCTACCGCAAGATCAATCCGCAGATGGCGCTGCCGGCGCTGGTGACCGACGACGGCACGGTGCTGTTCCAGTCGCTCGCGATCATCGACTATCTCGACGAGACTTTTCCGACCCCGCCGCTGCTGCCACCAGATGCGCTCGGCCGCGCCCGGGTGCGCGGGCTTGCGCTGATCGTCGCCTGCGAGGGCCATCCGCTGCTCACCCCGCGGGTGCGCCGCTATCTCGACCGCGAGCTCGATCTGCGCGACAGCCAGCAGAGCGCCTGGCGGCGGCACTGGACGGTCGAGACACTGGCGGCGCTCGAGGGCCACCTCGCCGGCCACAAGGCAACCGGCCAGTTCTGCCACGGCGATGCGCCGACGCTTGCCGACATCTGCCTGGTCGGGCACGTCACGGCGGCGCTCAACCAGCAGATCAGCCTGTCGCCCTGGCCGACCGTGAAGCGCATCCACGACACCGCGATGGCGCTGCCCGCGTTCGCCAAGGCACATCCCTCCGCGCAGCCGGATACGCCCGAGGCGATGCGGGCGAAGGCAACGTAGGGAATCTCCGCATCGTCGTCCTGGCGAAAGCCAGGACCCATACGCTGCAGCGGATGCTGTGAGCGGGACTCGTCGTTCGAGCGTCGCACAACAATACGCATTTGGGGTAATGGGTCCTGGCTTTCGCCAGGACGACGATGAGGATGGATCGCAGTTCAAGACGTCAAACAACGTGGTGTCGTCACCCGCGCATGCGGGTGATCCAGTATTCCAGAGGCGCCAGTGCTTGCGTCGCGATGCCGCAGCGCCCTCCAAGCGTCGTCCCGGCGAAGGCCGGGACCCATACTCCGCAGCAGCTGTTGTGAGCGGGACTCGTTGGTCCAGCGTCGCGCAACGATAGTCATTCGTGGTTATGGGTCCCGGCCTTCGCCGGGACGACGGTGAGTGTCGTGGCGCGGCTTGTGAGTCATACAACCGCATTCTCGCGACATGACCGTCCGTGCGATCGCCGCCGGCGCTTCGTCGGGAATCGCAAAGCACGAGCTCGCATTGATCTCGCAGAGCACATAGCTGTCGGCGCCATCGGCATCGCACGGACCGTAGAGGAAGTCCGCATCCCAGATCACCGGCAGCGAAGCTTCATCGATCGCCAGCGTCGCCATCAATCCTGGAATCCATTCGTCCTCCATCCGCCGCCGCAGCGTCTGGAATTGCGGAGCATCAGGACCGTGCATGATGCGCGGGCCGGGTTGAGCTTGCGGTGAATCCGGACCTTCCGGCGGCGGCGGGATCAAGGCCTTGATCAGCTGGTGTCCGAAGCCCGCGACCTTCGATCCGCTGACATAGCAACGGATCATGCCCTCGGGCAGCCGCGGCTGGAATGCCTGATCGATGATACAGCCGCCCCAGCCGAAATACGGCTCGCAGCGTGCCATGAAAGCGTCCAGCGGCATCTGCTCGGGCTGGCTGCCGCGTAGTGCGTGAAGCACGCGGACGGTCGCGTCCGCATTCGGCAAACCTTCGACCTTCAAGGCTTCGACCTTCCAGACTCCCTGCCCGCCATTGCCACGGTTCTGCTTGAGCACGCGCGGCCCGGCCGTACGAAGGCGCGACGGGAATTCGGCGCGGAAGGCGTCCGCGGTGGCGTACCGATGCGTGTCGGCGCCCCAACCCAGATGACGCGTCCGGAAGAGCACGTCCTTGACGCCCATCTTGAGGATGATGTCGGGATGTGCGCTGACCCACGGTCCTTTCGCCGCGACCTCGCGCAGCAGCGGATCGAGCGCCGCGCGGGTCTTGCCCTGATGGATCGGATCGACCCAGACCAGAACGCCGTCCATTGTCAGCAGCTGGTCGCGGACAAGATCGGCGAAGGTCTCGTCATAGACCACGGGGAAAGCCTCGATGCCGGAAGCAACGAGCGCTTCGAAGACGCGAACGAAACGGCTGTTCTGCGCCGTTGCCTCCTGCCGCGCCGCGGCGTCACCACGCCACAGGATGGCGATTTTAGAACGATGGGATGTGTGCTGATCGGTGTCCATAACAAGCTCCACGACGTGAGTGTCGCGCAGAGCTTGGACCGAGGTCTCACGGGGAGTCTGGCTTGTCCCCTTGGCAGGAACTCTAGACCACTTCGCGCAGGTTTCAAGATGGAAGTGGGATCATATCATGATCCGGGATCAGGCCGTGATCCCGTGCAACCCCAGCCAGCCCGTGTAGAGGCCGACCAGCACGATCAGCGCAGCCGACACGTAGGGAGCGCGTTGGGCGAAGCGGCTGAAGCCACCCCAATGACGCTCGACATGACGGAGACTGAGCGCGGCCACAACACCAGCGGAGACCATGGTGATCGCAAGCCCGATGCCGAAGCAGAGCACCAGCACGAAGCCGAGGCTGAACTGCTTGAGCTGGAGGCAGAGCAGCAGCACGGTGATCGCCGCCGGACACGGAATGAGGCCGCCGGTCAGGCCGAACAGAATGATCTGCCACGTCGTGACGGTCCGCCCGGCAAAGCGCTTGCGGATGTCGGCAGCGTGCGCGCGCGCATGTGCATCGTCGGCGTCGCCGAGGTCCATCTGCGCATGGTCATGCTCCTCGAACAGGACTTGGGCAATGTCCGCCCGCACCGACACGCGGGCCTTGAAAGCATGCGGCTCCGGAATTTCGTCGACGCTTTCCAGATAGCCGTCCCGCGCGGCGAAGCGGAACTGCTGCTCGCTGCCGTCGGGGCGGATCGTCACGACTTCGACCTCGCCGGCCGCCGGAAGCGCCCCGGCCTCACCGCGCAACCGCCAGCGCGGCGGCACACCGTCCTCGAAGACTTCGAGCGACAGCGATTGCCCGGCCAGGCTCAATTGCCGTGTTTCGTCGTGATGATGGTGATCATGGTGATGATCGTGGTCATGGTCATGGTCCTGTTCGGAAGTCTGCTCGCGCCAGGTGCGCCAGGCCATCCAGGCCGCGATCGAAATGATGATCGCCGCCGAGGCCAGTTGCAGCCAGGCTTCGCTGCGTTCGCCGGACCATTGCTGGCCGAAATGCAGCCCCGCCAGCGCGACGATCCAGACGATGGCCGTGTGCGAGATCGTCGCCGACAGGCCGAGCAGCACCGCCTGCACCACGGTGCCGCGGATCGCGACGATGAAGGCCGCCATCATCGTCTTGGAGTGGCCGGGCTCGAGACCATGCAGCGCGCCGAGCAGGATTGCACTGGGGATGAACAGCCATGCATGCGCGCTGCTCTGCTGGAGCAGCTGGGACAGATCGGTCATATGCTTCACTTCAAATAGGTACGAACGACGTCGATCAGGTCGGCGGCGCCCTGCGCTCTCTCGGGATCCTTTTCCCGGGCAGGGTCCACCACGTGATGGCGGATGTGATCTTCGAGCAGTTCCGCGGTGAGGCCATTGATGGCGCCGCGAACCGAGGCCACCAGCATCAACACGTCGGCACAGCCGAGCTCAGACTCCAGTGCCCGCTCGACGGCTTCCAGCTGACCCTTGATGCGGCGGACCCGGCCGACGAGCTTGGACTTGTGCTTGATCGTGTGCGACATTCTGATAATATAGGGGGGTACCCTATATCGGTCAACCCGTTTCGGGCCTCGGCTGGGGTGCGCGGGCGCGGGCGCGCTCACACTGGTGGCGATACTTGCGCTTTAAATTGCGGCGCGCACGGCATTGAATTCGGTCAATCCAGCAACAAGGCCAACGAGACAACTGGCAGGAGGCATCGCGTGAAAGTCCACATCCTGATGTTGACTCTCCCGATCCTGCTGTCGAGCGCGCTGCCGGCCGTGTCCAAGAGCAGCATCGGACACAATGACGGACCCTGGAATGCCGATCACATCGACGATCTGCCGTCCGAAGTCCGGCACTACATCGCAGGGATTTGCCGAGGACCCGCCACCGCCCAACACGACTTCGCGACCTATTCACACCGTGAAAAGCGCTGGCGGATCAACCTCGAATATCTCCGCTGCAACGGCATCGGCGCGTTCCGCCGCGGCAACCAGTGCCTGGACGTGGACTTCGTCGAGCAAGGCTCGCGATTCCACCTCGGCGAAAAACAATTCAGGGATTGCGGCTTCTAGATCGCAGCGATCCCGACAGTGAGTCTTGCACCAAGTCTTGCGCCGCGGTCGAGACATTGTTCCGAGCCGCGCGGGTGAACTGTTCGTGACAGTGACCTGGACGTTTCGCGCGTGACCACGGCGCACTCCGGTTGACATCGATCAGCACAAGGTCTTAATTCCAGCGCACGGGGATGTGCGATCTCCCCGCGAGGCGACATGCCCAAGAATCGCGTCCTGTTCACCAAGGACGCACCATGTCGTCATACACATCGATCTCATCCGAAAAACTGTCTCGTCTCGTCGGCACCGCCAAGGCGCCGACGCTCGTCGACGTCCGTATCGACGAGGATTTCGCCACCGATCCGCGCCTGATCCCGGGCGCCATCAGGCACTCCCATCTCGACGTCCAGGACTGGGCTTCCCGCTTAACGGGCCAGACCGTGGTCGTGGTCTGCCAGAAGGGACAGAAGCTCAGCGAAGGCACCGCCGCCTGGCTCCGATGCGGCAACATTGCTGCCGAAGTTCTCGAGGGCGGGCACCTCGCGTGGAAGGCCGCGGAGCTTCCGACCGTTCCTGTCGACAGGATTCCGAAACGCGACGGGCGCGGCCGCACCGTCTGGGTGACGCGCTCGCGGCCGAAGATCGATCGCATCGCCTGCCCGTGGCTGATCCGCCGCTTTGTCGATCCCGCGGCCGTATTCCTGTTCGTCGCATCAGCAGAAGTCGAGGCCGTCGCCGAACGCTTCGACGCCACGCCATTCGATATCGAGAATGTGTTCTGGAGCCATCGCGGCGAGCTCTGCACCTTCGACGTGATGGTCAAGGAGTTCGGCCTGTCGACGCCCGCACTGGAGCGGCTCGCGACAATGGTTCGGGCCGCGGATACCGCGCGGCTCGATCTCTCGCCGGAAGCTCCAGGGCTGCTCGCCGCCTCGCTCGGCCTGTCGCGCATGTTCGACGACGATCTCGAACAATTGAGCGCCGGCATGCTGCTCTACGACGCCTTCTATCGCTGGTGCCGCGACGCGACCCGGGAGACGCACAACTGGCCGACCAGCAAGGTGAAGCCGTGACATTGCGATCTTCGTCCTCGGGCGGACGGCGAGCGTGAACTGAGCTGACAGCAGCGCATCTGAAGAAACCTGGGGCAGCACAACACGGCCAGGAGAACCACCATGCAGAAGCGAAATCTCTCCCTGATTGTAGCACTCACGATCGCGGGCATCGCCGTGCCCGCGCGCGCCCTGACGCAGGACGAGCTTGTCGCGAAACTTCCAGCTGCCGGCTACGCGGATGCAGCTGCGGTCCAAACGCCGGCGGCGCAGACCCTGCGCGGTGTCGTCGATCGTGTCGATGAGCGCAACGACGCGCTGCTGATTCGCCTGTCGGCGGGCAGAACGAAGCCGTTCAGGGTGCAGGACGGCCTGATCTTCAATGCCGTCCGCTTCGGCGATCCCGTCGAAATCTCGGTGCAGACCATCTCGGGATTCCCGACCATCGTCGGGCTCACGAAGCAATAGCGCCGCGATCTGAAGCAAGAACCGTTCAACATTGGGAGAAGCCGATGACCATCAACACCGGACGCCGGGACTTTATCGCAGCGGCTGGCGTCGCTGCAGCATCCGCAACCGTGCTTGGCGTCAACCAGGCCGCAGCCGAAGCCAACCCGCAGACAGGAGCCAAAGCCATGTCCTATCAGGCAAAGCCGATGCCGTTCGATCCAAAATCGATCAGCGGCATCTCGGAGAAGATACTCGTCAGCCACTACGAGAACAATTACGTCGGCGCCGTGAAGCGGCTCAACGCCATCGGGACGCAGCTTGCCGAGCTCGACTTCGCCAAGGCGCCGAACTTTGTGATCAACGGCCTGAAGCGCGAGGAGCTGATCGCAGCGAACTCGATGATCCTGCATGAAGTCTATTTCGACGGGCTCGGCGGCGCGGGCAAGCCGAGCGGCGCGCTCGCCGGAGCGATCGCGCGCGACTTCGGCAGCATGGAGCGCTGGCGGACCGAATTCGCCGCCATGGGCAAGGCGGAAGGCGGCGGTTCGGGTTGGGTGATTCTCGCGTACTCGCCCCGCGACAAGCGGCTGGTCAACCAGTGGGCTGCCGACCATACGACGACGCTGGCCGGCGGCCGCCCGGTGCTGGTGCTCGATATGTACGAGCATGCCTATCACATGGACTTCGGAGCCGCGGCGGCCCGCTATGTCGACATCTACATGGAAGCCATCCGCTGGGACAACGCGGCAAGGTTGTATGAGCAATATTCGAAAGAAGCGTGAGGAGCGACGCGCGAAATTTCTTTCCAGGGAGATTTTTCAGGAATGACACCGACGCCCCCGCAGCGCGGCCGATTGGCAGAACTGGCGCGCTACTTCCTGCGCCTCGGCTTTCTCGGCTTCGGCGGCCCGGTCGCGCTCGTCGGGCAGATGGAGCGCGAACTGGTCGACGGCAAGAAATGGCTGACCAAGGCTGAGATGAAGGAATCGATTGCGATCTGCCAATCGCTTCCGGGACCGCTGGCGATCCAGGTCGGCATCTATGTGTCCTGGCTTCGCGGCGGCTTCTGGGGCGCCTGGGTCGGTGGATGGTGCTTCATCCTTCCCAACTTCGTCATCGTGGCTTCGCTTGGAGCGCTGTACGTCTACCTTGGCGATCTCCAACCGGTCACCGCGATCTTCTACGGCGTCAGTCCCGCCGTGATCGCGCTCATTCTTCACTCCTGTTACCGGCTGGCCAAGCTCGGCATGGAAGACTGGCTGCAATGGGCAATCGCGGCGGTTTGCCTCGCCGTCACGGTGATCCTCCAGACCGAGGTCGCCCTGCTGTTCATCGGCGCAGGCATCGTGGGCATTCTCTATTACGGCAATCTGTTCAAACGCTCGCCTGCGATCCTGCCGGGAATTGCCATCGTGCCGGCGGCCGCCGGTCCGTTGGCGCCGGTTGCAAGCGGGTCCACGCTCTCGAAACTGTTGCTGTTCTTCCTCAAGGCCGGCTCGCTGACATTCGGCAGCGGCCTCGTCATCGTGCCGTTCCTCGAGCAGGGGCTGGTGCAGCAATATGGCTGGCTCGACGAGCGACAATTCCTCATCGCGGTCGCGATCGGCATGATCAGTCCGGGACCGGTGGTGATCACCGCGACCTTCGTCGGCTACCTTGTGGCGGGATTCTGGGGCTCAGTCGTCTCCACCATCGGCATTTTCCTGCCGTCGTTCCTGCTGGTGCTGATCGTTGCGCCACTGTTGGCACGGCATCGCGGAAACCCCAACGTACAGGGCTTTGTGAAGGGCGCCTATGCGGCGGCGATCGGCACCATCCTCGGCGCCTGCATCCTGCTCGGCAAGATCGCCATCGGCGACTGGCTGACAGCAGTGATCAGTATGATCTCGCTGGCCATCCTGTTCCGCTGGAAGGTGAGCAATCCGCTGCTGATCGCGGCGACCGCGGTCGTCGGCCTGATCGCGTATCCGTGGCTGCAGCCGACCTGGGTGATGGTTCATTAGCCGCCGGCGGCATCCTGGCAGTGCTCTGGTTCAAGCGGCGCGGCCGATTTTGACGAGGCCGATAAGCGAAGTTGAAACACCGCAGCGTTATCGGCGTTGAGAACCTGCCCGCGGCTCGCTAGATCAGGAGCTGCCCAACCCGCCCCTGCGGCGCTGTCATACCCACCGAAGAGCTAAGCCAATGCGCCCCCACATCATCTGCCACATGGGCACGTCGATCGACGGCCGGCTCCATCCCAGCCGCTTCACCAAGCCCGCCGCCGGTATCCCGGCTGACGCGCTGCGCTCCCACTATGAGAGGATCCATGACGGCTTCAATGCCGATGGATGGATCATCGGCCGCGTCACCATGAACGAGATGGCCAAGGGGACGGAGCGGCAATTTGCCAATGCGCCGAAAGTGCCGCGCGAGCCGCATCTCGGCAACCGCGACGGCCGCAAGCTCGCTGTCGGCATCGATCCGTCGGGCCGCGTGCATTTCGGCAAGGATAACGTCGGCGGCGACCACGCCGTCGCGGTGCTCGGCGAACAGGTCTCCGACAGCCATCTTGCCGAGCTGCGCGAGGACGGCGCGTCCTACATCTTTGCAGGCCGTAAGGGCGACGATCTGGCGAGCGCGATGGCGCAGCTCGCATCACTGTTCGGCGCCAAAACGCTGCTGCTCGAAGGCGGCGGCGGGATCAATGGCGCGTTCCTCAAGCAGGGACTGATCGACGAGTTCAGCACGTTGATCCATCCGGCGGTCGACGGCGTCGCCGGATCGCAGAGCATCGTCGACTATCACGGCCCGGACGGCGACCGCCCCGGCGCCGGGCAGTCGCTCCGGCTTACGCATTGCGAGACGCTGGAAGGCGGCATGGTCTGGCTGCGCCACGCCGTCGAGCGCGCGCCGGGCTGAGAGAGGCCGCATAGGCGCCTCACCTCTCCCGCGTGCGGGAGAGGGAACGCAGCGTTTTGCTCAAGTCGGCGTCAGAACTTGTAGCTCAATGCGGCGCGGGCGACGCTGAACCTGTTCTCGCGGCTGGCATTGTAACGGATCTGGCTCTGCAGCGGATCCGTGCCTTGGAACGTTGCCGTCGTGCCGCTGCTACCGAGATCGACATAGAGATATTCGCCGCGCAGCGTCCAGTTATTGGTGAAGGCATATTCGAGGCCGCCGCCGGCGGTCCAGCCGACGCGGACTTCGGAGTTGTCGCCAAGCCAGAGCCGCGAAACGTCATTCGAAAAAACTTCCGAATTGGCGATATGGGTCTTCACCTCGCCGTAGGCCAGACCGCCTGTCCCGTAGATCAGCAGGCGCTCGGCCGGCACAAAACCGATGCGGCCCCGCACGGTGCCGAACCAATCGATCTTGCTGGTGGTTTGAAAATTGTAGTTTCCGGTCACGGTGGTAAATCGCCCGCCGCCCCCGCCTCGACCACCAAAACGACCGACATCGAAAGCGGCGGCGGTGCTTCCACCCCGGGAAGACTTCAGGTCGGCGGAGTTGAAATCAGCTTCCACCCCGAGGACGATCCTGTCCAACTGATAATTGTATCCGAGCAATCCACCAGCCGTGACGCCCGACTGGCTGCTGTCCGAAACGGGAGTACGGACGATGTTGTCGGGGGCGACAAGCGACGTGATGTTGCTGCTGGTCGTGATATTCCCACCATCATACCAGCCGCCGCCCACATTCACGCCGGCGTAGAATCCGGACCAGTTGAACGCTGGAGCTACCAATGGCGGAGCCTTGGTCCAGCTGCGCTCCGGTAGGTCAGCGGCTGACGCCGCGTTCGCAAATTCCGTAGTCAAAAGCAGGCAAGTCCCAACGATTGCAAAACGACGCACTTCCCATTCCCCTTGCACTGGCCGCAAGCCAGCGACGCACGTCTCTGCCATGGGAGGAAGGAATGCGACAGCATGTCTCATTCGAATTTTGTTCTTTTCCGCGATCTGTGGCCAAGTTGCAACGAACAGCGCTCACAACCTGTTGAGTGGACCGCCCGGAATCAGTCGGCGCCGAAGCGGTAACCGCTTCTGCACCCCGCGACGAAGAACGCGACGCCGCGCGCAACATGCTCATCGAGCTCGGGATCGAGCGCCTTCAGGTCGACTTCGTAGAGAGCCCGCAGCAGCATCGGTACCGCGATGATGTCGAGGAACAGGCGCGCGGTGGTAGGCAGGTGCTCCGGCGCGAAGGCGGGCAGCTTGCCGAGCTCGTCGGATTGCGTCAGCTCGCGCAGCAGGTGAACGCCGAGCTCGGTGGCGAGCGCGCGCGCCCTGCGGTTGACGGTGGCGGCGAGATCCGGGAAGCGATGCGCCTCCGCGATGGCAAGCCGCATCAGGCCGATGCGGTCGGCGTCGAGCCCCCAGTGCAGCAGGGTCGAGGCGACGCTGGTGAGACGCTCCTCCACCGTCGCGCCGAGCGGCGCGTCCGCCTTGAACTCCGCGATGCGTGACAGGATGTCCCGCGTCACTACTTCGGTGAACAGCGCCCGCTTGTCGCGGAAGCGCGCATAGATGGTGCGCTTGCCGGAGCGCGCGGCCTCGGCGATCTCGTCGATGCTGGCGCCTTCGAAGCCGCGCTCGAGGAACACCTTGCGCGCGGCATCGAGGATGCGGGCATCGACCTCGCCGGCCAACTCCTTCGGCGGCCGGCCGGCGCGCACCTCGGCCGGCCCGGTCGCCGTCCTGGTCTTGGGCGCCCGCGGCGTCTTCAGGGTGCTGGTGGTCATCAGTCTTCCCCGGGTTCCAGGGGGCCGGTCCGGCCGGCAATATCAACCAATATAGCCCTATCACATCTAGTTGTAAATAGAACGGTACAGTTCCGTTTCTATTGACGCTGCACTGCCGCGAGACTATTTGCCGCATAGAACGGAACGGTATCGTTTCCTTTTGCGAAGGCCTTGCAGACCTCGCCCGACAGCAGGAGCAGCCATCATGTTCGAAGACACTGTTTTGGAGCGCGACGAAGAAGGGCACGAGAGCATCGAGGGTTCACCCTCGGCGCCGGCTTCCCGCGAGCCCAACGTCACGTCCGAGCGGCCGGAGGTCATCGCGCGGGCTCCGGCGCAGGAGCGCCCCGCAAGCAAGCACCCCGCCCCGCCGGAAACAGTCCCGCCAGAAGTCGTCCCACAGCGGCGCGGCTTCCTGCGCCGCCGTCCGGTGGTCTCCGCGATCGGCGCCGTGCTGCTCGCCGCCGCGCTCGGCGGCGGCACCCTCTACATGGACTACAGCGAGCATTTCGAATCCACCGACGACGCCTTCATCGCGGCGCGGCAGTTCGCGCTGGCGCCAAAGGTCTCCGGCTACATCACCGCGGTTCCGGTCACCGACAACCAGCATATCGCCGCCGGCGACGTGATCGCGCGCATCGACGACCGTGACTATCGCGTCGCGCTGGCACAGGCCGAGGCGCAGGTCGCGGCCGCCCAGGCCAGCATCCAGAATGTCGATGCGCAGCTCGACGTGCAGCAGGCGCAGATCGCAGCCAACCAGGCCCAGGTCGACCAGGCGCAGGCGGCGCTGACCTTCGCCCAGCAGCAGGCGACGCGCTACCAGCATCTGGAGCAGACCGGGTACGGCACGGTGCAGAATTCCGAGCAGTACACCTCGCAACTGCATCAGCAGCAGGCGTCGCTTCTGAGCGCGCAGGCGACCCTCAATCTCGGGCAGCGCCAGGTGGAATCGCTGAAGGCGCAGCGCAAGAGCGCGGTCGCCAACCTCGCCCAGGCCGAGGCGCAGCGCGACCAGGCAGAGCTCAATCTCTCCTATACGACGGTCACTGCCGCGCAGCCCGGCCGCGTCGTCAACCTTTCGGCCGCCGTCGGCCAGTTCGCACAGGCCGGTACCAATCTGACGATGTTCGTGCCCGACCAGACCTGGGTCACCGCGAACTTCAAGGAGATCCAGCTCGACCAGATGCGTCCGGGCGAGAAGGTGACGCTGAAGATCGACGCCTATCCCGGCCGCACCATCAAGGGCCATGTCGAGAGCGTGCAGCCGGGATCGGGCACCGCGTTCTCGCTGCTACCGGCGCAGAACGCCACCGGCAATTATGTCAAGATCGTGCAGCGCGTGCCGGTCAAGATCGTGATGGACAACCCGCCGACCGACGTCGCGCTCGGCCCGGGCATGTCTGTCGTCCCCACGGTGCGGATCAATCCTGCGCCGTCACTGCTCGAGCGGCTTGGAAAGCTCTGATCCGGGGAGGCAGTCATGAGTGCAGCAGCAATTGATGCCAAAAGCCTCCCTGCTCCGAGCGTTGCCGTCAATCCCTGGCTGATCGCCATCGTGGTTGCGCTCGCCAGCTTTATGGAGGTGCTCGACACCACCATCGCCAACGTCGCGCTGCCCTACATCGCGGGCGGCATGGGCGTGAGCGAGGACGAAGCGTCCTGGGTGGTCACGACCTATCTGGTGTCCAACGCCATCATCCTGACCGTCTCGGGCTTTCTCGCGCGCATGCTCGGGCGCAAGACCTTCTTCCTGATCTGCCTCGGCATCTTCACGGTGAGTTCGGTGCTGTGCGGCTTCGCGCCCAATCTGAACGCGCTGCTGCTGTTCCGCATCCTGCAGGGACTCGGCGGCGGCGGCATGGTGCCGGTGGCGCAGTCGATCCTCGCCGACGCGTTCCCGCCGGCCAAGCGCGGCCAGGCGTTTGCGGTGTTCGGCATCGCCGTGGTGGTGGCGCCGGTGGTCGGGCCGACGCTCGGCGGCTGGCTGTCCGACAATCTGTCCTGGCACTGGTGCTTTCTGATCAACGCCCCGGTCGGCGTGTTCGCGATCGCGCTGATTGCAGCCGTGCTGCAGGAGCCAGCGAAGGCCAAAGGCGCGCAGAAGGCCGCGCAGCCGCAGGACAACACCTTCGACCTCATCGGCTTCGCGCTGGTTGCGACCTTCCTCGGCGCGCTCGAGGTGACGCTCGACCGCGGCCTCGAGGACGACTGGTTCGGTTCGCCCTTCATCATCACCTTTGCGGCGATCAGCGCCACGGCGTTCGTGCTGATGATCCCGTGGGAGATGACCCGCCGCAATCCGATGATCGACCTCAGAATGGTCGCGACCCGGCAGTTCGGCGCCTGCTTCCTGGTGATGCTGGCGACCGGCGCCATCCTGCTCGCGACCACCCAGTTCCTGCCGCAGCTGGTGCAGCAGGATTTCGGCTACACCGCGACCTGGGCCGGCCTCGTGCTCTCGCCCGGCGGCGTGGTCACCATGGTGATGATGTTCGCGGTCGGCCGGCTCGCCGCCAAAGTGCAGCCGAAATATTTGATCGTCGCCGGCGCGCTGGTGATCGCCGCCTCGATGTACAGCATGACCAACGTGTATGCCGATCTCGGCTTCTGGTTCATGGCGCGCTCGCGCATGCTGATCGGCGTCGGCCTGCCCTTGATCTTCGTGCCGATCATGGCGGCGTCCTATGACGGCATTCCGCCTGACAAGACCGACCAGGCCTCCGCGCTGATCAACGCGGCGCGCAACACCGGCGGCTCGATCGGCGTCTCGATCGTCTCCAACGTGCTGACGCATCGCCAGCAATTCCATCAGAGCCGGCTGGTCGAGCAGGTGACGCCGTCGAGCCCGCAATACCAGGACACGCTGCACCAGGTCACCGACTTCTTCGTGGCCCAAGGCAACTCGCTGGCGCAGGCGCACCAGCAGGCGATCCAGTGGATCGGGCAGCAGGTGCAGACCCAGGCCTCGTTCCTGTCCTACATGGACGCGTTCTGGGTCCTGATGCTGATCTCGCTGTCGGCGATCCCGCTGGCGCTGACGTTGCGCAAGGTCAAGCTCGGCGGCCCCGCCCCTGTCGGTCATTGACGAGGTGCGGAGGTCAACCGCAATACGCCCGTGCCGCAGATCGGCGCGGGCGTATTTATTCCGGATCGTCTCGATGCAAATCAGATCCCGCGCGTGGCGGCAATGATCGTGTCGCGCAGCCAGCGGTGCGCCGGCAGATCGTCGAAGCGGCGGTGCCAACTCATGACGCTCTGCAATTTCGATGCATCGAACGGCAGCTCCCGCATCTCGATCGGGTAGGCGCGGCGGAATTCGAGCGCGAGCTTGCGTCCAAGGATCGCCACCATGTTCGATTGCACCAGGACCGCGCCGGCGGACAGATACGGCACATCGGAAGCAATGGTGCGGCTCGCCTTGCGAGCCCGCAGCCAGGCATCGATGAAATCCAGATCTTCGCCGCTGGAGGTGATCGCAAGGTGCGGCAGCTCGACCAGCGTCTCGCCGGTCAGCTTCTTGCGCAACGCCGGGTGACCGGCCCGCAGCACCGCGACGAAGCGGTCCTCGATCAACCGGCAGGCGGCAAACCGCTCGCCCTCCAGCGCGCGGGCGGAGATCGCGAGGTCGAGCTCGGCGCGATCGAGCCGGTCGGCGAGATTGAGCGTCCCGCTCGGCACCAGCGTCAGCCGCAATTTCGGCGCCTGCGCGCGCACCGCTGCGATGATCGAGCCGGCCGCGACCACCGCAGCATAATTGTTGACGGCAATGGTGAAGCGCCGCTCCGCCTGCGCCGGATCGAAGCGATCCCCCTCGACCGCGAGTTGCAGCTCATTGAGCGCCTTGCGGACCGGCAGCGCCAACGCTTCCGCCCGCGGCGTCGGCAGCATGCCCGACGGCGTGCGGACGAACAGCTGGTCTTTCAGCGCATGACGCAGCCGGTTCAGCGCGTGGCTCACGGCGGGCTGGCTGATGGCAAGCGCGCCGGCCGCGCGCACCACGCTGCGCTCGCGCATGACGGCGTCGAACACCAGCAGGAGATTGAGGTCGAGATTGCGCATCCGCATGCCGTCATCATGCAGGATATGAATGGATGGATAAAGACAATTCATTTGAATAATATCGGGCCAGAGCCCAGCTTCCGGGCATGTCCGAAAGCCTGCACAGCACAATCGCAGCCCGGCCCCGTCGCGCCACCACGGGTGTGCTGGTCGGCGTCCTAGCCGCCCCCGATGCCGCGTCCATCGCCGTGCCGGAAACCTTCGCGCGCTGGCGCCGGCTCACGCCGCTGGCGACGTGGCTGCCGATCGAGCTTCGCGAAACCAGCTATGCCGGCATCCTGAGCGGCGTCGCTGCCGCGCTCGACCGCGTCGGCATGATCCCGCGGCAGCTGATCCTGCTCGGCGAAGGATCAGTCGCGCGGCGCATGCTCGAACTGGCGCTGCGGGGCGAGCTGCCCTGCGGCGGCATTGTCGCGATCGACATCGCCTCCGACGCACTGCCGTTTCACATCGCGCCGACGGTGACCGCGATCCGGCTCGTCGTTCATCGCAACAACGATGCGCCACAAGGCGATCTGATCGGCGCATTGCGCGCCGCCGATCTCGACGCACGCATCATCCACCTCGATTTGACCGCAGGCCGCAGTGCGGAAGCAGCCGCGGCGAGCGCAACTGAAACCTTTGTCCTGGAGCTAGTCGCAACGATCGGCCGCCGGACAACCGATGGAGCTGGTGACCGATGAGATCGAAGACCTTCAAGATCGCTTGCGCGGGCCTGGTGGCTGCCGCCGCAATCGGCGCCGGCGCTTACGTCGTGCATCGGCTGGACGGTACAACGGACCTTGCACCGGTCGCCCAGGCGAAGGCCACCACATCCGTCGTTCCGGTGACGGCGGCGAAGGTGCTTCAGCATGATGTGCCGATCGTGCTCGAAGGACTTGGCACAGTGACGCCGATCAACACCGCGACCATCCGCACCCAGGTGCAGGGCACGCTCGACAGCGTCGATTTCGTCGAGGGTAAGCAGGTGAAGCGCGGCGATGTGCTCGCCAGGATCGACCCGCGGGTCTACGAGGCCCAGGTCGACCAGGCCGAGGCCGCGCTGGCGCGCGACGAGGCCAGCCTGAAGAACGCCCGGACCAATTTGGCGCGAACCCAGCCGCTCGCCAATCGCGGCTTTGCGACCCAGCAACTGCTCGACACCCAGGATTCGCAGGTCACGCAGGGCGAAGGCACCGTCGCGCTCGACAAGGCAGCGCTGGAAGCCGCGCAGACCCAGCTGAGCTTCGCCACGATCACGGCGCCGTTCGACGGCGTCACCGGCATCCGTCGTATCGATCCCGGCAACATCGTGCATCCGACCGACACCAACGGGCTTGTGGTCCTCACCCAGTTGCAGCCGATCGCGGTGATCTTCACGCTGCCGTCCGGCGAGATCCCGGGCGTGCGGCAGGCGCTGGCGTCCGGAGACGCCTCGGTCGACGTCTATGATGCACAGAACAAGCGCAAACTCGACCACGGCAACCTAATGCTGATCAACAACCAGGTCGACAGCACGAGCGGCACGGTGCAGCTGAAGGCATCGTTTCCCAATGCCGGCAACACGCTGTGGCCCGGCACGTTCGTCAACGTCCATCTGACGATCGCGGTTCGTCACGACGCGCTCACGGTGCCGCTGACGGCGGTGCGCCAGGGACCGGACGGCGGCTTCGCCTATGTGGTCGGAGCGAACAACGTCGTCAGCGCCCGCAATGTCACGACAGGGCAATCGCGCGACGGGCAGGTCCTGATCGAGCAGGGCCTCGCCGCAAACGAGACCGTCGTCACCGCGGGTCAGTACCGGCTCAATCCGGGAACGACGGTCGAGATCGTGCCCGATGACAAGAAAGACCAGGTCCAGGACGCCACCACCGCAAGCGCAGGCATGCTGCCATGAACATCTCCGCAGGTTTTATCCGTAAGCCCGTCGCCACGGCCTTTCTGGCCATAGCCATCGTGCTGGTCGGCATGATCGCCTTCGTGCGGCTGCCGATCTCGGCGCTGCCGACGGTGGACACCCCAACCATCCAGGTCACCGCGCAATTGCCCGGCGCCGATCCGCAGACCATGGCTTCCTCGGTCGCAACACCGCTGGAGCGGCAATTCGGCCAGATCGCGGGCCTCACCGGCATGAGTTCGAGCAGCGGGCTCGGCAACACCCAGATCACGCTGCAGTTCGCACTGAACCGCAGCGTCGATGCCGCCGCGCAGGACGTGCAGACCGCGATCGATGCAGCATCGGGACAATTGCCCAAGACGATGCCGTCGCCGCCGACCTTCCACAAGGTCAATCCGGCCGACGTGCCGGTGCTGCTGATCGCGCTGATGTCGGACACCGAGCCGCTGACCAAGGTCGACGATTATGCCGACAGCATCCTGGCGCAGAAATTGTCGCAGGTGCCGGGCGTTTCGCTCGTCACCATCGGCGGCATGCAAAAGCCCTCGATCCGGGTGCAAGTCAATCCGGCCAAGCTCGCCGCCGCGGGGCTCGATCTCGAGCAATTGCGCACCACGCTCGGCAACATCACCGTGAACCAGCCCAAGGGCGTGCTTTACGGCAGCCAGCAGGCCTATACGCTCGCCACCAACGACCAGGTGCTGGTCGCGAGCAAGTATGACGATCTGATCATCGCTTATCGCAACGGCGCGCCGGTCCGCTTGCGTGATATCGGGCATGCCGTGGTGGCGGCCGAGGACATCACGCTGCATGGCTGGTACAACAACAAGCCCGCGATCATCCTCGCGATCCAGCGCCAGCCCGGCGCCAACGTGATCAGCACGGTCGACGGCATCAAGAAGCTGCTGCCGCAGCTGGTGGCGAGCCTGCCGTCCGACATCAAGGTCCAGATCGCCTCCGACCGCACCCAGACCATCCGCGCCAGCGTCGCCGACGTTCAGCTCACTCTGGTGCTGACCATTGCGCTGGTGGTCGGCGTGATCTTCCTGTTCCTGCGCAATCTGTGGGCAACCATCATCCCCGCGGTCTCGGTCCCGATCTCGCTGATCGGCACCTTCGGCGTGATGTATCTGCTCAACTACAGCCTCGACAATCTGTCGCTGATGGGCCTCTCGATCGCGGTCGGCTTCGTCGTCGACGATGCCATCGTGATGATCGAGAACATCTCGCGGCATATCGAGGAAGGTCTCTCCCCAATGCAGGCCGCCCTGAAGGGGGCCGGCGAGATCGGCTTCACCATCATCTCGATCTCGGTCTCGCTGATCGCGGTGTTCATTCCGCTGCTGCTGATGGGCGGGGTGATCGGCCGCATGTTCCAGGAATTCGCCGTCACGGTGTGCGTCGCTATCGTGGTGTCGGTGATCGTCTCTGTAACCCTGACGCCGATGATGTGTGCTTATCTGCTGTCGCCGCATCAAGGCGCCAATGCCGGAGTGGTGTCGCGCGCGCTGGAACACGGCTTTGTTGCGATCCAGGCCGCCTACGAGGCCGTGCTCGCCAAAGCACTGCACTTCAAGGCCACGACCATGTCGATCATGCTGGCAAGTGTCGTGGTGACCGGCCTGCTGTTCGTGGCCATCCCCAAGGGCTTCTTCCCGCAGCAGGACACCGGCATGATCACCGGCATCACCGAGGCCTCGGCGGACATCTCGCCGGCGCAGATGGCGACACTGCAACGCAGTGTCATCGATATCATCGCGAAGAATCCCTCGGTTGCCAATGCGACCGGCTATATCGGACCGGGCGGCCCGACCGTGACCGAGAACAACGGCCGCCTGTTCGTGCTGTTGAAGCCGCGCAACGAGCGCAATGCCTCCGCCGACCAGGTGATCCGGCAACTCGACAGCGAGTTGCAGAAGATCAAGGGGATGTCGGTGTTCATGCAGGCGACGCAGGACATCAATCTCGCCAGCCGCCTGTCCAAGACGCAGTACCAATTCACGCTCACCGACGTGAACCAGGACGAGCTCAATCTGTGGGCCGGCAAACTGTATCAGAAGCTGAAGACGTTGCCGGAACTGGCCGACGTCGCCACCGACCAGGCCAACGCCGCGCGTCAACTCAAGCTGCAGATCGACCGCGATGCGGCCTCCCGCCTCGGCATCGATCCGGCCGCAGTGGACAACACGCTCTATGATTCGTTCGGCCAGCGTCACGTCGCCCAGCTGTTCACGACGCTCAACACTTATTACGTGATCCTGGAGGTCGATCCGTCGTTCCAGCTCGGCCCCTACGCGCTCAACCGCATCTACGTCCGCTCGTCCGCGGGCACGATGGTGCCCCTGAGCCAGATCGCGAGCATCGATTACGGCACCGCGCCGCTCTCAGTGAACCACCAGAGCCAGTTTCCGTCGGTGACGCTGAGCTTCAACCTGGCGCCGGGCACAGCCGTGGGGACCGCGGTCGCAGCGGTTCAGAAGGCGACCACCGACCTGCACGTGCCGTCGACCGTGGTCACCAGCTTCCAGGGCAATGCGCAGGCGTTCCAGGCAGCGCTCGCGTCGACGCCGATCCTGATCCTCGCCGCGGTGGTCGCGGTCTATCTGATCCTCGGCATGCTCTATGAAAGCACGATCCATCCGATCACAATCCTCTCGACCCTGCCGTCCGCCGGTCTCGGTGCACTGCTTGCGCTGTGGGCGTTCGGCTTCGGGCTCGACGTGATCGGGCTGGTCGGCATCATCCTGCTGATCGGCATCGTGCAGAAGAACGGCATCATGCTGATCGATTTCGCGCTGGAGGCGGAACGACACCAGCATCTCCCTGCCGAGCAGTCGGTCTATATGGCCTGCAAGGCGCGCTTCCGCCCGATCCTGATGACGACGATGTGCGCGATGCTCGGCGGCGTTCCCTTGATGATCGGCACCGGCACCGGAGCGGAGCTGCGCCAGCCGCTCGGCTTTGCGATCGTCGGCGGGCTGATCGTCTCGCAGTTGATGACGCTGTTCACGACGCCGGTCGTGTACATCTATCTCGACGGCTTGACCCGCTGGTTCGCCAAGCTGCGCCCTAATGCGCGGAAGACCGCACGACACAAACCCGAGGTGGCGTTATGACCTGGCTCTGCTCCGTGAGCTCGCCTCAGCCTGCCCGGCGTCGCTGGCCGCGCCACCACAGGCCGAAGGCGATCGTGACCGCGGCGGCCAGCGAGAACCAGGTGATGGCGTACTGCATGTGGTCGTCCTTGAGCCGCACCTTGAGCGGTCCGGGCTTCGGCGTGCCGCTGTCGGGCACCGGCGCCTCGAGGTCGATGTAGAACGGCGCGACCTCGCCCCAGCCGAGCACCTGCGCCATCGCACGATGATCGCGCACGAACCACAGCCGCTTCGTCGGATCTTCCTTCGGCGTCAGCCGGCCCGGCGGCTCGGGAAAGCGGATGTAGCCGGTCAGCTCGACCGGCGCGCCGGTGAAGAGACGACCGGTAACGCGATCCTCGAAGGCGCGGTCCTGCATCGTGTTCTGCACGAAGCCGGTGTTGATCACGACGGTCTCGCCGCTGGCGAGCTTGGCCGGCAGGAACGCCCAGGTGCCGGGCCCTGCGACATCGTCGCGCACCGCGGAGCCGGAGCTGAAGACCATCGCATCCGGCTGTTTCGCGTAGGTCGCGGTCAGCATAACGCGGCGGAATTCATCTTTGGCCGAGGTCACCGTGGGCCACGCCGATGGCGGCGGCAGCGCTTCGGTCGGGGCGGCCAGCCGCTCGTCGAGTGCGGCGATCAGCGCATGCTTCTCGACCCTGCGCTGCAATTGCCAGACGCCGAGGGCGATGAACACCGCGATCAGGATCAGCGTGAAAATGCCGAAGCCGGCCGCGCTCGGCCGCTGAGAGCCTTTTGACGCGTTTCCGTCGCGCGAACCGGTGCCCACTTCGCTGGAAAACGCTTTGTTCGTCGTATCATTCATTGCGGGTCGCGCTCGATCAATTGGCCTTCGGCGGCCTTGTGGTGGAATTGCAGCGCGATCAGAAGCGCCTTCATCGAACGCAGCGGCAGGATCGTGGTCACCACGATCAACGGCAGCCACAACGCCGCGTGAAGCCAGAACGGCGGCTGGTACTTCACCTCGACGATCAGCGCCGCCGCGACCACGATGGCGCCGGCCAGCATGATGACGAAGATCGCCGGGCCGTCGCCGGCATCGATGAAGGCGAAGTCGAGGTCGCAGGCCCGGCAGCGCGGCGCCAATGTCAGGAAGCCGGAATAGAGCTTGCCCTTGCCGCAACGCGGGCAGCGGCAGGCGATGCCGCGCAGCGCGCTTTCGGTCACAGTGGGCGGAGTATCCGTCATCGGTTCTCTTCAAAAGCAAAGGGGGCGGCCATCAGGCCGCCCCCTCTTAGCACGTCAGCGAAGTTAGTGTGCGCCGTGCGCCATCGACTCGGCGCCGTGGCCCCAGACGTAGATGCAGATGAACAGGAACAACCAGACCACGTCGACGAAGTGCCAGTACCAGGCGGCGAACTCGAAGCCGAGGTGCTGCTTCGGCGTGAAGTGGCCGGCATAGGCGCGGATCAGGCAGACCAGCAGGAAGATGGTGCCGACCAGCACGTGGAAGCCATGGAACCCGGTCGCCATGAAGAAGGTCGAGCCGTAGACGTTGCCGCCGAACGAGAACGTCGCATGGGCGTACTCATAAGCCTGCACACAGGTGAAAAGGGCGCCGAGGATCACGGTGAGGATCAGGCCCTGCTTGAGGCCCTGGCGGTCGTTCTCCAGCAGCGCATGGTGCGCCCAGGTGACGGTCGTGCCCGAGGTCAGGAGCAGCAGCGTGTTGAGCAGCGGCAGATGCCAGGGATCGAAGGTCTCGATGCCATGCGGCGGCCAGGTGCCGGGGACCGAGCAGGCGCCCATCGCCGTGCCGGCGCCGCAGCCGAACACCGCATCGCGGGTGGCGTGCACCGCATCGGCCGGGAACAGCGCCGAATTGAAGAACGCCCAGAACCAGGCGACGAAGAACATCACTTCGGAGGCGATGAACAGGATCATGCCGTAGCGGTGGCTGATCTGCACCACGCGGGTGTGGTCGCCCTTGTACTGGGCTTCCTTGATCACGTCGCCCCACCAGCTCGCCATGGTGTAGAGCACGCCGATGGTGCCGACGCCGAACACGATCGGTGCGGCGGAGAACATGTGGTGCATCCAGCCGATCGCACCGAGCGCCATGATGAAGGCCGAGACCGAGCCGACCACCGGCCACGGGCTCGGGTCGACGAGATGATAGTCGTGATGCTTGACTTGCGCCTCAGCCATTGCCGTCTCTCCATTCGCGTGCCGCAAGGCACGTCTTAATCTTGAATTCCAGAACTAGCCGCCCTTGCGCTGCTCCGCCTCGCCCGCAGCCACGGGCTTCGGCGTGGCATCGCGCACGGGGAAGAAGGTGTAGGACAAAGTGATGGTCTTCAGCGTGTCGTTCTCGCTGTCCCTGGCCAGCGCCGGATCGACGTAGAACACCACGGCCATCTCGCGCTTCTCGCCCGGCGCCATGGTCTGCTCGGTGAAGCAGAAGCAGTTGATCTTCTGGAAATAGGCGCCGACCGTCAGCGGCGCGACGTTGTAGGCGGCTTGTCCCGTGGTGGTGCGCGCCGACTGGTTGGTCACCGTGTAATAGACCGTGACCACCTGGCCGATCTTGACGTCGATCGTGGTCTGCTCGGCCTCGAACTTCCAGGGCAGGCCCGGCGCGACATTGGAATCGAAGCTGACCGCGATGGTGCGCGCGAGCGGCGCATCCGAAGGCACCGAGGTCGCGACCTGGGTGGTGCCGTTGAAGCCGGTGGTGCGGCAGAACCAGTTGTAGAACGGCACGGCCGCGTAGGACGCGCCGACCATCAGCACCACGACGAAGCCGCAGATCGACGCGACCACGGCGTCGCGCGTCAGCACGCGGCGCGTGACTTTCGCGCCCTTGGCTTGCGGAGCCTGCGGTGCACCCTGGTTTGCCATCTCGCTCACAGCGGCCGCACCAGCACGGCCGGCCCCTTGACGAGAGTGACGGCGAAGAACAGCACGACCATGACGCCGAGCGCGAGCGCAATGGCGATCGAGCGCTGGCGGCGGCTCTTGAGCTGCGCCTCGGTGAGGACGATTCCTTCTGGTTCGCGTTTCTCGTCCATTGCTATCCCATGCGCCCCCATCTTGCCCCCCGGCGTCCCTACCCGATGAAGACAGGAAGGATCGCGCGGACGACGACCTCGGCGAGGAGGACGGCAAACAGCGCGAACAGATAGAGGATCGAGAAGGCGAACAGCCGGCGCGTGGCGCGGTTGGCGGCGGTGCCTTCACGGCGGCGATAGACCTCGATCGCGAGCCACAGCATGCCGGCGCCGAGAACCAGCGAAGTGACGCCGTAGATCGCGTCGAAATAGCCGAGCGGCCACGGCGCCAGCGCGATTGCGACCAGCAGGATGGTGTAGAGCAGGATCTGCAGCCGGGTCGCGTCGGGACCGGCGACCACCGGCAACATCGGAATGCCGGCGCGCGCGTAGTCGTCGCTGCGGAACAGCGCCAGCGCCCAGAAGTGCGGCGGGGTCCAGAAGAAGATGATCAGGAACAGCAGGATCGGCTCGACCGAGAGCGAGCCGGTCGCGGCCGCCCATGCCACCACCGGCGGCAGCGCGCCGGCGGCGCCGCCGATCACGATGTTCTGCGCGGTCCAGCGCTTCAGCAACATCGTGTAGATCACGGCATAGAAGAAGATGGTGAAGGCAAGCAGCCCGCCCGCCACCCAATTGACCAGGATGCCGAGCGTCATCACCGAGAAGAAGGCGAGCGTCAGACCGAAGGCGGCAGCCTCGGCCGGGGTGATCTTGCCGCGCGGGATCGGCCGGTTGGCGGTGCGCGACATCAGGGCGTCGACGTCGCTCTCATAGGCCATGTTGAGCGCGCCCGAGGCGCCGGCACCGACCGCGATGCAGAGGATCGAGGTGAACGCCAGCACCGGATGGACATGCACCGGCGCGATCATCAGCCCGACCAGCGCGGTGAAGATCACCAGCGACATCACGCGCGGCTTCAACAGCGCGATGTAGTCGCCCACTTCGGCCTCGGAAATCCGGGGCAGCTCGATGGCGTTGTGATCGACAACCGACAAGATCAGGTCTCACTTCTCTCAAAAGGCGCGGCGCACCCAGGGTGCGCCGCGTTGTCTTGGACTTACTGCACGCGGGGCAGCACTTCGAACTGGTGGAACGGCGGCGGCGAGGTGAGCGTCCACTCCAGCGTGGTCGCACCCGCACCCCACGGATTGTTCGCAGCCTGCTCCTTGCGGACGAAGGCATCGATCACGCCGTAGATGAAGATCAAGACGCCGACGCCGGAGATGTAGGAGCCCCACGAGGAGATCAAGTTCCAGCCGGCAAACGCATCCGGATAGTCGACGTAGCGGCGCGGCATGCCCGACAGGCCGAGGAAGTGCTGCGGGAAGAACACCAGATTGACGCCGATGAAGGTGAACCAGAAGTGCGCCTTGGCGATCCGCTCCGAGTACATGTAGCCGAACATCTTCGGGAACCAGTAGTACCAGCCGGCGAAGATGCCGAACACGGCGCCGAGCGACAGCACGTAGTGGAAGTGCGCCACCACGTAATAGGTGTCCTGCAGCACGCGATCGACGCCGGCATTGGCCAGCACCACGCCGGTGACGCCGCCGACGGTGAACAGGAAGATGAAGCCGATCGCCCAGATCATCGGCGCCTTGAACTCGATCGAGCCGCCCCACATCGTGGCGATCCAGGAAAAGATCTTCACGCCGGTCGGCACCGCGATCACCATCGTGGCGGCGACGAAATAGGCCTGCGTCGCCGACGACATGCCGACGGTGTACATGTGGTGCGCCCACACCACGAAGCCGATGCCGCCGATCGCGACCATGGCGTAGGCCATGCCGAGATAGCCGAACACGGGCTTGCGCGAGAAGGTGGAGACGATCTGGCTGACCATGCCGAAGGCCGGCAGGATCAGGATGTACACTTCGGGGTGGCCGAAGAACCAGAACAGATGCTGGAACAGCACGGGGTCACCGCCGCCGTCGGCCGCAAAGAAGGCGGTGCCGAAATTGCGGTCGGTCAGCAGCATGGTGATCGCACCGGCGAGCACCGGCAGCGACAACAGCAGCAGGAACACGGTCACCAGGATCGACCACACGAACAGCGGCATCTTGTGCAGGGTCATGCCCGGCGCGCGCATGTTGAAGATCGTGGTGATGAAGTTGATGGCGCCGAGGATCGACGACGCACCGGCGAGATGCAGCGACAGGATCGCGAAATCGACTGCCGGACCGGGATGGCCCGAGGTCGACAGCGGCGCGTACATGGTCCAGCCCGCGCCGACGCCGTTGGCGCCCGGCTCACCCTCGACGAAGGTGGAGAGCAGCAGCAGCGCGAACGAGGCCGGCAGCAGCCAGAACGAGATGTTGTTCATGCGCGGGAACGCCATGTCCGGCGCGCCGATCATCAGCGGCACCATCCAGTTGCCGAACCCGCCGATCATCGCCGGCATGACCATGAAGAAGATCATGATCAGACCGTGCGAGGTCACGAACACGTTATAAGTGTGGGTTTCGTGGAATATCTGGACGCCCGGGTACATCAACTCGGCACGGATCGCGATCGACATCGCAGCGCCGATGATGCCCGCGATCACCGCAAAGATAAGGTACATCGTACCGATATCCTTGTGGTTCGTGGAGTAGAGATAGCGCCGCCATCCGGTCGGATGGTGGGCGTGATCATCATGGGCGTGATCGTCGTGTGTCGCTGCGCCTGTCGCCATGTTCAAAATCCTGCCTTGCAGTCCCTCTCGGACCTTGCGGTCCCGTCGCCCTTATTCCGTCCGCGCCGTCAGCCGTCAGGCTTACTGCGCCGCCTGACCAGCCGAGGCGTAGGAATTCGCCGGGTTGGTCGCAAACTTCTTCCTGGCCCCTTCAACCCAGGTCGCGAACTCCTGGTCGCTGACGACCCGCACCGCGATCGGCATGAAGGCATGGTCCTTGCCGCACAGTTCCGAGCACTGGCCGTAGAACACGCCGGTCTTGGTGGCCTTGAACCAGCTCTCGTTGAGGCGGCCGGGGACCGAGTCGATCTTCACGCCGAAGGCCGGCACCGCGAAGGAGTGGATCACGTCAGCTCCGGTGGTCTGGATCCGCACCACCTTGTTGACCGGGACCACCATCTCGTTGTCGACACCGAGCAGCCGGGGCTGCTTGTCCTTGTCGAGCAGCGAGTCGAACTCGAACTTGCCGTTATCCGGGTAGGCGTAGGACCAATACCACTGCTTGCCGGTGACCTTCACGGTGAGGTCCGGCTTCGGCACGTCGAGCTCCAGGAACAGAAGACGGAACGACGGCACCGCGATGCCGACCAGGATCAGGACCGGGATCAGCGTCCAGGCCACTTCGATCAGGGTGTTGTGGGTGGTCTTGGAGGGGACCGGGTTGGCCTTGGCGTTGAACTTCACCACCACGATGACGAGCAGCGCCAGCACGAACAGGGTGATGACTGTGATCAGCACCAGCAGGAAATTATGAAACCAGATGATGTTTTCCATCACCGGGGTCGCAGCCTCCTGCAGCGTGTGTTCCCACGGCGCCGGCTGCCCCATTTCGGCGAAGGCCGTTCCCGCGGCGACTGACGCCACACCCGCCACCGCCAACCCCAGCAACTGCCTGCCCAACCGGCCAATCGACATCTTCATGCCGTTCGCGCTCCCTTGCATTATTCCCCAACGCACCCCCGGCACGTAGCCGGAGATACAGCACGATCCGCCCTGACAAATGGCCTTCCGGACATACCCGTCTCTGAGTCAAGGTGGGTACGGGAGCCAGATCGCTAGAACGCGTCGAAATCCAGCCTCTCAAACCATAATTCGCAGGCGCTCGCAATGCAGTAGTACGGCCGAAAGCCATGCGCGTGCGATGAAGCTGCCGCTTGCGATTTTTCCCGCAAAATCAAGCGAAAGTCGCCGAAACAACGCCGCGCACTGTTGACAGGGGGATTACCGGATGTAGGCACAGACAGGATGGTCCGCAGGAACCTGATTCGCTGCGGGCTGCCCCAATCCGGCGCGGGAATGGCTTCAAGATCGCCTTCAAGGCGCCCAATTGCGGTATCAGTCGACTGATGCGTGCTACCCGGCGGCCTCGACGGCCGGACCGACCGAACAATCAAAGGATCGACCCTGGATGGGCGCTTCGAAAATTCAGGCAGGACGAAAGGCCGGCTGGCTCGGCAGCCTGCTGATTCTGGCCTTTTCTCTCGGCTTGGCCCAGCCGGCGAGCGCGCAGGGCGCGGTGCGCTCGGTCCATGGCGACTGGCAGATCCGCTGCGACACCCCGCCCGGCGCCCAGGCCGAGCAATGCGCGCTGATCCAGAGCGTGGTAGCCGAAGACCGCTCCAATGCCGGCCTGACCGTGATCGTGCTGAAGACCGCCGACCAGAAGAGCCGCCTGATGCGCGTGGTCGCCCCGCTCGGCGTGCTACTGCCGTCCGGTCTCGGCCTCAAGCTCGACAACCAGGACGTCGGCCGCGCCGGTTTCGTCCGATGCCTGCCCAATGGCTGCGTCGCAGAGGTCGTGATGGACGACAAGCTGCTCGGCCAGCTCAAGAACGCCAAGACCGCGACGTTTATTATTTTCGAGACGCCGGAAGAGGGTATCGGCTTTCCACTCAGCCTGAATGGGCTGGCGGAAGGCTATGACAAATTGCCTTAGGCCGGCTGCAACGCGCCACTACTGCGTAGCACCACCCGCATAGTAATCGAACAACCTACTCGCCTCGGCGGACAGCCAGTCCGCCTCACCCGTCATGTAGCCCTCGACCTGTCCGGTGATGCCGATCAGGAACGAGATCGGCATGCCGTAGAGCGCGAATGGCGTGTCGACCTCGGCGGCGTCGATGCGCGAGACGAGACCGCCGGGATCGAAGCCGATCGCAAGACGGCGCAACTTGAACTGCTTGACGTAGGGCGCGACCTGCGCGCGGTTGCGATCGGTGCTGATTGCGACGACGACGAGATCGCTGCGGCCGCTGGCCGCGAGGCGATCCAGCATCGGCAGCTCGGTCCGGCACGCCGCGCACCAGGTGGCCCAGAAGTTCACCAGCACCAGTCTGCCCTTGAACACGGTGAGATCGAGCGTGCCGCCGGCAAGCGCCGGGATCGCCACCGGCGGCACCGGGCGGGCGCCTTGAACCAGCGTGAACTGATGCCGGATGGTGCCGAATGGCGGCGGTCCCGACGCTGCGCGCGCCCGTGCTGCCGGCATCGCGAGCGCGGCGCCGGCGCCGATCATGCCGGCGACGACGGCGCGGCGGGTGGGCGCGCGAACAGAAGCCATGTCGATTTCTCCGCTTGCGTTGATGGCCAGATCGCTCAGGACCGGATGTAGGACCAGCCGGCTTCCTGCAATTCGATGATGCGTCCGGGACCGTTCGGCACCAGATCGACATTGTCGAGCAGCACCAGCGGATGCCCCTCGGCGCGCTCCATGCCGAGCTTGGTGGCTTCGCAGACCACGAAGCGGATGTCCGGCGTGAGCCCCCGCACCACCCGCAACAGATCCTTCACCGGCGAGGTATCGGCGCGCAGCATGTGGACGCCGGCATTGTAAGCGACGACCTCGATCTCGAACGGCTCGTTGCGCTCCCGATAATATTTCGGGAGGTTGAGCGCGGTCGAGATCAGCGCCCGCATTGTGGTCGGATCGTCGCTGTTGATCGGCAGCACCACATGGTGCACGCGCGGCTCCGCCTTCTTCGCCTCCGGTTTGGAGACCGCCGCGACCGAACCGGTGAGCAGCAATGTCACGGCGAACGGCACCGCGAAGGCCAGCGCGAGCCCCGCGGCCAGCGTCAGGACGCGGCGAGAGACGCGCATCGCGGCCTGCTCACGGCAAGCTCGCGAGCAAGTCGAACTGGCTGCGCTTGGCGTAGGCGACGATCGCGCTCAACGTCAGCAGCACGAGGGCGGGCACCGGCGAGCCGCCGATCAGGAACAGATGCGTGATGGTGGCGCCGATCATGATGCAGCTCAGCAGCAGGCCGCCGAAGGCTGCGACCGGCGGCACCAGGATCAGGACCGCACCGAGCAGCTCCAGCGATCCGGTGAAATAGCGGAACCACTGGCCGAGCCCGATATGCTCGAATTCCGCGACCAGCATCGGCACGCCATAGAGCTTGGCGGCACCGGCGGCGGCAAAGGCCAGAGCGAGCAGTCCCCTGACGACCCAGAGGGTGACGGATTTCCAGCGCGACGGCGCGGCGGCAACGGCAACTGACATCGATGACTCCCCAATTGTCCAAATCGACCGGACCCGCGGCCACCCGCCCATCTGGGGGCCGGACCGCGGCTTTCGACACACTAAATTCGGGAGTAAGATGAAAAGAACAAGTAGGATGCTTTTTGTGAGGTAGTATGAAAAAACTGACTATTGAGCCCGCCGCGCCTCCGGCGGCGTCCGAGCCGTGCAACGGCGACCTGTCGGCGCAATTTCACCGGGCGCTGTCGGTGCTGGCCGGAAAATGGAAGGGCGACATCCTCTGGCAACTGGTCGAGCGCAAACGCCGGTTCGGCGAATTGCGGCAGGCCATCCCCGGCGTGACCCAGCACATGCTGACAACCCAGCTGCGCGATCTCGAGGCCAACGGCCTAGTCAAGCGCACGGTCTATCCCGAAGTGCCGCCGCGGGTTGAGTACGAGATGACGCCGTCGGCCAAGGCGCTCAAACCGGTGTTCGACGAGCTGTACCGGTGGGCGCAGGAGCATGGTTTTCCGACCTCGGCGCAGGGCGCCGCACAACCGAAGTCTGAGCCGTCGGGCGATGGCGGCGTGCCGGAAACCCCGCCGCGGAAGGCGGATCGGCGCGCGGGGTGATGACGACAAGGTGAGGATCCCGGGGGACGGCCGTGATCGGCCGCATGGCCGCAGGCACTCCCGGTTTGCCACCCCAAACACTATCTTGAGCAATCGCCGTCCAGGCCTGAACCGGGACCGGCACAGGTTTCCGGGTTGTAAGGTGAGTTTTCCGCTCGTCTCTGCTTCAATCGCCCGAAATTCCTGATGCGGGTTCCGCACTGGCAATCAGTTGCGCTTCAGGCAAGGATGCCAAGGAATCGTCAGGAATCGCATTGCGTCGGAGTGACCATGACCAATCCCGCCACCACCTCCCTGCTCGACCGCGCCAATCTCGACCGCGATGCCGTTCGCCGCGAGGTATCCCGCGGACTTGAAGGCGCCGACGACGGCGAGCTGTTCCTGGAGTTCGGGCAGACCGAGGCGCTGGTGTTCGACAATGGAAGGCTGAAACAGGCGACCTATGACACCTCGCAGGGCTTCGGCCTGCGTGCCGTCAAGGACGACGCCGTCGGCTATGCGCATTCCTCCGACGTCTCGATCCCGGCGCTGATCCGCGCGGCGGATGCGGTGGCGGCGGTGCGCGGCGGCTACGCCGGGACGTTCGCCGCGGCGCCGGCCCACACCAATGTCAGGCTCTATGGCGACGAGAACCCGCTGGACGGTCCGGCATTCGAGGCAAAAGTAAAACTGCTTGGCGAGATCGACGCCTATGTCCGGGACAAGGACCCGCGGGTGCGGCAGGTCTCGGCCAGCCTCACCGCGACCTGGCAGGTGGTGGAGATCCTGCGGCCCGATGGCGAGAGCTATCGCGACATCCGCCCGCTGGTGCGCGTCAATATCTCCGTGGTCGCCGGCCAGGGCGACCGGCAGGAGAGCGGCAGCAAGGGCTATGGCGGCCGCGAGGGCTATGCCCGCTTCATCGAGACCAAGGCCTGGCGCGATGCCGCCGACGGCGCGCTGCGCGAGGCGCTGGTGAATCTCGAATCGGTGCCGGCGCCCGCCGGTGAGATGGATGTCGTGCTCGGGGCCGGCTGGCCCGGCGTGATGCTGCATGAAGCCGTCGGCCACGGGCTCGAGGGCGATTTCAACCGCAAGCAGACCTCCGCCTTCGCCGGCCTGATGGGCCAGCAGGTCGCGGCCAAGGGCGTCACCGTGGTCGACGACGGCACCATGGCGTCGCGCCGCGGCTCGCTGTCGATCGACGACGAAGGCACCCCGACCAACCGCACCGTGCTGATCGAGGACGGCGTTTTGGTCGGCTACATGCAGGACCGCCAGAATGCCCGCCTGATGGGCATGAAGCCGACCGGCAACGGAAGGCGGCAGAGCTATGCCCATGTGCCGATGCCGCGCATGACCAACACCTACATGCTGTCGGGCGATCGTGACCCGGCGGAGATCCTCGCCTCGGTGAAGAACGGCATGTATGCCGCCAATTTCGGCGGCGGCCAGGTCGACATCACCTCGGGCAAATACGTGTTCCAGTGCACCGAGGCCTACAAGATCGAGAACGGCAAGCTCGGCGCGCCGCTGAAGGGCGCCATGCTGATCGGCAATGGGCCGACCGATCTCCACAGGATCACCATGATCGGCAACGATCTTGCGCTGGATACGGGAATCGGCACCTGCGGCAAGAACGGCCAGGGTGTGCCGGTCGGCGTCGGCCAGCCGACGCTCAGGATGGAACGGATTACGGTCGGAGGAACGGGCTAGTGAGCAGCGGAAACGAAGTCGTGGCGGCCAAGCCGACCAGCTGGCGCGGGCAGGCCGTGCAACTGGCGGCGATCGTGGCCGTCGTGTTCCTCGCCAAGGGCGCGATCGCCGAGCCGTTCTACGTGCCGTCGGGCTCGATGGAACCGACGCTGCTGATCGGCGACGCGCTGGTCGCCTCGAAATTCCCCTATGGCTACGGCGCGGCGTCGCTGCCGATCCAGATCACGCTGCCGGAGACCGGCCGGGTGTTCGGCGAGACGCCGAAGCGCGGCGACGTCGTCGTGTTCCGCTGGCCGGGCGACCGCTCGCAGGCCTGGGTCAAGCGCGTGGTCGGGCTGCCCGGCGATCGCATCCAGATGCGGCAGGGCCAGCTCTTCATCAACGATCATCCGGCGGCCTTGAAGCCCGACGGCACCGGCTTTGCCGAGGACGATCGCGGCGGCGGCGAGGATGCCTACCGTTATATCGAGACGCTGCCGAACGGCGTCAGCCACGCGATCTTCAAGATCCGCGACAATGGAAGACTCGACAACACGGCCGAGGTGACGGTGCCCGCAGGCAATCTGTTCGTGCTCGGCGATAACAGGGACAATTCGGCCGACAGCCGCGTGCCGGTGCGCGACGGCGGTGTCGGCCTGTTGCCGATCGACAATCTGATCGGCCGCGCCGACGCGGTGGTCGGCTCCTGGGACATGGGCATCCGCAGCCAACCGGTCTGGACGTGGCTCTCCGGCTTCCGCCTCGCGCGCTTCTTCACCTCGGTGCAGTGAGTTCGCCAACGTGACCTTCGACGACGTCAGGATCCTGGTGATGGCGTGGCCGGAGGTCGAGGACGGCTCTTCCTACGGCACACCGGCGCTGAAGGTGCGCAAGAAGATGCTGGTGCGGCTCAAGGAAGACGGCGACAGCCTGGTGATGCCGGGCGTGCCGTCGGATGAGCGCGACATACTGGTCGAGAGCCAGCCGAAGGTGTTCTACTTCACCGATCACTACCGCGATTATCCGACCGTGCTGATCCGCCTGTCGAAGGCCAGGCGCGCAACCGTCGAGCCGCTGCTGCGCCGGCACTGGCGCACGCTGGCGTCGAAGAAGGCGGTGAGGGATTACGACGGGACGATGGGATAATTCTCATCCGTCATTGCGAGCGCAGCGAAGCAATCCATGTCACGGCATAACGGATCGATGGATTGCTTCGTCGCGGAGCCTGTCATCGGGCGCGCGTTCGCGCGACCCGTTGGCTCCTCGCAATGACGGAGAAAAGCATGACCCGGGACCAATTCCTCACAGCCGCGCTGCGTAACCCGGCCAATCAAGCGATCACGGACGAGCTGCATCGCCTTGCCCTGCCCGATGCGTGGCTGGTGTCCGGCTGCCTGGTGCAGACCGTGTGGAATGTGCTGACTGGCCGGCCGATCGATCACGGCATCAGCGACTACGACGTCTTCTATTTCGATCCGGATACATCGTGGGCGGCGGAAGACGCTGTGATCCGCGACCTCAAGGCGCGGCTCGGTCATCTCGGGGTTGCGGTCGAGGTGCGTAACCAGGCCCGCGTCCATCTCTGGTACCCCGGCAAGCACGGCCTGCCCTACCCCGCGCTGTCGCGCTCGAGCGACGGCATCGATCGCTTCCTCACCGCGACCACGCAGATCGGCATCCGCCGCAGTGCGAATGGTTACGACGTCTATGCCCCGAACGGCTTCGACGATGTCGACGGCATGATCGTGCGGCCGAACCGGACCGCGAATTTTTCCGTCGTGAACTATGCGAGGAAGGCTGAGCGGTGGAAGGCGCTGTGGCCCGAGATTACGGTACTGGCGGCGGAGTAACCCGTTGTCCCTGCACCACGCCTGACGTGAACCCGGCCTTGCGATGCTGCGTGCCTGATCTAGGGGCCGATGATCAAGCTCAGGCTCGCCAGGAATATCACGACAACGCCAAGCAAGACGGCCAGCAGGAACCAGTACCGGTCAAACATCGACGTCTCCAAAGCAGTTCTCCCAGTTTGTTGATTGGTCAGCGGACAGCCGCGAGATGCATGTCGCCCAACGTCGTCGGCAGGCTGCGCGTAATCAGGTCGACGATCGCCCGGTGCAGGCCCTCATCATTGCCGTCGCCCGAGCTGATCGGAAAATTCCCGTCGACCGGTCGACTCGGACCGGCGAGCGAGACATTCCCCGCATTGCCCAGCGGCTGGGCCGCTTTCTTGTCGATGACGTCAAACGTCTTGCCGTCGATCATCCTGATTTCGTAGAGCGCATAGATCTGGCTGTAGGACTCCGTCACCGTCTGGTATGTGATGAAGCCGACGCCTTCGACCTTTCGATGGCCGCCACCATAGGCCGCCTGCGCCTTGGTGATGACGATATACGCATCGAGCCCTTGCGGAGACACCTCGGTCCGGACCAGCTGCTTGAACGGATCGCCGCGAACAAGGTTGGCGGGCGTGAACACGGAATCCTTGATCGTGGCAAAGGCGGAACGGCTGTAGGTGACCGGCTGCACCTGAAAGCGGCCGCCCAGCGCCGCCGTCGCCTGCTGGACGATCAGATCATCAAGCCCCCACGGCTCGATAGGGAAGCTTCTGCTGCCATTGTCCAGACCCGTGAGCCCTCCCTTGGCAACGGTCACTCGATCGCCGACCGCCGAAATGATGCCGACGGTCTTGACCGCCTGCAGCTTGCTTTCGCTGGTCGCAAACGTTGCGCACCCGGCCACATTTGCAGCGACAAGAACGACCGCCACGAAGCTCGCACATCGACCGCTGCGGCGCATGGGCTCTCATTGAACCTTGACGTCGAATGAATAGGAGGCGCCGACGCCGAACGTGGTCTGATTTGTCGAGCCGCGGACCGTCACGATCGGGCTCTTCGCGGCGTCGCCGAGCAGTCGATCATATTCGACATAGGAATGAACTTCCCACTTCGGATTGATCCGATACGACAGCTGCGCGCCGACACCGACCGAATGCGCCCCGCCTTTGGCGTCAAACACCGGCAGCCCGGTCGCCATCGCATGCACGGTATCGATGCTGAAATAGGGTGAGACCGCCTTGGCCGTCTCCAAGGTGAAGCGCGGTCCGGCGGAAACGGTGAGGCCGCCAAACACCGGCACGATGAAGTCCGCCGAGAAGTCGGAAACGATGCCGTGGTGGCCGCCAAGGCCCTGGCGCGTCTCGTTGCGCACACGAAACCAGTCGACCGGAAAGTATTCGACGAATCCGCCGAGCTCGAAGGCCGCGTTGACGTCAGCAAGACCGCTGAGCTCGGGGTACCTGCTCGCTTTTCGCGACGTCACGAACTTGCCGACGGGGCCGGCCCGAAAATCACCGAAGTCGACGATCGCGATGCTCGCGTTGTCGCGCGGGCTGCGAAACTGGTCGACGGTGCCGGGGCGACGGATCGCAAAAATCGGGACCGGGGTGAACTTGGTGTGGTTTGTACCCTCGAAATCCGGTCTGGACGCCCCGCTCACGCCAATCATCACAATCCAGTTGCCCGAGACCGAGGGCAGGAAAGGGACCGAAAAAGGCGGAGCCGGCAACGTGAACGCGGTTTGCGCGGCAGCCTGACCGGGAAAGGCCGCGACAACGCCGAATGCGGCAGGAACAACAGCAACGATTGCACGACGCGCGGTCTTCGCCGCGCAAGAACGGAAGAACTCTCGCATGGCGGAATGTTCAAAACCTCTGACCTGGGCCTTGTGGGAAGCGTTGTCGTATGGTCGCGGGTAGGTGGCCTGTGAACATTGCCCGAAGATTGCCGCGCTGCGCGCGCCCACGAAGCGCGAAAAGATTCGTGGCTTGCCTTGTCAAAGCCGCCTGCCGATAAGTGCTGCGAGCGCTGAACCATCGCTGGCGCGATGCCGACACAATCGCCTGCAAGATCATCGACCGAACATGCGAGGCAAGGTCCGTGCGCTTTCTCGTGATCGAAGACGAACCGCAAATCGCCGCCTATCTCGACCGGCTGCTCGGGCAGCTCGGCGGCGTTATCGACATCGTCGAGTCCGTTACGGATGCGAGGCATGCGCTCAGCAGTTTCAATTACGATCTGGCGATCGTCGACCGAATGCTGCCCGATGGCGATGCGCTCAGTATCGTCATGACGCTGAGCCGACTGCCGGAGAGGCCGGCCATCATCATGCTGACCGCCAAGGACGCCAAGGAAGACGTGATCGACGGGCTGAACGGCGGCGCCGACGACTATCTGGGCAAGCCCTTCGAGCCGCAGGAGTTCGTCGCGAGAGCGCGAGCCGTGCTGCGGCGGCCCCGCGTCTTCGTGCTGTCAATGCTTTCGTTCGGCAATGTCGAACTGAAGATCGGCACCAACGAGGCGACCGTCGCCGGCCACACGGTCCTGCTCCGGCGCCGCGAGGCCTTGATCCTCGAGGCGCTCTTGATGCGACGCGACCGCGTCATCGCCCGCGAGGCACTGATCGAGGCCATCTACGGATTCGACGACGAGATCGAATCCAACACCCTCGAGTCGCAAGTGTCTCGGCTTCGCAAGAGGCTGTCCGAACTTGGCAGCAATGTCGAGATCCGCAGCATGCGGGGCATCGGCTACATTCTGAGGATGGCAAATATCCGATGACGTCGATCGCACGGACATTGACGCTCTCGCTCGGGATGGCCGCCGCCGTGATCTTCGTCGCCGCGCTCGGCCTCGTCTTCTGGCTGTTCATCGCGCAGGAGCCCGAACGCAGCGCTTGCTTTGCGGCCGCCTACGTTCTTGGACGCGCCACCGACATCAACCCCGGCGACAGGCTCACAGTCCGCCCCACCGCCCGATTGGAAGAGCTGAAATCCCAAAGCCCGTACCTGTGGTACGTCGTGGCTTACGGCGATGTGACAAGCGAATTCGGGCGCGAACGCAGGCCGCCGCTGCCGGTTTCACTGCCCTTTGTCGGACCGAGCGGTCTTTCCATGCTCAAGTCGCTCGACCAGAAGAGCTCGTTCTGCATGGTCGTCATGCACAGCGGCCGCGTCCCCGAACTCGTGATGATGATCGGAAACGCCCACGTCCGTCTTGACCAGATCGCGATGTGGTTCATCTTGAAAAATCTGTTCGAGATTTCCCTCTACGCGGCGGGGTACGTATTGATCGTGGCGATCGGCGTGTTCCTCGCCGTGCGCTTCGTTGCGCGCAGCATCGAACGGGTGACGAAGCTTGCCCTCGCGATCGATCCGGCCGCGCCGCAGGGATCGATTTCGCTCGATCGGGTCCCCGCAGAACTGAAGCCGCTGGCTACGGCGCTGAACCGCGCGTTCGATGAAATCCACGCCTACATCCGGACACAGCGCCGGTTCCTGGGCAATGCCGCCCATCAGCTCCGCACCCCCCTGACGTTGCTGCGCGCCAGGGTCGAGGACGTGGCCGATCCCGCCTTGCGTGTGGAGCTGATTCACGATGTCCGCCGGCTGACATCGCTCGTTTCGGCCATGCTGGACCTAGCGCGGCTGCAAAACGGGACGCTCGAAAAGCGGCCGATCGACCTTGCGACCGTGACGCGCGACGTGCTGGCAGATTTCAGCCCGTCGGCTTTGGACGCCGGGATCGAACTCTCGCTGGAGCACAGCGACGAACCGGCCACCATGGTGCAGGGCGTCGAAGCTGCCATCAGGAGCGCGCTGGCCAACCTGGTCGGCAACGCGCTGATTCACGCCCGGGGCGCCCGATGCATCAGGGCCAGCCTAGGCCGCGGCCGCGTATCGATCAGCGACGACGGCGCCGGGCTCTCACCGGGCTCGAAGTGCAAACTGATCGAGCCATTCCAGACCGGCGGCACGGCCAGGAACAGCGCCGGCCTCGGCCTGTCGATCGTGCAGGAGATCATGGCCTCGCATGGCGGTGAGCTTGTCATTGCGTCGAACCGTGGACAGGGAACGACCGCTTGCCTTCGCTTTCCGGAGGCCGCGTCGGCTAAGCCAATTCAGCGCGCGGCCGGGGTAAGCTGAGGGCGGCCGGTCGATGAGGATCGGATGGGCGATCATCAGGCCGGTCAACCGCCCTTGCCGCTAGCGCACCACGCCCGAGGTGAACCCCGCCTTGCGGCGCGGCGGCTTGATCTCTTTCTTCAGGAAGCAGTGCGCGTCGCGGCCGGCATAGCCGGGCCGGGCGTAGGTCCAGGCGCGGCACTTGTTGTCGGCGGTGCAGGCGGCTTGGCAGGCCTCGTCGCCGTCGCTGCTCTTCAGCTCGAAGTTCTTGTAGTCACCGCCGAGGCGATCGATCGAGGTTTCGATGGCGCCGTTGCGCGGTTCGACCACGCCCGCGCCACGCACCCCGGAGACGCAGCAGACGTCTTGCACCCGCGCCGGCACGCTGTTCTTGAGCCAGCACACCGCGCCGTTATTGGCATCAGTCGGATAGTTGAAGCTCCAGGCGCGGCAGCGGCGGTCGCGCTCGCATGTGAGCGCGCAATCGGCGGGATCGCCTGACGAGACCGGCGCGTTCAGGTAGTCGCCGCCGGGACGGTCGAAATTGGTCTGCGCCAAAACCGGGCGTGCGACGAAAGCGGCCGCCAAAACCGCGAACATCACCATCCACGCCCTAAAGAGGCGACCTATCCCCATGACATTGCTTTCAAATTCGCACAGCCCCGCGCACTCCGCGGAGCGTCATTTGAACGCCATGAACCTGTACGGCTGATGAACGGCGGGTGCGACACCACCGCCGTCCGCGCGCGTTCCGGGCCCGAATTCAGGCCGAGTGGGGATTAGAAGGCATACTCCTGATAGGCCGGTTCCACCGAGCCCTTCCACGGGCCGTTGAACTTCTCCAGCATCTCCTCCGCCGGCGAGCGGCCGGCCTCGATGATGCGCTCGAGCGGTTCGAGGAAGCGGCTCTCGTCGCGTCCGAGATGATCGATCCGGCCACGCCGCCGCAATCCGGCGTGCGACAGGATCAGACACTCCTTGGCGATCTCGAACAGATAGCGGTCCTTGATCCGCGACTTGAAGCCGAAACGCGGCACGTCATCGCGCAGCGCCTGCCGCTCCGGTGCGGTCCAGTGCCTGACGATGTCCCAGGCGGCATCGAGGCTGTCATTGTCATAGAGCAGCCCGACCCAGAATGCCGGCAGTGCCGGCAGCCGGCCCCACGGCACACCATCGGCGCCGCGCATTTCGAGGTAACGCTTCAGCCGCACCTCGGGGAAGATCGTCGACAGATGATTGGCCCAGTCCGACAAGGTCGGGCGTTCGCCGGGGAGGATCTTGTTCTTGCCGGCGAAGAAATCGCGGAAGGACGAGCCGGAGACGTCGATATATTCCTCGCCGCGCTTGACGAAATACATCGGCACGTCGAGCGCGTAGTCGACATAGCGCTCGAAGCCCATGCCGTCCTCGAACGCGAACGGGATCATGCCGCTTCGCGCATTGTCGGTGTCCCGCCAGATCTCGGAGCGGAACGACAGGAAGCCGTTGGGCTTGCCTTCGGTGAATGGCGAGTTGGCGAACAAGGCGGTCGCGATCGGCTGCAATGCCAGCGACACCCGCAGCTTCTTCACCATGTCGGCTTCGGAGGAGAAGTCGAGATTGGTCTGGACCGTACAGGTCCGGAACATCATGTCGAGGCCGTATTTGCCGACCTTCGGCATGTAGTTTCTCATGATCTTGTAGCGCCCCTTGGGCATCACGGGGATTTGCTCGCGCGACCAGGACGGCGTCATGCCGAGGCCGAGGAAGCCGATGCCGAGTGGGGTTGCGATCTCCCGCACCTGCGCCAGATGCGCCATCAGCTCCGACTGGGTCTGATGCACGGTCTCGACCGGCGCGCCCGACAATTCGAACTGGCCGCCCGGCTCGAGCGAAATCGCGCCGCCGCCGGTGACGTCGTAGAGCCCGATGATGTTGCCGCGCTCCATGATCGGCTCCCAGCCGAGCAGGAGCTTCATGCCCTCGAGCAGCGCACCGATGCCCTTCGCGCCTTCATAAGGCACGGGCTGACGACCCTCGAGCGTGAACGGGGTCTTCTCGTGCTCGGTGCCGATCCGGAACTCGGACTCGGGCTTCACGCCGGCTTCAATCCACGCCACGAGTTCGTCGCGCGATTGCAGCGGCGTCATGTCGATCTGGTCACGCGCCATAGAAAATCCAACTCAAGGGCGCTTCGATCGAAGGCGCGCGGTGGCAGGGACATCCGCGGGCCACAACGGCCGCGGATGATGGGATCAGGACTATCATCGGGCTGGCACGCCGTCTCGCGGCGGCGCGGCCTTGGTATCGCTCTTCGCATCGACCTTGGCGTCGCTCTTGGCGTCGCCGCAGGAGCAGCCGAGACGGTCGAGCAGACCACACAGCCTGGCCGCGTCGGCATCGGACAATTTCGAGCCGACATGCTTGTCGATCGCCGAGGAATAGGCGCTCCACATCTTCTTCTGGAGCTCGCGACCGGCTTCGGTGATCTCGACGAACTGGCCGCGCTTGTCGATCTTGCATTCGCGGCGGGCGGCAAGCCCCTCGTCGACCAGCTTGTCGATCAGCCGCGACGTCGAATATTGCGGGATCAGCATCTGCCGCTCGAGCTCGACCGGGCGCAGCTCGCCCGATGGCGCGCGCGACAGCTCGAGCAAGGCGTCATACCAGGCGAGCGGCGGGAAGCCGGCCTTCTTCAAATCCTGCTCGACGCAGTCCAGCACCCGGCTCGGCACCCGCATCAGGCGGATCCAGGCGGCCGTCGCCTCGCTCGATAGCTTGCGTTTCATCGTCTAGCCCATAAGGTCCCGGAACCCACTGTACCGCACTGAATGCATCTGCATCAATCTTGACTATTTCATGCAGGTGCATGTAGGCAATCCCTCTCCGGACGCCAAGAACAAGGGAAGGAATACCCCCATGAAGCTTTATTACTCCCCCGGTGCCTGCTCCCTCTCCCCCCACATCGCTCTGCTCGAGGCTGGCCTGCCCTACGACCTGGTCAAGGTCGATCTGCGCGCCAAGAAGCTCGAAAACGGCGACGATTTCTTCGCTGTGAACCCGAAGGGCCAGGTCCCCGCGCTGGCGCTGGATACCGGCGAAATGGTCACCGAAGGGCCGATCATCATACAGATGATCGCCGACAGGGTCGCCGACCGGAAGCTGGCACCGGCGCGGGACTCCAATGAGCGCTACAAGCTGCTCGAATGGCTGAACTACATCACGACCGAGCTGCACAAGAATCTCGGCCCGATGTTCTCGCCGGTGCTCGCCGACGACGCCAAGGCGTTCTTCAAGGATCGCGCCATGGGCAAGTTCAAATATGTCGAGAGCCAGCTCGCCGGGCGCGACTATCTGATGGGCAACCAGTTCACGGTCGCCGACGGCTACCTGTTCACCATGATGATGTGGGCGCAAGACCGCCTTGGCTTCGACTTCTCCGGCCTGCCGAATGTGACGGCCTACAAGGCCCGCGTCGCGTCGCGCCCGAAGGTGCAGGAAGCGCTGAAGAAGGAAGGCCTGCTGAAGGCAGCCTGAGCTTTCGAGCCAGCTTATGAGATGTGGAAGGGCCGGATCAAGATCCGGCCCTTTTTTCTGCGCGCGATCGACGAGGTCACGGCATCGCCGTGCGGCAAGTCGATCTCCGGCCGGTCCCTGACCTACAATTTTCAGCAGTTTGTCGTCTTCCGCGTAGCGGCGCCTTCGCCATGTCGCGAACGCGACGGCCGGGGTGCCGCAACTTCCCTCGAAGGACAATCTGATCGTGGAGACTCATATTGCGCCGCAAGATATCGATCAGGTCAGACCGAGTTCCTCGGCGGTCTTGCGCTGGCCGACCAGGTGCATCGCGCCTCCAGGGAGAAATGAGCGGCACAAACTTTCGGCACGCGCTGGAACAAATCAATTTAATCCGCATTCTACAGGTTAAGATTAAGTCGGTGTACTTCTGACTGAGGGCGTTGCTGTCCTTGTTCGAGCGATCCAACTGACCGACTATGACCTGCGGCGCGCCCTCCGCTCCAACTGGTCTAAAAATGTGACGGTCGCCTTTACGCTTTTGTTGACCAGCACGTTCGTCGGGCTGGCAATCAGTTTGTATTTTCGGGTTTGGACCTTGATGCTGGTGTCGCCGCTGATCGCGGTGCCGGCGGCAATCGTGCTCCAGTCCGACGGCTATGCATTTGCCACCGGCGCCCCGATCGTCGTCGCCTGCCTCGCGTTCAACCAGATCGCCTATCTCGCCGGCGCCGTGCTCTCGCCGGATAATCACGCCTCAATGGCGGAAGAGATCGACGGCATTCCACGCGGCCGCCGCGAGCACAAGGTCCACGGCCAGAACGAGTAGCAGCAGGCCGGCCCAGGAAGGGCCCTTGCCCCGCAAGCGCAGCGGATTCCCTCGTCGCAGCGGTGAGAGCGAGAAGGACTGCTTGCCCGTGACCTCGGCGGCACCTTCCTTGAGCACAGAACGCATTGCAGGACACCCCAACCCTGATCGTCGTCTTCGATCATCCTGGCGATCGACGAGCAAGGGTGATGCCAGCAGCGTGGTGTCAGTGGGGAGCAAGCGTGGCGGGACTTTGACCGCCGTGACCGTCACGCAACAGGATCAAGTCGGATCGATGACCGGCTTGATCCTGCGCGATTTGGCTCAGAACGTAACGGCGCTTACGCCGCCTGCTTCTTCGGCGGGAAGCGGCCGTAGAAGGTCTCGCCCTTGGCAGCCATCTCCTCGAGCAGCTTCGGCGGCGTGAAGCGCGAGCCGTACTTCTTCTCGAAGGCGTGGCAGAGCGCGACGAACTTCTTGGTGCCCATGAAGTCAATGTAGGACAGCGCACCGCCGGTGAACGGCGCGAAGCCGAAGCCGAGGATCGAGCCGACATCCGCCTCGCGCACCTCGGTGATGACGTGATCCTCGACGGTACGCGCGGCTTCCACCGCCTGCACCACCAGGAAGCGCTGCTTCAATTCCTCGACGCTAAGCGTATCGGGATCGAGCTGCTTGGGCTGCAGATTGGCCAGTCCCGGCCACAGGCTCTTCTGACCCTTGCCCTTCTCGGGATAATCGTAGAAGCCCTTGCCGTTCTTGCGGCCGAAGCGGCCTTGCTTCTCGACCATCTCGACCATCAGCTTCTTCTGCGCCTGGTCGATCGCGTTGGGGCCGAGATCGGCCTCGGTCGCCTTGGTGATCTTCAGGCCGAGATCGAGCGCGACCTCGTCCTGCAGCGACAGCGGCCCGACCGGCATGCCGGCCATCTTGGCGGTGTTCTCGATCATCGCCGGCGGCACGCCTTCGAGCAGCATCTCGTTGCCCTCGGAGATGTAGCGCATCACGCAGCGGTTGGCGAAGAAACCCCTCGAGTCGTTCACAACGATGGGCGTCTTGCCGATCGCGCGCACATAGTCGAGCGCGGTCGCCAGCGCGACGTCGCCGGTGTTCTTGCCCAGGATGATTTCGACCAGCATCATCTTCTCGACCGGCGAGAAGAAGTGGATGCCGATGAACTTGCCCTGATCCTTGAATTCCTCGGCCAGCGAGTTGATCGGCAGGGTCGAGGTGTTGGAGGCGAAGATCGCGCCCGACTTCAGCAGCGGCTGCGCCTTGGCATAGGTGTCGGCCTTGACCTTGCGGTCCTCGAACACCGCCTCGATGACGAGGTCGCAATCCGAGATCACATTGTAATCCGCCGTGGCCGAGATACGTGCCAGGATGGCGTCGCCCGCCTCCTGCTTCATCCGGCCCTTCGCGACCAGGCCGTCGACCACAGTCTTGGCGTGGCCCTTGCCCTTGTCGGCGCTGTCCTGATCGCGATCGACCAGCACGACGTCGATGCCGGCCTGCGCCGAGACATAGCCGACGCTGGCGCCCATGAAGCCGGCGCCGATCACGGCGAGCTTCTTGACCTTGGTCGGCGGCACGCCTGCCGGGCGGCGCGCGCCCTTGTTCAGCTCCTGCATCGACAGGAACAGCGAGCGGATCATCGCCGCCGCTTCTTTCGAGCGCAGGATCTGCGTGAAGTAGCGCGACTCGACCCGCAGCGCGGCGTCGATCGGCAACTGCAGCCCCTCATAGACGCAGCTCATGATGGCGCGCGCGGCCGGGTAGTTGTCGTAGGTCTCGCGGCGATAGATCGCGTTGCCGGCCGGGAACATCTGCATGCCCATCTTGGAGAAGACGGGGCCGCCGGGCAGCTTGAAGCCCTTCTCGTCCCACGGCGCGACGGCCTTGCCGCCGCCCTTGATCCAGTCCTTCGCGGCCTTGATCAGGTCAGCCGCGGGCACCACGGCGTGAATCAGATTGAGCGCCTTGGCGCGGGTCAGATTGACCGCCTCGCCCTTGAGCAGCAATTGCATCGCGTCCTGCGGCGACACCAGGCGCGGCACGCGCTGGGTGCCGCCGGCGCCGGGGAACAGGCCGACCTTGATCTCGGGCAGGCCGAGCCGGGTCTTGGGGTTCTCAGCCGCGACGCGGTAGTGGCAGGCCAGCGTGATCTCGAAGCCGCCGCCGAGCGCGAGGCCGTTGATCGCGGCGACCCACGGTTTGCCCGAGGTTTCGATCGCGCGGAACGACTGCGACATCTGGCGGCTCTGCTCGAACAGCATCTGGTTCGCGGCTTCCTCGCCCTTCTCCTTGAAGAGCTGCGCGTAGCTGCGGTTCATGCCCTCGAGCATCGAGAGGTCGGCGCCGGCGCAGAACGCCTCCTTGGCCGAGGTGATCACGACGCCCTTGATCGCGGCATCGCTGGTCGTCTGCTTGATGATCTCGCCGATCTCCTGCGTCGAGACCTCGTCGAACACGTTCATCGAACGATCGGGGATATCCCAGGTGACCAGCGCAATGCCGTCGGCGTCAACGTCGAACTTGAAATTCTTGTAAGCCATGTTGCGGTTCCCATCTCTCCGTCATCCTGAGGTGGCCTCGCTCTTGCGAGGCCCTCGAAGGATGACCCGGTGAATTTATCCATCCTTCGAGGCTCGGGCTTCGCCCTCGCACCTCAGGATGACGCTGTCTGCTCGGTTACACGCGCTCGATGATGGTGGCGGTGCCCATGCCGCCGCCGATGCACAGCGTCACCAGTGCCGTTTGCTTGTTGGTGCGCTCGAGCTCGTCGAGCACGGTGCCGAGGATCATCGCGCCTGTCGCCCCGAGCGGATGACCGAGCGCGATAGCGCCGCCATTGACGTTGATCTTGGCGTTGTCGATGTCGAACGCCTGGATGTAGCGTAGCACCACCGAGGCGAAGGCCTCGTTGAGCTCGAACAGGTCGATGTCCGACTTGTTCATGCCGGAGCGCTCGAACAGCTTCTCGGTGACGTCGACCGGGCCGGTCAGCATCATCGCGGGCTCCGAGCCGATATTGGCGAACGCGCGGATTTTTGCCCGCGGCTTCAGGCCGTGTTTCGCCCCCGCCTCCTTGCTGCCGAGCAGCACCGCGCCGGCGCCGTCGACGATACCGGAGGAATTGCCGGCATGATGCACGTAGTTGACCTTCTCGACCTCGGGGTGCGACTGGATCGCCACCGCGTCGAAGCCGGCCATCGCCGCCATCGCCGCGAAGGACGGCTGCAGCTGCGCCAGCGACTGCATCGTCGTGGTCGGGCGCATGTGCTCGTCCTTGGCGAGGATGGTCAGGCCGTTGATGTCCTTGACCGGCACCACCGACTTGTTGAAGCGGCCCTCATCCCACGACTTGGCCGCGCGCTGCTGGCTCTGCACGGCGTAGGCATCGACGTCATCGCGCGAAAAACCGTATTTGGTCGCGATCAGGTCGGCCGAGATGCCCTGCGGCATGAAATAGGCCGGCACCGCCATCGAGGGATCCATCGGCCAGGCGCCGCCGGAGGCGCCGATGCCGACGCGGCTCATCGATTCCGCGCCGCCGCCGATCACGAGCTCATGCTGGCCGCTCATGATCTGGGCCGCGGCGAAGTTCACGGCATCGAGGCCGGAGGCGCAGAAGCGGCTGATCTGCACGCCCGGCACCTTCTCGCCGAGACCGGCCTTGAGCGCGGCAAAGCGGGCGATGTCGCTTCCGGCCTCGCCGACCGGATCGACCACACCGAGCACGACGTCGTCGACGGAGTTTTCGGGCAGATTGTTGCGCTCCTTGAGCGACTTCAGCGGCACCGTGGCGAGCGCCAGCGCGGTGACCTCGTGGAGTGCGCCATCGGCCTTGCCGCGGCCGCGCGGGGTACGAACGTGATCGTAGATGTATGCCTCAGGCATGACGCCCTCCTTGATATGAGGATCATAATATATACGGAAGGATGAGCCGCCGCACGGGTGCGGCGGCAATTTTCAAGGCTTTCTTGTTTGCGTTTTCTTCACGCGAACCGGTATCCACTTCGCTGGAAAACGCTTCAGAACGCTTCCGCGGCCAATTCCATCGTGGTGGCGCTGCCGCTCTGGATCCGGGCCAGATGCACGGCGGTCTCCGGCAGCAGCCTTTCCATGAAGAAGCGGCCGGTCACGAGCTTGGTGTTGAGATAGGGCGTCGCGCCGGCCGCGGCCTTGTCCTGCGCCACCTTGGCCATCTTCGCCCACATGTAGCCGAGCGCGACGAGGCCGAACAATTTCATGAAGTCGGTCGCGGCGGCGCCGGCATTGTCGGGCTTGGTCAGCGCGTTCTGCATCAGCCAGCCGGTGGCCTGCTGCAGATGGCCGAGCGCGGTGGAGAGCGGGGTGATGAACGGCTTCATCGCCTCATCGCTGCCATGCTCCTTGGCGAAGGCCGCGACCTCGCCGAAGAATGCCATCGCGGCACGGCCGCCGTCGCGCGGCAGCTTGCGGCCGACCAGGTCGAGCGCCTGGATGCCGTTGGCGCCCTCATAGATCATCGCGATACGGGCATCGCGCACGAACTGCTCCATGCCGTGCTCGGCGATATAGCCGTGGCCGCCGAACATCTGCTGCGCGGAGACCGTGTTGGCAAATCCCGTGTCGGTCAGAACGCCCTTCAGCACCGGCGTCATCAGCCCCATGTGATCGTCGGCGGCCTGACGATCCTTCGGGTCCTGGGAGCGGTGCGCGACGTCGCTCTTCAGCGCGGTCCACACCACCATGGCGCGTGCCGCCTCGTTGAAGGCGCGGATGGTGAGCAGCGTGCGACGGACGTCGGGATGCACGATGATCGGATCGGCCGGCTTGTCAGCCGCCTTGACGCCGGTCAGCGAACGGCCCTGCAGGCGCTCGCGCGCATAGGCGACCGCGTTCTGATAGGCGACCTCGGACTGCGCGAGGCCCTGCACCGCGACGCCGAGGCGGGCTTCGTTCATCATCACGAACATGCCCTGCATGCCCTTGTTCTCTTCGCCGATCAGCCAGCCGGTGGCGTTATCGTAGTTCATCACACAGGTGGAATTGCCGTGGATGCCCATCTTGTGCTCGATCGAGCCGCAGGTGACGCCGTTGCGCTGGCCGAGCGAGCCGTCGGCATTGACCAGCACCTTGGGCACAACAAAGAGCGAAACGCCCTTGATGCCGGCCGGCGCGCCTTCGATGCGCGCCAGCACCAGATGGATGATGTTCTCAGTGAGGTCATGCTCGCCGGCGGAGATGAAGATCTTGGTGCCCGTGATCTTGAAGCTGCCGTCGGCTTGGCGCACCGCCTTGGTGCGCAGCAGGCCGAGATCGGTGCCGCACTGCGGCTCGGTCAGGTTCATGGTGCCGGTCCACTCGCCGGCGATCATCTTCGGCACATAGGTCTTTTTCTGCTCGGGGGTGCCGTGCACCAGCAGTGCCGCGGTCGCGCCCATGGTCAGCCCGCCATACATCGAGAACGCCATGTTGGCGGAGATCTGGAATTCGTTGACCGCCTGCGAGAGCGTCACCGGCAGGCCCTGGCCGCCGAATTCGGTCGGCGCCGACAGGCCGAGCCAGCCGCCTTCGGCGACCTGCTTGAAGGCGTCCTTGAAGCCCTTCGGGGTGGTGACGCTGCCGTCGTCATTGCGCTTGCAGCCTTCGAGATCGCCTGTGCGATTGAGCGGCTGCAACACTTCCTCGCTGAGCTTGGCGGCTTCGCCGAGGATCGCCTCGCGTACATCGGCCGACGCATCGGTGAAGCCGGGAAGATTGCCATAACGATCGATCTGGAAAACGTCGTTCAACAGGAAGCTGACGTCTTCGACGGGGGCTTTGTAGGTCGGCATGCTGATCTCCCGGCTGGCTCGCGGTCGCACGCGCGACCGATGCTGCGCAGTTCGTCCTTGGGTTTGTTGGAGCGGACCTTATCCGGTTCCGGAGGTCCGCGGCAGGTCCTAGCGAGACTGTGATTGCGACGTTGCGCCGCTCTGCTTCATCAACTCCTCGCCCATCATCTGATGCAGCAGGTTGATCGCCTTGAGCGGGCGCACCATCACCTTGAAATGCGTGATCCGGCCGTCACCGTCGAACGTGATGATGTCGACGCCGTTCAGCTTGATGCCGTCGATCTCGTTCTCGAACTCGAGCACCGCGCCGGTGTCGTTGCGCCACTCGCCGAGATATTTGAAGGTCGGGCCGCCGAGCACCTTGGCGGCGCTGGTCAGATATTTGAAGGTGATGTCGCGGCCGCGCTGCGGCGTGTGCACGGCCGGGCTTTCGAACACCGCGTCGGGATGCAGCAGATCCCACAGCGCGGCGGTGTCGTGGGACTTCATGTAGGCGTACCACTTGTCGAGGCCCGGCTTGCTCATTCGGACGTCTCCTGCGGCAGGGGTTGAGAGGCCTGAACATCGGCCGCGCGCGACAAGGCGGCACGCCGATCACCATATGCATATTGACGCATATGCACAGTAACGCATAAAGTCAAGCGAACTTCAGAATGGCCTTCCTGGGAACTGAGATGGAGGTGGGCGTTGGCACTCGGTGACGCAATCCTCGCATGCCTCACGGAACGTCCGATGACGGGCTATGAGCTCGCCAAGACGTTCGACGCCTCGATCGGCTTCTTCTGGAAGGCCGACCATCAGCAGATCTACCGCGAGCTCTCCCGGCTGCGCGACAAGGGCCATGTCCAGGGCCGCGAGGTGGTGCAGTCCGGCAAGCCCAACAAGCTGGTCTACACCCTGACGGCCGAGGGCCGCGCGGCGCTGAAACACTGGGCGGCGCGGCCGAGCGTTCCGCCCTCCATCAAGGACGACCTGCTGGTCCGGCTCTACGCGCTCGACTGCGTCGACATCGAGCCGCTGCGCACCGACCTGATGGCGCGGCTGGAGCATCACCGCGACCGCTATGAGCGTTACGAGCGCCTGCTCAACAAGCGATTTCCCGACGGCGCCGCGCCGCCCGCCGATGTCGGCAAGATGCTCAGCCTGCGCCTCGGCATGCGCCATGAGCGCATGGTGGTGGAGTGGTGCGAGGAAGCGCTCGACGCGCTGTCGGCGATGTCCGGCCGCAGGAATGTGCTGCCGCTCGACGACGGCAAGCGCGAAGGCAACGGCTAGAAACAAATCTCAGGTCATGCTGTGCGCGTACCGACATGTGACGCGGAATCCGCTCTGCCGGAATGCGATAGGCGTGTCCTGATCCGGCGCAACAGGTTCCCGGAATCCCTAACTTTAAGGCCCGCCGGCCGCATTCCTTAACCCGTTATTTACCGTGACGGGAAAAAGTCAGCAGCTGAAGCAGACGACCAGCGCAGAATTCGATTGTCTCTTAACGGGAATGCGCGGGGAGGCTGCGGGCGCAGGGTGTAGCGCCGGAGTCGGGACCGGACGGAATCATGAATTCGCGCGTATCGTGGAGTGTTGACGGCATCGATCCCTCCGTCCGCGACAGGGCCGAGGCGGCTGCGCGCCGCGCCGGCATGTCGCTGAACGACTGGCTGAATTCCACCGTCGGCGAGCCGAGCCCGCCGGATTGGCGCACGGCGCCCGAGCAACGGCAGCCGATGCCGAGCCGGGAAAGCCGCGAGGTCGCCGACATCCATCAGCGGCTCGACGCGATCACCCGCCAGATCGAACAGATCGCAAAGCCAATGACACGCGCCGAAGCCGTGCGCGCCGAAGTACCGCGCGGCCAGCCCGCCGTCGCACGGCAGCTGAACGACGCGATTTCGCGCCTCGATGCGCGGCTGTCGCAGATTTCGCGACCGCAGCCGGCGCGCGAGCCGCAGCCCCAGCCGATGCGTGAAGCGCAGATGCAGCGGGAGCCGCAGATGCAGGACCGGCAACTGGAAGAGAGGCTTCGCCAGGCGGAAGCGGTCGAGCGCGCCGCAGCCCAGGTCTATCGCCCCTCGCCGCCGCTCAGCCCGGCGTCGTTCGATTCCGCGATCGCGGAGATCGCCGCGCGCCAGAACGAGCTCGACGCATCAGCAGCACGGCAGATGCCGCCGCGCAGTGCGCCCCCGATGCAGCAATCGGCGCCGCCGATGGCCGCCTATGCGCCGCCGCCGCCGGCTGCGCCGGCCGGGCCCGATTTCTCCTCGCTCGAGCGGCATTTGCTCAAGATCACGAGCCAGATCGAGGCGCTGCAGCGGCCCGACCATATAGAGCAATCGATCGCGGCCTTCCGCGGCGAGCTTGCCGAAATCCGCCAGGCGATCACCGAGGCGATGCCACGCCGCGCGATCGAATCGATCGAGAACGAGATCCGCTCGCTGCATCACCGGATCGACGAGATCCGCCAGGACAGCAGCAACGGTCAAGGCCAGGTGATCACCGGCATCGAGCGCGCGCTGTCGGAAATCCGCGAGGCGCTGCGCACGCTGACGCCCGCCGAGCAGCTCACCGGCTATGACGAAGCGATCCGCAATCTCGGCGGCAAGCTCGACATGATCCTGCGCGCCAACGACGATCCGTCGACGGTGCATCAGCTCGAGAGCGCGATCGCCGCGCTGCGCGCCATCGTCTCCAATGTCGCCTCCAACGACGCGCTATTGCAGCTCTCCGGTGACGTGCATGCGCTCGCCGCGAAGGTCGACCAGCTGTCGCAGATGTCGCGCGCCGAGTCCCACGTCGATGCCTTCGCCGGAATCGAGCAGCGCATCGCCGCATTGGCCTCGACGCTGGAGACCCGCGAGCGGCCGGTCGCCGGCTACGACAATACCGACGCTATCGAAGGCGCGCTGCGCTCGCTGTCGGAGCGGATCGACCGCATGCAGGTCGGCAACGACAGCTCGTCGGCGTTCACCCATCTCGAGCAGCGCGTCTCGTATCTGCTCGAGCGCCTGGAGTCCGCCGACCAGCGCTCCGGCAATCTCGGCCGGGTCGAGGAAGGGCTGCATGACATCATGCGGCACCTCGAGGCGCAGCACGCCCATCTCGCCTCGCTCGCCGACGCCACCCGCAACACCGCCGCGCCGCAGCCGATGATGGACAGCGGCATCGTCGACCTGGTGAAGCGCGAGCTGTCCGACATCCGCTTCAGCCAGTCGGAGACCGATCGCCGCACCCAGGACTCGCTCGAGACCGTTCACAACACGCTCGGCCATGTCGTCGATCGGTTGGCGATGATCGAGAACGATCTGCGCACGGTCCGCACCGCGCCGCCGGCTCCGCCCGCCCCTGCTTATGCCGAACCGCGGATGGAAGCGCCGCGGATGGAGATGCCGCAGCCGACCGCGCAGCCTGAATCATACAAGTCTGAAGCATACAGGCCTGATTCGTACCGGCCCGAATTGCCCAATCCTGCGCTCGCGCAGGAGCACTTCATGTCGGCGCCGCGCGAATTCCATGCCGCGCAGCCGGTCGAGACCGCACCGCCGCCGCTGCCGCCGCGCGCGATCAGCGAGATCCTGGAGCCGCATGCCGCCTCCGCGCGCGCTGCGATCGCACCGGAACTGCCGCCGGATCATCCGCTCGAGCCGGGTACCCGCCCGTCGGGCCGCGCGTCGTCGCCGTCGGAGCGGATCGCCGATTCCGAGCGTGCGATCTCTGATCTTCCCGCCGGCAAGAAGGAGCCGGTCTCGACCTCGAGCTTCATCGCCGCCGCGCGCCGTGCCGCGCAGGCCGCCGCCGCGCAACCCGTCAACGACAAGGCCGCGCGGGCAGCGAGCAAGGCTGCCGCCAAGGCCAAGGAGAAGGCCGACAAGGCCGCGAAGGCCGCCGCCGGCAAGGCCGGCGCGCCCGCGACTGGTGCGGCGGCGACTGGCGCTGCCGAAGCCCAGCCTTCGACCATCACCTCCAAGATCCGCTCGCTGCTGGTCGGCGCGAGCGTGGTCGTAATCCTGCTCTCGACTGCCAAGATGGCGATGAACCTGCTCGATACCAGCTCCGCGCCGCAGGCGCCGGCGATCGAGCACAGCCAACCGGCAGCGCCGCCCGTGCAGCCGCCCGCCGAGAATTCCGTTGCCCCTGCGCCGTCCAGTGCACCCGGGCCGTCAGTGCCCGGACCGTCGATGACCTCGCCGACACCGCTCGGCCGCCAGTCCAACAACACGGCGGCGCCGAACACGCTCGACAGCGCGCAGGTAACGATCCCGCAGGCTCCCGCGCCCGCCGCGGCGCCTGAGCCGGCTGCGGCACCGGTCGCCGCCGCCAGCGATATCACCGGCACGATTCCGACCGCGCCGCCGCTCGGCGGCAAGCTTGCCATGGTCCAAATTCCGGCGGGCGAGAAGCTGCCCGACGCGATCGGCGGTCCCGCGCTGCGCACGGCTGCGATCAAGGGCGATGCGGCCGCGGCCTATGAGGTCGGCGTCCGCTTTGCCGAAGGCAAGGGCGTGCCCGCCAATGTCGACGAAGCCGCCAAATGGTATGGCCGCGCGGCGCAGGCCGGCGTGGTGCCCGCGATGTTCCGGCTCGGCACCTTCTACGAGAAGGGCCTCAGCGTGAAGCGCGACTTCGATGTCGCACGGCGCTATTACGTGCAGGCTGCGGAGCGTGGCAACGCCAAGGCGATGCATAACCTCGCCGTGCTCGACGCCGATGGCGGCGGCAAGGGCGCCGATTACAAGAGCGCCGCGCAGTGGTTCCGCAAGGCCGGCGATCGCGGCGTCGCCGACAGCCAGGTCAACCTCGGCATCCTCTATGCCCGCGGCATCGGGGTCGAACAGAACCTCGCCGAGTCGTTCAAGTGGTTCAGCCTCGCGGCCGCGCAGGGCGACGCCGACGCCGGCCACAAGCGCGACGATATCGCCAAGCGGCTCGATCCGCAGTCGCTGGCCGCAGCGAAGCTTGCGATCCAGACCTTTACCCCCGAGCCGCAGCCGAGCGATGCGGTCAACGTGCCGGCCCCGGCTGGCGGCTGGGACGGAGCGCCCGTGCAGCCCGCGGCGGCGAAGTCCGTCAAGCCACCGTCGAAGCGGACCGCGGCGCTGGCCGCACACTGATCTCACCTATTTGAAAGTAGCTGCGGCGCCTTGACGGCGCCGCTGTCCTAGCCCTCCGCCCTTCCGCCGTGTAGACAGGCGCATATCCCAGCGCCAATGGCGCACGCGTTCCGGAGGGCAGGCTTGTCTGTCGACGATCGTCAGGATGATGGAACGGGCCATCGTTCGTCGCCGACCGGACCCCGCGTCGCGCCGCCGCGCGAGAGGCCGTCGCCGTTTGCCGCGCCTCCCAAGCCTCCGTCTTCTCCTCCGCCGTCTGCTCCGCCTCCGCAAGGGAACGCGGCATCGCCGCCCCGCACCTTCCGGTTCTCGCTCTGGTCGGTCATCATCTTCGTGCTGCTGCTGTCGAGCGTCGCCATTCAGGCCTATCGCGACCTGTCGAAGCCGGGCGCCTGGGACTTCTGGCGCGAGACCTATATCGCGGCGAGCATGAATTCGGCTGTGATTCCTGATGTCGACATCGACGGTTCGGGCCACGGCCGGCGTGCGCTTGCGATCAGCGGCAAGATCGGCTCGGCCAGCGCGAGCTGGTTCCGCGACCGGCTGAGCGAGGCGCGTCTCGCACCTGGTGATGCCGTGCTGCTGTCGTCGCAGGGCGGTGCGCTGAACCAGGCGGCGATCATGGGCGAGGTCATCCGCTCACATGGGCTCGTCACCGCGGTCGCCACGTCAGACGCATCGGGCAAGCTCCGCCCTTCTGCCTGCGCGAGCGCCTGCGTCCTGGTCTATGCCGGCGGCCAGACCCGCTATGGCATCGCGGGCTCGCGGCTCGGCGTGCATCGCTTCACGACCAGCGCACCGGTCAGCGATCCCCTCGCGGAGGCACAACGCATCCAGGGTATGGTGCTGGGCTACATGACCAAGATGGGCGTCGCCTCCGGGATCGTGGAAGCGATGTCGCAGACCTCGGATATCCGCTGGTTGAGCCCGAAGGAAGCGCTTGCGCTGAACCTGATCACCAAGCCGGTCGAGCGGCCCTGAGCCAGCACGGGCGTCATTAATCTGAATTATCAACCACGTCCGAAGCCGAGCGGCCACGTGCGGCGAAAAATGCCACCCGAGGCGGAATCTTTAGTCCCTCCCCTCGCCGATTTCGGTTATGCAAGAACGCGGCAATCGACCCGCGTTCGCCTGCTTCTTGCGCGCCGACCGGATTCGTTCAGCCGGAGAATGCCCGACCAGAACGACATCACGCCGTGATGCGGCCTTGCGCCCCAGCATGTGGCGAACCGACAAGAAGCGACGCGCGTGCAGCTCTACCTCCCGATCGCCGACATTCCGGTCAATGTCTTCCTCATCCTGGCGATGGGCGCGGCGGTTGGCTTCGTCTCCGGCATGTTCGGGATCGGCGGCGGCTTCCTGATGACGCCGCTCTTGATCTTCGTCGGCATCGCGCCCGCGGTCGCGGTGGCCTCGGTGGCGAGCCACATCGCGGCCTCCTCGTTCTCCGGCGCGATCTCCTATTGGCGCCGGCGCGCGATCGACCCGCTGCTGGCGGCGGTGCTGCTGGTCGGCGGCACGATCGGCACTGCGCTCGGCGTGTGGACCTTCACCTTCCTGCGCTCGCTCGGCCAGCTCGACCTGATGATCGCGCTGTCCTACGTCATCCTGCTGACCACGGTCGGCGGGCTGATGTTCTGGGAAGGCCTGCGCGCGATGCTCCGTTCCCGGCGCGGCGGCCCGGTCACGCTGCGCAAGCCCGGCAGCCATGGCTGGATCCACGGCCTGCCGCTGAAGCTGCGCTTCAAGCGCTCCAAGATCTACCTCTCGGTCATCCCGGTCGTCGTGGTCGGGCTCGTGATCGGCTTCATCGGCGCGGTGATGGGAATCGGCGGCGGCTTCATCCTGGTGCCGCTGATGATCTATGTGCTGCGGGTGCCGACCTCGACCGTGATCGGCACCTCGATGGTGCTCACCCTCGTCACCATGGTATTCGCGACCATGCTGCACGCCGTGACGAACCATCTGGTCGACGCCGTGCTGGCGCTGATCCTGATGATCGGCGGCGTCACCGGCGCGCAGTTCGGCGCCCGCGCCGGCCAGAAGATCCGCGGCGAGCATCTGCGCCTGCTGCTCGGCCTCCTCGTGCTCGCGGTCGGCATCCGCTTTGCGGTCGAGCTGGTGATCCGGCCGCAGGACCTGTTCAGCATCCGCGAAACCGGCGGGGCCCCGCCATGAGGCTGCGCGCGTCGCTTGCGATCATGGGCCTCGTCGTCGCCAGCCTGGCGGCGGTACCGGCGCGTGCCGAGCGGCTGATCGTGTCGGTCTCCAACCACCGCGTCACGGTGACGCCGAACTATTCCGGCGGCGAGCTCGTGCTGTTCGGCTCGGTCGAGAAGGACGACAAGACGCCATCCAGTCGCGGCAATTACGACCTCGTCGTCACGGTGTCGGGCCCGCGTGCCGACATGGTGACGCGGCGCAAGGAACGCAAATTCGGGATCTGGATCAACACCGACTCGCGGCAGTTCCTGCAGGTGCCGGGCTATCTCGCACTGTTCTCCAATCGCCCGTTCGAGCAGATTGCCTCGCCGGAGGTACAGCGGCGGCAGCAGCTCGGGCTCAACAACGTGCTGCTGATGCAGCGGGTCGGGCCCGACTTTGCCGACGTGGTGCCGAACGATCCGTTCCGCAGCGCCTTCGTCCGGCTGCGCTCCGAACACGGGCTGTACCGCGAGGCGACGTCGGCGGTGACGTTCCTGACCCCGACCTTGTTCCGCACCGGCATTCCGCTGCCGGCGGAGGTGCCGATCGGGACCTACAATGTCGAGATCAAGCTGTTTTCCGACGGCGCGCTGGTGACCAAGACCGAGACCGCCTTCGAGATCGTCAAGGTGGGCTTCGAGCAGTTCGTCGCCACCACCGCGCGGCAGAACGGCCTCGTCTACGGCCTCGTCACCGCGTTCATGGCGCTGATGACCGGCTGGATGGCCTCGATCGTGTTCCGCAAGGATTGATCTAGCCCGCCGCGCTCGCGAATGCATCGTTCAGGATCGAGAGACCAAGATCGATCTCGTCATCGCTGATCGTCAGTGGCGGCGCAATGCGGAACACGCTGCCCATGCCGGGCAATTGCACGATGTTGGTGCTCAGTCCAAACTCCAGGCAGCGCTGCGACACACGCGTACCAAGCGCTTCGTCAGGTTCCTTGCTGAAGCGGTCGCGCACGATCTCGATGCCCTGCATCAGCCCCCGTCCGCGCACGTCACCGATGCATTCGAACCGGTTCTGCAGGGCGAGGAGCCCATCCCTCAGCCGTGCGCCGGCGATCCCGGCGCGCTCGACCAGCCGATCGCGGAGGATGATCTCGATGACCTTCAGGCCGACCGCGGCCGGCATCGGGTCCGACACATGCGTCGTGTAGAACAGGAAACCGCGTTCGTGACAGCGCTCCTCGATTTCGGCTGATGTGATGACCGCAGCCAATGGCAGCCCCGCGCCGAGCGTCTTCGACAGGGTCAGGATGTCAGGCGCGACTTGATCGCGCTCGAAGGCGAACATGGCGCCGGTTCGCCCGAGGCCGGTCTGCGCCTCATCGACGATCAGCAGCATGCCGCGCGCGCGGCACAATTCCTTCAGCGCGGCGAGGTAGCCTTCCGGCAGATCGATCAGCCCGCCGGAGCTCAGGATCGGCTCGGCGATCATGCAGGCGAGCGCGCCGGTCGATTGGCGATCGACGAGATCGAAGGCGTAGGCCAGTTCCGCCCGCCAATCGGCCGCATTGCCGAAGCGGGGCCGATAGGGGTTCGGCGTCGGGATCGCGAGCGAGCCGACCGGCGCCGGACCATAGCCCTTGCGGCCGGCCGAATAGGTCGCCCCGGCGGCACCCGATGTCATGCCGTGCCAGGACTGCGCGAACGCAACGGTCTCGAAGCCGCCGGTGGCGAGCTTGGCCATCTTGATGGCGGCCTCGTTCGACTCAGCCCCCGTGCTCAGCAGCATGACGCGATCGAGCCCCGGCGGCAAAAGCTCCGCGAGCTGTTCGGCGAGCGCGACGACCGGGCGCGTCAGCATGCCGCTGAACAGATGGTCGAGCCGTTCGGCGTGCTCGCCGATGGTCTTGACGATCTCCGGGTGGCCGTGGCCAAGCACCGCGCTCATCTGCCCGGACGTGAAATCCAGGATGGCGCGGCCGTCGGCGTCGTAGACGAAGGATCCGGAAGCGCGCTCGATGATCACAGGCGCGAACGTCCCGCCATAGCGGATGAGGTGACGCCGCGCGCGATCCCAGAAGGATTTGTCGTCATTTCCGGCCATGCCCGTTCCCTTGCTGCTGTGTCGCCGCGATGAAAGGCCCTCACAGGGCATCTTATGCGCGAGACACCGCAAATACATTGCGATTTGAGATGCATTTCGCCCCTTACTCTGCAATCAATTGCGCAAATGGCAGAAGATGCGAAAGAAATGGGAACCACGATCGTGATCGACGAGATGGACCGCAAAATCCTCGATGTGCTGCAAGCCGAGGGGCGCATCACCAATCTCGAGCTGGCCGAACGGATCGGCCTCTCGTCTGCCCCCTGCATGCGACGCGTCCGGACCCTGGAAGAGACCGGCGTCATCAATTCGTATGTGGCGCTGGTGGACGCTGCGCGAGTTGGACTCGGGTTCGACGTGATCGTCGAAGTCCGCCTCAAGCAGCAGAACAGGGAATCCTTCGCGCGTTTCGAGAAGAAGGTCATCAACCTTCCGGAGGTCGTCGAATGCTGCATGATCGCCGGCGATTGGGACTACGCGCTGCGGGTCGTGTCCTCAGATCTCGCGAGCTATCAATCGTTCATCCTCGACCGCCTGATGCATCCGGACACCGATATCGCGAGCTACCGCACGACCATCATCCTGCGAAAGGTCAAGTCGACGACGAAGATCGACAGCTCGCTGTTCTGACCGCAATGATCAAACAAGCACCCCGACCCCCATCGCGATCACGCTGAGCGCCATCGCCGCGGTCGAGAGCCAGCCGAGCCAGTAGAGCCACCCGCCGATCACGAAGCGTCCCATCACCTCCTTGTGGCGGGCCATGACCATCAGCAGCACCATCACGGGCACGGCAAGCACGCCGTTGACGACCGCGCTCCAGTACAGCGCCGAGATCGGATCGATCGGGGTGAAGTTGAGCGCGATGCCGATGCCGCCCGACAGCGCCAGCACCGAATAGAACGCCATCGCCTCCTTCGGCTTGCGTGCCAGTCCGACCGGCCATCGCCGGCCCTCGCCGACGGCATACGCCGTCGCGCCTGCGAGCACCGGGATCGCCAGCAGGCCCGTGCCGACGATGCCGAGTGCGAAGATCACCTCGGCAAACGGCCCGGCGATCGGGCGCAACGCTTCGGCGGCCTGCGCCGAGGTCTGGATATCGGTCTTGCCGGCGGCGTGCAGCGATGCGGCGGCGGTGACGATGATCGACAGCGCGATCAGGTTGGAGAACGCCATGCCGGTGATGGTGTCGGCACGAATGCGGGAAAATTCCTTCCGTACGCCGTAAGCTTTCTCGATCAACGGATGCTTGGTGACGTCGACCCGCTGCTCCTCCGCCTCCTGCGAGGCCTGCCAGAAGAACAGATAGGGCGAGATGGTTGTGCCGAAGATCGCCACGATGGTGGTGAAATAATCGGAGCTCCAGGTCAGGCGCGGAACGAGCACGCCGGCCAGCGCCTGCATCCATGACACCTTGGCAAAGGCGAGCGCCGCGACATAGGCGAACAGGCTAAGCGTCAGCCATTTCAGGACGGCGACGTAGCGCCGATAGTTCATGAAGATCTGGGCGGCGACCGAGGTCACGCCGAACAGCACGACATAGAGGATGGCCGGACCGCCGATCAGGAGCTTGGTCGCGTCCGCCATGGCTGACAGGTCGGCGGCGATGTTGACGGTGTTGGCGATGAACAGCAGCGTCACCACGATGATCAGCAGCCAGCCGGGATAATGCTTGCAGACGTTGCCCGCGATGCCGTGCCCGGTGACACGGCCGACCCGCGCGGAGATCTCCTGGATCGCGGTCATCAGCGGGAAGGTCAGCAGCATGGTCCAGCCGATGCCGTAGCCGAGTTGTGCGCCGGCCTGGCTGTAGGTGCCGATGCCAGACGGATCATCGTCGGAGGCGCCGGTGATCAGGCCGGGGCCGAGCGACTTCACGACGCGGTTGAAGCTGAACGGCTCACGCCGCGGCTTCCCCGCCGACCCATCTCCGTCTTTGTCGTGTCGCGAGATCGTCTCTTGCGGCGTCATGTCCGGTTCCAGCCGCCTGACAACGGGCCGGATACCGCCAAGGTTCCTGGGATGAAACCTAACCCTCGATGACCGTGGCGATGCCGGGTTCGAGGATGCGCAGACGGCGGCCGAAACCGAGCGTATCGAAACTCGCACGCAGGTCAGCCGCGTTCTGCCGGAAATGCGCCCAGCCGTCGGTATGAACGGGGACGATGACCGCGTCCGCAAAGGCGCGCGCGGTCTCGATCGTGTCGTTGGTGTCCATGGTGAGATGGAACGGCCCGCGGGTTTGCGCCGCGCCCGCGAACGGCAGCACCACGCCGCAGGCAAAGCGCCGCGCGACCTCGGCGACGCCGTCGAACCAGGTGGTGTCGCCGCTGACATAGACCGGACGGCCGGGCTTCGCCGGTTCCAGGACGAAGCCGATGACGTCGCCGGACAACGGCTCGATGCCCGCGGGCCCGTGCCGCGCCGGCGTCGCGGTGACGGTGAGCGTCCGGCCGCCCTTCGTCAGTGTGGTCGTGGCCCACGGCGCAAAACTCTCGGCATTGCCGCCGAGCCGTTTGGCGCCGGCCTCCGTCGTCAGCACGCGCTTCGAACTTTTAAGGAAATCCCGGCCGGAATGGTCGAGATTGTCGGAATGCTGGTCATGGCTCAGCAGCACCGCATCGATCTCGCCGACGTCACCCGCGCTGAGCGCGGGTCCCGTCAGCTTCTCCAGTTTCACGTGCGGCAATTGATAGTCGCCGGGTGCATCGAAGGTCGGATCGGTGAGCAGGCGGAACCCGTCGATCTCGATCAGGGCGGTCGGGCCCCCGATCAGGGTGATGGTGATGCTCACGTTACACTCCTCTTGGGCGAAGCCGCCGCGGGGCGGGTCACCAGGTAAATGCCGAGCGCGACCGGAACGATCCCGAGCAGATCGCGAAATTCGACATGCTCGCCGAGCACGAGATAGGCGAACAGCATGCCGAGCGGCGGCATCAGGAAGTGATAAGCGCTCGCGGCGGTCGCGCCACACACTTTCAGGAGATGAAACCAGAGCAGATAGGCGAGGATCGAACCGCCGAGCACGAGGAAGGCGAAGGCTCCGGCAAGCCGCATGCTGGGTACGATGTCGCCGACGTTCGAGAGCGTGAAGGCGAACGGCATCACCGCAAGGCCGCCGGCGATGTTCTGGATGCCGTTGCCGATCCACAGGCTGCCCTTCGGCGCCAGCAACTTGAACAACATGGTGCCGGCGACGATCGAGGCGAGCGAGGCCAATGTGAACAGGATGCCGTGCGGGCTGTCGGTGCCGACCTTGAGGCGATGCCAGACGATGAAGGCGACGCCGGCGATGCCGAGCAGGAGACCAATCACCTTGCGCAGGGTCATGCTCTCGCCGAGGAACATCGCCGCCAGCATGGCGGTGAAGACCGGGTTGGCCGAGACGATCAGCGCGCCGAGGCCGGCCGAGACCGTCTTCAGGCCGGTATAGCCGAGGCCGAGGTAGAGGGCGTTGTTGGCGACGCCGATCACGGCGAACACCGCGGCGTCGCGCCAGGTGAGGTCCCATTGATCCCGGCGCAGCATGGAGATGCCGAGGATCAGGACGCCGGCGAGCGAAAACCGCGCGGCGAGCAGGATCAGCGGCGGACAATCGGTGACGCCGATCTTGCCGGCGACAAAGGCGTAGCTCCAGAGCAGGCAGAACAGGGCGATCAACAGCGGCAGGGTGTTGAAGCGGGTGCGGGACATCGCGACAGCGGGGGCAATAGACATGGGGTTCTCCTCTGCCCCTGGTCTAGGCCCGCACCTTGATATTTGGAAATTAAATGATAGACTGGTCTTCAGTGGATTTATGAATGGAGGCTGCGATGCTCGACCTGGAGCTCCTGCGCAGTTTCGTCTCGGTGGTCGATGCCGGCGGCTTCACCCGCGCCGGAGAGCGCGTCCACCGCACGCAATCGACGGTGAGCCAGCAGATCAAGCGTCTGGAGGAGGATGTCGGCCAGCCGCTCCTGATCCGCAGCGGCAAGGACGTCACCCCGACGGAGGCCGGCGAGCGGCTGCTGACCTATGCGCGGCGGCTGCTGTCACTCGCGGAAGAAGCTCGCGACGTGCTCTCGCGCCCCGGCAGCGAAGGCGCGATCCGGATCGGCATCACCGAGGATTTTGCCGCCTACCGGCTGACGAGATTGCTCGCGACCTTCGCGCGCAGCCATCCGACTCTGCGGCTCGACGTGCGCTCGGGCCAGAGCCTGTTCCTGTACCGCGACCTGGAGCGCGGCGATCTCGACCTCGCGCTGATCAAGCGCGCAGCCAGCGAGAAGGGCGGCATCGCGGTGTGGCCGGAACGGGTGCACTGGGTCACCAGCAAGAGCCATCCACGCGACACGACGACCGGTTCGGTGCCGCTGATCGGCTTCGGCTCAGGCTGCCTCTATCGCGCCCATGCCATCCATGCGCTGGAGCGCGCCGGCCGCAACTGGCACATGGCCTACACCTCCTCCAGCCTCGCCGGCATCCAGGCCGCGGTCGCCGCGGGTCTGGGCTTAAGCATCCTGTCCGAGATGTCGATCCAGGCCGAGCATCGCGTACTGACGGCAAAAGACGGCTTTGCCCCGATCGAGCGCACCGAAGTCGCCCTCATCGCCGCCCCCGAAGCCAGCCCCGCAACGCTGCGGCTGGCGGATCGGCTGGCGGAGTATTGCGAGAGCGTGCAGGCGAAGGCGGCGTGAACTTTTATCCTCCCCTGGAGGGGGAGGATCGGTGCGCATGCAGCGTAGCGGAATGCGAACCGAGGTGGGGTGATCTCTCCGCACAGGCAGTGTCGAATGAGGATAGACCTTCACCCCACCCCGACTCACATTTCGCTGCACGCAATGTGAGTCGACCCTCCCCCTCCAGGGGAGGGTGAAGGTGATCGTCAATAACACCGCGTCGCCGCAAACGCATGGACGCGGTTGTCGCCGAGCACATGGGCCATGAAACCCGGCGATCCGAAGATCCGCGCGAACGCGGCATCGCGGATGCTCAGGCCGCCGGTGTAGGCACCGAAAGCCGGCATCACCGCGCGCTCGCCGTCGGAGGCGAAACAACGGCGCTCGATCGAGCGGCCGCGGGTCGGCACCCGCGCCTTCGGGTGAAGGTGGCCGGCGATCTCGCCGGCAGCGCCGGTCGGCTCATGGCGGAACACGATCGGGCCGATCGCAACCTCGGTCGCGACCACGCCGCCGAGACTGGGCGGTAGCGCCGGATCGTGATTGCCCGAGATCCAGATCCAGTTGCGCCGCACTTGCAGTGCCGTGAGCGCCTCGCGATCCGGCTCCGACAGGCGCGCATGCGCATCGCGGTCGTGGAAGCTGTCGCCGAGCGCTATCACCTGCCGCGGATCGTGCCGCGCGATCACGGCGGCAAGCCGGCTCAACGTCGCCACCGTGTCGTAAGGCGGCAGCAGCACGCCGCGGGCAGCAAAGCTCGAGCCTTTTTCCAGATGCAGGTCGGACACCACGAGCAGGCTCCGTTCTTCCCAGAACAGCGCACCGGAGCAATCAGCCACGAAGCCGACATCCGCCACCGTGACCGTCGAAACGCGCATCTCGTCACCGTCTCGCAAAGCTAGCGCGCTTGCCGTCACGTCCTGCCCCCAGAGTTATGTCGTCGCCTCCCGCACGAGTTCCTCGGCCGCCTCGGCCAGAAGCTCGTCGGATGCTTCGCCATAAACTGACTCGCGGCCGATTTCCAGCAGCGCGGGCACGGCAAGCGGAGAAACGTGGTCGAGGTCCTTGTGGGTGATTCGGCCGTGGATGCGCGAAAGCATGTCACTGAGGCGGCGGAGATCGAGCAATCCCGTGGCGGCATCGCCGCGCGCGGCGCGCAGCAGCACGTGGTCGGCCTGGTGCTTGCGCAGCACGTCGTAGATCAAATCGGTCGAGAACAGCACTTGGCGGCGCGACTTCTCCTCGTCGGTGAAGCGGCGCGCGATCAGCCCCGAGATGATGGCGCAGTTGCGGAAGGTGCGCTTCATCAGCGCGGATTCCGCGAGCCATGCCTCGAGATCGTCGCCCAGCATGTCGGGGTCGAACAACGCGTTGAGATCGAGCTTGCCATGCCGGATCATGAAGGAGAGATCGCCGACGCCCCAGACCGCGAGCGCATATTCATTGGCGACGAAGCCGAGCGGACGGGCGCGGCCGCGTTCCAGCCGGCGCGTCAGCAGCATGCCGAGCGTCTGGTGCGCGAGCCGGCCCTCGAAGGGGTAGCAGACCAGATAATGGCTGCCGCCGCGCGGAAAGGTTTCCACCAGCAGCTCGCGCGCCGCGGGCACCCGCGAGAACTTTCGCTGCAGCGATAGCCAGTCGTGCACCTGGTCCGGCAATCCGTTCCAGGCCCTGCTGTTGTCGAGCAGTTTGCGGACGCGTTCGGCGAGATAGGTCGACAGCGGAAACTTGCCGCCCATGTAGGACGGCACCTTTGCATCCTTGTCATTGGCGCGAGAGACATAGACCTGGTCTTCAACCAAGGCCTCGTAGCGCACCACCTCACCGCCAAAGACAAAAGTGTCGGCCGGCACCAGGCCCTCGATGAAGACCTCCTCGATCTCGCCGAGCATCCGGCCGCCGCGGGCGATCGCGCCGGTCGAACCGCTCCCGCCGGCGCGCGAGCGCACCAGCCGCACCTTCAGCATGGTCTCCTCGACGATGGTGCCGACATTGAGACGGTAGCTCTGCCGCACCTTGGGATTGGTGACGCGCCAGCGGCCCTGCTTGTCCTGCTTGATGCGCGCGAAACGCTCATAGGTCTTCAGCGCGTAGCCACCGGTCGCGACGAAGTCGACCACGTCATCGAAATCGGTTCGCGCCAACGACGCGTAGGGCGCCGCGGTCCTGACCTCATCGTAGAGTTCGTCGGACAGGAAGGGCTTGCCGCAGGCGCAGCCGAGCACGTGCTGGGCCAGCACGTCGAGCGCGCCGGTGCGCAAGGGTGGCGTGTCCTGCGCATTCTCGGCGATGGCGTCGATCGCGACGCGGCATTCCAGCACCTCGAACCGGTTGGCCGGCACCAGCACGGCGCGCGAGGCCTCGTCGAAGCGGTGGTTGGCGCGGCCGATCCGCTGCATCAGCCGCGACGAGCCTTTTGGGGCGCCGATATTGATGACGAGGTCGACATCGCCCCAGTCGACGCCGAGATCGAGCGACGAGGTGCAGACCACGCCGCGCAACCGGCCGGCGGCCATCGCGTCCTCGACCTTGCGGCGCTGCGCGACGTCGAGCGAGCCGTGATGCAGCGCGATCGCGAGCCCGTCGTCGTTCATGCGCCAGAGATCCTGGAACAGCATCTCGGCCTGGCTGCGGGTGTTCACGAACACCAGCGTGGTCTTGTTGCGATTGATCAGCTCATAGACCTCGGGCAGTGCGTGGCGCGCGCTGTGGCCGGACCATGGCAGCCGCTCCCGCGTGTCGAGCATCTCGACCACCGGCGGCGCGGCGCCGCCGGCGATCACGACGTCGGCGGATACGCTCTCACCGCCCGGCTGCGGCACCAGGAAACGCGCAAGTTGTTCCGGCTCGGCCACCGTAGCCGAAAGACCGATGGCGCGCGCCTGCGGTGCAATGGTCCAGAGCCGCGCAAGCCCGAGCGACAGCAGGTCACCACGCTTGGAGGTGACCAGTGCATGCAACTCGTCGAGCACGATGCGCTTCAGCGAAGAGAACAGAAACGGCGCGTCGTCGGAGGCGAGCAGCAGCGCCAGCTGCTCCGGCGTGGTGAGCAGGATATCCGGCGGATAGCGCCGCTGCCGCTGCCGCCGCGACACCGGCGTATCGCCGGTGCGGGTCTCGACCCTGATCGGCAGCCCCATCTCGGCCACCGGCGTCTCCAGATTGCGCGCGATATCGACCGCGAGCGCTTTCAGCGGCGAGATGTAGAGCGTGTGCAGCCCGCTTGAGCGGCGAACGCCGCGACCGGTGGAGACGACTTTTGGCCTCGGATCGGCTGCGACAGCCGCCTCACTCGCTTGCCGGAGCGGTTTGCTGCCGCCCGGTTCGCCCGCCAACTCCACCAGCGTCGGCAGGAACCCTGCCAGCGTCTTGCCGGCGCCGGTCGGCGCGATCAGCAGCGCGGAACGCTCCTCGCGCGCCTTCGCCAGCAGCGCGAGCTGATGCTCGCGCGGCGACCAGCCGCGTGAGGCGAACCAGTCGCGAAACCGGCGCGGCAAGAGATCGGCCGTTTCCGACGGCGGGACGGAAAAGAGATCGAGCGTCGACACGCCCAAGAGGTAGGTGGTTCAGCGGGTTTCGTCGAGGGGCGCAAGAATGGCAGCAGGTGGCACAGAGCAGCCGCGCCCCGCGCCTGTGGACCCTCTCTCCGCAGTCATTGCGAGGAGCACAGCGACGAAGCAATCCATCTTTCCCCGCGGGGACAGATGGATTGCTTCGCTTCGCTCGCAATGACGGGGATAGAGATCCGCAGAAGGCAGCCGCAGCGCCCGCCCTACTCCGTCATCGGCTCGCCGAAGAGATCCCAGTCCTTGCCGTTGAAGATCGAGACGTAGAGCGTCTTCATGGGCGTGTAGTCGTCGGGCGTATAGCTGTAATTGATGCCGTCGAGGAAATAGGGCGAGTGGAAGCCGGCCAGCGTGGTGGCGTGCTTCAGCACGTTGGCGCGGGTCAAATCGTCGCCGCAGCGGCGCAAGATTTCGCCCATCGTCGCCGCCTGGCCGTAGCCGGCGAAGGCGATGGTGTTATCGGGATCGATGTTCGGCAGGTACTTCTTGCGCAGCTCCTCGAACGCGACCACATCGGCATCCTTCTCGTAGCGGGGCACGCCGACTTCCTTGTTGTAGCGGATCGCGACGATGTCCTTGGCGTTCTCGAGGCCCGCGGCGCTCAGGATCGAGCGACCGGTCGAGCCCGCCGACAACAGCTGCAGCGGCTTCCAGCCGAGCTCAGCTACCTTGCGGATCGACTGCGACGTCGCCTTGCCGGTGCTGATGTTGTAGAACACGTCGGCGCCCGACTTCGACAGATTGATGAGCTGGGAATCGACCGTCGGATCGGTGAGATCGTAGGTCTGCTCCATGATCACCTGTGCCTTGCCGCCGGCATCGGCCAGCACCTTCTTGAACGGGCCGAGGAAGTCGCGGCCGAAATCGTCGTTCTGGTAGAGGATGCCGATCTTGGCGTTCGGCTTCACGCTGACGACGTGTTTTGCAAGGATGCGGGCTTCGGTCGGATAGAGCGGCAGGCCCGCCATGGTCCACTTGTTGTTCTTCGGATCGTTCCATTTCGAGGCGCCGGTGTTGAGTAACAGCTGCGGCACCCCCTTGGAGTTGAGGTATTTGTGCACGGCGGTCTGCGGCGCGGTGCCGAGCGAGCCATAGAGCGCCAGCACCTCTTCCTGCTCGACTAGGCGGCGCGTCGCCTCGACGCATTTCGGCGCGCTGTAGGCGTCGTCCATGGTGAGGAATTTCACCTTGCGGCCGTTGATGCCGCCCTTGTCGTTCAGCATCTGGAAATAGGCTTCGCCGACGCGGCCGAGCACGCCGTAGAGCGAGCCGGGGCCGGAATGCGGCACGGTCTGGCCGAGCTTGATCTCGGTGTCGCTCGAACCCGGATCGTACTTCTTGTCGGCGGCCCGGACGAACGGCGCAGGCAGCACGGACGCTGCGATCACGGACAATGCGGTGGCGCCGAACTCGCGCCGCGTATGTTTTTTCATTGGTTCTCTCCCTGAGGCGAAAAGCTCTCGCATTCCGCCCTGCGCCGGGCAAGCGCGAAGTCACCGCTTTGCGACGCATTGCCGCGTCACGGCAAATGCGTAGCGTGTAGACTCAAGTTTGAGAGAGCGATGTATGGGATCGCGGCTTCACCCTCCCCTGGAGGGGGGGTCGACTCACATTGAGCGTAGCGAGATGTGAGGCGGGGTGGGGTGACGGTCTTTCCGCGAACAACGCTGCCCGTGTTGAGAGATCACCCCACCCCGCTTCGCATTTCGCTGCGCTTCATGCGAACCGACCCTCCCCCTCCAGGGGAGGGTAAGCGCCTCACGGCTTGACGGCGACGGCGACGAGCCCGGGCGCCGGGATGTTGTCTTCGTTGCGCGCCGAGAGATCATCGAGCAGGGCCAGCGTCAGCCCCGCGGCGGCGACGGAGGCGCGCACGCAAGCTGCGCTGTGGGCGTAGCGCAGCCCTTCGCCGAGGATGACGCCCTCGCCGCCATGGGTCTCGGTCGTGAAGGCGAGCACGCCGCCCCCGACCAGCACACGCGCGGCTTCAGCGAGCACCGGCGCGAGATCGGCGACATAGACCATCGCGTCGGCCGCGAGGATCAATTCGGCGCTGGCATCCGGCTTGCCGGAAATGCCCTTCAGCATGTCGTCGACCTCGAGCTCGGCATAAAGCCCGGTGGCACGCGACTTGTCGATCATGCGCGGCGACAGGTCGATACCGATGAATCGATCGACGTGATCAGCGAACGCAGCGGCCGCGAGGCCGGTGCCGCAGCCGAGATCGATCGCGCGCTTGAAGAACGCCGGCTTCTTCGCAGAGGCGCGCACCGACAGCACCGCCTTGAACAGCAGCGCCGGGCCGCGATAGCCGAGATCGCCGACCAGCGCGGCCTCGAAGCGCGGCGCATATTGATCGAACAACGTCTGCACATAGCCCGGCGGCATCGCGCTGACGGCCTCGACGCCGAGCTGCATCAAATGCAGGCCGGCGCCATGGCGGTCCTCCGGATCGGCGTCGCGCGCGGCGCGGAAGGCTGCGATCGCGGCTTCACGCTGGCCGAGCTCGAGGCGGACCTTGCCCAGCGTGTACCAGGCCGACGGGAATTGCGGCACCAGCTCGATGGCCTGTTCGAGCAGATCGGCGGCAGCCGGCAGATCGCCCTTCAACTGCAGGTCGCGCGCGAACTCGTAGCGGCGGTCGGCAACGAGGTCGCCGGAGGACAGAAACAGGCGGGGGGCCATTCGCTTTCTAAGGAACCATCTGGGCCGGGGTCCGGCCATCCATCAAAGCACGAACTCTTTCCGGAGATGGATGCGCGGGTCAAGCCCGCGCATGACGGCTAAACATCGCGGAGAGAGCGCCTATATAGGGACAATGCGCCCGCAAGATATCCTGATGCCCGTCCCGGCCGGGCTTTGCTGCAAGCCCGGTGGCTTCCACATCGATCCTGTCAGGCCGGTCGAGCGGGCACTGATCACGCACGGCCATTCCGACCACGCGCGGCCGGGGCATGGCGCGGTTCTCGCCACCCGGGAAACGCTCGATATGATGCGGCTGCGCTACGGCGAGAATTTCGCCGGCTCAGTGCAGGCGGTCGCTTACGGCGAGGAGATCAGGCTCGGCGACGTCACGGTGACGTTTTATCCTGCCGGGCACGTGTTGGGCTCCGCCCAGATATCGGTCACATGCAAGGACACCCGCATCGTCGCTTCCGGCGACTATAAGGACGCGCGCGACCCGACCTGCGCGCCGTTCGATCTCGTGCCCTGCGATGTCTTCATCACGGAGGCGACTTTTGGTCTTCCGGTGTTTCGCCATGGCGATGCCGCCGATGAGGTGAAGAAACTGCTGGCCTCCGCAAAACTGTTTCCGGAGCGGGCGCATCTGGTCGGCGCCTATTCGCTCGGCAAGGCGCAACGCGTCATCGCGCTGCTGCGCGAGGCCGGTTACGACGCGCCGATCTATCTGCATGGCGCGATGGAGAAGATCACCTATTACTATCAGGAACGCGGCATTCCGCTCGGCGAGCTCCGGCCCGCGCGCGGCATGAAGAAGGCCGAACTCGCCGGCACCATCACGCTGGCACCGCCGAGCGCGACATCAGACGTCTGGACCCGGCGCTTTCCCGATCCGGTCACGGCTTTTGCGTCGGGCTGGATGCGGGTGCGCGCCCGGGCGCGGCAGGGCGGCATCGAGCTGCCGCTGGTGATCTCGGATCATGCCGACTGGGACGGGCTGACGGCGACGATCGCCGCCACCGGAGCAGGCGAGATCTGGGTCACCCACGGCCAGGAAGATGCGCTGGTGCATTGGTGCAAGAGCAAGGGCCTTGCGGCGCGACCGCTCGATCTGGTCGGCTATGGCGATGAGGATGAGAGCGAGACGGCAGCGGTCAACGGCGAGGCGGAGCCCAACGGCGAAGGCCAGCCCGTCGGCGAGACCAAGAAGCCATGAATCGCTTTGCCAAGCTGCTCGACCGCCTCGCCTACGAGCCGGGCCGCAACAACAAGATCAAGCTGCTGGTTGCCTATTTCCGTGAGACCGAGGATCCCGACCGCGGCTACGCGCTGGCGGCGCTGACCGGCGCGCTGTCGTTCAAGCACGCCAAGCCGGGCTTGATCCGCGACCTGATCACCGAACGCACCGACCCGGTGCTGTTCGGCTACTCCTATGATTATGTCGGCGATCTCTCTGAGACCGTCGCGCTGATGTGGCCGAAGGCGGAGCTGCCGGGCCACAACAACCCGCCGCCTCCCACCCTCACCGACGTCGTCACCACGCTGCGCACGCTCGGCAAGGCCGAGCTGCCGGCGCAACTGGCGCGCTGGCTGGACGAGCTCGACGAGACCGGACGCTGGGCGCTCTTGAAGCTCGTCACCGGCGCGATGCGGATCGGGATCTCGGCGCGGCTGGCGAAGACCGCAGCGGCGGCGCTCGGCGACAAGGACCCGCACGAGATCGAGCTGATGTGGCCGGGCCTGTCGCCGCCCTATCTCGAATTGTTCGCCTGGCTCGAAGGGCGCGGCGACAAGCCGGTCAATAGCGACCCGACGCCGTTCCGCCCGGTAATGCTGGCGCATGCGATCGAGGATGGCGATTTCGCCAATCTCGACGCTGCCGATTTCAGCGCGGAATGGAAGTGGGACGGCATCCGCGTGCAGGCTGTGGCCGGCCACGACACGCGCGGCCACATCCAGGCGCGGCTCTATTCGCGCACCGGCGAGGACATCACCGGCAGCTTTCCCGACCTCGTGCCGTCGCTGCATCTTCCCGGCGCGATCGACGGCGAATTGCTGGTGCTGCGCGACGGCCGCGTGCAGACCTTCAACGTGTTGCAGCAGCGGCTGAACCGCAAGGTGGTCTCACCGAAGCTGATCAAGGAGTTTCCGATCCACCTGCGCGCCTACGACCTGCTCGGCGACGGCGAGAACGATTTGCGCGAGCTGCCCCTCACCGAACGCCGCGCGCAACTCGAAGCCTTCGTCGCCAGGCTGAACGATCCGCGGATCGATCTGTCGCCGACGGTCCCGTTCGCGAGCTGGCAAGAACTGGCCGCGGCGCGCGCCGATCCGAAGAGCGCGGGCGCCGGCGACGATGCCGACGCGGTCGAAGGCGTGATGCTGAAGCGGCGCGACGCGCCCTATCTGCCCGGGCGACCGAAGGGCCCGTGGTGGAAGTGGAAGCGCGATCCGCACATCATCGACGCGGTGCTGATGTATGCCCAGCGCGGCCACGGCAAGCGCTCGTCCTATTACTCCGACTACACGTTCGGGGTCTGGACCCGTGGCGAGGCCGGCGACGAGCTGGTGCCGGTCGGCAAGGCCTATTTCGGCTTCACCGACGAGGAGCTGTTGCAGATCGATCGCTTCGTCCGCCGCAACACCACCGAGAAGTTCGGCCCGGTGCGGCATGTCGTGCACGAGCCGGATCAGGGGCTGGTGCTGGAAGTCGCCTTCGAGGGCTTGCAGCGCTCGCCGCGTCACAAATCCGGCGTCGCGATGCGCTTTCCCCGGATCAGTCGCCTGCGCTGGGACAAGCCGCCGCGCGAGGCCGACCGGCTGGAGACACTTGAACGGATGCTAATCTCCATGACAGGAAGTTAAACCCGCAGCGCGCAGGGCAGCCATTGATCGCGGCTCACGGGTTTCCCATGTGCTGCGCCGTGACCTATAATGCGGGCGATTCCGCGGGAGATAGCAATGCCAGACAACATCCGGGACTTGCCGGCCGGCCAGAGCCAGAGTGACGGCCTGTACCGCTTTCTCGGCGGATCGCCGCTCTCGGTGGCGTTCCGGCTGATCTTGCTCTCGATCCTGGTCGGCGTGGTGCTCGCCGCGATCGGCCTCGACCCGTGGAATATCCTCAACAGCGTCCGCAGGCTGTTCCAGACCATCTGGGATTTCGGCTTCGATGCGATCAACTGGGCGTGGCGCTACTTCCTGCTCGGCGCCGTGATCGTGGTCCCGATCTGGCTGTTGTCGCGGCTGTTCGGCGCGCCACGCGGCCGCTGATCCCAGGGAAAGCTCGCAGCCGATGCAATTGCAATTTGTCGGCTGCGGCGATGCGTTCGGCTCCGGAGGCCGCTTCAACACCTGCTTCCATGTCAGCGGCGAGCGCGTCAATTTCCTGATCGACTGCGGCGCGTCGTCGCTGCCGGCGCTGAAGCCGCTCGAGATCGACCGCGACGCGATCGACCTGATCCTGATCACGCATTTCCATGGCGATCATTTCGCCGGCCTGCCGTTCTTCCTGCTCGACGCGCAATTCTCCCGCCGCACCCGGCCGCTGGTGATCGCCGGGCCGCAAGGCATCGAAACGAAGCTGCCTGAGGTGATGGAGGTGATGTTCGAGCATTCCTCCAAGACCAAACAGCGCTTCGATCTGTCCGTCGTCACGCTCGCACCGCAGGAGCGGCGCAGCTTCGGCGAGGTGACCGTGACGCCCTATCCTGTCGTGCATGGCGAATCGGGCGGGCCGTTTCTGGCCTATCGCGTCGAGGCCGAAGGCCGCGTCGTCACCTACAGCGCCGACACCGAGTGGACCGATGCGTTGATCCCGGCCGCGCAAAACGCCGACCTCTTCATTGCCGAAGCCTATACTTACGACAGAATGGTCAGGAACCATCTCAGCCTGAAGACGCTGGAGGCGCATTTGCCGGCCATCAACGCCAGGCGCGTGGTGCTGACCCATATGAGCGACGACATGCTCGGCCGCGTCGACGACCTGCCCTACACGGCGGCGAGCGACGGCATGGTCGTGGTGTTCTGACCACGCAATTGCCTGCAAGTTACTCCGCCCCTCCGCCACCGCATTGCTCTGAGGACAATTCGGGCATGGTCGCGCGACGGATGTCGCGATAGAAGCGCATATTCCTTGCAACTGTAACCATGCACGCACCCATTCACCCGAAGATCACGACCCGCCAGGTGTTCGCCATCGCCGGTCCCGCGATGGTCGCCAACCTGACCACGCCGCTGATCGGCATCGTCTCGACCACGGCGATCGGCCGGCTCGACGATGCCGCGCTGCTCGGCGGAGTGGCGATGGCCTCGGTGATCTTCGACTGCCTGTTCTGGCTGTTCGCCTTCCTGCGCATGAGCACGCTGGCCTTCACCGCGCAGGCGCAGGGCGCGGGCGAGCCGCAGGAATATGCCGCAATCCTGGTGCGCGGCTTCATCGTCGCCGGCCTGATCGGCATTGCACTGATCGCGCTGCAGGTGCCGCTGGCCGCAGTCACATTCCAGCTGATGGGCGGCAGCGAGGGCGTCACGCGCGCGGCCAAGAGCTATTTCATGATCCGGATCTGGTCGGCGCCGCTGGCGCTCGCCAATTACGTCATCCTGGGCTGGCTGGTCGGCCAGGCGCGCGCCAATCTTGCGCTGGTGCTACAGATCGTGATCAATTTGATCAACATGGCGGCCACCGTGCTGCTGGTGCAGGTCTACGGCGCCGGCATCGCCGGGGCCGCGATCGCCGCGGTGCTCGCCGAGACCAGTGGCTTCGCTGTCGGCATCGTGGTGGCATGGCGGATCTCGCAGGGCGGCTTTGCAGTTCCCGCGGCGACGCTGTTCGACCGCGCCAAGCTGATGCGCATGCTGGCCGTCAACCGCGACATCATGGTCCGCACCGCGGCGCTGATCGTCGTGTTTCTGTTCTTCACCGCCAAGGGCGCGCGCGAAGGCGACGTCACGCTGGCGGCGAATTCGGTGCTGAACAATTTCCTGCTGGTGAGCGCCTTCTTCCTCGACGGCCTCGCCAACGCCGCGCAACAGCTCTGCGGCCGCGCCTTCGGCGCCCGCGACGCGCGCGGCTTTGCCGATTCAACCCGGCTGGTGCTGCTGTGGGGCATAGGCTTCGCGCTGGTCGTCTCGGTGCTGTTCGCGCTGTTTGGGCCGGCGCTGATCAATCTGATGACGACCAGCGAGGACGTGCGCAGCTCAGCGCGCGAGTTCCTGGTGTTCGTGATCCTGGCACCTCTGCCCGGCGTGTTCGCGTTCGGCTTCGACGGCATCTATGTCGGCGCGACCTGGGCGCGCGAGATGCGCAATTTGATGCTGGCCTCGCTCGCGATCTTCCTCGCCACCTGGTGGGCGCTCAGCGGATTCGGCAACACCGGTCTCTGGATTGCGCTGATCGGCTTCTACGTCGCGCGCGGCGGCCTGCAAGGCCTGCGCTATCCGGCGCTGCTGAGGAAGACGTTCAAAATCGTAGCTGCGTAGCCCGGATGGAGCGATGCTCTGCTCCCTCGCCCCGCTCTTGCGGGGAGAGGGTTGGGGTGAGGGGCTGTCTCCCGCGCAATGGTAAGAGCCGATACGCGGAGAGTCCCCCTCGCCCGGATCGCATCTGCGATGCGACGCAGCCGAAGCTCTGCTTCGGCTTTCTAAACGGCCGCCGAAGGCGGCCTACGCCTCCCCCCGCAAGCGGGGCGAGGTAAGAACACTACCGCACCGGCCAATCCTCGGCCGTAATCGTCGCGGCATCGGCCCCGACGATTTCCGACAGCGAGTCGCGGCCGGTCCGCAGCAGGGTCGAGGACAGATCGCGCTTGATGTCGTCGACCAGGCCGATGCCCTTGTAGACCAGCGAGGAATAGAGCTGGATCAGGCTGGCCCCAGCGCGGATTTTGGTCAGCGCGGCGCCGCCGCTATCGATGCCGCCGACGCCGATCAACGGAAATGCGCCTTCGACGCGGACATAGGTCTCGGCGACCATCCGCGTCGAAAGGCGAAACAGCGGACGGCCTGACAGGCCGCCCTGCTCCCTGGCGCGGTTCTCCTCGCGCAAGGTCGTGGGCCGCGCCAGCGTGGTGTTGGCGACGATCATGCCGTCGACGCGCCGCGAGCGGGCGATGTGCACGACATCGTCGAGCTCGGCGAGGCTGAGATCCGGCGCGACCTTCAGCAGGACCGGCGAGTCGCCGGCGTTCTTGCGGACGCGCTCGCGGGTATCGATCACCCGCGCCAGCAGATCGTCGAGCGCCGCCGATTGCTGCAGATTGCGCAGGCCCGGCGTGTTCGGCGAGGAGACGTTGACGGTGAAATAGCTCGCGACCGGGGCAAAGGTCTCGATCAGCTTCACATAATCGGCGACGCGGTCGGTCGAATCCTTGTTGGCCCCGACATTGACCCCGATGATGCCGCTGCCGTTGGCGCGCGCCGCGAGCCGGCGCAGCACGGCTTCCTCGCCGTCATTGTTGAAGCCCATGCGGTTGATGACGGCCTCGTCGCGCTCGAGGCGAAACAGCCGCGGCCGCGGGTTGCCGGCCTGCGGCTTCGGCGTCACCGAGCCGATCTCGACAAAGCCGAATCCCAGCCGCAGCAGCGCGTCGGGCACCTCGGCGCTCTTGTCGAAGCCCGCCGCCATGCCGATCGGATTCGGAAAGTTCAGCCCGAAGGCGCGCACCGCGAGCTTGGGATCATCCGGCCGCTGCCGGATCGGCGGCAGCAGCTTTAAACCCTGGATCGCCATGCGATGGGCGTCTTCGGGATCGAACCAGCGCAGCAGCGGCAGCGAGAAGGCGTCGAAGGCGCGGATCACGGCTTGAGCTCCGGAACGTCGTGGCCGCCGTCGGAGCGCGCGCGCAGGCTGAGAATTTCGGTAACCGCGCCGAGGTCGAGTTCGCCATAGAGATGCGGGAACAGTTCGTCATTGCGCGAGCGTTCCCAGCGCAAGGCGTCGCCGAGCGCATCGGCATCGACCGCGACCAAGAACAGGCCGGTTTGCCCGTGATAGTGCTTGCGCGCGGTCTCGGCCACTTGGGCGGCGGTCGAAAAATGGATGAAGCCGTCGCGATGGTCGTCCGCACTGCCCCGGTAGACGCCCTGCCGCTCGGCCTCGCGCCAGGCCGAAGCGGGAGTGATTTTGTAGATCATGGGCACGGCCCGGCCTTCCCTTTTGTCCTTGAGTCTCTTGGGGTTTTATCCGGATTTGAGGGGAAATGCCCCGCACGCCATTCGGCGAGCGAGGGACCGTATCGGCGGCGGCGTCGCAACTCAAGCGGTGCCAGGGCGCATCCGACGGCAGATTTGCGGAAACGCCCAGTTTCAGGTAATAATTCCTACCATCCGGGGTATCCTCGATGGCCAAACAGCCCAAAGCCGCCCGACCGCTGACCCACGCGCAGGTCTGGGCCGCGCTCGACCGGCTCGCCGAACGCGCCGGCCTGTCGCCATCAGGCCTTGCCAAGCAGTCCGGTCTCGACCCCACCACCTTCAACAAGTCCAAGCGCGTGACCGGCGACGGGCGCGAGCGCTGGCCGTCGACCGAATCGCTCTCCAAGGCGCTGGCCGCGAGCAATGCCAGCATGGAGACCTTCGTGCAGTTGCTCGGTGATGGTCCGCGCGGCGGCCAGTCGGTGCCGTTGATCGGTTTCGCGCAGGCCGGCGCCGGCGGCTATTTCGACGACTCTGGCTTTCCCGCCGGCAAGGGCTGGGATGAAGTGGCTCTGCCGGCGACATCAGACGAGCACGCCTATGCGCTGGAGATCGAGGGCGACTCGATGAAGCCGGCCTATCGCGAAGGTGACATCATCGTGGTGTCACCGGCGACCGCGATCCGGCGCGGCGACCGCGTCGTGGTGCGCACGACCGGCGGCGAGGTGATGGTGAAGGAACTGAAGCGACGCACCGGCAAGGTACTGGAACTCGCATCGCTCAATCCGGAACATCCCGACCGCATGCTCGATGCCGAGGAAGTCACGTGGATCGCGCGCGTGGTGTGGGCGAGCCAGTAAGCTATTTCGCCGCGCTCTGACTCTGCATCCGGTCCTGGTGCACGAGCGACCAGACATAGGCGGCGACTGCGTCGACATCGCTGTCGGTGAGGTCGCCGTCGCGCCCCGGCGCGAGCACGATATTGTTGCGAATGGTCTTCTTGATCATTGCGAGGCTGTCGCCCCAGATCAGGCTTCCGACCGTGAGGTCATTGCCGTTGCCGGTCCCCTTCGCATCGTGGCCGTGGCATTGAAAGCAGGTTCCGTTCGCCGCCTCGCCGTGAAAGATGCGGTCGCCGAGCACCACCTGCTCGCGCGTCGCATCGACCGACACCGGGAGCGATGCAACGTCCGGCCGCGGCCCGTCCGCGCGGCCGGTTGTCGGGAACATGATCGCAGCGAATGCTACTGCAACCGCTCCGATCCGGATCGATTCCAGGCCAGCCGACAATGTCGCCATGGTACGCCTCCGCTTCTGCGCTGGCGTATTCTGCCGCACAGCGAGCGGACGACAATCAGGATCAAGGGCGTAGTCGCGCGCCCTCCCGGACCCTCCGCCTATGTCGCGTAGTCCGGCTCCTTGCGGTCCAGCATCCGCTTCAGCGCATCGAAATGCCGCTGCGAGGGGCTTGGGCCGTTGTAGAGATGGTCGTCGCGGAAATCGCGCTTGGTCTTCTCCACCACATGCTGCGGCAATTGCTTGAGCGGTTGCTGGGTCCACATCGCGTAGATTTGCACCTGCGCGGCGCGCTCGATGTAATAGAGCCGGTCATAGGCATCGGCGACGGTCTCGCCGACGGTGGAGATGCCATGATTGGCCATGAACAGGATGGTCTTGTTGCCGATCACCCTGGCCAGCCGCGCGCCTTCCTCGGGATTGAGCGCAGGGCCGGTGTAGAGATCGTCATAGGCGATCGCCTCAGACAGCCCGACCTCGGTCTGGCCGATCTCCTTGATGCGCGGATCCTCGAGCCGCGTCAGCGCGCTCGCATACGGCATATGGGTGTGGAACACCGCCTTGGCCTGCGGCAGCGCCTTGTGGATCGGCGCATGGATGCAAAAGCAGGATCGCTCGACCTCGCCCTCGCCGCGCTTCACCTCGGCATCGTCGATGCCGACCTCCATGAAGGACGACGCGGTGACCTCCGACCAGTGCATGCCGAACGGGATCTGGTAGTAGCGATCGGTGCGGCCGGGCACCACGAAGGTGAGATGATTGAAGATGCCTTCCGAAAAGCCGTGGATGTAGGCGAGCCGATGCGCGGCCGCGAGTTCGACCCGCGCCTGCCATTCCTCGGCGCTCGTACTATCCTGCAGCGATGTCGGCGAAACCCTGAACTGCATGCGCATGCTCCCATCTGTGCCGGCCTCTCGACGGAGGCCGTGCTGATTTTATGGGGCGGAGTGTAACGCAATCCGGCGCAACCCCGGCTGAAATTGCCGGGGATCAGCCATCCGCATTTTGCGGCGCTACGCCGCAGCCGTATGGTGGGTTAGCCGAAGGCGTAACCCACCGCTCGTCCGCGACACAGGTGGTGGGTTACGCTTCGCTAACCCACCCTACTCGGTTCCCTACGACGACCGCGCCAGCGCGCCGTCGATCATGTTGACCGCGTTCTGCACGCCGTAGACCGCGACGAAGGAGCCGAAGCGCGGGCCCTTCTCCTGGCCGAGCAGCACCTGGTAGAGCATGTTGAACCAGTCGAGCGAGACGCCGGGCCGGCCGTCCTTGCCCTTCTTGACCATGTCGAGGAACGGCTCGCGGCGGCCGATCTCGTAGACCACGTTCTGGATGTCTTCCGCGGTCGCATCCGCCGGCATGTTGGCGAGGGCATCGCGCAGGTCTTGCAGCGCGGCGCGCTCAGCTTCAGTGGGCTCGCGGAACTGCTTGGTCGGCGCCACAAAGTCGCGATAGTAGTTGATGGCATAACCGACCATCGCATCGAGCTTCGGATGGCTCTCGGGCGTCACGCCCGGCCGGTAGCGGCCGATGAAGCCCCACAGCGTCGCGGCGTTCTCCGCATTCGACGACGACACCAGCGTCAGCAAGAGCTGGAAGGTGACGGGCATGTCGGCCTGCGGCGGCTTGCCGGAATGGATGTGCCAGACCGGATTTTGCAGCTGCTGCCGCGGCTCCTGCCGCGTGAAGCCGTCGAGGAACTGCTGGTAGTCGTCGACATTGCGCGGGATGACGTCGAAATAGAGCCGCTTCGCCGCCTTGGGCTCGCGGTACATGAACAGCGACAGCGATTCCGGCGAGGCGTAGCGCAGCCATTCGTCGATCGTGAGCCCGTTGCCCTTCGACTTCGAGATCTTCTGGCCCTTCTCGTCGAGGAACAGCTCGTAGTTGAAGCCCTCCGGCGGCGTGCCGCCGAGCGCCGCGCAGATCTTGGCGGACAGCTTCACCGAATCGATCAGGTCCTTGCCGGCCATTTCATAGTCGACGCCGAGCGCGTACCAGCGCATCGCCCAGTCCGGCTTCCATTGCAGCTTGCAGCGGCCGCCGGTGACGGGAACGGTGACGCTCTCCTTGGTTTCGGGATCCTCATAGGAGATCGTGCCGGCCTTGGCGTCGTGCGCCGTCACCGGGACGTAGAGCACGAGACCGGTGCGCGGACAGATCGGCAGGAACGGCGAGTAGCTCGCCGCCCGCTCCTCGCGCAGTGACGGCAGCATGATCGCCATCACCTTCTCGATCCGCTCCAGCATGCGCAGCAGCGCGGCATCGAACCGGCCGGAGGTGTAATACTCGGTCGAGCTCGCGAATTCGTAGTCGAAGCCGAACTGATCGAGGAAGGCGCGCAGCCGCGCATTATTGTGCTGGCCGAAGCTCGGATGGGTGCCGAACGGATCGGGCACCTTGGTCAGCGGCTTGCCGAGATACTGCGCCAGCATCTCCTTGTTCGGCACGTTGTCCGGCACCTTGCGCAGCCCATCCATGTCGTCGGAGAAGGCAAGCAGGCGCGTCTTGATCTTGTCCTCGGTGAGCACGCGGAAGGCGTGGCGCACCATGGTGGTGCGCGCGACTTCACCGAAGGTGCCGATATGCGGCAGGCCCGAGGGGCCATAGCCGGTCTCGAACAGCACCTCGTCCTTTGGATTTTTCTTCAGCCGCGCCACAATCGCCTTCGCCTGCTCGAACGGCCAGGCGTTGGATTGTTCGGCGAGCGCCCGCAGGTCGCTCGGGCTGGCAGCAAGATCAATCACGGACATTTCTTCAGGCTTTCTCCAAAATGGCCGCGGAAACTAACGCTTTCGCAGCAAAATGCAAAACGACGGGAAGTTTGTCGTTATCCCGGGCGATGCGCAGCATCGAGCCCGGAATGACGAATTCAGAACGGGCTGATCGAGAAATAGCGCAGCCACAGATCGGTGAAGCGACCTTTTTCCCAGATCCGGAACAGCGCCCAGTTCAGCGACTGGCGGAGCAGATCGTTGCCCTTGCGCACGGCGATGCCGACACCCTCGCCGAAATAGCGGCTTTCGACAAAGGGACCGCCGGAGAAGGCACAGCATTCAGCCGAATCGGTGCCGTTGATCCAGAACGCGAGCGAGATCGCATCGCCAAAGATGAAGTCGACCTCGCCACGGCGCAGCGCCGCGCGCAGCGCGTCGCTATCCGGATAGGAATGGATCTCGGCGTCGGTGAACATCGCCTTGAGGTAGGCCTCGTGCGAGGTGCCGGCGATGACGCCGACCTTCTTGCCCTCAAGATATTCCGGGCGGATTTCCGGCATCACATTGTCGCGGCGCGACGCGAAGCGCGCCGGCGCACGGTAATAGGGATCGGTGAAGTCGACCTTGGCGCGCAGTTGCGGCGTCACCGCCATCGACGCGATGATGGCATCGCCCCGGTTGGTCGCCAGCGCATCGATCAGGGTCTCGAAGCGGCGCATCTGGATGGTGCAGGTGACCTTGATCTCGTCACAGAGCGCGCGCGCGAGGTCGACATTGAAGCCGGCCGGATTGCCGTCGGGCCCGGTGAAGTTGAACGGCGGATAATCGGTCTCGGTCAGGAAACGGATCACGGTGAGGCGCGACAGGTCCGGCCGATCCGGCCGCCGCCGCGGGTCCCAGAAACCCGGCACCGCCTGCGGCGCGGCTTCGGCGGCCTTGGGCGGCTGGTTCGGAGCCGACGGGGCGGCAGCAGCCGGGGGTGTTGCTACCGGGGGCGTCGCTGGTGCCGCTTGTGCGGGGACAGGCCTAGCGGGCTGGACTGGCGCAGGAGCCGGCTTGGCCGCCGGTGTCTGCGGCGCCGGTACCGGGGGCGTCTGTGCGACCGCTGACCCCGCCATCACCAGCACGACGGCCGCCATCATTCCCGCGGCCAGGCGAAGCTGGCGCGGGCGGACGGCAAAGGGCTGGGCAGACGGATTTGGCATAACCGGCAATATCAGGGAATTGAACGGCTTATAGACCATTCGGCGCCCGAATCGAGCGCCGAATGGGTTAATTCTGAACCGGAAATGGCGGTTAGAGATACCGTTTGAGATCGGTCGCCGCCTCTTCAGGCGTCCGTTTCAGATTGAACGGCGCAACGAAATGGCCGTCGCGGTCCATCAAATAGATCAGCGCGGTGTGATCCATCGTGTAGTCGCCATCCTTCAGCAGCACCTTCTTGGCGTAGACCCGGTAGCTCGACAGCACCTTGGCGATCGCGGCGGGATCGCCGGTCAGGCCCTTGAGGTGCGGATCGAAGCTCGAAAGGTAGTCCTTCATCGCCGTGGCGGTGTCGCGTTCCGGGTCGACCGAGACGAAATAGGCGTTCACGCGGTCGGCATCCTTGCCCATCGCCTTCAGGACCTCCGAGATCTCGAACAGCGAGGTCGGGCAGATGTCCGGGCAATGCGTGAAGCCGAAGAAGATCAGCGTCGGCTTGCCCTGGAGGTTCTTGTCGGTAACGGTCTGGCCGGCCTGGTCGGTGAGCTGGAACGGGCCGCCGATCGCGGCTGGCGCGGCGACGGTGCGCAGGCCGCCGACCGCCCACAACATGAGGAACAGGCCGACCGCCAGACTGCCCGCGAAGGCAGCAAAGATCACCAATGGGCGCGTGGTCCGGGGCATGATGCGAAGGCGTCCTTGTCAGAAGCAGGCGGCGATGCCGGCCGTGATCATTTCGAAAAACACCGCGGTCCCGTAGTGGAACCAGAGCGCGGCAGCGGCGAGCAAGGCCAATCCACCAATCCCGGCAGCGCCCCACAGGATTGCAGACGCCACCCGGCCCTGCGGAGCCGTCACGAGCTCGGATCGGGTGGAGATCGGCTGAACCATGCGGTTGAGATAAGCCGGGTTCCGGCAGGCAGCAAGCGCAATGGCCGTCGCGGGCCGTCAAATGATAGCGAGGCGATTACGAGCGCACACCTCGTGATGCCCGGCTTGCCGGTAGAGGGCGCTCGCCGAGATCAGCAGCTCAGTGCGCCGGCTCGGCGGGTTTGGGCGCGGAGGCCTGGGCGTTGAGGTAACACGGTTTGTACAGCGACTGCAGTTGCTTGCCGCGCAGGAAGATCATGTGCCGGGTCAGCCCACCGCGGTCATTAATCCATTTGCGCACCGCCGGCGGGTACATCAGGTACAACATATGAGTGGCTTCGGGATTCGGGACCGGGCGGCCGTTGTCGCCGTAATCCCAGGCGGCATGGAAGCCGAGGCTGGCGTGTGAGGTCACACAGATCCGGTCATGCGGGACCTTGCCGAGCACGATGGTGCAGGCCGAGGCGCACAGCCCGTCGATGATCACGGTCTCACCCGATGTGCGCAGGTCCTGATATTTGTCGACATAGATGCCGATCTTGCCGCCGCGATCGTCGGCGATCCTGACCACTGCCTGAGACGCCCCCATTCCCGCCAGCAGGAGAACCGCAGCGAGCAACCCCGTCATCAACTTCATTTGGCCAGCCCCAGTCGAAACCGAATCTGTTGGTCTGTGATGCAAGACAATCGTGAGCGTGTTGCCGCCGCCGATTTTTGTCCAGACGAGCGAAGCCGGTCAAAACAAATTCAAATTGGGTGTTGCGCGGGCGCTGCAGTGGCGTGTGGAAAAGGTCCCAAACTGGAACAACTTGCCGCAATTGTTTGATGCCTCGCCGCCACAGGCAAGGTCCATTTGACGTTGACCGCGCACAACGACGCGGTCTTGAATCCCGGCGGGACGGGGGAAACCAAAATGGCTGACGATGCAGATGTGATCGTGATCGGCGCCGGACTTGCCGGTCTGGTCGCCGCAACCGAGATCGCCGACGCAGGCAAGCGCGTCATCGTGCTCGACCAGGAAGGGGAACAAAGCATCGGCGGCCAGGCCTTCTGGTCGTTTGGCGGATTGTTCCTGGTCGATTCGCCGGAACAGCGCCGGCTCGGCATCAAGGATTCCGCCGAACTCGCGCTGCAGGACTGGATGGGCACCGCGGGTTTCGATCGCGAGGAGGATCACTGGCCGCGCAAATGGGCCGAAGCCTATGTCGCGTTCGCGGCCGGCGAGAAGCGCGACTGGCTGCGCGCGATGGGCCACCGCATCTTCCCGGTGGTCGGCTGGGCCGAGCGCGGCGGTTACGACGCGATGGGCCACGGCAATTCGGTGCCGCGCTTTCATGTCACCTGGGGCACCGGCCCCGGCATCGTCGAGCCGTTCGAGCGTCGCGCGCGCGAGGCCGCCAGGAACGGACAATTGGTGTTCAAGTTCCGCCATCGCGTCGATGCACTCAGCATCAGCAACGGCACAGTCGATGGCGTGAGCGGCGCGATCCTGGAACCGTCAGGCGTCGAACGCGGCAAGAGCTCCTCGCGCAACGTCGTCGGTGATTTTTCGCTGCGCGCGCAGGCGGTGATCGTCGCCTCCGGCGGCATCGGCGGCAATCATGATCTGGTGCGGCAGAACTGGCCGAAGCGGCTCGGCGAGCCGCCGAAGTTCATGATCTCCGGCGTGCCCGAACATGTCGACGGCCGCATGATCGGCATCACCGAGCAAGCAGGCGGCCGGCTGATCAACCGCGACCGCATGTGGCATTACGTCGAGGGTATCCAGAACTGGAACCCGATCTGGCCGCGTCATGGCATCCGGATTCTGCCGGGACCGTCGTCGCTGTGGTTCGACGCCACTGGCAAGCGGTTGCCGGCGCCGCTGTTCCCGGGCTCCGACACGCTCGGGCAACTGCACTACATCATGGGCACCGGCTACGATTATTCGTGGTTCATCCTGACCCAGAGCATCATCAAGAAGGAGTTCGCGCTGTCGGGCTCCGAGCAGAACCCCGACCTCACCGGAAAGAACTGGCGCATGACGATCAAGCGCGCCACCAACAAGGGCGCGCCAGCGCCGGTCGAGGCCTTCAAGCAGCACGGCGCCGACTTCATCGTGCGCGACAATCTCACTGAGCTCGTCGGCGCCATGAACAAGCTCGTCGGCAATGATCTCTTGAGCCTCGACGCCATCAAGACGCAGATCGAGGCGCGCGACCGCGAGATCACCAATCCTTACGTCAAGGATGCCCAGGTGATGAACCTGCACAATGCGCGGCGCTATATCGGCGACCGGCTGATCCGCACCGCCAAGCCGCATTGCATCCTCGATCCCGAACACGGCCCGCTGATCGCAGTGAAGCTCAACATCCTCACCCGCAAGACGCTCGGCGGCTTCGAGACCGACCTCGATTCGCGCGTGTTCGGCAGGGATCACCAGATCATCCGCGGGCTCTATGCAGCCGGCGAAGCCGCCGGCTTCGGCGGCGGCGGCGTGCACGGCTATCGCTCGCTGGAGGGCACGTTCCTCGGCGGCTGCCTGTTCTCGGGGCGCAACGCGGGACGTGCTGCGGCGAAGGCGGTGGGTTAGGGCACGCCCCTCGTCACGGAGGAGACGGCGAAAGGAAAATGAAAGAGCCCGCCGGGTTTGAACCGGCGGGTTCTCATCAGTGAGTCCGAATTTTTTTTGAGCGATGTTGGCGCTCACGCCACCTTGGTGAAGAGCGTGAGAATGCCGTTGCTGAGATTGACCGCGACGACCTGTGCCGAGCTCAGTCCCTTCGCCTTGAGCACGGATGTCGCTTCCTGGGACGCGTCGATGGAACCGCGCAGGTTCTTCAGGTCGTCCTCGCTTGCCTTTGCGATGACAGCCTCGACCCTCGAGCGGACTTCGGGCTTCAGTTCCTTGACGTCCACGACCTGTATAGTCTTGATCGTGCCGGGTTGGTCAGACTGAGCCTGCGGCGGTGCGTTCGGTTGCGTTCCCTGCGTTTGCGCCCAGACAGGAGTTCCAAGCAAGAGCGCGGCAGCGATGACGGATGCCGTAGAGATGCGCATGAGCATTCCTTGTGCTGATTGCCCCCAACACATCCCGCGACAACGAGCTTTCCTCGCTGATGGTTCCGGCCGGAATCTGCTCTCCAAACTAGTTCCCAGCGGAAGTTACGGAACCGTCGATAGGGGCGCTGCCAAAATATCGAAAACAACCCCATGCAAAGTAGCCGGCGGTGGCTGCGTTCGACCAGCAACTTGACACGTCGGGCAACTCAGGGGCACACTTCTAACATTCCGAAATTGCGCAAAGCTCCTCTCCTCACACTGTCGCGTAAGGCCTGAGCCCGCGCGGATGGTGCCTACATGCTGCGCCGAACGCACAACCGACCTCGTCGGCTATGTTCGAGTTCTGAAGGACGCGCCCGCCCCACCTTCCGCACAAGAGCGTCCGCTTTCGTGAGTGAGCAGACCCGGGTTAGGCGGGCCGCGTTGGTCGCGTTGCGGACCCGAAGCCGACGTTAGCCCTCGGGCACACCAGCCAAACGCAAACCATCGCAAAATCGCTCCCGCCCAGCGATGTAGGACGGATTGTCGCTGAATTTGTAGGCGCGCACTCGGCGGATGGTATAGCCGGGGTTGAGGGCGAGCGCGGTCTTTACGGCGGCTCGCGCCTCATCTGTCGCGCCGAGTAAGCCCAAGGCAGCAGCCAACGTAAAATAAGAGGGGGGAAAATTGCGGTTCGCTTCAATGCTCCGTCTTAACCAGGCAACGGCTTCGGCATCCGCGCCGAGTTGCAGCTTGGATGCGGCGACAAAATGCATCCACTGATAGGCTCTCAAATCACGAGGAGAGAGTCGGAGAGCCTCGAGTATATGGCCTTCGGTCTCAGCAGACTGACCCAGAAAAAATTTGGCCAAACCGATAGCGCTATGAGCGGCGGCTAAATTGCGATCGAGCAGTAATGCGTGCTCGCATTCAGCGATCCCTTCGGCGGCACGGTTTGTAAAGATGCAAATGCTACTAAAGACGAAGTGAGCAGCTGCATGGTCAGGAGCCAATGAGAGCGCTTTCATCACGTTTGCTTCGGCTGCTGAAAAGTGCACGGTTCGGTCGTCAGTAAGAAGGGTGGCCCCCATCATTAGATCGACGGTTGCTACGCCAACCAGCGCTCCGACACCTCGACTGTCGATAGCTAAGGCGCGTTCGAAAAAATTGCGCGCGCGAGCCAGATGTTCAGGGTTGCTTCCCTCGTAGGAGCAAGCCTGCCCCTGAAAGGTCAGGTCCATTGCATCCGGATGGAGTGATCGCTCCGCTCGTCGTGCCTCAGCGACAACGAGTTGGGCGCCTAATGTGTAGGCGAGTCGTGTTACGATCTCGTCCTGCATATCGAAGAGATCGGCTACTGGCTTTTCGAAACGCTCGGCCCAAAGATGGTTGCCGTCCTGAGTACTGATCAACTGCACGTTCACACGAAGCCGCGCGCCACTTTGCTGCACTGAGCCTTGAATGACGTAACGGACATTCAATTCGCGGCCTATTTGCTTGAGATCGATCGGCTTTCCCTTGTAAGTGAATGCGGTATGCCGGCCTATAACGAATGAGCCGCTGATTCTTGACAAATCAGTTGTCAGGCTCTCGGTCACGCCGTCGACGAAGTACTCTTGGCGCGGATCATCGGCAAGATTGGTGAAAGGTAGTACCACTATTGAAAGATGAGGCGCCGAAAGGGCGGTCTGCCAAGCGCCTATGGCGTTTGAGCCCAAGCTAGGCTCTGCCCAGACGATGGCATAGGCCCGCACTGGGGGAGATATATTTTTGAGGCTCTTCTCGCCCATATCGGCGAATTCGACGCGAACCTTGCCCCGCACATGGTCGTAGGCAGAAGACGAGATGCATATACCGCCGGGCTCTGCGATGCTCTCAAGCCGCGCCGCGATATTCACTCCATCGCCAAAAATGTCATGGGGCTCGACAATTACGTCGCCGACATTGATGCCCGCGCGAAAAGCAATGCGCCTATCTTCCACATCACCGAGCGTAAGTTCCTTGACGCTGGTCTGGAACAGTATCGCAGCTCGAACTGCTTCAACCGCGCTCGGGAACTCTGCCAAGAACCCATCCCCGGTGTTCTTGACGATGCGGCCGCCGTGTTCGGCGATTGCCGGTTGGACAGCCTTCGTTAGAAGCGAAGTCAGTCGAGTGTGTGTATCCTCTTCGTCACGATGCATGAGCCGCGAATAGCCAGCCACGTCGGCGGCCAATATGGCCGCCAACCTGCGCTCGAACCGGACCGGCCGCTCCTGCACCATGACACCATGCTAACCCAGGATGCCAGTATGCGACAGATCAAATGGGATGCCCGGCTGGGCCCGGCTTGATTTAGATCAACACCAACCTCGCGTCCAAGCGCGTGCTGCAGCAGGTAATTCTCCTCGACCGATGGTTTTGCGCTTTCAGTCCAGCAGCGCTGGGAATGCGGCGATGATCCAGAAGCCGGCCCACTTGGACCACCCGACTTGGCAACCCGCAGCCGTGCTGACGCTTGCGCTCGGCCTGCTCAGCGGATGCAACGAGGCGAAGAACAAGCTGGTTCTTCCGGCACCGGCCAATGTCGGCGTCGCTGCGCCCATGCAAAGGGCCGTAACGCCCTATCTTGAGCACACAGGAACCATGACGGCCTTTGCTTCTGTCGATCTGGTCGCTCGCGTGAATGGCTATTTGAAGTCCATCAACTATGTCGACGGCGCAACCGCGAAAGCTGGCGAGCTCCTGTTCGAAATAGAACCGGCACCCTATCAAGCGCAGCTGAGTGCAACCAAAGCGGCCCTCGACGGCGCCAAGGCTGGGCTCGTGCAGACACAGGCAGAATTTGAACGCCAGGACACTCTGTCCAAAGAGGGTGTCAATACGCAGGCAAATCTGGACAAGGCTCGCGCGAACAGGGATACCGACAAGGCAAATGTCGAATCGGCAGATGCCAATCTGCAAACTGCTCAAATCAATCTTTCGTACACTCGCGTCGAGGCACCATTCGATGGAACCGTCACACGTCATTTGGTGTCGCTTGGCGAACTCGTAGGCGTCGCGGGGCACACCAACCTAGCCAGTATTGTGCAGCTTGATCCGATCTACGTGACCTTCAATGTCAGCGATCAAACTCTGATGAGGGTTCGCGAGAACGGCCGTCTCACACTGGCTGAGCTTCAGCAGATTCCGATCGACGTTGGCCTGATGGACGAGGAAGGTTTCCCCCATCGAGGCACGATCAACTACGTATCCCCGAACATAGACCCGCAGACGGCAACAATTCTCGTGCGTGGCGTATTTGAGAATAAGAACCACGCACTGCTCCCCGGCATGTTCGTTCGGCTTCGCGTTCCAATGGGCCCACCCAAGCCGGACGCGTTGCTGGTCCCCGACAGAATCCTGCAACAGAATCAGGAAGGCCGCTACCTGCTCGTCGTAGGTGCCAACGACGAGGTTGAGCAGAGGGCTGTGCAGCTTGGCGAACTCGATGGCCCATTGCGTGTCATCACCGCGGGACTGAAGCCGGACGACAAGGTCGTGATCACCGGATTGGACCGCGCAATCCCGGGCCGGAAGGTCAATACCCGGCCGATTTCGATCGCGAGCGCAGCAGGCGGCACCGATAAGTCCAAGTAGACGCACGGCACCCGAAAGGGGACGGCCATGTTTTCAAAGTATTTCATTGAGCACCCGGTCCTCGCAAATGTCGTGGCAATCGTGCTGGTTTTGATCGGCGCGGTCTCGGTTTTCAAACTTCCAGTCGCGCAGTATCCCGACATCGTGCCGCCGACGGTACAGGTCACCACCCGCTATCCGGGCGCGAGCGCCCAGACTGTCATCGATAGCGTAGCGCTACCGATCGAAAACCAGGTCAACGGCGTCGAAGGCGCGCTATATATGCAGTCCACTAGCGCCAGCGACGGCACCTATACCTTGATTGTCACGTTCGCGATCGGTACCGATCTGAACTTCGCGCAGGTGCTGGTGCAAAATCGCGTCTCAGCCGCGCTGGCCTCGCTTCCTACTCAGGTGCAGGCGCAAGGCGTGACAGTGCAGAAGAAGTCCACCGCGATTCTCCAAATCGTCACGTTGAGCTCGCCGGACAGTCGTTTCGACAGCCTCTTCATGAGCAACTACGCCACGATCAATCTGGTGAACGAATTGGCGCGGCTGCCGGGCGTTGGCAACGTCAACGTTTTTGGCACGGGCGAATACGCGATGCGGATCTGGATGGACCCGCAGAAGATGTACGCGTTCGGCCTCATTCCTCAGGACATCATCAGCGTCGTCAGCCAACAAAGCCAGCAGGCAACGGCGGGGCAAATCGGGATACCGCCAACGCCTCCCACTCAGGACTTTCAGTACACCGTCAACATCCAGGGGCGACTTTCCGATCCCGCGCAGTTTGACAACGTGGTCGTGCGCGCCGCTACGGCGGACGGCGGACGCCTCGTGCGCCTCAAGGACGTGGCTCGCGTCGAGCTTGGAGCACAGACTTATTCCCAGAGCTTCCGTCTGGACGGAAAGCCCGGCGCCGGCATTGCCATCTATCTGACGCCCTCGGCGAATGCCCTGGAGGTTGCAAAACTCGTCAAGAACAAGATGGAGGCCTTGTCGCACGACTTCCCGACCGGCTTGTCCTATACGATCCCCTTCGACACAACGACGTTTGTCGAGACGTCAATCAATGAGGTCTACAAGACGCTGTTCGAAGCCGGCATCCTGGTGTTGATCGTCATCCTGATGTTCCTGCAGAACTGGCGCGCTTCGCTTGTGCCTGCCACAACGATCCCGGTCACTATCATCGGAGCCTTTGCGGCGATGGCCGCATTGGGCTTCTCGATCAACCTCTCGACATTGTTCGGCATCGTGCTTGCGATCGGCATCGTGGTCGATGATGCGATTGTCGTCGTCGAGAGCGTATCGCGCGAAATCGAGGCGGGCTTGCCCGGGCGCGAGGCCGCCGTCAAGGCAATGAGCGAGTTGTTTGGTCCTATTGTCGGCATCACCCTCGTGCTGATGGCCGTGTTTATTCCGGCGTCGCTGCTGCCAGGGCTCACAGGACGCATGTTCGCCCAATTCGCACTGGTGATTGCGGCCACCGCCCTGTTGAGCGCGATCCTGGCGACAACGCTGAGCCCGACACAATGTGCGTTGCTGCTCCGAGAACCGGTACCCCCGAATCAGCGAAATTTTTTCTTCCGTGGCTTCAACTCTGTCTATGACCGGTTGGAAGGGGGCTACACGTGGCTGGTCGGTAGAATGGTGCATTTGAGTGGCCTTATGGTGGTGGTCGCACTTGGACTGATCGCCGGGGGTGTTTTCGGCCTCACGCAATTGCCGACCGCGTTTATTCCGAACGAAGACCAGGGGTACGGGCTGGTCGTGGTTCAGCTTCCTGATGGCGCCTCATCCGAACGCACGCAGGCAGCCCTGACGCAGGCCGCGGAGATCGCCAGGCAGCAGCCCGGTGTCGCGGACTCGCTCGCCATTTCCGGCCTTTCCGTTCTCGACAATAATGCGACCTTGGCGAACGCTGGCATCGCCTATGTGACCTTCAAGCCTTGGAGCGAGCGAGGCCAGGCCAAAGACCAGGACCTCAGATCCATCATGCGCGGCATCCAGGGCCGACTTTCTGAGCTCACGGATGGTAGAGGTTTTGTGCTGGTGCCACCACCGATTCAGGGCGTCGGCAATGCCGGCGGCTTTTCGATGCAGTTGCTGCAGCGCGATGGCACATTTGACTACAAGAAGATGCTCTCTTCGGCGAACGCCGTGATAGACGCCGCCGAATCGCAATCGACGATCGAGCGAGCAGTGACGTCATTCCGAACGGACTCGCCACAGCTTGAAGTCATCATCGATCGCACCAAGGCGGAGACGCTTGGGGTCTCCGTCGGCAGCGTCTTTGCCGCGTTGTCATCATACCTCGGCTCGACCTACGTCAACCAATTCAACAAGTTTGGTCTCACGCTTCAAGTCTACGTCCAGGCAGACTCGCCTTATCGCCTGCATCCGGACGATCTTCTCAAGCTCAATGTCAAGACTGCCGATGGCAGCACCATACCGATCGGATCATTGGCGCAGATCCGTCCGGCTGTCGGCCCCTCGCTGATCAGCCTGTTCAATCTTTATCTGACCGCGACCATTTCGGGGGCTGAGGCACCGGGCTTCAGCTCAGGCGAGGCAATGGACGTGATGGAGGAGGTCGCAAGGCGCACACTGCCGCCCCGCACCGATTTCGCGTGGAGCGGTATGTCCTATCAGGAGCATGCGGTCGGCAATCAGCTTTACATGGCCTTCGCGCTCTCACTGCTGCTGGTCTATCTCTGCCTTGCCGGACAGTACGAAAGCTGGTTGTTGCCATTGGCCGTATTACTGGCGGTGCCACTCTCTCTGCTTGGACCTGTCGGCGCGCTCACGGCGCTTGGTGTTGCAAACAATCTTTATGTCCAGATCGGCCTCATGCTGCTGATCGCGCTATCGGCCAAGAACGCGATCCTGATCGTCGAGGTCGCGCGCGAACGGCGAGCCGCTGGACAGGAACTGCTTGCAGCCGCCGTTGAAGCGGCACGGACGCGCTTTCGCCCAATCCTCATGACGTCGTTTGCATTCCTGCTTGGTGTCTTACCGTTGGTGACGGCTACAGGCGCCGGTGCCAATGCCCGTCGATCGCTCGGTATATCCACCTTCAGTGGCATGGTCGCGTCCACCTGCCTCGCCGTGCTGTTCGTTCCCTCATTCTTCGTTATCATGCAGCGTCTTGAGGAACGCCGACGAGGTAAACAATCAACGGTTTCCGCTATAACGACTTCGCCTGCAGAATAGCTTGTTGCAAGCAAGACGACACAAAGGCTGCCTGACATTCGAAGAAGGGGTCCAATCTTTCTCGTTATTCGCTTGCCGCGCTACAGCGCAGGCCCCGGTTGCAGCCGCCAAGAACCAGGACCCGGGTCGATTGATTGCGCCTCATTGCCGGCCTAGTATGTCTTGCGCAGCACAGCCACGGCCCTAATCTCTTTGCCCGGCTTGGATTGCGTCATTGAAGGCTTAACCGACAAAGCGCTTCCCTTTTGCCAAATGTGCATAGTGCGGCATCCAACGGTTCCTTAGCATGCGTGAAACCCTCGACAGCGCAGCGTTGTTGCACCGGAGTGAGTCATGAGCGCGCCTCGCCATGTTGCGATTTTCCTTCTTTTGTTGCTCTCCATCATTCTGTCTGGGCGTTCAGAGCTTATCGCAAGGGCGGATGCCGAGACAGTCAAGGGCATGCTGGCAGCCCAGATACGCAGCCAGGGAATCGCGTGCGACAAACCCCGGCACGCAGTCCGGGACGCAAAGCGATCAAAGCCAGATCATGACGTCTGGATCCTGACATGCGAAAACTCGACTTACAGGGTCAGCCGCTATCCCGACCTTGCGGCAAAGATCGAGCGGGTTCGATAGCCGCTCCGGCACCTCAGGTTGAGACCGGAACGTCGACCGAAACGCACGTTCGGCGTGGATGCCGATAGGGCGTCCGTTGTTGTCAGTGTCATCAGTCGATAGCGCCCGGTTTTCTGTTGCGGTGCACGAGCCGGCTTGTGGCCGTGCCGGACATTCACTTAGGCGTCGGTGGCGTCTGCTGCTGAGGGCAATCCGGACCCCACCATTTCCGCATGCTCGTACCGGATTTATGGGTACGCACCCTAATCTTACTGCGTCATAGATCTGGTCGCTCATCCTGAGAGGCCTTGACGATATGCCGGTCCGTCGTTGCGAGGAGCTCGCGACGAAGCAAATCCATGCTTCCGCATGCGGGACTAGTCCGCCTCCCCGCTGAGGAAGCGGACACCGAACGTGTCGGCGTTGGCTTCGCCCCAGTCGTAGAGCGCCTGCAGCATCGGCTTCAGCATCTCGCCGCGCTTGGTCAGGCAGTAGCGTGAGGAGCCGCCGCCGCGCTCCTGCTTGACGAAGCCTGAATTGCAGAGATCGCGCAGGCGCTCGGTCAACACCTTGTCGCTGAGCTGCGGGATGTCGTGGCGCAATTCGCCGTAGCGCATCGGCCGGAGCTTCAGCCGGCTCAGGATCACGGTCTTCCATTTGCCGCTGAGCTGATCGATCGAGAACTCGACCGGGCAACCATATTTGCGCTTGGTCTTGCGGATCATCGCAACTCTCCTGCGGCACTTTCCATCTGGTTCGTTGAGCGCCGCTATCGATCCATCTAAGCACGCTTTGCACGGGTTGGGCGAGTTCAGGGATCATTGCAAGGCATGACAGAAGACAGTTCCGCCCAAGGTCCGAGCGACCAGCAACACCAGCGCAAGCGCATCATCGTCAGGCGCAACGGGCCTTACGAACCCGAACCCGGCATTCCGATTGTCGATCACCTCGGTGTGCCTGTTACCGCCGAGGCCCCGGTGCGGCTCTGCCGCTGCGGACAATCGCAGACCAAGCCGTTCTGCGACGACAGCCACGTTGCACGCGGCTTCACCGACGCCAGGGATCCACGGCGCGTGCCGGACAAGCTCGACGCCTATGCGGGGCAGCAGGCCTACGTGTTCGACAATCGCGGCACCTGCGCGCATTCCGGCTTCTGCACCGACCGGCTCAACTCGGTGTTCCATCTCGGCGAGGAGCCGTTCGTCGCGCCGAGCGGCGCGCGCCTCGACGACCTCATCAATGCCGTGCGTCGATGCCCATCGGGCGCGCTCGGCATCGGCATCGGCCCCGCGCGGGACGCCAACCTGTCCGACGTCGACCGGCCGCCGCAGATCGAAGTGTCGAAGGACGGTCCCTATCGCGTCACCGGCCTTGTCGAACTGGTCGATGAGGACGGCGCGCCGATCGCGCAGAACGTGGGTGCATCACAGGAGCATGTCAGCCTGTGCCGCTGCGGCTCGTCACTGAACAAGCCGTTCTGCAGCGGCATGCACTGGAACGTCGCATTTCACGATCCGGTTCCGGATCCGATGCGCGAGCCGACGCTGTTCGAATGGGCCGGCGGCTACCCCGCGCTGCTCGACATGACGCGCATCTTCTACAGCCGCTACGTGCCGGAAGATCCGTTGCTCTCCCCGCTGTTCGCCGAGATGTCGCCGGACCATCCGGAACGGGTGGCGGCGTGGCTCAGCGAGGTGTTCGGGGGGCCGCGCTTCTACACCGAACGCTATGGCGGCTATCGGCGGATGGTGTCGCAGCACATCGGCAAGGAGATCAGGCCGGAGCAGCGCGCGCTATGGGCCACCTACATGGTGCAGAGCGCCGACGATGCCGGGCTGCCGTCCGATCCGGAATTCCGCGCCGCCTTCGTCGCCTATATCGAATGGGGCTCGCGAATCGCGGTGGAGAATTCCGGCGCCCGCGCCAAACCGCCGCCGAACATGCCGGTGCCGCGCTGGTGGTGGGTCTGCAACGCAACGCCCGCCGCGCGGCCGTCGGCTAGCGCAGGCGACGCACAGGCTGAGAACGAGCTCAGCGTCGCGCTGCCCGGTCCCGACGAGGTCGTGCAATTCGAGCCGCACATCCGGCCGCTGTTCCGGCCGATGGATCGCAACTCGATGCTGTTCGCCTTCGATCTCTGGAAGGAGGCTGATGTCACCAAGCAATGCCGGCAGATCCTGGCCCGGCTGGAGGCCGGCACCATGCCGTGCGACGGCGCCTGGCCGGCCGAACGGGTGGCGCTGTTCGCGCGCTGGGCCGATGCGCGGGACGCACCGACCGGATCGTGAAGCCACGCTCCGGACAGACTGGTTGAACCCGCCTCGCCGGCGTGCTGCAATCGCCGCCATAAGGCGGATCCTTGGCGATGCGACAATATCCAATCGGCTTGCTGGTACTGGCCGGCGCACTTGCGTTGAACAGTGGGCCGGCGGCTGCGGATTCGCTCGTCATCAACGGCACCACGCGAACATTCACGCTGCAGCCTCCGGCCGCCAAGCCGGCGCCGCTCGTCATCGTGCTGCACGGCAAGACCCAAAGCAGTGCCGACATGATCACGCGAACGTCGTGGCCGTTGATCGCCAGGCGCGACGGCTTCGCAGCGGTCTATCCCGATGGATTGAACCGCGCCTGGGCCGACTCCCGGCCCGACCAGCGGCGCGCCGGCAATCCGCCGCCGGAAGGCACCGACGACGTCGCCTTCATCACCCAGTTGATCGCAAAGCTGGTGGACGACGGCACCGCCGATCCGAAACGCATCTATGTCACCGGCATCTCAAACGGCGGCGCGATGGCCATGACGCTGGCCTGCGAACGCGCCGACCTGTTCGCCGCGGCGGCCAGCGTCGTCATGAACCTGACCGATGAGTCAGCCGGGGCTTGCCGGCCCGCGCGTCCGGTACCGATGCTCCTGATGAACGGCACCGTCGACCCGCTGATCCCCTATCAAGGCGGCCGCGGCACCAGCTACTTCGCAGCCGACGGGTTCTGGTCGACCGAGCGCACCCTCGAATTCTGGCGACGCATCGATGGCTGCGAGGCCAAAGACGCCGCAACCACCGATCTGCCCGACCGCAATCCGTCCGATCAATCGACCGTCACGCGGATCGACTCGACCTGCCCGCAGGGGCGTGACGTGGTGCTTTACCGCGTGAATGGCGGCGGTCACCGCATGCCCGGCCACTTCCCGGACGCGCATTTTACGAAACTGGCGGCGTCGCTGCTCGGGCCCCAGAACGGCGACATCGACGGCGCCGACACGATTTGGGCGTTCTTCGCGCGATTTCCGTGAGCGGTGCTGCAAATTGTGCAGTGGCGGTGGTCGCCGTGACAGGCTAGAGGGTTGGTTCTGATCAAATCAGAACCAAACCTCTCGATCTCTTGTCTTGACGCGTTTTCTTCACGCGAACCGGTAGCCACTTCGCTTGAAAACGCTATGGACATGCCCGCCATTCAAGTGGAGACCCAAATGAGCATTCAGCGTTTCGAAACCGGCCCGCGCATGAGCCAGGCCGTCGTGCACGGCAATACCGTCTATCTCGCCGGCGTCGTCGCCGGCAAGGCCGCGGGCGGCAGCGTCACCGACCAGACCAAGGACATCCTGTCGATCATCGACGGCCACCTCGCCAAGGCCGGCACCGACAAGTCGAAGCTGCTCAGCGCGACCATCTACATCACCGACATGAAGACGTTCCCGGAGATGAACGCGGTGTGGGACGGCTGGGTCTCGGAGGGTAACACCCCGGCCCGCGCCACCGTCGAGGCCAAGCTCGCGGCGCCGCAGTACAATGTCGAGATCATGGTTGTCGCGGCAAAATAGACGCGACGCACGTCATCGCAGGGATACCGGATGCCCCGGATTGCAAAACGCAATTCGGGGCATTTTCATTTTGCACTCACGCGCTGATCCGCGATCGCTCGCCGGCGGCCTCATCGAGATCGGACTGAAGCCAGCGGGCAATCCGGCGCCACGGACCGGCCAGAGCCCTGCAACCCATGAACAGCCCGAGGTGACTGCACGGCTCGGTGTCGCATTGTAGCCACGCGGGCGGCGTGGCCAAGAGCCCCGCTGTCGCAAATGCCTGGTCGGGCGGAACGACGATGTCGTTCTCTGCGGCGAGCAGGAAGACGGGCTGCTTCACTGCAGCGAGATCGATCTTGCAGCCAAGCGCGACGAAGTCTCCGGCCGCGATCCGGTTCTGGCGAAAAATCCAGTCGGTCACTTCGAGGTAGTAGGTGCCCGGCAAATCAAGCGTCTCGCTGTTCCAGCGCGTGAAGCAATCGAGCAGCGCCCGTGCATCCTCCGACTTGTCGTCGAGCCGCCGTTGCAGCGCCGCTTCCGCGTCACGCATGGTGAAGGGGATGCTCCAGGCCTGCAGCATCTGCCTGCCGCTGACGATTCCGTTCCCCTGGCGCACCAGCGCCTCAAAACCTTGCTGCGGAAGCGAGGCGACCATCCTGGAAAGCTCTGACGGCACAGAGACGTCGACCGGGCTGCCCGCCAGCACGAGCCGCCGCACCTTGCCAGGAAAGCGCGCGGCATAGAGGAGCGACAGCCAGCCGCCCTGACAGAGACCTGCAAGGTCGACGGGCGGCCCGATCGTGTCGACGGCCACGTTGAGGTCGGACAGATAGGTGTCGATCGAGAAATATCGCATCTCCGGTGCCGCCGAGAGCCAATCCGTGAGATAGAGCCGCGGAATACCCGCCGCCTGCAACGCCTCCATCAGGCTGTGGGCGGGCGCAAGATCCGCTATCTTCGCGCGGTGCAGCGCATAGGGTGCGCAGACCAGCAGCGGCTGGCCTTCGCCAGCTCTCGAGAAATCCAGCAGACGCATCGACGGCAGTTGCAGCGCCACCGAATTGGCCGTCGTCCAGGGCAGCGCCGCCACTTGGTCCGCCGCATCTGTCGCTTCGGGCGCGCGACTGGGGTACCACTGCGAGTAGATATCGAGCGCCAATCGCGTAGCTTCAAACGGCCATAGCCAAGCGTGCTGCACCCAGCTGGCGCTGGCACTTCCTTCCGATGGGTCCGCCTTTTCGTGCAAGCTCATTCACCGATTGATCGCCACCGGAATAATCCGACCGGCACGGATCGAAGCCTTGATCCTGATCAAGAACCGACGAATTCACGTTAGTCACTCTACGCCAAACCCGCCGGGACGGCAGCCACGCCCGGACGTCACGATTTCGCGATCCCGGCACGCATTGCAGCCAAGCGGGGACACCATCGCTTCAGCGGCTATGCGGCGCGCGCCGCGCCTTTCTCCGCATCGAGCTTGCGCGCGAACAGCCAGCGGAAATAGGTCAGCGGCGCATCGGCGCCGATCGCCAGCAGCTGATAATCCGGATCGACGTCGAGCACCTTCTGCTGCGCCTCGATGAAGTCCTTGTCCTCGTTGAAGGCCTCCTCGAGGGAATGCCGCAGCGACAGCGCAATGTTCGGATTGTCGATGTCGAAATCGTGCAGATAATTCCAGAAGAAATGTGTCGAGGAACGCGTCTCCGGCGTCATGAACTGCGCATTGCGATATGACCGCGTGCCCGGAACCTGAACGCCCTTCTCCGCGCCCTGCCCCGCCGGCGCAAACGTGGTGTCGAGCGTGAAGATACCCGGCACGATCATGCGGCCGATATTGCGACGATCGACCTGGTCGTCGCGATTGGAAATCACCTTCTTGTGGTAGGGCGGCGCATCGGCGCCCATGTGCCAGCGCTCGACGCGGAAGCCGTCGTCCAGCTTCTCGATCGCGACCGGCTTGGTCTTGTAGGCGTACTCTTCGGATCCGCCGAGCGTGTTGGTGTGCACGAAGGCGAGATGCGCGAAGTCGCTGAGGTTATCGACGATCAAGAGCCAATTGGCCTTGTAGTGCATGTAGCCCGGCAGGCCGCGCCATTTGGGATCCTCGAGCGGCGGATAGTCGAGGATCAGCTTCGGATCGGCCTTCTCGGCATCGCCGGTCCAGATGAAGATCATGTTGTAGCGCTCGACCACCGGATAGCTGCGCACGCCGAGCTTGGCGGGGATCGCGTCCTGGCCGGGGATCTGGATGCACTTGCCGTCGGCCGCGAACTTCATGCCGTGATACATGCACCTGATGTCGTCACCCTCGACGCGCCCCATCGAGAGCGGCGCGGCGCGATGGCAGCAACGGTCGTCGAGCGCGACCACCCTGCCGCTGGCGCCGCGATAGATCACGATCGGCCGCTCCAGGATGGTGCGCGCCAGCTTCTTGCCGTCGATCAGCTCGTGATTCATCGCCGCCACATACCAGGCGTTGCGCAGGAAAATTCCGTCATCGGCCATGTCAGCCTCCCAATGCAATGTTGCTTGCCATCAGGTTAGGTGATCCCGGTCATCGGGATAATCCGATTTGGCTGGACACACTGTACCGCTGGATGGACAATCGGCCATGGAGTGGCGCGACTGGGAGCTGTTTTGCGAGGTTGTCGAGCATGGCGGCTTCACCGCGGCCGCGCGGGTACTTGGGCATCCCAAATCGAGCCTCAGTGCTGCGGTGCAGCGTCTCGAGGCCAATCTCGGACTGCGGCTGATCGAGCGGACCACGCGGCACCTGCGGCTGACCGATTCCGGCGAGACCATCTATCGTAAGGTGCGCCCACTGTTCGCCGCGCTGCATGACACCCACAGCGAGGCGCTGGCAATGTCCAGCGCGGTCGCGGGCACCTTGCGCATCAAGGCACCCTACGAATTCGGCGCGCACCACGCAGGGCCGGTCGCCTGCGCTGTGATGGGCCGCTATCCGGAGCTCGCAATCCGGATCGACGTCGAGCACGACATCGTCAACCCGATCGCCGAAAATTACGACATCGTGTTCGCGATGCTGGAGGCGCCGCTGCCGTCGGCCGGCATCGTGATCCGCCGCGTCTTTACCCTCGAGCGCGGCCTGTTCGCGGCACCGGCGCTGTTGGAAAAGTTCGGCGAGCCGCGTACGCTGGATGAGCTGCGCAAATTGCCGCTGTTGACCGGCCCTAGCGATCCGCCATGGGCGATCACCGCGCCCGGCGGTGCCGTCGAGCATCTCGCAGTGGATCGCGCGCGCCTCACCAGCTCGAACGCCCATGTCCGGCTGCAGGCAGCGCTCGCCGGCCATGGCGTGCTGCGGGTCACCGCGAGCTACGCCCGCGCCGCGGTCGCGGCCGGCGAGTTGCGACGGCTGCTACCGGACCATGCCTGCGAGCCACTCAACGTGCATGCGCTGCTGCCGGCGCGGCAATTTGTCCCCGCAAAAGTTCGCTGCTTCCTCGATGCGATGGAAGCGCACGCGCGCGGTGATCCGGAGGCCTATATCAGGCCGTAGCCGCTAACCGGCATTGGCCTTTCACCATTTTCTCGGGAACCTGTCCGGCCGGCCGGCATCCAATGGTAATATACCGCCAACAGTGAGGGCGAGCCCGCCATGCGCCAGGCCCATGTCACATCCCTGCCACCGATCCGCTCAGGCGATGCCGAGCTCGTGCAGCGCGCGCTCGCCCGCGACGAGGCTGCGATCCGCGCCATCATGCAGGCGAACAATCGCCGGCTGTTCCGGCTGGCGCGCGGCATCCTCCGCAACGACAACGAGGCCGAGGATGTGGTTCAGGACGCCTATGTGCGCGCCTTCACCCATCTGGACCAGTTCCGGGGCGACTCCAGCCTCTCGACCTGGCTGTCGCGGATCGCGATGAACGAGGCGGTCGGCCGCCTGCGCAGCAAGCGCGCAAGCGTGGAATGGTCCGAGCTGCCGAACGGCGCCGTTGAAGCCCAAATCATCCCGTTCCCGCTGTCGTCAGCGGACGATCCGGAAAAATCCATGGCCCAGCGCGAAATCCAGCATGTCGTCGAGCACGCAATCGACGAGCTGCCCGAGGCGTTCCGCCTCGTGTTCATCACCCGTGTGATCGAGGGCATGAATGTCGAGGAGACCGCTGATATCCTCGGCCTCAAGCCGGAGACCGTGAAGACCCGCCTGCACCGCGCCCGGACCATGCTGCGCGACAATGTCGAGCGGAAGATCGGCCCCATCGTGATGGAGGCGTTTCCGTTCGCAGGCCGGCGCTGCGAACGATTGACCGAGGCGGTCCTGAAACGGCTCGGCGTCACAGCATAGATTTTTGGGAACCTCTGGCTATCAGCACCATCCAACTCCTGTGCAAGCAACGACGTGCCGTGCGCTACGCCCGGCTCAACAGGAGTGTCAAACCATGTTCGTTCGATTGAGCATCGCGGTCGCCGCGCTCGGCGTTCTCACCGGCGCTGCGCTGGCCCAGGGTGCAAAGCTGACCGATCCGCAGATCGCGCATATCGCCTACACGGCAGGCGTGATCGACATCAACGCCGCCAAGCAGGCGGAGAGCAAAGCATCCAGCAAGGACGTCAAGGCGTTCGCCAAGGACATGGCGCGCGACCATGAGGCGGTGAACAAGCAGGCGCTCGACCTCGTCAAGAAGCTGAAGGTGACGCCGGAGGACAACGACACCAGCAAGGCGCTGTCGAAGCAGGCGGCCGACAAGCTCGCCGAGCTCGGCAAGCTGAAGGGCACCGCCTACGACAAGGCCTATATCGACAACGAGGTCGCCTACCACAAGACCGTCAACACCGCGCTGGAGACGCAGTTGATCCCGTCGGCCAGCAATCCCGAGTTGAAGAGCCTGCTGCAGACAGGCCTGAAGATCTTCCAGGGCCACGAGCAGCATGCCGAACATGTTGCGGCGGGCATGAAGTAGGGAGACGCGCGATGTCGCCCGGACGCTATCTCGCAACGCTCGCTTTGTTCGCGCTCGGCGCGATGGCTGTCCCGGCGCATGCAGCCACCGTCCAGATCGTGATGGAGAATATGGTGATCTCGCCGGCCGAGGTATCGGCCAAGGTCGGCGACACCATCGAATGGGTCAACAAGGACGTATTGGCACACACCGCCACGGCGAAGAACGGCGACTTCGACGTGACGATTGCGCCGAAGAAGACGGTTAGGTCGGTTCTGACCAAGGCCGGTACCGTCGACTATTACTGCCGCTTCCACCCCAACATGAAGGCGGTGCTGACCATCGCGCCATAACGTGCGCGATGACCTGCGAGGTAATCGATCGGCGCACGCGAACCTTCGATAGTCCGGACAGCCGCACAGTCCGGCAGATCAGAAGGAGAGCACCATGACCGACCACACGACCATCGCCCGCCGCTATATCGAGCTCTGGAACGAGCGGACGCCGAGCCGGCGGCGCGAGATGCTGAGCGAGAACTGGACCGCCGACGCCCGTTATGTCGATCCGATGATGAGCGGCGACGGCCATGACGGCGTCGACGCGCTGATCGCGGGCGTGCAGCAGAAGTTTCCGGACTTCACCTTCAAGCTGATCGGCGAGCCGAACGGCTACGGCGACCATGTCCGCTTCTCCTGGGGTCTCGGGCCCGACGGCGTCGACAGCCCGATCAAGGGCACCGACTTCGCCACGTTGAAGGAAGGACGGATCCGGAGCATCACCGGGTTCCTCGACCAGGTGCCGGGCGCCTGAGGCGGCAGTTCCCCGTCGCGCGTCCTTCGCGAACCGGGACAACTTCCACAACCGTCATTCCGGGGCTCGCGAAGCGAGAGCCCGGAATCCATCGACCCACAGGTTCCGCGGCTGAATGGATTCCGGGCTCGACGCTGCGCGTCGCCCCGGAATGACGAAAGGATAGAGCCGCTCCGCTGGATACCCGGGCCGCGGCCGCTTCCACCCCCGCGATGTCACTGCTAGTCTTCCCGAAACACAGGGAGGACGCCATGAAGGCAGATTTCGCCTTCAAGACTTCTGTTATCAGCGACATCACGCCGGCGCTGCTGGCGATCGGCCGCGACGGCTTTCCGGAGGCGCTGATCGGCGCGCTGCGCCGCGTCGCCGGTGTCGGTCACTGCATGGTGTTCTCGTTCACAGGCCCGCGGTCCGCCGCGTGCCTGCTCGACATCGGCAACATCCCGACCGGGCACGATCTCGGGATCGCCTATTCCGAACATTTCCATCAGGCCGACCCGAACCGCGACGCGGTGTTCGAGGGGCAGGCGCAGGCTGTGCCGATCGTGCTGCCGAATTTTGCCCGCCGGATGTACAGCGACGGCTACCGCAAGATTTTCTTCGACGATTCCGACATCGTCGACAAGTTCGCCTCTGCGATCTGGACCGGCGATACCTGTTTCTACGTCAATTTCTACCAGATCACCGCGCAAGGCCGCTTCAGCCGCGAGCAGATCGCGCGCCTCGCCGCGGTCGCGCCCGCATTGACCGCAGCGGTGGCGCGGCACTTCCAGCGCGACCCGATAGCCGACGCCGATCCGATCGCGCGGCTGAAGACCCTGTTTGCGACTGCCGAACCGCTCGCCCGGCTGACCGGCCGTGAGAAGGAGGTCTGCCTCGGCATCCTTTCGGGCCTCAGCTCGGAAGCGATTGCCGCCGAACTCGGCATCGGGCTGCACTCCGCCCTCACCTATCGCAAGCGCGCCTATGACAAGCTCGGCATCTCCTCGCAGAACGAGCTGTTCGCGATCGCCCTGCGCCTGATGGCGTCGGCACGCCGGCTGAACTGAGGAACCTGGCGGTCACCTCCCGCTGTCCCCAACGGTGGGGACAGACCGGTCGCGCCTGCCGGCCTATGCTCGGTTCGGAACCTGAAGCCAACCTGAGATCACGTCGTGAGCACAGCTCCCCATTTCGACATCGACGTCCCCGCCTTCTGGCAGGATCCCTATCCGACGCTGGCGCGCATGCGCAAGGAGGCGCCGATCGCCTTCGTGCCGCAGCTCGGCAGCACGCTGCTGTGCAACCGCGACGACATCTTCGTCTCCGAGAAGCAGATCGACGTGTTCTCGTCGCACCAGCCCGAGGGGCTGATGAACAGGCTGATGGGCCACAACATGATGCGCAAGGACGGCGATGCGCACATGAACGAGCGCAAGGCGATCTTCCCGGCGGTCTCGCCGAAAACCGTCAGATCGTACTGGACCGCACAATTCGCAGCACACGCGACGCGCATCCTCGACGAATTGACGCCCGACGACGTGGTCGATTTCGTGCAGGCCTTCGCGCTGCCGTTCTCGGCCGAATGCCTGAAATCGATCACCGGCCTCACCAACATGCGTTTCCAGGACATGAATGCCTGGTCGCAGGGCATGATCGACGGCATTGCCAATTACACCGGCGATCCCGCGATCGAGGCGCGCTGCCATGCGGCGACCTCGGGCATCGACGCCGCGATCGACGACATGGTGCCGGTGTTGCGCAAGACGCCCGACCTCAGCCTGCTCGGCGTGCTGCTGCAGACCGATATGCCGATGGAGAGCGTGCGCGCCAACATCAAGCTCGCGATCTCGGGGGGCCAGAACGAGCCGCGCGACGCGATCGCCGGCACAGTGTGGGCGCTGCTGACCCACCCGGACCAGCTTGCGCTGGCTGTGAGCGGCGCGATCCCGTGGCTGCAGGTGTTCGAGGAATATGCGCGCTGGATCTCGCCGATCGGGATGTCGCCGCGGCGGATCGCAAAGCCCTGGACGATCAGGGACGTTGCATTCGAGACCAACGAGCGCGTGTTCCTGATGTTCGGCTCGGCCAACCGCGACGAAAAGCATTTCGCCAAGCCCGATGCATTCGACGTGCGCCGCGACGCCAGCAAGAGCATCGCCTTCGGCGCCGGTCCGCATTTCTGCGCCGGCGCCTGGGCCTCGCGCGCCATGGTCGCCGACGTCGCGCTGCCGGCGATCTTCGAGAGGCTGACGAATCTGCGCCTGATCGCGGACAAGCCGCCCCGGATCGGCGGCTGGGCGTTCCGCGGCCTGCTGGATCTGCCGGTGACCTGGGACCGGTAGAACGCGTCGCCGTCTGCCCTCGCCTGGACACATCGAGACATGAAAAGGGCCCGACGAGGCGTGCCACCCCATTCGGGCGCTGCCCCGATCGCCAAACACGCGCCTGTTGCGTTGCGACACCGTGCCGCCGCAACCGGTCGGACGGCTGTAATCAAACTGTCACGAATCCATTTCAATCCGCCGTTATTGATGAAACTGCAGTCAGTTGAGCGGTCACAAGGGATTTCAGATGAACCCGAACACCAACGGTAGCAGTCACGATACCGCCTTCCACCATGACGCCCCCGAACAGGATTCCGAGGAAGGCGGCGGCATCAACAAGACGGTCGCGGTCGTCGCGGTGGTGGCTGTCGGTGCTGCCGTGTTCGAAGCTGCGTTGCTCCCGGGACTTGCGCTTGGCGTTGCCGCAGTCGCGGCGCCGAAGTACCTGCCGAAGCTCGCCGGCGCCCTCAATCCGCTGTTCAAGTCGACCGTTCGCGGCACCTACAAGTTCGCACAGAAGTCGCGCGAGATGTTTGCCGAAGCCCACGAGCAGGTGAACGACATCGTTGCGGAAGTGAAGGCCGAGAACCAGGCGCAGGAAGGCAAGGCGGCGGCCGAGGGCCGGGCTTCGTCGGCGGCCTGAACCGGGTCGGACCGGTAGCTGCAAGGCGGCGAAGCGTGGCGTCGACCGACCTTGCGACGCCGCCACGGCGCGCAATCGTGTTCGACGACGGTATTATTCGCGTCCCCGCGCCGGCACTGGAACGCTGTGAGAGGAATGCGATGACCAAAATGAAGCTGCAGATCGCGCATCAGGTTCCGGGCCGGATTCGCATGAAGGTACCGTCGGCCAAGGAAAACCCCGAGCTTCTCGAACAGATCAAGCAGACCTTCAGCGTCATTCCCGGCATCGAGGACGTCATCGTCAACCCGGCGACCGGCAGCATCGTGCTGCATTACGACACCGACCGGCACGACGAATTTCACGGCCGGCTCGAACATCACACCGGCGGTCACTACAAGCCGCCGGCCAATGAGATCGACGCGCTCGCGACCAAGATCGAACAGGAAGCCGAATACCTCGCCGAGCACTCGCATACGGCCAGGGTCGTCGTCGATTTCTTCAAGGATCTCGACAACGGCATCAAGGTCGCCACCGGAAATGTGGTCGATCTGAAGATCCTGCTCGCCGCGGGCATCGCCGGCTTCACCATCTTCGAGGTCGGCGCCAATGCGGCGACGCCGGTTTGGGTCACGCTGGCGATCTTTGCCCTCAACCACATGATCCAGGCCAACATGGCTGCCGCGGAGCAGGCGGAGCCGGCGGGCGCGACGGCCTGACCCGCCAGGGGCGAGAGCGCAAATTCATGGACTTCAGTTTCTGCCACTCCATGCCGGGGCGCATTCGTCTGAGCATTCCCGCGCTCGGGCAAAACTGCAAGCTGGGCGAGATCTGCCTCGGGTGGCTGCGGGCGCAGGACGGCATCAGGACCGCGCGGATCAACTACGACTGCGCGAGCCTCGTGCTGGAATACGATCCGGCTCACGAGCAAAGACTGCTCGCCCTGCTGAACGGCTTCAAGAGCATGAGCCTTGCCGACGTCAAGGCGCTCTGCGCCGGCGCCGCGCGGGACGCGGGCGCGCCACGCGCCGGCGTGCCGGAGGTCTCCAAGCGCTCACCGTTGGCGCTGCCGACGCTGTCGCTGTTCATGGCCTTCAGCGCCAATCCCGTGATCGCGGCGGTCAACATGCCGCTGATGCTCTGGAACGCGATCCCGATCGCCAAGCGCGCCTGGAAGGTCTGGGCGAACGAGAGCCGGCTCAACATCGACGTGCTCGATACGCTCGCGATCACAGCCTCGGTGCTGCAGGGCAATCCGCTGGCCGGCTGCATCGTCACCTGGTTGATCAAGCTCGGCGACTGGATCCGCGACCTGACCGCTGCGGGCTCGCGGCGCGCGATCAACGAGCTGCTCGAATTCCAGTCGAAGACGGCTTGGCTGCTGCGCGATGGCGAGGTGGTGTCGATCCCTGCCGCCGAGTTGCAGAACGGCGACATCGTCGTGGTATATCCCGGCGAGATGATCCCGGTCGACGGCGAGATCATCGACGGCTCCGCCACCATCGACCAGAAGACGATCACCGGCGAGGGCCTGCCGGTGCATCGCGGCAAGGGCGAAGCCGCCTTCGCCGCCACGGTGATCCGCGAGGGTCAGATCACGTTGCGCGCATTGCGCGTCGGAACCGCGACCACCGCCGGCCAGATCGTGCGGCTGATCGAATCCGCGCCGATCGGCGACACCCGGATGCAGAACCACGCCGAACGCTTCGCCGACCGGCTCGTAGCCCCGACCTTGGCGCTCGCCACCGGCACCGCCATGGTCTCGGGCGATTTCAATCGCTTCCTCTCGCTTGTCATCGTCGATTACGGCACCGGCATCCGCGTTGCCGCGCCCACGTCGGTGCTGTCCTCGATGACGCTGGCCGCCCGCACCGGCATGATCATCAAGAGCGGCGGCCACATGGAGAAGCTTGCCGGGATCGACACCATGGTGTTCGACAAGACCGGCACGCTGACCCACGGCACGCCCGCCGTCATCGACGTGATCTCCTACCAGAACTCGATCACGCCGAACCACCTGCTCGGGCTCGCCGCAGCCGCCGAAACCAAGCTGCAACATCCGGTCGCCGAAGCGTTGCGGACGCGGGCCCGGCAGCTTGCGGTGAACATCCCGCCCTGCAACGAGACCACCTACCGCCTCGGCCTCGGCGTCGAGGGCCAGGTCAACGGTTACTATGTCCATGTCGGCAACCAGCGCTTCATGCGCCAGAGCCAGATTGCCGTCGACGCCTCGGCGCTCGATCGCACAGCGCTCGACGAGCGCGGCTATTCGAGCCTCTATATCGCCGTGGACGGCAAGCTCGCGGGCCTCGTGCCTTACTCCGACGAGATCCGCGAGGAGAGCCGTTCGGTGATCCAGCGGCTGCATGCGCTGGGCGTCAAGAACAGCATCATGCTGACCGGCGACAATGCGGTGGTGGCGCGCGCCGTCTGCGAGAATCTCGGACTCACCGAGCACTTCGCGGACATGCTGCCGGCCGACAAGGCCGATGTCATCCAGCAGCTGCAACGCCAGGGACGCAGGGTCGCGATGGTCGGCGACGGCATCAACGATTCCCCGGCGCTCAGCTTCGCCGACGTCGGCATCGCGATGAAGCATGGTGCCGAGGTCACGCACGAATCCGCCGACGTCATCCTGATGGAAGATTCGCTCTGGAAGCTCGTCAAGGCGGTCGAGATCTCGCAAGGCGCCGTCAGCCTCATCAAGCAGAACTACGCCATCGTCGCCGCGCTCAACACGCTGGCGCTTGGCCTTGCCCTGCCCGGCGGCCTGATCACGCCCGAGGTGACCGCGCTGATCAGCAATGGTTCGGCGATCCTCGCGAGCTTCAACGGCATACGGCCAATCCTCCGCTATCAATGAGCCAGGATCTCACCCAGCTCCTTGCACTTCCTCCCGGCGATCACGCCGCGCTGCAAGCCGCCGTCAAGACGCTGGAGAGCTCCAACCTCGCGGCAAGGATCGCCGACTATGCCGGCGTCCCGGTCAATCGCGTCCTCAACCTGCTGCCGAAGGCCGCCAACCGCCAGCTCAGCGGGCTGGTGCGCTCGGCGGTCATGAAGGGGCTGGAGGTCGCCGTCGACACGCTCGACGAGAAGCCGCCGCCCTCACCAGCGGTGACCTTCTCGTCGTTTCTCGCCGGGGTGACCGGAGGCGTCAGCGGCCTGTTCGGCTTCGGTGCGCTGGCGGTCGAGCTTCCTTTGACGACGACCTTGATGCTGCGCGCGATTGCCGAGATCGCGCGGCACCAGGGCGAGGATCTCTCCAGGATCGAGGCACGGCTCGCCTGTCTCGAAGTCTTCGCCTACGGCACCAAGCGAACCGACGAGAATGTCGACATCGGCTACTACGCCGCCCGCGCGCTGATCAGCAAATACACCAGCGACGCGGCCGCCTATATCCTGGAGCGCGGCGCGGTGGATGCCTCCGCCCCCGTGATCTCCAATCTGGTCAGCGAGATCGTCTCCCGGTTCGGGCTGGTGGTCTCGGACAAGGCCGCGGCCGGCGCGGTACCGATCATCGGCGCAGCGTTCGGCGCGACCGTCAATGTCATCTTCATGGACCATTTCCAGAAGATCGCGAAGGGGCACTTCACCGTGCGCCGGCTGGAGCGGGTCCACGGCAGCTCCGACGTTCGCCAACATTATGCGGCGATCGCGGCGAGGCTCGCGCCCCGGCGCGGCGTCGCGACGGCATGAGGCGTTTGGCAGCAATTGGACATCGGCGCCGTGCTTCCGCCTGAGGACACCAGACTGCGCGATCTGCGTCGCATGCGGGCCCTCGCCACGGGCTTGCTGGTGCTCATGCTGCTGGTTTTTCTGGCGACCTCGATGGCGCAACCGCACTGGCCGTGGCTGGCCTATCCGCGCGCCTTCGCCGAGGCCGGCATGATCGGCGCCTGCGCCGACTGGTTCGCGGTCGTCGCCCTGTTCCGTCATCCGCTCGGCATCCCGATTCCGCACACCGCGATCGTGCCGCAGAGCAAGCAGCGCATCGCGGTGGCGCTGGGCCGCTTCATCGCCAACAACTTCCTGTCGCCGCGCGTGATCGGCGACCGTATCCGCGACGTCGATATCGCCGGCTGGGCGGCGCAATGGATCGAGCGGCCGTCGCACGCCCGCAGCGCCGCGCAACGCACGGTCTCGGCGGCCCACCAGGCCATGCAGGCCACGCCGAGCGCCGACCTCAATGCCTTTCTGACCCGCCGCACCCGGCAGGGGATCGCGGCGGTTCCGGTGGCTCCGCTCGCCTCGCGCGTGCTGGCGCTGTTGTGGGCGCATGGCGACGCGCAGGCCCTCGTCGAGCGCATGATCACATCGGCGAGCGTGGCGCTCGCCAACAACAAGGAAACCATCCGCAAGAAGGTCTCGCAGCGCTCCTACCGGTTCGTTCCGAAATGGGTCGACGGCATGGTGGCCGACCGCGTCATCTCCGGCATCAGCCAGACGCTCGACGAGATGCGCGAGCCGGATCATCCATGGCGGATCGAGCTCAAGGCCGAGATCGAGCGCCTGATCGACCGGCTCGCCACCGATCCCGACTACCTCGCCAAAGGCGAGGAGCTGAAGCAGCAGATGCTCGACAATCCCGCGGTGATCCGGCAAATCGACGCGATGTGGCAGGCCATCGAGGCGCGGCTGAATTCCGCGGCCACCTCGGCCGCGATCGCGGACGCCATCGAAACCGCCCTGATCTCGGTTGCCGCACGGGTCCGTGACGATGCCGAGATGCGCGACCGCATCAACCGCTGGCTTCGCGTCGCCGCCTTGCGGGCGGTTGCATCGCGACGCCAGGAGATCGCGGCCTTCATCCGCAAGGTGGTCGAGAACTGGGACACCGAAACGCTGATCATGCGGATCGAATTGCAGGTCGGGCGCGACCTGCAATTCATCCGGATCAACGGAACTGTCGTCGGAGGGCTGGTCGGCCTGCTGATCTTCTCCGTCTCGCGCTGGCTGTAGCGCGTTCGCTCGCGCTCAGGGAAAGCGAATGCGCAGCAGCGGCAACTGCTGCAGCCTGTCGAGCAGGCGCACCATCTGGCCTGCAGCCAGGCTGAGGCAGCCGAGCATGAAGTGGCGGCGGGTCAAGCCGCGCGCGCGATCCGCGAATTCCAGGCGCTGGAGACGCGGTTCGAGAGCAGTGTGCACACGTAGGGCGGGAAGCGTCGTCATAGGCATCAGCCGATCGGAATGCGGATTTCCGGCGCGGTGGTCATCTGCTCGATCGTGTTGTCGAACGACAGGCAATCCGGGTTCTCGCCCGGCATCCGGCGCAGTGTCTCGGCGAACTCCTCCTGCTCGAGCAGGAACGAGCGGCCGTCGTGCAGGCGGGCATAGGCCGCCCAGGGAACGAATTTGGTGAACGGAAACGGAAATCCCTCGCGCGGCGATACGTCGATATTCAGACCGGAGACGAACAGCACGTTCTTGGTCTGAAACGCCGGCTCACGCAGAATGCTCCGGTAGGTGCGATCGAACTCGGCCTGGGTGACGAAGCGGGCGGCATCCAATGCGGGATGCGGCGAGGTCACCAGCGCCGGCATCACAGGCGCGAGCGCCGCCTCGAGAATGTCATGGCCCTCGGGACCTTCGGCCGACGCACGGCGGAAGTGAAACAGATCGGGTGACAGCGCCGTGCCGATCGGCGCGGGTGTCGCGCCAAAGCAGGCTTCGCCGAGCCGTTCGCGGATCGCTGCACTGGCGCGAAAGATCCTCGACGTACTCAGCACGGTCAGCGGCTGACCCGGCGTCTCGACCATGCGGTCGAGCCACAGAAAGACACCTTCGCTGCGGTTGTCGTCGAGATAATGATTGTCGATCCTGAACACCGGCTCGCCATTGAGCCGGCCGCATTGCACTTGCTTACAGGCAAGCGCGTACTCGTCCTCATACCAGCGCAGCACGCCGCAGAGCTTGCCGCAGCAATCTCCGAACCGGCAGCCGTCGGTGCGGTGACGCTGATAGACGCCGAAGCGGCCATCATCGGGATTGTAGCCGACATGGCTGGCCTGGATCAGCACCAGGTCCTCGCCATGATGGGCAAACGGCCCGTGGCGATTGATCGCGACCTTGCCGCCGACCCGCCCGTGGTCGAACGGAAAGGTTCCGAAATGCTGGGCCAGCAGCATCACCGGATAGCCCTGGCTCTCGTCGGAGCAGAATGCGCGTGACGGCAGCATCTGCTGCCGCTCGAATCCGAGCGACCGGCAATAATTGTAGAGCCGCGGAACGAAATGGCCGTAGCGCATCGCAAAACGACCAACCCGGAAGGTTTCGATCATCCCGCTGCCGCCCGACCGCTCCGACCAATCCAGAGTGCACGCAGGGCGCACGTCCCCGCTTCCCTTAACCGACGGAACGGTAGATGTGCTTGTTGACGGTTATGTGAACATAACGGTCGGGTGGCGCGCTCAGCGCCCCCAGCGCAGCACGACCGGATCGAGCGAGCGCGCGATCTCGATCAGGCCGGCGCGCGTCGCCGGATGCAGCGGTTGCAACGGGTGCCGCACTGTGTCCGACTTGATGACGCCGCCCTCGCGCATCAGCACCTTGCAGGCCTGCAACCCGCATTGGCGGTTCTCGTAATTGATCAGCGGCAGCCAGCGCGCATAGGCCTGCACGGCTTCGTCGCGTCGGCCGGCGAAGAACGGATCCATGATCTGGCGGATGCCGTCGGGATAACCGCCGCCGGTCATCGCACCGGTGGCACCGGCATCGAGATCGGCCATCAGCGTGATCGCCTCCTCGCCGTCCCACGGTCCCTCGATCACGCTGCCGCCCTTCTCGATCAGGCCGCGCAGCTTATTCGCGGCCATCGGCACCTCGATCTTGAAGTACCTGACATTGGCGAGCTCTTTCGCCATCCGCGCCAGGAAGTCCACCGAGAGCGGTGTGCCTGCGACCGGCGCGTCCTGGATCATGATCGGGATGTTGATGGCGTCCGACACCACCCGATAGAATTCGTAGATGCCCGGCTCGCCCACGCGGAAGGTCGCGCCGTGATAGGGCGGCATGATCATCACCATCGCGGCACCCGCGGCCTCCGCCTCACGGCTGCGCGCGGCACACACCGCCGAGGAGAAATGCGTGGTGGTGACGATCACGGGAATGCGGCCCGCGACGTGCTCGAGCACGGTTTGCATCACGGTCTCGCGCTCGGCATCGGTCAGCACGAACTGCTCGGAGAAGTTGGCGAGGATGCAGATGCCGTGCGAGCCGGCATCGATCATGAAGTCGATGCAGCGCCGCTGTCCGTCGAGGTCGAGGTTGCCGCCGGCATCAAAGATGGTCGGCGCCACCGGGAACACGCCGCCATAGGGACGCTGTGCCGAAATCGTCATGTCAAATCCTCCCTGATGATCTGTCGCAGCTTGATCTTGTCACACCTTGCGGAACGGCAGCGGCGGACCTTCGAGCCTGCGCAGGCCCGGCTCGCGCCGCTCCAGCCACCAACCATACTGCTTCGGCCAGGACGCGAACACCTCGCCGCTTCCGCCGCCAAGCGCAAGCTCGGCATGCAGCGGCCAGTTCGGATCGAACAGCGCCTCGCGGCCAATCGCGATCAGATCGGCCTGGCCATTGGCGAGGATATCTTCCGCCTGCTGCGGATGCAGGATCAGGCCAACCGCGATGGTGGCGACCTCGGCGGCGCGACGGATTTCCTCCGCATACGGCACCTGGAAGCCGTAGCCGCGCGGAATCCGTGCCGCGGTTGCCGAGCCGAGCAGGCCGCCCGACGAGCAGTCGATCAGATCGGCGCCGCGCGCCTTGGCTTCGCGCGCGAACGCGACCTGATCCTCGAGCGTCAGGCCGCCTTCGACACCATCGACCGAGGAGATGCGCACCGCCAGCGGCCGCTCGGCCGGCCAGGCGGCGCGCACGGTCTCGATGATCTCGAGCGGATAGCGCATCCGCCCGGCGCGGTCGCCGCCATAGGCGTCGCTGCGGCGGTTCGACAATGGCGACAGGAACTCGTGCAGCAGATAGCCATGCGCGCAATGCACCTCGACGAACTCGAAGCCGGCCTCCACCGCGCGCAAGGTGGCGCGACGCCATTGCTCGCGCAACGCTGCGAGCTCGGCCACATCGAGCGCGTGCGGCATCAGCCAGCCTTCCTCCATCGGGAGCGCGCTCGGCGCAACGGTCCGCCACGGCAGATCGCCGCGGGCGCGGTCGGCTTCGTCGAGTGCGGCATTGCCGTACCACGGGCGCTGCATGCTGGCCTTGCGGCCGGCATGCGCGAGCTGGATCGAGGGCACCGCGCCGTTGTCCTTCAGGAAAGCGGCGATGCGCTCGAGCGGCGCGATCTGCTCGTCGTTCCAGATGCCGACATCGCCATGGGTAATGCGGCCCTCGGCGGTGACCGCCGCGGCCTCGACCATCACGAGCCCGGCGCCGCCCTGGGCGAATTTACCAAGATGAACAAGATGCCAGTCATTGGCGAGGCCGTCGGTCGCCGAATACTGGCACATCGGCGAAATCAGAATGCGGTTTCGGGAGGTCACGCCGCGAAGCGTGATCGGCTGAAACAGAAACGGCTGCGACATCGGGTCCTGCGGGAACGTGGTGGCGGGAAAATGGCGGCGGAAAACTAGGCGGCGCGCGAGCTGATCGCAAGCCGCACTGTGGCGCAGGCGGCAGGACCAGCGCGCATGCAGCGCGTCCACGGCGGCGCGATCCGCAAAACCCGCAACACGTGCCGCAGAAATTTTTCCGGGTTGGTAAACATTTTCCGTCATCGCCGGGTCACGCCACGGATCGCAATTCGTGTCCGGTATGCCTACATTGCCGACATGAAAAAAATCGGATTCCTCTCGTTCGGCCACTGGACGCCCTCCCCGCAATCCCAGGCCCGCTCGGCCGCGGATGTGCTGCTGCAATCGATCGACCTCGCGGTCGCCGCCGAAGAGCTCGGCGCGGATGGCGCGTATTTTCGCGTCCACCACTTCGCCCGCCAGTTGGCCTCGCCCTTCCCGCTGCTGGCGGCGGTCGGCGCGAAGACCAGCCGGATCGAAATCGGCACCGCCGTGATCGACATGCGCTACGAAAATCCGCTCTACATGATCGAGGACGCCGGCGCGGCCGACCTGATCGCTCGAGGACGTCTGCAACTCGGCATCAGCCGCGGCTCGCCCGAACAGGTGATCGATGGCTGGCGCTATTTCGGTTATCAGCCGGGCGAAGGCGAGACCGACGCCGACATGGGCCGCCGTCATGCCGAGATCTTCCTCGATATGCTGCGCGGACAAGGTTTTGCGCAGCCGAATCCGCGGCCGATGTTTCCCAACCCGCCCGGCATGCTGCGGCTCGAGCCGCTTTCGGAAGGCCTGCGCGAGCGCATCTGGTGGGGCGCCGGTTCGAACGCCACCGCGGTCTGGGCGGCGAAGCTCGGGATGAACCTGCAGAGCTCGACGCTGAAGAGCGACGAGACCGGAGAGGCCTTCCATATCCAGCAGGCCGCGCAGATCCGGGCCTACCGCGCCGCATGGAAGGATGCCGGCCACACCCGCGAGCCGCGGGTCTCGGTCAGCCGCAGCATCTTCGCGCTGGTCGACGACCGCGACCGCGCCTATTTCGGCAATGGGCAGGAGGAAGACCAGATCGGCTTCATCGACGAACGGACGCGCGCGATCTTCGGCCGCGGCTACGCCGCCGAGCCGGACAAGCTGATCGAGCAGCTCAAGACAGACGAGGCGATCGCGGAGGCCGACACCCTGCTGCTGACCGTGCCCAATCAACTCGGCGTCGCCTACAACGCGCATGTGATCGAGAGCATCCTGACTCACGTCGCGCCCGCCATGGGATGGCGCTGATCACCACCGGAGGATGATGCAGCCTCGACCACTGCCGGCCGCTGTCACGTTCCGGCGGAACTCCGTTCTCAAACGCGGAGAACTACGGAAACATAAATGCGTGTTGTGAGAAGAACAGGTCGAGTACGGTTCGTTAGGCGCGCACGTTGCGTGAACAGACCGCCGTAATATCCCGGGATCATCGCGCGAAGCCCGTGCCGCGACGCGCGAGCGATAAATGCGCACCCGATCAAAACAATCGCAATGAGCGCGTCGTCTCAAATGAACGCGCGCAGGTGCGAGCGGAAACGGTCATCGCTCAGGCCTGCCAGGGCGCGCCGGTCCTGGCGCATAAAAGGGATTGACCAGGCAGGTTGCCGGAGCCCCCACGGCGCTCGCCTGGCACTCCTTCATCGACGTGAAGATGCAATCCATCCGGTCGCCGACCAGTTCACCGTAAACATGCAAGCAGACCGGATAGCGGGGATCATACATTTGTGCCGATGCCGGCTTCGTCATGCAAAGCACGCCCAGCGCGAGCAGCAGCGCTCCAAGCAACCTCACGTCAAGTCTCCCGCTATGGCAGCAAAATACATTATCTCGCCGACAACACCGTCCCGCGCAATTTAGCCTTGGGTTTGGCCTTGGGGCTGGAGCGGGCGAAGGGAATCGAACCCTCGTATGCAGCTTGGGAAGCTGCCGTTCTACCATTGAACTACGCCCGCGATCTCAATTGCTTGAGGTCGCCCCTCACGGGTGCGACCGCCGGACCATAGCCCGGGCCGAGGCAGAGGATCAAGCGTGCATTGACACCGATCATAGCAGCGCCACCCGCTACCAGCCCATCCTCACGAGCACGTCATTGATCACAAAGGGCGCAGCGGCGGATGCGTCGCAGCTTCCGCCGCGTGCATAGATGCAGGCATCGCTGAAGCCGACGCGGGCACAGCTTTGCCGTGAGAATTCCGCCGGCAGATCGCCTGCGGCCTCGGGCCGCGCAAGGATGCGGTTGAAGGCCGGCTTGGTCGCCCGCAGCAGCAGCGGCGGCAGGACCATCTCGGCGAGCGGATCGGCGGGCTGCAGCGCATAGAGCGGCACCGGGCCGACCAATCGTTCGCGCCCCGGCAATTGCTGGAAGCGAACGTCGTAAAGCGCAAGGCCGCACATCTGCGGATCGCTGCGCAACTCAGCCGCAAGCCGCGCAGCGCCGACGCCGCGCGTCCAGTACTCGCGCATCTCGTCGCTGGTGCCGGCCAGCGTCACTGACAGCAGCGCCCAGCCGCCGAGGACGATCGGCAATGCCCAGCGGCGCCACGCAACCTTCGTGCGCAGCCATTGAACCCAATCGGCCGATCCCAGCGCCGCGACGATGGTGAACAGCACCACGGACAGGAAGATGAAGCGGTATTCCTTGTGCGCGATCAGGCTGTGGAAGACGAGGTTGACCAGCGCCGCGGTCGCGAGCAGCGGTGCGTGCCGCCAGCCGCGCCAGATCGCAGCAAGAGGGAGCAGGATCGCCACCGACCACACGGTCATGAAGTCGATCAGATAGGCCGACGGCGGCGACACGCCGAATTCGATGGCGCGGTCGTGGACAAGGTTTTCCCTGATATTGGCGATCAGCCAGGCGAACGGCACGCTGCCATGCGCAAGGTCGATCGCGGCCGCGATCAACAGCGCAACGAGCCCGCCAGCGACCAGCGGAACCAGGTTTCGCCAGCGTGTCCAGCATGCCCCGAGGGCAAGCACGGCGATGGCGGGCGCAAACTGGAAGCGGCAGACAAAGGCGAAGGCGAGCATGGCGCCGCCGACCGCGAGACGCCGCGGCGACGGACCATCGGTGACCAACAGCGCCGCCGGAACGATCAGCGCTGTCGCCAGCGGCTCGCCCAATGTGTGTGGCGCGAGCATGATCAGTTCGAACCAGACCGTGGCCGCGAAGGCCGCGACGACGGCATGCGTTCGCGAGATCCGCGCGCCGAGCAACCAGGCGCTGACCACGATCGACAGCGACGCGCATGCGGCAATCAGACGCGGCACCAGGAACGCACCTGCGCCACCGGGCGCAATCGCATCACCAAGGGCAACCGGCCCGGCCATCAATGTCGGCAGCAACCAGCCGCGAATGCCGTCGCGCCATTCCCACGTCAAGATGCCGTCATGGCCGAGCATCCGCCACGCCGGTTCGAGATACTGATAGGTCTCGTCGGGATAGATCACGTTGGGCCAGACGGCGGCCGCAAGGCGCAAGACCAGCGCCAGCAGCAGCAACGCGAAGAGCGGGTGAACACGCCCGCTCGCACGCTCGACCATGCCTGCGCTGCCGGGCGCGGCTTCAGCGCTCGTGCTGGTCATCGTTCCGTCGATCGTCTTTTGGAGCAGCATGCCGGCGACCAGATAGCGGGCAAAGCCTTTAAGATGCGTGACCGGAGGATGCGTGACCGGACGTTGGCAAGGTCACACAGCATCGGTCGCGACATGCTTAACCAATCGTCAAGATTCCGGATGCGCCGCACCGCGACGATGCTATGCTCGCATGTGGGGGCGTCATGGCGGGGCGTGGGTACACCATTTTCGACACGGCAATCGGCCGATGCGGCATCGCATGGGGCGAAGCCGGCGTCGTCGGGGTCCAGCTTCCCGAGCTCCGCGAAATCGAGACCCGCAAACGGCTGTTCCAGCACTACCCCGACGCACGCGAGACGCGGCCCCCCGAGGAGATCGAGATCGCGATCGAGGGCATTGCAGCGATCCTGCGCGGCGACGATGCGGATCTCACGGGCGTTGCGCTCGACATGAGCGCCATCCCGGCCTTCAACCAGCGCGTCTATCAGACGGTCCGCCGCATTCCACGCGGCGAGACCCGGACCTATGACGAGGTGGCGAGCGCCCTGCGTGCGTCCGGTGCGGCCTATTCGGTGGCGCAGGCGCTCGGCCGCAATCCCTTCATGATCATCGTGCCCTGCCACCGCGTGCTCGAGGCGGGCCACTATGCCGACCGGATCTCGCTCAACGGCGGCAGCGTCTCCAAGCGGCGGCTGCTCTCGATCGAAGGCGCCCAGCCGACCATCAGCAAGACCCTGTTTGACGTACTGCTGCCCGTTGCGCGGCCCCGACCGCAAGCCTAAATCTGGGGTATGACGCGGACCACACTGTTGCAGCGCGATCGCATCACGGTGAACGAGTTTCGCTGCACGGCGGAGCCCGGCGACAAGCCGTTCGTCGAACAGTTCGCCTGCCACTCGGTGTCCTATGTGCGCAGCGGCAGCTTCGGTTGCCATTGCCGCGGCCGCTTCCATGAGCTGGTCGCAGGCTCGATTCTGGTCGGCCATCCCGGCGACGAATACACCTGCACGCACGACCATGTGGTCGGCGACGAATGCCTGTCGTTCTTCCTCGACCCGGAGCTGGTCGAGACCATCGGCGACCGCACCTCGGTCTGGCAGGTCGGCTCGGTGCCGCCGCTGCCCGAACTGATGGTGATCGGGGAGCTCGCCCAAACGGCGGCAGCTGGCAACAGCGACGTCGGCCTCGATGAGGTCGGCCATCTCCTCGCCAGCCGCCTTGTCGAGCTGGTGTCCGACCGCAAGGCGAAGCCCCTCACCGCCGGCCTGCGCGACCGCCGCCGCGCCGTTGAAGCGGCGCTGTGGATCGACGCCAATTCGCACCATCAGATCGATCTCGACGATGCCGCGGAGCAGGCCGGGCTCAGCACCTTCCATTTCTTGCGGTTGTTCTCAGCGGTGCTCGGCGTGACCCCGCATCAATATCTGGTGCGCTCGCGGCTGCGCCATGCAGCGCGACGGCTGGTGGATGACGACAGCCCGGTCACCGATATCGCCTATGACGTCGGCTTCGGCGATCTCTCCAATTTCGTGCGCAGCTTCCACCGCGCCGCCGGCGCCTCGCCGCTGAAATTCCGTCAGGCCTCCCGCGGCGACCGCAAGATTCTCCAAGAACGCCTTGCGCTGCAATAGCTAGGTTCTCCCGGTCCGCGCGTCCATCGACGCGCGCAACGACCGGAGACTCCATCATGTACGACCACATCGGATTGCGCGTCGCCGACCTCGACGCCAGCGTCCGCTTCTACACCGCGGTGCTGGCGCCGCTCGGCTTAGTGCTCTGCTCGCGCGACGACAGCGGCGCGGGCTTCGGCCCGAAAGGCGAGCCTGCGCTCTGGCTGCATCTGCACAAGGGCAAGGCGCAAGGCGGCGCGCACATCGCGTTCCGCGCCCCGAGCCATGACGCGATCAAGACATTCCACACCGAAGGCGTGAAGGCCGGCGGCAAGGACAACGGCGCGGCGGGCCATCGCAAGGACTACAGCCCGACCTACTACGCGGCGTTCCTGCTCGATCCCGACGGCAACAATGTCGAGGCGGTGTCGACCTAAACCTCAATCGTCATCCTGATTAAAGGACCACATTCCATGGCTTCAATTCACAAGGACATCCCGATCGACGCGCCGGCCGATCATGTCTGGGACGCACTGCGCGATTTCGGCGCGCTGCATACGCGGCTGGTGCCGGGCTTCGTCACCGACACGCAACTCGCCGGCGACGTCCGCACCGTCAGCTTCGCCAACGGCACCATGGCGCGTGAGACGCTGGTCGATTGCGACGACAAGCGACGACGTCTGGTCTATGCGATCACCAGCGAGCGGGTGAAGCAGCATTCCGCCTCGGTGCAGGTGTTTGCCGAGGGTGATGCGCGCTGCCGGGTGGTGTGGATCGCCGACGTGCTGCCGCACGAGATCGCGCCTTACATGGACGCGCAGATGGACCTTGGCGCCGCGGCGATGCAGGCCGCACAGTCCCAATCGGCCCGGGACAAGAACGCGGCGTAATCAATCCTGTCACCGTCCCCTGAGGTGCTCGCGAAGCGAGCCTCGAAGGGCGACGGCCCGACTTTTCCCACGGGCGTACGCTGAAGCTTCGAGGCCGTGCATCCTTCGAGGCTCGCTGCGCTCGCACCTCAGGATGACGGGTTTAATTGCCTAAGACAGCGCCGGCTGCGCCCCGACAACTGGGGCCGACTTGCCCCAGCGCGTCAGGATCACGCTGAGGCAGGAGAGCACGCCGAGCACGCCCATCGATGCGGCGGCGAGTGTAAAGAAATCTTGCGCACTCGCCTCATGCGTCGACAGCCACCAGCCGCCAGTGCCGATGAAGATCAGCCGCGCGGTCTGCGCCAGCACCGGACCCAGCACCTTCGCAGCGCCCTGCGAGGAGAAATACATCGACATTGCGAGGCCGATGAAGGCGTACATCGGCGCGGCGGTCGACAGGTACTGATGGCTGGTCGCCCGCACATGCGGATCGTTGGTGAACAGGTTGACCCAGAGGTCGGGGAAGGCGGCGATGAAGCTGCCGACCACACCGACCGCGAAGAACGACATCGTGCCCGCGGTCCAGGCGATGCGCCGGGCACGCGCGACGCGCTCGGCGCCGACGGCCATGCCGATCATCGGCACCGAGGCGATGCCGACCGCGAAGGCGACCGAGGTCAGCATGAATTCGAGCCGCGCGCCGATGCCATAGCCGGCAAGCACCGCGGTGCCGAACTGCGCCAGCATGTGGGTGAAGATCGAGATCGTCAGAACCGATTGCAGCGGCGAGAAGCAGGACACCGCGCCGACCCTGAGGATGTCGATGAACATCGCCCATTGCACGCGCAACCCCTTGAGTTTCGGCTTCACGCGGGCACGGCCCGAGAACAGATACCAGCCCATCACGCTGATGCTGATCGAATAGGCGATCAGCGAACCCGCCGCGACGCCGCGCATGCCGAATTGCGGCACCGGCCCGAGGCCGAGCCCGAGCGTGCCGCCGAGAATGATCTGGCACACCGCCGAGGACAGGATCATGGTCGACGGCAGCTTCATGTTGCCGGTGCCGCGCAGGATCCCGGCCATCGTGTTCATCAGCCAGGGCAGGATCGCGCCGCCGAAGAAGATCTGCGAATAGGCGATCGCATTCGCCAGCACGTTGCCGCGGCCGCCGAGCAATTCGAGCAGGCGCGGACCGAAGATCAGCATGCCCAGCATGAAGGTGGCACCGAACGTCAATCCGATCAGCAGCGCATGCATGGCAAGCGTCGAGGCGCGCTCGATCTCGCCGGCGCCGAGCGCGCGCGCGATCGCGGATGCGACGCCGCCGCCCATCGCGCCGCCGGACATCGTCATGGTCAGGATCACGCAGGGAAACACCAGCGCCATCGCCGCGAGCGATTCGACGCCGAGCCGGCCGATGTAGGAGGTCTCCGCGATCACCACGCAGGTGCCGGCGGAAAGCGCGATCACGTTCGGCCACGCCAGCCACAACAGCGTGCGCAAGATCGGCCCGTCGAGCAGCGCATTGCGCGCGGGTCTCGTCACCGGCGGCGGCAGCGGCCGTTCTTGTTCGTCGACAGGTATTTCGGCGAGGCCGAGGTCGGACATTTCCACTCCCACGCGCGATCTGGGGAGCCGCGCCATGGTGTTTCCCTACCATGGCGAACGCGGATTCCACGTGCGCGGGACGCAAGGGGGGCCTGCGTGATTGCAGGTGAACCTCTGGTCTAGCCGATCGACCAGACGAACGGCGCGCCGGCGGCGCCATTCGGCTTCAGATGCACCGGAATATGGCGTCCGCAGCCGGCCGCCAGCCCTTCAAGCAGACCCGTCAGAACGCTGGCGCAGGCCGGATGATAATCGGCCACATCGGCCATCAGTTTCCAGCCCTGCTGGCGGATCTCGAACTGGCCCTCGGACCCGCTGATCTCAGCGACATCATCCTGCGACTCGAAGAGAGTGCGCAGAAATGCGGCAAATTCCGTGGCACGGCCACGACCGCCGCCGAGCGCCTGCGCGACCTCGTCGAAATACTGCATGCCAATCAGCTTGCCGGTGAGATGCAGCAGATAGCTCGCGTCCTCAGGCCCGAACACCTGCACGATGACGGGCGCGGCGGTCTTCACATATTCCATCGCGTAGTTGCGATAGGCCTTTTCCAGTCGCGGCTTCGGCCAGTTGTCGACCGGCAGCGCCGGCGCGGTCTTCGGGTCGAACAGCGGCGCCTCGAGGTGGCGCGCGAACACCAGGCGCTGGTCGAGTTCGAGCGGATGATCGTATTCGCAGTAATAGCCCTCGAGCCCGTCCTGGCCGTCGACGCTCTGCTTGGTGCAGACGAAGCCGAGCCTGAGATCGCCGAGCGCGACACCGTTGTTGGCGTGCCAGCCGCGCAGCATCGCGCGCGAGACCTCGCCGGGCACGCCGCAGATCGCCGTGCCCTTCCAGATCCAGCGCGGCGGCGGATAGCGGATCCAGGCCTTGCGGTCGCTCTCGACCATGTATTCGACATGCACGCCGCCGATCCAGTTGGAGAGATAGTGATACTGCGCGGCCGCGACCGCAGGCGGCAGGCCGTCGAGGCCGAGCTTCTTCAAGCCGGGCAGGAAGCGCTCCTGCTGCTGGCGGCGAAACACGCGGAAGACGAACTCGGCGGCATCGGCGGTGCCGCGCCGCGTCACCACGGTGAGGATCAACCCGGTGAAGAAGGCGTGATAGAGATCGGCGACGCTGCGCCACTTCCGCCACTGCGCTTCTTGCTGCGCTGAATCTGTTGCGGCGCTCATGTTCGCTCCCGGCTTGTTGTTTTCTGGACTGTGTCATCACGGGCGCGGCGACGCAACCAAACCCAAGCGCGGTGTCATCGCCCGACTTGATCGGGCGATCCAGTATTCCAGAGACAGTCGTTGTCGATCGAGAGGCCGCGGCGTACTGGACTCCCCGCTTTCGCGGGGAATGACAGCGGAGGACGACGCGAAATCCGGACTACGGAATTACACGCGAAAATGCTTGGAGAGCTTCAAGCCCTGCGCCTGATAGTTCGAGCCGATGCGCTGGCCATAGAGCGCGTCCGGGCGCTCGAGCATGCGTTCATAGACGAGGCGGCCGACGATCTGGCCATGCTCGAGAATGAACGGCACCTCGCGCGAGCGCACTTCAAGCACGGCGCGCGCGCCCTTGCCGCCGGCGCCGGCATAACCGAAGCCGGGATCGAAGAAGCCGGCATAGTGGACGCGGAATTCGCCGACCAGCGGATCGAACGGCACCATCTCCGCGGCGTAGTCCGGCGGCACCTGCACCGCCTCTTTCGACGCCAGGATGTAGAACTCGCCGGGATCGAGGATGAGGCTGCCGTCGGGCCGCGCCTTGATCGGCTCCCAGAATTCCTCGACCGAATAGCCGCCGCGACGATCGACATCGACCACGCCGGTGTGGCGCTTGGCGCGATAGCCGACGAAGCCGCCCGAGTTCTCGCCGGAGAGATCGACCGACAGCGCGACGCCGTGGGTGAGATCGGCATTGTCCGCATCCACCAGCCGCTCGGCGGCATGCAGCGCATCGAGCTCGTCCGCGGTCAGGGTCGCCTCGCCGATCCGGAAACGGACCTGGCTGAGCCGCGAGCCCTCGCGCAGCAGCACGGGAAACGTCTTCGGCGAGATCTCGGCGTAGAGCGGACCGTGATAGCCGGCACCGATCATGTCGAAGCGGCGGGTGCCGTCGGCGATCACGCGGGTGAACACGTCGAGCCGTCCGGTCGAGCTCTTCGGATTGGCCGCGGCCACGATCTCCGGCGGCAGCGCCAGGCTCTCCAGCAGCGGCACGATGTAGACGCAATTGGTCTCCAGCACCGCGCCGTCGGAGAGATCGATCTCGTGCAGCTTGAGCTGGTCGATCCGCTCGGCGACGGTGGCACCGGGGCCCGGCAGGAAGCTGGCGCGGACGCGGTAGGCGATGTCGCCGAGGCGGAGATCGAGGCTCGCCGGCTGGATCTGGCTCTCGACGAAGTCGTAGGCGGGCAGAATGAGGCCGGCCTCCGCCATCTCCGCGATCATGCGGTCGGGGAGGATTCCGTTGGATTCATCTTCCAGCGTGAACGACACGTCGCGGTCCCTCGGCGATCCCTCGAGATGGCCCAAAATCATACTCTGAGCGGCCACCAAGCCCCAAATTATGGGCTTTTACGGGTTATCCGATGACCGTCTTGACGGAAAGGGCGCGAGGGAATATCAGCTGCACTTATCCCGTGGTGATTTGAGCCGGCCGGCTTGCAGCCACGTTAAATAAGTCGCTAAACAGGCCGGGGACAGTGTGATCCCGGCTTGTGGAGGTTTCTCCAGGCCGGTTTTTTTGTGGCCAATTTCCGAGGGAAATGGCCACTTCGGAGGTCACATGTCTGAATCCAAGTCTTCTGAATCCAAGTCTACTGCCCACTTCCGTCCTGAAACCCGCCTCGTCCATGGCGGCACGCTCCGCTCGCAATTCGGGGAGACGTCGGAAGGGCTGTTTCTCACCCAGGGCTATGTCTACGACACCGCCGAGCAATGCGAGGCGCGCTTCAAGGGCCAGGATCCCGGCTTCATCTATTCGCGCTATTCCAACCCGACCATTGCGATGTTCGAGCGCCGCATGATCGAGCTCGAGGGCGCGGAAGCCGCGCGCTCGACCGCGACCGGCATGGCCGCGGTGACCACCGCGATCCTCGCGCCGCTGAAGGCTGGCGATCACGTGGTGGCGTCGAAGGCGCTGTTCGGCTCCTGCCTCTATGTCGTGCAGGACCTGTTGCCGCGCTACGGCATCGAGACGACGCTGGTCGACGGCCTCGATCTCGACCAGTGGCAGCGCGCCTTACGGCCGAACACCAAGACCTTCTTTCTCGAAAGCCCGACCAATCCGACGCTCGACGTGCTCGACATCGGCGCGATCGCAGAGATCGCGCATAGCGGCGGCGCCCGGCTGATCGTCGACAATGTGTTCGCGACGCCGATCTGGCAGAGCCCGCTGTCGCTCGGCGCCGACGTCGTGGTCTATTCGGCGACCAAGCATATCGACGGCCAGGGCCGCTGCCTCGGCGGCGTCATCCTGTCGTCGGAAGCTTTCATCGCCGAGCACATCCACAATTTCATGCGCCAGACCGGCCCGTCGCTGTCGCCGTTCAACGCCTGGGTGCTGTTGAAGGGACTCGAGACGCTCGGTATCCGCGTCCGCGCGCAGACCGAGAACGCGGCGAAGATCGCCGAGGCGCTGGCCAACCATCCGAAGATCACACGGCTGGTCTATCCCGGCCGCCCCGATCATCCGCAGGCCGACACAGTGAAGAAGCAGATGGGCGCCGGATCGACGCTGGTCGGCTTCGAGGTGAAGGACGGCAAGGCCGGCGCCTTCCGCTGCCTCAACGCATTGAAGATCTCGCGCATCTCCAACAATCTCGGCGATGCCAAGAGCCTGGTGACGCATCCCGCGACCACGACGCATCAGCGCCTGGCGCCGGAGGCCCGCGCCGAGCTCGGCATCAGCGAAGGCTTTATTCGTTTCTCGGCCGGGCTCGAGCACCCCGACGATTTGATCGAGGATTTTGAGCGCGCGCTGGAGCAGGTTTGAGGCGAACACGCGTCGTGGCCGGGCTAACCCGGCCACGATGGCTTCTCTTGAGAACTACGTCGCAGCCGTCGTCACGCCGCCGTCGACCACGATGGTCTGGCCGGTCATGAAGGTCGAGGCATCGGAAGCGAGATAGGCCACCGCGCCCGCGATCTCGTCGGGCTCGCCGATGCGGCGGAGCGGTGTCGATGCGGTGCGGCGCTTCAGATTGTCCGGATCCTCCCACAGCGCGCGGGCGAAATCGGTCTTCACCAGACCCGGCGCCACGCAGTTGACGCGCACGCCCTTCGGGCCCCATTCGCCGGCGAGGCTGCGGCACAGCGCGAAGTCGGCCGCCTTGGAGATGCCGTAGGCGCCGATCACCGTAGAACCACGAAGTCCGCCGATCGAGGAGATGATCACGACCGAGCCCTTGCCGCGTTCCGCCATCTGCGGGATCGCCAACGCGGAAAGCCAGATGTTGCTCTTGACGTTCGAGCCCATGATCTTGTCGAAGGCCTCGTCCGTGATGTCGAGCAGCGGGCCGTAATACGGATTGACCGCAGCGTTGCAGACCAGGATGTCGATCTTGCCGTAGTGCTTGATCGTGCCTGAGATCAGACCCTCGACCTCCGCGCGGCGCGCGATGTTGCAGGGGATGACGAGCGCGTCACCGCCCTCTTTCTTGATGCCGTCGGCGACCTCCTGGCAGGCATCCGCCTTGCGCGAGGAGATCACGACCTTGGCGCCGAGTTTTGCCAGCAGCTCCGCCGAGGAGCGGCCGATGCCGCGACTCGAACCGGTCACGACTGCGACCTGGCCGGTGAGATCGAACGGGGTGTTTTTCATTGTTGTTGCCTCCCTGAGGTTCACACGTCATTCCGGGGCGCGAACACAGTCGCGAACCCGGAATCCAGAAGTTGTGGCGCGAGATTCCGGGTTCTCGCTTCGCGAGCCCCGGAATGACGGCGGCAACTACGCCAGCAACCCGCCGCCCTCGCTGACGCGACGGAGGTGGTAGTCGGTGTCGCCGAGCGTGTTCTCGATCATGGTCAGCCGCTTGAAGTAGTGGCCGATCTTGGCTTCCATGGTCATGCCTATGCCGCCATGAAGCTGGATCGACTGCTGGCCGACGAACTTCAGGGACTTGCCGACCTGCACCTTGGCGGCCGCGACCGCGGACGAGCGCTCCTTGGCATCGCTGAAGTCCGACGCCATGGTCGCGAACATCGACATGCTGCGGGCCTGCTCCAGCGCCACGAACATGTCGGCGGCGCGATGCTGCAGGCTCTGGAACGAGCCGATCGCAACGCCGAACTGCTTGCGGGTCTTGATGTACTCGACGGTCTCCTTCAGCGACTCGTCCATCGCGCCGACGGCTTCCGCGCACAGCGCAATGCGGGCTTCGTCCGCGACGCGCTCGATCAGAGGCAGGCCGTTCTCGGGATCGCCGATCGCAGCATCCGCACCGACCTCAACATTGGTGAAGGTGATGTCGGCCGCGTGCAGGCCGTCCTGGGTGGGATAGCCCTTCCTGGTGACGCCCTTGGCGTCGGCCGGAACCAGGAACACGCCGATGCCGGTCTTGTCGCGCTGGCCGCCCTTGGTGCGCGCGGTCACGATCAGCGTGTCGGCGTTCTCGCCGTTCAGCACGACGAACTTCTCGCCGTCGATCACCCAGCCGTCGCCCTTCTTCTTCGCCGTGGTCACGACGTCGAACAGGTCGTAGCGCGAGTTCTTCTCGAGCTGCGCAAAGCCGAAGGTCTTGCTGCCGTCGATGATGCCGGGAATGTACTTGGCCTTCTGGTCGGCCGAGCCGCCATGGCGCAGGAAGCCGCCGGCGACCACGACGGTGGCGAGATAGGGCTCGACCACCAGTGACTTGCCGAGCGCTTCCATCACGATCATGGTCTCGACCGCGCCGGCGCCGAAGCCGCCGTCGGTCTCGGCGAAGGGCAGACCAAGCAGGCCCTGCTCGGCGAGCTTGCCCCAGAGCGCTTTGCTCCAGCCGCCCTTCTCCTTCATGTACTTCTTGCGCGCATCGAAGTCGTAGGCATCCGCCAGCAAACCGTCGACGCTTTCCTTGAGAAGCCGCTGCTCCTCGGACAGATCAAAATCCATGTTCGTTCCCTATTGTCAAAGTGCTGATGCTATCCGCGGCGTCATTCCGGGATGGCCCGAAGGGCCAGGCCCGGAATCCATACTCCCGATGGTGGTTATGGCTTCCGGGCTCTTTGCTACGCGAAGTCCCGGAATGACGATAATGGTGAGGCCTACAGCCCCAGCACCGCCTTGCTGATGATGTTGCGCTGGATCTCGTTGGAGCCGCCGTAGATCGAGACCTTGCGGTTGTTGAAGTAGCTCGGCGCGATCTGCGCGGTCCAATCCATGCTCTCGTTCGAGCCGGCATCGCCGTGCTCGTCATAGGGCGCGGCGAACGGACCGATGATCTCCATCAGCAGCTCGGTGGTGGTCTGCTGGATTTCCGAGCCCTTGATCTTGAGCACCGAAGAAGCCGGATTCGGCTTGCCCTTGCCGTGCTTGCCTTCGTCGGCAACGACGCGGAGCTGGGTCAGCTCGAGCGCCTTCAGCTCGATCTCACAGGCTGTGAGCTTCTCGCGGAACGCCGGATCCTCGATCACCGGACGGCCGCCGGACTCGACCTTGGAAGCCAGCGCGCGGATGCGGCGCAGCCGCTCCTTCGAGACGCCGACCCGGGCGATGCCGGTACGCTCATTGCCGAGCAGGAACTTTGCGTAATCCCAGCCCTTGTTCTCTTCGCCGATCAGGTTTTCGTAGGGCACCTCGACGTCGTCGAAGAACACCTCGTTGACCTCGTGGCCGCCGTCGATGGTCTGGATCGGACGGACGGTGACGCCCTTCGACTTCATGCTGAACACGATGAAGGAGATGCCCATCTGCTTCTTCGCGTTGTTGTCGGTGCGGCAGAGGCAGAAGATCATGTCGGCGTGCTGGGCGAGCGTGGTCCAGGTCTTCTGGCCGTTGATGATCCACTTGTCGCCACGGCGCTCGGCCTTGGTCTTCAGCGAGGCGAGGTCCGAACCCGAACCCGGCTCCGAGAAGCCCTGGCACCACCAGTCGTCGACACTGGCGATGCGCGGCAGATATTCCTTCTTCTGCTTCTCGTTGCCGAAGGTGTAGATGACAGGGCCGACCATGCTGACGCCGAAGGCGAGCGGCTGCGGCGCCGGATAGGACTGCAGCTCCTCGTTGAAGATGTAGTGCTGCACGGTGGTCCAGCCGGTGCCGCCATATTCCTTCGGCCAGTGGGTGACGCCCCAGCCCTTCTTGTTGAGGATGCGCCACCAGGTGACCATCTCGTCCTTCGACAGATGGCGGCCTTCCTGCAGCTTGCGCCGAGTCTCCGGCGGCACGTTGTTCTTGAAGAACTCCCGTACCTCCTCGCGAAACGCTATCTCTTCCCTGGTGAAAGCGAGATCCATCGGATCCTCCTTTTTGAAGTTCAACTTCCTCGTCATTCTCGGTGTCGTCCCGGCAAACGCCGCGACGACGGATTCATTGCACCATATCGTCGATCAAGAGCGCGATCCTGATGCGGTTTGTTGCGTGGTTTGAGATGTCTTCGGCTGCTGCTGCCGCAATTCATGGCGCGACAGCTTTCCGACCGGCGTACGCGGCAGTTCGTCGACGAACTCGACCGCCGCCGGCAATTCATGCTTGCCGACCTTGCCGGTGAGGAATGTGCGCAGCTCGTCGATCGAGAACACTTTCTCGCCGTCGCGCAGCTTGATGAAGGCCTTTGCCGCCTCGCCGCGGTAATCGTCGAGAATGCCGATCACGATCACTTCCTGCACGGCGGGATGCGTGTAGATCGCCTGCTCGATCATCTGCGGATAGACGTTGAAGCCGCCGGAGATGATCATGTCCTTCTTGCGGTCGACCAGATAGAAATAGCCGTCCGTGTCCATGTAGCCGATGTCGCCGGTCAGGAAGCGGTCGCCGACGAAGGCCTCCGCGGTCTCCGCCGGCCTGTTCCAATAGCCTTTGGTGACGTTCGGGCCGCGGATGCGGATTTCGCCGACTTCGCCGACCGGCATCACCTTGGTGGAATCCTCCAGCGACACCACGTCCATCTCGATGCCGGGCAGCATCAGTCCGATCGAGCCCGGCTTCTCCGGCCCTTCCTTGGGATGGCCGGTGCCGGGCGAGCAGGTCTCGGTCATGCCCCAGCCGCTCTTCAGCTTCATACCGACGCGGCGCTCGAAGATCTTGGCGACCTCGACCGGCAGCGGCGCGCCGCCGGAGCCGGCGACCACGAGCGAAGAGAGATCGCGCTTGTCGAGGTCGGGCAGCGAGGCGATCGCGATCCACATCGTCGGCACGCCGGGAAACACCGTCGCGCGCTTGACCTCGATATCGCGCATCACGGCCTCGACGTCGAAGCGCTGATGCAGCGAGATCAGATGGCCGCGCCGGATCACCGACAACAGCACGACGGTCAGCGCATAGATATGAAACAGCGGCAGCACGCAGATCACGCGCTCGATCGCGTTGCGTTCGAGCCGCCCCGGCTTGCCCCAGACGTCATAGATCGACACCGCCGCGGTGAGATTGCCGTGGCTGAGCATCGCGCCCTTGGGCAGGCCCGTGGTGCCGCCGGTATATTGCAGCAGCGCGACGTCCTCGACGTCGACCGCGGGCCATTGCGACGGCTTGACTGCGCCGTCGATGAATTGCCGGCGGGTGATGATCGCGGGATTGTCAGGCAACGCGGTCTGCGGTGTGCCGACCTTGCCCCAATTGTCATCCTCGCAAACGATCAGGCGATCGAGCAGACCCTTGGCGAGGAATTTCAGCGCGGTCGGCAACAGCGCCGACAGGTTGCTGGTGACCAGCACGCGTGCGCCTGAATCGGAGAGCTTGTGCGACAGCGCGATTTCACCGTCGAGCGGCGACAGATGCACGACGCGGGCGCCGGCCTTCAGCGCGCCGAAGAAGTTGATCGGGTGATCGGGCGAGTTGCCGAGAAACAGCGCGACCGAGGTGCCCTTGCCGTAGCCGGCCCGCATGAACGCGGCCGCCGCGGTCTCGACCAGGGCTTCGAGCTCGCTGTAGCTGATCTGCCGGTCGCGGAATTCGAGCACCGGACGCGTGCCGAACTCGGCGGCGGCATTCGAGAGCAGGTCCGGCAGGGTGCCGCGCCTGATCTCGTCGCTCCACTGCACGCCCTTGGGATAATATTGTTCGCCGGGATAGGTCATGGAAACGTTAAACACCTGTTAGGTGAGCAGCGGCGCGTGGGCTCCCCTCCCCCTTGTGGGGAGGGGTTGGGGAAGGGGGTTCACACGGGCAGTGCCGATGCGGCCACCCCTCTCCCTAACCCTCTCCCACAAGGGGAGAGGGAACCCGAACACCGAGCAACTGGCGCCAAGAAAGATCACGCCGCCTTCGACGCGGCGGCGAGCGAGGCGAAGGTCTTGCCTTCGTCGGCGAGCTTCTTGAGCAGCGGCGCCGGCTCGAGCGATGGATCGTTGGTCTCCTTGGCGTAGAAGGCCAGGCGATCGGCGATGTGCTTGAGGCCGACGGTGTCGGCCCAGAACATCGGGCCGCCGCGATAGATCGGCCAGCCATAGCCATAGAGCCAGACCACGTCGATGTCAGACGGACGCGCCGCGATGCCCTCGGCGAGGATCTTCGCGCCTTCGTTGATCATCGGGTACATCATCCGCTCGAGGATCTCGTCGTCGCTGACGACGCGCTTCTTGCGGCCGAGGCGCGCCAGCGTCTCGTCGATCAGCTTCTCGACCTCCGGATCGGGCAGCGCCGCGCGCGAGCCCTGCTCGTACTTGTAGTAGCCCTTGCCGGTCTTCTGGCCGAAGCGGCCGGCTTCGCACAGTGCGTCCGCGATCTCCGACTTGATGCCGCGGTCCTTGCGCGAGCGCCAGCCGATATCGAGACCGGCGAGATCGCCCATCGCGAACGGGCCCATCGGCATGCCGAACTTGGTGACGACTGCGTCGACCTGCTGCGGCAACGCGCCTTCGAACAACAGCTTCTCGGACTGCTTGCCGCGTTGCGCCAGCATGCGGTTGCCGACGAAGCCGTCGCAGACGCCGACCACGGCCGGCACTTTGGCGATTTTGCGGGCGATTGAAACTGCAGTCACCAGCGCGTCGGGCGCGGTCTTGTCGGCGCGCACGATCTCGCACAGCTTCATGACGTTGGCCGGCGAGAAGAAGTGCATGCCGAGCACGTCCTGCGGACGCTTGGTCGCCTGCGCGATCTCGTCGATGTTGAGGTAGGAGGTGTTGGAGGCCAGCACCGCGCCCGGCTTGGCGTACTGATCGAGCTTGCCGAACACTTCCTTCTTGACCGCCATGGTCTCGAACACCGCCTCGATCACGAGATCGGCGTCGCCGATGTTCTCGATGCCGACGACGCCGTTGATCAGCGCCATGCGCTTGGCGGGCGCGTCCGCCGGGATGCCACCGCGCGCGGCGGTCGCCTCGTAGTTCTTCTGCATGATGCCCAGGCCGCGCTTGAGCTGCTCCTCGCCGGTCTCGATCAGCGTGACCGGGATGCCGGCATTGGCGAACGACATCGCGATGCCGCCGCCCATCGTGCCGGCGCCGAGGATGGCGACGCGCGCCACGTTGCGGCCCTTGGTTCCCTCGGGAACGCCGGAGATCTTGGCGGCTTCACGCTCGGCGAAGAACGCATAACGCTGCGCCTTGGACTGTTCGCCGTTCATCAGCTTGAGGAAGCCCTCGCGCTCCTTCTTCAGGCCCTCGTCGAACGGCAGGTCGATCGCGGCGCCGACGGCATCGGCGGCAGCGAACGGCGCCTCGAGGCCGCGCGACTTCTTGGTCAGCGCAGCGACGGCATTGGTGAAGATCGAACGGTCGGCCTTGGCCGCCGCGAGCTTAGAGTCGTCATCGCGCAGCTTGCGCAGCGGGCGCTTCTCGGCGACCACCTTGCGCGCAAATGCCTCACCGCCCGACGCCGGACCCTCGACGATCTCCTCGATCAGGCCGGCCTTCAGCGCGGCATCGGCGCTGATCGGATCACCGCCGACGATCATCTTGACCGCGAGCTCGGGACCGACCGCGCGCGGCAGGCGCTGGGTGCCGCCGGCGCCCGGCAGCAGGCCGAGCTTCACCTCGGGCAGGCCGAGCTTGGCGTCCTTGGTGGCGACGCGATAGTGGCAGGCCAGCGCGACCTCGAGGCCGCCGCCGAGCGCGGTGCCGTGGATCGCGGCAACGATCGGCTTCGGCGAACTCTCCATCAGGCTCAGCACTTCGGCGAGACCGGGCGGCTTCGGCGGCTTGCCGAATTCGGTGATGTCGGCGCCGGCGATGAAGGTGCGGCCGGCGCAGGTCAGCACGATGCCCTGGACCTGCGCATCATCGATCGCGCTCTTGATGCAATCGAAGATGCCGCCGCGCACGGCGGCGCTCAGCGCGTTCACTGGCGGACTATTAACCGTGACGACGGCAATATTGTCATGACGTTCGAGCTTGACGACTTCACTCACCGGGACTCTCCCTGGATGCTTGTTCTTGAATTTGCGTTGAGTAGCTGCACGACTTGCGTCGAGCCGCTAGATTAGACCAATTTCGCACTGCGAAATTTAATTCCACATCTTGACACGGAGGGTTATTTTGAAGCACGAGCCTTGTCAACGAGCATGACAAGGGTAGGGAATGAAGCGCGCCAGCAAGAAAGCAGCGACCGATCGCAATTTCGTCGTCGCGCTTTCCCGCGGATTGGATGTCCTGCGTGCATTTCAACCCAATGACGGGCTGCTCGGCAATCAGGAGATTGCAGCCCGCACCAAATTACCGAAGCCAACCATTTCCCGGCTGACCTACACGCTGACCAAGCTGGGATACCTTACACCTGTACCGAAATTCGAAAAGTATCAGCTTGCACCGTCGGCGATGGCGCTCGGCTATGCCGCACTCGCCAATCTCGGCGTTCGGCATTTGTCCGAGCCGTATCGAGAGGAAGTGATGCGCGCGACCGGCGGCGCGGTCGCCGTCGGCGGCCGTGACCGTCACAGCATGATCTATTTCGGCCAGAGCCGGAACGGCCTGGCGCTCGGCGTGCAGCTCGACGTCGGCTCGCGGGTGCCGATCGCGACCACCGCGATGGGGCGTGCCTATATTTGGGCATTGCCACCCGAAGAGCGTGCGGCTCTACTACGCGAGCTGCGGGATCACTATGGCAGCCGCTGGGCCAAGATCCGCGACGGCATCGAGCGCTCCGGCGAGACGGTGGCGAAGCACGGCTTCACACTGTCCACTGGTGACTGGCAGGACGACGTCGCCGCGGCCGGCGTTGCATTGAAATTGAACGACGGAACCGGTCCTTACGCCTTCAATTGCGGCGCGCCCGCATTCCGCTTCACGGAAGATAGATTACTCAACGACATTGGACCTCGCCTTGTCGCGATGGTAAGGAACATCGAGCAGGCGCTCGGTGGAATAGCGCCGCAATCCAAAAAAGAACAAAGCAAAAAGTCTAGAGTAGGAGGGAAAGTTGCACGTTTGGCCGAGGGGATCAGATAGCTTCCATCGCGTCCGGCGAAATCCATCGCAGGGCCGCTCGCACCGCTCAGAGATGGCGGGCGAGACGAGATGACGCAGGCACAGCTCGCGCAGGGGAATGATCCTCTGCTCGCGGTTCGCGACGTCAGCGTCGTGTTCGGCGGCATCATCGCATTGAATGGCGTGTCGTTCGACATGCGCCATGGGCAGATCCTCGGCCTGATCGGACCGAACGGCGCCGGCAAGACGACGCTGTTCAATTGCCTGTCGCGGCTCTACCAGCCGTCGTCCGGCGATATCCTGATGGAAGGCAAGAGCATTCTGTCGCGGCCGCCGCACCGGATTGCCGAGATCGGCATTGGCCGCACCTTCCAGAACGTCGCGCTGTTTCCCAATCTGTCCGTGATCGACAATGTGCGCGTCGGCGCCCATGCCCGCACCTCGAGCGACATCGTCAGCGACTCGCTGCGCCTCGCCTGGGTTCGCCGCGGCGAGAACGACATGAACAAGAAGGTGCACGACATCCTCGGCTATCTCGATCTCGAGGACGTCGCCCACACCGTGGTCTCGGGACTTCCCTTCGGCACCCAGAAGCGCGTCGAACTGGCGCGCGCCTTGGCATCAGATCCGAAGATCCTGCTGCTCGACGAGCCGGCCGGCGGCCTCAATCACGAGGAAGTCTACGTGCTCGGCGACCTGATCCGCAAAATCCGCGATGACCGTAAAATTACGGTGTTGCTGGTCGAGCATCACATGGGTCTCGTGATGTCGATCGCCGACCACGTCGTCGCGCTCAATTTCGGCCGCAAGCTGGCCGAAGGCACGCCGGCCCAGGTCCAGGCCGACCCCGACGTCATCAAGGCTTATCTGGGGAGCAAGGACCAATGACAGCGATGCTCAACGTCAAGGACCTGCGCGCCTATTACGGTCAGGTCCAGGCCCTGCACGGCCTCAGCTTCTCGCTCAACGAGGGTTCGCTGACCACCCTGCTCGGCGCCAACGGCGCCGGCAAGACCACCACGCTGCGGGCGATCTGCAACATGGTGCGTTCGACCGGCGCGATCGAGTTCGAGGGCAAGCCGATCGGCACCCGTTCCACCGAGAACGTGGTCCGCCTCGGCATCGCCCATGTGCCGCAGGGCCGCGGCACCTTCACCAACATGACGGTGGAGGAAAATCTTCAGCTTGGCGCCATCAGCCGCTCCGACAAGAACGCCATCGGCGCCGACATCGAGCGGATGTACGAACATTTCCCGGTGCTGAAGCAGCGCTACACCCAACAGGCCGGCACGCTGTCCGGCGGCGAGCAGCAGATGCTCGCGGTGGCGCGCGCGCTGATGCTGCGGCCGCGCCTGATGCTGCTCGACGAGCCGTCATTCGGCCTCGCGCCGCTGATCGTGCGTGACCTGTTCCGTATCCTCGGCAAGATCAATCGCGAGGAAAAGGTGACCATCCTGGTGGTCGAGCAGAACGCGCAGCTCGCGCTCGAGCTCGCCGACCAGGCCTATGTGATCGAAACCGGACGGATCGTGATGTCGGGCAATGCCAAGGACATCGCGAACAACGAAGACGTCCGCAAATCCTATCTCGGCTACTGAGGAGCTGGCACAATGGAGCTTTTTGCCAACCAGGTCCTGGCCGGCATCGCCACGGGCGCGATCTATGCCTGCATGGCGCTCGCGGTCGTGATGATCTACCAGGCCATCGACCATCTGAATTTCGCCCAGGGCGAAATGGCGATGTTTTCGACCTTCGTGTCCTGGCAACTGATGCAATGGGGCGTGCCATATTGGGGCGCCTTCGTGCTCACCGTCGCCTTTTCGTTCGCCGCCGGCATCGTCATCGAGCGGTTGCTGTTCAAGCCGCTGGCCAAGGCCCCGATCCTGACCAACGTCGCCGGCTTCATCGCGCTGTATGCGATCATCAACTCGGTCGCTGGTCTGATCTGGGACTTCACCATCAAGCAATACCCGACGCCGTTCGGCTCCTCGCCGTTCCTCGGCAGCCAGCTGATCTCGACCCACCAGGCCGGCATGATCGGCATCACGCTGCTGATGTTGGCGCTGCTGTTCTTCTTCTTCCGCTTCACCCGGGTCGGCCTGGCGATGCGGGCGGCCGCCTCGCTGCCTGAATCGGCCCGGCTGGTCGGCATCAACACCTCCTGGATGATCGCGCTGGGCTGGGGCATGGCGTCCGCGATCGGCTCGATCGCCGGCATGATGATCGCCCCTGTGGTGTTCCTAGAGCCGAACATGATGCTCGGCGTGCTGATCTACGGATTTGCCGCGGCCGTGCTCGGCGGCCTGACCTCACCGTTCGGCGCCGTGATGGGCGGCTTCCTGGTCGGCATCTTCGAGAACCTCGTCGGCACCTACATCCCCGGCGTCGGCAATGAGCTGAAACTTCCGATCGCGCTTGCGCTGATCATCGTCGTCCTGGTCGTCAAACCGGCAGGCCTGTTCGGCCGCGCCATCGTGAAGCGAGTTTGATCATGAGCGCCGTTGAAGAAATCGTCACAGAAGCCCCCGCCGTCGAGGCTGTGCCCAAGCGTGCCATGACGCTGGGCTACGGCACCTCGCTGGTCGTGCTTGCCGCGCTGATCCTGATCCCGCTGTTCGTGAAGAACTTCATCATCTTCCAGATGACGATGCTTCTGATCTACGCCCTTGCGGTGATGGCGCTCAACATCCTGACCGGCGGAAGCGGCCAGTTCTCGCTCGGCCAGAGCGCGTTCTACGCCGTCGGCGCCTATACGTCGGCGATCCTGATGGAGCATGCGGGCATGAACTATGCCCTCACGCTGCCGGTCGCCGGCATCGTCTGCTTCGGCTTCGGCTTCCTGTTCGGCCAGCCGGCGCTGCGGCTATCCGGCGTCTATCTGGCGCTTGCGACCTTTGCGCTCGCCACCGCAATGCCGCAGCTGCTCAAGCTCGGCTATTTCGAGCACTGGACCGGCGGCGTGCAGGGCCTCGTGGTCACCAAGCCGGATGCCCCGTTCGGGCTGCCGATGGGGCAGGACATGTGGCTCTACTACTTCACACTGGCGGTCGGGATCGCGATCTACATCGCCTCGGTGAACCTGCTGCGCTCGCGTTCCGGCCGCGCCTTCATGGCGATCCGCGACAACGAGATCGCGGCTTCCGCGATGGGCGTCGACGTCGCGCTGTACAAGACGCTGGCGTTCGGCGTCTCGGCCGGCATCACCGGCGTTGCCGGCGGTCTCGGCGCCATCGCGGTGCAGTTCGTGGCGCCCGACGGCTACACCATCCAGCTCGCGATCTCGCTGTTCCTCGGCATGGTGGTCGGCGGCGTCGGCTGGCTGCCCGGCTCGATCGTCGGATCCGCCTTCATCATCTTCGTGCCGAATATCGCCGAAGGCATCTCGAAGGGGCTTTCCGGCGCGGTGTTCGGCGTGTTGCTGTTCCTCGTCATCTTCCTCGTGCCGCACGGCGCCAGGCAGGTTGCGATCGTTGCCCAGCAACTGGCCGCAAAGCTCAAGAAAAACTAAGAATCTTTAGAACCAAACCAGGAGACATTATGCTTTCTACCGTTCGGATCGCCGCGATTTCCGCGGCGATCGTCGCTGTTGCCGCGACGTCCACTGCCGCATTCGCCCAGAAGAAATACGACACCGGCGCAAGCGATACCGAGATCAAGGTCGGCAACATCATCCCCTATTCGGGACCAGCCTCCGCCTACGGCGTGATCGGCAAGACCGAAGAAGCCTACTTCAAGATGATCAACGACCGCGGCGGCATCAACGGCCGCAAGGTCAATTTCGTCAGCTATGACGACGCCTATTCGCCGCCGAAAGCGGTCGAGCAGGTGCGCAAGCTGGTCGAGAGCGACGAAGTGCTGCTGGTCTTCAACCCGCTCGGCACGCCGTCCAACACCGCGATCCAGAAATACCTGAATTCCAAGAAGATCCCGCAGCTGTTCGTCGCCACCGGCGCCACCAAGTGGAACGACCCGAAGAACTTCCCGTGGACCATGGGCTGGCAGCCGAGCTACCAGAGCGAAGCGCAGATCTACGCCAAGTGGCTGATGAAGGAGAAGCCCGACGCCAAGGTCGCGATCCTCTATCAGAACGACGATTTCGGCAAAGACTACCTCAAGGGCACCAAGGACGGCTTTGGCGCCAAGGGCGCCTCCAGCATCATCATGGAGGAGAGCTATGAGGTGTCCGAGCCGTCGATCGACGGCCACATCGTCAAGATCAAGGCCGCCAATCCCGACGTGCTGCTGATCTACACCACGCCGAAGTTCGGCGCGCAGACCATCAAGAAGACCGCCGAGCTCGGCTGGAAGCCGCTGCAGATTATCACCAACGTGTCGGCCTCGGTCGGCAGCGTGATGCAGCCGGCCGGCTTCGACAACGCCCAGGGCGTGCTGTCGGCGGCCTATGCCAAGGACGGCGCCGACTCGCAGTGGAACAACGACCCCGGCATGAAGAAGTGGTCGGAGTTTCTCGACAAGTACATGCCCGGCGCCGACAAGACCGACGGCGGCTATGTCTACGGCTACGGCGCCGCGCAGACGCTCGCCAAGGTGCTGGAAATGTGCGGCGACGACCTCACCCGCGCCAACGTCATGAAGCAGGCGGCGAGCCTGAAGGACTTTACGCCCGACACCCTGCTGCCCGGCGTCAAGATCAACACCTCGGCCACCGACTTCGCCCCGATCGCCCAGTTGCAGATGCAGCGCTTCAAGGGTCAGAAGTGGGAACTGTTCGGTGACATCATTTCCGGCGACGTCCCCACCGAGTGACGTTGCACTGCGGGAATAAAACAACAGCCTCCGCGATCTCCGTCGCGGGGGCTTTTTGTTGACGCCCCGCGCCGATGGTATTGAATACTGCAAACTAAGAACCCGAGGTGGGGAAACCATGACTGCCGCACGTCCGTCCCTGACGGCGCTCTTGGCCGCATCGGCTCTGATCCTGACGAGCTGCAATGTCGCGCAGGCGCAGGAGAAATACGACACCGGGGCCAGCGACACCGAGATCAAGATCGGCAACACCGCGCCCTACAGCGGCCCGGCCTCGGCCTATGGCGTGATCGGCAGGACCGAGGCGGCCTACTTCAAGATGATCAACGAGTCCGGCGGCATCCACGGCCGCAAGATCACGTTCATCTCCTACGACGACGGCTACTCGCCGGCCAAGACGGTGGAGCAAACCCGCAAGCTGGTTGAGGACGATGAGGTCCTGCTGCTGTTCGGCTCGGTTGGTACAGCAACCAACGCTTCGATCCGGAAGTACATGAACGAGAAGCAGGTGCCGCAACTGTTCGTCGGTTCCGGCGGCTCCAAGTGGAACGACCCCAAGAACTATCCCTGGACCATGGGCTGGCAGCCGTCCTACCAGGACGAAGCGCGGGTCTACGCAAAATACATCATGAAGCACAAGCCCGATGCCAAGGTTGCGCTGCTCTACCAGAACGACGATTTCGGCAAGGACTACCTCAAGGGCCTGAAGGATGCCTTCGGCGACAAGGCCTCGATGATCGTCGCCGAAGAGGCTTACGAGACGTCGGAGCCTGCGATCGACAATCACATTGTCAAGCTGAAGGCCGCCGGCGCCGACACCTTCATCAGCGTCACGTCACCGAAATTCGCGGCGCAGGCGATCAAGAAGGCCGCCGAAATCGCGTGGACGCCCTTGCAATTCGTCGCCAATGTCTCGGCCTCGGTCGGCGGCGTCATGCAGCCGGCCGGCTTCGAGAACGCGCAGGGCATCCTGTCGGCGTCCTATCTCAAGGACGGCGCCGATCCGCAATGGGACCAGGATCCCGGCATGGAGAAATTCCTTGTCTTCCTCAAGAAGAATTATCCCGACGCCAACAAGCTCGACGGCGCCACCTCCTACGGCTACGCCGCCGCACAGACCATGGCGCAGGTGCTGGAGATGTGCGGTGACGACCTCACCCGCGCCAACATCATGAAGCAGGCCGCGAGCCTGAAGGATTATGTCCCCGGCACGCTGCTGCCGGGCATCAGCATCAACACGTCGGCGACCGACTTCGCGCCGATCAAGCAGTTGCAGCTGATGCGCTTCAAGGGCGAGAAGTGGGAGCTGTTCGGCGACATCATCTCGAGCGGGCTCAGCAACTAGGACGACGCACGACCTCCATCGCAAACGCTTCGCGTGTGTTGCGACGCGCTTGTGCGGCGTCGGCTTTCCTTGCAACGCGTTCGACTAAATGACGCCCTCCGCGGCAGCGCCGCGGGGGGCTTTCTGTTGCTGGCACCTGACGAAAGGTATTCAATGCCGACAGGAGCCGCAAAGTGCTCCCACTCCAAAAATCGTGACACATTCACCGTGATCCAAGGGAGATCAAAATGCCTGCTATCCGTTTGCGGTTGGGGGCCTTTTCGGCTGCCCTCGCATTGCTCGCAGCGACCACGAGTCCCTCCGTCGCGCAGAAGAAATACGACATCGGCGCCTCCGACAGCGAAATCAAGATCGGCAACATCATGCCCTACAGCGGAGCGGCTTCCGCCTATGGCGTGATCGGCAAGACCGAGGAGGCCTATTTCCGCAAGATCAATGCCGAGGGTGGCATCAACGGCCGCAAGATCACCTACATCAGCTATGACGACGCCTACACACCACCGAAGACCGTCGAGCAGGCGCGCAAGCTCGTCGAGAGCGACGAGGTGCTGCTGATCTTCAATTCGCTCGGCACGCCGCCGAACTCGGCGATCCAGAAATACATGAACCAGAAGAAGGTACCGCAGCTGTTCGTCGCCACCGGCGCCACCAAGTGGAACGACCCGAGGGAATTTCCCTGGACGATGGGCTGGCAGCCCAACTACCAGAGCGAGTCCATCATCTACGCAAAGTACATCCTGAAGAACAAGCCGGACGCCAAGATCGCGGTGCTCTACCAGAACGACGATTACGGCAAGGACTATCTGAAGGGCTTCAAGGACGGGCTCGGCAGCAAGGCGGCGTCGATGATCGTCGCCGAGGATAGCTACGAGGTCACGGAGCCGACCATCGACTCCCACATCGTCAGGCTCAAGGCGTCCGGCGCCGACGTGTTCTTCAACATCACGACGCCGAAATTCGCGGCGCAAGCGATCAAGAAGAACGCCGAGCTCAACTGGCATCCGCTGCATTTCCTCAACAACGTCTCCGGATCGATCGGCAGCGTGATCAAGCCCGCGGGCTTCGAGAACGCCCAGGACATCATCTCGTCGCAATATTTCAAGGACCCGACCGACCCGCAGTGGAAGACCGACAAGGCAATGATCGCCTGGAACGAATTCCTCGATAAATACTATCCGGAAGCGAACCGCGCCGATGCCTCCGTGATGTATGCCTACATCGTCTCGCAGGGCCTGGTGCACGTGCTCAAGGCGTGCGGCGACGACCTGACCCGCGAGAACATCATGAAGCAGGCGGCCAGCATTCGCGATTACGAACCCGGCGGCCTGTTGCCGGGGGTCAAGGTCAACACCTCGGCGACCGATTTCGCGCCGCTCTCGCAACTGCAATTGATCCGCTTCAAGGGCCAGACCTGGGAGCGCTTTGGCGAGATTTTGAGCGGCGACGTCGGCGGTTAACCCGGAATTGTCGACTAAAGACGAGAGCCCCTGCGGCATTGTCGCAGGGGCTTTTCATTGAGACGGACCGCCCGAAATGCTAATCATTGCAGTCAAATAACAGAGCCCTCGAAACAAGGGGGCCGCGACACATTCGTCTGACAACAGGGAGAGAGACATAGATGTCCGCCACCACAAGACTTGCGGTCCTCGGGGCCGCCCTCGCGCTCGTCGCGACGTCCAGCAGCGCTGCGCTTGCCCAGAAGAAATACGACACCGGCGCCGGCGACACCGAGATCAAGATCGGCAACATCATGCCCTACAGCGGACCCGCCTCCGCCTACGGCATCATCGGCCGCACCGAGGCCGCCTATTTCAAGAAGATCAACGACGCCGGCGGCATCAACGGCCGCAAGATCAACTTCATCTCCTACGATGACGCCTACTCGCCGCCGAAAGCCGTGGAGCAGGCGCGCAAGCTGGTCGAGAGCGACGAGGTGCTGCTGATCTTCAACTCGCTCGGCACACCGTCGAACTCGGCGATCCAGAAATACATGAACTCCAAGAAGGTGCCGCAGCTGTTCGTCGCCACCGGCGCCACCAAGTGGAACGATCCGAAGGACTTTCCCTGGACCATGGGCTGGCAGCCCAACTACCAGAGCGAGACCCAGATCTACGCCAAGTACATCCTGAAGAACATGCCGAACGCCAAGATCGCCGTGCTCTACCAGAACGACGATTACGGCAAGGACTATCTGAAGGGTCTGAAGGATGGCCTCGGCCAGAAGGCCGCCAGCATGATCGTCGCCGAAGAGAGCTTCGAGACCTCCCAGCCGACCATCGACAGCAACATCGTCAAGCTGAAGGCAAGCAACGCCGACGTCTTCATCGATATCGCGACGCCGAAATTCGCTGCGCAGGCGATCAAGAAGGTCGCCGAGATCGGCTGGAAGCCGACCCACTTCCTCAACAACGTATCGGCCTCGGTCGGCAGCGTGATCAAACCGGCCGGCTTCGAGAATGCGCAGGACATCATCTCCGCCGCCTACCTGAAGGACGCCTCCGACAAGCAATGGGACAATGATCCCGGCATGAAGGAATTCTACGCTTTCATGGCCAAGGACTTCCCCGAGGGCGACAAGCTCGACGGCGGCACCGTGGTCGGCTTCGGCGTGGCCCAGACCCTGGTTCAGGTGCTGAAGCAGTGCGGCGACAACCTCACCCGCGAGAACATCATGAAGCAGGCGGCGAGCCTGCAGGACTTCCGCACCGAAGTGCTGCTGCCCGGCATCAAGATCAATACCGCCGCGAACGATTTCGCCCCGATCAGCCAGTTGCAGCTGATGAAGTTCAAGGGCGATAAATGGGAACTGTTCGGCGACGTCATCAGCGCCGACGTCGGCGGCTGATTTCCTGCCGACAATCGACCGACAATGGCCCCCTGCGATACCGTCGCAGGGGGTTTTTCATTCACCATGGGGCGACCGGCCCGGGTCAATGCCTGCTTACACTTTACCCGGCGATGCGCTAGGAAAACCGGCAACAACCGCAGAGAACCCGGCAGCCCAGCGCGCCGGCAACAACAAGGAGTTTTCGGGAAATGCCGAAGCCGATCCGTCACCGTGTCGCAACCGCCCTGCTCGGCCTCGCCGTCGCTGCCATGACCGGCAATGCCGCATGGGCGCAGAAGAAATACGACACCGGGGCGACCGATGCCGAGATCAAGATCGGCAACATCGTGCCCTATAGCGGCCCGGCGTCGGCCTATGGCGTGGTCGGCAAAGCGATGGCGGCGGTCTTCAAGAAGGTCAACGACGATGGCGGCATCAACGGCCGCAAGATTAATTTCATCTCCTATGACGACGCCTATTCGCCGCCGAAGGCGGTCGAGCAGGCGCGCAAGCTGGTCGAGAGCGACGAGGTGCTGTTCCTGTTCGGCACGCTCGGCACCGCCTCCAACACCGCGATCCAGAAATATCTCAACGCCAAGAAGGTGCCGCAGCTGTTCGTCGCCACCGGCGCCACCAAGTGGAACGATCCGAAGGCGTTCCCGTGGACCATGGGCTGGCTGCCGAGCTACCAGAGCGAGTCGCGGATCTATGCGAAATATCTGCTCAAGGAGAAGCCCGCGGCCAAGGTCGCGGTGCTCTATCAGAACGACGACATGGGCAAAGATTATCTCAAGGGCCTGGAAGACGGCTTCGCCAGCGATCCGGCGCGGATTGCCGCCAAGGAGAGCTACGAGGTTGCCGAGCCCACCATCGATTCCCATGTGGTGCGGCTGAAATCCACCAACCCCGACGTCATCATCTTCTTCACCACACCGAAGTTCGGCGCCCAGGCGATCAAGAAGCTCGGCGAGATGAACTGGAAGCCGGTGACGATCGTCTCCAACGTCTCGGCCTCCACCGCGACGGTGATGCGCCCCGCGGGCCTCGACAATGCGCAGGGCGTGATCTCGGCGGCCTACGCCAAGGACGCCAGCGACCCGCAGTGGAAGGACGACGCCGGCATGAAGGCGTTCGACGAGCTGCTCGCCAAATACATGCCCGACACCAACCGCGTCGATGCCTCGGCGATGACCGGCTACAACATGGCGACCACGATGGTCGAGGTGCTGCGCCGCTGCGGCGACGACCTCACCCGCGCCAATGTGATGAAGCAGGCGGCGAGCCTGAAGCAGTTTGCGCAGGGCGGCCTGCTGCCCGGCGTGACGCTGTCGACCGGGCCTGCCGACTTCCAGCCGATCGAGCAATTGCAGCTGATGCAGTTCAAGGGTGAGCGCTGGCAGTTGTTCGGCGACGTCATCAGCGGCGAAGTCGGCGGAAACTGACCGCGTAACGAAAGCACAGCCATGACCGACCGTCGTCCCTTCCTGCGTTCGATCTTCGATGCCGCGGTGGCGGCTGCGCATCCCGATGTCGTGCTGGCATCGCGGCTGCGGCCGGCGCCGAAGGGACGCGTGATCTGCCTCGCCGCCGGCAAGGGCGCCGGCGCCATGGCGGCGGCGGCGGAACGGCATTATCTCGACACGCTCGGCCTCGAACCGTCGCGGCTGGTCGGTATCGCCACCACCCGGCACGGCCATGGCGTCCCGACCCGCCGTATCAAGGTGGTCGAGGCCGGCCACCCGGTGCCCGATGAAGCCGGCCTGCGAGCGGCTGACGATACGCTGCGGCTCGCGGCGGAAGCCACCCCCGACGATCTGCTGCTGGTGCTGCTGACCGGCGGCGGCTCGGCGAACTGGATCGCGCCCGTCGAGGGCGTGAGCTTTGCCCAGAAGCAGCAGGTCAACCGCGCGCTGCTGCGCTCCGGCGCGCCGATCGGCGAGATGAACATCGTGCGCAAGCATCTGTCGCGGATCAAGGGCGGACGGCTGGCCCGCGCCGGGCAGCACGCCGCCGAGATCGTCACGCTGGCGATTTCCGACGTGCCGCATGACGATCCCTCCGCGATCGCCTCGGGGCCGACGGTACCGGATCCGACCACGCTCGCGGATGCCCGCGCGCTGGTCGCCAAATACAATCTCTCGGTCGATGACGCGGTCCGCCGCGCACTCGACGATCCCAGGAACGAGAGCTGCAAGCCGGGCGATCCCGCCTTTGCGCGCGCGACATTCGATCTGCTGGCAAAGCCGAAAGCCTCAATCGACGCCGCGGTGAAGGTCGCGCAGGACGCCGGCTACGAGACCATCGCGCTCGGCGCCGATCTCGAGGGCGAGGCCCGCGACGTCGCGGCCGATCACGCGCGGCTCGCACTGAAGGCGCGCAGCGAGGGCAAGCGCGTCGCCATCGTTTCCGGCGGCGAGCTCACGGTGACGGTGCGCGGCAACGGCCGCGGCGGCCCCAACCAGGAATACGCGCTGGCGCTGGCCGACCTGCTCAAGGACACGCCCGACATCGCAGCGCTCGCCGCCGATACCGACGGCGCCGATGGCGGCGCCGGCAGCGCCACCGACCCCGCCGGAGCCGTGATCGATCAGGCGACCTTCGCAAAGATGAAATCGATCGGCCTCGACCCCAGGGCCTATCTCGAGAACAACGATGCCACCGGCTTCTTCGCGCAGACTGGCGATTTATTGCTGACCGGGCCGACGCTGACCAACGTCAACGATGTGCGCGTGATTTTGGTGGATTAGTTTGCCGTCATTCCGGGGCGGCGCAAAGCGACGAGCCCGGAATCCATAACCACGAGCGTGAGTATGGATTCCGGGCTCGCGCCAAGCGGCGCGCCCCGGAATGACGAAAGCTCAAAACTCCTGCGCGAGCTTGGCCAGCATCTCCAGCAGCGCGGCGTGGTTGGCCGGGCCGAGCACCTCGATCAGCCGCGCCTCATGCTTGTTGGCGACCAGTTTCTTGGCGCGCGCCAGCACGGCGCGGCCCTTGTCGGTCAGGACCAGGATGTGGGAGCGCCGGTCGTTGGTGGAGCGCATCCGCGCGCAAAGGTCGCGGCTCTCCAGCGCGTCCAGCATGGCGACGAAATTCGGCCTGAGGATGCCGAGCGTGTTGGCGATCTCGGTCTGGTTGCGGCCCGGATTCTTGTCCAGCAGCAGCAGCACCGAGAACTGCGCCGGCGTCAGCTGCAGCGGCGCGACGCAGCGCAGGAAGTCCTCGAACACCTTGAGCTGCGCACGCTTCAGCGAATAGCCGAGCAATCCGGACAGTTCGCCCAGTTGCAGCATGCTGTCGTCCCCGGCAGGATCGACCGGTTCCCTGCGCAGGGCACGCGACGATCGGACGGCATCGGCGGCGGTTTTGGAAACAGTCATCGCTCCAGGCTCGCAATCCCGGTAAAAAACCCCGCGGGACGCTCGGGGACCTTGAGATTATATCTAATAATCGTTATGCACCATATCAAATATCGACGGCTATCAACAGCCGGCATCGGCCGACCCGACCGGCACAGCCGGCTGCGGCGGTCCGACGCTTAAGGGGGAGCGCTCGGCTTTGAACACAACGATCATGCTGTTCCTGCTGCAGGACGGCATCACCAATGGCGCGATCTACGCGCTGCTCGGGCTGGCCCTGGTGCTGGTGTTCGCGGTGACGCGGGTGATCCTGATCCCGCAGGGCGAATTCGTCACCTACGGCGCGCTGAGCTACGCCATGCTGGCGACAGGGCAGGTGCCCGGCACCGTGCGCCTTGCCGTCGCGATGGGCCTCGTCGCGTTCGCGCTCGACCTGTTCTTCGCCCGCAAGGCGCTGCATGCCCGGCTGGTGATGCGCTCGGTCGCGCTCAACATTGCCTTCCCCGTCGCGCTGCTCGGCCTGGTCTATGCGCTGGTTGGCCCCAACACGCCGATTGCCGTCAACATTGCGCTCGCGCTGCTGATCGTGGCGGCGATCGGGCTGTTTCTCTATCGCATCGCCTTCCAGCCGATCGCGCACACCTCCGTGCTGGTGCTGCTGATCGCCTCGGTCGGCTGCCATCTGGCGCTGCAAGGCCTCGGCCTGGTGTTCTTCGGCGCCGAAGGCCTGCGCGCCCCGGCGCTGTCGAGCGCCGCGGTAACCGCCGGTCCGCTGCGCTTCACCGGCCAGAGCCTTGCTGTGTATGCCCTGACGGTCGGCTTCATCGTGGGGCTGTGGCTGTTCTTCGGCTACACCAAGACCGGCAAGGCGCTGCGCGCCACCGCGGTCAATCGCCTCGGCGCCCGCCTGGTCGGCATCCGCACCACGCTGTCGGGCCAGATCGCGTTCCTGCTCGCCTCCGTGATCGGCGCGATATCCGGCATCCTGATCGTGCCGATCACGACGCTCTATTACGACACCGGCTTCCTGATCGGCCTGAAGGGCTTCATCGCCGCCATCATCGGCGGCCTGGTCAGCTATCCCCTGACCGCGGTCGCCGCCATCGTGGTCGGCATCGTCGAGGCATTCTCGTCGTTCTACGCGAGTAATTTCAAGGAAGTCATCGTGTTCACGCTGATCCTTCCCGTCCTGGTGCTGCGCTCGCTCGCAGCGCCCCAGGTCGAAGAAGAGAAGGATTGAGCGCGATGACGCAGCGGCTCCCTCTCATCATCTTCGCGCTCGTGATGGCGGTGATCCCGCTTCTGCCGGGCATCCCGCCGTTCTGGATCGTGCTGCTCGACAATATCGGTCTCGCCGCGCTGGTCGCGATGGGGCTGGTGCTGCTCACCGGCGTCGGCGGCCTCACCTCGTTCGGACAGGCCGCGTTCTGCGGCTTCGGCGCCTACACCACCGCGGTGCTGACCACCGCCTACGGCGTCTCGCCGTGGCTGACGCTGCCGGCTTCGCTGCTGGTCAGCGGCATTGCGGCCGTGCTGCTCGGCCTCGTCACGGTGCGGTTGTCCGGCCACTATCTGCCGCTCGGCACCATCGCCTGGGGCATCGGCCTGTTCTATCTGTTCAGCAAGCTCGAATTCCTCGGCCGCAACGACGGCATTTCGGGCATCCCGCCGCTCTCGATCGGCTCTTTCAGGATGCTGAGCCCGGACACGATCTATTACGCGATCTGGGTCGCGGTGCTGCTCTCCGCGCTCCTCACCATGAACCTGCTGGACTCCCGCACCGGGCGCGCCATCCGCGCGTTGCGGCGCGGCCATATCGCGGCCGAGGCATTCGGCGTGCAGACGCCGCGCGCCAAGCTCCTGGTGTTCATCTATGCGGCAGTGCTGGCCGGCCTGTCCGGCTGGCTCTATGCGCATTTCCAGCGCGCCGCCAACCCAACGCCGTTCGGCGCACAGGCCGGCATCGAGTATCTGTTCATCGCCGTCGTCGGCGGTGCCGGTTACGTCTGGGGCGGCGTGCTCGGCGCCGGCATCGTCGTGATCCTCAAAGAGGTGCTGCAGAGCTATTTGCCCTACATCTTCGGCGGCCAGAGCCAGCTCGAGACCATCGTGTTCGGCATCATGCTGGTGCTGCTGTTGCAGCTCGCCCCACAAGGCGTCTGGCCCTGGCTGATGTCGCGCCTGCCGTTCAAGCCGGCCCGCAAGACACCGGACACGTCAGTAAAGCTGGAGCACCGTGAGCGCGCGGCGGGAACGTCTCCGGTCCTGCTGCACATCGACAAGGCACGCAAGCAGTTCGGCGGCGTGCTTGCGGTGAACGACGTCTCATTCGACGTCAACGCCCGCGAGATCGTCGCGCTGATCGGCCCGAACGGTGCCGGCAAGAGCACGACCTTCAACCTGATCACCGGCGTGCTGGCCGCGACCAGCGGCAAGATCGCCGTGCTCGGCAACGAAGTCGCGAACGCTCCGCCGCAGGAGGTGGTCAAGCTCGGCGTCAGCAGGACGTTCCAGCACGTCAAGCTGGTGCCCGACATGACCGTGCTCGAGAACGTCGCGATCGGCGCGCATCTGCGCGGCAATTCCGGTGCGATCTCCAGCATGCTGAGGCTGGACCGCACTGACGAGGCGAAGCTGCTGGCGGAAGCCGCGCGGCAGATCGAGCGCGTCGGCCTGTCCGAGCAGATCGACCAGCTCGCGGGCTCGCTGTCGCTCGGGCAGCAGCGCATCGTCGAGATCGCGCGGGCGCTGTGCGTCGACCCGATGCTGCTGCTGCTGGACGAGCCGGCCGCCGGCCTGCGCCACATGGAGAAGCAGCGGCTGGCCGCGCTGCTCCGGCAATTGCGCGACGGCGGCATGTCGGTGCTGCTGGTCGAGCACGACATGGGGTTCGTGATGGATCTCGCCGACCGCATCGTGGTGCTGGATTTCGGCACCAAGATCGCCGAGGGCACGCCGGCCGCGATCAAGCGCAACCCCGACGTGATCAAGGCCTATCTCGGAGCCGCCGCATGAGTGCGCTGCTGACGGTAGCCGACGTCCATATCGCCTACGGCAAGGTCGAGGCCGTGCGCGGCGTCTCGCTCGACGTTGCAGAGAACGAGATCGTCACCATCATCGGCGCCAACGGCGCCGGCAAGACCACGCTGCTTAACGCCATCATGGGCGTGCTGCCGCTGCGGGGCCGCACCACCTTTGCCGGCGTCGACATGGCGCCGCTCGATATCGAGGACCGCGTCGCCACCGGCCTGAGCCTGGTGCCCGAGCATCGCGAGTTGTTCGGCACCATGAATGTCGAGGACAATCTCGAGCTCGGCGCCTTCCGGATCGCGAAGGCAACCGCGGCACGCTCGCTGGAGCGGGTCTACACGCTGTTTCCGCGGCTCAAGGAACGGCGCAAGCAGCTCGCCGGCACGCTCTCCGGCGGTGAGCAGCAGATGCTGGCGATGGGCCGTGCGCTGATGGGCGCGCCGAAATTGCTGATGCTGGACGAGCCGAGCCTCGGTCTCGCCCCGATCATCGTCGCCGACATCTTCCGCATCGTCGGCGAACTCCGCGCAGCGGGTGTCTCGGTGCTGCTGGTCGAGCAGAACGCCCAGGCCGCGCTGCAGATCGCCGACCGTGCCTATGTGATGGAGCTCGGCGAGTTCGTGCTGTCAGGCCCGGCCAGCGAGATCGCCGCCAACAAGGGCGTCGCCGCGAGCTATCTCGGCTTCCAGCACGAAGGCGAGAGCGCGATCTAGGACGCGCAGCTCCGCCGCGGAGAGACTGTCACCCCACCTCGCCGCGCATTACATGCGCGGCGATCCTCCCCCTCCAGGGGAGGATGAAGACGGCTGCGACCTCAGACAAGCATTTCTTACCATGCTTGCATTCCCGCAATGCTTGCGCTCCACTTCACCCTCCCCTGGAGGGGGAGGGTCGAGCGCGCGCGGCGATGCGTAGCATCGTCGGGTGCGATCGGGGTGGGGTGAAGCCGCAAAAATGGTCTCAACATCGATCCGAAGAGCGACTGCGAAGAAGCTGCGCGCGAATGCCACGCCGCACGAGCGGATATTATGGCGTGCGCTGAAGGAGCTGCCGACGGAAGGCACGCATTTCCGAAAGCAAGCTCCGATCGGCCCCTATTTCGTCGACTTCTTCTGCCCGGCCAAGCGGCTGATCATCGAGCTCGACGGCGGACACCACAACGAAGACGAGACCGCGAAACACGATCGCGAACGGCAGCAGTGGCTTGAGAACGAAGGCTACCGCGTCATCCGGTTCTGGAATTCGGAGATCACGGCTGACCTCAACGCTGTGCTGGAACGAATCTATGTCGAGCTCTACGGCGCTCGCGAAGCGGAAGCTGTGCCGCTGAAGCACCACCGACGACGATAGAGTGTCACCCCACCCCGCTTCACATCGCTCACGCAATGCGAAGCGACCCTCCCCCTCCAGGGGAGGGTAAAGAAAAAGGCGGCCCTTTAGCGGGGCCGGCTTCGTCGTTTCGCGGACCAAGATCGGCTCACATCGCCGGGATGTACTTGCCGTCCTTGACCGTCAGCAGGATGCGCGAGCGGTCGTCGAGGCCGTAGCGGTCCTTTTCGGTCCAGTTGTAGACGCCCTGGCTCGCCACGATCTCCTTCTCGGAGATGAACGCCTGGCGGATCGCCTCGCGGAATTCCGGCGTGCCGGGCTTGGCGGTCTTCAGCGCCGTCGGAATGATGCGCTTCAGCACCTCGAAGGCGTCGAAGGAGTGGCCGGCGAACTGGCTGCGGCTGTTGGCGCCGTACTTGGCTTCATAGGCCGCGTTCAGCGTCAGGCCCGGCTTCTTGGTTAGCGCGCTGTCGGGTTGGGTTTCCGGCGACATGATCGGGCCGGCCGACATGATGACGCCTTCCGCCGACGCGCCCGCGATGCGGATGAAGTCCATCGTGGCGGCACCGTGGGTCTGGTAGATCAGGCCCTTGTAGCCGCGCTCGCGCAGCGCGGACTGCGGCAGCGCCGCGGCGGTGCCGGAGGCGCCGACCAGAATGGCGTCGGGATTGGCTGCGACGAGCTTCAGCACCTGGCCCGCGACCGACGTATCCGGACGCGCGAAGCGCTCCTCGTCGGTCATGGTCAGGCCCATCGGCACGGCCTGCGCCTTGAAGTCGTTGACCCAGAGATCGCCGTAGGAATCCGAATAGCCGATATAGCCGACGGTCTTGATGTTGTGCGCCTTCATGTGCTCGTAGAGCACCTTGCCCATGATCGGAATCGACTGCGGCAGGTCGACCGACCATTTCGCGCGGGCCTCATTGATCGGAAACGGCGCGAGACCGAGATGCGGGATACCGGCCTCATTGGCGACCGTCGACACCGCGATCGTCGTCGGCGTGATGCAGGAGCCCATGATGATGTCGGCCTTGGACTCGGTGACGAAGCGCCGCGTATTCGTGGTCGCGGCCGTCGGATCGCCGGCATCGTCGAGCACGATCAGCTTCAGCGGCACGCCGCCGATCTCCTTCGGCACGAAATCGAGCGCGTTGCGTTCGGGGATGCCGAGCGCCGCGGCGGGGCCGGTGGTCGAGATCGAGATGCCGATGGTGATTTCATTGGTCTGCGCCAGCGCGGATGCGCCCGGCAGCGCGATAGCGGCTGCGAGCACTGCGGCGGCGAGAGTGGCCTTCTTCATTCATTCCTCCCTGCGGATATGTTTTTTGGGTTTAAACCAGTTTTGCGGGCCAATTCAGCCCCTTCTTTAGGTCATGAGGGGCTGCAAGTCAGCCCTGAACAAGTCAGCCCTTCATGAAGCGGTCGATAACCTCCTGCGGAAATGGCGCTGATTTCAGCCTGGCGGGATCGTCCGGATGGCGGCCGACCAGCACCCTGGTCTCGAACGCCTCGATGGCCAACGCCTCGCCCTTGAACACGCGGTGCACCACCTCGAAGCTCGAGCGCTTGATGCTCTCGATCCGGCTTTCGATGGTAATCCAGTCGCCATGGGTTGACGGGATGTGGAATTTCGCCCGCGTGTCGACCATGGGAATGCCGACCAAGCCGTATTTGTGGACGAGGTCCTGCTTCGAGCAACCGGCAGCTTCGAACATGATCGAGGTCGAGTCGTCGAACATCGCGAAGTAGCGCGGGTAGTAGACGATGTTGGCGGGGTCGCAATCGCCCCACTGGATCTGCACGTCGCGCCGGTTGACGAACATGGTCTATCCTCGATTGAGCGTGAGCGATCCGGAAGGGCGCTTTGCGCTCTTCCGGATCATGCTTCAGCGCGGCGCCATCCGGAGCGCGGCATCGAGCCGCACCACTTCGCCGTTCAGATAGGGATTGTCGATCATGTGCAGCGCCAGCGAGGCGAACTCGTCGGCCTGCCCCAGCCGGCGCGGGAACGGGATCGCGGCGGCGAGCGAGTCCTGCGCCTCCTGCGGCAGGCCGGCGAGCAAGGGCGTCATGAACAGGCCGGGCGCGATGGTCAGCACGCGGATGCCGAATTGCGCGAGCTCGCGCGCGATCGGCAAGGTCATCGCGACGATGCCGCCCTTCGAGGCCGAATAGGCCGCCTGCCCGATCTGGCCGTCATAGGCCGCGACCGACGCAGTCGAGATCACGACGCCGCGCTCGCCGGTCGCGAGCGGCTCGAGCTTCGCCATCTCTGATGTCGCAAGCCGCAGCATGTTGAAGGAGCCGATCAGATTGACCTTGATCACCTTGTCGAAGTCGGCGAGCGCCATCGGCCCCTCACGGCCGATCACCCGCTTGGCCACGCCGATGCCGGCGCAGTTGACCAGCACCCGCGCCGGACCATGCGCCTTGGCGGCGGCAGCGACCGCGGCTTCGGCTGCCGCCGCATCGGCGACGTCGCAGACCACAGGGATGCCGCCGATCTCGGCGGCGACGTTCTCGGCGAGCTTGGCGTTGAGGTCGCAGACCGCGACCTTGGCGCCCTGCGCAGCCAGCCGGCGCGCGGTCGCGGCACCCAATCCCGATGCGCCGCCGGTGACGATGGCGGCCTGGTCCTTCAACTGCATGGCAATCTCTCCTTGAATGGTCAGACGAGTTTGATCACCGATGCCGGCGGCACCGGCGCATAGAGCGCTTCGATGATGTCAGTGCGATGCTCAAGCACCGCGCGCTGGTTGATCGAGCCCTTGTCGGTGACCTCGCCGCGATCGATCGACAGCGGTGTGTCGAGCAGGCTCGCCCGCGCGATCCGGTTCGATGAACCGGTGGCGCTCGCAAGGACCCGCGCGAAGCGTTCGCGGAAGGCCGCACGCACCAGCGGATCATTGGCCGCGGCCGCGATGTCGCCTGCGGCCAGCGCCGGATTGATCAGGCGGCAACCATCGAGATCGAGGATCACGATCGCCGCCAGCTCGTCGCGGTTGAGCCCCGCGATCACGACGTCGCGCACCAGCGGCGCGCAGGTGCCGACAAAGCGCGCCCTTAAGGGCCCGACGCTGACCCAGGTGCCGCTTGCCAGCTTGAAATCCTCGGCGATGCGGCCATCGAAATCGAAACCGGCATCGAGATCGCCGGCGTTGGCGGGCTTCAGCGCATCGCCAAATTTGTAGAAGCCCTCCTCGTCGAACGCCTTGGCGGTCAGCTCGGGCTGCCGCCAGTAGCCGGGCGTCACGTTCGGACCCCTGGCGCGCACCTCGAGCTTGCCGTTGTTGGGCACCAGCTTGGCATCATTGCCCGACACCGGAAGCCCGACATGGCCGGAGCGGCTGGTATCGGGCCGCACCGACATGAAGAACGGCGAGGTCTCGGTGGCGCCGAGCCCGGTCAACATCGGCACGCGATAGCCCTTCTCCTGCACCGCGAGCAAATCGAGGCTGTTCCAGATGAACGGCGACAGCGCGGCGCCCGAGAAGAACATCGCATGCAGCCGGTGGAAGAACTTTGCCCGCAGGCCTGCATCGTCGCGCAGATAGGGCAGCAGCGATTCATAGCCCTTGGGCACGTTGAAATAGACCGTCGGCGAGATCTCGCGCAGGTTTCGCACGGTCTCCTCGATGCCGCCGGGCATCGGCTTGCCTTCGTCGAGATACATCGAGCCGCCGTTGAACAGCGTCAGCCCGACATTGTGGTTGCCGCCAAAAGTGTGATTCCACGGCAGCCAGTCGACGATGACCGGCGGCTCGTCCTTCAGGAACGCCAGCGTCTCGCGCAGCATCACCTGGTTGGCGCAGATCATGCGCTGGGTATTGATGACGGCCTTGGGATTGCCGGTCGAGCCCGACGTCAGCAGGAATTTCGCGATCGTGTCCGGACCGATCGCGGCATGGGCCGCGTCGAGGCGCGGGCTCTCCGGCGCCGCCATCAGATCGGCGAGCGGCGTCACCTCGCGGCCGGGCACGGTGCCGCGGCTTGCTGCGATCTCGACACCGGGCCCGACATTGGCGCGCAGGGCGTCGGCGAATTTGTCGGCATCGTCGACGAAGACGAGGCCCGGCGTGAGCAGCTTGATGACGAAGCTGAGCTTGCCGTAGTCGCGCGACACCAGCGAATAGGCCGGCGACACCGGGCAGAACGGAATGCCGGCATAGAGCGCGCCGAGCGCGATCAGCGCGTGATCGATCGAATTACCCGACAGGATCATGATCGGCCGCTCGGCGGACAGCCCGCGCGCGATCAGCGCGGAGGCGATGCGCCGGGTCGTCTCCAGCAATTGCGCATAGGTGATCTGGCGCCAGCCGCCGCCGGCTGCACGTTCGGCCATGAACACGCGGCTCGGCTCGGCCTTCGCCCAGTGATGCAGGCGGTCGGTGAGGCGAACGGGGTAATCGGCGAGAGTGAGCTTGGGGCGAAGGTAGATCGTGCCGTCGTCGCGGCGCTCGACGGTGACATCAGGGTTGCCGAACGAGATCGGGCGCAGCGGATGGGTATTCGCGGTGGACGCAGACGCAGATATATCAGCCTTGGCGCTCATGTCGGCTTCACCTTGGCGGTCTTGCGATCCAGGAACGCACGGATGCGCTTCTTGGCTTCCTTGTCGCTCTGCGCCACCGTCGCCATCAGCGATTCCATCAAGAGGCCGGTCTGCGGATTGGCCTCGGCGATCATCGGCAGCGCCTGCAACACGGCGAAGTTGGTCAGCGGCGCATTGGCGGCGACGCGCTCGGCAAGCTCCAGCGCCTTCGGCAACGCGCCGTCGGCCTCAGTGAGATATTGCGAGAAGCCGTAGGCCGCGCCCTCGGTCGCCGAATAGACCCGGCCGGTCAGCATCATGTCGGCCATTCGCGGCACGCCGATCAGGCGCGGCAGCCGCACCGATCCGCCGCCGCCGACGAAGATGCCGCGCTGGCCCTCGGGCAGCGCGAAATAGGCCGACGGCTCGGCGACCCGGATGTGCGCCGCGCAGGCAAGCTCCAGCCCGCCGCCGATCACCGCGCCCTTCAGCGCGGCGATGACGGGCACGCGGCAATACTGGATGCGGTCGAACACGCGGTGCCACATCTGGGAATGCACCAGGCCCTCGGTGGCGTCGCGCTCGGTCAGTTCGGAGAGATCGAGCCCGGACGAGAAATGATCGCCGACGCCATGGATGACGACGGCGCCGACCTCGTCGGGAATCGCGGAAAAGCAGTCGCGCAGCGCCAGGATGATGCCGTCGTTCAGCGCATTGCGCTTGGCCGGCCGGTTGAGCCCGACGGTCAGCACCGCCCCTCGCGTCTCGATCCTGAGCAGCGAGGCATCACCCGCGTCGGCAGCGTTTCCCATGGCGTTATTGTTTCCTATTCAGAATAGTTATGTTTTATAACTATCGTCGCAGGAGTCAAGGCGCGCGTGGCAGCGCAGGACTTCACCCTCCCCTGGAGGGGGAGGGTCGGCTCACATGAAGCGAAGCAGAATGTGAGACGGGGTGGGGTGACGGTCTCTCCATCCGGACAGTGCCCGTGTGGAGCGATCACCCCACCTCGCCGCGCATTTTCATGCGCGTCGATCCTCCCCCCAGGGGAGGATGGGAGCGGAGCGTCAAAGCACCTGATGCACGTCGATCACGACACGGTCGGCGTGGCGGGCGGCGGAGCCGATGAAGATGTGCTCCATCAGCCAGCGGTACTTTTCGGCGCCGGTTTCGAATTTCGGCACGGTGCGGAAATAGATCAGCTTCGGGTCGACCGGTTCGCCGCGCTTGAGCTTCTCGAGCAGATCGACCGGCCCGAAGCGGATGCCCTTGTTCTCGACATAGACGACGGCGCCGTCGTCGGTCTCAAAGGCGTATTTTGCCTCCAGCTCGATCAACTCGCTGGGCCGGATGATCTGGAAGTCGGCGCCGAAGGGCAGCACCTTGCCGTTGATCCCCTCGCCTTTCACCTCGCCGCCGATGATCGGAATGATGCGGCGGATGCCGGTGCCGATGTCGCCGGCGGAGATCACCTCCGCGATCCGGGCGGTGATGGTGAAGACGTATCTGGTCTGAAGCTCCGGTGTCATGGATTAACCTATCATGCGCTGCGGCAGCCAAGTCGCGAGCAACGGGAACAGGATCAGGATCACCAGCCGGATCAAATCGGTGATCACGAACGGCAGCACGCCGACGAAGATCGTCGACATATTGACGTCCTTGATCACGCTCTTGATCACGAACACGTTCATGCCGACCGGCGGGTGGATCAGCCCGAGCTCCACCGTCATGACGATGATGATGCCGAACCAGATCGGGTCGAAGCCGAGCGCGGTCACCACCGGAAACACGATCGGCACGGTAAGGATCACCATCGCCATCGCATCCATCAGGCAGCCCAGCACCAGATACATCATCAGGATCAGCGCCAGCACGCCATAGGGACCGATGCCGAGTCCGGTGAGGAATCCAGTGACGTTCTGCGGCGTCTGGGTGATGGTGAGGAAATAGCCGAAGCAGAGCGCGCCGATCAGCACGGTGAACACGGCGGCCGCAGTGCGCGTCGCCTGCAGCAGCGATTGCAGGATGCCGTCTTTGGTCAGCTTGCCCCTGAGGATGCCGATGATGAAGGCACCGACCGCGCCGACCGCGCCCGCTTCGGTCGGGACGAAGAAGCCGCCATAGAGGCCGCCGATCACGAACAAAAACAGCAGCAGCGGCGACCAGACGTCGCGCATCGCAAGCGCGCGCTCATGCCACGACGCCTTCTTGCCTGCCGGCAGGAAGCCCGGCCGGGTCACGCCGATGATGCCGATCGTGATCATGTGCATCAGGATCGCGAGCAGGCCCGGCACCACGCCCGCGATGAACAGCTTGCCGATGTCCTGCTGGGTGATGATGCCGTACACCGCGAGCACCGTGGACGGCGGCAGCATCGCCCCGAGCGTGCCGCCGACTGCGATCACGCCGGTGGAGAACGATTGCGGATAGCCGAAGCGGCGCATCTCGGGATAGGCAACCGCCGAGAAGGTCGCGGCGGTCGCAACCGACGAGCCCGAGATCGCGGCAAAGCCGCCGCAGGCCGCGATGGTCGCAATGCCGAGCCCGCCCTTCCAGTGGCCGACGAAGGTGTTGGCGGCGCGGAACAGCTCGCGACTGATGCCCGAGACGGACACGAAGGCGCCCATCAGCAGGAACATCGGGATCACGCCGAAGGAATAATCCGTCACCGTGCGCATCGTGGTCTGGCCGACCAGCTTCAGCGCCGGGGCAAAGCCGGTGAGGTAGCCAAAGCCGGTGATGCCGACGAGGCCCATCGCCATGCCGACGGGGACACGCAACAGCATCAGCGCGAACAGGCTGACGAAGCCGATGACGGCGACGGCCTCGGGACTCAAATCGAGACTCATGGCCGTCTACTCCGCAGTCTTGATCTTGGCATCGTGGATATCTTCCGGATGGAAGATCAGGCGGTAGGTCCGGATCGCAATCAGCAGTACCGCGGAGACGTCGCCGAGCCACGACACCAGGAAGAACGGCCAGACCGGAACGCCGAGATCCATGGTGACGATGTGGCTGTTCCTGGTGTCGATCACCTTGTCGACCAGCGTGTAGGTCTGCACCGTGACCACGAACAGCAGCACCAGCGTCGCGAAGATGTCGATCCAGCGCTGATAGCGCGGCGAGGCATTCGCCCAGACCAGATCCACGGTGATGTGGGTGCCACGATAGCTCGTCGCCGCGATGCCCCAGAAGATCAGGATGCCGAGCAGGAACTGGCCGAAATTGTAGTAGTCGGGGATCGTCACCGAAAAGAACTTGCGCATGAACACCGCGGTGAAGGTGTTGAGCGCGACGACGCCAACGAAGAAGGCCGCCACCCATTCGATCGAATCGATGAAGCGGTCCATGAAATTCTTGCGCACCGGCTCGGGTGGACCGGTGATCGCGCCGTCCTGGGAAACTTCGGAATTGGCAGCCATGATGTCGGACTATCGCTGTCAGGAACCGTCATTCCGGGACGCTCGCTACGCGAGCGGACCCGGAATCTGGAGATTGTGGCGCGAGATTCCGGGTTCGCGCTGACGCGCGCCCCGGAATGACGGGATCAGATCCCCGCTTCGTACTTCTTCAGCGTGGCCTGCAGATCGGCCTCGATCTTCTCGGCATCGCCGCCGGCCTTTTTCACGGCCTCGGCCCAGCTGTCGCGCAGCGGCTTGACCGCCTTCTTCCACTCGGCGAGCTGATCCGCCGTCAGCGGATAGACCTCGTGGCCTTGCAGCGCCTTCATCTTGGTGCGGCCGTTGGCTTCGAAATCGGTCCAGGGATCGGTGACCTTGGAGGCCCATTCCGGCGTGCAATGATCGTCGATCACCTTCTTCTGGGCGTCCGACATCGCATTATATTTGGCGAGGTTGATGTTGTAGGTGAACACCGTCGTGTAGAGCGGCACGTCCATGTGGTACTTCACCACCTTGTCGATGCCGAACAGGAAGATCGAGCCCCAGGGGAAGGTGATCTCGTCGGCGACGCCGCGCTCGATCGCATCGCGCGATTCCGGCGCGGAGGCCTGCACATTGGTGCCGCCGAACATCTTCACCATCTCGCCGATGGTGCTCTGCGCGGGGCGCACCTTCACGCCGCTAAGGTCGCTCGGCAGCAGGATCTTCTTCTTGCCGTGCAGGGCGCCCGGATCGTGGATGAAGGCGAAGCAGAGCTTGGTGTCCTTCATCTCGGTCGGCGCGTATTTGTGGTACCACTCGTTCAGCGCCAGCGTGCCCTTCTTGCCGTCCGAGAACACGAACGGGAGCTGGCCTGCGGCCGCGATCGGGAACCGGCCGGGCTGATAGCCGGGATTGACATAGGTGACGTCGGCGATGCCGTCGCGCGCCATGTCGTAATGGTCGAATGCCTTGCCGAGCTGCTCGGACGGAAACACGGTGACCTTGATGGTGCCGCCCGATGCCTTCTCGATGTCGGCCGCCCAGGCTTGCGTCGCCGGCACCAGCGGATGCGCCGGCGGCACCCAGAGTGACACTTTGAGATTGACGGTCTTGTCCTGCGCCTGCGAAGGACCTGCGGCCGGCACGATGGCGGCGGCTGCCATCAGCAGCGCCAACAAACTCTTCCTCATCACCTCTCCTCCTCTCCAGGACGGGCTTCGTGCCCGGTCTCATTACTTAACATGTTATCTAATTCGCGCGGATATTCAAGACGAAATCCGCAGGGACGACGCCTCGTCGCACCCGGCCCCTCCGGCATCTTGCGCCGCGGCGAACGCGGTCCCCGCGCAAATCCGCCTTGCCAAAACTGTTATATGATATAGTTGCCTTGGCAAGTTGATGGCGACCGCCCCGGCGCGGGCGCCTGCTGAAAGCCTATCCGATCGGGAGGAGCAGGTGTTGCGGACAAAAGTAGCAATCATAGGCGCAGGTCCGGCCGGACTGTTGCTTGGGCAACTACTTCATACTTTCGGCGTAGACAACGTCATTCTTGAGCGGCAGACGCCGGATTACGTGCTGGGGCGGATCCGCGCCGGCCTGCTCGAGGAAGGCACCGTGTCGCTGCTCGACAGCGTCGGCGCGGGTGCCCGGCTGCACCAGGAGGGCCTGGTTCATCACGGCGTCGAGCTGGCGTTCGGCGGGGCGCGGCACCGCATCGACATGCATGCGGCGACCGGCAAGACCGTGACCATCTACGGCCAGACCGAGGTCACGCTCGACCTAATGAACGCCCGCGAGGCGGCCGGCCTGACCACGGTCTACTCCGCCGCCGACGTCAAGCCGCACGATTTCGACACCGACCAACCGCGCGTCAGCTACGTCAAGGACGGCGTGACCCACGAGATCGCCTGCGATTTCATCGCCGGCTGCGACGGCTTCCACGGCGTCAGCCGCGCCAGCGTGCCGGCGTCGGCGATCACCAGCTATGAACGGGTGTATCCGTTCGGCTGGCTCGGCATCCTCTCGGAGACGCCGCCAGTCTCGCCGGAGCTGATCTACAACAACCACGCGCGCGGCTTTGCGCTGTGCACGATGCGCTCGACCCATCGCAGCCGGTACTACGTGCAGTGCCCGCTCGACGACCATGTCGATCAATGGTCCGACGAGCGGTTCTGGGATGAATTGAAGCGGCGCCTCGACGAGAAAGCCGCCGACGAGATCATAACCGGCCCGTCGATCGAAAAGAGCATCGCGCCGCTGCGCAGCTTCGTCGCCGAACCGATGCGGTTCGGCCGGATGTTCCTGGCCGGCGACGCCTCGCACATCGTGCCGCCGACCGGTGCCAAGGGCCTGAACCTTGCCGCCAGCGACGTGCATTATTTGTCGCAGGCGCTGCGCGAATATTACGACGAGAAATCCTCTGCCGGCCTCGACGGCTACTCGGCAAAGGCGCTGGCACGGGTCTGGAAGGCGGTGCGGTTTTCCTGGTGGATGACCTCGATGCTGCACAAATTCCCCGACGAGGGCGAATTCGCCGCGCGCATCCAGATCGCCGAGCTCGACTACCTCGTCAGCTCGAAGGCGGCGTCGACCTCGTTGTCGGAGAATTATGTGGGGCTGCCGTTCTAGGCGAGTTCAGAGGTCCGTCGCAGTGTTCCTATCGACGGCTCGGACATAAGACCGTCATCCTGAGGTGCAAGCGGAGCGAGCCTCGAAGGATGCACGGCCACTGACCGGGCCGTCGACCCTTCGAGGGCCGCTGAAGAAGCGGCCACCTCAGGGTGACGGAATTGAATTAGAGATCGCGCTTGCATCAGGCGCGCGTGACGTTCAGCTTCTGCATCATACGACGCAGGAGCACCCACCATGCTCACCCTCTATTTCGCACCGGGCGCCAGTTCGATGGCGGTGCATATCGCCTTGCACGAGATCGGCACGGGCTTCGAGGCGCGCCCGATGTCGTTCAAGCGCAACGACATGCAAGCGCCTGGTTATCTCGCGCTCAATCCGGAAGGCAAGGTCCCGACGCTCCTGATCGACGGCCGTCCGCTGACCGAGGTCGCGGCGATCCTGTTCTATCTCGCGAGGCGATTCCCCGAAGCTGAGCTGCTGCCGCGCGACGATATCGAGGCCGAGGCGCAGGCGCTGTCGTGGATGTCCTTCATCGCCTCGACGCTGCATCCGGCCAGGGCGCGCGGGCTCGACTACGCGAAGGCGGTCTGGGGCATCGCCGACCGCCGGCTTGGTCACGGCTGGGCGATCGGCAGCTACTCGATCGCCGACATCCATCTGTTCCGGCTGTACTGGCGCCTCGCCAACTCGCTGAAGCTGCCGCCGGAGACGTTCCCCAACCTCACGGCGCATTACGATAGGATGATGGCGCGACCGGCGGTGCGGAAGACGATCGAAGTCGAAAGCGAGGTCGGCTACGAATTGCCGGCGTGATCGGTCCTCCGCGGTGGTTCTTCAAACACCTGCGCAAATCCCGTTTAAAACTTTGTAGGCGGTGAAACCACGGTCGACATCGCGTTCAATGGCGTCAACGCAACGCCATGCACGAGACTCAGATGACCACCGATACGCAAGTCGCCCCCGACATTCCCCAAGACGTCCCCGAAGGCTTCGAGCCGCTGTTCCGCAAGAGCCCGCTCACCGAGCCCTGGGAGCCGCTCTATGCAAAGAAGACCGAGCGATCCGTCATCATCGGCCTACGGCTGGCGAGGCCGCACACCAACGGCCGCGGCCTGATCCATGGCGGGCTGATCGCAGCACTTTCCGACAATGCGATGGGCTATAGCTGCGGCCAGGCGACCGGCTGGACCACCTCGTATGTGACGATCTCGCTCACGGTCGATTTCGTCGGCTCCGCCAACGTCGGGCAGTGGCTCGCGATCGAGAGCGACGTGATCAAGACCGGCAGCACGATCTGCTTCGCACAGAGCCTGATCAAGGCCGACGGCGTCACGATCGCCCGCGCCAGCGGCACGTTCCGCGTGGTGCCTAAGAAGGCGCCGGTCAGCTAAGCGCCTAGCGCTAGCCGAAGTGCCAGTCGGTGATCTCGGTGACGAGATCGATGAAGGTCCGCACCTTGGCTGACAACAGCCGGGATGTCGGGTAGACGACATGGATCGGCACCGGCGGCTGCTCGAACTCGGCGAGCACGATGCGGAGTCGCCGTGCTTTGAGCGATTCGGCGGCCTGGTAGGCCATCACGCGGGTCAGCCCGCCGTCCTGCTCGGCGTACTGGATGGCAGCGTCCGAGCTGTTGCTGGTGAAGCGCGGCGTCGGCGTGATGCGGATCTCCTGCCCGTCCTCCATGAAGCGCCAGTCCGGCGTCGCGGTCATCGCGCCGAACTGGATGGTGTCATGGGCGGTGAGGTCGGCCGGCCGCTTCGGCTCGCCGCGAAGCTTGAGATAGCCGGCCGAGGCCACCACGATCCGGCGCATCTGGCCGACATGCCGCGCCACCAGCGTCGAATCCGGCAGGTGCCCGAGCCTGACCGCGAGGTCGACGCCGTCCTCGACCAGGTTGATCCGGCGATCCGACAGCCGCAGGTCGACGCCGACATCGGGATAGCGTTTGAGGTAGGCGGTGACGACCGGACTGACATGCAGCCGCCCGAAGCCGAACGGCGCCGAGATCACCAGCCGCCCTTCGGGGCGGGTGCGCTCGCTCTCGACCGCGTCCTCGGCCTCCTCGACATCGGCCAGGATCCGCCGCGCCCGCTCCAGATAGCGCGAGCCGGCGTCGGTCAGCGTCACCTGCCGCGTGGTCCGCTGCAGCAGCCGCGCGCCGAGCCGCTCCTCCAGCGCCGCGATCAGCCGCGTGATGGCGGATGGCGAGAGGCCGAGCTTGCGGGCGGCGGGGGCAAACCCCTCGAGGTCCGCCACCGCGACGAAGGCCTGCATGGCGTCGATCCGGTCCATGGCACTATTGCATAATCGGCAACAGTGAAGTGTCAATGCACCAGATTGCCTACGATCCCGAAATACACATCTTAGGAGCCGAGGACGACCGCTTTGTCGCCCGTGGCGGGAGGCTCAGATGTCAGACGCTGGCAGTTATTCGAGCGATGTCGGGTTCACCCCGGCGGTGAAGGAAATCCAGACCCGCAAGGGTTCGCGCGGAACCTATGCCGAGGTGGAGGCCCATGGCGGCTGGCAGACCGAGGTCGACGACAACCTCACGGCCTTCCTTGCCAACACCAACAGCTTCTATCTCGCCACCGCCTCGGCCGGCGGTCAGCCCTACATCCAGCATCGCGGCGGGCCGAAGGGCTTCATCAAGGTGCTCGACAAGCACACCATTGCGTTCGCCGATTACAGCGGCAACCGGCAGTTCATCACCCAGGGCAATCTCTCGGAGAACCCGAAGGCCTACATCTTCGTGATGAATTACGCGTACCGGCAGCGCGTGAAGATCTGGGGCGAGGCGCGGGTGGTGGAAGATGATCCGGCGCTGACGCGTTCGCTGATGCCGCAGGGCTATCGCGCGCGGCCTGAGCAGGTCATCCTGTTCAAGGTCGCGGCGTGGGACAGCAACTGCCCGCAGCACATTCCGCAGAAGTTCGACGCGGCCGACGTGTCCAGCGCGCTGGCCTCGCGCGACCACCGCATCGCCGAGCTCGAGGCGGAGCTCGCCGCATTGAAGGGCGAGCCCGCTCCCGTCGTGGCGGGCTAAGCCGCCGCTTGCTGCTGCAACGGCGCCCAGGCGAACTCCGGATAATATTGCTGCATCATTCGGCCGACATAGGCGGTGAGATTGTCGAATTTTTCGGTGCGCTCGCGCAGCGGCGAATCGAAGAACGGCGTCAGGATTCCCGCCAGCGCGCCGAACGCGGTGGCATCGGTGCCGCACGGGGCATTGCCCATCAGATAGGCCTTGTCGCCGAGCTGCACCGACAGCGCGAACAGCGAGCGGAGCGCGAGATCGACGTCCTCGTCGGGCCCGTGGCGGCCAAGCCCGCTCAACAGATAGTTCTCGGCGACGCGGAACTGGGCGTCCTCGCGCATCTTGTCACGCATGTGGTCGGGCGCGCCGTCGAAGAAATGCGCCGGCCCCTTGGCGAAATTGGTGTCGTCGACCCAGCGCGCGCCGACCAGCGCCCAGTAGACGTGATGCTCGATCATGCGCTCGAAGGCCCAGGCCTGCGCGCGCGCCTGCAGGCTCAGCGGCGCGTCGAAATCGAAGCCGTATTTGCCCTCGATATGGGCGCGGATGAAGGTCGAATCGGCGATCGTCTCGCCGTCATCGGCGATGAAGGGCAACTGGCCCTTGGGAGAGGCCGGCGGCGTCGCCTTCTCCTTGCGATACTCAAGCCCGGCCATCTTGAGCTGGACCTCGGTCTTGGTCACGAAGGGGCTGATTTCCGGCAAGCCGAAGCCCGTGCCAAAGCCAAAAAGCGTAATCATATGAAGCTCCCGATCGCCTGTGGTCGTGAATTGAAGCTAGCTGCCCCCTGCTGCCAGCATGGTGTCAGCAGTAGTGGCATTCACTGTCGAGCGGGCCGACGGGCGCGAGGCGGCGAACCGCCTCGCGAACGCGCTTGACCAGCCGTGCCCGCCCGTAGGACCAGGCCGCACCGATCGACTGTGCGACCAGCGCGACCAGGGCCCAGCGCAGGTCGCCGGAGGTGGAGTAGACCGTGACCAGCTGTTCCAGCGCGAAGCTCTGCGCCTGCCTGAAACCGAGTTCGTCAAGATTCGTCATGGACAAATTCCCTTCACTTGAGGTGTTGTCCTGATATAGCCCCCACCTGCTGCCAACATGCTGTCAGCAGCAGTGACAGGGGGCGCGAAAAGCCGACGCGCCGAGAGCCTCGAGACCCGTCAAGACGGCTGCCGAAACGACTGCCAACAGAGCGACCAAGAGAATTGCCATGAGACGCGCCGACCGGCTGTTTCAGATCATCCAGGTGCTCCGCCGCACCCGTAAGCCTTTGACCGCGGATGCGATCGCAGCCGAACTCGAGACATCGAAGCGGACCATCTATCGCGACATCGCCAGCCTGATCGAGCAGCGGGTGCCGATCCGCGGCGAGGCCGGCATGGGCTACATCCTGGAGAAGGGTTTTGACCTGCCGCCCTTGATGCTGACACCCGACGAGATCGAGGCCTGCGTGCTCGGCGCGCAATGGGTGGTCGGTCACGCCGATCCGGCGCTGGCGCGCGCGGCCGAGGACCTGATGGCCAAGATCGCCGAGACCGTGCCCGATCGCTTGCGGCCGTTCGTGCTCGAGCCGGCAAGCCGCGCCCGCTCCGCCTGGAACCGGGAGCCGGACCGCATCGACATGGTCCGGACCCGCAGCCAGATCCACGAGGGCAAGAAGATCACGCTCAACTATCGCGACGAGCACGGCCGCGATAGCGAGCGCACGGTCTGGCCGATCGCGGTCGGCTATCACGAGGCGGTGCGGCTGCTCGCCGCCTGGTGCGAGCTACGCAAGGATTTCCGCAGCTTCCGCACCGACCGCGTGGTTACCGCTGTTTATCACGACGAGAAATATCCGGAGCGGCGCGACCTGCTCAGGGCGCGCTGGCGGCGCAGCCTGGTGTGGGAAGCACCGAGGGACACCTGATGACCGGCAACGCGATCGACGCAGCGGACGCGAGCCCCTGCCAGTCCTGCGGCGCCTGCTGCAGCTATTCGGAGAACTGGCCACGCTTCACCGTGGAAGACGACGCGCAGCTCGATCTGATCCCGCCACAGTTCGTCAACACGCGACAATCAGGGATGCGCTGCGAGGGCGACCGCTGCTCGGCGCTGTCAGGCCAGGTCGGAAAGGCAACGCGCTGCGAGATCTATGCGGTACGGCCGGAGGTGTGCCGCACCTGTCTGCCAGGCGACGCGGAATGCGCAATGGCGCGGCGCCGCCACGGGCTGCCGCTCATCCCGAGCGCGCAGCCGGATTGAGCGCGGCTCTTTTATTTGCGCATGATCTTTGCGGAAAACCGGTTTCCACTTTTCCGGATCATGCTTAAGCCGTCACAGTCACCGTCTCGCTGACGTCCTCGTCATCGAGCTCGTCATCGACAACGGGCGCGAAGCTCGACAGCGGCTTGGTCGACAGCGTGATCGGCTTGCGGCCGCCATGCGACACGGTCGCAGCGCGGGCCGGCTCACGCGACAATGCGTACAGCGTCGACCCGACGCGGCCGCCGGAATTGACCAGCTCCCATTCGCCGCAGCTCGACGCAATCGCGAGTGCGAGTGCATGCAGATGGCTGCGGCGATAGCAGAACAGCGCGAGCATCGCCCTGACGTCGGGCGCGACATTGGCAACCAGCAGCGTAAGCCCGTTCGGATTGGCGCGGTACATCTGGCCGAGCAGGTCGTCCGCAACTGGGCAGGCATCGTTCTCGAACGCGTCGCGGCTTGAAAACATTTGCAAATCCCCCTCGATCGGGAAGATGCCGCGCAATCCTCTAACGAAAGGTTAACCACGGCCTCCGGTCGCCTCCGGGGGCCTTTGCCCGTTGCACCCGAATCACATCCGCCCGCAGCAAGCCGCTGGGTCGTGTCGACGGACAGGATGTGGGAAGCGGCGTCCGCGCGCCGCTCAGTTCGCGGCCATGTAGATCGACAGCGCGAACCCGGTGAGGTGGTGCAGCGCCTGGTCGACCCCGATCAGGGTCCAGAACCAGGGATGGCCGGACTCCAGTGTCACGCCGAAATGCGAGGCGCAGATGCCCTTGCAGCGATCGACGATGATGTGGATCACGAAGTCGACGAAGGCGACGTACCAGAAACGCGGCGCCACCACCAGGATCAGCGCCAGCGCGACCGCGAGATGGACCAGGCAATGCGCGAGCAGCGGCATGGCCCAGCCAGTCCTCTGGTCCTTGCCGATCGCCATCCAGGCGTTCTGCAGCATGAAGTCAGCGATGATGTGCTTTGCGGTGAGAAGCAACATCCATCCCACCAGGGCACCAACCGACACCGACGATGACATGGAAGGAAACAACAAGCTGACGCCCTTTTACTTCGATGAATGTGATTGCAAGAAATCCGGGTCAGGCCGTCAGCACAATTCCGCAAAGCGAAGCTTGTGTCATTTATGACATCTCCGGCGGCGGAATGCACCTGCGCTCCCCCGAAAATCACATCTGGGTTCAGCCGTCGATAGTGGCGATGGTCATGTGGCATCGCGGCGCAGGCGAACCGGGATTAAGGTTACGGCGGGTGGCCGGTTTGCATTCCCGCCGGGGAGGTATATCGTCGGCAGCATAGGAAATTTTCTTTCTTTTATAGTCATTTACAGATTCAGCGGGCAGCGCAGCGCCGTTGCGGCAACGGGCCGTCCCGGACGGGTGATGAGCCAGGTGATCAGCCATGAGTGCCGAAGCCCCCGCGCCTTCGCCGACGCCGCCGCGACCACGCCCTCCGGTCGCTAAAAGCAACCGCGCGCAGATCATCATCTTCACCCTGCTGACGCTGTTCTTGAGCGCGATCACCGTGGTCGGCGGCCGCCTCTGGCTGCGCAATTCGGAAACGCTGGTGTTTGCGGTCGGCGATGCCAACGGCCCCGAGGCCAAGTTCGCCGCCCGCCTCGCCACCGTGCTGAAGAACAACTCGTCGCGGCTGCGGCTGAGGATCGCGCCGAATTCCGACAACGCCAAGGCGCTGGCCCAGTTCGATCGCCGCGCCGCGACGCTTGCCATCCTGCGTACCGATGCGAGGGTGCCGCCGCGCGCCCGCGCCATCGCGATCCTAGAGCATGATTTGGTGCTGGTGCTGAGCCCCGGCGGCAAGAAGATCAAGTCGCTGACCGAACTGAAGAGGAAGAAGATCGCAGTCGTCGGCGACGGCGAGAACAGCGTCAATTTCGTCCGCAGCGCGCTGGAAATTTCGGACAACCCGGATGCGGCGCAGCGGGTGCAGCAGGCGCCGCCGAACACGCCGCTCGACAAACTGTTCGCCTCCGGCTTCGCCGCCGTGGTCGCGATCGAGCATGCCTCGAAGATCATCAAGGACAAGACCTATGAGCAATATGCCAAGCGCTCCGGCTTCACGTTGAACGCAATCGACGAGGCCAAGGCGCTGGCGCGCAAATATCCGGCGATCTCGGAGGAGACGGTCTCGACCGGCATGCTGTCGTCCTCGCCGTCGATCCCCGACGACGACGTCGACACCATCGGGCTGGAATGGCTGCTGGTCGCGCAATCCTGGATGCCCACGACGACGGCGGCCGAGCTCGCGCGCATCATCTATGAGAACAAGTCCGAGCTTGCGCTCGACGACGGCTTCGCCTCCAAGATCGAGCCGGCGGCAACCGACAAGGACGCCTTCATCGTCGCCCATCAAGGCGCGGCTGAATATATCAACGACGACACCAAATCGTTCATGGACCGCTACAGCGACGTGATGTATCTCGGCGCCGCCGCGCTCAGCATCATCGGCTCGATCTTCGCTGGGATCTACACCAAGGTCACCCGCATCGCGCCGGAGAAGGCCAGCGAACTGGCGAGCCGGATCCTCGACATCGGCGAGCGCGTCGAGCACACCACCTGCGCCGAGCATCTCGACGAATTGCAGGACGAGCTCGAGGCGATCCTGCGCGGCGCGGTGATCGGCTTGCGCGACGGCACCGTTTCCAGCGACGGCCTCGACACCTTCAAGCTCGGTTACGAGCTCGTTCGCGACGAGATCGCGCTGCGCCGCGACCATCTCAAGCGCCACCCGCCGGCAGTCGACGACAACCTCGTGGTGGTGAAGACCGCGAACGGGTGAGAGGCAGCGCCACATCCCCCGCTGTCGTCCCGGCGGTCGCGCCACATTCACCGCTGTCGTCCTGGCTTTCGCCAGGACGACACCGAATGTGTTGCCCGGTCTGTGAGTCAAAAATCCACATCCCGCGACATGTCGCGCGGCGCGCCGGATCACCCGGCCGCGGCGTCCGGTGCCGTCGCGACGGCGTCGAGCTGCCGTCCCTCGTGATCCATATGCAAATAATTCGGGTTGAACAGGCCAGCACGCATCAGCCGGTCGAGACTGGGGACCGCCAGGGTCTTTCCCCGGAGCACGATCAGGCCGTCGGCACGCAGCTCCTGCAAGGTCCGGTTGACATGAACCTTGGAGAGCCCGGTGGCGTCGGCGAGGTCGCCCTGGGTCAGCGGGAAGTCGCAGCTGTTGCCTTGGGTCAGGCCGGCGAGGCGCAGGCGGAGCCAGATCTCGCAGAGCAGATGGGCAATCCGCTCCAGCGCCGTGCGCTGGCCAAGACTCATGGTCCATTCGCGCTGGATCGCGGCATTGACCAGGGTTTCCCACCAGAACGCGGTGACGATGCGTGGATGTTCGGCAGCGACCCTGTCGAAGAAATCGCGGGAGAGGTCGGCGATCGACACCGCGGTGATGGTGCCGATCGAATGATCCATCTCGCGCAGGATGAAGACGTTCACGTCGCAGATATCACCGGGCAGGAAGAACGACACCACCTGGCGGCGGCCGTCCTCGAGCTGCTTGTAGCGGTAGGCCCAGCCGGACAGGATCAGGTGGACGTCCTTCGGCTTCTCGCCTTCGCGGACGATGTCGACGCGCGGCCCGAAGTGACGAACGCGTTCGGTCGACGCGCGATTGAGAATAGCGTGGTCTACGGGCGAAAGCCGTACGAACTGCTCCAATTTCCGAACTAACGACGCCAACGACATTGGTCTCCCCGGATATCTCATCGAGTAACCGCCGGGCCGATTTCAATTACCTATGTTACATTGCACAGCTATTGACGTATGTTCACTAGTGTACAGACGCCGGAAGCCGTAAACGGCTACGTCCTCAGGCGCCGTACGACTTAGCCACGAAGGCCCGCGCCCCTTAAGCGCGGACCTCCAGGGTTTGTCGCCGCTCAGACGAGCGGCACGCCGTAGTAATCATCCACCGCGCGCGTGCGGCCCTTATCGGTCCAATTCCAGTCTCGATCGCTCCCGTATTTGGGCGCGCCCTGCAGCTGGCTCTCGGTCACGCCGGTGACGTAACCGCCGAGCCTTGTGTCGTATTTGAGCGCCTGCCAAGGCAGCGGATAATGATCGTTGCCAAGCCCGAGGAAGCCGCCGAAGCCGAGCACGGCGTACGACACCCGTCCGCTCGTCTTGTCGATCATCACGCGTTCGATCGAGCCGATCTTGCGCTCGTCCGATCCATAGACCGCGGTACCCTCGACCTTGTCGCTGCCGATTAGGTTTCCGACCTCTTTCTCGTCCATTGCCATGTCAATTCTCCATTGATGTCCCAAAGCCAACGGCGGAGCCGGACCGTCGTTCCTGCCGCATTGTCGCAGTTGCTGCGCAGCGAATCGCTTGTTCAGCCCGTTGGTGGATCGCCGCGATCGTCCGACGTCATCCCGGAGCCCGGCGTCTTGTCGGGATCGTTCAGTTTCGGATCACGCGTCGCTTCGCGCGTCGGCGGCTTTCGCGGGTCGGTCTTGTGAGCGCTCCGCGCGCGCTGCTTGTCGGCCGGCTGCTCCTGACCCTTGTCGTCCTTGACGATGCCGTGATTGGAATGTGCCATGACAAAACTCCCTGGCTGATTTCCTTGAAGGCATGCGGGCCCCGGCGATGAAATTCGCCGGGGCCCGTCACCGGAGTGGCCCACCACTTTTCGGGAGCAAAGCAGCGAACGCATCGGTGTTACGCGGTGCGTCCGCGATCGTTCCTGCGGTCCCGGCGACGATTTCGTTGAGCCCGATGTCATGGGTTAACGACGGCCCCGGGGCAACATGCCAAAAATTGCCGGTTCCAGTTCGGAGGCGGCATGATCAAGAAGAAACGTAACAGGGCGCGTCCCGCCGGATCGTTCGAGGACCGCCTGCAGAAATTTGCCGAAGATGCACGCCTGGCGGCTCGCAAGCTGCCACCGGGACGGGAACGCGAAACTCTGATGAAGAAAGCCAGACAGACCGAGGCGGTGGTGAAAGTCAGCGAGTGCCTGACGCTCCGCAAATAACCGCGCCGGACACCGGTCCACAGGGAGGGCCGCGATGATCGAAGAGAAATTCGACTCACGTACGCTCGCCGCCATGAACTTTGCGCTCGATACCGTATGCGCCGATGCGCTGCACGGCGAGGAACATGACACCCGCAAGCGCGTTGCCCGATACATCATCAAGTGCGCCAGGAGCGGCAGGACGACGCTGCCCGAGCTGACCGAAGCCGGGCAGCAGGCGCTGGCCAAAGTCGCCGCCGCGGCGGAATAGCCGCTGCAACCTGTCCTGCTCTCGGCCTTTGGCAGAGGCAGCTACGCATGCGCATTGCAATCAGCATCGGCCTGCTGGTCATCCTGGCCGCCGTCGGCGCCTACGCGTTTGAAGGCCTGATCGTGCCCGAGGCACCGGTGCCGACTTATGGTATCGTCATGTTCACGATCGGGATCACCCTGCTGGTTGCAGTCGGCGTCGGCCTGATGGGCCTGCTGTTCTATTCCAGCCGCCGCGGCTACGACGAGCCGCCGCATATCAAGCGGTAGTTGGCTTCAGCAGAGCCGCGAGTACCCCGTTCGGACCCGTCATCCTTGTAAGTCTCGAATCGCCGGATCGGATAGAGTGTCCGGTGCGGTAGCGGACGGGAGACCGCTTCATCCAAGGG